>NZ_JAAATW010000002.1 GCF_009908315.1 Paragemmobacter ruber
TCCTGATGCCGATCGAGGACGTGTTCTCGATCTCGGGCCGCGGGACGGTTGTGACGGGTCGTGTGGAGCGTGGCGTGATCAACGTCGGCGACGAAGTGGAGATCGTGGGGATCCGCGAGACCAAGAAATCGGTCTGCACGGGCGTTGAGATGTTCCGCAAGCTGCTGGATCGTGGGGAAGCCGGTGACAACGTGGGCGTTCTGCTGCGCGGGATCGACCGTGACGGCGTGGAGCGTGGTCAGGTGCTGTGCAAGCCGAAATCGGTGAACCCGCACACGCATTTTGAAGCCGAGGCCTACATCCTGACGAAGGAAGAGGGCGGCCGCCACACGCCGTTCTTCGCGAACTACCGTCCACAGTTCTACTTCCGCACGACGGACGTGACGGGGACGGTGAAGCTGCCGGAAGGCACCGAGATGGTGATGCCGGGCGACAACCTGAAGTTCGAGGTCGAGCTGATCGCACCGATCGCGATGGAAGAGAAGCTGCGCTTCGCCATCCGTGAAGGCGGCCGCACCGTCGGCGCCGGCGTCGTGTCGAAGATCATCAAGTGATGGGACAGGTAGGATGGGCAGTAATGCCCATCCTACGGGAAGAAAACCGCCGGGGGGCGGAAACGCCCCCCGGCGCAACGCAATCGCAATGTGAACCTATGGGCCGCTGAGGCCTACGTTCCGAAGGAAAAGAAGATGCAAGGTCAGACCATCCGCATCCGGCTCAAGGCCTTCGATTACCGCGTTCTGGATGCCAGCACGCAGGAAATCGTGAACACGGCCAAGCGGACCGGCGCACAAGTGCGCGGCCCGATCCCGCTGCCGAACAAGATCGAGAAGTTCACGGTTCTCCGTGGTCCGCATATCGACAAGAAGTCGCGCGACCAGTGGGAAATCCGCACGCACAAGCGCCTTCTCGACATCGTCGATCCGACCCCCCAGACCGTGGACGCGCTGATGAAGCTCGACCTCGCCGCTGGCGTGGATGTCGAGATCAAGGTTTGAGGAGGGCAGACCCATGCGCTCTGGCGTAATCGCAAAAAAGCTGGGCATGACCCGGCTGTTCCTTGAGAACGGAACGCAGGTTCCTGTGACCGTTCTTCAACTTGACAACCTGCAGGTCGTGGCACAACGCACCGCCGATAAGGATGGCTATACGGCTGTCCAACTGGGCGCCGGTGCGGCCAAGGCCAAGCGGACGACGGCCGCGCAGCGGGGCCACTTCGCCAAGGCGAATGTGGAGCCCAAGCGCAAGATCGCGGAGTTCCGCGTGTCGCCCGACAACCTGATCGACGTGGGCGCGGAAATCACTGCCGACCACTACCTGGCGGGCCAGTTCGTGGATATCGCGGGCACCTCGATCGGTAAGGGTTTTGCCGGTGCGATGAAGCGGCACAACTTCGGCGGTCTGCGGGCCTCGCACGGTGTGTCGATCAGCCACCGTTCGCACGGGTCCACTGGCCAGTGCCAGGACCCCGGCAAGGTGTTCAAGGGCAAGAAGATGGCCGGCCATCTTGGCGCTGTCCGCGTGACCACGCAGAACCTGCAGGTCGTGCGCACGGATGCCGATCGCGGCCTGATCATGGTCAAGGGCGCTGTCCCGGGATCGAAGGGTGGCTGGGTCACCGTGAAGGATGCGGTGAAGAAGCCCGCGCTGAAGGACGCTCCGCGTCCGGCGGCGATCCGCAGCGCGGCTGCTCCGGCGGCCGAAGTCGCGGTCGAAGGGGGTGAAGCATGAAACTTGATGTGATCAAGCTGGACGGCGGCAAGGCCGGTTCCATCGATCTGGACGAGGCGCTGTTCGGCCTTGAGCCGCGCGCGGACATCCTGCATCGCGTGGTGCGCTGGCAGCGTGCGAAGGCACAGGCTGGCACCCATTCGGTTCTGGGCAAGTCGGACGTGTCCTATTCGACCAAGAAGATCTATCGCCAGAAGGGCACCGGTGGCGCGCGTCACGGGTCCCGCAAGGCGCCGATCTTCCGTCATGGTGGCGTCTACAAGGGCCCGACCCCGCGGTCGCACGCCCATGACCTGCCGAAGAAGTTCCGGGCCCTCGGCCTGCGTCATGCGCTTTCGGCCAAGGCCAAGGCGGGTGAGCTGGTGATTGTGGACAGCCTTGCCATGGCGGAAGCCAAGACGGCGATGCTGGCCAAGACCGTCAAGGAGCGGGGCTGGAAGCGCGTGCTGGTCATCGATGGTGCGGATGTTGACGCGAATTTCGCGCTGGCGGCCCGCAACCTCGAGGGGATCGACGTGCTGCCGACCATCGGCGCAAACGTCTATGACATCCTGAAGCGTGACACGCTGGTGATCACGAAGGCGGGTGTCGAAGCCTTGGAGGCTCGTCTGAAATGAGCGCGAAACCCGAACATTACGACCTGATCAAGAAGCCGATCATCACCGAGAAGGCCACCATGGCATCGGAGAACGGTGCGGTCGTGTTTCAGGTGGCGATGGACGCCACCAAGCCCGCGATCAAGGAAGCCGTCGAGGCGGTCTTTGGCGTGAAGGTCAAGGCGGTGAACACCGTTGTGTCCAAGGGCAAGGCGAAGAAGTTCCGCGGTCGCCCCGGCGAGCGGTCGGACAAGAAGAAGGCCTATGTGACCCTCGAGGAGGGGAACACTATCGACGTGGCCACGGGCCTCTGATAGAAGCCGCACGAATCTTGCGGCCCCGGGTTTCCGGGGCCGTGGATTTTTAAGGAATCCGGTTTCTTGCCCGGCGGGCGGGAACCGAAATCGGGGATCTTCGGAGCCCTATAACCAACGGGTCGCTTGATGCGGCCCCTAGCTGACGGAAGACAGAGAGCATGGCACTCAAGTCGTATAAACCGACGACGCCTGGCCAGCGTGGGCTGGTTCTGATCGACCGTTCGGAGCTGTGGAAAGGACGCCCTGTCAAAGCCCTTACCGAGGGTCTGACGAAGACGGGCGGCCGGAACAACACCGGACGTGTCACGATGTGGCACAAGGGCGGCGGCGCAAAGCGCCTGTACCGCGTTGTGGATTTCAAGCGCCGCAAGTTCGACATTGCGGCGACCGTGGAGCGGATCGAATACGATCCGAACCGGACCGCCTTCATCGCGCTGGTGAAGTATGCGGATGGCGAGTTGTCCTACATTCTTGCGCCGCAGCGTCTGGCGGTGGGCGATCAGGTGATCGCCGGCGCCAAGACCGACGTGAAGCCGGGCAACGCCATGCCGTTCAGCGGCATGCCGATCGGGACGATCGTGCACAACGTCGAGCTGAAGCCCGGCAAGGGCGGCCAGCTGGCGCGTGCGGCGGGCACCTATGCCCAGTTCGTGGGCCGTGACGGTGGCTATGCGCAGATCCGCCTGTCTTCGGGCGAATTGCGGATGGTGCGTCAGGAGTGCATGGCGACCATCGGCGCCGTGTCCAACCCCGACAACTCGAACCAGAACTTCGGCAAGGCCGGGCGCCGCCGTCACATGGGCATCCGCCCGACCGTGCGTGGTGTTGCGATGAACCCGATCGATCACCCGCATGGTGGTGGTGAAGGCCGCACCTCGGGTGGCCGTCACCCGGTCACGCCGTGGGGCAAGGGCACCAAGGGCAACCGGACCCGGTCGAACAAGCAGACGGACAAGTACATCGTCCGTTCGCGTCACGCCAAGAAAAAAGGGCGCTAATCCATGACTCGTTCCATCTGGAAAGGCCCGTTTGTCGATGCTTACGTCCTGAAGAAGGCCGAGAAGGCGCGGGAATCGGGCAAGAACGAAGTGATCAAGATCTGGTCGCGCCGTTCCACCATCCTGCCGCAGTTCGTTGGCCTGACCTTCGGGGTCTACAACGGGCACAAGCACATCCCCGTCAACGTGACCGAAGAAATGATCGGCCAGAAGTTCGGGGAATACTCCCCCACGCGGACCTATTACGGTCACGCCGCCGACAAGAAAGCCAAGAGGAAGTAAGCCATGGGTAAGGAAAAGAATCCGCGCCGCGTGGCGGACAACGAAGCGATGGCGATTGCCCGGATGCTTCGCACCTCGCCGCAGAAGCTGAACCTCGTGGCGGGCATGATCCGCGGCAAGAAGGTGGAAAAGGCGCTGGCCGACCTCACCTTCTCGAAGCGCCGTATCGCCGGTGACGTGAAGAAGTGCCTGCAGTCGGCGATCGCCAATGCGGAGAACAACCACAATCTCGACGTTGACAGCCTTGTCGTCGCCGAAGCCTGGGTTGGCAAGAACCTGGTGATGAAGCGTGGCCGTCCGCGTGCACGCGGCCGGTTCGGCAAGATCATGAAACCGTTCAGCGAGATCACCATCAAGGTGCGTCAAGTCGGGGAGTCTGCATAATGGGTCAGAAGGTCAACCCCATCGGGATGCGCCTGCAGGTCAACCGGACCTGGGATAGCCGCTGGTTTGCCGAGTCGAAGGATTACGGCAACTTGCTGCTGGAAGACCTGCGCATGCGTGAGTTCATCCACGAAGAGTGCAAGCAGGCCGGTGTCAGCCGTGTGATCATCGAGCGTCCGCACAAGAAGTGCCGTGTGACCATCCACACCGCGCGTCCGGGCGTGATCATCGGCAAGAAGGGCGCGGATATCGAGACGCTTCGCAAGAAGCTGACGGTGTTCACCAAGTCGGAACTGCACCTGAACATCGTCGAGGTCCGCAAGCCGGAAGTCGATGCCCAGCTGGTGGCGGAATCGATCGCCCAGCAGATGGAGCGCCGGGTGTCTTTCCGCCGTGCCATGAAGCGGGGCGTGCAGAACGCCATGCGGATGGGTGCGCTGGGGATCCGGGTCAACGTGTCGGGCCGTCTGGGTGGCGCGGAAATCGCGCGGACCGAGTGGTACCGCGAAGGCCGCGTTCCGCTGCACACGCTGCGCGCCGACATCGACTATGCGCTGTCGGAAGCCGAGACGCCCTATGGGATCATCGGTGTGAAGGTGTGGATCTTCAAGGGCGAGATCCTTGAGCATGATCCGCAGGCCCATGATCGCCGTCAGGCCGAAGCGCAGGACGGTGCTGCACCGCGTGCGCCGCGCCGCGACCGCGAACGCGCGTAAGGGAGTAGAAGGAAATGCTGCAACCGAAACGGACCAAGTTCCGCAAACAGCACAAGGGCCGTATCCACGGCGAGGCGAAGGGCGGCTTTCTGCTGAACTTCGGCTCCTTTGCGCTGAAAGCCACCGAGCCCGAGCGTGTGACGGCGCGTCAGATCGAAGCGGCCCGCCGCGCGATCACCCGCCACATGAAGCGTCAGGGCCGGGTCTGGATCCGCGTGTTCCCCGATGTGCCGGTGTCGTCGAAGCCGACCGAAGTGCGTATGGGTAAGGGCAAGGGTTCGGTCGATTACTGGGCGGCGAAGGTGAAGCCGGGCCGCATCATGTTCGAGATCGACGGAGTGTCCGAAGTGATCGCGCGTGAAGCGCTGCGTCTGGGCGCGATGAAGCTGCCGGTGACGACCCGCGTCGTGGCCCGCGAAGACTGGTAAGGATCGGCGGGGAGAACCCCGCCCGATGCAGGGCCCCTGCCGGAAACGGCGGGGGCCTTTGCTTTTGTTGGATATGCTCGGCGATCAAACTAGGGCTTGCTCTTGGGACGGGTCACCTGTAAGTGGGCGCATCCACGGTTCCGGGGCGACTCGGAATCGTTGATTCATCATTGATCCACCGGGTTCAGGGTTACCCTTCGTGTAAGGGGCTCTCTGGTGATTGAGAAAAGGACAAAGGCCGTGAAAGCCGAAGAACTGCGGGGCAAGACCCCTGACCAGCTGCGTGACAGCCTGGTCGCGCTGAAGAAGGAAGCCTTCAACCTGCGCTTCCAGCAGGCCACCGGCCAGCTTGAGAACACCGCCCGGTTCAACGCCATCCGCAAGGATGTGGCGCGCATCAAGACGGTGCTGAACCAAAAAGCCGCTGAAGCCGCGAAGTAAGAGGACCACGAAATGCCCAAGCGTATCCTGCAAGGTGTCGTGACCTCGGACAAGAACGAGCAGACGATTACCGTTCTGGTAGAGCGCCGCTTCAAGCACCCGCTGCTGCAAAAGACCGTCCGCAAGTCCAAGAAGTACCGGGCCCACGACGAGCACAACAAGTTCAAGGTCGGTGACACTGTTCGCATCGAAGAGTGCGCGCCGATCTCGAAAACGAAACGCTGGACGGTGGTTGTCGAGGCGTAAGCCTCAAACCTCCGTTCGGCACGAACGAAACCCTGGGACGGTTGCAGATCATGACCGTTCCCAAAGGTCGGGAGTAACCCAATGATCCAGATGCAGACCAATCTGGATGTTGCTGACAACTCCGGCGCGCGCCGGGTTCAGTGCATCAAGGTTCTGGGCGGTTCGCACCGCCGCTATGCGTCCGTCGGCGACATCATCGTGGTGTCGGTGAAGGAAGCCATTCCGAAGGGCCGCGTGAAGAAGGGCGACGTCCGCAAGGCCGTTGTCGTGCGCACCGCCAAGGAAGTCCGCCGTGAAGACGGCACGTCGATCCGCTTTGACCGTAATGCCGCCGTCATCCTGAACAACCAGGGCGAACCGGTCGGCACCCGTATCTTCGGGCCGGTCGTGCGCGAGCTGCGTGCGAAGAACTTCATGAAGATCATCTCGCTGGCACCGGAGGTGCTGTGATGGCTGCGAAGCTGAAAAAGGGTGATACGGTCATCGTTCTGACCGGCAAGGACAAGGGCAAGAAGGGCGAGATTTCCGCCGTTATGCCCAAGGAAAACAAGGCCATCGTCGACGGCGTGAACGTCGCGATCCGGCACACCAAGCAGTCGGCTTCGTCGCAGGGCGGCCGTCTGGCGAAGGCGCTGCCGGTCGATCTGTCGAACCTGGCCATCGTTGACAAGAACGGCAAACCCACCCGCGTCGGCTTCCGCATGGAGGGCGACAAGAAGGTGCGTTACGCCAAGTCCACCGGGGATGCGATCTGATGCTGGACCAAGCCACCTATACCCCCCGCGCCAAGGCCGACTACATCGCCCGCATCCGCGCCGCGATGAAGGAAGAGTTTGGCTACAAGAACGACATGCAGATCCCCAAGCTCGACAAGATCGTGCTGAACATGGGCGTCGGCGAAGCGGTCAAGGACACCAAGAAGGTGAAGCAGGCCGCCGAGGAACTGTCGCAGATTGCCGGTCAGAAGGCGGTCATCACCCATGCCAAGAAGTCGATCGCCGGCTTCCGCGTGCGGGAAGAGATGCCGCTGGGCTGCAAGGTGACGCTGCGCGGCGACCGGATGTATGAATTCCTTGACCGTCTGATCACGATCGCCCTGCCGCGCGTCCGCGACTTCCGCGGCGTGAAGGGCAACAGCTTTGACGGCCGCGGCAACTATGCCATGGGCCTGAAAGAGCACATCGTGTTCCCCGAGATCAACTTCGACAAGGTCGATGAGGTTCTGGGGATGGACATCATCATCTGCACCACCGCGAAGACCGACGCCGAAGCAAAGGCGCTGTTGAAGCACTTCAACATGCCGTTTGCGGCCTAAGCGCGAGGAACCTGAGATATGGCAAAGAAATCCATGGTGAACCGCGAAGTGAAGCGCGCCAAACTTGTGAAGCAGCACGCTTCCAAGCGCGCGGCACTGAAGGCGGTGATCAACGACCAGTCCAAGCCGATGGAAGAGCGCTTCAAGGCGACTCTGAAACTGGCCGAACTGCCCCGCAACTCGTCCGCCACCCGGCTGCATAACCGCTGCCAGCTGACGGGCCGTCCCCATGCTTACTACCGTAAGCTGAAGCTGTCGCGGATCATGCTGCGTGAACTGGCCTCGTTCGGCCAGATCCCGGGCATGGTCAAGTCGAGCTGGTAAGGGAGGAGCACAGATGTCTATGAACGATCCTCTCGGCGATATGCTGACCCGCATCCGCAACGCGCAACTGCGCGGCAAATCCACCGTCGCGACGCCGGCTTCCAAGCTGCGCGCCTGGGTTCTGGATGTGCTGGAATCGGAAGGCTACATCCGCGGCTACGAGAAGAAGACGACCGAGAATGGCCAGGGCGAACTGGTGATCTCGCTCAAGTACTTTGAAGGCACCCCGGTGATCCGCGAGCTTAAGCGCGTGTCCAAGCCGGGCCGCCGCGTCTATATGGGTGTCAAGGACATCCCGTCGGTGCGCAACGGTCTGGGTGTTTCCATCGTCTCCACGCCGAAAGGCGTCATGTCCGATGCAGCTGCACGGTCTGCCAATGTTGGCGGCGAAGTGCTCTGCACCGTGTTCTGAGGAGGGTGGCATGTCTCGTATTGGAAAGAAACCGGTCGAACTGCCCAAGGGCGTGTCGGCAAGCATCAGCGGCCAGACCATCGAGGTGAAGGGTCCGAAAGGCACCCGCAGCTTCACCGCCGGCGACGACGTGACGCTGACCGTCGAGGGGACCACCGTCAAGGTGACCCCGCGCGGCCTGTCGAAGCGCGCGCGCCAGCAGTGGGGGATGACCCGGTCGATGGTTGCCAACCTTGTGGTCGGCGTGACCGAGGGCTTCAAGAAGGACCTGGAAATCCAGGGCGTGGGTTACCGCGCCGCGATGGCCGGGAATGTGCTGAAGCTGTCGCTCGGCTATTCGCATGAGGTGAACTTCGAAGTGCCGAAGGGGGTGACCGTCACCTCGCCGAAGCAGACCGAAATCGTTGTGGAAGGCATCGACCAGCAGCTTGTCGGACAGGTTGCGGCGAACATCCGCGAGTGGAAGCGCCCCGAGCCCTACAAGGGCAAGGGCATCCGCTACAAGGATGAGTACATCTTCCGCAAGGAAGGCAAGAAGAAGTAAGGGGCGCAACCATGGCGAACAACAAGAGAGAGCTGTTCCTCAAGCGCCGCCTGCGCGTACGGAACAAGATCAAGGCGATGGCCAACGGGCGTTTGCGCCTGTCGGTCCACCGCTCGTCCAAGAACATCAGCGTCCAGCTGATCGACGACGTGAAGGGGGTCACCGTGGCCGCTGCCTCGTCGCTCGAGAAGGAACTGGGCGTCGTGGGCAAGAACAACGTCGAGGCTGCGGCCAAGATCGGCGCTGCGATTGCCGAGCGGGCGAAGAAGGCCGGTGTGGAAGAATGCTATTTCGACCGCGGCGGTTTCATTTTCCACGGGAAGATCAAGGCGCTTGCCGAAGCTGCCCGTGAAGGTGGCCTGAAGTTCTGATTTAGGTGGGCGGCGCGCAAGTGCCGCCCCGATGATCCCGGCCCCGCCCCGCGGCGCACGAGGATTGGCCCATAACGGCGCCGTGCCGCGCCAACATGAAGGAATGCCTCATGGCAGAACGTGAGAACCGCCGGGAGCGTCGTGACGACCGTCGCGACAACCGCCCGGAAGAAACCCCGGAATTCGCCGACCGTCTGGTCGCGATCAACCGCGTGTCGAAAACCGTGAAGGGCGGCAAGCGTTTCGGTTTTGCAGCCCTCGTCGTGGTGGGCGACCAGCGCGGCCGCGTCGGCTTTGGCAAGGGCAAGGCCAAGGAAGTGCCGGAAGCGATCCGCAAGGCCACGGAACAGGCCAAGCGTTCGCTGATCCGCGTGCCGCTGAAGGACAGCCGCACCCTGCATCATGACATCGAAGGCCGTCATGGCGCGGGCAAGGTGGTGATGCGGACGGCCGTTGCCGGTACCGGGATCATCGCCGGTGGTCCGATGCGCGCCGTGTTCGAGATGCTGGGCGTGCAGGACGTGGTGGCGAAATCCATCGGGTCGCAGAACCCCTACAACATGATCCGCGCCACCATCGACGGGTTGAAGCAGGAAACCTCGCCCCGCCAGATCGCGAACCGTCGCGGCAAGAAGGTGGCCGACATCCTGAAGAAGCCTGAAGCCGAAGCAGTGGAGGCGTGATCATGGCAGCCAAGAAAACCATCGTGGTGAAGCAGGTGGCCTCGGCCGCCCGCCGCCCGGCCGTGCAGACGGCCACGCTCAAGGGCCTGGGCCTGAACAAGATGCACCGCACGCGCGAGCTGGAAGATACCCCGGCGGTGCGCGGCATGGTGCGGAAGATCCCGCATCTGGTGCAGATCATCGAAGAGCGCGGGTAAGCGCGCGGCGGGGTGACCCCGCCTTGCGCCTGACCGTGATAGAACGCGCCCCGGGGAAACCCGGGGCGTTTTGCGTTCCTGCGGGCCGGTTGCGGTGGTGGGCGAAAGGCGGCAGGCTGGGCGGGTGCGGAAAAGGGGAAATCCATGATCGTCAGAACGCTTGCCTCTGTCATCGACACGCCGGCCCATGTGAAGGGCGCGGCTTTCGAGAGCCGCCGCATCCTGCTGGCCGCCGATGGGTTGGGCTATTCTCTGCATGACACGCTGTGCAAGGGCGGGACGGAGCAGCGGCTGGAATACCGCAACCATATCGAGACGAACTATGTGATCGAAGGCATGGGCGAGGTGGAGAACATCGCCACGGGCGAGGTCTGGCCCTTGGGGCCGGGGACCGTCTATGTGCTGGACCGGCACGAGGCGCATCTGTTGCGGGCGGAGACGGATCTGCGGATCATCTGCGTCTTTACCCCTGCGCTGACCGGGCAGGAAAAGCATGACGCGGATGGAAGCTATCCCGCGGCGGGCTAGGGCGCGGGCCGCGATGCTTGCCAACGGGGGGGATGTGGGATAAGGCCACGCGGTGCTTCTTCGGGGCACAGAATCAACAAGAAATGCCGTGTTGCCCTTCATCCGTCGCAGGTATGGGTATTCCGGCCAAGGAGTATGCGACATGAAACTGAATGAACTGCGCGATAATGACGGCGCCGCCCGCAAGCAGAAGCGTGTGGCGCGTGGCCCGGGTTCGGGCAAGGGCAAGACCGCCGGGCGCGGGATCAAGGGCCAGAAGTCCCGTTCGGGCGTGGCGCTTGGCGGGTATGAGGGCGGCCAGATGCCGCTGTACCGCCGCCTGCCGAAGCGCGGCTTCAACAAGCCGAACCGTCTGGAATTCGCGGTGGTGAACCTTGGCCTGATCGAGAAGTTCATCGGTCTGGGCAAGCTGGACATCAAGGGCGAGATCACCGAGGACGCGCTGGTTGCGGCGGGCCTGACGTCGAACAAGCGTGACGGGATCCGCATCCTGGGCAAGGGCGAGATCAAGTCGAAGGTCAAGCTGGTGGTCACCGGCGCGTCTGCCTCGGCCATCGAGGCCATCGAAAAGGCCGGTGGTTCGATCACCGTGAAGGCATCGGCGGCGGCTGCGGCTGAATAACGGTTGTGAGCGGTCGCAGGACCGCTTACATCAGGGCGAGTTTTCCCGCGCCGCCGACCGGAAAACGGTTCGGCGGCGCCTCCATGAAAGAAGTCTGGGCATGGCATCTGCTGCAGAGCAAATGGCGGCGAACCTGAGCTGGTCCGCCCTTGGCAAGGCGACCGATCTTCGCCAACGCATCTTCTATACCCTCGGGTTGCTGATCGTGTACCGGCTGGGGACCTATATCCCGGTGCCGGGCATTGACGGCACGGCGCTGCGCGAATTCATGACGCAGGCGAGCCAGGGCATCGGCGGCATGCTGAACCTGTTCACGGGCGGTGCGATCAGCCGGATGGGGATCTTTGCGCTGGGGATCATGCCCTATATCAGCGCCTCGATCATCGTGCAGCTGCTCGCGGCTATGGTGCCGTCGCTGGAGCAGCTGAAGAAAGAAGGCGAGCAGGGGCGCAAGAAGCTTAACCAGTACACCCGCTATGGCACGGTGGCGCTGGCGATCTTTCAGGCCTGGGGCATCGCCGTTTCCATCGAAGCGGGCGGATTGGCCCATGATCCGGGGCTGTTCTTCAAGGCGGCCTGCGTGATCACGCTGGTGGGCGGGACGATGTTCCTGATGTGGCTGGGCGAGCAGATCACCGCGCGCGGCATCGGCAACGGGATTTCGCTGATCATCTTCGTGGGCATCGTGGCCGAGATCCCGGCCGCGCTGGTGCAGTTCTTTGAACAGGGCCGGTCGGGGGCGATTTCGACGCCGCTGATCCTTGGCATCATCGTGATGGTGATCGCGGTCATCGCCTTTGTGGTGTTCATGGAGCGCGCGCTGCGCAAGATCCACATCCAATATCCGCGCCGTCAGGTGGGGATGAAGATTTTCGACGGCGGGTCGTCGCACCTGCCGGTGAAGGTGAACCCGGCCGGCGTGATCCCTGCGATCTTTGCGTCGTCGCTGCTGCTGTTGCCCACGACGATCGGCACCTTCTCGGGGTCGGATACAAACCCGGTGCTGTCCACGATGATGGCCTATCTGGGCTATGGCCAGCCGCTGCATCTTTTGGCGATGGCGGCGATGATCGTGTTCTTCTCGTATTTCTATACGGCGAACGTGGCCTTCAAGGTCGAGGATGTGGCCGAGAACCTGAAGAACCAGCAGGGCTTCATCCCGGGCATCCGCCCCGGCAAGAAGACCGAGGAATATCTGGAATATGTGGTGAACCGCGTGCTGGTGCTGGGGTCGGCCTATCTGGCGGCGGTCTGTCTGCTGCCCGAGGTGCTGATTGCCGAGGTCGGGCTGCCCTTCTATTTCGGGGGGACGTCGGTCCTGATCGTGGTGTCGGTGACGATGGATACGATCCAGCAGATCCAGTCACATCTTCTGGCGCATCAGTATGAAGGGCTGATCGAAAAGTCCAATCTGCGCGGCAAGAAGCGGACGGCGCCCAAGGCGCCTGCGCGGCGCTGATCGCGGCGGGGGGGACATGGCGAACATCATTCTTCTGGGCCCGCCGGGAGCGGGGAAGGGAACGCAGGCCAAGCGGCTGGTCGATGAGCGGGGCATGGTCCAGCTGTCCACCGGGGACATGCTGCGCGAGGCCAAGACCAGCGGCACCGAGATGGGCCGCAAGATGGCCGAGGTCATGGCGCGGGGCGAGCTTGTCACCGATGAGATCGTGATCGGTCTGATCGAGGAGAAGCTGGCCGCAGGTGCGGCTGGTGGTTTCATCTTTGACGGCTTTCCGCGCACGCTGCGGCAGGCGGATGCGCTTGGGGCGCTGTTGGCGCGGTCCGGCGCGCGGCTGGATGCGGTGATCGAACTGGTGGTGGATGACGAGGCGCTGGTCGGGCGCATCGTCAAGCGCGCCGAAGAGGCGCAGGCTGCGGGCCAACCCGTGCGCGCCGATGACACGCCCGAGGTTTTTGCCGGGCGGCTGCGGGCCTATTACAAGCAGACCGCGCCGCTGATCGGCTATTACCATGCCAAGGGCGACCTGCGGCAGGTTGATGGCATGGCCAGCATGGACGCCGTGGCCGCCGCCATTGCGGCGGTGCTTGACAAAGCGTGAAAAGGTCGTTCCGCGGCCTTGACGGGCCGGGGAAAAGCCCATACAGCACGGCGTCCCGCAAGGGAATCGTCCGGCCATATTGATGCTTGGCTGGTCAGATCGAATCGGTGGCAAGGGAAGGCCCGCGCTGCCGGAGTTGTGAAAAAAGGTTCTGGCATCACGGAACCGCAACGAAAAGGAACATACGTTTGGCACGTATTGCTGGCGTCAACATCCCCACGCAGAAGCGGGTGCCGATTGCCCTGACTTATATCACCGGCATCGGTCCGCATAACGCGGAAATCATCTGCAGCTCTCTGAACATCGACCGCGCGCGCCGCGTGAACCAGCTGTCGGATGCCGAAGTTCTGGCGATCCGCGAGTTCATCGACGCGAACTTCACCGTCGAAGGCGACCTGCGCCGCGAAGTTTCGATGAACATCAAGCGTCTGATGGATCTGGGCTGCTATCGCGGCCTGCGTCACCGCAAGGGCCTGCCGGTCCGCGGTCAGCGTACCCACACGAACGCCCGTACCCGCAAGGGCCCCGCCAAAGCCATCGCTGGCAAGAAGAAGTAAGGAGGGGCATTCATGGCACGTGATACCAAGAGCGCCGCGCGCACCAAGAAAAAAGAACGCAAGAACATTGCCGCCGGCGTGGCGCATGTGAATTCGTCGTTCAACAACACCAAGATCCTGATCTCTGACGTGCAGGGCAACGCCATTTCGTGGTCGTCGGCCGGCACCATGGGCTTTAAGGGATCGCGGAAATCCACGCCCTATGCCGCCCAGATGGCCGCCGAAGATGCGGGCCGCAAGGCGCAGGAACATGGCGTGAAGACGCTGGAAGTCGAAGTGCAGGGCCCGGGTTCGGGCCGCGAGTCGGCGCTGCGCGCGCTGGCCGCCGTGGGTTTCAACATCACCTCGATCCGCGATGTGACCCCGCTTGCGCATAACGGCTGCCGCCCGCCGAAGCGCCGCCGCGTCTAAGACCATTTCAAAGGGGCGGGCCGTGCCTTCGGGTGCGGCCCGCTTCCGCTATTTCTGATCCTCGGGCGTCTGCTGCTAACTGGACATGGGCAGCGGGCAAGTATGGAGGCGAAAGCATGATCCACAAGAACTGGCAGGAATTGATCAAACCGTCGCAGCTGGTGGTCAAGCCCGGGGCTGATCCGTCGCGCGTGGCGACGGTGATCGCCGAGCCGCTGGAGCGCGGGTTCGGCCTGACGCTGGGCAACGCGCTGCGCCGCGTGCTGATGTCGTCGCTGCAGGGCGCGGCCATCACCAGCGTGCAGATCGACAACGTGCTGCATGAGTTCTCGAGCGTGGCCGGTGTGCGTGAAGACGTGACCGACATCGTGCTGAACCTGAAAGGCGTGAGCCTGAAGATGGAAGTCGAGGGGCCGAAGCGGCTGTCGATTTCGGCCAAGGGGCCGGGCGTGGTGACGGCGGGTGACATCTCGGAAAGCAACGGGATCGAGGTTCTGAACAAGGACCACGTGATCTGCCACCTCGACGATGGCGCGGATGTGTTCATGGAACTGACGGTGAATACCGGCAAGGGCTATGTCGCGGCCGACAAGAACCGCCCGGAGGATGCGCCGATCGGTCTGATCCCGATTGATGCGATCTATTCGCCGGTGAAGAAGGTTTCTTACGAAGTGCAGCCCACCCGCGAGGGGCAGGTGCTGGACTATGACAAGCTGACCATGAAGATCGAAACCGACGGGTCGCTGACGCCGGATGACGCCGTGGCCTATGCCGCGCGCATCCTTCAGGATCAGCTGTCGATCTTCGTCAACTTCGACGAGCCGGAATCGGCCAAGCTGGGCGAAGTGGATGCGGGGCTCGAGTTCAACCCGCTGCTTCTGAAGAAGGTGGACGAGCTGGAACTGTCGGTGCGTTCGGCCAACTGCCTGAAGAACGACAACATCGTCTATATCGGCGACCTGATCCAGAAGACCGAGGCCGAGATGCTGCGGACCCCGAACTTTGGCCGCAAGTCGCTGAACGAGATCAAGGAAGTGCTTTCGGGCATGGGCCTGCACCTTGGCATGGAAGTCGAGGATTGGCCGCCGGAGAACATCGAAGATCTGGCAAAACGCTTCGAAGACCAGTTCTGAGGAAAGGTAGGATGGGCAAGCATTGCCCATCCTACGCAAGACAATGCCCGCGCTGGCGGGGAATGACCGGCGAAAGCCCAACGACGGACCCCGCTACGCACGGGGTCCAACACAAAGCAAAACGAGACGATAGGAGAACATCATGCGTCACGCCCGCGGCTATCGCCGCCTGAACCGTACCCACGAACACCGCAAGGCCCTGTGGGCCAACATGGCCGGATCGCTGATCGAGCACGAGCAGATCAAGACGACCCTGCCCAAGGCCAAGGAACTGCGCCCGATCGTGGAAAAGCTGATCACGCTGGCCAAGCGTGGTGATCTGCATGCCCGCCGTCAGGCGGCGGCGCAGCTGAAGGAAGACCGCCATGTGGCGCGTCTGTTCGAAATCCTCGGCCCGCGCTACAAGGCGCGCAACGGGGGCTATCTGCGCGTCCTGAAGGCCGGGTTCCGCTATGGCGACATGGCGCCGATGGCCATCATCGAGTTTGTGGACCGCGATCCCAATGCCAAGGGCGCCGCTGATCGCGCCCGCCTCGAAGCGGCCGAAGCCGCCGAGGATTGATCCCCGGATCTGTGCCGGTCTGCCCGGTTTCTGTGAAAGCCCGCCGAAAGGCGGGCTTTTGTCATTCCGGGACCCGGGTGCAATCAGCGTTACGCGGCGTCATGCGAGCGGGACTTGTGGGCGCGCTTGGCCCGCCGGAGCCCCGATTGTAAGCTGCCGATGTGGGTGTGGGCTGTTTCCCCTTGTGCGGATGTGCGCGTCATGGGTAACAATCTTTGGTTGAAGGGGGCGCGCTCGCGCAGGGCGGACATGTCAGAACGTAAGGTGGTTAACCAGTTGCTTGATGCGCTCGATCAGCTCGCCCCGATGGGGTATTCCGTTGGGCTGCACATCCGCTATGCCAGTCCGCTGGTCTACAAGAGCAGTTATCCGGCGGAGTGGCGCGATTTCTATAACAGCCATTCCTACTATCTGCGGGATCCTCTGGTGTTCTGGGGCGTGGGTGTCGAGGGCACCACGCGGTGGAGCGCCATCCCCCTGCCTGATCCTTTCAGCGTCATGGCCAAGGCGGCGTCGCACGGGCTGAAATTCGGTGCGGTGTCGTCTTACGGTCCCATCACCTCGCGGTCGATCGTGGGCGTTGCCCGTGCGGATCGCGAGTTCGACGATGCGGAACTGGCTGCGCTGAGGGAGATAACGATCCGGCTGCATATCGAAGCGAAACCGCCGAACGAACTGACGCGGGCTCAGATCGAGGCGCTTCAATGTCTGGCCGATGGGGATCGCCATGCGGCAGCGGCGGGGAAACTCGGCATCTCGGAAAGCGCCCTGAAGGCGCGGCTTGTGTCGGCGCGTGTCCGGCTTGAGGCGCGGACAACGTCGGAAGCGATCAGAAAGGCGCGCGAATACAGGCTGCTGTGACGCAGGCCATCCCTTCGCAGGTTTACCCACCCTGAGAAGGAGACCACCGATGGAAGTCACGACCCTTTCCTACAACAACCTGCATGACCATGGCACGTTGTTCGCCGATCTGTTCCGCGCCCGGCACCGCACCTTTATCCGCAACAACGGATGGAACCTGCCCGAAGCGGACGGGATGGAGTTTGATCAGTATGACACCCCTGCCAGCCGCTGGGTGGCCGTGCATGAGGGCGGCGCGGTGATGGCGGGTGTGCGGCTGACGCCGACGGTGCATCGCTGTGGCATCTATTCCTACATGATCCGGGATGCGCAGCGGGGGCTGCTGGAGACGATCCCGGCCGATCTGCTGGGTTTCGAGGCGCCGGTCGATCCAAACATCTGGGAATCGAGCCGGGTCTTCGTATCCGACCTTGTGCCTGCGGCAGACCGGCTGCGGGTACAGATGCGGCTGATCCATGAGATGGTCATCTCTGCCCGTGCGCTGGGGGCGGTGTCGCTGCTGGGGATTATCCCGGAACATGCGCCGCGGCTGGCGCGGCGGGTGGGGCTGGACTGCATCCCCGCCGGGCCGGTGCTGGATACGGGCGGGATGCGCAGCGTCTGCGTCACGATCAGCATGCAGACGCGGATGCACTGACCGCCGCGCCGCGCGGTGCTTGTGTGCCGCGCGGCGCAGGCGCATATCGGGGGCAAGGCCAATCAAGGAGTGACCCCATGATCCGCTCGCTTCACCTTGTGCTCGCGCTTTCCGCGGTCCAGCCGATGGTGGCTTTTGCACAGACCGAGGTGCAGGTGCCGCAGGCGCAGGCCGAGATTGCCCTGTCCTTTGCGCCCGTTGTGAAACAGGCGGCGCCTGCCGTTGTGAACATCTATGCCACGCGGATCGTGCAGGCGCGGCGGTCTATGTTTGCCGATGATCCCTTCTTCAACCAGTTCTTCGAGGCGCTGGGGCCGGCGCAGCCGCGGGTGCAGAACTCGCTGGGGTCGGGGGTGATCGTCAGCGCCGATGGGATTGTGGTGTCGAACTATCATGTCGTGGGGCAGGCGACGGAGATCCGCGTCGTGCTGAACGACCGGCGCGAATATGCGGCGGATGTGATCCTGGGGGATGAGGAAAGCGATCTGGCCGTGCTGCGGTTGCGGGATGCGGAGGGGTTGCCCTTCCTGCCCTTGCGGAATTCGGACGAGCTGGAGGTGGGCGATCTGGTGCTGGCCATCGGCAACCCGTTCGGGGTGGGGCAGACGGTTTCGTCGGGGATCGTGTCGGGGCTGGCGCGATCGGCCCTGCAGGTGGGGGAGGGCCGTGGGTATTTCATCCAGACCGATGCCGCCATCAACCCGGGCAATTCCGGCGGCGCGCTGGTGGATGTGCAGGGGCGGCTGGTGGGGATCAACACCGCGATCCTGACGCGGGGGGGCGGATCGAACGGGATCGGTTTCGCGATCCCGGCCAATCTGGTGCGAAGCATCGTGGATCAGGCGCAGGCGGGGGCGACGCGCTTTGCCCGGCCTTGGGCGGGGGTGACGGGACAGGCGATGGATGCGGCGCTGGCCGAGGGGCTGGGTCTGGCGCGGCCTGACGGGGTGGTGATTGCCGAGGTGCATCCGCAAAGCCCCTTTGCGGCGGCGGGGGTGCAGCCGGGCGATGTGATCCTGTCGCTGGGGGGCGCGCCCACCAACACGCCGCAGGAGGTGATCTTCCGCATGGCGGCGCTGGGGGTGGGTGCGGAGGCGGAACTGGTCTGGTTGCGGGGCGGGCAGGAGCAGCGGGCCACCATGATGCTGGCGCCCGCGCCGGATGACCCCCCGCGCGACCAGACGACGGTGATCGAGGATGTGGCGCTGCGGGGGCTGACGGTGGTGCGGATCAATCCGGCGGTGACGGAGGAGTTGGGCCTGCCGATGCAGGCCACGGGCGTGGCGGTGTTGCAGGCCGAGGATCTGGCCGAGCGGGCGGGGTTCCAGCGGGGGGATGTGATTTTGGGCATCAATGGCGCTGCGGTGGGCAGCCCGGCGGATGTGGAGGCGCTGGCCGCGATGGGCGCGCGGGTCTGGGAGATCGATCTGATCCGGCAGGGGCAGCCCATGCGGCTGCGCTTCCGGTTCTGAGGCTTTCGCAGGCCGGGTGGCGGGGATATGGTGCTGGCATGGCCGATCTGTTTGACAGCGTTCCGAAAAGCAATGCCGAGGGCCCCCGCCCGTTGGCCGACAGGTTGCGGCCGAAGCGGCTGGCCGAGGTGATCGGGCAGGGGCATGTGCTGTCGCCCGATGGGCCGCTGGGGGCGATGCTGGCGGCGCGGTCCTTGAGTTCGCTGATCCTGTGGGGGCCGCCGGGGGTGGGCAAGACCACCATCGCGCGGCTTCTGGCGGATGAGACGGATCTGGCTTTCGTGCAGATCAGCGCGATCTTCACCGGGGTGCCGGACCTGAAGAAGGTGTTCGAGCAGGCGAAGATCCGGCGGCAGAACGGGCAGGGGACGCTTTTGTTCGTGGATGAGATCCACCGTTTCAACAAGGCGCAGCAGGACGGGTTCCTGCCGCATATGGAGGATGGGACGATCCTTCTGGTGGGGGCGACGACGGAGAACCCCAGTTTCGAGTTGAACGCTGCGCTGTTGAGCCGGGCGCAGGTGATCGTGCTGGAACGGCTGTCCCTGGCCGATCTGGAATTGCTGGCGCAGCGGGCGGAAAAGGAGCTGGGCCGCAACCTGCCGCTGACGGGCGAGGCGCGGGAGGCGATGCTGGAGATGGCGGATGGGGATGGGCGGGCCTGTCTGAACCTGATCGAGCAGGTGGCGGCGTGGAAGGTGGAGCGGCCGCTGGACCGGGCGCAACTGGCGAGCCGCCTGATGCGGCGGGCGGCGAAGTATGACAAGTCGGGCGAGGAGCATTACAACCTGATCTCGGCCCTGCACAAATCCATCCGGGGATCGGACCCGGACGGGGCGCTGTACTGGTTCGCGCGGATGCTGGAAGGGGGGGAGGACCCCCGCTTTCTGGCGCGGCGGCTGGTGCGGATGGCGGTGGAGGATATCGGTCTGGCCGATCCGCAGGCGCAGGGGATCTGCATCGACAGCTGGCAGACCTATGAGCGGCTGGGATCGCCCGAGGGCGAGTTGGCGCTGGCGAATGCCGTGGTCTATCTGGCGCTGGCGCCGAAATCGAACGGGGTCTACGTGGCCTACAAGGCGGCGCGGGCCGCCGCGCGGGAGACGGGTTCGCTGATGCCGCCGCGCCATATCCTGAATGCGCCCACGAAGCTGATGAAGGAGATCGGCTATGGGGCGGGCTATGCCTATGACCATGATGCTGAGGACGGGTTTTCGGGGCAGGACTATTTCCCCGAAGGAATGAAGCGCCCGGTCTTCTATGCGCCGCCCGAGCGGGGGTTCGAGCGCGAGTTGAAAAAGCGGGTGGAGTATTTCGCCCGGCTGCGCGCGAAGCGGCAGGGCGGGCAGTAGGATTTTAAATCTTTTCAAGCGCTTGGGCGGGATCGGCGGTGCCGCATCCGGTGCAGCGGGCCGTGCATACCGGTGTGCATACCGACGTGCATACAAATTTCGAGAGAGAGGGTGGCGAGAACATGGTTAACGGTGCGCTGATGCGCGAAGTTGCCCCCTCTCCCTGACCCTCTCCCCCGGAAGTGGGGGAGAGGGAAAGGCGCTGTTGCCGGGCCGAGGCGCGGGGTGGGGGCGTGGGATTGGGGTATTTGGGCCAAGGTGAAGGGGCAGGCCGGGTGGTGGGGGGCGTGGACGGGGTGTCGCCGGTTGACATTCCGGCCCCTTGGCGCAATGGAAAGCCCATGATCCAGACCATTCTTCTTGTTGCCTTGGGCGGGGCCGCGGGTTCCGTGGCGCGCTTCCTCGTTCTGGTTGGGGCCGGGCGGGTGATGCCCGGCTGGCCGCTCGGGACGCTGGTGGTGAATGTTGCAGGCTCTTTTGCGATCGGAATGGTTTATGTGGCCCTGACGGAGCGAACGCCGCTTGCGCCCCTGCTGGTGGCGGGTTTCCTTGGCGGGTTCACCACATTTTCGGCCTTTTCGCTGGATGCCTTGAAGCTGTGGGAGGCGGGGCAGGCGGTGCAGGCGGCGGCCTATGTCGCGGCGTCGGTTGTCCTGTCCCTTGCTGCCGTGGCGCTTGGCGCGGCCCTTGCCCGGAGTATCGCCCCATGAATGGCGTGCAGACCCTGACCGTATCGGAAGACGAGGGGGAACAGCGGCTGGACCGCTGGTTCAAGCGGCGGTTTCCGCATGTGACGCAAGGTGCGGTGGAGAAGATGTGCCGCACGGGGCAGGTGCGGGTGGATGGCGCGCGGGCCAAGGCATCGGACCGGGTGATCCCCGGTCAGGCGATCCGGGTGCCGCCTTTGCCCGATCCTAATGCCCCGGCGCGGCCCCGGGTGGAAGGGGTGAGCGCGGCGGATGCCAAGATGATCCAGGACTGCGTGCTGTGGATGGATGAGCATATGATCGTGCTGAACAAGCCCGCAGGTCTGCCGTCGCAGGGGGGCAGCGGGCAGGGCGACCGGCATGTGGACGGGCTGACCGAGGCGTTGAAGTTCGGCTACAAGGAGCGGCCCAAGCTGGTGCACCGGCTGGACAAGGATACCTCTGGCCTCTTGATGCTGGCGCGCACCGACCGGGTGGCGCGGAACCTGTCGGAGGCGCTGCGGCATCGCAACACGCGCAAGATCTATTGGGCGGTGGTGGCGGGGGTGCCGAACCCCAAGAAGGGATCCATCAAATACGGGCTGATGAAGGCGCCGGGCCATGGCAAGCGCGGCGAGGGGGAGAAGATGATCTGTGTCCATCCCGCGAAGATGGGCGATTTCCCCGAGGCCAAGCGCGCGCATACGGATTACTTCGTGCTGTGGTTCCTTGGGACGCGGTTGAGCTGGATGGCGCTGGAGCCGGTGACGGGGCGGACGCATCAGCTGCGCGCGCATATGGCGGAGCTGGGGCATCCGATCATCGGGGATGGCAAGTATGGCGGTTCGGAGGCCGACAATCAGGGCGATGGCTGGGGCGCGGCGGTGGGGGGCGACATCAGCCGCAAGCTGCATCTGCACGCGCGGATGCTGGTGGTGGAGCATCCGGTGACCAAGGAGGAGATGACCTTCACCGCGCCTCTGCCCGAGCATATGGCGCGGACGTGGAAGGTGCTGGACTGGAAAGAGGGGGATGTGCCGGCCGATCCCTTCACGGTGTTCAAGTGAGCGGCTGGAAGGCGAAACGGTTCTGGCAGGCGGCGGTGGCCGAGCCCTGTGCGGGCGGCTTTACCGTGCGGCTGGACGGGCGGGCGGTGAAGACCCCGGCCAAGGCGCCGCTGGTGGTGCCGACGCTGGAGATGGCGCAGGCCATCGCGGCGGAGTGGGACGCGCAGACGGGCGAGGTGCGGCCTGACACGATGCCGGTGACGCGGGCGGCCAATTCGGCGATCGACAAGATCGTGCCCCAGCGCGCCGAGGTGGTGGCGATCGTGGTGGCCTATGGCGGATCGGATCTCTTGTGCTATCGCGCGACGGGGCCGGAGCCGCTGATCGCGCGGCAGGCGGCGGGGTGGGATCCGCTGCTGGGCTGGGCGGCGGATGTGCTGGGCGCGGAATTGCGCGTGACATCGGGCGTGATCCCGGTGCCGCAGCCCGAGGCCGCGGTCGCGGCGCTGCGCGACCGCGTGGCGGCGCAATCGGAATTCCGGCTGGCGGCGTTGCATGATCTGGTGGCGATTTCGGGTTCGCTGGTGCTGGGCCTTGCCGTCACGGAAGGGCGGCTGAGCGCGCAAGAGGCCTGGGCGCTGTCGCGGATCGACGAGACGTGGCAGATCGAGCAATGGGGCGAGGACGAGGACGCCGCCGCGATGGAGGCGCATAAGCGGGCGGCTTTCGATGCGGCGAGTCGATTCTATGCATTGTGCGGGTGACAATGCTGCCCGATTTTGCGGCAGGATGCGCCCAAAGCGGCAGCAGGGGTAGGCAAAGCCTTGATATGGCAATGGTTTTCGATTGTTTTCGGGTAGTGCTTGACCTTTCAAACCGCTTCGGAAGAAACTGCAAAGCACTGGGAGAGGCGCATCTCCTGTCGGTTCCGCCTCTGGGGCGCGAAGATGTGCCACAGGGGACAAATAACCGCCGCTCGGGACAAGGGCGGCATACTCAGGAAGAGGTAAGAATGAAAAAATCCGTATTCCTCGGCGTTGTAGCGGCCACCACGATGGTGGCGGGTGCGGCGTCGGCTCAGGCGACGCTGGAAGCGGTCAAGGCACGGGGCGAACTGATCTGCGGTTCCAACACCGGCCTGACGGGCTTTGGCGCGCCGGATGCAAGCGGCAACTGGACCGGCTTTGACGTGGACCTGTGCCGCGCTCTGGCCGCGGCGATCTTTGGCGATGCGACGAAAGTGCGCTTTGTGCCGACCACGGGCGAGACGCGCTTCACGGCGCTGCAGTCGGGCGAAGTGGACGTGCTGATCCGCAACTCCACCTGGACCTATTCGCGCGACACGGAACTGGCGCTCGATTTCGTGGCGGTGAACTACTATGACGGCCAGGGCTTCATGGTGAAGAGCGATCTGGGCGTGTCTTCGGCCAAGGAGCTGGACGGCGCGACGGTCTGCATCCAGACCGGCACCACGACCGAGCTGAACCTTGCCGACTTCTTCAAGCAGAACAACATCAGCTATCAGCCGGTGACCGTGGCCGACGATTCGGAAGCGCAGCGCCAGTATCTGGCCGGTGCTTGCGACGCCTATACCACGGATGCGTCGGGTCTGGCCGCGTCGCGCGCGACGATGCCGGATGCCGCCAACCACATCATCCTGCCCGAGATCATCTCGAAAGAGCCGCTCGGCCCGGTGGTGCGCCATGGCGACAACAACTGGGGCGATATCGTCCGCTGGACCTATTACGCGCTGCTGATCGCGGAAGAGAAGGGCATCACCAAGGCCAATGTGGAAGAGGTTGCCACCTCGACCGCGGATGAGGAAGTGAAGCGTCTTCTGGGCCTGTCGGGTGACATGGGCGTGAAGATCGGCCTGGACAATGCGGCGTTCAAGAACGCGATCGCGGCGGTCGGCAACTATGGCGAGGTCTTTGCCGCCAATATCGGCGAAGGCACCGCGATCAACCTGGCGCGCGGTCTGAACGCGCTGTGGACGCAGGGCGGCCTGCAATACGCCCCGCCGCTCCGTTGATCTGAGACTGACCGGGGGCGTCCGCAGGGGCGCCCCCGGCCCATTCCGGGCCGGAACCGGCAACCGAAGGAACACCCGGACCACCGGGGTTCGCGTTTCGCAAAAGCGCGCAAACACAGGGGAAATTCAATGGCAGTGGCCAGTGACGTGCCGAAGGAATCCTTTCGGCTCTCGATGCTCATCTACGATACGCGGTACCGGTCGGTCACCATTCAGGTGTTCGTGCTGATCCTGTTCGCGCTGTTTCTGGCCTGGCTGTTGAACAACACGGCCAACAACCTTGCAACGCGGGGGAAGGAGTTCAATTTTGGCTTCCTGTGGCAGCGTGCCGGATATGACATCGGGCAGGCGCTGATCCCTTACACGAATGACAGCACCCATTTCCGCGCGCTGCTGGTGGGGCTGATCAACACGCTGGTGGTGGCGATCATCGGCTGTGTGCTGGCGACGGTCATTGGGGTGGTCGTGGGTGTGCTGCGGCTGTCGAAGAACTGGCTCGTGGCCGGGCTGATGACCGTCTATGTCGAGATGTTTCGTAATGTGCCGCTGCTTCTGTGGATCCTGCTGTCTTATGTGATCCTGTCCGAGACGACGCCGCAACCGCGCGATTTCCGGGTGACGGATGAGATGGCGGCGGCGGGTGAGGCGCCGGCGGCATCCATGATCCTGTGGGATTCGGTGGCGGTGACGAACCGGGGGACGAACATTCCGTCACCGCTGTTTGATCGTGGCCTTGGCAGTGCGGACCTTGGGTTCATGTCGGTGAACCTGACGACGCTGGCCTATATCCTTGTGATTGCGGGATCGGTCTGGGTGAACCGGCGCATCCTCGCCTCGGCGCGGGCGCAGCAGGAGGCGACCGGGGATCGGCCCGTCACATGGTGGAAGTCGATCCTTGTGCTATTCGGGCCGGTGATCGCGCTGAGCGTGGCGCTGGGCCTGCATCTGGAAATCCCGGAATTGCGCGGCTTCAACTTTCAGGGCGGCATCCTTGTGGCCCATTCCTTTACCGCGCTGGTGATCGCGCTGGCGCTGTATACGGCGGCCTTCATCGCGGAAATCGTGCGGGCGGGGATCCTTGCGATTTCGCGCGGGCAGTCGGAGGCTGCTTTCGCGCTGGGCCTGCGGCCGGGGCGGACGATGAACCTGATCATCCTGCCGCAGGCGCTGCGCGTGATCATCCCGCCGCTGATCAGCCAGTATCTGAACCTGACGAAGAACACCTCGCTGGGGATCGCGGTTTCCTATCTGGACCTGCGCGGCACGCTGGGCGGCATCACGCTGAACCAGACGGGGCGCGAGCTGGAATGCATGCTGCTGATGATGCTAATTTATCTGACGATCAGCCTGATCATCTCGGCGTTGATGAACTTCTACAACTCCACCGTTCAGATCAAGGCGCGTTGAGATGGACAAGCATTTTGCACGCACTGAGATGCTGCCTCCTCTGGCCCCGCCCGTGACGGAGCGGGGGGTGGTCAAATGGCTGCGCGAGAACCTGTTTTCAGGGCCGTTCAACACCATCCTGACGCTGGTTGCGCTGGTGGTGATCTACAAGCTGGTCAGCGCGGCGCTGCCGTGGTGGCTGAATTCGGTCTGGACGGCCGAAAGCCTGAGCCAGTGCCGCGAGATCGTGGCGGCCACGGCGGGCGAGGGGGCGAGCGGGGCCTGCTGGGCCATGATCCGCGAGCGCTGGCACCAGTTCATCTTCGGTTTCTATCCGCCCGATCTGTGGTGGCGGCCGGTGCTAGCCTTTGGCCTGCTGATCGCGGCGCTGGGGCCGGTGCTGTATTCGGGCCAGAAGCGGAGCCTGACGATCCTTCTGGGCATCGTGGCGGCCTATCTGGTGGTGACGCTGTCGCTGACGGGGGCGCCGACGGGGGCCTTTGTTGCGGCGGCGGTGGTGGTGGTGGCGTTGTTCGCGGCCGTGCAGGTGGCGCCCGGGCGGATGCTTCTGTTCACGGCGATCTATCCGGCGCTGTGCTTCTGGCTGCTGTGGGGCGGGTCGATCTGGACGCCTGTGGTGGCGATGCTGGGCTTTGTCGTGATGGGCGTGGTATATATGGCGCTGGTCGGGCGGTTCGGGCCGACGGCTTCGGCCATCGCCGGGGTCGTGGCGGCGGTGCTGTGGTGGCTGTTCCTGGACATCCCGATCACGCAGGCGTTGGCCGACATGATCGGCGGCGGGCTGCGATCCGTGGAGTCGGATGAGTTCGGCGGCTTCCTGCTGGCGATCACCATCGGCGTCACGGCGATCAGCTTTTCGCTGCCGATCGGCATCCTGCTGGCGCTGGGGCGGCAGTCGGACATGCTGATCGTGAAGACGCTCTGCGTGGGGTTCATCGAGTTTATCCGCGGGGTGCCGCTGATCACGCTGCTGTTCACGGCATCGCTGCTGTTGCAGTATTTTCTGCCGCCGGGGACGAATTTCGACATCATCCTGCGGGTCATCATCCTGGTGACGCTGTTTGCCGCGGCCTATCTGGCCGAGGTGATCCGCGGGGGCCTCGCGGCGCTGCCGCGCGGGCAGTATGAGGCGGCGGATGCGCTGGGGCTGGATTACTGGCGGGCGCAGCGGTTGATCATCCTGCCGCAGGCGTTGAAGATTTCCATCCCGGCCATCGTGTCCACCTTCATCGGCCTGTTCAAGGATACGACGCTGGTGGCCTTTGTCGGCCTGATGGACCCGCTGAAAGGCGTCACGCAAATCGTGCGCGCGGACATCAACTGGAAGGGCATCTACTGGGAGCCCTACATCTTTGTCGGCGCCATCTTCTTTGTCATCTGCTTCGGCATGTCGCGCTATTCCATGTATCTGGAGCGCAAGCTGAAGACCGATCATCGGTAAGGATTAGATATGTCTGAACATGCCATCGACCGTTCGAAGATGAAGGTCTCGGATGAGGTTGCCATCCAGATCAGCGGAATGAACAAGTGGTACGGGACGTTCCACGTTCTGCGCGACATCAACATGACCGTGCAGCGGGGCGAGCGGATCGTGATCTGCGGGCCGTCGGGTTCGGGGAAATCGACGCTGATCCGCTGCATCAACCGGCTGGAGGAACACCAGCAGGGCCAGATCGTGGTGGACGGGACGGAACTGACCAACGACCTGAAGAACATCGACAAGGTGCGGTCGGAGGTGGGGATGGTGTTCCAGCACTTCAACCTGTTCCCGCATTTGACCATCCTTGAGAATTGCACGCTGGCGCCGATCTGGGTGCGGAAGGTGCCGAAGAAGGAAGCCGAAGAGACGGCGATGCATTTCCTGCGCAAGGTGAAGATCCCCGAGCAGGCGAACAAGTATCCCGGTCAGTTGTCGGGCGGGCAGCAGCAGCGGGTGGCGATTGCGCGCAGCTTGTGCATGAAGCCGCGGATCATGCTGTTTGACGAGCCGACATCGGCGCTGGACCCCGAGATGATCAAGGAAGTGCTGGATACGATGATCCAGCTGGCCGAAGAGGGGATGACGATGCTTTGCGTGACCCATGAGATGGGCTTTGCGCAGGCGGTGGCGAACCGGGTGATCTTCATGGATCAGGGCCAGATCGTGGAGCAGAACGAGCCGAAGGAGTTCTTCAACAACCCCAAGAGCGACCGGACGAAGCTGTTCCTGAGCCAGATCCTGGGCCACTGACGCGGCGGCCATCCGCCGGGTGGAGAAAAAGGGGGGCAGAGGCCCCCCTTTTTGCGTGTAGCGGGGTGAAGCGCGCTAAACCTTTGCGAAACCACGCCGATTTCTGATCCAGACGGGCTGCATCGGTCCGTGCTGGCAAAGAAGCAGCGGTTGATGTCAAATCACATGACTTGGGTTTTGATGATGGTCGGGCTGACCACGTTGGCCGCCACCATCCCCTTCGCCATGGCACCGGGTCATGCGGGCGCGCCGGATGAGCCGGTGCTGGTCGTGACGCTGCCTTGGGGCGCGGACCCGATCGAGGTGGTGGCCCGCGCGGGCGGGCAGCCGATCGGGCCGGTCTCGGCCCCGCTGGCGGTGCTGGCTTCAGGCGCGACTGTCGCGGCCTTCAAGGCCGAGGGCGCCTTTGCCGTGCTTCCTGCCACTGCTCTTTCTCTCTTCTGTAAAGGCTGAATTCCATGACGACCAAGACCCTGTTCGAAGCGAAACAGGCCGATGAATACGGGCTGGCGCGCAATGCCGCCCTGGTGATGATCCCGGTGGCGCCGATTTCGGCGCTGGTGACGGGGGGGCCGCTGGTGCCGATCCTTGTTGCCTCGGCCGTGTTCGCGGGGCTGGCCTTTGCCGGGCGCAAAGGGGGCGGAACGGGGCCTGCGCTTTTGACCACGCTGGCATTGGTGGGGCAATGCGCGCTGTTCACGGCCGCCTTTGCAGGGCATGCGTGGCAGTTGGACACGCATATGGTGTTCTTTGCCGTGCTGGCGGTGATCGCCACGATGGGCAGCATTCCGGCGCTGATCTTCGGGGTGGGGGTGATTGCGGTGCATCACCTGTCGCTGGGCCTATTGCTGCCGTCGCTGGTCTATCCTTCGGCCGATCTTCTGGGCAATCTGGCACGGACGGTGCTGCATGCGGTGATCGTGCTGGGGGAGGCAGCGGTGCTGCTGCTGGCCATTCTGGCGCGAAAGCGGAGTGCGGCAGAGATCGAGGCGGGGCGGCAGCGGCTGGCGCGCATCGCCGAAGAGGCGGAGGTGGCGCGGTCCATGGCGGAAGCGGCGCGGGAACGGGCGCAGCGTGTATCCGAGCGCACGCGCGAGGAAGGGCGGCGTGCGGCGGCGGCGATGGAGCAGATCGCCGGTGCCGCGCGGGCGGCAGCGGAACAGGCCGAGGGATCGCGCAGCCTGTTCGGGCGCGCGCGGCAGGATGCGGACCTGTCCAGCCAGACCTTTGCCCAGTCGGTGGACGCGATGAGATCCATCCGCGAGTCGTCGGACCGGATCAGTCAGATCGTCGGGCTGATCGACGAGATTTCCCGCCGGACGGACCTGCTGGCCCTGAACGCCGCGGTGGAATCGGCCCGGGCCGGCGAGGCGGGGCGCGGGTTCAGCGTGGTGGCGCATGAGGTGCGTAAACTGTCGCAGCAATCGGCGGAAGCCGCCTTGCAGATCCGGTCGCTGGTCGCGTCTTCTTCAAGGCAGGTGAAGGATGGGGCGGCGTTGGTCGAAGAGGCGGGCGTGGCGCTTGGGCGGATCACCCAGACCATCACCACGCTGGAAGGCCGGATGCGCGACATCTCGACCACGGCGGATGAGCAGTTCAGCGGGCTGCAGGAGGTGAAGGTGGCGATCAAGCGGATCGACACCCTTGCCGAGGAAGACGTGCCGCCAGCGGACGGCGGCGCGCGACACCCGCCCGTCATGGCGGTGCAGCAGGATGCTGGCTTTTCGCAGGGCCGGTTGGCGGCGTGACCGCGGTCAGGCCATGATTTCGCGCGGGACGATGAAATCGTCCACCACGCCGCTGCCGAAGCCCACCTGTTCCCAGCGGTCCACGTTGAAATCGGCGACCAGCGTGGCGCCGGTCGGGTAGCGGGCGAATTCGGGGTTCTGCGGGGCGTGGGCCACCAGCCGGGACGCGAATTCCGAAATGCCGGGGTTGTGGCCGATCATCATGACGGTGTCGCCCGTGGCATGGCGCAGGACGGCCAGCATCACATCGGGGCCAGCGTGATAGAGCGCGGGCTTGAGTTCCAGCACGGGCGAGCCGGGCAGGGCGGGGGCGATCCCGCTCCATGTCTTGCGGGTGCGGAGCGCGTCGGAGCAGAGCACCTCGTCCGGGACATAGCCGCGCGAGGCGAGCCATTGGCCCAGATCGGCGGCGGCGGCCTTACCGCGGTCGTTCAGCGGGCGGTCATGATCGGGGGTGAGCGGGTCGTCCCAGCTGGATTTCGCGTGGCGTGTCAGGATCAGCCGTTTCATGGAACCCCCCCTTATGGGGTGGTTCAGTCCACCCCGTGGAATCGGCGCATGTGGTAGGCCGACTGTTCGGGAAGTCTTGCATAGGCCTGTGACACCGGGCAAGCGCGGCGCGTTTCGCAGCCGGTGGTCAGGCAGGGGGCGCCCGGGGGCGTATCGAGGAAGGCGTGGCAGGCAGGGACATCGTAGCCGTCGGCGGTCAGCGCCGTGGCGGGGCAGGCGGTCAGGCAGGGGGCGGCGCAGCCGTTGCAGGGGCGCGGGGCGGGGGCGGGCAGGGCGATGCGGTCCTTCAGCGCAAGCGCGCCCCGGAAGCTGACCATCAGGCCCTGATCGGCGCTGACGAGCAGCCGGACGGGGCTATCCCAGATGCGGCCTGTGCGCAGCGCCCAAGTGTAGAAAGGGTGATATGGCGGCCCGCCAAAGGGGAACAGCGCCTTGGCCCCCAGATCGCAGGCGATGCGCCCGATCACGCGGCGCGACCAGCGGTCGATGGGATCGGGCTGGCCATCCTGCCATTCGGGCTGGGCGGTCAGATGCGCCCAGAAGCCGGGTTCTGCCGGGCCGAGGAGGAGCAGGGTCTGCGTGCCGGGGGGGACCGCGTCATCGGCCTCGGGATGGAAGCCGCCCAGAACGGCAAGGTGATGGGCGGCGAGCGTATCGGTCAGCGTCACCGCTTGACGCGCGGTTTCACGCGCGGCTCTGTCGAGCGGATCTGTGAGCCTGCGCCGTGATCGGTGAACAGCTCCATCAGGCAGGCATTGGCGACGCGGCCATCAAGGATGGTGACGGCGCGGACGCCTTCCTCCAGCGCCTTCAGCGCGGTTTCGGTCTTGGGGATCATGCCGCCCGCAATGATGCCGGAGGCAGTCATCTGGCGGATTTCCTCGGGCGTGATCTGGGTCATCACGGTGCCATCCGCGCCCTTGACGCCGGCCACATCGGTGAGAAGGAGCAGACGGTCGGCCTTGAGCGCGCCGGCGATGGCCCCGGCGGCGGTGTCGCCGTTGACATTGAAGGTTTCATTGTCGGCCATGCCCGTGGCGACGGGGGCCACGACGGGGATGATGCCCGCATTGTAAAGATCGCGCAGGACCTGCACGTTCATTTCGACCGGGCGGCCGACGAAGCCCAGTTCGGGATCGTCAGCCTCACACACCATCAAGTCGTCATCCTTGCCGGAAATGCCCACGGCGCGGCCGCCTGCATCCATGATGGCCTGAACGATGCGCTTGTTCACGAGGCCCGACAGGATCATCTCCACCACCTGAACGGTGGCCTTGTCGGTGACGCGCTTGCCGCGGACGAAATCGGACTTGATGCCCAGCTTTTCCAGCATCTCGTTGATCATCGGGCCGCCGCCATGCACGACGACGGGGTTCACGCCGACCTGCCGCATCAGCACGATGTCGCGGGCAAACTCGGCCATGGCGGCATCGTCGCCCATGGCATTGCCGCCGAATTTCACCACCACCACCGCGCCCGAATAGCGCTGGAGGTAGGGCAGGGCTTCGGACAGCATCTTGGCAGTGTGGGCGGCGTCGGACATGGTGCTCGTCTGCGGTTTCATGGGGGCCTCGGGTAGGGGTTGCGCTTTGGTAATGCCTCAGGCGCGGCCTGCCAAGCGGCAATGGCTTTCCCCGGCCAAAGCGTCCAGAATGGGCGCAACGATCAGGAGTAGAGTCGGATGGATGCGCAGAAAACGCTTGTGTTGACGGGGGCTTCGCGCGGGATCGGACATGCGACGGTGAAGCGGTTTTCGGCCGAGGGCTGGCGCGTGCTCACCTGTTCGCGCCATCCCTTCGATGCGCGCTGTCCGTGGCCCGGGGGCGAGGAGAACCACATCCAGATTGATCTGGCGAGCCCCGACAAGACCATCGCCGCCATCGAGACGATCAAGGCCCGGATCAACGGGCGGCTGGATGCGCTGGTGAACAATGCCGGGATCAGCCCGAAGGGCGAGGGGGGCAAGCGGCTGAACACGCTGGAAACTGACCTCAGGACGTGGGGCCAGGTGTTCCATGTGAATTTCTTTGCCTCCATCGTGCTGGCGCGGGGGTTGCAGGCGGAACTGTCGGCGGCGCGGGGATCGGTGGTGAATGTGACCTCGATCGCGGGAAGCCGGGTGCATCCCTTTGCCGGGGCGGCCTATGCCACGTCGAAGGCGGCGCTGGCGGCGCTGACGCGGGAGATGGCGCATGATTTCGGCCCCCTGGGGGTGCGGGTCAATGCGATTGCCCCGGGCGAGATCGAGACGGCGATCCTGAGCCCCGGGACGGACAAGATCGTGGAAGGCTTGCCGATGCGGCGGCTGGGCCAGCCACGGGAAGTGGCGGATGCGATCTGGTTTCTGTGTTCGGATCAGTCGTCCTACATTTCCGGTGCGGAGATACAGGTGAACGGCGCGCAGCATGTGTGACAGTTAGAATGGGCAGGATTGCCCATCCTACGGGGGATCGAGCGTAGGATGGGCAATCCTGCCCATCCTACCGGATCATTCCAGCGTGGCGATGATGGCGCGCAGGGTTTCGAGCCCTTCGCCCTTTTCCGAGGAGGTGACCACGATCTCGGGGTAGGCGGCGGGGTGTTTGGTCAGTGCGCCCTTGACCTGTGCGATCACGGCGTCGCGCTCGGCCCGGTTGATCTTGTCCACCTTGGTCAGCACCGTCTGGAAAGTGACGGCGGAGCGGTCGAGCAGGTTCAGGATGTCCTCATCCACCGCCTTGATGCCGTGGCGGGCGTCGATCAGGACGAAGGCGCGGCGCAGGGTCTGGCGTCCGGCGAGGTAGGATTTGAGCAATTCCTGCCATTTCTTCACCACGGCGACCGGGGCCTCGGCATAGCCATAGCCGGGCAGGTCGGTCATGTAGCGGGTCTCACCCAAAGCGAAATAGTTGATTTCCTGTGTGCGGCCCGGCGTGTTGGAGGCGCGGGCCAGCGTCTTGCGCCCCGTCAGCGCGTTGATCAGGCTGGATTTGCCCACGTTGGATCGGCCTGCGAAGCAGACCTCGAGCCGGTCGGCAGGGGGCAGGCCGGACATGGCGACCACGCCTTTGACGAAGGTGACGGGGCCAGCAAAGAGCAGGCGGCCCGCTTCGCGCGCCTCATCCGACGGGTCGGGGGCGAGGGTGAATTGAAGCTGTGTCATGCCAGCGTCCAGGCATCGTTCGTGGCGATGGTCCCGCCGTTGACCACCACAGCGTAGAGGCCGAAATCCTGATGGCCGAAATGGGATTGCAGCGCGTCGAGGGTGTTGGCGTTGCTGATCCCCGTGGCGGGCTCCACGGTGGTGGCCATGCAGCGGGTGATGCGTTCGCGGATGTTCAGCACCGCCTCACCGATGCGGATGTCGCGGCCGATCCAATCCCATTCCGCCCAAGGTGCCACACCGTCAAGCCAGAGATTGCCGCGCCAGCGGTGGATCGACAGGTCATGGCCCATGCGGGCGGACAGGTCCTTGAGGCTGGCCGTGTTCAGGATGGCGACGGAGGGGAAATCGCTGTCGGTCATGCCGCGCGCTGCGCTGATGATCTGGGCGGGTTGGGCGCGGTTTTCGGGGTTGAGGGGGCGGACCCAGTCGAGGAAGCGCGGCAGGTCTGCCGGATCATCGGGGCGGAAGGTGATCGCGCCCCGGTCGGGGTGGCGCAGGGTGACGGTGGCGGTGGCCTCGTCCAGATCGCTTTCGATGGCGTTCAGGGCATAGGCCTTGGCCCCGCGTGCGAAGTTCATGCAGGGGTTCCAGCCTTCGGTCAGTTTGGCCGCGTCATGGGCCACGGCCCAGTGCCTGTCCCATGGCAGACATTCGCCCGCCGAAAGACGAACGGACGCGAGAACCTCGCGTCCGTGGCCCTTGATCGGGTGGCGGATGATATGGGCAAGCCGCCCGCCTGTCATTTCCGCCCCTTCTTGGATTTGTCGGCCACGGGGACCGGTTCCTTCTTCTTCATGCCGGCCTTGATGTTGCCGAAGATGTCGGGCTTGTGCCCGTGGCTGCGCATGATGAGGTATTGCTGGGCGAAGGTGATGAGGTTGTTGGTGATCCAGTAGACCACGAGGCCCGAAGCGAAGCCGCCCAGCATGAACATGAAGATCCACGGCATCCAGGCGAAGACCTGCTGCTGGACGGGGTCGGTGGGGGCGGGGTTCAGCTTCTGTTGCAGCCACATGGTGATGCCCAGAAGGATGGGCAGGATGCCGATGAAGATCAGCGCCATCAGGCTGCCATGTTCCGGCGCGGCCCAGGGCAAGAGGCCAAACAGGTTGAAGATCGAGGACGGATCGGGGGCCGACAGATCCTTGAGCCAGCCAAAGAACGGCGCGTGGCGCAGTTCGATGGTGACGAAGATCACCTTGTAGAGCGCGAAGAAGATCGGGATCTGGATCAGGATAGGCAGGCAGCCCGCGGCGGGGTTGACCTTCTTGTCCTTGTAAAGCTGCATCATTTCCTTTTGCAGCTTCTGCTTGTCTTCGCCCGCGCGTTCCTTGATCGCCTCAAGCTCGGGCTGGAGTTCCTTCATCTTGGCCATGCTGACATAGGATTTGTAGGCCAAGGGCAGGACGAGGAATTTCAGGAAGAAGGTCAGCGCGATGATGGCGAGGCCCATGTTCCCGATCATGGCGTTGAGCCAGTGCAGGACGGCGAAGATCGGTTTCGTCAGGAAGAAGAACCAGCCCCAGTCGATGGAGTCGATGAAGCCCGGGATGCTTTGGTCGCGTTCATAGGCGCGGATCGTGGCCCATTCCTTGGCCCCCGCGAAGAGGCGGGTGGAGGAGGTGATGGTCGCGCCAGCCGCCAGTTCCTGCACGGGTTTGCGGGTTTCGGTCTGGTAGATGTCGGCGCCGGGGACGTATTTGGTGACGGCGGTGAAGGGGGTGCCCTGTTCGGGGATCAGCGTCGTCATCCAGTATTTGTCGGTGAAACCGATCCAGCCATCGGCGCCCGCATCCACCACTTCGGCCTGCGCGCCTTCGCGTTCGACCACGGGGAGTTCGCGCAGGTCATCGTATTTCTGTTCGGTCAGCGTGCCGTCGGTGCGGCTGACCATGCCTTCGTGCAGGACGAAGAAGTTCTGCAGTCCGGTGGGTTCGCCGTGGCGGGCGACGATGCCGTAGGGGTAAAGCGAGACGGCGGTGGTGCCTGAATTCTGGACCGTGTCGGTCACGGTGAACATGAAGTTTTCATCGACCGCGATTTCGCGGGTGAAGGTCATGCCCTTGCTGTTTTGCCATTGCAGGGTGACGGGGGCGCCGGGCGACAGGGTGCCGCCTTGGGCGATGCGCCATTCGGTGCGCGGACCGGGCACGTCTTCGGGTGCAAGGCCGGTGCCGGGACCCCAGCCGAAGACGGCGTAATAGGGGTGCGCCTCGCCCACGGGCGACAGGAGGCGGACGATGGGCGAGGCCGGATCCAGCGTTTCCTTGTAGGATTTCAGCGACAGATCGTCGATGCGGCCGCCCAGAAGCGAGATGGAGCCCACGAGTTCCGGCGTGTCCACGGTCAGGCGCGGGGCTTCGGGCAGGGGTTCGGCGGCCTCGGTCGTGGCGGTGGCGGTGGCGGTTGCCGTGCCGGCTGCGGCGCCGGGCGCGGCGGGGGCGTCCGTCTGGGTGACGGCGGCCGGGGCGTTCGGATCAGCCGGCGGCGCCTCGGGTGGGGGGAAGAGCACGAACCAGACGAGGATCACGATGAAGCTCAGCACGGTTGCGAGCAGGAGGTTCTTGTTCTGATCTTCCATAGGGAGAGACTGCCGCCAATGGTGGAAAGAGGTCAGCGCCGCTTGAACAGAAGGGGGGGCGAAAGGTCAAGGCCTTTCGCCGTGCCGCAGGCGGGGGGGCCTGCGAAAGTGATCGGGCCGGGGCCTGCTAGCGCAAGGCGGGGGGGAGGCCTTCGTCCTGCCCGGGCTGGGCCATGCCGGGCGCGAGGTTCAGGAAATCGAAGAGCGCCGGATCGGCCAGATGCGAGGGGCGGACATTCATCAGGGCGCGGAACATCACGTTGCGGCGGCCTGGGGTGCGGGCTTCCCAGTCATCCAGAAGTTTCTTGACCTGCATCCTTTGCAGCCCTTCCTGACTGCCGCAAAGATCACAGGGGATGATGGGATAGTTCATGGCGCGGGCGAATTTGTCGCAATCCTCTTCGGCCACGAAGGACAGCGGGCGCAGGACCATCAGATCGCCGTCTTCGTTCACCAGTTTGGGCGGCATCGCGGCGAGGCGGCCGCCGTGGAAGAGGTTCATGAAGAATGTCTCGAGGATGTCGTCGCGGTGGTGGCCGAGGACGACGGCGGAACAGCCTTCCTCGCGGGCGATGCGGTAGAGGTTGCCGCGCCGCAGGCGCGAGCAGAGCGCGCAGTAGGTGCGGCCTTGGGGCACCTTATCCACCACGATGGAGTAGGTGTCCTGATATTCGATGCGGTGGGGGACGCCCATCTTGGTGAGGAACTCGGGCAGGACGGTGGCGGGAAAGCCGGGCTGACCCTGATCGAGATTGCAGGCCAGCAGGTCCACCGGCAGGAGGCCGCGCCATTTGAGTTCGTAGAGGACGGCGAGGAGGGTATAGCTGTCCTTGCCGCCCGAGAGGCAGACGAGCCAGCGGTCGCCGCGGTTGGCCATGCCGTAGGTCTCGATCGCGTCGCGCGCTTCGCGCACGATGCGTTTGCGGAGTTTCTTGAACTCGGTCGTCGAGGGGGCGCCGTGGAACAGCGGGTGGATGTCGTCGAGATCGTCGAGCATGGGGGGCTTTCACGCCAATGTGCAGGATGGCTATGCCAGAAGGGCGGGCCTTGGGCAATCCGGCAGGGGCGGCGGGGCGTATGAGGGACAGATGGGGATGACGGGATGGTGATGGGAATGATGCGGGTGGGGATGATGTTGGGGGCGCTGGCGGTGCTGACGGCCTGTACGGGCAAGCCGTCGCTGAACGATGCGTCGCTTTCGACGCGGGAGTTCGAGCTGGAGGAGTTCTTTGACGGGCGGCTGGTGGCCTATGGCCAGTTTCAGGACATATTCGGGACGGTCCGGCGGCAGTTCAAGGTGCAGATCCAGGGCGACTGGGATGGGGAGCGGCTGCGGCTGGTGGAGGATTTCGTCTATGAGGACGGATCGACCGAGCAGCGCATCTGGACCCTGCGCAAGACCGGGGACGAGACGTGGGAAGGCACGGCGCCCGGCGTGATCGGCGTGGCCAAGGGGGTGGAGACGGGCGACCGGTTCAACTGGCAATACACCATCGACTTGCCGGTGCCTTCGGCCGACGGGCCGACCGAGACGCTGCGTGTGACCTTTGATGACTGGATGTGGCAGCTGAGCGAGGACCGGCTGTTCAACCGCGCCTATATGAAGCGGTTCGGCATCAATATCGGGGATGTGTCGATCAGTTTCGAGAAGCTGTAGAGGCGATTTTCCTGCGAAAAATCGGGTTGGTCGGGGGGAGCGATTTTCCTGCGAAAAATCGGGTGGGCCGGGGGCGATGGGTGGGGGCTGGGTCAGGTCTTCTGGTGTGGCGGGTGGGCGTCATGGTCGGGGTCCGATCCTGGCACGGGATCGTAGCCCTGCCCGCCCCACGGATGGCAGCGGCAAAGGCGGTGGGCGGTCAGGTAGCCGCCCTTGAGGCCGCCGTGGCGTTCCAGCGCCTCGAGCGCGTAGGCGGAACAGGTGGGCTGGAAGCGGCAGCCGTGACCAACCCAGGGTGACAGGATCAGGCGATAGGCGCGGACGGGAAGTGACAGGAGGCGCGCGAGGGGGGTCACTTGCGGGCCTGATGCACGGAGGTTAGCGCCGCGCGCAGGTCATCGCACAGGGCGGCGAAGTCGCGGGTGACCGTGGCCTCGGGGCGGGCGACGAGGACGTAATCCCAGCCAGGGCGGGCGAGGGGGGGCAGTACCCCGCGCACCAGCGCGCGCAGGCGGCGCTTGGCGCGGTTGCGCAGCACGGCGTTGCCGATTTTCTTGGAGGCGGTGAAGCCCACGCGGATGGCAGGATCGCCATCGCCGCGGTCGCGGGCCTGCAGCAGGAAGCCGCCGGTGCCCTGACGCCTGGCGGAGGCGGCGCGGAGGAAATCGGCGCGGTGGCGCAGGGTGGCGGGGCTTTGCGCCGGGTCTGGGCAAAGCGAAACCGCCGACGGCGCGGCGGGCGCTTCGGCGGTGTCGCCTTTGCCCGTGTCCATCGGCGGTGTCATCGCGTCACCCATGTCCGGCCCCGGAGGACCGTGAAAGGGATCAGGCCGAAAGGCGCTTGCGGCCCTTGGCGCGGCGCGCGGCCAGAACCAGACGGCCGCCCTTGGTGGCCATGCGGGCGCGGAAGCCGTGGCGACGGCTGCGAACCAGGTTCGACGGTTGGAATGTACGCTTCATGGCGGCTCTCCGTGACAATCAGGCAGCGCAAACCCGACGGATTCGAGCGCCGCTTCTATTCGAAGCCCGTCCTTTACGAGGGGTTGTGTGGCAAGTCAACGCAAGGCGGGCCGTTTTTATGAAACATTTCGCCGGGGCGCGGGCCGCATTTGTTGCAAGGGGCGGGGTTGCGGTCAATGCGGCGTGAGGCGGGTGGCGGCGCGGGGGGGATTTGGTCATGTTCGCCGCATGGAAAACGCTGACATGTCCGAACCTCAGGGGGATGCCCCGAAACGCCCGGGGCGCATGATTCCCGTGCTGATCCTCTTGGCTGTCGCTGTGCTGGGGGCTGTGTTCCTGCGCGACAGCCTGACCTTCGACGCGCTGGCCCGGCATCGCGAGACCCTGATCGCCTATCGCGATGCGCATTACGCGCTGGCGGTGGTGATCTTCGTGCTGGCCTATGTGGGGATCGTGGCCTTTTCGCTGCCGGGCGCGACGGTGGCCACGCTGACGGGCGGGTTCCTGTTCGGGCTGTTTCCGGGGGTGTTCTACAATCTGGCCGGGGCGACGGTGGGGGCGGTCGTGCTGTTTCTGGCGGCGCGGGCGGGGTTCGGCGCGGGGCTTGCGGCGAAGATCGAGGCGCAGGGCGGCAAGGTGGCCCGTCTGCGCGCGGCGCTGGCGGCGAATGAGTGGGAGGTGCTGTTCCTGATGCGGGTCACGCCCATCGTGCCCTTCTTCATGGCGAACCTGATCCCGGCGCTTCTGAACGTGTCTTTGGTGAAGTTCGCGGTGACGACGGCGGTGGGAATCGTGCCCGGTGCGCTGGTGCTGACATCGGTCGGGTCGGGGCTGGGGGAGGTGTTCGCCACGGGCGGGACGCCGGATCTTTCGGTGTTTCTGGAGCCCTATGTGCTGTGGCCCATCATCGGGCTGGTGGCGCTGGGGGTGATGCCGATCGTGGTGCGGTCGCTGCGCCGGAAGGAGTTGTGAGCATGGAAGAGCTGCGGACGGATATCTGCGTGATCGGGGCCGGGTCGGGCGGGCTGTCGGTGGCGGCGGGCGCGGTGCAGATGGGGGCGCGCGTCGTGCTGATCGAGGCGGGCGAGATGGGCGGGGACTGCCTGAATGCGGGCTGCGTGCCGTCAAAGGCGCTGATCGCGGCGGCGGAAGCGGCCGCAATGCAGCGGGGATCGGCGCGGTTCGGGGTGGGCGCGGTGGAGCCTGCGGTGGATTTCGGGGCGGTGAAGGATCATGTGGCGGGGGTGATCGCGGCGATTGCCCCGGTGGACAGTCAGGAGCGGTTCGAGGGGCTGGGCTGCACGGTGATCCGCGACTGGGCGCGCTTCGTGTCGCCCCGCGCGGTGGAGGCCGGGGGGCGGCGGATCGTGGCGCGGCGGTTCGTGATCGCCACGGGATCGCGGGCGGTGGTCCCGCCGGTGCCGGGGATCGAGGCGGTGCCCTATCTGACCAACGAGACGGTCTTTGGCCTGCGCGAGCGGCCGGAGCATCTGCTGATCCTTGGCGGTGGGCCGATCGGGATGGAGATGGCGCAGGCGCATCGGCGGCTGGGATCGGCGGTGACGGTGATCGAAGGCGCGCGCGCGCTGGGGCGCGAGGATGCGGAGGCGGCGGCGGTGGTGCTTGCGGCGCTGCGGGCGGAAGGTGTGGAGATCCGCGAAGGGCAGGGCGTGATGCGGCTGCAGGCGCTGAGCCCCGGGGTGGAGGCGGTGCTGGCGGATGGCACGGTGGTAAAGGGGACGCATCTTCTGGTTGCGGCCGGGCGCAAGGTGGCGCTGGAGGGGCTGGGGCTGGAAGCGGCGGGGGTGGCCCATGACGCCCGCGGCGTGACGGTGGGGGCAGGCCTGCGATCGGTCAGCAACCGGCGCGTCTATGCGGTGGGCGACGCGGCGGGGGGCGCGCAGTTCACCCATCTGGCGGGCTATCATGCGGGCATCGTGATCCGGCAGGCGGTGCTGGGCCTGCCCGCGCGGGTGCGGGGCGACCATATCCCGCGCGTCACCTATACCGAGCCGGAACTGGCGCAGGTGGGGCCGACCGAGGCCGAGGCGCGGGCGCTGTGGGGCGACAGGCTTTCGGTCAGCCGGGCGGAGTTCCATCATAACGACCGGGCGCAGGCGATGCGGGCGGGCGAGGGCTTTGCCAAGGTGATGATCGCGCGGGGCCGCGTGGTGGGGGCAACGGTGGTGGGACCCCATGCGGGCGAGGTGCTGGCGCCGCTTGCGCTGGCGGTATCGGCGCGGATGAAGGTTTCGGCGCTGGCGGGGGTGGTGCTGCCCTATCCGACGCTGGCCGAGATCGGGAAACGCGCGGCGGGGGCCCATTTCGCGCCGAAGCTGTTCGAGAATCCCCGGCTGAAGCAGGTGGTGCGGCTGGTCCAGCGCTGGTTGCCCTGAGCGCTGCGCGGGTGCGCCGCTGACATTGCGCCTTTGCGCCGATGTGGTGCCCCGGGGTGGGCGTTGATTTTTGGGTATTTGGGCCAAGATGAAGGGGCAGGGCGCGCGATGTGATTGCGCGCGATCTGGGCGCGATGTTCCGTCGTCTTGCGCAGATTGATGCCTTTTCGCCGGTATCGCCACCTTGCGGGGTTGCGGGCGGGCGGGGGCGATGCGTATTTCAGGGCAGGCAAGGCAGGGAGCGTGGTTTTCGTGCGGATCGGGCGGGGGCGGTTCCTCAACACGCTGTCGGGACGGTTCCTGCTGCTGACCGTGGCCTTTGTCATGCTGGCCGAGGTTCTGATCTTTGTGCCGTCGATCGCGCGGTTCCGGGCGGATTATATGCTGCTCAGGCTGGAGAAGGCGCAGATCGCCTCGCTGGCACTGCTTGCGGCGGATGATGCGACCGTGGGCGCGGAGCTTGAGACCGAGCTTCTGAAGAATGCGGAAGTGTTCAACGTCGTGCTGCGGCGCGATGAGGTGCGGCAATTGGTGCTGTCTTCGCCCATTCCGGCGCCGATCCATGACACGTTCGATCTGCGGCTGGCGGGGCCGTGGGAATTGATCCGGGATGCGATGGCGGTGCTGGCGGACCCGGAGAACCGGGTGGTGCGGGTGATCGGCAATCCGGTGCAGGATGCGGGTCTGCTGATCGAGATCACGATGGAGACGGGGCCGCTGCGCAAGGCGATGCTGGAATACGGGTTGCGGATCCTGTTCCTGTCGGCGCTGATTTCGGTGGTCACGGCCTTTTTGCTGTTTCTGGCGACGCAGCGATTGCTGGTGGTGCCGATCCGCCGGGTGGTTGAGCATATGACCGCCTATGCCGAGGCGCCCGAGGATGCGCGGCGCGTGATCGCGCCATCGGCGGAGGTAGAGGAATTGCGCGTGGCGGAAGAGGCGCTGGCGTCGATGCAGACGCAGTTGACCGGGGCGCTGCGGCAGAAGGAGCGGCTGGCGCAGCTGGGCGGCGCGGTGGCCAAGATCAGCCATGACCTGCGCAACATCCTGACCACGTCGCAACTTTTTGCCGACCGGCTGGGGGCGAGCGCCGATCCGGCGGTGGCGCGGGCGGCGCCCAAGCTGGTGGGGTCAATCTCGCGCGCGGTGAGTTTGTGCGAATCGACTTTGGCTTTCGGCAAGGCCGAGGAGCCGCCACCGCAACTCAAGCGCTTTGCGCTGCGCACGCTGGTCGAGGATGTGATCGAGGGCGAGGGGCTGGCAGGCGAGGAGACGGCGGTGGCCTTTCTGGTGGATGTCCCGCCGGGGTTGGTGATCCGGGCCGACAGCGAACAGCTGTATCGGGTGCTGTCGAACCTTGTGCGCAACGCGCGGCAGGCGATCGAGGCGACCGGACAGCCGGGCACGATCGAGGTGTCGGGCAGCGAGGATGAGCAGGACTGGTGCATCCGCGTGGGCGATACCGGGCCGGGCTTGCCGCCGCGCGCCAAGGAGCACCTGTTCGAGGCGTTTCAGGGCGGTGCGCGCAAGGGCGGCACGGGGCTGGGGCTGGCCATCGCGGCGGAACTGGTGCGCGGGCATGGCGGACGGCTGGAGCTGGCGCGCAGCGATGCCGAAGGGACGGAGTTCATGATCCGCCTGCCCAAGCGGCTGTCGGCGACGGAGGTGGAGGCGGAGTGATGCGCCGCCTGATTGCTTTTTCCCCTTGCGCCCCCGCGGGACCGGGGCTAAACGCAGCGCCACGACGGACCCGTAGCTCAGCTGGATAGAGCATCAGACTACGAATCTGAGGGTCGGGCGTTCGAATCGCTCCGGGTCCGCCACTTCCACAAAGGTTTGAAAACGATGCCCGCCTCAATAGGCGGGGATGCCCAAGGTTCTTTGCAAGAGCCTGCGCAGCTTGCGGTAGTGCGGGTTGCGGCGGTAGCCATCAAGATAGCGCGCGGGGCGTGTGTAGCCGTCGATCGGCCATTGGTGGAAGGGCGAGCGGATGTTGTCGAGCGCGGCGATGTGGCGGCGGGCGGCGGGCATCTGCGACAGGATCAGCGGCAGGGTCAGCTGATCGCGCCGGGCGTAGCGCAGGATATGGGCAAACCATGCCTCCATCGCGTCGATGCAGGCGGGGTGATTGTGCCGCCGCGCGATGACGCCGCCCCAGTAGGGGGGCTGGGCCAGAAGATCGGGGTGGCGGTCTTGCAGCATGTTGCGCAATTCCCGCAGGATGCGGGCATGTTCCATGGATGCCCTGTCGACCTCGTCGAATTCGTCGGCGAGACTGGTGCGGAAGCTGTGGTGCATGCAGCCGAACACTTGGTCGGGCGCTGGCACCAGCGCGGCCCAGAGCGCCTGTGCCGGGGCCAGCAGATCGACGGTCGGGTCGATGAAGAGAGAGCGGCTGTACTGCGGCAGAAAGCGGTGGGGTCTGACCTTGGGATCGCGCGAACTGCGGGCGGGATCCGCAGGCAGGATGGGCGTGATCGGCACGAGTTCCCAGCCATTCGGATCGAGTCGCTGATCGGTGAAGCACAGATGCGGGGCATCCTGCACGGACCGCACAGGGGGCAGGCGGTAGCCGTCGCCGATGATGACAGTATAGACGACCAGAGGGTCGGACGGATCATGTTCCATCAAAAGAGATGCCCAGAAAACCACATCTGTTCATAATAATGAAACCGCTGTGGGCATTCACGAAAATCATCACAGAACAGCCCGCCGCCCCAAGGATCGTTGCGCGAAAGCCTATCGCTGCGCTGCTGGAAGGGGGTTGCCGTCGGGTCTGGTCTGGGCGTTCGGCCTGTGGTTGTCGGTGTGTTCAGGTTGCACTCGTCCGGCGAATGGCGCAGCATAATGGCAACCGTCGTGGATGTTGAGGCCAGAGCGGCGCGGTTCGAAATTTCGCCCCATTTGCCCGATAGCGCGTTTGCATGCCCAGAATCCACTCGATCGACTACCTGAAACTGATCATCGCCAGCGGCATCGTCTGGGCCCATGTGATGATGCTGACGCAACAGGGGGGCGCAGTCGATTATGTGATCGGGCAGGGGCTCGTGCGCACGGTGGTGCCGACCTTTGCGGTCATCTCGGGCTTTCTGTTCTACTCTACGCTGCAGCGCGGCAAGGCGGTGCGGTGGATCCTGCAGCTGACGGCGCTTTATGCCTTTTGGTGGCTGGCCTATCTGCTGGAATGGCTGCCCTATGTCGGGGACAGGCGCACCATCATCCTGGAGGCGGTGTTCGGGCCGCTGCACCTTTGGTACGTGGTCGCACTGATAATGGCGGTGGTGATGATCACGGTGATCCATCGGTTGGCCGGAGGGGGACGGACAGGGCGTCTTGTTCTGGTCTGGAGCGCCGTCATCTGCCTGCTGATCGGGACGGGGCTTCATTCGGTGCACTATTTCACGGATGCACATCTGTCGATCCACGTTTATCGCAACGGGCCGTTCCTGATCTTTCCCTATGCGGTGCTGGGCTATCTGATAGCAGACAGGCTGAACCGTCAGGGCGATGGATGGATGCCGTCGCTGCAGGCAGGATGTCTGATCCTGCTGGGGCTGGCGTTGCTGCGGCTTGCCGAGGCCGGGCTGGCGCTGATTACCTTCGGGGCGAGCTTTGAGGCCCCGCCGGAGTTTCCCGTTCTTGCCGTCGCCTTCAGCGCGATGTTCGTGCTGGTGGCGCTGCGGGTTCGGCTGGCGGAACCGCCGGTCAACCTCGCCTTCCTGTCGATGCTGATCTACTTTTTGCATTTCATGGTGGTGGTGACGCTGCTCAATTTCGGGATCACGCGTGTCTTTGTGCTGACGGCGCTGGGGGTGGCTGTTCCGGCCGTGCTGGGGCTGGGGATGCTGGCGCTGGCCCCTGTGGTGGCGGGACTGGTTCCCGAAGGACTGGCGCGGCGGATGAGCATCCGCGACCCTGCGGGGCGGCGCTGAACCGGGCCACAGGGCGGCGCGGTCGGCCTTTCCCTTTGGTTGCGAAGGTGGCATGTCTGCGGCGGGCGCGCATCGCCTAAGGCGGTGCGGGACGGACGGACAAGCCAAGGAGACCGGGCGATGCTGAGCGGGAAGCACCTGATTGCGGGGGAATGGGTCGGCGGGGGGGAGACCTTCACCTCGGCCCCGGCCAGCGGGGAAGGCCAGATTTTTGCCAGCGGTGGCGCGGCCGAGGTGGAGCGCGCGGTGGCTGCGGCAGAGGCGGCCTTCTGGTCCTATTCCGCCCTCGCGCGGGAAGATCGGGCGGCCTTCCTGAACCGCATCGCCGATGAGATCGAGGCGCGCGGGGCAGACCTTACGGCCATCGGCACCGCCGAGACGGGCCTGCCCGCCGCACGGCTGGAAGGCGAGCGGGGGCGCACCACGGGGCAGTTGCGCCTGTTTGCCAAGCATATCCTGTCGGACGCCTATCTGGATCTGCGCCATGACGTGGCGCTGCCCGACCGCCAGCCCTTGCCGCGCCCCGACATCCGCCTGATGCAGCGCCCGGTGGGACCGGTGGCGGTGTTCGGGGCATCGAACTTTCCGCTGGCCTTTTCCACGGCGGGTGGGGATACGGCCTCGGCCCTTGCGGCGGGGTGCCCGGTGGTGGTGAAGGGGCATCCGGCCCATCCGGGGACCGGCGAGGTGGTGGCGCAGGCGATCCATGCGGCGATCAAGGCCACAGGCGTGCATCCGGGCGTGTTCAGCCTGATCCAGGGTGTGGGCAATGATCTGGGCGAGGCACTGGTGCAGCATCCGCTGATCACGGCGGTGGGTTTCACCGGGTCGCTGCGCGGGGGGCGGGCGCTGTTTGATCTCTGTGCGCGGCGGCCGGTGCCGATCCCGTTCTTTGGTGAATTGGGATCGGTCAACCCGGTCTTCCTGCTGCCCGGCGCCCTTGCCGCGCGGGGCGAGGCGGTGGCGAAGGGCTGGGTCGGGTCCCTGACCATGGGGGCGGGGCAGTTCTGCACCAATCCGGGCATTGTCCTGATGATCGACGGGGTGGGGGCGGATGGTTTTGTCACCGCAGCGCAGGAGGCGGCTGGGGCGGTGGCGGCGCAGGTGATGCTCACGGACGGGATTGCCGCGGCCTATCGCGCGGGGCGCGACCGGGTGGCAGCGCAGGGGGGCGTGCGCGAGGTGCTGGCCACGCCCTGCGACGGGCGCCGCGCGACGCCTGCGATCTATGAGGTGGCGGGCAAGGACTGGCTGGCCAATCATGCCTTGGGCGACGAGGTGTTTGGGCCGATGGGTCTGATCGTCCGCGTGTCCGATTTCGCCGAGATGGAGGCGATGGCGCGGTCGCTGGAGGGGCAGTTGACCTGCACCTTGCAGATGGAGGACGGCGATACCGATCTGGCCCGGCGCCTGATGCCGGTGCTGGAGCGCAAGGCGGGCCGCGTGCTTGCCAACGGTTTCCCGACGGGGGTCGAGGTCTGCGAGGCGATGGTCCATGGCGGGCCCTACCCGGCCAGCACCAATTTCGGCGCGACGAGCGTGGGCACCATGGCCATCCGCCGCTGGTTGCGGCCGGTGAGCTATCAGAACCTGCCCGAGGCTTTGTTGCCGGACGCGTTGCGCTGATCTGATTGCGCGGGCCAGATTGCGCGGGCCGGGCCGGGGCGGCCCTGCCCGCATTTCCTTTGTCTCGCCTGCGCGCCTTCGCGCTTCGGCTCGGCTGATGGGGGTTCCACCCCCAAACCCCCTGGATACTTGGGCAACGGGGAAGGGGCGTGCGGGAAGTGGTGGGGGTTCCTGTCTTCCCCGTTGCTAAAATATCCTCGGGGGTGAGGAGCGTCAGCGACGAGGGGGCAGACAGCCCCCTGCGCCGCCGGGGCCAAGATCAGCCTTCGTCTTTCAGGAGCAACAGCAGGGCCAGGATCGACAGCGCCACGCCGCCAAGGATGAGGGCGGGCGGCGCGCGGCCGCCGAGGGCGATTTCCCACAGGATCACCCAGCTTGGCACCAGATAGGTATAGGCCATGACCTTGGCCGCAGGCAGGCGCAGCGTGGCGTACTGCAACAGGACGAAGGTCGCCGCGCTGGCGAAGATGGCGGTGTAGAGAAGCGTGATCCAGACGATGGCGGGAAGCGCCAGCCAGTCGGTGGACAGGATCGAGGGGATGCCCGTCAGGGTAAGGATGACCCAGCCTGCGATCATCATGCCGAAGGTGAAGACGACGGCGGGTTCGCCGCGGTTGTACTTGCGCACCAGAGGCGCATAGAGCGCATGTGCGACGCAGCCAGCAAAATAGATCACCTCGCCCCGCCCGATCTGCAGGGCCAGAAGGCGCTGGGGATCGGCGCGGAAGATCACCCACAGCGCGCCCACGGCCCCGATGGCCAGCGCGGCGCCCATGCGCGCGGTCAGGCGCTGGCGCAGGGTGAGCCAGCCAAAGCCTGCGGCCATGGCCGGGGTGAGGGTGAAGACGGCGGCGGTGGCCACGGGTTCAGCGGTCTTGAGCCCTTCGAACATCAGCACGAAATAGGCCGCGAGCAGCGCGCCGAGCACGAGGTAGCGCCATGGCGCGCGGGTCGCGCTGCGGGTGATGCCGGTGGTGGCGAAGGCGGCGGCGCCGACGATCACGCCCGCGAGCAGGAAGCGCAGCGCCGACAGGGCCAGCGGGTCGATCAGCGGGGCCGCCAGTGCGCCGAGGCTGAACGACCCTGCGACGAGGGCCGAGAAGGTGAGCATGGCAAGATGGCCGCGCGCCGGATCGCCGAGGGTCACGGTGATCAGAGCGCCCAATCGCGGGCGGCGTCCTTGAGCACGGTCAGGAAGGCCTGCACCTTTCGGGTGCGGTGCAGATCGACATGGGTGACGATCCAGAGCGGCGCGTCCCATTCGGGGCGGGGGGGCATCACCTCGACCAGATCGGGATCGGGGGCGGCGCGGTAGGCCGACATGAAGCCGATGCCGAGACCGGCGCGGATCGCGGCCTCGATCGCGGGGCTTTCGGTGCCACGGAAGCGCAGCGCGTCGGGCGGCACGGTGGCGCGGAGCCAGCGGTTGAAGGGGGCGCGGCTTTCGGCGCTGTCGGCGCCCACGAAGCTGTGCCCGGCGAGATCGGCCTCGGAGGTGGGAAGGCCATGGGCGGCGGCGTAGCTGCGCGCGGCATAGAGGCCGGTGCGGATGCGGGCCAGCGGCTGGACCACGTTATCGGGTTCCTCAGGCGCGGCCCCGGCGCGGATGGCGACATGCGCCTCGCCATAGTCCAGCCGGAAGACGCGCATGTCGGTGAGGAAGCGCAGGATGACCGCCGGGTAGCTGGTCTGGAACCGGGCGAGGACCGGGACCAGAAGATCGGCTGCGCCGGCGATGGAGGTGACCACCAGTTCGCCCGCGACGGTTTCGCCGATGCCCTTGATGCGGCTGGCGAGCTGGGCGAATTGCTCATCCGTGGTCTGGGCGACGGAGAGCAGGTCATGGCCGGCCTCGGTGGGCGTGTAGCCGCGGGCGTGGCGCTGGAACAGCTTGGTTCCCAGCCGCTTTTCCAGCGCGTCGATATGGCGGATGACGGTGGCGTGGTGCACCCCCAGAACCTCGGCCGCGCCGGAAACGGTGCCCAGTCGCGCCACCTGATAGGCGGTGCGGATTTCGTCCCAGGTATCAATGCCCATAGCTGTGCATCCGTGAACAATCTGCCCGTGCATCTGGCGGCGATGCACAGGGGATTGCAAGAGGCAAATCCCGAGGCGGCGGGGCCGCCCCGGTTGGCGGGCGGTGCTGGCTGGCGGTGCTGACGGGGGGTCTGAATGGGGCGGGGTTGCGTGGGGCGGGGTTGACTTGGGCCGCGCACAGGCGTATCGCCCTGCGCAATTCCCCGGAGGCTGATCGCTTCCGGTCCCGTCGCATTTGCGGGGATCGCCATCCGTCAGCGCGTTGCGCCCACGGGTGCCATTCTGCTTTGCGGCGGTGTTATCCCGCCGCCGGACCCCCATATCCGGCTTTTGCCACGAACCCGGAGGGTCGCCATGTTCGAGAGCCTGTCAGAACGTCTGGGTGGCGTATTCGACCGTCTGACCAAAGCGGGCGCCCTGACGGAGGCCGATGTGGTGGCGGCGCTGCGCGAGGTGCGGGTGGCGCTGCTGGAGGCGGATGTCTCGCTGCCCGTGGCGCGCGATTTCATCAAGCGGGTGCAGGACAAGGCCACGGGTGTGGCGGTGACGAAGTCGGTCACGCCGGGGCAGATGGTGGTGAAGATCGTCCATGACGAGCTGATCCGCGTCTTGCAGGGCGAGGGGCCTGCCGATGCGCTGAAGATCGACAATCCTCCGGCGACGGTGCTGATGGTGGGCTTGCAGGGGTCGGGGAAGACGACGACCACGGCGAAGCTGGCCAAGCGGTTGAAGGAGCGGAACGGCAAGCGGGTGCTGCTGGCTTCGCTCGACACCAACCGCCCGGCGGCGATGGAGCAGTTGGCGATCCTTGGCGCGCAGATCGGTGTGGATTCCTTGCCCATCGTGAAGGGCGAAAGCGCGGTGCAGATCGCCAAGCGCGCCAAGACGCAGGCCAATCTGGGCGGCTATGACGTGCTGTTTCTGGATACCGCGGGCCGTCTGCATATCGACGAAGTGCTGATGGACGAGGTGCAGGCGGTGCGCGACATCGCCCAGCCGCGCGAGGTGCTGCTGGTGGTCGATGGCCTGACCGGGCAGGACGCCGTGAATGTGGCGACCGAGTTCGATGGCAAGGTGGGCATCTCGGGCGTGGTGCTGACGCGGATGGATGGCGACGGGCGCGGCGGTGCGGCGCTGTCGATGCGGGCCATTACGGGCAAGCCCATCCGCTTTGTCGGCCTTGGCGAGAAGATGGATGCGCTGGAGACCTTTGAGGCGGACCGCGTGGCGGGGCGCATTCTGGGCATGGGCGACATCGTCGCCCTGGTCGAGAAGGCGCAGGAAACCTTCGAGGCCGAGCAGGCCGAGCGGATGGCCAAGCGCTTTGCCAAGGGTCTGTTCAACATGAACGACCTGAAGATGCAGCTGGAGCAGATGATCAAGATGGGCGGCATGCAGGGCCTGATGGGCATGCTGCCGGGCATGGGCAAGATGCAGGCCGCCGCGGCCGAGGCGGGCTTGGACGACAAGATGCTGAAGCGGCAGATCGCGCTGATCCAGTCGATGACGAAGAAGGAACGCGCCAACCCCGACCTGTTGCAGGCGAGCCGGAAAAAGCGGATCGCGGCGGGGGCGGGGCTGGATGTGGCCGATCTGAACCGCCTGCTGAAGCAGCACAAGCAGATGGCCGAGATGATGAAGAAGATGGGCAAGGGCGGCATGATGAAGCAAGCCATGCGCCAGATGATGGGCAAGGGGGGCCTGCCCGATCCATCGAAGATGACGCCCGAGCAGTTGGAAGAGGCTGCGCGCGGCATGAAGCAGGGGCTGGGGCAGGGCGGGGGCTTCCCCGGCATGCCGCGGGGCATGAGCCTGCCGTCGGGCCTGTCGGGGTTGATGAAGAAGAAATGATGCAGCCCGTGACCGCGCAACTGACCGGCCTGCCCGTCCTTGAGACGGCGCGTCTGGTGCTGCGCGGGCCGCAGATGGCGGATTGGCCGGTGTTTCGCGACTATCGCCTGTCGCCGCGCACGGCCTTTACGGGCGGGATGAAGAAGCCGCATGAGGCGGCAGAGCAGTTTGCGTCGTTCTTCGGGCATTGGGTGCTGCGCGGTTTCGGTCGGCTGATTGCCGAGGATCGGGCGACGGGGCGGCCCTTGGGCCATTTCGGACCGATGCAATGGGAAGACGGCGGCGAGGTGGAGCTAACCTGGTCGCTCTGGACGGCCGAGGCCGAGGGGCGGGGGCTGGCGACCGAGGCGGCGCTAGCGCTGCGCGACTGGGTCTTCGGGCGGCTGAGGCTGCCGCTGGCGATTGCGGCGGTGCATCGCGACAATGCCGCATCCCACGCCATCGCGCGGCGGCTGGGCGGGCAGGTGATCGCGGGGCGTGTGCCGAACTGGGTTGAGGTGGGATCGGTCTATCGTTTCCTGCCGGGAGGAGCGGCATGATCGCGCCCTTCCTGACAACCGAGCGGCTGACGCTGCGGATGCCCGTGCTTGCGGATTTCGAGCCGCGGGCGGCGTTTTACGCCTCCGACCGGGCGGTCTGGGAGGGGGGGCCTTTGTCCCGGGTTGAGGCGTGGCGCATCTGGGCATCCGAGGTGGGGCTCTGGCCGCTGCGGGGGTATGGACCCTTTACCGTAGAGGCGGACGGGGCCTATGTCGGCGAGGTGGGCATCTATCAGGCCGAGGATTACCCCGAGGCGGAGCTTGGCTGGTTCGTGCTGCCCGAGGCCGAGGGGCGGGGCTATGCGGCCGAGGCCGCGCGCGCGGTGATGGTCTGGGCGCGGCAGAGCTTTGGCTGGGATGAGATCGTCAACATCATTGATCCCGGCAATGCGCGGTCCATCGCGCTGGGCCTGCGGTTGGGCGGGCGTGTCGATGCGGCGCGGGCGGGCATTGATCCGGGCGATGTGGTGATCGTGCATGATCTGCGGGGGCTGGCATGATCGCGCTGTCTGGTGTGCCGGTGATCGAGACGGAACGGCTGGTGCTGCGTGCGCCCGAGGCGGGGGATTGGCCTGCTTTCGATGCCATGCTGGCATCGGAGCGGGGGCAGTTCATCCGATCGGGCGGATATGACCTGTCGAACACGTGGCGCGGCTTCTGCCATCTGATCGGGCATTGGGTGGCGCGGGGCTTTGGCATGTTCGTCTTTCAGGCCAAGGGTGATGCGTCGCCGCTTGGCATGGCGGGGCCGTGGTTCCCTGAGACATGGCCCGAGCGCGAGATCGGCTGGTCGATCTGGAACCCGGTGGCCGAAGGCAAGGGTTTCGCGCATGAGGCGGCGCAGGCGGCGCGGGATTACGCGTTCCGCAATCTTGGCTGGACGACCGCCGTTTCCTATGTGGCCGCGGACAACGCGCGGTCGCGCGCGCTGGCGTTGCGGCTGGGGGCGGTGGTCGATCCCGATGCGCCATCTATCGGCACCCCGCCCTGCCTTGTGTTCCGCCATCCCGCCCCCGCCCCCACAGCCGCCAGCATGAGGACCGCATGACCGACGCCAGACGCGATGATGCAGGCCGCGCGGCCGAGTTGCTGAAGGAGCATCGCCAGTCGATCGACAGGCTGGATGCGATCCTTGTCTATACGCTGGCCGAACGCTTCAAGCACACGCAGGCGGTGGGGCGGCTGAAGGCGGCGCATGACCTGCCGCCCAGCGATCCCGCACGCGAGGCGCGGCAGATGGCGCGGCTGGAACAGTTGGCCAAGGAGGCCGATCTGGACCCTGACCTTGCGAAGAAATTCCTGAACTTCATCATCAGCGAAGTCATCAGGCATCACGAGAAACTGCAATCCCCGTAGGTGGCCCCGTGCCCCCTGCGCCAAACGCCATTCAAAGGAGAAACGACATGGCAATGAAGATCCGTCTGGCCCGTGGTGGGTCGAAGAAGCGCCCGCACTATTCCATCGTGGCGTCCGATTCGCGCATGCCGCGCGATGGCCGCTTCCTGGAAAAGCTGGGGACCTACAACCCGCTGCTCGCCAAGGATGACGAGAACCGCATCAAGATGGACATGGACCGCGTGAAGCACTGGCTGTCGCAGGGCGCCCAGCCGACCGACCGGATCGCGCGCATGCTGGAGAATGCGGGCGTGCTGGCCAAGAAGACCCGCAACAACCCGAAATCGGCCGTGCCGGGCAAGCAGATGGCCGAGCGCGCCGCGAAGAAGGCCGCGCGCGCCGCGGCCCCGGCCGAAGAGTAAGCCTGACATCGCCGGGGGGCCGCATCGGCCCCCCGGACCCCCCCATCCCCTTCCTGCAACCGGGTGAATGACCATGACGCGACCTGACCGCATCTGCGTGGGCGCCATCGCCGGGTCTTTCGGCGTGCAGGGTGAGGTGAGGCTGAAGAGTTTCTGCGCCGCGCCCGAGGCGATTGCCGAATACGGGCCGCTCTGGACCGAGGATGGCGCGCGGTCCTTTACGATAAAGCTGACGCGGGCGGCGGTGTCGGGCGGGCTTGGCGCGCGCCTGTCGGGCGTGGCGACCAAGGAACAGGCGGATGCGCTGAAGGGTGTGCAGCTTTTTGCCGACCGTGACCGGCTGCCTGCGCTGCCGGATGATGAATTCTATCATGCCGATCTGATCGGGCTGACCGCGCAGGATGCGGGCGGGGCGATCCTTGGCAAGGTGCGCGCGGTCCACAATCACGGCGCGGGCGATCTGCTGGAAATCTTCGGCCCCGGGCAGAAGACCGCGCTGCTGGTGCCGTTCACGCGGGCGGTGGTGCCGACGGTGGACCTTGCGGCGGGGCGGATCGTCGTCGATCTGCCGGAAGACGTGGAATAGCGCCGATGACCGATGCTTCGGAAAAGGCCCCGCAACAGGGCCGTTCGCACGGGCGGCTGAAGGTGCAGGTGACGGCGGTGCCGCGCGACCTGATGGAAGAGCCGCGCCGGGTGAAGGGCGCGTGGGAAGCGCGGATCGTGACGCTGTTCCCGGAGGCATTTCCCGGTGTGCTGGGCCTGTCGCTGACAGGCAAGGCGCTGGATCAGGGGCTGTGGCGGCTGGAGACGCTGGATTTGCGGAGCTTTGGCGAAGGCAAGCACCGCAATGTGGACGATACGCCTGCAGGCGGCGGTGCGGGCATGGTGCTGCGCGCCGATGTGGTGGACCGGGCGCTGCGGCAGGCGATGGCCGGCGCGCCCATGGACCGGGGGCGGTGGCCGGTGGTCTATCTGTCGCCCCGCGGGCGGCGGTTCGATCAGGCGCAGGCGCGGGCCTGGGCGGCGGCGGAGGGTGTGACGATCCTGTGCGGGCGGTTCGAAGGCGTGGATCAGCGGGTTCTGGACCATTGGGACATCGAGGAAGTTTCGCTTGGTGATTTCGTGCTGACCGGGGGCGAGATCGCGGCGCAGGCGATGATCGACGCCACCGTGCGGTTGCTGCCCGATGTGCTGGGCAATGCGGCAAGCACGGAGGAGGAGAGCTTTTCCGACGGGCTGCTGGAGCATCCGCAATACACGCGGCCGGCGGTCTGGGAAGGGCGAGAGATCCCGCCTGTCCTGATGTCGGGCCATCATGGCGAGATCGAGAAGTGGCGGCGGGCGCAGCGCGAAGAGTTGACGCAGGCGCGACGCCCGGATCTGTGGGCGAAGCGGCAGGGGACGTGACCCCGCCCGGGTCACGCCCGGGGCGCGGGGTTGGTCAAGCGGCAAAGCCCCGCTTCGGCCCGTGTTACGGCCTGTGTTTCGGCCCGTGTTTCATCCCTTGACCGCAAGGCGGTTTCGCCCCTATACGCCCCCGGTCCGGGGTGGTTTCACCGTTCGGATCCGATTCCCTTTTGCCTCTGCCTTCTTCGGCGGGAACAAGGTGCGGGGGCGGCGCATGACAAGCAGGCCTGAACCTCTGGCGGGCGGATCCCTTGCGGGATGCGGACCCGATCGAAGACCGAGAGCTCTGGGGCGGCATAACCGCTGCGGGATCACCGCAGGCAGATGGAGACGGAAGCGATGAACCTTATCGCACAGATCGAGGCGGAGCAGATTGCCGCTCTCGGCAAGACGATCCCTGATTTCAAGGCGGGCGACACCATTCGCGTGGGCTACAAGGTCACCGAAGGGTCGCGGTCGCGGGTGCAGATGTATGAAGGCGTGTGCATCGGCCGCAAGGGCGGGCTGACGATCTCGGCCTCGTTCACGGTGCGCAAGATTTCCTTTGGCGAAGGCGTCGAGCGGGTGTTCCCGCTGTATTCGACCAACATCGATTCGATCGAAGTGGTCCGCCGTGGCCGGGTGCGCCGCGCCAAGCTGTACTATCTGCGCGACCGTCGCGGCAAATCGGCCCGTATCGCCGAAGTGACGAACTACAAAGAAAAGTCCGAGTAAGGAGCCGGAGCGATGAAAAAGGGCATTCACCCCGACTATCACATGATCACGGTCAAGATGACCGATGGCTCCACCTTCCAGACCCGCACCACCTGGGGCAAGGAAGGCGAGACGATGGCGCTGGACATCGACCCGCTGGCGCATCCGGCCTGGACCGGGCAGTCGGCCAAGCTGATGGATACCGGCGGCCGCGTGTCGAAGTTCAAGAACAAGTACGCGGGTCTGGGGTTCTGATCCCCACACCCATGCAAAGGTTCAACGCCGCCCCCCCATGGGCGGCGTTTTCCGTTGGGGCAGGGTAAGGAAGGGCTTGCGGATTTCCGCCAACTGGGCCTTATCCCTGTCTCGCCCTGCGGTCTGCCGCGCGGGGGTGCGAAGGTTCGGGGGTGCTGCATGGCGCATATCATCGTTGTCGGGAACGAGAAGGGCGGGTCGGGGAAATCGACCACCTGCATGCATGTGGCCACCGCGCTGGTGCGGATGGGGTTTCGCGTGGGGGCGCTTGACCTTGACCTCAGGCAGCGGAGTTTCGGCCGCTATGTGGAGAACCGCCGCGCCTATCTGGCGCGGGCGGGGCTGACGCTGCCCAGCCCGGACTATCGCGAATTGCCCGAGGTGCCGGCGGATCAGCTGCAGGCGGGCGAGAACGCCTTTGACGCTCGGCTCGCGGCGGCGATTGCCGCGCTGGAGCCGGTGTCGGATTTCATCGTGATCGACTGCCCGGGGTCGCATACGCGGCTGAGCCAAGTGGCCCATTCGCTGGCCGATACGCTGATCACGCCCTTGAACGACAGTTTCGTGGATTTCGATCTGCTGGCGCGGGTGGATCCTGAGACAGGCCGCGTGAAGGGGCCGTCGATCTATTCCGAGATGGTGTGGAATGCGCGGCAGCTGCGGGCGCAGGCAGGGCTGAAGCCCATCGACTGGATCGTGCTGCGCAACCGTCTGGGCGCGCAGCAGATGCACAACAAGAAGAAGGTGGGGGCGGCGCTGGAGGAATTGTCGCGGCGGATCGGGTTCCGCGTGGCGCCGGGCTTTTCCGAACGCGTGATCTTTCGCGAATTGTTTCCGCGGGGGCTGACGCTTCTTGATCTGCGCGACACGGGGGTGGATCAGTTGAACCTGTCCAACATCGCCGCGCGGCAGGAAGTGCGCGATCTGGTGGCCGAGCTTAGGCTGCCGGGTGTTCGGGTCGATTTCTGAGCGTGTCGAACGTCTGGCCCGTGAAGGGGCCGGTCTGCGGGACGCGCAGGGTTTCACGGGCGCCGATGCGTTGCAGGCGCTGGTCATAGGTCGGGTCGATCTGCCCGGCCTTGTGCGGCAGAAGGCCGATCTTTTCCAGAAGGGTAAGCCCGAATTGCATGTCCTTCTCCCGTCTTGTTGCCGGTGGGGCGGTGATGAGCTTCTCTCACTCTGACAGAGAAGCGCGGCAAGACTGGGGCGGTGGTTTGGTGATTTCCCGCCCGATTGGACGGAATGTCGGAAACAGGCGTCGCGGTGGACGGGGTTGAGCGGCGCGCAGTCTCTGTGCGATGACGGGCGCGGACGGGGGAGGAAGACCGATGGCCAACATGCTGTTTGATGCGCTGTTCGCGCCGCTGGACGGGCGGGAGGCGGTGCTTCTGGTGCTACCCGACGGGCGGCGGATCAGCGGGGATGGGTTTCTGCGCCTGGTGGCGCGGCAGGCGCAGGCGCTGCGCGGGCTTGGCCTTGGCAAGGGCGACCGGATCGTGGTGCAGGTGGGCAAGTCGCCCGAGGCGCTGGCGCTGTACGGTGCGGCGGTCGCGCTGGGCGCGATCTTCGTGCCGCTGAACACGGCCTACACGGCGGATGAGGTGGGGTATTTCCTGACCAATGCCGCGCCGCGCCTGTTCGTCTGCGACGGGGCAAAGGCCGGGGTCATGGCCCCGGTGGCGGCAGAGGCGGGCGCGCGGCTGGTTGTGCTGAATGCCGATGGATCGGGAGAGTTGTCCGATCTGGCGGCCGGTGCGGCGGATCGGGTGGAGCCGGTCGCTTGCGGGCCGGACGATCTGGCGGCCTTTCTCTACACATCGGGGACCACGGGGCGGTCGAAGGGGGCGATGCTTTCGCATCGGAACCTTTTGTCCAATGCCGAGGTTCTGGTGCGGGAATGGCGCTTTACGGGCGGGGATGTGCTGCTGCACGCACTGCCGATCTTTCACACGCATGGGCTGTTTGTGGCGTCGAACGTGGCGCTTTTGTCCGGGGCGGCGATGATCTGGCTGCCGGGCTTTGACGCGGGCGAGGTGCTGCGGCTGCTGCCGCAGGCGAGCGTGATGATGGGGGTGCCCACCTTCTATACCCGGCTGCTGGAGGATGCGCGGCTGGACCGTGATCTGGTGGGGCATATGCGGCTTTTCGTGTCGGGATCGGCGCCCCTCTTGGCCGAGACGCATGAGGCATGGGAGGCGCGGACGGGGCATCGCATCCTTGAACGCTATGGGATGACCGAGACGAACATGAACACCTCGAACCCCTACGCGGGCGAGCGGCGGGCGGGGACGGTGGGGTTCCCTCTGCCGGGTGTGGAGTTGCGCATCATAGCGGACGGGCAGGCGGTCGGCCCCGAAGAGGTGGGGATGATCGAGGTGCGGGGGCCGAACGTGTTTCAGGGCTACTGGCAGATGCCCGAAAAGACGGCTGAAGAATTGCGCTCGGACGGGTGGTTCATCACCGGCGATCTGGGGAAGCGGGATGCGGAGGGGTATGTCCATATCGTCGGGCGGGCGAAGGATCTGGTGATCACCGGGGGATACAACGTCTATCCCAAGGAGGTGGAACTCTTGCTCGATGAGGTGCCGGGGGTGGCCGAGAGCGCGGTGATCGGCGTGCCGCATCCGGATTTCGGCGAGGCGGTCTTTGCCGTGCTGGTGGCACAGAAGGGGGCGGCGGTGCAGCCGGAGGCGGCGCTGGCGGCGATCGCGGACAGGCTGGCACGGTTCAAGCAGCCGAAGGCGGCGGTGGTGGTGGACAGCCTGCCGCGCAATACGATGGGCAAGGTGCAGAAGAACCTGCTGCGGGACACCTACAGGGGATGGTTCAGCTGAGGCGGCTCGAAATCTGCGTCAGATTTCGCTGTCCTCGGGAAGTTCCGCGGCGAGGAACCGCTCGAACGCATCCAGATCGACCGGGTCGAATTGTCCAAAGCCCTGCATCCAGACTGATGCCGCGCGCAGGGCATCGGGTTCGAGCTTGCACCATTTCACGCGGCCGCGCTTTTCCTGCGTGATGAGGCCCGCTTCGGCCAGCACGGTGAGGTGCTTGGAAATGGCCGCCAGCGACATCTCGAAAGGGTGGGCCACATCGGTGACGGCCATGTCATCCTCGAGCAGCATGGTCAGGATCGCACGGCGCGTGGGATCGGCGAGGGCCGCGAAGACGGTGTCGAGCGAGGCAGGGACGGGGAGGGGCATGCAGATATCTTTGCGGGGTGGGGCGGGGATCGTCAACCGCGCGGTTGAATATGGCATGGAGGGCATGTGGCCTGCGATGGGCGGCAGGTGCCCATGATCCCGAGGCAGAAAACATCGTATTTTGAACAGGATAGGGGAAGCGCGCCTAGGGATTTCGGCGCTTGACTCAGGCCAGCCCCCTTCGTAGGTATCCCGCGACTGTTCTGGGGGCGCCCGACCATGGCTGAGGAACCCGATCACGCGCGTCTGCGGGCGCTCGAGGAGAGGATCGCCAAGGTGAAGGGCGCGGTCGAAGGACCGCGCAAGCGCCATCAGGACAACCAGTATTCGCAGGCGCAATTGGCGTGGCGGATGGTGGTGGAGCTTGTGGCCGGTCTCGGGATCGGTTTCGGCATCGGATACGGGTTGGATGTCCTGTTCGGGACGCTGCCCATCTTCATGGTGCTGTTCATTTTCGCGGGCCTCGCGGCGGGTGTGAAAACCATGCTGCGGTCCGCGAAAGAGGTGCAGGAACGCAAGGCGGCACAGGCCGCCGCAGAAGGGGACGACTGACGTGGCGGAAGAGGCGCATAGCGAAGGCGGTCTGGTGTTTCACCCGATGGACCAGTTCATCGTCAAGCCGCTGTTCGGCGAGGGTCCGGTGGAGTGGTACACGCCCACCAACGTGACCCTGTGGCTGGGCATTGCGGTGCTGTGCACGGTGGCGCTGTTCGTTCTGGGCACGCGCGGGCGCGCCATCATCCCGACGCGGGTGCAGTCGATTGCCGAACTCGCCTACGGCTTCATCTACAAGATGGTGGAAGACATCGCCGGCCCGGATGGCGCGCGGTATTTCCCGAAGATCTTCACGCTCTTCGTCTTCATCATCATGACGAACTATCTGGCGCTGATCCCGATGTCGTTCAGCCCTACGTCGCATATCGCGGCGACGGCGGTGCTGGGCTTTGGCGTGTTCATCGCCGTGACGGTTCTGGGCTTCGTCAAGAACGGGACGCATTTCCTTGGCCTGTTCTGGATGTCGGATGCGCCGCTGGTGCTGCGCCCGATCATCGCGGTGATCGAGGTGATTTCCTACTTCGTGCGCCCGGTCAGCCATTCCATCCGACTGGCGGGCAACATCATGGCCGGTCATACCGTGATCAAGGTCTTTGCCGCTTTTGCCGGTGTTGCGGCGCTGGCGCCGGTGTCGGTGCTGGCCATCGTCGCCATCTATGGCCTTGAGGTGCTGGTCGCCTTCATCCAGGCCTACGTCTTTACCATCCTGACCTGCGTCTACCTGCGGGATGCCCTGCATCCCGGCCACTGAGGCGCGGTTCGGTTCAAATCAACAGCATTCCATCGCAAGGAGAAAATCATGGAAGGCGATATCGCAAGCATGGGTCAGTTCATCGGTGCCGGCCTCGCCGCCATCGGTTCGGGCATGGCTGCCATCGGTGTGGGCAATGTGGCGGCGAACTTCCTCGCCGGTGCGCTGCGCAACCCGTCGGCTGCCGGTTCGCAGACCGCCACGCTGTTCATCGGTCTGGCCTTTGCCGAAGCTCTGGGGATCTTCGCGTTCCTCGTCGCGCTTCTGCTGATGTTCGCCGTCTGATCTGACTTCGTATCCTTGTTGGAGGGCGCGCCGGTGGACCGGCGCCCCTTCGAAGTTCAAAGGGTCCGGCGGAGGACAAGATGGCAACTGAAACGACTGGCGCGGCAATCGGGGCCTGCGTGGATGGCAATGGCGGCGCCATCGGCATGCCGCAGCTTTGCGTCGAGTGGATGCCGAACCAGATCTTCTGGTTGGTCGTCGCACTGATCGTGATCTATTTCGTGCTGTCGCGCATCGCGCTGCCGCGCATCGGCGGGGTTCTTGCCGAGCGCAAGGGCACGATCACGAATGACCTGACGGCGGCGGAAGAGCTGAAGGCCAAGGCGGTGGAAGCCGAGAAGGCCTATCAGGATGCGCTGGCGCGCGCCCGGGCAGAAGCGGCCAAGATCGTGGCCGAGGCACGGGCGGAGATCCAGAAGGATCTGGACGCGGCCACGGCGCGGGCCGATGCCGAGATCGCGGCGCGGTCGGCGGAATCGGAAAAGCGGATCGGCGAGATTCGCGCCGGTGCGCTGGAGGCCGTGACCGAGGTGGCGAAGGACACCGCCAAGGAACTGGTGTCGGCGCTGGGCGGCAAGGCGGATGCGCGGTCGGTGACCGCGGCTGTCAATGCACGGCTGAAGGGGTAAGGGCGATGAAAAAGCTTCTGGCAATCTTCGCCCTGGGCGCCTCGCCCGCCATGGCGGCGAGCGGCAAGCCGTTCTTTTCGCTGTCGAACACCGATTTCGTGGTGAGCATCGGCTTCCTCGTCTTTATCGGCATCATCCTGTACTACAAGGTTCCGGCCAAGATCACCGGGCTGCTGGATGCGCGGGCCGCGCAGATCAAGGCGGAACTGGATGAGGCGCGTGCCCTGCGGGACGAGGCGAAGGCGCTGCTTGCGTCCTATGAGCGCAAGCAGAAAGAGGTGCAGGAGCAATCCGATCGCATCGTCGCCAATGCCAAGGAAGAGGCCATGACGGCGGCAGCGCAGGCCAAGGCCGATCTGCAGACGTCGATCGCGCGGCGGATGGCGGCGGCAGAGGATCAGATCGCCTCGGCCGAGGCGTCGGCGATCCGCGCGGTGCGCGAGCAGGCCATCGCGGTGGCCGTCGCGGCGGCGGGTGACGTGCTGGCCAAGCAGATGACGGCAGAGGGGGCCTCTGCATCCATCGACGCGGCCATCAAGCAGGTCGAAGCCAAGCTGCACTGACCGCAGAAAGATCCCATTGAGGAAACCCGGTGCGCTGCGCCGGGTTTTTTCTTTTGCCTGTCAGCGATCCTGTTCGTGTTCAAGGCGCTGGCGGGCCACGGCCTCGTTCCTCGCGGCGCGGGCCTGTTCGTTCAGCGCCACCTCGACATAGGTGAGGTGATCTTCGACCGCGCGGCGGGCGGCGGCCGGGTTGCGCGCCTGCAGGGCGGTGTTGATCGCGCGGTGCTGGTCAAGAAGCGCCTCGCGCGTGGTGCGGGCCTTGAACATCATCTGGCGATTGTAGAACACGCCCTGACGGAGCAGGTCGAACATCGACCGCATCATGTGCAGCATCACCACGTTGTGGCTGGCCTCGATGATGGCCATGTGGAATTCGGCATCCAGCGCGGCCTCGTCCGACGGATCGCGCTTGCCATGGGCGGCTTCCATCTTGGTGAAGATGGCGTTGATCACCATCAGGTCGGTGTCGGAGGCAAGGCGGGCGGCGCGTTCGGCGGCGAGCCCCTCCATATCGCGGCGAAAGGCGATGTAGTCGAACACCGCCTCGTCATGCCGGGCGAAGAGATCGACCAGCGCGGGGGCGAAGGCGCCGCCCAGCACCTCGGCCACGTAGATCCCGGCATTGGGGCGGGCGACGAGGAGGCCGCGGTCCTGCAGATCGCCGATGGCTTCGCGCAGCGACGGGCGCGACACATCCATGCGTTCGGCCAGTTCACGTTCGGACGGCAGGCGTTCGCCGGGCCGCAGGATGCCGCGCAGGATCAGAAGTTCGATCTGCCGGATTACGGTCTGCGACAGCTTCTCGGGGCGGACTTTGTGGAAGGGCATGGCATCCTCGGGGATTGGTCGGAATTTATGACCAAAACCGGGGGGCAGCAATGGCAAAGGCCCGGATGCGAAAGGGCCGGGCGCAGGGGCCCGGCCTTTCCTGGCGTTCTGCCGTGCGCTTAGCGCGTCGGGCGGATGATGATTTCCACGCGGCGGTTCTGGGCGCGCCCTTCCGGCGTGAGGTTCGAGGCGATGGGCTGATCCTCGCCCCGGCCGAAGGCGGTGATGCGGGGCGACGGCACGCCGCTGCCACGCAGGATATCGGCGACCGATACGGCGCGGCGCTGCGACAGATCCTGATTGTAGCTGGCCGAGCCGGTGTTGTCGGTGTGGCCGATGATCTGGATCTGGCTGTTGGGATAGCGCAGCAGGTTCTGCGCCACCGAGCGGATGTCGTCCTGCAGGTCGGGGCGCAGGGCGGCGCTGTCCACGGCAAAGAGCAGGTCCTGCGGCATGTTGACGACAAGGTAATCGCCCATGTTCGTCACGTTGAACTGGCCGTTGATGCCGCGCAATTCGGCGGCCTGCGCGTCCAGCGTGGCCCCGATGGCCCCGCCCACAACGGCACCGATGCCCGCGCCCACGGCGGTTTTCAGCAGGCGGTCATCGCTGCTTTGCGATCCCAGAAGGCCACCCGCCATGGCGCCGATCAGGGCGCCCGACTGGGTGCGCGGGCCAGCGGCGGGTTGCGTGGCGTAAGGGTCGGCCGGAACGCAGGCCGTAAGCGCCAGAACGCCGAGGGCGGACAGGGTGAGGGGTGTCTTGAGGGTCATAGCAATCGCCTTGATGGTTATGTCCCGCCACGCGCGGGTGCAGGTGGTTCTTATACCAATCGGCGCTTCGGCTGGATAGCGATGGCCCTTCTGCGGCAACATTCCGCGCATCACATTCCGGTGCGGGCCGACTCCCAGGCCAGGATCGCGCGCTTGACCGGCAGGCCCCAGTGATAGCCGCCAAGGCTGCCGTCGCGGCGCAAGGCACGGTGGCAAGGGATCAGAAAACTGATCGGATTGCGCCCCACGGCGGTGCCGACGGCGCGCACCGCCTTTGGGTTGCCGATGATGCCTGCGATTTCGCTGTAGGTGGTGACATGGCCCGTGGGGATGCGCATGAGCGCCTCCCAGACCTTGATCTGGAAGGGCGCGCCGATCAGGTGAAGGGGGGTCTTGCCCACGCCATCGGTTCCGAAGGCATCCAGCACCCAGGGGCGCAGGGCGGTGGGGTCTTCCACGAAGGTTGCCTTGGGCCAGCGGCGCAGCAGGTCTTCAAAGGCGGCCTCTGCCCCCATCTCGGCGGCAAAGCCCATGCCGCAGAGCCCCCTGTCGGTGCCCATGACGATGGCGGGGCCGAAGGGGCTGTCGAACCAGCCCCAGCGGATGGTCAGCCCTTCGCCCCCGCGGGCAAAATCGCCGGGGGTCATGGCTTCCCATGTCAGGAACAGGTCATGCAGGCGGCCCGTGCCGGACAGGCCGGTTTCAATCGCGGTTTCCAGCGTGGTGAAGCGGTCGGCCAGCATCCGGCGGGCGTGGTCGAGCGTCAGGTATTGCTGATAGCGCTTGGGCGATATGCCCACCCATTGCGAAAAGGTGCGCTGGAAATGGGCGGGCGACATGTCCATCCGCTGGGCGAGATCGTCGAGCGTCAGATTGGGACCAGCCTCGTCGATCACCTTCAGGGCGCGGGCGATGACGGCGTAGTGATAGGCGGGGGATTGATCGGTCATTGCGGTCTCCTTGGCCCCAATCTATGGGCGCGGGCGGCCACAGGCGACCCGGATTCTGCGCATCCCGCCCGGTTCCCGCCTTGCCGGGTTTCGCGGTGTCGCTTAAGGCAGGGGCATGGCCAAGCAGCTTTCCTATGCCCCGATGAAGGAGATCTTCACCCGCTTCCACGCGCTGGAGGCGGAGCCGGAGGGGGAGTTGGAGCATGTCAACGCCTTCACCCTGCTGGTGGCGGTGGCGCTGTCGGCGCAGGCGACCGATGTGGGGGTGAACCGCGCGACACGGGGCCTGTTCGCGGTGGCGGACACGCCCGAAAAGATGCTCGCCTTGGGCGAAGAGGGGCTGATCCAGCATATCAAGACGATCGGGCTTTATCGCAACAAGGCGAAGAACGTCATCAAGCTGTGCCGGATCCTGATCGAGGAGTTCGGGGGAGAGGTGCCATCGTCCCGCGCGGCGCTGCAATCCCTGCCCGGCGTGGGGCGCAAGACGGCGAATGTGGTGCTGAACATGTGGTTCCGCCAGCCCGCGCAGGCGGTGGACACGCATATCTTCCGCGTCGGCAACCGCACCGGGATCGCGCCGGGAAAGGACGAGACGGCGGTGGAACGCGCCATCGAGGACCATGTACCCGCCGAGTTCCAATTGCACGCGCATCACTGGCTGATCCTGCATGGCCGCTATATCTGCGTGGCGCGCAAACCCAAATGCGGCATCTGCCCGATCCGCGACCTTTGCCAGTATGAGGAAAAGACCGAATGAAGACCTATGATGTCGTCGGCATCGGCAATGCCATCGTCGATGTGTTCACCCAGGCCGATGACAGCTTCATCGAGATGATGGGGATCGAAAAAGGCATCATGCAGTTGGTAGAGCGCGAGCGGGGCGAATTGCTCTATGCCGCGATGAAGGAGCGGGTGCAGGCCCCCGGTGGATCGGTGGCCAACACGATCGCGGGTCTTGGGAACCTCGGGCTGCGCACCGCCTTTATCGGGCGGGTGCATGACGATGCGCTGGGGCGGTTCTACGCCAAGACCATGGCCGACGGCGGCACCGCCTTTCCCAACCCGCCCGTGGCGGGGGGCGAGTTGCCGACCTCGCGGTCGATGATCTTCGTCTCGCCCGATGGCGAGCGGTCGATGAACACCTATCTTGGGATTTCCTCGGAGCTTGGGCCTGACGACGTGTCGGATGCCGTGGCGGGGGAGGCGGTGCTCTTGTTCCTCGAAGGCTATCTCTACGACAAGCCCAAGGGAAAGCAGGCCTTTGAACGCGCGGCCAAGCTGTGCCGCAACGCGGGCGGAAAGGCGGGGATCGCGCTTTCGGATCCGTTCTGCGTGGACCGCCACCGGGATGACTTTCGCCGGCTGGTGAAGGAGCTCGACTACGTGATCGGGAATGAACACGAATGGTCCTCGCTCTATCAGACCGACCTGTCGGCGGCGCTGGAACAGGCCGCGCAGGATGCGGGCGTGGTGGTCTGCACGCGGTCGGGGGATGAAGTGATCCTTGTGCGCGGGGAAGAGATGGTCACGGTGCCGGTGAACCGCGTGGTGCCGGTGGATGCCACGGGGGCAGGCGATCAGTTCGCGGCGGGCTTCCTCTACGGGCTTGCCACGGGCCAGTCGCTGACTGTGGCGGGGCGCATGGGCTGTGTCGCGGCGGCAGAGGTGATCAGCCATTTCGGTGCGCGCCCCGAGGCGGACCTGAAGGCGCTGTTCCGCAAGGACGGGCTGATCTGAGCGGCGCGCCTGCTGTGTCCGTGTTTTGACGGGACCCGGGCAGGCTGCTTCATCTTGGCGAAAATACCCTCGGGGGTCCGGGGGCAGACAGCCCCCGGGGATAGGGGCCGGGCGTGTCAGTCGCCCAGCTTGGCGTGGACCTCGTCGAGATCGACCTCGCCCTTGGGCATCTTGTTCGCGGGATTGTCGAAATCGTATTTGAACAGCTGGAAATCGCGCTTGTAGATTTCCCACATCAGGTGATGCGACAGGTCGTCGAAATAGGCCTCAACCGGGTGCAGGCGTTTCGGACCGTGGCCTTCGCTTTCGTTGAACTTCGGGATCTTCTTCAGGTTGACCTTGTGGCGGGTCTTGATGTTGTCCAGCACGACCTGCATGCCGTCATCAAACTTTTCGGTAAAGAAGATGTGGTCATAGCGCCCACCGTTCACGATGAAGGTGGAGATATGGCCCGACATGGCCGACCAGTGGATGTCAGGCTCCATCGGTTTGCGGAAGCGGATGGTGTCGCGCGCGAAGAGAAGGAAGCGGCGGAAGCTGGCGATCTGGTCAAACTCCTGCTTGCCGTCGTCGCCGCCGACCTCGATCCCATATTTCTGCACCAGCATGGGCACGAGATTGCCGCGATAGCGCTTGCCGTTGCGCTGGATGCCGCAGATCTTGTCGAAGAACGACGACAGGATGCGGGTATAGGGGTTGCGCACGCAGGTGAAGGCAAAGGATTTGTGCGCCTTCACATTCGCCTCGATCACGCGCTGGCTGTCCTCCTGCGCCCATTTGTGCAGGCCCGAGGTGCTGTCATGGATGTCGCCATCGTAGAAGCGGCCATGATCGGAATAAAACATGATCTGGCCGATGGACGAGCAGGCGCATTTGGGCACCACGCGGTACACAACGCTTTCGCTTTCCGTCATCCAGGTGCCGGGAAAACCCATTTACCTACTGCCTCCAACGCCGGGCGATCTGACGTGCCCTTGACCCAATGGCCACAAAAAAGCAAAGAAAACCTGTCTATTCAATGACCGTTGATGTTATTTGTCCATTCAGTGACAGATAGCCCACCGTTGCAGCGCGGAGTCCATGGCCAAGATCGCGTATATCCTTCTGTGCCACAAGGATCCCGATGGCATCATCGCGCAGGCCGAACGGCTGACGGCGGCGGGGGATTTCATCTCGATCCATTTCGACGCCCGCGCGCCGCGCGCCGCGTTTGACCGCATCCGCGCGGCGCTGTCGGACAATCCTTCGGTCACCTTCGCGCGCAAGCGGATCAAATGCGGCTGGGGCGAGTGGAGCCTGGTGGAGGCCACGCTTCTGGCGGTGCGGGCGGCGGTGGAGGCCTTTCCGCGCGCCACGCATTTCTACATGCTGTCGGGCGATTGCATGCCGATCAAATCGGCGGAATTCGCCCGCGCCCTGCTTGACCGGGAAGAGGCGGATTACATCGAAAGCTTTGATTTCTTTACCTCGGACTGGATCAAGACGGGGATCAAGGAAGAGCGGCTGATCTATCGCCACTGGTTCAACGAACGCACGCAGAAGAAGTTGTTCTACGGGTCGATGCAGGTGCAGCGGCGGCTGGGGCTGGCGCGCCCGGTGCCTGCGGATATCCAGATGCAGATCGGCAGCCAATGGTGGTGCCTGCGGCGGCGCACGGTGGAATGGGTGCTGGAGTTCTGCGCGGCGCGGCGCGATGTGATGCGGTTCTTCCGCACCACATGGATCCCGGATGAGACCTTCTTCCAGACGCTGGTGCGCCATCTGGTGCCTGAGGCGGAGATCCGGTCGCGGACGCTGACCTTCCTGATGTTCACCGATTACGGGATGCCGCTGACATTCTACAACGATCATTACGATCTGCTTTTGTCACAGGACTATCTGTTCGCCCGCAAGATTTCGCCCGATGCGCTGGACCTGAAGGAGCGGTTGGGCAAGCTTTACGCGGCCAAGGGCGTGCAGTTCACCATTTCGAACGAGGGGCGCAGCCTGTTTCGGTTCCTGACCGGGCGGGGCCGGGTGGGGCGGCGCTTTGCGCCGCGGTTCTGGGAGCGGGAATCGTCGCTGGGCCGCGAACGTACGCTGATGATGGTGACCTGCAAGAAATGGCATGTCGCCAAGCGGTTGGTCGAACGGGTGCGGGATGTGACCAACCTGCCCGCGATGGATTATCTGTTCAACGAAGCCTCCACCCCGCTGCCTGATCTGGGCGGCATCCAGACCACGCTGGAAAAGCGGACGCGGCACCGGCGGGCGCTGGTGCGGATGCTGTTCGACTATTGGCAGTCGGACCGGCTTTTGTTCTGCATTGATCCGGCGAATGTCGATCTGATGCAGGATTTCTACAACGACAAGGCGCAGGTGCGTCTGCTGGAAATCGAGTGCGATTTCACCGACGACTATCTGGTGGGCCATGCGCGCCGGGTGGGCCTTGCGGGGGATCGCACACCGAAAGAGACGATCGACCGGCTGCTGCCGACGATCCGCTATGACGTGAAGTTCGAAAGCGACCGGATCCGGGATGCGAACTTCCCCGGGTTCCATCGCATCCGGCAAAGCGCGAGCGTGGATGAAAACACCCTGCCCTTGGCGGAGTTCCTTGATATTCCTGTCGAAAAGGCGCGGGAAATCGCCGCGACGGGGCATCTTTTTGTGGATTGAGGACCATGGCGCATAGCTACGACGAGACCAATATCTTCGCCCGCATCCTGCGCGGCGAGATCCCGAACAAGACGGTGATCGAGACGGATCACACGCTGGCCTTCCACGACATCAACCCGCAGGCGCCGCATCATGTGTTGGTGATCCCGAAGGGCCCCTATGTGACCTTCGATCATTTCTGCGCCGAGGCGAGCGATGCCGAGATCGTGGATTTCCACCGCACGGCGGCGAGTGTCTGCGCCATGCTGGGGGTGAGCCTTGGCGATGGCGGGGCGGGGTATCGGGGCATCACCAATGCGGGCGGGCATGGCGGGCAGGAAGTGCCGCATTACCACCTGCATATCGTGGGTGGCGCGCCCCTGGGGCGGATGCTGTCGCGCGACTGAAAGCGCATGGATCGGGTCGCGCGGGGCGCGGCCTGATGGGCAAGGTGGGGGCCTTCTGATGGAGGTTTGCCATGCTGCGCTTTGTTCCCATCCCGACCGGGATTGCCCGCCATTATCAGGCGGGGGGTGTTGATTCCTATGGGCTTTTGCCCGAAAGCAAGGTTTCGGACGGGGGTGGAAACCCCTGCCGGCATTGCCTGCGCATGATCCCGGAGGGCAAGGGGATGCTGGTGCTGGCGCATCGGCCCTTTGGCAGTGTTCAACCCTATGCGGAGACGGGGCCGATCTTCCTGTGTGCGCAAGGATGCGATGCCGGGGGCGGGGCGGATGTGCCTGAGATCCTTGCCTCGCCCGATTATATCGTCCGGGGTTATGGCGCGGATGAGCGGATCGTCTATGGCACCGGGGGCGTGGTGGCGACCGGGGACATTCCGGCGCGGGCGGCGGCGTTGCTGGCGCTGCCGGAGGTGGATTTCGTGCATGTCCGGTCGGCGCGGAACAATTGCTTTCAGCTGCGGGTGGAGCGGGGATGAGGGGGCCGTGCGACCCGCGTTAACGCATTGGGGTGGAGGGGGGCTAATTTGTTGAAATGATACCTCTATCCCTGGCAGAGCTGTGCCGTGACGGGTGCAGACGCGCAGTGCAGACAGGCGTGCATACAAAATCCGGCAGGGTGATGGGTGCAGTTATGGTTAACGGTGCGCTGGTGCTGCGGCCCCCCCCTCTCTCCCTGACCCTCTCCCCCCGTTCGGGTGGAGAGGGAAAGGCGCCTCAACCCGGGCGGTGGCGCCGGGGGTGGGGGGGAGTTTGGGTATTTGAGCCAAGGTGAAAGGGCGAAGGGAAGGCGCTGTGTCAAGGCTGCGGATTGGCGGCATCCCAGGCCTTGCGCCAGTGTTTCGGGGCGGCATCGCGCCAGTGGCGGATCAGGCGGGGGCGCGCCCATCAGGGACCAATCCGTCCGGCGCGGACGCGGATCAGGGCCGGGGGGCATGGTCTGGGTGAAGGAAGACGGTTTCCGGGTCGGCTTGCCCCAGCCTGTCGCGTTCGGCCCTGATGACGGCGGCAACTTCACGGGCGGACCAGTCGCCCCGGAGCGTGCCATGGGCCTTGGGCGCGGGTGCGGAGGTCGCGTCAGGTGTGGATCAACGGGGCGGGGCCGTTGTGAGGGAGGCGATGAATTCGGCGATGCGGCGGGTGCGGACGGAGGGGGATTTGGCGGTAGCGAGGCGGAAGGCGAGCGCGGCGCGGGCCTTCTGCGGCAGGGCGGTGAAGGCGGTCTGTGCGGCCTCGGACGCGGTGGCGAGGGCGGTGAGGAAATCATCGGGGATCTCGGCCGGTTTTTCGGCGGCATAGGCGGCGGCCCAGCGACCATCGGCCTGGGCGCGGGCGACCTCGGCCAGGCCCGACTCTTCCATCCAGCCGCCGGCGATCAGCTTTTCCGCCATGGCGCGGGCCTTGGGGGACCATGGGCTGCCGGGGCGGCGGGGGGTGAAGCGGTGCAGCATGTGGTTGGGGCCATCGGGTTTCTTCTGGGCGTCGGTCCAGCCCCAGACGAGCGCCTCTTCCATCGCCTGTTCCCAGTCGATCGACGCCTCGCCCGTGGCTTTTTTCGGGATGCGCAGCCAGACCTCGGCGGCCTTGTCATGGCGCATCGACAGCCAGAAGTTCCATTCGTCCTGCGTGGCGAAGGTGAGGGGGGCGGGCTGTTTCAATGCGCCTCGGCCCATGTGCGGCCCTGACCTGCCTCGACGATCAGCGGCACCTTGAAATGGACGGCCGGGTGGGCGGCGGCCTCCATCACCTCTTTCGCGCGGGCGGCGAGGGTGGGGGCGGCGTCTTCGTCCACCTCGAAGAGCAGTTCGTCATGGACCTGAAGGAGCATCCGCGCGGGCAGGTCTGCGATGGCGGCGGGCATGCGTATCATGGCGCGGCGGATCACGTCGGCGGCGGTGCCCTGGATGGGGGCGTTGATGGCGGCGCGTTTGGCGAAGCCTGCGGTCGGCCCCTTGGCATTGATTTCGGGGGTGTGGATCTTGCGGCCGAAGAGCGTGGTGACGAAGCCGCGCGCCTGCGCGTCCTTCACCGTTGCGTCCATATAGCCCTTGATGCCGGGGAAGCGCTGGAAATAGCGGTCGATGAAACCCTGCGCCTCGGCCCTTGGGATGCGCAGGTTGCGGGCGAGGCCGAAGCCAGAGATGCCGTAGATCACGCCGAAATTGATCGCCTTGGCCTGACGGCGGATGTCGGAGGTCATCTGATCGAGGGGGACGTTGAACATCTCGGACGCCGTCAGGGCGTGGATGTCGAGCCCGTCGCGGAAGGCCTTTTGCAGTTCGGGTATGTCGGCGATGTGGGCGAGGATGCGCAACTCGATCTGGCTGTAGTCGAGCGAGACGAGGAGGCGGCCCTTGGGGGCGACGAAGGCCTCGCGGATGCGGCGGCCTTCTTCGGTGCGGACGGGGATGTTCTGGAGGTTGGGGTCGGTGGATGAGAGGCGGCCCGTCACCGCGCCGGTGATGGAATAGGAGGTGTGGACGCGGCCCGTTTCCGGGTGGATGTGGTCTTGCAGCGCGTCGGTATAGGTGGATTTCAGTTTCGCGATCTGCCGCCAGTCGAGGACGAGCGCGGCTAGGCGAGCGGCCTGCGGGTGGGTGTCTTCCAGCGTGGTGATGTCTTCGAGGATATCGGCGCCGGTGGCATAGGCCCCGGTCTTGCCCTTTTCGCCGCCGGGGACCTGCAGGCGGTCGAAGAGGATTTCGCCCAGTTGCTTGGGCGAGCCGACGTTGAAGGGTTCGCCCGCGATCTCCTGTATTTCCGCCTCGAGCCCCGCCATCTTTTGCGCGAAGGCGTTGGACATGCGGGAGAGTGTGTCGCGGTCCACCATGATGCCTGCCATTTCCATTTCCGCCAGCACGGGGACGAGGGGGCGTTCGAGCGTCTCATAGACGGTGGTGACCTGGCCGCGGTGGAGTTGCGGCTTGAAATGCTGCCAGAGGCGGAGGGTGACGTCGGCATCTTCGGCGGCGTATTTCACGGCATCGGGGATGGCGACGCGGTCGAAGGTGATGGCGGATTTGCCCGTGCCGAGCAGGGATTTGATCGGGATGGGCGTGTGGCCCAGATGGGTTTCCGACAGCGTGTCCATGCCATGCGCGTTCAGCCCGGCATGGAGGGCGGAGGACATGAGCATCGTGTCGTCGAAGGGGGTGATGCGGATGCCGTGGCGGGCGAAGATCTTCCAGTCGTATTTCATGTTCTGGCCGATCTTGAGGATGGCCGGGTCTTCGAGAACGGGTTTGAGGGCGGCAAGCACCTCGTCAACGGGCAGTTGGCCGGGGGCAAGTTGGGCGGAGCCGAACAGATCATCCGTGCCGGAGCGGTGGGTGAGGGGGATATAGGCCGCCTTTCCGGGCGTGACGGAGAGGGAGATGCCCACAAGTTCGGCGCGCATTTCATCGAGGCTGGTGGTTTCGGTGTCCACGGCCACGGTGCCGTGGTCGCGGATCGCGGTGATCCATGAATGCAGGGCGTCGGGAGTGGTGATGGCCTCGTATCCCGCATGGTCGAAGGGGAGGCGATCGGGGGCGGTGGGTTCGGGGTGGTTGGGGTTGGTGCCTGCGCTTTCGGGCAGCGGGGTGGGGGGCGCGATCTTCAGGCTGTCGGCCACGCGGCGGGTGAGGGTGCGGAATTCCATCCGGGTGAGGAATTCCATGATCGCGTCGGGTTCGGGGGGGCGGACTTCGAGGTCGTCGAGCGTGACGTCGAGCGGCGTGTCGGCCTTGAGCTGCACCAGCTGTTTCGAGATGCGGATGAGGTCGGCATTGTCGATCAGCGCCTCGCGGCGTTTGGGTTGTTTGATTTCGCCCGCGCGTTCGAGGAGGGTTTCGAGGTCGCCATATTCCTGGATCAGCAGGGCGGCCGTCTTGATGCCGATGCCGGGCGCGCCGGGGACGTTGTCGACGGAATCGCCGGAGAGGGCCTGCACATCGACGACGCGAGAGGGCGGCACGCCGAATTTTTCGAACACCTCATCGGGGCCGATGGCGCGGGTTTTCATCGGGTCGAACATCATCACGCCGGGGCCGACAAGCTGCATCAGGTCCTTGTCGGAGGAGATGATGGTGACGTCACCGCCGGCTTCGGTCGCCTGCCGGGCAAGGGTGGCGATGATGTCGTCGGCCTCATACCCCTCTGTCTCGATGCAGGCGATGTTGAAGGCGCGGGTGGCGTCGCGCGTGAGGGGGAATTGCGGGCGCAGGTCTTCGGGCAGTTCGGGGCGGTTGGCCTTGTAGAGCGGGTAGATCGTGTTGCGGAAGGTTTCCGAGGAATGGTCGAAGATGACGGCGACATGGGTGGGCGCGCCGTTGGGGGCATCGGGGCCCTTGTTGCCTTCGAGATAGCGGAAAAGGATGTTGCAAAAGCCCGAGACGGCGCCGATGGGCAGGCCATCGGATTTCCGCGTGAGCGGCGGCAGCGCGTGGTAGGCGCGGAAGATATAGGCCGATCCGTCGATCAGGTGCAGGTGGCAGCCTTTGCCGAAGCCCATGGTCATCCTCCGTCTTGGCGTTGGCGGTGGTATGGCATGATCGGACGCCTCAGGCCAGAGCGAGGGGGAGGGCACGCGCCGCGCCGAGGCGGCGGCTCAGGGCTGCCATGGTCGGCGTGATGGACAGGGTGGCGCGTCCCTCGGCCTCGGCCAGCAGGCGCGCGGCGCCGACAAGGCGGCGACCGAGCCCCCGGTTGCGATGCGCGGGCGCCACGAACAGATCGGTGATCTCATAGCCCGAGGCCCAGCTGATGGGGTCGCGCGTCAGGCGCATCAGCACATATCCCATCGTATTGTTCCCCCCGCGGGCGACAAGCACCCGGGTGCCCGGCAGGATGAAGGCATCGCGGTGCAGCGTCGCCGCATCGCGCGGCATCTCATCGCGATGCGCGGCCAACTGCAGCGCCATGCCATGCAGCGCGGGCAGGTCATCGGGCGTGGCGAGGCGGATTTCGGGGCGTTCGGACTGTGTCATCTTTCTCTCCCGCCGCCGCTGCGAGGGAGAGTGACCGAACCGCCCGCAGGGGCGGCCATCAGGTCAGGGGTGTGTGTGAAACGCTGACCGGCCGCCTATGATGCGTCGGTAAAGTAATAGCTCACGAGGGCGATACGGTTCAGCATGTGACACAGGCTGATCTGTCGTCCGGCACGCGTCAAGCGCGATCTGCACAGACCCGGAAATTTTTCGGCGAAAAATTTCCGGGGGCCGCCCACCAAGAATTTTCATTGAAAATTCTTGGTGGGCGGCTGGCAAAGAATTTTCAGTGAAAAATCTTTGCGCCGGGGCGGTCAGTGATCGTCGTGGGCGTGGTCGCGGTCGATGACGAAGCGCTTGTCGCAATAGCCGCATTCCACCCAGCCCGTGTTGCGCGGGATGGTCAGCCAGACGCGCGGATGGCCGAGCGCGCCTTCGCCCCCGTCGCAGGCCACTTTCCAGTGGGTGACGACTTCGGTTTCGGGGGCGTCGATGGGCATGGGCGCAGCCTTTCCTTTGCTTGGCCGTCTTTTATCCGTCTGAACCGGGCCTGCACAAGAGGGCGTCCGCACGGGCGCCCATCACGCCCCGATCAGGCGATTGCGTGCCTTGAGCGCCGCCAGCCACATCAGGCCATGCACCGTGGCGCGCGCAGGCAGGTATTCGGCCGAGACGAAGCCCGCATAGTCGGCCTGATCCAGTTCGGCGCAGAGCCCTGTCAGATCGAACCCCCCGCCGCCCGGTTCGTTGCGGCCGGGGAAGCCTGCGATCTGGACATGGTTCACGCGGCCCTTGTGGCGGGCCCAGACGGCATCGGCATCGCCGTGGATCCGCGCGGCGTGCCACAGGTCGAACTGGATGCCCAGATTTGGCAGGGCGAGATCGTCGATGATGCGGGCGGCCTGATCGAAATCGTTCAGAAAGTAGCCCGGCATGTCATCGGGGTTCAGCGGTTCGATCGTCAGCGCGATATCGGGCACTTGTTCGGCGGCCCATGTCAGGTTGTCGCGATAGGTCGCCTCGGCCTGTTCGCCGCGCGCGACCCCGGCCATCACATGGATGCGGCATGCGCCGAGTTGTCCTGCCACATCGGCCGCGCGCAGAAAGCTGGCGCGGAAGGCCTCTTCCTGCCCCGGCACGGCGGCATGGCCGCGGTCGCCCGACGCCCAATCCCCCGGATGGGTGTTGATCAGCGCCACCGGCATGCCGGCCAGCGCCGCCTGCCAGTCGCGGGGCGCATGGTCATAGGGGAACAGCACCTCTACCCCGTCAAATCCGGCCTCGCGCGCCAGATCGGGGCGCGCCAGCATGGGCACTTCGGTGAAGAGCATCGTCACATTCGCGGCGAAACGGGGCATTCAGGGGAGGTCTTCCGAGGGAATCATCGGGAAGAACCTGCCCGATGACCACAGACCAAACCAGTCTTTTCCCGCGATCCGTTCATGAACGCACAAATCAACCAGCCGGTAGAAGGATTTGCGGTCGATCAGCGCCTCGAGCCCGGCCCGGACGTGGATGTAGGGCGCGGGTTCGCCGGTGGCGGGATCGCGTTCCACCCGCAGGGCGTGATCGGCGTCGAGTGGCACCGTGTCGCCCACATGGGTGGTGAAGGTCAGGGTCTGCGCCGCGCCCGCGCCTGCGGCATCGAAATCCACCGCCACGAAGGGCGCATCATCGACGGTGATGCCCACTTTTTCCACGGGGGTGACGAGGAAGAAGCGATCTCCCTCGCGTTTCAGGATCCCGGAGAAGAGTTTCACCAGACCTGCGCGCCCGATCGGGCTGCCCTGATAGAACCATGTTCCGTCCCGGGCGATGCGCATGTCGATATCGCCGCAGAACGGCGGGTTCCAGAGATGGACCGGGGGCAGGCCCCGGCCCGATACGGCCTGTGCCGAGGCAGCGAGGCCTTCGGCGGAGGGTTTCACGATCATTTGTCCGCTTGTTGTTTTTGCCATTTGTGCCGGACGGGATAGTTCGGTCTAATGCAGCATATAACCGTGCGAGGAGCAAAGTCATGGCGGAAGCAACCGAACTTGTCGCGCGGATCGAAAGCTTGGGCGAGCAGCTTTCGGCGGCCAAGGCATCCATCAACCGCCGCTTCATCGGGCAGGAGAAGGTGGTCGATCTGGTGCTGGCCGCGATGCTGTGCGGCGGTCATGCGTTGCTTGTGGGTCTGCCGGGGCTGGGCAAGACGCGGCTGGTGGATACGCTGTCCACGGTGATGGGGCTGAAGGGCAGCCGCATCCAGTTCACGCCGGACCTCATGCCTGCGGATATCCTCGGCTCCGAGGTGCTGGAGACGGCGGCGGATGGCAGCCGGGCCTTCCGTTTTCTGGAAGGGCCGATCTTCTGCCAGCTCTTGATGGCGGATGAGATCAACCGCGCCTCGCCGCGGACGCAATCGGCGCTTTTGCAGGCCATGCAGGAGCGTGAGGTGACGATCGCAGGCCAGCATCGCCCGCTGGGGCGGCCGTTCCATGTGCTGGCCACGCAGAACCCGATCGAACAGGAAGGCACCTATCCCCTGCCCGAGGCGCAGTTGGACCGATTCCTCGTGCAGGTGGATGTGGAATACCCGACCCGCGCCACGGAGCGGGACATCCTGATCGCCACGACCGGGGCCGAAGAGGCCGAGGTGCATCAGGTGTTCACCGCCGAAGATCTGATTGCGGCGCAACAGGTGCTGCGGCGGATGCCGGTGGGCGATCAGGTGGTGGAGGCGATCCTTGATCTGGTGCGCTCTTGCCGCCCGGGCGAACCGGAGGGGCGCGATCTGGCCGATTCCCTGAGCTGGGGGCCGGGGCCGCGGGCGGCGCAGGCCCTGATGCTGACGGTGCGGGCGCGGGCGCTGCTCGATGGGCGGCTGGCGCCTGCGGTGGCGGATGTGGCCGCATTGGCGCGGCCGGTGCTGACGCATCGGATGGCGCTTTCCTTTGCCGCCCGGGCGCGGGGCGAAAGCCTTGCCGGGATCATCGACCGCACCGCCAGCCGCACGCTGGGGCTTGAGGCGGCGGCGTGACGGAGGCTGCGCCCTTTTCGACCGGCGATCTGCGCCAGCGGGCCGAAACGCTGGGCCAATCCCTGCCTCCCTTGCTGGCCGAGGCGGAGTTGCTGGCGTCCACCATCATGCTGGGCGAACACGGGCGCCGGCGGGCGGGACAGGGGGATGAGTTCTGGCAGTACCGCCCCACCCATGCGGGCGACAGCGCGCGGATGATCGACTGGCGGCGATCGGCGCGGTCTGACGCGACCTTTGTGCGCGAGCGGGAATGGCAGGCGGCGCAATCGGTGACGCTCTGGGTGGATCCGGCCAAATCCATGGCCTTCGCGGGTGCGAAGGGGCGGGTGACCAAGGGCGATCGGGCGCGGCTTCTGGCCATGGCGCTGGCTGTGCTTTTGCTGCGCGGGGGCGAACGGGTGGGGCTGGCGGGCGGCGGCGTGCCGCCGCGGCCCGGGCGCGGGCAGCTTCTGCGGCTGTTGCAGGCGCTGGAGGGCGATGCGACCGCGGATTACGGAACGCCCGAGGCGGGGGGGATCGCGAGCCATGGGCGGGCGGTGTTCCTGTCGGATTTCATGGGCGACCTGACCGGGGTGGAGGCGGCGCTGGGCCGCGCGTCGGACCGGGGCGCGCGCGGGGTGCTGTTGCAGGTGCTGGACCCGGCAGAGGAAGAGTTTCCCTTCGACGGGCGTACGATATTCGAAAGCATGGGTGGCACCCTGCGGCATGAGACGCTGCGGGCGGGCGATCTGCGGGCGCGCTATCTGGCCCGGCTGGCCGAACGGAAGGACCGTCTGGCCGCGCTGGCCCGGGCGGTGGGGTGGCATTACCACTGTCACCACACCGGCGATGCTGCGCAACCGGCGCTGTTGTGGCTGTATCGTGCGCTGGAAGGGGGCCGCTGATGTTCATGATCGGCCCCGTCGGTTTCGTGACGCCCGTCCTGCTTTGGGCGCTGGTGGCGCTGCCGCTGTTGTGGCTGGTGCTGCGGGCGGTGCCGCCCGCGCCGATCCGGCGGCGGTTTCCGGGCGTGGCGCTGCTTCTGGGCCTGCAGGACGAGGATAACGAGACGGACCGCACGCCGTGGTGGCTGCTTCTGCTGCGGATGCTGGCCATTGCGGCGGCGATCATCGCCTTTGCCGGGCCGATCCTGAATCCGCGCGAGCGGGTGGCGGGAACGGGGCCGCTGTTGGTGGTGCTGGATGGTGGCTGGGCCGATGCTCGCGACTGGGGGCGGCGGATCGAGCGGGCGGGGGCCTTGGTCGAAGAGGCGGGGCGTGATGGGCGGACGGTGGCCGTGATGCGGCTGACCGATGCGCCGGAAACGGTGGCGTTTCAGGCGGCCGATGCCTGGGCGGGGCGTCTGGCGGCGCTGACGCCGCAGGCGTGGTTGCCGGGTGATCTTGAAGGATGGGCCGAGGTTCTGCCCGAGGAAGGGTTTGAGACGTTCTGGCTGTCGGACGGGCTGGATCGGCCGGGGCGGGCGGCGCTGTTCGATGCCTTGGCGGCGCGGGGGCCGGTGACGGTGTTCCAGAGCCCGCGCCCGGTGCTGGCGCTGCATCCGGCCGGATTTGCCGATGGCGCGGTGCAGATCGCCGCCAGCCGCCTGCCCGCCGCCGATCCGCTGGCGGTGGAGGTGGTGGCGCGCGGCCCCGATCCGGCGGGGGTGGACCGGGAACTGGCGCGGGTGACGCTGGAATTCGGTCTGGGCGCGGTGCGGGGCGAGGTAGCGCTGTCGCTGCCGCCCGAATTGCGCAACCGCATCACGCGGTTCGAGATTGCGGGGCAGCGGTCGGCGGGCGCGGTCAGCCTGACGGATGACAGTCTGAAGCGCCGTCAGGTCGCGCTGATTGGCGGGCGGGCCGACAATGCCGAGGGGCTGCAACTGCTGTCGCCCACGCATTACCTGCGGCAGGCGTTGGAACCCGTGGCCGATCTGATCGAGGGGTCGCTGACGGATGTGCTGCTGGCCAACCCGGATGTGATCGTGCTGGCCGATGTGCCGGCGCTGACGCAGGAAGAGCAGGACGCGGTGCTGGGCTGGCTGGATGGCGGCGGGCTTCTTCTGCGCTTTGCCGGTCCGCTGCTGGCGGCATCCGATGTGTCGCGTCTGTCGGAAGATCCGCTGATGCCGGTGCGCCTGCGCGAAGGCGGGCGGATGGTGGGCGGCGCGATGAGCTGGGGTGAACCCAAGACGCTGGCGCCCTTTGCGGAAGGATCGCCCTTTTTCGGCCTGCCCGTATCGGATGAGGTGCAGGTGACGGCGCAGGTTCTGGCCCAGCCGGACCCCGAGCTTGCGGCGCGCACCATCGCCTCGCTCGAGGATGGGACGCCACTGGTGACGCGCAAGGAGGTGGGGCAGGGGCAGGTGGTGCTGTTCCATGTCACCGCCAATGCGGAATGGTCCACGCTGCCCCTGTCGGGCCTGTTCGTGCAGATGCTGGAACGGATGGCCGTGTCCACCCGGCCCGCCGCGCCGGGGGCGGCGGATCTGGCGGGGCAGGTCTGGGTGCCGGAGGTGTTGCTGGATGCCTATGGCGCGTCGGGCGACGCGGGCGAGATGTCGGGTGTCGAAGGCGCGGCGCTGGCCGAGGCGATTGCCACGGGGCCGGGCCCGGCCTTGCCGCCCGGGCTTTATGCCGGGGCGGAGCGGCGCGTGGCGCTGAACGCGGTCGGGGCCGGGACGGAACTGGTCGCGGCGACATGGCCCGCGGGGACACCGATCGAAGGGTTGGACATGGCACAGGAGCAGGTGTTGAAGGGCTGGTTCCTGTCGGCGGCGCTGGCGGCGCTGATGATCGACATTCTGGCCGCGCTGTGGATTTCGGGGCGGCTGTCGGGGCTGCGGCGGGGGATGGCGGTGATCGCGCTGGCGCTGCTGGCGCTGGCGCCCGCGCCCGGCGTGCAGGCGCAGGAGGCCCCCGCGCAGGACGCGCCCGCACAGGACGCGCCTCTTGAACCGCTGGACCCGGAGGAAGAGGCGCTGGCGCTTGAGGCGACGACGGCGGTGGTGCTGGCCCATGTGCTGACAGGTGACGCGCAGCTGGATCAGGTGGCCGAGGCGGGTTTGCGCGGGTTGGGCGAGCGGCTGTGGGAACGCACCTCGATCGAACCCGAGGCGCCGGTTGGCGTGGATATCGAACGGGACGAGCTGGCCTTCTTCCCTTTTCTCTATTGGCCCGTGTCGGCGAGCCAGCCGCTGCCTTCGGCCAATGCCTATCGCAAGCTGAACGATTATCTGCGCACGGGCGGTATGATCCTGTTTGACACGCGCGACAGCGATGTGGCCCGTGCAGGCGGCAGCACGCCCGAGGGGCAGCATCTGCAACGCATCGCGGCAGGGCTGAACATACCGCCGCTGGAACAGGTGCCCGCCGATCATGTGCTGACGCGCACCTTCTATCTTCTGCAGGATTTCCCGGGCCGTTTCGGTGGCGCGGCGGTCTGGGTGGAAGCCGCGCCCCCGGATGCCGAACAGGTGGAGGGGATGCCGTTTCGCAACCTGAATGACGGGGTGACGCCGGTGGTGATCGGCGGCAATGACTGGGCGGCGGCCTGGGCGGTGGATGAGATGGGGGTGCCGATGTTCCCCGTGGGCCGCGGTTTCGCGGGCGAGCGTCAGCGCGAGATGGCGAACCGTTTCGGGGTCAACCTGATCATGCATGTGCTGACGGGGAATTATAAATCGGATCAGGTGCATGTCCCCGCGCTTCTGGAAAGGTTGGGGCAATGACGGGTGCGCTTGTCCTTGATCCGCTTGTCCCTTGGCCGGTGCTGCTGGGGCTTGCGGGTTTTGCCGCCGTCCTGCTGGTGCTTGCGGTGTGGCGGGGATTGTCGGGCTGGTGGCTGCGCGGGCTGACGGCGGTGGTGGTGCTGGCGGCGATCGCCAACCCGTCGCTGCAGGAGGAGGAGCGGGCGGGTCTGTCCGACATCGTGCTTCTGGTGGTGGATGACAGCGCCAGTCAGGGCCTTGGCGACCGCGCGGCACAGGTGGAGGCCGCCATCGCCGAGGTGGAGGCCGAGGTGGCGCGGCTGGACAATACCGAGTTGCGCATCCGCCGCTTTGCCGACGCGCCCGAGGATGCCGGATCGCTGGCCATGACGGCCCTTGCGGAACTGATGTCCGAGGAGCCGCGCGCCCGCGTGGCGGGGGCCATGATCATCACCGACGGGCAGGTGCATGATGTGGAACTGGCGCCCGCGCTGCCTGCGCCCCTGCATGTGCTGCTGACGGGGCGCGAGGCGGATTGGGATCGGCGCCTGATCGTGAAGAACGCGCCTGCCTTCGCCATTCTGGACGAAGAGGTGATGCTGACCCTGCGGATCGAAGATCAGGGCGCCGCGCCGGGCGAAACCGAGGTGGACCTGACCATCGCCGTGGATGACAGCGCGCCGCAGACCTTTCGTGTGCCGGTGGGCGAAGATCTGGACCTGCCCGTGACGCTGCCGCATGGCGGGATGAATGTGCTGCAGTTTTCAACCCCTGCGGCCGAGGGTGAGCTGACGGACCGCAACAACGCCGCCGTGGTGCAGATCAACGGGGTGCGGGACCGGCTGCGCGTGCTGCTGGTGTCGGGCGAGCCGCATGCGGGGGAGCGCGTCTGGCGCAACCTGCTGAAGTCGGATGCGAGCGTCGATCTGGTGCATTTCACCATCCTGCGCCCGCCGGAAAAGCAGGACGGCATCCCGGTGACGGAATTGTCGCTGATCGCCTTTCCGACGCGGGAACTGTTCGTCGAGAAGATCGAGGAATTCGATCTGATCGTGTTTGACCGCTATCGGATGCGGGGCATCCTGCCGATGTCCTATCTGGAAAACGTCGCGCAATATGTGCGCAATGGCGGCACCGTGCTGGTGGCGGCGGGGCCGGAATTCGGGGCGGTGGATTCGCTCTGGCGGTCGCCCTTGGCCGAGGTGCTGCCGGTGGAACCCACCGCGCGGGTGATCGAGGGGGGCTTCCGCCCCGCGCTGACGGATCTGGGGCATCGCCATCCGGTGACCGAGGGGCTGGAGGATCTGGCGCCCGAAGGCGGCTGGGGCCGCTGGTTCCGGCAGATCGACGTGGTGCCGCGCGCGGGGCAGGTGGTGATGTCGGGCGCCGAGGATCGGCCGCTTCTGGTGCTGGACCGCGTGGGCGAGGGGCGGGTGGCGGTGCTGGCCTCTGACCACGCCTGGCTTTGGGGGCGCGGGTATGAGGGCGGCGGCCCGCAACTGGAGATGCTGCGGCGGCTGGCGCATTGGATGCTGAAGGAGCCCGAACTGGAGGAAGAGGCGCTGACCGCCACCACCAGCGGGCAGGATCTGACGGTGACGCGCCGCTCCATCGCCGAGGAACCGCCGGGCGATCTGACGATCACCGGGCCGGACGGGGCGCAGGTGGTGCTGCCCATGACGGAGGTTGGGCCGGGGCGCTATGAGCTGGTCTGGCAGGCGCCGATGATGGGGCTTTACCGGCTGGAACAGGGGGATCTCACGCGGGTGGTGGCGGTGGGTCCGTCGGCGCCGCGCGAATTCGTGGAGACCATCGCCACAGGTGCGGTGCTGGAGCCGGTGGTGACGCCCACGAATGGCGGGATCGTGCGGCTGGAGGACGGGATGCCCGATATCCGCACGGTGCGCGAAGGGCGGCCCGCGGCGGGGCGCGGCTGGATCGGGATCACGCCGCGCGAGGCCTATGTGACGCAGGACCTGACCATAGCGCCGCTGCTGCCCGGTTGGATCTGGCTGTTGCTGGCGGCGGGTCTTGCGGTGGCGGCGTGGCTGATCGAAGGGCGGCGGGGGGCAAAGCGGATCAGCCCCGCAGCATGACATCGCGCGAGTGGGAGGCGAATTCGCGGCGCATCAGCACGGCGGCGGCGGCGCATCCGGCCAGTGCAAGGCCATAAGGGCCGAACAGCCACCCCAGCGCGCCCAGCGCAAAGTAGATCGACCGCAGCCCCCGGTTGAAGCTGCGCGCGCCGGTGATGTTGATCTCGGCCGCCTGTGCCGCGCGGGGCAGGGCCTTGGGATCGGCGGGGTTGTTGGGCACCGCCCCCATCAGGATCGAGCAATAGCCGAACAGCCGATGCGCCCAGACGAACTTGAGCAGCGCATTGGCGAGAAAGGCGATGACAAGGATCATCTTCATCTCGATCTGCGGCCCGGCCTGACCGAGCGTCAGGTCGGCGGCCAGCCCTTCGACCCGTTCGGAATTGCCGATCAGCGCCACGCCGCCTCCGATGGCGATCATGCAGGCCGAAGCGAAGAAGGCGGTGCCCTGGCGCAGGCTGTCGATCAGCGTGGCGTCGAAGATGCGCGGCTGGCGGGTGACGAATTCGGCCATCCAGTCGCGCCGGTACTGCTTCATCAGGACCGAGACAGAGGGCAGGCGCGCGGGCGGGTTCTCGATGATCCAGCCGCAGGCCACCCAGAGCAGGACATAAAGGCCCACGGCGATCATGTCCGGGCCGGTCAGCGTGCCGATGTGGAACGGTATGGTCATGGCAGAATGGTTAGGCCGTGGCTTGGTGCTTGTCATCCCGGCAAATTGGTTATATCTTTTTACCAATTCAGCCAGGCCATCCAGAGAGGACCCAAGCGATGGAGATGCCCCTTCCCGATCCGGCGATTCTCGCGAAGCGGGAAAGGATCGTCGCCCGCCTGGCTGCGGTGCTGCCCGAGGATGCGCTGATCACCGATCCGGCCGAAACGCGGGCCTATGAATGTGATGCCTTGACCGCCTATCGCTGCCTGCCCATGGCGGTGGTTCTGCCGCGCACGACCGAAGAGGTGGCCGCGGTGATGCGGGAATGTCATGCCGAGGGGGTGAAGGTGATCCCGCGCGGGGCGGGCACGTCGCTGGCGGGCGGGTCGCTGCCCACGCCGGATGCGGTGATCCTTGGCGTGGCGCGGATGAATGGCGTGGTCGAGACGGATTACGCCAACCGTTTCATCCGGGTGCAGGCCGGGCGGACCAACCTTTCGGTGACGGGCGCGGTGGAGGCGGAGGGGTTCTTCTATGCCCCCGATCCGTCCAGCCAGCTGGCCTGCGCGATTGCCGGGAACATCGGGATGAATTCGGGCGGGGCGCATTGCCTGAAATACGGGGTCACGACGAACAACCTGCTGGGTGTGACCATGGTCACGATGACGGGCGAGGTGGTGCAGATCGGCGGGCCTTACATGGATGCGCCCGGTCTTGATCTTTTGGGGGTGATCTGCGGGTCCGAGGGGCAGTTGGGCGTGGTGACGGAGGCGTGGTTGCGCATCCTGCCCAAGCCCGAAGGCGCGCGCCCGGTGCTGATGGGCTTCACCTCGAACGAGGTGGCGGGGGCCTGCGTGTCCGACATCATCAAGGGCGGGCTCTTGCCGGTGGCAATCGAATTCATGGACCGCCCCTGCATCGAGGCGACAGAGGCCTTTGCCAAGGCGGGATACCCCGATTGCGAGGCGCTGCTGATCGTGGAAGTGGAGGGAAGCCCCGCCGAGATTGACGAGCAGCTGGCGCGGATCAAGGCCATCGCCGCGCGTCACAACCCGGTGGCCTATCGCGAGGCCGAAACCGAGGATCAGGCCAAGCGCATCTGGCTGGGCCGCAAATCGGCCTTCGGCGCGATGGGGCAGATGGGGGATTACATCTGCCTTGATGGCACGATCCCGGTTTCCGAACTGGCCTTTGTCCTGCGCCGGATCGGGGAGTTGACGGAAAGCTACGGGCTGCGGGTGGCGAATGTGTTCCATGCCGGGGATGGCAACATGCACCCGCTGATCATCTTCAACGCCAACCAGCCGGGCGATCTGGAAAAGGCCGAAGCGCTGGGCGCGGATATCCTGAAGCTGTGCGTCGAGGTGGGCGGCTGCCTGACCGGCGAGCATGGCGTGGGCGTGGAAAAGCGCGACCTGATGCCGGTGCAGTTTTCCGACACGGATATGGAGGCGCAGCTGAGGGTGAAGGATGTGTTCGATCCCGGCTGGCTGCTGAACCCGGCGAAGGTGTTTCCGCTTTATGTAACGGCCAGCCGTCGCGCGGCCTGAGGCTGTGGGACCGGGGGTTTTGCACCCCCGGACCCCCGCAGGATATTTGGACAACGGGGAATGGGGCAGGGTCTTTCTTTCCCGCAGGGTGAGAGCCCGAGATGGAGGTGCGGGCATGCGGCCGGGGAGTGAGGCGGAACTGGCGGAACTGGTGCGCGTGGCCAATGCGCCCTTGGCGCTGCGTGGCGGCGGGACGCGGGGGATTGGCGCGGTTGGTCCTGCCGAGGTGTTGGAGACCGGGGGGCTGGCCGGGATCACGCTTTATGAACCCGGTGCGTTGACGCTGGTGGTGCGGGCGGGGACGCCTTTGGCCGAGGTGGAGTCGGCGCTGGCGGCCGAGGGGCAGCGCCTGCCATTCGAGCCGCCGGATCTGCGCGGGCTGCTGGGCCGGGGTGGGGAGAGCACCATCGGCGGCGTCGTGGCCGCCAATGCCAGCGGGCCGCGGCGCGTGCAGGCGGGGGCCTGCCGGGACAGCCTGATCGGGGTGCGCTTTGTGGATGGCACGGGGAACGTGATCCGCAATGGCGGGCGGGTGATGAAGAACGTGACGGGGATTGATCTGGTAAAACTGATGGCCGGATCGCATGGCACGCTGGGGGTGATCACGGAGGTGGCCTTCAAACTGCTGCCCGCGCCCGAGATGCAGGCGACGCTGGCTCTGGCCGGGCTGGATGACGGGCAGGCGGTGGCGGCCATGGCGGCGGCGCTTGGGTCGCCCTATGACGTGACGGGCGCTGCGCATCTGCCGGGGCGCGGCACGTTTCTGCGGCTGGAAGGGTTCGAGACATCGGTGCGCTATCGGGCGCGGGAATTGGCGCGGGTGCTGGGGCGGTTCGGCGCGGTGGCCGAGGTGGATGGCGCTGTCTGGGCCGAACTGCGGGACGTGGCACCGTTCCACGGGATGCCGGGCGATGTGTGGCGGCTGTCGGTGGTGCCGTCCGACGCGCCCGGGCTGGTGGCGCGGGCGGGGGCAGAGGCGGCGCTTTACGATTGGGGGGGCGGGCTGGTCTGGCTGCGCATGGCGCCGGGGGTGGATCTGCGCGCGCGGCTAGGGGTGTTTCAGGGCCATGCGACGCGGGTCCGGGGCGCCGGGCCGGGGCCGGCCTTTCCGCCGGAGCCGGCGGCGGTGGCGGCGCTGAGCGCCGGGCTGCGGGCCAAGTTCGATCCCAAGGGGCTGTTCAATCCCGGCGTGATGGTGGGCGCCTGAGATGGCGCTGGTCCTTATCCTTTATCCGCTGGCGGTTTATGCGTCGCTCTGTCTGCTGCCGCGCGGGCGGGCGGGGTTGGGCATCGCGCTTGCCGGGGCGGCGTTGGCGGTGGTCTGGCTGATGCATGATCCCGTGACGGATGACGGGTTCACCCGGTTTCTGGTGATCCTAGGCGCGCTTCCCGTGGTGCTGGCGGCGGTCGCGCAGGGGGTGCGCGGCCTGATCGGGCCGGAGGCGCCGGGCTGGCTCTGGCCGGCGATCGCCGTGGGCCTTGGCCTTTCGGGGCTGCTTTTGTTCATCCTGATGCTGTGAGGGTCACCGATGCAGACGAACTTCACCGATGCGCAGTTGGCCATCCCGGCGCTGGCGCGATCGAACGAGATCTTGCGGTCCTGCGTGCATTGCGGGTTCTGCACCGCGACCTGCCCCACCTATCAGGTGCTGGGGGATGAGTTGGACAGCCCGCGCGGGCGGATCTACCTGATCAAGGAAATGCTGGAGACGGGCCGGGCGGCGGATGCGCGCACGGTGAAGCATCTGGACAGGTGCCTGTCCTGCCTGTCCTGCATGACGACATGCCCTTCGGGCGTGCATTACATGCATCTGATCGACCACGCCCGCGCCCATGTGGAGGTGACCTATAAGCGGCCTTTCACCGACCGCGCGCTGCGCTTTGTGCTGGCCAAGGTGCTGCCCTATCCGATGCGGTTCCGGCTGGCGATCCTGCTGGCCAAGGTGGGGCGGCCCTTCGCGCGGCTGATCCCCGATGCGCGGGTGCAGGCGATGCTCGACATGGTGCCGAAACGGGTGCCGCCGGTTTCACGCAACGATGATCCGCAGCGCTTTGCCCCTGCGGGCGCGCGCAAGATGCGCGTCGCGCTGATGACGGGCTGCGCGCAGAAGGCGCTGAACACCGATATCAACGATGCCACGATCCGCCTGCTGACGCGGCTGGGCTGCGAGGTGGTGGTGCCCCGCGGCATGGGGTGCTGCGGCGCGCTGACCCATCACATGGGGCGCGAGGATGAGGCGCATGGTTTTGCCGCCGCAAACATCCGCGCCTTCATGGCCGAGGTTGCGGGGGACGGGCTGGATGCGATCGTCATCAACACATCCGGCTGCGGGACGACGGTGAAGGATTACGGGCATATGTTCCGAAACGATCCCCTGGCGGCGGATGCGGCGCGGGTGGCGGGGCTGGCTTGCGACATATCGGAACTGCTGGTGCGGATCGGGCTGCCCGAAGGGGCGGCGAAGGGTCTGCGCGTGGCCTATCACGCGGCCTGTTCGCTGCAGCACGGCCAGCAGGTGAAGACGGCGCCGAAGGATCTTTTGCGCCGGGCCGGGTTCGAGGTGGTGGAACCGGCGGACAGCCATCTGTGCTGCGGATCGGCGGGGACCTACAACCTGCTGCAGCCCGAGATTTCGAAGGCGTTGAAGGCGCGCAAGGTGCGCACGCTGGAGGCGCGCGCGCCGGATCTGATCGCGGCGGGCAATATCGGCTGCATGATGCAGATCGGATCGGGGACCGCGGTGCCGGTGGTGCATACGGTGGAACTGCTGGATTGGGCGACGGGTGGGCCCAAGCCCCGCGCGCTGGGTCAGGCGGGGTAGGGGCCACCCCCGGCGCAGGAAAATTCTGACGCAGAATTTTGGGCGATGTCCGTGCCGGACGTCGCCTTATCCAAGGCGGGCGATAGGCTGCCACGGATACCCCTGCGCGGGTGGCGGCGGGGGCATGGGTATTTGGGCCAAGATGAAGCCCGAAGGCGTGGTTTGCTGCATCGGTCGGGCGGGGCTTTCGGTCTTTGGCGAGTGGGGCGCTGGACGTGTGTCTGGCGGGCTGTCAAACTTATGCCGGAATGGCGGGGTAGCGGACATGGCGGCCCTGAGAGAAGGTGTGGAATGCGTGCTCTTGCCCTTGCGCTCTGTCTGATCGGCGGCCCTGCCCTGGCCGAGGGGCCGACGATGCGCGCTTTGCAGACCGTGCAGGACGGCAAGGGCTGGCAGGCGGTGGGGCGCATCGAGCTGGGCGACCGGGGGTTCTGCACCGGGGCGCTGATCGCCGATGACCTTGTGCTGACCGCCGCGCATTGCCTGTTTGACAAGGAGACGGGCGCGCGCATCGCGGATGGGGATTTGCGATTCCTTGCGGGGTGGAGGAATGGCCGGGCGGAGGCCTATCGCAACGTGGCGCGCGCGCTGCCGCATCCGGGATACCGGTTCGACGTGGGCGAGGATCTGGTGAATGTCGGCGTCGATCTGGCGCTGCTTCGGCTGGACCAGCCGATCCGTCTGCCGCAGGTCGCGCCTTTTGCCACCGACTGGTCGCCCCTGATGGGCGAGGAGGTGGGGATCGTGTCCTATGCGATGGACCGGTCCGAGGCGCCATCCCTGCAGGAAGTGTGCGAGGTCATGGCGCAGCGCACCGATCTGATGGTGCTGAGCTGCGCGGTGGAGTTTGGCGCCTCGGGCGCGCCGGTCTTTGTGCTGCGCGATGGCGAGGTGCGCATCGTGTCTGTCGTGTCGGCCAAGGCGGCGGTGGAGGGGCGGCCCGTGGCGCTGGCCGTGCCGTTGATGGAACCTCTGGCCACGTTGCAGGCCGAGATGGCGGCAGGCGCGCCGCGCGCGGCGCCGGGGCCGAAGGTTCTGTCGGGGGGCAGTGGTGGGGCGAAGTTCATCAAGGTCGCGCCCTGAACGGCGGCGGGCGGCGGGGGGCTTGAAAGGGCGGACGCGCCTTCCCAGATCTAGGGGGCAGCGGCGCCTGTGACAGGGCCGGTGCGTTTCCCGCCCGTCCCTTGCGGAGGGCATCACATAGCATCGCTCACTGGAGGATGACCCACATGCGAACCCTTGATTTCGCCCCGCTTTACCGTGCGACCGTCGGCTTTGACCGGATCGCCGACCTGATGGATCGCGTGCTGTCGACCGATGTCGCCCAGCCCACCTATCCGCCCTACAACATCGAAAAGACCGCCGAGGATGCCTATCGCATCTCGATCGCCGTGGCTGGGTTCACGCCTGAGGAACTGGCCGTCGAGATCAAGGATGGCACACTGGTGGTGACGGCCCGCAAGGCCGCCGATGACGCCGGCAAGACCTATCTGCATCGCGGGATCGCGACCCGTGCCTTCGAGCGGCGCTTTGCGCTGGCCGATCATGTGCGCGTGTCGGGCGCGGTGCATGAACATGGCATGCTGCATATTGAACTGCTGCGCGAAACGCCCGAGGCGTTGAAGCCGCGCCGGATCGAGATTTCGGCATCGGGCGCGACTGGGGCGCCGGTTCTGGAAGGGACGGCGCGCGACGCCAACTGACGGGTCCGTTCAGGATCACGATGGAAGGGGTGCCCGCACGGGCGCCCCTTTTGCACATTCAGCGCCCGGCACGGGCCGCGGGCGCGGCAAAAGGTGCGCTGTCGTTGCCTGCGGTGCGCCTCAGGGCGCCCCGGTGATTGGCCCCGGTGATCGCCCCGGTGGTTGCGTTTCTCTGCCGTTTTTCCGCCAGCATCGCGTGGCAGTCTGCCGATCAAGACGCGCGATGGTGGAGCATGGGGATGCGTGGCGTTCTGGTCTGTCTGGCCCTTCTGGCACATCCGGCCTTGGCGGGGGATGGAAATCTGCGCCCGCTTGAGACCGGCGTGGTGGCCGGGCGGTGGGCGGCGGTCGGGCGGATTGATTTCGGGTCAGACGGGTTTTGCACCGGCACCCTGATTGCGCCGGATGTGGTGCTTACGGCGGCGCATTGTCTTTACGACATGACGACGGGAGAGCCCTTTGCGCCATCGGAAGTGACCTTCCGTGCCGGATGGCGCGATGGCCGGGCCGAGGCGGATCGTGCGGTCGCGATGCTTTTGCCCCATCCCGGTTTCCAGCCCGGCCTGGATGGGGATGTCGAGGCGCGCAGAACACAGACCAGCCATGACATCGGTCTGATCAAGCTGGCGGAGCCGATCCTCCTGCCCTCGATCACGCCGGCGCCGACGGGATCGGTTCCGCGGGGCGGCGACCGGGTGGAGATCGTGTCCTATGCCAAGGACCGGTCAGAGGCGGCGTCGCTGCAGGATGTCTGTTCGGTGCTGGGTGTCGAGGGCCGGGTGGCCGTGCTGGATTGCCCGGTGGAGTTTGGCGCGTCAGGCTCGCCTGTGTTCCGCGACACTGCCTATGGGTCGGAAGTCGTATCCGTCATTTCCGCGAAGGCAGAGATGAATGGCAGGCCTGTCGCCATCGCCGTTCCGATCGCGGGGGTGGTGACCGGCCTGATGGCCGAGTTGGACCGCGCGGCGCGGAAGGCGGCGCCAGAGGTGCGGATGATTTCGGGCGCGGGTGGCGGTATGGGCGCGGGTGGGGCCAAGTTCCTGCGGGTGGGCGAGGCGCCCTGATCGGGACGCCGCGCCGAGGTTTGCCACAGATCGCGGGGCGCGCGCCCCCCCCCGGAAGCGCGCCCCTTCTTCGATCAGTAGATCAGGCTGTCATAGACGGTATAGGCGCCGGATGCGCTGTCGATGCGCCCGCCAAGGCCACGGTCGGCGGCATAGGATGCGACCGCGCGGAAGGTGGCCGGGCCAAAGACGCCGTCGATGCCGCCATAGTAGTAGCCCTGCCGCGCCAGTTGCCGCTGGATCGCCCGGCGTTCGGTGGGGCTATAGCTTTTGAACGCCTGCGCGGCGGCAGAGGTGGACAGGGCGGGGCGCGTCGGCTGTGCGAAGTAGCTGGGCTGATGCGGCGTGTGGGGCGCGTAGTATTGCGGTTGCGGCTGTGCGCGCGGCGGCGCGTAGTAGCGCGGTTGCGCCTGGGCGCGGTTGTTGAGGTTGTTCAGCACCGTGCCCACGATGACCGTGGCGGCGACGCCCTTGAGGAAGTCGCGCTCACGCTGGCCGGCCTGCACGGGCGCGGCGGTGGTGGCGACAAGGGACAGGGCCGCGACGGCGGCGGTGGCGACAGAGCGGAGACGCGGCATTGTGTTGGGCAGCATGATCAATCCTTTCGACGGTTCGGCGGGATGCCTTGCCACCGACATGGGTGCGGGGGCGCTGCTAGGCAAAATCGCAAGGGTGATATGCGATAACAACGGCTGGTCGCGGCTGTTGTCCCAGTGCTAACCCATGGACATTGGCGGCTTTTGCGCCGCGCGGTCGAGCCATCTGATCAGCCAGTCCACCCGACGGATCGCCTGACGCCGCGCTTCGATATCGCCCTGTGTGACCGGTTCCACGGTAATGGCATCGGCGAGGCGGTAGAGTTCGGTCGCCACGTCGATGCGTTCGGCTTCGGTCAGGTTCATCAGGCCGTCCTCGATGGTGCGTTGGGCAAGGCGGCGCAGGAAGTCGGGCATGTCGTCGGTGTGCTGGATCATCGGAGGTCCAATTGTCATCTCATTTACATTGTCAATTCAATTAAGATTTGTGACTGAAATCTGCAAGACAATGTCTTTGACAATTTCTGCATAGCCGCTACACCCCCATCGCATGACCCGCAGTTACACTCTTTCCGAACCGGCCCGCGCGCGGCGCGACGCGCAGCGACAGTCCACCCGGCAGGCGCTTTTGGCGGCCGCCCGAAGCATCGCCGCCGAGCGGGGGGTGGAGGCGATTTCGGTGGTGGAGGTGGCGCGCCGGGCGGGCGTGTCGCATAGCCTGATCAACGCCTATTTCGACGGCAAGGCCGGGCTGATCGCCGCGCTCGTCAAGGAAGGCTATTCGGTGTTGCTGGCCCGGACCGAAGAGATCGCAGCCCGCCCGGGGGATGCGGTGGAACGGCTGCGCCGGGTGCTGGAGGATTGGGCGCGGTTCGATCTGGCCGATCCGCGCCTGCTCAAGGTGTTGCAGGCGCATGGCTGGACCTGGTCCAGCGCGGCCGAGGCCGAGAACAGGGCGGATCGCGGGGCCTTCCTCGCCCCTGTCGCGCGCCTGATCGAAGAGGGGCAGGCGACAGGCACCATCCGCCCGCATCTTGCGCAGTCTGACGCGCTGGCCGGTCTCTGGGCGATCTACACGGTGGGGATGCGCGAGGCGGTCTTTTCAGAACCCACCCCTTCGCCCGAGGAGGCGGTGGCCATGCTCTGGGGGCCGCTCACGGCGCTTCTGCTGCCGGTCTGACTGGCCCGGCACGGCAGTCTCGGGGCAGGTCAGATCAGCGGCAGGATCGGCACCCCGCGCCCGCAGGCCGCAAGCGCGAGGCAGAGGAGCAGAAGGATGGCCGGGCGCAGCGCCATGGCGTCACAGGCTGAGGCAGATGTATTTCATCTCCAGATAGTCCTCCATCCCGTGATGGCTGCCTTCGCGGCCAAGGCCGGATTGTTTCACCCCGCCAAAGGGGGCCACTTCGGTGGAGATCAGGCCCGTGTTCACGCCCACCATGCCGTATTCCAGCGCCTCTTGCACGCGGGTGATGCGGCCGATGTCGCGGGCGTAGAAATAGGAGGCGAGGCCGAAGATCGTGGCATTGGCCAGTTCGATCACCTCTTCCTCGGTCTCGAACTTGAACAGGGGGGCGAGCGGGCCGAAGGTTTCTTCGTTCGTCACCAGCATGTCGGTGGTGACGCCGGTCAGGATGGTGGGCTGGAAGAAGGACCCGCCCAGTTCGTGACGCTTGCCGCCGGTTTCCACCTTTGCGCCTTTGGACAGGGCGTCGGAGATGTGTTCCTCTACCTTCAGGACGGCCTTTTCGTTGATCAGCGGGCCGAAGGTCACGTCTTCCGTCAGGCCGTCGCCGACCTTGGTCTTGGCCACGGCTTCCGCCAGTTTCCTGGCGAAAGCGTCATAGACGCCGGCCTGCACATAGATGCGGTTGGCGCAGACGCAGGTCTGGCCGTTGTTGCGGAACTTGGAGATCATGGCGCCCTGCACGGCGGCATCCAGATCGGCATCGTCGAACACGATGAAGGGCGCGTTGCCGCCCAGTTCCATCGAACATTTCATCACCTGATCCGCCGCCTGCCGCAGCAGGATGCGCCCCACTTCGGTAGAACCGGTGAAGGTGAGTTTGCGCACCGCGTGGTTTTCGCAGAATTCCTTGCCGATGGCCGAGGAATGGGTGGAGGTGATGACCGAGAAGATCCCCGCAGGCAGGCCCGCCCGTTCCCCCAGCAGCGCCATGGCCAGCGCCGAAAGGGGCGTCTCGGCGGCAGGGCGCGCGACAAAGCCGCAGCCCGCGGCGAGGGCCGGGCCAACCTTGCGCGCGATCATCGCATTGGGGAAGTTCCACGGCGTGATGGAACCCACCACCCCGATGGGCTGCTTGATCACCGTGATGCGCTTGTCGCGCTGGTGGCCGGGAATGGTTTCGCCATAGACGCGCTTGGCCTCTTCCCCGAACCATTCGATGAAGGAGGCGCCATAAGCGACCTCGCCCTTTGCCTCGGCCAGCGGTTTGCCCATCTCGGCGGTCAGGATTTTGCCAAGGTCATCCTGATTGGCCATCATCAGATCGAACCACTTGCGCAGGATAGCGGCGCGTTCTTTGCCGGTGCGGGCGGCCCAGTCCTTCATCGCCTTTTGCGCGGCGTCGATGGCGCGGGCGGTTTCGGCCCGGCCCAGATTGGGCAGGTGGCAGATCACATCGCCGCGGGCGGGGTTCGTCACTTCGAAGGTCGTGCCATCATCGGCGTCGATCCACTGGCCTGCGACATAGGCCTTGGTGACCAGAAGCGTCGGGTCTTTCAGAAGCGACGCAAGGTTGGTGACGGAATCGAGCATGGGGGCCTCCGGCGTTTCGGGTTATGGATGGATGCATCCGCGATGGGGGGCTTGTCCAGTTCCGGCGCGGAAAAAGCGCGGCCTCGGCCGGGAATTTTGATCAAATCGGCGGAAACGGAAGCGAAGATGGCGGATTTGCACCTGTGGGGGATGGATCGGGCCGGGCTGGACCGGGCCTATTCCAATGGGGCCTTCATCCCGGGGGCTGACGGGTTTCCCCCCCGATGGCTGGCGCAGGCTGCGGCCTTTCGCGATTCGCTGGGCGCGCGGGCGCGGCTGGATCTGGCCTATGGTCCGGGCGCGCGGCAGCGGCTGGATCTGTTCCTGCCGGATGCGCCGCCGCGCGGGGTGCTGGTCTTTGTCCATGGCGGCTATTGGATGGCTTTCGGGCGCGAGACGTGGTCGCATCTGGCGGCGGGGGCGCTGGCGCGGGGCTGGGCCTGCGCGATGCCGTCCTACACGCTGGCGCCTGACGCGCGGATTTCAGAAATGACGGCAGAGGTGGCGCGCGCCTGCGCCATGGCTGCGGATCTCGTGGCGGGTCCGGTGGTCGTGACGGGCCATTCGGCGGGCGGGCATCTGGCGGCGCGGATGGGCTGCGCCGATCAGGCGGTGCCTCGGCTGGCGCGGGTGGTGCCGATCTCGCCCCTTGCCGAGCTGGCCCCGCTGGCGGGCACGACGATGAACGAAAAGCTCCGGCTGGACGGACGGGAATGTGCCGCGGAGAGCCCGGCGCGGTTGGCCCGCGCGGCGGGGGTCGCGGCGCATGTCTGGGTCGGCGCGCAGGAGCGGCCTGCCTTCCTGTGGCAGGCGCGGGTGCTGTCAGAGGCTTGGGGCTGCGGCTGGACCGTTGATCCGGGGCGGCATCATTTCGATGTGGTGGACGGGTTGGCCGATCCGGCATCGGCGCTGACCGGGGCCTGTCTGGACGGTTTGGGATAGACCAACAATCTTGAAAGATTTTTGCAGATTTCTTCGAAGAAATTTGGTTGGCGCCCGGCCCCGGCGTCAGTTCGCGGCGTGCATCCGTTCGATATAGGCGCGCATCTCTTCGGCTTCGTGCCGGGCGTCGCGCAGGCCTTCCATGGCTGCGCGCAGTTCTGCTTCGGTCTGGGCGATCTGGTTCATCAGTTCGGCCTCGCGTTCTTCCAGATAGATCAGCGCCTGATCGCGGGCCTCTTCGGCCTCGTGCAGGGCTTGGGCGAGGTTGTCCATCTCTGCCACGTCGCCGCCTGCGACCCGGGTGAAGCGATGGAGCAGCCAATAGGCGAACCAGCCGAGGGCGAATGCCAGCAAGAGGATGATGGCAGTCGCGGTGATGAATTCCTGGCGGTTCATAGGGGCCTTGGTCTGTTCGCTGCGATTAACCGTTATTCGCGGGACGCGCGGTCGGACGCAAGGTCTTTTCCTGCGGTGCGACAGAGGGGCTGGTGTCGTTTGAGAAGTCGGGCGTTTCCTGTGGCGCTGCCTGCGCTGTTGCCGGGCTGGTTTCTGCCGCCGCATCCGCCGGGGCCGCCGCACCTGCCGGGGCGGCAGGCGCCGCGGCGGTGTCGGTTGCGGGTGTGGCGGGGGCGCCGATCAGGGTGAATTCGATCCGGCGGTTGGCCTCGCGCCCCTCTTCGGTGCCGTTGTCGGCGATCGGGCTTTCTTCGCCATAGCCCACGGCCTTGAGCGTGGAGACATCCACCCCGCTTTCCGCCAGCGCCACCAGCACCGCTTTTGCACGGTCTTCTGACAGGGTGCGGTTGTTGCGTTCGGTGCCTTGCGAATCCGTATGGCCGGCCACCTCGATCGGGACGCCCGGGCATTGGCCCAGCAGTTCCGACAGGGCCGCCACAAGCGGGCGGGAGGCGTCGGAGATGTCGTCCGAACCCGGATCGAAGGTGATCTTGTCGCGCTCCAACAGGGCGGTGATGTTGGCCACGCAGGCCGCGCCGTCCGACGGCGGGGCAAGCGCCGGGATGACCGTGCCATCGGCAGCGGCCGTCGCCGTGGCAGGGGGGGCGGCCGACGGATCGGCGGCGGCGGTTGCCACGGCAGGCGCGCCGATCAGGGTAAATTCGATGCGGCGGTTCGCCTCGCGCCCCTGTTCCGTGTCATTGTCGGCGATGGGGCGGCTTTCGCCATAGCCCACGGCGCGCATCTGCCCCACCTCTACGCGGCGGCCCTGCAGCGCCAGCAGCACCGCCTCGGCCCGGGCCTGCGACAGGGCGCGGTTGCCTTCTTCCGATCCCTGCGAATCCGTGTGACCGGCGATTTCCAGTGGCATCACGGCACATTCGTTCAGCGTATCGGCGATCCGCGTCATCAATTGCCCGGTCTGGGCGTCGATTTCGGCTGATCCGGGGGGGAAGGTGATCTTTTGCCCGGCCAGAAGCCCGTTCACCGTGGCCAGACATTCCTGCGGCGTCGGCAGGGCGGCCAGCGGATCACGCTCTTCATCATAGCGGACGCTGACCTTGAACTGCTGCCCTTGGCCGAGCTTGCCCGAAAGGATCTGGCTCACCCGGTCGCTGGCCGAGAGCGAGCCGGTCACCCCCGACACCTCGACTGTGTCCTCGCGCACCAGAAGGTTGCCCTCGTCCAGTTCGGCCAGCGCCTCGAGCCCCGCCAGAACCCGGACGGGCCAGCCATCGGGCAATTCCGCATCCAGCCGCGTGGCATTGTAGACGCGGCCTGCGCCAAAGGCCGCCTTGGCCAGGCTGTCCACGGCGGCGCGTTGCAATTCATCCGTCAGGCGTCCCCGCATCTCGACCCGGCCTTCGGGGTTCAGGGTGGCGGTGAATTCGGCCGGGCCGGCGGCGGCCGCGTCGGGACGCGGCAGCGTGGCATCGAGCGAAAAGGCCTGCGGCAGCGCGGCCTCCAACTCGCCCAGCGCGCGATCGAAGGCGGCCTGTTCGGTGCCCTCGGCCGCCACCAGCGAAATGTCGGCATCCGAGAACGTCACCGTTCCTTGCCCCATGGCGGCGATGGCGCGGATCGCGGCTTCGGCCGCCTCGGCCCAGCGCGGGCTGGGCACGCCAAGGCCCACGGTGCAGGAGGCCTTGCCCTCCAGCCCGGCGGCGGTGGCGGCGGCGAGGATACGCGTGCGCGCGGCATCGGTATCGGCCGAACAGGCATCGAACCGCGCGCCTTGGGCATCCTTGACGAAGCGCAGCGTGAAGGGGGTGATCACCGGGCGCGGGGCTGAGATGTCGATGCTGAGCGCCAGCCCCTCGGGGCGCAGGCGTGCCAGTTCGGATTCGAGCGTCCGCTTCTCGGCCTCGCTGGTGGCGATGGCGGTCACGGCCACGGCATCCGCCGCAACCGAGATTTTCGACCGGGGCAGCAGGCGCAGCGCCGCCAGGCCGAAATCAAAGGCCGCCTGCCAGCTTTCGGGTGGGGCATAGGCGGCGGTTTCCAGCATGTCGGCCACGGCGATGCCGCGCGACAGCTCTTCTGCGGCGGCGGTGAGGGTGGCCTCGGCCTCGCCCTCGGGCAGAAGGCCGATCAACTGGATCCCGTCGTCATTGCGCAGCATTTCGATGGAAAAGCGGGGGGCTTCGATGCTGGTTGCGGGCGTGACCTGCAACTCGTCGCGCACGCGCCCGCTGTCGATCACCGTTCCGGCGATGTTGACCGCGCGGAAGCGCGCCGCTTCGTTCGGTGCGGTGCCGGACAGGATGACCAGCATGCCATCGGCGCTGGCTTCGACCCAGGTGATGCCCTCATTGCCCAGCGCGTAATTCACCGCCTTGAGCGAGCGCCGCTCGATCACCGCTGCCGCCGTCATCGCGATGAAGACGGCAAAAGCCCCGGCCCCGGCAAAGGCGAACAGCGCGATCATGCCCTGCGACGGACGCCCGCCCCGCAGGCCGGGCAGCCGAAATTCGGGTTTCCTGTCGCCTTTGGGGCGGAGTGCAGAGAGATCGGGCCGGGGCAGGCGCAGCTTTGGCAGGCGCATCGGGCAGCTTTCCTTCGGGCGCTGGTCGGAGCGCCGCGTCGGGCGCTGGTCAGGGCGCGGCCACCCCCATGCCATTGGGGGATTCTGTCCGCGCCAGCCGTGCTTACGGCGCAGGCCTGCAAGGTTCAATCAAACGAGTGTCGCAGCGGCAAGAAACAGCGCAGGGATCAGCCCCGTGTCGCGATTGGCGCGGAACAGGCGCAGGCACAGCGCGGGGTCGTCGATGTTCAACTGGCGCAACTGCCACAGCATGTGCCAGCCCATCGCCCAGACCCCCGCCAGCGCAATCAGCAGGGGCCACGGGCTGGCCAGGGGCAACAGCGCCGCGATCACCGCCGCTGCCATCAGCGTGACGGTCGCGATCAGGAACCCCGCCAGCCAGCGCCCGGTATTGCGGTCAAACAGCCGCGCGGTGGACCGCACCCCGATCAGCGCGTCATCCTCGCGGTCCTGATGGGCATAGATCGTGTCGTAGAACAGCGTCCAGACGAAGCCCGCCGCATACAGCAGGACGGGCGCCACCGACAGGCTGCCCTCGGCCGCCGCCCAGAGCAGTAGCGCGCCCCAATTGAAGGCAAGGCCAAGAAAGGCCTGCGGCCACCATGTGAACCGCTTGGCAAAGGGATAGATGGCCACCAGCGCCAGCGACCCCACGCCCAGCGCGATGGCCAGCGGGTGATAGGTGAACAGGATCACGGCGGCGACCATCGCCTGCGCCCCCATCCAGATCACCGCCTGCCGCACGCTGATCTGTCCCGACGGCAGGGGGCGCGACCGGGTGCGCGCAACGGCGGCGTCGATGTCGCGGTCGGTGATGTCGTTCCATGTGCAGCCCGCCCCGCGCATCAGAAACGCGCCCAGACCTGCGGACAGCATCAGCCACAGATCGCCGCCGGTAAAGCCGCCCCGGGCCGCGGCCGCCAGCGCAACGGCCCAGAGGCAGGGCAACCACAGAAGCCATGTCCCGATGGGCCGGTCGGCCCGCGACAGGCGCAGATAGGGGCGGCTGGCGGCCGGGGCCAGCGTATCGACCCAGTTGCCGCGCGGGGCATCGGCGACGGTGCCGTTTGGACCTTGGGTTTCCCTCCGGGCCTCTGGCATTGCGGGCGGTTGGGTCATAGGGTGCCGATCATGGATGCGAAGGTTCGTCTTTATGTAGAGCAGCCCCTTGGGCAGGGGCAAGCCGTCGCCCTGACGGCGGATCAGGCGCATTACCTGTTTGCGGTGATGCGGCTGGCCGTGGGGGCGGTGGTGGCCCTGTTCAACGGGCGGGATGGTGAATGGCGGGCCGAGGTGGCCGAGGCGGGCAAGCGCGGCGGCGTGCTGGTCTGTCAGGCCCAGACCCGGCCCTTGCTGATGCCGCCCGACCTCTGGCTTCTTTTCGCGCCAATCAAGAAGGCGCGGACGGATTTCATCGTGGAAAAGGCGGTAGAAATGGGCGCCCGCCGCATCCTGCCTGTCCAGACGCGGCACACCAATTCCGAACGCATCCGGCAGGACAGGTTGCAGGCCCATGCGGTGGAAGCGGCCGAACAATGCGGCGGCACCTTCGTGCCTGAGGTGGCCGAACTGGCGGCGCTGGATCGCCTTCTGGCAGGCTGGCCCGCCGATCGGCGCATCCTGTGGTGTGACGAGTCGCTCATGGGTGCGGCGCAGCTGCTGTCGGGGGGGCTGGCGGGCGAACCTCGTGGGCCATGGGCGATACTGATCGGGCCTGAGGGCGGATTTTCGGATCAGGAAAAGGCGCGTCTGCGCGCGATGCCGCAGGTGCTGGCCGTCAGCCTTGGCCCGCGCATCCTGCGGGCGGATACGGCGGCGGTGGCGGCGCTGGCGCTGTGGCAGGCCAGCCTTGGGGATTGGCGGCCATGATCCGGCGCGAGGTGCGGTTGGTGCTGTGGCAATGGCGCGAAGTGCTGCTTGCCGCCGCTGTTGCAGGCGCGGGCCTCTGGATCGCGGCACAGGGCGGGCTGGTGCTGGTGCCCATCGGGCTGTTCGTGGCGGGGTTGGCGCTGGCGGCGGCACTGCAGGGGTGGCGGCGGATGCGCTTTGCCCAAGGGGCCGAGGCGCCGGGGATCGTCGAGGTGGACGAGGCGCAGATCTCCTATATGGGGCCGCAGGTGGGCGGGTTCATCAGCGTGGCCGAACTGGTGGAGGTGCGGCTGGTGACGTTGCGCGGGCGGCGGCTTTGGCGGTTGCGTCAGGCCGACGGGCAGGCGCTTCTGGTGCCGGTCGATGCGGCGGGGGCGGATGCGCTGTTCGATGTCTTTGCCGCGCTGCCCGGCATGGATATGGCGGCGCTGTTGTCTGCGCTGGATCCGCAGGGCGATGGCACGGGGCAAGTGAGGGGGCAAGTGGCGGGGCGCGGTCTGGTGGCGGGCGAAACGATGCAGGTGATCTGGCGCCGGGCCGGGCGCGGTGTCGCGGCGGTCTAGACCGGACGCGCCATCCCGCCCCTGTGCGAGCGCCCCTTGACTTGACCGTGCAGTCAAAGCACCAGATGAGGCCTTGAAGAAAAGCGAAGATCGGAGCCTTCCACATGTCGATTCCCCAATCCGGCGGCGGGCCGATCGAAAGCTTTTCCCAGCTGGCGGAATTCATGGAATCCGGCTGCAAGACCAAGGACTTGTGGCGCATCGGGACCGAGCATGAAAAATTTGGCTGGCTGACCGACACGCGCCGCCCGCTTCCCTATGACGGCGCGCGGTCGATCAGCGCGCTGTTTGCGGGGCTTGAGGCGCGCTTCGGCTGGACCCCCGTGCGCGAGGGCGACAACGTGATCGGGCTGACGCGGAACGGGGCGAATATCAGCCTTGAACCCGGCGGGCAGTTCGAACTGTCGGGCGCGGCCTTTGACAGCGTGACCGAGACCGACGCCGAATTGCGCAATCACCTTGATGAGGTGCGGGCGCTGGCCGAACCGCTGGGCATCCGCTTCATGGGGATCGGCGCCGCGCCGGAATGGCGGCACGAGGATATGCCGGTCATGCCCAAGGGGCGCTACCGGCTGATGACCGATTACATGGGCCGCGTCGGCACCCATGGCACGCAGATGATGTACCGCACCTCGACCGTGCAGGTGAATCTCGACTACGCCTCCGAGGCGGACATGGTGAAGAAGCTGCGCGTCTCGCTGGCCTTGCAGCCGGTGGCGACGGCGCTGTTCGCCTCGTCGCCGTTCTTCGAGGGGCGCGAGAACGGGCACAAGTCGTGGCGGTCGCGCATCTGGCGGGGGCTGGACAATGCGCGCACGGGGATGCTGCCCTTCGCCTTTGACGAAGGCTTTGGGTTTCAGGCCTATGTGGATTGGGTCCTCGATGTGCCGATGTATTTCGTCTATCGCGACGGAAAGTATATCAACGCGCTGGGCCAATCCTTCCGCGATTTCCTGAAGGGGGAATTGCCGGCCTTGCCGGGTGAGAAGCCCACGCTGTCGGACTGGGCCGATCACATGACGACCGTGTTCCCCGAGGCGCGGGTGAAACGGTATATCGAGATGCGCGGCGCCGATTGCGGGGATCAGGCGCATATCGTGGCGCTGCCTGCCTTCTGGGTGGGGCTGATGTATGACCAGACGGCGCTGGATGCGGCGTGGGATCTGGTGAAGGGCTTGGATGCGGAAACGCGGGAAGGCCTGCGCGTCGCGGCCTCGGTCGCCGGGCTGGCGGGCGAGGCGGGCGGCGTGCGCATCGCCGATCTGGCGCGGGCGGCGGTGGCCCTGTCCCATGCCGGCCTCGCAGGACGGGGCCGGGGCGAGGAGCGCTATCTCGGGCCGCTGGTGCGCGCGGTGGAGACGGGTCAGACGCAGGCCGACCGGTGGCTCGACCTCTACCGTGGGGAATGGGCGGGCGATCTGTCGAACCTCTATGAGGCGGCCAGCCTGTAGCGCCCGGTGCCAAGGCGCGGGTGTCCCCGCGCCCTGGTCGCCACAGCCTCAGGCCGGGATCGGCGGCAGGCCGAAGCGGTTCGGCAGGGTGTCGCCACGCTTGATGAAGAAGACGATCAGCACGATCAGCCCGATCAGCGGGATGAACCCGATCAGCAGCCACCACCCCGTGCGGTCGATGTCATGCAGCCGCCGCGCGCCAACGGCGATCGACGGCAGCAGCGTCACCAGCGCCCAGATCCCGCCCAAGAGGCCGGGCGAGATCACATTCAGGATCAGCGCGATGATCATGCTGAAAAGGAAAAACCACCAGTATTCCGACCGCCGCGCGCGGCCCTCGAATGTGGCATATTTGGAAAATACGGCCTTTACGGCCTCGATCATGTTCATTTCGGTTCCCTCGTTACGTCTTTTGGCCAAACCCTGCGCCATTGGCAGCGATGGCATGCCAAGCGTTGCGCAGGATGGCGCGCCGATCAACCGGGATTTCGGGGCAGGGTGCGGGGCGCCGCAGGCGATCATGCGCGTCAGGGGGCGTTCCGCCCCCTCTGGGCCATGCGGCCCATTCACCCCCTGAGGGTATTTTCCGCCAAGATGAAGCGGGCGGTCAGGTGGCGGTCTTCTTGCCGATCTTGGGTTCGGTGCCATCGCGCAGGCGGCGGATGTTGGCGGCGTGGCGCAGCCAGACAAGGATCGCCAGCAAAAGCGCAAGGATGACCATGTCGGAATAGCCCGCAAAGGCCAGATAGCCCGGAGACAGCGCCGCCGCCGCGAGGGCAGAGGCAGAGGAGATGCGCGTCAGCGCCGCCGTCACCGCCCATGTCGCGCAGGCCAGAAGGCCGATGGGCCAGGCCAGCGCCAGAAGGATGCCGAGGAAGGTGGCCACGCCCTTGCCGCCCTTGAACCCCAGCCAGACCGGGTAGAGATGCCCGAGGAAGGACCCCAGCGCCGCCACCTGCGCCGCATCGTCGCCCACAACCGCGCGCGCGATCAGTACGGCGATCCCGCCCTTGGCCGCATCAAGGATCAGCGTCGCCGCCGCGGCGCCCTTGTTCCCCGTCCGCAGCACATTGGTGGCGCCGATATTGCCCGATCCGATCTTGCGCAGATCGCCCAAGCCCAGCGCGCGGGTGATGACCACGCCAAAGGGGATGGAGCCCAGAAGATAGGACAGGACCGCCGTCAGGATCAGGGCGAGCGGGGCCGAGGTGAGTTCGGGCAGAAAGATCATGCGCTGTAGACCCGGGTTCCGTTCAAGAATGTGGCCAGCACCTTACCTTCCATGCGCTGGCCGTCAAACGGGGTGTTCTTGGATTTCGACTGCAGCTTGAACCGATCAAGCAGGAAAGGCGCGTCGGGATCGAACAGGACCAGATCGGCGGGTGCGCCCAGTGCCATGCGCCCCTGCGGCAGGCCCAGCCGCCGCGCCGGGTTCAGCGACAGCGCGCGGAACAGGGCGGGCAGGTCCAGATGCCCGGCGTGGTAAAGCCGCATCGCGGCGGGCAGCAGCGTTTCCAGCGCCACCGCGCCGGGGGCGGCCTCTTCAAAGGGCAGGCGCTTGGATTCCTCATCCGCCGGGGTGTGCATGGAGGAGATGCAGTCGATGGTGCCATTCGCCACCGCCTCGACCATCGCCAGACGGTCCTCTTCCGACCGCAGGGGCGGGGTCAGCTTGAAGAAGGTGCGATAGTCGCCAAGATCAATCTCGTTCAGCGTGAGGTGGTGGATCGAGGTGCCAGCGGTCACATCCAGACCCGCGTCGCGCGCCCGGCGCAGGGCGGGCAGGCTGTGGGCGGTGGTGATCTGGTCGGCGTGGTAGCGCACGCCCGTCATCTCGACCAGCGCGAGGTCGCGTTCCAGCCCCATCCGTTCCGCGATGGGCGATACGGCAGGCAGCCCGCGGAGTGAGGCGAATTTGCCCGACGTGGCGGCGGCGCCCTTCGACAGGACGGGATCCTGCGGATGGCCGATCACCAGCGCGCCCAAGGCGCGGGCATAGGTGAAGGCGCGCGACAGGACTTTGGCATCCGGGGTGACGGCGAAGGCATCGGTGAAGGCGATGGCGCCTGCATCCAGAAGAAAGCCGATCTCGGTCATCTCGCGCCCCTCGCGCCCCTTGGTCAGGGCGGCCATGTGGCGGATGCGGACGGGCGACGCCTCGGCCGCGCGGCGGGTGACGAATTCCAGCGTCTCGGGCGTGTCGATGGCGGGCAGGGTGTCAGGCCGGGCGATGATGGTGGTCACGCCCCCGGCCGCCGCCGCAAGCCCGGCAGAGCGGAAGGATTCCCGGTGCCGTTCGCCCGGTTCGCCGATCTTGACGCCGATATCCACGATGCCGGGGGCAAGGTGGTGGCCGCCACAGTCGATCTCGGCCGCGCCCTTTGGCTTGGCCCCGTTGATCGCGGCGATCACGCCTTTGGCCAGCGTCACGCTGCCCGGGGTGACGGTGCCGGCCTCGGGGTCGATCAGTCGGGCGTTGGTCAGATGCAGCGTGGTCATCGGCGGACGTCACTTTCCGGGGGGTGTGCGGGCATGGGGGCGAACCCTATCCCAGCACGAAATAGACGGTGAAGAGGGCAAGGAAGATCAGGACAAGGGCCGCGACCTTGCCGCCCTGCTTCATCTCGTCCTTGGTGGGTTTGCGGTCGGGATCGGGGGTCATGGGGCGGGTCCGTTCTGGAATTCGGGTCGATGTCTGCCCTCGTTCGCCCAATACATCGCGCGGTTGGCGTCATTCAGATCAAGGCCGACGAAGATGACAGTTTTTGCATTTTCAAACCTGACAGCACCGGTCCAATCGACCCTCGCGAGGTCGCGGTCAAGCGGATGGCGATGAACTTTTTCGGGCTTGTTCCCGTTTATCATCACTGCATGGGATGTGCTGACACCCAAGTAGTTCAGCCATGGACGCGCGTAAGCCTGCCAGACATTGTAAAGGCTGTAGACAGAAAGATGGGCCAAAGCGATGACCCCAGGCCAAGCAAAAATGTAAAGTTTCTGGCAGGACGGACTGCCATCCCCCGAACAATACTCAGCCATGCTTTGGCCCCATGGCGCAATGTAGAGGAAGAAGAAAGTCGCCGGGACGGCTACGATTGCAAGCCACACCCATCGTATCACAAACCGCGAAACTGGCACTTCAGCAGCCCACAAGAGGCGCTCCGTCTTTACCAACGCCTTCCCTAGCGCGGGCGGCGGCGAACCGTGCCTGCCGATTTCCCAAATCCTGTAGACACCGGCCGCTGTCATCGCCCGCTCACACCATCGTCCCCACGATCTTGCGCCCGCGTTCCAGCCGCAGGTTGCGGGCCAAAAGGTCCATGCAGGCCATGCGGACGGCCACCCCCATCTCCACCTGATCCTGAATGACCGACCGGTTGATGTCATCGGCGAGGTCGCCGTCGATCTCCACCCCCCGGTTCATGGGGCCGGGATGCATCACGATGGCGTCGGGCTTAGCGTGTGACAGCTTGTCGGCGTCCAGCCCGTAGCGGTGGTAATATTCACGTTCTGACGGTATGAAGCCGCCATCCATGCGCTCCTTCTGTAGGCGCAGCATCATCACCACATCGGCGCCCGCAAGACCCGCCTTCATGTCATCAAACACCTCTGCCCCGAAGGCGCCGATGCCTGCGGGCATCAGCGTGGGCGGGCCGATCAGGCGGATGCGGTTTTCCATCTTGCCCAAGAGGATCAGGTTGGACCGGGCCACGCGGGAATGGGCGATGTCGCCGCAGATGGCCACGGTCAGGCGCTGGATGCGGCCCTTGGCGCGGCGGATCGTCAGCGCGTCGAGCAGCGCCTGCGTGGGATGTTCGTGCCGCCCGTCGCCCGCGTTCAGCACCGCGCAATTCACCTTGGACGCCAGAAGGTTGACCGCGCCCGAAGACGGGTGCCGCACGACCAAGAGATCGGGGTGCATGGCGTTCAGCGTCAGCGCCGTGTCGATCAGCGTCTCGCCCTTCTTCACCGATGAATGGCCCACCGCCATGTTCATCACATCGGCCCCCAGCCGCTTGCCCGCCAGTTCGAAACTGGCCTGCGTGCGGGTGGAGTTTTCAAAGAACATGTTGATCTGCGTCATCCCGGCCAGCACGTCGGATTGCTTCACCGTGCGGCGGTTCAGATCGACATAGCGATCGGCCAGATCCAGCACCGTGGTGATTTCCAGCGGGGCGAGCGGTTCGATGCCGAGGAGGTGGCGGGCGCGGAAGGTCATCTGGTCCTCCTTCGGGGGCTATCGGGGCTTATAGGCAGGGGCGGGGGTTCGGGCAAGCCGCCCGCTTGCGGGCGAAATTCGTTCGAACGAATTTGCAAATTTCTTCGAAGAAATTTGGCTGTGGCGCGGGGGCGGGGGCGACCTTAGGTTTGCGGCCATGGGAATCGACTTCGACACCACGACGCCGGAAGGCTGGCAGGCGGCGCTGGCGGCGCTGCAATGGCAGCTGGAACTTGGCGTGACCGAAGTGATCGGCGAAACGCCCGCCAACGCCTATGACCTTGCCGATCGCGCGCCATGGCTGGCGCCTGCCGCCGCCTCCGCCGCCCCCGCCGGTTCGGGGCGAGGCGAGGCGCGCCCCCCCGCGCGGGCGGCGGAACCCTATGTTCCCCAGATCAGCGCCGAAGAGCGTGCGGCACAGGCCGCCGATGCCGCCGTGGCCGAGGCGCAGGCGCGTGCGGGGGCGGCCGGGTCGCTCGATGCGCTGCGCGAGGCGATGGCGGCCTACGACCATTGCGAGTTGAAGAAGGGCGCGCGCAACCTTGTCTTTGCCGATGGCCGGGCGGGGGCGCGGGTTCTGGTGCTGGGCGAGGCGCCGGGCCGCGACGAGGATCTCGAAGGTCGCCCCTTCGTCGGCGCGGCGGGCCAGTTGCTGGACCGGATGTTCGCGGCCATCGGGCTGTCGCGCGACAATCCCGACCTGCAGCATGCCCTCTATATCACCAATGTCATGCCGTGGCGGCCACCGGGCAACCGGGAACCCACGCCCGAGGAAATCGCCATGATGCGGCCCTTTGTCGAACGCCACATCGCGCTGGCCGCGCCCGAGGTGATCGTCCTGATGGGCAACACGCCCTGCGCGGCCTTGCTGGGGGCGAAGGGCATCCTGCGGCTGCGCGGGAACTGGACCACGGCGCTGGGCCTGCCCGTCATGCCCATGACGCACCCGGCCTATCTGTTGCGCAACCCCGTGGCCAAGCGCGAGGCATGGGCCGACCTTCTGGAAATCAAGGCCAAGCTGAACGGGCCAAGCTGAGGGCAATATGAGCCGGATCGACGAAACCAAGGATTTCATTCCCGTCCGCATCGCCGTGCTGACGGTCAGCGACACGCGCACCCCAGCCGATGACCGGTCGGGCGACACGCTGGTGGACCGGCTGACCGAGGCGGGGCATCTGCTCGCTGCCCGTGACATCGTGCCGGATGACCGCGGCACCATCGCGGCACAGTTGCGCGCTTGGATCGCCGATCCGGGGGTGGATGTGATCCTGACCACGGGCGGCACAGGCCTGACAGGGCGCGATGTCACGGTAGAGGCGCATCGCGATGTCTATGAGAAAGAGATCGAGGCCTTCGGAACCGTCTTCACCATCGTGTCGATGCAGAAGATCGGCACCAGCGCCGTGCAGTCGCGGGCCTGCGGCGGCGTGGCGGGGGGGACCTATCTCTTTGCCCTTCCGGGCAGCCCCGGTGCCTGCCGCGATGCCTGGGACGAGATCCTGAAATGGCAGTTCGACTATCGCCACCGCCCCTGCAACTTTGTCGAGATTTTTCCCCGGCTCGAGGAACATCGTCGGCGCAAGTAGCGACAGAATCGCGCCGGGGCCGCGTTCAACACCGGGATTGTCCGGTTTCACGCAGGCTTCATTGGCGTTGCGTGGCGCGCGGGCTAGGCTGCGCTGGGCTAGGCTGGCCGGGCCGGCTGGGGCAGGTGCAAAGGGAGTGTCATGCGGTTCTTCGGACGCGCGATGGGCGGGCTGTTTCTCGCTGCGGTGACGGCGGCGCTCTTGGCGCTGGCGGTGGGAGTTGTCGCCGCGGCCCTGCGCGAGCGGATGGCGGCGGGCGGGCCGCCCGCGCCCACGCCGGAACGCGTGGTGTCGGCCAATGTCCTGCCGGTGGAGGCCGGGCGCATCACCCCGGTGCTGACGGCCTATGGCGAGGTGCGGGCGGTGCGCACGCTGGAACTGCGCGCGCCGCAGGGCGGGCGCGTGGCGGAACTGTCGCCCCGCTTTGCCGATGGCGGCGCGGTGACGGCGGGCGAGGTGCTGCTGCGGCTCGATCCGGCCGAGGCGACGGCTGCGCGCGATCTGGCTGCGGCGGCGCTGGCCGAGGCCGAGGCGGCGGAACGCGAGGCGGGCCGTTCGCTGTTGCTGGCCCGCGATGACCTGACGCAGGCCGAGGCGCAGCTTGCCCTGCGCGCGCAGGCGGTGCAGCGCCAGCGCGACATCGCGGCGCGCGGCGCGGGGTCTGCGGCGGCGGTCGAGACGGCGGAACTGGCGCAGGCGCAGGCGCAGCAGGCGCTGCTCTCCAGCCGCGCCGCCCTTGCGCAGGCCGAGGCGGCGGTGGACCAGACCGCCATCGCCGTCACCCGCGCGCGCATCTCGCTGACCGAGGCCGAGCGGGTGCTGTCCGAAACCGTGATCCGGGCAGAGTTCGACGGGCGGCTCGATGGCGTGCTGCCGGTGGTGACCGGCGGGCAGATCACCGCTAATGAGGTGCTTGGCCGCATCATCGACCCCGCCGCGCTGGAAGTGGCCTTCCGGCTGTCCACCGCGCAATATGCCCGCCTGATCGACGCGCAGGGTGCCCCGATCCCTGCGCCCGTGACCGTGCGGCTGGATGTGGCCGGGGCGTCCCTTGTGGCGACAGGCCGGATCCTGCGCGCCGGCGCCTCGGGCGCCGAGGCAGGGGGCGGGCGTGTGGTCTATGCCGCGCTGGATGCGGCCCCCGGCCTGCGCCCCGGCGATTTCGTGACGGTCGAGGTGGCGGAACCCCCGCTGGATGCGGTGGCCGAACTGCCCGCCACGGCGGTGGATGCCGCAGGCCGCGTGCTGGCCCTGAACGCCGAGGACAGGCTGGAGGATGTGGCCGTCGCGGTGCTGCGCCGGCAGGGCGACCGCGTGATCGTGGCGCCCGGCGCGCTGGTGGGGCGCGAGGTGGTGGCCGAACGCTCGCCGCTGATCGGGGCAGGGATCAAGGTCCGCCCGGTGCGCCCCGGCACCGAACAGGCCGCCGCCGAACCCGCGCTGGTGGACCTGTCCGAGGATCGCCGCGCCGCCCTGATCGCGGCGGTGGAGGGTAACGCGCGGATGCCGGACGAGGTGAAGGCGCAGCTGATCGAACAGCTGCAGCAGGACCGCGTGCCCGCCGATCTGGTGGCCCGCATCGAAGCGCGGGCGGGCGGCTGATGCGGTCGCGGGGCGTCCTGTCCTATTTCGTGCGTCACCGGACGCTGGCCAACCTTGTGATGGTGCTGATGCTTGTGGGCGGGCTGGTCGCCGCGATGAACATCCGCGCCCAGTATTTCCCCGATGTCGTCCTGTCCGAGGTGGACGTTTCCGTGGCCTGGCCCGGTGCCGGGGCCGAGGATGTGGATCGCGGCATCGTGCAGGTGTTGGAACCGGCCCTGAAAGCGGTCGAAGGCGTCGCGGCCACCTATGCCCGATCCTTCGAGGGCCGCGCCTCCATCGAGATCGAGTTCGAACCCGGCGTCAATCTTGATCGCGCGACGCAGGATGTCACGACGGCGGTCGATGGCGTGACGACCCTGCCCGAAGATGCCGAAGAGCCCGAGATCAGCCGTGGCTCGTGGCGCGATCAGGTGACGGATGTGGTGATCAGCGGCCCGGTCGGCGTGGATCAGCTGGCGCGTCTGGCCGATGAATTCACCGGGCGGCTGTTCACCGCAGGCGTGACCCGCGTCACCATCACCGGCCTTGCCGCGCCACAGACGATTGTCGAGGTCACGCCCGTTGCCCTGATGCGCCATGACGTGACGATGGAACAGATCGCCGCCGCCATCGCCGCCGCCACCGTCACGCGCCCGGCGGGCGAGGTAGCGACCGGCGCCGCCCGCGTGCGGACGGGTGAGGAACGCCGCGCGGCCGATGCGATTGGCGACATCGCGCTGCGCGCGGCGGCGGATGGCACGGTGCTGCGCATCCGCGACGTGGCCACGATCCGGGTGGAAGGCGCCGACCGGGGCCGCGCGGCCTTTGTCGGCGCGAACCCCGCCATGGTGATCCGCGTGGAGCGCGGCCCGGAAGGCGACGCGATCGACCAGCAGGCCCGCGTGGCGCAGGCGGTGGAGGCCATGCGCCCCGACCTGCCGCAGGGCGTGACGCTGGATCTTGTGCGCGCGCGCGCCGACCAGATCACCGACCGGCTTTCGCTGATGCTCGACAACGCGCTGTCGGGCCTCGTCCTTGTGGTGCTGATGCTGTTTCTGTTCCTGAACGGGCGTATCGCGCTTTGGGTGGCGGCAGGCATACCGGTGGCCACGCTGGCCGCCATCGGGGTGATGTGGATGGGCGGCGTCACGCTGAACATGATTTCGCTGTTCGCGCTGATCCTCGTGCTGGGCGTGATCGTGGACGATTCCATCGTGGTGGGCGAACACGCCGATTTCCGGGTCCGTCACTTGGGCGAAAGCCCGGTGGTCGCCGCCGAACGCGCCGCGCTGCGGATGGCGGGGCCGGTGCTGGCCTCGACCCTGACGACGGTGATCGCCTTCCTCGCGCTGGCGGCCATCGGCGGGCGCTTCGGCGATCTGATCGAGGATATCCCCTTCACCGTCATGGCGGTGATGATCGCCTCATTGATCGAATGTTTTCTGATCCTGCCCAATCACATGGCCCATGCGCTGGCGGATTCGGTGAAGGAAAAGTGGTACGATGCACCCAGCCGTTTCACCAACCGCTGGCTAAACCGTTTCAAGGACGCCGCGATGAAACCCCTGATGCGCGCCGTGATTGCGGCGCGCTATCCGGTGCTGGCGGCGGCGGTGCTGGCCTTGGCGACGCAAGCCGCGCTGTTCCTGCGCGGCGACGTGCCCTTCCGCTTTTTCAACGCGCCGGAACAGGGCTCGCTCAGCGGGAATTTCTCCATGCTTCCCGGGGCCACGCGCGAGGATACGCTTGCCATGATGGCCGAGATGCAGCGCGCCGTCGCCGCCACGGGCGCGGCCTTTGAGGCCGAACACGGCCTGAACCCGGTGATCTTTGTCATGGCCGAGGTGGGCGGCGGGTCCGGGCGGGGCCTGTCAGGCGCGGCCACCAAGGACGCCGATCTTCTGGGCGGCATCTCGGTGGAAATCGTGGACCCCGACCTGCGCCCCTATTCGGCCAATGCCGTCATCGCCGCGATCGAGGCCGAGGTGCGCCGCCATCCCCTGCTGGAGGAAATGAGCTTCCGTGGCGGCCGCTTCGGCCCCGGCGGCGCGGCGCTGTCGGTGGATTTCTACGGCGCCGATGCGGACGTGCTGAAAGCCGCGGCCGAGGCGCTCAAGACCCGGCTGGCCGTCTTTCCCGAAGTGTCGGGGCTGGAAGACACGCTCGCCTATGACAAAGAGGAGCTTGTCCTCAGCCTGACGCCCACGGGGCAGGCCATGGGCTTCACCATTGATGGGCTTGCGGGCGACCTGCGTGACATGCTGGCTGGGATCGAGGCCGCCACCTATCCCGACGGCCCCCGCTCGGCCGCGATCCGGGTGGAACTGCCCGAAGGCGAGCTGACGGCAGATTTCCTTGACCGCGTGCAGGTGCGGGCCAGCGCGCCGGATGGCGCGTCGGTCTATGTGCCGCTGGCCGATATCGTGACCGTGGCCCGCGCTTCGGGCTTTTCCTCGGTCGTGCGGGAAAACGGGCTGCGCGTCGTCACCGTATCGGGCGAGTTGTCCGAAGATGACCCCGCCCGCGCGACCGAGGTTCAGACGGCCCTGCGGGCCGAGATCGTGCCGCAGATCGAACAGGATTTCGGCGTGCGCGCCCGCTTCTCGGGGCAGGCCGAGCAGGAACAGGAATTCCTCAGCGGCGCGGCCGTGGCGGTGATCCTTGCCCTGCTGGGCATCTATCTGTGCCTTGCCTGGATCTTCGCCAGCTGGTCGCGCCCCATGGTGGTGATGTCGGTCATCCCCTTTGGCCTTGTCGGTGCGATCTTCGGCCACTGGGTCTGGGACGTGCCGCTGTCGATGTTCTCCATCGTCGGCATCATCGGCATGTCGGGAATCATCGTGAACGACTCCATCGTTCTCGTCTCGACCATCGACGAATATTCGGAAAAACGCGGGCTGATCCCGGCGGTTGTGGATGCGGTGGCCGACAGGCTGCGCCCGGTGCTGCTTACCACGCTGACCACCGTGCTGGGGCTGGCGCCGCTGCTCTTCGAACGGTCGAGCCAGGCCGAGTTCCTGAAGCCTACGGTCGTCACGCTGGTCTTCGGTCTGGGCTTCGGCATGTTCCTCGTGCTGCTGGTGGTGCCCGCGATCACGGTGGTGCTGGCCGATATCGGCAAAAGGCTGCGCGCGCTGCGGCGCGGGCTGCGCCTTGGTCTGCGCGGCGGGCGTGCGCGCCGTGGCATTGCCGGGGCGGCGGCGGTGGTGGCGGGGCTGTGGCTGGCGGTGATGGGGCCGGTGGTGGCGCAGGGCGCGCTGCCGGGCTGGCTCACGGGGATGCTGCCGGCCCTTGCTGCGGCACCCGTGGGGATGACCGCGGTCCTGGTCGTGACGATGGGTGCGGCGCTGGTCGCGGCTGCGGTCTGGGTGATGGCACGGCGCGCGCCTCCGCCCCGGCGCCGGGGCTAGCGGCGCCTCTCCGACTGGCACCCGATTGGCCCCCGGTTTGGCCGCGCGGCCATCACGGCGCGGGGCAGCCCCGGATTTCCACCGCCTTGCGATCTGAAATCACCGTGACCGTCACCCCGGACCGATCCAGCGCGAAGGGCGTGCCCTGTGGTGGCACCATCTCTGCGCTTGCGGTCAAGATGCCGCCCTGGCGGCTGGCGCTGGCCTCGGACACCCAGACATCGGACAGGCCGCTTTCAAAGATTACCGTCTCGTCGCGGCCGCCCTGCGGCAGATCCATCGTTGCGGTGATGCGCAGGCCATCGTCGATCGGCTCCACCGCGCAGCCGATGCCGCCCAGCCCGGCTTGCCGCGCCGAAATCGGCTGGTCGGCCAGCGCGGCATCAATCGCCGGATCGGGCGCGCCCGGCCCTGCGATCAGTGAATCGAGCGACAGGCTCGCCGGGATACAGATGTCATCGCAGACCCCAAGCTCCACCTGCGCGCGCAGACGCACGGGCTGGGACGGGTCAGCGGGGATAACTTCCATCGGCAGGACAAGATCGTTCTTGTACCCCACCGTCCGCAGGCCGTTCAGGGTAAAGACATGCGGGCGCGGCCAGTGAAAGCGCACCGCACGCAGGTTTTCGCTTCCCGACCAGTTGAAAACGGGCGGTATCCCCGCATCCCCAGGGCTGCGCCAATAGGTCTTCCATCCCGGCGCCATCGTCAGGTGCAGCGCCGCCATATGGGCGCCTGTGTCGGTCTGCCACCCGGTGCGGATTGCCGCCGTCAACACCTCCTCTTGCGAAAAGGCATGAACGGGCGCGGCGGCAGAACAAAGGGCGAGCAGGGCAAGGCAAGTATGGCGCATGCCAGCAAGGTAAGGCTTGCAGCGGAGAGAGGAAATCACGTTCCGGCGAAGGGCCGTGACAGCAAGAGACTTGAGGCGCAGCCGCAACAGGACCATCTTAAGGGCATGCAACAGGGAACGGGTGCGATGGCAGGACTGGATCTGGACGGCAAACTTCTGATCGCGATGCCGGGCATGGGCGACCCGCGCTTTGAAAAGACCGTCATCCTGATCTGCGCGCATTCCGACGAAGGGGCGATGGGGCTGATCGTCAACCGGCCCACGCGCGATCTGACCTTCGGCAATCTACTGGAACAGCTTTCCATCCCGCGCGTGCCCACAGGCCGTGACATCCGCATCCATTCCGGCGGTCCGGTGGAACGCGGGCGTGGCTTCGTCCTGCACAGCCCCGATTACACAGGCGGTCCGGCCACGATGCGGATCGGGGCGGAATACGGCATGACCGCCACGCTGGATATCCTCGAGGCGCTGGCCCGTGGCGAAGGCCCGTCGCGCGCCCTGCTCGCGCTGGGCTATTCCGGCTGGGGTCCGGGCCAGCTTGAGGGCGAGATCCTCGCCAATGGCTGGCTTGTCGCCGATGCGTCAGAGGATCTGGTCTTCTCTGCCGACGATGCCGGAAAATGGGCCGGCGCCCTGCGCGCGATGGGCATCGACCCGCTCAGCCTGTCCGCAACGGCCGGGCGGGCCTGAGCCGACCAATTTTTTCCGTTGGAGAAAATTGGGGTCCAAGCAAATTTTCCTCGGGAAAATTTGCGGGGTCTTCGCAGAAGACCCCAAGGGAAAAAGCTTTCGCAGAAAACTTTTCCGTCACGCGCCGTAAGGCACCCAGACGGTCTTGATGGCTGTCGCTTGGCGCAGGAAGTCCCGACCCTCGCCCTCCGCGCCCATCCAGTCGCGCGCACGCGCGTTGTTGACCCAGGTGCGCTTCAGGTTGGTTGCTGACTCCGCCTCGATCAGAGCGGAAAGGTCAGCAGACGAGAAGGACCATAGCGCATCCACATCCATATGGCCCGCCAAAGGCTTGGCCAGTTCGGTATGGCTGCCAGTCACGATGTTCACCACACCCGGCGGCAGGTCCGAGGTTTCCAGCACCTGATAGAGATCGGTTGCCGCCAGCGGGAAGGGGTCGGACGGCACCAGAACGCAGGTGTTGCCCATGGCGATGGCAGGCGCCATGGCCGAGATAAGGCCCAACAGCGGGGCCTCATCGGCACAAAGCGCGGCGATCACGCCCACGGGTTCGTTCAGCGCCAGCGCGATGCCCCGGATCGGCACCGATTTGGCCTGTCCGTCGAACTTGTCCGACCATGCCGCGTAGGTGAAGAGGCGCGCGATGCTGGCCTCCACCTCGGCCCGGCCATCGCGCCCCGTCAGGTCGCGCAGGCGGGCGGCGAATTCCCCGGCGCGGGCCGAAAGGTTTTCGGCGATGTAGTACAGGATCTGCGCCCGGTTGTGACCGGTGGCCTTGCCCCAGCCTTTCGCAGCATGGGCGGCTTCCACCGCGTTGCGGATGTCCTTGCGGTTGCCAAGGCCCGCATGGCCGAGCAGCTTTGCCTTGGACGAAAACACCGGGCGGGAATAGCCGCCATCCGGGCGCGTCTGCTTGCCGCCGATGAACAGCTTGGTGGTGCGGTCCAGATCGGGCACGTCGAAGCTGGCGGGTTCGGGGATCGCGGCCACCCGTTTGATGGGTTTGGCCGCGGCGGCGGGCTTCAGATAGGTCAGAAGCCCCTCCCAGCCGCCTTCGCGGCCAAAGCCGCTTTCGCGCACACCGCCAAAGCCTGCGGCGGCATCAAACAGGTTGGTCGCATTCACCCAGACGACACCGGCCCTGATCTTGGGCGCGATGTCGAGGGCGAGGTTGATGTTCTCGGTCCACAGGCTGGCGGCAAGGCCAAAGCGCGTGTTGTTGGCCAGATCCACGGCTTCCTGCGGCGTGCGGAAGGTCATCGACACAAGGACAGGGCCGAAGATTTCCTCCTGCATCAGGCGCGATGCGGTGCCAAGGCCGGTGATCAGTGTCGGCGGGTAAAAGCAGCCCTGACCGGGCAGGGGGGTCTTGGCGTGATAGACCTCACCTTCGGATCCGTTCACCATATCGGTGATCGTGGCCAGTTGCACCGGGTCCACCACGGCGCCCACGTCGATACATTTGTCCAAGGGATCGCCGATGCGCAGCCCGTCCATCCGGCGCTTCAGCCTGTCATGGAACCGCTCGGCAATGCCTTCCTGCACCAGAAGGCGCGATCCGGCACAGCAGACCTGTCCCTGATTGAACCAGATCGCATCGACCAGCCCCTCGATCGCGCTGTCGATATCGGCATCGTCGAAGACGATATAGGGGGATTTCCCCCCCAACTCCAGGGTCAGCGCCTTGCCCGTGCCCGCGGTCGCGCGGCGGATCGCGCGGCCCACGGGGGTGGAGCCGGTAAAGGCGATCTTGTCCACGCCCGGATGGGCGACCAGCGCCGCCCCGGTTTCCCCGTCGCCCGTCACGATGTTGAGCACGCCCTTGGGCAAGCCCGCCTCGCGCGTGATCTCGGCGAAGAGCAGGGCCGTCAGGGGGGTGTATTCGGCCGGTTTCAGCACCACCGTATTCCCCGCCGCAAGGGCGGGGGCGACCTTCCATGCCAGCATCAGCAGCGGAAAGTTCCACGGGATCACCGCGCCGCAGACGCCATGGGGTGCCATCCCGGGCATTTCGCTGTCCATCAACTGGGCAAGGCCCGCGTGATAGTAGAAATGCCGCGCCACAAGCGGAATGTCGATGTCGCGGGCCTCGCGGATGGGCTTGCCGTTGTCCATCGTCTCAAGCACCGCGAGCAGGCGGCTGTGCTTCTGGATCAGCCGGGCCAGCGCATAGAGGTATTTCGCCCGCGCGTGCCCCGGCAGGCGCGCCCATTTGGGTTGCGCCCGGCGCGCGGCCTTCACCGCCGCATCGACATCCCCCACCGTCCCTTGCGTGACGGTGGCCAGCACATCGCCCGTGGCGGGGTTCTTCGTGGCAAAGCCCGTCCCGGGCCGGGCGAACTGCCCATCGATGAAATGCCCGAAATTGCCCTTGTGCCGCGCCAGCCACGCCTTCACCTCGGCATTGCCTTCCGGAGCGGGGCCATAGTCCATGCGGTCGAAGATTTCCTTGATCGTCATGGTCTTATCCCATCGCATGGCGGTTGGCGGCCGAATAATGGCCGGTCAGGTAATGCTCCAGCTGGCGCTCGATATCCCCCAAAAGCGACGAGGCGCCAAAGCGGAACAGATCGGGCTGTAGCCAAGCGTGGCCCAATTCATCCTTCATCAGCGCCAGATAGAGCAGCGCATCCTTCGCCTTTGCGATGCCGCCCGCCGGCTTGTAGCCAACCTTCACCCCCGTGCGATCCTGATAGTCGCGGATCGCGCGGATCATGGTCAGCGACACGGGCAGCGTGGCGTTCACCGCCTCTTTCCCCGTGGAGGTCTTGATGAAATCGGCCCCCGCCATCATGCACACAAGCGACGCCCGGGCCACATTGCGCAGCGTTGCCAGTTCGCCGGTGGCAAGGATCGCCTTCACATGCGCCGCCCCGCAGGCCGCGCGCATTTCGCACATCTCGTCGTAAAGCGCCTGCCAATTGCCCGTCAGCACATGGCGGCGGGAAATGACGATGTCGATCTCTTGCGCGCCCGCCTTCACGCTTTCGCCGATCTCGGCGATGCGCAGGTGATAGGGCGACAGACCGGCGGGAAAGCCCGTGGACACGGCGGCGACCGGGATCCCCGATCCCTCAAGCGCGCGCACGGCGGTTTCCACCATGTCGTGATAGACGCAGACCGCGCCCACGGTCAGCCCCTCCATCCCCAGCTTTTCCAGCATCCAGGGCGAAACGGGTTGCCGCGCCTTGGCACACAGGCGCTGCACCCGGCCTGCCGTATCATCCCCCGACAGCGTGGTCAGGTCGATCAGGCTGATGGCCTTCAGAAGCCATGCCGCCTGAAACTCTTTCTTCACCGACCGTCGCCCGCCCAGCGTGGCAGCGCGGCGTTCGATGGCCGAGGTGTTGGCCTGTACGGCGGCGACCCAATCCAGATCCAGCGGCATCCCCGGATTGCGGGGGTGGGCCACTTGCGGCAACTGGGTGGTGCTGGGGCTGAGTGTATGCACGCGGTCCTCCCTTCGGACGCGGCGAAGATGCACGCAGCAAGGCCACCGCGCAAGGGCGGGGGTCGCCTCATCGGCAATTTTTTGACCTTTTGGTCAGGAATCCCGGCTGGGCAGCATCGGCTCCGCGCCCTCGGTCGTGCGGTCGAAGGTGGCCCAGTCACGGCTGACGCCGGTCTTGGGCAGGGCATCCCCGTAATGGCGGGAATGAAGATGCACCTTCGACAGATAATTCGCCGTGATCGGCGCCGTCACGAAGATGAAGATCATCACCAGCACTTCCTGCCAGGAAAAGCCGGTGCCGATCATCAGACCGTGCAGCATCGACGCGATCAGCGCCGTCCCCACCCCGATGGTCGAAGCCTTGGTCGGTGCATGCAGGCGCTGCATCCGGTCCTTCAGGCGGATCAGGCCATAACTGCCGGTCAGGCCGAAGATGCCCCCCACCACAAGCAGGACGGACAGCAGGATTTCCAGCGCAAATGTCATTCGATCACGCTCCCCCGCAGCAAATACTTGCAAAAGGCGACGGTGCCGACGAACCCGGTCAGGGCGAAGAGCATGGCCGCCTCGAAGTTGATGCCTTGTCCGGTCTGGATGCCGAACAGCACGATGATGGCGATCACGTTCACCACCATCGTGTCCAGCGCCAGCACGCGGTCGGCCACGGTGGGGCCGATGGCCAGCCGCCAGAGGTTCAGGATCAGGCCAAGGCCGAAGCAGACCATGGCTAAGCCGAGCGCGTAGGTGATCATTCAAAGATCCTCTTCAGCCGGGTTTCGTAGCGCGACTTGATGTCGTCGCGGATGGCGTCGGGGTCGGGGGCGTGCAGCGAATGGATCAACAGCACGCGGCCACAGGCCGACATGTCGGCGGTCACCGTGCCGGGCGTCATGGTGATGGTGCCAGCAAGCAGGGCAATCGCCTCGGGCGATTTCAGTTCGATCGGCACCCGCACCCAGGCCGATTGGATGCGGTCGCGCGGCATGAACAGCACGATCTTCGCCACCTGGATATTGGCAAGGATCACGTCCCAGACCACCAGCACGACATAGGAAAGAAGCGCCGGCAGGCTGTTCAGCTTTGGCCGATGCTGCCAGTATGGCGCGGTGATCAGCGGGATGATCGTGGCAAGGATCACCGCCATGACCAGACTGCCGATCTTCCACTGGTTCACCAGCAGGAACCAGGTCAGCACCAGAAACAGCGACAGATAGGGATGCGGGTACAGACGGCGCAGCATGTCAGTTCCCCTCGATCACGCCGGGCGGCGGTAACTGGTTGGCGGCGATATAGGCGTCAGGTGCGTGCAGGGCGGCGGCGGTCCCCTCCAGCCAGCCCATCACCGGCCCCGCGAACACGGTCAGCGCGACCAGCCCCGCCAGCAGTCCGCCCACCGCGACAAAGGCCAGCGGCTCTGGCCGGTGGTCCGGCTCGGCCGCGTCGCCCACGGCGTGGGACTTCCAGAACAGCACCGATCCCGCCCGACCAAAGCCCAGCACCATCAGGAAGGACGACACAAGGATCACGGTCCAGATCAGCGCCGCATCCGCGCGCAAGGCATCCAGCACCAACAGCTTGCCAAGAAAGCCCGACAGGGGCGGCATCCCCGCCAGCGCGATGGCATTGGAGAAGAACAGCCCCGCGATCAGCCCCTGCTGGGCGATGCGCGGCTGGGCCGTCAGGCTGCCATTGCCGCGCCGGTCGGCCACCAGATCGGCGATCAGGAAGATCGCCGCCGTGGCAAGGGTGGAGTGGAGCAGGTAGTACAACCCCGCCGCCGTCGCCTGCGGGGTAAAGGCGGAAAATGCGGTGAACAGCGTGCCCATCGACGCGATCCCGGCAAAGGCCGCCAGCCGGGGCAGGGTGGTCGCCCCCAAGATACCCACCGACCCGACGGCCAGCGTCACCAGCGCTGCGGGCAGCATCAGATCGGCCACCATGCTGCCGGTCGCCGCCGTCTCGGGCGGGAAGATCAGCGTCGTGGTGCGCAGGATGGCATAGGCGCCCACCTTCGTCATGATCGCAAACAGCGCCGCCACCGGGCCGGGCGCATTGGCATAGGTGCCGGGCAGCCAGAACTGCAACGGCACCAGCGCGCCCTTGATGGCAAAGACCGCCAGCATCAGCACCGCCGCCACGCGGATCAGGCCCGCTTCGCCCTCGGGCAGATCGGCGATCCGCGCCGCCAGATCGGCCATGTTCAGCGTGCCGGTCACGGCGTAAAGCGTGGCCAAGGCGAACAGGAACAGGGTCGAGGCGATCAGGTTGAAGGCGATGTACTGCACCCCCGCCCGCAGCCGATCACGCCCCGCACCATGGATCATCAGGCCGTAGGACGCGATCAGCAGCACCTCGAAGAACACGAACAGGTTGAACGCATCACCCGTCAGGAAGGCCCCGTTCAGTCCCATCATCTGGAACAGGAACAGCGCGTGGAAATGCTTGCCCCGCGAATCCCAGTCGGTCGAGATGGCATAGAACTGCACCGCCAGCGCCAAGAGCGATGTCAGCACCAGCATCAGCGCCGACAGCCGGTCCAGCATCAGCACGATGCCAAAGGGCGCGGGCCAGTTGCCCAGAAGATAGATCTCCGGCGGGTTCTGGCTGGCCGCCATCAGCAGCGCCCCCGCGATCCCCGCCAGCGCCAGCGTCGCGGCGACCGAAAACACCCGTTGCAGCATCAGATCATGCCGCATCACCAGCACGATCAGCGCCGCCACGATCGCAGGCAGCGCCACGGGCGCGATGATCCAGTGGCCCATCATTTCGAGGCCTCCTGATCCGCGTCGTCCATGTCCACCTTGTCATGGCCCGCTTCCAGCCACGCCCCCAGCGCCATCAGCACGATCACCGCTGTCATCCCGAAGGAAATCACGATCGCCGTCAGCACCAGCGCCTGCGGCAGCGGGTCGGTATAGCCCGCCGCATCGGGCGAGATGATGGCCGGCAGGCCGGGCACCAGCCGCCCCGCCGCGAAGATGAACACGTTCACCGCATAAGACAGCATCGTCAGCCCGATGATCACGGGGAAGGTGCGCAGCCGCAGCATCAGATAGATGCCCGCAGCCGTCAGCGACCCGATGGCGATGGCGATCAAGGCTTCCATGTCACTTCCCTCCTTCCGGGCGGTCTACGGAATAGGGATCGGCGCTGACCGTTTCCCCGGCGCGACGGGCCATCCGGCTGAGCGAGTTCAGCGCCAGAAGCACCGCGCCAAGCACGCAGAGGAACACGCCAAGGTCGAAGATGGCGGCGGTGGCCAGTTCGAACTGTTCCAGCGGCCAGAGGTTCACGTAAGTATAGCTCGACGACAGGAAGGGCGATCCGAACAGCCACGACCCCACGCCCGCCGCCGCCGCCACCAGCACGCCCGCGGCAATCAGCGCGTGATATTCGATCCGCTGCCGCGCCTCCGTCCAGCCAAGGCCGGACGCCATGTATTGCATGACCGTGGCGATGGCGAAGACCAGCCCCGCGACAAATCCCCCGCCCGGCAGGTTGTGCCCGCGGAAATAGAGGAACACCCCGATCATCATCGCCACCGGCAGCAGGAAGCGCGTGGCCATCACCATCAAGAGCGGATGGCGGTCGCCCGCGATATCCGCCCGCACCGGCATCGCCAGCAGCCGGTCATTCGCGCTGCCGGGTTTCAGCAGCGCCTCGACCAGCGCATAGATCAGCAGCGCCGCGATCCCCAGCACGATGATCTCGCCAAAGGTATCATAGCCGCGGAAGTCCACGATGATTGTGTTCACCGCGTTCGTCCCGCCCGCCCCGGGCTTGGACTGCGCCAGATGATAGGCCGAGATCGAGGGGAAGGCGAAATCCCGCGTCATGATCGCATAGGCCAGCCCGCCGATCCCCGCGCCCGCACCAATCGCGATCAGCGCGTCGCGCCCCCGGCGGAAGGCTGTGCTTTCGCGCGGCGTCTCCTTGGGCAGAAAGTTCAGCGCCAAGAGCATGAACACCACTGTCACCACCTCGACCGTGATCTGCGTCAGCGCCAGATCGGGTGCCGACAGCCAAGCAAAGCCCAATGAGATGATCAGCCCGATGATCCCGATCAGGATCAGCGACATCAGGCGGTTGCGATGGACCAGCACAACGCCCGCCACCGCCACCATCAACAGACCCCAGCCGATCACCGCCACGGGCGACAAGGGCAGCATCGCCCGCGTGCCCGCGCTATAGGCCCCGCCCGCAAAGGCCCAGAGCCCCGCCGCCGTGATGGCCACCGTCCCGATGGCCACCGCCCGCGTCAGCGATCCGTTATGCAGCGCCTGCGTCACGGCACGGGCCAGCGCCGCCAGCGGCTCGATGATCCCGTCGAAGATCGCCTTCGCCTCGGGGCGCGGGGTGGCGTCCCACATCGCCCGCAGCGCGACAAAGGCCCCCAACATCGCAAGGCCCCCGCCCACAGCCGCCAGCGACATCCACAGCGCGGGGGCATAGAGACCGTGCCAATGCTTGATCTCCACCTCGACCGGCGCGCCCGTCACGGCCCCCGCCGCCACATCCACAAGCCATGCGGCGGTGGTCATGGGCATCACCCCGATCAGCACCACCAGCAGCGCCAGAAAGCCCGGCGCCGCCCACAGGCCAAAGCCGGGGTCATGGGGCATATGCGGGTAATCATCGCGCTTTGGCCCAAGGAAGGCATGCGACAGGAAACGGAAGCTGTAGGCGACCGAAAACAGCGCCCCCACCGTGGCCAGCACCGGCAGCAGCCATGCCGGGCCAAGCGCGGTATGCGCGGCCTCTTCCAGCATCAGTTCCTTGGACAGGAACCCGTTGAACGGCGGAATCCCCGCCATCGACAGCGCAGCGATGCCTGCAATCGTGAAGGTGACGGGCATCAGGTGACGCAGGCCGCCCAACCGCTTCAGATCGCGGGTATGCGCCTCATGGTCCACGATCCCGGCCGACATGAAGAGCGCGGCCTTGAACGTGGCATGGTTGATGATGTGGAAGACGGCGACCGTCGCCGCCTTGGCCGTGCCCATGCCCAGAAGCATGGTGATCAGGCCCAGATGCGACACGGTGGAAAAGGCCAGCAGCGCCTTCAGATCATCCTTGAAGAAGGCGATCTTCGCGCCCAGCACCATGGTGATCAGCCCCGCCGTGGTGACGATCCAGAACCATTCCGGCGTTCCCGCCAGCACCGGCCAAAGCCGCGCCATCAGGAAAATGCCCGCCTTCACCATGGTCGCGGAATGGAGGTAGGCCGAAACCGGCGTCGGCGCGGCCATCGCGTGCGGCAACCAGAAATGGAACGGAAACTGCGCCGATTTGGCGAAGCAGCCCAGAAGGATCAGGATCAGCGCAGGCAGATACCAGTCTGACGCCTGAATCGCCTCTTTCTGCGTCAGGATCACCGACAGGTCATAGCTGCCCGCGATATTGCCAAGGATTAGCATCCCCGCGATCAGCGCAAGGCCACCGCCCCCGGTGACCGCCAGCGCCATCCGCGCGCCTTGGCGCCCCTCCGGCAGATGTTTCCAGTATCCGATCAGCAGGAAGGACGACAGCGAGGTCAATTCCCAGAAGATCAGCAAAAGCAGGATGTTGTCCGACAGGACGATCCCCACCATCGCGCCTTGGAACAGCATCAGATAGGTGTAGAACACCCCCATCGGATCGGATTTCGCAAGGTAGAACCGCGCATAGAGGATGATCAGCAGCCCGATGCCAAGGATCAGCCCCGCAAAAAGCAGCCCCAGCCCGTCCAGCATGAAATTGGCGTTCAGGCCCAGCGACGGCAACCATTCGATCCGCGTCGTCACCACCTCGCCCCGCAGCACGGCGGGGGCCTGCATGGCCAGCAGCACCAGCGCCAGCAGCGTCACCGATCCCGTGACGGCGGCGCAGGCGTTGCGCCCTGCACGGATCAACAGGCCCGGCAGCAGGGCGCCAAGGAAGGGCAGAGCGGCAATCAGCGCAAGGGTCATACTGTAAATCACTCCCTTTGCGCCGGGTTCCGCGACGCAGTCTCCTTTTCGACCGATCCCATGCAAAGCTTAGCCATACTTTGGCACGGACTACCCCCATCTGGGCAAAATGTTCGATTGGATCAAGCCGATCACGCATGAAAAGCGCCGCCGCGATGCGCTTTTTCGTGGATCATGTCGCGAAGGGATCAGCCCTGCGCAATCGCCGCGTCGATCAGATAGCGCTGCGCCAGCGGGATCGCCGCCGCGCCCAAGGCCCGCGCCTCTGCCCCGACAGAGCCTTCGCGCACCTGCGGCGCCTCCACCCCCGACAGGTCCAGCCGATGCAGCGCGGCATGGGTCCGGCGCGTGATCTCTGCCCGCACCTCGGTGGGCATCCAGCCGTCGATCATCACCGCCTCCAGTTCCACCAGCGCCGCGGCGGACAGTGTGGCATAGGCCAGCCCTTCGGCGGCGTGCTGGATCCATTCATCCAGGATCGCGGGCGACACCCGCCATTCCAGATGCTGTTCCCACAGATGATCGGAGCTTTCCCCTGCCGCCTCCATCCGTTCGGCCAGCCGCGACATGGACGCCACGTCGAACAGCCGCTGCAAGGTGCCATCCGGCCCCGGCACCGGCATCGGCCCGACACCGCCCGCGTTTCCCGTGCGCCCGGTGAACAGCTTGCCATTCAACACCAGCCCACCGCCGATGAAGGTGCCGAAATAGAAATACAGGAAATCATTGGGCTTCTCGCCCGTCCCGAACACCAGTTCCGCCCCGCAGGCGGCGGTGGCATCGTTCTGCACATGCACCGGCATCCCGGCGATGGCCGAAATTTCGGCCATGATGTCGCGGTTGCGCCAACTGTCCATCTCGCCCTGCGGCGCGCCAAGGTAATGCACCCAGTTCCACAGCTGGAACGGCATGGCGATGCCCATGCCCCCCACCCGGTCGCGCTGCGCCGCGGGCAGCGAGGTGAGCACGGCCGGAAGGGCATCGCGCACGAAGGCCACCACGATATCCGGCGTCGGATAGCGATAGACGCGGCGCCGCATGGCGCGCACCCGGCCCAGAAAATCCACCAGCATCAGATCCGCCGACCGCCGCCCGATCTTCAGCCCCAGAAAGAACGCCCCCTCTGCATCCAGCGACATCGGCACCGATGGCTGCCCGATCCGGCCCCGGATCGGCTCGCCCCGCAAGAGCAGCCCGTCCTGTTCAAGGCTGCGCATGATCACGGATACGGTCTGCACCGAAAGCCCCGTCATCCGCGCCAGATCGGATTTCGCCAAGGCGCCCTGCTGGCGCAGGATCGACAGCACAAGCCGCTCGTTATGGGCGCGCATGCCAGATTGGTTCGACCCCCGAAAGCCTGTGCCTTCGGGGGCCGGACGATCCGGCATCGTCTCGGCCAATGGTCGCACGTCTCCTCCCGCTCCGGGCCTGTCTGCCCGGTTTTGAAGCAAGGATGCGCGGGGAATCAGCAGCCTGTCAATAATAATTCAGAGTGATTTAATTATCTTGACGCAAGCCCTGGAATCGGTTTTCTTGTCCTCGTCGCAGGGGGGATCACTCCTCACGGCACATCACATACGGGGGCGCACCCCCTGATTTTCTTGGGAGGAAAATCAATGAAATTCAAAGCTAAGGCCTTTGCGGGCGCGGCAACGCTTGCCCTGTTCTCGGCCGCACCGGCGCTGGCACAGGACGTGTCCGCCTGCCTGATCACCAAGACCGACACCAACCCCTTCTTCGTGAAGATGAAAGAAGGCGCCGAGGCCAAGGCCGCCGAACTGGGCGTGTCGCTGAAATCCTACGCGGGCAAGGTCGACGGCGACCATGACAGCCAGGTCGCGGCCATCGAAAGCTGCATCGCCGATGGTGCCAAGGGCATCCTGATCGCCGCCTCCGACACCAAGGCCATCGTGGATTCGGTGAAAAAGGCGCAAGAGGCCGGCATGGTCGTCATCGCGCTCGACACCCCGCTGGATCCGGCTGATGCCGCCGACGCCACCTTCGCGACCGACAACCTCGAAGCCGGCAAGCTGATCGGCGCCTGGGCCGCCGCCACGCTGGGGGCCGAGGCTGCGAACGCCAAGATCGGCTTCCTGAACCTGACCCCGTCCGAACCCACCGTGGACGTCCTGCGCAACCAGGGCTTCATGATGGGCTTCGGGATCGACGTGAAGGATCCCAACGACATCGGCGACGAGGATGACCCGCGCATCGTCGGCCATGACGTGACCAACGGCAACGAGGAAGGTGGCCGCAAAGCGATGGAGAACCTCCTCCAGCGCGACCCCGACATCAACGTGATCCACACGATCAACGAACCCGCCGCCGTCGGCGCCTATCAGGCGCTCAAGGCCGTGGGCAAGGAAAACGACGTGCTGATCGTGTCGGTTGACGGCGGCTGCCCGGGCGTGGCCTCGGTCAAGGAAGGCGTGATCGGTGCGACCTCGCAGCAGTATCCGCTGATGATGGCCGCGCTCGGCGTGGAAGCGATCAAGAAATGGGCCGACGAAGGCGTGAAGCCGGAGCCGACCCCGGGCAAGGCCTTCTTTGATACCGGCGTCGCCCTGATCACCGACAAGCCCGCCGAAGGTGTCACCTCGATCGACACCACCAAGGGCACCGAGCTCTGCTGGGGCTGATCTGAAAAGACTTGCGCGGGGGGCGCGTCCCCCCGCACCATCCCGCAAGGGAGAAAGCAGGGGCGGCTCTCGATCAGGGCCGCCCTTCGTCTAGGCAGCGCCCGTCGGGCGGCGTGAAGGGGGGACAGATGAGCCAGCCACAGGAATTCGAAAAGGTGCTCGGGCAAAGCGCGACGACCGTCGCGCAGTTCGAAGAACAGAAGAGCGGCCTTCGCAAACTGCAGCATTTCCTGCATTCCAACCCGGCCGCGGTGCCGATGATCGTGCTTCTGGCGCTGATCGTCATCTTCGGCATCGCGCGGGGCGAGCGGTTCTTTTCCGCCTATACCCTGACCCTGATCATGCAGCAGGTGGCCGTGGTCGGCATCCTTGCCGCAGGGCAGACCCTGGTGGTGCTGACGGCAGGGATCGACCTGTCCATCGGCGTGCTGATGGTCTTTGCCTTCGTCATCATGGGGAATTTCGTTCTGGCCTATGAGATGCCCGCGATGGTGGCCATCCTTGCGGGCTTTCTGATCGCCGGGGGCGGCGGGGCGCTGAACGGCTATCTCGTCTCGCGGCTTAAACTGCCGCCCTTCATCGTGACGCTGGGCACTTGGAACATCATCATGGCGATCTGTCTGATCTATTCAGAGAACGCCACCTTACGCGAGGCGGACCTGACCGCCATCACCCCCTTGCTGCACATCTTCGGCATCAGCTTCAAGGTCGGCCCGGCCGTGGTGACGCTGGGCGTGGTTGCGATGCTGATCCTTTATGTGGGCCTGTGGTACATGCTGAACTACACCGCCTTTGGCCGCCACATCTATGCCGTGGGCGATGACCCGGACGCCGCCGATCTGGCCGGGATCCGCACCAACAACGTGCTGTTGAAGACCTACACGCTGGCGGGCCTGATCGCGGGGCTGGCGGCCTGGGTGTCGATCGGGCGGAACGGGTCCATCTCGCCCTCCACCGTCGTCACCGACTTCAACCTTCAGGCCATCACGGCGGCCGTGATCGGGGGGATCTCGCTGTTCGGTGGGCGGGGCTCCATCCTTGGCGTGCTGTTCGGAACGCTGATCGTGGGCGTGATGAGCATGGGGCTGAACATGCTGGGGGCTGACCCGCAATGGAAGGTGCTGCTGACCGGTATCCTGATCATCGGCGCCGTCGCCATTGACCAGTGGATCCGCAAGGTTTCGGGCTGAGGGAGGAACAGGATATGGCAAACCCCATTCTGACGGCGCGCGGCCTGACCAAGCGTTATGGCAAGGTGACCGCGCTCGACAATTGCGACTTCGATCTCTACCCCGGCGAAATCCTTGCCGTGATCGGCGACAACGGGGCAGGGAAATCCACGCTGATCAAGGCGCTCTGCGGCGCCGTGGTCCCGGATGACGGCGAGATCCGGCTGGATGGCCAGCCGGTCCACTTCACCAACCCGATGCAGGCCCGCGCGGCGGGGATCGAGACGGTCTATCAGAACCTCGCCCTCTCGCCCGCGCTGTCGATTGCCGACAACATGTTCATGGGGCGCGAAATCCGCAAACCCGGCATCATGGGCAGCATGTTCCGCATGCTGGATCGCAAGGCCATGGAAAAGGTGGCGCGCGACAAGCTGAGCGAACTGGGCCTGATGACGATCCAGAACATCGGGCAGGCGGTGGAAACGCTTTCGGGCGGCCAGCGGCAGGGCGTGGCCGTGGCGCGGGCGGCGGCTTTCGGGTCCAAGGTCGTGATCATGGACGAACCCACCGCCGCGCTGGGCGTGAAGGAAAGCCGCCGCGTGCTGGAACTGATCCTCGACGTCAAGAAGCGGGGGCTGCCGATCATCCTGATCAGCCACAACATGCCCCATGTGTTCGAGGTGGCCGATCGCATCCACATCCACCGTCTGGGCAAGCGGCTCTGCGTGATCGACCCCAAGGACTACACCATGTCCGACGCCGTGGCCTTCATGACCGGGGCCAAGGTGCCGGAACATGTGATCGCCTGAAGTCTCCGGTCTGATCCCCGCGCCGGGGGGGGGTAAGGGGGGGCTGTTGCCCCCCCTTTTTCTTGCAGGCGCCGTCGCGCAGGGCGCAAGGGGGGGGCAACAGCCCCCCCTTGACCCCCCCATCACCTCGATGCCCGACCGTAGCGAAGGCGGTGCACTGTCCGCGCGGCGCGGGCCCTTCGTCGCCCGTGCCCCCCTCCAACTCATGGCTTTGCCGTGGCCGGTCGCGCCTCTCCCGCTCTGACGAACCGCAGGGATCGGCCCCGGCCGCCATAGGGCGCACCCCGTCGAATCGCCTGCCTTATTTCCCTTGCCTTAACCTTAACGCCCCGAAAGCGCCGCGCGCGTATGCACGCTTGTCTGCACTGGATTGCTGCATACGGCACTGCACAGCCGAAAACGCAAATCGGGGCGAATTAATCCAGCGCCCGCAGAGGTTTAGCGGTCCAGACCCAGCACCCGGTCCAGCGACACCCGCCCCGGCCCCGCACAGATCAGCGCCAGGAAGCAGGCCGCCCAGATCCCATGGGTCTGCCAGGCCCCGGGATAGACGAAAATCTGGATCACGGCGGTCATCCCCAGCAATCCCAGCGCCGAGAGCCGCGTGCACAGGCCCAAGACCAGCAGCGCGGGCAGCACATGCTCCGCCACCGTCGCGGCGATGGCGGCCATGTGCGGCGGGATCAGCGGCAGGGCATATTCCTGTTCGAACAGAAACCACGTGCTGTCAGCGATCCGCCAGCCGTCCACCTTTGTCTGGCCCGAGGCGAAGAACACCGCCGCAGGAAAGAAGCGCAGCGCCAGCGCTGCCGCATCCCAGGGCACTCGCCCCAGAATCGTATTCAATTTCAGTATGTTGGCTGTCAGCATCGCCATGATCCTACCCCTGTTCCGCAATCCCCGTGATGGCCCCGACGCGCATCAGAAGCGGCAGCAGGCGCATCGCTGCGCTGCCCTCGGTCCCTGCCGTGGCGGCAAGCAGCGTCGCGCCCCGCAGCAGCGCATCGGCGCAGAGCGCCTCTTCCTCGGTCAGTGCGATGACCGGTACCTGATCCGCCCTGTCGCGCAGGACCAGCGCCGTCTCGGCCCGGTTGGCTCGCAGATGGCCGCCCGGCCTCTGTCCCGGCTGGTTCGCCTCCCAGATCGACACCACCGCAAACCGCGACCGAACCATCGCCACCGACGGATGTAGGCGCAGCGCGTGGCGCCCCGGATCGGCTGCCGCCTGCATCAGCGCCTCTGCGGAGACCGGCCCCGCATCGGCCGCGTGGTAGGCCTGTCCGCGCTGCCATTCAAGCCGCGCGACGTCGGGCAGATAGGCCAGGGCGGCGGCCGGTTCAAACCGTTCCAGAAACGCCGCAAAGCCTTGTCCCCATTGCGAAAGGCGTGGAGAGGCGGGCGGGTCCTCCTGCAAGTACACCCGTGCCGTGGCGGCAAAGAAATCGCCACCCACCAGACGCTCGACCACGGGAAAACGGCATGCCAGCGCACGGGTCAGGCTATGTGCCACGTTGTTGCGATAGACGGCGAAACGCCGCTCCACTTCATCGGGGTCGTTCGCGAATGCACCCGGGGGCGGGGGGCCGCCAAACAACGCGGCCCGGAAGGCAGTTGTGAAGGTCGCATGATCCATCACACGGCCTCCGCCGCCTGCGCCATAACCCGCGCTGCGCGCTCTGCCTCGGCCAGCAGGGTGGGGAAATCGGGAACGTCGTTGTCCCATTCGATCAGCGTGGGCAAAGGCCCCGCCTGCGCGATCACCCGGGCATAAAGCTGCCACACGGGATCCGCCACCGGGCAGCCGTGATCGTCGATCAGCAAGGGACCGGATGGCAGGTCTTCGCGGGCATGGCCACCCAGATGCACCTCGCCCACATGATGCAGGGGGATTGATGCAAGCCAGTCCACAGGATCGGTGCGGTGATTGGTGCAAGAGACGAAGACGTTGTTCACATCCAACAGCAGGCCACAGCCGGTGCGGCCTGCAACCTCGGCCAGAAAGGTGGTCTCGGGCAGGGTGGATTGGGCAAAAAGCAGGTAGGTTGACGGGTTTTCCAGCAGCATCCGGCACCCGAGGGTGGATTGCACCTCATCCACATGGTCGCAGACAATCTGCAGGGTTTCGGGCGTATAGGGCAGGGGCAGCAGGTCGTTCAGATAGTCGCCGCCATGGCTCGACCATGCCAGATGCTCAGAGAAACTGGCCGGTTCGTAGCGGGAGATCAGATCGCGCAGGCGGCGCAGATGGCCCTGATCAGGCCGGTCGGGCCCGCCGATGGACAGGCCAACCCCATGCAGGGACAGGGCGTAATCCTGCCGCAGCGTGGCCAGTTGGCGATGCGGGGGGCCGCCCGCACCCATGTAGTTTTCCGCATGCACCTCCAGAAACCCGAGGGCGGGTCGCGTGGTCCGGATCGCATCGAAATGTTCGGACTTGAAGCCCAGTCCCGGCGCGCGGGGAAGCGGCATGGTCCTCTCCATCAAGGGGTTACGGGGCGCGCGTGCAAGGCTGTGCAGACGCGCCCCGCAGCGGGTTCAGGATTCGATCGGTTCCAGCGAACCCATTCCGTTGGGCGTCTCAATGGTCATGCAGGTTCCCGCCGGAACCAGCTTCCACGCATTGCCCTGGTAGTCGGTGGTTGAGGTGCCGGCGCATGTGGTGCCCGGGCCTGCGGCGCAGTCATTTTCGCCTGCCAGCGCCACGCCATAGCATTTCTCCATCGCGTCTTCCGCGACCGAGGCAGTGGCGGCGGCCATGGTCAGCGCAGCGGCCAGCGTGGCGGTCAGGGTGAGGGTTCTGTCAAAGGCTGTCATCGGTTTTTCCTGTCTTGGACTTGGGTTTGCTTTCTGTCGTGAGCGGCGTTTCCCGCCTCTCGTTGCGTCCATTCGCCCCCGGGGTGAGGGCCGTTACGCCCGATCACCCGACGGTGATCACGGGGGCGCGCTTCGCGGATAAAGTGGGGCTCCTGAAACAATTTGCGGGCAAAAGCGGGGTCTTGCTGTAACAATTGCCAAGGTCGTGGCGATAGGACGTACAGGATGATGGACCGCGAAGCCGAATGGTCGGCGCTGCTGCGGGCGGCGATGGAAGGGGACGGGCGCGCCTATGCCCGCTTCCTCGGCCTTGTCACGCCTGTGCTGCGCGGGATCGTCCGGGCGCGGGGCCGCGATCTGGGCGCGGCAGGGCAGGAGGATGTGGTGCAAGAGGTTCTGATCGCGCTCCACACCAAGCGCCACACATGGGATCAGACGGCGCCCCTGTTGCCATGGCTCTATGCCGTGGCGCGGCACAAGGTGGTGGATGCGTTCCGGCGGCGGGGTGGATCGGTCCATCTGCCGATCGACGACTTCGTCGATGTGCTGGAGGCCGAGGCCGAGCCCGATGCGCTGGCCGCGCGCGACAGCGCGGCGCTGATCGGCCAGCTTGATGCGCGGTCGGCGGCGATTGTCCGGGCGGTCAGCCTGGAAGGGCAGAGCACGGCCGAGGTCGGCGCGCGGCTGTCGATGTCGGAAGGGGCGGTGCGGGTGGCCCTGCATCGCGCGATCCAGCGGATGGCGCGGCTCGCCAAGGGGGCGGAGTGATGAAGACGGAAGATCTGATCAGCATTCTTGCAGCGGATGCCACGCCGGACGCGCCACTGCGTCCGGGGCAGATCGCCGCGGCAAGTGTTCTGGCGGTGGTCGTGGTCGTGGGTCTGTTTCTGAGCCTGATCGGGGTTCGCCCTGCCTTGGCGCAGGCCCTGCTGCGCCCCGAGGTGGCGGCCAAGGCGATCCTGCCCCTGCTCACCTGTGTGCTGGTCGCGCCGGTTGCGCTGCGTCAGCTGCGGCCGGGTGCGGCCGGATTGCCCGCGGCCCGGCTGCTGGTTCCGCTGTCTTTGGCGGTGGGGCTTTGGCTTTGGGCCTTTATGGCGGTGCCGGCGCCCTTGCGCTTTGCCGAATGGATGCCCTCTGCGGTGGTGGAATGTCTGGGCCTGATCCTGCTTTTGTCGCTGGTGCCGCTTTGGCTGGTGCTGCGGATGATGGGGCGGGGGGCAAGCACGGCGCCCGCGCGGGCCGGGGCCTTGGCGGGCCTTGCCGTGGGTTGCGGTGTTGCGGCGGGCTATTCGCTGTTCTGCACCAAGGACAACCCGATCTTCTACGTCACCTTTTACGGGGCGGCGATCGGGCTTGTGACGGGTCTGGGCGCCATTGCGGGGCGGCGCGTCCTGCGCTGGTGACGGGCAGGCGGGCGCCGGATCAGAACCACTGGCCGGGTTCCATCAGCCCCAGATCCATCAACTGCTGGGAATGCCACTGAAAGCCGGTGGAATTGTGCCAGTGAAAGCTCTTGATGTCCCATTTGGATCCGGGATTGGCCTTCAACGCCTTGGCCGTGCGGAAGGAACAGACCGTGGCGGTCAGGTTGTTGTGCCACGGGCAGGCATAGGTGTTGTATTCCTCGTCGTTGAAGGTGAAGTCCGGGCGCAGGATGAGGCCCTTCTTCGCCTTGAACAGCGAGATTCGGTCGATCTTGCGGCGGTTGGAGGGGACATGCTCTTCGAACCGCCAGCGAAGACCACCGAAGAAATCCAGCTGCCGCTCTTTCGGGTGCCAGTTGTTTTCGGGATCCTGCCGGGCCAGCGCGTAATATCCGGATCGGTCGAGATGCGCGTTTTCAAGGCTGACGGCGCTGGGAAAACGGTCCAGATCGCCGGCATAGAGGTCAATCACATAGGTCAGCATCGCATCGCGCCGCTCTTCTGCGTGAAAGGCCAGAAGGTCGCGCACCGTGCGTGTTTCGCAAAAGGGGTGGAACAGATATTCGGCGTTGAAGCAGTAATAGATCCACAGCCCGGGGAAGGCGTCGATCAAGGTGTTGACCGCCGCCATCAGGGCGCCTTCGGCATGCACGTCGTAGGCGATGCGGTGGACCTTGTCCTCCATCCCCTTGGGCATCGGGATCGCGTCAGGGGCCAGAAGCAGCACATCGCGGAACCCTGCCTGCAGGTGATGGCGCAGGGTCGTGTCCACCTCCACCGGGTCCTCGGCCATGATGATGGCCATGGGGCCCTTGGGCGGCGTCCCCGCCGCGGCGCCGATATAGGATGCCAGACTTTGATGCTCCATGGACCTGCCCCCAGTCCCGACCTTTTCGCCCGCGACCGGGTTCCTGCCCGGGCGCCTTTGCCTGCAAGGTCCGGCAAGGGCCAAGGCAATGCAAGCCCCCGCAGGCGGCTTGATCACGAAAATGCCGGATGATTGCAGACAGGCGTCGTTTGCGTGTAAGGGGCGTGCTTGCGGAACAGGGGTGCGCCATGGCGGAGCCGAAGAAGCTTTTCATCAAGACCTATGGCTGTCAGATGAACGTCTATGACAGCGAGCGCATGGCCGAGGCGATGGGTGCGCAGGGCTATGTGACGACCGAGGTCGCCGAAGAGGCGGACATGGTGCTTCTCAACACCTGCCATATCCGCGAGAAGGCGTCGGAAAAGCTCTACTCCGACCTGGGGCGCCTGAAACCCCTGAAACAGGCCAAGCCTGACCTGAAGATCGGCGTCGCGGGCTGCGTCGCGCAGGCCGAGGGCGAAGAGATCCTGAAACGGATGCCGCTTGTCGATCTGGTGGTCGGGCCGCAGAGCTATCACCGGCTGCCCGGGATGGTGGGCGAGGTGGCGAAGGGTGGCAAGGCGGTGGATACCGACTTCCCGGCCGAGGACAAGTTCGACCATCTTCCCGAACGCAAGGTGCTGCGCGGGCCGTCGGCGTTCCTGACGGTGCAGGAGGGATGTGACAAGTTCTGCGCCTTCTGCGTCGTCCCCTACACGCGGGGGGCGGAAGTGAGCCGTCCGGTGGCGCGGCTTCTGGGCGAGGCGCGGGCGCTGGTGGAGAAGGGCGTGCGCGAGATCACGCTGCTCGGCCAGAATGTGAATGCCTATCACGGCGCGGGCGACCGCGGCGACTGGGGGCTGGCGCGGCTGGTGCGCGAACTGGCGCGGATCGACGGGCTGGAGCGTATCCGCTATACCACCTCGCATCCCAACGACATGGAAGATGACCTGATCGCCGCCCATGGCGACGAGGCCAAGCTGATGCCCTACCTGCATCTGCCGGTGCAATCGGGCAGCGACCGCATCCTTAAGGCCATGAACCGCAAGCACACGCGCGACCAGTATTTCCGTCTGGTCGAGCGTATCCGTGCGGCGCGGCCTGACATCCTGCTCAGTTCCGATTTCATCGTGGGCTTTCCGGGGGAAACGGATCAGGATTTTGCCGATACGATGGATCTGATCCGGACGGTCGGCTTCGGGTCGTCGTTCAGCTTCAAGTATTCCGCCCGGCCCGGCACGCCCGCGGCAGAGAAGGCACCCGTGGCGGCCGAGGTGGCCGATGCGCGGCTGCAGGCGCTGCAGGCGCTGATCACCACGCAGCAGCGCGCCGCGCAAGAGGCGATGGTGGGCCGCGAGGTGGGGGTGCTTTATGAAAAGCCGGGGCGGCTGCCGGGGCAGATGGTCGGCAAATCCGATCACTTGCATGCCGTGCATGTGACCGATCCCGAAGGGCGGGTGGGCGATCTGGTGCGGGTGCGGATCACGGCATCGGCCCCCAATTCGCTGGCCGGCACGCGGGTGTAAGGGCAGGCCTGCCCCGCAATCGCGCCCCGCAATTGTTGCCGATCGGGAAACAGTCCCGCCCTTGCGCGTGGATCGTATCTTTGCCGTGCCATCGCGGATCACCGCGATGTGACGGAAGGTGATGTTTTCACTTGCGTTGTGGCCCAAGCGGCGGCAATCCTGCCCTTGAGTATCTGTAGGTGGTGTTTTGTTAACGAGGAGGGCTTCGGCTTGTTTCGATACTCGGTGCGCGCGGCGATCGGCGCGCTTTGTCTGATGGTGGCCGCTGGCGCACCGCTGGACGCGATGGCCCAGACCCAACCCGAAGTGAAAGGCCGCATCGACTGGGGTGCCTGGATTGATGATGACGGCTGCATGCATTGGTGGGCCGATGGCGGGGTGGAGGGCTATATGGTCCCGCGCCGCGATCCGCATACGGGCAAACCCGTCTGTCTGAAGCGCAACCTCTGTCTGGTCGAGAATACCGACACCCTTTTTGCCACCGACAGCGCCCATCTGACGGCGCATGGGCGGGCGCGGCTGCAGCAGTTCTTCCGGTCGGCCGGGGCCTTTGGCTATGCCATCTACGGCCATACCGACAGCCGCGCGTCCGACGAATACAACATCCGCCTGTCGCAGCGCCGGGCGGCGGCGGTAGCGGATGTCGCGCGGTCGGTCGGTGCGCCGGTGGAACGGCAGATCGGCTATGGCGAGCGGCAGCCGCGCGCAACCAATGCGACGGCGGAAGGGATGCAGCAGAACCGCCGTGTGGAAGTGGTCTGCTATACGTGGGGTCGGTGATCGTGGGGCCGGTAATGAGTGATGTGTCGTTGCCCCGCGCCGGGCTTTTCCTTGTGGTCGGGCTGGCGCTCTCGGCCTGTGGCATCCAGCCCTATTCGGGGCCGAACTCGACGATTGCGACGGGTTCGGATCGCGGTTTCTTCGACCGCAGCGCGCTGGTGAATGGCGAGGCGGCCATCGCCTATGATCCGGACGGGTGCCAGAACTGGATCATCGACGATGGCATCGAAGGCTATTCCAGCCCCCGCTACGACCCGGTGTCGGGTCTGCCCATCTGCAACAACCGCTTCCCGCCGGGAACGGTGATTGGCGATTACGAGACCAGGCAGGGGGGAATCCGCGACTGGGTGCCGACGCCCTGATCGCGCGTCAGCGCTGGCAGGCAGGGGCTGCGCCGCAGGGTGCGGCCCTTTTTCTTTGCCGCGTGATGCGCGCTTTGCCGCTGTCACGCTTCTTGCACAATCCTTGGGCAGAGTTAGCTCACGGCCTTGAATGGTGCTTGCCTTGTGGCCAAACGCGGCACATCATCAAGATATTGGCGAAGCCCCTAAAGAAGGAGATCTCCTTGGGCATCAGCGCGCTGACCCCCCCGACCCGTTCCGAGGACGTTGTGGAAACGCTGCTCGAATTTCCCGACAACCGATTGCTGATCGACCTGTGCGGCGAGTTTGACCGCAACCTTGCGCAGATCGAACATCAGATCGGGGTGCACATCCTGCGCCGTGGCAACAGGCTGGCGGTGATCGGGGAAAAGGGGGCGCGGGATCAGGCGGCAGCCGTGCTGAGATCGCTTTACGCGCGGCTGGAATCCGGGCGCGGCGTGGCGGCGGGTGATATCGACGGCGCGATGCGAATGGGCCGCCCGATGCCCGACCGGGCGATGGCCGATGGCGAGCAGATCGAGATGTTCAGTGGCGGCGGGCTGGAACTGCGCACCCGCAAGAAGCCCATCGAACCGCGGACCGAGGCGCAGAAGGCCTATGTCGCGAACCTGTTCCAGAACGAGCTTGGCTTTGGCATCGGCCCTGCGGGGACGGGCAAGACCTATCTCGCCGTAGCGGTGGGCGTGACGATGTTCATCTCGGGCGCGGTGGAGAAGATCATCCTGTCGCGTCCGGCGGTGGAGGCGGGCGAACGCCTTGGCTTTCTGCCCGGCGACATGAAGGAGAAGGTCGATCCCTACATGCAGCCGCTTTATGACGCGCTGAACGATTTCCTGCCGCAGAAGCAGGTGCAAAAGCTGATCGAAGAGAAGCGGATCGAGATCGCGCCCCTGGCCTTTATGCGGGGGCGGACGCTGTCGAACGCCTTTGTCGTGCTGGACGAGGCGCAGAACGCGACCACGATGCAGATGAAGATGTTCCTGACGCGTCTGGGCGAGGGCAGCCGCATGGTGATCACCGGCGACCGCACGCAGATCGACCTGCCGCGCGGCGTGCCGTCCGGCCTGCAGGAAGCCGAGCGCATCCTGAAGGGGGTGAAGGGCGTGTCCTTCAACTACTTCACCGCCAAGGACGTCGTGCGCCACCCGCTGGTGGCCCGGATCATCGAAGCCTATGAGGCGAACGAGGCGCAGCAGGGCTGAACCGATCAAGGCGCGCGGCCGAACCTGACGCCGCGCGCGCTTTCCCCGGTTGCGCGGGAAATTTCTGCTGATGAGGCAGGGCAGGGTTTGCGCTTTTGTCTGGTCAGCACTAAAGGGCGGCGCATGGAACCGCTGGTGGATGTCGTGATCGAGGATGCGCGCTGGGAGGCCTTCGGGCTGACGGCGCTGGCGGAGCGTGCCTGCGTGGCGGCGATGGCGCATCTGCGGCTGGCGCGTGATGGATTTTCGGTTGTGCTTCTGGGCTGCGATGATGCACGGATTGCCGTGCTTAATGCGGATTTCCGGGGCAAGCCGCAGCCCACCAATGTGCTGTCCTGGCCGTCAGAGGAACGCGGCGCCGACACGCCGGGGCAGGAGCCGGACTTGCCCGAACCGGGCGCGACGGACGATCCCGAGGAATTGGGCGACATGGCCATCGCGTGGGAAACCTGCGCGCAGGAGGCCGAGGCGCAGGGAAAGCCCATGGCCGACCATGTTACCCATCTGATTGTTCATGGATTGTTGCATTGCCTCGGCTATGATCACATCCACGACGCAGATGCAGCGGTGATGGAGCGGCACGAGGTGGAGATACTTGCCACCCTCGGCCTACCTGACCCATATTTGGCGCGCCCCGCGTGACGGGGCCTTTTGGAAGAAGGACCGATGGGCAGTAGCAGCGACGGGTCTAACGCAGCGCAGGGCGCGCGGGATTTGACCCAGGACGACGGACAAGAACGCGCGCAACGCGGGTTCTTCGGGCGCTTGTTAAGCGCGTTTTCCCCTTCGACAGAGACGGCCAGTTCCACAAGCACCGACGGAGCGGCGGCCCACCCAGCCGCGGCCGCACCGGGCGGCGGATTGCCGGGGATCGGCAACCTGCGGCGGCTACGGGTGGATGATGTGGCCATACCCAAGGTCGAGATCGTTGCCGTGCCGCTGGACATCGGCAAAGAGGACCTGGTCGAGGTGTTCCGCGAACATGGCTTCAGCCGGGTTCCGGTCTACAAGGGCACGCTGGACCAGCCGCAGGGCCTTGTGCTGCTCAAGGACCTTGCGCTGCAGCACGGCTTCGGCGCCTCGGGGCGGTTTTCGCTCAAGCGTCTGTTGCGCCCGGTGCTTTATGCGCCCCCTTCCATGCCCATCGGCGTGCTCTTGCAGAAGATGCAGCGCGAAAGGGTGCATATGGCGCTGGTGATCGACGAATATGGGGGGGTGGATGGTCTGGTGACCATCGAGGACCTGATCGAGACCGTGATCGGCGAGATCGAGGATGAACATGACGAGGAGGAGGGCGCGCTCTGGAAGGAAGAGCGGCCCGGCGTCTTTGTCGCCATGGCCAATGCGCCGCTGGAAGAGATCGAAACCGCGACGGGCCTTCGTCTGCGCCATGACGAGGATGACGAGGAGATCGACACGCTGGGCGGCATCGTCTTTCTGCGCACGGGCCGCGTGCCTGCGCGGGGCGAGGTCGTGCCGCATGAGAGCGGGGCCGAGTTCGAGGTGATCGACGCCGATCCCCGCCGGATCAAGCGGGTGCGCATCCGTCTGCCCGAGGTGGTGGCGCAGCGCGAAAAGGTGGAGGCGGATTGATCGGCGCGGGCTGGCGCCGTGCCCGCGCCGGATGGCCCGGCCTGCGGGCGGTGGCGGGTGCCGCCGCCTGCGGGGTGGTGGTGGCCAGCGGGCAGGCCCCGCTGGGCTGGTGGTGGGCGGCGCTGCCTGCTTTGGCGGCCTTCGTGCATCTGGTGGCGGGGGCCGCGCGCGGGCGGGGCTGGATCGCCTGGTTTGGCGGGGCGGGCTATTTCGCGGCGGCACTGGCCTGGATCGTCGAGCCGTTCCTGATCGCGCCCGAAATCCATGGCTGGATGGCGCCCTTTGCGGTGGTGTTTCTGTCTTTCGGACTGGCCCTGTTCTGGGCGCTGGCGGCGGTGGCGGCGCGGGGGCGCTTTGCGGCGCTGGGATTTGCCCTTGGCCTGACGGTGGCCGAATTCGCGCGGGCGCATGTGCTGACCGGATTTCCCTGGGCGATGATCGGGCATGTCTGGATCGGTCATGCGCCTGCGCAACTGGCGGCGATGGTGGGGCCTTTTGGCCTGACGCTGTTCACGCTGGTGGCGGCGGCGCTGTTGGCCGCGCGGCGCCTGGGGCTGGCCGTACTTGCCGTTGCGATGGTGGGGGCGGCTTTCGGTTTTGGCGCGTGGCGGTTGGCCGGGCCCGAGCCGGCCCCGCGTGCGGCCCTGCTGCGGCTGGTGCAACCCAATGCCGAACAGGGGCTGAAATGGGATCCCGATCAGGCGCGGCTGTTCTTTGAGCGGCAGTTGTCCTTTACCGCGGCCGGGGCGCGGCCCGATCTGGCGATCTGGCCGGAAACGGCGGTGCCTTACCTGATCGACGAATACCCCGAGGTCGCCCGCCGCATCGCCGAGGCGGGGCGCGGCAACCCGGTTGCCGTGGGCGTGCAGCGGGTGGCGGGTTGGCAATACTGGAACAGCCTTGCCGTCATCGGCCAGGGCGGGCGCATCGAGGCCAGCTATGACAAGCACCATCTGGTGCCGTTCGGCGAATACATCCCCTTTGGCGATCTGCTCTATGACTGGTTCGGTCTGGTGGCCTTTGCCGCCCAGCAGGGCAACGGCTATTCGCCCGGGCCGGGGCCTGCGGTGCTGGATCTGGGCGGTGATCTGGGCAAGGTGCTGCCGCTGATCTGCTATGAGGTGATCTTTCCGCAGGATGTGCGCGCCGCGCCGGAGCGGGCGGACTGGATGCTGCAGATCACCAATGACGCGTGGTTCGGCACCTGGTCCGGCCCGTTCCAGCACATGGCGCAGGCGCGCTTGCGCGCCATCGAGCAGGGCCTGCCGCTGGTGCGTGTGGCCAATACGGGCGTCACGGCGGTGGTCGATGCGCGGGGGCGCGTTCTGGACCAGTTGCCCTTTGGCGAGCCCGGCTATCTTGACGCGCCCCTGCCCGGCGCGCTGCCGCCGACCGTCTATGCGCGTTGGGGGGATGGGCCGGTGATCCTGCTGATCGGGTTGCTCATGGCAGGACTGTGGGTGGCCGGGCGTCGGACATCGGCTTGACGCGGGCGGGGGTCGCGGATAGGGAGACGGTTTAACCGCTACAACGGCTTCCTGGCGTGGCGGGGATAACCCCAATGGAGCACTTCCCATGACCCGTACCAACTATGTGTTTACCTCCGAGTCCGTGTCGGAGGGGCATCCCGACAAGGTGTGCGATCGCGTGTCGGATGCGATCCTCGATGCCTTCCTGTCGGAAGAGCCCAATGCCCGTGTTGCCTGTGAAACCTTTGCCACCACGAATACGGTTGTCGTGGGCGGGGAAGTCGGTCTGTCCACCGAGGCGGCGACCAAAGCAATGCTGTCGCGCGTCGAAGGTATCGTGCGCGATTGCGTGAAGGATATCGGCTACGAACAGGACAAGTTCCATTGGAACACCCTGAAGGTGCACAACTTCCTGCACGAACAATCCGCCCATATCGCGCAGGGTGTGGATCGGGATGGCGCAGGCGATCAGGGCATCATGTTCGGCTATGCCTGCCGCGAGACGCCGGAACTGATGCCGGCGCCGATCCAGTACAGCCACGCGATCCTGCGGCGGCTGGCCGAGGTGCGGAAATCCGGCAAGGAGCCGACGCTGGGGCCGGATGCCAAGTCGCAGCTTTCGCTGCGCTATGAGGATGGCAAGCCCGTCGAAGTGACCTCTATCGTGCTGTCGACCCAGCATCTGGACGAGGCGCAGACGTCGGACGACATCCGCGCCATCGTGGAGCCCTATATCCGCGAGATCCTGCCCGACGGCTGGATCACCGCGAAGACGGAATGGTGGGTGAACCCCACGGGCAAGTTCGTGATCGGGGGCCCGGATGGCGATGCGGGCCTGACGGGGCGCAAGATCATCGTGGATACCTATGGCGGGGCCGCGCCGCATGGCGGCGGGGCCTTCTCGGGCAAGGACCCGACCAAGGTGGACCGGTCGGCGGCCTATGCCGCGCGCTATCTGGCCAAGAACGTGGTGGCGGCGGGGCTGGCGGATCGCTGCACGCTGCAGGTGTCCTATGCGATCGGGGTGGCGAAGCCCTTGTCGATCTATGTCGATACCCATGGCACGGGGGCGGTGGATGCCGCCGCCATCGAACGCGCCGTGGCGGAGTGCATGGACCTGACGCCGCGCGGTATCCGCACGGCGCTGGGCCTGAACAAGCCGATCTATGCGCGCACCTCGGCCTATGGCCATTTCGGGCGCGAGGCGACGGCGGATGGCGGCTTCAGCTGGGAGCGGACCGATCTGGTCGAGGCGCTGAAGAAGGCCGTGAAGTAAGCGACCCGCTGGCGGGTTCGGGCGGCGCGCGGGGTGGAAACCCCGCGCGCCGTTTGCGTTTGGAGAGGCGTTTTTCGGGGGAGGATGGCATGGGGATCGGGGCGCCGCCCGCCCAATGGGCGATGGGCATGGCAGAGATGATGGTGACGGATTATCCGGCCTCGCTGGCGTTCTGGACGGGGCCGCTGGGCTTTGCCCTGGCCTTTGAGCGGCCGGCGCAGAAGCTGGCCTGTCTGGCCCATCCCGACGGGGCGCAGGTGATGATCTATCAGCGCGACGGGGATTGGGAGACCGGGCCGATGGAGCGGCCCTTTGGCCGCGGGCTGGTGGTGCAGGTCTATGTGGCCGATGCCGATGCAGCGGCGGCGCGGATGCGGGCGGCGGGGGTGCCGTTCTATGTGGAGCCGCGCGAGAAATGGCGCGACTGGGGTGACCGGATGGGGGGGCAGCGCGAGTTCCTCGTTCAGGACCCGGACGGTTATCTGGTGATGGTGGCCGAGCGGATCGGGGAGCGGCCCTTGGGGCAGGTCTGAGGGTGGAGGGGGCATTCTGCCCCCGTCGCCTTGCGGCGACTCCCCCTGAGGATATTTGCACAACGGGGAAGGGGCAGGGCGGCTTTGGCTTGACCCTGTGGCGTGGCGGGACTAGGGCGCGCGCTTGAGAATGGGGAGCCTGCCATGACCGATGTGACGCAAGAGGGGATGCCTGCCGTGCCGGAGCGGCGGAATTTCTATGGCCGGGTGCATGGCAAGACCCTGCGGGCGAGCCAGAAGCAATATCTGGCCGAGGACCTTGGCAAGGTCCGGCTGGCGGGGATCACGGTGGAGGAGAACCCGGGGCGGTCGCCCATCGACCCGGTGGCGCTGTTCGGGGAACGCCCGCTGTGGCTGGAGGTTGGTTTCGGCGGCGGGGAGCATCTGGTGCATATGGCGGCCCGTTACCCCCGCATCGGGATCATCGGTTGCGAGCCTTTCGTGAACGGGGTGGCGATGCTTCTGGGCAAGATCCGGGCGGCGGGGGTGGACAATCTGGCGATCCATCCCGGCGATGTGCGTGATCTGTTCGACGTGCTGCCTGACGCATCGGTGGCGAAGGCCTTTCTCAACTATCCCGACCCTTGGCCCAAGGCGCGGCACCATCGGCGGCGCTTCGTGACGCCGGGCTATCTGGTGGCCCTGGCGCGGGTGATGGCGCCGGGGGCAGAGTTCCGTGTGGCGACCGACATCCCCGATTATGTGCGCCAGACGCTGGAAGAGGTGCCCAAGGCGGGGTTCGATATTGTGGCGCAGGCCGGAGCGGGGGGCGCGTGGGAGGATTGGCTGTCCACCCGCTATGAGCAGAAGGCGCTGCGCGAGGGGCGGGCGCCCCATTACCTGACCTTCCGGCGTAAAGGTTAAAAAAGGCTTAAGCCGGGATCGCCCACCATTCGCCGGGGGCCAGCGCGCGGAAGCGGTCGGGGGCGATGCCCTTGGCCTGCAGCGCCTGCGCCAGCGCGGCGGGGGGCGCGTCGCGGCCTTCGTTCGTGAGCTGGAACGTGCCCCAGTGATGGCCTACGGCGTGTTCCGCGCCGCTGAGGAGGAAGCCTTCCACCGCCTCGGCCGGGTCCTGATGTTGATCGCGCATGAACCAGCGGGGTTCATAGGCGCCGACGGGCAGGATGGCCGCGCGGATGCGCCCGTGCTTGCGCGGCAGATCGCGGTAGGGACGGCCCTGATCGAATCCCGTATCGCCGATGTGGAAGATTCGCCCGGCGGGCGTGTCGATCAGGAAGGCCGACCAGAGCGCCATGGAGCGATCGCGGGTGCCGCGTGCCGACCAGTGGTGGCAGGGTTCGAAGTGCACCGTGGCGGGACCGACGGGAACGGTGTGGCCCCAATTGCCGGTCGCGACCCGCATGTCGGGAACGGCGTCCTTGATGATCGTGTCATTGCCGAGGGGCGTGATCACCAGCGGGTCATGCGCCTGTTTCAGCCGCGCCAGCGTGGCGAGATCGAGATGATCGTAGTGATTGTGCGACAGAAGCACCGCGTCGATGCGGGGCAGTGCCTCGAACCGGATGCCTGGGGCGGTTGCGCGGCGGGGGCCTGCGAAGGAGAAGGGGCTGGCGCGATCCGACCAGACGGGATCGGTCAAGAGGTTCAGCCCGGCCACCTGAATGAGCAGGGTGGCATGGCCGACCATGGTGATGATCAGATCATCGACGCGGGGGGCAGGCACGGCCTGCCGGATGCCGATGCTGTCGGGCCACTGGGCGCGACCGCCGCCCGCCTGCCATTTCAGCAGATCGGCAAAGCCCTTGGGCGGGCTGCCGCCCGGGTTGAAGAAGCGGGTTCCGTCGAAGTTCGGCCCCGGCGGGCCTTGGTAATATCGGTTGCGGGCGGGGGACAGGGCGAAAGCTCCCGTGGCGGCGGCGGCGGCGCCGGTGGCAAGGAGGGCAGTGCGGGCGAGAAAGCGGCGGCGGTTCATGACTGTGGATATGAGACCGCGCGCTGCATGTTCAACCCTTGCGCACGCCTTGCGTACGGGGGGGCGGCTCCTGTTCCGCAGGGCATGGACCGGCCCCATCGCTTGCGCTATCAGGCGGGCCGGAATGACAGGGAGATCACGATGTCCGGCCATGGCGAAGCGCAACCGATGACCGCCCGCAAATCCGGGCCCCTGAAGGGCGTGGCCGAGGTGCCGGGCGACAAGTCGATCAGCCATCGCGCGCTGATCTTTGGCGCGATGGCGGTGGGCGAGACGCGGGTGACGGGCCTTCTGGAAGGGCAGGACGTGCTGGACACGGCCAAGGCCATGCGCGCCTTCGGGGCGGATGTGACACGCCATGCCCCCGGCGTGTGGACGGTGAACGGCGTGGGCGTGGGCGGGTTCCGCGAGCCCGCCGATGTGATCGACTGCGGCAATTCGGGCACGGGCGTGCGGCTGATCATGGGGACGATGGCGACATCGCCCATCACCGCGACCTTCACGGGGGATGCGAGTTTGCGCAAGCGGCCGATGGGGCGGGTGACAGATCCCCTGTCGCTGTTCGGCGCGCGGGCCTATGGGCGGCAGGGTGGGCGGCTGCCGATGACGGTGGTGGGCGCGGTGGACCCTGTGCCCGTGCGCTATGCCCTGCCGGTGGCGAGCGCGCAGGTGAAATCGGCGGTGCTGCTGGCGGGCCTGAACGCGCCGGGGCAGACGGTGGTGATCGAGAAGGAACCCACGAGGGATCATTCGGAGCGGATGCTGCTTGGCTTTGGCGCGGAACTGGTGGTGGAGAAGACGGCCGAGGGCAATGTCATCACCCTGACCGGGCGGCCGGAGTTGCGGCCGCAGACCGTGGCGGTGCCGCGCGATCCGTCCTCGGCGGCCTTTCCGACCTGTGCGGCGCTGATCGTGGAAGGGTCTGACATCCTGGTTCCGGGCGTGAGCCAGAACCTGACGCGCAACGGGCTCTATCTGACGCTGGTCGAGATGGGGGCGCAGATCGAGTTCCAGAACCCGCGCGAGGAGGGGGGCGAGCCTGTGGCCGACCTGCGGGTGAAGTTTTCGCCCAATCTCAAGGGCATAGAGGTGCCGGAGGAGCGCGCGCCGTCGATGATCGACGAATATCCCATCCTGTCGGTGGTGGCGGCCTTTGCCGAAGGCACCACGGTGATGCGCGGCGTGAAGGAGTTGCGGGTCAAGGAAAGCGACCGGATCGACGCCATGGCGCGGGGCCTTGAGGCCTGTGGCGTGCGGGTCGAGGAGGACGAGGATACGCTGATCGTCCATGGTCTTGGCGCGGGGGGCGTGCCGGGTGGGGCGACCTGCGCCACGCATCTGGACCACCGGATCGCGATGAGTTTCCTTGTCTGCGGGATGGCGGCGAAGACGGCGGTGGCGGTGGATGACGCGTCGCCCATCCTGACGTCTTTCCCGATCTTTGAGGGGCTGATGACGGGCCTTGGCGCCTTGCTCGATCGCGGGTGACGATCTTCCTGCGAAAAATCGGGGGGCTGTCTGCCCCCGCGCCCCTGCGGGGCTTTCCCCCGAGGGTATTTGGGCCAAGATGAAGGGGCATTTGTCGTGATCTTCACGGTGGCGATCGACGGGCCGGCGGCGGCAGGCAAGGGGACCATCGGGCGGGCCGTGGCGGCGCGTTTTGGGTTCCGGCATCTGGATACCGGGCTTTTGTACCGGGCGGTCGGCGCGAAGGGCGGCGATCCCGTGGCGGCGGCAGAGGCGCTTGTTCCCGGTGATCTGGAGCGGGAGGGGTTGCGGACGCTGGCGGCGGGTCAGGCGGCCAGCCGTGTGGCCGCGATCCCGCAAGTGCGTGCGGCGCTTGTGGAATTCCAGCGCCGCTTTGCGCGGGCGGAGGGCGGCGCGGTGCTGGACGGGCGGGATATCGGCACGGTGATCTGCCCCGAGGCGGAGGTGAAGCTCTATGTGACTGCCAGTGCGGAGGTGCGTGCGCATCGGCGGTGGCTGGAGGTCGGTGGGGATGAGGCGGTTGTTCTGGCGGAAGTGCGGGAGCGGGATGCGCGCGACATGGGGCGGGCGGATGCGCCGCTGCGGGCGGCGGCGGATGCTTTCGTGATGGATACCAGTGTGATGTCGGTGGAGGATGCGGTGGCGCGGGCCATTGCGGTGGTGGAGCGGCGGCTGGAGGAACGGGGATGACGGGGATGACGGGGATGCGGTTGCCGGAGTTGCAGGGCAAGGCGGTGCTTGTGACGGGGGCATCGACGGGGATCGGGGCGGCGGTGGCGCGGGCCTTCGCGGCGCAGGGCGCGCGGGTGGGGTTGCATTACAACGCGTCGGAAGAGGCTGCAAAAGCCGTGGCTTACGAGATCGGGGCGGCCGGCGGGGAGGCGGTGCTGATCCGGGCGGACGTGTCTTCCGGGGCGGGGGCGCGGGCGGCGGTGGAGCAGGCGGTGGCGGCCTTCGGGCGGCTGGACGGGTTAGTCAACAATGCAGGCGGCATGGTGCGGCGCGTGGCCTATACCGATGTTTCCGAACGGGATTACGACGAGATCATGGATCTGAACGCGCGGTCGGTGGTGGTGGCGTCGCAGGCGGCCATCGGGCCGCTGAAGGCGGCGGGGGGCGGGTTCATCATCAACACCACGTCGGTCGCGGCGCGGAACGGGGCGAGCGGCGGGGCCGGGCTTTACGGATCGTCGAAGGCCTTTGTCCACAACGTCACGCGGGGGATGGCCAAAGAGTTGATTCCCTTTGGTATTCGCGTGAACGCCGTGGCGCCGGGGGTGATCACCACGCCGTTTCACGAGCGCTATTCGACCGAGGCGCAGTTGCAGGCGCAGCTTGCCACGATCCCGGCAGGGCGGCTGGGCGGGCCGGAGGATTGCGTGGGGGCCTATCTGTTTCTGGCCTGCGAGAGCCTGTCGGGATATGTCGTGGGGCAGGTGATCGAGGTGAATGGCGGGCAGCTGATGCCCTGAGGGGCGTCAGGGTTAACACGCTGAATTTCCGTCGATTTTGGCGCGAAGCGCCGTTGGCGACTGTACAGCAACGGGTGCAGGAACCGGTGCAGACGGGCGTGCATACAAATTCCGGCAGGGTGAGGCCGTGCGGAATGGTTAAGGGTGTTTTGGCGCACAGTGGGCCTGACCCCTGCGCCGGGCCTGAGGCAGGGCTTGCCAACAGGGGGAGGAGGGTCGTGGGCGGCGTCTTCGCGGCCCGTTCCTGAGGCCCGTTCCGGAGGCCAGCGGCGCCGCCGCCCGCTTTACGCGCCTTTTACGGGGCCGGGCCGCATCCCGCATGGCACCTTTACGCGGGGCGGGCGCATCTTCGGGGCCTAACTTTCTGGAGATGCACCATGCTGGACGTGATCTATCTTGCGCTGGGCCTGATCGCCTTTGCGGCCTTTGGCCTGGCTGTCCGTGCGGCCGAGCGGATGTGAGGCGGCATCATGCTTGATCTGATCCTCGGCCTTGCCGTTGCGGCGGGCCTCTTTGTCTATCTGGGCGCGGCGCTGCTGCGGCCGGACCGGTTCTGAGGCGCGCGGCATGACACTAATTTCCTATCTTCTGTATTTTGCTGTGCTGGTCGGTCTGGCATGGCTGATGGCGGCGTGGATGGCGCGCGTCTATGCAGGCCAGCTTCCCGCCGCGCTGCGGCGCGTCGAGGCGGGGCTTTTGCGGCTGGGCGGGGTGGACCCCGGGCGTGGCATGGGCTGGGGCGACTATGCCCGGGCGGTGCTGGCCTTCAATGCGGCGGGTTTCGTGCTGCTCTATGCGCTGTTGCGGGCGCAGGGCGTGCTGCCGCTGAACCCGGATGGCATCGCGGGCATGGCGCCCGATCTGGCGTTCAACACCGCCGTCAGCTTTGTGACGAACACCAACTGGCAGGCCTATTCGGGCGAGGCGCAGCTGAGCTATCTGAGCCAGATGGCCGGGCTGACGATGCAGAATTTCGTGAGCGCGGGCACGGGCATGGCGGTGGCCGTGGCGGTGATCCGGGGCTTTGTCGGCGCGACGGGGGCTACGCTTGGCAATTTCTGGCTGGATCTGAGCCGGTCTGTCCTGTGGATCCTGCTTCCGCTGTCGGTCGTCCTGGCGCTGTTTCTGGCGGCGCAGGGTGTGCCGCAGACCTTGCAGGGAGCGGTGGTTGCCACGGGCATCGAGGGCGAGGAACAGATCATCGCCCGGGGTCCTGCGGCGGCGCAGATCGCGATCAAGCAACTGGGCACGAATGGGGGCGGGTTCTTCGGCGTGAATTCGGCCCATCCTTTCGAGAACCCGAACATTGCATCGAACCTGGCGCAATCGCTGTCGATCCTGCTGATCCCGGTGGCGTTTTGCTTTCTGTTCGGCCGGATGGTCGGGGACCGTCGGCACGGCTGGGCGATCTTTGCCGCGATGGCGGTGATGTTCGTGGCAGGCCTTGCGGTGATCCATGGCTATGAGGCGGCGGGGAACCCGTCGCTGGGCCTCGGGGCGAATATGGAGGGCAAGGAGCAGCGCTTTGGCGCGATGCTTTCGTCGCTTTGGGCGGCATCGACCACGGCGGCATCGAACGGATCGGTCAATGCGATGCATGACAGTTTCATGCCGCTGTCGGGCCTTGTGATGCTGGTGTTCATGGCGGTGGGCGAGGTGATCTTTGGCGGCGTCGGGGCGGGGCTTTACGGCATGATGCTGTATGTCGTGCTGGCGGTGTTCCTTGCCGGGCTGATGGTGGGGCGGACGCCGGAATACCTTGGCCGCAAGATCGAGGCGCGGGAGGTGACGCTGGCGGTGCTGGCCTTCCTGTCGATGCCCTTGGGAATTCTGGTGGGCGGCGCGGTGGCGGCCACGGTTCCCGCGGCGCTGACATCCGTGCAGGAGGCCGGGCCGCACGGGATGAGCGAGATCCTGTATGCCTATACCTCGGCCACGGGGAACAATGGTTCGGCCTTTGGGGGCTGGGGCGCGGCGAACCCGTGGCAGACGACGGCGCTGGGGATCATCATGATCCTGGGCCGCTATGCGATCATCGTGCCGCTCTTGGCGATTGCGGGGTCGATGCTGCGCAAGCCGCAGGCGCCCGTCACGAGCGGCACCTTTCCGACGCATGGCCCGCTGTTCGTGACGCTCTTGGTTCTGACGGTGCTGATCCTTGGCGCGCTGACCTTCTTTCCTGTCCTTGCCCTTGGCCCGATCGCGGAAGAGACCGCGCGGATGGCCGGGCAGAGCTTTTGAGGCAAACCATGTCCAAACATCAAAAGACGGCCGATCTGAGCGGTCTGTACACGGCTGCGATCCGGGAAAGTCTGGTGAAGCTGGATCCGCGGCGGCTGTGGCGTAACCCGGTGATGTTCGTGACCGCCGTGGTGGCGGCGCTGACGACGGTGCTGGGCCTGCGCGATTTTCTGGCCGGGGCGGCGGGCGCGGGGACGAGCCTGCACATTTCGGCCTGGCTGTGGCTGTGCGTGCTTTTTGCGAATTTCGCCGAGGCGCTGGCCGAGGGGCGGGGGCGGGCACGGGCGGATACGCTGCGGGCGACCAAGGCGGAGACGCGGGTGCGGCTTCTGTCGGGGGTGGAGGAAAGCCCGGAACGGGCGACGGAGGTTCTGTCCACCGCGCTGCGCCCCGGGCAGATCGTCTATGTCGCGGCAGGGGAGATCATCCCCACCGACGGCGAGGCGGTGCGCGGCATGGCGTCGGTGAATGAAAGCGCGATCACCGGCGAGAGCGCGCCGGTGATCCGCGAGGCGGGCGGGGATCGGTCGGGGGTGACGGGGGGTACCACCGTCGTGTCGGACTGGCTGGTGATCCGGGTGACGGCGGAGCCGGGGAAGAGTTTCCTAGACCGCATGATCGCGCTGGTCGAGGGGGCCGAGCGGCAGAAGACCCCGAACGAGATCGCGCTGAACATCCTGCTGGTGGGGCTGACGCTGATATTCCTGTTCGTCGTGGTGACGCTGCCTGCTTTTGCCAGCTATTCCGGAGCGGCGATCCCGGTGATCGTGCTGGGGGCGCTGTTCGTGACGCTGATCCCAACGACGATCGGGGGGCTTTTGTCGGCCATCGGGATTGCCGGGATGGACCGGCTGGTGAAGGCCAATGTGATCGCCAAATCGGGCCGCGCGGTGGAGGCGGCGGGGGATGTGGATACGCTGCTTCTGGACAAGACCGGGACGATCACCTTTGGCAACCGGATGGCGGATGCGCTGATCCCGGCGCCGGGGGTGGAGCTGCGGCGTCTGGCAGAGGCGGCGGCGCTGGCGTCGCTGGCCGATGAGACGCCCGAGGGCAAATCCATCGTGGAGAAGGCGCGCGAGGTGCTGGGGGCGCTGCCCGGGATGCCCGCGGGGGCGGAAGCGGTGGCCTTTACGGCGCACACGCGGCTGTCGGGGCTGGATGCGGGCGGGCGGTCCCTGCGCAAGGGGGCGATGGATGCGGTGATCCGTCTGACGGGCAAGACCCCGCCCGGCGCGCTGGCCGAGCAGGTCGATGCGATCGCGCGGTCGGGGGGGACGCCCCTGCTGGTGGCCGAGGGGGCGGAGATCCTGGGCGCGGTGCATCTGAAGGACATCGTGAAGCCCGGCGTGCGGGAGCGGTTTGCCGAGTTGCGCGCGATGGGTATCCGCACGGTGATGATCACGGGGGACAACCCTTTGACGGCGGCGGCGATTGCGGCCGAGGCGGGGGTGGATGATTTCCTGGCCGAGGCGACGCCCGAGATGAAGCTGGATCTGATCCGGCGCGAACAGGCGGGGGGGCGGCTGGTGGCCATGTGCGGCGACGGGTCGAACGACGCGCCCGCGCTGGCGCAGGCCGATGTGGGGGTGGCCATGAATGCGGGCACGCCGGCGGCGAAGGAGGCGGCCAACCTGATCGACCTTGACAGCGATCCGACCAAGCTGATCGAGGTGGTTCTGGTGGGCAAGCAACTGCTGATCAGCCGCGGGGCGCTGACGACGTTCAGCATCGCCAATGACGTGGCGAAGTATTTCGCCATCCTGCCTGCGATCTTTGTCGCGGCCTATCCGGGGTTGGCGGTGCTGAACGTGATGGATCTGGCCTCGCCCACATCGGCGATCCTGTCGGCGGTGATCTTCAACGCGCTGATCCTTGTGGCGCTGGTGCCGCTGGCGCTGCGGGGGGTGCGGTATCGGCCGTCGAGCGCGGCGGCGCTGCTGCGGCGCAACCTTGCGATCTACGGACTGGGCGGCCTGATCGTGCCTTTCGTCGGCATCAAGGCCATCGACCTTGCGCTTGTCGCGCTGAACCTTGCCTGAGGAGGCCCAAAGATGCTGTCACAGCTTCGCCCTGCCATCGCCCTGACCGCGATTTTCACGCTGCTCACGGGGTTGGCCTATCCCTTTGCGATGACGGGTCTTGCGCAGGGCCTGTTTCCTGACGCCGCCAATGGCAGCCTGATGGCGCGGGAGGGGGCGGTGATCGGGTCGGCCCTGATCGCCCAACCCTTTGCGGGGGCGGGCTATCTGCACCCGCGGGCTTCGGCGTCGGGCTATAATGCGGCGGGGACGGGGGCCACGAACCTTGGCCCCACCTCGGCCACGCTGATCGCCGATGTTGCCGCCCGCCGTGCCGCGTGGGAGGGGCTGAACGGCACAGATGCGCCCATCGACGCGGTCACCACGTCGGGGTCGGGCCTTGATCCCGATATCAGCGTGGCTTCGGCGCTGGGCCAATCCGGGCGGATCGCCACCGCGCGGGGGGCGGACCCGGCGGCGGTGCGCGCGTTGATCGAGGACGCGGTGGTCCCGCCGCTGTTGGGGATGTATGGCGAGGCGCGGGTGAATGTGCTGCGCACCAACATCGCGCTTGACGCGGCCTTTCCGATAGCGCCCGCTGGTGGGGAATGACATCTGACGCCGATCTTCGCCCTTCTCCCGAAGCTCTTCTCTCGCAGGCCGCGCGGGAGGGGCGGGGTCGGCTGAAGGTTTTTCTCGGCGCGGCGCCGGGTGTGGGCAAGACATGGGCCATGCTGGACGATGCCCATCGCGAAGCGGCCCGGGGCCGCGATGTGGTGGCGGCCCTGATCGAAACCCATGGCCGGGCCGAGACGCAGGCCAAGCTGGCGGGGCTGACGCAACTGCCGCGCCGGCCCGTGATCTATCAGGGCCGCGTGCTGACCGAGATGGACCTTGATGGCCTTCTGGCGCGCAAGCCCGACCTCGCGCTGATCGACGAGTTGGCCCATACCAATGCCGATGGCAGCCGCCACGAGAAGCGCTGGCAGGATGTCGAGGAGGTGCTGGCGGCGGGGATCGACGTCTATACCACGCTGAACATCCAGCATATCGAGACGCTGAACGAGACGGTGGCGCGCATCACCGGGGTGCGGGTGCGCGAGACAGTGCCGGATGGCGCGCTGGAGATGGCCGATGAGATCGAACTGATCGACCTGCCGCCCGATGAATTGGTGGAGCGTCTGAAACAGGGCAAGGTCTATCCGGCCGATCAGGCAGCGCGGGCGCTGTCATCGTTCTTTGTGAAGGGCAATCTGACGGCGCTGCGCGAATTGGCCATGCGGACGGCGGCCGACCGTGTGGATGCGCAATTGCGCGAACATATGGCCGCCAATGCCATTGCGGGACCATGGCCCACGCAGGAGCGCGTTCTGGTCTGCATCAACGAAAGCCCCGCCGCGCGCGAGGCGATCCGCGTGGCCAAGCGCAGCGCGGATCGGTCGCGGGCGGAATGGATCGCGCTGAATGTGGCGCAGGCGCGGGGCGAACGTCTGCCCGAGGCCGAGAAGGACCGGCTGGCGGGCAGTCTGCGCCTTGCCGAGCGGCTGGGGGCCGAGCTTGCCACGCTGGAGGCCGAGCATGACGTGGCCAAGGCCATCCTTGCCTTTGCGCGGGACAGGAATGTGCGGCGCATCGTGATCGGCCGTCCGCGCCCGCGCCCGTTCTGGGCGCGGATCGCGGGCGAGGATGTGGCGCGCGATATCCTGCGGGAGGCGGGATCTTTCGAGGTGACGGTCGCATCGGAGCCTGATGAGAAGCCGTCGCGCCTGCGCCTTGGGCTGCCCGGGCTGGGCGCCGAGCCGCGCGCCTGGGGCGAGGCGGTGCTGGCGGTGGCGCTGGCGTCGGCCTGTTCCTGGGGGGCTGAGCAGCTTTTCCCGGTGGCGAGCCTGAGCGTGATCTACATGACGGCGGTGGTCGTGGTGGCCAGCCGCCGGGGCCTTGGCCCGGCCCTTGCGACGGCGGTGCTGGGCTTTCTGGCGTATAACTTCCTGTTCACCCATCCCCGCTATACGTTCAACGTATCGCGTCAGGGGGAGTTGCTGACGCTGGGGCTGTTTCTGGCCGCGTCGCTGGTGACGGGCAATCTTGCGGCGCGTCTGCGCGCGCGGGTGGAGGCGCAGGCCGCCATCGCGGACCGCACCAACAAGCTGTATGATTTCAGCCGCCGCGTGGCGGCGGCGGCGACGGCGGATGATGTTGTCTGGGCGTCGGTCAGCCATGTGGCGACGACCCTGCGCTGCGAGGCGCTGCTTCTGATGCCGCGCGGGGGGGCGTTGCAGGTGGTGGGTGGTTTTCCCCCGGAGGACCGGCTGGAGGTGCGGGACAAATCCGCCGCGCAATTTGCCTGGGACAAGGGCGAGGTGGCGGGGCGCGGATCGGATACGCTGCCCATGGCGCGGTGGTTCTTTCTGCCCTTGATCGCGGGGGAGCGGCGGCTGGGTGTCCTTGGCATCGCCTATGCGGATGACCGCCTGCTGGCGCGGACCGACCGGCGGCTGCTGGATGCGCTGATAGACCAGATCGCGCTGGCGCTGGAACGGCTGCGCCTGACCGAGGATCTGGCGGCGACGCAGCTTGCCAGCGAGACCGAGCGCTTGCGCGCGGCGCTCTTGAATTCGGTGAGCCATGATCTGCGCACCCCGCTGGTCACGATCATCGGCGCGGCGGGCCATCTGGTGGAGGGTGACCTGCCCGCGGCAGCGCGGCGCGATCTGGCCGAAAACATCCGCGACGAGGGCGAAAGGCTGGATCGCTATGTGCAGAACCTGCTCGACATGACGCGGCTGGGCCATGGCGCGCTGAAGCCGCGTCTGGTGGCGCTGGATGTGGCGGAACTGATCGGGGGGGCGCGGGCGCGGATGAAGGGGGTGCTGCGGGATCATCGGCTGCGGGTGGAGCTGGCGCCGGACCTGCCGCTGGCCAGTGCCGATGCGGTGCTGATGGAACAGGTGCTTGTCAACATCCTGGACAATGCGGCCAAATATGCGCCGGAGGGCAGTGAGATCGTGCTGCAGGCCGTGCAGAGGGGCGGGATGATCGACATTTCGGTGACGGATCAGGGGCCGGGCATTCCGGAGGCCGATCTGACGCGCGTCTTCGGCATGTTCTATCGGGTGGCGGGGGGCGACCGGCAGCGCGCGGGCACGGGGCTGGGTCTGGCGATCTGCAAGGGGTTGGTGGAGGCAATGGGCGGCGCGATCCGCGCCGAGGCGGGGGCGCCGGATGGCAGCGGGACGCGGATCGTGGTGTCGTTGCCGATGGATGCCCCGGGGAGGGTGGCATGAGTGTGGGGGCGCGCATCCTTGTGATCGACGACGAGGCGCCGATCCGCCGTTTCCTGCGGGTGGCGCTGGTGGCCGAGGGGCATGAGGTGATCGAGGCGGGCAGCGCGCGGGACGGTCTGGCGCTGGCCGCGCGCGAGGCGCCGGGGCTGATCGTGCTGGATCTGGGGCTGCCGGATGCGGACGGGCTGTCGGTGCTGCGGGATCTGCGTGGCTGGACGCAGGTGCCTGTGCTGATCCTGTCGGTGCGGGCCGATGAGGCGGGCAAGGTGGAGGCGCTGGATGCAGGCGCGCAGGATTACGTGGTCAAGCCCTTTGGGATGAAGGAGTTTCTGGCCCGGGTGCGGGGCCTGTTGCGCGACCGTCTGGCCGAGATCGTGCCATCGGTTCTGACCATCGGGCCGCTGCGGATTGATGCGGCGGATCATACCGCGGCGCTGGACGGGCAGGCGCTGCATCTGACGCGGCGGGAGTTCGATCTGCTGTGGATGCTGGCCAGCCATCGTGGGCGGCTGGTGACGCAGGAGATGATCCTGAAGGCGATCTGGGGACCGGCCCATGTGGACGACAGCCAGTATCTGCGGGTCTATGTCCGGCAGTTGCGCCAGAAGCTGGGGGATGACGCCGCCAACCCGCGCTTCATCGCGACGGAACCGGGGATCGGGTATCGCTTCCTTGACGGGGCGGAACGCTGAGGCGGATGCGGCAGGCGCCGCCCGGGGGCGGCCGTCAGATCAGCGCGATGCGTTCGCGTTGCGACGGGTCGGGATAGGGGCGGTAGAGCCCGATCTCGACCGTGTCGATCATCGCGTGCATCTTTTCGTAAAGCTCCACCGCATCGGCATCGGCATCGGCGAGCGCGGTGAAGGCGGCGTCGAGGGCGGCCATGCCTTCGATTTCGATTTCGAGGATGAAATCGGTATGGCGCCCGGAGGCGAGGCCGAACTTGCGGCGCATGAGCCGCCAGCCCGAGACAAGCTGCAGGCGGTTGAGGTGATCGAGCCAGAGACCGGCCGCATGGGCGAAGGACAGGGCGCGGGCTTCCGGGCGCAGTTCGATCAGGCAGTGATAGACGTTCACGGTATCCTCCTTCCGTGATCCCGGTCCGGGACTGTGAGTCTGGGACGGTGCGCCGCATCCTGCGGGCTTGCCACTTTCCATCCTGTTAAGACGGCTGCGACGGCCCTTCGCTTAGGGCGGGCGGGGTGAACCCCGCCGGGCCGGCAGGTCAGGGGATGGCGGCGATGGTCAGGAAGGCGAAGAAGATCACGAGGTGGATGCCACCTTGCAGGATGGTCGTGCGTCCCGTCGCCAGCGTGAGGGTCGCCATGAAGAGCGACAGGACGAGGAGGACGATATGTTCGGCCTCGAGCCCGAGGATGAGGGTCTGGCCCAGCATCAGCGACAGGATGGCGACGGTTGGGATGGTCAGGCAGAGGCTGGCCAGCGCAGAGCCGAGGGCGAGGTTCATGCTGGTTTGCAGCCGGTTCGCACGCGCGGCCCGGACCGAGGCCAGCGCTTCGGGCAGGAGCACGATCAGCGCGATGATGACGCCGATCAGGGCTTCGGGCAGGCCGAGATGCGCGATGCCCTCTTCCACCGGGTGGGCCAGCACCTCGGCCAGAAGGACCACGGCCAGAAGGGAGAGGGGCAGCAGCAGGAGCGCGATCAGAAAGCTGCGGCGATCCGGGGGGGTGTGGTCGTCGTGGTCATCCTCGGCGTCGCGGAACGCCTCTTTGTGGCGGATCGTCTGGACGTAGAGGAACAGGCCGTAAAGGGCGAGGGAGACCGTGGCGACAAAGATCAGCTGTTTGGGCGCATAGACCGGCCCGGGGGTCGTGGTCGTGTAATTCGGCAGAACGAGGCCGAGCACCGCCAGCGTGCCCAGAACGCCCAAGGCCTTGATCGCGCCGCGCGCCTGAAAGCCCGGTTCGTGGAAGCGCAGGCCCCCGATCAGCAGGCAAAGCCCGACGATGCCGTTCAGCACGATCATGATCGCGGCAAAGACGGTGTCGCGGGCGACGCTGCTTTCGGCATCGGGCGAGGACAGCAGCATCGAGACGATCAGCGAGACTTCGATCACGGTGACGGACAGGGCCAGCACGATGGAGCCGAAGGGTTGGCCGATGCGGTGGGCGACCGTTTCGGCATGGTGCACAGCGGCAAAGACCGCCGCGAAGAGCGCGGGAATGGCGACGAGAAAGAAGACGGCAGGCACGGCGCCATGCAGCACGACAAGGCCAAGCGCGGCGAGAGAGAGGGCAAGCGCGGGCGCGGCCCATGACCACCAAGGCGTGACGGGGGCGGGGGTCATGGATGGGGATGCTTTCTGGTCAAGGGTAAGACTGGGGAGAGACTGGGGTGAGACTGCCGATCTGCGCAGGCCCATGATCGCGTGACAGGGACCGGCTGGCAAGTCTGGGACGTGGGCAAGTCTGGGATGTCGGGGCGGGGGCGCGGCGCGGCCTTGCCCGCTGTGCCGGGGGCGGGGCGGGTGGGGTGGAGGTCACGCGGCCTGCGGCCCGCCCATTGCTTGGCGCTTGTTTTCCTGCGTCCGAGCGACTATAGGCCCCCCATCCTGATGGCGGAGTCGCGGTCTGTCCGGTTTTCCGGGACCGGCGCGGTTTTTCCCGCAGGGTGAGCCAAAGACCGGCGGAGCCAACCGCATGGCCAGAAAACCATGACAAAGGACGAACTGCATATGTGCGCGAAAAACGCTATGGAAGAATTCGAAGCTCTTCTGAAGGAGAGCTTCGAGATTGACACCCCCGAAGAGGGCACGGTTGTCAAAGGCAAGGTCATCGCCATCGAGGCGGGCCAGGCCATCATCGATGTCGGCTACAAGATGGAAGGCCGCATCGACCTGAAGGAATTCGCCAACCCCGGTGAACAGCCCAACATCAATGTGGGCGACGAGGTTGAGGTCTATCTGGACCGCGTGGAAAATGCCCGCGGCGAAGCGCAGATCAGCCGCGAGAAGGCCCGCCGCGAAGAGGCGTGGGACCGTCTGGAGAAGGCCTATGCGTCCGAGACCCGCGTCGAAGGCGCGATCTTCGGCCGTGTCAAAGGCGGCTTCACCGTCGATCTGGGTGGTGCTGTGGCGTTCCTGCCCGGTTCGCAGGTGGACGTGCGCCCCGTGCGCGATGCAGGCCCGCTGATGGGCATGAAGCAGCCCTTCCAGATCCTGAAGATGGACCGTCGCCGCGGCAATATCGTCGTGTCGCGCCGCGCCATTCTGGAAGAGAGCCGCGCCGAGCAGCGCGCCGAAGTGATCGGCAACCTGTCGGAAGGCCAGACCATCGACGGCGTGGTGAAGAACATCACCGAATACGGCGCCTTCGTTGACCTTGGCGGCGTGGACGGCCTGCTGCACGTGACCGACATGGCCTGGCGCCGGGTGAACCACCCGAGCGAGATCCTGTCGATCGGCGAGACGATCAAGGTGCAGGTCATCAAGATCAACAAGGACACCCACCGCATCAGCCTTGGCATGAAGCAGCTGCAGGCCGATCCGTGGGATGCCGTGGAGCGCGCCTATCCGCTGGGTTCGGTGCACAAGGGCCGCGTGACCAACATCACCGATTACGGCGCCTTCGTGGAGCTGGAAGCCGGTGTCGAAGGTCTGGTCCATGTTTCGGAAATGAGCTGGACCAAGAAGAACGTGCATCCCGGCAAGATCGTTTCCACCTCGCAGGAGGTGGATGTCATGGTGCTGGAGATCGACAGCGCCAAGCGCCGTGTGTCGCTGGGCCTGAAGCAGACGATGCGCAATCCGTGGGAAGTGTTCGCGGAAACTCATCCCGTGGGGTCGACGATCGAGGGCGAAGTCAAGAACATCACCGAATTCGGTCTGTTCGTGGGCCTCGACAACGACATCGACGGCATGGTGCACCTGTCGGACCTGTCGTGGGATCAGCGCGGCGAGGATGCCATCCAGAACTACCGCAAGGGCGACACGGTTCAGGCCGCGGTCACCGAGGTGGACGTGGAGAAGGAGCGTATCTCGCTGTCGATCAAGGCGCTGGGTGATGACACCTTCACCGATGCGGTGGATGGCGTGAAGCGCGGGTCGGTCATCACCGTGACGGTGACGGCGATCGAGGAAGGCGGGATCGAGGTGGAGTATAACGGCGCCAAGTCGTTCATCCGCCGGTCGGACCTGTCGCGCGACCGTGCCGACCAGCGCCCCGAGCGGTTCCAGGTGGGTGACCACGTGGATGTGCGCGTGACCAACATCGACCCCAAGACCCGCCGTCTGGGCCTGTCGATCAAGGCGCGCGAGATCGCCGAAGAGAAGGAAGCCGTGGAACAGTACGGTTCGTCCGATTCGGGCGCGTCGCTGGGGGATATCCTTGGCGCGGCGCTGAAGGGCGGCAACTGAGCCATCCTGTCTGAACCTGGTGAAAGGCCCCGCCTCCGTGCGGGGCCTTTTGCCATTCGCGGTGGCGGTCGCGCCGCAGCGCGGGGCGGTTTGGCGGTGTGGCGCGCGTTTTCGTTGTGCGCTTGGTTTTTTTGCCTATAGTCCAATCCAAACAACAGCGTGGCGACCGATCAACGGCACCACAGGGGGGACTTGGATGATCCGTTCGGAACTGATCCAGAAGATCGCGGATGAAAACCCGCATCTCACGCAGCGGCATGTGGAGCGGATCGTGAACACGGTCTTTGAGGAAATCATCGAGGCGCTGGCCAAGGGTGACCGGGTGGAGCTGCGCGGATTTGGCGCATTTTCGGTGAAGGCGCGCGATGCGCGCGTGGGCCGCAACCCGCGGACGGGTGAGGCGGTGAAGGTCGATGACAAGAAGGTGCCGTTCTTCAAGACCGGCAAGCTGCTGCGCGACCGGCTGAACGGCAAGGGCTGAGGTTTTCCGCCGGTTACGCCGTCCCGTCCCTTGCGCGCACGGGTGGGGGGCGCGATAGTCGGGCGTGATCCGAGGGGGATGCCCGATGCTGCGCTATCTTCGCTATGCTTTCATCGCCATGCTTCTGGTGCTGCTGTTGACGGTGGCGCTGGCCAACCGCACGGTGGTGCCGGTGCGGTTCCTGCCCGAGGATGTGGGGGCGCTGTTCGGCGTGAACTGGCAGATGGAACTGCCGCTGTTCCTGGTGATGCTGGGCGGTGTGGTGGCGGGCGTGCTGATCGGGTTCACCTGGGAATGGCTGCGCGAGCACAAGTATCGCCGCACCGCGAGCCAGCGGGGCAAGGAACTGGCCCGGCTGGAGCGCGAGATCGAGGTGATGCGCGATTCGACGAGCGTGCCGAAGGACGAGATCCTGACGCTGATCGAAAAGCCGCGGAAAGCGGGCTGATCCATGGGACAGGTGCGGGTGAAGATCTGCGGTCTGCGGACCGTGGCGGATGTGGCTGCCGTGGCGGCGGCGGGGGCGGCCTATGCGGGGTTCGTGTTCTTTGAACGGTCTCCGCGGCATCTGAGCGTGGCGCAGGCGGCGGAACTGGCGCTGGCGGCGCCGGTGGGGCTGGCGAAGGTGGCGCTGGTGGTGGATGCGCCGGATGCGGTGCTGGATGCCATCGTGGAGGGCGTGCCGCTGGATATGTTGCAGCTGCATGGGCACGAGACGCCGGAGCGGGTGGCAGAGGTGCGCGCGCGCTATGGCCTGCCGGTGATGAAGGCGGTGGGCGTGGCGGATGAGGGCGATCTGGCGGCGCTGTTTGATTACAGCACGGTGGCGGATCAGATCCTTGTCGATGCGAAGCCCCCCAAGGGGTCGGCGCTGCCGGGGGGGAACGGGCTTTCCTTCGACTGGCGGCTGGTGGCGCAGCGGCGCTGGCTCAGGCCGTGGATGCTGGCCGGGGGCCTGACGGCCGAGAACGTGGCCGAGGCGGTGCGCCTGACCAATGCGCGGCAGGTGGATGTGTCGTCGGGGGTGGAAAGCGCGCCCGGACAGAAGGATGCGGGCAAGATCGCGGCCTTTGTCCGGGCGGCGGGGTGACCCCGGGCGGGAGCGTCCCGGGGTCGGATCGCCCTTACATCGCGGGCAGGATCGTCAGGTCGCGGACCGGCTGATCGGTGCCGGTGATGGGCAGCGTGCCCGACACGGCGCCGGTGGCGAGGTCAAGGAGGTGCAGACCACCCAGCGCGGCGACATAGGCCGTGTTCGTGCCATCCGCGGTGGTGGCGACGTCCAGCGCGACCGGGCCTTCCAGCGTGACGCCGAGGCTGCCGATGGTGGCCAGCGTGCCATCATTCGGCGCGGTCTGCTGCAACAGCGCGTTCAGGCCGGCGTCGATGTCAAACATCGCGGTCTTTTCCGGCTTGCCGTAGCTGTTGGTATAGGCCACGGCCACGACCATCGGGGTGGCGGCGGCGTTGGCATCGGCGGGATCGAAGTTCAGCATCCCGTCCACGGTCACCTCGCCGGTTTCCATGTTCACGCGGTGGTTCTGGCTGCCCGACATGAAGCGCAGACGGTCCGCGGCGGGGTTCACGTCCACGATGACGGCGGCGCCTTCGGCGACGTCCAGCATGGTGTTCATCTTGGCGATCTCGGTCGTGGCGCCGGTGGCCGGGTCGATCGTCACGATGGCCTGCGTGTCGGTCACGCCGATGATGGTGCCGTTGCCGGGACGGTAGTCGATGCCGTGCAGGCGGGTGACGCCCTGTGCCTCGACGCTGCCGGTGACGGCGCCGGTGGCGGTGTCGATCATCACCAGCGTGCGGTCGCCGGTCAGGCCGAGGGCGGTTTGCGCCTGCGCGGCGCCGGCGGCGGCGGCGGTGACGAGAAGGGTGGTCATCAGGGTTTTCATGGAATCGCTCCTGTCCATAGGTTGCAACGGACGCAGCTACGAAAGGGGCAGGGGCAGGGTTTCAGCGCATGTGTTCACGAAAGCGTCAGAACGCGCGCCCTGTGGCTGCCCCCGGGGATTTCACCCCCGGACCCCCGAGGATATTTGGGCAACGGGGAAGCGGCATCATTCGGAATGGCCTGCATCTACCCCCCCCTGCCTATTCCCCCCCTGCCTATTCCCCGTTGTGAAAATATCCTCGGGGGGTGAGGAGCGTCAGCGACGAGGGGGGCAGACGGCCCCCCTTTCCCCGGCGCGCCAAGGACGCTACATCACATGTCAATAAAACGGGGAGTGCGGGGCATGGCCGAGGACGGGATCAACAGCTTCATGACCGGGCCGGACGAGGCCGGGCGGTTCGGCATTTTTGGCGGGCGGTTCGTGTCGGAAACGCTGATGCCGCTGATCCTTGAACTGGAGGAGCGCTACAATTTCGCCAAGACGGACCCGACCTTCTGGGCCGAGATGGACGATCTGTGGAAGCACTATGTGGGCCGCCCCTCGCCTTTGTATTTCGCCGAGCGGATGACGGATCATCTGAGCGGCGCGAAGATCTATATGAAGCGTGACGAGCTGAACCATACCGGCGCGCACAAGATCAACAATGTGCTGGGGCAGATCATCCTGGCCCGGCGCATGGGCAAGACGCGGATCATCGCCGAGACGGGGGCGGGGCAGCATGGGGTGGCCACCGCCACGGTCTGTGCGAAGTTCGGGTTGAAATGCGTGGTCTACATGGGCGCGCATGATGTGGAGCGGCAGGCGCCCAACGTGTTCCGCATGAAGTTGCTCGGGGCGGAAGTGATTCCGGTGACTTCGGGGCGCGGCACGCTGAAGGATGCGATGAATGATGCGCTGCGCGACTGGGTGACCAATGTGCGCGACACCTTCTACTGCATCGGCACGGTGGCGGGGCCGCATCCCTATCCGGCGATGGTGCGCGACTTCCAGTCGATCATCGGTAAGGAGGTGCGCTGGCAACTGGCGGAAGCCGAGGGCGAGGGGCGCCTGCCCGACACGATCATCGCGGCCATCGGCGGCGGGTCCAATGCGATGGGGCTGTTCTATCCCTTCCTTGACGACACAAGCGTGAACATCATCGGCGTGGAGGCGGGCGGCAAGGGCGTGGATGACCGGATGGAGCACTGCGCCAGCCTGACGGGCGGGCGCCCGGGGGTGCTGCATGGCAACCGGACCTATCTGCTGCAGGACCGGGATGGGCAGATCCTTGAGGGCTTCTCGATCTCTGCCGGGCTGGATTATCCGGGGATCGGGCCGGAACATGCGTGGCTGCATGATGTGGGCCGGGCCAAATATGTGAGCATCACCGATGCCGAGGCGCTGGAGGCGTTCCAGCTGTGCTGCAAGCTGGAGGGAATCATTCCGGCGCTGGAGCCGAGCCACGCGCTGGCCCATGTGATGAAGATCGCGCCGACGCTGCCCAGCGACCATATCATCGTGATGAACATGTGCGGACGCGGAGATAAGGACATTTTTACGGTCGCCAAGCATCTGGGCGTGGATATGAAGGTCTGACAGCGGGGGCCGATTCGGCCCGGCGCGCGCCGTGACATGACAGACGCAGAAGGCCCCCGTTGCGCAAGCAGCGGGGGCTTTGTTTTGCCGTGGAAAGGTCACGATTAATAAATCGTTCTATTTCAATGGTTTGCGCATAAACTTGGGTTTATCCGGGGTTATGCGGCGGTCCGGGCTGCGCCTAAACCTGCGGGCAATTCCGCCACAGCACGCGGCATGCAAGACACAGGCTGTCGAGAGGCGGGTTCTTTGGGCTGCGAGGCGCTGCGGAACTTTCGCCATGAAAATGACGGGTTCTGGCCTTGCCGGATCCTGTTTCGTGAAAGATTAATTAACAACCGCGAGTCTGCGGTTTGCCCTAGAGGGGGTAAGGAATGATGGGACGCAAGGTCATGGGGGCGCTGGTTGCCGGCGCGATGGGGGCGACACCGGCCTTGGCCGACGGTTTTTCCGCAGGCATCGTGGAGCAGTTGCAGGCCGAGGGGTTCAAGACCATCTCGCGCGAGCGCACCTGGCTTGGCCGGACGCGCATCACGGCGGAGGGGGAGCTTGGGCATCGCGAGATCGTCATCAATCCCAACAATGGCGAGATCCTGCGTGATCTGTTCGTGGAGGCCAACAACGAGACGGAGGGCGCGACGGCCAGCCTTGGCGATGGCGGGACGACGAGCAGCTTTGGCAAGACGGACGATCTGGGCGAGGATGCGGCAAGTCTGCGCGACAAGTTCACCGACAAGGACTGGGCGGATAACGACTGGGGCGACCGGGGCGATGTCGGCTGGGGGGGCGGCGACGACAAGGGTGGTGAAGGCGGCGGTGAAGGCGGCGAAGGCGGGGATGGTGGCGCGGGCGGCAAGGACAATTGATCCCGCCCGCCTTGGCGGGTGGCCGGTGGCGTGACGCGGAAGTGGGTCATCGGTGGCGTGCTGCTGGTTCAGGCACTGGCTGCCATTTTCTTTGTCTTTGACATTCTGGCGTCGATCCTCGGGATCTACACCCCCCCGGTGCCGTGGGAGATCCGCGAGCTGATGGAGGTGGGGGCGGCGCTTGGCCTTGTGCTGGGCTTCTTCCTCGGGGCGGCGATGCTGCGGCGGATCATCCGGGAACGGAACACCGCGCAGGAGCGGTTGCGGCGCGCGTCTGGCGCCTTCATGGATCTGCTGGAAGAGCGGTTTGCGGAATGGGCGCTGACCCCGGCGGAGCGGGATGTGGCGCTGTTCGCGATCAAAGGGATGTCCACATCCGAGATTGCGGCGCTGCGGGCCACGTCGGAGGGGACCGTGAAGGCGCAGACCAATGCGATCTATCGCAAGGCGGGGGTGAGCGGGCGGCCGCAGCTGCTGTCGTTGTTCATCGACGATCTGATGCGGGACGATGTGACCGATCAGGTGCGCCCGAAATCGGCGGCCTGAGCCGGGCGCGGGTCAACCAGCGGGCAGATCGACGGCGTATTCCTTCAGAATGGACAGGGGCACGATGTCGAGCGTGCGGATATGCGTGGCGGCAAGGCGGACGCGGGGGGCGGCGCCTTCTTCATGCGCCTGATAGAAGCGGGCGGCGCAGAGGCACCAGTGATCGCCGGGCTTGAGCCCCGCAAAGCCGTATTCGGGGCGCGGGGTGGACAGGTCGTTGCCGAGATATTTCGACAGGGCGAGGAATTCCGCCGTCATTTCGGCGCAGACGGTGTGGACGCCGGTATCCATCGGGCCGGTGTCGCAGCAGCCGTTGCGGAAGAAGCCCGTGAGGGGCGCGGTGGAGCAGGTCTCCAGCGGTTGGCCGAGGACGTTGAGCGAGGGTTCTTGCATGCGCGGTCTCCGGTCTGCGGCGGCTGGGGTGCAGGGTAGCGTCATGGGGGCCGATGTCGAGGGCGGGCCGTCCCATGCGCGGCGATTTGCAGCGCGGGGGGGATGGGGTAAGGTCGCGGCATTTGACGGGCTGTTGCAGGGGACGGGCATTGGAAGCGGTCATACTGGGTTTGCTTGCGGTTCTGGCCATTCCGGTGGGTCTGATCGTGCTTTGGGTGCGCGTGTCGGGGATGCGTCGCGAGATCGCGGCGCTGACGCTGCGGCTGACCGATGCCGAGCGGCGGTTGGCGCAGGGCGGGGCGCCCGGGGGCGCGCGGGCCGGGGTGGCAGTGGCGGCGCTGGTGGACGAGGTGGGGCCGTGGCGTGTGGCCGAAACGGTGGTCGCGGAGGCGAACCCGCCAGACGCCGCACCCGTGGCGGAGGTGGCGGAAGCGCCTAACCCGGCCCCTACCGCCGCTGTCGCGCCGACCGAGGCGCCAGAAGCGGCGCGCAGGCCCGCGCCGCCCCTGCCGCCCGCGCCGCGCGGGCCGGGGGTGATCGAGCGTTTCGGGTCGTGGCTGGTGGCGAACTGGGTCTATGCCGTATCGGGCGTGTCGCTGGCCTTGGCCGGTGTGTTTCTGGTGCAATACGGGATGGAGCGCGGCTTTCTGCCGCCCGCGCTGCGTGTGCTGGCGGCGATCGGGTTCGGCCTTGGGCTGATCTATGCGGGCGAGCGGGTGCGGCGGCGGTTCGGCGATGGCGAGGCGTCATCCACCGCCTATCTGCCGTCGGTCTTTTCCGGGGCGGGGCTGGTGTCGATCTTTGCCGCCGTGCTGGCGGCGCGGCAGCTTTATGATCTGATCGGGGCCGAGGTGACCTTTGCCGCGCTGGTGGCGACGGCGGCGGGCGCGGTGGTGCTGGGCTGGTTCCACGGGCCGCTGCTGGCGGCGCTGGGTCTGACCGGGGCGGTGCTGTCGCCGTTCATGGTGGGGGGCAGTTCGGACAGCGTGGATTGGCTGCAGGGCTATTTCCTGCTGGTGGCGGCGGCCGGGCTGGCGGTGGATGCGGTGCGGCGCTGGGCCTGGGTGTCGGGGCTGGCGGTGGCCTTGGCGGCGGGGGCGGGGATGCTGCTGCTGGCGGGCGGCGGCGCGGTTGCGGCCTATCAGATGGCGGTGGCGGTGCTGGCGCTGATGTCGGTGGGCATCCCGGCGCTGCGGCTGTTTCCCGATCATGCGGGGCCCACGGTTCTGCAGGTGTCGCTGATCCTGAAGGGCGGCGGGCGGCCGATCTTTCCGGTGATGCTGGCATGGGTGGTGATGGCCGTGGCGGTGGCTGCGCTGGTGCTGTTCGAGCCGGGGGCGGGCTGGGGGCTGTTGCCCTTTGTGCTGCTGGCGGGGCTGGCTGTCGCGCTGGCGCTGTGGACCGGGGAGGCGCCGGGGTTGCAGGACCTGCCGCTGGTGCCTGCGGCGGGGTTCGTGGCGCTGGTGGCGCTGGCGCCCGAGCGGTGGAGCGAGGTGTTCCGCGCCTTTGAGGCGGCGCTGCAGCGCGCGCCCGAGACGGCGGCGCCATGGACGGTGACGTGGCTTGTGGTGCTGTCGGCGGGGGTGAGTGTCGCGCTGGCCTTTCGTGCCGGGCGGGGGGCGGTGCATCCGGTGATCCTGTCGATCGCGGGGGCGCTGGCCGCGCCGGTGACGGCGCTGGTGCTGGAGCTGACATGGCCGGTGGCGGCGGTGATCGGGGCCTATCCTTGGGCCTTGCAGGTGATGGCGCTGGCGGCGCTTATGGTGGGGTTGGCGATGCGGTTCGCGCGGGCGGATGGCGGCGATCTGCGGCGGGCGGCGCATTTCGGCCTGTCCGCGCTGGCGCTGATCGCGCTGGCGCTGTTCCTGATCCTGTCGAAGGCGGCCTTGTCCTTCGCGCTGGCGGTGCTGGTGGCCGTGGCGGCCGGGCTGGACCGGCGGTTGCGGCTGCCCGAGATGGCGCTGGCGGTGCAGGCGGGGGTGGTGCTTCTGGGCTGGCGGATGGCGGTGGATCCGGGGCTGTTCTGGGCCTTTGATGCGCCGCTGATCGGGGCGGTGGCGGCCTATGTCGGGCCGATCCTCGGGCTTGGGGCGGCGCTGTGGCTGTTGCCGCGCGCGGGGCGAGACGGGGCGCGGGCGTTTGCGGAAAGTGGGATCGCGCTGGCCTTGGTGCTGTTGGCGGATGTGTTGCTGCTGCGCTGGATTTCCGGGGATGTGGGTTACCTGCGCGCCGATGCGCATTGGTCGATGGCGCTGGTGGCGTTGCCGTGGCTGGCGATGGCGCTGGTGCAGTTGTACCGGGTGAAGCTGGGCGGGCGGCTGGCCCTGCTGCGCTATGGGCTGGCGGGTGTGGCTGGGGTGATCTGGGGGCTGGGGATGCTGGTGGCGGTGACGCTGATGAACCCGCTGTTCGGCTTTGACCCGGTGCGCGGGCCGTTGCTGGTGGACAGCCTGTTCGTGGCCTATGGGCTGGCGGGCCTTGTGATCCTGTTGGCGCGGCGGTTCCTGCGGCATCTGCCGCTGTGGCTGCGCCGGGGGCTGGATGGCCTTGGCGTGGCGCTGGTGGCCATCTATGCCGGGCTGGAGATCCGGCGGTTCTGGCGGGGGGATGACCTGTCGGTGCCGGGGACGAGCCAGCCGGAGCTGTACTCCTATACCATCGCGCTGCTGATCGTGGGGGCGGTCCTGCTGTGGCAGGCGATCGCGCGGTCGTCGGTGGGTCTGCGGCGGCTGGCGCTGGGCCTGATCGGGGTTACGGTGGCGAAGGTGTTTCTGGTGGATGCGGCGGGGCTGTCGGGGCTGATGCGGGTGTTTTCCTTCCTTGCGCTGGGCCTGTCGCTGGCGGGGCTGGCCTGGCTGAACCGCTGGGCGGCGCTGCGGGCAGAGGGCGGCGCGGCGAAGTGATCGGGCGCACTGGACCGCATGGCGGCGCGCGTCTATAACGCGCGCCATGATGCAGATATTCGCGATAGTTGCCCGAATTAGCGGCCCGGCGCGCTGAGAAAGCCGCCGGGAGACCCCGCCTGTCGCCTGCGGCACCGTAACGGATGCCGCCGCCCTGCCCGAATGATCGCAAGGACAGCCGCCCATGTGCGCCGAGACCACCGCCACGCCCGATTACCGTTCCACCGTCTTTTTGCCGGAAACCGAATTTCCCATGCGCGCGGGCTTGCCGCAGCGGGAACCCGAATGGCTGGCGCGGTGGGCGCGGATCGGGGTCTATGACCGGCTGCGCGAGAAGGCTGCGGCGGCGAAGGGCACGCGGGCGCCGTTTGTGCTGCATGACGGCCCGCCCTATGCCAACGGGCATCTGCATATCGGCCACGCGCTGAACAAGGTGCTGAAGGATATGGTCGTGCGGTCGCAGCAGATGATGGGCCGCGACGCGCGCTATGTGCCGGGCTGGGATTGCCATGGTCTGCCCATCGAATGGAAGATCGAAGAGCAGTATCGCGCCAAGGGATTGAACAAGGATGACGTCGATGTGGTGGCCTTCCGGCAGGAGTGCCGGAAGTTCGCCGAAGGCTGGATTGATGTGCAGCGCGAGGAGTTCAAGCGGCTGGGGATCACCGGCAACTGGGCCGATCCCTATCTGACGATGGATTACCACGCCGAGGCCGTGATCGCGGATGAGTTCATGCGCTTTGTGATGAACGGGTCGCTTTATCAGGGGTCGAAGCCCGTGATGTGGTCGCCGGTGGAGAAGACGGCGCTGGCGGAAGCGGAGGTGGAGTATCACGATCATACCAGCCACACGATCTGGGTGCGGTTCCCGGTTGTGGCGGCGGCGGATGCGACCTTCACCAAGACGCGGACGGATGTGGTGATCTGGACCACCACGCCTTGGACCATCCCGCAGAACCGAGCGATCAGCTTTGGCCCCGGGATCGGCTACGGGCTTTATGAGATCATCGGGCGGCCTGAGGACAGCACGGCGACCATCGGGCAACGGGTGATCCTTGCCGACAAGCTGGCCGAGGCGACCTTTGCGCAGGCAAAGCTTGCGGGGCCGGATTTCGTGCGGCGGCTGTGCGATGTGGGGGCAGAGGATCTGGCGTCGATGGTGTGCGCCCATCCGTTCCGCGGGGTCGAGGGGGGCGCGGGCGAGTGGGATTTCGACGTGCCGATGCTGCCCGGGGATCACGTCACCGACGATGCCGGGACGGGGTTTGTCCATACCGCGCCGAGCCATGGCGACGACGACTATCAGATGGGGCTGAAGTTCGGCCTGCCGATGACCTATAACGTCGAACCCGATGGCAGCTATCGCGCTGATCTCCCTTTGTTCGGCGGGCAGGCGATCCTGACGGCAGAGGGCAAGGAAGGCCCGGCGAATGTGTCGGTCATCAAGCAGCTGGCCTATTCGGGTGCGCTGTTTGCCAAGGGCAAGCTGCGCCATTCCTATCCCCATTCGTGGCGGTCGAAGGCGCCGCTCATCTTCCGCAACACGCCGCAATGGTTTGTGGCGATCGACCGGGCGCTTGAGGATGGGATGTCCACCCATGGCGAGACGATCCGGCAGCGGGCGCTGAATTCCATCAACCAACTGGTGGAATGGACGCCCGCGACGGGGCGCAACCGGCTGCATTCGATGATCGAGGCGCGGCCCGACTGGGTGCTGTCGCGGCAGCGCGCCTGGGGCGTGCCGCTGACCTGTTTCGTCAAGAAAGGCGCGCGGCCCGATGCGCCCGATTTCCTGCTGCGCAACCCGGAGGTGAACGCCCGGATCAAGGCCGCGTTCGAGGCGGAAGGCGCGGATGTCTGGTATGTGGCGGGCTTCAAGGCGCGGGTTCTGGCGGGGATCGTGGACCCGGACGCCTATGATCAGGTCTTTGACGTGCTGGATGTGTGGTTTGATTCAGGGTCCACCCATGCCTTCGTCCTGCGCGACCGGGCGGATGGCGCGGCGGACGGGATTGCCGATCTGTATCTGGAGGGCACCGACCAGCATCGCGGGTGGTTCCATTCGTCGATGCTGCAGGCCTGCGGGACGAAGGGGCGCGCGCCTTACCGGGGCGTGCTGACGCATGGCTTCACGCTCGACGAGAAGGGCATGAAGATGTCCAAGTCGCTGGGCAATACGGTGGCCCCGCAGGAGGTGATCGACGAATACGGCGCCGATATCCTGCGGCTGTGGGTGGCGCAGTCGGATTACACGGTGGACCTGCGGATCGGGAAGGAGATCCTGAAGGGCGTGGCCGACAGCTATCGCCGCCTGCGCAACACGATGCGGTTCATGCTGGGCAACCTGGCCGGGTTCACCGAGGCCGAGCGGGTGGCGGTGGCCGAGATGCCGGAGCTGGAGCGCTGGGTGCTGCACCGGCTGGCGGAACTGGATGGCGAGGTGCGTGCGGGCTATGCGGCCTATGATTTCCAGGGCGTGTTCCAGAAGCTGTTCGCCTTCTGCACGACGGATCTGTCGGCGCTTTACTTCGATATCCGCAAGGATGTGCTCTATTGCGATGCGCCCGGCAGCCTGCGGCGGCGGGCGGCGCGGACGGTGCTGGACCTGATCTTCCACCGGCTGACGACATGGCTGGCGCCGATCCTCGTCTTCACGATGGAGGATGTGTGGCTGTCGCGCTTCCCGGGCGAGGGGGAGTCGGTCCATCTGCAGGATATCCCCGAGACGCCGGGCGCTTGGCTGGATGCGGCGCTGGCGGCGAAGTGGGAGCGTATCCGTGCGGCGCGCCGGGTGGTGACGGGCGCGCTGGAGGTGCAGCGTGTGGCCAAGGTGATCGGCGCCTCGCTGGAGGCGGCCCCGGTCGTGCATGTGGATGCGGCGACGGCGGCGCTGTTGCAGGGCGTCGATTTCGCGGGCGTCTGCATCACGTCGGATATCGCGGTGGTGACGGAGCCCGCGCCGGAAGGGGCCTTCACGCTGGCGGATGTGCCGGGGGTGGCGGTGGTCTTCCGGGCCGCGCCGGGCGAGAAATGCGAACGCTGCTGGCAGGTCCTGCCGGATGTGGGAACGCATGCGCATCCGGGCGTCTGCGCGCGCTGTGACGGGGCGCTCGCGTAGGATGGGCAATACTGCCCATCCTACGGATGCGGCAATTGCGGCGGTCCTGACGGACCTTGCGCTGCGGCGGGGCCGGGGCAAAAGCTTTTGCCCGTCGGAGGCGGCCAAGGCGCTGGCCGCGGATTGGCGGCCCCTCATGGGCGAGGTGCGGCGCGTGGCGGCGGGGCATCCGGATGTGGTGGCCACGCAGAATGGCGTGCCGGTGGACCCGGTGGCGGCACGGGGGCCGATCCGGTTGACGCTGCGGGACAGTCCGGCGCAGTGATCCCGGCTTAGGGCCAGATCCGTTGCGAGATAGGGCCAGATCGCGGAACGCTGCTTTGCGGCTTGCCCTCGTGCAGCCGGAGGATTAGCCGTTTCGTAACGATTTCATGACAGGTGTCCGGTGACTTTCGGCGTCTTTCTGGCGGTTCTGGCGGCGGCCTTCCTGCACGCCTTGTGGAATGCGCTGATCAAGGTGGGCACGTCCAAGGCGGGCGGGATGGTGATCCTGTCGATTGCCGAGATCCCCATCGGATTGACGATCGCGATGTTCTGTCCTTGGCCCAAGCCGGAGGTGTGGTGGTGGATCCTCGCCTCGGGCTGCACGCATTTCTGCTACAAGTCCTTCCTCGTCTTCGCCTATGAGCGGGGGGATCTGAGCCGGGTCTATCCGATCGCGCGGGGGGCGGCGCCGATGGTGGTGGCGCTGGTCGGGGCTTTCACGCTGGCCGATGCGATCAGCACGCGGGAATATCTGGGGATCGCGGTGCTGGGCGCGGGCATCCTCTTGATGGCGCGGGGGGTTTTCACGCGGGGTGAGGATCGGCGGCTTTTGCCCTTTGCGCTGGGGTCGGCCTGCGCCACCGCGACCTATACGATGATTGACGGGCTGGGGGCGCGGGTTTCGGGCGATGCGGTGGCCTATGTGGCCTGGGTCTTTGTGGCGGATGGGCTGATCTTTACCACGGGAATGCTGCTCTGGAAGGGCGCGGGCGTGATCCCGCGGGACGGCCGCGCCTGGGGGTTGGCGACCTTCGCCTCGGCTGCGTCCTATGGGGCTTATGCGGTATCGGTCTGGGCGATGACGGTGGCGCCCCTGGCGGTGGTGGCGGCGTTGCGCGAGACGTCGATCCTGTTTGCGGTGCTGATCGGCTGGCTGGCCTTTGGCGAGAAGATGGGGGTAGAAAAGGCCGTGGCGGCGCTGGTGATCGTGGCCGGGGTGGTGCTGACGCGACTTTAGGCGATCCGGGGCTTCCGGCGGATGCTGTTCGTGGGAAGGGTTTTTCCGCAGGGCATCCGGCAGAGGCAGCGCGTCCTGCCGGGTCAGGTGACCCGGTCGATGTTGCGGTCGGGGATGATCTGCTGGGCGATGCCTGCGAAGGTGAGGTAGAGCGAGGTGATCACCAGCCCCCAATGCGCCCAGCTTTGCGGGTTGAAATCCACCCATGCCGCCCAGCCTGCGAAGAACACCCAGCCGAGCGCCATGGGCAGCGTGACAAGGCGCCAGCGCGCGGTGCGCACGGGGTGGACGAATTTCAGCGGCGTGAACATGCCCACCGTCAGCGCCACGACCACGATCAGGCTGACCCACCAGGCCGGATGCAGGGCGAAGAGGACGAGGATGACCATGTTCCAGCAGGCGGGAAAGCCGGAGAAGGATTTATCCTTCGTCTTCATCCGCGTGTCGGCGAAATAGACTACCGAGCCATAGACGATGGCGATGATGGCGAACCAGCCGGTCCAGCCCGGCAGCAGGCCGGATTTGAACAGGGCATAGGCCGGGATGAAGACATAGGTCAGGTAATCTACGATCAGGTCCATCAGGACGCCGTCATAGGTGGGCCAGTTTTTTGTCACGTCGTAGCGGCGGGCGAGGGGGCCGTCGATCCCATCCACCAGCAGCGCCACGACAAGCCAGAGGAACATCAGGCTCCACTGTTCCTGCACGGCGGCGAGCATGGCGAACATCGACAGCACAGCGCCGGTCGCGGTGAGGAGGTGAACGCCGAGGGCCTTGAAACGAATATCCATCGTCTTGGTTTGCCCCGAAATGGCGCCCCGTGCAATCGCCTCAGGCGCGGGGGTGCGCCTTTTCGTAAACTTCCATCAATCGGGCGGCGTCAACGGCGGTATATGCCTGCGTTGTGGACAGGGAGGCGTGGCCCAAGAGTTCCTGGATCGCGCGCAGGTCGCCGCCGGCCGACAGAAGGTGGGTGGCAAAGCTGTGGCGGAGCGCGTGGGGGGTGGCGGTGGCGGGCAGGCCGAGCTGCATCCGCGTCTTTTCCATCACCAGCGCGATGAGACGGGGGTTGAGCGCGCCACCGCGCGCGCCGCGGAAGAGCGGTTCGTGGCGCGACAGGGGATGGGGGCAGAGGCGGACGTAGCGGGCGACGGCGTCGCGGGCGGCGGGCAGGACGGGGACGAGGCGCGTCTTGCCGCCCTTGCCGGTGATGCGCAGCGTGTCGGGGAGGGGGTGGTCGGCCCCGGTGAGACTCAGCGCCTCGGAGATTCGCAGGCCGCAGCCGTAGAGGAGGGTGACGACGGCGGTGTCGCGGGCGGCGATCCAGTCTTCGCGGGCTTGGTCGCCCACGGTTTCCAGCATGGCGCGGGCGCCATCTTCGGACAGGGGGCGGGGGAGTTTGCGGCGGTGTTTGGGGCCGCGGGTGGACAGGATGGCGGTGGCGTCAACGCCGTCGCGATCTGCTGCCCAGGCGGTGAAGCCTTTGACGGCGGATAGCGCGCGGGCCAGCGAGCGGGCCTGCAGGCCGCGCGCGCGTTCATGCGCCATCCAGGCGCGGATGTCCTGTTGCGGCAGGCTGGCCAGGGCGGCGGTGCCTGCTGTCCCGCCGCGATGGGTGGAGAGAAAGGCGAGGAACCGCGTCACGTCGCGCGCATAGGCGGTGATCGTGTTGGCGGCGGCCCCGTCCAGCGCGCGCAGATGGGTGAGCCAGCGTTCCAGCGCGTCGCGCTCTTGCGGCGAGAGGAGGGTCGTCATGACAGCCAGCGGCGCATGGTCCGTTCGAAGACGCCCGCGAAGAAGGCCAGCAGGTCGGTGCCATGGGTGGGTTTGAACTGGTGCGGGTCTTCGGCGCCAAGGACCAGCATCCCGGGCAGGCGGCCCGTTCCGAAATCGAGGCGCATCAGCGCCTCGGACCGGATCCAGCCGGCGCGTTCGCCGTAAAGATCATCCGTGTCGGGCTGGACCTGCCGCAGGACAACGGGGCGCATCGGCACGTTGCGGCCGCCCGCGAGGTAGCTGGTCACGAAGCCCGGTTCGGCCACAAACAGCACATCGCCCAGCTTGCGCAGGAGGGCGGGGCTGTCCTCGGGCTGCACGCTTTCCAAGACGAGGCGGACGCAATCCACGCGCAGGGTGGCGGCCACGTCGGTGGCGAGGGTTTTCAGGAAATCCTCGAAGCTGAGCGGGTCGAGCATTTGCAGGATCGCGCGGTGCACCTGATTGGTGCCTGCGAGGTTTTCGTAAGCGGCGGCGATGACGGAGCGATGGGTGTCTTCCAGCCGGTCAAGCCGCGCCTCGAGCCGTTCCATCGCGATGCCGCGCAGATCGACGATGTTCGATCCCATCGCACGCTCATTCGCGGCGATGAGGGCGTTCATCACGTCGCGGTCTTCCAGCAGAAGTTCCGGCTCTGACAGGAGCCGGTCACGCAGGTCAGGTTCGATCATGTAATGTCACTGCCCGTTTCTTATGGGTGATTTGCCGGGCAGTGTAGCAGAAGATCAAAGGATCTTCTGCCCCGTTTTTGCCCAGTCCTTCATGAACTGATCCAGCCCCTTGTCGGTAAGGACATGCGAGGCCATGCCCTTGATGACGGCGGGCGGCGCGGTCATCACGTCGGCGCCGATCAGGGCGCATTGGGTGACGTGGTTCGCGGTGCGGACGGAGGCGGCGAGGATCTGGGTTTCAAAGCCGTAATTGTCATAGATCGTGCGGATGTCGCCGATCAGTTCCAGCCCGTCGAGGTTGATGTCATCCAGCCGCCCGATGAAGGGGGAGATGAAGGTGGCGCCGGCCTTGGCGGCGAGAAGCGCCTGATTGGCCGAGAAGCAGAGGGTGACGTTGACCATCTTGCCTTCGCCCGACAGGACCTTGCAGGTTTTCAGGCCATCCCACGTCAGCGGCACCTTGACGGCGATGTTCGGCGCGATCTCGGCCAGCTTGCGGCCTTCGGCGATCATGTCTTCGGCCTTGAGGGCCACGACCTCGGCCGAGACGGGACCCGAGACGATGGAGCAGATTTCGCGCGTCACCTCGATGATGTCGCGGCCGGATTTCAGGATCAGCGACGGGTTGGTGGTGACGCCGTCCACCATGCCAAGGTCGTTGAGTTCGGCAATGGCTTCGACATCGGCGGTGTCCACAAAGAATTTCATCGGCGCGGTCCTTATGGGTTGCGGGGCTTCGGGGGCGGGTTTACCCCAAAGGCATGGCGGGCGAAAGACATATGCGGGGGCTGACCGGTGCATGACCGGACCTATCCGGAGGGGGCGCTGGTCGGGGTGCTGACGACCGAGCCCTTGGGGCGCGTGCTGGATTACCGCGCGCCGGAAGGGGGCTGCGGCGACGGGGATTTCGTCGAGGTGCCGCTGGGGCCGCGCCGGGTGCTGGGCGTGGTCTGGGGGCCGGGGCGCGGGGATTGGGATATTGCCAAGGTGCGCGCGGTGGGGCGCGTGCTGGAGGCGCCGCCGATGCGGGCGGAGTTGCGCGCCTTTCTGGGACGGGCGGCCGATTACACGCTGACGCCCCTGCCGCAGATGCTGCGCTTGGCCACCCGCGCGCCGGGCTTGATGGAGGGGGCGGCGCTGCGGCGGGTCTACCGTCTGGGCGGGGTGGTGCCCAACCAGTTGACCGATGCGCGGCATCGGGTGGTGGAGGCTTTGCGCGCGTTTCAAGGCGCGCCGATGACCTTGGGGGAGCTTGCGGAAGAGGCGGGGTGCGGGACATCGGTCATCAAGGGGCTGGTGAAGCTGGGGGTGGTGGTGGAGGAAGAGGCGCCGCGCGATCTGCCTTTTCCGCCCCTGGACCCTCGGGGCGGGCCCGCGTTGCAGGGTGATCAGGTCGCGGCGGCGGATGCGCTTGTCGCGGCGGTGGCGGCGGGGGAGTATTCCACGACGCTGCTGAAGGGGGTGACTGGGTCGGGCAAGACAGAGGTCTATCTGGAGGCGGTGGCGGAATGTCTGCGCGCGGGGCGGCAGGCGCTGGTGCTGCTGCCGGAGATCGCGCTGACGGCGGAATTCCTGAAACGGGTGGAGGCGCGGTTCGGGGCGCGGCCTGCGGAATGGCATTCCGGCGTCACGATGACCGAGCGGCGGCGCGTCTGGAAGATGGTGGCGACGGGGGGCGCGTCGGTGGTGGTGGGGGCGCGGTCGGCCTTGTTCCTGCCCTATCAGCGGCTGGGGCTGATCGTCGTCGATGAGGAACATGATACCTCCTACAAGCAGGAGGAGGGTGTGCTTTATAACGCGCGCGACATGGGCGTCTTGCGGGCGTCGATCGTGGGTTGCCCGGTGGTGCTGGCCAGCGCGACGCCGTCGCTGGAGACCTGGGCGAATGTCGAGGCGGGGAAGTATGGGCGGCTGGACCTGAGCGCGCGGTTCGGTGCGGCGGAGATGCCCGAGATGCGGGCCATCGACATGCGGGCCGAAAAGCTGCCAGCGGATCGCTGGGTGAGCGAGTCTCTGGCGGGGCAGGTGGCGGCGCGGGTGGCGGCGGGGGAACAGGCGATGCTGTTCCTGAACCGGCGCGGCTATGCGCCGGTGACGCTGTGCCGGGCCTGCGGGCATCAGGTGGGATGTGACCATTGCGACGCGCGGATGGTGGAGCATCGGTTCCAGAAGCGGCTGGTCTGCCATCAATGCGGGGCGACGAAGCCGGTTCCCGTGGCCTGCCCGGCCTGCGGGGTGGAGGGGCGGATGGCCGCCGTGGGGCCGGGGGTGGAGCGGCTGGCCGAGGAGGTGGCGGCGCGTTTCCCCGAGGCGCGGGTGGCGGTGCTGTCGTCTGATCTGTTCGGGTCGGCGCGGGCGCTGAAGGCGCAGATCGAGGCGATCGCGGGGGGCGAGGCCGATATCATTATCGGCACGCAGATCGTGGCGAAGGGGCATAACTTTCCGCTGCTGACGCTGGTCGGCGTGATTGATGCGGATCTCGGGCTGCAGGGATCGGATCTGCGGGCGGCAGAGCGGACGTTTCAGCTGATGCGGCAGGTGGCGGGGCGCGCGGGGCGGGCCGAGGGGCGCAAGGGCGTGGCGCTGCTGCAGACGCATCAGCCGGAGCATCCCGTGATCCGTGCGATTCTGGGGGGCGATGAAGAGGCCTTCTGGCGGGCCGAGGCGGCGGAGCGGCGGGCGGCGGGGGTGCCGCCTTACGGGCGGATGGCGGGGATCATCCTGTCGTCGCCTGATGTGGCACAGGTTTTTGATTTTGCGGGTGAACTGGCGCGGCGCGACGGGCCGTTGCGGCGCGTGGGGGCGCAGGTCTTTGGCCCCGCGCCCGCGCCCATCGCGCGGGTCCGGGGGCGGCACCGGGTGCGGCTTCTGGTGAAGGCCGAGAAGGGCGTGGCCTTGCAGGCGGCGCTGGCGGACTGGGTGGCGCAGCTGAAGCCGCCCGCCAACCTGCGGCTGGCCATCGACATTGATCCGCAGAGCTTTTTGTAAATCGCGCGCGTGACGGACGGGCGGCGCGCATCGGGGAAAGGGCGCTGCGCGCGGCGGCCCGCCATGCGGGGCCGCATGGGCCTATGGACCATTAGAGGGATTTCGCAAAATCACGAATCGCCCAATATGTCGCCACAAGTCTGCCAAATCATTGAGGGACAAGGATTAAGAAAGCTTGAAATGGCTGTTGCCCGGGGCGCGCCCGGGTGGGCCGGGGGTGGGAATGATGTCGGGGATCAGACGCTGGGTGGTGGTTGCGGTCGCGGGGCTGTGCTTGGCCATGCCCGGCATGGCGCTGGCGCAGGCGGTGACCGAGGAGCAGATGGTCGCGCGGCTGGAGGCGCAGGGGTTTACCGTGGTCGAGACCGGGACCACGCTTCTGGGGCGTGTCAGGATCACGGCCGAGGGCGTGCTGGGGACGCGGGAAGTGGTGTTGAACCCCCGCAACGGCAAGGTGTTGCGCGATATCATCATTGATGCGACGCCGCATGTTGCGCCTGCGCCGGTCGCTGTCTTGCCGCCCGTGCCGGAACCGCCTGTCGCGGCGGCGGCGGCTGTGACATCCCCTGTGCCGACACCCGCGACTGCGCCCGCAACTGCGCCCGCGACTGGGCCCGTGGGCGAGGCCGCGCCGGCGGCGGCCGATCCGGCCCCGGCGGATGCCCATGCGACGGATGTGAGCCGGTCCGCCACGTCGCCTGCGGATGGTGCAGGGCCTGCGGCGGGGGCCGATGCGCCCGACAGCGCGGCCGCCGCACCGGCAAGCGAATAGCGCCCCCCCGGGGAGCGGTGCGCGCGGGTGGGCTGTCGCCGCGCGCAATGTGTCGGTGACAAGTTTTGACTGTCCTGCCGCCCGCAAGGGGCGTAGAGGCGGGGTATGGGACTGCGGATCGTCACCTTGGCCGATGCAGAGCGGCTGCCCCTTTGGCGGCGGCCGGAAAGCCTGCTGTTCCTCATGGCTTTTGCGATGCCCATCGCCTTTGCGACATGGTCTGCGCTGCTGAACAACTTCGTCATCGAGGCGGCGCAGTTTTCCGGGGTTGAGATCGGCTGGCTGCACACGGTGCGGGAAATCCCCGGCTTTCTGGCCATCGGGGTGATCTTTCTGATCCTGTTTCTGCGCGAACAGGTGCTGGGCGTGGCGTCGCTGGGCCTTTTGGGCCTGGCCACGGCGGTGACGGCGTGGTTTCCGTCCTTTGGGGGCATGCTCTTGGTGACGCTGCTTTCGTCGATCGGGTTTCACTACTTTGAAACAGTGAACCAGTCGCTGCAGTTGCAGTGGATCGACAAGAAGCGCGCGCCGCAGGTGTTGGGCTGGATCGTGGGGGTGGGATCGGGGGCGTCGCTGCTGGCCTATGGCACGATCGTGCTGCTGTGGGACAGGCTGAACCTGACCTATGACACCGTCTATCTGGTGTCGGGGGGGATCACGGCGGGGATCGCGCTGTTCTGCTATCTTGCCTATCCGCAGTTCGAGGGGCCGCATCCGCAGAACCGGCACATGGTCCTGCGCCGCCGCTACTGGCTGTTTTACGCGTTGCAGTTCATGGTGGGGGCGCGGCGGCAGATCTTCGTGGTCTTTGCCGGGTTCATGATGGTGGAACGCTTCGGGATGAAGGTCTCGGAGATGACGATGCTTTTGCTGGTGAACTATGTGCTGCAGATGGTGGCGGCGCCCGCGATGGGCCGCGCGCTGGGCCGGTTCGGCGAACGCAACGTGATGGCCTTTGAATATGTCGGGCTGACGCTGGTGTTTCTGGCCTATGGCGGGCTGTACTGGTTCGGCTGGGGGATCGTGATCGCGGGGGGCCTGTACATTCTGGACCAGATGTTCTTTGCGCTGTCCTTTGCGTTGAAGACCTATTTCCAGAAGATTGCCGATCCGGCCGATATCGCGCCCACGGCGGCGGTGGCCTTTACGATCAACCACATCGCGGCGGTGTTCCTGCCTGCGGCGCTGGGATACATGTGGGCGCGGTCGCCGGATTACGTCTTCCTGATGGGGGCCGGGATGGCCGGGGTGGCGCTGGCGCTGGCGCTGATGATCCCGCGGCATCCGGAACCGGGCTATGAGACGGTGTTCGGGTCGTGGCGCGCTAAGGGTGCACCGGCGGAGTAAGGGCCGGCGGAGTGAGGGCCAAAAATCTTGTGAAAATTTTTGCAAATTTCTTCCAAGAAATTTGTGCGCCGGATCCCTATATTGGGGCGGAAGCTATGGAGGGCCGAGGACATGTTTTTCGTGGATCGCCGCAAGATGGAAATGGTCACGCCGGACAAGGCGCTGCCGGGGCGGCCTGAGCCTTTGCCCACGGCGGAGACGCATTTCCTGAGCGGTATCCCTCTGAAATCCCCGGTGCCGGAGGGCATGGCAGAGGCCATGTTCGGCATGGGCTGTTTCTGGGGGGTGGAGCGGAAGTTCTGGCAGACCAAGGGCGTCTGGCTGACGATGGTGGGCTATGCGGGCGGCTTCACGCCGAACCCGACCTACAAGGAGACCTGCACCCAGCTGACCGGGCATAACGAGGTGGTGCGCGTGATCTTTGACCCCGCCATCATCACCTATGAGGGCCTGCTCAAGCTGTTCTGGGAAGGGCATGATCCGACGCAGGGGATGCGGCAGGGCAACGATATCGGGTCCACCTATCGCAGCGGCATCTATGTCTATGATGCGGCGCAGGAGGCGGCGGCGCGCGAGACGAAGGCCGCCTATCAGGCGCGGCTGACGGCGGCGGGGTATGGGGCGATCACGACCGAGATCCTGCCGACACCGACCTTCTATTTCGCCGAGGATTACCATCAGCAGTATCTGGCAAAGAATCCCGACGGTTATTGCGGCATCGGGGGGACCGGGGTAACCTGCCCCATCGGACTGACCGCCTGAAGACGCGGCAGCGCTTTTCAGGGGGGGGACATCTGACAGATGGGGTCGGGGCGCATTGATACGCGCACCGTCGGGCTTGAGGCGGGCTGTGCGCTTGCCAAATGGCTGACGGGCAAGGAACATATGCATTACGGGCTGTGGGGCGGGTTGAAGCCGGTGGCGGCCAATCTGGGCGCGGCGCAGGACGCCTATAGCCAGCGGCTGATGGCGCTGTTTCCGGCCGGGGCGTTGCGGATACTCGATATCGGTGGCGGCGCGGGCGAGACGGCGAAGCGGCTGATCGCGCTGGGCCATCGGGTGGAGATCGTGGTGCCGTCGGCCTTTCTGGCGGCACGCTGCCGCGAGAACGCGCCCGAGGCGGTGGTGCATGAGGCGATGTTCGAGACGGCGGCGGTGACGGGACCGTTTGACCTGTGCCTGTTTTCCGAGAGTTTCCAGTATATCCCGCTGGAAGAGAGCCTGCCGAGGGCGAAGGCGCTTTTGGCGCCGGGCGGGGCGATCGTGATCGGTGACTGTTTCCGGCGGCTGGATGGGGATTGGCTGCGCAACCCCCATCGCACCGTGGGCGGCGGGCATGTGGTGGAGGCCTTTCAGGCGGCGGCCGCGCGCGAGGGGCTGGTGATCGAGGAAGAGTTGGACGTGACCGATGAGGTTGCGCCGTCGATTGATGTGGAGCAGGCCTTTTTCAATGTCCTCGGCGTGGGCGTGACGGGGATGGACCGGGAGTTGCGTGCCAAGCGGCCCGTGCTGCGCGGGCTGGCGGTGGGTGTCTTGGGCCGGATCATGGGCGCGCGGCGGCGCGCGTCGCTGATGCGGCGGCTGACGGGGGCGGAGCGGACGGGTGAGGCCTTTCGCAGGAACAACCGCTATCTGCTGATGCGGTTGCGCCCTGCGGCGGTTTAGGGTTTACCGGGGGCGATCCTAGAGGAGACCGCCAGATGCCCACCTATTCCGCCCTGACGACGCTGGAGGGCGAAGACGCCGCCGTGGCGCTTGCCAATGCGATCGAGCGGATGGACCCCGAACCCACCGGCGTGGGCGTCTTCGAGATCGAGGATGACAGCGGGCTGTGGGAGGTGGGGGCCTATTTCCTGGAAAAGCCCGACATGGTGATGCTGGAGGTGATCGCGCTGGCCTTTGGGGCAAAGCCCTTTGCGCTTTCGGAACTGCCCGAGATCGACTGGGTTGCCAAGGTGCGGCGCGAGTTGAGCCCGGTGGAGGCGGGGCGGTTCTTCGTGTTCGGCAGTCATGACGCGGACAAGGTGCCTGCGGGGCGGGTTGCCCTGCAGATCGAGGCGACGGTGGCCTTCGGCACCGGGCATCATGGCACCACGCTGGGCTGTCTGCGGGCGTTTGACCGGCTGTTTGACGGTGGGTTCCGGCCCGCTTGCGTGGCCGATATCGGGGCGGGGACGGCGGTGCTGGCGATGGCGGCAGCAGCGGTGCTGCCCGAAGCGCGGGTGATCGCGTCGGACATCGACGCGGTGGCGGTCGAGGTGGCGGTGGCCAATGTGGGGATCAACGGGCTGGAGGGCCGGGTGGAATGTCTGGAGGCGGCGGGCTTCGGTCATCCACGGCTGGCCGAGGCGGCCCCTTTTGATCTGGTCTTTGCCAATATCCTGAAAGGGCCGCTGATCGAACTGGCCCCCGATATGGCGGCGCATGTGGCGCAAGGCGGGCTGGCGATCCTGTCGGGTCTGCTGGTCGTGCAGGCCGAGGCCGTGACGGCGGCCTATGTGGCCGAGGGATTCGCGCTGGAGGGGCGCGAGGATATTGGCGAGTGGTCCACGCTGGTTCTGCGGCGGCAATAAACCAAAGTTGTATTAAAAGTTGCGGCAAAAAAACGGCAAAGGGGGCGCTCTGCCCCAATTTTGCCATGATCTCTGCATAAGCCTTAAAATTGGTGGGGGTCGTGATTCAGGTGCAAGCCATGTCTGACCCTAATTTGGAAGACTTCTATACCCGTGTGGGGCGCATCGAACGCGCCCATTCCATGGGATACGGCTTTGAGGCGCCCGATACGCTTGGGCGGTCCTTCTATCATCGCACGCCGGTGCAGCGGCGCCCGGTCTTCAGGATCGGCGTTTTCCTGTTTTGCGCGTGCTTCGGGATGAAGGGCGCCATCCACTATCACATGGGCGATGTGGCCTTTGACCGCCGTGTGGCCGAGATCGAGGCGCGCGGTGGGTTCGACGCCGTGCAGGGGTTCCTGATGCGGTCCGAGCCGATCACGCGGCTGGTGTCGAAGGGGATCGGGATCGTGGTGGAGCGCAGCCGCCTGTGAGCCTTGCCACCTTGTCACCCATGCCCGGTGATCGGGCGGGGCGCTGAGGTGGAATGCGCTGCGGTTCCTGTGTCCGTCGGCAAGGCCGCCAGTTGAAATGCAAAGAGCCGTCGTCCCCCACGGACGACGGCTCTGGCATGTCGTTCGGTTGCTGTGGTTCAGCGACCGAGCATTTCGATATCGCCACGGCACAGACCGATATCGTCCAGCTCGCGATCCGAGAGCTTGGCGAGGGTGTTGCGCGTGACGCGGGCGTCGTTCCAGTTCGAGAACGCGATATAGGCATTCGAGATGAACTGGACGGCGCGGAAGATCGAAATGGCGCCGAACGGCGCCGGGCGGGTCGTTTCAAAGGCGGCCATGGGGTTGATCCTTTACAAACTGCTCATGGTTGAAGCGTTTTCGCTTCGTGAGAGGCATATAATCGTGCTGCATGTGCAAAGCCAGCGCTGCGGATGCAATTCACCCTTGCAGCGCATGCATGACAAAAGACCCCAAAGGGGCCGTTATTGTTTGATTAATGTCGGGCGGCTGCGCCTGTGTCAGATCCGAGGTCGGTTTTGACGGGGGCAGCGTCGCTTGTCCGCTATGGATAACAAAACCTTCGCAAAGGCTGCAAGCAGAAAAGTCCTTTGCCTGATGTTCCCGTTTCGTGCTAGTTCTGGCGCAAGAAAAAAGAAATGGGGCGGGCATGCGCGTTCTGGGGATTGATCCCGGCCTTCGCAACCTTGGCTGGGGGGTGATCGACGTCGCCGGGGCGCGGCTGACCCATGTCGCCAATGGCATCTGCCATTCCGCGCCGGGCGAGGGCGAGGGCGATCTGGCGCAGCGCCTGTTGTCGCTGCACGCCCAACTGACCGAGGTGCTGCGGCAGTGGCAGCCGGATACGGCGGCGGTAGAGCATACGTTCGTGAACAAGGATGCGGTGGCGACGCTCAAGCTGGGTCAGGCGCGGGGGATCGCGCTGCTGGTGCCGGCGCAATTCGGGTTGTCGGTCGGGGAATATGCGCCCAATGCGGTGAAGAAGACGGTGGTGGGCGTGGGCCATGCGGCCAAGGTGCAGGTGGATCACATGGTGAGGCTGCATCTGCCGGGGGTGAAGGTGGCGGGGCCGGATGCGGCGGATGCGCTGGCGGTGGCGATCTGTCATGCGCATCACTGCCAGAGCGCGGGCCGGTTGCAGGCGGCGCTGAAGAGGGCTGTGGGATGATCGGCAAGATTTCAGGGCGGCTCGATTGGCGCGGGCCGGATACGGTGCTGATCGAAGTGCGTGGCGTGGGATACATCGTCCATGTGAACGAGCGCACCATGGCCGCGCTGCCGGGCGTGGGAGAGGCGGTGTCGCTCTATACCGATCTTCTGGTGCGGGAGGATCTGCTGCAACTCTTCGGCTTTCCGACCATGCTGGAGAAGGAGTGGCACAAGCTTCTGATGACGGTGCAAGGCGTGGGGGCGAAGGCGTCGATGGCGATCCTTGGCGCGCTGGGCGCGGAAGGCGTGGCGCGGGCGATCAGCTTGGGCGATGCGCGGGCGGTGCAGGCGGCACCCGGCGTGGGGCCAAAACTGGCGCAGCGGGTGATCCTTGAGTTGAAGGCGAAGGCGCCGGGATTGATGGCGATGGGCGGACGGCTGGCAGTCTCGGCCGTGGCGGATGAGGCGGATGCGGTGATCGAGCCCGTCGCGACGGCGCCGAAGCGGGTGGCGAAGGTGGACCGGGGCGCGCAGGCCCGCGCGGCGGCGCATGCGGATGCGCTGTCGGCCTTGGCGAACCTTGGCTACAGTCCTGGCGATGCGGCGCAGGCCGTGGCGACGGTGACGGCAGAGATGCCGGAGGTCGATGCAGCCGGGCTGATCCGGGCCTCGCTGAAGCTGCTTGCGCCCAAGTAAGGCTTGCGCGGCGGGTCGCGCTGCCCATCTTGAGGAAGGGGTGGGCTGCGGAGGGCCGGGATATGAACGGACATGGCAAGACATTCATCCTGATGGCGGCGCTGACCGCGCTGTTCATGGGCATCGGTGCGATGATCGGTGGCGGCACCGGGGCGCTGTTGGCCTTGGTGGTGGCGGCGGGCATGAACCTTGTGGGTTATTGGAATTCGGACAAGGCCGTGCTGCGCATGACCGGCGCCCGCGAGGTGACCGCCCAGACCGCGCCGGACTTTGTGGGGATGGTGCATCGGCTGGCCGATGGGGCGGGGATGCCGCGGCCCAAGGTCTATGTGATCGACACGGATCAGCCGAATGCCTTTGCCACCGGGCGGAACCCGGAGAATGCGGCGGTGGCGGCGACGACGGGCCTGTTGCGGCGGCTGACGGCAGAGGAGGTGGCGGCGGTGATGGCGCATGAACTGGCGCATATCCAGAACCGCGACACGCTGATCATGACGGTGACGGCGACCTTTGCCGGGGCGATCGGGATGCTGGCCAATTTCGCGATGTTCTTTGGGCGCGATCGGCAGGGGGGGATGCTGGGGGCGATTGCGGTGATGATCTTCGCGCCCCTCGCGGCGGGGCTGGTGCAGATGGCCATTTCGCGATCACGCGAATATCAGGCCGACAAGGTGGGGGCGGCGATCTGCGGCAATCCGATGTGGCTGGCCTCTGCGCTAAAAAAGATTGATGCCTTCGCCAAGGGCATCGACAATGACGCCGCCGAGCGGAACCCGGCGGTGGCGCATATGTTCATCATCAACCCGCTGCACGCCCAACGGCGGGATGCGCTGTTCTCCACCCATCCGGCGACGGCGAACCGGATCGCGGCGCTGGAGGCATTGGCGGCCGAGGGCAAGCGTTGGGGTAAGGTCGGGGTTCAGGCGCGGGGACCGTGGGCCTGAATGGCTTGCCAAAGGCGTGGCGTTCTGTGAATGTTCCCGCCCATGATGACCCCTGATCCGACCCTGCGCCCCGAACGCCTGCCCGAGGATGCCGACCGGGCCTTGCGCCCACAGGCCCTGGAAGAGTTCGTGGGGCAGGCAGAGGCGCGGGCCAATCTGCGCGTCTTCATCGAAAGCGCCCGGATGCGGGGCGAGGCGATGGATCACACGCTGTTTCACGGGCCGCCCGGGCTTGGCAAGACGACACTGGCGCAGATCATGGCGCGGGAATTGGGGGTTGGGTTTCGGATGACATCGGGGCCGGTGCTGGCCAAGCCCGGCGACCTGGCGGCGATCCTGACCAATCTGGAACCGCGCGACGTGCTGTTCATCGACGAGATCCACCGGCTGTCACCCGTCGTGGAAGAGGTGCTCTACCCGGCGATGGAGGATTTCGCGCTGGATCTGGTGATCGGCGAGGGGCCTGCGGCGCGGACCGTGCGGATCGACCTGCAGCCCTTCACGCTTGTGGGGGCCACGACACGGCTTGGGCTGCTCACGACACCCTTGCGGGACCGCTTCGGAATCCCGACGCGGCTGCAATTCTATACCGAGGATGAACTTGACCTCATCGTCGGGCGTGGGGCGCGTCTTCTGGGGGTGCAGGCGGAACCCGAGGGCACGCGGGAAATCGCGCGCCGGGCGCGGGGGACGCCGCGCGTGGCGGGGCGTCTGCTGCGGCGGGTGGTGGATTTCGTGCTGGTGGAAGGGGACGGACGGCTGACCAAGGGGATCGCTGACCGGGCGCTGACGCGGCTGGGCGTGGATCATCTGGGGCTGGATGGTGCAGACCGGCGCTATCTGGGCCTTCTGGCCGAGAACTATGGCGGCGGGCCGGTCGGGGTGGAGACCATCGCAGCGGCGCTGTCTGAGGCGCGGGATGCGATTGAGGAGGTGATCGAGCCGTTCCTCTTGCAGCAGGGCCTGATCCAGCGGACGCCGCGCGGGCGGATGCTGGCGGCCAAGGCGTGGCGGCATCTGGGACTGGAGCCGCCGAAAGGGCCGGGACAGGCGGATCTGTTCGAGGGGTGAGCGCCAAAACTTTTCTGGAAAAGTTTTGGCGGCGGGGAGACGAAAAATTTCCGGGGAAATTTTTCGGTTCGGGGGACACCAAAAGTTTTTGGGAAAACTTTTGGTGTTGCGGATGGTGCGGTGGGATGGCTTTGGGTTAGGAACGCCCGACCGTCCGCGGGGGCTTTGCGCCGGTAAGATCAGGCTGTCCGGGTCCAGGGGCGCTGGGGGCGGGGGCGCAAGGGTCGGCGGCGCGCCACGCACGATGATGAGGGGGCGGTTTTCGAAGGCGCGTTCGGCCTCGTATAGAGCCGCTTCGCGGACGCTGTTCATCATGATGTCGACGGCGCACTCAAATTCCTTTGCGCTCACAGTCAGGCCCGGCACGCCAAGCTCTGCAAGGATGTCGAACTTCTGCGGCCGCAGCGCCTTGCGCACGTCCACGGATGTGTCACGCAGGAGATCCCATCCATCCTTGCGGTTGGACGTTCCGTCAGCCACCTTTGTGAGGGCTGTGCCGTAGTCATAGGCTACGCCGACCATGTAGCCCACCAGCTTTTCAGCGGTTTTCGCGCCTAGGAGACGCGTGAGGATTTCTAGGTATTCGGACTGGTTCTCGATGATCCGGTCCCTGATCCAGTCTGCTGCGACATTTTCCGCAAAGACGAAGCCTTCGGCGAGGATGTCATCCTGCAGATTGTTCAGCGATGTGAGGGGGCTTGGGTCAGGCTGAGCGCCTTGGTTCGCGGGGCTTGTCGAGGGGCAGGCCCACATCGCTTGCCCGCACGCCGGTAAAGGTCACTGACACATCTCTGATCAAGGGTCGGACAACCGGACATGATGAAAAGCATGGAAGGGGGGGCACGCGTCGCGCCAAAGGTGAAGTGCAGGTCCGGCCTGTGCGCGCGGCGGGCGAAGCGGACGGGCCATGTGACGGGCGTTGTGTTGAATCCCCCTGAATTTGGCGTCATGGCTGGACGCGCGGCGGGCCATGTCAGACGGAGGTGGATAGGATGACCCCGGATCAGGTGGAAGCGTTGTTCACGCGTGCGGATGGGCAGTATCTGTTTGCGCGTTGGGGGCGGCCGATCGTGCCGGTGGTGTTTGGGGTGGAGGATGCCACGCTGTCGGTGGTGAAGGGCGCCGTGGAGGCGGTGGTTGCGCTGGCCGGGCATCGCATTGCCGAAACGGACCCGGAACTGGGCGCCAATCTGATGGTCTTCTTCTGCCGGGACTGGGCGGAACTGCCGGAGGTGCCGAACCTTGACCGGCTGGTGCCGGAGTTGCGCGGCCTGTGCGCGCGGCTGGAGGCGGCGGGGGCAAACCAGTACCGCATCTTCCGTTTCGACGCGGCAGGCGCGATCCGGGCGGTGTTCGTCTTTGTGCGGATGGATGCACATCTGGCCGCCGTGCCGGCGGAGGTGCTGGCGCTGAGCCAGGCGGTGCAGATGATCCTTCTCTGGTCGGACCGGGCCTTTGGGGACCAGTCCCCGCTGGCGCAGGGCGCGGGCGGCGCGGTGCTGCTGCGGCCCGAGATCGCGGCGCTGATCCGGGCGGGCTATGATCCGGTTCTGCCCGCCGTCGCCACGGATGCAAGCCATGCGCTGCGGCTGGCGGCGCGGATCGGGCGGGCGATCTGATCCGCAGGGGCGGGGAATCAGCCGCGCGGTGGGGCTGCGCTGTGCGGGGGATCACGGAGTTGTGAGCGCAAACAGGGGCGCAGGGCAGTTTTGCCGCGCGGTGGTTGCACTTTTCCTGCGGGACAGGGGTGGCGCCCGGGTGCCCGGAAATTTCATGACGGATCGCAGGGTTGCGGATCGCGGTGTTAAGGAATTTTCAAAATTTCTGCCGGCCCGTCAAAAAATTTACAAAATTTATGATAGACATCAACGGGTTGTTGGTAATTAACTGGCGGCGAAATTTCGCGGGCGCGTGATGGAGGAGTCTCCGAAGGGGAGGCTGCGCGGGCTTGCGGCGTAATCGGAGGTGGATCCATGGCAGAAACCGTACAGGAAGGGGTCTATGCGGCCTCGGCCGAATTCGTGGCGCGGGCGCATGTCGATGCGGCGGGCTATGCGCGGATGTATGCGGCATCGGTCGCCGATCCTGTGGCGTTCTGGGCGGCGCAGGGAAAGCGGATCGACTGGATCCGCGACTATACCAAGGTCAAGGATACGAATTTCGACATCGGCAAAGTTTCGATCAAGTGGTTCGAGGATGGCACGCTGAACGTGAGTGCCAACTGCATCGACCGGCATATGGTGACGCGGGCGAACCAGACCGCGATCATCTGGGAGCCGGATGATCCTAAGACTCCGGCGCAGCACATCACCTATGCGCAGCTTCTGGAGAACACCTGCCGGATGGCAAATGTGCTTAAGGCGCATGGGGTGACGAAGGGCGACCGGGTGGTTCTCTACATGCCGATGATCCCGGAGGCGGCCTATGCGATGCTGGCCTGCGCGCGGATCGGGGCCATTCATTCGGTGGTCTTCGGGGGCTTTTCGCCGGATGCGCTGGCCAACCGGATCAACGATTCCGCGGCCAAGGTGGTGATCACCGCCGATCATGCGCCGCGCGGGGGCAAGAAGACGCCGCTGAAGGCCAATACCGATGCCGCGCTTCTGCACTGTGGTGATCATGTAAAGTGCATGGTGGTCAAGCATACGGGCGATCAGACGTCTTGGGTGGATGGGCGCGACGTGGACCTGAAGGCCGAGATGGCGGCGGCGGCCCCCTATTGCGCCTATACGGAAGTGGGGGCGGAGGATCCGCTGTTCATCCTGTACACCTCCGGCTCCACCGGCAAGCCGAAGGGGGTGGTCCATACCTCGGGCGGCTATCTGGTCTATGCGTCGATGACGCATCAGATGACCTTTGACTATCACGACGGCGATATCTTCTGGTGCACGGCGGATGTGGGTTGGGTCACAGGGCATAGCTATATCGTCTATGGGCCGTTGGCCAATGGCGCGACCACGCTGATGTTCGAGGGCGTGCCGACCTATCCAGATGCCGGGCGGTTCTGGGAGGTCTGCGCCAAGCACAAGGTGACGCAGTTCTACACCGCGCCGACGGCGATCCGGTCGCTGATGGGGCTGGGGCCGGAATGGGTGGAGAAGCATGACCTGTCCAGCCTGCGCCTGCTTGGATCGGTGGGTGAGCCCATCAACCCCGAGGCGTGGAACTGGTACAACACCCATGTCGGCAAGGGCCGCTGCCCGATCGTCGATACCTTCTGGCAGACGGAAACCGGCGGGCATCTGATCACGCCGCTGCCCGGCGCGATCCCGCAGAAGCCGGGATCGGCCACCAAGCCCTTCTTCGGGGTGAAGCCCGTGGTTCTGGACCCGGCGACGGCGGCGGTGCAGGAGGCCACGGCAGCGGATGGGGTGCTGTGCATCGCCGACAGTTGGCCGGGGCAGATGCGCACGCTCTGGGGCGATCATGCGCGGTTCGAGGAGGCCTATTTTAGCCAGTATCGCGGCTATTACTTCACCGGTGACGGCTGCCGCCGGGATGCGGATGGCTACTACTGGATCACGGGCCGCGTCGATGACGTGATCAACGTGTCGGGCCACCGGATGGGGACGGCCGAGGTGGAAAGTGCCCTTGTCGCCCATCCGAAGGTCGCCGAGGCGGCGGTGGTGGGATACCCGCATGACATCAAGGGGCAGGGCATCTATGCCTATGTCACGCTGATGAAGGGCGAGGAGCCCACCGACGCGCTGCGCAAGGAGCTGGAGGCCTGGGTGCGGACCGAGATCGGCCCCATCGCCAAGCCGGACCTGATCCAATGGGCGCCGGGCCTGCCCAAGACGCGGTCGGGCAAGATCATGCGACGCATCCTGCGCAAGATCGCGGAGAACGATTTCGGGTCGCTGGGGGATACCTCGACGCTGGCCGATCCTTCCGTCGTCGATGAACTGATCGAAAACCGGATGAACCGGGGATGAGCGAGGTTCTGACCACACCTGCCGTGCTGATCCTGCTCGGCCCCCCGGGGGCCGGGAAAGGCACGCAGGCGCGGATGCTGGAGGAGGATTTCGGTCTGGTCCAGCTGTCCACGGGCGATCTGCTGCGGGCGGCGGTGGCGGCCGGAACAGAGGCCGGGGCGCGCGCCAAGGCGGTGATGGAGGCGGGCGGGCTGGTCAGCGATGACATCGTGCTGGCGATCCTGAAGGAGCGCATGACCGCGCCGGATGTGGCGCGCGGCATAATCCTCGACGGGTTCCCGCGCACGGCTGCGCAGGCGGAGGCCCTGGATGGGTTGCTGGCCGAGAGCGGCCAGCACGTCACGGCGGCGATCAGCCTTGAGGTGGACGATGCTGCGATGGTGGGCCGCGTTGCGGGCCGCTTAACCTGTGCCACCTGTGGCGAGGGATACCATGACGAATTCAAGCGGCCTGCCGTGGCAGGCACATGTGACAGATGCGGCGGCACGGCGTTCAAGCGCCGGGCTGACGACAATGCCGAGACGGTGCGTGAGCGGCTGGTGGCCTATCACGCCCAGACGGCGCCGCTGATTTCCCATTACGAGGGTCAGGGCGTGCTGGCGCGGGTCGATGCGATGGGAACCATCGCGGATATCCGCGCGGCGCTTTCGGCCATCGTGCAGCGGGTGACGGCGTAAGAAGGAGGCCATGCCCGGCCCACCCGGGCGTGGAGGAAGGGAGGCGGATCGCGCGAGCGTGAAGCTGCACGCCCCTGACCGCGCAGGCGGGCAGAGGGGCCCGGGAGGCCCGCAAGGGAGGAAGGGTCAGTGCGACCGATAACTGTGGGAACGGTCCTTGAGGCCGGAAAACAAGGAGGACGCCTAAATGGCATCAACGGAAATGAACGTCAGGGAACGCTCGCGTCCCATGACGGCAGAGGAGCGGAAGGTCATCATGGCCTCTTCCGCCGGGACCATCTTCGAATGGTACGACTTCTATCTGTACGGTTCGCTCGCCGCGATCATCGGCGCGCAATTCTTCACCTCGTTCCCTGAAGCGACGCGGAACGTATTCGCACTGCTGGCCTTTGCGGCGGGCTTCATCGTGCGTCCGTTCGGCGCTCTGGTCTTTGGGATGCTGGGCGACCTGATCGGCCGGAAGTACACCTTCCTCATGACGATCCTGATCATGGGTGTGTCCACCTTCCTCGTCGGGCTGCTGCCCGGCTATGCGTCTTGGGGTGCCGCCGCTCCGATCATCCTGATCATCCTGCGCATGGCGCAGGGCCTGGCGCTTGGCGGCGAATATGGCGGCGCTGCGGTCTATGTGGCGGAGCATGCCCCGGCAAATCAGCGCGGTTACTTCACCGCCTACATTCAGACCACGGCGACGCTGGGGCTGCTGCTTTCGCTGATCGTGATCCTTGCGGTGCAGGGCTATGTGAATGGCAACTGGGAGCCGACGCCCGTTCTCGACGCGGCTGGCGCGGCGGTCATGAACCCGGATGGCACGCCGAAGATGATCAAGCCGTTCGATCTGTGGGGCTGGCGTATCCCGTTCCTCGGTTCGATCTTCCTGCTGCTGATCTCGCTCTACATCCGTCTGCAGATGAACGAATCGCCCGCCTTCAAGAAGATGAAGGAAGAGGGTGCAGCCTCGAAGGCACCGCTGCGCGAAGCCTTTGGAACATGGAAGAACGGCAAATTCGCCATCATCGCGTTGTTCGGCCTTGTCGCCGGTCAGGCCGTGGTGTGGTACTCGGGCCAGTTCTACGCGCTGTTCTTCATGCAGAACGTGATCAAGGTCGACAGCTTCACGGCCAACGTCCTTGTGGCGTGGTCGCTGATCCTCGGGACCTGGGGCTTCATCTTCTTCGGGTCGCTGTCGGACCGCATCGGCCGCAAGCCGATCATCCTTGCGGGCTGCCTGATCGCGGCGCTGACCTATAAGTTCGTCTTCCCGCTGCTGACGCAGGTGGCGAACCCGGCGCTGTACGCTGCACACCAGACCCCGGTGACGGTGACGGCGAATGAAGCCGACTGCTCGTTCCAGTTCAACCCGACGGGGACGGTGAAGTTCACCAATGCCTGCGATGTGGCGAAATCCACGCTGGCGCGCACCTCGGTCAACTACACCACCAACTTCGACCCGGCGGCGACCGTGGCGTCGATCCAGATCGGCGAAACCGTCGTCACGTCTTATGACGCGGCGGCCAACACCGCCAAGGTGGCCGAACTGACGGCGGCACTGGAAACTGCGAAGGCTGGCACCGATCAGGCGGCCATCGACGCGGCGCAGGCGGCGCTCGATGCCGAGAAGGGCGTTCCGGCGGCCTTCACCAAACAGGTGAACGAGGCGCTGACGGCTGCGGGCTATCCGCTGTCGGCGGATGCGAACGAAACGGTGGCCAAGGCTGCCCATTTCTTCGACATCTTCACCGGCCAGAAGCTGGCGATCGTGGCGATCCTGACCTACCTCATCCTTCTTGTGACGATGGTGTATGGCCCGATCGCGGCGATGCTGGTGGAACTGTTCCCGACGCGCATCCGCTATTCGGGTCTGTCGCTGCCCTATCACATCGGCAACGGCTGGTTCGGCGGTCTGATGCCTGCGACGGCCTTTGCCATCTCGGCCCAGACCGGGAACGTGTATGGCGGTCTGTGGTATCCGATCATCATCGCAGCTGCGACCGTGGTGATCGGGGCGCTGTTCGTTCCGGGTGGCACCCACAAGAAGGACATCTTCGCCGACAAGTGATCGGCGCAGACCGGCAGGCCGGGGGACCCCCCCGGCCTGTTCGCTTTTGGACGAAGACCTTAGCGGGAACCGCCGCCCCGCATTATGAGAGTGGCGAAGGAATGACCGGATTTCAGATGGCTGATGCGCCCGGAACGGTGAAGTCGAAAACGCATCGCGTCCTTGTCGTGGAAGACGAGGACAACATCGCCATGGCCTTGCAATATGTGATCGAGCGCGAGGGGCATCGGTATTTCCGCATCGCGGACGGGGCAGAGGCAGAAGCCGCGATCCGCGAGATACGGCCCGACCTCATCCTTCTGGATGTCATGCTGCCGCAGGTTTCAGGCTATGACATCTGCCAGGCGGTACGGTCTGACGGGGAATTGGCTGCGGTCAGGATCCTGATCATGACGGCACGGGGATCGTTGGCACAGCGCGACCGTGCCTTGGCGGTGGGAGCGGACGGGTTTCTGGCGAAACCGTTCAGTCTGGACGACCTGCGCGAGAAGATGCGCGCGCAGCTTGGGTGATCGTGGGGCCTAGCTGCGGCGGGTGCGTTCCCAGATCGCCCAGCCGAACAGGACGATGCCCAGAAGGATGGTGTTGGTCACAAGCCCATAGGCCATGGCGGGCAGGACGCCGCCCGCCTGTTCTACCATGCCGCCGCCGGTGGTCAGGGGCAGCATCGCCGCAACGAAGATAACCCCGAGGACAAGCGGTGTCCTTAGGCCCATGGTGGCGCGGGTGCGGTGCGCGGTGACGACGAGGAAGAAGATAAGGCCTGCTCGGAAAGGGTCGAGCAGTTGCTGTGCTATGATCTCCGTCAAGGTCGGTGTCTCCCTGCCCCGCTGTCCGAGGAGAAGGTTCCACAAAGCCTGGCGGTGGGCAAGATGGGCGTGTCGGATCAGGACAATGCCTGATCGTCGATGATGCGGCGATGGAGGGCGACCATGCATGGTTCGTGCTGCTGGCCGTTTGTGTGGCGGACGCGCCGCCCGTGGGGTTGTTGCGGGGCTTTGCGACGATCCGGTCGGGCGGGCGCAAGAACCAGATCGCCGTGAAGCATCTGGGTGTCGTGCCGGTCACGGAACTGGCGCGGATCCATGCGATGATCGGGCGGCTGGCCCCGGCCAATACGCGGGCGCGGCTGGAGCATCAGGCGCGGCAGGTGCGGGCGGGGCAGAGGCGACGGCGGATGCCTTTCTGAAGAGGCTGACCATGCTGCGCGGGCGTGGGATCGGCACCTTTCATGCGGTGCTGACCGAGCTGCGCAAGCATGGCCGCCTGTTGCGGGACCTGAACGCCTGATCAGGCCGTGGCTTTGCCGACGGGAACGACGATGCGGCCGCGCACCTGCCCTTGCAGGAAGCGGGGCGCGGTGGCGATCACGTCGGACAGCGGGATTTCGGTCGTCATGCTGTCGAGGAGCGCGAGGTCAAGCTCCTGCGCCAGCAGCGACCAGGCGGCGAGGCGGTCGGCCTTGGGGCACATCACGCTGTCGATGCCCGCAAGGGTGACGCCGCGCAGGATGAAGGGGGCGACGGTGGTGGGCAGGTCCATCCCGGCGGCAAGGCCGCAGGCGGCGACCACGCCGCGATAGCGCATGGCGGCCAGAACATTGGCCAGCACCACGCCGCCCGCCACATCCACCGCGCCCGCCCAGCGTTCGCGGGCCAGCGGCTTGCCCGGGGCGGAAAGCTCGGCCCGGTCAACAATGCTGCTGGCGCCGAGGGAGCGGAGATAGTCCGCCTCGGCCGCGCGGCCGGTGACGGCGGCCACGGTGTAGCCGCGCCGCGCCAGAAGGGCAGTGGCGATGCTGCCCACGCCGCCTGCCGCGCCGGTGACGACGATTTCGCCCGAGGCGGGGGTGATGCCATGGCGATCCAGCGCCATCACGCAGAGCATGGCGGTATAGCCTGCGGTGCCGATGGCCATGGCGGCGCGGGGCGAAATCCCCGCAGGCAGCGGGATGAGCCAGTCCCCGCTCAGCCGGGCCTGCCCGGCAAGGCCGCCCCAGTGCTTTTCGCCGACACCCCAGCCGTTCAGCACCACCTTGTGGCCCGGCGCGAAATCGGCGTGGCTGCTTTCGGTGACGGTGCCGGCAAGGTCGATCCCCGGGACCATGGGAAAGCTGCGCACCACGGGCGAGGTGCCGGTGATGGCGAGCGCGTCCTTGTAGTTCAGCGTGGACCATTCCACCGCAACGGTGACATCGCCCGGCGGCAGCTGATCCGGCGACAGGCGGGTGAGCTGTGCGCTTTGGCCGGCATCGGATTTGTCGATCAGGATGGCGTCGAACATCGGGGGCCCCTTCATATGTGCGGGGCGGAGCAAAGACGGAAAGCCCGTCGCATGCAAGGGGGGGGCCGCGCTAGGGCGCGGGTTGCCGGGGCAGGGTGCGGGTGGCGAGCCAGGCCAGCAGCGCCATGGTGCCCGCCGTGGCAAGGCAGGCGGCCAAGCCGCCCCATTGGTAGCTGAGGCCGGACAGGAGCGTGCCGATCAGGCGGCCTGCGGCATTGGCCATGTAGTAAAAGCCCACATCGCGCGTGATGCGATCGGCCGATCCGAAGGCAAGGATCAGGTAGGAATGGACCGAGGAATTCACCGCAAAGACAAAGCCGAAGGCGAGGAGGCCAAGGATCAGGGTGGCGGTCAGCCACGGCGCGGGCTCCCCTGCCCAGAGCGCGAGGGCGGCCAGCGCGAAGGGGATGGGAACGAGGAGGCCCGACCAGAGCGCGGCCTTGCGCGTGGTGTCGGGCAGGGGTTGGCCCTTGCCCCCGAGGATGCGGGGGGCCATGGCCTGCACCGCGCCATAGGCGATGATCCAGAGCGCGAGGAAACCGCCGATCAGGAAAAAGGCCGCGCGGCGGCTGTCGGGCGTGCCGTCGGACAGGACCGCCTGAAAATAGACCGGGATGCCCACGACGAACCAGACATCCCGCGCCCCGAACAGGAACATCCGCGCCAGCGACAGCCGGTTGATGCGCGCGTCGGGCGACCGCCAGCCGCCCCAGCTTTCCGCCGATTTCATGCGGCCGGGCAGACCCTTGGGCAGGAACAGAAGGACGGCGATCAGGATCGCCATCAGCACGGCGGCCATGGTCCAAAGAGCGGGCGCGAAGCCTGCGAGTGCCAGAAGCGCCGCGCCGAGGAAGAAGCCCGCGCCCTTGACCGCGTTCTTCGATCCGGTCAGCAGGGCGACCCAGCGGAAGAGCCCGCCCTCTTCGCTGGGCGCCAGCAGTTTCACGGCGGATTTCGACGACATCTTCGCCAGATCCTTGGCCACGCCCGACAGGCCCTGCACCGCCATGACGAAGGCGACCGAGGCGGCGATGGCCCAGCCCGGGTCAAGCTGCGTCAGCGCCGCCAGCGCCATAATCTGCAGGCTGAGCCCGGCATAGAGCGTGGCGGCAAGCCCGAAACGGGCGGCGAGCCAGCCTGCGGCGAGGTTGGTGACGATGCCGGCCACCTCATAGAGCAGGAACAGCCATGCCAGTTGGACGGGCGTGAAACCCAGCGCATTGAAGTGCAGAAGCACCAGCATGCGCAGCGCGCCGTCCGACAGCATGAAGGCCCAATAGGCCGCCGTGACGGCGATATAGGCGCGCAGGGGGTTCACGGCTGTCACAGGGAGGCCGCCACCATGCGGGCGATGTCGGCCAGACGGCAGGCATAGCCCCATTCGTTGTCATACCAGGCATAGACCTTCACCTGCGTGCCGTTCACCACCATGGTGGATTGCGCGTCGATGATGGACGAGCGGGGATCGTTGGTGAAATCTGACGACACCAGCGCGCGGGGTTCATAGCCCAGGATGCCACGCAGCGGGCCTTTGGCGGCGGCCTTGAAGAGGGCGTTCACCTCTTCCACCGTGGTGGGGGTTTCCACCTCGAATACGCAATCGGTGAGCGATGCGTTCAGAAGCGGCACGCGCACGGCGTGGCCGTTCAGGCGGCCTTTCAGTTCGGGGTAGATCAGCGTGATCGCGGTTGCGCTGCCAGTGGTGGTGGGGATCAGGTTCAAAAGCGCCGAACGGGCGCGGCGCATGTCCTTGGCCGGGCGGTCGACGATGGTCTGGGTGTTTGTCACATCGTGGATCGTGGTGATGGAGCCGTGGCGGATGCGAAGCGCCTCGTGGATCACCTTCACCACGGGGGCGAGGCAGTTGGTGGTGCAGGAGGCGGCGGTGATCAGCGTCTGGCTGCCATCGTAGAGGTGGTGGTTGACGCCGTAGACAAGGTTGAGCGCGCCGCCATCCTTGACCGGGGCCGAGACGACAACCTTCTTGACGCCCGCCGCGTAGTAGGGGGCGATCTTGGCGGCGGTCTTGAAGACGCCGGTCGCGTCGATCACCACATCGACGCCCAGTTCGGCAAGGGGCAGCGCCTCGATGGTTTTCTCCTGCGTGAGCCGGATGGGTTGGCCATCCAGCACCAGCGTGCCGGGCGCATGGCTGACCGGGGTGGACCAGCGGCCGTGGACGCTGTCGAATTCCATCAGGAGCGCGTGCTGTTCTGGATCGCCTGCGGGATCGTTGAGGAGCACCAGATCACCGCCCGTGCCGGCGTCGATCAGGTTGCGCAGCACAAGCTTGCCGATGCGGCCGAGGCCGTTGAGGGCGATGTGGGGCATGGGGATCAGACTTTCAGTTCGGGGTCAGGGCTGAGGGCGATGCGGTCGATGCTGGCCTGCAGGGACATACGGTTCAGCGTATCGAAGGGCAGGGCGACGAAGGCCTGCACACGGCGGCGCAGGGCGGCGTAGGTCTGGGCGAAGACAAGCGCCTTTTCGGCATCGGTGCCGGTTGCGCTGACGGGGTCGGGCAGGCCCCAATGCCCGGTGATGGGTTGGCCGGGCCATGGGGGACATTCCTCGGCGGCGGCGGTGTCGCAGACGGTGAAGACGAAATCCATCACGATGGAGCCCGGCTGCTGGAATTCCGAGATGTGCTTGGAGCGCAGGCTGGTGATGTCATGGCCGTTCCGGCCGAGCACCTCGAGCGCGAAGGGGTTGAGTGCGCTGCTGGGCCGGGTGCCGGCAGAGAAGGCCTGAAACTTGCCCTGACCCAGATCGCGTAGCAGCGCCTCGGCGAAGATGGAGCGGGCGGAGTTGCCCGAACAGATGAAGAGCACGTCGAAATCGGTGTCGCGCATGGCGGGTTCCTTGGGTGGGGCGAGCAGGGGAGCGAGCAGATCAGGCCGGGCGCGGCCGACATCGAGCGCGAGGTAGCCGATCAGCGCCTCGGTCGCATCGAGGTTGACGGCGTAGTAAAGCGACCGGCCGTCACGCGTGACGGTGACGAGATTGCAGGCGGTCAGATCGGCAAGATGGTGGGACAGGGTGTTGGGCTTGAGGTTCAGGGCGGCGGCAATCTCGGTGGGCCGGACGCCGCGCGGGGCGAAACGGTTGAGCAGCCGGAACACGGCGAGCCGGTCAGGATGGCCGAGGGTGGCGAAGGCGTGGGGCGCGTTTATCTTTTCCATAATTCGTGAATAACGGAATTAATTGTGAAAAGCCAGTGAAGTTCTTGTAACAGGCGGGTTCTTTGGCGCTGTTGGGCAACTGGACAATCCGGGTGGGGTCATGCAGCACTGGTGCGGTGCCGTCGGTTGTGGCGGTTGGGTGGAACGGGGTGCGGAATGATCGTCAGGGACAGGCCGAACCTGTGGGATCTACTGACCGCGTTGCGCGGGTCGATCGTGCCGCGGATCGCGGTGCCGGTTCTGGTGCTGGCGGCCTGTGCGACGGCGGTGGTGGTGCTGGACCGCATCACGGGCGCGGTGCCGCGTCTGGACGGATCGGCCTTTGCGGTGTTCGGGATCGGGCTGTCGCTGTTTTTGGGGTTCCGCAACAACGCGGCCTATGACCGCTGGTGGGAGGCGCGCAAGCTCTGGGGTGGGCTATTGGCCGATCTGCGGGCGCTGGCGCGCGAGGCGGAGGTGTTTGTTGCAGATACGGGCGCGCGCCGCGCGATGCTGGAGGCGGCGCTGGATTTCATCCATGCCCATCGCATCAACCTGCGTGGCTTGCCGATGCGCGATGCGCCGCGCGCGGGCGTGGTGGTGTTGGCGGATGCGCCGCATCCGCCCTGTGCGGCGCTGGATGGTCTGGGGGCGCTGATCGCCGCCGGGCATCGCGCGGGCGCAGTCGACGGGTTCGGCGCGCGCAGCCTGACCGCGCGGATCGGGGGCATCGCCCAGCAGCAGGCCGGGTGCGAGCGGATCGCCAACAGCCCCCTGCCCTTTGTCTATTCGCTGCTGATCTATCGGACGAGCTACCTTTACTGCCTGCTTCTGCCCTTTGCGCTGACGGCCACCACCGGTTGGGCCACGCCGTTGTTCGTGGCGGTGGTGGGGTACATGTTCCTTGGGCTGGCGGAGGTGACGGAGGAGTTGAGCCATCCCTTCGCCACAAGCCCGAACGGAATCGCGATGGATGCCATTTGCCGGGCGGCGGAGATCAGCCTTGCGCCGCATCTGGGGCGGGTGGCGCCGCCGCCGCTGGCGCCGGTGGATCATTACCTGAGTTGAAAGGGGCGGACCTTTCGGCCCGCCCCCCATGCGATGCACATTGGCCGCGGTTCAGGCGGCGCCTTCACCCTTGCAGAGCGCGCGGTAGATCGCCCCGCCCAGCACGGCGCCGATGACCCAGCCATAGCCTTCCAGCTGCCCAAGCACCGGCACCCAGACGGTGGCGACCGAAAAGACCGCAGCCACGCCAAAGGCGATCAGCGCGTTGCGATGCCAGCCATTGGTGTAGTGGTAGCGCCCGCCATTCGTCTTGTAGAGGTCGGCGAGGTGGAGCTTTTCCTTGCGGATCAGGTAGTAGTCCACGATCAGGATGCCGTAGAGCGGGGCCAGCATGGCGCCCAGCGTATTGACGAAGCCCGCGATGCCAATCTGGCTGATGACGGCCGTCCAGAGCCCGCCGATGACCAGCGCGAAGCCCGAGGTGATGAGCCCCGCCTTGCGAAAGCCGATCCGATCGGGGGCGAGGTTGGCAATGCCGTTCACCGCAGGGATGAAGTTCGCCACAAGGTTGATGCCCACGGTCGCGGCAAAGAAGGTGATGGCGGCGATGATGCCGAGGAGCACGCTGTCGGTGCGTTCGACGATCTCGGTCGGGTTGATGATCTGCTCGCCATAGATCGCGGCCGCGCCCGCGGTGGTGAGCAGGGCCAGCGCCGAGAACAGGATCATGTTGAAGGGCAGACCGGCGAGGTTGCCTTTCACCATGGCGTCCTTGGTCCGGGCATAGCGGGAGAAGTCGCTGAAGTTGATCATGACGGCGGCGAAGTAGGCGATCATCGTGCCGATGATGGCGATGAAGCCCGCGATTTCGGTGCCCCATGTGGCATCGGGGCGGGTGAAGATCGTCTGGGCGTGGTGCAGAAGCTGGCCGTCGGAGCGGACCCAGAGCACGACGACAAGGCCGATCATCACGACGTAGACGAAGGGGCCGGCAAAGTTGAGAAAGCTTTCGACCCAGCCCATCCCGCGCCAGAAGATGGCGATGTGGAAGGCCCAGACGACCAGGAACGAGACCCAGTCGATCGCCCCGAGGCCGAGGAAGGTGGCCCCGTCCGTCGCGCCGGTGAGCAGCCGGATCAGTAGCGCCAGCGCGGTGGAGGCGAAGTAGACCTGCACGCCATACCAGAACACGGCCACAACCGCCCTGATGATGGCAGGCAGTTTCGCGCCGGACGTGCCCATGCTGGCGCGGGCGAAGACCGGGTAGGGGATACCGTAGCGTTCCCCCGCTGCGCCGGAGAGATTGACCATCACCATGACGAAAAGGCCCGCGGCGATGAGGGCGGCGAAGGCCGTCCACCCGCTGACCCCGTAGGAGATGAAGAGCGAGGCGACGAGCGTGTAGCCAAAGAGCGACTGCACGTCATTGGCCCAGACGTTGAAGATGGCGAACCAGCCCCAGCATTTTTCTTGGGGCGTGACGGGGCGCAGCGCATCGCTGTCGCTGGTCAGGGCTTCGGTCTGTGGAATGGATGTCATTGTTCCCTCCTGCGCGCGGCGCAGTTTCCTATTGGACGGTAAGGCGCGTGATCGGTCCGGTTTGGGGTGGACTCTGGTTTGGCATCACGTAATGTCGCACGTAAAATGTTACGTGATCTGTCAAGCGATGGATACCGGCAAGAGCCAAGAAACACCTTTAGGCTATCGGCGGAAATCGCGGATGTGACGGGGAGGGGGAAACATGGGGGGGATCACCGCTGCGGCGGATGCAAAGCTGACGGACCTGGCGCATGAGGCGCTGCTTGCGCAGTTGCGGGATGGGCGGCTGCCGGCGGGGATGTTCCTGTCGATGCCGATGCTGGTGGAGCGGCTGGGTTTTCCCATGGCGGCGGTGCGCGAGGCGGTGAAGCGGGCCGAGGGGCCGGGTCTGGTGACGGTGCTGCCCAAGCGCGGGCTGACGGTGATGACGGTCGGCCCCGAGGTGACGCGCGAATGTCTGGACCTGCGGGCGATCCTTGACGGCGAAGGGGCGCGGCGGCTGATCCGGGCGGGGGCGGACATGCCGCTGGTGGCCCTGCGCGAGGCGCATCTGCGGCTGCGCGATGCGGCGGCGGGGGCGGTGACGCCTGCGATGCAGCGCGCGGCCATCCAAACCGATCTGTCGCTGCATGACCTGTTGGCCACCGGGATCGGGGACGGGATCATGGGGCGGCTTTACGCCGAAAACCGCGACCGGATCGCGGTGATCCAGAACCAGCGCGCCTTTCTGCCCGACCGCATCGCATCGGCGATGGGGGAGCATCTGGAGATCATCGCCGCGCTGGAGGCGCGGGATGCCGAACGGGCGCAGGCGGCCATCGCCGCGCATCTGCACCAGACCAAGCGCTGGTGGGGCGTGGCCGAGGCAGACCCTGCGCCGGGGGGGTGAGCCCTTCTGCGGGGCGGGGCGGTTTGTTGTCTTTTGATTAATGGCAACGGGCTGTAAGCTTTCTGCCAAACCGCAAGCGGGGAGGCTTTCGGTGCTGGAGTACAGCCATGACTGGCGTTTGGTGCTGGCGGCCTTTGCCATCGCGCTGATGGCGGGGTTCACGGGGCTATCGCTCACACGGGGGGTGTCGCGCCGGTCGGTGGGCGAGCGGAAGGTGGCCGTGTCGATGGCGGCGGTGGCGCTGGGCGGTGGCATCTGGTCGATGCATTTCGTGGCGATGCTGGGGCTGCAACTGCCCATCCTGTACACCTACGACGCGCTGACGACGCTGGTTTCGGCGCTGGTGGCGATCCTGATGACGGGGCTGGCGCTGCTGATCCTGCATTTCCGGGCGCGCACGCGGCGGTCGATCACGCTGGCGGGGGTGATCATCGGGCTTGGCATCGCGCTGATGCATTACATCGGCATGTCGGGGATGGAACTGTGCCGGCCTGTCTATACGCCCATGGGGATTGCAGGGGCGCTGGTGGCATCAGTGGGCCTTTCGGTGCTGGCGGTGCGGCTGGCCTATTCCGAGCGCGGGCGGCGCAACATCGTGCTGGGGACGGTGGGGTTCGGCGTGGCGGTGGTGATGGTGCATTTCATTGCGATGGCGGGGACGGGATTCCTGTCCGACGGCGCGACCGGCGCCATCGGCCCGGCGCTGAGCAACGAGACACTGGCCATCATCGTGACGCTGGCGGCCTTTGTCATTTCGGCCGCCTTCCTGCTGACCGGGATCACCTTTGCGCCGCAGCCGGAGGAGGCGGCCGCGCCGGGTCTGGCGGGGGCGGCCCCGCCCGAGCCCGCGCCCACTGCTGCGCCACGGGCGGAACCGGCGGCGCTGCGGGTTCCGCATGAGCGGGAAGGGCGGACCTATTTTCTGGAACCCGCTGCGATTTCCGCCGTCCGCGCCGAGGGACATTACACCCTGCTGCAGAAGGGGGCGGAGACGCTGTTCTGCCCGTGGTCCATCTCGGAGGCGGAAGAGCGGCTGGCCCCGCTGGGCTTTTTGCGGGTCCATCGCAGCTACCTGATCAACCCCGCGCATGTGGTGAAGTTCGAAAGGTTGCGGGATTCCGGCCAGTGCAGCGTGGACGGGGCGGAAAGTCTGCGTATTCCGGTCAGCCGGGCGCGGTTGGCGGACCTGCGCGAGGCGTTGGGTCTGTAGCGCTGTCGCAGTTCGTGCGGACATTCCGCATCTGGTGCAAAACTGCGCTCCGTTCGCGTCTGGCCCCTCAACCTGCGGGCGGATCGCCATAGCCTTCCGAAAGCCTGCGCGGGACGGACGCGGATCGGGAGGAGCACATGATACCATCGGCCTTTGAGTATCACCGGCCGGGCGACCTTGCGTCGGCCCTGGGGATTTTGTCGGCATATGGCGATGAGGCGCGCGTCATCGCGGGGGGGCACAGCCTGATCCCCATGATGAAGCTGCGGATGGCGTCGGTCGGCCATCTGGTGGATCTGCAATCGGTGGCCGAGTTGCGGGGGATCACCGTGGCCGAGCGGGAGGTCACCATCGGGGCGATGGTGACGCAGGCCGAATTGATCAGCCATGATGGGCTGGCCAAGGCGGTGCCCATCCTGCGCGAGGCGGCGTTGCAGATCGCCGATCCGCAGGTGCGCTATGTGGGCACGGTGGGCGGCAATGTCGCCAATGGCGATCCGGGTAATGACATGCCGGGGCTGATGCAATGCCTTGACGCGCGGTTCACGCTGGTGGGGCCGGGGGGGCCGCGCGAGGTGCCGGCGCGGGCCTTCTATCACGGGCTTTACGCAACGGAGCGGGCGGAGGACGAAATCCTGACGCGGATCGCCATTCCCGTCCATGCGGGCGGCCATGCCTATGAAAAGCAGAAGCGCAAGATCGGGGATTATGCCACGGCGGCGGCGGCGGTGCTTCTGACGAAGTCTGGTGGCAAGGTGGCCAGTGCGTCGGTTGCGATGACCAACCTGTCGGATGTGCCGGTCTGGTCAGAGGCGGCGGCGGCGGCGCTGGTGGGGCGCGACTGCGGCGCAGAGGCGGTGGCGGATGCAGTGGCGGCCATGCTCGCGGATATTGATCCGCAAGCCGACAATCGCGGGCCGATCGCGTTCAAGAAACATGTGGCGGGCGTGATCCTTGGCCGCGCGATTGCGCGCGCCTGGTCGCGGGCCTGAGGGGGAGAGGGCGATGGGAAAGAAGATGCAGATCAGCCTGACCGTGAACGGTGAGGTGCATTACATTCTAGCTGAGCCGCGCGAATTGCTGATCCACACGCTGCGGGAACGGCTGGGCCTCACCGGGCCGCATATCGGCTGCGAGACCAGCCATTGCGGGGCCTGCACGGTGGATATGAACGGGCGGTCGGTGAAGGCCTGCACGGTGTTCGTGGCGCAGGCGGATGGGGCGGAGATCACCACCATCGAAGGCTTGGGCAGCCCCGACGGGCTGCATGTGCTGCAGCGGACCTTCCGCGAACATCACGGGCTGCAATGCGGCTATTGCACGCCGGGAATGATCACCCGCGCGCATCGGTTGCTGATCGAGAACCCGAACCCGACCGAGGAGGAGGTGCGGTTCGGCATGGCCGGGAACTTGTGCCGCTGCACCGGATACCAGAACATCGTGAAGGCCATTCTGGCCGCCGCGTCCGAGATGAATGCGAAGGAGGCCGCGGAATGAACGATCTGACGCCAAGCCGCGAAGAGCGGATCGCCAACCTCAAGGGTCTGGGGTCCAGCCGCAAACGGGTGGAGGATGTGCGCTTCACCCAAGGCAAGGGCAACTATGTCGATGACATCAAGATGGCAGGGATGCTGTTTGGTGATTTCGTCCGCTCGCCCTATGCCCATGCGCGGGTCGTGTCGATAAATGCCGATGCAGCCCGCGCGCTGCCCGGTGTGGTGGCCGTGCTGACGGCGGCCGATCTGGCGCCGTTGAACCTGCACTGGATGCCCACGCTGGCGGGCGACAAGCAGATGGTGCTGGCCGATGGCAAGGTGCTGTTCCAGGGGCAGGAGGTGGCCTTTGTCGTGGCGACCGACCGCTATATCGCCGCCGATGCCATCGAACTGGTGGAGGTGGAGTATGAGGAACTGCCCGTCGTGGTGGACCCCTTCGCCGCCCTGGCGCCCGATGCGCCGGTGCTGCGCGAGGATCTGAACGGCATCCTGTCGGGCGCGCATGGGCCGCGGCGGCATCACAACCACATCTTCCTGTGGGAGACGGGCGACAAGGCGGCCACGGAAGAGGCGCTTGGCGCGGCGGAGGTGGTGGCGGAGGAGGTGGTCTATTACCACCGCACCCATCCCTGCCCGCTGGAGACCTGCGGCTGCGTGGCCAGCATGGACAAGGTGAATGGCAAGCTGACCGTCTGGGGGACGTTTCAGGCGCCGCATGTGGTGCGCACCGTGGCCTCTCTCCTGTCGGGGATCGAGGAGCACAATATCCGGGTGGTATCGCCCGATATCGGCGGGGGGTTTGGCAACAAGGTGGGGGTCTATCCCGGCTATGTCTGCGCCATCGTCGCCTCAATCGTCACGGGCAAGCCCGTGAAGTGGGTCGAGGATCGGATGGACAACCTGATGGCCACGGCCTTTGCCCGTGACTACTGGATGAAGGGCCGGATCAGCGCCACGAAAGAGGGCAGGATCACCGCGCTGCATTGCCATGTGACCGCCGATCACGGAGCGTTTGACGCCTGCGCGGACCCGACCAAGTTCCCGGCGGGGTTCTTCCATATCTGCACCGGCAGCTATGACATTCCGGTGGCCTATGTGGGGGTGGACGGGGTCTATACCAACAAGGCCCCGGGCGGCGTGGCCTATCGCTGTTCCTTCCGCGTGACGGAGGCGGCCTATTTCATCGAACGGATGATCGAGGTGCTCGCGATTGAGCTGGGGATGGATGCGGCAGAGTTGCGGCGCATCAACTTCATCCGCAAGGACCAGTTCCCCTATCAGTCGGCGCTGGGCTGGGAGTATGACTCGGGCGATTACCACACCGCTTGGGACAAGGCGCTGGCGGCGGTGGATTACAAGGGGCTCAGGGCCGAACAGGCGCAAAGGCTGGCCGAATTCAGGGCGGGCAGGACGCGCAAGCTGTTGGGCATCGGGCTGACGCATTTCACCGAAATCGTGGGGGCCGGCCCGGTGAAGAATTGCGACATCCTTGGCATGGGGATGTTCGATAGCTGCGAGATCCGCATCCACCCGACGGGCAGCGCGATCGCGCGGCTGGGCACGATCAGCCAGGGGCAGGGACATGCCACGACATTCGCCCAGATCATCGCCAGCGAGATCGGGCTGAGTGCCGACAGCATCACGGTGGAGGAAGGCGATACGGATACGGCGCCCTATGGTCTGGGCACCTATGGCAGCCGGTCGACGCCCGTTGCAGGGGCGGCGACCGCGCTGTGCGGGCGCAAGATCCGCGCCAAGGCGCAGATGATCGCGGCCTGGCTCTTGGAGGTGCATGAGGGCGATCTGGAATGGGATGTGGACCGCTTTCAGGTGAAAGGCGCGCCGGAGCGGTTCAAGACCATGAAGGACATCGCCTATGCGGCCTATAATCAGGCCATTCCGGGCATCGAACCGGGGCTGGAGGCGGTGTCCTACTATGATCCGCCCAACATGACCTATCCCTTCGGCGCCTATATCGCGGTGATGGAGATCGACGTCGATACCGGCGAGCATGCGGTGCGGCAGTTCTACGCGCTGGATGATTGCGGCACCCGGATCAACCCGATGGTGATCGAGGGGCAGGTCCATGGCGGGGCGACGGAAGGCTATGCCATCGCGATGGGGCAGGAGATCGCCTATGACGAGATCGGCAATGTCAAGACCGGGACCTTGATGGATTTCTTCCTGCCCACCGCCTGGGAGACGCCGCATTACACGACCGACCACACCGAAACCCCGTCGCCCCACCATCCCATCGGGGCCAAGGGGGTGGGCGAAAGCCCGAATGTGGGATCGGTTCCGGCGTTTTCGAACGCGGTGCATGATGCGTTCCGGCCCTTTGGATTGCGCCAGTCGCATATGCCGCATGACCATTGGCGCATCTGGAAGATCGCCCGTGATCTGGGTCTCCATGGCTGATGACGGCAGGGGGGGCAACGGCCCCCCCTGACCCCCCCTTTCCCCTTATCCCGGCGGGACACTCTTGATGACCACTGCCGCCACCGTGCAATCCGGCCTTGCCGCGCAGGGTTATGTCGCCAGCGACGATCTGGCGATGGCGGTGCATCTGGCGCTTGTTCTGGGGCGGCCCTTGCTTCTGGAAGGGGCGGCGGGGGTGGGGAAGACGGAAGTCGCGCGCGCCTTGGCGGCGTGGAAGGGCTGCGCGCTGATCAGGCTGCAATGCTATGAGGGGCTGGACGCGGCGCAGGCGATCTATGAGTGGAATTACCAGCGGCAGCTTCTGGCGATCCGGGCCTTGGCCGAAGGCGGCGAGACGGGAAGCGCGGTGGAGGCGCGGCTGTTTTCCGAGGCCTATCTGCTCGAACGGCCCTTGCTGGCCGCGATCCGCCAGCCGGTTGCCCCCGTGTTGCTGATCGACGAGATCGACCGCGCGGATGAGGCGTTCGAGGCCTATCTGCTGGAGGTGTTGTCGGATTTCCAAATCACCATCCCCGAGATGGGAACGATCCGCGCGGTGACGCGGCCCATGGTGATCCTGACGGCGAATGGCACGCGGGATCTGTCAGACGCGCTGCGGCGGCGCTGTCTTTATGCGCATGTGGATTACCCCGATGCGGCGACGGAACTGGCGATCCTGCAGGCGCGCCGCCCGGACATGGGTGCGGCGCTGGGGCAGCAGATCGTGGGTTTTGTCCAATCGCTGCGGAAGGAGGCGTTGGAGAAGAAGCCCGGCGTGGCCGAGATGCTGGATTTCGCGGCTGCCCTCGCGGGCTTGGGGGTGGCGGATCTGACGGCTGATCCGGGCGTGTTGCAGGCGGCGCTTGCGACCTTGCTGAAAACGCAAGGGGACCGCGCGGCGGTGACCACAGAAGTGGCCCAGCGGCTGGCGGGGCGCGCGGCATGAGGGGGGCGGTGACCCGCTTTGCCGCGCGCGATCCGGGGCCGGTGGCCCGCGTGGCGGGGTTCATGGCGCATTTGCGTGACAACGGGTTCCGGCTGGGCATTGCCGAGGCAGAGGTGGCGATGGCCGCGCTGGCGGTGACGCCTGCGGATGAGGCGTCGGTGCGCCGCGCGTTGAAGGTGGTGGCCTGTGGCTGCGCCGAGGATTGGGCGCGGTTCGATGCGGTGTTCGACAGTTACTGGCGCAACGGCGGGCGGGTGCGGCGCAAGGTCGTGCCTGCCGCCCCGCCACCCCATGCCCGCCCCGCGCGCGGGGCCGAGGGCGACAGCGGCACGGGGCGCGGTCAAGCCGAGGCCCCGGACAGCGGGCGCGCGGGCGAGAGCGAGGCCGGGGGACCCGGGCGGCTGGTGGCGACAGCGGTGCGCAACCTGCGGCGCACGGATTTGCGCGAGCTTGTGGCGGCCGAGGATATCCGCGCGGCAGAGGTGGTGGCGATCCGGCTGGGGCAGGCGCTGCGCGACCGGCGGTCGCGGCGGGCTAAGGCGGCGCGGCGGGGCGCCCGGATCGACCTGCGCCGCACCATCCGCGCCTCGCTGGCCACGGGGGGGGAGCCGATGCGTCTGGCACGGCGACGGCGCCCGGATCGCCCGGTGCGGATTGCGGCGCTGGTTGATGTGTCGGGGTCGATGACCGTCTATGCGCGCCCCTTTCTTGCCTTTCTGGCGGGGCTGATGCGGGCGGACGGGCGGGCGGATGCCTATCTGTTCCACACCCGCCTTGTCCGGGTGACCGAGGCGCTGCGGGACGAGGACCCGCTTCGCGCGCTTGACCGGATCACGCTGCTGGCCGACGGCTTTGGCGGCGGCAGCCGGATCGGGGCAGCGCTGGCGCAGTTCGCGGCTACCCACGCGCGCCGCTTCGTGAACGGGCGCAGCGTGGTGATGATCCTGTCGGATGGCTATGACACGGCGCCGTCGGACGCGCTTGCACAGGCGATGGCGCGGCTGGCGCGGCGCGGATGCCGCATCCTGTGGCTGAACCCGCTGAAGGGCTGGCGCGACTATGCGCCGGTGGCCGCCGGGATGGCGGCGGCCCTGCCTTACCTTGATCTGTTCGCCCCTGCGGCCACGCTGGACGATCTGGCCGCGCTGGAAAAGGAGCTTGCCCGCCTATGATGCCCGCCCGTTTCGACAGCCGGTTCGAGGCCACGCTTTCCACCCTGCGCGCGCAAGGGGTGCCGTTCGCGATTGCCACCGTGGTGCGCACGGTGGATGCCACCAGTGCCAAGCCGGGGGCGAAGGCGGTGGTGCTGCCGGACGGGACGATTGCCGAGGGCTGGATCGGCGGCGGATGCGCGCGGTCTGCGGTGGGCAAGGCGGGCGCGGCGGCGATCCGCGAGGGACGCCCGCAATTCATCTCGCTGCGCCCGGAAGAGTTGCTGGCGGCGGAAGGGGTGGCTGCGGGCGACGAGCGGCACGGGGTGCGGTTCGCGCGAAACGGCTGCCCGTCGAAGGGCTCCATGGATGTGTTCGTGGAGCCGGTGCTGCCCCAGCCGCGGCTGGTGGTCTTTGGCGCGGGGCCAGTTGCGATGGCGCTGTGCGATCTGGCGGGGCGGTTTGACCTGCATCGCACACTGGCCGCGCCGGGGCTGACTGATGGTGCGGCCGAGCATGTGCAGGATGGCTTTGCGCTGGAGGCGGGGGCGCTGGGGCAGCGCTATGTCGTCGTGGCCACGCAGGGCAAGGGCGATGAGGCGGGCTTGCGTGCGGCGCTGGCATCGGGGGCAGATTACGTGGCGTTCGTGGGGTCGCGCCGGAAGTTCGCGACGCTGGCCGAACGGCTGGTGGCCTCTGGCGTGCCGCTGGAAGACATCGCGCGGGTGAAGGCCCCGGCCGGGCTGGATATCCACGCGATCACGCCCGAGGAGATCGCCCTGTCGATCCTGGCCGAGATCACGCTGTGCCGTCGTGCGGGCGGGCGGGAGGTGGGGCATGATTGAACAGACCCGAGAAGACGGCCACCATACCTCGCAACCGAAAGGATTGCTTAAGCGGCTTACGGCCCTGTTCTTTCGGCCTTTGACGCAGGCGCAACTGGAAGTGCTGGCGCAGGTGAAACCGCCTTGCTGCTGAGGCCGGTCAATGGCGACGGCTTGCGTCAACCGAGAGCGGGGCGGTGACTGCGAAGTGGAGATCCTGGACCAGCGGCTGATCTTCGATCATCTCGATCATCCCGTTGAGATGGATGTGAAAATTAGCGAAAAACACACAGTCACCGTAGAATACAACGGAAGATGCACGCCAGTTTCCGAAATCATCGCGGCCGTGCAGGGCGGGGGGGCGAAAGAGCGAGCGGAGCACACTGCGATCTGCGGAAGGGGGGAGAAAACCCAGATCGGGCCGGTCAACGATCAGGAATGGACCTTCGGCCCCGCGCACGAAAAAGCAGAAGAAGGCCAGATATTCCAGCGCGGTGGCCTTGGTGAGGATGGGCGGGTTACTTTCGTTCAGGTCGTGGATCGGCGGTGAGGTGCCATCAAGGATGCGCAAGACATCGCCATCGTCCAGAAAGCAGCGCCGCGCGCCTTCGGGAAGCCATGCGTCGCTGGTGAATTCAAGCAGGACGGCATCATCGTAGAACGAAAGCGGGATGCGGCGGCCCTGACAATGGCGCAGCGGCATTACATCGGGATGCTGGCGCGCAAGGCGCCCCGCGATTTCGGCCACCTCCTCCGGCGTCAGATCCCGACCATTGTCCTGTTCAAGGCTTTGCAGCTGCCGGGACATCGTCAGTTCCTTTTCGTGAAATGGCGCTCTTCAAGTGCACGGATCTGTTCGGCGCAGTCTTCGGGGGCAACGCCAGAGGGCGGGCGGCGGCTTTTATCCAGCGGCAAGGGGAAATCGGCTTGTGCGGCAATACGGGCGAACTTTTCGACTTCGCCTTTGCTGGCCAGACGATGCAGGATCGAGGGTCCGGAGGCGACCTCTCGAATGGTTGTGTCGGGCGGGTCGAAAAAATCCGCCTCCATCGCGATGAACTGCGCCCGGCTGGCTTCGGGCGCGAAGGCCGAGGGGGGCAGGCCCCAGCCATTTCGCGGCAGTCGGGTCCGGCGCGCTCGCGCGAGGCGCTCGAAGACGTCCGGCCGGTTCAGCATGGCGAGAGTGTGCAGGATCGTGTGGTGCATGTCGTCGAGGCTTTGGGTGATCCCCGGTCCGGCCTCGACGCAGGCCAAGGCGACACTTTCATCGCCGGCCGGGAGGGCGGCGGACAGGAGCAGCGACAGCGACAGGCCTTCATCTTCCGCCCTGCGGGCATGATCGAGCAGCGCACGGCGCAGGTTGGGCATCCCGCGGGAAATAGCGAGTTTGGCGAGTTTGCGGAAATGTCCGAAAATGGCAGCGGGGGAGATCAGGCCTTCCTGCATCGCCAGGGCCAACGTTCCGCCGCGCCTCGCTTCGATGATATGTCCAAGCCCGGTCTTATCGTGCAGAACATCGCTCAGGCAATGCGGCGCGTCGCGGATGATGCGCAAGGCGCGGTGTGGCTGAAAACTGGTAAGTTCATGGATGCGGTAATCATCCGACATGCTAGCGTAGTCGGATGGAGTGCGCGGATCGCCCCGCAGCACTTCGCGGGCGTCGGGGAAGGCATCGGCGCGTTCGTAGGCGGTCTTTTCGGACGTGTTCTTGCGATTTGGGTCGATCCGGCCATCCTGCAGCAAAACCTCTACTGTTCGGCGGGCGCGGCGTTGTTCATCCTCTCCAGGTGCTGAGTTGAGAGGAACTACCGAGCTATGGAGCAGGGTGTTGCCACTATCCGGGTGGGTGTGGACCGCATGTTCGGGGTTGCAGAGACCACAATCGAGGAGCAGCTGGACCGTTGCCGGGCGCTTGTAATAGGCAGCCTCGGCCAAAGGTGTGTACCCATGCGTGCTGGGCGTGTTCAGGGCTTCGTTCAGGATCGGTTCCGGGAGAGCGGCGAGAAAGAACGAGATCATTCGGTGATGACCTTTCGAGGCGGCTTCGGCAAGGGCGAGGCGACCATCACTGTCGCGGGCGAGCGGATCTGACAGGGGGAGCAAAATCTCGAAGCATCGGACGGTTCCCGCAGATGCGGCGAGGTGGAGTGGTGTATGCTGATAGCCATTCTGCACTTTCGGGTCGGCACTCCGCGCGAGGGCGCGCGTCAGCGTGTGCAGGCAGTCATTCTGGGCCGCGACATGGAGTATGGTCGTGCTCCCTGGCCCGATCGGCGCATTCACGTCGGGGTAGTATGTCAGGAGTTTGTCCACCACGCCGGTGAGGCGGTTCACAATGGCCGCGGCAATCGGATGCCATATGCCTTCGTCCTCAAGTGGCGACAGACCGGCCTGAAGCAGTAGGTCGATGGCCGCGCCATCGGTCCAGCAGGCCATACCCAGAAGGGACTCGTTAGTTTTCGTTCGGATCTGAAGGCACTCGGGATGGATGGAAAGGAAGCGGCGCAGAAGGCTTTCGAGGTGGTAGCTGGCGGCAAGCGCAGCGTAGCGGCGGTCAATTTTCGTCCCCGGAACGACAAGAAAGGGGTCGTCGGCCTGTTCGAAGACGCGGATTGCAAAGCGGCGCAGGTCCGCATCTTCGGGGCCGATTTCCGCATCGCTGCGGCTCGGCCAGACGGCACGATATTCCTGCAGGATGCAGGCGGCATCGGCAATCGCTTGGGGCGTGGAAAAAGCGGGAGACAGCGACGTTTGGGGCTGCTTGCGCAGCCAACGTTTGGCCTCGGTGCGGAAGTTGGCCTCGACCTCCAGATAGTCCTGCTGGCGTTCAAGCCAGTTGCGCGCTGGTTCCCAGCGGTCGAGCACGGATTGGTGCACGAGGCGCACAAGATCGAGGTGGATTTCGGTTCCGGCAGGGACAAGCAGCCGCGCCTTGCGGAAGCTTTGCAGCAAGGCGCGATGGGTCCCATAGCCGCCACGTCCGGGAGCGGCGAGAAGGCGGACGCGTCCGTCGAGATCCATGCCCACGAGTGGTGCGAGCAGGTGATGCAAGTCGAGATCGTGCTGATCCTTGTCTTGCTTGCGCGACACGGCCCCAGCCTGACGCCATGCTTCTTCGGCGATACGTGCGATCATGCCGCCAAAGTCGATGCGGTTTGGCCCTGTCCCGAGGTGTTCGAGCGTGAGCGTCTCGCTTGGGCGGGCGGCATCATTCATCGAGGCCGAGAAATCGCCGCCACCCGAGCCAGCAGCCAGATATTCGAACCGATCGAACAGTTGCGCCAGCCAGAGGCCGACCAGGGGCAGAACCGACGAGTCCTGGCCCTGATCGCGAGCGAAGGCGCTTACTTTTTCACCCAGTTCCTCCAGCAGGTCGCCGTCGAGAATGATGCGGGCGCGGGCAAAGCCGCTTTCGGCTATCTGGCGGATTTCCCGGGCCTGCACGTCGAGATCATGGCGGAGGATGGCTGCATTCAGATATTTCTGGATCTCAAGCGTCTTGAAGGTGGCCTTGCGGCGGTTCTCTAGCGTTGCGACGAAGGTGACATCAGGCGAAGGCAGAAGCGCGGCAAGGAAATGGATCACCGCCCACCATCCATGGCCCGCATCAGTCTGGGGCTTGGTGGTGGCGAGTTCATCCAGAATCTCTTCGAACTGGTCGAGACCAATGGTCAGGTGTCGCTTCTGGCTGGCAAGTCGGGCGGCAACCTGTTGTGCCAGTTCCGCGATCTGGGCCTGGCGCAGCACCGATTTTGCGCGTGGCCGCCAGTCGGGGGCGATGGTTTCGCAAAGCCTATCGAGGAAATGAGTGAACAAGGCACCAGTCAGGGCAAGATCGGTGGGCCGGATCACGAAAACAATCTCGTCGGCCAGTCGAAGCCTGCGCAGGACGCCCCCTTGCAGAAGTGAAGACTTCCCGCAACCACTTGGCCCTTCAAGAAGGTGAATTACTGGGTGGCCGGTGCCGCGGTTCGACAGGATGCCGGTCAGGATTTCGCTGAGCAGGCTGTCACGTCCGGGCGGGGCGCTGTCATCATCGAGTTTCCAGTGGTCGAGCGATTTCTTGAACGGATTGCCCGCGGATTCGAAACCGAAGCGTTGCCGCAGTTTCACGTCAAGCCGTGCCATCACGTCACTGGCCATGGCCTCGGCCGAGGGGTAGGCGCGCACGGGCTGAATACGGCTGGCAAGGAAGGAAAGCAGGTTGAAAAGGGCCTGGGTCTGCCGGTGATAATCCTTTTTCAAACGTGTCTCGCGTTCAGCATCGGGCAAGGTCGGGGGGGCGATGTCGTGTTCGACTCGCCGATTGCCGAAGATCACCTGATTGCGGCACAGATCGCGCACCACCTCGGTGCTGGCGACGCAGCCAAGGACAAGGTTGTCCTTGCCGTCAGGTGTCGTGAGCGCGGAAAAAAGTTCGAAAACTGTTCCGGTCAGGGGGAAGCCGCCGGTGGCAAGGGCGGCTGCTTCGGCTTCGGCTGTATTTGGCCAAGGATGAACGATTCCCGCCTGCCCCGGCGAGGCGCGGTATTCTATGAATCGGTTCAGCAGGGCAGGGTCGAGGGTGTCGATTAACGGGACACCGCAACGTTCGGAAAAGAGGCAGACCGTAAGCAGGATTTCGGGTTCGTTCGGATCCAGCAGTTGCTGCTGGATTGGAGCCCGGTCTGCCAGCGTGCGCCCGTTGTCAGTTGCGGTTTTCCAGTAATAGGGTTCGGCGCGGTTGGTGGCATTGTGCTGGATCAGCCAATTGCCGATTCTGGCGTGAAGTGAAGACAATTGAGGGGTGATATCCGAAGAGCCGGAAAGAAAGATCCGTGAGTGTGACAAGAACTGCACCTCGGAATCAAAAAGATTAAAGCTTGATGGCGTGACGATAGCGCGGGCAGTGCTGGGCGTGTCAACCTTGCAAACACGTCCGACGGTTCAGATCAGCCAGTTCTCCAGATCCACATGGCGCCGGATGTGTGTTTTGGCGAGTTCGTAGAGCGGACCAATTGCTTCGGGGCGGTCAATGGCGCGCAGGCTGTTTAGGCTGATCCGGGCTGGATCATGGCCGAGGCTGCGGAGGTCATCTGTTTCGAGGGAAAGGTCGAGGCGCAGGAATGTGAAAAGCGGATCGCCCGCGAGGTGTTCCTGTGCGAGGGTCCCGATCTCGCTGTCGATCCGCGACGGGTTGGGGGAAATGCCCATCCATTCCATCATGGTAAGGCTGATCTGATCGCCGTCGGCACTGACTCCGAGAAGTGACCGGACCGCATGCATGAAGGCGCTTGTATTGCGCACCCGATGCAGGGGAACCCGGGCGCGGAGGCGACCGGTGCCAAGCGACAGGATGAACAGGTTTTCCGGTCCGAGCGGCCAGTTCAATCCGAAGGCGCGCAGACGTGCTAAGCGCAGAAGGGCCAAGCTGGGATCGTTATAGACACTGAGGCCGCCATCGACAAAGACGCCGGGCGGTTGACCCCGCGCGATTTCCAGTTCCTGATGGCTGAACAGGGTGGGGGCTGCAGAGGCTGCGCGCAGGAGGCGGGCCACTTCGAAGTGGCGGTTGCCGATCCATTGCCCATCTGGGCCATCATTGAAATAAGGCGATGTGGGGATATTGGACACGATCCAAGGGGCCCCGGTGTCGAGCCGTTTGGTCACGATTGCAAGGTGGGTGCGGAAATCCGGATCGCCAAGTCTGAGCGCCCCAACGTCGCGGCGTAATTCGCGTTCGAGTCCTGCGCAATCGAACACGGGCGCCAGCCCGTACTTCCACCAGCGGCGATCGGAAAAGAAGTTTCTGGCGCGTACAAGATAGAAATCGCGGATTTCAGACAGCGGTTTACCGAGGGCGAGGGCCGTGGCGATCAGGGCACCGGTGGAGGTGCCTCCGATCAGATCGAACCAGTCACAGATTTGACCGGGGCCGTGGCGACGGCGGTACTCGGCTTCGATTGCTTCAAGAAAAGCGACCTCGATGATGCCGCGCAATCCGCCTCCGGACAGGGCGAGGATGCGGCGCGGTGCGGTCATGGAACGGTTGCTGCATCGACGGATACGGGATCGGGCGATGGGTCCGGTAAGAGGTGTAGGGAGGGAAGCGGAAGGGGCGGATATCGGCGGGTGACATCAATCACCAGATCCGACGGCAGGTCGGCCAGCGCAGCGGAGAGCAACCTGATCGCAAGGCTTTCGTGATGGCCACGGCTGCGGTCTGCGGGAAGGACAACGGGGCCGGTGAGGATCAGGTGAAGACGGGTTGCAGTGCCCCCTTTCTTGCCCGCCCATGCGTGGATGGACCGGGCGCTTGCATCAAGGTGGCTTTCCGCTGGAAGGGTATCGGGGTCGATCAGCAATTCGACCTGCGTGACGGTGGACAGATCGTGCGGCAGGGGATCATTCAGCCTCTGGCGCAGGACATTGCGAGGGGCTGCACAAGGGTCGCGGCAGCTGGCGCGTGCAAGGCCGGCGTCCAGCGACACCAGATCGTAGCCTTGCGCCATCGGCGGTAGGTCGGCGAAGGGGCGCAGGTGGATGTGGTGACGATAGATGTTGTTGCGAATGCCGGTCGGGCTGGGCATCCAGCCATTGCTGATCCGTTCGACCGACCAGACTGTGTGTTCGACCTCGGCGAGGCAGCGCAGGAGATCGTCCTGCGGGGTAAAGACGGCGGGGCCGGGCCGGCCCTTCTCTTGCGCATCGCGGGCGGCGCGGGCGCGATCCGTGACGCCCGCGATGCGGGCGCGAAGGTCGCGAACGTGGTCTTTGGCGAGGGTGGGGTGATATCCCTTGCGAAAGTCGCGCCAATCAAAGCCCAGTTCCCGTATCTTGAAGCCCATGTGCCGTGCCGGGCGACGGTTCGAGGCGCGCATGTTTTCGGGCAGGGCGAGCCAGTCTTGGCGGTAACGGTCGGTGCTGGGAGTGACGGCGGCAGTCTCTTCCGGGGGGGAGCTCGCGGGTGGGGCCTTGTCCACCTCCTGATAGGCCCGGTGAATGGCGCGCGCCAGAACTTCATGCGCGTCGCTCAGGAGAGGTGAGTGCTGGACGGTTTCGACAGCGCCGCCGAAATACTGAATCAGACCAAAAAGGTTGCGGGGGCCCGGCAGGGGCATCTGCAGGCCGGCGCCCCAGAGCCGCACGAAGATGGGTACGGCACGACGGGTGCGTCGCTGCATCGCGATTTCGAGTTGCAACGCAGCGGCCTGATTTCGGCAATCGTCACCGCAGGAGAAGAGCCAGGCTGTCGGCCCTTCGGCGACTTCAGGACCGTCGATCGCGAGAAGCAGGTCGTCGCGGGTGAAATCCGTCAGCTCGACGTCTAGCGTGTGAAAGGTGATCGGAACCCAACCTTCGCAAGCCGGGCTTTCATGGCCTTGGATGGCAGCGACATGGTTTTCCATCAGACGCGGATAGCTGGCGCGAAGACGGGCTTCGACCTGGGCCGCGTTGCGGTCGAGGACTGTGATCCGGGGAGGTTTCAGGTCATGGGCGTAGGATGTAAGCAGGGTTTCGATGAGGATTGCCTCGCCTTGATGGCCGAGCCCGACGATTACCAGATGCACGCGCTCTTGCCCGTGGTCGCGGGCGCGTTGGACGAGGTCTGCGCGATAGGCAAAGCTGCACGCGGCCTCTACGCGGAGATTGAAGGGTTGGAAGCTGGCTTCCTGCCGATTGGCAAGATCGCGTGCCTCGGTGAGATTGGCGAGCAGTGCAGGATCGGTGATATGCGCGGCCAAGGGCCATTCCCCTTGTGCGGTCTGTCCGGCAGGGCGGCCCTCGGTTCTGTCGGAGGCCTTGAATTCCCTCATCACTATGCCCCGTTCGACATGGGGCGCAATGATCGAAGCGACTTCGATCGTACGGATGTCATCGCCGAGGGCCACGATCACGCGGTCGGCGCGGTCTGGCCGGATGCGATCAATCGTGAGGGGGTCGGACAGTTCGGCTTCGATCAGTCGGATGCCCAAGTCGCGGGCAAGGCGGCGATCTGCGGCGTCAAACTGGCGATCTACCGCGGTGATCGGCAAGGTGCTGCAGCCTTGCTTGAGCGCGAGTGCGACGGCGCGGTTGATCTGGCCAAAGCCAACCAGAAGGAGGCGGTTCTCAGAGCGGAAGCGGGTTTGCAACCAGAGAAGCAGATCGTTCCAGGTTGATCTGAAGAAAACTGAAATGACGGCCCATGCTGCCACCAAAAAGGCGAGGTAGCGCGAAACCTGCAGCCAGGGGTTCAGGGGGCCATTCGGCATGCCATCGGCTGTTGCGCAGGTGGCAAGGTCGAAGTTCAAGCCAAAGGTCTGGAATGTTCTGTAGAGCGCATCGAGGAAGTCGTTTGGCGCAAGCGGACCGCATTGCCGTTTCACTTGAGTGAAACCGATGACGCCCGTGACGATCACTGTGAAGGCCAGAAGGAGAAGGCCGTATCTGCGCAACAGGAGAAGGGCTGACATCATGGGCATCCACAGTCTTGGGAAATGAGCAGGTTGATTCGGATGGCGCGTTGTTGCCGTCGGTATCCGATCCGTGTTTGGATGCCTTCTGCCGCTTCATGCGGGTGCAGTAGGGTGGGACCAGCGGGATGGGCCAAGACGAGGTCTTGCGCATGGGTGTGACGGGACATCGTTCCAATCTGATGGACCAGGCGACCCTGGCGCGGCTTGCGCCGGTGGTGCAGCAAGTGCTGCAGGTCTGTGCGCTGTCCGGATCGCAGGATCGTTGGCTGATCAGCGGCATGGCCGATGGGGTCGATCTTTTGGTAACTACAATGGGCGCCGAGATGGGATACCGGCTTGAGGCGATCCTTCCTTTTGCGAGAAGCGCCTATGTGATGGCGTTTCCCGAGGCCGTGCGGCGCCAATTCGAGGACTTGTTGGCAAGGCCCGGACTCGCACAGGTTGTCGAGATTTATTCCGGCGTCGTGCCCCCGCCGGGCGAGGCGCGCGATGCGGCATTTCTGGCGGCCGGGCGGCGGATGCTGGATATCAGCAAATGCCTTCTTGCAATCTGGGACGGCGCGCCAGCCCGCGGACCGGGCGGGACCGGACAGATAGTTGCCGAGGCGATCGCGCGTGGCTTGCCTGTCCTGTGGATCGACTTGGCGGGTCATTTGCGGGTTCACCGGGGACGGGCCGGTTGGGCGGTGGTAGAGCCTGCTGCCGCATGGGAGGTAGTGTCCGTCGGACAATTCCCCGGGAGCGGCTAGAACAAGGCTGCGCACCTGGATCATGGCGGGTCGTCCGCCCGCTGTGCAAAAAGGTCGAGCAGGGCATCCGCGATCATCGCATCGATGGCGTTTGATGGGCCCGGCCCGCGCGCCGCGGCGGAGGGTGGGATTTGCTGTGCCGGGGCTACAACACGCCGTTCGGGGCGGATGTATTCCCGCAGGATCACACGTTCGGGCACCGGATCTGTGCCCGGTTCGAAAAGCGGGTTCTCGTCGAACTGGCCGGAGAAGACGGGATCGGTTCGATAGTTGGGCACCTGCGCGACCACGGCCTCGTCTCCCGCGATCTGCAGAAGCATTTCGTTGTTCTCGAGCCCGAGAAAGGTTTCTGCCGACACAAACCCTACGAGGCGCGATACATCTTGTGCGGCGGAAAGATTGTTCGCGCCGAAGGCCTGAAAGACCTTGCAATTGTTGACCATCGTTGCCCAGTCGATAGGGTAAAGCGCCTTGAGTTGGCTGGTATCCTGCCAGAAGCTCCAGGTCTGGAGGCCATAACCGCGCAGCAGCGTGATGGCAGTACGCAGTTCATCCAGCGGGCCAAGCTGGGCCGCCTCGTCGAGCAGAAAGAGTGTCGGTCTAGGCGGACGGGCACGACGACGGGTGATGAGTTTCAGAAGGGTGCTGACCCAGAGCCGCAAAAGGCGGGCGTGGCTTTCCATCATGTGTGGAGGCAGCACGATGAAGATGGTCAACGGATCGCCGCGCGTCACGCTGTCTAGAGGGAAGCTTGTGGTTCTGGTGGCCTCATGGATCTGGGGGCCACGAATGAAATCGACGCCCTCCTGAGCAAAGGAGACGATACCACCAAAGGTTTCATGGGCCTGAAGCCCAAGGTCGTTCGCGCCGAGCCTGACCTCGGGGTGGAGCGATGCCTTGAACCTTTCGATCAGGTCTTCCCGATCCGATGTCAGCGCGCCAATCAGGTTGCGAAGTGTGAAGAGCGTACGGTCCTGCGGCGGCAAGTCAGTGACCAAATGGAGAATCGTCGAAAGCAGAAGTTGCCGGGCGCGGTTGATCCAGTAACTGTTGCGCCCCTCGCCCAAGGTGGCAGGCAACAGCGCCGATACCACGGCAACGGCTTCGTCTACTCCACTGGGGCTGTAGGGGTCGATCAGATCCAGCGGGTTGATACTGCCCGATGGCAGGCCGGTGATGCCCATGGGATCGACCACGACGACATCCTGCCCGAGTTCGCGCCTTCGTCGCGCGGTGACGAGAGCGTTCTCGCCCTTCGGGTCGATCACGATGGCGGGGCCGGTATGGCGCAGAAGCGCTGGGATAATGCAACCGACGCCCTTGCCGGAACCTGTCGGGGCGATCGTGATGAGATGGCCTTCGTTTTCCAGCAGGATCGGGTCCACATAGCCTGACGCGGCGCGGCCGCCGCCGTTGCCGTAGCTGAAGCCCATCGGTTGGCGAATATGGGACTTTTCCATCGACCAGCCCACGAGGATTCCCTCTGGCGGGACGTCCTCGGGCAGGCGGGCGGCAATAGAGGTGGCCGGAAGGGCGAATGAAGACAGGAGCGAGGTCATGTGACGGCCTCTTCCTCAAGTCGGAAACGTCCAGTTCCCAAAAAACGAATCCTGGGTCGGCGCTGCACGTCCGAGGCGAGCTCGGTATCATCCAGCATTTCCACAACGCCAGATGCGTGCAGCCCGAACCGGCAAGAGAAAAGAGTGTCTGCATAAAGCACGGTGGCCCGAAAACACATCAGATGATCCCCGTCGTGCTCAGGGTCTGTGGTGAGGGGCGCGATCTTGAAGGCGGTATCGTCCGGCAGGTGCAACAAGGTGCTGTCGGTCAAGATCTCGAACGGTCCCATCTCGCCGTGGACGAAATAGCAGAAGAAGCGCAGATAGGCGGATTGCGCCTCGGTATCGAGCAGGGTGATGCCATGCAGCGCGTTGTGCATGTGCAGGGCGTGCGCGTTTCCGTCGAGTGCGGTGAAGCCATCCGGTCCATACAGAAGGCTGTGCGTGCGCGCTCGTTTGCCCTCTGGCGGGTCAGATTGACGAACGTGAACGTCGCAGAGCAGCCAGCCGGGAAAGAAAGTCAGGGGCAGGAACCTTATGGCCGACACAGAGGCCGGAAGAATGTCTGGAAAGGCTGCCTCGGCAAGGCGTTGCAGGAAGAGGGCGATGCGATCTGGTTCCGGCGATTGCCATGGTCCCGGAACAGGTGGCGCGAGGTCAAACTCCCCTTCCAGCGGAGGCGCGATAAGGGGCAAGCTCTGCTGCACAGCATTCTCGTAAACTTGGATGAACGCAGTCTATGGGCGCGACAAGGCCTGTCAAGAACCGAAGTCATCAAGCAAAGAGACTCGACTTCCCCTGAGCGGCAAGCTTCTTTGAACCGTGGGCGAAGTGGAAACGGGGCGGGACGCGAGATGCAGCAAGAGTTTCAGGTTCGGGTCTATTACGAAGATACCGATCTGGCGGGGATCGTCTATTACGCCAATTACCTGCGATTCATCGAGCGGGGCCGGACGGAATGGGTGCGCGCGCTGGGGGTGGATCAGGCGGCGCTGAAGCGGGACGAGGGGATCGTCTTTGCCGTGCGGCGGGTCGAGGCGGATTATCTGAAGCCCGCGCGTTTTGACGATCTGCTGACGGTGACGACGCGGCTTGTGGATCTGGGCGGCGCGCGGATCGAGCTGGAGCAGGAGGTGCTGCGCGGGGGCGAGCGGCTTTTTGCGGCGCGGGTCGTGCTGGTCTGCCTGTCGGATGCGGGCGGCGCGGTCCGGTTGCCGGCCGGGGTGCGGGCGAAACTGGCGCCGGTGCATCATTAGGCGGCGGATTGCGCCGCAGTGCAGCGGCGGCTTGTCGCCAAAGGTGGGGCGAAGGCCCGCCTGTCGCGCAGATGTGTTGGCATTCCCGTTTGAATACGGGTAGAATCGCCGCTAAGGGGCCACGCCAAGGATGGCCCGGCAACACGAGCAGGCGGAATGGAAACGGAAACCCTTGCGGCGGCGCAGGAGATTGATTTCTCCGTGCTTGCGCTTTTCATGAAAGCGACACTCACCAACAAGCTGGTGCTGATCACCCTGCTTTTGATGAGCTTTTGGTCATGGTCGATCATCATCCAGCGGGTGCTCGTGTTCCGGCGCGCCCGCGCCGAGGCCGAGGAGTTTGACCGCGCCTTCTGGTCGGGTGAGCCGCTGGATGAGCTGTACGAGACGATCGGACCGCAGCCGCAGGGTGCCAGCGAGCGCATCTTCGTGGCGGGCATGACGGAATGGCGGCGCAGCCACCGGCAGGATGGCAAGCTGATCGCGGGCGCGCAGGCGCGCATCGACCGGGCGATGGATGTGGCCATCGCGCGCGAGAACGAGGCGCTGAACAAGGGGTTGGGCTTCCTCGCGACGACGGGATCGACGGCGCCTTTCATCGGGCTGTTCGGGACCGTCTGGGGGATCAAGTACAGCTTTGAACAGATCGCCATCAGCCAGAACACCAACCTTGCCGTCGTGGCACCGGGCATCGCCGAGGCGCTCTTGGCCACGGCCATTGGTCTGGTCGCCGCGATCCCGGCCGTGGTGGCCTATAACAAGCTGAATTCCGACAGCGAGCGTCTTCTGAACGGATATGAGAGCTTTGCCGACGAATTCTCCACCATCCTGTCGCGCCAGCTGGACGCCTGAGCCATGGGGGCCGGGGTTCAGAAAGGTGGCGGGGGCGGTGGCGGTCGGCGGGGCCGCAGACGGCGCGGCGGCGCGCCGATGGCGGATATCAACGTCACGCCCTTCATCGACGTGATGCTGGTGCTTCTGATCATCTTCATGGTGGCGGCGCCGATGCTGACGGTGGGGGTGCCCATCCAACTGCCCGAGACGGCGGCCAATGCCCTGCCGTCGGAACAGGAAGAGCCGCTGGCCATCACCATGACGGCGGATGGCCGCCTGCTGATCCAGACGACCGAGACACCGCAGGCCGAACTCATCCCCCGGCTGACGGCGATTGCGGCAGAGCGGACGTCGGACAAGATCTTTTTGCGGGCGGATGGGTCGATCCCCTATTCGCGTGTGGCCGAGGTGATGGGGGCGCTGAACGCGGGCGGGTTCAACAATATCGGGCTGGTCACGGATTCGGGTGGCCCGACGCTTGACGGTAACGGCGGCTGACGGCCGGGCGGGGCATGGAAAAGGGTCAGATCATCTCGGGCGTCGCGCATGCGGGCGTGATCCTCTGGGTCATCCTGGGGGATTGGCTGTTCCGTGCCGACACGCTGCCCGAGATCGAGGTGGCCGAGGTGTCGCTGATGTCGGGCGAGGAGTTCGATGCGATGATGGCGGCGGCGCCTGCACCGTCGGAGCCCGCGCCAGAGCCGGAGCCGGAGCCTGCGCCGGAAGAGCCGGCGATCCAGCCGCCCGAGCCGGTTGAACCGGCCGAGCCCCCGCCGCCTGCGGAAGAGCCGCCGCCAGTGGCCCCGCCCGAGGAGCCGCTGCCCGAGGATCTGCCGGTCGAGGCGGTGCCCCAGCCCATCGAGACGCCTGATCCCGTGGCCCCCATCGCGGATGTGGAGCAGCCGATCCCCGTTCCCCTGTCGGATGCGCGCCCCCGCCCGCGCCCCATCGACCGTGTGGCCGCCACCCCGGTGGAAAGCGTGGATGCGCCCGAGATCGCCGAAGAGGTGGTCGAGGAGACGGCGGAAGAGCCCACCGAAGAAGCCGTGATCGTCGAGGAAGAGCAGGAGGCCGCCGCGCCCGAGGAGGCCACGACACAGATCGTGACCGAGGCCGTGGAGACCGAGGAAGACGCCCCGCAACTGGAGATGACCGCATCGTTGCGGCCCCGGTCGCGGCCCGAACGCGTGCAGCCCGAGGCCGAGCCTGTGGAAGAGGCCGCGGCGGCGACCGAAAGCGAAGAGACGCCCGCAGAGACCGTTACGGAAGATACGGCCACCGAGGATGCCGTGGCCGCCGCCTTGGCCGAGGCCTTGGCCGAGGAAGAGGCCGCCACCGAGGCGCCCGCGCAGGCGCAGACCGATCTGCCCGTCGGGCCGCCGATGACGGCGGGCGAGCAGGATGCGCTGCGTGTGGCGGTGCAGGCCTGCTGGAACGTGGGCGCCCTGTCGATGGAGGCGCTGCGCACCACGGTGACGGTCGCGGTGTCGGTCGGGCAGGACGGCGTGCCAGATGCCGGGTCGATTTCGCTGATCGGGTCGAGCGGCGGGTCGGAGGCGGCCACGCAACAGGCCTTTGAGGCGGCGCGGCGCGCGATCATCCGGTGTGGCGCGCGCGGCTTCCCGCTGCCGCCCGAGAAGTTTGAACAATGGCGGAACATGGAATTGGTGTTCGATCCGAACGGGATGCGGATGCGATGACCTGTTCCCCGCAGCACAACCGACGGATCGGCGCTGCTCGCGCCATCGTGTCCCCGAAAGTTTGCCGTTCGCGGCATGGTGTAAACGAATGACCCGAGGAGAATGAGGAAACCATGACCTTGATCAGAGCCCTCTCCCCCGTGCTTGCCCCCGTTCTGGCGGTCGCGCTTGGCCTGATGTCGGGGGTGCTGGCCCCGGCAGTGGCGCAGGAGCGCGGACCGTTGCGGATCACCATCACCGACGGGGTGATCGAACCCCTGCCTTTTGCCGCGCCTTCCTTTGTGGCCGAAAACGGTGCGGCGGCGGAATATGCCGCCAACATCACGCGGGTGGTGGCGGCAGACCTTGCCGGGACGGGGCTGTTCCGCGAAATCCCGGCCGAGGCGCATATCGCGCGGGTCACAAGCTTTGATGCCCCGGTGTCCTTTCCCGACTGGCAGGCGATCAATGCGCAGGCGCTGATCGTGGGCGCGGTCAGTGCGTCGGGCGATCAGATCGTGGTGAAGTTCCGCCTGTTTGACGTGTTCAGCGGCCAGCAGATGGGCGAGGGGCTGCAATTCGCAGGCACCCCCGGCACATGGCGGCGGATGGCGCATAAGGTGGCGGATGCGGTCTACAGCCGGATCACGGGGGAAGGCCCCTATTTCGACAGCCGGGTGGTCTTTGTCTCTGAGAGCGGGCCGAAGAACCAGCGGGTGAAGCGGCTTGCGGTGATGGATTACGACGGGGCCAATGTGGCCTATCTGACGGATGGCGCCTCGATCGTGCTGGCGCCGCGGTTTTCGCCCACGGGCAACCAGATCCTGTTCACGAGCTATGAGTCGGGCTTTCCGCGCATCTATCTGATGGATCTGGGGTCGCTGCAGGTGCAGGCCTTGGCGCAGACCGAAGGCAACATGACCTTTGCCCCGCGCTTTGCCCCCGATGGCCGGACGGTGGTGTTCAGCCTCGAACGCGGCGGGAATACGGATATCTACGCGCTCGACATCGGCAGCGGCCAGATCCGGCAGCTGACCAACGCGCCGTCGATCGAAACCGCGCCCAGCTTTTCGCCCGATGGCAGCCAGATCGTGTTTGAAAGCGATCGGTCGGGGACGCAGCAATTGTATGTCATGCCGGCCAGCGGCGGCGAGGGGACGCGGATTTCCAGCGGGCCGGGGCGCTATGGCACGCCGGTCTGGTCGCCGCAGGGCGATTACATCGCCTTCACCAAACAGAATGCAGGCCGTTTCCACATCGGCGTGATGCGCACGGATGGCGGTGAAGAGCGGCTTCTGACGGCATCGTTCCTGGACGAGGGCCCGACCTGGGCGCCGAACGGGCGCGTGGTGATGTTCACCCGCGAAAGTGCCGGGGCCGAAGGGCAGGCGGCGCTGTTCAGCGTCGATATCTCGGGCCGGAACCTGCGGCAGATCCCGACCGAGGGCCCGGCGTCGGACCCGGCATGGTCGCCGTTGCTGCCCTGATGGCGGGCGCACCGCCGATGGGCGGGCGCTTTTCACAGGGCCGATTCACAGGGCGCGGCAAAGCTGGTATTGTCGCGCCCAATCGAGCCAAGAACCCTAAAAGGAACCCTTTCCATGACGATTCTTCCCAAGGCCCTTCTCGTTGTCGCCGTGCTTGGTCTGGCGGCCTGTAACAACCCGGACCGCTTTGGCGCAGGCGGCGCCGGTGGTGCCGGGGCGGGTGGCATCGGTGCGGGCGGCATCGGGACGACGGGCCTCGGCGATCCGAATGACCCGCGCTCGATCGCCTATTTCAATCAGGCCGTGGGCGACCGCGTGCTGTTCGCGGTGGACCAGTCCACCCTGTCGCCCGAGGCGCGGATGGTGCTGCAGGGGCAGGCGCAGTGGCTGAACTCCAACCCGGATTACGCCATCATCATCGAAGGCCACGCTGATGAGCAGGGCACGCGGGAATACAACCTTGCGCTGGGCGCGCGCCGCGCCAGCGCGGTGCAGGATTTCCTGATCTCGCAGGGCGTGTCGGCCACGCGGATGCGGACCGTGTCCTATGGCAAGGAGCGCCCGATCGAGGTCTGCTCGACCGAGGCCTGCTACATGAAGAACCGCCGCGCGGTGACCGTGCTCTCGACGGGTGCGGGGGTCTGATCCCATGCGGAGCCTTTTCCGTCTTGTGCTGGTGGCGTTTCTCCTTCCGCTTCCTGTCTTTGCGCAGGATGCGCAGACGCTGGCCGATATCCGGGCCGAGATCGCGGCGCTGCAGGCTGAGTTCAACAGCCTGAAATCGGAACTGGTCAGTTCCGGTGCCGCCTCAACCGGGGCGGCGGGCGGGGACGCGCTGCAACGGATGGACGCCATCGAAGCCGCGCTGACGCGGCTGACGGCCAAGACGGAAGAGGTGGAGCTGAAGGTCAACCGTGTGGTGACCGACGGGACGAACCGGATCGGCGATCTGGAGTTCCGGCTGTGCGAACTGGAAGAGGGCTGCGATATCGCGGCCCTCGGCGATACGGCGCCGCTGGGTGGCGGGGTGACCGGGGGCGCCGCGGTGGCGCCGGTTGCGCCAGCCACGCCGGATGCGGCGGGGACGGGGACGGATGCGCCAGAACTGGCCATCGGCGAGCAGGCGGATTTCGACCGGGCCAAGGAGGTGCTCGGTCAAGGTGACTTTCGCGCCGCTGCAGACCTCTTTGCGACCTTTACCCAATCCTACCCGGGCGGCCCCCTGACGCAGGAGGCGCATTACCTGCGGGGCGAGGCGCTAAGCCAGTTGGGCGACACGGCCGCGGCCGCGCGCAGCTATCTTGAGGCCTTTTCGGGCCAGCCATCGGGGCCGCAGGCGGCGCCGTCCTTGTTGAAGCTGGGTCAGTCGCTGGGGGCGCTGGGCCAGACGCCCGAGGCCTGCGTGACCTTGCAGGAAGTGGGCACCCGGTTCCCCGGTTCGCCTGAGGCATCGAACGCGACCATCGCGATGCAGGGGCTTGGCTGCCTCTGACCCGGGACGTTGCCGATATCTTCCGCCGCGGCCTTGGCCCGGCCGGGAAAGAGGCGCTGGGTCTGGCGGTATCTGGCGGGGGGGATTCGCTGGCGCTGCTGCATCTGGCGGTAGAGGCGGGTTGCACGGTCGCCGTGGCAACCGTGGATCACGGGCTGCGGCCCGAGGCGGCGGATGAGGCGGCCGCGGTCGGGGCGGCCTGCGCCGCATTGAGCGTTCCGCATGATATCCTGCACTGGCGCTGGGACGGGCAGGGGAACCTGCAGGATGCCGCCCGGCGCGGGCGGATCGCGGCTTTGGCGGCATGGGCGCAGGGGCGGGGCCTGCGCGCGGTGGCCTTGGGCCATACGCAGGATGACATTGCCGAAACCTTCCTGATGCGTCTGGCGCGGGATGCGGGGGTGGACGGGCTGGCCGCCATGGCCGCCCGGCGCGAGGTGGACGGGATCGCCTTCCTGCGCCCGCTGCTGGGTGTGGGCCGGGCCGAACTGCGCGGCTGGCTGCTGCAGCGGGGTGTGTCCTGGGCGGATGATCCGTCCAATGACGATCCGCGGTTTGACCGTGTGCGCGCCCGGCGCGCGCTGGCGGCGATGGCGGATGCCGGGGTGGATGGCGCAGCGATCGCTGCGCTGGCCGGAAAGATGGCCGAAGTGCGCGCCGCGCTGGAGGCCACGACGGCAGAGGCTGCCGCGCGTCTGGTGCGGATCGACGGGGGCGATGTGATCCTCGATACCCAAGGATTGGCCGCCCTGCCTGCGGAAATCCGCAGGCGGCTGCTGCTTGCGGCGGTGATGTGGATCGCATCGGCGGAATATGGCCCGCGCGGTGCCGAGATGGAGCGCTTTGTCGCAGCCGCGCTGGAGGGCCGTGTCGCCACGCTGGCGGGGTGCCGGACCAGCCATGCGCGGGGCCGGATGCGCATCACGCGCGAGGTGCGGGCGGTGGCCGGGCTGTCCTGTCCGGTGGGCGCGCTGTGGGACCGGCGATGGCGCGTTTCCGGGCCGGACTCCAATGGGTTGACCCTGCGCGCGCTGGGCGAGGCGGGATTGGCGGCCTGCCCCGACTGGCGCGCGGCCCCCTACCCGCGGACCACGCTTCTGGCCAGCCCCGCGGTATGGGATGCGGGGGTGCTGGTGGCGGCGCCCTTGGCCGGTTTCGGCGCAGGCTGGGTGGCGCAGTGCCAGCCCCCGCGTGGCCCGCTGGCTGCGGCACCTTTATCGCATTGAACCCTGGGGGTTTATCTCTATCTTAGGGGCCAAGGGTCGCAAGCCGTGCCTGGCCTTGCGGCGGTATGAGGAGACACTTCGTGGGTAATGCACGAAATATCGCATTCTGGGTTGTCCTGTTCCTGCTGATCCTGGCGCTGTTCAACCTGTTCAGCGGGAACCAGACGACCAGCGCGTCGCGGACGCTGTCCTATTCGGAATTCATCAGCCGCGTCGATGCGGGTGAGGTTCAGAGCGTGACGCTGGACGGCGAGCGGGTTCTGGTGCGGGCGCGGGACGGATCGCAATACGTGACGATCAAGCCCGATGGCGAGGTGCTGACCGACCGGCTGATCACCAACGGTGTGGAGGTGAAGGCCGAGGCGCAGGAACAGTCGGGCTTCATGTCGGTGCTGGGCATCTGGTTGCCCTTCCTCGTGCTGATCGGGGTCTGGATCTTCTTCATGAACCGCATGCAGGGCGGGGGCCGGGGCGGCGCGATGGGCTTTGGCAAATCGCGCGCCAAGCTGCTGACCGAAAAGCATGGCCGCGTGACCTTTGACGACGTGGCCGGCATCGACGAGGCCAAGGAAGAACTGGAAGAGATCGTCGAATTCCTGCGCAATCCGCAGAAGTTCAGCCGTCTGGGCGGCAAGATCCCGAAGGGTGCGCTGCTGGTGGGCCCGCCCGGCACGGGTAAGACGCTGCTCGCCCGCGCCATCGCGGGCGAGGCGGGCGTGCCGTTCTTCACCATCTCGGGTTCCGACTTTGTCGAGATGTTCGTGGGTGTGGGTGCAAGCCGCGTGCGCGACATGTTCGAGCAGGCCAAGAAGAACGCTCCCTGCATCGTGTTCATCGACGAGATCGACGCCGTGGGTCGTGCGCGGGGCGTGGGCATCGGCGGCGGCAATGACGAACGCGAGCAGACGCTGAACCAGCTGCTGGTCGAGATGGACGGGTTCGAGGCGAATGAAGGCGTGATCATCGTTGCCGCGACGAACCGCAAGGATGTGCTCGACCCTGCGCTGCTGCGCCCGGGCCGCTTCGACCGCACGATCCATGTGCCGAACCCCGATATCAAGGGGCGGGAAAAGATCCTGAACGTCCATGCGCGCAAGGTGCCGCTGGGGCCGGATGTCGACCTGCGGACCATCGCGCGGGGGACGCCCGGTTTCTCGGGTGCCGATCTGATGAACCTTGTGAACGAGGCGGCGCTGATGGCCGCGCGCGTGGGGCGGCGGTTCGTCACGATGGAGGATTTCGAGAACGCCAAGGACAAGGTGATGATGGGGGCCGAGCGCCGCAGCATGGTGCTGACGCCCGATCAGAAGGAAAAGACCGCCTATCACGAGGCAGGACATGCCATCGTCGGCCTGAACATGCCCAAATGTGACCCGGTCTATAAGGCCACGATCATCCCGCGCGGCGGTGCGCTGGGCATGGTGGTCAGCCTGCCCGAGATGGACCGTCTGAACATGCACAAGGACGAGGGCAAGCAGAAGATCGCCATGACCATGGCCGGCAAGGCGGCCGAGATCATCAAGTATGGCGAAGAGGGTGTGTCCTCGGGCCCGGCGGGCGATATCCAGCAGGCCTCGGCCCTTGCGCGGGCGATGGTGATGCGCTGGGGGATGTCGGATGCGGTGGGCAACATCGACTATGCCGAGGCGCATGAAGGCTATCAGGGCAACACGGCGGGTTTCTCGGTTTCGGCCCAGACGAAGGAGCTGATCGAGAACGAGGTCAAGAAGCTGATCGACGAAGGGTATGAAACCGCACGCCGTATCCTTATCGAGAAGGCCGATGATTTCGAACGGCTGGCCAGGGGCCTGCTGGAATACGAGACGCTGACCGGGGACGAGATCCGCAAGGTGATCGCCGGCGAGGCGCTGGGTGGCGATGATGATGCCGACAAGCCCGCCTCGGGCGGGGGTGCCACGTCGATCGCCGCCATCCCGAAGACCAAGCCCAAGGCCCCCAAGGCCGGGCCGGAACCCGAACCGGTCGTCTGATCTTGGTTGATACGGCAAAAGACTGGAGCCCCGAAACCTATGGCAGGTTTCGGGGCTTGCGTTTGCGCCCGGCGCTGGACCTGCTGGCACAGCTGGACGGCCTGCCGGAAGGCGATGTGGTTGATCTTGGCTGCGGGAACGGCGCCGTGGCCGCCGATTTGCGGGCGCGTTTCTGTGTGGGGGGCGCGCGGCGGCTGATCGGGGTGGACTCATCCCCCGCCATGGTGGCCGAGGCCGAAGCGACGGGGCTTTATGACCTGCTGGAGGCGGCGGATGCGGCGGATTGGGCGCCGCGGGCGGCGCCTGCGCTGATCTTTTCCAATGCGGCTTTGCACTGGCTGCCCGATCACGCGCGGTTGATGCCGCGCTTGGCGCGGCTGGTGGCACCCGGTGGCCTTTTGGCGGTGCAGATGCCACGGCAGTATGGCGCACCGTCGCACCGCTTCCTGCGCGATATTGCGGGCGCGATGTTCCCGGACCGCTTCACCACCGCAGACTGGCGGTCGCCGGTGATGGCAGCGGGGGAGTATTGGCGTCTGCTGTCGCCGCTGGGTCAGGTGGAAGCCTGGGAGACGGAATATGTGCAGCGGCTGGACCCGTCGCCGGACGGTCACCCCGTGCGCCGCTTTACCGAAAGCACGGCGATGCGCCCCTTCCTTGCCCGGCTGGATGGAGACGAGGCGAAACGCTTCGTGGCCGCCTATGAAGAGGCCCTTGCTTCGGCCTATCCTGCGCTGGAGGATGGCGCGGTGCTGTTCCCGTTCAAGCGGGTCTTTTTCACGCTGAGGGTGTGATGCCGGTTCTGAAACCAACCGAATTCTATGGCCGCATCGTATGGATGGGCCTTGTGCGCGACCGCGCGGCAGCGCTGGCGGCCGAAGCGGTGGAGCGGATGGACGTGACATTCGCAGGGCCTGTGGGGGAAGATCACGGCGGGCTGACGCGGCCCAGTTGCAGCCGGGTGCTGGCGCAATACCCGCGTGGGACGATGATCCGGAACACCCGGCAGTTCACCATCCTGTCGGCCGAAGAACTGGCCCAGACCGCCGCGCGGATGGGGCTGGATCATCTCGACCCCGCGCTGGTGGGGGCCACGATGGTGGTGGAGGGCATCCCCGATTTCACCCATGTGCCGCCCGGCAGCCGGTTGCAGGGCGAGGGTGGGGCGACGCTGGTCGTGGATATCGAGAACCGGCCCTGCCAATTGCCTGCCAAACCCATCGAGGCGCGGCATCCGGGGTTCGGCGCGCGCTACAAATCCGCCGCCGCCGGACGCCGCGGGATCACCGCCTGGGCAGAGCGGGAGGGGGCCTTCGCGCTGGGCGAAAGGCTGCGGCTGCATGTTCCCGATCAGCCGGTCTGGGCGCATCTGGACGCGGCACGCCGCGCCTGACAACCCTGTCGGGAAACATTCTTTCCTGCAGGCGAATTCCCTCAAACAGCTGGCTGGTTTCCGATCGGAAACGCGCGGTGGCGAATTTGGGGGTGAACCTGTCGGAAAAGCCACTCGCATCGCCTGTTTCACCCGGTATCACGTCGTAAACGGGGGATGAACCCCGCAGAGGGAGCTTGGGACATGGCCGTTAAGACTGATATCGAGATTGCACGCGAAGCCAAGAAGAAGCCGATCATGGAGATCGGCGCGAAGCTGGGTATCCCGTCCGATCATCTGCTGCCCTACGGCCATGACAAGGCGAAGGTCAGCCAGGATTTCATCAAGTCGCTGGCAGGCAAGCCGGATGGCAAGCTGATCCTTGTGACCGCGATCAACCCCACCCCGGCGGGTGAGGGCAAGACGACCACGACGGTCGGTCTGGGCGACGGGCTGAACCGCATCGGCAAGAAGGCCGTGATCTGTATCCGCGAGGCCTCTCTCGGCCCCAATTTCGGGATGAAGGGCGGCGCCGCGGGCGGCGGTTATGCGCAGGTCGTGCCGATGGAGGAGATGAACCTTCATTTCACGGGCGATTTCCACGCGATCACCTCTGCCCATAACCTGCTGTCGGCGATGATCGACAACCACATCTACTGGGGCAACAGCCTGGATATCGACGAGCGCCGCATCGTCTGGCGCCGGGTGATGGACATGAACGACCGCGCCCTGCGGGATATCGTGGTCAGCCTTGGCGGCGTGTCGAACGGCTTCCCGCGCCAGACGGGTTTTGACATCACCGTTGCGTCTGAGGTCATGGCCATCCTGTGCCTGTCCAACGATCTGGATGATCTGCAAAAGCGGCTGGGCGACATCGTGGTGGCCTATACCCGCGAGAAGAAGCCGGTCTATTGCCGCGATATCAAGGCAGATGGCGCGATGACGGTGCTGCTCAAGGATGCGATGCAGCCGAACCTCGTGCAGACGCTGGAGAACAACCCGGCTTTCGTGCATGGCGGGCCGTTTGCGAACATCGCGCATGGCTGCAACTCGGTCATCGCCACCAAGACGGCGCTGAAGCTGGGTGAATATGTGGTGACGGAAGCCGGGTTCGGGGCCGATCTCGGTGCCGAGAAGTTCTTTGATATCAAGTGCCGCAAGGCCGGGCTGAAGCCGTCGGCTGCCGTGATCGTGGCCACGGTGCGGGCGATGAAGATGAACGGCGGTGTGGCGAAAGCCGATCTGGGGACCGAGAATGTGGACGCGGTCAAGAAGGGCTGCCCGAACCTTGGCCGCCACATCGCCAATGTGAAGGGCTTTGGCGTGCCGGTGGTGGTGGCGATCAACCACTTCTACAGCGACACGGATGCCGAAATCGCCGCCGTGAAGGCCTATGTGGCCGAGCAGGGCGCTGAGGCGATCCTGTGCAAGCACTGGGCCCAAGGGTCGGCCGGGATCGAGGATCTGGCGAAAAAGGTGGTGAGCCTTGCCGAGTCCGGCTCGGCGAATTTCGCGCCGCTCTATCCGGACGAGATGCCGCTGTTCCAGAAGGTGGAAACCATCGCCAAGCGCATCTATCACGCCGATGAGGTGATCGCCGACAAGTCGATCCGCGACCAGCTGAAGGGTTGGGAAGCGGCGGGCTATGGCCATCTGCCGATCTGCATGGCCAAGACCCAGTATTCCTTCACCACCGATCCGAACCTGCGCGGCGCGCCGACGGGCCATTCGGTGCCGGTGCGCGAGGTGCGGCTTTCGGCGGGGGCCGGGTTCATCGTGGTGATCTGCGGTGAGATCATGACGATGCCGGGCCTGCCCAAGGTGCCGTCGGCCGAGGTGATCCGCCTGAACGATCAGGGCCATGTCGAGGGGCTGTTCTAAAGCGATCTGTCGCGTTGCCCTTTCGGGCTGGCCCCCTTACATGAGGGCCATCCTGAAAGGGGGCGAGGCATGAAGAGGCCGCAAGACTGCACCACGATGGCCGATATCCGGGCCGAGATCGACAGGCTGGACGAAGCGCTGGTGGCGCTGTTCGCAGAGCGGACCGCCTATATCGACCGGGCGGCGGCGATCAAGGAAGAGGTCGGCCTGCCCGCGCGGATCGAGGATCGGGTGGAGCAGGTCGTGGCCAATGTGCGGCGTCATGCGGTGGCCCATGGGCTGCCGCCGGACAAGCTGGAAAAGCTGTGGCGCAAGCTGATCGACTGGTCGATCGAGCGCGAGGAAGACCATCTGCGGAAGGGGTGAGGCAGCGCCCGCCCGTTCCGCCGCAAGGACAGGACGGGAAGCATGGTTGCCAAGGTGATCGACGGAAAGGCCTTTGCCGCCGATGTGCGCGCGCGTGTCGCGGCGCATGTGGCGCGGTTGAAAGAGGAAAAGGGCATCGTGCCGGGGCTGGCGGTGGTGCTGGTGGGCGAGGATCCGGCGAGCCAGGTCTATGTGCGCAACAAGCACGCCTCCACCATCGAGGTGGGGATGGCCAGTTTCGAGCATCGCCTGCCCGCCGGGACGGGGGAGGCCGAGTTGCTGGCCTTGATCGACCGGTTGAACGGCGATCCGGCGGTGCATGGCATCCTTGTGCAATTGCCGCTGCCGGGGCATCTGAATTCCGAGCTTGTCATCAACCGGATTGACCCCGCCAAGGATGTGGACGGGTTCCATATCTCGAATGTCGGGCTGCTCGGGACGGGGCAGAAGTCGATGGTGCCCTGCACGCCCTTGGGCTGTCTCATGATGCTGCGGGATCATCACGGCACGCTGGCGGGGCTGAATGCGGTGGTGGTGGGGCGTTCCAACATCGTGGGCAAGCCGATGGCGCAGCTTCTGCTGGGCGACAGCTGCACGGTGACGATCGCGCATAGCCGGACCAAGGATCTGGCGGCGGTGTGCCGGGGGGCGGATATCCTTGTGGCGGCAGTGGGGCGGCCCGAGATGATCACGGGTGAGATGGTGAAGCCGGGTGCCACGGTGATCGACGTGGGCATCAACCGGATCGAACGCGACGGCAAGGCCAAGCTGGTGGGCGACGTGCATTACGAAAGCGCCGCCGCCGTGGCGGGGGCGATCACGCCGGTGCCGGGTGGCGTGGGGCCGATGACGATCGCCTGTCTCTTGGCGAATACGTTGACGGCCTGTTGCCGGGCCAATGGGCTGGCGGAGCCGGAAGGGTTGACGGCGTGATCGGGTAGGATGGGCAGGACTGCCCATCCTACGTGATGGATCACAAGGGCATCGGCAGCGCGCGCGGGCCGGTCAGGATGGCCAAGGCACCTTGCCGCAGGAGGCCTTTCAGGGCGGCTGCGTCGGTGGGCAGGCCGCCCGTATAGGTGCCGAAGGCCGGGAGGATCAGACGGTCGCCGTCCAGCAGGAAGCAGGGGCGGGTTGTGCCCTTGAGGCGGGCCTTGGGGTGGTAGTGGCCCGAAATTTCGCCGGTCTGGGCCGCATCGGCGATATGGCGAAAGGTCAGGGGGCCCAGCGTCATCTGCGCGCGATGGGTGCCGCCGATCTCGACCGGGCCCGCGTCATGGTTGCCTTCGATCCATGTCCAGTCCCGTCCCGCCATCAGGCGGGCGAGGCGGAGGCGGGCCTCGTCTTCCAGGCCCCGGACGGCGGCGAGGTCGTCGAAACTGTCGCCAAGGCAGATGACGGTGGCGGGGGCGGTGCGGTCTACCTCAGCCTCCAGCCGGTGCAGGGTTTCCCTTGTTTCATAGGGCGGCAGCAGCGCGCCGCCCCGCCGGGCGAGGCGTTCGGATTTGCCAAGATGCAGGTCCGAGACGCAGAGGAGCCGCCGCGCGGGCCAGTAGAGCGCGCCGGAGGGCAGGGCGTGGAGCGTTTCGCCGGACAGGGTGAAGGCGTGGTGCATGGGCCGAGGTTTGCCCCGTGGCGCAAGGGGTTGCAAGCCCGTGTCAGGCGAGGCCTGCCTCTTCCATCAAGCGGCGGGCGGCGTCTTCCACCATCCTCTCGCGGCCCGTGCCATGCACAGGGATGCGGCCCGGTTCGAGGAAGAGCGGCGCCGCAAGGGGGGTGACGCGGGGCAGGCGGATGAGGTCGATGCGGCCCTCTACCCGGGCGAGCATGTCTTCGATGCGGGAGAAATCAACGAGGCCGCGTTCGGCCTCTTCCCGTGTCACTTGGAGGAGGAGGTGGTCGGGGTCGTATTTTCGCAGCGTGTCGTAGAGGATGTCGGAGGAGAAGGTGGCCTGTCGGCCCGTCTTGCGGCGGCCCTGGTGGGAGCGTTCGATGAGGCCTGCGATGATGGCTGTGGCGCGGAAGGTGCGCTTCATCACGGCATTGCCGGAGAGCCAGGTTTCCAGCCCTTCGCGGAGTTTGGCCAGGTCGAAGAGGGGGGCGGCGTCGGTGACGGGATCGAGGCCCCAGATCAGCGTGGCGTAATCGGTGGCGACAAAGCCCAAGGGGGCAAGCCCCTGTTCTTCCATCCGTTTTGTCACCAGAAGGGCGAGGGTCTGCATCGCGTTGCGCCCTGCAAAGCCGTAGATGCAGAGATGTTCGCGCCCGTCATGGGGGAAGCTTTCGACAAGCAGGCGGTCAGGCTGCGGCAGGCGGCTGACCTCGCGTTGCAGGGCGAGCCACTGGGCGGTGTGGGCGGGCAGGTCGGGCCAGCTATCTGCTTGGAAGATTTTGAGAATCCGCTGCGTCAGAAGCGTGGAGGTGGCGAATTTGGTACCGTTGAAGGTGGCAACCTTCGGGTCGCGGCCGGGCTGGCGGGTCACCTCGACTGTCATTTCGCGCAAGGATTCGTAGCGGACGATCTCGCCCCCGATGAGGAAGGTGTCGCCGGGGGTGAGGGTGGAAGCGAAGCCTTCCTCCACCTCGCCCAAGGGGGTGCCGCCGAAGCGATTTTTTAACCGGACCTTAAGCGTTTCGGTGTCAATGATCGTGCCGAGGTTCTGGCGGATGATGGCGGCGGCGCGCGGGTCGCGGAGTTGCCATTTTCCGTTTCTTTCCAACAGCCTCTGCCATTTGTCATAGGCGCGGAGCGCGTAGCCGCCGGTGGCGCAGAAGTCGAGGCAGGCGTCGAATTCGGGTCTGGAGAGCGCGGCATAGGGGCCGGCGCGTTTTACTTCGGTGAACAGATCGTTGGCGTCGAAAGGCCCGGAGGCGGCGGTCATCAGGATGTGCTGGCAGAGCACGTCGCGGGGGCCGGGGCCGCGGGGTTCGCCGTCCAGCGTGTGATCGCGGACGGCATCGAGGGCGGCGCGACATTCCACGACTTCGAAGCGGTTTGCGGGCAATATCAGGGCCTTGGAGGGGGCGTTGTAGCGGTGATTGGCGCGGCCGATCCTTTGCACGAGACGTTTGACATTCTTGGGCGCGCCGACCTGGATGACGAGATCGACATCGCCCCAGTCGATGCCGAGGTCGAGCGAACCGGTGCAGACCACGGCGCGAAGCTGGCCTGCGGCCATCGCGGCCTCGACCCTTTCCCTTTGTTCGCGGGCGAGCGAGCCGTGGTGGATGCCGATGGGAAGCGCGTCGTCGTTCTGTAGCCAGAGATCGTGAAAGAAAAGCTCTGCCTGCGCGCGGGTGTTGTGGAAGATAAGGGTGGTGCGGTGGCGGCGGACCTGATCGAGGATGGCGCGCATGGCGTAGCGGCCGCCGCCCCCGCTCCACGGTGGGGGGGCGTCGGTTTCCAGCATGGCGATGTCGGGGTCCGGGCCGGGATCGGCTTGCAGGATGTCGCAGCGGTCGGGGGCGAGGGTGCGGGCCAGCGCGGGCGGGTCTTCGACGGTGGCCGAAAGGCCGACGCGGCGCAGGCCGGGGGCGAGGCTTTCGAGGCGGGAGAGGAGCAGCATCAGCTGATCGCCGCGTTTGGATTCGGCCAGCGCGTGCAACTCGTCGATCACAACCCGCTGGAGGGATTGGAAAATCTTTGGCGCATCCTCGTAGGACAGCAGGAGGGCGAGGGATTCGGGCGTAGTCAGCAGGATATGCGGCGGGTCGGCGCGCTGGCGGCGGCGCTGGGTGTAGGAGGTGTCGCCGGTGCGGTCTTCGATGCGGATGGAGAGGCCCGCGCCTTCGACAGGGGTGCGCAGGTTGCGGCGGATGTCGGCGGTGAGCGCCTTGAGCGGCGAGATGTAGAGGGTGTGGAGGCCGGGGGGCGGGGTTTGCCCGAGTTCGGCGAGGGTGGGCAGGAAGCCCGCCAGCGTCTTGCCGCCGCCGGTGGGGGCGATGAGGAGGGTGGCGGGGTTCGCGGCACGCTCCAGCATGGCCTGCTGATGGGGGTGGAGGGTCCAGCCACGGGCGGCGAACCAGTCGGTGAGGGGGGCGGGAAGGTGCATACGCGGAAGGTAGGGCGGGTTCGGGGTGGGGGAAAGGGGGTTTCGTTTCAGGGGGTTGGGCAGGGGAGGGTGTGCAGGAACCGGTGCAGCAGCGTAGTGCAGACGGGCGTGCATACAAATCTGGAGAGGCTGGTGGGGGGATGTGGGCAGAAGGGTGCGTGGATGCACGCTGTGCGGTTGCGGGGGTTGGTGCAGGTTCCCCCTCCCCCTCCCCCGGCCCCTCCCCCGGAGGCGGGGGAGGGGAGGGCGCCGTCAGGCGACCGGGGGTGGGGGTGTCGGGTGTGGCTTATGGGTATTTGGGCCAAGATGAAGCTGGAGGGTGCCCTGTGCAGGCGGAGCGGGTGGGTGTCTGGTTCAGGTTCCCCCCTCCCCCGGCACCTCCCCCGGAGGCGGGGGAGGGGAGGGCGCCGTGAGGCGACCGGGGGTGGGGGTGTGGCTTATGGGTATTTGGGCCAAGATGAAGACCTGACGGGTGCGCGGGTTGGGGGCGCATTTGCCGCGCCATGGCGGGGCAGCGACAGCCGGGGTCGGGAACGGGATTGCCCTCTGCGCCCGCGGGGCGTAGGGCGGGGGCATGCGGATCCTTTTCCTTGGCGATGTGATGGGGCGGGCGGGGCGTGCGGCGGTGACCGCGCGGCTGCCAGGGTTGCGGGCGGAGTGGGCGCTCGATTTCGTGGTGGTCAATGGCGAGAATGCCTCATCCGGGGCGGGGCTGACGGCGGAGCATGCCAAGGCGATCCTGGCGGCGGGGGCGGATTGCATCACGCTGGGCGATCATGCCTTTGACCAGAAGGACATGGCGAGTTTCATCGAGACCGAGCCGCGGATCATCCGGCCCATCAACTTTTCCAAGGTTGCGCCCGGCAAGGGGTGGCGGGTCTTCACGGCCACGCAGGGGCGGCGCGTGCTGGTGGCGCAGGTTCTGGGGCAGGTGTTCATGAAGCGGCCCTTCGATGACCCGTTTTCGGCCATCGAGGCGGTATTGAAGGCCCATGCCCTGGGCGCGGCGGTGCAGGCGGCGATCGTGGATGTGCATGCCGAGGCCACGAGCGAGAAGATGGGCATGGGGCATTGGTGCGACGGGCAGGCCTCGCTTGTGGTGGGCACGCATACCCATGTGCCGACGGCGGATGCGATGATCCTGAAGGGGGGCACGGCCTATCTGTCGGATGCGGGCATGTGCGGGGATTATGACAGCGTGATCGGGATGGAGAAGATGGAGCCCTTGCGCCGTTTCGTCACCGGCATGGCCAAGGGGCGGTTCGAGCCCGCGATGGGCGAGGCCACGCTGTCGGGCGTCTTTGTGGAGACCGATGACCGGACGGGGCGCGCGCTGCGCGTGGTGCCGGTGCGGGTGGGCGGGCGGTTGCAGGAGAGCGCGCCGTGACCGCCATGGCCGGGATGGCGGAGCGGCGCTGGTTTCTGGTGGCGGTGCTTCTGTGCCTTGGGCTGGGCTGGGGGTTGACGCAGCCCTTGGGCAAGATCGCGACGAGCGACGGGCATCAGCCTTTCGGGCTGATCTTCTGGCAGTTGGTGATCTGTTCGCTGGTGCTGGGGGCGATCACGCTGCCGCGCGGGCGGGGCTTGGTGTTCACGCGGGCGGCGCTGCGGTTCTACCTTGTGGTGGCGGCGCTGGGGACGCTGATCCCCAATGCGACCTTCTACCTGTCGGTGGCGCGGCTGCCGTCAGGGGTGATGTCGATGCTGATTTCCGCCGTGCCGATGATCGCCTTTCCCATCGCGCTGATGCTGGGGATGGAGCGGTTCGGCTGGGGGCGGCTGGCGGGGCTGGTGCTGGGTCTTGTCGCGGTGGCGCTGCTGGCCGCGCCCGGGGCGGCGCTGCCCGATCCGGCGATGGTGGCGTTTCTGCCGGTCGCGTTGGTCGGGCCGCTCTGCTATGCGCTGGAGGGGTTGTATGTGGCGCGGTTCGGCACGGCGGGGATGGACCCGGTGCAGGCGATGTTCGGGGCATCGGTCACGGGGATGGTGCTGTGCCTGCCGATCGCGCTGGGGACGGGGCAGTTCTTCGATCCCTTTGCCGATTTCGGGCGGGCGGAGGTGGCGCTGGCGGGGTCTTCGGCGCTGCATGCGGTGATCTATGCGGCCTATGTCTGGCTCGCGTTCCGGGCGGGGGCGGTGTTCGCCTCGCAATGTTCCTATATCGTGACGGGGGCGGGGATTTTCTGGGCGATGCTCATTCTGGGGGAAAGATTTTCTCCCGTGCTCTGGCTTTCGCTTGTTTTGCTTCTGTCCGGTGTGGCATTGGTCAGCCCGCGCAAGCGGGCGGGGCCGGATGAGGTGCCTGCCCACTGACGCGCTGTGCGGTCTGTGCGAGGGGACGGGATGTTCGGAGTGGAACTGGCGGCTGCGTGGCAGCCATGGGTGGCGATGGGCATCCTGATCGGCATGTTCGTGCTGTTCGTGCGAGAGACCTATCCGGTGGAAGTGACGGCGCTGGGCGGGGCGGCGCTGATGCTGATCCTGGGCATCCTGCCGGTGGGGGAGGCGGTGGATGTGCTGTCGAACCCCGCCCCCTGGACCATCCTGATGATGTTTCTGGTGATGGGCGGGCTGGTTCGGACGGGCGCGGTGGAAAGCGTCGTGCGGATGGCCGAGCGGCATGTGGGCGGGCGGCCCAAGACCACCATCGTGGTGCTGTTCGGGCTGATCGCGGTGGCGTCGGCCTTCATGAACAACACGCCGCTTGTGGCGGTGATGATCCCGGTGGTGATGCAGATCGCGGTGAAGATGCGGACGGCGCCGTCGAAGCTGTTGATCCCCTTGTCCTATATGACGGTGCTGGGGGGGATGATCACGCTGATCGGGACATCCACCAACCTGCTGGTGGATGGGGTGGCGGCCGACAACGGGCTGGCGCATTTCACGATATTCGAGATCGCGCCCCTGGGCATCGCCTTGGCGGTGGTGGGGGGGCTTTTTCTGGCGCTGACGGCGGACCGGCTGTTGCCGGTGCGCCAGAGCATGGGCGTGCTGCTGAGCGACCGGCGGAAGATGAAGTATTTCACCGAGGTCGCCATTCCCGAGGACAGCCCGCTGATCGGGCAGGCGGTGCTGGAGATCGACCTGTTCAAGCGCGATGGCGTGCGGCTGATCGACGTGTTGCGGGGCGATGCGTCGCTGCGCCGCGATCTGGCACCCGTGAAGCTGGAGGCGGGCGACCGGGTGGTGCTGCGGACGGAGATGACGGAGCTTCTGGGCCTGCAGGGGCGCAAGGACCTGCATCTGGTGGACAAGCTTTCGTCGACCCAGACCGAGACGGTGGAGGTGCTGATCTCGCCCGGGTGCCGGATGGAGGGGCGGCGTCTGGGCGAGTTGCGGCTGCGGCGGCGCTATGGCGTCTATGTGCTGGCGGCGCATCGGCGGAACCAGAACATCGGGCGGCAGTTGGATGATCTGATCGTGCGGGTGGGGGATACGCTGCTGCTGGAGGGTGCGGTGGAGGATATCCAGCGGCTGGCGGCGGATATGGATCTGGTGGATATCAGCCGCCCGTCGATCAAGCCGTTCCGGCGGGCGAAGGCCCCCATCGCGGTGATCGCGCTGGCGGGGATCGTGATCCTGTCGGCGCTGGAAGTGGCGTCGATCCTGCCCCTGGCGCTGTTGGGGGTGGCGGTGATCCTGATCACGCGCTGCGTGGATGCGGAAGAGGCGTTTTCCTTCGTGGATGGCCGCCTGCTGGCGATGATCTTTGCCATGCTGGCGGTGGGCGAGGGGTTGGACCAATCGGGCGCGGTGGCGTTGATGGTGGAGGCGGTGGCGCCGTCGCTGGCGGGGCTGTCGCCCTTCCTGCTGGTGCTGTGCGTCTATTTCCTCGGGCTGGCGCTGACGGAGTTCCTGTCGAACAATGCAGTGGCGGTGATCTATACACCCATCGTGATCGAGCTGGGCCAGTCGCTGGGGGTGGATCCGCGCCCCCTGGTGGTGGCGGTGATGTTTTCGGCCTCTGTCGCCTTTGCCACGCCGGTGGGGTATCAGACCAACATGATGGTCTATGGGCCGGGCGGGTATCGGTTTTCAGACTTCATGCGGGTGGGGATCCCGCTGAACATCCTGACGGGGTTGGTGGCTTCGGCGCTGATCCCGGTGATCTGGCCGCTGTAAGGGGATTGCGATGCGCAGGGCGATGATGGGCGTGGTGCTGGTGGCGGGATTGGCAGGGTGCGCGGTGCCGGGGCCGGTGGAGCCGCAGGCGGCGCGGCTGTCGCGCGAGGTGCTGACGGTGACGCTGAGCGACGGCACGATCTGCCGGGCGGATTGGGCGGCTGCGGGTGCGGCGGGGCGGCTGGAGCCCTGCGGGCCGGGCTTTGACTATCGGGTGACGGTCGTGGAGCGGCCGAACCTGCTGCGGCAGCTGTGGTCGGGGCTGACGGAGGCGCTGGGGGCCGAGGGTCTGGTGCCGCCGCTGGCGCAGGTGGAGATTTCGGCGGGCGGGGAGGTGTGGACCTTCACCTCGCCTGCGGAGGAGTGACGCAGGGTAGGATGGGCAGGACTGCCCATCCTACGCGTCGCGTCGCACGGGGTTGCCGTTCCCGGCGCGGCTTGTGTATAGGACGCCATCAATCCTAAGGGCACCCCAAGGGGCAAGCGGAGCACGGGTCATGGCAGGCCATTCGAAATGGGCGAACATCCAGCATCGCAAGGGCAAGCAGGACAAGCTGCGGTCCAAGATGTTTTCCAAGCTGGCGAAGGAGATCACCGTCGCCGCCAAGATGGGCGATCCTGATCCCGACAAGAACCCGCGTCTGCGGCTGGCGGTGAAGGCGGCGAAGGCTGTTTCGATGCCCAAGGACGTGATCGAGCGGGCGATCAAGAAGAGCCAGGGCGGGGATGCGGAGGATTACACCGAGATCCGCTATGAAGGCTATGGGGTGAACGGCATCGCGATCATCGTCGAGGCGATGACCGACAACCTGAACCGCACCGCATCCAACGTGCGGTCCTATTTCACCAAATGCGGCGGGAACCTGGGGCAGACCGGATCGGTGAGCCATTCCTTTGACCGGGTGGGCGAGATTTCCTATCCCGTCAGCGCGGGTTCGGCCGATGACGTGATGATGGCCGCGCTAGAGGCCGGGGCGGATGACGTGGAATCCGACGAGGAGGGTCACTGGATCTATTGCAGCGTCGAGAACCTGTCCGACGTGTCGGACGCGCTGGAAAAGGCGCTGGGGGAATCGCTGGAATCGAAGCTGGTCTGGCGGCCGCAGTCGCGGACCGAGGTTGATCTGGACACCGCGCAAAAGCTGATGCGGCTGATCGACATGCTGGAAGAGGATGACGATGTGCAGACCGTGACGCACAATTTCGACATCCCCGAAGACGTGGCGGCGCAGCTGGCCTGATCGGCCAGCGCCCGCGGGATGGGCCAGCCCTCAGGGGATCAGGCGGCGGGCGGGGCGTCGGCGATGGCGGGGTGGTTCCGATCCCGCCGTTCGATCCAGAGATTGTGGTTTTCCAGCGCGGCGGAAAGCGCCTCGAGCAGGTCGCCGCGCGAGACGGGCATGCGCAGGGTCACGTCGCAGATCGCCATGCGTTCGGTCGAGTAATCCGAGGCGGTGACGCGGCGCGAGGCCATGATGATGGGCATCCCGGGGCAGAAGCGGCGCAGGCGCATCCCGAAATCAATCATCGCGCCTTCGTCGCCAAGGTAATCGGCATCGACAAGGGCCACATCGTGACTGTCGGCATGTGTGTCGAACCAGTCCAGCGGCAGGCGGCGCAGCGGGGTGTGGGTGATGCAGGCGCCTTTCTCTTCCAGCCAGTCAAGCAGGGGATCGAGGGGGCCCGGACGTTCGCCGAAAACCACGATCTGCGCCGAGCGTCTGCTGTGGGCAGGGTCGGACTTCAGACCCGCGTTTGGTTGATCGGTCGAGGAAACCATGCGGTAACTTTGCGAAAAACCGGTCATCTGATGGGGCGCGATCTTTGGTCGGTTTGTTGACGAGACGGGCACTGGCAACAACAACACGGATCGGTGAGGCGCCCAAAAAGGGTGCCAGACTTTCGAATACATCCCTAAGTTGTTACTTGACGCGACGAAGTCAAGACCTAGCCGTCAGAACCTGTTGAAATTCATTAACGCCCGTTAAGCGCGTTGACAGGTATGCGTGGAATGGCAGATGATGCCGCCCAGATAAAAATCGGCAGTAAACTGTACCTGCCGGTTCGGGGGTTGCCGGGTTGTGAACATAAAGAGCGTCGCGCAATTAAGAGCCCTGCTGTTCGAGATGGAGACCACGCTTGGGCTGGTCGAGCTTTCTCCGAACGAGCGAGACATCCTTTACGCCATCAACGAGGTCAGCAGCGGCCATCCGAAGGCGGCGCGGTCCGAAGCGATCCGGAATCATCCGCTTGCGGCGAGCATTCCGCAGGCCACCTACCACCGGGCCTTGAAGAGCCTTGTGCAGCGGGGCCTTGTGGCGCACGCGCCCGAGACGCGGGCGGGTCAGTATGTGCTGACCGACCAGCGCGCACCCTGACCAAGGGGCAGTTTGCAGGCGAAGGGGGGGGAGATGACACGTAGCCTGCGCTTTGCCGCGGGGCATTTCATGGCGGTATCGGTCGTCCTGATCGGCGCCTTCGTGCTGTGCGATGTGATGCGCGACCTTCAGACGCTGATCGTGCCGGATGCCGCGACGCGGCTGCATGCCGTGTTCCTGCCCTTTGGTGCCATGGTGTTGTTGACGTGGATCTATGGCTGGCTGGCGGTGCCGTTGATGCTGCCTTCCACGGGGGTCGGGCTGATGATTCTGGTGGGGGTCGATTCGATCACCTGGAACATGATCCTTGTGTCGGTGCTGAAGGTGGTGGCGGTGCCTTTGGGGTTCGATCTGATGCGCCGTCTGGGGATGGATGCGCGGGGCGAGGGGCGCGCGGCAAATTGGCGGGTTCTGGTGGGGGTGGGGCTGGTGGCGGCGCTGATCGGGAATGTGCCGCGGGTGCTGGCCGGGCCGTGCTGCACCGGGTTTTCGCCCGAGGCGCGGATCAACGCCTTTGTCACGGTGACGGCGGCGGATGTGGCGGGGGTGATCCTTGTGCTTCTGGCCGCGATGGCGCTGTTCCGGGTGTTGCGTCACGCCTGACGCAGGGTGCGGCGGGCGGCCTGTCCTATGGCGCGGGTCAGGGGGGCGAGCGCGGGCGCGGTCAGGCGGGCGAATTGCCAATGAAGCGCGGTGTCGAGCGGCTGGTCGGGGGCGAGGTCGATCAGGCGGCCCGTGGCGAGGTGATCGGCGACGAGCGGTTCGGGGTTCAGACCCCAGCCCAAGCCCGCGAGGCAGGCATCGACGAAGCCCTGTGACGAGGTGAGGCGATGGCCGGGAAAGCCCGCGCGGCTGGCCTGTCCGCCGGTGAGGCGGTCCACCCAGATGTGCTGAAGGCGGTCCTTGTCGGAGAAGGTCAAGGCCGGGGCGTGTGACAGGGCCTGCGGGGTGGGGCCGTCGGGCATCCAGCGTTGGATATAGGCAAGCGAGGCGGTGGCGCGGTAGCGCAGCGCGCCCAGCGGGATTGTGTCGCAGCCTTGCAGCGGCCCCGGGTGGGAGGTGACGGCGGCCGCCACTTCGCCCCGGCGCAGCCATTCCTGCGAGACGTCTTGATCATCAATGACGATGTCGTAGAGAAAGCCATCGGTCGCGGCGAGGGCCGGGATGACCCATGTGGCGAGGCTGTCGGCATTCACCGCGATGCGCAGGGTGGCGGGGCCGGGCGATATGCCGGGCAGTTCGGTGGCCAGCGCCTGTTCGAGCAGCGCCACCTCGTCATGGTGGCGGATCAGGCGCAGGCCTGCGGCCGTGGCGGTGCAGGGCGTGCCGCGCCGAATGAGAAGGGTGCCGATGCGTTCTTCCAGCGCCTTGAGGCGTTGGGAGATGGCAGAAGGTGTGACATGCAGTTCCGCCGCCGCGAGTTCAAAGGAGCCGCGCCGGTGGACGGCGGCGAGGGCCATGAGTTGCGCCGGGTCTAGCATTAGTTTCGCTTAATCCTGTTCAGGAAGTTTATCTGGATTGATGCTGATCCGCCCGGTTACGTCAACCGCGCCGTGCAGGACGTAGGGTAGGACGCACGGCAGGACGCGGGTTGGCAAGCGGGGCAGGAGGCGGGGCATGACGGCGGGATTTGCGGCTTGGGGCGGGTTCCTGATGGCGATCAGTCTTATCGCGGCCATCGGGGCGCAGAATGCCTTTGTGCTGCGGCAGGGCATCCGGCGCGAGCATGTGCTGGCGGTGGTGCTGACCTGCGCGCTGTCGGATGCGGTGCTGATCGCGGCCGGGGTGGGGGGCTTTGGCCTTGTGTCGGCGGCGGTACCGTGGCTTGGGGATGTGATGCTGTGGGGGGGCGTGGCGTTTCTGGTGGTCTATGGGGCGTTGCGCTTTCGTGCGGCCTGGGCCGGGGGAGAGGCGCTGATGCCCGCGCCCGGGGGGAGCGCGCCCCTGGGCAAGGTTCTGGCGACCTGTCTGGTGCTGACCTGGGCCAATCCGCATGTCTATCTGGATACGGTGGTGCTGCTGGGCGCGATCAGCGCGCAATATGCGCCGCATGGTGTGGCGTTTGGCGTCGGGGCGGCGACGGGGTCGCTGGTATTCTTCAGCGCGCTGGGCTTTGGGGCGCGGCTTCTGGCGCCGGTCTTTGCGCGGCCCCGGGCCTGGGTGGTGCTGGAGGTGGTGGTGGGCTGCACGATGTGGGCCATCGCGGCGAAGCTGGCCTTTCTGGCGTGAGGCGGGCAGGCCGGTCATTCGGGTGGACTTGCGGGCGGCGCGGGGATCGGGTCTTGTGCCGGGCATGAGTGCCGAGACCGACCGCCGCGCGCCCCCGCCTGAACTACCGCTTCCCGATCTGGGCCGCCCGGTCGAGGGGGCGCTGTGGATGCTGCTGACGGGGCTGTGCTTTGTCGCGGTCACGGGGATCGTGCGCTATCTGGGCACCGATCTGCCGGCGGCGCAATCGGCCTTTGTCCGCTTTGCCTGGGGCGTGGTGTTCCTGCTGCCGACGCTGGGGCCGCTGCTGCGGGCGGGCTTTCCGCCCGGGGCGCTGCGGCTGTTCGGCTGGCGGGGGGTGGCGCATACGGCGGCGGTGGTTCTGTGGTTTCACGCGATGGCGCGCATCCCCGTGGCCGAGGTGACGGCGATCGGCTATCTGAACCCGGTGCTGGTGACGCTGGGGGCGGCGCTGTTCTTCGGCGAGGTGCTGGCGATGCGGCGGATCGTGGCGGTGGGGGTGGCGCTGGTGGGGGCGCTGATCGTGATCCGGCCCGGCCTGCGCGAGGTGAGCGATGGGCATCTGGCGCAGCTGGGTGCGGCCTTTTTCTTTGCCATCTCTTACCTGTTTGCCAAGCGGTTGAGCCAGCAGGTGCCTGCGGGGGCCGTGGTGGGGTTTCTGTCGGTGACGGTGACGCTTGGCCTGCTGCCGCTGGCGATCTGGGTCTGGGTGCCGATGAGCCTGTCGCAGCTGTTCTGGCTGGGGCTGGTGGCGGCCTTTGCGACGGCTGCGCATTACGCGATGACGCGCGCCTTCCGCGCGGCGCCGCTGGCGGTGACGCAACCAGTGACGTTTTTACAGCTGATCTGGGCGACCGCGCTGGGGGCCTTGGTATTTGGCGAGGGCGTCGATGCCTTTGTGCTGTTGGGGGGCGCGGTGATCATCGGGGCGATCAGCTACATCACCTGGCGCGAGGCGATGATCAAGCGCCGCCCGGTCACCCCGTCGGACGCGGAAACCACGCGCTGAGGCGTGGCCGGAGGGATGGCTAAAATCCGGGGGGAAGGCCTTGGATTCGCCGGAGTTTCCTAAGCAATTCCTAACTGTGGCGGCGGCAGGCTGACCCTGTGCTTTCGGGTCTTGGGCTTTCGGGCCTTGGGTCTTCGGGCTGGGGTGGTGTGTCATGTTTGAATTTCTGAGGGTCGGGGTGGCCCTTGGTGCGCGTTTCGCGCACCCAATGCCGCATGGCGAATTGATCGCGGTTCCGGGCGGGGTGCCGGGCTTTCGTCTGTTCAACCCCGTGCTGAACGAGACGGTTCTGTTGCGGCCCGGTGTGGCGGGGCCGGTTGTAGACGGCTTTGCCGTGCAGGGGGCGGAGCGGGTGGGTGTGACCGTGGGCGGCGTGGCGGGCAGTCTGCCCGCCGACATGATCGCTGCCGCGCGGCTGGCGGGCGTGGGCGGGATGACGGCCTATCTGGAGCCCGGCGCGCCGCAGCAGGCCATGGCGGTGGAGATGATCGCGGTGGAGGTGGGGGGGCAGGCCTACCTTCTGGCGGCGCGGCAGGCCGGCAGCGGGGTAGAGAGTTTTCGCATCGAGGCGGATGGCGGGCTTGTCCGCGTGGCCGAGGCGCGGGATGCGGCGGGCTTTGCGCTGGCGCGCGTGGCCGCGCTGGCGCGGGCCGAGATGGCCGATGGCACCTATGTCTTTGCCGGGTCGGCGCTGGAGCATGGGATCACCACGCTGGTGGTGGGGCCGGGCGGCACGCTGGCGCGCGGCCCGGTGGCGGGGCGTGAGCAGGGCGTCTGGGTGCAGGGGATTTCGGCGCTGGAGGTGGTGGACGCCTTTGGCGCGACATGGCTGGTGGCGGCGGCGGCCGGATCGTCGAGCCTGACGGTGTTTCAGGTCGGCGCGGGGGGCGCGCTGGTGCAGGCCGATCATGTCTTTGACCAGTTGGGGACGCGCTTTGCCGGGGTGACCGCGCTGGATGTGGTGCAGCATGGCGAATGGGTCTTTGTGCTGGCGGCCGGGGCGGATGCGGGGCTGTCGCTGTTTGCGATGCTGCCGGGGGGGCGGCTGGTGCATCTGACAAGTCTGGCGGATCGCGCCGATCTGGGGCTGGAGGGCATCCGCGCCGTGGCGGCGGCCGTGCAGGGCGAGACGCTGGCGGTGATGATCCTGTCGGGGACGGAGGCGGGGGTGACGCAGCTTTCGCTGCCGCTGGCGGGGCTGGGGGCCGTGCTGGCCGGACCGGGGGACCTGACAGGCACGGCGGGGCGGGACATTCTTGTGGACGGTGCGGGCAGCGAGGTGCTGACCGGCGGGGTGGGTGCGGATCTGTTCGTTCTGCGGGGCGACGGGCAAGGCGATGTGATCGCCGATTTCGAGCCGGGGCTGGACCGGATCGACCTGAGCTTTTGGCCGATGCTGCGGGATCCGGCCCAGCTTGCGGTGACGCTGACCGCGCAGGGGGCGGTGCTGCGCTTTGGCGCGGAGGTGCTGGAGATCCGCACCGCGACGGGGCGCCCCCTGACGCTGGCCGAGGTGCTGGCGATGGATCTTGCGGCGAACGGGCGGCTGCCGGTGGCGGGTGCGCCGGATTTCGGGGGACCGGGCGGGGGATCGGCGGGGCCGGATCGGATGTCGGGCGGGGCGGGGAATGACACGCTGTCGGGCGCGGGCGGGGATGACGTGCTGGCGGGCGGGGGCGGGGCGGATGCGCTGGAGGGCGGTGAGGGGGCCGATACGCTGGATGGCGGCGTGGGTGATGACGTCCTGTCAGGGGGCGCGGGCAATGACCGGCTGATCGGCGGGGAGGGGAACGACCGGCTGGAGGGCGGCGACGGGGATGACCGGTTTCTGGATGGCGCGGGGGATGACACGTTCTTGGGCGGCGCCGGGAATGACAGGATCGAGGCGACGCTGGGTCGTGACTGGCTGTCGGGTGAGGCGGGCAATGACACGCTGGAGGGGGGCGACGGGGCGGATCGCCTGATCGGCGGGCTGGATGACGACCTGCTGGCCGGGGATGAGGGGGATGATCTGCTGGCGGGAGAGGCCGGGAATGACCGGCTGTTCGGGGGCGCGGGGCGGGATCGGCTGTTCGGCGGCGCGGGAAATGATGGTCTGCAGGCAGCAGAGGGGCGCGACCGCCTGCTGGGGCAGGTGGGGGATGATCTGCTGGAGGGTGGGGCCGGGGCCGACAGTCTCTATGGGGGGGCGGGGCAGGACCAGCTGGCCGGGGGAGAGGATGATGACCGCCTGGACGGGGGCGCCGGGGATGATGTGATGTCTGACATCGCGGGCGCGGATTGGCTGTATGGCGGGGCCGGGCGGGATACCCTGCTGGCCGGTCTCGGGGATGACACGCTGTGGGGCGGGGCGGGGCAGGACCGCATGGAGGGCGGCGCCGGGGCGGACCGCCTGTTTGGCGGCAGTGGCATGGACCGGATGGACGGGGAAGCGGGCAATGACACGCTTTTCGGGGGCGGCGGGAAGGACCGGCTGATCGGTGGGGATGGCGATGACCTGCTGGAGGGCGAGGCGGGGCGTGATGCGCTGTCGGATGGGGCGGGGAATGACCGCCTGATCGGGGGGGCCGGGGCGGACCGTCTTGTGGGCGGAGAGGGCGATGATCGGTTGAATGGCGGTGGCGGGGCGGATCGCGCGGATGGGGGGGGCGGGGCGGACCGGCTGCTGGGTGGTGTGGGGGCGGACAGCCTGATCGGGGGTGAGGGGGATGACAGCCTGTCGGGCGGCGCGGATGCGGATCGCCTGTCGGGGCAGGGTGGCGCGGATCGCCTGTCGGGGGGGCAGGGGGAGGATTGGCTGGAGGGCGGCAGCGAGGCGGATTGGCTGACCGGGGATGGCGGGGGGGACTGGCTGTTCGGTGGTGACGGGGCTGATCGGTTGGAGGGGGGCGCGGGGGCCGACTGGCTGACGGGCGGCGAGGGGCTTGATGTGTTCGTCTTTGATGTGACCGCGGGTGGTGCCACGGCGGGGGGAGAGATCGACGTGATCACCGATTTCCTGCCGGGGCAGGACCGGCTGGAGTTGCGGGGGGCGGGCGGCCTGGGGGATCTGGTGCTGCGGGATGTCGAGGTTGACGGCGCGTGGATGGCCGAGGTGGTGCTGCAGGGGCAGGTGATCCGGCTGGCGGATGTGGTGGTGGCGGATCTGGGGGCGGGTGACTTTGTCTTTGGCTGAGGCGCGCGCGCGGGGTGTGCCTTGGTGGGCTGTGGTGGGGCTGAGTTGCCCTGGGCTGCGGCAGGGGGAGGCTTTTGGGGGGAGGGTGTGGTGTTGCGGGTGTGGCTGGTCATTGGCCCGGTCGTGCGGGGCGGGTGGGTTGCGCGGGTGGTTTGGTGGGAGAGGCTCGTTCGGCGGGGTGGGTGCGGTATCGGGGGGGGGGGTATTCCGTGATGGGATGGGTTAGGGGCGTTTGGGGTTTGTTGTGAGCCTTGGCCGTGTGGAGAGGGAGAGGGTGTGGTGGGGCTGTCCCGTCTCTCGCAGGGCTTTGGGCACAGCGGGGGGGCTTTGGGGTGGGAGTGGGTGGGCTGGGGTGCCGCTGCCTTTGGCGGGGACTGGCGGCGCTCAAACGGGGCCAGTTGGGGCCAGACGGCTTTGCCTGCGCTCTCGCGCTGTCGGGGGATTGCTGCGAAACAGGGGTATGGTGATTCTGGTTCCCCTCCTTCTCGTCGCGGTCTTTGTGGCGCTTTGGGTCATGCGGCGCGGGGCGACGTTGACGCGGGTTTGCCGCTGGCGCGAGGATCGGGCGGCGGGGGTGGATCTTTGGCGCTGTGCCGTCTGCGGGGCGGTGACGCAGGCGCGGGGGGCGCCGCGCCATTGCCTGCGCGGGCAGGGTTGATAGGCTGGCGGGCGGAGGTGATGCGATGAAGCTTGTCCAGACCCATGCCGCGCCCGCAGATGCGGCAGAGCGGGCGGCGGTGCCCCCGGTGATCTGCTATCCGGTGGACAGCCTGCCGCGCCCGGACATGGCCCCGTTTCATGCGGCGCGCGTCGGCTGGCAGAGGGTGGCCGAAGTGCTGATCCCGCCGCGCGAGGCGCGGGTTTGGGCGGTGCCGGCGGGGCATTTCTTCCGCATCACCAGCGTGGAGGGGCCGCAGGTGGGGGACCTGAACCTGTGGGCGCAGGCCGATCTGCGCGAGCGGTTCTATTCCGGCAAGACCCGCGCGCTGCATGGCACGCATCTTTCGACGGGGGACAGGCTGTGGTCGTCCTTCCCCTTTCTGCGGCCGATGGCGACGATCACCGATGATACGCTGGACTGGTACGGGTTCGACGCATACGGCGGCGCGGTGCATGACGTGATCGGCACGCGCTGCGATCCCTATACCCATCATCTGCTGAGCGGGGGCGGGCAGTATCACCATTGCTGCCATTCCAACCTGACGCGCGCCTTGGCCGACTGGACGGGGCTGCCGCTGCGCGAGGCGGAGGGGCATGTGCATGACGTTCTGAATGTCTTCATGTGCACAGGCTTCACCCGGGATACGGGGCAGTATTTCATGAAGGCCTCGCCCGTCAGGCCGGGGGATTATCTGGAGTTCTTTGCGGAGATTGATTTGATCGGGGGCCTGTCGGCCTGTCCGGGCGGGGATTGTTCGGCTGAGCATTCCTCGGACGTGGCGCGGTGCTTTCCGCTGCTGGTGGAGGTGTTCCGGCCTGTGGCCCCGCCTGTGGGATGGGTGCCGCCTGCGGGGAACGGATATGACCGGAGCCATGGGCGCCCATGACACGGGGGCGGGCCTTGCATCTGACCGAGGAACTGGTCGCGCGGGTGGAGCGTCAGGAGGCGGAACATCCCGGCGCGCGGGGGCTGCCTTACATCGAGGAAGAGGCCTTTGGCCGCCATGCGCAGCGCCTGCTGGCAGAGGCGGGGGAGGGGCCGGTCTGGACCTTTGCCTATGGGTCGCTGATCTGGAAACCGGCCTTCGAGGCGGCGGAGGCGGTGCCTTGCACGCTGCATGGCTGGCGGCGGTCCTTCTGCATCCATCTGGAAAGCTGGCGCGGGACGCCGCAGGAGCCGGGGTTGATGCTGGCCTTGGCGCGGGGCGGGAGTTGCCGGGGGATGGCCTATCGCCTGCCCGACGGGGCGCGCGCGGCAGCGATGGAGGCGCTGCTGCGGCGCGAGATCGGGTATGAGGTCGATCTGGCGTCGGTGCGCTGGTTGACGGTGCGGGGGGAGACGGAGCGCGGAAAGACGGGTCCGTTCCGGGCGCTGGTCTTTTACGCGGCACCGCTGGACGGGGCGATCCATGTGGATCTGCCCTTGGCCGAACAGGCGCGGCGCATCGCGCGGGCGGCGGGGCATGTGGGAAGCTGCGCAGCCTACTTGCGCAACACCGTGCAGCATCTGGAGGAGTTGGGCATCCGCGACCGATACCTCTGGGCCTTGCAGAGGCTGGTCGCGGAGGAGATTTCAGCGCGTCACGGCTGCCCGGTATAGAGCACGATCTTGCCGGTGGTGCGGCCGGTTTCGCTGGCCTCATGCGCCTTTGCCGCGTCATCGAGGCGATATTCACCGCCGATGAGGGGGCGGATCTGGCCTGCATCGACGAGGGCGGCAAGGTCGCGCAGGATGGCGGCGTTGGGGTCGATGAAGACGAAGCCTGCGCGTTTGCCTTCGGCTTCGGCGCGTTCGGGGCTGGGCGGCGTGGTGATCGACACGAGGAAGCCGCCGGGTTTGAGCATGGCCCAGGACGCATCCTGCGTGTCGCCGCCGATCGTGTCGAACACGATGTCGAGGTCGCGGGCCGCGGCGAAGGCTGCTGGATCGCGGTAATCGATCACCTCATCCGCGCCCAAGGCGCGCACGAGCGCGGCCTTGGCCGCAGACGCGGTGGCGGTGACATGGGCGCCACGCGCCTTGGCAAGCTGGATGGCGATGGAGCCGACTCCGCCCGCGCCGGCATGGATCAGGACGCGCTGGCCGGGCTGCATCCCGGCGGCGGTGATCAGCGCCTCCCATGCGGTGATGGAGACGAGGGGGAGGGAGGCCGCTTCCACATGGCTGATGGTGGCGGGTTTCAGGGCCACCTCGCGGGCGCGGACGGCGACGAATTCGGCGTAGGTGCCGTTGCGGCGGATGTCCGGGCGGGAATAGACCGCATCGCCGGGTTGGAAGCCGGTGACATCGGCGCCCACCTGTTCGACGATGCCCGAGACATCCCAGCCGAGGGTGAGCGGAAGGTCGTAGGGCAGCATCTTGGCGAGGTAGCCGCGGCGGATCTTCCAGTCCACCGGGTTGACCGAGGCCGCAACGGTGCGGATCAGCACGTCATCGGGGCCGATGGCGGGAAGCGCTGCGTCCTCGATACGGATCTGGTCGGCATCGCCATAGGCGTGGATGCGGGCGGCTTTCATCGGGGGCGTCCTTTCTGTGGCCTTGGGGCGCCAGAGCTACGGTCTGCGCGCGCCCGATGAAAGGCCGCTCACGCAGTGGTGAAGGCCGCCTCGAGCGCGATCTGGACCATGTCGCCGAAGCTGCGTTCGCGATCCGCGGCGGGGAGGGCCTCTTGCGTGAGGATGTGGTCGGAGATGGTGAGGATGGCCAGCGCGCGGGCGCCATGGCGGGCGGCGAGGGTGTAAAGCTCGGCCGCCTCCATCTCTACGCAGAGGCAGTTGTGGCGTTGAAGCTGATCCGAGAGGTCCTGCCGTTCGTCGTAGAAGGTATCTGAGGAATAGATGCCACCCACATGGGTGGGGATGGCTCGTGCCGTGGCGGCGGCATGGGCGGCGGCGAGGAGGCCGAAATCGGCGACTGGGGCGAAGTTCAGTTCCTTGAAGATCGAGCGGGAAGGGGAGCCGAGGGTGGTGGTGGCCTGTGCCAGCACGATGTCGCGGACCTTGACGCGATGCTGCAAGGCCCCGGCCGAGCCGATGCGGATGAGGGTTTTCGCGCCGAAGTCGCGGATCAGTTCATTGGCGTAGATGGACATGGAGGGCATCCCCATGCCGGTGCCGTGGATGGTGACGCGCTGGCCCTTCCACGTGCCGGTATAGCCCAGCATCCCGCGCACCTCGTTCACCAGGACGGGGTTTTCGAGGAAGGTTTGGGCCGCCCAGCGGGCGCGGTAGGGATCGCCGGGAAGAAGGACGGTTTCGGCGATGTCGCCGGGTTTCGCGCCGATATGGACGGTCATGGGGGCCCCTGTCTGTGGATGGCGCGAAGCTATGCGATGGGGTGGGCGGGGGAAAGCCCCCTTGCCCCGGGGGGGTGGGATGCCCCGGGGGCGCTTCGCCCCCCGGACCCCCAGAGGATACTTGTGCAACGGGGAAGGTGGGGGTGTGGGGGAGGAGGAGGGGGTGGGGTGCGGTTCGCGTTCTGGGAGAGGGGGCGAGGCTACGGGGGGAGGGCGCGGGAGCGGATCGGCGGGGGGCGTAAGGGTCGGCGGTTCGGTGTTCGGGACAAGCGGTGTGATGCCAGGCCATAGGCGCCGGATCTGGCGCGAATGGGTCGATGGCGGGAGGTCGGTCCATGGCATCGGTCATGCCGACGTCATTCGGCGGCGACGGCCTGACGGTCCACCAGACCTACGATATCCGGCAGGGTGCGGTTCAGTTCGAAATCCTTGGGCGTTCAGACGACGGCACGCCCATGGCGCGCAGGCGGGTGGTGTCTTCTTCGGCGATGATGCCGCCCGTGAGGACGGGGATTTCGTCCGGGCCTGTGGTGCGCATCCCTTCCATCGTTTCGGAGATGCGGGGGATGTGGCTGCCCTGCAGGATTGGAAGGCGCACGACCTGCGCCTGGTGATCCGCTGCGGCGGCAGCGATTTCGGGGGGGCAGGCGGCTGCCTTATTGGGCGGCGACGGCCTGACGGTCCACGAGGCCAACGATATCCATCATGATGCAGTTCAGTTCGAAATCCTTGGGCCTTTAGACGGCGGCACGCCCATGGCGCTCAGGCGGGTGGTGTCTTCTTTGGCGATGACGCCGCCCTTGAGGACGGGGATTGCGCCCGGGCCTGCGGTGCGTATCCCTTCCATGGTTTCGGAGATGAGGGGGATGCGACTGCCCGACAGGATTGGGAGGCGCACGACATGCGCCTGATGATCCGCTGCGGCGGCTGCGGTCCTGGCGGGGGTCTGGCGGATCACTTATTCGGCGGCGAAGGCCTGACGGTCCACGAGGCCCACGATATCCATCATGATGCGGTTCAGTTCGAAATCCTTGGGCGTGTAGACGGCGGCCACGCCCATGGCGCGCAGGCGGGTGGCGTCTTCTTCGGGGATGATGCCACCGACGACCACGGGGATGTCGCCAAGGCCTGCGGCGCGCATCCGTTCCATCGTTTCGGAGATGAGGGGGATATGGCTGCCCGACAGGATCGAGAGACCCACGACATGGGCCTGTTGATCCGCCGCGGCAGCGACGATTTCGGCAGGCGTCAGGCGGATGCCTTCGTAATGGATATCCATGCCGCAATCGCGGGCGCGGGCGGCGATCTGTTCGGCGCCGTTGGAATGGCCATCGAGGCCGGGCTTGCCGACGAGGAACTTGAGCGGACGGCCGAGCTTGGTGCTGACCTGGGCCACCGCGTCGCGGATGGGCTCCAGCCCTTCGGTACGGTTCGAGGGGCTGCGCGAGACGCCGGTGGGGGCGCGGTATTCGCCAAAGGCCGCGCGGACGACGGCGCCCCATTCGCCGGTGGTGGCCCCGGCCTTGGCGGCGGCGATGGAGGCGGGCATGACATTCGCCCCGGTGGCGCAGGCCTGACGCAGCGCGTCGAGCGCGGCCTTGACACGCGCCTCGTCGCGGGTGGCGCGCCACTGGTTGAGGCGGTCGATCTGGTCGGCCTCGGCCTGCGGGTCGGCCACCATGATGGCGCCGTCGCCCGCGGTGAGGGGCGAGGGCGCGGCCTCGGTCCAGCGGTTGACGCCGACGACGGTGGTTTCCTTGGTTTCGATCCGGGCGAGGCGTTCGGAATTTGCCTCGACCAGACGGCCCTTCATGTATTCGATGGCGGCAACCGCGCCGCCCATCGCGTCGATGGTGGCAAGCTCGGCGCGGGCGCCGTCCTTCAACTCGGCCACCTTGCGATCGACGGCGGGGTTGCCGTCGAAGAGATCGTCATATTCCAGAAGATCGGTTTCATAGGCGAGGATCTGCTGCATCCGGAGGGACCATTGCTGATCCCAGGGGCGGGGCAGACCCAGCGCCTCGTTCCAGGCGGGAAGCTGGACGGCGCGGGCGCGGGCCTTTTTCGACAGGGTCACGGCCAGCATCTCGATCAGGATGCGGTAGACGTTGTTTTCGGGCTGCTGTTCCGTCAGGCCCAAGGAATTGACCTGCACGCCATAGCGGAAGCGGCGGTACTTCGGATCGGTGACGCCGTAGCGGGACTCGCAGATCTCATCCCAGAGATCGACGAAGGCGCGCATCTTGCACATTTCGGTGACGAAGCGGATGCCTGCATTCACGAAGAAGGAGATGCGGCCCACCATGTTGGGGAAGTCTTCGGGCGCGACCTTGCCTTTCAGGTCGTCCAGCACGGCGCAGGCGGTGGCCAGCGCGAAGGCCAGTTCCTGTTCCGGCGTCGCGCCCGCCTCTTGCAGGTGGTAGGAGCAGACGTTCATCGGGTTCCATTTCGGCAGATGTTTCTGCGTGTAGGCCGCGACGTCGGTGATCATGCGGAGCGAGGGTTTCGGCGGACAGATATAGGTGCCGCGCGAGAGGTATTCTTTGATGATGTCGTTCTGGACTGTGCCTTGCAGAGCGGCGATGTCGGCGCCCTGTTCTTCGGCCACGGCGATGTAGAGGGCGAGGAGCCAGGGCGCAGTGGCGTTGATCGTCATCGAGGTGTTCATCTGTTCGAGCGGGATCTGGTCGAACAGGGTGCGCATGTCGCCCAAGTGCGCGACCGGGACGCCGACCTTGCCCACCTCGCCGCGCGAGAGTTCGTGGTCGCTGTCATAGCCCGTCTGGGTGGGAAGGTCGAAGGCGACGGAGAGACCCGTCTGCCCCTTGGACAGGTTGGTGCGGTAAAGCGCGTTGGAGGCGCGGGCGGTGGAATGCCCGGCATAGGTGCGGAAGAGCCAGGGGGACTCTTTCTTCTGTGCGGACATGGGGGCCTCCTGCAGGGGTTCGGCAATATTATTACGCGATGACCCACATAGAGGACAGAATCATTCAATGTCAATTCGCCGCATTGCGGCATGCCGCGGCGCGGCGGGGGTGGGAGGCGGATTTTGACGCAAAATCCGCGCCGGAATTTGGCGCAGATTCCGGATGGAGGCGTGGCGCTGTGGGGGAAGGCGATTTCTGTGTCAGAAATCGTTGCGAAGTCTGCGTCAGACTTCGCCCTTTGACCCAGCCCTTAACAACGATCCCGGAGATCCCTATATTGTGCGGGAAGGCCCCTGCCGGGGATCCGGCGTCAACAAGGGGGGCCGAGGGTCGAAGGACCATACGGATATGCGCAACCTTCTTGCGCTTGCTGCTGTCTCTCTCACGCTGGCCGGTCCGGCGCTGGCACAGGAACGGTCGGTCGAGATCGTGAACCAGTCGGGCTTTACCATCACGAACTTCTATGCCTCGACGCTGGGTGCGGCGGATTGGCAAGAGGATGTGCTGGGCGGGCAGGCGGTGGCATCGGGGCAGAGCGCGGTGGTGAATTTCGCCGATAGCGGCGAATGCGCCTACAGTTTCCGCGCGGTGTTTGACGATGGCGATGAGGCCATTCAGGACATCGACGTGTGTTCTGTCACATCCGTCACCTATAACTGATCGCTTTGCAGGTGGCGGTTCGGCCCGTTAACCTGCGGTCATGACAGGGACCGTCGAACTTCCCCTCTGGCTTGTGGTGCTGGTGCTGGTGCTTGCGGCCATCGCGGCACTGGACCGTGTGCTGGCGCCTTCGGTGCGGTGGTTCTTTCGCCGCCGGATGGAGCGGGCGGTGGCGCGGCTGAACGAGCGGCTGGAGCGGCCCATCGCGCCGTTCAAGCTGGCGCAGCGGCATGACATGATCCTGCGGCTGGTCTATGATCCGCAGGTGTTGCAGGCGGTGGCCGAGCACGCGGCCGAGACGGGCGTGCCGCCCACCGTGGCCATGCAGGAGGCGCGGTCCTACGCGGCCGAGATCGTGCCGGGCTTTTCCGCGACGATGTATTTCGGGTTCGCGGTGCAGGCGGCGCGCTGGTTGACGCGCAAGTTCTATCGCGTGCGGATCGGGCGGATTGATCCGGCGCTGGAGCGGGTGGATGACCGGGCGACGGTGGTTTTCGTGATGAACCACCGCAGCAACATGGATTACGTGCTGGTGACGTGGCTGATCGCGGATCGGTCGGCGATTTCCTATGCGGTGGGGGAATGGGCGCGGGTCTGGCCGTTGTCGCGGCTGATCCGGGGGATGGGGGCCTATTTCATCAGGCGCGGGTCGCGCAACGCGCTCTATCGCCGGGTGTTGGCGCGTTATGTGCAGATGGCGGCGGCGGAAGGCGTGGCGCAGGCGATCTTTCCCGAGGGCGGGCTGTCGCTGGATGGGCGCGTGGGCGCGGCGCGGCTGGGGCTTTTGTCCTATTTCATGGCAGGCTTCGATCCTGAGGGCCGGGATATCCTGTTCGTGCCGGTGGGCCTTGCCTATGACCGCGTGCTGGAGGACCGGCTGCTGACCGGGGCCGCGCGCACGGGGGTGCGGCGGTTCCGGCCTTCGCTGTTCGGGGTGGTGGGCTTTTCGTTGCGCATGGGTTGGCGGGCGCTGCGGGGGCATTTCCCCGGTTTTGGCGCGACGGCGGCGGGTTTTGGCGCGCCGGTATCGCTCAGGGCCTTTGTGGCCGAGCATGGGCAAGGCGCGGCCGAGGCGCTGGGGGCGGAACTGATGGCGCGGGTGGCGCGGGCGGTGCCGATCCTGCCGGTGCCGCTGGTTGCGGCGGCGCTAGAGGCGGGGGCGGTGGACCGCGCTGCGTTGGCGTCGGAGGTGCGGCGGCTGGCGGATGCGCTGTCGGCGGCGGATGCGGTGTTGCGGCTGCATCCGAAGGGGCTGGAGGCGACGATGGAGGAGGCGCTGCTGCACATGCAGCGGCGCGGGCTGGTGGATGCAAATCTGGCGGTGCGGGAAGAGAAGCGCGACTTGGTGGCTTTTTATGCCGCGTCCGTGCGGCAGCGGCTGGGGCAGTGATGCCCTGCCCCGGGCGCGGCTGGGGACCTGAGGTTCAAGGTGGCGGTGGCGGCGGTGGTGGTGGCGGCCCCGGATAAAGCGGGGGCGTTGTGCCGGGTGTTTTGTGGATCGCTGCGACGCGGCAGACATAAAATTTCAAAAACAGGCGCATCACTATTGCAATGTTGCGCGTGCATCCTCTATCTGTGACGCAAGGGCGCCGATTCTGCGGCGCGGCATCGGGTCAGGGAGGCCGGAGGATGGCTTTGGATACGCAGCAGCATGTGGTTGCCTATGATGCGCCGAAGAAGGACCTGTATGAGGTGGGCGAGATGCCCCCGCTCGGCCATGTGCCCAAGCAGATGTACGCCTGGACGATCCGGCGCGAACGCCATGGCCAGCCCGATACAGCGATGCAGCTTGAGGTGGTCGATACATGGAAGATCGACAGCCATGAGGTGCTTGTCCTCGTGATGGCGGCGGGGGTGAATTACAACGGCGTCTGGGCCTGTCTGGGCGAGCCGGTCAGCGTGTTCGACGGCCACAAGCAGCCCTATGCGGTGCTGGGATCGGATGCGGCGGGCATCGTCTGGGCGGTGGGCGACAAGGTCACGCGCTGGAAGGTGGGCGACGAGGTCGTGATCCACTGCAATCAGGATGACGGCGATGATGAGGAATGCAACGGCGGCGATCCGATGTTTTCGCCCAGCCAACGCATCTGGGGATATGAGACCCATGACGGGTCTTTCTGCCAGTTCACGCGGGTGCAGGCGCAGCAGTTGATGCCGCGGCCCAAGCATCTGACATGGGAGGAGAGCGCCTGCTATACGCTGACGCTGGCCACCGCCTATCGGATGCTGTTCGGGCATGAGCCGCATGACCTGAAACCCGGGCAGAACGTGCTGGTCTGGGGGGCGTCGGGGGGCCTTGGTGTATATGCGATCCAGCTGATCAACACGGCGGGAGCGAATGCGATCGGGGTGATCTCGGACGAGAGCAAGCGCGACTTTGTGATGGGGTTGGGCGCGAAGGGCGTGATCAACCGCAACGAGTTCAAATGCTGGGGGCAATTGCCCAAGGTGAACAGCCCTGAATATGCCGATTGGTTGAAGGAGGCGCGGCGCTTCGGCAAGGCGATCTGGGACATCACGGGCAAGGGCGTGAACGTGGATATGGTGTTCGAACATCCGGGCGAGGCGACCTTCCCGGTGTCATCGCTGGTCTGCAAGAAGGGCGGGATGGTGGTGATCTGCGCGGGCACCACCGGGTTCAACTGCACCTTTGATGTGCGCTACATGTGGATGCACCAGAAGCGTTTGCAGGGGTCGCATTTCGCGCATCTCAAGCAGGCGAGTGCGGCGAACAAGCTGATGATCGAGCGGCGGCTGGATCCCTGCATGTCGGAGGTCTTTCCTTGGGCCGAGATCCCGGCGGCGCATATGAAGATGCTGCGCAACCAGCACAAGCCGGGCAACATGGCGGTGCTGGTGCAGGCGCCGCGCACGGGGCTGCGGACCTTTGAGGATACGCTGGAGGCCAGCCGGGGCGCGTGAGCGCGCCGAGGCTGCCCCTGCCGGCCCGGCAGCGGACGACATGACCCACACCCCGGCCCCATGGCCGGGGTGTTTTCCTTTAGCGGCCCGGGGATTGTTGCCCGTTTGGGGACGGTCTGTTGCCGGGCGGAAGGTAGGTTGCAATCGTGACGGGTGATACGCTGCGAGAGGGGTGCGTCTGTGGTGCGGAGTGCGGCCGAATGCGGCATGACTGGGTGTTTGAAGTGCTAGCGGACCTTGCGGAATACGCGGACAGGAACGGGTTGCCGCGGCTGGCGCAGATCGCCGAAGAAGCCCTGCAGGTGGCGCGGGACGAAATCCGGTCGGGCAGCGGCGGGGGAGATGATCCCGGCCCCGATGACAGCCCGCAGGTGCATTAGCGCGCAACGGGCGACGATGGCCCCTCGCATCCCCGCGAGGGGCGGATTATGGTCAGGGACATGGACCTTGCCCCTTTGACCAATGCCACCCCGGATGCGGGCGGCGCGCTGACCTTTTCCGACGATCAGGCGGAGGCTTATGACCGCGTGGCGGCGGAGCTTTTCGGGCAGGGGATCGACCTGACCGATGGCACGCTGACGCCCCGCGCGGAAGGGGCGGCTTCGGTGCTGGCGGTGGTGGGGAAGGCCGGATCGGGCAAGACGATGCTGCTGGCCAGCCTGACCCGGGCGCTGGTGGCGGCGGGGGTGGAGGTCATCTCGGGCGATTATGAGGGGCGGCGGCGCAAGGATCGGCGCACGCTGGCCATTCTGGCCCCCACCAACAAGGCGGCAAGCGTGCTGCGCCTGCGCGGGGTGCCTGCGACGACGATCCATCGCATCCTCTACACCCCCGTCTATGACCCGGAATATGAGCGCATCGCCGAATGGCTGACCGGGCAGGGTGAGCGGCCCGCGGTCGAGGGGTTGACGGATGTGGCGCTGGACCGGGCCTTTGCCTTTTATCAACAGGTGGCGTCGGTTCCGGGCGCGCTGGCGGCGGCCGGGTTGAAGGGTTCGGACTTCATCAAGGGATGGAAGCGGCGGGAGGAGCCCCTGGATGTGGGGTTCATCGACGAATCCTCGATGCTGGACGAACGCCAGCTGGATGATCTGCGCGAGATCTTTCCCACGCTGGTGCTGTTCGGCGATCCGGCGCAATTGGCGCCGGTGGGCCTGTCGGGCGAGATGGTGTTTGACCGGTTGCCTGCGTCGCGGCGGCTGGTCTTGAACCGCATCCACCGGCAGACGGCGGATAACCCGATCCTCGATCTGGCGCATGCGCTGGGGGATGAGGGGCTGCGGTTCGAGCAGTTCGAGCGGATGGTGGAGGATGCGGCGCGGGCCGATGACCGGGTGGTGCTGGCCGAGCGGGTGGATGCCGATCTGATGGCGCGCTCGCCCGTGCTGGTGTGGCGCAATGCGACGCGGATCCGGCTGATCCATGCCTTCCGGGGGGCGTTCGGCGCGCCGGAGGATGCGCTTTTGCCCGGAGAGCCCCTGATCTGCGATGGGATCGAATTGCCGCTGAAGCATCGCAAGAAGCGGATTGATCTGGAGGCGCGGGGGCTGATCAAGGGGGCGCAGGTGATCTATCTCGGCCCCGGATCGAAGCCGGGCTTTGCCAAGCTGCATGTGGTGGGGGCAGAGGAGCCGCAGGTTTCGGCCGCGTCCATCATCAAGATCGAGAAGCCGGAGGAGGAGCCCTTCATCCCGTCGGCCGCCACGATGGGCGCGGCCTTTCTGCATGGGGCGGCGGTGACGATCCACAAGGCGCAAGGGTCGCAATGGGAGGATGTGCAGGTCTTTGCCCCCGACATCTGGGCCGCCGCGCAGGCGGGGCGGTCAGAGGCGGGGGTGCCCTTGTGGAAGCGGCTGGCCTATGTGGCGATCACGCGGGCGTCGCACCGGCTGTTCTGGGTGACGCGCTACCGGCTGGCGCGGCCGCAGGGGGCGCTGTCGGTGGCCGATCTGCGCAAGGGGCCTGCGGCGCTGGCGCTGAGCGGTGGGGAGTGACCAAATTCCTTCGAAGGAATTTGCAATTTTCTTCGAAGAAAATTGTTTCCGGCGGGCGGGCTGGATAGGCTGCGCCCAAGATCAGGAGGCCCAAGATGCGCTGCGTTTTCGTCCAGTTTCGTTGCACCCCCGGCAAGACCTATGAGGTGGCCGATGCCATCTATGACCGCGAGGTGGTGAGCGAGCTTTACTCCACCAGCGGGGAATATGACCTGATCGCCAAGGTCTATATCCCGGAGGACGCGGATGTGGGGCATTTCCTTTCGCAGCGGCTGTTCGACATTCCCGGGATCGTGCGGACGCTGACGACGATGACGTTCAAGGCGTTCTGACCGGGGCGTTCTGACCGGGGCGTTCTGACCGGGGCGAAGGGCGATTTTCTTGCGAAAAATCAGGGGGGTTGCGCGCCGCCCCTATCGCTGCGCTGCGTGCCCCCCGCGGGGTATTTGGGCCAAGATGAAGGGGCCGGTCAGAGCCAGCGGTCGCGGCCGGTGCCGGTGGCATCGCAGACGTGGGCAAAGCCGTTCCGGGCGGCCAGCGCATCGAGGCCATGGGCGATGCGGGGGATGAGGGAGAGGCCTTCATAGACCATGGCGGTGTAGATCTGCACGGCGGTCGCCCCGGCGCGGATCTTTTCCCAGGCCTGTTCGGGGGTGCTGATGCCGCCCACGCCGATGAGGGGGAGCCTGCCTTGGGTGAGGTGCGACAGGCGGGCGAGGGTGCGGGTCGATTTCTCAAACAGCGGGGCGCCGGAGAGGCCGCCGGTTTCGGTGCGGTGCGGGCTGTGCAGGCCATCGCGCGACAGGGTGGTGTTGGTGGCGATGATGCCGGCGATGCCTGTGGCGAGGGCAACCTCGGCGATTTCCGCGAGGTCGGTTTCGGTGAGGTCGGGGGCGATCTTGAGGAAGACGGGGATCGGGCGGGCGAGGGTGGCGCGGGTTTCCATCACGCCGTGCAGGAGGGCCGTCAGGGCGGCGCGGCCTTGCAGATCGCGGAGTTTTTCGGTGTTGGGCGAGGAGACGTTGACGGTGGCGAAATCCACATGCGGGCCGCAGTGGCGCAGGACGGTGGCGAAATCTGCGGCGCGATCGGCGCTGTCCTTGTTGGCGCCGAGATTGAGGCCTGCGGGAACGGTGGTCGCCTTGCGGGCGGCGAGGCGGGTGGCGATCGCCTCCATCCCGTCATTGTTGAAGCCGAAGCGGTTGATGGCGGCGCGGTCTTCGGTCAGGCGGAAGAGGCGCGGTTTGGGGTTGCCGGGCTGTGGGCGGGGGGTGGCGGCGCCAACCTCGAGAAAGCCGAAGCCTGCGCGGGAGAGGGGAGCCATGGCGGTGGCGTTCTTGTCATAGCCCGCAGCGAGGCCCACGGGATTGGGCAGATCGAGACCGGCCAGCCGGGTGGCGAGGCGGGGCGAGGTGACCGGGCCGGGCAGGGGGGCGAGGCCCGTTTGCAGCGCGCGGAGCGACAGGCCATGCGCCACCTCGGGGTCGAGGCGGTGCAGGAGCGCGAGGGCGGCGCGTTCGAGCAAGCTCACCACAGGCCTTCGGGGAAGATGTGGCCCGTGGCGCCGAGGGGGAGGGATTTGTCCCAGACCACCTCGGACAGGGCGAGTTTGCGGTAGAGGTGGGGAAACAGCGCGCCGCCGCGCGAGGCTTCCCATTTCAGCGCGGGGCCGAGGGTATCGGCGTTGAAGGCCACGAGGACGAGATCGCTTTCGGTGGCGAAATGTCGGGCGGCGGTTTCGGCCACCTGCGCGGCGGTGGAGAAATGGATGAAGCCGTCGGCCAGATCGACGGGGGCGCCGGCGGTTTCGCCGGCGGCGCGGAAGGCATCCCATTCGGGGCGACGGAAGATCTTGTAGATCAGCATGGGCGGTTCATGCACCGGGGGCGGCGCGCGGTCAATGCCTGGCGCCTACGGCGGTGGGGGCCCGGCGCCTTCGGCGATGAGCGCCCGATGCCTTCGGCGGGTGGTCGCGCAGGCGTGAGCGGTTTGCGCAACGGCAGGTTTGACAGCGGGCCGCGCGGCGCGGCAGGCTGCACCCATTCAACCAGCAGAGGAGTATTTTGGCATGAAGGGGATTTTCCTTTCGACGGCGGCTGTGCTTGGCCTGTCTGCCGGGCAGGCGGCGGCGGATTACACGCTGCATGTGTTGCACATCAATGATTTCCACAGCCGGATCGAGCCGATCAACGGATCGGATTCGACCTGTTCGGCCGAGCAGGCGGCAGCGGATGAATGTTTCGGCGGCGTGGCGCGGCTGGCCACCAAGATCAAGGAGATGCGCGACAGCCTGACCGCGGCGGGAGAGAATGTGATTGTTCTGGATGCGGGGGACCAGTTTCAGGGAAGCCTGATGTACACCACCTATAAGGGCGAGGTGGAGGCCGAGTTCATGGAAGGGATCGGCTTTGATGCGATGGCGCTGGGGAACCACGAGTTCGATGATGGCCCCGAGGGGTTGGGCGGGTTTCTGGACAAGGTGACGTTCCCGGTGATTTCCGGCAACCTTGATGTGAGCCAGTCGAATGTGCTGTCAGGCCGCGTCGGCAACCATGTGGTGCTGGAGGTGGGGGGCGAGAGGATCGGCATCGTGTCGGCCCTTGCCATGGACACGCCCGAGACATCGAGCCCCGGCGCCAGCGTGATCTTTCAGGATGACATCGACAGCCTGCGCGCCGATGTGGCCGCGCTGGAGGCGGAAGGGGTGACCAAGATCATCGCGCTGACGCATGTGGGCCTGCCGCGCGATCTGGAGATTGCGGCGGCGGTGCCGGGGCTGGATGCCGTGGTGGGGGGACATTCGCACAGCTACCTGTCGGCCAATGATCCAGCGCGGCAGGGGCCCTATCCGACATGGGTGACGCGGGGCGAGGGGGACCTTGTGCCGGTGGTGCAGGCCTATGCCTATGGCAAGTACCTTGGGCATCTGGAACTGACCTTCGATGATGCGGGGCGGCTGATATACGCGGGCGGGAACACGATCCTGCTGGATGGATCGGTGACGCCGGATGCGGCCATCACGGCGCGGGTGGCGGAACTGGCCGGACCGATCGAGGAATTGAAGACGCGCGTCGTGGCCGAGACGGCAGAGGCCATCGACGGCAGCCGCGAGACCTGCCGCGCCGGGGAATGTGCGATGGGAAATCTGGTGGCCGAGGCGATGCTGGAGCGGGTGGCGGATCAGGGGGTGACCATCGCCATCACCAATGGGGGCGGGTTGCGGGCCAGCATCGACGCGGGGCCGGTGACGATGGGCGAGGTGCTGACGGTGCTGCCGTTCCAGAACACGCTGTCCACCTTCGAGGTGACGGGCGCGGCGCTGGTGGCCGCGCTGGAGAACGGGGTGAGCCAGTATGAAGAGGCGGCGGGCCGTTTCCCGCAGGTGGCGGGGATGCGCTATGCCTTTGATCCGGCGGCCCCGGCAGGGGCGCGGGTGTCGGATGTGGAGGTGCTGGTGGGTGGCGATGCCTGGGCGCCGATTGACCCTGCCACGGTCTACAAGGTGGTGTCGAACAACTATGTCCGCCGGGGCGGGGATGGGTATGCGATGTTCGTGGATGCCGCGAATGCCTATGACTTCGGCCCGGATCTTGCGGATGTGACGGCAGAGTATCTGGCGCGGAACCAGCCCTATCAGCCGTTCACGGATGGGCGCATCACGCGGAAGTAAGGGTTTGGTTCCGGGGCGGCCCTGGTGCGGCCGCCCTGCCTTGGCCGCCCTTTTTCAGGGGCGGCCTTTTCTTCTGGCGGCTAAGGGGTGACACTGCTGGCATGTGTGGACGTTTCACCATCACCCACCCGGACGAGGCGATTGCCCGGCTGTTTGATGCCGTGATCGGCAATGATCTGCCGCAGGTGCCGCGGTTCAATGTCTGCCCCACGACGCAGGTGGCGGTGGTGACATCCGATGGGGGCCTGCGCCGGCTGCGGGCGATGCGGTGGGGGTTCATCCCGGCATGGTACAAGGCGCCCAATGACGGGCCGCTGATCATCAATGCCCGGTCGGATACGGTGGCCACGAAGCCCGCCTTCCGCGAGGCGGTGCGGACCCGGCGCTGTATCGTTCCGGCGAGCGGTTTCTATGAATGGCAGGCGGTCGAGGGGCGCAAATTGCCGTGGTATTTTACCCGGACAGACGGCGCGCCCATGGCCTTTGCCGGGATCTGGCAGCGCTGGCAGGAGATCGACACGGTGGCCATCGTGTCAACCGAGGCGGGGCCGGGGATGCACGGATTGCACCACCGCGAGGCCGTGGTGCTGGAGCGGGCGGACTGGCCCCTGTGGCTGGGCGAGGCGGGGCATGGGGCGGCGGTCTTGATGCGCGCGTCGGAGGCGGGTGTGCTGCAATGCCACCGGGTGGACCCGCGGGTGAACTCGAATCGGGCCGAGGGGCCAGAGCTGATCGAGCGCGTCCCGGGCTGAGCGCGGCGTGCTGGATTTTGGCCTGCGGTTGAACGCCGATGCGCTGCCGGTTGTGGCCTATCCCATGCGGCAGAGCCGGCCGGGCCGGGTGCGCGGGGGCGGTGATCAAGACATGGGCAAAAGCGCAGGAAAGGGCCGGGCGGGCCGCGATTGGCCCGGCCCGGGCCGCATTTGGTTTCGATCCCGAAGTTAAACTAAGTTAAGATGAGCGTGAGGGTCGGAATCGGCGCGCGGCAGGATCGGCACGCCCGCAAAGGCCGATCAGGTTTCGTGATTTCGGCGGGCCGGTGTCTTGGTCGGCACAGGTGCGCGGCGCGTGGCGGAGTAGGCGCTCATGACGATATCCTTTGCCCCGATTGCGAGCCGCGTCTTCCGACGGGTTGTCGGTTATTGCGAGATGGAACAGATCGCCGACCGGATCGTTCGGGTGAGCGGAGCAGAAACCCTTGCCCTTCCAGAGGCGATCTTCCTTGCCGGTCAGTTGGAGCGCGTGAGGGGCACCCATTCGGGCGATGGCAGTGTGGCGGAGGAGGTGCAGGCGACGCTGGCGCGGTTCCTGTCAAACGTCGAGAGTTTCGCCTTTCGGGTGCGCCATGCCGTGGTGGGGCGCGGGCGCGTCAGCACATGGACGGGATATCGTGATCTGTCGCATCACGGTTCCGGGCGGGGTCCGTTGCGGGTGGAAGACAGTATGGAGGAGGCGGCGCTGTGCTCCACCTGGCAGGGGAACGACTTTTTCGCCCATTTCCTGTTCGATGATGCGGCGATCTATCCCCTCGCCTCGCGCTTTGCCCAGCCGTTCTTTTCCGGAGCGCGCGCGCCGCGCACGCCGCATTGCCGGGACTATCTGGCGATGTTTGGCGCCGATCATGCCGAGCGTGAAAATCTGCGGGTCGGGCAGTTGTGGATGTTTCGCGATTTCGCCTTTGGGCCGGACAAGCGCGACCGCCTGCGTCAGATGACCGAACGGGTGCGTTCGGCTGTCACGACAACCGCGCCCACGATGGGGGCGTTTATCCGCAGAGGGACAAGCGGGCAGGTGCGGCGGCTGGAAAACGAGGCGGAGGTGGAGGCGTGGTGCGCCGCGCAGGGCTTTGCCATCGTGGATCCCGAGCGGCAATCGGCGGCCGAGATCTGTGCCGCGCTGAAGGATGTGCCGCTGGTGATCGGGGTCGAGGGCAGCCATTTGGTGCATGCGCTGTTCAGCATGGCGCGGGGGGGGGCGATCCTCTGCATCCAGCCGGCAGACAGGTACAACGTCATCTTCCGCCACCTGTGCGGCGCGATGGATCTGAATTGGGGGTTCGTTGTCGCCGAAGGCACGGTGGATGGGTTCCATCAGGATATCGGGGAATTGAGCGCGACGGTGGATCTGATCGAGGACCGGCTGTCGACCGGGAGGTGGATGTAATGCCCATGAGTCAGGCGCAGAGACCCGATCAGATGGCGGCGGTGGTGCCGTTCAACCGGATCGCGGTGACCGGGCGCGAGATCGCCCTTTTGTCCGAAGTACTGGATGCCCCCGACCGGTTTGCCGGGGGCCTGTATCTGCGCCGCTGTCGGCAGTATTTCGAGGCTGATCTGGGCTGTCCCTGCGCGCTGCTGACGCCGTCGGGAACGGCATCTCTGGAGATGGCGGCGATCCTTCTGGACATCCGCGAAGGGGACGAGGTGATCATGCCGTCGTTCACCTTTGTCTCCACGGCCAATGCCTTTGTGTTGCGGGGCGCGCGGATCGTGTTCGTGGACATCCGGCCCGATACCATGAACATCGACGAGACGCTGATCGAAGCGGCCATGACAGAGCGGACGCGCGCGATCGTCGTGGTGCATTATGCCGGGGTCGCCTGTGACATGGATGCGATCATGGCGCTGGCGGCGCGGCGCGGCGTGGCTGTGGTCGAGGATGCGGCGCAGGGGATGCTGGCGGCGTGGAAGGCGCGGCCCCTGGGCACCTTTGGCGCGGTGGGGGCGTTTTCGTTCCATGAGACGAAGAATTTCAGTGCGGGCGGCGAGGGGGGGCTGACCATCATCAACGACCCCGCCCTGGCCGAGCGGGCCGAGATCATCCGCGAGAAGGGCACGGATCGCAGCCGGTTTCTGCGCGGGCAGGTGGACAAGTATTCCTGGGTCGATCTAGGCAGTTCCTTTGTGATGAACGAGATCAGCGCGGCCTATCTATGGGCGCAGATCGAGGCGCGCGGGCAGATTCAGGCCGAGCGCTTGGCCATCCATGCGGCCTATCGGGACGGTCTGGACGGGTTGATCCGCGAGGGCCGGATCGAGGTGCAGGCGCATCCCGAGGGGACGGCGCACAACGCCCATATGTTCTATATCAAGCTGCGCGATATCGTGGAGCGTGATGCGATGGCGGCGTGGCTGCGGCAGAACGGGATCATCGCGCCGTTCCACTATGTGCCGCTGCATTCGGCGCAAGCCGGGCAAGCCTTCGGGCGGTTCCATGGCGAGGACCGCCACACCACGGCCGAGAGCGAGCGTCTGCTGCGTCTGCCGCTGTTCTTTGGCCTGACCGAGGGGCAGCAGGCGCGGGTGATTGACCGGGTGCAGGCCTTCTGGCAGCAGGGCTGAGGCAGCAGGGCCGGAGCCGTTTGGCTGGGGCCGTTTGGCCGAGGCGGTCAGCCGGGGACGAGGTCGATGGTGCGCAGGATCTCTGTGGCGTCGATGGTGTAGCCGCTCGGCGTCGTCTGGCCCACCACGAAGGCGTAGTGCAGGCCGAGGCCATCGGCATAATCCTTCATCATGTTGTTGAGCCGCGAGGGCGGCAGCAGCATCACCACCGTGCGGCCCGGTTCAAGCGCCAGCATCCCGTGGATCATGCCGCTGCCTTCGACACCGACAATGACCGTGGCCCCGATGCAGCGGGCGGCGATCTGATCGACGGTCAGGTCGCGTGCGTCGATGATGTCGAAGCCCCGGGCGGCGAAGAAGTCTTCGAGCTGCGCTTCGTTTTCCGGGGCGCGCTGGACGCCCCAGCCGCGCCGACGGATGAAGACGCCGTGGCCGCTGCGCAGCGCGGGCAGGCGGCGCACCTGCGCGCCCATCCATCTGAGGCGCGCGGATTTGTGCGCGTTCATGCCGATGTCGTCGAAGATCCAGGCGTTGCGGATGCGCACATCATGGACTGGCCGATGGGACAGGCCGAAGAGTTCGAAGTAGCGGCTGACATGTCCGGCCATGGCAGCGGAGACCTTGCTGTCGATGGCGGCTTCGCCGAAGCCGGGCGCAAGCAACATGCTGGCGCCGCCGTCGATCACGGTATGGCCGAAGAAAACCGTCGCGAATTCGTTCAGAGGCAGGGCAAGGGTGTCGATGTCCTGCGTCAGCCGGACGGTCAGGCGACGCGGTTGATCGCCCCCTTGCCGGTCGATCATCCGCGGGGTGTACAGACGCCCGACTGCGAAGACCGCGTTTGGGATGCGATAGGCCATGGTCGCGCTGTTGGCGACGGGAACGCCACCGAGGCGGACCTGTTCAAGGGCGCGGGTGCTGTGTTCGGCCACCCCGGTGACGCGGTCAAGCTGGCCGTCAAGGTGATAGGCGGGGGGAAAGATCGTGGTTTCACCGGGCGCGATCGTCACCGCCTCGGCAGCCGCGGCGGCTGGGGTCTGGTCAAGGCCAGCGAGTGAGAGAACGGCCTGGATCAGGGGTGTGAGGTTGAACCGTCGGCGTGTCATGGGCGAAAACTCCGTTCACGGGTACGGGAAAACTGGCCTTCTGTAGGATTGGTTAACCACACAGTTTCATGGCGGGGATGTGGCGCGCAAGCAAAGAAAATGGTCTTTGCCACGCATTCTGGATGCGGACAGGCGGGAAGGTCGCGTGGGGCGGCACGGACATGGTTGCATGGGGTGCGGTGGGCGGTTAGAAGGCAGGGGCGCGACGCGGGTATGGTGTAGTGGTAGCGCCTCAGCCTTCCAAGCTGATGGGGCGGGTTCGATTCCCGCTACCCGCTCCAGGTTTCTCTTCATCGACAGGCACTTTCCGCCGGTGGCCGTGCCGCCGGGACACGATCCTGTGACCCTGCGACGGGTTTGGGGTCGAGCGGCGTATACTGCGGACTGGCGATGGAGGGACGGATGCGCAACCTGCTTGATGACGACAAAGACCATGACCACGCCCATCCCGAAGGGTTGCGTGCCGATCTGCCGCGATTGCTGCTGGGGCGGCGGGCCGTCTTGGCGGGGGTCGTCGGGAGCGGGGCCGCGCTGGCGCTGATCGGGCCGCGCGTGCTGGCGCAGGGGGTGGTGACGGGCGCGGCTGCGGATGGCGCGGTCTGCGTGGCCCAACCGGCCGAGATGGCGGGGCCGTTTCCAGCCGATGGCACGAATGTACGCGCGGGGCAGGTGGTGAACATCCTGACCGAGCGCGGGGTGATCCGCGAGGATATCCGCAGCTCGATCGGTGGATTGCGGCCGGTTGCGGCGGGGGTGCCGATGCGGCTGGACCTGCGGCTGGTGGATGTGCGCCGGGGCTGTGCGCCGCTGGAGGGGCATGCGGTCTATCTGTGGCAGTGTGATGCGGCGGGCGTCTATTCGATCTATGGCGCGGCCGACCGGACCTATCTGCGCGGGGTGGCCATCAGCGATTCCGGGGGGCGGGTGCGGATGCTGACCGTGGTGCCGGGCACTTATCCGGGGCGCTGGCCGCATCTGCATTTCGAGGTTTTTGCCAGTGCCGCTGCGGCGGTGGATGGGGCGGCGGCGCTGTTGACGGGGCAGTTTGCGATGCCGGAAGAGGCCTGCCGCGTGGCCTATCGTGCAGACCCGGCCTATGCGGCCAGCCGGGCGGCGCTGGATGGGGTGCGGCTTGACCGGGACGGCATCTTTCGCAACGGGACGGCGGCGGAGCGGGCGGCGCAAATGCTGCGCCTCACAGGGGATGCGTCGGGCTTTGTCGCCACGGGCGAGGTGGGGCTGGTGGTCTGATCCTTGCGGGGGGGGGGGCGAACCCGCGCCGCTTGGTGCGGCACGGAACCGCCCACCCTACGGGAAAGAGCGGGTTGGCGATAGCAGGTGTGGAAGAGGACTGGGCGGCGCTGGTGCCGGAACGGCTGGTGATCGATCTGGCACGTGTGCGGGCCTTCTGGTGCGACAATCGCGGCTTTGCCGTCCGCTGCGCGTGGCGGGAGGGATGGGTTTGTTTACCTGGAACTGAGTGGGGCGCAGGTGATGCCGGAGGAGATCGGGAAAGAGGCTGCGGTGACCGGGTCGATGGCGGCCCCGTTCGGACGCGGGATCAACGTGCAGATCGAGGTGGCGGCGGTGGTGCCGTTCCGGGCGCTGCAGGAGGCATGGTATCGCGAGGGCGAAGTCGAGCATGGGCAGGGCCGGCTTCTGGTGCAGGACCCGGACGGCTATCTGTTGCGCTGCGTCGAGGTGCTGGGGACGCGAGACGCGCGGTAGGGCGGAATTGAGCCCGCTGCCCTGCTTACCCCTTCTCGGCGGAGCCGCCGAGATTGTCCTGCTGCGGCATCCCCAGCACATGATAGCCGCCATCGACATGGACGACCTCGCCCGTGGTGAAGGCGCCGTATTCGGAGGCGAGCCAGACAGCGGTGCCGCCCACCGCCTCTAGCGTGGCGTTGGAGCGGAGGGGGGCGTTCGCCTCGGTATGTCGATAGGTCGCACGGGCGCCGCCGATGGCGGCCCCGGCCAGCGTTTTCATCGGGCCCGGCGAGACGGCGTTGACGCGGATCTTCTGGGGGCCGAGGTCATTGGCGAGATAGCGGACAGAGCTTTCCAGCGCGGCCTTGGCCACGCCCATCACGTTGTAATTGGGGGTGACGCGGTTCGACCCGCCATAGGTGAGGGTGATCAGCGTGCCGCCATCGGGCATCAGTTCCGCCGCGCGGCGCGAGACGTCGATGAAGCTGTAGCAGGAGATGGCAAGCGAGTTGGTGAAGTTGCCGCGCGTGGTGTTGATGAAGCGGCCTGTGAGTTCGTTCTTGTCGGAATAGGCGATGGCGTGGACGAGGAAATCCATCGTCCCCCAACGGTCTTTCAGCGCGGCAAAGCAGGTGTCGAGCGAGGCGTCATCGGTCACATCGACATCGACCATGAAATCCGATCCGACCGATGCGGCGAGCGGCTGAAGCCGTTTTCCGAACGCCTCACCCTGATAGGAGAAGGCAAGCTCTGCCCCTTCGGCGGCCATGGCGCGGGCGATGCCCCAGGCGATCGAGCGTTCATTGGCAACGCCCATGACGAGGCCGCGCTTGCCCTTCATCAGTTCTGCCATGTCCCTGTCCCCTTTTCCGACGCTGCCCGGTTCGCCCGTGGTCAGCCGAGATACTTGCTCATCACCAAGGTGGCGTTGGTGCCGCCGAAGCCGAAGCTGTTGGAGAGCACGGAATCGATCGTCACGCCGTCGCGCATCGTGGTGACGATCTCAGACGGATCGAGCGCGGGGTCGAGGGTGGTGACGTTGGCCGAAGCCGCGATGAAATTGCCGTTCATCATGAGGAGGGAATAGATCGCCTCATGCACGCCGGTTGCGCCGAGGCTGTGGCCGGTCAGCGATTTGGTCGAGGCGACGGGCGGCGTGGAGCCACGCCCGAAGACGCGGCGGATCGCCTCCATCTCGGTCACGTCACCGACGGGGGTGCTGGTGCCGTGGGAGTTGATGTAGTCGATGCGGCGGCCCTGCGGCAGGGTGGAGAGCGCGAGCCGCATGGAGCGTTCGCCGCCTTCGCCGGAGGGGGCGACCATATCATGGCCGTCGGAGGTGGCGCCGTAGCCGGTGACTTCGGCATAGATCTTGGCGCCGCGGGCGAGGGCGTGGTTGAGTTCCTCCAGCACGACAACCCCGCCGCCACCGGCGATGACGAAGCCGTCGCGGGTGGCGTCGTAGGTGCGCGAGGCAGTTTCGGGGGCGTCGTTGTATTTGCTGCTCATGGCGCCCATGGCATCGAAGAGGCAGGACAGCGTCCAATCCAGTTCCTCGCCCCCGCCGGCGAAGACAATGTCCTGCTTGCCCCATTGGATGAGTTCCGCGCCATTGCCGATGCAATGGGCGGAGGTGGAGCAGGCGGAGGTGATGGAGTAGTTGACGCCCTTGATCTTGAAGGGCGTGGCAAGGCAGGCCGAAGTGGTCGATGACATGCCCTTGGTCACGCCGAAGGGGCCGATCCGTTTGGGGCTGCCGGTTTCGCGGACGATGTTATGGGCCTTGAAGAAGCTTTTGGTCGAGGGGCCGCCGGAGCCCACGATGATGCCGGTGCGTTCGTTGGAGATGTCATGCGCCTCGAGGCCCGAATCCTTGATCGCCTGATCCATGGCGATGAAGTTGTAGGCGGCGCCATCGCCCATGAAGCGCAGATCGCGCTTGTCGATATGGTCTTCCAGCACGATGTTGGGCTGGCCGTGGACCTGGGAGCGGAAGCCGCGTTCGGCATATTCGGGGGCGAAGACGATGCCGGACTTGCCGGCGCGGAGGGAGGCTTCCACCTCGGCGGCGGTATTGCCGATGGGCGAGACGATGCCGATCCCGGTGATGACGACGCGGCGCATGGGGCCTCCCGTATCCTTAGAGCTTTGGATTGTCCTTAAGGGACGGGGGGGAAAGGGGCAAGGGGATTGGGGTTTCGGACGTGGAGCTTGGGATGGAGCGGGTGACAGGCGGCTGTCTGTGCGGGGCGGTGCGGGTGGTGGCGGAAGGGGCGCCGCTGCGGGTGGGGCTGTGCCACTGCATGGATTGCCGCAAGCACCATGGCGCGCTGTTCCATGCCAGCGCGATCTTCCCCGAGGGGCGGGTGACGGTGACGGGTGAGGTGCGGGAGTGGCGGGGACGGTTCTTCTGCCCGGTTTGCGGATCATCCGTTCTCTCGCGCAGCCCGGGCGAGGTAGAGGTCCATCTGGGTGCGCTGGATGAGGTGGGCCGTTTCACGCCGACCTATGAGCTGTGGACGGTGCGGCGGGAAGGATGGCTGCCCGGCTTTTCAGGGATGGTGGGGTATCCGGGGGATCGGGACGGGTAGGATGGGCGCAGGCGCCCATCCTACGGAAGTGATCTGGCGGGGCCTGGTTTGCAGATTATCGGTTCTCTCGCGCAGCAGGGCCGAGGTGGGGGTCGATCTGGGTGTGCTGGATGAGGTGGCCCGTTTCATGCCGACCTAAGAGCTGTGGACGGTGCGGCGGGGACGGTGGCTGTCCGTTTTTCAGGTGTGGTGGGATGTCCGGGGGATTGGGCGGGGTAGGATGGGCGCTGGCGCCCATCCTACGGGGGTGATCTCCGTTGTGGCGTTTTGGCCGTGCGATCAGCTCGCGTCACGGAGGAGCTTTTGCAGCTCTTCCGTCAGATCGGCCACGCGGGCGGCGCGGGTGGTGGTCTCATCGGCGATGCGGCCCACCTCGCCCGCGACGACGGCGAAGCCGGCCCCGGCCTGACCGGCGCGGGCCGCCTCGATCCGGGCATTGATCGCAAGGATGCGCAACTCGCGCAGCACGCTGAGGACGGGTTTGGTTTCCTGCATCAGGGTGCGGCAGTGGTTGGCGATCTGCTGGGTGCGCGTGCCACGGGCGGCTTCGTCCTGCTTGCGGGCTTCGTTGTCCAGCACGATGCCTTCGAGGAATTCCAGATTGCCGAGACTGTCAAAGACGCCGCCGCCCACCTCATGCACCCAGCGGGTGGAACCGTCGGGCCGGACGAGGCGGTAATCCACGGTCCAGTTCTCGCGCCGTTCAAGGGCGCCATCCACAGCGGCGAAGACGGCATCGGAATCGTCGGGGTGGCAGAGGCCGGAATAGGAGCGTTGGGGTTGTGTGAGGAAATCATCGGTCGGGTAGCCGGTCAGTTCGAGAACCGCGCCTTCCATCAGCAGCATGGAATAGTCGCGGTCATTGCGGCAGCGATAGACGAAGCCGTTCGTGCGATGCACGATGCTGCCGATCACCGCGCGTCCATCAAAGATTGCGCCGTCCATGCTTTCTCCATTCCGTTTCCTGCGAACGCCACGGGCCCGGCAGGGGCTGCCGACAGGGCGCATGTTGGAAGTGAACGGTTGGGAAAGTCTTAAGTTTACAGAGAGATCGCCCCTTGGGCCGGGGTTGCGAGGAAAAACCGAAAGCGGTGTTTTTGGCGCGCGCAGATCTGGGCTGGGGTGCGGCGCGTTGTCGGGGCTGGGGTGTTTCTGACGCGGGCGGGGGGCGGTCTTGCGCTCAGGCCTCGGAAAGGGCGACCTTCATGTCCTTGACGACATAGATCACCTCGCCATCCGCCTCGACGATGCCGTCGGCCACGCCCATGGTCAGGCGGCGGGTCTGGATGGCCTTGGTGAAATCGACCTTGTAGGTCAGCATCTTGCGGTCGGGGCGGACCATGCCTGTGAGTTTCACCTCGCCCACCCCCAGCGCATAGCCGCGCCCCTGCCAGCCACGCCAGCCCAGGTTGAAGCCGGTGAGTTGCCACAGGCCATCGAGGCCGAGGCAGCCGGGCATGATCGGGTTGCCGGGGAAGTGGCAGGAGAAGAACCACAGGTCGGGCGTGATGTCGAATTCGGCCACCACATGCCCCTTGCCATGCAGGCCGCCATCTTCCGAGATGTCGGTGATGCGGTCCATCATCAGCATGGGCGGTTCGGGAAGCTGGGCATTGCCGGGGCCAAACAACTCTCCCCGCGCGCATTTCAGAAGGGCGTCGCGGTCGAAGCGGGTCGGATAGGCGGCCATGCGCAGGGTTCCCCGTGTTCTTTTTCGGTTGCGGGGTTCCGTGTAGCACCGCCGTGGAAGCGGTGGCAAGGGTCGCGCCGGGGGGGCGATGGGCGTTTTCGTTTGTAATTCCCCCGTGGCAGGCCTTATATACCTGATCGAAAGCATGGGATTTGCAGGGATCGCGCATGGTGCGGACGGCACAGGAGCGGGGGACGGAGTGGCTGGCGCGGGGCGGATTGCGCCCGACGCGGCAGCGGCTGGCCTTGGCCGCGCTTCTGGTGGGCGATGGCGAGGATCGGCATGTGACGGCGGAAAGCCTGTTCGCGCTGGCCGATCAGGCGGGCGAGAAGGTGTCGCTGGCCACCGTCTACAATACCTTGCGCGCCTTCTGCGAAGCGGGGCTGATGAACGAGGTCGTGGTCGATGGCTCGAAGAGCTATTTCGACACCCGCATGGATGACCACCCGCATTTCTACTGGGAAGACACCGCCATGCTGAGCGATGCGCCCGCCGAGACGCTGCGGATCGAGGGTCTGCCCGAGGCGCCCGAGGGGATGCAGGTGGCGCGGGTGGATGTGGTGATCCGGCTGAAGCGGGCCTGACAGGATGCGGCGGGGTGAACCCCGCCTTAACAAGGCAAACGGCCCGCCAATGGCGGGCCGTTGTCGTGAGGGGCGGTGAGCTTCGGCCGATTACTTCGGCACGAGGACCGCGTTGACGACATGGATCACGCCGTTCGACTGGTTCACATCGGCGATGGTGACCTGCGAGGCGTTGCCGCTTTCGTCGATCAGATAGAGGTTGCGGCCCTTGACCTGCGCCGACAGCGCGTCGCCCGACACCGTCTGCATGTGGTAGAAGCCATCGGCCGAGTTGCGGGCGCGGCGCATGATTTCCTCGCCCGACAGTTTGCCGGCGACGACATGGGCGGTCAGCACCTTGGTCAGCATCGCCTTGTTTTCCGGCATCAGCAGCGTGTCGACCGTGCCAGCGGGCAGGGCGGCGAAGGCATCGTTCACGGGGGCAAAGACGGTGAAGGGGCCGGGGGATTGCAGGGTTTCCACCAGACCGGCGGCCTGCACGGCGGCGACGAGGGTGGTGTGATCCTTGGAGTTCACGGCGTTTTCGACGATGTTCTTGTCGGCGAACATGGGTGCGCCGCCCACCATCGGGTTGTCCTGTGCCATGGCGGGCAGGGCGAGAAGGGTGGTCAGGGCAAGGGTGCGCAGGGTTGTCTTGAGCATCGTATCCTCCGTGTCAGGGCGGAACCGTTCCGCCTGTGACCGAAGGAACGCGGCGCGTTCAGAAAAGTTTCAGCCGCGCCCGAAAGGCCGGATCGCGCGTGCGGGCGCCCGGTCTGGCCGGGGATGGAGGGGGGTGCGGGGGGAGGGCGGTGCCCTCCCCCCGCCTGCCTAGAAGTGGAAGGCGTCGGTCACATGGCGCTTGCCTAGCGTCAGGGCGTCGGCCACGTGGACCATGGGGGCGAGGTCCACCTCGGATTGCCCGGCGCGGACGAGGTCGGCCATGCGGGCGTAGAGTTTGGGGTATTCGCCCATGATCGTCTGTTCGCCTGCGACTTCGCGACTGGCCACCTCAAAGCGGTTGCCGCCGAAGCGCAGGGCGCAGGGGCCGTGATCGGTGTCGATCTCGATATCCCAGGTCTGGGGGCCTTCCTGCCGCCAGTCGAAATCGGCGGTGATGTTGCCGCTGAAGTGCAGGCGGGCGGCGATCGGCGTGTCGCGGTTGGCGGGGAATTCGAGGTCTGCCGCCGTGACATGGACGGGCGCGGGCAGGATTTCCGTCAGGATCGACAGGGCGTTGATGCCGGGGTCGAAGACGCCCATCCCGCCCGGTTCGAACACCCAATCCTGACCGGGATGCCATTTGCGCACATCCTCGCGCCAGGTGATACGGGCGCGGGTGACGGTCTTGCCCTTGAGCCAGTCTTTCGCGGGGGCGACAGCCTCGGCCATGCGGGAATGCCATGTGGCATAAAGGCTGACGCCCTGTTCGGCGGCCAGGCGTTCGAGGGCGTGCACCTCGGCCAGCGTTTGCCCCGGGGGTTTTTCCAGCATGACATGGCGGCCAGCCTTCAGCGCCAGTTCCGCATAGGGGTAGCGGGGCTGGGGCGGCAGGCAGAGAGAGATAGTGCCGATGTCGGGCCGTTCGGCCAGCATCGTGGCGAAATCGGTATAGGCGGGGATGCCGTCCACGCTGCCCGACCGGCTGACCGTGGCCGACAATTCCCAATCGGGCGAGGCGGCAAGCGCCGGGACATGCTGATCGACGGCGATCTTGCCGATGCCCACGAGCGCCAGTTTCATCTTCGCCATCAGTGCGAATCCTTGCCCACCGGCGCGCCGCGGCAGCCGCGCAGGAAATCGAGATCGGCGCCCTTGTCGGCCCCCATCACATGCTTGTGGTGGAGCATGGCATAGCCTGAGTCGGGCGGCGTCACGCGGGGCGTCCAGGCGGCAAGGCGGCGGGCGAGTTCCTCGTCGCTGATATCGAGATGCAGGCGGCGATTGGGAACGTCCAACTCGATCATGTCGCCGTTCTGCACGACGGCAAGCGGGCCGCCGGCGGCGGCTTCGGGTGAGGTGTGCAGGACCACGGTGCCGTAGGCGGTGCCGGACATGCGGGCATCCGAGATGCGGACCATGTCGGTGATGCCCTTCTTCAACACCTTGGGCGGCAGGCCCATATTGCCCACCTCGGCCATGCCGGGATAGCCCTTGGGACCGCAGTTCTTCATCACCATGATGCAGGTCTCATCAATGTCGAGATCCGGGTCGTTGATCTTGGCCTTGTAGTCGTCGATATCCTCGAACACGACGGCCCGGCCGCGATGTGTCATCAGGGCGGGGGTGGCTGCGGACGGCTTGAGCACCGCGCCATTGGGGGCGAGGTTGCCCTTGACCACAACTACGCCGCCCGATTGGGTCAGCGCGCGTTCCACCGGCAGGATCACGTCTTCGTTGTGGTTGACCACATCCTTGACCTGATCCCAGGCGGTTTCGCCGGAAACGGTCAGCGCGTCCTTGTTCAGAAGCCCCGCTTCGCCCAGACGTTTCAGGACGACGGGCAGGCCGCCTGCGTAGAAGAATTCCTCCATCAGGTATTTGCCCGACGGCATCAGGTTCACGATGGTGGGGACGTCACGACCGAGGCGGTCCCAGTCATCGAGCGTCAGATCGATGCCGACGCGGCCTGCGATGGCGAGAAGGTGGATGACGGCATTGGTGGACCCGCCGATGGCTGCATTGGTGCGGATGGCGTTTTCGAACGCCGCGCGCGTCATGATGTCGGAGGGTTTCAGATCATCCTTCACCATCTGCACGATGCGGCGGCCCGACATCTGCGCCATGACGCGGCGGCGGCTGTCCACCGCCGGGATGGCGGCATTGCCCGAGAGGGCCATGCCCAGCGCCTCGGCCATGGAGGCCATCGTGCTGGCGGTGCCCATCGTGTTGCAGGAGCCTGCGGAGCGGGACATGGATGCCTCGGCCTCGGCAAACTCAGCCGGGGACATTTCGCCTGCCTTCACGGCCTCGGAGAATTTCCAGAGGTGGGTTCCGGAACCCACGCGTTCGCCCCGGAAGTAGCCGTTCAGCATCGGCCCGCCGGTGACGACGATCGAGGGCAGGTCGGTGGAGGCGGCGGCCATCAGGAGGGAGGGGGTGGTCTTGTCGCAGCCCACCAGAAGGACGCAGCCATCCATCGGCTGACCGCGCATCTGTTCTTCGATCGACATGGCGGCGATGTTGCGGAACATCATCGCGGTGGGGCGGAAGGCAGATTCCGAGACGGAGAAGACCGGCACCTCGACCGGGAAACCGCCTGCCTCGTAGATGCCGTTCTTCACCTTTTCCGCCAGCGCGTTGAGATGCGCGTTGCAGGGGTTCAGTTCCGACCATGTGTTGAGGATGCCGATGACCGGCCGGCCATCAAACAGGTCATGCGGGAAGCCCTGATTCTTCATCCAGCCGCGGTGATAGATGTTGTCGCGGCTGGAACCGCCGAACCATTCCTGCGAGCGCAGTTTGCGGGGCCATTTGGCGGGTTTGAAGGTCATTTGATCCTCAGAGGGTGTGAACGGCAAAAGTGGGGGCCTGCGGCGCTGCGGCGCGGGCGAGCGGGTTTTTCAGGGGCAGGCCGAAGGGGGTGGCCTCGATCTCAAAGACATCGCCGGGGCGGGTGGTGATGCCGTCGGCGAAGGAGAGGGTGGCCGTGCCGAACATATGCACATGCACATCGCCGGGGTGGCGGAAGAGGCCGTATTTGAAATGGTGGTGTTCGAGGTTCGCCATCGTGTGGGACATGTTCGCCTCGCCCGACAGGAAGGGCTTTTCCCAGATCACTGCGCCGTCGCGGCGGATGCGCGAGGTGCCCTGGATGTCGGCGGGCAGGTCGCCCACGAGGATTTCAGGGCCAAAGGAGGCCTCGCGCAATTTGGAATGGGCCAGCCAGAGGTAGTTGACCCGTTCGGTGACGTGGTCGGAAAATTCGTTCGCCAAGGCCCAGCCGAGGCGGCAGGGGGTGCCGTCGGGGGCGATGATGTAGATGCCGGCAAGTTCGGGTTCTTCGCCCCCGTCTTCGGCGAAGGGGGGCATGGTCAGGGGCTGGCCCGGGGCGACGGCGGTGGTGCCGTTGCCTTTATAGAACCATTCGGGCTGCACGCCGGGGGTGCCGGGGGCGGGGCGGCCGCCCTCCAGCCCCATGCGGAACATCTTCATGCTGTCGGTCAGGGTTTCCGCGCCCTCCAGCTTGGCATGCATCGCGTCGCGGGCGGACGCGCTGCCCAGATGGGTGAGGCCGGTGCCGGTGAGCAGCATATGCGCCGGGTCGGGATGGGTGATGGGCAGGGTCACGCGGCCTTCGGCCAGAAGCGAGGGCAGATCCACCGCCTCGCCCAGCCCGCGTTCGGCGATGATCGCGGCGACGGGGCGGCGGGTGGTCGCCGCCTCGAGCGCGAGGTCATAGGTGGAGGCGGTGCCGCGCAGGATGGCGGCTTCGGACCCCGCGCGGACCACGACGGCGAGGGTGCCGTCGGGGCGGGTGATCTGCGACAGGAGCATGGGGGGCCTCACTTGTTCTTGTTGTAGACGTCGAAGATGACGGCGGCGAGGAGGACGAGGCCCTTGATGACCTGCTGGTAGTCGATCCCGATGCCCATGATGGACATGCCGTTGTTCATCACCCCCATGATGAGGGCGCCGACGACGACGCCGATAATCTTGCCCGAGCCGCCGGTCATCGAGGCCCCGCCGATGAAGACGGCGGCGATCACATCGAGTTCGAACCCCACGCCCGCCTTGGGGGTGGAGGAGTTCAGGCGCGCCGCGACGATCATGCCCGCCAGCGCGGCAAGGACGCCCATGTTGCAGAAGGTGAGGAACACCAGACGGTCGGTGTTGATGCCTGACAGGCGGGCGGCTTTCTCGTTCCCGCCGAGGGCATAGATGCGGCGGCCCGTGGTCGTGCTTTCGGTGAAGAAGGCATAGAGCACGGTCAGGACCGAGAGCACCACCACCACATTGGGCAGGCCCCGGAAGGAGGCAAGCTTGTAGCCCACGAACAGGAGCGCGGCGGTGATGACGAAGTTGCGGATGGTGAAGACGATCATCGGTTCCGGCGTGATGCCGAATTGCTGATCGCGCGCGCGGGCGCGCAGGCCCAGCCAGAGGATTGCCACGGCGGCCAGCGCCACAAGGGCGAGCGCGGTCATGTTCGGGCGGTCCACCCCGAAGGCATCGGGGATGAAGCCCGTGGAGAGCGACTGGAACGAACGGGGGAAGGGGCCGACGTTCTGGCCGTTCAAGAGCCAGAGCGTCAGGCCGCGGAACACCAGCATGCCCGCCAGCGTGACGATGAAGGAAGGGATGCGCCAATAGGCGACCCAGTAGCCCTGCGCCGCCCCGATGCACAGACCCACGAAGAGGCAGGTCGGCACCACGGCCCAGACGGGCCAGCCCATGTTGACGGTGAGCACCGCCGCCACCGCCCCGGTGAAGCCCACGACCGAGCCGACCGACAGGTCGATATGGCCCGCGACGATCACGAGCAGCATCCCCAGCGCCATGATGATGACATAGGAGTTCTGCAGGAACAGGTTGGTGATGTTCTGGGCCGAGAGGAAATCCACCCCTTGGGTCACGCGCACCATCACGGTGAAGAAGATCACGATGGCGACCAGCGCCAGGATCATCCCGTTTTCCCGCAGGTGCCCGCCGAGATGCGCGCCGATGCCCTTGCCGCCTGCGCCTGCCGTCTGTTCCGCCATCACGCCACCTCCGCCTTGCCGTCATTCTTCAGGATGAGGGACATGATGCGTTCCTGGCTGGCCTCGGCCCGCGACAGTTCGCCCACGATGCGCCCCTCGTTCATCACATAGATCCGGTCGCACATGCCCAGGAGTTCGGGCATTTCGCTGCTGATCATCACCACGCCGCGCCCTTGGGCGGCGAGTTCGTTCATGATCGTGTAAATTTCGAATTTCGCGCCGACGTCGATGCCGCGCGTGGGTTCGTCGAGGATCAGGACCTGCGGATCGGCGAAAAGCCATTTCGACAGGACGACCTTCTGCTGGTTGCCGCCCGACAGGTTGACCACCTTTTGGAACACGGACGGCGTGCGGATCGACATGGCGCGGCGGTATTCCTCGGCCACCTGCTGTTCGCGGCCACGCGACAGCACGCCGCGCGTGGCGACGCCTGCAAGGTTCGCCAGCGTGATGTTCTTGACGATGGGTTCATCAAGGACGAGGCCCAGATGTTTGCGATCCTCGGTCACATAGGCGAGGCCGGCGGCGATGGCCTTTGTCACGGAGGAGGTATCCACCACCTTGCCGCCCATCTTCACGGTGCCGGAGATGTCGCGGCCATAGGCATGGCCGAAGATGGACATGGCAAGTTCGGTCCGGCCCGCGCCCATCAGGCCCGCGATGCCGACGATTTCGCCCTTGCGGACGGTGAAGCCCGCGTCGCGGATCATCTGGCGGCCCTGCTGTTCGGGGTGCCAGACGTTCCAGCCCGACACTTCCATCAGAACCTCGCCGGGGCGGGAATCGCGGTCGGGGTAGCGGTTGGCCATGTCGCGGCCGACCATGTCGCGGATGATGCGTTCCTCGCTGATTTCGGATTTGGCGAGGGTGGAGACGGTGGCGCCGTCGCGGATGATGGTGATGCGGTCGGCCACGCGGCCGATTTCGTTCAGCTTGTGGCTGATGATGATCTGGGTCACGCCCTGCGCCTTCAACTCCAGCATCAGGTCGAGAAGTTTCTGGCTGTCGTTCTCCTGCAGCGCGGCGGTGGGTTCGTCGAGGATCAGGAGGCGCACATCCTTGGCCAGCGCCTTGGCGATCTCGATCAGTTGCTGCTTGCCGACGCCCAGTTTGCCCACCTGCGTGGTGGGCGGTTCGTTGAGGCCCACCTTCTTCAGAAGGGTTTCGGTTTTCTGGAACGCCTTGGGCCAGTTAATGATGCCCTTGGCGGCCACCTCATTGCCGAGAAAGAGGTTCTCGGCGATCGACAGGAGCGGCACGAGCGCCAGTTCCTGATGGATGATGATGATGCCCTTGGCTTCGCTGTCGCGGATGCCGCGATTGGCAAGCAGCGCACCGTCATAGAAAATGTCGCCCTCATAGGAGCCGTGCGCATAGACGCCCGACAGCACCTTCATCAGGGTGGATTTGCCAGCGCCGTTTTCGCCGCAGATGGCGTGGATTTCGCCCGCCTCGACGGTGAGGTTCACATGGTCCAGCGCGCGGACCCCGGGGAAGACCTTGCTGATCCCCCGCATCTCCAGAAGCGTTGCCATGGCGGTCCCCCGGTTGAAAAAGGCCCGCCCGGCCGCGAAGGCAGGGCGGGCCGATGCTGGTGCGATTACTTCAGCTGATCGGCGGTGTAGTAGCCCGAACCGACGAGGACTTCCTCATAGTTCGTGACATCGACCGAGACCGGCTCCAGCAGGTAGGAGGGGACGACCTTCACGCCGTTGTCATAGGTGCTGGTGTCGTTGATCTCGGGCTCGGCGCCCGACAGGATCGCATCCACCATCTTGACGGTCACGCCCGCCAGCGCGCGGGTGTCCTTGAAGATGGTCGAATACTGTTCGCCCGCGATCATCGACTTGACCGACGGCACTTCCGCATCCTGACCGGTGACGATGGGCATGGCCAGATCGCCCGAGCCATAGCCAACGCCCTTGAGCGAGGAGAGGATGCCGATCGACAGCCCGTCATAGGGCGAGAGCGCGCCATGCAGCTGTTTGTCGCCGTAGTTGGCGGACAGCAGGTTGTCCATCCGGGCCTGCGCCACCGCGCCATCCCAGCGCAGGGTGCCCACCACATCCATGCCCATCTGGCCCGACGGGATGACGATATCGCCCGCGTCGATCAGCGGCTGCAGCACGCTCATCGCGCCGTTGTAGAAGAAGAAGGCGTTGTTGTCGTCGGGGCTGCCGCCGAACAGTTCCACATTCCACGGCTTCTGGTCGGGGAAGCGTTCGTTCAGGCCCTTGACCAGCGATTCCGCCTGCTGGACGCCCACCTTGAAGTTGTCGAAGGTGGCGTAATAGTCCACCGCGCCGCTGTCACGGATCAAGCGGTCATAGGCGATGACCTTGATGCCGGCCGCGGCGGCGTTTTCCAGCGCGTTCGACAGGGTGGTGCCGTCGATCGCCGCGATGACCAGCACGTTGACGCCCTTGGTGATCATGTTCTCGACCTGCGCGAGCTGGGTCGGGATGTCGTCTTCGGCATATTGCAGATCGGTGGCGTAGCCTGCGGCGGTGAACTGCTCCACCATCGAGTTGCCGTCCGAAATCCAGCGCGCCGAGGATTGCGTGGGCATGGCGATGCCGACGGTGCCTTTGTCTTGCGCAAAGCTGGGGGCGCCGATCAGCGATGCGGCGGTGGCGAGCGCGAGAAGCGCCCTTCTGGAAAGTTGCATGGTGTCCTCCCTCGCCGTGATTCGCCACGGCACGTTTCGGCCTTGTTGGCGGGCCTGTCTGCCCCCAACGCCGTGGGCGAGGATTGCAACGGCTTTGCATATCCGTCAAAGATTGTTTTGTAATTGATATATGGCTGGATTGTTATGTCAGACACGGATGATCTGCTGCGGCGCGGGGTGAAGCTCGCGCATCTGCGCCTGATGGCGGCGCTGGCCGAGACGGGGCAGCTGGGGCTGGCGGCCGATCTGATGGGGGTGGCGCAACCGGCCGCATCGCGCCTTCTGGCCGAGGTGGAGCGGATCACCGGCCAGCCGCTGCATCAGCGCACGGGGCGGGGGATCACGCTGACGCCGATGGGGGTGGCGCTGGCGCGGCGGGCCGCGCGGGTGGTGACCGAGTTGCGCGATGCGGGCCGCGAAGTGGCCGAAATCGCGAGCGGCGGATCGGGCCATGTGCGGATCGGATCGGTCACCGGCCCGGCGCTGGACCGGGTGCTGCCCGCGCTGCGCACCGCCCGGCTTGCCATGCCGGGGGTGACGACCGAGGTTGTGGTCGCGCCGTCCGATCTGTTGGGGCAGCAGTTGATCGCGGGCCGGCTGGATTTCGCGCTGGGCCGGATGCCCGAAGAGATGACGGGGCAGTTGCAGCAGAGCGCGCCCATCGGGACGGAACCCGTCGCCCTGATGGCGCGGCGGGGGCACCGGCTGGCGCAGATGGGGCGGATCGAGCCGCTTGATCTGATGGGGTATGACTGGGTTCTGCCGGGGCCCGAGGCGCTGCTCACGCGGGCGGTGACCGAACGGCTGGCCGCGCTGGGCCTGCCCAAGCCGTCGCAGCGGCTGGCGACGGCGTCCTTTCTCTTGACGCTGGCGCTGGTCCAGCAATCCAACGCCATCGCGCCCTTGGCGCGGGCCGTCTGCGACCGCTTTGCCGGGCCGGGATCGCCCTATGTGATCCTGCCGGTCGATCTGGGGATCGTGGTCGCGCCCTTCGGTCTGCTGACGCGGGCGGGCGCGATCCTGACGCCGGTGGCGGCGCGGCTGGCCGAGATGATCGTGGCGCAGGGCGGCGAGGGGCTTGATTAGGCTGTGCCTAAGCGTCGCGGCGGAACATCCTGCTTTCCCTGCGCGGGCGCCTGTCCGACAGTGCCGCTTACGCGCCCCGCCTTTCACGCGCCCCGCCTTGTCGGGGGCGCTTTCCTGCCCGAGGATGCCCGGATGACCGCACTCGACCCCAGCCTCCGCGCGATCGAAGAATTGCGTGCCAATGTGTCGGTCCCGTTCGAGCGGGCGCAGGCGATGCCGAAATCCGTCTATGTCTCGCCCGAATTCGCCGAGGCAGAGCAGCGCCACATCTTCGCGGTGGATTGGCTGTGTGCCGGGCGGGTGGATGCGCTACGCGATCCCGGCGTCTATCTGACGATGGAGATTGCCGGGGAACCCGTGATCATCCTGCGCGACCGCGACGGGGTGCTGCGGGGGATGAGCAATGTCTGCCGCCATCGGATGAGCACGCTTCTCGAAGGGCGGGGGCGGGTGCGCAGCATCGTCTGCCCCTATCATGCCTGGACCTACAATCTGGACGGGTCCCTACGCGGGGCGCCCACAATGACGCTGAACGAGACGTTCTGCAAGGATCAGGTGCGTCTGCCGCAGATCCGGGTGGTGGACTGGCTGGGCTGGATCATGGTCACGCTGAACCCCGACGCGCCCGACGTGCATGAAAGCCTGCAAGAGGTGGAGGCGCTGGTCGGGCATCTGGACATGGCCTGCTATCAGGAAACCTTCCGCGAAGAGTTCCGCTGGGCGACGAACTGGAAGGTGCTGGCCGAGAATTTCATGGAAAGCTACCATCTGCCCGCCTGTCATGCCGGGACCATCGGGGGAAGCTGTGACCTCGCGCTGATGGATTGTCCCGAGGGGCGTGATGCGTTCAATTACCACTGGATCGTGAAGAACGATGCGGTTCCGCTGGCGCTGGCCCATCCGTCGGACACGCGGCTGGTGGGCGAGGCGCGGCGGATCACATGGTTGCTGGCGATCTATCCGGCGCTGCTGATCACGCTGACGCCGGGATATTTCTGGTATCTCTCGCTGACGCCGGATGGTCCCGGCCATGTCAAGGTGCTGTTCGGCGGCGGGATGAGCGCCGAGTGGATGGCAGACCCGCAGGCGCCCGCGCATCTGGCCGCGGTGAAGGCGCTGCTCGATGACGTGCAGGTGGAAGACAAGGGCTGTACCGAGCGGGTCTATCGCGGCCTTCTGTCCCGCCTTTCGGCACCCGGACCGCTCAGCCATCTGGAACGGCCCAATTTCGACTTTGCCCGCTACCTGGCCCGCATGATGCCCGCGGCCTGACCCCTTTCACTTCGCTGCCATCTTCCCCGTTGTCCAAATATCCTGCGGGGGTCCGGGGGTGCAAAACCCCCGGTCGCCGCCGCAGGACACCCCTTCAGAAAGACGCATCATGGCCCATACCCGCCACCGCAAGTTCAACACCAAGGACACCTATCCCGAACAGAAGCTGGACAATGATCTGGCCCAGGCCGTCGTGGCGCGGGGGACGGTGATCTTTCTGCGGGGGCAGTGCCCGCAGGATCTCGACACGGCAAAGAATATCGAAAGCCATGACCCGGTCGAGCAGACCCACAAGGTCATGCAGAACATCCGCCAGTTGGTCGAGGAATGCGGGGGGCGGATGGAGCATGTCACCAAGCTCGTGGTCTATCTGACCGATGTCCGCCACCGCGAGGCCGTCTACCGCACGATGGGCGAGTATATCCGGGGCGTGCATCCTGTTTGCACCGGTCTTGTCGTGGTGGCGCTGGCGCGTCCCGAATGGCTGGTGGAGATCGACGCCACCGCCGTGATCCCCGATTGATCCGACCCGCATCCGCGCCGCACGTGGCGTTCAGGCCGGGATGGACATGCCGTTTCACCTTGGCCCAAATACCCGGCGACGCGGGCCAACCCGAGGTGACACATGACCTTCTCGCTTCTTGCCCGCTGCCCCGAGACGGGGGCCTTCGGGATGGTGATCTCATCCTCTTCGCCCGCCGTGGCCGCGCGCTGCGCCCATGCCCGTGCGGGCGTGGGGGTGGCGGCGACGCAGAACATCACCGATCCGACCCTGGGGCCTGCACTGCTGGCGCGAATGGCGGCGGGGCAGGATGCCCGGGCCGCCCTTGCGGCGGTAATGGCCGAGGCTGCCTTCGTGGAGTATCGGCAGTTGATGTGCGTGGATGCGCGCGGGCAGGTGGCCGGTTTCTGCGGGGGCCAGATCCTTGGCCGATGGGGCCTGGCCGAGGGGCCGGGGGTGATCGCCGGGGGTAACCTTCTGGCCGATGAGGCCGTTCCCGCGGCGATGGTGGCAGGCTATCAGGCCGCAACGGGCGGGTTTGGCGACCGGCTTCTGGCCGGCTTGCAAGCCGGGCTCGCCGCGGGCGGCGAGGCGGGGCCGGTCCATTCCGCGGGGCTTCTGATCGTGGATGGCGAAAGCTGGCCCGTGGCGGATTTGCGCTGCGACTGGTCCGACGAGGCGCGACCGGTAGAGGCCTTGGCGCGGGCCTGGTCCGTCTATGCGCCGCAGATGGCGGCCTATGTCCAGCGGGCGCGCGATCCGCGCGCGGCGCCGGCCTATGGGGTGGCGGGGGAAAGCTGAGGGCCGCCCCCCCCTCCCCGCGGGCGGGGAGGGGCCGGGGGTGGGGTGCATGGATCGGGGGCAGGGAAGGGTTGCCGCCATGGCCGCGGCAGGGTTAGCCTGTGGTCATGCCGTTGCGTTTCACCCTTCGCCAACTGGAATATCTGGTCGCCGTGGCGGAATGCGGATCGGTGGCGCTGGCGGCGGAGCGGTGCCATGTCTCGTCGCCGTCCATCTCTGCCGCGATCTCGCAGCTCGAGCAGGAATTCGGGCTGCCCCTTTTCATCCGGCGGCACGCGCAGGGCCTGTCCCTGACCGAGGGCGGGAGGCAGGTCACGGATGCGGCGCGGGCGGTGCTGGCTTCGGGCGGGGCGCTGGTCGATCTGGCCGCGGAACTGACTGGGCAGGTGCGTGGACCGCTGGCGGTGGGCTGCCTTCTGACCTTTGCGCAGGTGGTGCTGCCGCGCCTGCGGCGCGGTTTTGCGGGGGCCCATCCCGAGGTGGCTTTCCGGCAATCCGAGCATGACCACGCCGAACTGATCGAGGCGCTGCGCCACGCGCGGCTGGATGCGGCGCTGTCCTATGATCTGGAACTGCCGCCCGATCTGGAGTTCTGCCCGCTCCTCGCCTTGCCGCCGCATGCGCTTCTGCCCGAAGATCACCCGCTGGCGGGGCTTTCGCAGATAACGGCGGCACAGCTTGCGCCCTATCCTATGGTGTTGCTCGATCTGCCCTATAGCGCGGCCTATTTCCTGTCCTTCTTCGAGACCGAGGGGGTGCTGCCGCGGATTGCCGAACGCACGAGGGATATGGGCGTGATGCGAGCGATGGTTGCCAATGGTTTCGGCTATTCCATCGCCAACATACGCCTGGGGTCGGACCGGGCGCCGGATGGGCGGCGGCTGGTCTTTGTCCCGCTGGTTACGGCGCGCGCGCCGATGCGGATGGGGCTGATCCTTCCGCGCGGCGGGCCGTTGCGGCGGACGGTGGCGGCTTTCGTGGATCACTGCCGGGCCGAACTGACGGCCGAGGCGTTGCCGGGCTTGGCCGCGCCGGGCGGATGAGGGGCGTTCCTTCGCGGTGCTGTGGCGCGCGGGTGGTTGACGGATGGTGCGGCGTGGCTATGTCGCGGGCATGAGCGAAAATCCAGACATCCGCCGCCCGGCGGCCCTGATCGTGGCCCATGGCCAACCCTCCGATCCCCTGCCTGCGGCGGCCGAGATCGCCTTTCTGGCGGCCAAGGTGCAGGCCTTGATGCCGGATTGGCACATCGGCGCGGCAACGCTGGCCGAACCCGGCGCGCTGGAGCGGTCGGTGGCGGCGGCGGGCGGGCATGGGCTGGTCTATCCGCTGTTCATGGCGGGCGGCTGGTTCACCAGGACGCACCTGCCCGAGCGGCTGGCAGAGGCGGGCGGCGCAGGGTGGCGCGTGCTGGCCCCCTTCGGGATGGATCCGGGGGTGCAGGACCTGACCCTTCTGATCGCGCGCGAGGCGGCGGCGCGGCGCGGGGTGGCGCCGCAAGATCTGCCCGTGCTGTTGGCGGCGCATGGAAGTTTCCGCAGCAGCGCCCCGTCCGATGTGGCCTATGCCATGGCGGCGCGGCTGCGGGATGAGGGCGGATTTGCGCGGGTGGAGGCGGCCTTCATCGACCAATCCCCCCGCATCGTCGAGGCGGCGGGCGCATTCCCGCCCGGGTCGCTGGTGCTGCCTTTCTTCGCCGCGCGTGGCGGGCATGTGGTGGACGATCTGCCGAATGCCCTGGCCGAGGCGGGCTTTACCGGGGATGTTCTGGCGCCCGTCGGCCTTGATGCGCGTGTGCCGGGGCTGATCCGGCGCGTTTTGCGGGCCGCGATCAGCGGGCGCTGACGACCTGGGGCGGGGTGTCAGGGATTGCGGTCGCAAGCCGCCCCTGTTCGGCGACAAGCCGGGCACGGCAGGCCGCCCAGGCCGGGGGAATGGCAGCGAGAACCGCCCGCAGCGCGGCGCGGCGTTCCGGTGTTTCGGCGTCAGCTCCTTGCCCGTCCAGTTGCAGCTTGAGCGCCGTTTGCACGGACTGAAGCGCAACACGCAAGCCCCGGGTCCCGAAGGTGCCGGAACTGCCCGCAAGCGTGTGGCACAGCTTGGCGATCTGCCCGGCATCGGCTGCCGGATCCAGTCGGGACAGCTGGGCCACGATGGCATCGGCCTCGTCGATCAAGCGGGCGATCAGGCGGTGTGCGGTGGCCGGGCCAAGCTGCGTGCCCAGATCGGCAAGGCTTTCATCATCCATTATGGCTGTGTCGCCATTGAGCGGCGCAGCAGGGGGGGCGGTGTCGGGCAGGGTGCCTGCCACGGCGGCAAGCAGGGCCGTGCGCGTGATCGGCTTGGTGAGGGTCGCCTCCATTCCGGCGGCGCGGAAGCGGGCCAGTTCCTGCGGCAAGGCATGGGCGGTCAGGGCCAGGATGCGGCTCTGCGCTGACGGGCCGTTCCCGCTGCGGATCGTTTCGGTCGCGGCCACACCGTCCAAGCGGGGCATGGAGATATCCATGAGGATGACATCGAATCGCATCTCAGTCGCGCGCTCGACACCGTCCACGCCATCGCAGGCCTCTGTCACGCGGTGGCCGCCACTTTCGAGGAACCGTCGAAGCAGGAACCGGTTGATGGCGTTGTCTTCGACCAGAAGCACGGATTGCGGTGGACCCATGCCGGGTTCGGCCCTTGATCCGGCAAACGGTGCGGCGGGTGGCGCTTGGGTTGGCACGGGGGCAGGCGCTGTGGCAGTGGGGGGCCGCTGGACGGGACCGGGGAGCAGCTTTTCCGCGCCCGCGGCAGGCAGGGGCAGGCGCAGCCAGAACAGGCTGCCCTCGCCTTCGACGCTTTCCACGCCGATTGTGCCGTCCATCGCCCGGGCCAGGCGGCGTGCGATCCCCAGACCAAGACCCGTGCCCCCGGCGCTGCGACCGTAGCTTGCATCAAGGGTGACGAAATCGTCGAAGATGCGATCCTGATCGGTCTCGGGAATGCCGATCCCCGTGTCGGTGACCCGGATTTCCACAAGGTCGCGGGTGCCGCCCAGCCGTTCCGCCTCGATCCGGATTTCGCCGCCATGCGTGAATTTCACGGCGTTTCCGATCAGGTTCAGAAGGATCTGCTGCAGGCGGCCCCGGTCGCCCGTGACCAGGCCGAAACGGCCGGTAAGGCTTGCATGTGTCAGATGATTGCCTGCCGCCGCGGCAAGACCCGCCTGATTGGCGACCACGTCATCCAGCAGACGGTCAAGATCGAAGGTCGAGCGATCCACCGCGATGGACCCCGCCTCGGCACGCGAGACATCGAGAACGGAATTGACATGATCGAGAAGGATCTGGCCCGATGTCTCCATCACCGACAAAAGCTCTTGCTGGTCGGGGTTGTCGATGGACCTGCGCAAGAGTTCCATGGATCCCATCAGGCCGGTCAAGGGCGTGCGCATCTCATGGCTCATCACGGCCAGAAATTCCGCCTTGGCCCTTTCGCCGGCGCGGGCGCTGTCGCGGGCGCGGGTCAGGGCGGCATCGGCTGCGCGACGGTCCGAGATATCGCGCACGAAGGCGACGATCAGCCCCGCCTCGGCGATCCGGGACCGCGCGATGGACACCTCGGCCGGGAAGCTGCCCCGCGTGCCGTGGCGGGCGTCCACCTCGATGCGGAGAGGTGCGGCGGCAGGATCGGGATTGCGCAGGGCGGCCCGCAGCGCATCGCGCTGGGGGCCGCCGGACGCGTCTTCGACAAGCAGCGCGTCGAGCGCGTTCTTGCCCTGAACCGCGCTGGCGGAGAGGCCGAAGATCGCCTCGGCAGCGGGGTTGAAGGCCCGGATGACACCGTCAAGATCGGTTGCCACGATGCCATCGGCAGAGGTGTCGACGATTGTGGACAGCCAGGCGCCAGTGTCGGCGAGGGCGCGTTTCTGCGCCTCGGACCGGCGGATCTGCAGGGCAAGGACGGCTGCCACCCCCGCCACGATCAGGAGCAGGACGAACGAGACGAAGGCAAGTCGCAGCAGGATGACCGAGATCGACGCGCGGTTCTGGTCCGATTGTGCCGAAAAGTCGGCCAGTGCGTTCAGGGTCATCTGCCGGGCGATGCCGCGGATTTCCGGCAAGTCGCGTTCCATCGCAGCCAATTCTGTCGCAAGGCGGGTGTCGGGGCCGTCGATCGTGGCGACCCGGCTGTCAACGAAGCCGCGCAGGCGGGCGTGATCGGCCTGATAGGCGGGTTGCGTCATCAGCGGGGCGTAGATGGCGCTTTGTTCCAGCATGGAGATGCGGCTGTAGACGATGTTGAACCAGCGACGCACCTCATCTAGCGCGGGCGAGGTGGGGTTTTCGCGGGCCAGATGCACCGCGGCCTGCAGGCGCAGCACCTCGACCTCTGTTTGCATCATCACCCATTGCGCATTGTCCGATGAGGCGCGCTGCAGCGCGGCCAGCTTTGCGCGCACCTCATGCGCCAGCAGCCCAATGATGACGAGGCAGGCCAGCGCAAGCGCCAAGGCCACCCCGAGCCGCAGCCGACCTGCCCAGACATGCTGTGGCACCCCAATCTCCTGATCCCTGCGCGCCGTGGTCCTGTGCGTGCGGCGGCGACACTGCAAAAAACTATGGCACAAGAGGCTTGCAATCCAGCAGGTTTAACGCGGTAAACTCGGCATCGAGAGTGTCGTTTTGGTATCAGGGGCGCGTTGCCCCACAGAGGGGGACGCGCCACATGCGGCTTTTGCTGGCCGATGATCATGATCTGGTGCGGGAGACGCTCGCCGCCTTCCTTTTGGCCGAAGGTTTTGACGAGGTGCGCTGCGTGGCGACCCTGCCCGAAGCATTGCAGGCGCTGTCGGACGGGCCGCGCTATGATCTGGTGCTTCTGGACTACACGATGCCTGGGATGAACGGGCTTGAGGGCCTGAGCCGCGCGCTGGCGGCAGGGCAGGGGGTGCCGGTGGCCATCATCACCGGCACGGCGCAGCGCGATCTGGCAAAGGCCGCGCTGGAGGCGGGGGCCGCGGGCTTTGTTCCTAAGACGCTTGCCTCACGCGCCATGATCGCGGCGGTGCAGTTGATGGCCTCTGGCGATGTGTTCGCGCCGATCTCGCTGCTGATGGAAGAGCCAGAGATGGCGCTGACCTTGCAGTCGCTGACCCGGCGCGAGACGGATGTGTTGCGCGGGATCTGCCAGGGCAAATCGAACAAGGAGATCGCGCGCGATCTGGACCTGCAGGAAGTGACGGTGAAGCTGCACGTCAAGACGCTGAGCCGCAAGCTGGGGGCGAAGAACCGCACCCACGCGGCCATGATCGCGCGGGATGCGGGTCTGACCTGAGGCAGCGACCTGCAGGGCTACGATTTTCCTGCGAAGAGTCAGCCCCGGATGGGGGCGGGGCGTGAATTTTCGAAGGAAATTCGTGCGCCCCGCCGCGGTCAGACGGTGTGCAGGTAGAGGTCGAAATCGACCTCGCTCACCGTGCGCGAGACGCGGGCATATTCGGCCGCCTTGATCGCGGTGAAGGTGCGGTGCATGTCCGCGCCGAGCGCCTCTTTCAGGAAGGCCGAGGCGGTGGCGGCCTCGATCGCCTGCCGCCAGTCCACCGGTATGGGGGGCGCATCCTGCGCATCGGCATAGCCGTTGCCCGTGGTTTCCGGGCCGGGGTCGATCCTGTTGCGCAACCCGTGGCGGATGCCGGCCAGAACGGTGGCGGCCACCAGGTAGGGGTTGGCATCCACCCCGGCGGGGCGGTGTTCGATCCGGCGGGCCTTGATGTCGCCCGCCGGGATGCGCAGCGCGACAGAGCGGTTGTTCACGCCCCAGGTCGGGCTGACCGGGGCATAGCTTTGCGCAGCGAAGCGGCGCCAGCTGTTGGCGTGGGGGGCGAAGATCAGCATGGATTCCCCCATCGTCGCGCGCAGGCCCCCCAGCGCGTGCAGGAGCGTAGGGTTCCATTGGCCCTCGCGCTCCTCCACGAAGACATTCCTGCCCGCCGCATCGAGAAGCGAGACGTGGAAATGCATGCCGGAGCCTGCGTATTTCTCAACCGGTTTGGCCATGAAACAGGCGGTGACGCCGTGCTGGCGGGCCTGCAGGCGGACGATCCGCTTCAGCCGCATCAGATCATCGGCGGCCTGCATGACATCGGTGCGGTAGTGCAGCGTCAGTTCATACTGGCCCGGCGCATATTCCGAGATCATCGTCTCGGCCTTGATCCCGGCCTTGTCGGCAGCGGCGTAGATATCGCTGAACAGGGGCAGCATGCCATGCAGGTGATCGACGGAATAAACCTCGGTCTTGTGCGAGCCGCGGCCATCGAGCACGTCGCGGGCGGGCTGCACCTTGCCATCGGGGCCGCGGTCATTGGCGAGCAGGAAGAATTCCAGCTCGAAGGCACCGGCGGGATGCAGGCCCTCGGCTGCCATAGCATCGACCTGCCGCTGCAGGGCGTGGCGCGGGTCCGAGGTCATCGGATTGCCGTCGAGATCGTAGAGCGACATCAGCACCTCGCCGCGCGGGGGCTGGGTGGCGTGCAGCGGCACGAGCGTGCCGGGAATGGGCCAGGCGCGCAGGTCGCCATCGCCCTGATCCCAGATCAGGCCGGTCTCATGGACATCCTCGCCACAGATGTCGAGGCCGAGGATGGAAATGGGCAGGTGGCGGCCATTGTTGAAAAAGGAAAGAAGCTCATGCCGACGGATGATCTTGCCCCGCCCGATGCCGTTCGAATCGTGCAGCACGATGTCGAAGGCCTCGATCTCGGGATGGGCGGCGAGGAAGGCTTCGGCCTCGGCCGGGGTGGAGCCGGAGGGGCTGATGCGGTCGGTCATGCGGAAACTCGGTCGGAAGCAGGGGTGAAGAGATCGGTCAGGATTTCGTCGAAGGCGGCGATCAGGCGGTCGATCTGGCGCGGCTTGGTGGCCGGGCTGACGAGCATCATGTTGTGGAAGGGCGCGATCAGGCAGCCGCGGTTTAGAAGCGCTGTATGCAGCGCGGCCTCGACCTGCGGCTGGTGGGCCTTGTGCGCGGCGGAGCCGTTCTTCAGGGGGCCGGGGGCGCAGATGAATTCCACCCGCGCGCCGACGCGGACGACGTGCCACGGCGCCTTGTGTTTTTCGATCGCGGCGGCAAGGCCGGTGGCGAGGCGTTCGGCGCCGGCCTCCATATGGGCGTAGTTTTCCGGCGTCATCACGCCCTCCAGCGTGGCGCGCAGGCAGGCGAATTGCATCGGGTTGGCCGAAAGCGTGGTGCCCATGCCGGAATGACCGGGGGCGCGGGTTGCGTTATAGGCGGCGAAACGGTCGGCCACATCCTGTGTCATGCCCCAGACGGCGGTGGGCATTCCGCCCGCAACGCATTTGCCCACGACGAACATGTCAGGGGACAGGCCATGGGTGCGGGTATAGCCGCCCCGCCCGGTGGAGATGGTGTGCGTCTCGTCGATGATGAGGAGGGCGCCATGTTGCGTGGCAAGGCGGCGCAGGCCGTCGAGGAAGCCCGGATCGGGCAGGACCATGCAGCAATTCGTCATCACCGGTTCGGTCAGGATGGCGGCGACATCGCCCTTGGCGAGGGCCTTTTCCACGGCGGCGAGGTCGTTGAATTCGCAGACCACCGCGCCGCGGGTGAGGTCCTGCACCTGGCCCACCAGACCCGCGCGGTTGACGGTCTTGCCCCGGGACAGTTCCACCATCGTGTCATCGAGCGTGCCGTGATAGCAGCCGTTGAACACAAGCACCTTAGGCCGCCCCGTCACCGCCCGGGCCACGCGCAGCGAAAAGCGGTTGGCATCGGTGGCGGTGGTGGCGATCTGCCAGCGGAAGGGGCCGAAGGTTTCCGTCAGAAGACGGCCTGCCTCCATCGCGTCTTCGGTGGGCAGCATGTAGGTCAGGCCGCGCTTGGCCTGTTTGCGGATGGCGCGGGCGACGGGTTCGGGCGAATGGCCGAACATCGACCCGGTATCGCCAAGGCAGAAGTCATCAATGCCATAGCCGTCGATATCGGTCAGGCGTGCGCCGGTCGCCTTGGCCACGAGGGGCAGGTGGGGCATCGGCCAGTCGGACATCCAGTGCATCGGCACGCCGCCAAGGAAGGCGCCCGCGCCGCGGGCCAGCGCGGCGGCAGCCTTGGGGCGGCTTTGCGCGAAGCGGCGCGCCTCGCGCGCGGCGATCTGTTCCAGCCGATCCTTCGGGATACCTGCGATGAGCGTCTGAGCCTTGGCCATGGCGCGATCCTCTTGTCCTGTGGGGCGCTTATGGCGCGGAATTTGATCAAATGCAAATGCCGCATGCGCCCCAGGCCCGGCGCCCGGGATGGGGGCTGCCGGGGGGATTTGGGTATTTGGGCCAAGATGAAGGGGCGGGGGTGCGCTGGGCGGTCAGGAGGTGACGCGGATCTCGATCAGGCGGGGGCCGGTCTGCGGCGTGGCGAGGGCGGCGCGCAGAGCGGCGGGATCTTCGGCCACGCTCTGGAAGGGCAGGTCACAGGCGGCGGCAAAGGGGGCGAGGTTCAGGGGCGAGGGCGTGCAGCCGATGATTTCGGTCTGGGCGTCGCGCATGGCCTCGGCAATCTCGCGGTAGCTGGAATTGTTCCAGACGACGAAGGTGACGGGCAGGCCTTCATCCACTGCAACGCGCAGTTCGGCGGGGTCGAATTGCAACCCGCCGTCGCCGATCAGGCAAATGGTGGGGGTCCCGGGATGGGCGATTGCCGCACCGATGGCGGCACCCGGGCCGAAGCCCAAGGCGCCAAAGCCGGTGGCGGCGTTGAACCAGCCGCCGGGGCGGTCGTGATCGTAATAGAGGTTGGCGGCATAGACCGGCTGCGTGCTGTCGCCCACGATCTGCGCGCCGGGCAGGGCGGCGCGGATCGCCTCGACCATGGCCAGTTGGGCGGGCATGGAGGGGTGGAGGGCGGCAAGCTCGGCCCGGGCCTTTTCGCGGGCCGTGGCGGCGCGGGCGGGGCCGTCGGATTGCTTTTGTGCCAGATGGGGCAGGAGGGCCGCGATCGTGGCGGCGGTTTCGGCTTGCAGCGTCAGCGCGGCGGGGTGGCGGGCCAACTGTTCGGCGCAGACATCGACGCGGATCATTTCGGACAGGTCGGGGAAGCCGCCGCGCACATACATATCGTAATCCGTGGGGCCAAGTTCGGTGCCGAGGGCGAGGATGCGGTCGGACTGGCGGATCAGCTCGCGCGGCGCGTCGAGCGAGGGGGAGGCGGGAAGCCCAAGCGGGTGGCCGTGCAGCATCCCGCGCGCGTTGACGGTGAGGATCACGGGCGCGTCGAGCCGTTCCGCCAGTTGGCGCAGGCCTGCGTCGCAGCCGCGCGCGCCGCCCCCCGCGAGGATCACCGGGCGCCGGGCTTCGTTCAGCAGGCGGGCGGCCTCGGCGATCTGGGTCGCATCTGGGGCGGGGCGTGCGGGCAGGGGCGCGCGGGGCGCCGCAGGGCAGGCAAGGGGCATCACATCGGTCGGCACCTCGATATGCACGGGGCCGGGGCGACCGGTCAGCAGATGCGCGAAGGCGCGGTCGAGCAGGGGTTCGAGTTGGGCCGGATCTTCCAGCCGTTCGGTGGGGCAGAGGGGGCGCACCATGGCCGCCTGATCGGGCAGTTCGTGCAGCAGGCCGAGGCCGCGCCCCAGGGAGGCGCGGCGGTTCACGCCGGAGATGACAAGGATCGGCACGGAATCGGCCTTGGCCTGCCCCATGGCGGTGAGGGCATTCAGAAGGCCTGGCCCGGTGATGACGAAAGCCACGCCGGGCTTGCCGCTGGCGCGGGCATACCCATCGGCCATGAAGGCCGCGCCCTGTTCGTGGCGGGGGGTGACATGGCGGATGCCGCCCCCTGCGAGGCCGCGGTAAAGTTCGATGGTGTGGACGCCGGGGATGCCGAAGACCACCTCGACGCCGCGCGCCCTGAGCCCTTCGACGAGGGCTTGGCCAACCGTTCTCATGCCGCTTTCCTCTGGGTGGCGGCGAAGGCGCGGATGCGGGTGCAGGCCTCTTGCACGCGGTCATCGGGTTGGGTGAGCGACAGGCGCACCCAGCCTGCCAGCGCGGTGCCGAAGCTTTCGCCCGGCATGACGGCGACCTTGGATTGCGCAAGCAGGGCGCGGGCGAAGGCATCGCCCGACAGGCCCGTGGCGCGGATGTCGAGCAGCGCGAACATGCCTGCCTGCGGCATGTGGACCGCAAGCCCCTCGATCCCATGCAGTTCGCCATGGATCAGGGTGGCGCGGCGCTGGAAGCGGGCCATCATCTCGGCCGCGATGGGCGAGGGGGCCGAGACGGCGGCGGCGGTCATGTCGGCGATGAAGGGCTGGCTGCCGAAGAGCATGGTTTCCGACAGGGGCAGAAGCCGGGTGCAGAATTCGGCCGGGCCCACGCACCAGCCAGAGCGGAAGCCCGGGGCGGCGTGGGATTTGGAGATGGAGGAGGCGACGATCACCCGGTCAGCATATTCGGGCAGATCGAGCGGCGAGGCAAAGGCGACGCCGGGGAAGCAGAGATCCTCATACACCTCATCGCAGAGCACCCAGAGGTCATGGGCGGCGGCGAGGGCGCAGAGGGCGGCAAGGTCATCGCGGGACAGGACGGCGCCCGTGGGGTTGTGCGGGCTGTTGAGGAAAAGAACGCGCGACCGGGGGGTGATGCGGGCGGCGATGTCTTCGGGCCGGATGCGGAAACCTGCCTCGGGGCACAGCGGCACGGGGATGACGGTGGCGCCGGTGGCGCGGATCAGGCCTTCATAGGTGGCATACATCGGATCGCCGACCAGCACCTCGTCGCCGTTCGTCACCAGCGTTTGCAGGATAGCGTAGAGCGTGGTCTGGGTGCCGGGCAGGCACATCACCTGATCGGTGCCGATGGTGCGGCCGCGCCGCGCGGTGTAGCGGGCGGCCAAGGCGGCCACCAGCGCGGGTTCGCCGCGCCCGTTGGAATATCCGGTGCGCCCCGCGCGCATCGCGGCGGCTGCGGTTTCCAAGAGCGCGGGCGGGGTGGCAACGTCGGGTTCGCCGATGGTCAGTTCGATCACCGCCTCGCCCGCGGCCTGCATACGGCGGGCCATGGCATGGACTTCCCATTTGGCGCCGCCGAGATCGGCGAGGCGGTCGGTGACGGGGGCGTATCTCATGGGTTGGTCTTTCTGTCGGGCAAGGATGGATAGGCGGTGGCGGGATAGGCGGTGGCGGGGAAGGTGACGCCCAGCATCGCGCCGATGCCATCGAGCGCGATGCGCGTCACCTCGCCCGGATCGAAACTGTCGGGCAGTGAGCCGCCTTCGATCCACAGCCCGTCGATCAGGGCGTTGCAGGCGATGGCCTCGCGCCGGTCGCGGGCGGGGTCGGACGGGCGGGGAAGGGCCGCGATCAGGGCCTGAAGCCGGTCGCGGTAGCCAAGATAGGTGGCTTCATGGATCGCGTGCATCACGGGATCGTTGCGGCCGAGATGCATGTATCCTGCCCAGACGCCGACGAGCAGGGGTGTCATCACGGGAGGGCGGAAATTGGCGGCGATGAAGGCGGCAAGGCGGCTCAAGGGATCATCGGCGGGCAGCGTTTCCACGGCGCGGACGGCCTCTTGCGTCATGGACTCCATGACATGGCGATAGGCGGCGTGGGTCAGTTCTTCCTTGGATTGGAAGTAGTGGCGGATCAGGCCCGGTGTCACGCCCGCCCGGGCGGCGATGGCGCGGACGGTGGCCGCCTCGGGCCCGCCTTCGGCGACAAGCGACATGGCCGCAGCGATGAGATCATCGCGGCGTTTCTCTTCCCCTTCTCGGCGATAGCTGCGGCGGTGGGCGGGTGCGGGCATGATAGGAATGGAAGTTATACGTTCGAACAATAAGGGAGTTTGGTCCCCGGGGCAAGGTCGTGCCTGCGACAGTGCCACAGCGGGGCAGGAATTGCGATTCCCGCTTTGTCCGGGGCGGATGCCTTTGCGATCAGGGCTCGTCGCGGGCCACGTCCTTGTGCACGATCACATCCGCCGCCGGGTAGGCGGCAAGGATCGCGCGGCGCAGGGCGGCCCCGATGGCATGGGCATCGCGGAGCGACTGGTCGCCGTCCAGTTCGATATGGATGTTCACGAAGATCCGGCTGCCGGCGGTGCGGGTCTTGAGATCGTGGAAGCCGCGCACGCCGGGCCAATCCCCCGCGATGCGGGCGATGCCCTCGACAATGGCCGGATCGGCGCGGCGGTCCATCAGGGCGTCCCATGCTCCCTTGCCGATCTTGGCCGCCCCGAGGACGAGCATCGCCGCCGCCCCGAGTGCCACGATGGAATCCACCGATGTGAGACCGAAGCGGGAGGAGGCCCATAGCGAGGCGATGGCGCCGATATTGGGCAGAAGGTCGCCCAGGTAATGTAGGCGGTCGGCGGCGACGACGCGGCTACCCGTGCGTTTCGCCACGCGGCCCTGCCAGAGGATCAGCCCCAGCGTGAGCAGGATCGAGATGGCCATGACCGCCATGCCCAACCCTTCGTCGCTGAGCGCGGCGGGTTCGGGCGATGTCAGGCGTGCGACGGCCCCCCAGGCGATGGCCCCGGCGGCGATGATGATGAAGATGGCCTGCCCCAGCGCGGCGAGGTCTTCGGCAGAGGAATGGCCGAAGGCGTGGTCTTCATCGGCGGGTTTGGCGGCGTAGAGGATGGCGGCCATGGCGCCGAGGCTGACCATCAGATCCATCGCGCTGTCGGCCAGCGAGGCGGCGACGGAGAGGGCGCCCGTCTGCCCCAGCGCCCAGAGCTTGAGCCCCACCAGCGTGCCGGCCACGAGGACAGAGGCTAGCCCGGCCGAAATGTTCATGCGGACGGTAGGGGACAGGGGCATGGCGCGGCCTCGGGCGGTGACTGCGCGTGCGCTACCGCAGGCGGCGCGGCCGGATCAAGCGAGAGCGACTCGCAACTGGTTATTCGATGATCTCTGAGGGGCTCACGCCCCAGAGATCGGTCTTGCGGACCCAGCCGCGTTCGCCATCGACCGACAGGCGGCACCAGTCGGGCTGACATTCCTGCACCCAGCCCACGACATTGCGTTCGGCGCGGAACAGCACCTCGGCCCCGTCCTGCGGGCGGGCGTGGAAATCGGCCATGTCAGCGGCGATGAGGACGGATCGCACGCCGGAGAGCAGCGCGTAATGCACCCAGCCGCCCACGCCTTCGGCATCTTCGACCCGGCGCCAGTGTTCGTATTCGGCGGTGATGCGCAGTGGCATGCCGGACCGGGTGAAGACCCAGTCGATCCGATGCGTGAGGCCCGGCCCGCGGCGGGCATTGCCTTCATTGCCCTTGAGGCTGACGAAGCGGGGCAGCGGCAGGTTCGTCACGCTGCCGCGGCTGGGGTCGCGCGGGGCTGCGGCTGCGGCGTTCTGGGGTTCGGGCTGTGCCGCCGGGGCGGGTGCCGGGGCCGGGGCGGCCAGCGCAGGCGCGCGTTCGGGCTGTGCGGACTGGGACGGCGCGGCAGGTGCCGCGGCGGCAGTCATCAGCCGTTCGGGGCGCGGCATCGGGCGCGTCACCTCTTGCGCGGGCGACAGGGTCGCCCAGCCCAGAACCGCGCCGACAATTGCGCCCGCAAGCGCCACCCGTACCAGAACCATCATTCACCGCCCGTATTCTGGCCGCCTGCCGGTGTTCCGGTCTCGTACGGCCCTGCTTGCCTGTGCCGTCCGCATCGTGGTGCGGACCTTGTCCTTCGGGGGCTTGTGCCTGCCCCCGCTTCCCGCCACTTTGCCACCGAGGAACGCGATTTGGAAGTGCAGGGAGGCACCCCATGCCATCAGGACGCTTGACTGTGGTCGTGACGCGACGGTTGCCAGAGCCGGTAGAGACCCGGATGAAGGAATTGTTCGATGTGGACCTGCGCGATCCCGACACGCCGATGACGCGCGAGGAACTGGTGGCGGCGATGCGGCGGGCGGATGTGCTGGTGCCCACGATCACCGATGTCATCGACGCGGGCCTGTTGGGGCAGGCAGGCGACAAGGTGAAGCTGATCGCCAATTACGGCGCGGGGGTGGACCATATCGACGTGGCCACCGCGCGGCAGCGGGGCATCCTTGTGTCGAACACGCCGGGCGTGGTGACGGAAGACACCGCCGACATGACCATGGCGCTGATGCTGGCGGTCACGCGGCGCATCCCGGAAGGGCTGGCGCTGATGCAGTCGGGTGAATGGCAGGGCTGGTCGCCCATGGCGCTGCTGGGGGGGCGGATCGGGGGCAAGCGGCTGGGAATTCTGGGGATGGGGGGCATCGGGCAGGCGGTGGCGCGGCGGGCGCGGGCCTTCGGGATGCAGATCCATTACCACAACCGCCGCCGCCTGCGCCCTGAGGTGGAGGCGGAGTTCGAGGCCACATGGTGGGAAAGCCTTGATCAGATGGTCAGCCGGATGGATGTGATTTCCATCAACTGCCCGCATACGCCATCGACCTATCACCTGATGAATGCCCGGCGGCTGAAGCTGTTGAAGCCTTCGGCGGTGATCGTGAACACCTCGCGCGGGGAGGTGGTGGACGAGAACGCGCTGACGCGGATGCTGCGGGCGGGCGAGATCGCGGGGGCGGGCCTCGATGTCTATGAGCGCGGGGCGGATATCAATCCGCGCCTGCGCGAATTGCCCAACGTGGTGCTGCTGCCGCATATGGGATCGGCCACCCGCGAGGGGCGGGTGGAGATGGGCGAGAAGGTCATCATCAATATCAAGACCTTTGCCGACGGGCATCGCCCGCCGGATCAGGTTGTGCCGGGGATGCTGTAGGTCGTCACAGGGCGTAATAGTCGCGGTACCAGTCCACGAAGCGGCGCACGCCATCGCGGATGTCGGTGCGGGGCAGGGGGCCGGTGAGCGCCTCGATCAGCGTGGCATCGGCCCAGGTGGCGGGGACGTCGCCCGGCTGCATGGGCAGGAAGCGCTTGTCGGCGGTGCGGCCGGTGGCCGCTTCGATCGCGTGGACGAAATCCATCAGGCCCACCGGCGCGCCATTGCCGATGTTAACGGTTCGGTAAGGAGCGACAGGGGAGAGGCTGTCGGCCTGACCTGCGGACGCGGTGGGCGGGCAGGCGATCAGGCGGATGATTCCTTCAACCAAATCATCGACATAGGTGAAATCGCGGCGCATGTCGCCGTGGTTGTAGATCTCGATCGGGTCGCCCGCGAGGATGGCGCGGGTGAATTTGAACAGCGCCATGTCGGGGCGGCCCCAAGGGCCATAGACGGTGAAGAAACGGAACAGCGTGGTGGGGATGGCGTAGAGATGGGCGTAGGAATGGGCCATCACCTCGGCCGCCTTTTTGGTGGCGGCGTAAAAGGACATGGGTGTGTCGGCCTTGTGCACCTCGGCATAGGGCATCACCTCGTTGGCGCCATAGACCGATGAGGTGGAGGCGATCAGAAGGTGGGCGGGGGGCGTGGTGCGGGCGGCCTCCAGCACCTCATGGGTGCCGATGAGGTTCGCCTCGACATAGCTGCGGGGGGCGTCGATGGAGTGGCGCACCCCGGCCTGCGCCGCGAGATGGATGATGATGCCCGCCCCCTGCGCCAGTTCGGCAACAAGGCCGGGGGTTTCCAGCCGCCCCTCGACGGCCTGAAAGGCGGGCGACTGGCACAGCATGGCGTGGCGGCGCTGTTTCAGCGTGACGTCGTAATAGGCGGTCATGGCGTCAAGCCCGGTCACCTGCCAGCCATCGGCCAGAAGGCGGCGGCAGAGGTGAAAGCCGATGAACCCGGCAGAGCCCGTGATAAGGGCGCGTTTGGGGGCGCTTTGGGGGGCGCGGCTGGACATACTGACACTCCGTTCACTCGTACCGCGCCACCTCGCGCGGGGCGGGGGCGAAAATCAAGCCTGTCGTGACGGATTTAACCGGGGATGAACGGGGCGGACGTCAGAACCGCGCAGGAGAAAGCGCGGCAAGGGGCATATGCGGCGCCCGCCCGGCGATCAGGTCGGCCACGATGCGGGCGGTGACAGGGGCCAGCGAGACGCCGAGATGGCCGTGGCCGAAGGCGTGGATGACCTCGGCCCCCGCGCGGGAGGGGCCGATGACCGGCACGCTGTCGGGCATTGAGGGGCGGAAGCCCATCCAATCGCGGTTGGGCGCGGGCAGATCGGGGAAGATTTGTCTTGCGCCTTCAACGAGTTTCGCGATGCGGTGGGGGGATGGGGGCGCGGTCAGCCCGCCCAGTTCCACGGTGCCTGCAACGCGCAGGCGGCCCTGCATCGGGCAGAGGTAGAAGCCGCGCGAGGTGGGGCAGGTGGGGCGGGTGACGGGGGGCGCGGGCATGTCCCATTCGACATGGTAGCCGCGTTCGGTATCGAGCGGCACAGGGTCGCCCGCCATGGCGGCAAGGCGGCGGGAATGGGCGCCTGCGGCGATGACGACGCGGGCGGCCTTGAGCCGCAGGCCGGGGCCGGTGAGGAGGATGCCGTCGGCCTGTCTTTCCAGCCTGTCCACGGTGGCGGTGACGGTTTCGGCGCGGGCGGCGACCTCGCCCCGCAGAAGGCCCACCATACGACCGGGATCGTTGAGGAAGACGGCCTTCGGGAAGAAGGCCGCGCCGCCCTCGACCTCGGGCAGGGCAGGTTCCATCTGGCGCAGGGTGGCGGCGTCGATCAGGTCCACCGTGACGCCGAGCGACCGGCGGAAGGCCATGTCGCGTTCGGCGGCGCGAAAGGCGGCGGCGGTTTCGTAAACATAGAGGCAGCCGCGTTTTTTCAGGATGTCCTCGCCGCCCAGACGGGCGCCGAGGGCGAGCCAGTCGGCGGTGGCGGTGGACATGAGGGCGGCGATGGTGCGGGCGTTGCGTTCGGCGGGGCCGGGGAGGGACTGGAGTGCGAAGCGGATCAGCCAGGGCAGGAGCGCGGGCAGCGCGGCACGGCGGATGGCGAGGGGCGAGTTGCGGTCGAAGAGGAGGGAGGGGAGGTTTTTCAGCACATTGGGCGTGCCGACGGGGAGGATGGCGTAATCGGCGATTGTCCCGGCATTTCCGTAGCTTGCGGCGTTCGGGCTGATCGTTTCCCCGGGCGGGTTGGGGTCGATCAGGGTGACATCGCGCCCCTCGGCCGCCAGCCTTTCGGCGATGGCCAGACCGATGACCCCACCGCCGATGATGGCAATGTCGATGTGGCGCAGCGGGGTCATGGCGGCGGGTCCTTGGCGTTGCGGGTGTCAGGGCATGTGCCGCGCCTCAGTGAAGCAAGGCGGTGCAGCAAGGCGGTGCAGCAAGGTGGTGCAGCACGGCAGTGCAGCAAAGTGTGCATACAAATTCAGGCAGACTGGAGGGGATTGGGGTGGTTCATTCTGCGCCGGTGCACATGGCGGGGTGGGGGTAGGATGGGCAGGATTGCCCATCCTACGGGGTCGGGTGGGGGGTAGGATGGGCAATTCTGCCCATCCTACGGATCACAGGCAGGCCTGATAGAGCGCGCGGGTGTTCTCGCGCGTCATCTCCACCGGGTTGCCGCCGCAGGACGGGTCTTCCAGCGCCATCTCGGTCAGCTCGTCCAGACGCGCGGGGTCCACCCCCATTGCGGTCAGGTTGGCCGGGATGGCAAGCGTCGCGCGCAGGTCCATCACCGCCTTGCGGAAGCCGTCGAAGCCCCCCGCGATGCCGATATAGGCGGCGGCCTTTTCGATGCGCGCCTCGATCGCTGGGCGGTTGAAATCCAGCACCATGGGCATGACGACCGCGTTCGTCGTGCCGTGATGGGTGTTGTAGACCGCGCCCACGGGGTGCGAGAGCGAGTGGATCGCCCCCAGCCCTTTCTGGAAGGCCACGGCCCCCATCGCGGCGGCGGACATCATATGCGCCCGCGCCTCGAGGTTGGTGGGATCGCTATAGGCGGTGGGCAGGTTCTCAAAAACGAGCCGCATCCCTTCCAGCGCGATGCCCTGCGACATCGGGTGGTAGAAGGGCGAGCAGAACGCCTCAAGGCAGTGCGCGAGCGCATCCATGCCGGTGCCTGCGGTGATGAATTTGGGCATCCCCACGGTCAGCGCCGGGTCACAGATCGTGACCACGGGCATGAGTTTGGGGTGGAAGATGATCTTCTTCTTGTGGGTGGCGGAGTTGGTGAGAACGCCCGCGCGGCCCACTTCGGACCCGGTGCCTGCGGTCGTGGGCACCGCCACGATGGGGGCGATCTTTGCGCTGTCCGCACGGGTGAACCAGTCGTCGATGTCTTCCAGATCCCAGACCGAGAGATCCGCCCGCTGATGCGCCATGAGCGCGATCATCTTGCCGAGGTCGAGCGCCGAGCCGCCGCCGAAACAGATCACGCCGTCATGGCCGCCCGCCTTGTAGACCTTGATCCCGGCTTCCATGTTGCCTTCGTTCGGGTTGGGGTCGACGTCGGAGAAGACGGCAGACCCCAGCCCGGCCTTGGACAGCACGGCCACGGCATCGGCCGTGATGGGGAGGCTTGCGAGGGCCTTGTCGGTGACGAAGAGGGGTTTCTTGATCCCTGCCGCGGCGCAATGTTCGGCCAGTTCGTTGACGCGGCCCACGCCGAATTTGATGGCGGTGGGGTAGGACCAGTTCCGGTTGGGAACATTGTGGGTCATGGCGTTCAGACCTTCTTGAGGTGATAGGATTTCGGACGGGTCACCGAATGGAACCCGAGATAGGAGAGGCTGCCGCCGCGCCCTGTGTCCTTGCACCCTGTCCAGCAGAGCGCGGGGTCGAGGTAATCGGCGCGGTTCATGAAGACGGTGCCGGTCTCAATCCTTTGGCCGATGGTCTGGGCGGTGTCATAGTCCTGCGTCCAGACGCTGGCCGTCAGGCCATAGGGCGAGTCGTTCATCAGGCGGATGGCTTCCTCGTCGTCCTTCACCTTCATGATGCCGACGACGGGGCCGAAGGATTCCTCGGTCATCACGCGCATGGAGTGATCGACATTCACAAGGATCTGGGGCGCGAGATAGGCGCCGCCGTCATCGGCGCCGAAGTGTTTCGGGTCGAGAAGCGGTTTGGCGCCTGCGGCGACGGCCTCGGCGATCTGGGAGCGGACGACGGCGGCGAAGCGCTTGTTGGCCATGGGGCCGAGCGTGGTGGCGGCATCAAACGGGTTGCCGAGCTTGAGTTGGCCGACCCATGCCACGGATTTTTCGACGAAGGCGTCGAAGAGGGATTCGTGGACATAGACCCGTTCGATGCCGCAGCAGCATTGGCCCGCATTATACATCGCGCCGTCCATCAGCACGTCCACCGCCACGTCGAGATTGGCATCGTGGCGGACATAACCGGGATCCTTGCCGCCGAGTTCGAGGCCGAGCGGCGTGAAGGTGCCGGCGGCCGCCTTTTCCATGGCCACCCCGCCCGCAACCGAGCCGGTGAAGTTGACAAAGCCGAAGGAGCGGGCGGCGATCAGCGCCTCGGTCGTGGCATGGTCGAGGACGACGTTCTGGAACACGTCTTCGGGGATGCCTGCAGCATGGAAGGCCTCGGCCAGGCGTTCGCCCACCTTCATGGTCTGGGAGGCGTGTTTCAGGACCACCGTATTCCCGGCGATGAGGGCGGGGACGAGCGTGTTGATCGTGGTGAGGTAGGGGTAGTTCCAGGGCGCCACGATGAAGACGACGCCGACGGGTTCGCGGGCGAGGTAGCGGCGGAACTTGTCGCTGTCTTCGACCATCAGGGGGGCGAGGGTTTGGGCCGCGATGTCGGACATGTAGTCGGTGCGGGCGTTGACGCCGCCGAATTCGCCGCCAAAGCGGGTGGGGCGGCCCATCTGCCAGGCGAGTTCCTCGACCACGACAGCGGACATGTCGTTCAGTTTCTTCACGCCTGCCTTGACCAGCGCGATGCGGTCTTCGAGCGGGCGGGCGGCCCAGGCCTTTTGCGCAGCCTTGGCGCGGGCGGCGGCGGCGAAGGCCGCATCGCGGGACAGCGGCATGCGTTCGAGATAGACCGATCCATCGACCGGCGAGATGAGTTGGATGGGTTTCATATGCGTCACCTGTTGCGGCGGGGCTGGCCCGCCCTTCGTTCGGGGAAGGCGGGGAGACCCCCGCCCTTAGTTAAGCGCGTTCCAGAAGGCGCTGGAGTTCGAAATCGGTCACCACGCGGTCGGTCTCTGAGATCTCCCACTGCGCGGCGTGGTTATAGTGTTCCACCACATCATCGCCGAAGGCCGCGCGCAGCATCTTGGACCCGATGAGTTGGTCGGCAGCGGCGCGCAGGGTTTTCGGGATTTCGCGGGCGTCCCGGGCGGCATACATGTCGCCCTTCATTTCGGGTTCCAGTTCCAGCTTGTTCTCGATCCCCGCAAGGCCCGCCGCCAGCAGCGCCGCGCAGCACAGATAGGGGTTCACGTCGGAGCCGGGGATGCGGCATTCCACCCGGACGGCCTTGGTATGCACGCCGCAGACGCGGAAGCCTGCGGTGCGGTTGTCCGCGCTCCACACCGCTTTGGTGGGCGCGAAGAGGCCCACGCAGAAGCGTTTGTAGCTGTTGACGTAAGGGGCGAGGAAGGCGGTGATTTCCTGCGCATGGGCAAGCTGGCCCGCGAGGAAGTGCTTCATCGTGGCGGACATGCCGTGTTCGTCCGTCGCGTCGTAGAAGGCGGGTTTGCCGTCCAGCGTCCAGAGCGACTGGTGGACATGGGAGGAGGAGCCCGCCTTGCGGTGGTCATACTTGGCCATGAAGGTGACGGACTTGCCCTTCGCGTGCGCGATTTCCTTCACGCCCTGTTTGACGATCACATGGTTGTCGGCGGTGTCCAGCGCATCGGAATAACGGTAGTTCACCTCGTGCTGGCCGCTGTCGGCCTCGCCCTTCGTGTTCTCGATGGGGATGCCCGCGCCGTAGAGGTGGTTGCGGACGTCGCGCATCAGCGCCTCTTCCTTGGTGGTCTGGAAGATGTGGTAATCCTCGTTATAGGCGCTGATCGGTTTGAGGTTGGCAAAGCCCTGGTCGCGGAGGTTTTCGTAGGCGTTCTCAAAGATGTAGAATTCAAGCTCGGTCGCCATCATGGGGTCGAAGCCCATGGCGCGGGCGCGGGCGACCTGACGCTTCAGGATGGCGCGGGGGGAGACCGACACTTCCTCATGCGTGTGGTGGTCGAGGAGGTCGGCAAGGCAGAGCGCGGTGCCGGGCAGCCAGGGCAGCGGGCGCAGGGTGGCGAGGTCGGGCTTCATGACATAGTCGCCATAGCCCTGTTCCCAGCCGGCGGTCTTGTAGCCGGGGACGGTGGTCATCTCCATGTCCACCGCCAGCAGGTAGTTGCAGCAATGGGTTTCCTTGTAGCCGCCATTCACGAAGAAGGCGGCGTGGAAGCGTTTGCCCATCAGGCGGCCCTGCATGTCGATGCTGGCCACGAGGACGGTGTCGATCTCGCCCCGCGATACGGCTTCCTTGAGGGCGTCTAGGGTCATGGTTCCGGGCATCGTTGGCCTCATCCTTGGAAAGGGTCGTCGTGGCCCCGTGGCGGGGCCGGGGATACGGGGGGCTGAGGCGTGTCAGCCGCGCCCCGCAGGCGGGCGGGCACAGCGCGCGCCGCCGAATTCGGGCTTGCGCGGCCAGCAATCGCCGCGGCGGGATGGGGTGGGCAGGTCCGTGGGCATGGACATCCTCACTGGGTCAGGGCTGGGCCGGATGCCCGTCTGACAGAATTTGATCATATCTTCGCCAAATGCCCCTTGCAACGGCTGCCATGGGGCGATGGTGGGGGGTGCGGGGGGCGGATGGCCGCCCCCCGCCGTTTGGTCAGAAGCGGTAGGGACGCCCGGCCTTCACCATGACGTCGTTATACTGCTTGATGATCGAGACGACCTTGGCCTTCACTTCGGATTCGGCGGCGATCTCGTCCCAGAAGACCTGCGCGGCGGCCTCGACCGTTTTCCATTCCTCGTCCGGGATGGTGGTCAGTTGCAGCTTGCCGCCGTTGATGCGCAGATCGGCCTCGCCCGCCCAATACCAGTGCTGGCGATAATAGTGGGACTGTTCGAAGCAGACGGCCAGCAGTTCCTGCAGATGCGGCGGCAGTTCGTTCCAGCGGTCCATGTTGGCGAAGAAATGCCCAATCCACGCGCCCGAGATGTTGTTCGTCAGGAAGTAGTTGGTCACGTTGGACCAGCCCACGGTATAGACTTCGGTGATGCCGGACCATGCGATGCCGTCAAGCTCGCCCGTCTGCATGGCAACCTCGATATCTTCCCAGGGCAGGGTGACGGGGACGACGCCGAATTGTGTCAGGAACCGGCCCGCGGTCGGGAAGGTGAAGACGCGCTTGCCCTGCAGATCGGCCAGGGTGTTGATCGGGTCCTTGGTGGCGAAGTGGCAGGGGTCCCATGCGCCGGCCGAGATGTGCTTGACGCCCACGGCGGCGTATTCGTCTTCCCAGATCTGTTTCAGCCCGTATTTGTTGAACAGCGCAGGCACGTCGAGCGAATAGCGCAGGCCCAGCGGGAAGTAGCCGCCGAATACGGTCACCTCGGTGGGTGAGGCCATGGAATCGTCGTCGGATTGCACGCAGTCGATGGTGCCCGACTGCATCGCCTGAAACAGTTCGGCCGTGGGGACGAGCTGATCGGCAAAGAACAGTTCAATCTCCATCTGGCCTTGCGCGATGCGGTTGAAGGCATCGACGGCGGGCTTGACCACCTGTTCGCCAAGGGCCGCCCCGGCATAGGTCTGCATGCGCCATTTGATCGGGGCCTGCGCCTTGACCACGGCGGGGGCGGCGAGAGTGGCGGCACCGGCCAGCGCGCCCTTGGTCAGGAAGGAACGTCTCGAAGTCGTCATGTGTCAGCCTCCTTGTTGCGAACGGGGTTCCGAACGGGGTTGGCCCCGTCTTGTCATGTCAGTTTGGATAGATCTTGTTGGGTAGCCAAAGCGCGATCTCGGGGAAGACCATGATCGTGGCCAGGGCCAGCACCATCACCAGCACGAAGGGCACGACGGAGCGGTAGATGTCGCCCATCGTGATTTCCGGGGGCGCGAAGGCGCGCATCAGGAAGAGGTTATAGCCGAAGGGGGGCGTCAGATAGGCGATCTGGCAGGTGATGGTGTAGAGCACGCCATACCAGATCAGCACATCTTCGGGCGGGATGCCTAGGTCGAGCGTGGCCACCAGCGGCACGTAGAGCGGGGCCACGATCACCAGCATCGCCGTGTCGTCGAGGAACATGCCCATCAGCAGGAAGCTGACCTGCATCAGGATCAGGATCGTCCACGGCCCGAAGCCGAGTTTCTCGACGAACAGGCTTTCGATGGCCTTCACTGCGCCAAGCCCGTCGAAGACCGCGCCGAAGGCCAGCGCGGCGAGGATCACCCACATGAACATGCAGGAGATGAAAAGCGTGTTGCGGGTGGCGACCTCGAACACCTGGCCGTTGAAGCGGCCTTTCAGGACCGCCGCCACGATCGTCGCGGCCACGCCGATGACCGAGCTTTCGACGAGCGAGGTCCAGCCATAGATGAAGGGGAACATCATCGCGAAGAAGATGATGAAGGGGAGGGCGCCTGCGCGCAGGGCGTGCAGCTTGTCGGCGCGGGTGATGGTGGCGCGTTCCTCGGGCCCCATGGCGGGGCCGATATTGGGCTGGATCGTGCAGCGGATCCAGACATAGAGGATGAACATCGCCGCCATCATCAGGCCGGGGATCACGCCCGCCAGCCAAAGCTCGGACACCGGGGCGCGGGCGATCATGGCGTAGAGGACCAGCACGACGGAGGGCGGGATCAGGATGCCGAGGGAGGACCCGGCCTGAATGACGCCGGTCACCATTTCCTTCTGATAGCCGCGGCGGAGGAGTTCGGGCAGCGCGATGGTCGATCCGATGGCCATGCCCGCGACCGACAGCCCGTTCATCGCGGAGATCAGGACCATCAGAAGAATGGTGCCGATGGCGAGGCCCCCGGGGATGGGGCCGAACCAGACATGGAACATACGGTAGAGGTCATCGGCGAGGCGGCTTTCGCTCATGATATAGCCCATGAAGACGAACATGGGCAGCGACAGGAGCGGATACCATTTCATCAGCTTCATCGCCGCCGAGAAGCCCATGTTATGCCCGCCCGTGCCCCAGAGCGCGATGGCGGCCACCACGGCGACAAAGCCGATGATGCCAAAGACCCGCTGCCCCGTCATCATCATGAGGAGCATGGTGGAGAACATAAGCGCGGCGATCATCTCATAGGGCATCAGATCGTCTCCCCGCGGATGGTGGCGATGTCTTTTGCCAGGGCCGAGAGCGCCTGCAGGAGCATGAGGATGAAACCTATGAGCATCACGAGTTTGATGGGCCAGAGATAGGGCCGCCAGGCGGTGGGGCTGCGTTCCAGCCGGCCGATCTGGGGCCAGGACAGGCCCATGAGCGAGGTTTCCGGATCGCTCCAGCGGATGCCCAGCGAATAGCCAAGGCTTTCGGCGGCGCCCCAGATCAGGACGCCGAGGTAGAAGATCAGCGCAAAGACGGTGAAGCCGTCCCACCAAGCGCGGCGGACGGGGGTTTGCTTGGCATAGAACAGGTCCATCCGCACATGGCCTTCGTTCTGCATCGTGTAGGGGCCGCCGAGGATGTAATAAGCGACCATCACGAATTGCGCCATTTCCAGCGTCCAGAGCGACGGGTTGAAAAAGGCCTTGGAGATGGAGGACCACATCAGGATCGCCATCAGGACGAAGAGCAGGTACATGGCGAACCGCCCGATCCCGTAGTTGAGGCGGTCCACCAGTCTGACGAAGCCGATTACGAAGCGGGGCATGGTGCGGGTCACACGGGTTCTGGGGTGAGGGTTGCCATGGCGGCGGCGAGGACGGGGGCGAGGGTGGCGGCCATGGCGGCCTCGGCCTCGGGTGTGGCGATGAGGTCGTTGCGGACCTCGAGCATGGCGTTGGGCAGGCCATAGGGCGTGGCCTGCAGTCGCAGCGTGTGGGTCACGTCATCCCGGGCGGAATAGGGTTCGTTCAGCTGGGCGCGCAGGGGGGTGTGCGCGCGGGCGGCGGCGAGGATGGCACGGGGGAGGGTGTCGTCAGCGTCATGGATGACGCCGAATTCCACCGCGCGCGGCTTGCCGAAATAGACGGGCGTGAAGCTGTGGATGGTGATGAGCGCGGGGTGCAGGCCGCGGGCGATGCGGTCCATCAGCACGGCGTGCAGCCCGTCATGGAAAGGGATGTAGACAGCGGCGGTGCGCCGGGCGCGATCTTCGGGCGTGAGGGCGGCATTGCCGGGAATGTCGTGGATCTCCGACCGGGCGGGCATGGCCCCGGCCATGTCTGGCGCGCGGTTGCAATCATAGACGAGGCGCGAGACGGGCGCATGGACAAGGACGGCGTCCAGCCGCTCTGCCAGCCCGCGCGCCAGGCCCAGCGCGCCGGGATCCCAGGCGATATGGGCGCGGCGCTGGTCCGCCGTGAGGCCGAGATCGCCCCATGGGGCGGGAATGTGGTTTGACGCGTGTTCGCAGACGATGACCGCCCGGCCCCGGGCGGAGCCATTCTCCACCACGGGCGGAAAGACCGCCGCATCCCTGTTGCCGCCCGCGTGCATTGCGCGAGTCATCCTCTTGTGTTGTTGTGGAAGGGTCATCCGCGCTGGCGGTTTCTGTCAAGAATTTTTCCGCTGGATTTTTTCTGTTACAAAGTTTTCTGTTCGACTTGCGAAGGGAATTCGGACAAGCCTTCGGAAAGTGCCTTCTGCCTGTGCAGGGGGCGCGTGCAGGGGTCTGACATGGATGCCACCGCCACGATCGAAGACCGGATGCGCGCCGCGATGGGGGATCTGACGCGGGCGGAACGGCAGTTGGCCAGCCATATCCTGACGCATTATCCGGTGGCGGCGCTGGGGTCGATCACGGAGCTTGCGCGGGCCTCGGGCGTGTCGAACCCGACGGTGGTGCGGCTGTGCCAGAAGCTGGGGTTCAAGGGATATCCGGATTACCAGCATGCGCTGCGCAGCGAGGTGGAGGCGATGCTGGTCTCGCCCCTGGCCAAGCATGACCGCTGGGCGGGCGGGGTGCCGGATACGCATATCCTGAACCGCTTTGCCGATGCGGTGGTGGCGAACCTGCAGGCGACACTGGGGCAGATCGACCATGCGGAGTTCGATGCGGCGGCGGCGCTTCTGGCCGATCCGGGGCGGCGGGTGTTCGCGATGGGGGGGCGGATCACCCATGCGATGGCAGAGTATTTCGTCACGTTGATGAAGAATGTGCGCCCCAACGTGACGCTGTTGTCGGGGATGTCGAACACCTGGCCGCCGGCGCTGCTGGACATGGCGGCGGGGGATGTGCTGGTGGTGTTCGACATCCGCCGCTACGAGAATTCGGTGCTGCAACTGACCGAGATGGCGGTGGAACAGGGGGCGGAGGTGGTGCTGGTCACCGATCGCTGGATGTCGCCCGCCGCGGCCCATGCGCGGCATGTGCTGGCCTGCCATATCGAGGCGCCGAGCGCGTGGGATTCGACCGTGTCGCTTCTGGTGCTGGTGGAGACGCTGCTCGCATCGGTACAGGACCGGACATGGGAGGTGACGGAGGGGCGGCTGAAGCGGCTGGAGGCGCTCTATGCCCGGTCGCGCTTCTTCCGGCGGCATCGGTAGGGGGGTAGGATGGGCGGCCAGAGGGGCGGGGGCGCCCCTCTGGCCGCCCATCCTACGCGTCAGGCGGTGGCGCGGCGCGCGCCCGAGAGGGCGTTCATCGTGACCGCCGCGAGCAGGATCGCGCCGCCGAGGAAGGTGGCGGGGCTGGCGGTTTCGTTGAGGAAGAGCCAGACCCAGAGCGGGGCGAGCATCACCTCGATATTCGACAGGAGCGCGGATTCGGCGGCGGGCACGACGCGGCTGCCAAGTTCGTAGAGCACCATGCCGCCCGACAGGGTGATGGCCCCCATCGCCATGGCCCAGAGCGCATCGGGGGCAGGCACGGCCAGTGTCTGGCCCATCTGGCCCGCGATGACCGCCCCGGCGAGGAGGGAGAAGACACCGCCCAAGAGGACCGAGGGCAGGCTGTCGGCGACCCGGCCCCAGCGCAGGGTCACGGTGAAGACGGCAAAGCCCAGTGCCGAGCAGAGCGCGGCAATGTTGCCGGCCATGGCACCGGCCGACAGATCGTCGCGCACCATGACGAAGATGCCGATCATCGCCACGCCCATGGCGGCCCATGTCTCGCGCCGGACGCGTTCGCCCAGCGCGGCCCAGCCGATGAGGGCGGTCAGGAAGGGGGAGGCGGCGAAGAGGAAGACGGCATTGGCGATGGTGGTGGACTGGATCGAATAGATCGCCCCGGCGAAGGCCCCGACAAGGCCCATGCCGCCCAGTATTCCTGCAAAGCCCACGGCGCGGATGGCGGGCAGGGGCGATCCGCCCGCGCGCCAGATGAGGAAGGCCAGAAGCACGGGCACCATCCCGAGCGAGCGCCAGAACAGCACGGCCCATGTGCCGGCCGTGTCGATCTGGCGGAAGATCAGGCCTTGGGTGGACCAGACGATCCCCGCCGTCACCACAAGCACCATGCCAAGACCGTAGCGCATCCATCCCTCCTGTCCGTCGGGCGCAGGAAGACATGCGGGGTGGCGGGGCGTCTGTTCCAATCGCGACGATCTGGGGCGGGTTTGCCTTTGGGCAGCCTGCTTCCCGCCTCCCCCACCCCCTCCCCCACCCCCTCCCCAAGCCCCTCCCCCGGGTCCGGGGGAGGGGAGGGCGCCTTCAGGCGACCGGGGTGGGGGTGGTGGCGGTGGATTTGGGTATTTGGGCCAAGGTGAAGGGGCGGGCGCCCGTGATGCGGTCAGTAGCCGCGCTGGCGGTCCACCCTGTGCAGGAGGGGTTCGCCCGCCTCGGCCCGCCGGATGTTTTCGGCGATCACGCGGCTGGCCGAGGGCGCGCGGGTATCGGCGGCGATATGGGGGGTGACGGTCACGCGGGGGTGGGACCAGTAGGGATGATCGAGGGGCAGGGGTTCGGTGCGGAACACGTCCAGCGTGGCATGGCCGATCCGGCCTGCATCGAGGGCGGCGAGCAGCGCCCCGTCGTCGATCAGGGCGCCGCGGCCGGGGTTCAGGATCACCGCGCCGAGGGGCAGAAGGGCGAGGGTGCGGGCGTTGAGGATGTTTTCCGTCTCGGCCGTTTTCGGCAGGAGGGTGACGACGATCTGGGCGGTGGAGAGGGCCTGGGCGAGGCCTGCATCGCCATGCAGGCAGGGGATGCCGTCGATGGATTTGGGGCTGCGGCTCCAGCCTGTCACGGGGAAGTTGAGCGCGGCCAGGGCGCGGGCGCAGGCCGTGCCGAGCGCGCCCATGCCCAGCATGGCGACGGGGCGTTCGCGGGCCAATGGCGGGCAGGCCGGATCCCAGACGCGGCCCGGGTTCACGATGTGGCGGTCCATGCCCAGATGGTGGCGCAGGCTGTGGCCCACCACCCATTCCATCATGCCTTCGGAGAGGGCGGGATCCACCATGCGGCAGAGCGGTTGGGTCAGGGTGGGGTTGGTGACGATGCGTTCCACCCCCGCCCAGAGCGACAGCACCGCCTTGCAGCGGCTGTAGGGGGAGAAGTCCTGCAGGGGGCTGGTCGGGGCGTAGATGATGTAATCTACGTCCTGCGGGGCGGCGTCGCGGGTGAGGGTGGCATCAAGCCCGGCCTCGGACATCGCGGATTGCAGGGGGGCGGCGTAGCTGTGCCAGTTCGCCTCGGACGCGGCGAAGAGAATGGTGAGGGTCATGCGTCACCTCGGCCCGTGTTTGATGTGGCGTCTGTCCATCGCGGTGCAAAGCTACCTTGGCCTGTGGACATGCGCGCTCTGGATCAAGCCGAAGGCCACCAGCAGCACCAGCATGACCGATCCGCCGTAGGAGAGGAAGGGCAGGGGGACGCCCACGACGGGGGCCATGCCCATGACCATGGACAGGTTGACCGCGAGATAGAAGAAGAAGTTCGCGGCCAGCCCGATGATGAGCAGCTGGCTGAAGCGGTCCTTGTTCTGCAGGGCGGAAGTGAAGCAGAAGAACAGGATCAGGCCGTAGAGGAGCAGGAGGGAGAAGGCGCCGACGAAGCCAAACTCTTCGCCCAGCGTGGTGAAGATGAAATCGGTGTGCTTTTCGGGCAGGAAGTTCAGGCGCGACTGCGTGCCCTGCATGAAGCCCTTGCCGCCCCAGCCGCCCGATCCCAGCGCGATCTTGGCCTGCATGATGTTGTAGCCCGCGCCGAGCGGATCGGCCGAGGGGTCGAGGAAGGTGTCGATGCGGCGATACTGGTAGTCATGCAGGAATTGCCATGGCGTGCCACGGGTGGTGAAGACGGCGAAGACCGCCCCCACGACCAGCGCGCCCACGGCGACGAAGTACCAGATGGAGACGCCTGCCGCGAACATCACCGCCGCGCCGCCCATCAGCAGCATGAGCGAGGTGCCGAGGTTGGGCTGGATCACCACGAGGAAGGTGGGCAGGACGATCATCAGGACCGGGATCAGCACCCAGAGCGGGTGCGAGGTCTTTTTCAGATCGAGCCAGTCGTAATAGGCGGCCAGCATCATCACCATCGTGACCTTGGCGAGTTCCGACGGTTGCAGCCGCAAGGGGCCGATGTCGAGCCAGCGCTGGGCGCCCATGCCCACCACACCGAAAAACTCTACCGCGAGGAGGAGCAGGATCGACACGCCATAGGCCAGCCCCGCCATGTTGCGCCAGAACCAGATCGGCACCAGCGCGATGGCGAACATGATCAGAAGGCCCGCCGCGAAGCGTTTCATCTGCGGTTCGGCCCAGACCGAGAGATTGCCCCCGGCGATGGAATAGAGGATCAGGAAGCCCACCGCCGAGACGGCGCAGACCAGCACGACGAGCGGCCAGTTGAGGTAGAGCACCTTGCGCAGCCCGGTGGGGACGGTCTTGAGCTGATATTCCAGAAAGCTCATGCTTTTGTGGTGCCTCTCTGCTGGCCCGCTCGTCAGGCGCGGGAATTGCCGGTGGGGCCGGTGTTGCGCAGCCGGTCGCGCAGGGCGTTCAGATCGGTTTCGATCCGGCCGCGCTGGTTGGCGGGATAGGCGGTGAGCGGCGGGATGTCGCCGTGCAGGACGCGCAGGATCGCGTCGCGGGCGACGGGCGCGGCCACGGCAGAGCCGCCGCCGCCATGTTCGACCACGACCGAGACGGCATAGCGCGGATTGTCAAAGGGGGCGTAGCCCACATAGAGCGCGTGGTCGCGCCGGTTCCATGGCAGATCGTCGTTCGACACGACCCCGCGCGCGCGTTCGGCGGCGGTGATGTTGCGGACCTGGCTGGTGCCGGTCTTGCCGGCAAAGACCATCGTCTCGTCGGCGATGCGCGAGGAAAAGGCGGTGCCCGCTTGGGTGTTCATCACTTCGAACATGCCGTCGCGGATGGCGCGCAGGCCTGCGGGATCGAGGCCGAGGGGTTCTGCCTGCGGCATGTCGACCGGCTGGCCGCCGATGGCGCGCAGGATGCGGGGCGAGATGGCGCGGCCGGTGGCGATGCGGGCGGTCATCACGGCGAGTTGCAGGGGCGAGGCCAGCACATAGCCCTGCCCGATGGAGGCGTTGATCGTGTCGCCGATGCGCCAGTCCTGCCCCCAGCGTTCCTGTTTCCAGGCGCGGTTGGGCATGATGCCTTCGGTGATGGCGGACATGGGCAGGTCGTGGCGGATGCCGAGGCCGAGGCGCTTGCCCATTTCGGCGATCTTGTCGATGCCGACCTGCTGGGCGATCTCGTAGTAATAGACGTCGCAGCTTTCGGCGAGCGAGGAGGCGAGGTTCACCGTGCCGTGACCGCCGCGCTTCCAGCAGTGGAAGCGGCGGTCGCCGAATTCGATATGGCCGGGGCAGTAATGCGTGGTGTCGGGCGTGATCAGCCCGGCCTCGAGTGCGGCCAGCGCCGTGACCATCTTGAAGGTCGATCCGGGCGGATAGGCGCCCTGCACCGTCTTGTTGGCGAGCGGGCGGTGGTCATCCTCCATCAGGGCGGAATAGTCGCGCTGGCTGATGCCGCGGACGAAGAGGTTGGGGTCGAAACCGGGCGAGGAGGCGCAGGCGATGAGTTCGCCGGTATTCACATCCATCACCACGCAGGAGGCGCTTTCCTCGCCCAGACGGGCCTGCACGAAGTTCTGCACATCGGCATCGAGGGTGAGCTGGATATCCTGCCCCGGCGTGCCGTCGGTGCGTTCGAGCTCGCGCATGACGCGGCCCACATGGTTGACCTCGATCCGCTTGTTGCCGGCGCTGCCGCGAAGAGTTTCTTCCATCCAACGTTCGACGCCGATCTTGCCGATCTGGAATTCGGGGATGCGCAGCACCGGATCGGGATTGGGGCGTTCTTCGAGATCCTTTTCGCTGACGGGGCCGACATAGCCCACGACATGGCTGAAATCCTCGACCAGCGGGTAGTGGCGGGACAGGCCCACTTCGGGCGTGACGCCGGGCAGGGTGGGGGCGTTCATCGCGACCTTGGAGAAATCCTCCCACGGCAGGCGGTCGGCCACGACGATCGGCACGAAGGGCGAGTTGCGGTCGATGTCGCGCAGGATACGCTCCATCTCTTCGGCGGTGACGGGGATCAGGCGGGTGAGGCGGGCGAGCACGGCCTCAACATCGCCTGCGTCTTCGCGGGTGATGGTGACGCGGTAGTTCTGTTCGTTGCCCGCGATCAGCTTGCCGTTGCGATCGAAGATCAGGCCGCGTTCGGGCGGGATGAGGCGCATGTTGATGCGGTTTTCTTCGGCCAGCAGGCGGAATTCATCGGCCTGTTCGACCGAGAGATAGCGCATCCGCGCGCCGAGGACGGCGAACATCGCCACCATCGCGCCGCCCATCAGGAGCGAGCGGCGGTTGACGCGGCGGGCGCTTTCTTCGGTTTCGCGGGCGGTGCGTCGCATGATTACAGCCTTCGTCCGTAGGCATCCACTTCGCCGGTGGCCGGTTTGCGCAGATCGAACGCAAGGCGCGAGGCCACCACCACAAGGGGATAGCACAGGATCGACCAGAGAGTCTGCAAGAGCGCGAAGCCGAAGGCGGGTTGGGGCAGGAACACGATCGTGAAGGCAAGGCGGTAGGCGATGAGCAGGGCGACCATCAGGCCAGCCACCAAGAGCCATTCGGTGAGGAATTGCAATTCGCGCGTGAGCGCGACGCGGGCGCGGATGAATTCGGTGGCGAGGATGACCAGCGCCGTCCACAGCCCCGGCGGGCGCATCAGGATGAGGTCTTCCAACAGCACGACGGCCCCAATCAGGAGGACGGGCAGATAATCGGGCCGCCGCATGACCCAGGCGAAGATCAGGCAGAGGAGCAGGTCCGGCCCCGGCCAATCGCCCGCGACCGAACCGAGCGGTAGGAGGCGGAGGAACAGAAGGACCAGCGCGAGGGCGAGGAAGGCCCCGCGATAGACCCAGACAGAGGAGCGCAGGCCTTCAACCATCGGAGGCCGTCGCTTCGGGCGAGCCTTCGGTCACATCGCCCGTGCCGCCCGAGGCGGAGGGATCGGTCAGGGTGGCGCTGCCCTCGCCGGTTTCGGCATCGGGTTCGGGGGGGGTGGGGGGTGGTGCGATCAGGGCACCGGGATCGGTGATCGGGGTCAGTTCGTGGCTGCGCAGGACGCGCAGGAATTCGAGCCGTTCGTAATCGGCCGACAGCACCACGCGCAGGCGGCGGTCGGTGCCCAAGACCACCTGACCGACCAGAAGACCGGCAGGCAGCATCGCGCCATCGCCCGAGGTCACCACCCGGTCGCCGGGGCGGACGAGATCGGAGTCCTCCAGAAACTCCAGCGGCGGGAGGGCGGTGTTGTCGCCGGAGAGAAGGGCCTTTTGCCCCGAGGGCTGCACCGTGACCGGGACGCGCGAGTTCGAATCGGTGAGCAGGATCACGCGCGATGTGCGTTCGCCCACGCCCGAGACACGGCCCACCAAACCGATGCCATCCATGGTGGCCCAGCCGTCGCGGATGCCGTCGCGGGCGCCCACGTTCAGAAGGACCGACTGCCGGAAGGGCGAGCCGGAATCCGCCAGCACGACACCGGTGACATGGGTAAGCTTCGGGTCGAGCCGGACCTGATTGAGGTCAAGGAGGCGCGCGTTCTTCTGTTCCAGTTGCAGCGCCGCCTCGCGCCAGGCCTTCATCTGCTGCAACTCGCGGCGCAGTTCCTGGTTCTGTTCGTAAAGGCTGGCGTAGCTTTGGAATTCGTCGATCATGGCGGCGGCCTTCGTCACAGGCAGAAGCGCCCAGTCGAAGGAGGGGACCACGCGATCCACCAGCGCGGCGCGGAAGCGTTCGACGCGGGGGGAATCGATCCGCCAGAGCAGGAACAGGCCCAGCAGGAGCAGCACGAAGAGGCCCACGAACAGACGGCGCAGGGGGCGTGCGTAATCCTCTGGTCCGATGTTGCGCGACTTTGCCACGGCGTTCCCTTTTCCGATGGCCCGTCCTTACGGTGGGCTGACCCGTGACGGGATCAGCTGTCGTAGTCGATCACATGCCGCAGTTGTTTCTCATATTCCAGCGCCTTGCCGGTGCCGAGGGCGACACAATTCAGTGACTCGTTCGCCACCGAGATGGAAAGCCCGGTCTGTTCGCGCAAGGACAGATCCAGATCGCCCAGAAGCGCGCCGCCGCCCGTGAGCATGACACCGCGATCCACGATATCGGCGGCGAGGTCGGGGGGCGTGGCTTCCAGCGCCTGCATGACCGCATCGCAGATCTGCTGGACGGGTTCGGCCAGCGCCTCGGCCACCTGGGCCTGGTTGATTTCGGTTTCCTTGGGCACGCCGTTCAGAAGGTCGCGGCCGCGGATCTGCATCGACGCGCCGCGCCCGTCATCGGGCATCCGCGCGGTGCCGATGGAGGTTTTGATGCGTTCGGCGGTGGATTCGCCGATCAAGAGGTTCTGGTGACGGCGGAGGTAGCTGATGATCGCCTCATCCATGCGGTCGCCGCCCACGCGGACGGAGCGGGCATAGACGATGTCGCCAAGGGAGAGGACCGCCACTTCGGTGGTGCCGCCACCGATATCCACCACCATGTTGCCGGTGGGATCGGTGATGGGCATGCCCGCGCCGATGGCCGCCGCGATGGGTTCGGCGATGAGGCCCGCGCGGCGGGCGCCCGCCGACAGGACCGACTGGCGGATCGCGCGCTTTTCAACGGGGGTCGCGCCATGGGGGACGCAGACGATGATCTTGGGCTTCGAGAAGGTGGTGCGCTTGTGCACCTTGCGGATGAAATGCTTGATCATTTCCTCCGCCGCTTCGAAATCGGCGATGACGCCGTCGCGCATGGGGCGGATTGCGTCGATGCTGCCCGGGGTGCGGCCCAGCATCAGCTTGGCATCTTCGCCCACTGCAAGCACCTGCTTCTTGCCGTCCTTGCTGTGATAGGCGACGACGGACGGTTCGTTCAGCACGATCCCCTTGCCGCGAATGTAGACGAGCGTATTCGCCGTGCCGAGGTCGATCGCCATGTCCGACGAGAAGATGCCCGAAAGTACCGACATGCTGGGGTGATCCTGTGCCACGCAATATGAGATGCACTCGCGACTCAGCGCAGGCCGAGGCAAGCGTGACCATATAAAGACAGTCCCATGTCAGCGAAACCCCGCAGGGCCGGTCGCGGCGCAATTCCGCGTGACGGGCCGGAACTTGCAGATATCGGATATTTTTGCGCCTCCGCTGCGGGCCGGTCGGCGGGGGCCTTGTGCTTTTGCAGCCTCAGGCGGCGATCGGGGGCTGGTAAAGCTGCTGTTGGTTGAGGTCATGACGCTGCGCCATGCGGCGGGCCTGCCGTCCGGCCATCAGGAATCGCGCGGGTTCCGGGCTGGCGGCGGGGCCGTCGGGATCGAAAAGATGCGGCATGAGTTCCGCGATTTCCGTGCAGCAGTCATCGCCGATGGCACGGCGCGCCTGCGCCCCCAGATAGAGCGATTCCGAGGCGGCGCCTTCGGCCAGAAGCACCTCGTGCCGGTCCAGAAGCAGATGCCAGTAGTCCACCTGCGCGGCATCGCCCACAGGCGCGATGTCGCGCAGGCCAATCAGGTGGCAGGCGGCGACCAGCACCTCGGACGTGCCTGCCATCCGGGCGGCGATGGGCGAGCGCACGAGGACGCGGTGCTGGGGCGAGAGCAGGAGATCACGCCGGGGCAGGCCGTCGCCCAAGGCCCCGGCAGGGATGCGGATGGGGCAGAGCCGGGGATTGGCACGCAAGGCACCGGCGTCGAGGCGGCGCATCCCCACCCAGCGCACGGGTTGCGGGCCATGGTCGAGCGTGCAGACCAGATCGCCCGGGCGGATGCGTTCGACAGGCGTGTCGCCCTGCGGGGTGGCGATCCGCGTGCCGCGCGTGAAGCAGGGGATGAAGCTGAGCACCGGCCGGTCGGTCGCCATGCCGGTATAGGTATCGCCCACCAGCCCGGTCAGCGTGACCGCGCGCACGGCATCGGCGGTGAGGGCGGCGTTGGTGGGTGTGCTGTTGTTCGGCGCGGGCACGAGGTAAAGATCGCCATTCGTCATCTGCGCGAGGACAAGGTCGATCGTGGCCGAGGGGGTGCCGTCCATATAGGTGAGGACGCCCCGATAGATCGCCGTGGCATCGAAGGTATAGGTGACGGGGCCGGAGCCGTTGTCGATCCGCGCCTGATCGTTGACGGTGTTGTTGTTCTGGTCGAGCGCCGTCGCGGTGCCGCCCCGGTTGACCGAGGTGAAGCTGACCCAGCGCCCCGCCAGCGAGTCGGCGGTGGAGCCGAAGGTGCGCCCCACGAGGAGATTGGCGTTCTCGGCCCTTGTATTGCCTTCGGTCGGGTCGATCCGGGTGGTGGTATTGCCCAGAAAGATCGCGTTGAACGTCAGCGGCATCGAAGATCTCCAGTCTTTACTGTTTCTGGAGTCGCAACAGAGCGCGTCAAAATTAGGGAGAATTAGAGACAAAAGGATAGGGTTTACGCCCAGAAGTCTGTGCCTTACCGACCTTTGGGCGATTGTTGTGCCGCGCCGCACAATCCCCCGTTGTGACGGTGCGGCGACCGGGAAAGGGCGGGCGGCGGCTTGAGGGCCGGATTTGGCCTTGTCATGTGCCGCGGGCTCTGCTGTCGATGCGCCGGGCGATGATGCCTGTTGCGGATGAGGTCAGTCTTGCCGGATTTCCTGCCCGATGTGCCGGCTGATGCCGTGCTTGCCGCCCTGGCGCGCAGCCCCGGAAACGAGGTGGCGTCGGGCAAGTTCGACAGCCCGGAATCTTCGTCAGCGCTGGCGGTCAATGCCTTTGGCTGGTTTCTGGGGCGGCCTGCGCTGCTGCCGCCGCTGCCGGGGGTGCCGATGGGCCAGCCGCTGGCGGTGGAGATCGAGGCCGAGATGCGGTTTCCCTGGTCGGGCGGGCGGCATCCCTGGCTCGATGTGGCGGTGAGCACGGCCACCACATTGGTGGGGGTGGAGGCCAAGCGCTATGAGCCGTTCCGCCCGGGGAAGGCGGTGGCCTTCTCGGAGGCCTATGACAGCCGCGACTGGGGGCCGGGGATGGCCCCTTATGATGCGCTGCGGGCGGAATTGGGGGAAGGGCGGCTGCGGTTCCGGCATCTGGATGGGGTGCAACTGGTGAAGCACGCCTACGGGCTGCGCAATCAGGCGCGCAAGTGGGGGCTGGGGGCGGTGCTGGTCTATCTGCATGCCGCGCCCGCGGCTTGGGCCAATGGCAAGCCCGTCGATGCGGGTGCGATTGCCGCCCATGCGGCAGAGGTGGCGGCTTTCGCGGGCCGCGCGAAGGGGGCGGATGTGGTCTTTGCGCCGCTGCGCTGGGCGGACGTGCTGGCGCAATGGGCGGGGGTGCCTGCGCTGGCCGCCCATGCGGCGGCGGTGCGGGCGCGGTTCGGCGTTGTCTGAGGGCTTCGCCGTGCAACATTGAAAGGGTGCCCGGTGTGGGACGGTGTGCCATTCGGCCCCCTGGGCGACAAAGGAGGGAGAACCGTGAAACTGCATCGGGTGACCGAAACGCTGCACGTGCAGGATGCCAACCTGTCGGGATCACGCTTCGACGACGCCAATCTTTCCGGCACGACGTTCCATCAGGTCAACCTGTCCGGGGCGCGGTTCCATGACAGCAATCTGTCAGGCTGGCACATGCATGACGTCAATCTTTCCGGCGCAGTGCTGGAGAACCTGAACCTGTCCGGTGCAGTGCTGACGAACTGCCGCCTGACCGGGGTGATGATCGACGGCGTGCCGGTGGAGGAGATGATCGCGCTCTGGCGGCAGGTGAAGCGGTAGGGGGCGGCCTGCGCCGCCCCCGCCCGGATCATTCGCCGTGATAGGTCACGGTCTTCACATCCTCGCCCGGCGCGGTCTTCTGGCGGCGGACGATCAGGCGGTTCAGCGCGTTCACATAGGCCTTCACGCTGGCCACGATGGTATCGGTATCGGCAGAGGAGCCGGTGACGAGGCGCCCGTCTTCTTCCAGCCGCACCGAAACCGTGGCCTGCGCATCGGTGCCTTCGGTCACGGCGGCGACCTGATAGACCTGAAGCCGCGCCTTGTGGGGGAAGAGCATCTTGACGCAGTTGAAGGCCGCATCGACCGGGCCATCGCCCGTGGCGTCGATGTGGTGATCGACCCCGTCGATGGACAGGACCATGTCGGCCTCTTGCGGGCCATCGGTGCCGCAGATCACGCGCAGCTTCTTCAGCACCAGCGTGTCATGGGCGTCGTTGGTCTGTTCATCGGCCACCAGCGCGAGGATGTCGTCGTCATAGACCTCTTTCTTGCGGTCGGCGAGCGCCTTGAAGCGGACGAAGACATCGTTCAACTGGTTGTCGGCCAGATCGTAGCCCAGTTCCTTGAGTTTTGCCCTGAGCGCGGCGCGGCCGGAATGTTTGCCCATCGCGATGTTCTTTTGCGTGAGACCGATATCCTCGGGGCGCATGATTTCGAACGTCTCGACATTCTTCAGCACGCCGTCCTGATGGATGCCGCTTTCGTGCAGGAAGGCGTTCTTGCCGACGATGGCCTTGTTGAACTGCACCGGGAAGCCCGAGACGGTGGAGACGCGGCGCGAGAGGTGCATGATCTTGGTCGTGTCGATGCCGGTGCGATAGGGCAGGATGTCGTTGCGGACCTTCATCGCCATGACCACCTCTTCCAGCGCGGTGTTTCCCGCGCGTTCGCCAAGGCCGTTGATGGTGCACTCTATCTGCCGCGCACCCGCCTCGACTGCCGCCAGCGCGTTGGCTGTCGCCATGCCGAGGTCATTGTGGCAATGGGTGGCGAAGGTGATGGTGTCGGCGCCGGGGACGCGGTCGAGCAACATCCTGATGATCTTTGCGCTTTCGAACGGGTAGGTGTAGCCCACGGTATCGGGGATGTTGATGGTGGTGGCGCCCGCCTTGATCGCGATTTCCACCACGCGGCAGAGATAGTCATGTTCGGTGCGCGTGGCATCCATGGGCGACCACTGCACGTTGTCACACAGGTTGCGGGCGTGGCTTACCGTGTCGTGGATGCGTTCGGCCATCTGGTCCATGTCCAGATTGGGGATGGCGCGGTGCAGCGGCGAGGTGCCGATAAAGGTATGGATGCGCGGGGAACGGGCGTGTTTCACAGCCTCCCAGCAGCGGTCGATGTCCTTGAAATTGGCCCGCGCGAGGCCGCAGATCGTGGAGTTCTTCGCGCGCCGCGCGATTTCGGACACGGCGGCGAAGTCACCTTCCGAGGCGATGGGGAAGCCTGCCTCGATGATGTCCACCCCCATCTCGTCGAGGAGCGCGGCGATTTCCAACTTCTCCTCATGCGTCATGGTGGCGCCGGGCGACTGTTCGCCGTCGCGGAGCGTGGTGTCGAAGATCAGGACGCGGGGTTGCGTGCTTTTGTCGGTCATGGGTGTCTTGTCCTTGTGCGGTCTGCTGCTTTTCCTTTGGGCGCTGTCCACCTCCGAGCGGTCGCGCCCAAGGGCACGCTCAGAGGCGCGTAAGGAGAAGCAGGCCACGGGGAGACAGGGCGCAAGGCGCGCCCGTCAGCAAAGCGATATGCAGGTCCCGTGTCATGGGGCGCGACGATACGCAGGAACTGCCGCAGCGCAAGGCAAAAAACGCGCCTTGAAGCGGGTTTTCGGCGGGTTAAGTCGCGGCGCTGGAGATGGGGCGATAGGCGGGGGCCGGATGCGGGCATTGGTGATCGGGGCGTCGGGCGGGATCGGCGGGGCGGTCGCGGCGGCACTGACGGCGCGGGGATGGGCGGTGGTGGGGCTGTCGCGCTCTGTCGATGGGCTGGACATTACCGATGAGGCGGCGGTCGTGCGGGTGCTGGGCGCGCAGGAGGGGGCGTTCGATCTGATCCTCGTGGCGACGGGCGGGCTGGAGATCGGCGGCGCACGGCCGGAGAAAAGCGTCAGGGCGCTGGACGGGGCGGCGATGGCCGCGCAATTCGCGCTGAACGCGATCGGGCCTGCCTTGGTGATCAAGCATGTCTGGCGGCTGATCCCGCGCGACCGACCGGCGCGGGTGGCGGTGCTGTCGGCCCGGGTGGGATCCATCGGGGACAACCGGCTGGGCGGCTGGCACGGATACCGGGCGGCGAAGGCGGCGGTGAACCAGATCGTGCGGACCTGCGCGGTGGAACTGGCGCGGACGCATCCGCAGGCCGCGCTGGTGGCGCTGCATCCGGGCACGGTGGCCACGTCGCTGACAGCGGCCTATGCGGGGGGCCATCCGACGGTCGCGCCGGCAGAGGCGGCGGAAAACCTGCTGCGGGTGCTGGACGGGATCGGCCCGGACCAATCGGGGCAGTTCTTCGACTGGAAGGGGGAGGTGATCCCGTGGTGATCCTGTCCTGCGGCATGGGCTTCATCTTGGCCCAAATACCCAATCGCACCCTGTTGGCGGGGCGCGCGGTGCGGGGGAGGGGCGCATGAGCGGGCCGCGTCTGATCCTTGTGCTGGGCGATCAGTTGACGCCCGATCTGGCCGCGCTGCGCGCCGCGCGTCCGGGCGATGTGGTGGTGATGGCCGAAGTGATGGCGGAGGGGACCTATGTGCCCCATCATCCGCAGAAGATCGCGCTCATCCTGTCGGCGATGCGGCATTTCGCGGATGATCTGCGCGCGGGTGGCTGGCGGGTGGCCTATTCCCGGCTGGACGATGCAGAGAACAGCCAGAGCATCGTTGGGGAATTGATCCGCCGCGCGGCCGAGGTGGGCGCGCGCGAGGTGATCGCCACCGCGCCGGGGGATTGGCGGCTCAGGGCCGCGCTGGGGGAATGTCCTCTGCCGGTGACGCTGCTGCCGGATGACCGTTTCCTCTGTTCGGAGGCCGAATTCGCGGCCTGGGCCGAGGGGCGCAAGCAGCTCAGGATGGAGTTTTTCTATCGCGAGATGCGGCGCAAGACCGGGCTGATGATGGAGAGGGACAAGCCTGCGGGCGGGCAGTGGAATTTCGACCATGACAACCGCAAGCCCGCGAAGCCCGATCTGTTTCGCCCGCGCCCGCCGCGTTTCGCGCCGGATGCGGTGACGGAAGAGGTGCTGGCGCTGGTCGAGGCGCGGTTTGCGGCGCATTTCGGGGCGCTCAGGCCCTTTGGCTGGGGCGTGACGCGGGGCGATGCGCTGGTGGCGCTGGAGCATTTCGCGCGCCACGCCTTGCCCACATTCGGGGATGAACAGGATGCGATGCTGGCGGGCGATCCGACGCTGAGCCATGCGCTGATCTCGCCCTATCTGAACCTGGGCCTTCTGTCGCCGATGGAGATCTGCCAGCGCATCGAGGCGGAATGGCAGGCGGGGCGCGTGCCGATCAATGCGGCGGAGGGGTTCATCCGGCAGATCATCGGCTGGCGGGAATTCGTGCGCGGCATCTGGGCGCTGGAGGGCCCCGATTACATGGGGCGCAATGCGCTGGGGCATGCCCGCGCCTTGCCTGCGGTCTATTGGGGGGGCAAGACGCGGATGGCCTGCATGGGCCATGCCGTGGGTCAGACGCGGGACATGGCCTATGCCCATCACATCCAGCGGCTCATGGTGACGGGGAATTTTGCCCTGCTCGCGGGGGTGGACCCGGCCCATGTGCATGAATGGTATCTGTCGGTTTATGTGGACGCCTTCGAATGGGTCGAGGCGCCGAACACGATCGGCATGAGCCAGTTCGCCGATGGCGGCGTGGTGGGGTCAAAGCCCTATGTCAGTTCGGGCGCCTATATCGACCGCATGTCCGATTACTGCGGTGGCTGCCACTACCGGGTGAAGGAAAAGGTCGGGGATCGGGCCTGCCCGTTCAACCTGCTCTACTGGGATTTCCTGCTGCGCCACCGCGAGCGCTTCGCCGCCAACCCCAGGATGGCGCAGATGTATCGGACCTGGGACAGGATGGACGAGGGACATCGGTCGCGGGTTCTGGCGGGGGCGGAGGCCTTCCTGTCGCGGTTGGACGCAGGCGAAGCGGTGTAACCCTCGCCCCCCGATTTTTCGGAGGAAAATCGTGGCCCGGGTTCGCGATTTTCCTACGAAAAATCGGGGGTGCACTGCGGCGGCTGTTGCGCGGGGTGCAGGCCTTCGGGGTTTTTGCCGCAAGGACCGGGCTTTGCGTCAGTCCTGTGCGGCGGTGCCTTGCCCGGTGGTCTGGGGGGCGGGGTCTGTGGGGGTCTGACTATCCGCCTCAGCCGCGGGCGCGTCGGAGGCTGCGGGGTCCGTCTGCACGCCGGATTGGGCTGCCCCCACTTGCGCCTCAGGCGGGGCGACGAGGATGCCGTTCAGCCAGTTGCCTTCGGCGATCTGCCCGTTGGCGTAGGTAAGCTTGCCCGCCCCCTGACGCTTGCCCCGCTCGAACGCGCCTTCATAGGTGTCGCCGCCCGGATAGGTGGCGCGGCCCTGACCGTGGATGTCCCCATCGGCCCAGGCGCCTTCATAGACGAACCCGTCCGGTAGGGTCAGCCGTCCCGTGCCATGGCGCAGACCGGCGCGGAAATCGCCCTCGTAGACCGCGCCATCGGCAAAGGTCGCCTTGCCCTTGCCGTCGCGCAGGCCGGCCTTCCATGCGCCTTCATAGACATAGCCATCCGGGCGGGTCATGCGACCGGTCCCTTCGGGCTTGGCGTTGACGAAGCTTCCCTCGTAGACCGAACCGTCTGCATAGGTCGCCACGCCCGTGCCCGCGATCACGCCTGCGGCCCAGTCCCCCTCATAGGTGGATCCGTCGGCATAGGTGATCTTGCCCCGGCCTTGCGGGCGGTCATCCACCAGCGCGCCCTCATAGACCGCGCCATCGGGATAGGTGAGCTTGCCCGGCCCGGTCAGGCGGCCGTCGGTCCAGACGCCTTCGAGGCGGAAGCCGTCGCGGCTGCGGAAGGTTCCCTGACCGTTGCGGCGGTCGGCGCGGAAGGCACCCTGATAGACATCGCCATTGGCATAGGTGAGGGTGCCGGTCCCCTCTTTCAGCCCGTCGCGGAAGCCGCCCTCATAGACATCGCCGCCGGGCTGGGTGAGGCGACCCTGACCGTTGATCTGGCCATCCCGCCAGTCGCCCACATAGGTCATGCCGTCGGGCAGGGTGAGGGTGCCGCGCCCGCTGCGCTGGCCCGCGCGCAGGGCGCCCTCATAGACCGCGCCGTCGGGATAGGTGATCCGGCCTTCGCCTTCCTTCTCGCCCGCGACCCAGAGACCTTCGAAGCGATAGCCGCCCGGCCCTTCGATCACCCCGCGCCCGTCATGTTTGCCATCCTTGAAGGTGCCGGTATAGACCGACCCATTGGCATAGCGGGCGACGCCCGTGCCGGTGATGGCGCCCGCGACCCAGTCGCCCTCATAGCTGCCGCCATCGGGATAGGTGATCTTGCCGCGCCCCTCGGGCTTGCCCGCGACGAAGGCCCCCTCATAGACCGAACCGTTGGGATAGGTGGCGCGGCCCGTGCCGGTGATCTGGCCATCCTGCCATTGCCCCGAATACTCAAAGCCGTTGGTCAGCCGATAGGTGCCGGTGCCGTGCTGCAGGCCGTTGCGGAAGGTGCCCTCATAGACCGATCCGTCATCGTATTGCTTGGTGATGACCTCGCCTTCATCCTGTGCGTGGGCGGGCGGCGCGGCGGCGAGGGTGAGGGCAAGGAGGACTGCCCGAATTGCCTGACTGTTCTGCATGCGCGCCGCCTGTCTGCCCGTATTCCCGCCGTTGCGCGCCAGCCTAGCCGCCGGTCCGGATCGCCGCAAGCCGGGCACCTTTCCCTTGGCCGCCGTTCTGCTAGAACCACTGGCAGGAACAGGGGATTTTTGCGCATGAGCGATACCTTCCGTCTGACGCTGGCGCAGTTGAACCCCACGGTCGGGGCGATTGCGGCCAATGCTGCACGGGCGCGCGACGTCTGGGCAGAGGCAAAGGCCGCGCGGGCCGATATGGCGGCGCTGACCGAGATGTTCATCACCGGCTATCAGACGCAGGATCTGATCCTGAAGCCCGCCTTCGTGACCGAGGCGATTGCCGCGATCGAGGCCTTGGCGCGCGACTGCGCGGATGGCCCGGCGCTGGGCATCGGGGGGCCCGCGCGGCGGGAGGGGCGGCTCTACAACGCCTATTACATCCTGCAGGGCGGGCAGGTGACGGCGACGGTGCTGAAGCATCATCTGCCCAATGACGGGGTGTTTGATGAAAAGCGGCTGTTCGCGCCTGCCGATGTGCATGGCCCCTATGTGGTGAACGGGGTGCGGATCGGCACCCCCATTTGCGAGGACAGCTGGCACGCCGATGTGGCCGAGACGCTGGCCGAGACGGGAGCCGAGATCCTGCTGGTGCCGAACGGTTCCCCCTATCACCGGGGCAAGCCTGACCTGCGGCTGAACCTGATGGTGGCACGGGTGATCGAGACGGGGCTGCCGCTGGTCTACCTCAACATGACGGGCGGGCAGGACGATCAGGTGTTCGACGGCTGTTCCATGGTACTGAACCCGGGCGGCCATCTGGCGGTGCAGTTCCCGCAATTCGACGATTGCGTGACGCATGTGGATTTCCTGCGCGGGGCCGAGGGGTGGCGGGCCGAAAAGGGCCAGATCGCGCCCATCCCCCCGGTGGCCGAGGCGGATTACCGCGCCATGACCATGGGCCTGCACGACTATCTGGCGAAATCGGGGTTCTCGCGCGTGGTGCTAGGCCTGTCGGGGGGGATCGACTCGGCGCTGGTCGCCACCCTTGCCGCCGATGCGCTGGGGCCGGAAAACGTGCATTGCGTGATGCTGCCGTCGGAGTTTACCTCGTCCCACTCGCTGGAAGACGCGGCGGACTGTGCGCGGCGGCTGGGGGCGCGGCTGGACACGATCCCGATCAGCGGGCCGCAGGCGGCAGTGGGGGCGGCGCTGGCGCCGCTTTTTGCGGGGACAGAGGCGGGAGTGACGGAGGAAAACATCCAGTCGCGTCTGCGCGGGCTCCTGCTCATGGCGCTGTCGAACAAGTTCGGGGCCATGCTCTTGACCACGGGGAACAAGTCCGAGGTGGCGGTGGGCTATTGCACGATCTATGGCGACATGAACGGCGGCTATAACCCGATCAAGGACCTGTGGAAGACACGGGTGTTCGACACCTGCCGCTGGCGGAATGAAAACCACCGCCCCTGGATGCGCGGCCCGCGGGGCGAGGTGATACCGCCCCGCATCATCGACAAGCCGCCGAGCGCCGAGTTGCGGGCCAACCAGCGTGACGATGACAGCCTGCCCCCCTATCACATCCTCGACGCCATCCTTGAAGGGCTGGTGGAAAAAGAGCTTGCCGTGGCCGAGATCGTGGCGCAGGGGCACGACCTTGCCACGGTGAAGCGGGTGGAGCATCTCCTCTACACCTCGGAATGGAAACGGTTTCAGGCCGCCCCGGGGGTGCGGCTGACGCAGAAGGCCTTCTGGCTCGATCGCCGCTATCCGATGGTGATGCGCTGGCGGGATGGCAGCAGCGGCGCGTAACCGCGCGTATCGCCTGTGACGCGCGACAGCAGGGGGCCTTGCCCCCTCGCCGCCCTTGGCGGCTCACCCCCAGGGTATTTGGGCCAAGATGAAGCGGCATCATCCCAAAAAAGGTGCAACCCGCCCCTTCATCTTGGCTCAAATACCCCCGGGGTCCGGGGTGGAACCCCGGGGGTAGGGCGGGGTGCCACGGCCCGGTCGGCATGAGGATCGTGCGTTTCTTAGCCCTCGCCGCGTGCCCCGCGACAACAGGATGTCTTGCCGACGGGCAAAAGCGGCGGCGCGTCGGTCAAGGGACGGGGGATGTCCGTGGGGATCGTAAACGGCACTCGCGCGCCATAGGCGCGGGCAAGGCCGGGGCCTTGTCATGCCAAGGGTTCGATCATGTGGGAAAGGGAGGGGGTGCGGGGGAGGGGCGGGTGCCCCTCCCCCGCGGCTGCATCAGAGGAAGAGTTGATAGCTTGCCGGGACGTAGCGGAAGCCGTCGCCATTCGTCTCGACATAGCCGATGCCGGGGAAGGGCATGTGATAGGCCGAGAAGGGGATCTTGTCGGCGGCCAGCATGCCAAGGACGGTGCGGCGGGTGGCGGCGGCCTGTGCCTTGTCCTGATCGAAGCGCACTTCCCAATCAGGGTGGGCGAGCGACCAGACATAGTGGTTGGTCGTATCCGCCAGCAGCGCCATGCGGGCGCCGTCGGATTCGAGCATATAGGTGAAATGGCCCGGCGTATGGCCCGGTGCCGCCATCGCGGTGATCCCTGAGACGACCGCGCCGCCATCATCGAGGAAGGTGAACTTTTCGTTCAGCGGCACGACCTTGGCGTCAAAGCCTTCGTCGCCCGCGGTGGACCACGTGTTGTGTTCGACGGCGCCCGTCACATAGCGGGCATTGGCGTAGGTCACCTCGCCCGCGTCATTGGACAGGCCGCTGATATGGTCGCCATGCATGTGGGTGAGAACCACGATGTCGATCTGGTCGGGCGTGATCCCGGCGGCCGCCAGCGCGGCGGTGGTGGCGGCGGCGTCAAGGCCGGTGTCGAACAGCACCAGTTCCGCGCCGGTGTTCACCACCACGGGGGTGAAGAAGGTGAAGCTGCGGTCGGCGGGGATGAAATTTGCGGCGGAGACGGCGGCGAATTCCTCGGCGCTGACATTCATGCCGAAGGTTTCCTGCGGCTTGTCGCCCGGACGGGTGCCGGCGAGGATCGTCGTCACCTCGAAGCCGCCCAGCTTCACGCGGTGGAAGTTCGCGGTGGCCACGCCCTGTTGCGGTGCGGCGGCCAGCGCCGGGCGGGCCGACAGGATCGCAGGTGCGGCAAAGGGCAGGGCGGCGGGCAGGGCGGCGGCGGCAAACAGCGCATTGCGGCGCGTCAGGGTCGTCATGGCTTCCTCCGGTATCAGAATGAGATTTGTCCCGTTGGTGAAGATAGGGGTGGGCGGTGCCGGGGCGAGTCACGCTTGTGTCAGGTGCTTTGCAGCGGCGCACAGGTCATGTGCGGATGCTGCGGCCCGTTGCGGGGCAGCGGGCCGGGGCTTGCGACGGTGGAGTGGGCGGGGCGGATGGGAAGCTGTCCTATTCCCACCACGGGTCGATGGCAGCGATGTCGTCGTCGGACCAGCCGAAATGGTGGGCCAGTTCATGCACCACGACATGCGAGATGAGATCGCCGAGGCCCACATCGCCGCGGTCGATCCATTCTTCGAGGATGGGGCGGCGGAAGAGCCAGACGGTATCGGGCTGGGTGGGTTGGTCCATCACCGACTTTTCGGTCAGCGGCGTGCCCTCGTAGAGGCCGGTCAATTCGTAGGGGTCTTCCATCCCCATGGCCTCGAGCACGTCATCGGGCGGAAAATCCGCGACGCGCAGCGCGACCTGTGTCGCCGCGTCGCGCCATGGCTGGGGCAGGGCGATCACGGCATCGCGGGCGAGTTGTTCGAAGAGCGCAAGGTCCGGGGCGGGAAAGGCGTCCCAGCCGGGGGACTGGGGATCGGCGGGATCGGCGGTGTCGGCGGATGTGTCGGCCATGGTCATGGGGCGCCCTCGCTTTCCCCCCAGATATGGACAAAAGCGCCCGCCTGTGAAAGAGGAACGGGGGTCCAACGGAGCCCTTTTCCCATGTCCACCGTCACCACCCGTTTCGCGCCATCGCCCACCGGATACATCCATGTGGGCAACCTGCGCACCGCGCTGATGAATTACCTGATCACCCGCAAGGCGGGGGGGACCTTCATTCTGCGGCTGGATGACACGGATCAGGAACGGTCGAAGCAGGAATATATCGACGGGCTGAAGGAAGACCTCGATTGGCTGGGCATCCGCTATGACCGGGTGGAGCAGCAATCCAAGCGGCTGGCGCGCTATGCGGAAGCGGCCGAGCAGCTGAAGGCGGCGGGGCGGTTCTATGAATGTTTCGAGACGCCCACCGAGTTGGACCTGAAGCGGAAGAAGCTGCTGAACATGGGGCGGCCGCCGGTCTATGACCGGGCGTCTTTGCACCTGACCGAGGACCAGAAGGCCGCCTACCGCGCCGAGGGGCGGCAGGGCTATTGGCGGTTCCGGCTGGATCAGGAGCGGATCGAATGGCGCGACGGGATCATCGGGGATATCTCGATCGACGCGGCAAGCGTGTCGGACCCGGTGCTGATCAAGGCGGATGGGCAGGTGCTTTATACCTTCGCCTCGTCGGTGGATGATGTGGATATGGGGGTCACGCATATCGTGCGGGGCGCGGATCATGTGACGAATACCGCCACGCAGATCCAGATCATGAAGGCCTTGGGCGGTACGCCGCCGGAATTTGCCCATCACAGCCTGCTGACCGGGCCGCAGGGCGAGGAATTGTCCAAACGGCTGGGCGTGCTGAGCTTGCGCGACCTGCGGGCGCGGGGCGTGGCACCGCTGGCGCTGATGTCGCTGATGGCGCGGCTGGGGTCTTCGAAGCCGGTGGAACTGGCCTCGTCCATGCAGGATCTGATCGACGGGTTCGATGTGGGTTCCTTTGGCGCGGCGCCGACGAAGTTCGATGCCGAGGACCTGTTCCCGCTGACGCGGGCGCATGTGCAGGGGCTGCCCTTTGCCGCCGTGGCCGAGCGCATCCGCGCGCTGGGCGTGCCGGAGGCTGAGGCGGAGGCCTTCTGGACCGTGGCCAAGGGCAACATCACCGTACTGGACGATCTGGGCGAATGGTGGGCGTTGTTCCGCGACGGGGCAGAGCCGATGGTGGAAGCGGGGGATGAGGATTTCATCCGGCAGGCCATGGCGATGCTGCCGCCGCGGCCCTGGACCAATTCCACCTGGGGCGAGTGGACCGAGGCCGTGAAGGCCGCGACCGGGCGGAAGGGCAAGCAGCTTTACATGCCGTTGCGCAAGGCGCTGACGGGGCGCGCGAACGGACCCGAGATGGCGGATGTGATGCCGCTGCTCAAGGTGGTGCGGGCGGGCTGAGAGGGCGAATTTCCTGCGAAAATTCAGGGCGCTTGCGGCAGGCGGCGTGCCTTTGGCGGGCGTTGATTGGGTATTTGGGCCAAGGTGAAACGGCATGACTTCTGTGGATGAAACAGGCGCAGGTCAGGTCATCGAGGCCGGCCGTGCGGGGGTGCAGGGCAAGTTCGTGTCGGGCAACCTGTTCCGGCATGTGGCGGTGATGTCGCTGACGTCGTCGGTCGGGTTGATGGCGATCTTTGTCGTCGATCTGATCAATCTTCTGTACATTTCCTGGTTGCAGGATGCGGCGAAGACGGCGGCCATCGGTTATGCCGGGGCGGTGCTGTTCTTCACCACGGCCTTCGGGATCGGGCTTTCGGTGGGGGTGTCGGCGCTGGTGTCGCGGGCGGTGGGGGCGCGGGACATCGCGCTGGCGCGGCAGCGGGCGACGGAGGGGCTGGTTCTGGGCGCAGGCTTTGGTGCGGCCTTTGCGGCGGTGGTCTGGGCGGTGTTGCCGCAGATCGTGGCGGTTCTGGGCGCCACGGGCGGGACGGCGGAGGAGGCCTTGCATTATCTGCGGGTGCTGATCCCGTCGCAGCCCTTGCTGATGATCGGCATGATCGGGGCGGGGGTGCTGCGTGCGCATGGGGATGCCCGGCGCGGGATGATGGTGACGGTCTGGGGCGCGGTGGTGCTGGCGGCGCTGGATCCGGTGCTGATCCTGTGGGCGGATATGGGCCTGACGGGGGCGGCGCTGGCGGGGTGGGGGTCGCGGGCGGCGATCGCAGGTATGGCGCTGTGGCCGATCTGGCGGCATTACGGCGGCTTTGGGCGGCCTTCGGGGCGGAGCCTCTGGCTGGCGGCCGTGCCGATCTTTGCCATTTCGGGACCGGCGATCCTGACGCAGCTTGCGACGCCTGTCGGGCAGGCGGTGGTGACGCGGATGGTGGCGGGCTATGGCGAGGCGGCGGTGGCAGGGATGGCCATTGCGGGGCGTCTGACGCCGGTGGCCTTTGGCATCATCTTCGCGCTGTCGGGGGCGGTGGGGCCGATCATCGGGCAGAACCTTGGCGCGGGACAGATGGACCGGGTGCGGCGGGCCTTCTGGGATTCCATCCTGTTCGCCGGGATCGTGATCGTGGCGATGTCGGGCATCCTGTTTCTGGCGCGCGGGGCGATTGCGGATGCCTTCCATGCGGAGGGGCTGACGCGCGATCTGATCTACCTGTTCTGCGGGCCGTTGAGTTTGCTGTTCTTTTTCAACGGTCTGATCTTCGTGGCCAATGCGGCCTGCAACAACCTTGGCGCGGCGTTGCAATCCACCATGGTGAACTGGGGGCGGCACACGCTGGGGACGGTGCCCTTTGCGTGGTATCTGGGGCAGGGATGGGGCGCGCAGGGCGTGCTGGTGGGGCAGGCGGTGGGGGGTATCCTGTTCGGGCTGCTGGCGGTCTGGCTGGCGCTGCGGGTGGTGGACCGGGTGGCCGCGGGGCGGATGGCGGGGCGGGCGGCGTGAGAGGCTGTCCGGCCTGAGGGCGGTGTCGCTGGGCGACTGTATACCGTCGTATCCGTCATTCTGCTTGCCTGACGGGGGCGGGTCGGGTTACCACAGCGCTATCAGCATCGGGAGAATCCGGCGCGCGGGGGAAAGCCCGTGGGAGCCGGTGCCGAAGGAGCAACCGCCCCGGTAAACTCTCAGGCAACAGGGACCGTTGCTGGCGAAGAACTCTGGAGAGTGGCGCGGAGGCGCCCGCCGAAGGGATAACGATCTCAGGCGTCCGCAAGGACAGGGACAGAGGGGGCATCGTGGGGCAGGGATTGGCCTGTCCGGGCGGTGCCGTGTTTGCAAGACCGGCGCTGAAGTGGGGAGGGACGCGTGTCCGACCTGAAGCGACTGGGTCTGCACGACCTGCATGTGGAACTGGGGGGGAAGATGGTCCCCTTTGCCGGATATGAGATGCCGGTGCAGTATCCCGCAGGCGTGATGAAGGAGCATCTGCAGACGCGCGCTGCCGCCGGGCTGTTTGATGTGTCCCATATGGGGCAGGTGATCCTGCGCCCGCGGCGCGACATGGCGGCGCTCTGTGCCGGGTTCGAGGCGATGATGCCCGTGGATGTGCTGGGGCTGGCGCCGGGGCGGCAGCGCTATGGGCTGTTCACCAACGAGACGGGCGGGATTCTGGATGACCTGATGTTCGCCCATCGGGGCGATCATCTGTTCGTGGTGGTCAATGCCGCCTGCAAGGAGGCCGATGTCGCCCATATGCGCGCCCATCTGGAGGATGTGGCGGAGGTGGAGTTCATTCAGGATCGTGCGCTGATCGCGCTGCAGGGGCCGGGGGCGGAGGCGGCCTTGGCCGCGCTGCTGCCCGGGGTGGCGGCGCTGCGGTTCATGGATGTGGCGGTGATGGGCTGGGACGGGGCTGCGGTCTGGGTGTCGCGGTCGGGATACACCGGCGAGGACGGGTTTGAGCTGTCTGTGCCAGAGGCGGTGGCGGAGCCGTTCGTCCGGGCGCTGCTCGCACAGCCGGGGGTGATGCCCATCGGTCTGGGCGCGCGGGATTCGCTGCGGCTGGAGGCGGGGCTGTGCCTTTACGGCCATGACATCGACGAAGGCACGAGCCCGGTGGAAGCCGGGTTGAGCTGGGCTATCCAGAAGGTGCGGCGGGCAGGGGGCGCTCGGGAGGGCGGGTTCCCCGGCGCCGGGCGCATCCTGCGCGAATTGGCCCAAGGGCCCGAGCGGTGCCGCGTGGGCCTGCGCCCCGAGGGGCGCGCGCCGATGCGCGAGGGGACGGGGCTGTTTGCGGAGGATGGCACGCCTCTGGGCGCCGTCACCTCGGGCGGGTTCGGGCCCAGCGTCGAGGCGCCTGTTGCCATGGGCTATGTGCCTGCGTCTTATGCCGATACCGGGACGGCGCTGATGGGCGAGGTGCGCGGCAAGCGCCTGCCTGTCACTGTCGTGCCGATGCCGTTCCACCCCACCCGTTACAAGCGTTGAGGATGCGATGAAATACACCGAAGAACATGAATGGCTGCGGATCGAGGGTGATCTGGTGGTCGTGGGTATCACCGAACATGCCGCCACCCAGTTGGGCGATGTGGTGTTTGTGGAACTGCCCGCGACAGAGACCATGGTCGCCTCGGGCGATGAGGTGGTGGTGATCGAGAGCGTCAAGGCCGCGTCCGACATCCTTGCCCCGCTGGATGGCGAGATCGTCGCCGTGAATACCAAGCTGGTCGATAACCCGGGCCTTGTGAACGAGGATCCGACCGGGGCGGCGTGGTTCTTCAAAATGAAGGTCGATGATCTGGATGTGCTGGACCAGTTCATGGACGAGGACGAATACAACGACCTGATCGGGTGATCCCGCAAAGGCCGATGTGACGCAAAAGTTTTCGAAAACTTTTGCAAATTCCTTCGAAGGAATTTGGTGGGCGCGTCCTGCGCCTGCCTATCCCCCAAGCCCGAGGTGCGCGCCATGACCTTTACCCCTGTCGATTACAACCCCTATGACTTTGCCAACCGCCGCCATATTGGCCCCTCGCCCGCCGAGATGGCCGAGATGCTGAAGGTGGTGGGCGTCAAGACGCTGGATGCGCTGATCGACGAGACGGTGCCGAAGTCGATCCGGCAGGCCAAGCCTCTGGGTTGGGCGCCCCTGTCGGAGCATGAGCTTTTGGCGCGGATGCGCGAGGTGGGCGCGAAGAACCGGGTGATGACCAGCCTGATCGGGCAGGGCTATTACGGCACGGTGACCCCGCCTGCGATCCAGCGCAACATTCTGGAGAACCCGGCATGGTATACCGCCTATACGCCCTATCAGCCCGAGATCGCGCAGGGGCGGCTTGAGGCGCTGCTGAACTATCAGACGATGGTGGCGGATCTGACCGGCCTGCCGGTGGCCAATGCGTCGCTTCTGGATGAGGCAACGGCGGCGGCAGAGGCCATGACTATGGCCGAGCGTGTGGCCAAGACCAAGGCGCGGGGGTTCTTTGTCGATCATGGCTGCCATCCGCAGACCATCGCCGTGATCCGCACGCGGGCGGAGCCCTTGGGGATCGAGGTGATCGTGGGCGATCCGGCGAAGATGGAGGCTGCGCAGGTTTTTGGCGCGATCTTCCAGTATCCCGGCACCTACGGGCATGTGATCGACTTTACCGACCAGATCGCCGCGCTGCATCAGGCGAAGGCGGTGGCGATTGTCGCGACCGATCTTCTGGCGCTGACCATGCTGAAGGAGCCAGGTGCGATGGGGGCGGATATCGCCATCGGGTCGAGCCAGCGTTTCGGGGTGCCGATGGGCTATGGCGGGCCGCATGCGGCCTTCATGTCGTGCAAGGATGACTACAAGCGCGCGATGCCGGGGCGGATCGTCGGGGTTTCCATTGATGCGCGGGGGAACAAGGCGTACCGCCTGTCGCTGCAGACGCGCGAGCAGCATATCCGGCGCGAAAAGGCCACGAGCAATGTGTGCACGGCGCAGGCCTTGCTGGCGGTGATGGCGTCCTTCTACGCGGTATTCCACGGGCCGCGTGGCCTGCGCGCGATTGCCGAGCGGGTGCATTTCCTGACCAACCGTCTGGCGCGCGCGCTGAAGGCTGCCGGGGCGAAGGTGAGCCCCAAGGCCTTTTTCGACACGATCACGGTGGAGGTGGGTGTCGGGCAGGCAGGTATCCTTGCCGCCGCGCGGCATGAAGGATTGAATTTCCGCAAGATCGGCAATGACCGCGTGGGGATCAGCCTGGACGAGACGACGGATGAGAAGGTGCTGATCCGGGTCCTGCGCGCCTTTGGCATCGAGGGCGTGCCGCCGCATCGGGCAAGCCTTGGCTTCCCCGAGGCCATGCTGCGGACGACCGATTATCTGACCCATCCGGTGTTCCACATGAACCGCGCGGAATCCGAGATGATGCGCTACATGCGCCGCCTGTCGGACCGCGATCTGGCGCTGGACCGGGCGATGATCCCGCTGGGATCTTGCACAATGAAGCTGAACGCGGCGGCGGAGATGATGCCCATCACCTGGCCGGAGTTCGGATCGCTCCACCCCTTTGCCCCGGCGGATCAGGCGGCGGGCTACCGCGAGGCGATTTCCGATCTGACCGAAAAGCTGTGCGAGGTGACGGGGTATGACGCGTTTTCCATGCAGCCCAACTCTGGGGCGCAGGGGGAGTATGCGGGGCTGTTGACGATTCAGGCCTATCACCGCGCGCGGGGTGAGGGGCATCGCAACATCTGTCTGATCCCGGTGTCGGCGCATGGCACGAACCCGGCCAGCGCGCAGATGGCGGGGATGCAGGTGGTGGTGGTGAAATCGGCGCCGAACGGCGATGTGGATATCGACGATTTCCGCCAGAAGGCGGCGGAGGCCGGTGCCAATCTTGCCGCCTGCATGATCACCTATCCCTCTACCCATGGCGTGTTCGAAGAGACGGTGCGGGAGATCTGCGCCATCACGCATGAGCATGGCGGGCAAGTCTATCTGGACGGGGCCAACATGAACGCGCTGGTGGGGCTGGTGAAGCCCGGCGAGATCGGGAGTGATGTGAGCCACCTGAACTTGCACAAGACATTCGCCATTCCGCATGGCGGTGGTGGGCCGGGGATGGGGCCCATCGGCGTGAAGGCGCATCTGGCGCCCTATCTGCCGGGACATCCCGAGACGCATGGCGATGGCGCGGTGAGTGCGGCGCCATTCGGCAGCGCGTCGATCCTGCTGATTTCCTGGGCCTATTGCCTGATGATGGGGGGCGAGGGGCTGACTCAGGCGACGCGGGTGGCGATCCTGAACGCCAATTACATCGCGGCGCGGCTGAAGGGGGCCTATCCGATCCTGTTCATGGGGAACAAGGGGCGGGTGGCGCATGAATGTATCCTTGACACCCGGCCCTTCGCGGAAGCAGGGGTGACGGTGGACGATATCGCCAAGCGGCTGGTGGATAACGGTTTCCACGCGCCGACGATGAGCTGGCCGGTGGCGGGGACGCTGATGGTGGAGCCCACGGAAAGCGAGACGAAGGCCGAGATCGACCGTTTCATCACCGCGCTGCTGGCGATCCGGGCCGAGATCGCGGCGGTGGAGCGGGGCGAGATTTCTGCCGAGGACAGCCCGCTGCGCCATGCGCCGCATACGGTGGAGGATCTGGTGGCAGACTGGACGCGCAAATATCCGCGCGAGCAGGGTTGTTTCCCGCCCGGCGCCTTCCGGGTGGACAAGTACTGGCCTCCCGTGGGGCGGGTGGACAATGTGTTCGGCGACCGCAACCTGATCTGCACCTGCCCGCCGGTGGAGGCCTATGCGCAGGCGGCGGAATAGCAAGGGAATGGGCGGTGGCCGTGCTGCTGCCCGAGCAGACGGGTGTGCAGACGGGCGTGCATACAGATCGGCGCAGGGATCGGGTGGATAACGCGCGATCCCTCCGCGAAAATGCCCCGAAACGCTAGATCAGCAGGAGGTCATCCGCCGTCAGCGCGGGTGCACCCAGCAAGGTGGCGATCAGGACCCTAGCCCCGTCGCCGCTGCCATCGGCATCGAAATAGAGGCGACCGTTGTCGTTTTCGTAGATAAGGCGGTGGTCGGCGGTGGTTGCGCGGCCGCCCCTGTTTGACACGAATTGCGACGGGTCCAATGCGCCCGTGATCAGCTCTGCGCCGAAATCGGCGGCGGACAGCTGCAGGATGTCGCTGCCGGGGGTGAAATCGGTGATCGTGTCAGCGTTTCTGGCGCCTGGCATCAGGACGAAGGTATCCGCCGCCGCGCCCCCGGTCAGACGGTCGCGCCCGAGGCCGCCGATGATCGTGTCGCTGCCGTCGCCGCCGCTGATCGTATCATTGCCGATCGCGCCGAACAGGCGGTTGGCAGAGGCGTTGCCGATGATCTGGTTGCTGCCGCTGTTGCCGCGCAATTCCATCGGGGTGGTGGTGCGGATTTCGGCGGCTTGCAGGATCTCGACCTCCTGCCCTGCGGCGAGGGTGAAGCTGGTATAGGCGATCACGCGGTCGGCGGTGCCTTCGCCCGCAGCCTCGACCACCCGGTCGGTGGAGGTGACGTGGAAGGTGTCGTTGCCACCGCCACCATGGAGCGTGTCACGCCCGGCATCGAGAAGGAAGGTATCCTCGCCCAAGCCGCCCCAGATCGTGTCGTTGCCCTTGCCGCCGTTGAAGCTGTCGCCGAAATCGGTGCCGACATATTGTTCGGCGATGACGCGACCTGCCCAGTTCACCGCTGCGATGCGGGGGTCGATGTATTGGCCGCGGATGGCGAAACCGTCGGGGTCTCCGGGAAGGTTGTTCTGATCCTGCCAGACGATCAGGTAGCGGCCATCATTGGTGATGGTGATATCGACATTCCGCATCTCACCCCTGCCATCGCCGAGCGAGAAGATGCTGCCAGCCGCTGTGCCATCGGCGTTGAAGAGGCGGGCGCGCAGGTAGTTGCCGCCTGAGGAGCCGGCATTTTCCTCCCAGACGATCAGGAAGCTGCCATTGGGCTGCGCCGCGACGATGGGATTCAGTTGCCCGACGCCATCGGCGGGATGAACGGCGATTTCGCCGCCGATGGGTGTGCCGTTGGCGTTGTAGATGCGGGCGAGGATATCGGGGGTTTGTCCGGCGAGCCTTTCGTCATTGGTGATGGGTTGGTGCCAGGTGACGACGAAGCGACCGTTGTTCAGCGCTGTGATGCTGTAGGCCATGTCTGTGTTGCCGAAGGGGTTGCGGCTGGGGACCACGATTTCGGTGCCCACTGCTGTACCCGCAGGGGTGCGGATCTGGATGCGCAGGTCGTAGTCGAAAGAGGGGCGGCCTTCGTTGCTGAGATAGGCCACGGCGATGTTGCCGTTGGACAGGCGGGTGAGTTCCGGCTTGATCTGGTCGCCCGTCACATCACCCGCGCCGGAGAAGAGCGTGCCCAGCGTGCCGTCCGGCGAAAGGGTGTTGATCATAAGCTTGCGGCCAGGATCGAAGGGGAGGACCCAATCGACCGTCGTGGTGCCACTGAAGGCGAGCCCGCCATCCCTCAGGGCAACGAGCGAGACGTTGCCGGGAAAGACGGTGTTGTTTCCAGCCGGATCGGCAGAAGGAAAGACCAGCCGTTGGGGGCCCGTGGCGGTGCCTTCGGCATCAAAGCTGCGCAGCGCCGTGGTGCTGCGGAAGGCGGTATCGGAGGTGACCTGGGTATCGGTGTAGGCGATGGTGAAGCCGCCATTGGGCAAGGCAACGATGTCGGGCGTGAATTGCGAGCGGTTGTTGAAGAAGGTGGCGACGGGGGCTTCGGTGTTCACCTTGAAGTCGAGTGACGTGCCGGGACCTGCGGCATCAATCACGCGGGCGCGGACGTCGCGGCCCTGGGTGACATCTTGGATGTTGCTGTTATCGGTCCAGGCGACAGCGACGCGGCCGTCGCGCAGCACGGCGACGGCGGGTTGTGTCTGCTCATCGTAGGTGCTGGTATTGATACGAAAGCTGGGGGAGAGGAAGGGCATGGCATAACTCCGCCGTACTGGTACCGGGACATAGGCGAGACGTTCTGTGCGAGAAGCGCATGGGCGGTGGGCGGCTGTCAAGTTGGCTTTACGGGCAGGGTCCGGGCGGGCGTTGACGCGCTGACGGCGCGCGGGTAGGCCGGATGCCCGGGCGAATGGACAGGGGCGGTGGATGGTGGAGACGGGCGAGGGGCGCGCGGCGGGTGGCCTGCGGGCGGGGATGCTGGCGGCGGTGCCGATCGCGCTGGGATACTTTCCCATCGCCTTTGCCTTTGGCGTGGCGGCGACGGGGGCGGGGCTGACCGCGTGGGAGGCGGCGGCACTGTCGGTGATCATCTATGCGGGGGCGTCGCAGTTCCTGGCGCTGGCCTTGCTGACATCGGGGGCGGCGCTGCCGGTGGCGGCGCTCACGCTGATCGCGATGAACCTGCGGCATCTGCTTTACGGCCCCGCGCTGATGAAGGCGGCAGGGCAGGGCGCGGCACGGCGCCATGCCTGGGCCTGGGCCTGGGGTCTGACGGATGAGGTGTTCGGCGCGGCGCTGGGCGATCTGGCGCGGGGGCGGCGTTTTTCGGAAAGCTACATGTTCGGGTTGGGCCTGCCTGCCTATGCCGCCTGGGTGGCGGGTACGGTGGCGGGGGCCTTGGCGGGGGGTGGCGCGCTGGCGGATTGGCCGGTGCTGGAGGCGGGGCTGTCCTTCCTGTTGCCTGCGTTGTTTCTGGCGCTGCTGCTGTCGATCCTGTCGCGCCCACAGGTGCCCGTGATCGTGGTGGCGGGCGTGGCCTGCGTGGCGGGGACGCTGGCGGTGTCATCGACTGTGGGCATCCTCGCCGGGATGGCAGCGGGGGCGGTGGCGGGTGTGCTGCGGCGGGTGCGGGCATGAGCGGCGGGGTGCTGGTGCTGGCGCTGATCGTGGGCGCGGCGAATTGGGGCTTTCGCTATCTGCCGATCCGGTTCGGGCTGGGAACGGGGCGGGACGGGGCGCAGGATGGGGGGCTGATGGCGCGGTTTCTGGCGGCTGTGGGGCCTGCGGCCATTGCCACGCTGTTCGTGGCGGCGGCGCTGCCCTTTGCCGCCGGGGGCGATCTGGCCGCGCCCCTTGCCGGGAGTGCGGCCGTGGTGGCGGTCTGGTGCGCGGCGCGGTCTGTCGTGGGGGCGACGCTGGCCGGGGCGGTGGTCTATGCGGCGGTTTTCGCGCTGGTGACCTGAGGGCTTGCGCCGAGGCGCCGCTGGCGCAACCATGATGCGCCGAGGAAGGGAGTCGCGCCATGCTGGAGATCAGTCCCGAGAAGGTGGTGCATGTGATTTACCAGTCCCGCGAGGAGGGGGTGGCGGAGAAGGAGTTGCACGCCTTCATCGACGCCCTGAATGACGATGAGAAGGCGCATCTGACCGCCATCGCCTGGGTCGGGCGGGGGGCGTTCGAGCCGGAGGATTACGCCACGGCGGTGGAGACGGCCTATACGGAGGCGACAGTGCCCACGGACCAGTATCTGATGGGCATGCCGCATCTGGCCGAGAACCTTGAGGCGGGGCTTGAGGCGCTGGGGATCGACGTCACCGATGTGGAGAACGATTTCCTGTGACGCAGGGCCGGGGAGGGGGCTGCCGCCCCCGCCGCCCGTGCCGGTCGGCCCCCCGCGGGAATTTGGGGCCAAGATGAAGGCGGGGTTGTTTTCCCACCCTCTGATGCAGACATATGCAATTAGATGCATGTGATGGGGGGTAGATATGGCCGAAGGGGTAAAGCTGTGCTGCGCGGCCTGTGGGCAGATGAACCGGGTGCCGGAGGCGCGGCTGGCGGCGGGGCCGAAATGCGGGGTCTGCGGGGCGGCGTTACTGGATGGGCGGGTGATGGCGCTGGATGCGGCCGCACATGACCGGGCGGTGCGGGGGGATGATCTGCCGCTGATCGTGGACTACTGGGCGGCATGGTGCGGGCCGTGCCGGGCGATGGCGCCCGAGTTCGCCAAGGCGGCTCAGGCGATGGCACCGCGCGTGCGGTTTGGCAAGCTGGATACCGAGGCGCATCCCGTCGTGTCGCAGCGGGCGGGTATCCGGGGGATCCCGGCGCTGATCCTGTATCATCGCGGGCGAGAGGTGGCGCGGCTGACCGGCGCGCGTCCCGCGGCCGATATCGTGGCGTTCCTGCGGGCGCATCTGGGGGCGCATCCGGGGGCGAAGTCGGGGTAGCGGGGTGGCCTTGCGGGGGGCCGTGCGGTTGCTTGACAAGGCGGAAGCTTTGCGCCAAAAGCCCGCGGCGTGGGGGCAGTAGCTCAGTTGGGAGAGCGCGTCGTTCGCAATGACGAGGTCAGGGGTTCGATCCCCCTCTGCTCCACCAAAATCCCAAAACATCCTGCGTAGGCCGCCCGCTTGGGCGAAGGCCGCGTGATCTGGCGCGGGTCCTAGCGGGCCAGCGCGAGGAGGGCCGCCACATCCAGATGGCTTTCGAGATGGGCGGCGAGGGTGTCGAGCGTCGTCTCGACGCCGGCGGCATAGGTGAGGGCGGAGGGCGCGGCGCCGAGATCGGCGAGGAAGGCCTGGCGGAAGGCGTCATCGGTGAAGAGGCCGTGCAGATAGCTGCCCGTCACCCGGCCATCGGCGGAGGTGGCGCCTTCGGCGCGGCCTTCGAGCAAGGCGAAGGGGCGGGCGCAATCGGGGCCATCCGTGCGGCCGATGTGGATCTCGTAGCCCGAAACCTGCAGGCCGCTGGCGCAGTGGGTGGCGCTGCTGCGGGTGAGGCGCTTGTCGGCGGTCATCACCGTGTCCACGTCGAGAAACCCGAGGCCGGGGGTTTCGCCGGCGGGGCCTTCGATCCCCATGGGATCGGCCACGCTGCGGCCGAGCATCTGGTAGCCGCCGCAGATGCCCATGATGCGCCCGCCCCGGCGGCGATGGGCGGCGAGGTCGATGTCCCAGCCCTGCGCGCGCAGGAAGGCCAGATCGCCGCGTGTCGATTTGGAGCCGGGGATGATCACGAGGGTGGCATCGCCGGGGATCGGCTGGCCGGGCAGGACCATATCGACGGTGACGCCCGCTTCCTGTTTCAACGGGTCGAGATCGTCGAAATTGGCGATGCGCGACAGGGCGAGGCAGGCGATGCGGATGGGGCCGCCGCCGCTGGTGCGGGCGAGGTCGAGCGCGTCTTCGGCCGGCAGGCGGGCGGCGTCGGGGAACCAGGGCAGCACGCCAAAGCCGCGCCAGCCGGTGCGGGCGGCGATGAAGGCATAGCCATCGTCGAACAGCCGGGGATCGCCGCGGAACTTGTTGATGAGGAAGCCCTGCACCATGGCGGCATCGGCGGGATCGAGGATGGCCTGCGTGCCGATGATCTGGGCGATGACGCCGCCGCGGTCGATGTCGCCCGCCAGCACGACCGGCACATCGGCGGCGCGGGCAAAGCCCATGTTGGCGATGTCGCCCTGGCGCAGGTTGACCTCGGCCGGGCTGCCCGCGCCTTCGACGATCACCAGGTCGGCGCGCGCCTTGAGGCGATGGAAGCTGTCGAGGACCGCGCCCATCAGCTGCGGCTTGAGCGTGGCGTATTCGGCGGCACGGGTGGTGGTCAGGCGTTTGCCCTGCACTACGACCTGGGCGCCCACCTCGGATTCGGGTTTCAGGAGGACGGGGTTCATGTCGGTATGGGGCGCCACCCCGCAGGCCAGCGCCTGCAGCGCCTGCGCGCGGCCGATCTCGCCGCCGTCTTCGGTCACGGCGGCGTTGTTCGACATGTTCTGCGGCTTGAACGGCAGCACGGTCAGGCCGCGCAGGCGGGCCGCGCGGCACAGGCCTGCGACCAGCATCGACTTGCCGACATTGGAGCCGGTGCCCTGGATCATCAGCGCGGGCATGGGATCAGAACTCCACCCCGGCCTGCGCCTTGATCCCGGCGCGGAACGGGTGTTTCACCACCGCCATCTCGGTGACCAGATCGGCGGCTTCGATCAGTTCGGGCTTGGCGTTGCGGCCGGTCAGGCAGACATGGGTCATGGGCGGTTTTTCATCGCGCAGGAAGGCCAGCACCTCGGCGATGTCTAGGTAATCGTAGCGCAGGGCGATGTTGATCTCGTCCAGCAGGACGAAGCGGATGGCCGGATCGCGGATCAGGTCACGCGCCCTGGCCCAGCCCGCCTGCGCGGCGGCGATGTCGCGGGTGCGGTCCTGGGTTTCCCAGGTGAAGCCTTCGCCCATGGCGTGGAACTGGCAGAGATCGCCGAAATGGGTGGAGAGAAGGCGGCGTTCGCCGGTATCCCATGCGCCCTTGATGAACTGCACCACGGCGCAGGGCATGCCATGGGCGATGCAGCGCAGGATCATGCCGAAGCCTGAGGAAGACTTGCCCTTGCCCGGCCCGGTATGGACGATCACAAGGCCCTTTTCGCCGGTCTTGGTTTCCATCATCCGGTCGCGCGCGGCCTTGATCTTGGCCATTTTCGCGCTGTGGCGGGTGTCGGCGTCGTTTGCATCGCTGGTCATGTCGGCAGCGGTCCTTGACAAGGCTTGGGGGTTGGGGTCACTGGTCAGACGTGCTGGTTCCTGTCTTAGGACAGGCGAAGAGGGAATGCGATAGGCCTTTGTGACGGGCCGAAGCGCAGCCGCCCCCGCGACCGTGACCGGAGTATTCATCCCGTAACCACTGGCCCCCGCGGCTGGGAAGGGGGATGGAATGGGGCGCCCCTGCGCCCTGCTTCGCAAGCCGGGAGACCTGCCAGCGCAGGACTGCAAACGGGCGGACGGGGTGATCCGCGACCGGACATGGCTGCGTGTTGTCACGCCGGTCGTTCGGCCGCGCCCCCCGGTCGCGAACGAGGGAATACGCGATGGCTGTGACGCTTCTCGTCTGCTCTACCTGCCGGGCTGGCGAGACCGTGGAAGACGGCGCGCCGGTGGCCGGAGAACGGCTGGCGCGCGCGCTGTTGCAGGCAGAGCCGCCCGAGGCGGTGACGATCCGGCGGGTGGAGTGCCTGTCGGCCTGTTCGCAGGGCTGCAGCGTGGCGCTGAGCGCGCCGGGGCGGTGGAGCTATGTCTATGGGCGGCTGACCGAGGGCGATGTCGATGACATTCTGGCCGGTGCCGCCGCCTATGCGCGGGCCCCCGACGGCGTGGTGCCGTGGCGCGAGCGTCCGGCGATCTTTCGCAAGCAATCGCTTGCCCGAATTCCCCCGATTGGAGAGACCCCATGAGCGACCTTGCGAAGATCCCCGTCACCATCATCACCGGCTTTCTCGGGTCGGGCAAGACGACGCTGATCCGGCATCTGATGCAGAACCCGCAAGGCAAGCGGCTTGCGGTTCTGGTGAACGAGTTCGGCACCGTGGGCGTGGACGGGGATATCCTGAAATCCTGCGCCGATGAGAATTGCCCGGTGGAGAACATCGTGGAACTGGCCAATGGCTGCATCTGCTGCACGGTGGCCGATGACTTCATCCCGACGGTGGAGGCGTTGCTGGCGATGCCGAAGCGGCCCGATCACATCCTGATCGAGACGTCCGGTCTGGCGCTGCCCAAGCCTTTGCTGAAGGCCTTTGACTGGCCGGCGATCCGGTCGCGCATCACGGTGGACGGGGTGATCGCGCTGGCCGATGCCGAGGCGGTGGCGGCGGGCCGGTTCGCGCCGGACGAGGCGGCGGTGCAGGCGCAGCGCGAGGCCGATGACAGCATCGACCACGAGACGCCCTTGTCGGAGGTGTTCGAGGATCAGATCGCCTGCGCCGATATCGTGCTTTTGACCAAGGCCGATCTGGCGGGCGAGGCGGGCATCGCCGCCGCCCGCGCGGTGGTGGAGGCCGAGGTGCCGCGCAAGCTGCCGATCCTGTCGATGGCGGAAGGGGTGATCGACCCCAAGGTGATCCTTGGTCTGGGGGCGGCGGCCGAGGATGATCTGGCCGCGCGGCCCAGCCACCATGACGGGCATGATGATCACGAGCATGACGATTTCGACAGCACCGTGGTGGACCTGCCCGAGATCGCCGATCCCGAGGTGCTGGCCGAAGCGATCCGCCGTCTGGCGCGCGAGCAGAACATCCTGCGCGTGAAGGGCCATGTCGCCGTGGCGGGCAAGCCCATGCGCCTTTTGGTGCAGGCGGTGGGCGAGCGGGTGCGGCATCAGTATGATGAGCCGTGGGGCGCGCGGGTGCGGCAGTCGCGTCTGGTGGTGATTGCCGAGCATGATCACGTGGACCCGGCGGCGGTCCGCGCCGTCTTTGCCGAAGCGGGGTTGTAAGGGCGCGACCCATGCATGTCGTCTTTCGCGAAAGTCACGGGCTGGAGGAGACCGAGGTTCCGATGGATCTGGGGCAGACGCCCGCGGATCTGTTGGTGCTGAGTTTCTCGGACAGTGACCTTGGCGCTTTCGCGGCGGGATGGCATCGCGCGCGGGCGGGCGGCAGCCCCCTGCCCACGCTGCGGCTGGCCAATCTGGTGGCGCTGCGCCACCCGGTTTCCGTGGATACCTGGATCGAGGCGACGGCGGCGCACGCGCGCGCCATTCTGGTGCGGCTGATCGGCGGGGTGGGCTATTGGCCCCATGGCATCGCCAGCCTGCAGGACATGGCGCGGCGGCAGGGCATCGCGCTGGCGGTGCTGCCTGCGGACGGGCGCGACGATCCGGCGCTGGATGCGGCCTCGACCCTGCCTGTCTCCACGCTGCGGCGGTTGCAGGCCCTGTGCGATGCGGGCGGCGCGGTGGCGGCGCAGGCGGCGCTGGCGCAGCTGTCGCTGGCGGCGGGCCTGTTCGCGGGGCCGGTGCTGGGCGCGAAGAGCGTGCCGCAATGCGGCTGGTACGATCCCGAGCAGGGTGTGGTGGCAGTGCCGGGGCCTGCCGAGGATGCGGTGGCGGTGGTGTTCTATCGCAGCTACCTGACATCCGCCGATACGGCGGCGGTGGATGCGGTGATCGCCGCGCTGCGGGCGCGGGGCTATGCGGCGCAGGGGCTGTTCGTGCCATCGCTGAAGGCGCCCGGCGCGGCAGAGTTCGTGCGCGGCGCGCTGGCGCAGCTGTCGCCGGTGATGATCTTCAACCTGACGGCCTTTTCGGCCAAGGGGGAGGATGGCACCACGCCGCTGGACGCGCCGGGTTGCCCGGTGTTTCAGGTGGCGCTGTCCACCGCGCGGCGGCGCGATTGGGCGGGGTCGGAGCGGGGCCTGTCGCCTGCCGATCTGGCGATGCATGTGGTGCTGCCCGAGGTGGATGGGCGCATCTTCGCGGGGGTGGCGAGTTTCAAGTCGCCGGGCAAGCGCGACCCGGATCTGGAGTTTTCGCGCTTTGCCCATCGCGCCGATGTGGGGCGGATCGCGGCGCTCTTGGACCGGGCGGTGGGGTGGCACCGCCTGGCGCGGATCGCGCCTGCGGCGCGGCAATTGGCGCTGATTCTGTCCACCTATCCGGGGCGGCCCGATCAGATTGCCCATGCGGTGGGGCTGGATGCCCCGGCCTCGGCCGATCGGGTGCTGGGGGCGCTGGCGGAGGCGGGCTATGCCACCGGGCCGGGCGCGCCGCTTGCCCCGGCCCTGCTGGCCGAGACGATGGGTTGGCCGCTGGCCGAATATCGCGCGGCGCTGGCCGGATTGCCCGAGACGCTGCGCGACAGCCTGATGGCGGCCTGGGGCGCGCCAGAGGAGGACCCGGCCTGTCGCGACGGGGTGTTTCATTTCGCGGCCACCCGGCGCGGGGCGGTGGTCGTGGCCCTGCAGCCCGAGCGGGGCGAGGTGCGGGGGCGCGAGGACAGCTATCACGACCTGTCGCGCGTGCCCCGGCATGGTTATGTGGCGTTCTACCTGTGGCTCCGCTCGCTCGGCCTGCATGGGGCGGTGCATATGGGGGCGCATGGCACGCTGGAATGGCTGCCGGGCAAATCGGTGGCGCTGTCCGAGGCCTGCTGGCCCGAGGCGCTGGCGGGGGATCTGCCCTTTGTCTATCCCTTCATCGTGAATGATCCGGGCGAGGCGGCACAGGCCAAGCGGCGGATCGGGGCGGTGACGCTGGGCCATCTGCCGCCGCCCTTGGCGCCGAGCCGCTTGCCTGCCGCGCTGGAGGGGTTGGAGCGGCTGCTGGACGAATATTCCACCGCCGATGGGCTGGATCCGTCGCGCCGCCGCCGCCTGATCGGGGAAATCCGGGCCATGGCCGCCGCGCTGGGGGTGGAGGCTGATCTGGGCCTGCCGCCCGATGCGAGCCCCGCCGAGGCGATCACCCGGATCGACCGTTTCGTGTGTGACGTAAAGGAAAGCCGCTACGGCGACGGGCTGCACGTCTATGGCGATGGCGCGGGCGAGATGGCGGGGCTTCTGGCGGCGCTGGACGGGCGGTTCGTGCCGCCCGGACCGGCGGGATCGCCGCATCGCGGGCGGGCGGATGTGCTGCCCACGGGGCGGAACCTGTTTTCGGTCGATCCCCGCGCGGTGCCGACACGAGGCGCCCATGCGCAGGGGGTGAAGCTGGCCGAGGAATTGCTGCGCCGCCATCTGCAGGATCATGGTGACTGGCCGCGCGGGCTGTTGGTCGATCTGTGGGGATCGGCGTCGATGCGGACGGCGGGCGAGGAATTCGCCATGGCGCTGCATCTGGCAGGGCTGGCGCCCCTGTGGGATGAGGCGTCGGGGCGGGTGACGGGGGTGGAGGTGGTGCCGCTGGCCCTGCTGGGGCGGCCGCGCATCGACGTGACGCTGCGGGTGTCGGGGCTGTTCCGCGACGTCTTTCCCGGTCTGGCGCAGATGTTCGAACTGGGGGCCGAGGCGCTGGCCGCCCGGGACGAGGCGGCGGAGGACAACCCTTATGCCGCGCGCAGCCCACGCGTCTTTGGCCCGAAGCCTGGGATGTACGGGTTGGGCATGGGGCCTGCGCTGGACGATCTGACCGAGGCGGGGCGGATGGCGGCGGGCGAGGCGTGGCTGTCGGCCTCGTCCTGGGCGATTGATGCGCAGGGGCGCAGCCTGCCCGCGCGCGAGGCGCTGGAGGCGCGGCTCAGGGGGGCGGATGCCTTTGCCCATGTGCAGGACCTGCCCGAGACCGATCTGCTGATGGCGCCGGATTATGCCGCGCATGAGGCGGGGTTTGCCGCCGCGCGCCACCGGCTGGGGGAAGAGGCGCCCGCGCTGTACCATCTGGATGCGACGCGGCCTGACGCGCCGCGCGCCCGCACCCTGACCGAAGAGATCGCGCGCGTGGTGCGCGCCCGGGCGGCCAATCCCGACTGGGCGGCGGGGATGATGCGGCACGGCTTTCGCGGCGCGGCTGAGATCGCGGCGACGCTGGACAATCTGGGATCCTTTGCCCAGCTCGCGCGGGCGGTGCCGCCGCATCTGTTCGACCTATACCATGACGCGACCCTTGGCCGCGATGAGGTGGTGGCGTTCATGGAGCGCGAGAACCCTGCCGCGCTGGCCGCGCTGCGCGACCGTTTTGCCGCCCTGCGCGCGGCGGGGCTGTGGCGCAGCCAGCGCAATGCGCTTGCGGTGGAGGAGCGGCTGTGACAGGGGCGCCCATTGTCCAAGGCCCGATCATTCAAGGCTGGTGCCCGGGCGCGCTGCGGCCCATGGCCTCGGGCGATGGGCTGGTGGTGCGGGTGCGGCCCCATGCGGGGCGTCTGTCGCCCGCGCAGGCGGCGGGGATCGCGGCGGCGGCGCGGGCGCATGGCAACGGGCTGATCGACCTGTCGGCGCGGGGCAATGTGCAGCTGCGCGGCGTGACCGAGGCCAGCCATCCCGCGCTGATCGCCGATCTGACGCAGCTTGGCCTGATCGACCGCGATCTGGCGGGGGAAAGCCGCCGCAACATCACGGTGGCGCCTTTCGTGCGGGCCGATGCGCTGGCCACGGCGCTGGAGGAGGCGCTGGCAGAGGCGCCCGATCTGCCGGGGAAGTTCGGCTTCGTGCTGGATGTGGGACCGGAGCGCTGGCTGGCGGGCGCGTCGGGCGACATCCGGATCGAGCGCGGGGCGGGGGGTGGCCTGATCCTGCGCGCCGATGGCCTGCCCACGGGGTGCGCGGTGACGGAGGCCGAGGCGGCGGCGCGGGCGCTGGAGATGGCGCGGTGGTTCGTGGCGGCGGGTGGCGTGGCGCAGGGGCGGGGGCGGATGGCCGCGCTGATCGCGCGCGGCGTGCTGCCGCCGGAGGATTTGCGGGGGCCGGTGGCCCCGGCCCCGGCCATGCCCGCGCCCGGCCCCGGATTGCGGGCCGAGGGTGCGTTGGTGGCGCTGGCCTTTGGCCAGTTGGAGGCCGCGACGCTGGCCGCGTTGGCGGGGTTGGGCCATGACCTGCGGCTGACGCCGTGGCGGATGGTCTTGGTCGAAGGCGCGGCGGCGCTGCCCGATCTGCCGGGGCTGGTGACCGATCCCACAGCGCCGATCCTGCGGGTGATCGCCTGCACCGGCGCGCCGGGATGCCCGCAGGCGCTGGCGCCCACGCGCGATCTGGCGCGGCGGCTGGCGCCGCTTGTGCCCGAGGGCGCGATCCTGCATGTGTCGGGCTGTGCCAAGGGATGCGCCTTGCCGCGGCCTGCGCCCCTTGTGCTGACGGCCACCACCACGGGCATTCGCCTGATCCGCGGGGATATCGCGGCGGGCGCGGGCCGCGATCTGACCGCCGCCCAGATTACCGACGACATCGCCGCCCATTTGACCCAGACCAGACCTGACCTGACCGGAACGCCCTGAATGCCCCATAGCTACATCACCGACGGCGCGGAAATCTATCGCCAGTCCTTTGCCACGATCCGGGCCGAGGCCGATCTGGCGCGCTTCACGCCCGATGAAGAGATCGTCACCGTGCGCATGATCCATGCCGCGGGGATGGTGGGGCTGGAGGCGCATGTGGCCTTCACCCCCGGCATGGTGGGCGCCGCGCGGGCGGCGCTGGAGGCGGGGGCGCCGGTCCTGTGCGACGCGCGCATGGTGAGCGAAGGGATCACCCGGCCGCGCCTGCCTGCCGACAATGCGGTGATCTGCACGCTGCACGATCCGCAGGTGCCTGCGATGGCGGCGGCGATGGGCAATACGCGCAGCGCGGCGGCGGTGGAATTGTGGCGGCCCCATCTGGCGGGTGCTGTGGTGGCCATCGGCAATGCGCCGACGGCCCTGTTCCATCTGCTCAACATGCTGGAGGATCCCGCCTGCCCGCGCCCGGCAGCGATCGTGGGCTGCCCGGTGGGGTTCATCGGGGCGGCGGAATCGAAAGAGGCGCTGATGGCGGCGCCGCCCTGCCCGGCGCTGATCGTGCGCGGGCGGTTGGGCGGATCGGCGATCACGGTCGCCGCCGTCAACGCGCTGGCCAATCGGAAGGAATGAGCGTGGGCAAGATCGTCTGTGCGGGCCTCGGCCCCGGTGACCCCGATCTGATCAGCGTCCGGTCGGACCGGGTGATCCGGGCGGCGCGGCATGTGGCCTTTTTCCGCAAGGCGGGGCGGGCGGGGCAGGCGCGCAGCATCGTGCAGGGCATGTTGCGGGCGGATGCGGTGGAACTGGCGATGGAATATCCGGTGACCACCGAACTGCCCTTCGACAGCCCGGAATACAACGATCTGCTGGCGGCGTTCTATGATGACTGGGCCGCACGGCTGGCCGATCTTGCGCAGCGCGAGGATGTGGTGGTGCTGTGCGAGGGCGATCCCTTCTTCTACGGATCGTTCATGCACCTCTACACCCGGTTGCAGGGGCGGGCGGAGGTGGAGGTGATCCCCGGTATCCCCGGCATGGTGGGATGCTGGAACGGGACGGGCCAGCCGATCACATGGGGCGATGATGTGCTGACGGTGCTGATGGCCACGCTGCCCGAAGAGGATCTGCTGCGCCATGCGCGGGCATCGGATGCGCTGGTGATCATGAAGACGGGGCGGAACCTGCCGCGCGTGCGCCGCGCGCTTGCGGCCGCCGGGCGGCTGGATGAGGCGTGGCTGGTGGAACGTGGCACCATGCCGGGGCAGCGGGTGGCGCGGCTGGCTGATGTGGCGGATGGGGATTGTCCCTATTTCGCCATCGTGCTGGTGCATGGGCATGGGCGGCGCCCGGAGGTGCCGGAATGACCGGCTGGCTGGTGGTTGCCGGGCTTGGCCCCGGGGACGCGGGGATGGTGACGCCCGAGGTGACGGCGGCGCTGGCGGGGGCCAGCGATGTGCTGGGCTATATCCCTTACGTTGCCCGCGTGGCGCCGCGGGCGGGGTTGACGCTGCATCCGTCGGACAACCGCGAGGAACTGGACCGCGCCCATCACGCGCTGGATCTTGCGGCGGCGGGGGGGCGGGTGGTGATCGTGTCTTCGGGCGACCCGGGGGTGTTTGCCATGGCCTCGGCCCTGTTCGAGGCGCTGGAGACGCGGCCCGATCTGGCGGCGGGGCTGGACATCCGCATCCTGCCGGGCATCACGGCGATGCTTGCGGCGGCGGCGGCGGCGGGCGCCCCCCTGGGGCATGATTTCTGCTGCATCAATTTGAGCGACAACCTGAAACCGCAGGCCCTGATCGAGCGGCGGCTGCGGCTGGCGGCCGAGGCCGATCTGGCGATGGCCTTCTACAACCCGCGGTCGAAGTCGCGGCCCGAAGGCTTTGCCCGCGCGCTGGCGATCCTGACCGAGGTCTGCGGGCGGGACCGGCTGATCACCTTTGCACGCGCGGTCTCGACGCCCGAGCAGCGGATTGCCACGGTCACGCTGGGCGAGGCCACGCCCGAGATGGCCGACATGCGGACGGTGGTGATCGTCGGCAACAGCCAGACGCGGCGGGTGGGGACCTGGGTCTACACGCCCCGGTCGGTGGCATGAAGCCAGTGGATCGCCTCGGCCGGGGTGGTGACGGTGGCCCTGTCCGGCAGGGCGGGGCGGTCGATCATCAGGATCGGCAGGCCGAGCGCGCGCGCCGCGGCGATCTTGGCGCTGGCGCCCCGGCCCCCGGCATTCTTGGCGACGATCAGATCGGCGCGGAAGCGGCGCAGGAGCGCGGTGTCGCCCGCCACGGTGAAGGGGCCGCGATCCACCACCACCTCGGCCTGCGGCAGGGGCAGGGGCGCTTCGGGCGGATCGACGAGGCGCAGGAGGTAGTGGTGTTCGGGCCGCGCGGCGAAGGGGGCAAGGGTCTGCCGTCCGATGGCGAGGAAGACGCGCGCGGGCGCATCGGGCAGATGGGCGACGGCGGCGGCGATGTCGGGCAGGCGCGTCCAGCGGTCGCCCGGTTCGGGCTGCCATTCGGGGCGCTGCAGCGCCACAAGCGGCAGGCCTGCCGCGGCGCAGGCGGCGATGGCGTTGCGGCTCATCTGTGCGGCGAAGGGGTGGGTGGCGTCGATCACATGGGTGATGCGGTTAGCTGCCAGCCATTGGGCCAGCCCCGCCACGCCGCCAAAGCCGCCGATCCGCGTGGGCAGGTCCGGGCGGGTGGGCGCGGCGGTGCGGCCTGCCAGCGAATAGACGGCCTCCAGCCCAGCGGTGGCAAGGGCGGCGGCCATTTCGGCCGCGTCCTGCGTTCCGCCCAAGAGAAGGATGCGCGGCATGTCTGATCCTTGGCTTGTCATCATCGGTCTGGGGGAAGATGGCCTGTCGGGGCTGCCGGAGGCAAGCCGCGATGCGCTGGCGGCGGCAGAGGTGATCTTTGGCGGGCCGCGGCATCTGGCGCTGGTGGGGGCGGGGGCGCGCGGGCAGGCGTGGCCGGTGCCCTTTGACCTTGGGCCGGTGCTGGCGCTGCGGGGGCGGCGGGTGGTGGTGCTGGCCTCGGGCGATCCGTTCTGGTTCGGGGCGGGGGGCAGTCTGGCCGCCGTGCTGGCGCCGGGGGAATGGCGCTGTCTGCCGCAGGCGGGGGTGTTTTCGCTGGCCGCCGCGCGGCTGGGCTGGCGGCTGGAGGAGACGGCCTGCCTTGGCCTGCATGCTGCGCCGCTGAACCGCATGGTGCCGCTGATCCATGACGGGTGGCAGGCGATCTGCACGCTGCGCGATGGGGCGGCGGTGGCCGAGGTGGCGGGCTGGCTGGTGACGCAGGGCTGGGGCGAGAGCCGAATCTGGGTGATGGAGGCGCTGGGCGGCGCGCGCGAACGGGTGCGCGAGGGCCGCGCGGCGGCGTGGACCGCGGGCGATGTGACGGCACCGGTCGCGGTGGCGATCCGGGCGGCGGGCGGGATGGGCCTGCCCCGGAGCGCGGGGCTGGCCGATGGCCGTTTCGCCACGGATGGGCAGATCACCAAGGCGCCGATCCGCGCGCTGACGCTGGCCGCGCTGGCCCCGCGCATGGGCGAGGTGCTGTGGGATCTGGGGGCGGGGTCGGGGTCGATTTCCATCGAATGGGCGCTGGCGGGCGGGCGGGCCGAGGCGGTGGAGCGGCGGGCCGACCGGGCGGCGAACATCCGCGCCAATATCGACGGGTTCGGCCTTGGCCACCGCATTGCGCTGCATGAGGGCGAGACGCCCGAGGTGCTGCCGCGCCTGCCGCGCCCGGATGCGATCTTCGTGGGCGGTGGGTTTGACCGGGCGCTGTTTGCGGCGCTGCCCGGGCAGGCGCGGCTGGTGGTCAATGCCGTGACGCTGGAGACAGAGGCGCTTTTGTTGGAGTTGCAGGCCGACCATGGCGGGGCGCTGATGCGGATCGACATCGCGCAGGCGGCGCCCTTGGGCCGGATGCAGGGCTGGCAGCCGCTGCGGCCCGTGGTGCAATGGAGCAGGCCCGCATGCGCGTGATCGGGATGGGCCTGACATCGGCGGCGACGGGGGCCGAGGTGGCCGCCGCGCTGGCGGCGGCGGGGCGGGCGGATCTGCTGGCCATCCCCGCCCTGCGGGCGGGGCATCCGGCGCTGCGGGATGTGGCCTTGCCCTGCCGCGCCATCCCCGAGGGCGCGGTGGCCGGGATCGCGACACCCACGCAATCGGCGCGGATTCTGGCGCGGTTCGGCTGCGGTTCGATGGCCGAGGCGGTGGCGCTGGTCGCCAGCCGGGGCCGCATCATCACCCCGCGCCAAAGCCATGGCGCGGTGACATGGGCCGTGGCAGAAGGGCCAGGACCCGAGGAGGACGCAACGCAATGACCGTACATTTCATCGGCGCAGGCCCCGGCGCGCCGGACCTGATCACCCTGCGCGGGCGCGATCTGATCGCGGCGAGCCCCGTCTGCCTCTATGCCGGGTCGCTGGTGCCCGAGGGGGTGCTGGCGCATTGCCCGCCGGGCGCGCGGATCGTGAACACCGCGCCCCTGAGCCTTGACCAGATCATGGACGAGATCGCCGCCGCCCATGCCGCAGGCCATGACGTGGCACGGCTTCATTCGGGGGATCTGTCGGTCTGGTCGGCGATGGGGGAACAGTTGCGGCGTCTGCGGGCGCTGGGCATCCCCTATGACGTGACGCCGGGCGTGCCGTCCTTTGCCGCCGCTGCCGCGACGCTGGGGGCGGAACTGACGCTGCCGGGGCTGGTGCAATCGGTGGTGCTGACGCGCACCTCGGGCCGGGCGAGCGCGATGCCCGAGGCGGAAAGCCTGACGAATTTTGCCCGCACGGGGGCGGTGTTGGCGATCCATCTGTCGGTCCATGTGCTGGACAAGGTGCTGGCGGACCTGATCCCGCATTATGGCGCGGATTGCCCGGTGGCGGTGGTCTGGCGCGCAAGCTGGCCCGACGAGCGGGTGGTGCGCGCGACGCTGGGCACCCTGCCCGCCGCCATCGGGGCCGAGATGGAGCGGACTGCGCTGATCCTTGTCGGCCCGTCGATCGGGGCGGAGGCCTTCGAGGAAAGCCGTCTTTATGCGGGCGACTATGACCGCCGCTACCGGCCTGTCGGCACGGCGCCCCGGTTTCCCGAATGACGCTGCCGCCCGGCCTTCTGATTTCGGCCCCCGCATCGGGCACCGGCAAGACCACGGTCATGCTGGGCCTCTTGCGCGCGCTGTGCGAGGACGGGCTGGCGGTGCAACCGTTCAAGAGCGGGCCGGATTACATAGACCCGGCCTTTCACCGCGCGGCCTCGGGGCGGGCGTCGTTCAATCTGGACAGCTGGGCGATGGGGCCGGGGCTGATCGCGCGGCTGGCGGGCGAGGCGGCGGGGGCCGATCTGGTGCTGGCCGAGGGGTCGATGGGCCTGTTCGACGGGGTGGCCTTTGCCGGGGCGGCGGGCCATGGCAGCAGCGCGGAACTTGCGCGGCGCATGGGATGGCCGGTGGTTCTGGTGCTGGATGTGGGGGGGCAGGCGCAATCGGCGGCGGCGACGGCGCTGGGCTTTGCGCGGATGGACCCGGCGCTGCCTTTTGCAGGCGTGATCCTGAACCGGGTGGCGAGCGCGCGGCATGAACGGCTGATCCGGCTGGGGATGGAGGCGGCGGGGCTGCGGGTGCTGGGCGCCTTGCCCCGGCGGGGCGATCTGAAGCTGCCCGAGCGGCATCTGGGCCTTGTGCAGGCGGCCGAGCATCCCGATCTGGAGGCGGCGATCGGGGCCTATGCGGCGTTTCTGCGGGCGCATGTCGATCTGGGGGCGCTGAAGGCGCTGGCCGTGGGTGGCGGTCTGCCGGGGGCCGATGTTCCGGAGGGAGGCCTGCCGCGCCCGCCTGCGCAGCGCATCGCGCTGGCGCAGGATGCAGCGTTTTCCTTCACCTACCCGCATCTTCTGGCGGGCTGGCGCGCGGCGGGGGCAGAGGTGATCCCGTTCTCGCCCCTTGCCGATGAGGCGCCCGATGCGGGGGCCGATCTGGTGTGGCTGCCGGGGGGGTATCCCGAACTGCATGCCGGGCGCATCGCGGCGGCGGCGCGCTTCATGGCGGGCCTGCGCGCCCATGCGGCGACGCGGCCCGTGCATGGCGAATGTGGCGGCTACATGGTGCTGGGGCAGGCGCTGATCGACGCGGGCGGCGTGTCGCATCCGATGGCGGGGCTGCTGGGCCTTGTCACCAGCTATGAAAAGCGCCGCCTGCATCTGGGCTATCGGCTGGCGCGGCTGGTGGCGCCGATGCCGGGGCTTGCCGTTGGCGCGCGGGCGCGGGGGCATGAGTTCCACTATTCCACCATCCTCGACCAGCCCGATCCCCCCTTGGCCGAGGTGACCGATGCCGAGGGCGACGCGGTGGCAGAGACTGGGTCGCGCCGGGGGTCTGTCACCGGCACCTTCTTTCACCTGATCGCTGAGGACCCCGCATGAGTGGCGCTGCTACCGGTTTCGTATCCTTCGTGTCGTCCGGGCCGGGCGATCCGGAATTGCTGACGGTCAAGGCGGTGGACCGGCTGGCGCGGGCGGATGCGATCCTGTTCGATGATCTGTCGTCGGGGCCGATCCTTGCCCATGCGCGGGCCGAGGCCGATCTGGTGGGCGTGGGCAAGCGGGCGGGGCGGGAATCGCCCAAGCAGGACCATGTGAGCCGCCTGCTGGTGGAATATGCCCAGACCGGGGCGCGGGTGGTGCGGCTGAAATCCGGGGATTCGGGGCTGTTCGGGCGGCTGGAGGAAGAGATCACCGCGCTCCGTGCCGCGGGTATCCCCTTCGAGATCATCCCCGGCGTGCCATCCCCCTGTGCGGCGGCGGCGGCGGCGGGCATCCCGTTGACGCGGCGGCTGTCGGCGCGGCGGGTGCAATTCGTGACCGGGGCCGACATGGCCGGGGGGCTGCCCGAGGGGCTGAACCTTGCCGCGCTGGCGGACCCGGAGGCGACGACCGTGGTGTTCATGGGGCGGCGGACCTTTCACACGCTGGCCGGGCATCTGGTGGCGGCGGGCCTGCCGCCCGAGACGCCCGCGCTTCTGGCCGAAGGCGTGGCGACACCGGAGCAGCGGCTGTGGCGCGGCACGGTGGGGGCGCTGGCGGCGCGGCTAAAGGGGGCGCAGGCAGGCGGCGGGGCGCCTGCGCTGATCCTTTATGGTCCCTTGGCCGAGGGGAATGACGATGCGTGAGCTGATCCTGATCGGGATCGGCACGGGCAACCCCGATCACCTGACAGCGCAGGCGGTGCGGGCGATCAATGGGGCCGATCTGATCCTTGTGCCGCGCAAGGGGCCGGACAAGGCGGATCTGGCCGAGTTGCGGCATCAGATCCTGTCGTCGGTGCTGACCAATCCGGCGACGCAAGTCGTGGATTTCGTTCTGCCGGTGCGCGATGCCGCCAATCCCGATTACCGCGCTGGCGTGGATGACTGGCACGATGCCATCGCGCAGGCCTGGGCGGTGGCGGCGGATCGGCCCGGGGCGGAGGTGGTGGCGCTGCTCGTCTGGGGGGATCCGTCGCTGTACGATTCCACGCTGCGGATCGCCACGCGGCTGGACCCTGTGCCGACGGTGCGCGTGATCCCGGGGATCACGGCCATTCAGGCGCTGGCGGCGGCCCATGCGATACCCCTGAACCGGATCGGCGCGCCTTTCATGGTGACGACGGGGCGGCAGTTGCGCGATCACGGCTTTCCGCCGGGCTGCGATACTTGCGTGGTGATGCTGGACGGGTCGTGCAGTTTCCAGAGCCTGCCGCCTGAGGGGCTGACCATCTGGTGGGGGGCCTATCTGGGGATGGAGGGCGAGTTGATCGACCACGGCCCCGTGGCCGAGGCTGCGCCGCGCATCCTCGCCACGCGGGCGGCGGCGCGGGCGCGGCATGGCTGGATCATGGATATCTATATCTTGCGGCGCGAGGGCTGAGGTCGGCAGGCAGGCAGGCGGGGGGTGTTTCCCGACGGTCAGTCGGGCTGCACCTGCCCGTCGCGCAGGTGCAGCGTCCGGGGGGCGAGGGCGGCGCGGAATTCGGGATCGTGGCTGACCAGCACGATGGCCTGCGGCAAGGCGCAGAGGATATCGCGCAGGCGGGCCGCGTTGGCCGGATCGAGCGCGTTGGTCGGTTCATCGAGAAGCAGCACCTCGGGCCGCATCACCAGCACGGTGGCCAGCGTGACCAGCCGTTTTTCGCCGCCTGACAGGTGATGGGTGACGCGGTCGCGCAGGTGCGACAGGGCGAGACAGTCCAGCACGTCATCGACCATCTGCAACGCCTCGGCCCGCGATTTGCCGAGGTTGAGCGGGCCGAAGGCGATGTCTTCGGCCACGGTCGGGCAAAAGAGCTGATCATCGGGGTCCTGAAAGACGAGGCCGACGCGGCGGCGCACCTCGTGAAAGTCGCGTTCGCTGCGGCGGGGCTGGCCGAAGGCCTGCACCGTGCCGCTTGCAGGCCGGATCAGGCCAAGCGCGATGCGCAACAGGGTGGATTTGCCCGAACCGTTCGCGCCCACCAGCGCGATGCGTTCGCCCGCGCCTACGCGCAGCGATGCCCCGCGCAGGACGGGGGCATGGCCGGGATAGCCGAAATGGATGTCGGTCAGTTCAAGCAAGATGGGCCACCGTCACCTCGACAATCCCGAGCGCGCCAAGGCCTGCCGCGCAGGCGACGGCAAAGACCCGGTCGCGCGGCGTGAAGGCCAGCCGATCCATAAGCGGGAACTGCCCGGTGAAGCCACGGCATTTCATCGCCTGAAGGATGCGCTCGGACCGTTCCAGCGCGCGCACCAGCAGCATCCCCACCAGATGGCCGAGGCTGCGCCAGGTGTGGCGGTTCGATCCCGGGCGGAAGGCGCGGGCGCGCATGGCCTGCCGCGCGCGCAGGTATTCGGCGCGCAGCACGTCGACATAGCGGACGGTGAAGAGCAGAAGGTGCACCAGCAGCAGGGGCGTCTTGAGCCGGGCCAGGGCGTGGCCAAGGGTGACCGGGTCCATCGTGCCCACCAGCACCATGAGCGCAAGGATCACGGCATTGGCGGTGAGGCCGATCTCTACCGCCAGCCTCAGGCCTTCGACTGTGGCGACCACCCCGAAGGGCAGGGTCGCCAGCGGCGTGCCCGGTGTGGTGACAGGCAGAAGGAGCAGCATGAACAGGATGAAGCCATCCATCATCGCCATGCGGCGCAGGGTGATGCGGGCAGGCAGGCCGGACAGCGCCAGGAGCGCCAGCGCGAAGGCGAGCGCAAGGGCCAGTGCGGGCAGCGTCTGCAGCGCCACGGTGGTGATGGCAAAGGCCAGCGCCGCAAGGAGGCGCGCACGCGGATCGAGGCGGCGGATCGGCGCGGGCGTGCCGGTGTCCGCGCCGTGGTGATCGGGTTCGAGCAGTAGGTGGCCCAAGGATCAGCCCTTTGCCATGCGGCGGCGCGCGGCGATGTAGAAGCCGATGCCGAACAGGCCGAAGATGTAGCCGATCCCGCCGAGGATCGTCTGCAGATCGTTCTTTTCCTTGTAGGCGGCGATGTCCTGCCGCAGCGGGCGCAATTCGTCGCGCAGCAGGGCCGCGATGGCCGCCGTGTCGGCAGCAGGGGCAGCGGCGTCGCCTTGCGGGGCGGCGGCGGCGGGCACCGTCACCGCGGCCTTGCCCAGAAGGCGCGCCACTTCCTCGGCCGGCAGGGTGACTTGCGCGACATGGCCCGCGCCCAGATCGGCGCGGAAGACATGGGTGACGGGATCGATGGGGGTGAAGGAGAACAGGCCTTCCGCATCGGTGACGGTTTCACCAAGGACGCGCCCGGCAGGATCGGTCACCGTGACCGGAACGCCCGCCGCCATGTCGCCATCGGAGAAGCCGATCTCGCCCTCGATCGTGTTGGCGCCGAGATAGACGGCGGCGATCACCTTATGCGCGGCGGCGGGCAGGGCGAGGGCGGGCATGAGAAGCAGGGCCAGCGCAAGGGCGCGCGCGCGGATCATGGTGTGGGCTCCAATGCGGTAAACAGGTCAGGCCTGACTTTGAGGGCGAGGGAGACGGCGGCGGCGGTCAGCAGACCTTCGACCAGCATCACGGGCAGATGCGCGACAAAGACAAGCTGCGCGGCGACGCCGAATTGCGTGCCGCTGAGCGCGAGCGAGACCGCGACGAAAAGCGTGGTCAGCGCGATGGCCAGCGCGCCGCCGATCCCGCCCCAGAGCGCGGCGCGCGCGCCGCCCCGCCGCAGGAGCGGGCCGCAGATCAGCCCGGCCAGCACGGCGGGCATGGCGATGTTGAAGGTGTTGATGCCCAGCACCGTGACGCCGCCAAAGCCGAAGAACACCGCCTGCAGCACCAACCCCACGAACAGGGCGGGAAAGGCCGCCCAGCCGAGGATGAGCCCGGCCAGCCCGTTCAGGATCAGGTGCACCGAAGAGGGGCCGATCGGCACATGGATCAGCGATGCGACGAAGAAGGTGGCCGACAGGACACCGGCGACGGGGATCTTTTCCATCGTCAGCGACCGCAGGCCGAGGGCGATGCCCCCGGCTGCGGCCACCGCCCCGGCGATCACGACGGGATTGGACAGGGCGCCATCGACGATGTGCATGTCACTGCACGTCCCAGGCGCGGACCCAGATCACCGCATCCTGGCTAAGTTCCTTGCCCTGATGCTCTTTTACCGGGCCGGAGCCGAGCGCGGCGAAGCCCCACCATCCGGCCTTGGGGATGCCGAAGGTGAAATAGCCGTTGGCATCGCTGATCGCGACGACCGATCCGCCCCGCATGGGGCCTGCCGTGGGCGGCTTGGCCGTGTTGGTGGCAAGGTCGGGTTCAGCGGCCATGTATTCGATCTCGATCTCCACCCCCGCGACGGGGGCGCCGTCTGACAGGACCTGCCCGGTGAAGGTGGACCCGGCAAGGATGTTGTAGGGCTTGTTCAGCGGCAGGATTTCGGTGGCAAGGCCTTGGGGTTCCATCCAGTCGGTCGGCAGCTGCGCGTGGTTCACATAGACCTTGGTGAGTTGCTGGATGAAGACATCCTCGGCCTCTTCCAGATAGGGCGCGGGTTCCACAACGAGGACGTAATCCCCCGGGCGGGTGATGGGCAGGCTCGCCTCATAGGCGGCAGCGGCATTTTCCGCGCCGGTGAAGGTGATGGGCGCGAGGCGATCCATCAGGTCGATCCTTTTGCCGCGGCTGATGGCGTAGAAGGCCTGCGGCTGGCCCATGGCCATGACCTGCCCATTCTCGAACGGGTGCCAGAAGACAAGGCGGAGCGGCAGGTCACCCGCGGCTTCGACAAGCGGGTCTTCGACGAAGACAAGCTGGAAATGCGCGGCGGCGGGCAGCGGAGCGGCGGCGCAGACGGCGGCACAGGCGGCCGCCAGCAGCTGAGAACGGAGAGACATCGGTTTTATCCTTTCTGTGCCGCAGTGTGCGGCCTTGCGAAAGGACGTTCGGGATGAGGCACGCCACGGCCCGAGGGACCGCAGCGAGCCAGACGCACACCCCGGCGTCCGGTTTGAATGGGATGCGGGGGGGACCCCCGACATCCGTCACCGGCAGGTCTCCTGGCTCGCGGGTCTTCGCTTTGCCGGCCTTCCCGGGCGGTTGGCCCAGTGGCATTTCCGGCATCGCTCGCCGCTTACAGTTGCGGGGGCAGCCACGGCATAGGCCCGGGATGGGGCCGCACCGTATTCCCTCTTGCACCCCTTGCCTGCCATGCTGACGGGCAGGGGACCGATGACACAACGACTAGCCCACAACGCGCCGAGGCTGTCAATCGCCATCGTGGATCGGCGGTCTTGCCTTTCGCCGGCCGCGCCCTAGCGGGCGATGCGTTGGGGGTTGACAGGGGGCGTGGCTTTGGGGCTTGTGGCAGGCGATGGTGTCCGGGAGCGCAAGGCCCCGGCTGAAAAGGGAACATGGTGCGGCCCCTGCGGCCAAGTCCGTGACTGCCCCCGCAACTGTAAGCGGCGAGCCGTCCTGCAACGGCCACTGGGGCATCCGCCCCGGGAAGGCGCAGGGGGGCCGTGACCCGCGAGTCAGGAGACCTGCCATCGTGACATCAACCAACCCGGGCGGGGTGTCCCGGAGGGAGTGACAGGATGACGGATCGGCCCTTGCCGCGCCAATGCTGTGCCTTGCCGGTTGCCCCGCCCCTGCGGTGGAGGCGACCGTTCCATGCGTTATGCCCAGAGCTTTACCCATTGCGCGACCTGCCGCCATACGGGGGCGGCCTGTAGCATCGGGCTGCGGCTGCTGCAGGCGGTGGCGCGGTCGGTCGAGGTGGCGGGGCCGGCGGTCGGGCCGGATTTCGCCCTGTCGGGCCGGATGCCGGTGGCGGGCTGCGCCGCGCCCTGCGTGCTGTCGTGGCGGGCAACTCCGGAGGCCTGCCTGTTGTTCGGTGGCGCGGAGGTGCCGCCGGACGAGGGCGTGATCTGGCCGGGCGAGACGGGGGCATCCCTGCCGGGCGGGCCTTGGCCGCTGGCGCGGATGCAGGCGCTGGGGGCGGGGCTGCAATGACGCCGCATCTGGAATTGCGCGCCGCGGGATGGGGGCCGCGCCGGGGGCCGCCCGTGCTGCGCGATGTGACGGTCGCGCTGGCGCGCGGGCAGATCCTTGGCGTGGTGGGGCCGAACGGCGCGGGCAAGTCCACGCTGCTGCGGCTGATCTACCGCTTTCTGCAGCCGCGCTGGGGCAGCGTACATCTGGATGGGCGCGATCTGTGGGCGATGGGCCCGCGTGAGGCCGCCTGCAAGATTGCCGCCGTGCTGCAGGAACAGCCCAGCGATTTCGCGCTGACGGTGCGCGAGATCGTGGATCTGGGCCGCGCGCCGCATCGCCGGGGCTTTGGGCGGGATGGGGCGCAGGATGCGGCGGTGGTGTCCCGCGCGCTGGCGCGGCTGGACCTTGCTGCGCTGGCCGATCGCCCTTTCGGCACAATGTCTGGCGGCGAGCGGCAGCGGGCGATGGTCGCCCGCGCGCTGGCGCAGGAGCCGGAGCTTCTGGTGCTGGACGAGCCGACCAACCATCTGGACATCCGCCACCAGCTGGAACTGCTGGCGCTGTTGCGCGATCTGCGGCTGACCATCGTTCTGAGCCTGCATGACCTGAACCTCGCCTCTGCCGTCTGCGACAGCATCCTGCTGTTGCAGGATGGCGCGGTCCGCGCGCAGGGGGCCACTGCGGCGGTGCTGGACCCGGCGACGCTGGGCCCCGTCTTCGGTGTGACAGTCCGGCCCGAACGGCTGGCGCCTTCGGGGCGGGACCATCTGACCTTTCATCTGAACCCACAGGAGACGTCTTCGTGAAACGCGCCCTTGCCGCCCTGCTGATGCTGGCCCCGCTGCCCGCACTGGCCTATCCCGTCACCGTGCAAAGCTGCAATCGCGCGGTGACCTTTGACGCCGCGCCCAAGGCGGCTGTCGCCAATGACGTCAATCTGGTGGAGATGATGCTGGCGCTGGATCTGTCGGGCAGCATGGTGGGTTACACCGGCGTGTCGGGCTGGAAGACGCTGGACGAAGGTCTGCGCGCGGGCGTGGCCGAACTGCCGGAGCTTTCGGCGCTATACCCATCGCGCGAGGTGCTGATCGGGGCGGGGACGGATTTCTTCTTCGCCGGCTGGAATTACGGCATGAAGGTGGGGGGCGAGGTCACGCCCGAGACGCTGGAGCCTTTCGGCATCCGGGTCTATGAACTGACCGAAAGCTGCATCCACATCATGCCCAAGGCCAAGATCAGCATGGAGGACATGTATAGTGACCTGCTGAACCTGGGCCGCATCTTCGGGGTGGAGGACCGGGCAGAGGCGTTGGTGGCGGGGTATCGCGCGGAATTGGCCGACACCATTGCCGGGCTGTCGCCGCTGGCCGCGCCGCCGCGCGTGTTCGTCTACGATTCCGGCGAGGATGCGGTCTTCACCGCCGGGCGCTATGCGATGCCCACCGCGATCATCGAGGCGGCGGGCGGTGTGAACATCATGGACGACATGGAGAAAAGCTGGGCCGAGATCGGCTGGGAGCCGGTGATCGAGCGCAATCCCGAGGTGATCATGATCGTCAACTATGGCGATGTGACCGCCGATCAGAAGATCGCCTTCCTGAAGGGCAATCCGGCCTTTGCCAATATCCCGGCGGTGCAGAACGACCGTTTCGTCGTGCTGGACTATGTCGAGGCGACGCCGGGGCCGCGCAACATCGGGGCCGTCCGCAAGGTGGCCGAGGCGCTGCGGGCCGAATGACGTCATGACCGATAGGACCGGCACCCCGCCCGAGGCCCCCGCCCCCGCGCGCCCTGGGCGCCCTGCGATGCAGCGGCGGCTGGCGCTTGTGCTGCTGGTGGGGGTGGCGGTTCTGGTTCTGTCCTTCACGCTGGCGGTGAGTCTGGGCGCGGTCCACATCCCCATGGGCACGGTCTGGGGGGTGCTGGCCCAAGCCGCGCTGCCGGGGATGGTGGCGGCGGACTGGCCGCCTGGACATGCCGCGATCGTGTGGGATCTGCGCCTGCCGCGGGCGGTGCTGGCCACGCTGGTGGGGGCGGGGCTGGCGGTCACGGGGGCGGCGCTGCAGGCCGTCACGCGGAACCCGCTGGCCGATCCGCAGCTTCTGGGGATTTCGTCCGGGGCGGCCTTTGGCGCGATTCTGGCGCTGCTGCATACGGGGCTTTTTCTGGGTCTGCTGACCGTGCCTGTGCTGGCCTTTGCCGGGGCACTGGCCGCGACGGCGCTGGTGCTGGGGGTGACGCAGGCCGCACGGGCGACCACGTCGGATCGCATGGTGCTGGCCGGGGTGGCGGTGTCCTTTGTCGTGATGGCGCTGGCCAACCTGCTGATCTTTCTGGGCGATCCGCGCGCGACCCATGTGGTGGTGTTCTGGATGCTGGGGGGATTGGGCCTTGCGCAATGGTCGCACCTGATCTGGCCGCTGATGGTGCTCTTGCCGGTGGCGGGGTGGCTGCTTGTGCGGGCGGGCGATCTGAACGCGATGACGGTGGGGGATGAGACGGCGGCGACGCTGGGGCTGAATGTCGCGCGGTTCCGGCGGGGCGTGTTCGTGGCGGCGGCGCTGATCACCGGGGTGATGGTGGCGTTTTCCGGGATCATCGGCTTTGTCGGGCTGATGGTGCCGCATATCGCGCGGATGATCGTGGGGGGCGATCACCGGCGCGTGCTGCCCGCCAGCGCGATGCTGGGGGCGGTGTTCCTGCTTTGCGCCGATATAGTGGCGCGCACCATCATGTCGCCCGAGGACATGCCCATCGGGATCGTCACCGGGGTGGTGGGGGGCGTGTTCTTCATCTGGCTTTTGTGGCGCAAGGCGATGTGACGGCAGCCCGGGTGTTGACCTTAGGCGGGCGTTCCGATTTCCGTTGCAGGGCCGGGCGGGCAGCAGGGTCATGAGGCGGATATGGGCGATTGGGACGATCTGATCATCGGGTCGGGCATGGGCGGGGCGACGCTGGCCGCCGCGCTGGCACCCACCGGGCGCCGCGTGCTGATCGTGGAGCGGGGGGAGCGCCTGCCCGACAGTCCCGAGGCGCGGGACGCCACCGCGATCTTCCGGCGCGGGCATTTCCGGCCCAAGGAGACGTGGCTGGATGCCGAAGGGCGGCCCTTCAATCCCGGCAACTATGCCTTTGTCGGGGGAAACACCAAATTCTACGGCGCGGTCCTGTTGCGCTACCGGGCCGAGGATTTCCGCCCGCTGCGGCACATGGGCGGGGTGACGCCGGGCTGGCCCATTTCCTATGAGGTGCTGGAGCCCTTCTATGCGGCGGCAGAGCATCTTTACCGTGTGCGGGGCGATGCGGCAGGCGATCCGACCGAGCCGCCGCGATCACGCCCCTATCCCTTTCCGCCCGTGCCGGACGAGCCCGACATCGCCGCCCTGCGGCGGGCCTTCGCGGCGCAGGGGCTGCATCCGTCATCGCTGCCCTTGGGGGTGGATCTGGAGGCATGGCTGCGGCGCGCGCCCACCACATGGGACGCCTTTCCCGACAGCACGGGGGCCAAGTCGGATGCCGAAAGCTGCGCGCTGGCCGAGGCGCTGCGCCATCCCAATGTCACGCTGATGACGGGGACGCGGGTGGTGCGGCTGCTGGCCGAGGGGCGGCGCGTCACGGGGGTGGAGGTGGAGGGGCCGCAGGGCCGCCCCGCCACGCTGCGGGCGGGCCGGGTCTGCCTCTGCGCGGGGGCGGTGATGACGGCGGGGCTTCTGCTGGCCTCGGCCAATGCGGCGCATCCGGCGGGGCTGGCGAACGGGTCGGGGCAGGTGGGCCGCAACTTCATGAACCACAACCTGACGGCGATGATCGCGGTCAACCCGTTCCGGCGCAACCGCACGGTTTATGAGAAGACCATCCAGTTCAACGACTGGTATCTGACGGGCGGGCCGGGCGGCACGCCCTTGGGAAATGTGCAGATGCTGGGCCGGGTGACGGGGCCGATCCTTGCGGGGGAAAGCGGGCTGCCCCTGCCGCTGGCGCATTGGCTGGCGGAACATTCGATCCACATCATGGCCATGTCCGAGGATCTGCCCGATCCCGACAGCCGGGTGATGTGGCGGGACGGGCAGATCGTGCTGGACTGGCGCCGGACGAATGTGGCCGCGCACGAGTTGCTGGTGCGGCGGCTGAAGGGTGCGATGCGGCGGGCGGGCTGGCCCATCGTTCTGGCCAAGGGTTTTCCGAAATCTAAGCCCAGCCATCAATGCGGCACGGCGCGGATGGGCGAGGATCCGGCGCGGTCGGTGGTGGATGTGAACCTGAAGGCGCATGATCTGGACAATCTTTATATCGCGGATGCCTCTGTCCTGCCGACCTCGGCCGCGGTGAACCCGTCCCTGACGGTGGCGGCGCTGGCCCTGCGGCTGGGGGCGCATCTCGGGGCGCATCTGGGGGAAGACCTTCCGGGTTGATGCGGGCCGTCCACCGGCTTTCCTGCGCCCGTGCGGGCCACGCACCCTTTCGGCCAAGGGGGCCTGACTTTTGGATGGGGGGCTAACAGTCCCCCGCGCGGTGGCCGTTTCACCCTTCGAGAGCCCGGACAGGCCGCGCGCGCGCCAAGAGCGCCGCGCGAGTCGGAGCCGGGGCAGGAGCAGGGGATCGGCATGACAATTGCACAACATGACTTGCAGGGCGATCTGCGCGCCGGCGATGCCGAAGGGCTGCGCACGGCGCTGCTCGGCGCGCTGGAGGCGGGCGATCTGCGGATCGGGACGGCGGACCTGACATCGGCCGACATGGCGGTGGTTCAGGTTCTGCTGTCGGCCCGGCGGACGGCGGCGGCGGCGGGGCGGCGGCTGGAGATCGCGGTGCCGCAGGACGGCCCCCTTGCGCGGCTCCTGGGGCGGCTCGCGCTGGATGGCGCGCTGGCGGGCTGACCGCGCCTGCCTGTGAACCCGCGCCCCGTGGGGTGCGGCCCAAGGGGGCGACATCGCCCCACAAGATCGAGACGGAACAGAGAGAACCATGTCCAAAAGCGTTTTGACCGTAGATGACTCGCCTTCCATCCGGCGCATGATCGCGATGACCCTACAGGAGGCGGGCTATGCCGTGACCGAGGCGGTGGATGGGCAGGACGGGTTGACCAAGGCGCTGGCGCAGCCCTTCGACGCGATCATCACCGATCAGAACATGCCCAACATGGATGGGCTGAGCTTCATCCGCGCGCTGCGCCAGCATCCGCAGGGCAAGGGGGTGCCGGTGGTGGTGCTTTCGACCGAATCCGAAGAGGGGCTGAAACAGCAGGCGCGCGAGGCCGGGGCGCTGGGCTGGATGGTGAAGCCCTTCACGCAGGACAAGCTCTTGGCCGTGATCAAGAAGGTAGTGGGCTGATGATGGATGATATGGGTGCCATCTTCCGCGAGGAAGTGCGCGATCTTTTGGAAAGTCTGGAACGCGGTCTGCTGGACCTGAAGGCGCGGCCCGGGGATATGGGGCTGATCAATCAGGTCTTTCGCGATCTGCATACGGTAAAGGGCAGCGGGGCGATGTTCGGGTTCACCGAGCTTGCCGCCTTTATCCATGAGTTCGAGACGGTGTTCGACCGGATCCGATCCGGCGATCTGGCGGCGGGGCCAGATATCCTGCGTCTGGCCCTTGCGGCCAAGGACGAGATCCCGGGTCTGGTCGAGGGTCTGCCCGATCCCGAGGGGCAGCGTGCCGCGATCCTGCAGGGCCTGCGCGCGATCATGGGGGGCGAGGCCGTGGCGGAAGGCCAGGGTGCAGGGGCGGATGAGGCCCCCGTGGCGGTGGGCGAAGGCCCGTCGCGGCTGTGGTTCCGGCTGACGGGGGCGGCCTTGGCGATGGGCGCGCGCCCCGAGATCGTGCTGGACGAGTTGCGCGGGCTGGGTGCCACGCAGGTGGTGGCGGACCTGTCCGATCTGCCGCCGCTGGACCGGCTGGATGTGGAGGCCTGCGCGGTTGGCTGGGCGATGGAGATGCCTGCGGGCGTGACCACGGCGCAGCTTGAGGAGGTGTTCCTTTTCGTCGATGCCGAATGGCGGCTGGAGCCTGCGGTGCAGGCGGCGGCCCCGGTGGCGGTGTCGGCTGTGGCGGCGGCGACAGGCCCCGCGACAGGTGCGGCTGCCCCGGCCGCCCCGGCGGGCGCGGCGGCGCCGGCGGCGCGGGCGGATCAGAACGGCACCACGCTGCGCGTTCCGGCGGAACGGCTGGATGCGCTGATGGATTCGGTGGGCGAATTGGTGATCGTGGAGGCCCGGCTGACCGAGCTTGCGCGCCAGAGCCGCGATCCCGCGCTGATGGCCACGGCAGAGCAGATCACCCGTCTGGCGGGCGGCCTGCGCGATGCGACGATGACGATGCGCATGGTTCCGATGCGGTCGCTCGTCGGGCGTTTCCGGCGGCTGGTGATGGATCTGTCTGACAAGCTGGGCAAGCCGGTGAATTTCTCGGTCATCGGCGAGGAGACGGAACTCGACAAGACCGTGATCGAAAAGCTGGCCGATCCCTTGGTCCATATCCTGCGCAACTCGATCGACCACGGGATGGAGACCCCGGAAGAGCGGGCGGCGACAGAGAAGCCGCGCGAGGGTCTGATCGAGTTGTCGGCGGTCCATGCAGGGGCCGAGGTTCTGATCCGGCTGAGCGATGACGGGCGCGGGATTGATGCCGCCAAGGTGCGCGCCAAGGCGGTGGCCAAGGGGCTGATCGCGGCGGATGCGGTGCTGAGCGATGCGCAAACCTTCGCGCTGATCTTCGAGCCGGGCTTTTCGACATCGGAGCAGGTCACGGAACTGTCGGGGCGTGGCGTGGGGATGGATGTGGTGCGGCGCACCATCGACAGCCTGCGCGGCAGCATCGAGATCGATTCAAAGCCCGGGCGCGGCACGACCGTGACGCTGCGGCTGCCGCTGACGCTGGCCATCATCGAGGGCCTGCTGATCGAGGTGGCGGGCGAGCGCTACACGCTGCCCATGGCCAGCGTGCAGGAGATCGTGGAACTGCCGCCCGAAAAGGCGGTGGCCGAAGGCGCGGCAGAGTTTCTGGATATCCGCGGCCGGTTTGTCCCCTTCCTGCGGCTGCGGCGGCTGTTCGATTGCGCGGGCGAGCCCGGGGCGGCCCAGAACGTGGTGATCGTGCAGTCGGGCGAGGTGCGGGTGGGCATCGTGGTGGACCGGATCGTCGGCACCAACCAGACCGTGATCAAGCAGATGTCGAAGCTGCACGCCGATGTGCGCGCGGTATCGGGGGCCACGATCCTGGGCGATGGGTCGGTCGCGCTGATCCTCGATGTGGCGCATCTGGTGGGGATGGGCCGGGCCTCGGGCGAGGCGGGCGCGCAGATGCGGGAGATGGCGGCATGAGCATGAGCAAGCTGAAATCAGAGCAGACGCTGACGGTGGTGACGCTGACGCTGGGGCGGCAGACGCTGGCCATCCCCACGCGGTTCCTGCGCGAGATCCTCGATCCCCTGCCGGTGACGCGGGTGCCGGGGGCGGGGTCGCAGGTGCCCGGCGTGGTGAATGTGCGCGGGTCGGTGGTGCCGCTGGCCGATCTGGGGCAGGCGCTGGCCATCCCGGACGTGGGACAGGACGACCGCCGCCGCTTTCTGGTGCTGGATGTCGAAGTGGCGGGCGAGGCGGCCACCGTCGCCGTGGCCGCGGATGCGGTGCATGAGGTGACGACGATTGACACGCAGACGATCGAGCCGGTGCCCGCCGCCGCGATCGCATGGCCGCCGGAATTCCTGAGCGGTCTGTACCGGGGGACAGAGGGCTTTGTCCTGCTGCCCGATCTTGGACAGATCTTTTCCAACCTAGCCAACCGGCCGCAGGCCGTTCCGCTCTGAGGGAGCTAATCATGAGACTGACGATCAAGACCAAACTTGTGGCCACCTTCGGCCTTGTCTTCGCGCTTTGGGGTGTATCGACGGGGCTGGCGGTGACGTATCTCGGGAACTCCTACGAACGCTATCAGGAGACGGTGGAGCGTGACATCCCGCAACTGATGACGCTGCAGGATCTGGCGACGCGGTCCAAGGAAGAGCGGTTGACGCTGTCGGAAATCCTGATCGGGCTGCCCAACGCGCCCGAGACCCATATCCCCCGGCTGGAGGCGCTGCTGCTGGAGAGGGCCGAGCAGATCCACGCGCTGGAGGATCAGCTGGCAGCGCAGACGACCGATCCGGCCATTCTGGACCTGCTGGCCCGTTTCGCCACGCTGCATGACGACGGCGAGGCGCTGATGGAGCGCATCAAGGCCGCCGAATTCGCAGGTGACGGCGATACTGCCAATACGCTGTATCATCAGGAACTGGCTGCTACCGGCGAGGAAATCCTGTTGGTGCTGGATCAGATCGAGACGATCGTGAAGAACGTGGTGGTCGAGAACGAGAACACCACGGCCGCGGATTACTATGCCGCCCGGAACACGATGGTTGGGCTGTTTGCCCTGTCGGCGCTGTTTGCGCTGGTGCTGGCGGGCTGGACGCTGATGGCGCTGTCGCGCGGGCTGAAGGCATCGGTCGCGATGGCGGCGGCGATTGCGGACGGGGATCTGCGCCAGTCGCCCGAGGTGCGCGGCAATGACGAGATCGCCGATCTGCTGAAGGCGCAGCGCGCCATGGTCGAAAAGCTGCGCGAGGTGGTCGAGAATGTCTCGGGCGCGGTGCGCAACGTGGCGGCAGGGTCGACGCAGATGGCCTCCACCTCGGAAGAGCTGAGCCAGGGCGCGACGGAGCAGGCCTCGGCGACCGAGGAGAGCTCGGCCGCGGTGGAGCAGATGACGGCGAACATCAAGCAGAGCGCCGAGAACGCGACGCTGACCGAAAAGATGGCGTCGAAATCGGCCGAAGATGCGCGCGCCAGTGGCAAGGCGGTGGCCGATGCGGTGGACGCGATGCAGACCATCGCCGAGCGGATCATGATCGTGCAGGAGATCGCGCGTCAGACCGACCTTCTGGCGCTGAACGCGGCGGTCGAGGCCGCGCGGGCGGGTGAGCATGGGCGCGGCTTTGCCGTGGTGGCGGCCGAGGTGCGCAAGCTGGCCGAACGCAGCCAGCAGGCGGCGGCAGAGATTTCGTCGCTGTCGGCTGCGACGGTGCGCACGGCGGCCAGCGCGGGCGAGATGTTGCAGGGGCTGGTGCCGGATATCGAGAAGACCTCGGCGCTGGTGACCGAAATCTCGGTCGCGTCGCGCGAACTGGCGACGGGGTCGGCCCAGATCAGCCTGTCGATCCAGCAACTGGACAAGGTCACGCAGGAAAACACCGCCGCGTCCGAACAGCTGTCGGCCAGCGCCACGGAACTGGCCAGCCAGGCGGATGCGCTGGCCGAGGCGATCGCCTTCTTCAAGGTTGCAGGCGACTTGGGCGCCACGGCCGAGGTGCGGGCAGAGGCGCCCGTGGTCAAGCCAGCCGTCCGGGTGCGCAGCGCGGGGTCGCGCAGCAGCGATGGCGGGTTCGATTTCGATCTGGGCGATGCGAATGACGATCTCGACCAACATTTCAAGCGCAGCGCGGCCTGAGGAGGCAAGCATGACCGACAGTGCCGATGTCGTCACCTTCAACGCGGATCAGGCGCTTTATGCGGTGCCGGTCAGCCGGGTGCAGGAAATCCTTGACCTGCGCCCGGTGGCGGCGATGCCCAACGCGCCCGCCTATCTGCTGGGGATCATCGACCTGAGGGGCGAGAATATCCCGGTGGTGGACCTGCGCCGCCTGCTGGGGCGGCCCGAGACGGCGGATACGACGCAGAGCCGTATCCTTGTGGTCTGGCTGGCCAAGGGGGCCGAGCGCGCGGTGATCGGGATCAAGACCGACCGCGTGATCGAGGTGACGCGGCTGGACGACGCCGAGGTGAAGCCGCTGACGGAGGCCGAACTGTTGGGCTGGACCGGCAGCGCGGTGGCCGGGATCGGGCGCTGCCGGGGCGAGGTGGTCAGCCTGATCGACCTCGACCGGCTGTTCGACCGGGTTGATCTGGGCGCGCAGGCCCTGGGTGCGCAGGCCTTGGCCGACGTGGCCTGACGGGTTCGGGGCCTGAGGTTTCCAGATGCAGATGGCTGACCATCCCACGCATAGCGACCGGTTCCGGGATCTGATCCGGTCGCTGACAGGCATCAGCCTGCCCCCCAGCAAGGTGATGATGATCGACCAGCGGCTGCGGCGGCGGGTGCTGGCGGCGGGACTGCCCAGCACCGAGGCCTATCTGGAAAAGCTGCTGGGTGGCGCGCTGCCGGATGACGAGTTGCGGCAGGTGATCGACCTGATCACCACCAATACCACCAGCTTCTTCCGCGAGGCCGATCATTTCGATCAGCTGGTGCGGACGATCCTGCCCGAGCGTCTGGGTCATCGGGGGGCGGGCGGTGCGGCGCGGCGGCGGTTCAAGCTGTGGTCGGCGGCCTCGTCCGAAGGGGCAGAGGCTTATACGGCGGCGATGGTGCTGGAAGAGGCGCGGCGGCGGCGCGGGGATTTCGATTTCGCGATCCTCGGCACGGATATCAGCCAGCGGATGCTGGAGCGGGCGGTGGCGGCGGTCTATGCCAACGAACAGCTGTCCACGGTGCCGCGCGATCTGGTGGCGCGGTATTTCCTGCACTCCTCGGCGCCCAGCATGGCGGGCAAGTCGCGCGTGGTGCCCGAATTGCGGGCGCGGGTGCGGTTCCGCCATCTGAACCTGATGGATGCGTCCTATCCGGTGGATCGGGATGTGGACGTGATCCTGTTGCGCAACGTGCTGATCTACTTTGATGCGGGCGACAAGGAAAAGGTTGTCGACCGTCTGGTCGGGCATCTGGCACCCGGCGGCTATCTGATGGTGGGACATGCCGAGAGCATGGTCGTGCGCCATGCACTGCTGCGGCAGATCCGCCCGACGATCTTTCAGAAAGGGGATGCGTGATGACGGGAACGGCGGACCCGGTGCGGGTTCTGATCGTCGATGATTCCACCTCGGCCCGGGCGATGCTGCGGTCGGTCGTCGAAAGCGACCCGGCTCTGCGCGTGTGCGGGGCGGCGCCCGATGCCTTTGCCGCGGCGCGGATGATGCGGGTGGATCTGCCCGACGTGATCCTGCTGGATCTGGAAATGCCGGGGATGGATGGGCTGACCTTCCTGAAGAAGATCATGTCGCAACGCCCGATCCCGGTGGTGGTCTGTTCCGGGCTTACAGCGCGCGGGTCCGAGCAGAGCCTTGCCGCCCTTGAGGCAGGCGCGGTAGAGGTGATCCTGAAGCCGCAGGCGAGCGATGCCGCCGCGCGGGCTGAGGCGGCGCTGCGCATCTGCGACGCGCTGCGCGCAGCCAGCCAGTCGCGCGGGGCGCGCGCGGCGTTGGCGGCGGGGTCGGCGCTGAAGCCGCCGGGGCCGAAACTTTCGCCAGATGAGATGCTGCCGCCGCCCAATCTGGCGCGGGTGGCACCCCTGACCGAACCCATCGTCTGCATCGGATCCTCGACCGGCGGGACCGAGGCGCTGCGCACGATCCTGACCGCGCTGCCGCCAGATGCACCCGCCATCTGCATCGTGCAGCACATGCCTGCGGGCTTTACCGCGGCCTTTGCCAAGCGGCTGGACAGCCTGTGTCAGGTCCGCGTGCGCGAGGCCGTGGATGGCGCGACCGTGACGCAGGGCGAGGTGCTGATCGCGCCGGGCGACCAGCACATGATGCTGCGGCGGCTGCCGTCGGGTTATCGCGTGGTGGTGGCGCCGGGACCGGCCATCAGTCGGCACCGGCCTTCGGTCGATGTGCTGTTCCGGTCGGCGGCCACGGCGGCGGGGGCCAATGCGCTGGGCATCGTGCTGACGGGGATGGGCGATGACGGGGCGCGCTGTCTGGGCGAGATGAAGGCGGCGGGGGCGCTGACCGTGGCGCAGGACGAGGCGACATCGGTGGTCTACGGGATGCCGCGCGAGGCGGTGCGTATGGGCAGCGCGATGCAGTCGCTGGCGCTGGAGAAGATGGCGGCGGCGATCATGGGCTTTGCCCGCCGCCACAGGACGGGGGTGCAGGCAGGATGAGCATGGGCATGGCCGCAAAGGGACCGCTGGCCCGCGTGCTGCGGATCACGGAGGAAAGCTTTGTCACGGCGGGGGACAGTCTGGCCGCCGGGATCGACACGTTACGCGCGACCGAGGGGCAGTTCGCCCGCCTGGATCATGCGCTGGGCGACGAGGCCGGGGCGGAACTGGCGCGGCTGATCGCCCAGACCTTCGGCAACATGGAGGTGATCCGCGCCGATTTCGACGGCTTCGCCCGGCACAGCGATGCCCTGCGCGCCGCTGTGCGGCGGGTGCGGGTGGAAGTGGGCGAGTTGGACCGCGTGGTGCGCACGATTTCGAACGTGTCGATCAACGCCCGCATCCAGGGCAACGGTCTGGTGCCGCCGCGCCCGCAGGTGAATTCGTTCATCGAACGGCTGGCAGGCATGTCGTCCGAGGCGGAAACGATCCTGCAAGAGGTGAAGGATGCCATGGGCGGCATCGGGCAGGACATGGGCGCGATGGAGGCCGCGCTGCAGGACCTGCGGCAGGAATTGCTGCAACGGGTGCTGCCCGCTTTGAGCCGCTTTGCCGCCATCGCGCAGCGCGTGCAGGACGGCCGGGCCGAGATGACGCGGATGAGCGCGGAACTGGCGGCGCGGATGAAGGCGATCTTTTCCGAAGTGTCCCGTCTGGTGACCGCACTGCAGACGGGTGATTCGACGCGCCAGCGGCTGGAGCGGGTGGAAGAGGTGCTGGGGGCCGCGATCCCGCCGGTGGATGCGGCGCTGGAGGCGGTGCTGGTGGATCTGGCGCGCGCGCTGGCCTTGGCCGCGCGCGACGAGGCCGATGCCGAGATCGGCATATCCGTCGCCGCGCTGGACGAGGTGCGCACGCGGGCCGCGCAGGCCATGCAGGCGGCGCGGCAGTTCTACTTCGCGCAGGCGGGTGGTGACGGGGCCGGTCGGACGGCGGGCGATGCCGAGGGGCTGGAGGCCAGTCTGGCGCGGGTGCGGCGGCATCTGGTGGGGATGCGCGAGCGGGCCGATACGCTGGGCGGGCGGCTGGATCTGATCCTGCGGCACGAGGCGACGATCCGCCAGATCGCGCAGCAGGTGCGGCTGTCGGGGCTGAATGCGGTGCTGATCTGCGCCAAGCTGGGCGAAGAGGGCCGGTCGCTGCGCGAATTGGCGCAATGGTTGCGGATGCTGACGGATGAAAGCGATGCCATCGTGCAGCGCCTGCAGGTCAATCTGGCCGAGACGCGCAGCCACACGCATGAGGCGGGGCAGGCGGGCGTGGACCGGCTGGAACAGGCGCTGTCGGGCTTCATCGGCGATGCCGAGGCGCTGAACCGGGCGATGGGGGCCATCGGCGCGGTGGTTGCAGAGACGGCGCAGGGTTTCGATGCGGCGGGGCGGGAATTGCCCGCGCGGCTGGGGCAGGCGGCGGCGCGTCTGGGCGAGTTCCGCGAGGCCTTGGGCGATGTGGCGCGTCTGGGCACGTCGCTGGGTCTGCGGCGGCTGATGCTGCCCGATCCTGCGTTGCCCTTTGCGCCCGAGGATGCGGCGACGGCGGTGCTGGCCCGTTTGCGCGGGCGCTGCACCATGCAGGCCGAGCGCGACATCTTCGACCGGATCACGGGCGCGGGGCTGGCTGCGCGGCCCATGACGGCACCCATGACGGCACCTGTGACGGCCGCCACGGGGGGGGAAGACGCGCCCGCCGCACCGGCAGCCCCGGCGAAGGAAGAGGATCTGCTGGACGATATCTTCTTCTGACGCCCTGCCGGCTGGGCCGGTCCCACTGTCAGGCGCGGGCGGGCGTGTCGAGGAAGATGCGCACCGTTTCCTCGAACTCGCGCGGTTTTTCGGCGTGCAGCCAATGCCCGGCATCGGGGATGCGGGCAAAGCGCGCGGCGGGGAAATGGGCGCGGATCGTGTCGCGGTGTTCGGGGCGGACATAGTGGCTGTTGGCCCCGGTCAGGAACAGGGCGGGGCGGTCGAACTGGCCTTGGGTGCCGGGCCAGCCCACGATCTTTGGCATCTCGGCCTCTAGCACATCGAGGTTGAGCCGCCAGCGCGGGCCGTCGGAGGCGCGGAAATCCAGCGATTGCAGGAAGAAGGCGCGCAGGGCCGGATCGTCGATGCGGGTGGCGAGGGCGGCGTCAGCCTCGGCCCGGGTGGCGATGCGGGTGAGGTCGAGCGCCCGCATCGCATCGACGTTGCGGTTCTGGTCGTGGGTATAGGCGACAGGGGCGATGTCGGCCACGACGAGGCGGCGGATCAGGTCGCCCTGCGTGAGGGCCAGCTGCATGGCGGCCTTGCCGCCCATGGAATGGCCCAAAAGATCGACGGGCGCGCCGATATGGGCAATCACCTCGGCCAGATCGGCGGCTAGATCGGGATAGCCGTGGCTGGCGGCGCGGGGGCTGTCGCCATGGTTGCGCATGTCCACGGCATGGACATCGCGGATATCGGCCAGACGACGCGCGATCACGCCCCAGTTGCGGCCCGAACCGAACAGGCCATGGGCGATGACGAGGGGGGCCTGGGTCGGGGTCTGGCTTGCGGGGTGGTGGATCAGGTTCAGCATTGTTTCCCGTTTCAACCCCGTCCGTTTCCGGACGAGCGCTTTTTCCGCCCCTTTCTTGCCGCTATCCTGCCACAATCCGTTAAGGGGTGTGAAATGTCTGCCATCGCCATCATCATCCTGCAGAAGGCCAACCGTATCTCGCAGTTGCTTGAGGAACAGCTTGGCGTCAATGGGACGTCGCTTGAGGCGCGGCTGGGCCGGGCCGGGCGGATGCTGCCTGCAGAGGTGCGTCAGGCCGGGTGGCGCATCGTCATGGCCGAGCGCAAGGCGCGGGTCGGCGACATGACCGAGATCGACGAATACAGCTTTGACGACGACTATCGCACCTGCCTGCGCCACTTGCAGGCGATCACGCCCGGCCTGCCGCCCGTGCGCAGCGCGCTGCAAAGCGGGCTGACCTTGGTGTTGTCGGGACTGCTGATCTATGTCGGGCTGGCCTTCGCCGGGGTGATCTGAGTGGGCATCTGACCCCCACGCAATTGGACATTCGTGGCAGAGCCGCCGCGCCGCTGAGGAAGAAATCCAGACCGGCACGCTGATTGTCTGCGATGCCCTAGAAGAGTTTGAGGGGACAGACAGGATCGAAGCGGATATCGTCAATGGCAAAGCCATGCAGATCATATCCTTGCAGAAGAATTCCCGCGATTTGCGCTTCTGCCTGACCTGCCTGCATGTACCCTATTTCAATTGGACCTTCTGGATTGCGATTTCGCATGAATGAAGCAATCTGGCGTGCGTCGTCCGTGTAGAAACGTATGTTGAGGGATCCTTCGGATTTTCCCCTGAGAACCGAGTCAGCGACGTTCTTGTAACGTGACATGCCATCAATCGCGGTGCGAAAGGCGACAAAGCAAACCGGGGGATCAAAGCGGATTGCGATCGTACCGCGCCCGAGGACCCGGCCCGATCTTGTTCCTATGGACGGTCCGATCCCATGCAGCGCCGTCGATCCCCAATGACCGTCCCATTCGGTTGTAAGCGATGGCGTACCCATGGAGGAGGAAGCTGAAAGCGGAGTATCAGGTTCCGCTGTTTCGAGGATATAGCGCCAGTCAAGCAATTCATCCTGCCTGCGCGAAATGGATTGGCCTTCAAAATGTTGTCCAAACGCCACGCCGTTTCCGAGTTTCAGGACAGACCCAGTCATGGGCGCGCCCTCAAAATCAATCACATCGGTCGTGAATTCCTCAACTTCCTTGTAGGGTATTTCAGTGATTGAGAAGCTTTCCGCAAGAACCGGCAGCGGTGATAACATGAGGAAGAAAACTGCCATTCTGGACATGGCGTCAGCATGTCAGCAGATAAGCCGTTGTCAAAACAAATTAATGCTGGTCGCTTTTGTCGCGAGCGGATTGCGCATAAAAAGTTAAATTTTGGTTATCAGCGGCAATACAGTTTTCAAAGAACGAAAGTATGGAATGGAAATAGTTGTGGTGTCAGAGGGCGAACAGTTCGCCCGCCCTCTGCCTATATTTTCTCTTACAGCCCCGGATAGATCGGGAACTGCTGGCAGAGCGCCTCGACCTCGGCCTTCACCTTGGCCTCGACCGCGGCGTTGCCGTCTTCGCCATTGGCGGCAAGGCCATCGACGACCTCGGTGATCCAGCGGCCGATCTGGCGGAATTCGCCTTCACCAAAGCCGCGCGTCGTGCCTGCGGGGGTGCCCAGTCGAACGCCGGAGGTGATGGTGGGCTTTTCGGTGTCAAACGGGATGCCGTTCTTGTTGCAGGTGATGTGGGCGCGGCCCAGTGCCTTTTCGGTGGCGTTGCCCTTCACGCTCTTGGGGCGCAGGTCCACCAGCATCAGATGCGTGTCCGTCCCGCCGGTGACGATGTCGAGCCCGCCCTTCATCAACTCATCCGCCAGCGCCTTGGCATTGGCGATGACCTGCTTCTGATAGGTGATGAAGCCGGGTTGCAGCGCCTCGCCAAAGGCCACGGCCTTGGCGGCGATCACATGCATCAGCGGGCCGCCCTGAATGCCCGGGAAGATGGCCGAGTTGAACTTTTTCGCCAGCGCTTCATCGTCCGTCAGGATCATGCCGCCGCGCGGCCCGCGCAGGGTTTTGTGCGTGGTGGTGGTGGCGACATGGGCATGCGGGAAGGGCGAGGGGTAGAGGCCCGCCGCCACGAGGCCCGCGAAATGCGCCATGTCCACAAGGAGATAGGCGCCGACGCTGTCGGCAATCTCGCGCATCTTCTTGAAGTCGATCACGCGCGGGATGGCCGAGCCACCGGCGATGATCAGCTTGGGCTTGTGCTCGGCCGCCAGTTCCGCGACCTGATCATAGTTCAGTTCAAGGTCCTGCTTGCGCACGCCGTACTGGATGGCCTTGAACCACTTGCCCGACTGGTTGGGCGCCGCGCCATGCGTCAGGTGGCCACCCGCATCGAGCGACATGCCCAGGATCGTGTCGCCGGGCTGCAGCAGGGCCTGGAATACGCCCTGGTTGGCCTGCGAACCCGAGTTCGGCTGAACATTGGCAAAGCCGCACTTGAACAGCTTGCAGGCGCGTTCGATGGCGAGGTTTTCCGCGATATCCACATATTGGCAACCGCCGTAATAGCGTTTGCCGGGATAGCCTTCGGCATATTTGTTGGTCATGACCGACCCCTGCGCCTCCATCACGGCGCGGGATACGATGTTTTCAGAGGCGATCAGTTCGATCTCGTGCCGCTGGCGGCCAAGCTCCTTGGTGATCGCGCCGAACAGTTCGGCATCGCGGATGGCAAGCGGTTCGGTAAAGAATCCGGTGTCGCGGTGGGGGGCGTTCATGGGCTCTCCTCATGGCGGAACTGTGCGGGCTTGGGTTGCAGATAGCGCAATGGGGACCGTGCGGGAAGGCAGGAAAACGACCTCAATCAAGGCCGCTGCGAAATAAATGTGCGGATCGGAACGGATGGGTCGGATCGGAAAGCCGGGGCCGGAGCCCCGTGCGGGGTTGAGTTTGCCGCGTCCCGCCCGCAAGGATGGTGCGGCGCGGGCGGCGCGCGAGGGGGGGATTCCCGATGGATTTTAGACGGATAGCCTTTACCGCCTCGTCCGCGCCGGCGGCTGTAGAGGCCTTGCGCGTACTGACGGCGCGCTATGGACAGGTGGCGCTGGAGGCGGCGGATGTGGTCGTGGCGCTGGGGGGCGACGGTTTCATGTTGCAGACCCTGCACGAGACGCAGGCGATGGCGCTGCCGGTCTATGGGATGAATTGCGGGACCATCGGGTTCCTGATGAACGCCTATCAGCCGGGCGATCTGCCAGAGCGTCTGGCCGCGGCAGAGGAGGCGGGGATCAACCCCTTGCGGATGCGCGCGGTGGATGTCGAGGGCGCGGTGCATGAGGCGCTGGCCATCAACGAGGTGAGCCTGCTGCGCGCCGGGCCGCAGGCGGCGAAGCTGCGCGTCAGCGTGGATGGCCGGGTGCGGATGGAAGAGCTGGTCTGCGACGGGGCGCTGGTGGCGACGCCTGCGGGATCGACGGCGTACAACTATTCGGCACATGGGCCTATCCTGCCCATCGGGGCGGATGTGCTGGCGCTGACGGCCATGGCGGCGTTCCGGCCGCGGCGCTGGCGGGGCGCCTTGATACCCAAGGCGGCGGTGGTGCGGTTCGAGGTGTTGGAGGCGGCAAAGCGGCCGGTGATGGCGGATGCCGACAGCCGGGGATCGGTGCGCGCGGTGGCGAGCGTGGAAGTGCGGTCAGAGCCTGCGGTACGGCATCGCATCCTGTTCGATCCGGGGCATGGGCTGGAAGAGCGGCTGATCAACGAACAGTTCGTCTAAGTTCATGCGGACGCTGGGTTAATACGGCGGAATGGACGTTTCTGGACGTGCCGGGCGGCATGCAGCGCGGCGTGCAGACGGGCGTGCATACGCGCGGTCGCGAAAGCTGCCGTTAATCGCGCCATTTGGGGGGGCACGTCGGCGCGCGGCGTATTGCCGCTTGATCCGTGCGGCGCGGCGCGTTAGCGCTGCCGCCATGGTATTGGCGCGGTTTCCCTGGCTGCTGCGGGCCGTGATGGCCCTGACCTTGGCCCTTGGTCTGGCCGGGGCAGGTGCGGCGCATCGGCCGCTGGAGCGGCCCGAAGCGGCGGCGGCCTTGGCAGCCTTTGTCGCGGCGGGCGGGTCGCTTGCAGATCTGTGCCACGAAGGCAGCGAGACCGGGCATGGTGACCATGGCCAGATCGAATGTCCGGCCTGCGTGCTGCAAAAGGGGATGGCCGCCCTGGCGGCCACCGCCCGGGTCCTGCCTGCGCCGATGCGGCTTGTCGAAACACTGGGCCCCGCAGTCGGGCGCAACCATGCAGACCTGCGGTCCAGCCATCGCCCCCCGGTGCGGGGGCCGCCCGTTTTCCTTCTTTCCTGACCCGATCTTTCAGGCTGCCGCGCGGTGCGGCGGCCGGTTCATGGACAAGGAGGAACCAAGATGGTTTCCACGACGGAAGATGTCGCCCGGACGGCGACGGAGCGGCGGTACTTCACGGTATGGCGCTGGCATTTCTACAGTTCTCTTTACGTGTTTCCCTTCCTGATCATGCTGGCGGTGACCGGCCTGATCATGTTGTGGATATCGGCGATGACCGAGATCAACGGCGAACGGACGGCGGTTGTGCCGGGGACGGCGCCGCTGGCGGTATCGGCGCTGGAGGCGGCGGCAGAGGCGGCCGTGCCGGGCGGTGTGGCCGCCACCTATATCGAGCCGCGCGGGGCGGATCGCGTCGCGGTGTTTCAGGTGACGGGCGAGGCCGGGGATGTGACCGTCCTCGTGAACCCCTACACGGCCGAGGTGGTGCAGACCTTCCCCTGGCGCGCAGGGTGGTATGACTTTGCGACCGAAATTCACGGCACGCTGCTGATCGGGGATCTGGGCGATTGGCTGATCGAGGCCGCAGCGTCGCTGGGTGTGATCATGGTGGTGACCGGGGTCTGGCTGCACTGGCCGCGGCGCAGCGGCACATGGCGCGCGGCGCTGTTGCCGAAGCTCACCCTTTCGTCGCGCGGGGCGTGGAAGGCGCTGCATGGTGCGGTGGGGATGTGGATGTCGGCGATCCTGCTGGTGTTTCTGATTTCCGGCCTGAGCTGGGCGGGCATCTGGGGCGGTAAGATGGTGCAGGCCTGGTCCACCTTTCCGGCAGAGAAGTGGGATGCGGTGCCGCTGTCGGACAAGACCCATGCCGATATGAATCATGGCGCGGCGAAAGAGGTGCCTTGGGGGCTGGAGCAGACGCCCCTGCCGGAAAGCGGATCAGCCGCCGGCGCGGCCGCTGTGGACGGGACCGTGACGATCGACAGTGTGGTGGCCTATGCGCGGGGCCTGGGGTTCAACGGGCGCTTCCAGCTGGCCCTGCCCGGGGATGCGACCGGGGTCTGGACGATCAGCCATGACAGCATGTCGAATGACGGGCCGGACCCGAGCGCGGATCGGACGATCCATATCGACCAGTACACAGGCAACGTGCTGGCCGATGTGGGCTATGCCGACTATTCGCCCTGGGCCAAGGCGATGGCCTATGGCATCGCCTTCCATGAGGGTGACATGGGGGTGTGGAACCTGGCGCTGAACACGGTGTTCTGCCTGTCGATGATCTTCCTGCCCGTGTCGGGGCTGGTGATGTGGTGGAAGCGGCGGCCCGAGGGGGCCTTCCGCCTTGCCGCGCCGCCTGCGCCCAAGGGGCAGGCCGTCTGGTGGGGGGCGGCGGCTCTGATTGTGGTGCTGGGCGTGGCCTTCCCGCTTGGGGGCGTGGCGATCGCGGCGGTGATCGTGCTGGATCTTCTGCTGCTGCGGCAGGTGCCTGCCTTGCGGCGGGTCCTGTCGTGAGGCCGGCGTAGGATGGGCAATGCTGCCCATCCTACCTTGCATGGTGCGTAGGATGGGCAGCATTGCCCATCCTACCGGTCCTTCCAGCCGTCGATCTTTCGGTAAAGCGTGGAGGGGGCCAAGTCGAGGACGCGGGCGGCCTTGGGGACAGACCCTTCGAACCGCTTCAGCGTGGCCTCGATGATCATCCGCTCCACCTCGGCCAGCGGGCGGCCGACCAACGCCTCGGCCGCGGCCTCGGGCTGGGCCGGAGTGTAGGGTGCGGCGAGCGCGGGGGCGGGCGGGTCGTCCGTGACGATGGCGGGCAGCATCGCGGGCGTGACAAGGCCGCCGTCATGCATGACAACGATGTTGCGGATGACATTGAGCAGCTGCCGCACGTTGCCGGGCCAGGGCAGGCGGCGGAAAAGGGCGGCCACCTCGGGCGAGAGGCCATCGAAGCGGCGGCCTTCCTCGGCGGCGAAGCGGGCAAGCGCCTCTTCTGCAATCTCGATCACATCATCGCCACGCTCGCGCAGGGCGGGCATGTGGATCGGCACCACGAACAGGCGATAGTAAAGGTCTTCGCGGAAACGGCCCTGACGGACGGCGACGAGCGGGTCCTGATTGGTGGCGCAGACGATGCGGACGTTCACCTTGCGCGGGCGGGTGGCGCCAACGGGCTGGACGGTGGAGGTCTGCAGGAAGCGCAAGAGCTTGGTCTGCAGCGCGGGGGCCATTTCGCAGATTTCATCGAGAAAGAGCGTGCCGCCATCGGCGGCAGTGGCGGCGCCGGGCTTGTCGGAGATGGCGCCCGTGAAGCTGCCTTTCATGTGGCCGAACACTTCGGATTCCAGCAGGTCCTGCGGGATGGCACCGCAGTTGAGCGCGATGAACGGGCCTGCCGCGCGGGGGGAATGGTCATGGACGGCCAGCGCGCAGAGTTCCTTGCCGGTGCCGCTTTCGCCGGTGATGAAGACGGTGGCCATGGATCGCGCGACAGAGCGGATCTTGGCGTGGATGCGGGCCATCGCGTCGGACGAGCCGACGAAGGTGCTGGTTGGCAGGGGGTTGGCTGGCAGGGGGGAGGCGGCGGACAGCGTGGCTGGGCCTGATGTGGGTGGCAGGGCGGTTGGTTGGGCGGGGCGGGGCGCGGCGAGCGGCGCCGCCGGGCGGCGTGGCGACAGGTCGGCGCCCTGACCGGTGGCGGGGGCGGTGGGGCGGCGGGTGGCGCCGCGCCCGGCCAGCGCATTTTCCACCGCACCGAGAAAGCGGGTTTCGTCAAAGGGTTTGACGAGGAATTCGTAGGCGCCGGCGCGCATCGCCTCGACCGCCTTGTTGATCGAGCCATTGGCGGTGATGACGATGACCAGCGTTTCGGGGCGCAGGGTCAGCATCTCCTGCATCAGTTCAAGGCCGTCACGGTCGGGCAGCATCAGGTCAAGAAGAACGACGGTTGCCCCGCTTTGGCGAAAGGCGGCGAGGCCTTCGTCGGCGGTGCTGGCGCTGCGGACGCTGTGGCCGGCATTGGTGAGGACAGAGCGATAGACCATCTGGAGGGAGGGCGTATCCTCGATCAGCAGAAGCGGCGGCAGGTCGGTCATGCGGCGGCTTCACCCTTGGGCAGGCGGCTGGCGAGCAGGGCAACGAGGCCGGTCAGGTCTGCCATCAACGGGCCGCTCTGGGCGGCGATGGCAACGGGGTCTTGGGCATGGGCGGCGGCATTCAGGTCGATGGCGCAGGTGTGCAGGCGCATGGCGCCGATGGTGCCCGCCAGCGCGATCAGCACATGGGTCTGGGCGCGGATTGTGGCGCGGTCGCCGGTGGCAAGCGCGGGGGCCAGCAGGCCGGCACAGGCGGTGAGGTCGCTGTGCATCTGGCGCAGGATGCGGGGGGCCGTCTCGGGGCCGGCCATGGCCAGCAAATCGCGCAGGGCGGTGCTGTCGCCGAGGATGTCATGCGGATCGGGCGCGGTCATCGGAGGCAGGCTCCGGCCGGGGGGAAACGGTATGGGATGGGCGGCGGCGCTGCGCTTGTCATGGCGCAAGACTACCCGCGCGGGGCGGGTTGTCCAGTGTCGCATGGGCGCAGGCGGCGGGAAGCGGCCGTGTCAGCCCCGGGCGAGGCCCAGGGATTGCAGCGCGGCGCGGATCTCGTCCAGGATCGCCGGGTCGTCGATGGTGGCGGGCATCTTGAAGGGCTGACCGTCGGCGATCTTGACCATGGTGCCGCGCAGGATCTTGCCCGATCGCGTCTTGGGCAGGCGGTCCACCACGACGGCGCGTTTGAAATCGGCGACGGGGCCGATCTTTTCGCGCATGAGGGTGATACATTCCTTCACGATGTCCTCGGCCGGGCGGGTGCAGCCCTTGTTGAGGCAGAGAAAACCCAAGGGTGACTGGCCCTTGAGGTCATCCGACACGCCGATCACGGCACATTCGGCGACGTCCTTGTGGAAACCCAGCACCTCTTCCATCGCGCCGGTGGACAGGCGGTGGCCGGCGACGTTGATCACGTCATCGGTGCGGGCCATGATGTAGAGATAGCCGTCTTCGTCGATATAGCCTGCGTCGCCGGTTTCGTAATAGCCGGGGAAATGGGAGAGATAGGATTTGCGGAAGCGGTCCTCAGCGTTCCAGAGCGTGGGCAGGGTGCCGGGGGGCAAAGGCAGCCGGATCGCGATGGCGCCCAGCTGGCCGGGGGCGACCGGGTGGCCGCCTTCATCGAGCACCTGCACATCGAAGCCGGGCATGGCGACAGAGGGGGAGCCCACCTTGATGGGCAGTTGTTCGATGCCAAGGGGATTGGCCGCGATGGCATAGCCGGTTTCGGTCTGCCACCAGTGATCGACCACCGGCACACCCAGATGGTGACCCGCCCAGTTGACGGTATCGGGATCGGCGCGTTCCCCAGCGAGGTAGAGGGCCTGAAGGTTGGTCAGGTCGTAGTGCCTGACCAGATGGCCTTCGGGATCGTCGCGCTTGATCGCACGCAGCGCGGTGGGGGCGGTGAAGAAGGCGCGGACCTTGTGTTCGCTGATCACCCGCCAGAAGGCCCCGGCATCGGGGGTGCCGACGGGTTTGCCTTCATAGACGATGGTGGTGCAGCCCGCGATCAGGGGGGCATAGCAGATGTAGCTGTGGCCCACGACCCAGCCCACATCGGAGGCGGCCCAGAACACATCGCTGGGGCCGCAATCATAGATGGCGCGCATCGTCCAGGCCAGCGCGACCAGATGGCCTGCGGTGGGGCGGACCACGCCCTTGGGCGCGCCGGTGGTGCCAGAGGTGTAGAGGATATAGGCGGGGTGGTTGCCTTCCACGGGGATGCAATCGGCGGGGGTCGCGCCATATTGGAAGGCGTGCCAATCCAGATCGCGCCCCTCGGTCAGCTTGGCGACCTCTTGTTCGCGTTGGAGGATCACGCAGAAGGCGGGCTTGTGGCTGGCCATGTCGATGGCGGCATCGAGCAGCGGCTTGTAATGCACGACGCGGGTTGGTTCGATTCCGCAGGAGGCGGCGATGATCGCCTTGGGGGTGCAATCGTCGATGCGGACGGCAAGTTCGTTGGCGGCAAAGCCACCGAACACGACGGAATGGATCGCGCCGATGCGGCCGCAGGCGAGCATTGCCTCCAGCGCCTCGGGCACCATGGGCATGTAGATGATGACGCGGTCGCCCTTTTCCACGCCTCTTGCGCGGAGTGCACCGGCAAGGCGGGAGACGCGGTCCTTGAGTTCGGCATAGGTGATGGTGTGTTTCGTCCCGGTCACCGGGCTGTCATGGATGATGGCCGCCTGCGTGCCGCGTCCAGCGGCAACGTGGCGATCCACGGCGTTCCAGCAGGTGTTCACGCGGGCCTCGGTGAACCATTCATAGAGCGGCGCGCGAGATGCGTTGAGCGCCTTGGTGGGGCGTTCCACCCAGTCGATCGCACCGGCGGCGTCGAGCCAGTAGCCTTCGGGATCGGCTTTCCATTTCGCGTAGAGTTCCCGGTATGCCATCTTATGCCCCCTCCCAAGAGATGGGGTTTGTTACGCGACGGCAGGGCGTTGACGCAACGCTGTTACCGTGAACATGGGCGGGGTGCGGCGGTTTATTTGCAGTTTATTGCAAGTTTGATCTGCAAATATTTGCAAATCCGACCGTCCTTCGCGGATGGGCGCGAAGCGGGGCGGGATTTGCAAATTCCGTAGCGACTCAGCCTTTGGCGGGCGACCCCCTCCCCCGGCCCCTCCCCCGCAAGCGGGGGAGGGGAGGGCGCCGTCAGGCGACCGGGGTGGGGGTGGTTGGGTCGGATCTGGGTATTTGGGCCAAGGTGAAGGGGCAGCGGTTCAGCCGTAATGGGCGACCGGTGTTCCCGCGAGGGCGGAGATGTTCAGCAGGCCGCGCGCGGTGATGGCATTCGTGACGATGTGGGCCTTGTTGCCCATCCCCATCAGGATCGGCCCGACCTCCAGCCCGTTGGCCTTCATCTTCAGGATGTTGCGCGTGGCCGCCGCCGCATCGGTGGAGGCGAAGACGAGGACATTGGCCGCGCCCTCCATGCGGGACCCGGGGAGCAGCCGGTCGCGGAGGGATTGGTCGAGCGCGCTGTCCACGTTCATCTCGCCCTCGTAGCAGAAATCGGGCTCGCGCGCGTCGAGCAGTTCAAGGGCGGCGCGCATCCGCTGGGCGGCGGAATTGTCCATGTTGCCGAACTGGCTTTGGGTGCAGAGCGCGATCTTCGGCGTCAGGCCGAAGCGGCGGACATGGCGGGCGGCGCCGATCACGGTGTCACGGATCTGTTCCGGCGTGGGTTCGGGGTTCACCTGCGTGTCGGCGATGAAGAGCGGGCCGTCTTCGAGGATCATCAGCGAAAGCGCGCCCACCGGGTGCAGGCCATCGCGGGCCAGCACCTGACGGATATAGTTGAGGTGCCAGTGATACTGCCCGAACGTGCCGCAGATCATGCTGTCGGCCTCGCCCCGATGGACCATGACGGCGGCGATGGCGGTGGTGTTGGTGCGCATGACCGCGCGGGCGATGTCGGGCGACACGCCGCGCCGGGCCATCAGATCGTGATAGGTGCCCCAGTAATCGCGGTAGCGCGGATCGTTTTCGGGGTTCACCAGATGCACGTCACGGCCCGGACGGATGGGAAGCCCTGCGCGTTCGCAGCGCATCTCCACCACTTCGGGGCGGCCGATCAGGACGGGGATGTCGTTGGTTTCCTCCATCATCGCGTGCGCCGCGCGCAGGACGCGTTCATCTTCGCCTTCGGCAAAGACGATGGTGCGGGCGGCGACCTTGGACGCCTCGAACACCGGGCGCATGATGAGCGCGGATTTGAAGACCGAACCGTCCAGCTTGTGCTTGTAGGCATCAAGATCTTCGATGGGCCGGGTGGCGACGCCGCTTTCCATCGCGGCGCGGGCCACGGCAGAGGCGACGACGCCGATCAGGCGCGGGTCGAAGGGTTTGGGGATCAGGTAATCGGCCCCGAAGGAGAGTTTCTCGGCGCTGTAGGCGGCGGCCGCTTCGGCGCTGGTGGTGGCGCGGGCCAGCGCGGCGATGCCTTCGATGCAGGCGATCTCCATCCGCTTGTTGATCTCGGTCGCGCCCACATCCAGCGCGCCCCGGAAGATGAAGGGAAAGCAGAGGACGTTGTTCACCTGATTGGGGAAATCCGACCGCCCCGTGGCGATGATCGCATCGGGGGCCACGGCGCGCACCTGATCGGGCAGGATCTCGGGCGTGGGGTTGGCCAGCGCAAAGACGATAGGGCGGGGGGCCATCTTGGCCACCATCTCGGGCGTGAGCACGCCGGGGCCGGAGAGGCCGAGGAAGAGGTCGGCGCCTTCGATCACATCGGCCAGTGTGGCCGGGGTGGTGCCTTGGGCGAAGGCGGCCTTCTGATCGGTCATCTGATCGGTGCGGCCGTTGTAGACGAGGCCGGCCAGATCGCAGAGCCAGACATTTTCGCGCTTCACCCCGAGGTTCAGCAGCATGTTCAGGCAGGCGATGCCCGCCGCGCCGCCGCCGGTGGAGACGACCTTGATATCCTCGAACCGCTTGCCGGCCACGATCAGCGCATTGGTTGCGGCGGCGCCCACCACGATAGCGGTGCCGTGCTGGTCATCGTGGAAGACGGGGATGTTCATCCGCTCGCGGCACAGTTTTTCAACGATGAAGCAGTCAGGGGCCTTGATGTCTTCGAGGTTGATTGCGCCGAAGGTGGGTTCCAGCGCGCAGACGATCTCAGCCAGTTTCACCGGATCGGGTTCGTTCAACTCGATGTCGAAACAGTCGATATTGGCGAATTTCTTGAAGAGGACGGCCTTGCCTTCCATCACCGGCTTTGAAGCCAGCGCCCCGATATTGCCAAGGCCAAGCACAGCGGTGCCGTTCGAGACGACCGCGACAAGGTTGCCGCGTGCGGTGTAGCGGCTGGCGGTGGCGGGGTCGGCCTTGATTTCCAGGCAGGCCTCGGCCACGCCGGGGGAATAGGCGCGGGAAAGGTCGCGGCCATTGGCGAGCGGCTTGGTGGCGCGGATCTCAAGCTTTCCCGGCTTGGGGAATTCGTGATAGTCCAATGCCGCCTGGCGTGCATTGTCCTGCCGCGTGTCTGCCGGTTTGCCGTCTTCCATCCTGCCCTCCCGAAAACTGGTTCAACGTTAAACTACTTTTTCGAACCTGTGTCTTGCCTTTTTCCAATAGGCGTTTTCGGGCCTGCTTGCAAATCCTGATCTGACCTTGGCATTGTCGGATGCCGATCTGGGCGCAAAGGGAGGGCAGCATGTTCGAGGTGAAGGGCGAGACGCGGGCGGAAATGCGCCTGCCCACGCAGGAATTGCGCGACGACCTGCCGTTCTGGACCAAGCGGCTGGGGTTCCGGCTGGACATGATCTATCCGGCCGACAACCCGGAGGTGGCGGTGCTATCGGGTCACGGGTTGCGGCTTCGGCTGCAGAAGGGCGCGGCAGAGGCGCCGGGGACGGTGCGCATCCTGACGGATGAGGAAGGCTTCGCGGGCGGCGAGCGGCTTTTGATCGCGCCCAATGGCACGCGGGTGGAGATTGACCAGGCCAACCCGCCCCTTGTGCTGCCCAAGACGGAACATGCCTTCGTGGTGCGCAGGCTGGCCGAGCAGGCGCCGTGGATCATCGGGCGGGCGGGGATGCACTACCGCGATCTGGTGCCGTCGCGGCTGGGTGGTGCGATGATTGCCTCGCATATCCGCATCCCCGATGGCGGGCCGGTGCCCGACATGGTGCATTTCCACAAGGTGGGGTTCCAACTCATATTCTGCATCAAGGGCTGGGTCGATGTGGTGTATGAGGATCAGGGGCCGCCGATCCGGCTGACGGCGGGGGATTGCTTCATCCAGCCGCCTGAGATCCGCCATCGCGTGCTGGAGGCATCGGACGGGATCGAGGTGATCGAGATCGGCGTTCCGGCCGAACATGTGACCGAGATCGACCACGAGATGGAACTGCCCACCCCCCATCTGCGGCCCGCGCGGGAATGGCAGGGGCAGCGTTTCGTTTACGATCGGGGGGCAGAAGGGGTGTTCCGCCCCTTCCGGCTGCCGGGTTTCGTGGCGCGGGATACAGGCATCCATGATGCGACGAAGGGCGTGGCCTCGGTCATGGTGGTGCGGTGCGGCGAGGGTGCGCCGGTCTGGACGCGGCACGCGGGCGATATCCTGTTCACCTTCGTGATGGCGGGCGCCTTCACGCTGGAGGGCGAGGGGAAGGATCCCTTCCGCCTGTCGCCCGGCGATGCCTTTGTCATCCCGCCCGGGATGGCCACGCGCTACGCCGATGCGACGGCGGATCTCGAACTGCTGGAGGTGACCCTGCCGGGGACGCCGAGGACGGACGTGATCTAGCTTCATCTTGGCTGAAATACCCTGCGGGGGGTGAGCCGCGGCACGCGGCGAGGGGGGCGCAAAGCCCCCCTGATTTTTCGGAGAAAAATCGTTCGCCTTGCCAATCCCGCGCGGCGCTTCCAAACTGTGACCGGATGGTCAGAATTCCGCGAGGTGCGCCGATGTCCCTTCTTTCCGCCGCGACAGAGGTTCGCGAACGGGCCTATGCGCCCTATTCCCGCTTCAAGGTGGGGGCCGCGCTGCGGACCACGGCCGGGACGGTCTATGTCGGCTGCAATGTCGAGAACGTGGCCTACCCTGAGGGCACCTGTGCCGAGGCGGGGGCGATTGCCGCGATGGTGGCGGGGGGGGAGACGCGGATTGCCGAGGTCTGCGTGATCGCCGACAGCCCCGATCCGGTGCCGCCCTGCGGGGGGTGCCGCCAGAAGATCGCGGAATTCGCCGCACAGGATGTGCGCGTCACGCTGTGCACGACGGATGGGAAAAGCCGCGTGATGACGGTGGCAGACCTGTTGCCCGGCGTGTTCACCGCCGCGCATATGGATCGGGCCTGAGGTGGACGCCCGGGCGATCATCGCGAAATTGCGGGACGGGCGCGCGCCTTCGCCCGACGAGTTGGGCTGGTTCGCCAAGGGTTTGGCCGATGGCACGGTAAGCGATGCGCAGGCCGGGGCCTTTGCGATGGCCGTGCTGTTGAACGGACTGGGCGAGGCGGGGCGCGTGGCGCTGACGCGGGCGATGCGGGATTCGGGGCGGGTGCTTGACTGGGATCTGAACGGGCCTGTGGTGGACAAACATTCCACGGGCGGGATCGGGGATTGCGTGTCGCTCTTGCTGGCCCCGGCGCTGGCGGCCTGCGGGGCCTATGTGCCGATGATTTCGGGCCGGGGCTTGGGGCATACGGGGGGGACGCTGGACAAGCTCGAATCCATCCCCGGCTTTCGCACCGGGCTGAGCGAGGCGCAGTTGCGCCGTCAGTTGGGCGAGGTGCGCTGTGCCATCGTGGCGGCAAGCGCCGAGATCGCGCCCGCCGACCGGCGGCTCTACGCGATCCGCGACGTAACCTCGACGGTGGAGAGCGTGGATCTGATCACCGCCTCGATCCTGTCGAAGAAGCTTTCGGCGGGGCTTGAGGCGCTGGTGCTGGACGTCAAATGCGGATCGGGCGCCTTCATGGATACGCTGGAGAAGGCCGAGGCGCTGGCGCAGGCGCTTGTGGCCACCGCGCAGGGGGCGGGCTGCATGACGCGGGCGCTGATTACCGACATGAGCCAGCCCTTGGCCACGGCGGCGGGCAATGCGCTGGAGGTGATCGAGGTGATGGAGACGCTGACCGGGACTTCAGTCAATGCCGCGCTGTGGGATCTGACGGCGGCCTTGGGGGGCGAGGCGCTGGCGCTGGGCGGCCTTGCGGCGGATGCCGAGGATGGCGAGGGGCGGATCGTCGCGGCGCTGGAGAACGGGCAGGCGGCAGAATGGTTCGGCCGGATGGTGGCCGCGCAGGGCGGGCCTGCGGATTTCGTGGAACGCTGGCCCGACCGGTTGCCATCGGCGCCGGTGATGGTGGAGGTGCCGTCGCTGAGCGATGGTTTTGTCGCCGCCATCGACGGGCGGGCCTTGGGCGAGGCGGTGGTGCATCTGGGAGGTGGCCGCCTGCGCGAAGGCGACCGGATCAACCCGTCTGTGGGGCTGTCGGATCTGGCGGGGCTGGGCGAGGGGGTGGCGCGGGACGTGCCCTTGGGCATGGTCCATGCCGCAGATGAGGCAGCGGCAGAGGCGGCGGTGCGCGCGGTGCAGGCGGCCTATCGCATCGCCACATCTGCGCCAGAGGAGCCGCCGCTGGTGCTGCGGCGGGTGGGGTGATGGCGCGGGCCTTTCTGATCGTGATGGACAGCGTCGGCTGCGGCGGCGCGCCGGATGCAGGCGATTTCGGCGATGCGGGGGCCAACACGCTGGGCCATATCGCCGATGCCTGCGCCGGGGGCCGGGCAGAGACGGGGCGGAGCGGGCCGCTGCGGGTGCCGCATCTCGATGCGCTGGGCTTGGGGGCGGCGGTGCGGCTGGCCTCGGGTCACGCGATGCCGGGGCTGAAGGCGGTGCCGGTGGGGCGCTGGGGTGCGGCGACAGAGGTGTCGCGGGGCAAGGACACGCCGTCGGGGCATTGGGAACTGGCGGGGGTGCCGGTGCCGTGGGACTGGACCTATTTCCCCGACAGGGTGCCTGCCTTCCCGGATGATCTGGTGGCAGAGGTGTGCCGTCTGGCGGGGGTCGGCGGGATATTGGGCAATTGCCACGCCTCGGGGACCGAGATCATCGACCGGCTGGGGGCCGAACATCTGCGCACAGGCTGGCCCATCTGCTATACCAGCGCCGACAGCGTGTTCCAGATCGCGGCGCATGAAGAGGCGTTCGGGCTGGAGCGGTTGGTGACCCTGTGCCGCGATCTTGCGCCGCGGCTCCATGGGATGAAGGTAGGGCGGGCGATTGCGCGGCCCTTCGTGGGGGCGCCGGGCGGTTTCCAGCGGACAGGGAACCGGCGGGATTTCGCGATCGCGCCGCCCGCGCCCACGCTGCTCGACTGGGTGCAGGCGGCGGGGCGGGTGACCCATGCAGTGGGCAAGATCGGCGACATCTTCAGCCATCGGGGGATCACGCATCTGCACAAGGGCAAGGATGACGTTGCCCTTTTCGATCATCTGGATCGGCTTGCTGGCGCTGCGGAAGAGGGATCCTTGACCTTCGCGAACTTTGTGGAGTTTGACAGCCTCTATGGCCACCGCCGGGACGTGGCGGGCTACGCGCGGCAGCTTGAATGGTTTGACGCGCGGGTGGGGGCGTTTCTGGCGCGGCTGGGGCCGGGCGATCTGGCGATCCTGACCGCCGATCATGGCAATGATCCGACATGGGCGGGGACCGAACACACGCGCGAGCGGGTGCCGGTCCTGTGCCATGGGGCGGGGGCGGGGTCTTTCGGGCTGTGCGCCTTTGTCGATGTGGCGGCCTCGGTCGCGGCGCATCTGGGGGTGGCGGCGCAAGGGCCGGGGAGGGCATTCCTGTGATCACCGACATGCCCAAGGTGGAGTTGCACCTGCATCTGGAAGGGGCGGCCCCGCCCGCCTTCATCCGGGGGCTGGCCAAGGAGAAGAAGGCCGATATCGGCGGCATCTTCGACGCGCGGGGGAATTACACCTACAAGGATTTCTGGGATTTCCTGAAAGTCTATGAGGCGGCCACATCGGTGCTGACCCGCCCCGAGGATTATGCGCGGCTGACGCTGGCGGTGTTGGAGGAAAGCGCCAAATCGGGCGTGGTCTATTCCGAGACCTTCCTCTCCCCCGATTTCTGCGGCGGGCGGGATGTGGGGGCGTGGCGGGAATATCTGCACGCGATGCGCGAGGCCGCCGACCAGGCCGAGCGCGAGCTGGGCGTCACCCTGCGCGGCATCGTCACCTGCATCCGGCATTTCGGCCCCGACAAGGCGCGGGAGACGGCGCTTTGCGCGGCTGAGACGGCAGGGGATTGGATCGTGGGCTTTGGCATCGCGGGCGATGAGAAGGTGGGCAAGCCCAAGGATTACCGCTGGTCCTTTGACTGCGCGCGCGAGGCGGGGCTGCGGCTGACGGCCCATGCGGGGGAATGGGGCGGGCCTGACAGCGTGCGCGATGCGCTACGCGATCTGGGGGTGGAGCGGATCGGGCATGGCGTGCGCGCCATCGAGGACCTTGCGCTGGTGGACGAACTGGCCGAGCGGGGCGTGGTGCTGGAGGTCTGCCCCGGATCAAACATCGCGCTGGGGCTTTACCCCGGGTGGCGGGCGCACCCGATCGGGGAGCTTTACAGGCGCGGGGTCAAGGTGACGGTGTCCACCGATGACCCGCCCTTTTTCCACACCACCATGGCGCGGGAATATGACCGGCTCCACGACGCCTTTGATTGGGATGAGGGGGTTTTTGCAGGGCTGGCGCGCACCTCGCTTGACGCCGCCTTTTGCGATGGCGATACGCGGGGGCGTATCCTGAAAAGGCTGGAGGCCGCCGATGCTTGACCACCTGACTGTCGTTTCCCACCCGCTGGTGCAGCACAAGCTGACGCTGATGCGGGAGAAGGACACCTCGACCGCGTCCTTCCGGCAGTTGCTGCGCGAGATCAGCCTGCTTCTGGCCTATGAGGTGACGCGCGAACTGCCCATGACGACCAAGCGGATCGAGACGCCGCTCTGCGAGATGGACGCCCCGGCGATCGAGGGCAAGAAGCTGGCGCTGGTGTCGATCCTGCGGGCGGGGAACGGGCTTTTGGACGGGATTCTGGAACTGATCCCGGCGGCGCGGGTGGGATTTGTGGGCCTCTACCGCGATCCGGAAACGCTGCAACCCGTGCAATATTACTGCAAGCTGCCCGAACAGCTGGAAGATCGGGTGACCATCGTCGTCGATCCGATGCTGGCCACGGGCAATTCCAGCGCGGCGGCGGTGGACCTGATCAAGGCCAAGGGGGCGCGGAACATCCGTTTCCTGTGCCTACTGGCCGCGCCCGAGGGCGTGGCGCGCATGAAGGCCGCGCATCCCGATGTGCCGATCGTGACGGCGGCGCTGGACAATCATCTGAACGATCACGGCTATATCGTCCCGGGTCTAGGCGATGCGGGCGATCGGATGTTCGGCACAAAATAATGTAATTTCGCCCCTTTACCCCGGCCCGATCCTCGCGCATTCTGCCCTGACGCTACTGGGGGGTAGTCATGTTCGTAAAGGTTCTGACGGGGGTATTCCTGACCCTCGCACTGGGCGCGTTTGGCGCCCAAGCACAGTCCACCGCCGATATCGGGGGGCCGCGCGAGCTGCCCCCGCCCGGGTTTTCGGGCCAGCAATATGTGGACAGCCGGGGCTGCGTCTTCCTGCGCGCCGGGCTGGCCGGGCGGGTGAACTGGGTACCGCGCGTGGATCGCGACCGGCGGCCCATGTGTGGCTATCCGCCCACCATGGGCGGCGGCACGCGGCAGGTGGCGGCGGCGTCAGCACCCGCACCGGCGCCTGCGCCTGCGCCGGTTGTGCGGCCCGCGCCACAGGTGCGGACCGCGGCGGCAGAGCCGCCTGCGTCAAGCTATGTGCCAGCGCCCGTGACCGATATCCGCCGCCCTTCGGCGGTGGCGACCGTGGCACCTGCGCCCAAGCCTGCCGCCCCGGCAGCGGTGGCCGCCGCGCCCGCGCCGCAGATCGGCGGCACGCGCATTGCCTGCACCCGTGCGGCCCCGGTGCCGCAGCGGCTGCGGCTTACGAATGGCGGGACAGTGGTGGTCTGTACCCGGGGCGATGGCACGCTGGAGGGCCTGCGCGCGCCGATCTATCCGCCGGGATCGCCGGTCGGCGCCTCGCTCGAAGCGCCGGGCCGGGTGGTGCCGCTGGGTCAGCCGTCCGGCGTGGGGGATGGGCGCACTGGCGCGCGGGTGGTGAACCACGCCGCCCCGGTGCCCAAGGGCTATAAGCTCGCCTGGGAGGATGACCGGCTGAACCCGCTGCGCGGCGTGGGAACGGCGCAGGGGCAGGCGGCGCAGGATCAGGTCTGGACCCGAGACATCCCGGCCGAGACGGTGGCTGCGCCGCGCCGCACGGTGACGGTAGCCGCGCAGAACGCACCAGCCGCGCCAAGGGTGACACAATCCTCCAAGACCGCCCCGGCCGCGCCTGTGGCGGGATCTGGCCGCCTCTTTGTGCAGGTGGGCAGTTTCGGCGTTCCGGCCAATGCTGATGGCGCCTCGGCCCGGCTGTCAGGTCTGGGGCTGCCGGTGGCGCGGTCAAAAGCCACGATCGGGGGCAAGCCGGTGCAGGTCGTGCTTGCCGGTCCCTTCGGATCGGCGGCCGAGGCGCAGGCGGCGCTGCGCGCGGCGCGCGGGGCCGGCTTCGGGGATGCGTTCCTGCGTTGACGGTGAGGACGGGCGGATGGCCCCCGGTGCAGGCCGGGGGTCACGTCAGGGGCAGATCGCCTGTAGCGTCGCCCAATCCTCGGGTGTGAGCAAGGGGCGCGGGCTGCCGTTGCGGTGGGGATCTGCCTCGATCAGGCCAAGGGTGGATTCACCCGTGGGATCGAGGGCAAAGCCATAGGGCGCCGACGAGACATCCGCCGCGTCGAAGCGCGCAAGAAGGGGCTCGTCAGGCAAAGGCGGGCGCGGGGCGGCGAGGAAGGCCTCGCCCAGACCATCCAGCGCACCCTCGGGCAGGCTGCCGGTGGTCAGAAGGCGCACTGTCGCGGCAAAGCCTGCATGATGCAGGATCGGGATCATGGGATCCTCGGTCTCGGCGCGCAGCGCCTCGGTCAGGGCAAAGCCTGCGGGCACCTCGGGGCTGGCGGCGGCGGTAAGCATCGGGCGGCCCAGCAGCAGGATGTTGCCGGGCAGCGCGGCCGCCCCGGCCAAGGCTTCGGGCAGGACGGCCAGTTGCACGCCCGCATCGCCGAACAGCCGCTCTGACAAAAGGCCGAGCGCGCGGTCGCCCAGCGTGGTGCTGCAGGGCGCGCCGGTCAGGCGCGAGATATCCGCCAGTGCCGCCGTGCCGATCTGGGCGCGGGTGGCAGGGGGCAGGACAGCGGCGGTATGGCGGACCAGCGCATCAGGCAGGAAGAAGGCGCAGATCGCCAGAATGGCCAGCGTCGCCCCGCCCAGCAGGCTGCCCCGCAGGCGACCGGGGCGCGGCGTGCCCTTGCGCACCGCGCCGCGCACGGTTTCCAGCGCGGCGATCATGTCGGGATCGTCCAGTTCCAGCGTCTCGTCGCTGTCGGGGGCCGGGCCGTAAAGCGCGGGCAGCGTGCCGGGGTTCAACCGCTCCACCGCGGGCAGCGACCAATGGCTCAGCGGCAGTTCCGTGCGCGGGTCCGACAGCACCAGCGTCGCCTCGCGGAAGGCGACCACCACCTCGCGGCGCTGCGCCTCGGGGCTGTCCCGCCAGAGGCCGGGGCTTTCCAGCCTTTGGTATTTCTTCAGCGCGGTCATGCGCGGGGTCTGCCCTTGGCTCGGCCTTGTCCTGTCGCGCTGACGTTACCGCAGCCCCCGGTGCACCACAAGCAAGGGTATGCCTCCTTCATCTTGGCGCAAAATACCCTGGGGGGTGAGCCCGCAGGGCGAGGGGGGCAAAGCCCCCCTGCGACGCCTGCCGTCCCGCGGCGCGGTCACGCTCCATCCATCAGGCCCCACCCATCAGCCCCCATCCATCAACTTGGCGACGGCGCGCAGTTCGAACTTCTGGATCTTGCCGGTCGATGTCTTGGGCAGGTCGGAAAACACCACATGCTTTGGCGTCTTGAACCCTGCCAGACGCTCGCGGCAAAAGGTGATGAGGTCTTTCTCCGTCACGCTCTGCCCCGGTTTCAACTCGACAAAGGCGCAGGGCACCTCGCCCCATTTCTCGTCCGGCTTGGCCACGACGGCGCAAAGAAGGACGGCGGGGTGGTGCATCAGCACGCCCTCCACCTCGACCGAGCTGACATTCTCGCCGCCCGAGATGATGATGTCCTTCGCGCGGTCGGTGATCTTGATATAGCCGTCGGGATGCTGGAAGGCGATGTCGCCGGAGCGGAACCAGCCGTCCCTGAACGCCTCCGCCGTGGCGGCGGGGTTCTTGTAATAGCCCTTCATCACCATGTTGCCGCGCATCGCAATCTCGCCCAGATGCGCGCCGTCGCGGGGGACGGGGGTGCCGTGGGTGTCATGCACCTCGGCCCCCTCCAGCATGGGCATGGCGACGCCGGTGCGCGCCTTGTAGGCGGCGCGGTCGTCCTTGGACGCGCCGTCCCATTCCGCGCGCCAGGTGCATTCGGTGGCCGGGCCGTAGGTTTCGGTCAGGCCATAGACTTGCGTCACGTTGAAGCCCAAGGGTTCAAAGGCCGCAAGCGTGGCAGCAGGGGGTGGAGCACCGGCGGTGAAGACCTCGACGATATGCGAAAAGGGGCGGCGGTCTTCGTCGCGGGCATTGATCAGGGTGTTGAGCACGATGGGCGCCCCGCCGAAATGGGTGACGCCTTCATCGGCGATGGCGTCATAGATGGCCTTTGCCGTGATGTCGCGGCAGCAGACAAGCGTGCCGGCAAGGATGGGCGTCATCCAGGTGTGGGTCCAGCCGTTGCAGTGGAACAGCGGCACGATGGTCAGATAGACCGGGTGCAGCACCATCCGCCAGGAGAGGATATTGGCGGTGGCGGAAAGATAGGCCCCGCGATGGTGATAGACCACGCCCTTGGGGCGGCCCGTGGTGCCAGAGGTGTAGTTGATGGCGATGGATTCCCATTCGTCCTGAGGCATGATCCATGCCGCCGTGGGGTCGCCTTCGGCCAGCAATTCATCATAGGTCAGGTAGCGCCCCGATGGCGTGAAGCCTTCATCCACCACCTCGATGATCTGGGGGGCGGGGCCGTCCATGCGGCGGATCGCGTCCTCGGCCAAAGGCAGGAAGGCCGTGTCGCAAAGCACGATCTTCGCGCCCGCATGGCCGAAGATATAGGCCACCGTATCGGCGTCGAGCCGGGTGTTGATGGTGTTGAGGATCGCGCCCGCAGCGGGGATGCCGAAATGGGCCACGGCCTGGGCCGGGATATTGGGCAGGAGCGTGGCCACCACATCGCCCGGCGCGATGCCATGCAGCGCCAGCGCCGAGGCGAGGCAGGAAACCTGTTCGGCATAGATCGCATAACTGAGGCGGGTGGATTTCCAGACCACGGCGGTGCGGTTGGCGTGGATGTCCGCCGCCCGCTTCAGGAAGGAGAGCGGCGTGAGCGGCACGTAATTCGCCGCACATTTCTCCAATCCGGTTTCATCGGCCAACCAGCCCATTCCTCTCTCCCTCCCGCCAATTCTTGTGTCGATGTCGTTTTCGGGCGCGCGGAACGAAGGTAGCAGGGTTCACAGAAGAAGCGAGGGCAGGAAGAGGCAGCAGGATGAGCGGTTCCGACAGGACGCTGGCGGCGGCAGGGTTGATCCTTGTCTATGCCATGGTGATCGGCTTCACCGACAATTACGTGCGGGTGATCGCCGAGGAGGCGGGGCTGTGGCAGTTCCATCTGACGCGCAGCCTGATGGCGGCGGTGCTGCTGGCCCTGGCGATGGTGCCCTTGGGGTTGCGGCTGCGGCCGGTGCGCTGGGGTTCGGTGGTGGCGCGGTCGGCCATTCATGGCAGCGCGATGGTGATCTATTTCGGGGCGCTTGCCTTTCTGGATGTGGCGCTGGTGGCGGCGGGTCTGTTCACCGCGCCGATCTGGGTGCTGCTGATCTCGCGCTTTGTCTATGGCCATGCGATCGGGCCGGTGCGGATCGTGGCGGTGGTGCTGGGGTTCGTCGGCGTGGTGCTGGTGCTGGGGCCAGAGGCGCTGGCGGGCGCGTCGCTGCCTGCCGTGCTGCCGGTGCTGGCGGGGGCGATGTATGCCATGGGCAACATCGCCACGCGGGAATGGTGCGGGCAGGAAAGCGCCGAGACGCTGCTGGCGGGGTTCTTCGCCGCGCTGGGGGTGATCGGGGCGGTGGGGATGGCGGTGCTTTGGCTGATGCCTTTGCCGGTGCCGGAAGGGGCCGACGGGTTTCTGCAGCGCGGGCCGGTCTGGCCGGGCGCGACCTTCTATTTCTGGACCTTCGTGCAGGCGGCGGGATCTCTGATCGGGGTCGGCATGATGATCCGCGCCTATCAGATCACCGATGCGTCGAAGGCGAGCGTGCTGGAATATGTGATCCTGCCGGCTTCTGCCTTCTGGACCTGGGTGTTGTGGGGGACGGGGCTGGCGCCTTTGGCCGTGTTGGGGATGGTGCTGATCGTGGCGGCGGGGTCCATGATCGCGCTGCGCGCGCGGGCGGTGGAGGGGTAGGGGCCAAAAATCTTTGAAGATTTTTGCAAATTTCTTCGAAGAAATTTGGTCCTAGCGATCGCCCACCGCTTCGCGCCAGTGGCGGCGGCAGAGGCTGACATAGGTTTCATTGCCGCCGATCACCACCTGTTCTCCCGCCGTCAGCGCGCGGCCGTCGGGGCCGCGGCGGATGACCATGGTGGCCTTTTTTCCGCAATGGCAGATGGTGCGGACCTCGCGCATCTCATCGGCCCAGGCGAGGAGGGCGGCGGAGCCGGGGAAGAGGTTGCCCTGAAAATCCACCCGCAGGCCGTAGCACATCACCGGAACCTTCAGGTCATCCACGGCGCGGGCGAGTTGCCAGACCTGATCCTTGGACAGGAACTGCGCCTCATCGACAAAGACGCAGGCTATGGGCCCGAGGGTGAGGCGGGCGCGGAGTTTTTCGAACATGTCCTCGCCGGGAGCGAAGGTGTCGGCCTCCTCCCCGATGCCGATGCGGCTGGCGATGCGGCCCTGTCCGGCGCGGTTGTCGAATTGCGCGGTGATCAGATAGGTGGCCATCCCGCCTTCGCGATAGTTATGCGCGGCCTGAAGGAGCAGGGTCGATTTGCCTGCGTTCATCGTGGAGTAGTGGAAGTAAAGTTTGGCCATAGCCGGGGCTTAGCGCATTGGTCCGGGCCTTGGAAGGGCGGATGGCCCCGGGGGGACGTTTGTCCCCCCGGACCCCCCTCCTGCGCGATGAGCCGGCGCGGGTGTGGGGGGGCGGCGAAGGGGGTATTTTCGCCAAGGTGAAGGGCATGGCCGGGGCGCGATGACCCGGCCGCGGGTTTTGCTTAGGCGGGGCGGCGGTTGCCCTGGGGGCGCGGTTTGCCGCTGTTGCCGGAGCGCGTGGGGGATTGGCCGCCGCCGACCGGGCGGGCGGGTTTGGCACCGGGCCGGGGTTGGGGTTTGGGCGCCTGGGATTTGTGTTCGGGGCGCTGACCCGGCGACTTTTGGCCCTGCGGTTTCTGGCCCTGCGGTTTCTGGCCTTGCGGCTTTTGGCTGGGGCGCTGGCCGCGGTTCTGGCCGGGTTTGGGGGCGGCGGCGACGATGTCGGCGGCCCATGGCGCGCCGCCGATCACGGGGACCGGCTTTTTCAGAAGTTTTTCAATGGCCTGCAATTCGCCCATCTCGGCCGGGGCGCAGAAGGCCACGGCATTCCCTTCGGCGCCTGCGCGGGCGGTGCGGCCGATGCGGTGGACGTAGTTTTCCGGCACGTTGGGCAGATCGTAGTTGTAGACATGGCGGACGCCCGGAATGTCGATCCCGCGTGCGGCGACATCGGTGGCGACGAGGACCTCAAGTTCGCCATTGCGGAATTCGGTCAGCGTCCGGTCGCGCTGGTTCTGGCTTTTGTTGCCGTGGATGGAGCCCACCTTGAAGCCCCATTGGGCCAGCAATTTGGCAAGCTTTTCAGAGCCATGCTTGGTGCGGCCGAAGACGAGCGCCTGTTCGCCGGGGTGTTTCTTGAGGTAGTCCTCAAGCAGTTTGGCCTTGTCGCCATTGGGGATGAAGTGCACGCCCTGGACGATCTTTTCGGCCGGTTTGCCGGGGGGGGCGACCTGCACCTTCACCGGGTTGTGCAGGTAGGTGGAGGCGATCTCCTCGATATCCTTGGGCATCGTGGCCGAGAAGAGAAGCGTCTGTCTTTTCAAGGGGATATGCTTGGCGATGCGGCGCAGGGCGTGGATGAAACCCATGTCGAGCATGTGGTCGGCCTCATCCAGCACGAGATAGCCCGTGGCCTGAAGCGAGACGTCGCCGCGCTCCAGGAGGTCGATCAGGCGGCCGGGGGTGGCGACCAGCACATCGGCCCCGCGCGCCAGCGCCATGGCCTGCCGGTTGAGGGACGCGCCGCCCACGACGGTGAGCACCTTGACGGGGGTGCCTTTGGTGAAAATGGTAAGGTTATCAGAGATTTGCGTGACCAGTTCCCGCGTGGGGGCGAGGATCAGGGCGCGCACGTTCTTTGGCCCCGGCGGGTGGCCGATGTCCAGAAGGCGGTGCAGGAGCGGCAGGCCGAAGGCCGCCGTTTTACCCGTGCCGGTTTGGGCGAGGCCCATCAGATCGCGGCCCTTCATCACATGGGGGATGGCCTGCACCTGGATGGGCGTGGGGTCTTTGAGCGTGGTTTTTTCAAGCGCCTTCAGGAGCTTGGGCGAAAGGCCGAGTTCGGCGAAGGTGGTCATGTGTCGTGTCTTTCCGGCCTTTTGCAAAGACCAAGGGGGCCGCATCCGGGGCGGCCGATTGCAGGGATGCGCCGATTGCGCAGCGCGGAACCCCTGCGTGAAGGTGGGAACCTGTTGCCCGATCCGGCTCCCCATCTGGGGCTGCTCACGCGGCAGCGGAGGGCGGGCGTGAGGGGGACATGGGGCCTTTCGGGGCAGAAGTCAACTGTTCAGCAGAGCAGTGCAGCAGAGCAGTGCAGCCGGGCGTATGCACGCGCCGCACGGTGGGGGAGGGGTTGGTTAACCGTTGTCCGGCAGGGTGCGGCCTTGGTTTGTGCAAGGGGTGGCGGATGGAACCGGGGAAGATGCGCGGCAAGAAGGCGGAGCATTACCACTATATGGCCGATGCGATGCGGCGGCTGGAATGGGACCTGCATCACAGGATCGAGGCGACGGGGCGCATTCCGCTGGAATGGCATGAGATCGCTCAGGCGACGGTGAAGCCGGACGCGGATCGGGTGGCGCTGCGGCTGGACCGGGATGTGCTGCGGTTCTTTCGGTCGATGGGAAAGGGCTATGGGCCGCGGATCAACCGGGTGCTGCGGACCTATATGCATGCGCGGCTGGCGGGGGTGATCCGGGGGGCGGAGACGGCGCCGGAGTTCCGCATGGGCGTGGCGGCGGAGCGGCCCTTGTGGGGGGAGACGGCGGCGGGGTTGGGGTTGGGCGAGGGGCCGGATGCGGCGGAGCGGGCGGTGGAAGCGGAGGCGCGGGTGGCGGAGCGGGTGAAGGCGGCAAGGGTGGGGGGGTGAGGGTTGCTTAGCGTCGAATTTCAGCGCGTCCAACAACGTGGTTATTTCACCTTGTTAAGCATACACAACCCATCGAGTATTCGCGCGGGCAAACATCTCTAACAATCGGACCCCAGTTGTTTCGCAGGCTGCCTTCGCCAAAACCTCCCAAGAGTCCATGGCTTCGTCTTCCAGCACAAGAAAAAGTCCTTCGTCAGAGGACAGATGTTCGAGACGTTGTTCTTCAAAAGTTCTTCTGCTAATCTCGGTAAGGTAAAGCGTACGTCCCGGTCCCAGTGAAGCAGATGCGAGGCAATCCATGGTAGCTCCATATACTCTTCGCGAAGATGTTCGCGAACGCCTGTTCCCCCAGGTATCAGCATACGGTCTAGCTGAGTATATTATCGCCGACCCAAACAAGCAAGAAAGCGTACTTCAAGCACAACGCTTTCAGACGCGTGCCGTGGTTCCAAAGAACAGAGATGCTGTTCGAGCAATAGTTTCTTACTGCTCAAATGTCAGTCGGCCCAAAGACATAATTTCACAGGCACGCGAAGCGCTTGAGAAAAAGTGTGTCCGCAAGCATTACTCCCAGCAACAGGGAGGAAGCTGCGCGTTGTGTTGAAGTCTTGGACAGGTTCGTCGAGGCAAAACAAGCCTTGTTTGCGGATAGTCTTGCGCTCTTCGCGTGTGATCGTCTTGAACCAATCAACGTGGCCGGGACGCTGGTTTCTGTGCAACCCGATCTTGTTGTCAACAGTACATTTCCTCCACAGTCTGACGTAAAGTTTGGGATGATATTCATCCGCCCGCAGAAGACGCCTGACGTCGATGGCCCGAAAACATCAGAAACTAGAGATAGCCGTCGAGAGTATCGGCGCGAGGCTGCACGTTATATGCTCACACTAGCGCAAATGGCAGTTGTGGCCTCGGGAGTTTCCAAGGACAGTTTCGATCCAAGGCGTTCTTTTGTTTGGGATATTCGGCTTGGCGAAGCAATTCCTTTTCCGTCTGACTGGGTGTCTCGGCAAAAGAACATTGAAGCCGCCGGTCGCATGATCCGACGCTTGTGGGACACTATTGAGCCAAGCACATCTTTGCTCCGGAAATGAAAGCGCGCGTCTCTTTGAACCTGCCCCAATCGCTTAAGAAGGCCGCCGAGGATTTCGCGGCCAAAGATGGTGTGTCGGTGAACCAGTACATCGCGCTGGCGTTGGCCGAGAAGATCGGCGCGAGGGGGGCGGCGGAGTTCTTTGTGGAACGGGGAAAGGACGGCGATCCGGAGCGGGCGGTTGCGTTTCTGGAGGGGCGGCCGGAGTAGGGGGCGGTTGCGGGTGGCGGGGTGAACCCCGCCCTACCGGGCGTCGTAGGGCGGGCTTTGCCTCGCCTTGGCGTTATCCTTGGAGAGTTCTCACCCCATACCCCTCACCCCGGGCCTTCATCGCGGCCACGGCGGCAATCGAGGCGGCGGCGGTGGTGAAGTAGGGGATCTTGTCCATCAGGGCCACGCGGCGGATGTCGCGGCTGTCGGAGACGGCCTGGGTGCCTTCGGTCGTGTTCATCACCAGCGCGATGTCGTTGTTTTTCAGCCGGTCCACGATGTTGGGGCGGCCTTCATAGACCTTGTTCACGGATTCGGTTTTCACGCCCTGACCTTTCAGCCAGTCAGCGGTACCGCGGGTGGCGACGATGTCGAAGCCCATGGCCACGAGGTCACGGGCGGCGGCGGCGAGGGCGGGGGTCTTGTCCATGTCCTTGACCGACAGGAAGACGCGGCCCGCCTCGGGCAGGTGGGTGCCTGCGCCCATCTGAGCCTTGAGGAAGGCCAAGGGGAAGGTGCGGTCCCAGCCCATCACCTCACCCGTTGACCGCATTTCGGGGCCGAGGAGGGGATCGACGCCGGGGAAGCGGGCGAAGGGGAGGACGGCCTCTTTCACGCTGAACCACGGGGTTTGCGGATCGGCGAGGGTGAGGGGGTCGGCGAGCGGCAGGTCGGTATCGGGGCCGACGCCGGCGGGGTAGGGCGGGCGCAGGGGGAAGTTGGAGAGGGGTTCTCCTGCCATGAGGCGGGCGGCGATGGAGGCGATGGCGCTGTCGGTGGCCTTGGCGACGAAGGGGACGGTGCGGGAGGCGCGGGGGTTCACCTCGAGCACGTAGATCGTGCCGTCCTTGATGGCGAATTGCACGTTCATCAGGCCGCGCACGTTCAGCGCGAGGGCCATCTGCACGGTCTGGCGTTTGAGTTCGTCGATGGTGTCGGCGGTCAGGGAGTGGGGCGGCAGGCAGCAGGCGCTGTCGCCGGAATGGACCCCGGCCTCTTCGATATGTTCCATGATGCCCGCGACATGGACGTGTTTGCCGTCGCTGAGGGCGTCCACGTCCACCTCGATCGCGCCGGCGAGGTAGCTGTCCAAGAGGACCGGGCTGTCGCCCGAGACCTGCACGGCGGTGCGGATGTAGCGTTCCAGTTGCGCATCGTCGCGGATGATTTCCATCGCGCGGCCGCCCAAGACGAAAGAGGGGCGGATGACGAGGGGGTAGCCGACTTGCTGCGCCACAGAGAAGGCCTCATCCCGCGAGCGGGCGGTGCCGTTGACGGGCTGTTTCAGGCCGAGGGAGTGGAGAAGTTGCTGGAAGCGTTCGCGGTCTTCGGCGAGGTCGATGGCGTCGGGCGTGGTGCCGAGGATCGGGATGCCTTCGGCGTGGAGCGCGTTGGCGAGTTTCAGGGGCGTCTGGCCGCCGAATTGGACGATGACGCCGTGCAGCGTGCCGTTTTCCTGTTCGACGCGGAGGATTTCGAGGACGTGCTCCAGCGTCAGGGGTTCGAAATAGAGCCGGTCGGAGGTGTCATAGTCGGTGGAGACGGTTTCGGGGTTGCAGTTGACCATGATCGTCTCATACCCCGCCGCGGTGAGGGCGTAGCAGGCGTGGACGCAGCAATAGTCGAACTCGATCCCCTGCCCGATGCGGTTGGGGCCGCCGCCGAGGATGACGACCTTCTTCGCCTTGGAGGGGCGGGCCTCACATTCCACATCGCCCATGACGGGGGATTCGTAGGTGGAATACATGTAGGGGGTCTGGGCCTCGAATTCGGCGGCGCAGGTGTCGATGCGCTTGAAGACGGCGGTGACGCCGAGGCGTTGGCGGGCGCGGCGGACCTGCGCCTCGTCGCGGCCTGTGAGTTTGGCCAGCCGCGCATCGGTGAAGCCCAGCATCTTGAGCCGGCGCAGGCCATCGGCGGTGACGGGCAGGCCGTCCTTGCGGACCTGCGCCTCGGTGTCGATGATTTCGCGGATGCGGGCGAGGAACCAGGGGTCGAAGGCGGTGATCTGGTTGATCTCGTCATCGGTGAAGCCATGGCGCATGGCCTGCGCGATCACGCGGAGGCGGTCGGGCGTGGCGTCAGAGAGGGCCTTGGAGATGGCGGCGCGGTCGGGCGCGCCCGGAATGGCGATTTCGTCAAATCCGGTGAGGCCGGTTTCCAGCGAGGCGAGGGCCTTTTGCAGGGATTCGTGGATGGTGCGCCCGATGGCCATCGCCTCGCCCACCGATTTCATGGCGGTCGTCAGGTTGGGCTGGCTGCCGGGGAATTTCTCGAACGCGAAGCGGGGGATCTTGGTGACCACATAGTCGATCGAGGGCTCGAACGAGGCGGGCGTGACCTTGGTGATGTCGTTGTCGAGCTCGTCCAGCGTGTAGCCCACGGCGAGTTTCGCGGCGATCTTGGCGATGGGGAAACCCGTGGCCTTGGACGCCAGCGCCGAGGAGCGGGAGACGCGGGGGTTCATCTCGATCACCACCATGCGGCCATCGGCGGGGTTGATGGCCCACTGCACGTTGGAGCCGCCGGTTTCCACCCCGATCTCGCGCAGCACGGCGATGGAGCCGTTGCGCATGATCTGGTATTCCTTGTCGGTCAGCGTGAGGGCGGGGGCGACGGTGATGCTGTCGCCGGTATGCACGCCCATCGGATCGACGTTTTCGATGGAGCAGACGATGATGGCGTTGTCGGCGCGGTCGCGCACCACCTCCATCTCATACTCCTTCCAGCCGAGGAGGGATTCATCGACGAGGACCTGCGCGACGGGGCTGGCCTCGAGCCCGGATTTCACGATCGCCTCGTAATCATCGCGGTTGTAGGCCACGCCGCCGCCGGTGCCGCCCAAGGTGAAGGCGGGGCGGATGATGGCGGGCAGGCCCACATATTCGAGCGCGGCCATCGCCTCGGCCACGCCGGCGGCGATGTCGTATTTGCCCGAGGCCAGTTTGGGGGCGGCGACGATGGTGGCCTTGGGGTTTTCCAGACCGATCCTGTCCATCGCTTCGCGGAAGAGCTTGCGGTCTTCGGCCATCTCGATCGCGCTGCGGTTCGCGCCGATGAGTTCCACGCCGAACTGATCCAGCACCCCCATATCGGCCAGCGCGAGGGCCGTGTTCAGGCCGGTCTGCCCGCCCATCGTGGGCAGGAGCGCATCGGGGCGTTCCTTTTCGATGATCTTGGCCACCACTTCGGGCGTGATCGGTTCGATATAGGTGGCGTCGGCAAGGCCCGGATCGGTCATGATCGTGGCGGGGTTCGAGTTCACGAGGATGACGCGATAGCCTTCCTCGCGCAGGGCCTTGCAGGCCTGTGCGCCGGAGTAGTCGAATTCGCAGGCCTGTCCGATGACGATGGGACCGGCGCCGATGATCATGATGGAGGAGATATCGGTTCTTTTCGGCATGGTCCTGTCCCGCATGTGCCATCCCGCGGCGTGCGGCCTGCGGGAGGAGGATTCGTGCATTGCGCAAATTGACGGGGGTTTAGGGGAGCGGGGCGCGGGGCGCAAGGGATTGTGGGTTGCGAGATCACGCCTGCCATCCTTCGCCGCATGGCCCTTTGCTGACGGCGCGATGCAAGGGCAGGCCCGCCCACCTGCGGCGGGCGAAATTCGTTCGAACGAATTTGCAAATTTCTTCGAAGAAATTTGGCCCCTGCGCGGCAGGGGCGGCGGTTCGGGGCGGCAGGGTGTCGCGGCTGGGCTGGTCGGGGGGCGGGGGGGGTGCTATCTCGGCCCTTCGTAAGGCTGGAGAGGCGGCGCGTGATCCTTTTCGAACATGGTCCGGGCGGGGTGCCTGCGCTTTTCGACGGCGCGCGCGAGGTGATCGTGGCGCGGCGGGCCGATCAGGTGCGCCCGGCGCTGGCCCGGGCCGACCGGGCGCGGGGCGCGGGTGGCTGGCTGGCGGGCTATGTGGCCTATGAGGCGGGCTATGCGCTGGAGCCGAAGCTGGCGCCGCGGATGCCGCGGCGGCGGCCGGGGCCTTTGGTGCTGTTGGGCGTGTTCGACGGGCCGCAGGTGGCGGATCGCGTTCTGGCGCGGGCGGGGGCCGAGGCCGGGGAGGCGCGGCTGTCGCCCCTGCGGCGGGGGATCAGCCGCGCGGCCTATGGCGCCGCCATCGCCCGGGTGATGGGCTATATCGCGGCGGGTGACTGCTATCAGATCAACCTGACCTTTCCCCTGTCGGCGCGGCTGGAGGCGGGGACGGCGCTGGGTCTTTATGGCGCGCTACGCGCGCGGCAGGCGGTGGGCTATGGGGTGTTCTGCGATCTGGGCGTCGGCCCTGTGGTCATGTCGCGGTCGCCGGAATTGTTCTTCCGGGTGGAGGGGGGCGTGATTTCGGCCCGGCCCATGAAGGGGACCGCGCCGCGCGATGCAGACCCCGCGCGGGATGCTGCGCTGGCGGCGGCGTTGCAGCTGTCGGAGAAGGCGCGGGCGGAAAACCTGATGATCGTGGATCTGTTGCGCAACGATATCGCCCGCATCTCGGAAGTGGGATCGGTGAAGGTGCCCGAGCTTTACGCGGTGGAGCCCTATGCGACGGTGCATCAGATGAGTTCGACCGTGCAGGGACGGCTGGTGGCGGGGGCCGATCTGGCGGGGCTGATGGCGGCGCTTTTTCCCTGCGGGTCGATCACGGGGGCGCCGAAGATCCGCGCGATGGAGATCATCGCCGAGGTGGAGGGGCGCGCGCGGGGCGTCTATTGCGGGGCGATGGGGTGGATGGCGCCCGGGGGCGATGCGGTGTGGAACGTGGCGATCCGGACGCTGTCGCTGTTTCCCGGGGGGCGGGTGCGGTTGAACGTGGGCGGTGGCGTGGTGCAGGATTCCACCGCGGCGGGCGAATGGGAGGAGGCGCTGTGGAAGGCGCGCTACGCGGAAGGGCTGGGGGCGACGTCCGGCTGATCGAGACGCTGCTTTGGGACGGGGCGGCCTTTCCCCGGCTGCCGCTGCATCTGGCGCGGCTGGCGGCGGGGGCGGAGGCGCTGGGTTATCCCTTCGATGGGGCGGCGGTGCGCGCGGCGCTGGGGGCGGCGGTTGCGGCGGGGCCGTTGCGGGTGCGGCTGACGCTGGGGGCTGCGGGCGATGCGGAGGTGACGGTGGCGCCCCTGCCTGCGGCAAAGGCGGCATGGCGGGTGGGGCTGGCCGCGGCGCGGCTGGCGTCAGACGATCCGTGGCTGCGGGTGAAATCCACCCGGCGCGCGGCCTATGACGCGGCGCGGGCGGCCCTGCCGGATGGGGTGGACGAGGTGGTCTTCCTGAACGAGCGGGCCGAGGTCTGCGATGGCACGATCACGACCGTCTTTTTCGACCGCGGGCAGGGGATGCGGACGCCGCCCCTGACATGCGGGTTGCTGCCCGGCGTGCTGCGGGCCGAGTTGGCGGTGCCGGAAGAGGTGCTGCGGGCGGCGGATCTGCCGCGCGTGCGGCTGTGGGTGGGAAATGCGCTGCGGGGGCTGATCCCGGCGGTCTGGGTCGGCGATTGAACGGAGCGGCGTGCCGCCGCAAGCCTTTCCTGTCGTCGGCGCCTGCGCGCCTCCTCCGTGGTGAGGGGGCGCGCCCCCTTTTGTCCCGCCTGCGGCGGGCCAATTCACCCCCGCGGGTATTTCGGGCCAAGATGAAGGGGGATGGGCTTCATCTTGGTGTGAAATACCCTCAGGGGGTGAGGCGCGCAGCGACGAGGGGGGCAGACGGCCCCCCTGCGACGGTGGTGATCTTCAGGCCCGGTTCAGAAGGTGGCGCAGGGCGGCGAGGTCGTCCTGCATCAGGCCGTGGCCCGCGCCGGGGTGGATGCGGGTTTCCACCGTGGCGCCGAGGGCGTTGAGGGTATTGGCCGTCTCGCGCACGCGCTGCAGGGGGATGTGCGGGTCGCGTTCGTGGACGGAAAGCCAGACGCGGCCTTCGCGCGTGCCTGCATAGTCGAACCGCTTGGGGCGGTGGCCGTAGAGCGCATCTGACGGATCGCCGGGGGCGTCGGCGGTGCCGACGAGGCCGCCGGAGAAGGCCAGCACGCCTGCAAGGCCCGCGCCGTGGCGGGCATAGCCTTCTGCCGCGAGGCAGGCGCCCTGGCTGAAGCCTGCGAGCCAGATCTGGCGGCGCGGGATGCCTTCGGATTGCAGGGTGGCGATGGCCTGATCCACCTGCGCGAGCGCGCGGGTGACGAAGGGTTCCATCTGCGCGGCGGGGGCGAGGAAGCTGGTGGGCCACCAGCTTTGGCCCGGCGCATCGGGCGCGATGGCGGCGACCTGGGGCAGGGCCGCGTGATCCATCAGCGACAGGATGTCGGCGGCCGAGCCGCCGCGACCGTGCAGGAGCACGATCCCGGCGGTGGCCCCGGTCTGGGGGCCATGGCGCCTCATGCCGGCACCCTGATGGGCGGCAGCACGGCCTCGATCCGGTCGCGCAGGCGTTCGTGCTGCGCGGGCAGCATCAGCTTCGACCCCATGGTTTCCACCGGCTCGTCCACGGCGAAGCCCGGCGGATCGGTGGCGATTTCGAACAGCACGCCGCCCGGTTCGCGGAAGTAGATCGCGTTGAAATACTGCCGGTCGATGACGGGCGTGGTGCGGTGGCCGAATTTCAAGAGCGCCTCTTGCCAGTGGTGCTGATCGTCCTGCGTCTTGGCGCGGAAGGCGACGTGATGGATCGTGCCGCGCCCGGGGCGCGGGACGGCGGGGACATCGGCGCGCCAGATGTCGATGATGCGGGCGCGGTCGGTGCCATCCGCTTGCAGGCGCAGGCGTTCGCCGCCGGGGGCGCGTTCGGAGCCGATCGCGCGATAGCCGAACACCTCGGTCAGGAGGCGGGCGGTGGGGTCGGGGTCGCGTTCCCAGAGCGTGACGGAATGGAAGCCGTGCCGATCCGCCGCCCCGTCGGTTTCGATCAGTTCCACCGGCGCGCCATCAGGATCGCGCAGGGTGATGACGCGCTGGCCGAAGCGTTCGGTCCCGGCGGGGATGTGGCGGTCGCCTTCCGACAATTCGTCGATCAGGCTGTCCATCTGCCCCTTGGGGATGGCATAGGCGAAGGCCGAAGCCATGCCGGGGCCGGCGCGGCCGGGGCCGGCATCGGCGAAGGGGAAGAAGGTCAGGATCGTGCCCGCGCTGCCGACGTGATCGCCGTAATAGAGGTGATAGGTGCCGGGATCGTCGAAGTTGACGGTTTTCTTCACGAGGCGCTGTTTCAGCAGGCCTGCGTAGAAATCGACATTCTCCTGCGGCGGGCCGGAGATGGCGGTGACATGGTGGAGGCCGGGGATCTTGGTCATCGGACTGCCCTTTCGGCGGAAGTTTCGGTTGCGTCGAATATGGGGCAGGTGCGGCATTGCGAAAACCGGGCAGGCGCGCGCGAGACTTGTGCAGCATTGCACGGAAGGGCGGTCGCGCCCCGTGGGGGGTGGGGTCGGCCCCGGGCGGGCCTTGACTTCGCCCGCGCCAAGGGGTGTATCGGCGCGATGATCCAAACAGCCTCGTCAGGGGAAGCATGATGCACGCCTATCGCAGCCATACCTGCGCCGAGTTGAACACTGCCCATGTGGGCCAGACGGTGCGCCTGTCGGGCTGGGTCCATCGGGTGCGCGACCATGGGGGCGTGTTGTTCATCGACCTGCGCGATCATTACGGGATCACGCAGGTGCTGGCCGACAGTGACAGCCCGGCCTTTGCGGCGGTGGAGAAGGTGCGCGCCGAATGGGTGATCCGCATTGATGGCCGCGTGAAGGCGCGCGATGCGGCGCTGGTGAACCCCAAGATCCCCACGGGCGAGGTGGAGGTCTATGTGACGGGCCTTGAGGTGCTGGGCGCGGCGGAGGAACTGCCGATGCCCGTCTTCGGCGAGGTGGATTACCCGGAGGAGACGCGGCTGACCTACCGCTTCCTCGACCTGCGGCGGGAAAAGCTGCATCGCAACATGATGCTGCGGTCGAACGTGGTGCGGTCCTTGCGCAACCGGATGTGGGGGCAGGGGTTCAACGAGTTTCAGACGCCGATCATCACCGCCTCCAGCCCCGAGGGGGCGCGGGATTTTCTGGTGCCGAGCCGCCTGCATCCGGGCAAGTTCTATGCCCTGCCGCAGGCGCCGCAGCAGTTCAAGCAGCTGATCATGGTGGCGGGGTTTGACCGCTATTTCCAGATCGCGCCCTGTTTCCGGGATGAAGACCCGCGCGCCGACCGTTCGCCCACGGATTTCTACCAGTTGGACGTGGAGATGAGCTTTGTCGAGCAGGAGGATGTCTTTGCCGCCGTCCAGCCGGTGATCCAGGGGCTGTTCGAGGAGTTCCGCCCCGATTGCACCGTGCCGTCCGACTGGCCGCGCATCGCCTATAAAGATGCGCTGCTGTGGTACGGGTCGGACAAGCCCGACCTGCGCAACCCGATCAGGATGCAGGTGGTATCCGAGCATTTCCGGGGATCGGGTTTTGCGGTCTTTGCCAAGCTTCTGGAGAATGAGGGGACGGAGATCCGCGCCATCCCGGCGCCGACGGGCGGCAGCCGGAAGTTCTGTGACCGGATGAATGCCTATGCCCAGAAGGAAGGGCTGCCGGGGATGGGGTATATCTTCTGGCGCGAGGCGGAGGACGGGTCGGGGATGGAGGCGGCGGGGCCGCTTGCCAAGAACATCGGACCCGAACGGACGGAGGCGATCCGCCAGCAGCTTGGCCTTGGCCTTGGCGATGCGGCGTTTTTCCTTGGCGGCAAGCCCGAGCAGTTCGAGGCTTTCGCGGGCCGGGCGCGCAACGAGATCGGGCGGGAGTTGGGTCTGGCCGAGACGGATACCTTCCGTTTCGCCTGGATCGTGGACTTCCCGATGTATGAGAAGACGGATGACGGGAAGATCGACTTTTCCCACAACCCGTTTTCCATGCCGCAGGGCGGGATGGAAGCGCTGATGGGCGATCCGCTGAAGGTGCATGCCTATCAGTATGATCTGGCCTGCAACGGGTATGAGCTGATTTCGGGCGGCATCCGCAACCACAAGCCCGAGATCATGTACAAGGCCTTTGAACTGGCCGGCTATCCGAATTCGGAAGTGGACAAGCGGTTCGGCGGCATGGTGAAGGCGTTCAAATATGGCGCGCCGCCGCATGGTGGCTGTGCCATGGGGATCGACCGGGCGGTGATGCTGCTGGCGGATGAGAGCAACATCCGCGAGGTGATCATGTTCCCGATGAACCAGCGCGCGGAAGACCTGCTGATGGGCGCGCCGAGCGAGCCCACGAATGAGCAGCTGCGCGAATTGCGGCTGCGGGTGGTGCCGAAGGAGCAGTGAGGGGGCGGCGGTTCTGGTGGGGTTGACCCCCTCCCCGGCCCTCCCCCGTGCCGGGGGAGGGAGTGGCGACCCCCCTCGCCAAGCGGGGCTTTCCCTGCCAGTCTGCGGGTCTGCCCTGAGGTGATCCATGCCGCCTGTCCCGCCGCTTTACACCGCATCGGTGCCTGTGTTCCGGCATTATCTGGAGCGCGTCTCGGCCATCGTGGAGCGGGCGGGGACGGAGGCGCTGGAGGCGCGGATCGCGGATGCCTTCCCGGCGCGGCAGCAATTCGCGACCGCTGCGGGGTTCGCGCTGCGGGTGGCCTGCCCGCTGGCGGGGCGCGAGGTGCCGGACCTGCCTGCCGCGCTGGGGCCGCGGCTGGCGGTGGCGCGGGCGATGCTGGGGGCGATGGGACCCGGCGCCTTTGAGGGGGCGGAGGCGCGCGTGATTCGGCACCGGGCGGGGGAGGCGTGGCTGGAGCAAGACGGGGCGTCGTTCCTGCACCTGTACGGGATGCCCAATTTCCTGTTCCATCTGACCATGGGATATGCCGCCTTGCGGGCGGTGGGGGTGCCGCTGGGCAAGGCGGATTTCGACGGCTTCCACGCCTATCCGCCGGGGTTTTCGTTCTGATGTGTCGGGCTGATGTGTCGGGCTGATCTTTCGGGCTGATCTTGCGGGGGAAAGCCCGGGCGGGGCAAGGTGCGGGCGCGGCGTGCGGACGGGGTTTGTGGGGGGAGCGGATGGCGGAATTGAGCGGGTGGCAGGCGGCGGCCTGGCCGGACGGGGCGGCGCTGGAGGGCCGCTATGCGCGGCTGGAGCGGCTGGATGCCGATGCCCATGCGGCGGATCTGTTCGCGGCCTTCGCCGGGCATGACAGCCTGTGGGACTACATGCCCTATGGGCCGTTCCATGCGGCGGCGGCCTATCACCGCTGGGCCAAGGAGGCGACCGGGGGCAAGGATCCCCTGTTCTGGGCCATCCGGGCCGAAGGGGCGGCGCATCCGACGGGGGTGGCCGCCTTCCTGCGCATCACGCCCGAGCATGGCGTGATCGAGGTGGGGCATATCTGCCTGTCGCCCGCCCTGCAGCGCGGGCGGGCGGCGACAGAGGCCATGTTCCTGATGATGGACTGGGCCTTTTCCCATGGCTATCGCCGCTATGAATGGAAATGCAACGCGCGCAACCTGCCGTCGCGGCGGGCGGCGCAGCGGTTGGGCTTTTCCTTCGAGGGCGTGTTCCGCCAGCATATGGTGATCAAGGGCGCGAACCGAGATTCGGCGTGGTTCTCCATCATCGACAGCGAATGGCCCGCCCTGCGCGAGGCCTATGCGGCCTGGCTGTCGCCGGCCAATTTCGATGCCGCCGGCCGACAGAGGGAGCGGCTTTCCGATCTGACGCGGCTGGTGCGCGCCGCATCGGACCCCGCGCTGTGAGCGGGCGCCTCAGCCGGGATAGAGTGTGGCAAGGCGGGCGTTGACCGGATCGCGCAGCGTCTGGGCCGGTGGCGGCGGGGGGCGGGGCATGGCAGGCTCCTTCCAGTGGTCACGGGGACAGGGTGCGTCGCGTGCATGAAGATCGGGTAAACGCGCGCCCCTTCTTCTGCCTGCGCGCGGCCTGCGACGGGCGCGCCCCTTGCGCGGCGGCGGCGGCGCACCCATAACGCAGGGCAGGGCGTTGCAGGGGAGTGCGCGATGATCGGACGATTGAACCATGTGGCCATCGCGGTGCCGGACCTGACGGCGGCGGCGGCGCAGTATCGCGACACGCTGGGGGCGCATGTAGGCGCGCCGCAGGACGAACCCGATCACGGGGTCACGGTGGTGTTCATCGAATTGCCGAACACGAAGATCGAACTTCTCTACCCGCTGGGCGAGAATTCCCCCATCGCGGGATTTCTGGAAAAGAACCCGGCGGGGGGCATCCATCACGTCTGCTACGAGGTGGAGGATATCCTTGCCGCGCGCGACCGGCTGAAGGCGGCGGGGGCGCGGGTGTTGGGGACGGGCGAGCCCAAGATCGGGGCGCATGGCAAGCCGGTGCTGTTCCTGCATCCCAAGGATTTCAACGGCTGCCTCGTCGAACTGGAACAGGTCTAAGCGCCATGAGCATCACTGCCGCCATCGTTCTTTATGCCGTGACGTGGTTCATGGTGTTCTTCATCGTTCTGCCCATCCGCTTTGTCAGTCAGGGGGACACGGGCGAGGTGGTGCCGGGCACGCCCAAAAGCGCCCCGGCGACCGAGATGGTGGGGCGCAAGGCCCGGCTCACCACGGTGATCGCGGCGGGCGTCTGGGTGGTGCTGGCGGGGATCATCCTGTCGGGCGTCATCAGCGTGCGCGATCTGGACGTGCGGGGCGTGATGACAGAGTGATGCGGCCTGTCTTCATCTTGGCGGAAAATACCCTCAGGGGGTGAATGGGCCGCATGGCCCAGAGGGGGCGGAACGCCCCCTGAACCCGGAGCAAGCGCGTAGGCGGCTTGCGACGCCAAAAGGCTTGCGGCGCAGCCGCTCCGCAAAACTGGCGGGCGGGTTGGTGGCGGGGGCAGCGGGTGCGTCAGCGGGTGTGTCTGGGGGTGTTCAAGCGGTGGAACAGGTGGGTGAAGGTCGCCACGCCGAAGACCGGGATCAAGAGGTTCACCACCGGGATCGACAGGGGCGCGGCCATCAGCACGCCCGCGCCCCAGATGCGGGCGCGGTTGGCGCGCCACAGGCGGCGCGCCTCGGTGCGGCCCAGGCGGCGCTGGGCCACGAGGGTGAAATATTCCCGGCCCAGCAGATAGCCGTTCAAGCCCCAGAACAGCACAGGCACCAGCGGCCCGGCGAAGGGCCACAGGAAGAGCGCGATCAGGTTCGCCCCCAGCGCGATGCCGAAGAAATTGACCGCGCCGATCAGGCCTTCGGCAAGGGTCTGGGGCCGTGCATCGGGCAGGGTGGGGTAGTGGCGGTCTTCGACGGCATCCACCACATCCTCGAGAAACAGCCCCGTGAAGGCCGAGGCGACCGGCACCATCAGGAAGACCGAGGCGAGCAGCATCAATATGATCGAACCCACCGAGAGAAGCGTGTCAAGCCCGCCCACCGGGCCAAGGAGCGGCAGGTCGGTGGTTTCCGGCACCAGCCACTGGATCGCGCCGATCATCAGCGCATAGAGCGCGACCAGAAGCGCCAGCGTCAGCCCCACCCCGAGGGCGACGACGCGGCGGAAGCGCGCGTCGCCCCATTGGGCGAGGGCGCGGGAGAAACTGGCGAGGATCATGCCCATTGGGGGGGTCCTTTTGCGGGGGCGGGGTGCGGGCTTCGTTCCAAGCCCTGTATCCATGCCCCGGTTCAAGCCCAGGTGACAGTGCGGGCGAGGTCCGGGCGCGGCCGATCGGGCAGGGGCGCGCCGGGGGTGGCGATGTGGATGATGCCCGCCACCCATTCGCTGTCGGTACAGCCGAAGGCGCGGGTGATGAAGGGGCGGTCATGGCTGACCCAGCCGGAGAGCCAATTGGCGCCCCAGCCTGCCGCCGTGGCGGCGTTCACGAGGCCTGCGCAGAGCGCGCCTGCCGACAGGGTCTGTTCGATCTGGGGGATCTTGTCCGAAGGTTTGGGCGCGGCGATGACGATGACGGCGAGGTGGGAGCGGTCGAACTGGCCGCGCCCCTTTTCGATGCGTTCGGGTTCGGGGCCGATCTCGCGCGCCCGCGCCTCGGCCAGATCGGCCCAGCGGTCGAGCGCCGCGCGCCCCCCCACGATCAGCCGCCAGGGTTCCAGCTTGCCATGATCGGGCACGCGCAGGGCCGCCTGCAGGATGGGTTCCAGCGCCGCGCGGTCCGGCGCGGGGGCGGTCATCAGCTTGGACGGGTAGGAGGCGCGGGTGGCGAGGAAGGTGAAGGCGGGGCTATCGGGTTGCATCGAGGGCCTTGCTGCCCCGGCGTGGCGCGGGGCGGTGAGGGGGGGATTTCTGGCGGAGCGGGCATGCGCCCGCATTGCTTTTGTCTCGCCTGCGCGCGGTCGCGCTCGGCTCGGGTGTTTTTTGGGTATTTGAGCCAAGGTGAAGGGGCAAGGGCGAAGTGCGGCGAGGCGGGGCGGATCAGGGTTTCGTGAAGAGGGTTTCGAGGTCGTCGATCCATGCGGTGAGGAAGGCATCGAAGCGGGGGTCGGGCTGGCGGGCGGCAAGCGTGGCGGCGAGCGGGTCAGGGGCGGTGACGGGGCTTTGGGCCAGTTCCTCGATCACGGCATGGCCGCAGAAGGGGACGTAGACCTCGGAATAGCCGCCCTCGTGGACGGCGAGGAGGCGGCCGTCGCAGAGGGTGTCAGCCGCCTGCATCGTGAGGCGGGTCATCTGGCGGAAGGTGTCGGCGGTGGCGAGCATCCGCCCCAAGGGATCGAGTGCGGCGGCATCAAAGCCGCAGGCGATGAGGATGGCGTCGGGTTTGTGGGCGTGGAGCGCGGGGAGGACGAGGCGTTGGAACGCCTCGATATATCCTTTGTGGCCGGTGCCGGGGGGGAGGGGGATGTTGAGGTTGGTGCCACGGGCCGCGCCTTCGCCCCGGACCTCTGCCCCGCCGGTATCGGTGGGATAGTTGCGGTCCTGATGCAGCGAGATGGTCAGGATGTCGGGGTCGTGCAGGAAGATCGCCTCGGTCCCGTTGCCGTGATGGACGTCCCAGTCGATCACGGCGAAGCGGCGGCCCGGGGTTTCGGCCTGCGCGGCGCGGATGGCGATGGCGATATTGGCGAGGAGGCAGAAGCCGTTGGGCCGGTCGGGCAGGCAATGGTGGCCGGGCGGGCGGGAGAGGGCATAGCCGTTGCGCGCCTTGCCGGTGAGGATATCGAGCAGGCCCTGTTTGGCGAGGCCTGCGGAGAGGGCGGCGAGGTCATAGCCGCCCCGGCCGAAGGGGGCGCGGGGACCCAGTTCGCCCCCGTCGGCATCCGACAGGGCCTTGAAACGGTCGAGATACGCGGCGGGGTGGACGCGGAGCAGGTCTTGGCGCGTGGCGGGATCGGCGCTGCGGGGGGAGAGGTGGTGGATCAGGCCCGTCACCTCGATCAGGTTTTTCAGGCGGCGTTTGGTTTCGGGCGATTCGGGCAGGCCACCGCCGGGCTGGACGAGGCCGCCTGCGGGCAGGGTGAGGGCGTATTGGCCGCCATGGTGCCAGAAGGTGCGTTCGTCGGTGTAGAAGGCGGTGGTCATCGGGGCCTCGGCTGTGGGGGGGCGGGCGGCAGGGCGGGGGCTGCGGGGCGGGATCGGCGCGCGGGACAGGCGGCCGCCTCGCTGCGGCCCTGCCTTGGGGGATCAGCCTTTGGCGGATTTGCCCTCGATTCGGTAGCTGCCTTCGGGCAGGTCCAGCGCGGCGGCGAGGTCGCGCAACTGGGTGATCGACAGGGTGATGCGGACCGGCTCTTCGGTGAGCGGGTCGATCTGTTCGAGGGTCACGCAATCCTCGAAGGCGAGGATGGTGATGTCTTCCTGCAGGGTGTCGCCCCCTTCGTCGATGAGGGTGATCACGGTGGCGTCGAAGTCGTGCTCGATGGTGAACATGGCGGTAGGCTAGCGCGGGGCGGGCGGGGGGCGCAACGGGAAAGGCGGGGGGGTGTGCAAACGGGGGTCTTGGCGACGGGGGGCTGCGGGATGGAGGGCGTGAGGGGCAGGCTGGCAGGGCAGAGGGTGGGGTGGGACGGTGGTGGGGGAAGAGGGGGAAGAGCGACCGCGATAAGCGCGGGATGGGACGGTGGGGGGGCTGGACGGGAGGGGTGGCAGGGATGGGAGAGGAGGGGGATGGCGGGGAATTGGGGACGGGGCGGGTAGGGAGGAAGGTGGGCCGGGACGGCAGGATGGCTTGCCGTGGGAAGGGCGACAGGGGTGAGGGCGGTTTGGGCCGGTGGTGTGGCTTGGGACGGAAGGGGTGGTGGGGACGCGGGTGGGTTGGGACGGGGCGGGGTGGCCTGGAAGGTTGGCAGGGATGCAAGGGTGCGGGACAGGGTGAGACGGTGGTACGGGGAGGAGGGCGTGGATTGGGGCTGGGGTGCGGATTTGGATTGGGGGATGCGGGTGGGTTGGCGCTGAACCGGGCGTGAAGGGGTGTGGGCTGGTTCGCGCTGCGGGACAGCGTGAGACGGTTGGGGGGCAGATTGAGGTTGTGGTGCGGATTGGGATTGGGGGATGCGGGCGGATGGGCGCTGAACAGGGCGTGAAGGGGCGGGGTGGGGGCTGGTTCGCGGCGCGGGCTTTGCTAGATTGTGCGAAAAGGTGCAGGTCCACAGCGCCGCGCGACGGGTGAGCGGGCCTTGTCACGGCCGGATGCGGGCCGGCAACGGGCAGGACGGCAGAAGGCGAGATTGGCGGGCGATGCGGGCAGTGGTTCTGGCAATGATGGCGGTGGGCGCGCTGGCGGCTTGTGTGCCGACCTATCCGGCGGGCTATCCCGGCGGCTATCCCGCGCCCCTGCCGGGGCCGGAGGTGCCTGACGCCGTTGCGTCCGTGCCATCGGCGCCCTTGTCGCCGCGGCAGGCGGCGGACAATTTCATCCGGGTCGTGCGGCAGGTGGAGCCGATGACCGAAGAGATCTGCCGGGCGCGGACACGCGGGGTGAATTGCGATTTCCGCATCGTGATCGACGACCGGCCGGGTGTGGGGCCGAACGCGTTCCAGACGCTGGACGAGACGGGGCGGCCGGTCCTTGGCTTCACGCTGGCGCTGATTGCGGATGCGCGCAATGCCGATGAGATCGCCTTCGTGCTTGGCCATGAGGCGGCGCATCACATCCTTGGGCATATCCCGCAGCAGCAGCAGACCGCGATGGCCGGGGCGATGATGGCGGGCATCCTTGCGCAGGCCACGGGGGCGGGGGCTGAAGCGGTGCAGGCGGCGCAGCAGATGGGCGCGACGGTGGGCGCGCGGCGCTATTCGCGGGCCTTTGAACTGGAGGCCGATGCGCTGGGCACGGAGATCGCGCTCTATGCGGGCTTTGACCCGGTGCTAGGGGCGGGCTTCTTTGACCGGCTGCCCGATCCGGGGGACCAGTTTCTGGGGAGCCATCCGCCCAATGCCCAGCGCAAGGCGCAGGTGCGGGCCGTGGTGGCGCAGTTGCGCGGGTTCTGATCGGGGCGGGGTGCAGGCCTGCGCACATGGGTCGAAGCGCTCGGGGCGGGGATCGGGCTTTGCGCGGGGAATGCCCCGGTGCTGGGGGCGGGCTTCTTTGACCGGCTGCCCGATCCGGGGGACCAGTTCCTGGGGAGCCATCCGCCCAATGCCCAGCGCAAGGCGCAGGTGCGGGCTGTAGTGGCGCAGTTGTGCGGGTTCTGATCGGGGCGGGGTGCAGGCCTGCGCGCATGGGTCAAAGCGCCGGGGGAGGAGATCGCGCTCTGCGCGGGCTTTGGCATGGTGCTGCGGACGGGTTCTTTGATTGGCTGAGCGATCCGGGGGACAAGTTTCTGGGGTGTCACCCGTTCAACGCCCGGCGCAAGGCGCGAGGGCGGGCTGTGATGGCGCCGTTGCGCGGGTTCTGAGAGGGGCGGGTGCGTCTTTCTGTATGGCGCCCTGTGCGCTGCGTGGGTGCGGGCTTTATGGCCATGGGCTGGTGTGCCGAGGACGAAGATCGCCTTATCTGAGGGCTTTGACCCGGTGCTGGGGGCGGGCTTCTTTGACCGGCTGCCCGATCTGGGGGACCAGTTTCTGGGGAGCCATCCGCCCAACGCCCAGCGCAAGGCGCAGGTGCGGGCCGTGGTGGCGCAGTTGCGCGGGTTCTGATCGGGGCGGAGTGTGCCTGCGCGCATGGGTCGAAGCGCTTGCGGCGGGGATCGAGCTTTGCACGGGGAATGACCCCGTACTCCGGGCGGGTTCTTTGATCGGCTGAGCGATCCGGGGGGTCCGTTTCTGGGGAGCCATCCGCCCCATGCCCAGCGCAGCGTGAAAGCGTGGGCCGCGGTGGCGCCGTTGCGCGGGGTGTGGGCGGGGCGGGGTGGGCTTGCGAGGCATGGGGCGGTGCGCTGGGGGAGGAGATCGCGCTCTGCGTGGGGTTTGACCCGGTGCTGGGGGCGGGTTCTTTGGTCGGCTGACGGCTTCGGGGGACAATTTTCTGGGGTGTCACCCGTTCAACGCCCGGCGCGAGGCGCGAGGGCGGGCTGTGGTGGCAGCGTTGCGCGGAGTGTGAGCGGGGCGCTTGATCTGGGTCAAGGCGGGGGTGGGCGCCCGGGTGCAGGGTGGCCGGTGCGGGAGGCGGATCCTGTGGCTGGGAGCTTGCGGCGATGATCGGATATGGCGAGGCGCCGATGGCCTGGGGCCTGACGCGCGGGATGGGGCGGGTGTTGGGCGTCAGCCTGACGGATGCGGTGGTCGCGGGCTGGCTGCATCGGTCGGAGTTGGCTGTGCTGGTGGAGCGCTGTCAGGCCTGCGGGCAGGCGGAGCGCTGTGCGGGCTGGCTGGGGCGCACGGCGCAGGCGGAGGCCTTGCCGGAGTTCTGCCCGAACAAGGCGGGGATCGAGGCCTTGGTGCCGCGGTGAGGTTGTGCGCCGATCTTGGTGAGTTGTTTTAGGGGGAGTTGTTTGGGGGCGCTGTTTGTGGGGCGCCGGGTGAGCAGCGGGGCCGGGCTTGAGGGGGCCGCGGCGCTGTGGCACGGTCCATCGGATGGAAAAGCTGGGTGAGATCCTGCGTGACCGGGGGTCGCGCTATGCCGTGTCGGGCGGGCCGGTCGCCGGCCGGGCCGGGGTGGCGGTGGCCTTGGCCGAATTGCGACGCGACAAGAAATATGCCAAGGCCACGCACAACTCCTGGGCCTGTGTCCTGAGCGAGGGCGGGCCGCAGAAGGGCGATGATGGCGAGGCGGGTGCCGGTGCGGTGATCCTGCGCATGCTGGAGCGGGCGGAGTTGCGCGATCATCTTGTCGTGGTCACGCGCTGGTATGGCGGGGTGCCGCTTGGCGGGGACCGTTTCGCGCATGTGGTGACCTGTGTGCGGGCCTATCTCGACGCCTTGGGTCGGGCGGGGTAAGGCTTGCCGCGACGGCAAGGGTGCGGAGGAGTGGCGCGATGTTCGGCTGGCTGCGGGCAGAGATCCGCCGGATCGGCAATACGACGGTCTGGAGCTGGCAGGGCTGGGCCTCGGCCTGGGCGCGGGAGAAATCGCTGCGGCAATGGACGCTGGTGAATGTGATTTCGGCTGTGCTGGCCTTCGCCCTCGATCTGACGGCGGGGGAGCGGGCGCTGATCCTAGCGCTGGGGCTGCTTTTGCTGGCGGCGGAACTGGCGAATACGGCGATCGAAGAGGTGGTGGACTACATCTCGGAACAGGTCGATCCGCGGGCGAAGCGGGCCAAGGATGCGGGATCGGCGGTGGTGGCGGTGACGGCGCTGGCGGGCGGGGTTGCGTGGGTGGTGATCCTGATCGGGTGAGGGACAAATTCCTTGAAGGAAGGAATTTGCAAAAGTTTTTCTGAAAACTTTTGGGCGCGCGGAATGGGGCCGGGGTGCGGGGTGGTGGCCTTGCTTTTGGGTATTTGGGCCAAGGTGAAGGGGCGGGCCAGACCATGCGCGGGGGGGCCTGTGGTGGTGCCTGAGGGGGGCGCGGGTCAGGGCGCGGGTCGGGCCCGGTTCGATTGGCGCCGCAGGTGGGCGCGGTAGAGCAGGGGCGCGGCGATGCGGTCATAGACGAAGGTCAGCGCGGGGCGGATGAGGGGTAGGCCCGTCAGGCGGGCGAGCCAGCGCCAGCGGGGCAGACCGGCCCAGATGGCGCGGAAGGCGGCCAGACCGGAGAGGAGTTCGCCATCCTTGAGCACGTGCAGGCGGCGCGCGGCCTGATCGGGCGTGAGGCCGTAGGCGGCGGCCTGATCCAGTCTGTCAAAGCGCAGGGGCAGGGCGTCGCGGGTGGCGGTCTTGCGGTAATGGTCGATCTCGAACCGGCAGACCGGGCAGGTGTCGTTGTAGAGGATGCGTGTCTCTTCGGCCATGTCGCGGGATATAGCGCGGCGGCGGCCGCCTTGCAGGGGCGCGACGGGATGCCGCCCCCCCTAATCCTGCGCGCGATCAGGGCAGGAGGCGACCCCAGAGGTCGTAGTCGCCCGCTTCCTCCACCTCCACCTGCACGATGTCACCGGGGGAGAGCGTTTCGAACCCTTCGTCGATGAAGAGGTTGCCGTCGATTTCGGGCGCATCGGCCATGGTGCGGCAGGTGGCGCCCTGATCATCCACCTCATCCACGATCACGGGCAGCACTTTTCCAACCTTCGCGGCCAGTTTCGCCGCGGAAATGGCTTGTGCTTTTGCCATGAAGCGATCCCAGCGGTCCTGCTTCACCTCTTCCGCCACGTGGTCGGGCAGGGCGTTGGAGCGTGCGCCGGGGACGTTTTCGTATTTGAAGCAACCGACGCGGTCGAGCTGTGCCTCATCCAGCCAGTCGAGAAGGGTCTGGAATTCCGCCTCGGTCTCGCCGGGGTAGCCCACGATAAAGGTGGAGCGGAGGGTGATGTCGGGGCATTGGCTGCGCCAGGCGGCGATTTCGTCCAGCGTGCGTGCGGCGGCGGCGGGCCGGGCCATGCGTTTGAGCACATCCGGGTGGGCGTGCTGGAAGGGGATGTCGAGATAGGGAAGGATCAGGCCCTCGGCCATGAGCGGGATGAGGTCGCGCACATGGGGATAGGGGTAGACGTAATGCAGGCGCACCCAGGCGCCAAGCTGGCCCATCTCGCGCGCGAGGTCGGTGATATGGGCGCGAACGCTGCGGTCCTGCCAGGGGCTGGTGTCGTGCTTGCGGTCCACCCCGTAGGCAGAGGTGTCCTGGCTGATGACGAGGAGTTCCTTCACCCCGGCTGCCACCAACTTTTCCGCCTCGCGCAGGATGGCATGGGCGGGGCGGCTGACCAGACGCCCGCGCATGTCGGGGATGATGCAGAACTTGCATTTGTGGTTACAGCCTTCGGAGATCTTCAGATAGCTGTAATGGCGCGGCGTCAGGCTGACGCCGGTGGCGGGCAGAAGGTCGATGAACGGGTCGGGCTGGGGCGGCACGGCGCCGTGGACAGCGTCCAGCACCTGTTCGTATTGATGCGGCCCGGTCACGGCCAGCACCTTGGGATGGGCGCCGGTGATGAAGTCGGGCTCGGCCCCCAGACAGCCGGTCACGATGACGCGCCCGTTCTCCTTGAGCGCCTCGCCGATGGCATCGAGGCTTTCGGCGCGGGCGCTGTCGAGAAAGCCGCAGGTGTTGACGATGACCGCATCCGCCCCCGCATAATCGGGCGAGATGGCATAACCCTCGGCCCGCAGGCGGGTGAGGATGCGTTCGCTGTCTACCAGCGCCTTGGGGCAGCCGAGCGAGACCATGCCGATGGTGGGCTGGCCTGCCCGGCGTTCATCGGGGACGCTGGCACGGGCAAGATCGGGGCGCAGGTTGGGCGGGTTCTGGGTCATGGCATCTGTCCTTGAAGGCGGCGTCATAGCGCAAAGGAGGGGCGCCGGGAAGGGTGGTGCCTGCCTGTCCTGCCGCTTCATCTTGGGAAAAATACCCTCGGGGGGTGCGGGGGGCGAAGCGCCCCCGCCGCGGCGCCGGAGCGCGCAGGCGCGCAGGCGCAACAAAAAGGCTTGCGGCGCAGCCGCGCGATTGGATCACCGTTGGCGGCTTGCCCTGACGTCGGGGGCGGCTTAGCGTCCGGCGGCCAGAGGAGGCCCGATCCATGACCGACACCCGCCCGCTGATCCTGTCCTGCCCCTTGCCGCGCACGTTGCCCTTGATCTTTGCGCCGGATCGGCTGGCGGAATTGCGCGCGCGCTACCGCATCGTCGAGACGACGGATGAGGCCCTGCCCGGCCTGCCCGATGCTGTGCTGGCCGAGGCGCGCTATATCATCGGGCAGCCGCCGCTGGATGCGGGCACGCTGGCGCGGCTGGCGGGGTTGCGCTGCATCTTCAACGTGGAATCCAATCTTCTCAACAACATGCCTTATGATGCGGTCTTCGCGCGCGGCATCCATGTGGTGACGACAGGCGCAGTCTTTGCCCAGCCGGTGGCCGAGATCGGGCTGGGCTTTGCCCTATCGCTCTTGCGCAACATCCATGGGGCGGATGCGGATTTCCGGGCGGGGCGGGAATTGTGGGGGGGTGAGGGCAATGCAGAGGCGCGGCTTCTGACCGGAGCAGAGGTGGGGATCCTGGGCTTTGGCGATCTGGGGCGGGCCTGCGCGCGGGTGCTTTCCGGCTTCCAGCCGCGGCTGCGGGTGTTCGATCCATGGCTGCCGCCGTCGCGCATCCGCGAGGCCGGGGCGGAGCCGGCCGATCTGGAGGTGGTGCTGGCGCAATCGGATGTGGTCTTCTGCACCGCTGCCGTGACGTCGGAGAACCGGGGGTTTCTGGGCGCGGCGGCCTTTGCGTCGATGCGGCGGGGGGCGATCTTCCTGCTTTTGTCGCGCGCCGATGTGGTGGATTTCGCCGCGCTGATGGGCGCGGTGCGGGAAGGCCATATCCTTGCCGCCTCTGACGTGTTCCCCGAGGAGCCTCTGCCCGCCGATCATCCGGTGCGGTCGATCCCAGGTTTCCTTCTGTCGGCGCATCGAGCGGGGGCCCTGGATGTGGCGTTCAAGCGGATGGGCGAGATGGTGCTGGAGGATCTGGCGCTGCTGGATCGGGGCCTGCCGCCCATGGTCTGCAAGCGGGCCGAGCGCGAGACGGTGGCGCGGTTCCGATCGAAGCCGGTGGCGGTGAACTGATCCGCCGATGGGCGGGGCGGTTCGGGTGGCGGCGCTTGCGGGCCGGGGCGGGGCGGGCGTAACCTGCGGGAAAGGCTGGTTTCGGGGGGTGCGATGCGCTGGGTGTTCCGGGTGCTTGGGGGTGTGGCGGTGCTGGTGGTGGCGGCGGCGGCGGCGCTGGTGCTGATCCCGTCGGACCGGGTGGCGGCGCTGGCGGTGGCGCAGTTCGAGCGGGTCACCGGGCGGGAATTGACCATCGAGGGCGGCGTGCGGCCCACGCTCTGGCCCGTGCTGGGGGTGGAGACAGGGCGCATCGAGATTTCCAATGCGGGCTGGTCGGATGAGGGGCCGATGCTGGTGGCCGATGCGATGGCGATCGAGATTGATTCCAACGCGCTGTTCGGGGGCGAGGTGCGGATCACGGGGCTGGAGCTGACGCGGCCCGAGATCCTGATCGAAAGCGGCGAGGACGGGACCGGGAACTGGGTGTTCGGGGGCGCGCAGGGCGGCACCGCCAGCGCCGACATGGCCACGGCGGACCGGCCCTTCACGCTGGATCTGGGGGTGATCCGCGATGGCAGCATCGGTTATGTCGATCATGCGACGGGGCGGCGGGTGCAGTTGACCGGCGTCGATCTGGAGGCGCGGCTGGCCGATTACGAGGGCGCGCTGGAGGTGACGATGACGGGCGCCACGGCAGGCGAGGCGGTTGCGCTGGATCTGACAGTGGGGGCGTTCCGCACCGCCTATGAGGGGGGCGTGTCGCCGGTCGCGCTGTCCTTGGCGGCCGGGGCGGCGGAGGTGGTCTTTGACGGGCGGGCGGGGTTCCGGCCGATGATGGCCGAGGGGCGGCTGGAGGCCGATCTGGCCGATCTGTCGGCGGTGTCGGCGCTGTTGGGCATGGACCGGCCCGCGCTGCCGCAGGGGTTCGGGCAGGACAGCGTGCAGGTGACGGGGGATGTGACCGTCACCGCCGAGGGGTCGGCCCATCTGCGGGGGGGCAGCATCCTCTTGGATGGCACGGCGATCACGGGCGATCTGGACCTGACGCCGGGCGAGGCGCGGCCCAAGCTGGTGGCGCGGCTGACCATGGGCGATCTGGCGGTGGCGCAGAATGTGGCGGGCGGTACGGGCGCGGGAGAAGGCGGCGGCGATGTGGCGACCGCGGGCTGGTCGGACCGGCCGATCGACGTGAGCGGGCTGTCGGCGCTGGATGCGGATGTGGGGGTGACGGCGGCGTCGCTGGACCTTGGGGCGGTGAAGCTGGGGCCGGTGGCGGCGGCGGTGACGCTGGACAATGCGCGCGCGGTGATCCGGCTGGATGAGGTGGGCGCTTATGGTGGCACGGTGGCGGGGCAGTTTGTGGTGAACGGGCGGCGCGGGCTTTCGGTGGGGGGCGACATGCAGTTCCGCGACATCAGCCTGCAGCCGATGCTGACCGATCTAACAGGGTTCGAGCGGTTGATCGGGACGGGTGACCTGAGCCTCGATTTCCTCGGCTCAGGCAATTCGGTGGCGGCGATCATGAACAGCCTGTCGGGATCGGGTGTGCTGAACCTCGGCGCGGGCGAGATCGTGGGGCTGGACATCGCGGGCATGATCACGCGGCTGGATACGGGCTATGTGGGCGAGGGGCAGCGGACGATCTTTGACAGCCTGTCGGCAAGTTTCGACATGGATCAGGGGGATCTGTTCAACAGCGATCTGATCATGGCCGGGCCGGTGATCCGGGCCGAAGGATCGGGGCGGATCGGGCTGGGCGCGCGCGATCTGGAATATCGCATCCGGCCCACGGCGCTGGCGGCCGAGGATGGGACGGGCGGGCTGTCGGTGCCGCTCTGGATCACGGGATCCTGGGCGGCGCCGTCCTTTGCCCTCGACATGGAGGCCCTGGCGCAGGAGAACCTGCGCGAGGAGGCAGCAGCGCTGGAGGACCAGCTAAAGGCCAAGGCGGCCGAGGAATTCGATCAGCAGGCGGGCGAATCGCTGGAGGATGCGGCGCGGCGCAAGCTGGAAGAAGAGCTGGGCGCGGGGGTGGGCGGATTGCTGGACGGGCTTCTGGGCGGGAATTGAGCGGGGCTTTTGTTGCGGGAGGGGCGATGGGCAAGGATGTGGGCGAGGCGCTGACGGATGCGGCCTTCACGCGGACGGCGCTGAAGGGATCGCTGATCGAGGCGTCCTGGTCGGGGGCGCTGAGCTTTTTCCGGCGCAGGTATTCCAAGGACCTGACCGGGGTGGATGTGGCGATCACCGGCATCCCCTTCGATCTGTCGGTGAGCAACCGCCCCGGAGCGCGGTTCGGACCCGAGGCGATCCGCCGCGCCTCGGCGCAACATTCCTGGGGGCCGATCTGGCCGTGGCGGTTCGATCCCTTCGACACGCTGGCCTGCGTCGATTACGGCGATTTCGGCTTTGACTGGGGACAGCCCATGGAGATCGTGGCGGGGATCGAGGCGCATGTGGCCGCGATACTGACGGCAGGGGCGGCGACGCTGAACCTTGGCGGGGATCATTTCACCACCTACCCGACGCTGCGCGCCCATGCGGCGAAGTTCGGGCCGATGGGGATGGTGCAGTTCGACGCGCATCGCGACGTGGAGCCCGATGCGGGCGGGCGGATCGACCATGGGTCGATGTTCCAATACGCGGTGCAGGAGGGGATACTGGACCCGGCCCGCGTGGTGCAGGTGGGGATCCGCACCTGTTTTCACGGCGAGACATCCCACGGGATGACGATCCTCGATGCCGGGCAGGTGCATGGGATGCGGGCCGAGGAGGTGGCGGCGGTGATCCGGCGGGTGCTGGGGGACGGGCCATCCTACCTTACCTTCGACATTGACTGTCTGGATCCCTCTACCGCGCCGGGGACGGGGACGCCGGTGCCGGGGGGGCTGACCTCGCATCAGGCTTTGTCCATCCTGCGCGCGCTGCGGGGGGTGGACTTCACGGGGATGGATGTGGTCGAGGTCTCGCCGCCCTATGACCATGCCGAGATGACATCGAACGCAGCGGCCGTGATCGCGGTGGAGATGCTGTGCCTGAAGGCCTGGGCGCGAGGCGCGCGCGCGCCGGGGGAGGCCTAGGCGCGGGGGGGCGGGCCGGGGGAAGGGCGATTTCCTGCGAAAAATCAGGGTTGCGCGGTGGGGTGGACCGCGCCCTGAAATTTCGGAGGAATTTCGTTGGGCGCGATCAGGCGGGCGCGCTTAGCGGCGGCGGTCGCGCCGGGCGCTCATCGGCTGGAAGGCCACGCCGACATGGGCCTCGCAATAGGGTTTGCCGGGCAGCGAGGGCAGGCCGCAGAACCAGAAATCATCCGTCGCCGGATCACCGATCGGCCATTTGCAGGTGCGTTCCGTCAGTTCCATCAGCGTCAGGCGGCGGGCGCGCTTTTCCACCTCGCGCACGGAGGCGAGCGCTTCGGGGCTGATCTCGTTGGCCGAGGGCTGCGGTGGCAAGGGCTGGCCTGCCGGAACGATGGCCTTGCGCAGGGGCAGGGGTGTCACGTTCGACGGCGCGGCGGCGGGTGCGGCGGGGCGTTCCGGCGCGCGGGCGGCCGGTTCGGGCCGTGCGACGGGTTCGGGGCGCGGCTCGGGCTTGGCGCTGGTGGCGGGGGCGGCGGGGGTGTCGTCCTCATCCTCCTTGCCGCCCGCCACGCGGTTGGACAGGCCAAGGCGGTGGACCTTGCCGATCACGGCGTTGCGCGTGACGCCGCCCAGTTCCTTGGCGATCTGGCTGGCCGACTGGCCTTCGGCCCACATGCGCTTGAGCGTCTCGACGCGCTCATCGGTCCAGGACATGGCAACCCCTTTGGTGGATGGTTCCCCGCCATTCTAGACGGGACGGTGCGGGATACAAGACGGGGCCGCCAAGATCAAGCCGGGCGATCGGGGCGGGGGGCGGGTCCGGCGTGCCAGCGTGACGGCGGGCGGGCAAGTTCCGCTTTGCAAGGCCGCCGTTTTCGCCTATGACCCCACGCATGAGCCTGTGGACCGCGCCTTTTCCGCCCACCCGACGCCGACGCTGACCGCGCCGGACGCTCTGATTTGCCCCGTTTCCCTGGGCATCGCCCCTTCCTTTCGTTGACACCCGACCCGCCCGGCCTTTACGGCTAGGGTCTTCCCTTCAAGGACCACGCCCATGATCCCTGCCGTCCTGCCGACCTATAACCGCGCGCCCCTTGCCTTCAGCCACGGCGAAGGGTCCTGGCTGGTGACCGAGGACGGCCGCCGCTACCTCGATCTTGGCGCGGGGATCGCGGTCAATGCGTTGGGCCATGCCCATCCGGCGCTGGTGGAGGTGCTGGCGGCGCAGGCGGCGCGGCTGTGGCATGTCTCGAACCTCTACCGCATCCCGGAGCAGGAACGGCTGGCCGAGATGCTGGTGGAACGGACCTTTGCCGATACGGTGTTCTTCACCAATTCCGGGACGGAGGCGGCGGAACTGGCCATCAAGATGGCGCGCAAATACTGGTACGAGAAGGGCCAGCCCGAGCGGGTGGAGATCCTGTGTTTCGAGGGCGCCTTCCATGGCCGGTCCACCGGGGCCATCGCGGCGGCGGGGTCGGAGAAGATGGTGAAGGGCTTCGGTCCCCTGATGCCGGGCTTTGTGCATCTGAAATTCGGCGATCATGATGCCTTGCGCGCGGCGATCGGGCCGCGGACGGCGGCGATCATGGTGGAGCCGGTGCAGGGCGAGGGGGGCATCCGCGTGCTGCCCGATGCCTGCCTGAAGGGCCTGCGCGACCTGTGCGACGAGAGCGGGGCGCTGATGATCCTTGATGAGGTGCAATGCGGCATGGGGCGGACGGGGCGGCTCTTTGCGCATGAATGGTCGGGCGTGGCGCCGGACATCATGATGGTGGCCAAGGGCATCGGTGGGGGCTTCCCGCTGGGTGCGGTGCTGGCGACCGAGGCCGCGGCGGCGGGCATGGTGGCGGGAACGCATGGGTCCACCTATGGTGGCAACCCCTTGGGCTGTGCGGTGGGCGCCAAGGTGGTGGAGATCGTGTCGGAGGACGGCTTTCTGGGCGCGGTGCAGGCCAAGGGCGCGCGCTTCCGGCAGGGGCTGGAGGCGCTGGTCGCCAGCCATCCGGAGGTGTTCGAGGCGGTGCGCGGGCAGGGGCTGATCCTTGGTCTGAAATGCCGGGTTCCCAATACCGATGTCGTCAAGGCGGCCTATGCCGAAAATCTGCTGACGGTGCCTGCGGCGGATAACGTGCTGCGCCTTCTGCCGGCGCTCAACATCCCCGACGCCGACATCGCCGAGGCGCTGGCGCGGCTGGACCGGGCGGCCGGACGGGTGAAGGCCGATGTCGCAGCCTGAGATCTACAGCTTTCCGCGCGTGACCCGCGCGGATTACCCGCTGTTGCGGGGCTGGCTCGCGCAGCCGCATGTGCGGGCGTGGTGGGGCGACCCGGACGAGGAGATCGCCCTGATCGAGGAAGACATCGACACCGGCCCCACCGACATGCGGCTGGTCGCGCTGGGCGGGCATCCCTTCGCCTATGTGCAGGACTATCCCGCCCACCACTGGCCCATGCCGCATTACGCGGATTTTCCGCAGGGCACGCGGGCGGTGGACACCTTCCTTGGCGATCCGGCCTGGCTGGGGCGGGGCCATGCGCCGCGCTATCTGCGGCAGCGGGCGGTGGCGCTGTTGGCGGCCGGGGCGACGGCCGTGGTGATCGACCCCAGCCCCGACAACGAGCGCGCCGTGCGGGCCTACCGACGAGCGGGCTTCGTGCCACGCGGCATCGCGCCTTGCGAGGATGGCGATCCGGTCGTGGTGATGGAATACGATCCCGCCTCTTCATCTTGGTAAAAATACCCTCAAGGGGTCCGGGGGCAGAATGGCCCCGGGGGCTCCATCTCAGAGAAACGGAATGAAATGAAACACTTCCTGGACATCCACAAGACCGACGCCGCCGAGTTGCGTGGGATGATCGACGCCGCCCATGCGATGAAAATCGCCCGCAACGGTCGCCCGCGCGGGGCGCCCGATGACGAGATGCCGCTCAAGGGCCGGATGGTGGCGCTGATCTTCGAGAAGCCCTCGACCCGCACCCGCGTCTCTTTCGATGTGGGGGTGCGCCAGATGGGCGGCGAGACGATGGTGCTGTCGGGAAAGGAGATGCAGCTGGGCCATGGCGAGACGATCGCCGATACGGCGCGTGTGCTGTCGCGCTATGTGGACCTGATCATGATCCGCACCTTCGAGGAGGCGACGCTTCTGGAGATGGCCGAGCATGCCACCGTGCCGGTGATCAATGGGCTGACGAACCGCACCCATCCCTGCCAGATCATGGCCGATGTGATGACTTATGAGGAACATCGCGGCCCGATCGGGGGCAAGAAGGTGGTGTGGTGCGGGGATGGCAACAATGTCTGTGCCTCTTTCCTGCATGCGGCGGGGCAGTTCGGGTTCGATTTCACCTTCACCGGGCCGGAACCGCTGGACCCCGAGGAGAAATTCGTGGAATTCGCCCGCGCCAAGGGATCGCGCATCACCATCCAGCGCGACCCCTTCACCGCCGTCGAAGGCGCTGATCTTGTGGTGACCGACACATGGGTGTCGATGCACGACCCCGAATCCGCCAAGGAACGCCGTCACAACCAGTTGCGCCCCTATCAGGTGAACGAACAGCTGATGAGCCGGGCCAAGCCGGATGCGCTGTTCATGCACTGCCTGCCTGCGCATCGCAATGACGAGGCCACGAGCGCGGTGATGGACGGCCCCCATTCGGTGATTTTCGACGAGGCCGAGAACCGCCTGCACGCCCAGAAGGCCATCATGCGCTGGTGTCTGGGGGTGTGAACCGACAAAAATCTTCGAAGATTTTTGCAAATTTCTTCGAAGAAATTTGGTCCTGGCGCCGTGATTGATACGGCGTCGGGAAGGGCAGAGGCTCCCGTCAAATGCGCTTCTGGGGGCCTTTCATGCATCAGCGTTCCGCTGCCATATGTGACTACGTCCTAGGCAGTTTGTCCACCTTGCTGACCAAGGCCGAGGCGCATTGCACCGCCAAGGGGATCCAGCCTGAGGCGCTGCTGACCTTCTGGCAGTTTACCGACATGCCACCCTTTGTCCGGCAGGTGCAACTGGCCTGTGATTTCGCGGCCCGTGCGGCGGCGGGGCGGGCGGCAAAGCGACGGGCGCAACGGATGTCTGGGGAGTGCGCAGTCCACCGCCATGGGGCGGTCACGCGGCCCGCACTTCAGGCCGAGGTCGGCGCCGGGCGCAGGCTGTCGGCCGAGGCGGTGCGGCCTGCCATCATCGACACGACCACCAGCACCACGGCCAGCGCGCCATAGGTCAGGCGGAAGCCTGCATGTTCGGCGATGAAACCGATGGCGGAGGGCGCGATGAGGATGCCGGAATAGCCCATCATCGTGACGGCGGCGATGCCTGCGCCGGGGCTGAGGCCCGGCAGGTTGCCGGCGGCAGAGAACATGATGGGCATCATGTTGGCCACGCCAAGGCCCGCCAGGAAGAAGCCCGCCAGTGCCATGCCTTCGCCGGGGGCCAGCGCGGCGGCCATCAGGCCGGTCGCGGCCACCAGCCCCGACCAACGCAGGGTGAGGACGGCGCCGAAGCGGTTGCGCACCCCGTCGCCCAGAAAGCGCATCAGGGCCATGGCGCCCGAGAAGAAGGCGAAGGCGAGGCCGGAGCGCGCCACCTCGGCCCCCAGTTCCTGTCGCAGGTAGAGCGCGGCCCAGTCCAGCACCGCCCCTTCGGGCACCATGCAGGCCAGCGCAAGGAGGCCGAGGATCCAGACCGATGCCTCGCGCGGCAGCAGGCGGTTGCGCTGCGGCCTCTCGCCCGGGGCGGGGGCGGGGCGCGGGTCATCGGGCGCAAGGAAGGGCATGGCCACCAGCACGGCCAGCGCCGCGCCGCCTGCGGCCATCAGAGCTTGCCCTTCGGCCCCGACATGGGCCAGCAGCCAGCCGCCGCCCGCCCCGCCGAGAAAGCCGCCCACACTCCAGAACCCGTGGAGCGAGGACATGATGGCCCGGCCCAGCCTGCGCTCGACCTCTACCGCATGGGCGTTCATCACCACGTCCATGGAGCCGAGGGTGGCCCCGAACAGCGCCATGGCGGGGATCAGAAGCGGCAGGCTGGGGGCAAAGACCACCAGCGGCAAGGCGGGCAAGATGGCCAGCGCAAAGACGCAGAGCACCCGTCGGGCCCCGAAGATCTCGATCAGGCGGCCCGCGAAGATCATGGACCCCACCGCACCCGCGCCGAGGACAAGGATCAGAAGGCCGAGGACACCTTCGGTGATGTCATGCCGGGGCAGGAGGAGGGGGATCTGCGGCGCCCATGCCCCCATGACGAAGCCATTGGCAAGGAACATGGCCGAGACGGCCCAACGGCCGCGGCGGGTGGTGTGCAGATCGGTCATCGCAAGGCTCCGCTTGGCATGGGCGTTCCATAGGCGGGACGCGGGCCGGGGGGAAGGGGGCGGCGTTGACGTTTCGTTACAGCGGGTGTCAGACCGCGGGGGGGCGCGAATTTTCTGCGAAAATTCGAAAACCAGAGAGGCTTTGCGAATGTCCTGCGAAAATTCGGGATGGGAAGGGGGGCGAATTTCCTGCGAAAATTCGGGTTATCCGTTTGCGCGCGACGGAACGTCGCCGATCTTTCGGAGGAGAATCGCCCCTGTCACGTGCCGCGCGGTTTGGCGCGCAGCGTGGGTTCGGCGATGGTGGGGTCTTCCGGCCAAGGGTGGCGGGGGTATTGGCCGCGCATGTCCTTGCGCACATCCGCATAGGAGGTGGCCCAGAAGCGGGGCAGGTCCATCGTCACCTGCACCGGGCGGTGACCGGGCGACAGGAGCGTGATGCGCAGCGGCAGGCGGGCGGCGCCCACGACCGGGTGGCGGGTCAGGCCGAACATCTCTTGCAGGCGGACCTCGATCGCCGGTGCCTCGCCGTCATAGTCGATGGGGATGCGGCGGCCGAGGGGGGTGTCGAAATGGGGCGGGACGAGCGTATCGAGGTGCTGGGTCTGGTCCCAGTCGAGCATGGCCTTGAGCGCGGGGGTGAGGTCGAGGCGGCGGAGATCGGCCTCGGTCCGGGCGCCGCCCAGATGGGGGAGGAGCCAGTCGTCGAGCCGCGCCATCAGCGCGGCATCGGTCATGTCGGGGAAACCGTCGCCATCCCCGCGCGCGAGTTCCACCCGGGCGCGGAAGCGGCGGGCGGCGGGGGTCCATGGCAGGCCGATCTGGCGAAGGCCGTCCAGCGCGGCACGGGCCACGGCTTCTTCCGGGGCGTCGGGCCAGGTGCGATCGTCGAGCACGAGGGCGCCCAGGCGTTCCTGACGGCGGGCCAGCACGCGGCCTTCGCGCCGCGACCATTCGCAGAGGTCGTGCCAGCGGATGCGGTCTGCGAAGAGGGTGCGGATCTCGGCTTCGGAGATCGCGATGGCCTGACGGATCGCGGCCTCGCGCGGGTCGCCGTCAAGATCGGTGGCCACCAGCAGGCGGGCGCCGGACAGGGGCAGCCCTGCGGCCATGGCGCCGCCCTTGCCGCCCGAAAGCACCCAGCGCGGCGCGTCGCCCTTGCGGCGCAGGCCGATCCGATCGGGATAGGCGAGCGCGGCCATCTGCGCCGGGGAGAGGCCTGTTTGTATGCCTTGACTGCTGCCTTGCGGGATGGCGCGGGCGAGGCGTTTCGCCTCGTCCCGGATGCGGTCGAGGGTGGGGCGGTGGGCCTGCGCGGGCGGGCGGTCGATGGCCTTGAGCCGGGCGGTCAGATCGGGCGGGTCGCCGCGCAGGGGATCGCGGTCGGCCAGCAGGGCGGCGAGGGGCGCGGCCTCGGGCCCGGCCACGGCCAGCATATGGCCCAGACGGGGATGCAGGGGCAGGGTGGCAAGGCGCTTGCCGTGATCGGTGATGCGGCCTGCGCCATCCAGCGCGCCGAGCGCTTCGAGCAGCGCCCGCGCCTCGGCCAGCACGCCGGGATGGGGGGGCGTGAGGAAGGGCAGGTCGGCCCCGCCCCAGAGCGCCAGTTCCAGGGCGAGGGGGGTGAGGTCGGCGGCCTCGATCTCGGCCGGGGGGAAGGCGGCGAGGGCGCCTTCCTCGCCCTTGGTCCAGAGGCGGTAGCAGGTTCCGGGGGCCACGCGGCCTGCGCGGCCGCGGCGTTGTTCGGCCTCGGCCCGTGTGACGCGTTCGGTGACGAGGCGCGACATGCCCGAGGGCGCGTCGAAGCGCGCGCGGCGGGCGCGGCCGCCATCCACCACCACGCGAATGTCGGGGATCGTCAGCGAGGTTTCGGCGATGGAGGTGGCGAGCACCACCTTGCGCCCCGGCACCGGGGCCAGCGCCGCGCGCTGGGCGGCGAATTCCATCGCGCCGAACAGGGGGCGGAGGGTGAAACCCGGGGGCAGGCGGGGGGTGAGGGCGGCCTCGACCCGGCGGATCTCGCCCTCGCCGGGTAGGAAGCAGAGGATGCCACCTTCGGTGGTTTCCGCGCAGGCCTGCAGGATCAGGTTGGTCATCGCCGCCTCGAACCGGAGCGAGGCATCGGGCGGGCGGGGCAGCCAGCGGGTATCCACCGGGAAGGCGCGGCCTTCGGAGGTGACCATGGGCGCATCGCCCATGAGCCGGGCTACGGGGGCGGCGTCCAGCGTGGCCGACATCACCAGCAGGATCAGGTCGTCGCGCAGGGCGGCCCGGATTTCGAGGCAGAGGGCAAGGCCCAGATCGGCGTTCAGGCTGCGTTCGTGGAATTCGTCGAAGATCACCGCGCCGATGCCGTCGAGCCCCGGATCGGACTGGATCATGCGGGTGAGGATGCCTTCGGTCACCACCTCGATGCGGGTGGCGGGGCTGACCTTCGCCTCGCCGCGCATGCGGTAGCCCACCGTCTGGCCCACGGGTTGCCCCAGGGTTTCGGCCATGCGTTCGGCCGCGGCGCGGGCGGCGAGGCGGCGCGGCTCCAGCATGAGGATGCGGCCGGTGATGCGCGGGGTGGCGAGGAGGTCGAGGGGGACCCGCGTCGTTTTCCCTGCGCCGGGGGGGGCTTGCAGCACGGCCATGCCACGGGCGGCCAGCGCGGCGCGCAGGGCGGGCAGGGCATCGTCGATGGGCAGGGGGTGTGAGTCGCGCATGGCCCCCTTATCGCGGGGGCGGGGGATTTGGACCAGAGGGGAGACACCGCCGGGCGGTGGGGCGGTGGCGCCGTTGATGTGGGGCGGGGGGTGAGGCGGGGCGGGTGTCCGAGTCAGGCGCCGGACGGGGGGGATCGGGGAGGGGGCGGGGGGGGACACCAAGGGTGGTGAGGAGAACGGGGGAGGGAAGACGCCTCAGGCGGGGGTGGGTGATCAGGGGCGGAGGACGCCGCGCCCCGCATTCGATGCAGTGCCTTGGGCGCGGCGGGCGAGGTCTCGGTTCAGGTGCGGGGCGGGGGGGACCTGGAGGCTGGAGGAGATCGGGGGAGGGGAGGCGCCCAAGACGGCGGTTGGTGGCGGGTGATGGGGGAAGGTGATTGGGGGGCAAAGGAAGCGGCGCCCCGCAGTTGATGCGGGGCTTCGGGTGGGGCGGGTGATGCCTCGGTTTAGGTGCGGGGTGGGGGCGGGAGGTCGGAGGAGATCGGCGGGGGCAGGCGATGGGGGGCGGGGAGACGCTCAAGACGGCGGTTGGTGGCGGGTGATGGGAGAAGGTGATTGGGGGGCAGAGGAAGCGGCGCCACGCAGTCGATGCGGGGCCTCGGGTGGAGCGGTTGAGGCCTCGGTTAGGTGCGGGGCTGGGGATGCGGGAGGTCGGTGGAGATCGGAGCGGGGCAGGAGATCGGGGGAGGGGAGACGCCTAGGACGACGGTTGGTGGTGGGGGCCGGGGGCTGAGGATTGAATGGGCGAGGGCGCCGCGCTCTGCTGTCGATGCGGGGCCTTGGACGGGAAAGGTGGGGGGCCTCGGTCGAGCCTGCCATGGGGGGAACCGGGGGGAGGGGGCGTGGGAGAGGAGACGTGGGGCCGGAGACGTGGGGGCGGGAGACGTGGAACGGGAGACTGGGCAGGGAAGGGCGGTGCCGTGGAGGGCCTTCTGGCCTCAGCGGCGGATGAGGCGGGCCTTGCCGATCAGGCTGTCCATCGTCACCTCGGTCACGCGCAGGCGGCCATCGGCTGTGGGCATGAGGGTGAGGGTGAAGGGAAAGCGCGTGCGTTCGGCCATATCCTCGGGCGGGTAGCCTGCGATGCGGCGGTATTCGCCATCGCAGGTGAGGGTGCCGTCGGTGCCGGGGCGTGCGGGGCCGACGGTCAGTTCCGTGGCGCGACGGCCATCGAACAGCCGGAAGGCGCGGTTGCATTCCGTGCCCGGCACCGCATCGCGCAGGATGACGAAGAGCGCGCTGATCGGGTCCACGGTGCCGCCCTGCGTGGCGGGGTCGATCTGCCAGTCGGCCGGGGCGCGGGGCGGTTCGTCCACGGTCAGGCGCGGTGTGCCATCGGTATAGTCCACCACGGTCTGACCGGTCCGGCGGCCGACCTCGGCCTGCGCGGCATAGCGGTCGGGGCGGGGGGTAGTGTCGGTGAGCAGGCCCTCGCTCGTGGCTTCGAACTGCACGCGGCGCAAAAGGGCAAGGAGGCCGGTGGAGGCGAAGCGGGCGGTCACGACGTAGCGGTCCCCCTCCTGCCGGGCGGAATAGCCGAGCTGGGCGGCGGTGATCCCGGTGGTGACGAGGTCATATTCGGCGCCCTCCACCTGCGGTTTCGTGTCCTGGGCAGATGCCGGGGCCGGGGCCGTGGCGGCAAGCAGCAGGATGGCGAGCGGCAGGATGGCGCGCAGGGGGGCGGGGCGCAGGGGGGTAGGGGCAAAACGGCGGGCGGTCGTCAGCATGGGCGGCGGCCTTTGTGTTCTGTGTGGGGGCAGGGCAGTGTGAGGGTGCGGTTCTGCGGCTGTCCATGCCCCACTGGCATAACCTGCGTGTGTCAGGCACAAAAGGGCCGATGCGTCCGGTCATGCGCCATGGCGCGGCCATGGGCGGGGCGGCGTTGCGCAAGGGGGCGACATGGCCGGTGGAGTGATTGATGTTGCGGCCTTGGCCATGGGCGTGGCGGCGGGGGACCGCCGCGCGCTGGCCCGTGCCATCACGCTGGTGGAAAGCGGGCGGGCCGATCACCGGGGGCAGGCGCTCGACCTGCTGGCGCGGCTGCGGGCGCCGGGCCAGCCGGCCGCCGGGCGGCAGGCGCTGCGGCTGGGCCTGTCGGGGACGCCGGGGGTGGGGAAGTCCACCTTCATCGAAAGCTTCGGCCTGATGCTGACGGCAGGGGGGCTGCGCGTGGCGGTGTTGGCGGTGGACCCGTCCTCGGCGCGGTCGGGCGGGTCGATCCTTGGCGACAAGACGCGGATGGACCGGCTGAGCCGTGATCCGCGCGCCTTCATCCGCCCCTCGCCCAGCCAAGCGCAGATGGGCGGCGTGGCGCGGCGGTCGCGCGAGGCGGTGGCCCTGTGCGAGGCGGCGGGGTTCGATGTGGTGCTGATCGAGACGGTGGGGGTGGGCCAGTCCGAAACGGTTGTGGCCGAGATCTGCGATCTGTTCCTGCTGCTCTTGGCCCCGGCGGGGGGGGATGAGTTGCAGGGGGTCAAGCGCGGGATCATGGAGATGGCGGATCTGATCCTTGTGAACAAGGCGGATGGCGATCTGCGCCCGGCGGCGCTGCGCACGGTGGCGGATTATGCGGGGGCGTTGCGGCTGCTGCGGCGGCGCCCGCAGGACCCGGAGGGGTTTCCCAAGGCGATGCCGGTCTCGGCCCTGGCGGTGGAGGGGCTGGAGGGCGCCTGGGCCGAGATGCGGGCCCTGGCCGCGTGGCGCCGGGAGACGGGGCATTGGCAGGCGCGACGGGCGGCGCAGGCGCGGCACTGGTTCGAGGAAGAGGTGCGGCAGGGCCTGTTGAGCGTGCTGGCGCAGGGGCCTGCGCGGGGACGGCTGGCCGATCTGGGGGCAGCGGTGGAAGCGGGCCGGATGACGCCGGAGGCGGCCGCGGCCGAGATGCTGCGCGGTTTGGCCTGAGTCGCGCCCCGTGCGTGCCGCTGGGGCCCGGACTGATTTTTCGCAGGAAAATCGTGGTCCGGGCTTACGATTTTCCTTCGAAAAATCACGCCCGGGGGCCATGGGGGGCTGTGGCGTCGCTTGACGGGGGCGGGCTTTGCGCTTACACGCCCCCAATCGAATTGGGGACGCCCGGGGTGACTCGGGGCATGTCCGGTATACACACGAAGGAACAGGACGATGTCGCGCGTCTGCGAACTGACGGGCAAGGGCCCGATGACCGGCAACACCGTGAGCCATGCGAACAACAAGTCGCGTCGCCGCTTCCTGCCGAACCTGAACGAAGTCACGCTGATCTCGGACGTGCTGGGGCAGTCGTTCAAGCTGCGCATCTCGGCGGCAGCGCTGCGGTCGGTGGATCACCGGGGCGGGCTGGATGCCTTCCTGGCCAAGGCCAAGGATGACGAGCTGTCGGCCAATGCGCTGAAGATCAAGAAAGAGATCGCCAAGGCGCAGGCCGCGGCCTGAGTGCTGGGCGAGGATTGCAAAGGCCCCGCTGCGTGCGTCGCAGCGGGGCCTTTGCCTTTTGCCCTTGCGCAGGGGCGACCTTTGGTCCCCTTTTCGCCGGCCGCGCGCTGGTCTAGAGGGGGCGCATGATGCGGCGCGTGTCCTTTTCCTTGCTGTCGGGCCTGATCCTGGCCCTTTCGCTGGCCCTGTCGCTGGCGCTGACTTCGGTCACGGCGGCGGTGGCGCATATGCGTGCGGGCGGGGCGGCGCAGATCGTGATCTGCGGGACGCCGGGGGTGGAGGAGGTTGTCACCCTCGATTCCTTTGGCGATCCGATGGAGCCGGGGCATCATTGCCCCGATTGCCTGACACTGGCGGCGGATGCCGGGCCGCGGGCGCCGGATGTGGTGCGCCCCGTGTCACGCCTGCTGGCGCTGGCGGATGGGATGGGGGCGCAGCCTGGGGCGGCGCTGACGGCGCCGCGGCCTGCGGCGCGGGGGCCACCCCGGGCGGTGTGACGTTCGAGAGGCTTTTCACACCGTTCACAATCTATCTGAGGTAGTCACCATGATGATCCGTACCCCCATGGCCGCGCTGGCGGCCGGCGTTGCCCTTTCCCTGTCCCTGTCGTTGCCGCTGGCGGCGCAGGAGCATCCCGAAGGCCTGCATGTCCACGATGTCTATGCCCGCAGCAATGGGCAGGCGGGCGGGTCGGGCGCCGTCTTCTTCATGATCCACAACAACACGGCCACGGATGACCGCCTGATCGCGGCGCGTGCGGATGTGGCCGAGCGGGTGGAGTTGCACACCCATATCGAGGATGCCAATGGCGTGATGCAGATGCGCGAGGTCGAGGGTGGCATCGCCCTGCCCGCGGGCGAGATGCACGCGCTGGAGCGCGGGGGCGACCATGTGATGCTGATGGGGCTGACCGAGGCGCTGGAAGATGGCCAGACCTTCCCGGTGACGCTGACCTTCGAGCAGGCGGGCGATGTGGTGATCGAGGCGGTCGTGGACAATGACCGCAAGCCCGCCGAAGGCGAGATTATGGATCATGGCGACGGGCATGATCATTCCGGCCACGGTGCGGGCCACGGTTCGGGCGGCTGATCGGCGGGTTACGGCGCCAGCTTTAGCGAGGGCGCCGCGCCTTGCCCATGGGGCGGGGCGCGGCGTTCTTGCTTTGGGGGATTCAGCGCGGTGTGGCGGGCCTCAGCCCGCGCAATAGGCCTCGGCCGTGGAGCCGAAGGCCTTGTAGCGTTCCCAGAAGGCATCGTCGGCGCCACGCTTTGACATCCAGGTGTCGTGCGCGCGATCGGGATCGCGGAAGAAGGCAGCGGCGCGGCGCTGGTCGCCGCCGCGCAGCGTCATGTCGGCCACCTGCTGGATGCAGGCGCAGAGCGCGCGGTTGGCGGCGTCGCGGTCTGACCGCAGGCAGGCGCGTTCGATCACGCCGGCGGTGGCGGGCGTGGTGAACAGGGGGAGGGTGAGCGTGGCGAGTGCCGCGCAGAACAGGATGGTCTTCATGTCTCTGCCTCTTGTCCCCGGCCGGGTGCATCTTGGCGGACCCGGCGGCGATCGTGTTTTCTGGGAGGGACTATGCCGCGTCGGACCTGATTTTTCAATTCCCCGGCGTCGGGCGTGACAATTTGGCGGGGGCGCGCGTGGCGGCCCGCAAGATAGGCCCCGGCACGGTGGGTTGGCCGGGCGGCGATGGGCAGGCGCAATCAGGCCCGGGCGGGGGTGCGGGGCTGTGGGCCGCGCCGGGGTATTTGGGCCAAGATGAAGCGGCGGGGTCGGGTTCGGGGCAAGGCCGGGGCGGGGTGGGGAAAATGACGGCGCTTGCGGCCCTGCGGGGGCTTTCCGCGCCTTGTGCGACAGGCTATATGCGCGCCATGACCCAGCTTGACCAGATCCGCAATTTCTCCATCGTGGCGCATATCGACCACGGCAAATCCACGCTTGCCGACCGTCTGATCCAGATGACGGGAACGGTGGCCGAGCGCGATATGAAGGCGCAGCTCCTCGACAGCATGGATATCGAGCGGGAGCGGGGCATCACCATCAAGGCCAACACGGTGCGGATCGAGTATCCGGCCAAGGATGGGCGGACCTATATCCTGAACCTGATCGACACGCCCGGACATGTGGATTTCGCCTATGAGGTGAGCCGGTCCATGCGCGCGGTGGAGGGGTCTTTGCTGGTCGTCGATGCGTCGCAGGGGGTGGAGGCGCAGACGCTGGCCAATGTCTATCAGGCCATCGACGCGGGGCATGAGATCGTGCCCGTCCTGAACAAGATCGACCTGCCCGCCGCCGACCCGGACCGGGTGAAGGAAAATATCGAGGATGTGATCGGGCTGGATGCCAGCGATGCGATCCCGATTTCGGCCAAGACCGGGCTTGGCATCCCCGATGTGCTGGAAGCGATCGTCACCCGGCTGCCCGCGCCCAAGGGCGACCGGGAGGCCCCTCTGAAGGCCATGCTGGTGGACAGCTGGTATGATGCCTATCTGGGCGTGGTCGTGATGATCCGGGTGATGGATGGCGTGATCCGCAAGGGCGACCGGGTGCGGATGATGCAGACCAATGCCGTCTATGGGATCGACAAGCTGGCCGTGCTGAAGCCGCAGATGGTGGATATCCCCGAACTGGGGCCGGGCGAGATCGGGATTTTCACCGCGTCGATCAAGCAGGTGCGCGACACGCGGGTGGGCGACACGATCACGCATGAGCGCAAGGGCTGCGAGGTGCCGCTGCCGGGGTTCAAGCCCGCGCAGCCGGTGGTGTTCTGCGGCCTGTTCCCGGTGGATGCCAATGATTTCGAGGCGCTGCGGGATGCGATCGAGAAGCTGGCGCTGAATGATGCGTCGTTCAGCTATGAGATGGAGACCTCGGCCGCGCTGGGCTTTGGCTTCCGCTGCGGGTTCCTTGGCCTGTTGCACCTTGAGGTGATCCGCGACCGGCTGGAGCGGGAATATGATCTGGACCTGATCACCACGGCACCGTCGGTGGTGTTCAAGCTGCACATGAAGGATGGCGAGGTGCGCGATCTGCACAACCCCGCCGACATGCCCGATCTGACCTATGTGGACCATATCGAGGAGCCGCGCATCAAGGCCACGATCATGGTGCCGGATGAATATCTGGGCGATATCCTGAAGCTGTGTCAGGACCGGCGCGGCATCCAGTTGAACCTGACCTATGCGGGCAACCGCGCAATGGTGGAATATGATCTGCCCCTGGCCGAGGTGGTGTTTGATTTCTATGACCGGCTGAAATCGGTGACCAAGGGCTATGCGTCGTTCGACTATGTGATCTCAGAGTATCGCGAGGATCATCTGGTGAAGATGTCGATCCTTGTGAACGAGGAACCCGTGGATGCGCTGTCGATGATGGTGCATCGGGACCGGGCGGAAAGCCGGGGGCGGGCGATGGTGGAAAAGCTGAAGGAGCTGATCCCGCGGCACATGTTCAAGATCCCGATTCAGGCGGCGATCGGTGCCCGCGTGATCGCGCGCGAGACGCTGAGCGCGATGCGCAAGGATGTGACGGCCAAGTGCTATGGCGGGGATGCGACGCGGAAGCGGAAGCTTCTGGACAAGCAGAAGGCCGGGAAGAAGCGGATGCGCCAGTTCGGCAAGGTGGAGATCCCGCAGGAGGCGTTTATCTCGGCGCTGAAGATGGATGGGTGAGGGGGACGATAATTTAAAGCTAACATAGGAGTTAGATTTGGCCAAACCTCAGATTTGGAAGCCTAAATTTTTCTCAGAATTCTCTGACGTGATTTTGATCCCAGCTAATCGGGTTGTTGCCAAGCGCCATGATGTAAGGATTGTCATTGGTGCAAATGGCGAGTATGTGTATGGTCTGACTAACGCAGCGTCAAAGTGGCGAGTTGCTAATTCAATAACATCTTTTAATGCAGATATTTTGCAGGCGACGCCAGTCGTTGCAGGTGAACATTCTTCGTTTGAGTCAAAAATTTCGCAGAAACTATGTAATAGTTATAGCGCGCAGATGCAAATTGCTCTCGCAGTTTTTGCCTTCGAGGCCTACGCTGGTTGCTTTGGTTCAAATGGGCGTGATTGGTACCAGCATAAGCAAGTCGTGTTCAAGTTGAATAATCTAGATCTCTCAAGAAAATTGCGGCAAATATCTGAGGCCGAAAGAATACGTCTAAAGCTTGAAGGCTTCCTTGCAAAAGAAACTCACAAAAATCGCTTGAACCGCTTCTTCTCGGGCGAGGATGAGTTTCTATATGACTTTTGTCATTTTGTTAGGCATGCGTATGCGCATGGAGCTTTGAGAGGGTATCAAGGTCTGATTGATGTTTCCAGCGAGCTGAAACTATTTATCTTGAACGGGATAAGAGCCCATCTTGTCCGGATGACTGAAGATTGCAAAACTGCAGGTTAGGCATGCTTATTTTGTTAAGGCGAGGGTAGTCTTCTCGATTTTGCACTGGTGCTGCGCTGGATCTCTTACGCTTTGCGCGCACTATCTCCCACGCCCGGTGCGCGCTAAGCGCGCACCCTACACGCCCTCTCAAAACAACCCATCCCCGCCTTCTTCCTGCTCGATCACCTCGTCGGCCACGATGGCTCCGGCGCCGCCGACGACGAGGGGGGCGCAGGCGGTCAGGGTGGTGAGGGCGAGGAGGGTGGTGAGCCAGGTGAGGCGCATGGGAGGGTCCTTTCGGGTGCCGCCACAGGGTTGGGGCGGTGTTTACGAGGGTAAAGCTAGGGCATTCTGTGCGGTCTGGCCATGGGGCCGGCGGATTTTTGCTGTGCTGCCTGTCTGGGGTGGGTGGGCCGCCCGATGCGCGGCGGGGATGTGGCGGGGAGGTCCGGCCCCGGATGCGGGGGGGCTGAGGTGGGATAGGGGGTGGCGCATTGACGGAGGGCGTCATTCATGCTGCAATGCAGCATGAGCCGTCATGGAGGGCTGCATGGGCCATGTCGTCACCGTCGCGCAGCAGAAGGGCGGAGCGGGCAAGACCACGCTGGCCGTGAACCTTGCCGTGGCGTGGCTGGGCCGCGGGCGGCGGGTGGCGCTGTTGGACACCGATCCGCAGGGCAGCCTTGGGCGCTGGTTTCTGGCGCGGCGGGAGGCGGTCGGGGTGGAGGGGCTGGAGTTTTCCACCGCCAGCGCCTGGGGCGTGTCCTATGAATGTGAAAAGCTGCGCAAGAGCGCGGATGTGGTGATCGTGGACACGCCGCCCAAGGTGGATGCCGATTTGCGGCCCGCGCTGCGCGAGGCGGATCTGGTGCTGATCCCGGTGGCGGCGTCGCATGTGGATCTGTGGGCGGTGGATGGGGTGCTGGACCTGATCGCGCGCGAGGGGCGGGCGGCGCTGGTGGTGCTGAACCGGGGCAAGGCGGGATCGCGGCTGGCGGAGGAGGTGGCGCAGGCGGCGGGCGGCAAGGCCCGGGTAGCGGCGGCGCGGCTGGCGCATCGCGTGGCCTATGCCGAGACGCTGGGGCAGGGCCGGGCGGCGGTGGATGTCGGGCGCGGCCCTGCGCGCGATGAGGTGGTGGCGCTGGCGGAGGAGGTCTGGGCGCTGCTTCAGGGCTGAGAGGGGCCTTGCAGGATGAGTTTCCACCCCGCATAGGCCCCGGCGGCCCCGAACATCAGCGCCCAGAGCGTGTTGCCCATCGACAGTTCGAACGCCGCCCAGGCGAGCGGGGTAAGGGTGGTGGCCCAGCGCACCCAAGGACGGCGGAACATCGGATGGTCGGGGTCGAGGAAGGGTTTGTTCATGCGCGCCTCTGGGGTTGTTCATCCCCATATGGGGCAGGGCGGGCGCTTTGGCAAAGGGGGGCGTCAACGTTGCGTCAAGGCATAGGTGCGATTATCTTGGGGGTGTGCTGTGAAGGGTGACGCGATGACGGAAGCAACGGAGAACCTGATCCTTCGCCTGTTGCAGGAGATGCGGCAGGACATGAACGGGATGCGCGCAGAGATGGCGAGCTTCCGCAGTCATGTCGAAGAACGCTTTGCGCAGGTCGAAGACTCCATCGCCGCCCTGTCCGCCCGTTTCGACGGGCTGACGCATATAACCGTGATGCTGGCCAGAGGTCAGGCGCAGCACGAGGAACGGATCGCTGCGCTGGAAGCGCGTTGAGGGCGCGTTAAGTTTCACGGTTGCGGGGCCGTTGCCATGATCCCGCCTTCATTGGCTGCGACACGGATTAGGTTTTGATTTCCGTGGCTTGCAATGCTGATCCCGATCATTTTCACCTTGGCCAGCCTTGCCGCGATGGCGGCCTTTCTTCCCCCCGAGGGCGGCGCGCTGGAGGACAGGTTCCTTGCCGCGACAGGGGCGGCGGTGGTGTCGCTTTTGCTGCTGTTGCGCGCCGCGATCCGGGTGCGGCGGGTTCGGGCGGCGCGGCGGGCGCGGTCTTGGGTGGTGATCGACGGGTCCAACGTGATGCATTGGGAAGAGGGTCGCCCGTCCATGGCGGCCCTGTCCGCCGTGCTGGGCGAGGTGCAGCGTGTGGGCCTGACACCGCTTTTGTGGTTCGATGCAAATGCGGGCTATGAGCTGGCCGGGCGCTACATGAACGAAACGGCCCTGTCGCGCGCGCTTGGCTTGGCGCAGGAACAGGTACGGGTCGCGCCAAAGGGAACGCCTGCCGACCCCCTGATCCTGCGCGATGCGGTGGCCTTGCAGACCGGGGTCATCACTAACGACCGCTACCGCGACTGGGCGCAGCACTTCCCCAGTGTGACCGAACCGGGCGTTTTGCTGCGGGGGCGCGTCGAGGGCGGCACCGCGCGTATCGACTGGCCTCAGGCCGCCCCCGCCGCCTAGCGCCGCCGCTTGTTGCCGCCGCGCTGGCCGGCGCGGCCGGCGGTGGAGCGGCCGGAGGCCTTGACCGCGGCTTCGGCCGCCTCTTCCACCGCGGATTGGCGGGCGAGGGGATCGTCGGCGATGGCGAGTTCGACGGCCTCCAGACGCTTTACCTCATCCCGCAACCTTGCGGCTTCCTCGAATTCGAGGTTCTCGGCCGCCTTGCGCATCTGGGCGCGCAGGGCATCGAGATGGGCGGCGAGGTTGGAACCGACCATGGGTTTTTCCACCTTGGCCGTGACGCGGGCCATGTCGGTATCGCCCTGCCAGAGGCCCGCCAGCACGTCATCGACGTTCTTCTTGACGGTCTGGGGCGTGATGCCGTGCAGCGTGTTGTAGGCGATCTGCTTTTCGCGGCGGCGGTTGGTTTCGGCCATGGCGCGTTCCATGCTGCCGGTGATGCGGTCGGCATACATGATGACGCGGCCCTCGGCGTTGCGCGCGGCGCGGCCGATGGTCTGGATGAGCGAGGTTTCCGAGCGCAGGAAGCCTTCCTTGTCGGCGTCGAGGATGGCGACAAGGCCACATTCGGGAATGTCGAGCCCTTCGCGCAAGAGGTTGATGCCCACCAGCACATCGAAGGCGCCCAGCCGCAGGTCGCGCAGGATTTCGATGCGTTCGATCGTGTCGATATCGCTGTGCATGTAGCGGATGCGGATGCCCTGTTCGTGGAAGTATTCGGTCAGGTCTTCGGCCATCCGCTTGGTCAGGGTGGTGACGAGCACGCGCAGGCCTTTCTGCGCCACGATGCGGATTTCGGAGAGGAGGTCATCCACCTGCATCTCGACGGGGCGGATCTCCACCTCGGGGTCGATCAGGCCGGTGGGGCGGATGACCTGTTCGGTGAAGACGCCGCCCGCCTGTTCCAGTTCCCATTTCGCGGGCGTGGCCGAGACGAAGATGGATTGGGGGCGCATGGCATCCCATTCCTCGAATTTCAGGGGGCGGTTGTCCATGCAGGAGGGCAGGCGGAAGCCGTGTTCGGCCAGCGTGAACTTGCGCCGGTAGTCGCCGCGATACATGCCGCCGATCTGGGGAACGGAGACGTGGGATTCATCGGCGAAGACGATGGCATTGTCGGGGATGAATTCGAACAGCGTGGGCGGCGGTTCGCCCGGCGCGCGACCCGTGAGGTAGCGGGAGTAGTTTTCGATCCCGTTGCAGGACCCCGTCGCTTCGAGCATTTCGAGATCGAATTGGGTGCGCTGTTCCAGGCGCTGCGCCTCGAGCAGTTTGCCTTCCTTCACCAATTGGTCGAGCCGCAGGGCAAGCTCGCCCTTGATGCCCTTGATGGCCTGCTGGATCGTGGGGCGGGGCGTGACGTAGTGGCTGTTGGCGTAGATGCGGATCTGTTTGAACGTGTCGGTCTTGGCGCCGGTGAGGGGGTCGAATTCGGTGATGGCCTCAAGCTCTTCGCCGAAGAAGGAGAAGCGCCAGGCCCGGTCTTCAAGGTGGGCGGGCCAGACCTCGAGACTGTCGCCGCGCACGCGGAAGGAGCCGCGGGCGAAGGCCTGATCGTTGCGGCGGTATTGCTGGGCCACGAGTTCGGCCATGATCTGGCGCTGGTCATACATTTGGCCGGTGACAAGGTCCTGCGTCATGGCGGAATAGGTTTCCACCGAGCCGATGCCGTAGATGCAGGAGACGGAGGCCACGATGATCACGTCATCGCGTTCCAGAAGCGCCCGGGTGGCCGAGTGGCGCATCCGGTCGATCTGTTCGTTGATCTGGGATTCCTTCTCGATATAGGTGTCGGAGCGCGGGACATAGGCCTCGGGCTGGTAGTAGTCGTAGTAGGAAACGAAGTATTCCACCGCGTTGTCGGGGAAGAAGCCCTTGAATTCCCCGTATAATTGCGCGGCAAGCGTCTTGTTGGGCGCAAGGATGATGGCCGGGCGCTGGGTTTCTTCGATGATCTTGGCCATGGTGAAGGTCTTGCCCGTGCCGGTGGCGCCCAAGAGCACCTGATCGCGTTCGCCCGACAGGACGCCCGAGGACAGTTCGGCAATCGCGGTGGGCTGGTCGCCCGCCGGTTGGAAGGGCGTGTTCAAGACGAAGCGGCGGCCGCCTTCCAGCTTGGGCCGGGTCAGCACCTCGGGGCGGTCGGTCAGGGCGTTGGTGTTGTTGTGGGGCATCTTCATCACTCCGCGGGTTGGGGCCGGGGAATCGGGTTCGGCGGGAACCGGGCCAGAGCGCAGATTTGATCCGTTTTTGTTCCCCTGCAAGGCATCCCGGCCCGGTGCTGCCGATTAGTTTCGCAAGCGTGAAGAAAGCGGGATCAATTTTATGGGGTTTTTCGGAGAACCGTGCATCCTTTGGTTGCAAGGCCCGCGTCTTTGCGCGAAGATGATGAGGCGAGCAGCAGGGCTGTCGGCCGGTCGCACCACACCCCACCCACACTCCCCGTGACCGGCCGGCAGTTTTGATGCGAAGGCGATCAAGGCCGCGCGCCTGCGGGACAACCTGCCGCTTGCGTCGCGCGCGCAATTTCGCCAAAACACCCCTGCAGTTACAGGAGATCAGCCATGCGCGCCCGCATCTATCAGCCCGCTCGCACCGCCATGCAGTCCGGCACGGCCAAGGCCAAGGGGTGGGTGCTGGAATTTGCCCCCGCCTCGGCCCGCGAGGTGGACCCGCTGATGGGATGGACGTCATCCACCGACACGCAGGCGCAGGTGAAGCTGCGGTTCGAGACGCGCGAGGCGGCAGTGGCCTATGCCACGGCGAAGGGGATCGCCTATGACGTGGTGGAGCCCAAGGCGCGCAAGCAGGTCATCCGCCCGCGCGGCTACGGCGAGAATTTCGCGACCGACCGGCGCGGGGCATGGACGCATTGACGGCAGGCCGCAGATGGATGTGACCATCACCGAGGAAAGCCCGACAGGGGCGGACCTGCGGCTGCTGTTCGAACGGCACACGGCGGATATGCATGCCGACACGCCGCCCGAATCGATCCACATGATGGATGCCTCTGCCTTGGCGATCCCGGAGGTGCGTTTTTTCGTGATGCGCGATGTGGGGATGCCGGTGGGGATGGGCGCGTTCAAGCGGATCGACGCGGGCCATGCCGAGATCAAGTCGATGCATGTGCTGGCCGAGGTGCGGGGGCGCGGCCTGTCGCGCCGGATGCTGGACCATCTGATGGATGAGGCGCGGGTGATGGGCTATCGCCGCCTGAGCCTTGAGACGGGGGTGCAGCCCACCTTCATCGCGGCGCGCGCGCTTTATGCCAAGGCGGGGTTCGTGGAATGTGCGCCCTTTGAAGGGTATTGGGAGGATCCCAATTCCGTCTTCATGACGCGGATGCTCTAGGCGCGTTGCGCGCTGTGACGTCTTGCCTGACGGGGCAAGCTCGGCCAAAAGGGGGCAACGGTCCCGTAGCTCAGCTGGATAGAGCAGCCGCCTTCTAAGCGGCGGGTCGGGGGTTCGAGTCCTCCCGGGATCGCCAGACTGTGTGCGTTATCGCAGGCTGCCCGCACGGCGCGGTGGTCAGACACTGGATCGGATGTCGGCCCGGTGTAGGGTTCCTGCGGGGCGACTGGACGGTGCGCCATGGGCGAGCCAAGCGGCCTGTGCGGGCGCGAAGGTGCTGTGGCGCCCCTGCGGACGGAAGTCGGACCTACTCCTCGACAAACAGGACAGAGATGGTCGCTACGGCCCTGTTGAGCGCTCCAGACACGTAGTCCGGCGCGTTGAGATCATAAACGGCGAGGGGTAACTTCTGCGCCTGCGTTACGCTTCGGTTCATGGATCTTTCGTCGAAGAAGACGTAGCCGGGGTTCAAAACCTCTATCTCGGCGTCGGGCTCCAGAAACGTCACCTTCACATGGATCAGGTCGGTCACCAGAGAGATCTGGTCTCCGATTGTGCACTTTCTTCGGTGGGCCGTCTCTTCCTGATCTGCCTCTATCAGGATCAGGCAGGTTCCGACGGCTTTGTTGACTGCATCACCAGCGACGACCGTGCCTGTCATTGCGCCAATGGCCAGAGCGGCCGCAGTTGCGCGTCTTGTCTCAGTCCGTCCCATCCTGCCTCTGCGGTTGTGGCCCGTTGTTCCCGCGCCTGTGACTGGTGTCACTTCAGCTTGATGCAGAAATGCTTGCGCACCGGCTTTTCGATCTTCCATGTCCCGGCGAAGCCCGGTTCGACCACGAAACCGTCGCCGGGGTGCAGGGTGACGGGGGCGGCGCCGTCGGGGGTGATGGTGATCTGGCCGTCGATCAGGTGGACGAATTCATAGAATTTGTAGGTGGCGTGCCATGTGCCGGGCGTCGCCTCCCACGTGCCGCTGATGACGCTGCCGTCGAGCGAGGTGTGCTGCACCCATGTCTTCATGCTGGGGTGGCCTTCGACCTTTACCCAGCCGTCGAGATCGGTGGTCAGGGGTTCGGGGCCGGGGGGCGGGAAGCGGAAGACCATGTCGGCGGGCATCGGGGCGCTCCTGATGTGGGTTTTGACCTTGGTAGGGGTTGGCCGGGGGGCTGGCAAGCGGGATGCGGGGGGATGGGGGTTGTGCGGGGCGGTCTGTCGGGTAAGTCAGGGGTATAGGCGAAAGGGAGTGGGCGCATGGTGGCGATGCGGCAGGCGGTGGCGGCGGATGCGGAGCATCTGGTGCGGTTCATCAATATGGCGGCAGATGATCTACCGCTGCATTTCTGGAAGCGGTCGGTCGGGCCGGAGGGTGACCCCTGGGCCTATGGGCACGAGCGGGCGGCGCGCGAGACGGGGGGGTTTTCCTATCGCAACGCCTGGCTGGCCGAGGTGGATGGCGCGGTGGCGGCCTGTCTTTTGGGCTATCCGGCGGAGGATGCGCCTGCGCCGATAGACCCGGATACCCCGCCGATCTTCATGCCGCTTCTGGAATTGGAGGCGCTGGCGCCGGGGTCGTGGTATCTGAACGTGCTGGCGACCTATGCGGCGTTCCGGGGGCGGGGCTGCGGGTCGGCCCTTCTGGCCAAGGCCGAAGAGGTGACGCGCGGGATCGGGCGCCGGACGGTCAGTCTGATCGCGGCGGATACGCATCTGGATGCGCTGCGGCTCTATCAGGCGAAGGGCTACCGCGAGGTCGCACGGCGCCCGGTCGTCAAGGACGACTGGGCAGTGGCGGCAGATGAGTGGATCCTGTTCGTCAAGGAGATCTGAGGGGGGTCGCGGGGGGCGGATGCCCCCCGCGCGCGGTCAGGTCTTGTGCGGCAGGGTCGAGGGGGCGCCGCCTTCGAAGCGGTTGCCGTGGCGATAGTCGCAGGGTGCCTCCTGCATCTGCAGGTGCAGGCCCGTGCCGGTGAAGGGGTGGGCGCGGGCGACGTCCTCGTCAAACTCGATCCCCAGACCGGGGGCTTCGGGCGGCAGGATGTAGCCGTCTTCCCATTTGATCGAGTTGCGGATGAGTTTCAGGTGGAAGGTGCCGCCGGTTTCGATCGTCTCGGCGATCAGGAGGTTGGGGATGGAGGCCGCGAAATGCACGTTTGCCGCCCATTCCACCGGGCCTGCGTAGAGATGCGGCGCCATCTCGGCGTTGAAAATCTCAGCCATGGCGGCGATTTTCTTCGCCTCCCATATGCCGCCCACGCGGCCCAGCGCCGGTTGCAGGATCTTGACCCCGCCCGCGCGCAGGAGCGTGCCGAATTCGTATTTGGTGGTCAGGCGTTCGCCGGTGGCCAGTGGCACGCGCACGGATTTTGCCACCTCGGCGAATTCCAGGAGGTTGTCGGGGGGGATCGGCTCTTCGTACCAGAGCGGGTTGTAGGGTTCGAGTTCGCGCCCCATGCGGATGGCGCCCGGGGTGGTGAACTGGCCATGGGTGCCGAAGAGCAGGTCAGCGCGATCCCCAACCGCCTCGCGGATCGCCTTGCAGAAGGCGACAGAGCGGCTGATGTCGGACATGGCGGGTTCATGGCCGCCGCGGATGGTGTAGGGGCCGGCGGGATCGAACTTCACCGCCGTGAAGCCCATGTTCACGAAGCGCAGCGCGGCCTCGGCGGCGGCGTCCGGGTCCACCCAGAATTCGGCGCTCTCCTTGCCCGGTTCGGGGTAGAGATAGGTATAGCTGCGGATGCGGTCGTTCATCTTGCCGCCCAGAAGCGCATAGACGGGGCGGTTCAGCGCCTTGCCGAGGATATCCCAGCAGGCGATCTCCAGCCCTGCGAAGGCGCCCATCACGGTGGGATCGGGGCGTTGGGTGAAGCCTGCGGAATAGGCGCGGCGGAACATCAGTTCGATGTTTTCGGGATTTTCGCCCTGCATGTGGCGGGAGAACACATCCTCGATCACCGCCTTCATCGCGGTGGGGCCGACGGTGGAGGCGTAACATTCGCCGTAACCCACGATGCCAGTGTCGGTGGTGAGTTTGGGGAAGATCCAGTAGCGCCCGCCCCAGCCCGGGAAGGGCGGGGCCACGACGAAGATTTCGAGATCCTTGAGCTTCATGGTTGGCCTCCCGTCTTGTGGAGCGGTTGGACTGGGGGTTTTGCACCCCCAGACCCCCGCAGGGTATTTTCGCCAAGATGAAGGGGGCAGAGGCAGGGGGCGCGGGGGTTTGCGACCTGATCGTGACGGTTTCAGGCCTTGGCTTTGCCTGTGACGTGCAGGATCAGGCAGAGGAGCATCAAGGTGGAGGCAAAGAGGAAGGGCGCGCCGGGTGAGAAGACGGGCGCGCCGGGAGTGGTGAAATAGGCGAAGGTGGTGGTCATCAGGAGGGGAGAGGTGATCATCGCGATGGCGTTGAGCGAGGCGAGGACTCCCTGGAGTTCGCCTTGTGCATCGGCGGGGGCGGCGCGGCTGGCCAGCGCCTGCAGGGCCGGGGTGACGACACCGCCCAGCGCGGTGAGGGGCGTGATGATCAGGGCGTGCGCGCCCTGGGTGACAAGGCCGAGGGCGGCCAGCGTCGTGACATCCACCCACATGCCGTAATGCACCGCGCGATGTTCGCCGAAGCGCTTGATGAGCGGACCCACCAGCAGGGCCTGACCGGCGGCGAAGCTGATCCCGTAGAGCGCGAGCGAGACGCCCACCATCGTGCTGTCCCAGCCGAAGCGGGCCTGTCCGTAATAGGCCCAGATCGCGGGATAGACGTTCATCGCGATGCCGAGGATGAGGAAGCAGGTGAGCACCCGTTTCAGGCCCGGCAGTTTCGACACGGCCCGCAGCGCGCCCAGCGGGTTGGCGCGGGCGAGGCTGAAGGGGCGGCGGGTGGCATCGGTCACGGTTTCGGGCAGGACGAACCAGCCGAAGATCATGTTGGCCAGCGCCAGCGCGGCGGCGGCGTAGAAGGGGGCGTGCAGGTCGATGGCGGCGAGGAGGCCGCCCACCAGCGGGCCTGCGACGAAGCCTACCCCGAAGCAGGCGCCGATCAGGCCGAAGCGCGCGCCGCGCCGTTCGGGCGGCGTGATGTCGGCGATATAGGCGGTGGCGGTGGAATAGGTGGCCGCCGTGATGCCCGCCACGATGCGCGCGATCAGGAGGAGCCAGATCGTGGGTGCCATCGCCATGACGAGGTAATCGAGCGCCATCACGAGGAGCGAGATCAACAGGATGGGCCGCCGCCCGTAGCGATCGGAGAGCGAGCCGATGACGGGGCCGAAGAGGAACTGCATCACCGCGTAGGAGGTGGACAGGACCCCGCCCCAAAGGGCGGCCTGCGAGAGCGAGCCGCCGGTCACGCTTTCGATCAGGTCGGGCATCACCGGGAAGATCAGGCCGATGCCGATGGCGTCGATGGTGATGGTGATCAGGATGAAGGCGAGGGCGAGTTTTTCGCGGCGGTCTGACATCGGGCGTCCCTGTGGCGCCCGGGGGGATGTGGGGCGCCGGGGCAGGCTAGCCTGTGTCAGCTTTGGTTGACAGAGGGGTGATGCGCGATTTCGTCGATCATCCGGGCCAGCGCGTCGGGGGCCGCAAAGAAGGGCGAGTGCGAGGTGGGCAGCGCGTGGATCCGGGCGGCGGGCAGGGCGGCGGCCATGGTCGCCTGATAGGCGGGGGGGATGGCGCGGTCTTCGGTGCAGCGGATGTAGAAGCGGGGGCGGCTTTCGGCGCGCGCGGTGTCGGGGAGCGGGGTTTCCTGCGGGAGGATCGGCTGGGGGCAGAGGCGGGCGCGGGCCAGTGCCACGTCTTCGGGCGGGCAGTCGTGGTAGAAGAGCGCGGGCGCGAGATCGGGATCGAAGGTGAAGGTGGTGCGCGTCGCGTCGATGCGGAAGGCGCCCGCGAGGGGCTGGCTGGGGCCGGCCTTGCGCATCTGGGCCAGCGTCTGGCCGGGCTGGGGGAGGTAGGCGCAGAGGTAGACCAGCGCGGCGATTCGGTCGGGGGCGGCCTGCGCGGCGGCGGTGATGGGAAAGCCGCCCATGCTGTGGCCCACAAGGATCGTGGGGCCGGTCGTCGCAGCGAGGATGGCGCGGGCGTAGAGGTCGAGCGTGACATCGGCGGCGGGGGTGCGGTCGGCGCCGTTCCCCGGCAGGTCGATGGCGCGGGCGCGGTGGCCGAGGGCGGCCAGCGCGGGCAGGACGCGGTGCCAGCACCATGCGCCATGGGCCGCGCCGTGGATGAGCAGGATGTCAGACATGGCCGATCCCGGTGAGGAACTGGGTGATGATGGCGGCGTATTCGGCGGGCTTTTCCACGGGGGGGATATGGCCTGCGCCGCGGATCAGGGCGAAGTGGTGGCCACGGATCAGATCGGCGGTTTCGCGGATCAGATCGGGCGGGGTGGAGCCGTCATTGGCCCCTGCGATGGCGAGGGTGGGCAGGGTGAGGGTGGCGGTCGTCTCGTACAGGTCGGTGCCGGCGATGGCGGCGGCGCAGCCGCACCAGCCTTCGGGATCGGTGTTCAGGAACAGGGAGGACAGGCGCGGCAGGGCCGGGGCGCTGCGCCAGTTCCGGCCGAGCCAGCGTTCCATCGTGGGATCATGGAGGGCCGCCATGCCGCCTGCGCGCACCGTGGCGATGCGGTCGGCCCAGTGTTCTGGCCGCCCGATCCGGGCGGCGGTGTTGGACAGGATCATTGCGCGGACGAGGTCGAGCCGTTTGACGGCGAGGCCTTGGGCGATCAGCCCGCCGATGGACAGGCCGAGGAGGACGGCCTCCTTGAGCGCGAAGTGATCCATAAGGCGTTCGGTGTCGCGGATCAGCGCGCCCATGGCATAGGGGGCGGCGGGGACGTCTGAGGCGCCGTGGCCGCGCAGATCGACGCGCAGGATGCGCAAGGACGGCGGCAGGAGGGGGATCAGGTCATCCCAGATCGCGCCGCTGGTGCCGAGCGCGTGGATCAGCACGAGGGGCGGGCCGTCCTTGGGGCCGGAGAGATCGGCGTTGAGCCGGAGATCGGGAAAGAAGACAGGGGCCATGTTTGAAAGGGGAAACTCTTTGCGTGTCTGTCGCGGTGGGGGCGAGGGTTCTGGTTCGAAAAAGGCAGTCAGGGGGCGTGCCGATCAAGCGCCATTCGGAAGATCGCGGCATCCACATTGCCGCCGGAGGCGGTGCAGATCACGGTGTCGGGCAGATCGGCGTGATGGATCGCGGCGGCCAGCGCGATGGCGCCGCCCGGTTCGAGGACGAGGCGCAGATGGGTGAAGGCCAGCGCCATGGCGCGCAGGGCCTGATCATCGGTGGCGGTCAGGCCGGGGCCTGCGAGGCGTTGCAGGACGGGCAGGGTAAGGGCGCCGGGCTGCGGCGTGAGGATCGCGTCGCAGATCGAGCCGGTGGTCTGGGCGTTGCGTTCGGCCTGGCCGGAGGCGAGCGAGCGCGCCATGTCGTCGAAGCCTGCGGGTTCGACGGGGCGCACGGTCAGCCCCGGGGCGCGTGCCTGCAGGGCGAGCGCGATCCCGGCCGACAGGCCACCCCCGCCGCAGCAGGTGAGGACGGGGGCTCGGGTGATGCCGAGGGCCGCCGCCTGTTCGGCCAGTTCCAGCCCGATGGTGCCTTGGCCCGCGATGACCTGCGGATCGTCGAAGGGTTTGATCAGCGTCAGGCCGCGGTCGGCGGTCAGCCGGGCGCCGAGGGTATCGCGATCCTCGGTCGCGCGGTCATAGAGGATGACTTCGGCGCCATAGGCGCGGGTGTTGGCGATCTTTACCTGTGGCGCGTCCGACGGCATCAGGATCACGGCGGGGATGCCGTGGGCCTGTGCGGCCAGCGCCACGCCCTGCGCATGGTTGCCCGAGGAATAGGCCATCACGCCCCGGGCGCGGGTGGCGGGGTCCATGGCCGAGATGGCGGACCAGCCGCCGCGAAACTTGAACGACCCGGTCAGTTGCAGGGATTCGGCCTTGACGAAGATGCGGCGGCCCGCGGCGGCATCAAGGAGCAGTGCGTTCAGCAGGGGCGTCACGCGGGCATGGCCCGACAGGCGGGCGGCGGCGGCCTCGATCATCGTCACATCGGTCATGCGCGGCAGGCTTTCAGGAAGGCGTGGAGGGCGGCAAGGCTTTCGGCTTCGTCGAGGAAGGGGATATGGGCGCGGTCGGGCACCTCGGCGAAGATGAGGTCGGGGCGGCGGCGGCGCATTTCCTGCGCCGTCTCGGCGGTGAGAAGATCGGAATTCGCGCCCCGGATCAGGGCGAGGGGCAGGCCTGCGCAGGCATCGAACAGCGGCCAGAGATCGGCGGGCGGGCCGTCGAAGGCGGCGAGGAAGGCGTCGCGCAGGGCGGGATCGTAGGTGATCTTCAGCCCCGTCCCGGTGGCGGTGGTGTGCAGCCGCGCCTCGGCCAGCCAGCGTTCGGGCGGGACATTGGCAAAGCCCGGCATGGCCCCGGGAAGGGCGGCGGCGAGGGCCTGATGCGTCTTGGCGGCGGGGTTGCGACCCACATAGTCGAAGATGCGCGTCAGGCCGGGGCGGTGGATTTCGGGGCCGATGTCATTCAGCGCGATGCCGATCAGGCGGGGCTTGGCGATGGCGGCAAGGAGGAGGGCGATCAGCCCGCCGCGCGAGGTGCCGAGGATGGCGGCGCGATCCACCCCCAGATGATCGAGAAGGGCCAGCGCATCCTGCGCCTCTTGCGGGACGGTGTAGGTGGCGGCGCCGGTCCACTGGCTTTGCCCGCGCCCGCGGTAATCCATGCGGATCAGGCGGAGGGGCGGCAGATGGGGGCGGAGATAATCGAAATCGGCCATGGTGCGGGTGAGGCCGGGCAGGCAGAGGAGCGGCAGGCCCGCGCCTTCATCGCTATAGGCGAGGCGGGCGCCATCGGGGGCGGTGAAGGTATGCGTCATGCGATCAGCCGGGGCAGGTGGGTTAGGTCGGGGATTTCGTGCTGCGGGCGCTGGGGCAGGCGGTCCTGCGGCAGGCCTGCGCGATTGACCCAGGCCGTGCGGAAGCCGAAGCGGGCGGCGCCCGCGATATCCCAGCCGTTGGAAGAGACGAAGAGCACATCCTGCGGGCGGGCGCCGGTTGCCGCCTCGACCAGCGCGTAGACGCGGGCATGGGGTTTGTAGAGGCGCAGGGGATCGACGGAGAGGGTGGCATCGAAGAGGCCGGTCAGGCCCGCGGCGGCCTGCGCGGAGGCCAACATGGCGGGCGTGCCGTTCGACAGGATCGCAAGGCGCAGGCCTGTGGCGCGCAGGTTGCGCAGGGTGTCGGGCGCTTCGGGGAAGGGGTCGAGCGCGTCATAGAGCGCGAGCAGGTCGCGCCGCAGGCCCGGGTCGGCCACGGCATGGGCCTGCAGGGCCCAATCCAGCGCCTCGGCCGTCACTTGCGCGAAATCGGCATAGGCGCCGGTGATCGTGCGCAGCCATGTGTATTCGAGCTGCTTTCGGCGCCAGTCTTCGGCGAGGCGTGGCCAGAGCGGGGCAAGCGCCGGATGCGCGGCGGCGGCGCGCCGGGCCGGGGCGGCAATGTCGAAAAGCGTGCCATAGGCATCGAACACCAGTGTCGTGATGGACATGTGATCCCCCTTGGGTGCCAGTCTGGCACAGGCGGCGGGGGGGTGGTAGGGGGCGCGACCATCGCGGCGCTTGCCCAGCCCGGGGGCACGGCCTAAACCCCGCCTAGGCCTTCGGGCGCGCAGATCAGGGAAGAGACATGGCCAAGGATGACAGTGCGCAGACGCGCGCAGCCTCAAAGAAGGTGGGCGCGCTACGGGGCCTTGCGCCGTTTCTGCGCCCCTATCGCGGCATGACGCTGCTGGCCTTGGCTGCACTGGTGGTGACGGCGGGGATGAGCCTGATCCTGCCCATCGCGGTGCGCCGCGTGGTGGACGGGTTCAACGAGGATGTGGCGCTGCTGGACATGTATTTCGCGGCGGCGCTGGGCATTGCGGCCTTGCTCGCGATCGGGACGGGGCTGCGCTACTATCTGGTGACCAAGCTGGGGGAGCGGGTGGTGGCCGACATCCGCCGCGCGGTGTTTGACCGGGTGATGGGGTTGAGCCCGGCCTTTTTCGAAAAACTGCTGAGCGGCGAGGTGCTGAGCCGGATCACCACGGATACCACGCTGATCCTGTCGCTGATCGGATCGTCGATTTCGGTCGCGCTGCGCAATGTGCTGATGCTGGTGGGGGGGCTGGCGCTGTTGTTCCTGACCTCGGCCAAGCTGACGGGGCTGGTCCTGCTGATCGTGCCGGCGGTGGTGGTGCCGATCATAGTGCTGGGGCGGCGGCTGCGGGGGTTGAGCCGCGAGACGCAGGATTGGATCGCCAATTCATCGGGCACGGCGTCGGAGGCGCTGATGTCGGTGCAGACGGTGCAGGCCTTCACCCATGAGGCGCGGACGCGGGCGGCCTTTGCCGAGGTGACGGAGAAATCCTATGGCGCGGCGCAGACCCGCACGCGGGTGCGGGCGTTGATGACGGTGATCGTGATCTTTCTGACCTTTACCGGGATCGTCGGCGTGATGTGGATCGGGGCACGCGATGTGCGGGCGGGCGTGATGACGCCGGGCGAATTGGTGCAGTTCGTGATCTATGCGGTGATCGTGGCGGGCGCCGTGGGCGCGCTGTCGGAAATCTGGGGCGAGGTGCAGCGCGCGGCGGGCGCGACGGAGCGGCTGGTGGAACTGCTTGGCGCCGATGACCCGGTGGTGGACCCGGCCGCGCCCGTGGCGCTGCCCCGCCCGGCGCGGGGGGAGATCGCCTTTGAGGATGTGACCTTCCGCTATCCGACGCGGCCTGAGGTTTCGGCGCTGAACGGGGTGAGCCTGCGGGTGGCCCCCGGCGAGACGGTGGCGCTGGTCGGGCCTTCGGGCGCGGGGAAGACCACGATCCTGCAGCTTTTGATGCGGTTCTATGATCCCCAGCAGGGGCGGGTGACGATGGACGGGATCGACCTGCGGACCATGGCGCGGGGCGATTTCCGGCGCGCGATCGCGCTTGTGCCGCAGGATCCGGTGATCTTTGCCGCGACGGCGCGGGAGAATATCCGCTTTGGCCGCCCCGATGCCACGGATGCCGAGGTGGAGGCCGCCGCAAAGGCGGCGGCGGCGCATGATTTCCTGACCGCCTTGCCCGATGGCTATGACACATGGCTGGGCGAGCGGGGGGTGATGCTGTCGGGCGGGCAGAAGCAGCGAGTGGCGATTGCGCGGGCGATCCTGCGCGATGCGCGGGTGCTGCTGTTGGATGAGGCGACCTCGGCGCTGGATGCGGAATCCGAGCGCGCGGTGCAGGCGGCGGTGGAGGGCTTGTCCGAGGGGCGGACGGTGCTGGTGGTGGCGCACCGGCTGGCCACGGTGAAGCGGGCGGATCGGATCGTCGTCTTTGACAAGGGGCGGATCGTGGCGACCGGCACGCATGAGGCGCTGGTGGCCGAAGGTGGGCTTTATGCGCGGCTGGCGCGGCTGCAATTCACCGATGGGCAGGCGTGAGCCGCGTCTGACGTTGCGTTTTCCTGTGCAGTCCAGCCTTGCGGGGCGGGGCCAGAGCCATCATCTTCCCCTGACACCCCCCGGGAGGACACAAGGGGGGACCGGCGACAGGGGAGGATATCATGGGTGAATTCGCAAACTTGGCGGACGTGAAAGCCATCGAGGCCGAGATGCCTTGGGAGGCGCGCGGCGCGGCGCGCACGGTATATGAGTTTCTGGGCCGCACGAAGGCGGCGCATGGGACCCGGCCTGCGATCAGCTATCAGATCCTGTCCGGCCCCAAGGAAAAGGCCGAAACGCTGACCTGGAACGCGCTGCATGGCAAGGTGACGCAGGCGGCGAACCTGTTCCGCAGCCTGGGCGTGGGGGAACGGGATGTGGTGGCCTATGTGCTGCCCAACAGCCTTGAGACGGCGGTGACGCTGCTGGGGGGCGCGGTGGCGGGGATCGTGAACCCGATCAACCCGCTTTTGGAGGCCGAACAGATCAGCGCCATCCTGCGCGAGACGAAGGCCAAGGTAGTGGTGACGCTGAAGGCCTTCCCCAAGACCGATGTGCCGCAGAAGGTGGCCGAGGCGGTGAAACATGCGCCTTCGGTCAAGACGGTGCTGGAGGTGGATCTGGTCCGCTATCTTGCCCCGCCGAAATCGTGGATCGTGCCGCTGATCCGGCCCAAGAACCCGGTCACGCATACGGCCAATGTCCGCAGCTTCGCGGCGGAACTGGCGCGGCAACCGGCGGACCGGCTGACCTTTGAGGATCGCAAGGAAGACCGGGTCGCGGCCTATTTCCACACCGGCGGCACCACGGGGATGCCCAAGGTGGCGCAGCACAAGGTATCCGGCATGGTCTATAATGGCTGGCTGGGGCATCGGCTGCTGTTCAAGGAAACCGATTGCGTGATGTGCCCTCTGCCGCTGTTCCATGTGTTTGCGGCCTATCCGATCCTGATGTCGATGATCGCATCGGGCGCGCATGTGGTGTTCCCGACGCCTGCGGGGTATCGGGGCGAGGGGGTGTTCGACAATCTGTGGAAGCTGATCGAACGCTGGCGCTGCAGCTATCTGATCACCGTGCCCACGGCCCTGGCCGCGCTGATGCAGCGGCCGATTGATGCCGATATCTCAAGCCTGAAGAATGCCTTTTCGGGATCGGCCCCGCTGCCGGTGGAGTTGTACAACCGGTTTCTGAAGGCCACGGGGGTGGAGATCGTCGAAGGCTATGGCCTGACGGAATGCACCTGTCTTGTGTCGGTCAACCCGCCGGGGGGGACGAAGAAGATCGGGTCGGTCGGCCTGCCCTTCCCGCATACCCATGTGCGCATCCTGCAGAAGACGGCAGACGGGTTCCGCGAATGTGGCGTGGATGAGGTGGGCGAGATCTGCGTTGCCAATCCCGGCGTGTTCGAGGGATCGACCTATACGGAGGTGGACAAGAACCGCGATCTGTTTGCCGAAGGCCGCTTTCTGCGGACGGGCGATCTGGGGCGGATCGACGGGGATGGCTATCTGTTCATCACGGGCCGGGCGAAGGACCTGATCATCCGGGGCGGGCATAACATCGACCCGGCGGTGATCGAGGAAGGCTTGATAAAGCATGAGGCGGTGGCTTTCGTGGGGGCCATCGGCCAGCCCGATGCCCATGCGGGCGAATTGCCCTGCGCCTATGTGGAACTGGTGAAGGGCAAGGACGTGGGCGTCGAGGCGCTGATGGATTATGCCCAGACGCATATCCACGAGCGCGCGGCGGTGCCGAAGCATATCGAGATCCTTGCGGAATTGCCGAAGACGGCGGTGGGCAAGGTGTTCAAGCCGGACCTGCGGCGCATGGCCATCAGCCGCATCTATGACGCCACGCTGGCCGAGGCAGGCATCCCGGCCCGTGTGGCCGAGGTGGTGGAAGACAAGAAGCGCGGGCTGGTGGCGCGGGTCGAGAAGACCGGTGCGGTGGACGAGGCGAAGGTGGCCGCGCTGCTGGGGGCCTTCCCGGGCGCGTGGGATTGGAAGGTGTAAGGGCGGCTGCGCCCTTACATATCCATCCAGATCGTCACCGGGCCGTCATTGTTCAGGCTGACATCCATATCGGCGCCGAAGATGCCGTTGGCGGTGGGGATGCCTTCGTCCTGCATCGCGCGGGTGAAGCGTTCGTAGAGGCGGCGCCCTTCTTCGGGCTTGGCGGCGGTGGAAAAGCCCGGGCGGTTGCCGCGCAGATCGGCGGCGAGGGTGAATTGCGATACGATCAGCGCGGCACCGCCGATGTCGCGGATGGACAGGTTCATCTTGCCCTGATCATCCTTGAAGATACGCAGTTTGGCGATCTTGGCGGCGAGGAGCAGCGCCTTTTCGTCGGTGTCGCCCTCCATCGCGCAGACGAGGATCAGGAGGCCTGCACCGATTTCGCCGGTGATGGCCCCGTCAACGGTGACCGAGGCGCGGGAGACGCGCTGGAGGACCGCCCTCACAGCTCGTTCCGCCAGGGCGGGTTGGCGCCGGGGCGGCTGACGGTGACGGCGGCGGCTTTCGTGCCGAGCGTCAGGGCGGCATCGAGGGTCGCGTCGGAGAGATTTGCCAGCGCGGCTTTGGTCAGCGCGCCTGCTTCGTGCAGCGCGGTCAGGGCACCTGCGTTGAAGGTGTCGCCCGCGCCGACAGTATCGGCAACGGTGACGCGGGTGGCGGCGACGAAGCGGTTTTGCGTGGCGGTGATGGCGCGCGCGCCTTCCGCGCCTTCCGTGATGAAGATGAGTTTCGGCCCCTTTTCAAGGAGTTGGCGGGCCAGCGTAGAGACATCGCCCGCGCCTTGCAGCCAGCGCAGATCCTCATCCGACAGCTTGACGATATCGGCCCGCGCGATCATCCGTTCGATCCGGGCGCGGTATTCGGCCTCTTTCCCGGCGATGAAGCCCGGGCGGATGTTGGGGTCGATCATGGTGACGCGGGTGGGGGATTCGCGGGCCTGAAGCGCCTCGTAGGTGGAGGCGGCGGGGTCGTTGACCAGCGAGATGCCGCCGAAGAAGAGGGTGGAGATGGCGGCGGGCAGGGTGGGGAGCTGGTCCTGCGACAAGAGGCGGCCGGCGGTGTTTTCGTCATAGAAGGCATAGGTGGCCTGACCGTCCACCAGCTTGACGAAGGCCACGGTGGTGGGCCGGTCGGAGCGGGCGCAATACTGGGTGTCCACCTTGGACGCCTGTAGCGTTTCGGTCAGGATCTGGCCCAGCATGTCATTGGAAATGCCCGAGAAAAAAGCCGACGGCGCGCCGAGGCGGCCCAGCGCGATGGCGGTGTTGAAGACCGCGCCCCCCGCATAGGGCGAGAAGGCGGGTTCGCCCAGCGTGGTGGTGCGGGGGAGCATGTCGATCAGGGCTTCGCCACAGCTGAGAATCATTCGGGCCTCCTATCCGTGGGGCGGACCTTATCGGATCACGCGATGTTAGCGCAAACAATCAGCGGGTGAACCACGGGGCGAGATTGGCGCGCACGCGCGCGAGGGGGGTGTCGCCGGAGGTGTCGGGGGTGAAGGTCTGGCCGGTGATCGCCTGATAGGCGTCGATATAGACCTGCGCGGTGTGCTGGATCATTTCCTGAGGGATTTCAGGGATTTCGTCCTTGTAGGGGTCGCAGCGGGCGGCGACCCAGGCGCGGATCACGTCCTTGTCGAAGGAGGGGGGGCGGGTGCCGTTGTCAAAAGCGGCGGCGTAGCCGGAGGCGAGCCAGTAGCGGCTGGAATCGGGGGTGTGGATTTCGTCGGCGAGCAAGATGGTTCCGTCCGCGTCGGTGCCGAATTCGTATTTGGTATCCACGAGGATCAGGCCGCGTTCTGCCGCCATCTGTTGGCCGCGCGCAAAGAGGGCGAGGGCCTTGGCGGAGACCTCATCCCATTGGGATTGGGTGAGAAGTCCTTGGGAAACAATGTCTTGGGCGGTCAGTGGTTCGTCATGGCCGCCATCGAAGGCCTTGGAGGTGGGGGTGATGATGGGGGCGGGGAGGGCCTGATTGTCGCGCAGGCCATCTGGCAGGGTGTGGCCGTACATGGCGCGCTGGCCCTGTTTGTAGAGCGTCAGGATCGAGGTGCCGGTGGTGCCGGCAAGGTAGCCGCGCACGACGATTTCGACGGGCAGGATGGTGAGCCGCTTGCCGATGACGACATTGGGATCGGGGTAGGAGATCACGTGGTTGGGGCAGATGTCGGCGGTGTGTTCGAACCAGAATTTCGCGGTCTGGGTCAGGACTTGGCCCTTGAAGGGGATGGCGGCGAGGATGCGGTCGAAGGCGGAGATGCGGTCGGATGAGATGAGGATGCGGGTGCCGTCGGGCAGGTCATAGCAATCGCGGACCTTGCCGAAATAGGGGTTGGGAAGTTCGGGGATATGCGCCTGCGCGAGGGTGCGGGTGAGGTCGGTCATGGGGGCCCCCGATGCTGTGGTTGCGGGGGTGATGCGGCGCGGGAGGGGCGCTGTCAAGCGGGGGTGGGGCGGGGCTGGGGCGGGGGCGGCCAAGCCCTTGCGCGCGGCGGATTAATTCACCGGGACGGGGGGTGTGGGATGTGCCGGGCGGCATGCAGGACGGCGTGCAGCACGGCGTATGCACGGCGTATGCACGGGCGCGGCCTTTTCCGCACGTTAACCATGCGGCGAGTCGGCCGATTTCTGCACGCAGAAATCGGCGCGGAAACTGCGTCAGTTTCCGCCCTAGCGGGTTTGCGTGACAGTGAGCACGATGCCCGCCACGATCAGCGCGGCGAGGATTGCGAAGGCGATCTTCCACGCGCTGTAGGGCCGTTCGCCCTGCACCTTGCCGGTCTGGCCGTTCACCACGAAGCGGTAGCTTTTGCCGTTATACTTGTAGGCGGCCATCCAGATGGGCAGGAGGACGTGCTTGAAGGTTTCGTCCTTCCAATCCGTCTCGATCCGGTCGATGCGCTGTTCATCGCCGCCGATATCGGCGCGGACATCGCTTTTGATCACGCCCGCCATCACGTCGCGCCCCATGGCGTGGCCGTCTGCCAGGGACACGGTGTAGCCTTCGGCGGTGAAGCCCGCGAGGTAATCGTCGCGCCAGGGCTGCAGGGCGGAAAGATCCCATGGTTGCAGATTGTCGGTGTAGTGGCGCGGCAGGCTGGTGCTGGCGAGGACCAGCACATCGTCGAAGCGCCGCGCGACCCAGCCCGAGCGGGCGGACCAGCGGGTTTTGCGGACCTGTTCGGTGGTCGTCTTGCCGTCGCGCGTGACGGTGCGGGATTCGTAATAGTGATCGCCGCGGGCGCCTGCGTAATGCGAGCGGGTGGCGGCGTCGAAGGTCCAGAAGGGGACGTAGAGGCCGTTCAGCGTGCGGCCCTTGCGGGCGTATTCCTGCAATCCGTTCGGGGCGAACCAGAGGCTGCCCAGCCAGTTCGTCATCGCCTCGCGCGCCTGTCCTTCGTTCAGGGCGAAGGGCATCACGGCTTGCGGCTTGATCCGGCGTTCCTCGCCCGTGCCGATGGAGACGGGGGTGGCGCAGAAGGGACATTCGGTGGCATGGGTCGCGCCCTGAAACTCCACCTGCGCGCCGCAGGAGGGGCAGGGGGTGATGCGGACCTGTTCCATCTGGGCGGGCGGCAGATCGTCGGACAGGCCGAGGGCAAGGTCGATCTCGTTCAGGGAACGGCGGCGGGCGGCGGGGGCGTCGGGGATGGCCTGACGGGCACCGCAATGGTCACAGACAAGCTCGGTCGCGCCGGGCTCAAAGCGGAGATCGGCCCCGCAGGTGTTGCAGGGCCAGTTCTTGCGTTCGTCGAGCATGGATCAGGCCCCGGGCGGCGGTGGTGGGGGCATTTGGGTGAAGAGGCGGGCGAGATCGGTCTCGGCCGCGGGTTTCCAGCCATCCATCCCGGCGGTCCAGACCTGCGTGGCGCGGGTGAGGGCGCCCGAGGTGACCATGGCGGTGAGGTCGGCATCAGAGAAGGGGCCTTTGGTCGCGCCGTTTTCGGCGATGTGCCAGGCCCTGCCTGCGGGCGGCGGGGGCGGAGGCGGCGGGGCGGCGGCGGCGGCCGGGGAGGCGCCCGCAGAAGCGCCCCACGGCCCCATGTTCTGGGCCATTGCCATGCCCATGGCGGCACCCATGCCCGCGGTCATGGCATCGCCGGCAGAGCCGGGTTTGCCCATCGCCTCGGCCGCGGAGAACTGCATGTATTTGTTGAGGTCCCCCGCGATGCCTACGGAGGTGCGCTTGTCCAGCGCCTTTTCCACCTCTTCGGGCAGCGAGATGTTTTCGATGTAGAATTCGGGCAGGGTCAGGCCGTAATTCGCCACGAGGGGCGCGATGGCGGTGGTCACCAGCTTGCCCAGATCGGCGGTGTTGGCGGCCATGTCGAGCACGGGGATGCCGGAGGAGGCGATCACGCGGGAGAATTCCTGCACGATGATGTTGCGGATCTGGAAGCTGATCTCATCGGCGGTGAATTCACCATCGGTGCCGACGATTTCCTGCATGAATTTCGCCGGGTCGCCCACGCGCATTGCATAGGTGCCGAAGGCGCGCAGGCGGACGGGGCCGAATTCCGGGTCACGCGCCATGATGGGGTTCTTGGTGCCCCATTTCAGATCGTTGAAGCGGGTGGTGGAGATGAAATAGACCTCGGCCTTGAAGGGCGAGTTGAAGCCGTGATCCCAGTGCTGGAGCGTGGTCATCACCGGCATGTTGTTGGTCTCAAGCATGTAGAGGCCGGGGCCGAAGACATCGGCCAGTTGGCCTTCGTGGATGAAGACCGCGGCCTGCCCCTCGCGCACCGTCAGCTTGGCGCCGTACTTGATCGCGTTGCCGCGGCGTTCAAAGCGCCACACCATCGTGTCGCGGCTGTCATCGGTCCAGTCGATGACGTCGATGAATTCGCCCTTGAGGAAATCGAAGACCATGCCGAACTCTCCCTAACCTGTGCGCCGCGGCGTCTGGATCAAGTTTCGCCGCCCACCAGCCTTGCCGCAAGCGATTCCACGATGGGCCTTGCCTCGGCCTCGGTCATGCCGGGGCGGAGGGCGGGGTTGTAGAGCATCCGCAGCATGAGTTCGTCTTGCCGGGTCAGCAGGGCGAACTCCTCGTCATCGTTGAAGATGGAGGGGCGGGCGGTGGGGCTGTCATTGGCGAGGCCGAGCCCTTGGGCGATTTCCTCATGCAGGCAGGAGAGGCGGAGGAGATCGGGGTGTTCGGCGCGGATCACGGCGAAGGCGCGGGTATAGGTGGCGCCGTCGCCCGCCGACATGGCGTAGACGAGGCAATAGGTGGAGCGCGGCATGTCGGTGATGGCGGCGACCTCGGAGCCCGACAGGCCGGGGAGGGCGCTGCGGATCTGGGGGCCGAGCGCGCGGCGTTCATCTTCGCTGACGATATGGACGAAGAAGTTGGGCGCGCGGTCATCCAGGCCAATGGGATGGCCCGTGACACGGGAGAGGCGTTGCAGGAAGGAGGCGACGCGGGCGGTATCGGCTGCGCGGCGGTCAGGCGGGGTGGCCGCGCCGAAGCGGAGGCCCACGCGGACCGGGGCCTGCCATTTGCGGATGCGGCTGGTGGTCATGCGCTGGACGGGGCCTGCGGAGGTGCGGGCGTATTCGTCATAGAGCGCGATGCGGATGAAGTTTTCGGCCAGCATCCGGTCGGTGAAGGGGGTGTCGCGGCCGCCGCCATCGGTGCGCAAGAGGCCCTGGGCCAGAAGCTGGGCCTGAACGCGGGCGTAATAGGCGCGCGCCGCCTGCGAGGCGGGGGTTTCCACAGCGGCGCTGTCGGGGGCCACGACCGGGGGCGGCGCGGCGGGGCTGGGCGCGCGGGGGGGGGTGGCGGTCGGGGTGCAGGCGGTGATCCCTGCCAGCGCGATGGCGGCGAGGGTCTTGGGGAAGGTCATGTGCGGTGGCCGATACAGGCTGGAGGGGTGGGTTCAGGGTGCGGGTGATGCGGGGGGCGTCTGGGTGCTGCGCGCCCGCGCGGCGGCGAGGGTGTCGCGGAGGTTGGCCTCCATCGTCTGCAGTTCCGCCTCGGCGGCGGCGCGGCGCGACTTGCCCTCATCGGCGATGCGGAGGCTGTCCTCGATCGTGGCGATCAGGGTTTCATTGGCGGCGCGGACGGATTCGATGTCGAAGACGCCGCGTTCCATTTCCTCGCGCACGGTGCGGTTGGCCTCAGCCAGGTTTTCGGCGTTCGACTTGAGCAGTTCGTTGGTCAGATCGTTCGCCTCGCGCACGGCTTCGGCCGCTTCTTTGCTGCGCTGGATGGTGACGGCCTGGGCGAGCTGGGTTTCCCAGAGCGGCACGGTGTTGACGAGGGTGGAGTTGATCTTGGTGACAAGGCTCTTGTCGTTTTCCTGCACGAGGCGGATCGAGGGGAGCGACTGCATGGTGACCTGACGGGTGAGTTTCAGGTCATGCACCCGGCGTTCCAGATCATCGCGCGCGGCGCGCAGGTCGCGCAGTTCCTGGGCGACCTTGACCTTGTCCATCTCGGGCGCGGCGGCGACGGCGGCCTCTTTCGCGGGGATGTCGGTGGCGTCGGTCTGGGCGAGCTTCGCCTCGCCCGCGGCGATGTAGAGGGCGAGTTCATCGTAGAAGCGCAGCGTCTTTTCGTAGAGGAGATCGAGCGACTTGATATCCTTGAGAAGCACGTGTTCGTGCTTGAGCAGGTTTTCGGTGATGCGGTCGATCTGCGACTGCACCTCTTCGTAGCGGGCCACGAATTTGGCGATGGGGGCGGCCTGACCGGTGAGCTTGTCCCACCAACTGCGTTCGCGGCTGACGTCCAGTTCTTCGGAGGCGAAGCCGCGGATGGTGGTGACGATTTCGCGCAGGGCGTCGCCTGCGGGACCCACATCCTTGTTCTTCACGCCGGCCAGCATGTCCTGCGAGATGACCTGAAGTTCGGCCTGCGCGGCGGAGCCGAAGGCGATGATGGACTGGGTGTTGTGGAGGTCCACCTCGGCCATGCGTTTGCGGATTTCTTCGGCCTTGTCGGCGGGGGCGGCATCGAGCGGCAGGATTTCCGCAACCGGTACGGGCAGGACCTGACGGGTGAGCGCTTCAACCTCGGCCAGGGCCTTGGCGGCGTCTTCACGAACGGTGGTGGCCATGGGGGGCTTTCCTTGTTGCTCGCGGCTGGGTCTTGCAGCGCACTGGTTATGAAATGGGTGGGGCCTTTCTGATGCGCGCAGGTTGGCCCAGCTTGGCCGGATTTTCCAGTGTGGTTTTGCAGATGCGGCGCAGAAAAGCAGCTTGACGCCGGGGCAGGTTGCGGGGCGCCCGCGCGGGGGATCACGGCGTGGGGTAGGGGGCGGCGGTGGCCCGTGGCGGTGCGGGGGAGAGGGAGGTGTCGCGGGCGGTGCCGGGGCCAGTGCCGAGGGCGGTTTCGGGCAGCGGGGCGGGCGGAGGGGCGAAGTGGGAGAGGCGGGTGGTGACGCGGGCCAGCGCCTCGGTCAGCGCGGCTGTCTGTGCGGCGGTCTTCTCGGACGGGCGGGCGGGATCGGCGGCGGCGAGGTGTTGCAGGCGCAGCGCTTCGGCGGCATCGGCCAAGGCAGGCAGCCAGAGGGTGAGGGCGTGGGCGGCCTCGGGCGGTGGAGGGGGGGCGGAGGGTTCTGCGAGGGTGAGCGCGGCGCGGCGCAGGGCGCAGGCGGCGCGGTGGAGGTGGGGATCGCGGCAGGGGGCAAGGGCGCGGATCAGCCGGGCAAGGTGCGTCGCGGTGGTCGCGGCGATTCGGTCGGCATCCGGGGCGGGTGCGGGATGGGGGGGCGTACTGGCGCCCGCGGTGGCGGGTGTGGCGGGCCAGACGGCGAGGAGGTGGAGCAGCCCCGCCAGCGCGCCGCAGAGCAGGGCGGCGGGCAGATCGGCGCTGCCTTGGGCCAGCGCCGCACCGAGGCTGAGGCCCATGAGCGCCGACAGAAGCGGCGGCAGCGCCCAGAGCAGGCGGGTGCCGGGCAGGTAGGGGCGCAGGCCGGTGACGAGCGTCCATGTCAGCGACGCGGCCCCTGCCAGCGCGAGCAGCAGGCCGAGGATCACCAGACCGAAATCCGCCCCGACGACCACAAGGCCAAGGCCGAGGCCGAAGAGGGCGGCAAGGGTGAAGATCGTTGTCTTCATGTGGCGCGGACCCGTTTGGACCTGCACAGCATGGCCTGACCGCATGGCGGCAATGGGGCGCGGGGGGGGCGCGGGGGTGATGCGCTGCGGGCTTTTCTGTGGGTGTGACCGGGCAGGGCGGGGGGCAAATCGCCCGGTCGGGGCGGGGGGCGCCGCTTGTGTCCGGCGGTCAGTGGTCGCGCTGGAGCCTTTCGCGCAGGACGCCGATTTCGACATCGAGATCGGTGCGGTTGTCGCTGAGCAAGGCCTGCGTGCGCGCGGCGAAGTTGGTTTCGAGATCGGTCAGCAGCGCCTCGTATTCGGTGCGGGCGGCGGGGTCGCGGTTCTGGCGGTAGAGGTCGGCGAACTTCACCGTCGCGTCACGGGCGCCTGTCAGGTAGACGGACAGATATTTGCGGGCGGCGGTCAGGTCGCGGGGATCGCCTTCAATCGTGCGGAACATGGCGCGGGCGGTGGTGGCGAAGCGGTCTACCCGCGCTTCGAGCGCGCGGTCGCCTGCGCGCAGGATGGCGTCTTTCATGCCCGTGAGCAGTTTTTCAGCCTCGTCCACGGCGCGGGCGACGCGGTCGGTCTGGAAGGTGTCGATCCCTTCCGTCCCCTTGTCGCGCAGCGGATCGGGGCCGAAGGCGGCCAGATGCAGAAGCGCGCCTGCGATGGCGAAACCGACGGGGATGAGGCCCGGCTGGGTGATGGAGGCCGCGAGCGCGAGGGCGGCGCCGGTCAGGACCGAGGCGAAGATCTTGCGCGGGATGGCGGGGCGGCGGGCGATGCGGCGGTCATCGTATTCCTGATGCGCGCGGGTGCCTTCGCGCGTGAGCCATGCGGCAAGGAGCATGAGCGCGGTGGCGCCTAGGCCCGCAAAGAGCGCATCCGGCCCGCCGGTGAAGGCGGGGACGAGCAGGGTGAGCGAGACGAGGAAGAAGATGTTGACGCGCGCCCCGGCGCGGTGGGGGCGTTTACCATCAAAGCGGTGCGGGGCGGGCGTGGTGCCGGAGGCCAGCGTCTTGCCCGGATCGCCACGGCCTTCGCCGGTGGGGCTGTATTTTCCGCCGTAGCGCTGGGCCATGTCACTGCACCCCGCTGGCGGCGGTGTAGAGGATCAGCGCGACCAGAACGCAGAAGGAGAGGGTCTGCAATCCGGTGCCCGACATGAACCATCCCCCTGCGCTGTAGTCGCCATGGCGGGACTATAGGCGAAGGGGGGATGGCGCGGCAATGGGGCTGGGCCTAGCGCGGGCGGCGCGGTGGTTGACCCGGACGGGAGGGCGAAGAGGGGCCGGATTTGGGGCCTTTGGCCGGGGCGCTGCTGCGGGGGGCGGGTTTGCCGGGCGCGGCGGGGGTTGCGGGTTTGGGCGTGGGGGTGCTGCGTGCGGTGAAGCGGGCCGGGGACTTGCCGGGTGTGGCGGCGGGTTTGGCGCCTTTTGCCGGGGCGGTGGCGCGCGAGGCGGGTTTGCCGGGGGTAGCGGTTTGCGCGGGCTTCGCCGGGGGGGCGCTGCGTGCGCTGGGCTTGGCCGGGAACTTGCCGGGGGTTTTGCCGGGGGTGGCGGCGGGTTTGGCGCTGGTGCGGCGGGTGGCGGGCGCCTCGATCAGGGTGGCACCGCGCGGGGGGGTGATGCGGGAGGGGGCGGCGCTGGCAGGTTTGCTGCGGGCGGGGGATTTGGTCGCGGTTTGCGCTGGGGCGGGGCTGCGCGTGGGTTTGCGGGTGGGGCTGCGGTCTTCGCGGCCGTCGGCATCGGTGCCGGTCAGGCCCAGTTGATCGCGCAGGACCTTGGGGCGGACCTCTTCCACCTCGCCGGGTTGCAATTCGTTGAGGCGGAAGGGGCCGTAGCTGATGCGGATCAGGCGGTTCACGGTCAGGTCGATGGCGGCCATGGCGCGGCGGATCTCGCGGTTCTTGCCTTCGCGCAGGCCCACGGTCAGCCAGGCATTGGCGCCCTGGTGGCGGTCGAGCTTAACCTCCATCGGCTGGAAGCGTTCGCCGTCGATGGTGATGCCCTTGCGGAGCGGTTCGAGATCGGGATCGGTCGGGTTGCCCTTCACCCGCACGCGGTATTTGCGCAACCAGCCGGTGGAGGGAAGTTCGAGGCGGCGCTTGAGTTCGCCGTCATTGGTGAGCAGGAGCAGGCCTTCGGAATTGAGGTCGAGACGGCCCACCGACATGACGCGGGGCATGTCCTCTGGCAGGTGGTCGAAGACGGTGTCGCGGCCCTTTTCATCGGCGGCGGAGGTCACCAGACCTTCGGGTTTGTAATAGAGCCAGAGGCGCGGGGGTTCGGGCGGGGCGAGGGGCTGGCCGTTGACCGTGATGCGGTCCTTGGGGGACACGTTGAGGGCGGGGCTGTCGATGACCTTGCCGTTCACCGCCACCTCGCCTGCGGCGATCATGCGTTCCGCCTCGCGCCGGGAGGCGATGCCGGCGCGGGAGAGCACCTTGGCGATGCGGTCGCCGTCGGGGGCGGCTTTGGTGGGGGCTTTCGCGGGGGCTTTCGGCGGGCGGGTCATGGGCGCGTCCTTTGCGGGCAGGACTGGTGCCTAGCGGAAGCGGGGCGCGTTTTCCACCCCGCAGCGCGGGATGCGCCGTCGAAAGGGGGTATTTGGGCCAAGATGAAGGGGCAAGGTTGCGCCTTGTCCTGTGACGGGGCAGGAAGGGGCATGGAGTTCCGGTCTTTCATGGATGTGGCGCTGGAGGAGGCGCGGGCGGCGGGCGCGCGGGGCGAGGTCCCCGTGGGCGCGGTCGTGGTGTCGCCTGGCGGGTTTGTGGTGGCGCGGGCGGGCAACCGGACGCGGGAGTTGTGCGATCCCACGGCCCATGCGGAAGTGCTGGCGATCCGGGCGGCCTGCGCGGGGCTGGGGGCCGAGCGGCTGGTGGGGCACGATCTCTACGTCACGCTGGAGCCTTGCCCCATGTGCGCGGCGGCGATCGCGGCGGCGCGGATCGCGCGGCTTTACTACGGCGCGGCGGACCCAAAGAGCGGGGGCGTGGCGGTGGGGGCGCGGGTGTTTGCGCATCCGCAGTGCCATCACGTGCCCGAGGTCTATGACGGGATCGGGGCGGCGGAGGCGGAGGCCCTGTTGAAGGGCTTCTTCGCCGGGAAGCGGGGATGAGGGGGGTGCGGGGGGACGACTGTCCCCCCGCCCCGCCGCCGGTCATCGTCAGAAGGAGATCGGCTCCAGCACCTGCGGTTCGATCACCTGCACGCCGGGAAGGGCCACGACCATTTCGGTCGCGTCCTGTTCCAGTGCGCCGAAGGTGCGGTAGTGGTAGGGGATCACGGCTTTGAAGTTGAAATAGCGCCGCGCGGCCCAGGCGGCGCGCTTCATGTCCATCGTGAAATGGCCACCCGCGGCGAGGATGCCGATGGTGGGGGCGTGCAACTCGCCCATCCACTGCATATCGGCCATGATGTCGGTGTCGCCCGAGACATAGAGCGTCTGGCCTTCGCCCGCGATCATGAAGCCCGCCTCGGAGCCGATGGCGACAGGGCCATTGTCACCCGCGATGGTGGAGGAGTGCACGGCGTTGACCATGGTCACCTTGGCCCCGGCCAAATCCACCGTGCCGCCCTTGTTGAAGCCGATGGTGGCGATGCCTTCGCGGCCTTCAAGCCAGGAGGTCAGGTCGTAGATGCCCACGAGCGGGATGCCCAGTTCCTTGCAGATGGCCACCGCATCGGCGGAATGGTCGCCATGGCCGTGGGTGAGCAGGACATGCGTCGCGCCCCGGATCGCATCGGCCCGCCGTTCGGCAGGGAACATCGGGTTCCCGCTGAGCCAGGGGTCGATGAGGAGGACGGCCCCCTCGATTTCGATGCGAAAGCCGGAATGGCCGAGCCAGATGATCTGCATGGTGGTCTTCCTTTGTCGTAACGGGTCAATCGTCCCCGGAGGGATGATAGGGGTGCGGGCGGGCAAGGGAAGTGTGCAGGCGGCGCATGACCTGTGCGTGACTGCACCTTGCCTGCGGGGAAGGGCGCGCAGACAACGCGGCGTTGCGGGATCGCCCATGCCGCGTGCGAGATGCGGCGCGGGCCTTGCGTAGGCCTTGCGGGACGGGGGGCAGGGGGCTAAACGGGCGGGGATCAGAACAGGGAATACTGGCCCCATGTCCATCGACATTGATACTGCCCGCCGCGTGGCGAAGCTGGCCCGGATCCGGGTCGAGGAGGCCGATCTTCCGGCGCTGGCCGGGGAGCTTTCGGGGATCCTCACCTTCATGGAGCAGCTGAACGAGGTGGATGTGGAGGGGGTGGAGCCCATGACATCGGTCACGCCCATGCGCCTGAAGCGGCGCAAGGATGAGGTGACGGACGGGAACATCCAGGCGGCTGTCCTGAAGAATGCGCCCGATGCGCGCGAGGGGTTCTTTGCCGTGCCGAAGGTGGTGGAATGAGCGCGAACACTTGGACGATCGCGGCGGCGCGGGATGCGCTGCGCAAGGGCGAGATTTCGGCCACCGATCTGACCATGGCCTGTCTGACCGCGATCGACGCGGGCGATGCGCTGGGGGCCTTTGTCCACAAGACGCCCGAGATCGCGCTGGATCAGGCGCGGGCGGCGGAGGCGCGGATCAAGGCGGGCGATGCGCCGTCGATGTGCGGGATCCCCCTTGGCATCAAGGATCTGTTTGCGACCCGCGGCGTGCCGTCGCAGGCGGCATCGAACATCCTGCGCGGGTTCCGGCCGGAATATGAATCCACCGTCACCACCAAGCTGTTCGAGGCGGGCGCGGTGATGCTGGGCAAGCTGAACATGGACGAGTTTGCCATGGGGTCGAGCAACGAGACATCGTGCTATGGCCATGCGGTGAACCCTTGGAAGGTCGACGGGCGCAAGCTGACGCCGGGCGGATCTTCGGGCGGGTCTGCGGCGGCGGTGGCGGGCGATCTGTGCCTTGCCGCGACGGGGACGGATACGGGCGGGTCGATCCGCCAGCCTGCGGCCTTCACCGGGATCGTGGGGATCAAGCCCACCTATGGGCGGGTGAGCCGCTGGGGGATCGTGGCCTTTGCCTCGTCTCTGGACCAGGCGGGGCCGATGACCAAGACGGTGCGGGATGCGGCGATCTTCCTGCAGGCGATGGCGGGGCATGATCCGAAGGACAGCACGTCGGCCGATCTGGCCGTGCCGGATTTCGAGGCGGCGCTGACGGGCGACATCCGGGGCAAGAAGATCGGCCTGCCGCGCGAATACCGCATGGAGGGGATGCCTGCGGAGATTGAAAAGCTGTGGGCGGACGGTGCGGCAATGCTGCGCGATGCCGGGGCGGAGATCGTGGATATCTCGCTGCCCCATACGAAATACGCGCTGCCTGCCTATTACGTGATCGCGCCGGGGGAGGCGTCTTCGAACCTCGCCCGCTATGACGGGGTGCGCTATGGGCATCGGGCGAAGCTGGCGGCGGGTGACGGCATCACCGAGATGTATGAGAAGACCCGCGCCGAGGGCTTTGGCAAGGAAGTCCAGCGGCGGGTGATGATCGGGACCTATGTGCTGTCGGCGGGGTTCTATGATGCCTATTACAACCGCGCGCGGAAGGTGCGGGCGCTGATCAAGCGGGATTTCGAGCAGGCCTTTGCGGCGGGGGTGGATGCGATCCTGACGCCTGCCACGCCGAGCGCGGCCTTTGGTCTGGGCGAGATGTCTTCGGCCGATCCGATCGAGATGTATCTGAACGACGTCTTTACCGTGACGGTGAACCTTGCCGGGCTGCCCGGTGTGGCCGTTCCCGTGGGGCTGGACAAGCAGGGACTGCCCCTGGGGCTGCAGCTGATTGGGCGGCCGTGGGAGGAAGGGGACCTGCTGAATCACGCTTATGTGCTGGAGCGGGCGGCGGGCTTTGTGGCAAAGCCTGCGAAATGGTGGTAATCCCCCGGATCGAACGGAGCCGAGGCGTGAAGATGCGTATTGTCCTGATGCTTGCCCTGACAGCCGGTGTGGCGGCCTGCACCCAGAGCGTGCCTGACAGCGGCGCGGGTGTGGGGTTTCAGGATTACAACAGCTATCTGCGCGAGCAGGCGGCGGCGGACCCGCGGGCCTCTACGCCGGTGACGCCGGTCGCGCCGTTTGGCACGGCGGTTGCGCCTGCGACGCAGACGGGCGGGTTCTCGCCCGATCTGGCGGCTGCGGCGATCGACCGGGCCAGCGGGACGGGTGGGGCAGCCACGGGTGCCGTGATCGGCGCGCCGCTTTCGGCCACGCAGCCTGCGCCGGTTGTCCTTGCCGATCCGATGGCCCAGCCATCCGCGGGGGTGGCGGCCTTTGATCCGAACGATCCCAACCGCCCGCGCGGCAATGCGCCGAGCAACATTCAGTCCCAGTCCGGCGAAATGGTGCACAACAATGGCGGCATTTCCGACGAGCAGGACTTTGCCGCCGTGTCCCAGCGCGAGACGATCGAAAGCGATGCCGAGCGGCTGGCGCGGAACCGGGCGCAATATACGGTGATCCAGCCGACGGCGGTGCCGGAACGCGCGGATACGGGGCCGAACATCGTGCAGTTCGCGCTGTCCACGACCCATGCGCCCGGCACGCAGGTCTATAACCGGTCGTCGCTGCGCTTTACCGATCAGGCGGCGGCCTGTGCGCGCTATGCCTCGCCCGATCTGGCGCAGGAGGCGTTTCTGGCGGCAGGCGGGCCGGAGCGGGATCGGCGCGGGCTGGACCCGGATGGCGACGGCTTCGCCTGCGCCTGGGATCCGCGGCCCTTCCGCCTGCAGTGAGCTTTCCTTCGCCGAATTGCGGCGAAAGGCGGGGCGGGGCGCGGCCCGACCTGATCGTGATCCATTACACGGCAATGGCCAGCATGGCGGCGGCGCGGGCGCGGCTGTGTGATCCCGCGCATGAGGTATCGGCGCATTGGCTGATCGGGGTGGATGGCGCCGTGGAGGCGCTGGTGGATGAGGCCTTGCGGGCCTGGCATGCCGGGGCGGGGGCATGGGGGGCGGTGACGGATGTCAACTCGCGCTCCATCGGGATCGAGCTGGACAATGGCGGGGCGCAGCCCTTCCCCGAGCCGCAGATGGCGGCGCTGGAGCGGCTGCTGGCCGGGATCATGGGGCGCTGGGCGATCCGGCCGGAACGGGTGATCGGCCATTCCGACATGGCGCCTGACCGCAAGGGTGATCCCGGGGCGCGCTTTGACTGGCGCAGGCTGGCCATGGGGGGGCTGTCGGTCTGGCCCGAGGCGCGAAGCGGCGGTCGGCCGGCCGAGTTCCTCGGCCATGCGCGCCGCTTCGGTTACCCGGATCTGGACGAGGGGATCCTCTTGCGGGCGTTCCGCCTGCGCTTTCGCCCGGGGGTGGAGGGGCCGGTCGATGCCACCGATGCCGCGATGGCCGCTGATCTGGCGGCGCGTTTTCCGGTGGATGTGTCGGCTTGACGGCAGGGAGCGCGGGGCGTAAGCCGCCCCTCGCGCGGATGGCCGGATGACCGCGGGTGCGAGCCCGAGGAAAGTCCGGACTCCATGAAGCAAGGGTGCCGGGTAACGCCCGGCGGGGGTAACCCCAGGGAAAGCGCCACAGAGAAGAGTCTGCCCCGCTTGCGGGGTGATGGTGAAACGGTGGGGTAAGAGCCCACCGCGGACCGGGCAACCGGGACGGCACGGCAAGCCCCACCCGGAGCAATGCCGAATAGGGGCCTCGCGCGGAAAGGTCTGCGGCTTTGCAGAGACCTCCGCAGGGACGCTTCAGCCCAGAGGCCCGGGTTGGCAGCTTGACCGCCGCGGCAACGCGTGCGGCAGAGGAATGGTCATCCAACCCCGGATCACGGTCCGGGGCGGACAGAATCCGGCTTACAGGCCATCCGCGCGTATTCCTTGGCCACTGTCGCAACAGGGGGCCTTGCCCCCTCGCCGCCCGCGGCGGCTCACCCCCAGGGTATTTGGGCTAAGATGAAGGCCCGGGGGCTTTGTGGGGCTGCCGCTTCATCTTGGGAAAAATACCCTGGGGGTCCGGGGGGAACCCCCGGCGGAGCCAAGCGGCGCAGGCCGCGCGGGCGACCTGAAAGGCTTGCGCCGCAGGCGCGCAATTTGATGATCGGCGGGTGGTTTGGCTGTTGACTCTGCCGGTTGCCCGAGTAAAAGGCGGGCTTCAAGAGATTTCGCGGGGGCGCAGGCGTTTCCCCGGTTCAGGAGAGACGACTATGGCGAAACCGGCGACGATCAAGATCCGTCTGAACTCGACGGCGGGGACCGGGCATTTCTACGTGACCAAGAAGAATGCCAAGACCATGACCGAAAAGATGGTCGTGAAGAAGTACGATCCCGTCAAGCGCGAGCATGTGGAATACAAGGAAGGCAAGATCAAGTAAGATCCTGCCGACAAGAGCCAGTGCGCGGGCCGTCCCTTGGGGCGGCCTTTTGCTTTTGCGCGTATCGCGGGGGCCGCGATCGTGCTAGGCTTTGGCATGGATCAGAGCCTTACCCTGCGTCGCGCGCGGCTTTCGGATCTGGCGGCCGTGGACCGGCTGTTGCAGCGCAGCTATCCGCGCCTTCTGGGGGCGGATTATCCCCCGTCAACCATGGTGCTGGCCCTGCCGATCATCGCCCGGGCGCGGCCGGAACTGCTGGCCTCGGGGCGGTATTTCGTGGTGGAGGCAGAGGATGGCCGCATCCTCGGCGCCGGGGGGTGGAGTCTGGGCAAGCCGCAGCCCCGGGCGGCGGCGGGTGTGGTGGTGCCGTCGCGCCCCGTGGCGGAGCGCGACGAGGCCGAGCCGGGCTGGGCCGCGCAGGTGGGCATGGGGCATGTGCGCCATGTGGCGACGGACCCGGATTGGCTGCGTGGGGGCGTGGGGCGGGCGATCATGGGCGAGGTGATCGTCGAGGCGCTGCGGGCGGGGGTGCATTGGCTGGATTGCCTGTCCACGCGCACGGCGGTGCCGTTCTACGCGGCGCTGGGGTTCCGCGTGCTGCATGAGGTGGAGGTGCCGCTGGGGCCGGGCATCCAGTTTCCGGCGGTGCGGATGATGCGGCAGATCGCGCCCTGACGGGGGCATGGAAAAAGGGGCCGGTCTGGTGACCGGCCCCCCCTGTTTGTACCCTGCGGGCGCTGCGCTTATTCGCGGTTGCCCAGGAATTGCAGCAGGAACATGAAGATGTTGATGAAGTTCATGTAGAGGTTCAGCGCGCCCATGATGGCGGATTTGCCGAGCCATTCTTCATCGCCGTACTGCGCGTGCTGGATGTAGGTGTTCTTGATGTTCTGCGTGTCGAACGCGGTCAGACCCGCGAAGATCAGCAGACCGATCACCGAGATCGCGAAGGCCAGCGCGCCCGAGCCGAGGAACAGGTTCACGATCGAGGCGACGATGAGGCCGATCAGGCCCATCATCAGGAAGGTGCCCATGCCCGACAGGTCTTTCTTCGTGGTGTAGCCCCAGAGCGAGAGGCCCGCGAAAGCGATCGCGGTCACGAGGAAGGTCTGCGCGATCGACACGCCGGTGAAGGCGGCGAAGATCCAGGCGATGGACAGGCCCATCACCGCCGCGAAGGCGTAGAAGAACAGTTGGGCCGCGGCCTGCGACAGGCGATTGATCGCCGCGCCGAAGGCAAAGACCATGATGAGCGGTGCGAACATCACCACCCAGCCGAGGATGTTCGGCTGCAGGGTGGCGGGGTCGCGGAAGATGGACAGGAGCGCGTCCGACGTGCCGACAGCCCAGGCCACGCCGCCGGTGAGCAGCATGCCCACGGACATCAGGCCGTAGACCTTGTTCATATGGGCGCGCAGCCCGGCGTCGATCTCGGCGGTCCGGGCGCCTGCGCCGACCGAACGGATCGTCTGGTATTCAGCCATGTGAAGCCTCCGATGTTGAGCCAACGGCTGCGGGTTGGCATCCCACAGGCCGGATGAGGCCAATATCGGGACGACGGCCTTTCATTTCAAGACGCTTGGCAGGGAAACGATGCAGGCGGAATGTCGCTTTTTTGGGGTTTTTGCGGGAGGGGCGGCGCGGTCAGCGGCGCCAGTTGGCGGGGACATCCCAGAGGGGACGGCTGGCTTCGGCCTGTGCCTCGTCACGGGTGAGGCCGATGTCGCGCAGGAGATGGTCATCGAGTTGCGCGAGTGTGGCGCGCTGGCGCAAGAGCGCCCGCATCTGGGCGAGGCGCTCGCGCAGGCGGAGGCGGCGGGTGGGACGGGACGCGGGGGTGGCGAGCGAGCGGTCCATGGTGGGGGCTTTCATGCTTGATGGTGATGGTTGTATCTGATTTCATCAGAATGGTTGAAATATGCCGCGGCTTTTGGCATTTTGAAAATGAATGATTGTTGCATATCGCATCAGGGGGATTGATGATGGCGCGCACGCTGGATCTGGTGGCCTTGCGGTCTTTCGTGGCGGTGGTCGATGCGGGCGGGGTGACGCGAGCAGCGGGTTTGCTGAACCTGACGCAATCGGCGGTGTCGATGCAGTTGAAGCGGCTGGAAGAGGCGTTGAACCTTGGCCTGTTCGCGCGGGCGGCGCGCAAGCTGACCCTGACGCCGGAGGGCGAGCAGCTTTTGGGGTTCGCCCGGCGGATGCTGGCGCTGAACGATGAGGCCCTGGCGCGGCTGACATCATCGCAGTTCGAGGGGGAGATCCGGCTGGGCGTGCCGCATGACATCGTCTATCCGGCGATTCCGGGCATCCTGAAGCGGCTGTCGGCGCAGTTTCCGCGGATGCGGATCAATCTGGTGTCATCCTTTACCATCCTGCTGAAGGAGCAGTTCCAGAGGGGCGAGCTGGACCTGATCCTGACGACGGAGGATGCGCCGGGTGCGGGGGCGGAGGAATTGGGCGCGCGGCCGCTGGTCTGGGTCGGGGCGGAAGACGGGACGGTCTGGCAGAAGCGGCCCTTGCGGATCGGGTTCAAGGATACCTGCATCTTCCGGCGCAAGGCGGTTGCGGCGCTGACGGCGTCGGGCGTGCCATGGGAGATGGCCGTGCTGGGCGAAAGCGAGCAGGCGATCGAGGCGACGGTGGCGGCCGATCTGGCGGTGACGGCGCGGTTGACCAATGCGATGCCGCAGGGGTTGTATCCGCTGGACACCAAGGGGCAGTTGCCCGATCTGGGGACGCAGACGATCTGCCTTTATGCCGCGCCCACGCTGCGGGGCGAGGCGGCGGAACTGCTGATGCAGGAGATCCGCAACGCCTATTGCTGCTGAAGGTCGATCACCACCTTGCCGGTGGCGGCCCGGCTGCGGAGGAGGTCCAGCGCTTCGGGCAGGCGGTCGAGCGGCAGGCGGTGCGAGATGTGGGGGCGCAGGTCGCCCGCGGCATACCAGTCGAGGAGCGTGGCAAGGCTGCCCTTCAGAAGGGCGGGCGCGAAGCTGCGATAGCCGCCCCACCAGAAGCCGATGACGGTGATGTTCTTGACCAGAAGGAGGTTGGCGGGAACCTGCGGCACGCTGCCCGAGGCGAAACCGATGGTGAGGATGCGGCCATCGGGGCGGGTGGCGCGGAGGGCGGCATCGAAGGCCGGGCCGCCGACCGGATCGTAGACCACATCCGCGCCGCCCAGATCGCGCAGGGCGGATTTCAGATCGGGGTGGTCGCTGTCGATCACCTCATCCGCGCCGGCCGCGCGGGCGATGGCGCGTTTCTCGGCCCCACGGGCGGCGGCGATGACGCGGGCGCCGAGGCGTTTTCCCACCTCGACCGCCGTGAGGCCCACGCCGCCCGCCGCGCCGAGGACGAGGAGGGTTTCACCCGGTTGCAGGCGCGCCTTGTGGGTGAGGGCGAGGTGGGAGGTGCCGTAGGCGATCTGGAAACCCGCAGCCTCAACCATCGGCATGGCGGGGGGGAGGGGGAGCAGGCTGTCTGCCGGGAAGCAGCCCCGTTCGGCCAGCCCGCCGTGGCCGGCATAGACGGCGACGCGGGTGCCGGGGGCGGGGCCGGTGGTGCCGGGGCCGAGGGCGAGGACAGTGCCTGCGAGTTCGAGCCCGGGGATGAAGGGGAGAGCGGGTTTTTCCTGATAGCGGCCCTCGGCCATCAGGAGATCGGCGAAATTGAGCCCGCAGGCGGCAATGGCGACCAGCGCTTCGCCCTGCGCGGGATGGGGATCGGGCAGGTCGCGCAGGGTGGCGGGCGTTCCAAATTCGTCGATCTGCCAGGCGCGCATGTGGGTGACTTTCTGCCTTTGCGTGTCAACGACGCAGGTAGTACGCGGCCGAGGGGGCATCCAGCGGAAAGTTATTTGCGAAATGCGAAGATCGGGCGAGAATCATTGCAAAATGCTTTGCAAAATGAAATACACTTAAAACGAGAATCTGTGCTCTGTTGCTTCCGCTTAGAGTATGACGGGACTTTGGTCCAAACCCTCTTCTCCAGATGTATAATGCATCCTGTCCAAACAGACAGGTTTTTGCATCTTTCTTACCTTTTCTGTGGATAAATCTTAATCAAGTAACTTTGGCATACGAATTGCTTGTAGTTGAGCGGGGACTTGGTCCGAGGAGTAGAGAATGAAGCATCCTGTTGACGCCCATGTGGGGAAACGCATCCGGCACCGGCGTTGGATGGTGGGCATGACCCAGCAGCAACTTGCCGACAAGGTCGGGATCAAGTTCCAGCAGATCCAGAAATACGAGACCGGGATGAACCGGGTGTCGGCCTCGCGACTGTGGGATATTGCGGATGCGCTGGGTGTGACGATCGGCTTCTTCTTCGAGGGGCTGGATGACAGCCGCGAAAGCGCGCAGGCGGCCGAGGGCGACTTCATGGCCGACAAGGAAGCGCTGGAACTGGTGCGGTCCTACTACGCGATCCCCGAGGCGCAGCGCCGCCGCCTGTTCGATCTGGCCCGCGTGCTGAGCGACGCGGCCTGATAGGGGCGTGCCGCGTGCGGGGACGTGCCGCGCGCGCGAGGCCGCTCCGCTGTGCCTGACCTTTGGCTTGACCCTGTCCCCCCGTGCGGATAGCGCGGGGGGACAGTCATTTCCGGGGGAGGGGCAGATGCGGGTTTCGGCGCAGGTTGCGGCAGAGTTGATCGCCACGGCGGCGGAACTGGCGGATGCGGCGCGGGAGGCGACGCTGTTGCACTTCCGGCGGGCCGACCTGACGGCGGATACCAAGGAAACCGAGCGGTTCGATCCCGTGACGGTGGCGGACCGGCTGTCGGAAGAGCGGATGCGCGCGATCCTGAAGCGCCGCCGTCCGCAGGACGGCATCCTGGGCGAGGAATTCGGGGCGGAAGCCGGGACGAGCGGGCTGACCTGGGTCCTCGATCCGATCGACGGGACGCGGGGCTATCTGTCGGGGACGCCGACCTGGGGGGTGTTGATTTCGGTGCGCGACGCGGTGGGGCCGATCTACGGGATCATCGACCAGCCCTATATTCGCGAGCGGTTCGAGGGGGGCCTTGGCCGGGCCGAGGTGAACGGGCCATCGGGGCGCGCGGGGTTGCGCTGCCGGGGGGCGCGGCCGCTGTCGGAGGCCATTCTGTTTTCCACCTTTCCCGAGGTGGGCACGGCCGAGGAGGGCGCGGCCTTCCGGCGTGTGGTGCCGCAGGTGCGGCTGACGCGCTATGGCACGGATTGCTATGGCTATGCGCTGATTGCGGCGGGGATGGTGGATCTGGTGATCGAGGCGGGGTTGCAGGCCTATGACGTGCAGGCCCCCATCGCGGTGATCGAGGCGGCGGGGGGCATTGTCACCGATTGGGAGGGGCGGCCCTGCCATGACGGGGGCCGCGTGCTGGCCGCCGCCAATGCCGAGGTACATGCGGCGGCGCTGGCCTTGTTGCGGGGCTAGACCTGCGGCGTCGCGCCCGGCCACGGCGGTGGCTTTTTGGGTATTTGGGCCAAGATGAAGCGGGCAGGGCCAAGGGTGGGGGTTTTGCTGCGGGCGGGGCTTGGCCTGCGGCTTGGGCGGGGCTAGGCTGGCCGGGCGCGGGCCGAGTCCTTCCCCCTTCTGTCGCCCGCCGTTCCCGATCCACCGAAGGGGGTGGGCGAGAGGGGAAGAAGCCATGCCTGAGAGAGAGATCCTGATCCGCGGGGCGGCGGCCGTTGTCACCATGGATGGCGCGCGGCGCGAGATTGCGGGGGGCGATGTGCTGCTTCGCGGGGGCGTGGTGGCCGCCGTGGGGCAGGGCTTGGCCAGCGCGGGCGAGGTGGTGGTGGCGGCGGGCTGCGTGGTGACGCCGGGGTTCGTGAACACGCATCACCATCTGTACCAGACGCTGACGCGGGCGGTGCCGGGGGGGCAGGATGCGCTGCTGTTCGGCTGGCTGAAGACGCTGTATCCGATCTGGGGGCGGTTCGGGCCGGAGGAGATGTTCGTCTCCGCGCAGGTGGGGCTGGCGGAACTGGCGCTGTCGGGGTGCACGCTGACATCGGATCATCTGTACCTTTATCCCAACGGGGCGCGGCTGGATGACACGATTGCCGCCGCCGCCGAGGTGGGGCTGCGGTTCCATCCCACACGCGGGGCGATGAGCATCGGGGAAAGCGCGGGCGGCTTGCCGCCGGATGCGCTGGTGGAGCGGGAGGCGGCGATTCTGGAGGATTGCATCCGGGTGGTGGATGCCTTTCACGATCCTCGCCCGGGCGCGATGGTGCGGATGGGGCTGGCGCCCTGTTCGCCTTTCTCTGTCAGCCAGGAGTTGATGCGGGATGCCGCGCTGCTGGCGCGGGACAAGGGGGTGATGCTGCACACCCATCTGGCGGAGAATGACGAGGATATCGCCTATAGCCTCGCGCGGTTCGGCTGCCGTCCGGGGCAATATGCCGAAGATCTGGGCTGGGTGGGCGAGGATGTCTGGCATGCCCATTGCGTGAAGCTGGATGGTTCGGAAATTGAACTTTTCGGGCAGTCGGGGACGGGGGTTGCGCATTGCCCCTGTTCGAATTGTCGATTGGGTTCGGGCATCGCGCCGGTGCGGGCGATGCGGGATCGGGGTGTGAAGGTGGGGCTTGGCGTGGACGGGTCGGCGTCGAATGATGCGGGCAATCTGGTGGGTGAGGCGCGGATGGCGATGCTGTTGCAGCGTGTGGCGCGGGGGGCGGATGCGATGGGGGTGCGCGAGGCGCTGGAAATCGCGACGCTGGGGGGCGCGCGTGTGCTAGGGCGGCAGGACTGCGGATCGCTGGAGGTGGGCAAGCGGGGCGATGTGGCGGTGTGGGATCTGTCTGGGGTGGACGCGGCGGGGAGCTGGGACCCGGTGGGGGCGCTGCTGCTGTGTGGGCCCGCGCGGGTGAGGCATCTGTTTGTCGAGGGGCGGCAGGTGGTGCGGGACGGCGAGATGGTGACGATCGACCTGCCGCGTGTGGTGGAGCGGCAGAAGCGTCTGGCGGCGCGGTTGATGGGGTGATAGGCGGGGATCATGTCGCATAATTTTGAAGCCCAGCGCCGCGAGACCTTTGCCACCTTCAAGGGGGCGAAGGGCCTGCCCGCGCAATCGGTGATCGACTTCATCTTCTTTGTCGAGGAGACGGATGCCAATTGGGGGGCCTTCGAGAAAGCCCTGAAGGCGCGGGGATTCAAGACGCGGCGGCTGGGCGATGACGAGACGGTGATCGCCTCTTTCGGCCCCATCCCGGTGACGCCGGAGGCGATCTGGGACAAGGAGCGTCTGGCCACCGAGATTGCGCTGGCGCATGATTTCTATCCCGACGGCTGGGAATTGGCCGAGTAAGGACGTGTCCGGCGACGGATCTGCCGCGCGGCGCCAGTGGTGCAAGCGGCGGGCGGGTTGGTCTTTGCGCCGGGGCTGATCCCTGACGTGGGGGCGGGGCGGGTCATTGGCGATGCGCTGATGGTGCTGGCGGCGGTGATCTTTGGATCACGCTGGGTGCCTTGCCTGGGGGATCGTCTGGGGCGGGATCGGATCGGGGCGGTCGTCTTCGGGCCCGGCGGCGTGTCGGACGGGGCGATGGGTGCCGTGACGGCGCTGGCCTGTTTTCCGTGGGGTAGCTGGGGCGCCGGCTTTGGGGAAGAGGCAGAGGGGCGTTCCGCCCCCTCTTGGCGCTGCGCGCCAATTCACCCCCTGAGGGTATTTTTGCCAAGATGAAGCCGAGGGGCGTTAAGGTTAATCGGTTCAGGGTTAACGGGTTTGTTGGGGTTTTCGGGGGTGGCGGATCATGGGTCGTTCGGGATGCGGGGGGGGAGGGCGACGCATGGCCGGGGGGCGTGGGCGGCGGATGGGTCTTGCGGCAATTGGTTCATGGGCAGGGGGTGTTCTGCCCGCTTTTCTCGCGGCGTGGCAGTTCACCCTCTGCGGGTGTTCTTCGTCAAGAGAGAGCCGGGAGGCTTTAAGGTTAATGGGTTGGAGTTTGGGGATTTTTCGGGGTTTTCGCGGCTTTGGATCGGATGCCGTCCAGGGTGGGCGGTGGGTGGTGGGTGGTTTTGGGGGCGTGGGCGGCGGTTGGGTCCGGCGGGACGAGGGGGAGGGAGAAGGGCGTTCCGCCGTCTTCTGGCGCCGTGCGCCGAGTCACCCCTTGAGGGTATCTTTGCCAAGATGAAGTCGAAGGGGGGCGATAAGGTTAATGGGTTGATTTGTCGGGAGTTCTGCGGGCTTTGGATCGGATGGCTTCCGGGGTGGGCGGTGCGTGGTTGGGGGCGTGGGCGGCGGTTGGGTCCGGCGGGACGAGGGGGAGGGAGAAGGGCGGACCGCCGTCTCCTGGCGCTGTGCGCCGGTTCACCCCTTGAGGGTTTTCGCCAAGCTCAAGGTGGGGGCGTTAAGGTTAATGGGTTGGAATTTAGGGGCTTCTTGAGGGGGTGTTGCGGGTCTTGTCGGGCGGCGGGGGCGGATAGGGGGCGAGCCTGAGGGGTACCATGGGGCTGTCCGATTGGCGAAGGTCAGCTTTGGGTTGTATCCGGCGACGTCTGTAACGGTTTGCCGCCGATCCAAACGGCGCGGATGGCGCGGTCGTCGCCCATCATGATGGTGGGGAAGAGTGCCTCCCACAGGGTTTCGGCGCGGGCGGTGGCCTGTGCGATGGCGGGGGTGGAGGCGAGGTCGAGGATCGTGAGGTCCGCCTCCATCCCGGGGGCGATGTTGCCGATGCTGTCTTCGGCGCGAAGGGCGCGGGCGGAGCCTACGGTGGCGAGCCAGATCAGTTGCGACGGATGCAGCGCCTGCCCGCGCAACTGGGCGATTTCATAGGCGGCGGCCATGGTGTGCAGCATGGAGAAGGAGGACCCGCCCCCCGTGTCGGTGGCAAGGCCCACGCGAAGGTGGCGGGCGAGGGACATGTCGAACAGTCCCGATCCGATGAAGGTGTTGGAGGTGGGGCAATGGACGAGGCTTGCCCCTGCCTCGATCAGGCGGGCGCGTTCGCGGTCTGTCAGGTGGATGGCGTGGCCGTAGAGGGCGCCTTCGCGCAGGAGGCCCTGCGCCTCGTAGGTATCCAGATAGTCGCGTGACTGGGGGAAGAGGGTGCGGACCCAGGCAATCTCATCCGTCTGTTCGGAGAGGTGGGTCTGCATCAGGCAATCGGGATATTCGCGCCAGAGGCTGCCCAGGGCGGCAAGCTGTTCGGGGGTGGAGGTGGGTGAGAAGCGCGGGGTGATCACATAGGAGAGCCGGTCCACCCCGTGCCACTTCTGGAGCAGCGCCTTGCTGTCGTCATAGGCGGATTGGGCGGTGTCGCAGAGGCCCGGCGGGGCGTTGCGGTCCATGCAGGTCTTGCCCGCGTAGAGGCGCATGCCGCGGGTCTGGGCGGCGGTGAAGATGGCGTCCACGCTGGCGGGGTGGATGGTGGCATAGGTGCAGACGGTGGTGGTGCCATGCGCGGTGGCAAGGTCGAGATAGCGGTTGGCGATCGCCCCGGCATAGGCGGGATCGGCAAAGCGCATCTCTTCGGGGAAGGTGTAGCTGTTCAGCCAGTCGATCAGCCGTTTGCCCCAGGAGGCGATGATGGCCGTCTGGGGGTAGTGGACATGGGCGTCGATGAAGCCTGCGGTGATGAGCGCGCGGCCATAGTCATGGAGGCGCGCCTGCGGGTGGCGCCGGCGCAGGTCATCGGCGGGGCCGGTGGCGGTGATGCGGCCGTCTTCCACCAGCACGGCGCCGTGGGTTTCGTGATGGGCGGCGGTTTCGCCCGCCGCGAAGGGATCGGCGGTGAAGGAGAGAACCTGTCCCAGCAGGAGATCGGCCATGGCATATCCTTGCTTGCGCCGCTTCCGGCGGATCGTGTGTCTTTTGCAAGCCTATGGTCTTTTGGCGCATGGGTAAATTTCCCCATGCCCCCTGTTTCGCAGAAACAGCTTTCGCTAGGCTGGGGGTAATCGGGCGGGGTGCGGCATGGCAGACGACACGGCAGGGATCGACGAGATCGAACTGGACGAGGGCCGGGTCGCGGCGCTGCGCATCGCGGTGGAGGCAGGCGATACAGGCGAGGTGCTGCGTCTGGTGGAGCCGCTGCACGCCGCCGACATTGCAGACTTTCTGGAACAGATCGACGCGGCGGAGCGGCAGGCCTTTCTGGCGATCTATGCCGGAGAGATCGACGGCGATCTTCTGTCCGAGATCGACGAGACGATCCGCGAGGAAGTGATCGAGAGCCTGCCCGCCGAGGTGGTGGCGGATGCGGTGCGCGATCTGGACACCGACGATGTGGTGGACATCCTGGAGGATCTGGAGGCCCCGGCGCAGGGGCGCATCCTTGACGCGCTGGATGATGCCGACCGCGTGGCGGTGGAACAGGCCATGGCCTATCCCGAGGGGTCGGCCGGGCGCCTGATGCAGCGCGAGGTGGTGGTCGCGCCCGAACATTGGACTGTGGGCGAGGCGATTGATTTCCTGCGCGGGGCAGAGGTGCTGCCCGATCAGTTCTATCATGTGATCCTTGTCGATCCGCGGATGCGCCCCCTTGCCTATGTCACGCTGGGGCGCATCCTTTCGGCCCGGCGCGAGGCAAGCCTGCGGGATCTGGCGGAAGAGAGTTTCCGCACGGTGGAGGCCACGGAGAAGGAATCCGAGGTCGCCTATATCTTCAACCAGTACCACCTGATTTCCTGCCCCGTGGTGGATGCGGCGGGGCGGCTGGTGGGGGTGATCACCATCGACGATGCGATGAACGTGCTGGATGAGGAGCATGAAGCCGACATGCTGCTGCTGGCGGGCGTGAGCGAGGAGGCGAGCGTTCTGGACGGCCCCTTCGCCACGATGCGGCAGCGGCTGCCCTGGCTGGTGGTGAACCTGCTCACGGCGTCGATCTCGGCCGTTGTCATCTCGCGCTTCGAAGATACGATCGCGGCCATCGTCGCGCTGGCGGCGTTGATGCCGATCGTCGCCTCGACCGGGGGTGTGGCGGGGACGCAGTCGCTGGCGGTGGCGGTTCGGGCGCTGGCGGCGCGCGATCTGACAAGCAGCAACGCGCGGCGTGTGGTGCTGCGGGAGCTGGCGGTGGGGGCGATGAACGGGCTGGCGCTGGCGGCGATCATCGGGCTGGCGGCCTGGGGGCTGTTTGGCGATCCGTGGATCGGGGCGGTGCTGGCGGCGGCGATGGTGGTGAACCAGATCGTGGCGGCGCTGGGGGGCGTGCTGGTGCCCTTGACGATGGATAAGCTGGGGCTGGACCCGGCGCTGGCGTCGGGCACGTTCGTCACCACGCTGACGGATGTGATGGGCTTTCTGGCCTTCCTCGGCTTTGCCACGCTGGTGCTGATATGAGCGTGGAGGAAGCGAAGGCGGCGGCGCGCAAGGCGGCCTTTGCCGCGCGGAAAGAGGCCTTTGCCCGAGGGCAGGGGCAGGCGGCGGAATTGCTGGCCGATCTTCTGGCGCCGCATCGGGGGCGGGTGCTGGCGGGTTACATGGCGATGCGGACGGAAGTGGACCCGCTGGCGGCGATGGCGGCGCATCAGGGGCCGGTGGGGGTGCCGGTCATCATGGGGGCGGGGCAGGCGCTGCGCTTTCGCGAATGGTCGCCTGGCTGCGCCATGATGGACGGCGCGTTCGGCGCCCGCATCCCGGCAGAGGGCGCATGGCTGGAGCCGGAGGTGGTGATCGTCCCCCTTGTGGGCTTTGACGCGCGGGGCTACCGGCTGGGCTATGGCGGGGGGTTCTATGACCGCACGCTGGCGCGCCTGCGCGCGCGGCACGCGGTGCTGGCGGTGGGTTTCGCTTTTGCCGCGCAGGAACTGCCCGAGGTGCCGATTGATGAATACGATCAGCGGCTGGATGTGATCGTGACGGAAGCCGGCATCAGAACCTTTTCCTGAGCCTGCCCCATTTTCCGTTCGCAAATATCCCGGGGGTCCGGGGGCTGGCCCCCGGTCCCGCAGGTGCAGCCCGCGCGACGGCGCGGATTGCTTGGATACGGATTACTTGGCGATCTTTTCGTCGCGGACGAACATGTTGGCCCAGGCGCGGTCGATCAGGTCGGGGGTCATCTGATAGGGGATCCCTTCGAATTCGCAGATGGCGATCATCTGGTCGATCAGGAACACGGGCTGGTAGTTGGCGAAGTTGTTGTTGATGGTCGGGTACTTGACCTTCAGCAGGTGGACGAGGGCGCGTTCATCCAGCGGCATCTTCTTCTTGCGCGCGACGAGAGCGAAGATCTTGAGGAAGTTTTCCTGACTGGGGCCGTCGATCTTGATCTTGAAGAAGATCCGCCGCAGGGCGGCGCCGTCGAAGATCTCGTTCGGGTGGAAGTTGGTGGAGAAGATCACCAGCGTGTCGAAGGGGACGGTGAATTTCTCGCCCGATTGCAGGGCGAGGATGTCGCGGCTTTCTTCCAGCGGCACGATCCAGCGGTTGACGATCTTTTGCGGCGGCTCTGACTGGCGACCGAGGTCGTCGATGATGAAGATGCCGCCCGTGGCCTTCAGCTGGAGCGAGGCGTTGTAGGTGCGCGCGACGGGGTTGTACTTCAGATCGAGCATGTCGAGCGTCAGTTCACCGCCCGTGATCACCGTGGGGCGTTCGCAGCGCACGTAGCGGGCGTCGAACCGGTTGCCGGACCGGCGCAGGCTGGTCGGATCGTCGGTCTGTTCTTCGGCGGCGGCATGAACGATCGGGTCATAGACGGTGATGATCTGGCCGGAATATTCGATGGCGCGGGGGATATAGATCTTGTCTCCCAGCGCGTCGCGGATGCCGTTCGAGATGGAGGATTTCCCGTTGCCGGGCGGGCCATACATCAGGATGGAGCGGCCAGAGGTGACGGCGGGGCCGAGATTGTCGATCAGGTCGGGGGGCAGGATCAGGTGGCCCATGCCGCGCATCAGTTCCTGCCGGGTCAGCGTGATGTTGCGGATCGACTGGCGCTTGACCTGTTCCTTGTACATGTCGAGCGGCACGGGTGCGGCGCCGTAATATTCGGATTGCGACAGCGCATCGAGCGCGCGCGCCTTGCCCGCATCGGTGAGCTGATAGCCCATTTCGTTGCCCGAGGTGGCGTGCAGGGTGCCTGTCGCCTCGACAAAGCGCTGGCTGCGGGCGCTGTCGATCATCTCCTGGATCAGGGTAAGCGGCAGGGCGATGACGCGCGACATGTCGGAGACATGTTCGAGGTTCATGCGGAACATCGTCTTGAGCAGGAGGTCGCGCAGCAAGACCGGCGACAGGCCGGTTTCGGCAAGGGTCCGGGGCTGCGGCGGCGGGGTCACCGATTGGGTCGGGACGGGCGTCTGTGCCAGCGGCGCGGCCGGAGGGGCGGAGGGGGCGTTCATGCCGGAGACTCTTTCATCAGCGACGGTTGCCGATGGATTAGCCGCCATTCATGGAGAAATTCGGGCAGAGTTGAGGAGGGCGAGCAGAAAGTAGAAACAGAGGGTGCCTGCCAGCGCGAGGCCCATGGGGAATTTGGCATGAGTCCAGCTGGCCCAGTCGGCGCTGGCGGCGCGGAAGGGGCGGACGCTGCGCATCAGGCGATGGGCGGTGAAGGCGGCGAGCAGGCAGATGCCGAACAGGATGAAGACGAAGGCGGGGCTCGTTTCCGTGAAGAAGGGGGCCATGGCGGCGGCGAATTTGGAATCCCCCGCCCCCACCAGCCGCAGCGAGGAAGCGACAAATCCCACCGCCAGCACGATGGCGCCAAGTGCGAGGCCCCAGAGCCATGCGCCGAAGGGCAGGGCGATCGGTCCGATCACCACATAGACCGCCGCCAGCGTGAGGACGGCGGTGTTTGGGATCTTCATGAATTTCATGTCCGACCAGGCCACCCAGATGCAGATGGCAAGGACGGGCAGGATGAACCACGCGGCTGACCAGACCGAGGGCAGATCGTCCACGCGCATGGGCGATCAGGCCTCGAGCGCGGCGAGGCTGCGGACGGCGGCCTCGAAATGCTGGGGATGGGTCGAGATGGCGTCCTGCAACAGCGCCTTGCCCACCGACACGTCGCCCTGCTTGATCGCGGTCAGCGCGAGGGAATAGAGAAGCTCGGCCTTTTCCGTCTGGGTGGTGGTGACGACGGGCAGATCGTATTTGCGCTGCGCGCCGCGGGCGATGACGAGGTTGTTCTTGGCAGTGAAGAGGCCCGGATCGAAGGTGAGCGCCTGCGCGAAAAGCCGTTCGGCCCCGGCGAAATCCTGACGGCTGAGCTTGGAGAAGCCCCAGTTGTTGTAGACGCCCGCGGGTTTGGTCGTCATACCGGCGGCGATCTCGTAGAAGCTGTCGGCCTTTTTCCAATCCTTGCGGCTGTCGGCCACCATCGCCTCGAGCCGGTAGCGTTCGAAAGTCTCATAGGTGGGGGGGATGCGGTTCAGCTCGGCTGCGGCCTTGTCCCATTCGTTGACGCGGATATGCGCATCGGCCAGACCGATGCGATCCTCGTTCGTGCCCTCGGGAGAGGCGACGATTGCGGCCCAGACGGGCACGGCATCGGCGGGGCGGTTGGCGCGGATCAGGGATTTCGCGAGCCCGCGCTTGAGATCGACGCGGTCAGGATTTTCGCTGGAGGCCTTGTTGAAATAGGCGACCGCTTCGGCAGGGTCGCCCACGGTGAGCATGATATCGTTGAGGTTCGTCGCGTCGATCACGTTGACGCTGTCGATGGCGCGCTGCACCTCGGCATCGGAGGCCTTCTGGCAGGCGGTGAGGCCCACTGTGCCGGACAGGCACAGGGCGACAAAGACGGGGTGGCGCATCTTGCTGCGTCCTTTTTGCTGCTCGATCCCTTTTCCCTAGAGTTGCGAGAGCAGGACGAACTGGCCCTGACCGCGCCGCACGAGGGAGAAATTCGGTTCTTCTTGCGGTTCAGTATACACGTTGCTTTCGCTTTGCGCGATAGCGAGGCGCAGATTTTCGCGGATGGAGTCCGTTTGGCCACTGTCAAGCGCGTAGGCCTGCTGGAAGATCAGCCGCGCCTCGGCGGGTTTGCCCTGTTCCATCAGCACCACGCCCAGATTGTTGAGGGCGGGGACGAAGGTCGGGTCTTCGCGGGTGGCGCGGCGCAGGATGGTTTCGGCCTGCCCAAGGCGGCCCAAGCGCAGGTTGGCCGATCCGATGGCGGAAAGGACGTCGGCGTTGATGCCCACCTCGCCCGCCGCGCGCATATAGGCCTTGAGCGCGAGTTCGTATTCGCCCGATTCCATCAGGCGGTGGCCGACGATCAGGCCATCTTCGCTGTCGCCGCGCGCATTGACGCCCGGTGGGGTGCGGCGGTCGGATGTGCCAAGGCCGCCGGTCGATTGACAGGCGGCCAGAAGCGCGAGCCCGGCAAGGGCCGTCAGGTAGCGTTTGGTCACTTAGGGTTCAGCCCCCTCCGAATGCCTTGACCACGCCGTGGATGGATGGCCCGATCAGGATGACCATCAGCGGCGGAACCGTGAACAGCATTGTGCCGAGGGTGAGCTTGGTCGGCAAGGTGTTTGCCTTTTCCTCGGCCCGCATCACGCGCTTGTCACGCATTTCGGCAGAGTAGACGCGCAGCGCTTCGGCGATCGAGGTGCCGAAGGTGGCGGATTGGATCATCGTGGTGACGAAGGAGGTGATGTCGGACAGGCCCACGCGTTCGGACATGTCGCGCAAGACGGCAACGCGTTCCTTGCCGGCGCGGACCTCTTGGCTGACGATCTCGAATTCCTCGGCCAGGTCGGGATAGGCGGGGCCGATCTCCTTGGCCACGCGGGCGATGGACTGGTCGAGCGACTGGCCCGCCTCGACGCAGACGAGCATCATGTCGAGCGCGTCGGGGAAGCCGTCGGTGATGTTCTGCTGGCGGGTCTGCAGGCGGCGCTGGACCCAGTAGGTAGGCAGGTAATAGCCGGCAGCGGCGGGCAGCAGGGTGAAGATGGCCACCTTTTGCAGGTCGAGCGGCTGATTGAGGCTGACGAGATAGGCGTAGAGCATCCCCAGAAGCAGAAGCCCGATGCCCAGCAGGAACTGCATGGCGTGGAACATCCGCACCGCGTTCTTGGAGCGGTAGCCCGCGCGCATCATCTTGAGCCGCGCGGCGGACATCTCTTCCTTGTCCTGCGGTTCGAGGAAGTGGGCGAACTTGTTGAGCTTGTCGTTGCGGTCGCTGCTGCGGCGCAACTCGCCATCACGGCTGCGGTCCCGTTCGCGTTCCGGCTGGCGGACCTGCTGCTTGAGCTTGTCGAAGGGTTCGGCCTCGCGGCGCAGCAGGAAGGGCAGGGTGACGAAGATCAGCAGAAGGCCCAGTCCACCGGCGATGAGCAGGGGGCCCATTTCGCCCATGCGGGCGACGATGAAATCATTCAGCGAAGCAAGCATGGGTCAGACCTTGATGTTGACCATCATCTTCATGAAGATGACGTTGACCACGAGGAAGGCGCAGACGCCGAGCGCCGCCGGGACGAAGACATCGGTATCCCTGACGCCGTCGTAATAGTCGGGCTTGAGCATCTGGATCAGGATAAGGGCCACGATCGGGAAGCCCGACAGGAACATGCCGGACCATTTCGCTTCGGCCGTGATGGCGCGGACGCGGCGGAACAGCTTGAACCGGGCGCGGATCACCTTGGCCAGACCGTCGAGGATTTCGGCGAGGTTGCCGCCTGATTGCTGTTGGATCGACACGGCGACGGCGAGGAAGTGGAGATCCTGATTGTCCATCCGCGAGGCGAAGGAGCGCAGGCTTTCGGCGATGTCGCGGCCATAGGTCGCTTCATCCGCGATCAGGCCGAATTCGGTGCCCAGGGGATCGGCCACCTCTTTGGACACGATGGCGACGGCAGCCGAAAAGGGATGGCCCACGCGCAGCGAGCGGACCATGAGTTCCACCGCGTCGGGCAGCTGTTCCTCGAGCAGGGCCATGCGCTTCTTGGCCTTGTTGGCGACCCAGAAATAGACGCCGCCCACGCCCATGACGACCGACAGGCCAAGGCGAACGGGGGTTTCGGCGGCGGTGCCGACGGTTAGGCCGACATAGGCGAAGACCGACAAAAGCGCCATGATCCCCAGAAGCTGTTGGGGCGAGAAGGCGATGTTGGCCTTTTGCGCCTTGGAGGCCAGCATCTTGTAGAGCGGGATGCCCTTGGCGTTCATATGCTGGGACATTTCCTTGCGGAGTTGTTCCAGCACCTGTTCGCGGTTCTGGTTCTTTTCCAGAAGCGCGAGGCGGCGGCTGACCTTGGAGTTGAGGCTGATGGATTTGCCGAAGACGGTGAGATACAGGCCCTCGACCAGCACGATGACGGCGACGAAGATCAGGATGTAGATGACGGGGGCTGCACTGAATTCCATGGGACGCGGGCCTGATCAGATGATGGGTTCGTAGATGGACGCCGGCAGGTCATAGCCCCACTGGCGGAAGCGTTCGGAATAGTGCGAGCGCACGCCGGTCGCGTTGAAGCGGCCGATGATCTTGCCCGAGGGTTCGACGCCGAGGCGTTCGTAGCGGAAGATTTCCTGCATCGAGATGACCTCGCCCTCCATCCCCGTGATTTCGGTGATGGAGACCATGCGGCGCGAGCCGTCCTGCAGGCGCGAGGCCTGCACGATCAGGTTGACGGCGCTGGCGATCTGCGAGCGGACGGCCTTGAGCGGCATGTCGATGCCGGCCATGGCGACCATGTTTTCAAGGCGCGAGATGCCGTCGCGGGCGTTGTTGGCGTGGATCGTGGTCATGGACCCGTCATGGCCGGTGTTCATGGCCTGCAGCATGTCGATCACCTCTTCGCCGCGGGTTTCGCCCACGATGATGCGGTCAGGCCGCATCCGCAGCGCGTTGCGTAGACAGTCGCGCTGGGTGACGGCGCCCTTGCCTTCGACGTTGGGGGGGCGGCTTTCCATGCGGCCCACATGGACCTGCTGAAGCTGCAGTTCGGCGGTGTCTTCGATCGTCAGCACGCGTTCGGTGTTGTCGATGAAGGAGGACAGCGCGTTGAGCGTGGTGGTCTTCCCCGACCCCGTGCCGCCCGAGACGATGATGTTGAGCCGGGTGGAGACGGCGGCCTGAAGATAGGCGGCCATCTCTTCGGTGAAGGCGCCGAAGCGGACGAGGTCGGCAATGCCGAGCTTGTCCTTCTTGAACTTCCGGATCGAGACGAGGCTGCCATCCACCGCGACGGGTGGCACCATGCAGTTGAAGCGCGACCCATCGGCAAGGCGGGCGTCGCAATAGGGGTTGGATTCATCGACGCGGCGGCCCACGGCCGACACGATCTTGTCGATGATCCGCAGGAGGTGGCGTTCATCCTTGAAGGTGATGTCGGTCAGCGTGAGTTTGCCGCCGCGTTCCACGAAGATGCGCTGCGGGCCGTTCACGAGGATGTCGGAGACGGTTTCATCCTTCAGGAGCGGCTCCAGCGGGCCGAGACCCATGACTTCGTCATAGAGTTCTTGGTTGAGGGTGGCGCGGTCGTCCTTGTTCAGGGCGACGGACATCTCTGACAGCGCCTCGGAGGTGATATCAGCGATTTCGGCGCGCAGGTTCGCCTCGGTCGCGTGTTCGAGCGCGCTGAGGTTGAGGCTTTCGAGAAGCCGCTTGTGCAGCTCCACCTTCAGCTCCATCAGCCGTTCCTTGCGCTTCTTCTCCTTGTCGGCGGCAGCCGCTTCGGGGGTGGCGGGAACGGTGGCAGGGCGCGCGCCGAGGCCGGGCTTGGGCGGCACGACAGCCGCCTTGGGCGGCGCGGCGGCGGCGGGTGCGGCTGGTGCGGCGGCGGTCGGCGCAGGCGTGCCCTGCGTCACGGGACGCAGGGCGGGTTTGGCATCGGATCCGTCAGGTTTCTTGAATCGCGAGAACATCAGATAGGCCCCCCAGGCCAAGGCAGTCTGATCGGGTTAGGGTTACTTGCGGCCGGTTTCGACGGCGCGGTTCAGGTCGAACAAGGATTTGGCAAGCTTCTGGATTTCCTTGCGGACCGGATTCTTTGGCGCGCTGGCCGCAAGCGGATGGCCGTGGTCATTGGCCTGCGTTACCTGTGCGCCGCCGTCCGGGATCTGCACCTCGAGCCGGATGTCGAGGCTTTCGGACATGCGCTTCACCCGGCTCTTGGCAGCGAGGTCGGTGAATTTTGGCGCGCGGTTGAGCACGTAGCGGAGTTTCTCGTGCGGCAGCGTTTCGGCCTTGAGCGCGCGGACAAGGCGCAGCACGTTCTGGGCCGAGCGGAGATCGAGATCCATCATCGCGAAATAGACATGGGCGCGGCTGAGGACGGTTTCGGTCCAGGCCACGATGGTTTTCGGCATGTCGATGATGACGAAATCGAAATTGGTCTGGGCCATGTCGATGATGCGGGCGATATCATCGGGGGCGACGATATCGAGCGGCAGCATGTCGGCCGGCGCGGTGAGGATGTGAAGCTTGTCGTTGTAGGTCAGCATCGCCTCGAGGAAGGCGTCGCTGTCGGCGGCGGCGGTGTCGGACAAGAGTTCGAACACCGCTTCCTTGCGGGGCAGGTCGAGATAGGTGGCGACGGAGCCATACTGGAAATCGAAATCCAACAGGCAGACCCGCGGCGGGGCGGCCTTGTCGATGGTGGCCAGTTCCCAGGCAAGGTTGGCCGCGAAGGTGGAGGCGCCCGAGCCGCCCGACAGGCCATGCACGGGCAGGACCACGCCATCGCGGTCGCCCTTGGCCTTGAAGGCGGGGGTGTGGGGGGCAGCATCGGGGACGGCGTGCAGATGGGTGACGGAGGCGCCTGCGGCAGCGGGCAGGACGGGCGCGGCGGGGGCGGGCTTGCGGATGCGTTCGATCGCCTCTTTCAGCGCGCCATCGGGAAGGGGGTATGGAACGAAGTCATCGGCGCCCAGACGCAGCAGCTGATGCAGGCCTGCGGGGCTGATCTGGTCGGCGATGAGGATGACCTTGATCTGCCGTTCAGTGGCGGATTTGATGATCTCGGTGATGCGGGTGAGGTCGCCCTCATCTTCCGCGTTTACGGCGATGGCCACGAATTCAAGGCTGTCGGCATCCGGCTGCACGAGGAAATCGCGGGCGTCCTCGAAGGTCAGGTCGCCCCAGTTTTCGCCAAGCTCCAGTTCCATGTCGTCGATCAGGAGATCGAAATTCTGGATATCCCGCGAGATGGTGCAGGCCAGAATCGGCGCGGGATCCGGCATCATGTTGGCAGCAGTGCTCATCGCCTTTGTCCTTCTTGGCCGGGGGCGCGGCGATGGGCGGCAAGGCCCGTGCCCCGAAGCGGGCAAGGGTGCAGCACCACCGGTCACCCCCGCACGGCAACGGAGCCGTGAGATTGTTCCCAGTCGAGGGAAAGCTGGGGGGGAATGGTGGCGATTCTTGGGCTAGAAACGCGTGATTGTTTGAAATCTGGCGACTTTAACCGGGCGAGGACGGGGGTTGTCGCGTGAACCGTGGGGGGAAAAGGTAACGGGCGGGAATGATCCCCGCCCGTATTCTGGATTGCGCCGCGATCGGGGGGCGGGGTCAGCCGCCAGCGGGCGGCGCTGACGCCCCGGGATCACCGGCGCCGGCTGCGCCGGTCGTGGTCGTCGGCACCGATACGGCCCCTTCGATGTAGGTGCGGTAGATGATATCGGCGTATTTTCCGTCCAGCACGGTGGGATGGCGGGCGACAAAGCCCGACACTTCGGTCACGGTGCGGCGGTTGGCCTCTTCCGGGCCGGGCGTCTGGATCACGGGGCGGGTTTCACCGTAAGACACCAGCGCCTCAAGCCGCGAGCGCGACAGGCCGCGCGCGGCGAAGTAGCCCACCACGGCCTCGGCCCGGCGCTTGCCGAGGGAATAGTTGTAGCCGTCGGATCCCACCAGATCGGCATGGCCGTAGACACGGAAGCGCACCTCGGGGAACTGGCGGATGAAGTTCGCCTGCCGGTCGAGGGTGGCGCGCGCCTCGGGCGTGAGCTGGGCGCTGTTGAAGGGGAAGGTGATGGTGGTGGGCACTTCGCGGGCGAAGCGTTCGCCCAGCGCCTGCACCGGGTTGATCTGGCCGGTCTGGACGAGGAGGTTGGTCATCGTCGGGTTGCCGAAGCCGCCTTCATCGACGCCTTCACCGATGATCTTGCCGTCGCAGGCGGCCAGCGCAAGCAGGGCCGTGGTGGCAAGGACGAGGGGGGTGCTGTTCTTGGCCATTCCCGTCACTCCATCACATAGCCGTAGGAGCCGGTGAAATCCTGCCGGGCCACTTCGCCCGCGGGACCGTTGGTGGCGGCTTTGCCGACCTCGCCGAACAGGAACAGCTCGCGTTCCGTGGGAAGGCGGACGCGGTCGGTGGGCAGGGCCAGCGCCTCGCCCCGCGTGGGCGATACGAGGTGGGGCGTGACGATGATCACCAGTTCGGATTGCGACTGCTGGTATTCGACAGAGCGGAAGAGCGTGCCGAGGATCGGGATGTCGCCCAGCCACGGGACCTGACCGTTCAGATCGCGGAAGTCGTCCTGCAGCAGGCCCGCGATGGCGAAGCTTTCGCCGTCGCGCATTTCCACCGTGGTGGAGGTTTCGCGACGCTTGAAGGCCGCGAGCGTGATGCCGTTCGACTGCGTGGTGATCGTGCCGTCGATCGAGGAGACGGAAGCGTTGATCTGCAGGTTGATGAGATCGCCATCCACCACGGTGGGGATGAAGTTCATCTCAACCCCGAAGGGTTTGTAGGCCACGGTGATGGTGCCGTCATCCGATACCGGGATCGGGTATTCGCCCCCGGCGAGGAATTTCGCCTCTTGCCCCGACAGGGCGGTGAGGTTCGGTTCGGCCAGCGTGCGGACGACGCCCTTGGATTCCAGCGCCTCGAGCAGGATGCCGATCTGGAGCGAGCCGGTGGTGAAGCCCAGAATACCGGCCGACGAGACGTTCTGGCGCGGTGTCACGCCATCGGGGCCGTTCAGCGTGTTGCCAGGGTTGAGCCAGGTGCCGGTTTCGACGGCGTCATTGGTGCCGGTGATGGCCAGCGAGGAAGACAGGTTCTTGGCCACCGTGCGCTGCATTTCTGCGAAGCGGACCTTGAGCATCACCTGCTGGGTGCCGCCCACGGACATCAGGTTCGACACGCGGCCGGGGGCGTAGCGTTCGGCCAGATCCAGCGCGCGGGCGAGTTTCTGGGTGGAAGATACGGTGCCTGACATGACGATGCCGTCATTGGCGGTGCGCACCTCGATCTTTTCGCCGGGCAGGATCTGGTTGAGCCGTTCCTTGAATTCGGCGATGTCGGTGATGACCTGCACTTCGACATTGGTGATCAATTCGCCTTCCGCCGTGAATAGCGTCAGCGTGGTGCGGCCGGGCGTCTTGCCCAGCACGTAGATCGACCTGTCGGACAGGGTGGAGATATCGGCAATGCCGGGGTTGGCGATGGAAAGTTCCGCGAAGGGAACATCGCTTTCAAGGACCACGGCGCGGTTCATCGGCACTTCGAGTGCCTGAGCCGCCGTTCCCTTGACGACGCGCAGCACCTCGGCGCCCGCGGTCATGGGGGTGGCGGCGGCGAGGGCAAAGCCCATCACGCCCGCTGCCATCAGCTGTCGCATCTGCATCGGTGACCTGCCCTTTCGATCACACCTCTGATCGCGGGTCTTTGTTGCCCGCTCCGTTGCCCAACATGCCTGAGGTGGGGATTTATTGCAAGAATCATTGCCTTAGACGCCAAACCTTATGTGGATAACTGGCAACAGGTGTTAAGGTGGCGCAAGGCATGGCGGAGATGGGAAGGCGCAGCCACCATATCCGGTGGTTGCGCCCCTGTCGCAGCACTCGCCGTGGGGCGAGGGTCGCCGGATCAGTTCGTGCAGGGGATCGGGATTTCCACCACCTCGCCGCCCTTGCGGTTGCGGATGGTGCAGACGCGTTCGGCCTCGACCTCGATCACCTCTTCAGGGGTGATGCCGAGGAGGGAGGCGCTGTCCACCTCGATCTTGTCGTCGATGCCTGCGGTATCGGCCCCGACGAGCGAGAGCGCGAGCCTGCCGGTGGCCTGGGCCTGGGCAAGGCGGGCCACCTGTTCGGGGGTGGCCTGCACCGTCACCGTCTGGGCGACGATGGCCCCGCCGGTGGTGGCGCCTGCGGCGGTCTGGTCAATCGCGATGACGTTGACGCTGCTTTCGATCAGGCGGGTGATTTCGCGGCTGCCGTCGCTGCCGGTCCAGTACACATCGACATAGTTGCCCGGATAGACGAAGCCCGACACGCCCGAGGAGGCGTTCACGCTGATGGCGAAGGCGCGCTTGCCATCTTCCAGCGCGCCGGTCAGGCCTGCAGGCTGACCGGGTTCGGTGATCTTGACCGCAAGGATGGGTTCGTGGGTTTCCATCGGGCGCAGGACGTAGCGGGGGCGTTCCTCATCCGGCGGGAAGAGCAAGGCCTCGTCGCTGAAGGTGCCTTCGGGCAGGGCGTTCTTCTGCCAGAAGATCTTTTTCACATCTTCGGCCAGCAGCGGATCGCCGTAGCGCAGCGGCTTGGTGACGACGTAGACCTCGACCAGTTCGCCGACCTGCGCGCGGAAGGCGCGTTCGCGATCCAGCTGTGACGCCGTCTGGTTGATGTAGCCCTGTGCCATGTAAACGGCAAAGCCCGCCAGCGCCACGCCGACGAGCAGGACCAATCCGAAGATCATACGCATTGTCTGTTGCCTCGATGTGTTCCGCGCCACTGCGGGCGGGTTGAAGATGAAGCCGCGCCCCGGTGGGGGTGCGGCGGAAATGGATCAGTTGTCGCGGTTGCTGGACGCCACGACGTCTTCGGCGATGCCGTTCGTCGCGGTCTGCGTGGAGGCGCGGATCGTGACCATCAGCGGGATCGCGAGAAGGACCACGGCTGCAGCGAGGACCACCCAATCGGCGGTCACGGCCCCATCTTCTTCGGTGCGGAAGGTGGTGAGGCGGTCTTTGTCTTCCTTGGTGTCGGTCATGTCCGAACTCCGGTTCGCGCGCCGTTCTGTGGGCCATCTGGCCCGCGCGGCTATGCTGTCACTCGTTCTGGGCCTTTTTGTGGCTGCGGCCAGGCTTTTGGCCTGGCCGCGCTGAGATCGTCGCCTTGCGAGGAGCGATCAGTTGTTCGAGTTGGTGATCACGTCAGCGCCGACGTTGCCGGCGGCGGTGCGGATCGACGAACCCATGGTGCTGGCGATGATGATGCCCAGAGCGACAACCGCGCCGGTCAGCACAACCCAGTCAACCGTCACAGCGCCCGACTCGTCGTTCTTGAAGGATTTGAAGATGTTCAGCAGTTTCATGGTCGTATTCCCTTGGTTCAGGTTCAGGTTTCAGGTCTTGCTCACAACCGCGCCGGGGTCTGTCGGTCCGTTTCGTTCGTTCCGTCTTCCGTTCGGTATGGGTGCATATGGCCCCCGAATCGTGGCGGCAGTTGGGTGTGAGGTGGGCATTTTCCGCCACATGTAGATTTTTAGGGTATGGCCGCCTAACCGATTGAAAACACACAAAACAAAGTCAGGGCGCCCATACTTTCGTTTGGGTTTTTATGCTTTCGGCTGGCAAATTTGGCGATTTTGCCACGTTTTTTCCGGGTGGGAGTGGCGCGAAACCCTGTTTTCGCGGATACTTAGGGTTGCAAGAGGCAGGCACAGACAGGAAAGGCATCCGGCAGAGATGCGATTCCGGGCAGCAGTTCTGATCGCGGCGATCGCGATATCGTCGGGTGATTCCGCCCCTGCCGAGGGGCTGGATCCGGCACGGGATTTCACGTTCAAGCGGGTGAAGGTGGGCGAGCGGCCACCGGGCGCGCGCGGGCTGGTGCAGATCGACCCGGCCGAGCAGGCGCGGCTTCTGGCGGCGCTGCCCAAGACGAGCGCCCCGCATGCCGAGCCCGCCTTGCCGCCGGTCGAGGCCGGTGCGCCGGGGGCAAGCCCCGCCCCTGCTGCCCCCGCCCCGGCCGAGGCGCGCTATGCGTGGTTCTGGGATGCGGTGCCTGCGGGGATCGAGGATCTGTCGGGCCGGTTCCCGCTGGCGCTGGCTGCGCTGACGCAGGGGCCGGATGGCGCGAAGGTCGCCGCGCCGCGCCTGCAGGACATGCAGCAGTTGGCCGACAGCTATGGGGTGGAGCTGCTGAAGGCCACGGTGGGAACCGAGGTGTCGCCCGCGCTGGCGCTGGCGGTGATGGCGGCGGAAAGCGCGGGGCGCGCGGATGCGGTCAGCCATGCCGGGGCGCAGGGGTTGATGCAGCTGATCCCCGCGACGGCGGAACGGTTTGGTGTGGCCGATGCGATGGACCCGGTGGAGAACATAAAGGGCGGTGTGGCCTATCTCGACTGGCTGATGAAGCATTTCGACCGCGACCCGATCATGGTGATCGCGGCCTATAATGCGGGCGAGGGGGCGGTGCGCGCCAATGGCGGGGTGCCGCCCTATGCCGAGACGCGGGATTATGTGCCCAAGGTTCTGGCCGCGTGGCAGGTGGCACAGGGGCTGTGCCTCACCCCGCCCGAGGTGGTGAGCGATCCCTGCGTGTTCCGGGTGATTTCGGCCAGCAACTGACGGGCGTGACGCCGGACCTTTGGGCGCGGGTCAGACGGCGAAGACATCCGCCCATTCGGGGTGCTTCTTGCGCTGGGCGTTCACGAAGGGGCAGAGGGGCATGATCTTTACCCCTTCGGCGCGGGCATCCTGAACCAGCCGGGTGACGAGGGCGAGGCCGGCGCCGGTGCCGCGAAAGCTGTCGGGGACACCCGTGTGATCGGCGATGATCAGCGTGGGCGAGGTGATGGAATAGGTCAGCTCTGCCTCTTCCCCGTTGTGGCGGATGACATAGCGACCCTTGGTCGTCCCGTGTTCGCGTGTGATCTCATGCGTCATCGGGAAGCCTTTCTTCGGGGGCGTGCGACGGGCGCGCGCCCTGCGTGCCAGAGAGCCACCTTTGCAGCACAGGCGCCACGCGGCGGTCAAGGCGGCGCAGCAGGCTGCGGGCGATGATCGCGCCAACCGTGCTGACCACGGCGGTTGACAGGAAGAGGCCTGTTGTCGTCTGGACGAAGTGATAGTCGATGTAGATCGCCGGGACGTGCAGAAGATAGATGTAGAGCGACAGTTTCCCCAGTTCGAGGAAGGCCCGTGCCAAGAGGCCGGGCAGTCGCAGGCGCGGGATGACGACGAGCAGGATCGTCGGGATCAGGATCGCCTCTTGCACGCTGAGGCCGGATTCGTGCCAGTCTACAAGGCAGGAGGCCGTGGCCAGCGCGATGACGATCAGCTTGCGCGCCCGCGTGTCGGCAAAGGCGGCGCACCAGCCGAGGGCGGCCAACTGGATCATCCCGAGCGGCAGGCGGATCATGGCTGCATCCAGATCGCCAAAGGGGGCAACCGCGATGACGGCGGTCAGTGCCGCCGTGACGAGGCTGCCCGCCCGGAACGCAGAGGCCGCGACCCAGCGGCGGACCGGCGACAGCGTGAAGGCGAGGCAGATCAAGAGGATGGACTGGGCATAGGCCGCGACGAACCAATAGGGTTCGAGTAGGGATGCGGGGGGGGCAGGACCGAAGGCCGCGGGAAGATTTGCCACGAGCGCGATCCACTGCCAGTCCACCTCGACCCGCAGGGCGAGGAGGGCGAGTATGGTAAAATAGGCCAGAAGCAGGGGGCGCAGCATGGCATCGAGCGTGCGCAGGACGCGGCCCTCGGTCAGGGCGTGGACCTGGTGACGGGCGAGCGAATAGCCCATCAGGATGGTCAGCGCGAACACACCGCCGCCGGTGACCAGGTCGGTCGTGTGCAGCAGGATCACCCAGAAGATGGCGATGACGCGGATCACCACATCGCTGCCGATGGTTTGCCAGCGTAGACGATCGGCAAGGCGATCTGCGGGGCGATCCGCGGCGGGGGGCCGTGCCAGATCGCGCAGGGGGAGGCGATCCCATCCCTCGGGGACGGTGCCGCGGGTCTTCATCAGGTGCAGTTCCACCTCGAGATAGGCAAGGCTGCCACCGCCGAGATCACGGAAGCTGCGTGCGGGGTCGATGTCGGGAAGGGCGAGGATGCCCTGCAGCGTTGCGATCAGGTCGCCCGCTGCGGTGGGGCTGGTGGGGGCGGGCTCTGGTTCGGGATCGGTGGACAGGATCCGATCGGCGCGGCGGTGGAGTTCGGCATAGTCCACCTTGCCTGAGGGCAGGAGCGGTGGCGCAGGCAGGTGCTGCGCACGGACCATATCGCGCAAGAGGCCGTAGCGCGCGGCCGTGTCCCGGGCCAGCGTGCCGGTGTCGGTTTCGGTGAACAGGACGAGGCCGCGATCATCGCCCGCGACGCGCAGGCGGTGGCCTTCGCGGCGCAGCGTGGCCTCCACCTCATCAAGCCCGATGCGCAGGCCATTGAGCTTCACGAAACGGCTGCGCCGCCCGACGATCTGGAACAGGCCTTCGGGCGTGCGCTGGGCGACGTCGCCGGTGTGCAGGATATCGGTCTTGCGGGCTGTGGCCAGATCGGCCCGGGCAAGCGCGTAGCCGATCATCACGTTCGGGCCCTGATAGAGCAGTTCGCCGGGCTGGCCGGGGGTGGTGATCTCTTGCCCGTCCTCGCCCATGATCCAGAGGCGGCCGCCGGGGATGGGCTTGCCGATCGTATCGCTGTGCGACAGGGCCAGCGCGGGGGGCAGATAGGCCATGCGGGGGGCTGCCTCGGTCTGGCCATACATCAGGAACAGCTGCCAGCCTTCGGCCTGTGCGCGGCGGGCGAAGCGCTGTGCCGTCGCCGGATCGAGGCGGCCGCCTGCCTGTGTGATGGTGCGCAGGTGGGGCAGAGTGGCGGTGTCGAGCCCCACCTTTTCGAGCAGGTCGAACTGGGTGGGAACAAGGGCGAGGGAGGTGATGGACTGCGCGCGGGCCAGCGCCCAGAAGGAGGGATCGGTGAGCGGGGCCTCGGTCACGGCAAGGCGCGCGCCCACAGACAGATGCGTGTGCAGCACCGACATGCCATAGGAATAGTGCAGGGGCAGGGTGGTGATCGTACGGTCGTCGGGGCGGATGCCGAGGTATTCGATGATGGATGCGGCATTGGCCTGCAGATTGGCCCCTGACAGCTTGACCAGTTTGCTGGCGCCGGTGGTGCCGGAGGTGGACAGAAGGACGGCGAGATCGTCGCAAAAGGCAGCTGGGCCGGGGTCGCCTGCGGCGGGGTGGGCCATGGGGCCGGTGACGATCAGGTTGGGGGCATAGGTGGCGCGGATCGCATGGTCTGGCCGTGCCTCGCCCTCGGCCAGCAGGATCACCGGCCAGCCTGCGCGCAGGCAGCCCAGATAGGCGGTGATCGCAGGCAGGCTGCGCCCCAGTTCCAGCGCCACAAGCGGGCGGGTCACGGCGCGGGGAAGGCAGGTGCGGGCGCGGGCGGCCCAGTCATCGGCAGCGTGGGCCAAGGCGGCGTAGGACAGGGTGACGCCTTCGCCGGTCAGGGCGGGCATGTCGCCGTATCGTTCCAAGGCCGACCAGAACGGGCCGACGTGCGTTTCCATGCCTTGCCTGCTCCGACCGTAGCCCGCCCCGCGGCAGGTTCATTAATACTGATCAAGCTGGGCGGAAGCGAGGCAAAAGAGAGAAAAGGCTGGTGCGGCCGCGGTTTCCGCGAGGGTCATTGTGGCAGGGTCGCGGTGGGTGCAGGCCTGGGGGGAATTGCCCGCCCGGCCTGCACCGAAGGGTTGCGCCGTCAGGCGACGATGGTCGCCTCGGTCGCGGCGCGCAGGTCTGCCTCGGTCACGCCATCGGCCAGTTCCACCAGCCGCAGCCCACCCGGCACCACATCCAGCACGCCCAGATTCGTGATGATGCGGTTGACGACGCCCTGCCCGGTGAGCGGCAGCGTGCAGCGCTTGAGCACCTTGCTTTCACCATGTTTCGAGGTGTGGTCCATCACCACAACCACCCGGCCCACGCCGGCCACGAGGTCCATCGCGCCGCCCATCCCCTTGACCAGCTTGCCGGGGATCATCCAGTTCGCGAGATCGCCGTTTTCGGCAACCTCCATCGCGCCGAGGATGGCCATGGCGATCTTGCCGCCGCGGATCATAGCGAAGGACTGGGCGCTGTCGAAAAAGGCAGTCTGCGGCAGTTCTGTGATCGTCTGCTTGCCGGCGTTGATCAGGTCGGGGTCTTCCTCGCCCTCAAACGGGAAGGGGCCCATGCCCAGCATCCCGTTTTCAGACTGCAGCGTGACGTTCACGCCGTCGGGGATGTAGTTCGACACCAAGGTCGGGATGCCGATGCCGAGGTTCACATACCAGCCATCCTGCAGTTCCTGCGCCGCGCGGGCGGCCATCTGGTTGCGGTCCCACATTATGCTTGCTCCTTCTTGCGCACGGTGCGCTGCTCGATGCGCTTTTCGTGTTCGCCCTGGATCAGGCGGTGGACATAGATGCCCGGCAGGTGGATGTGATCGGGGTCGAGGGAGCCGAGCGGGACGATCTCTTCCACCTCGGCCACGCAGAGCTCGCCGCAGGTGGCGGCGGGGGGGTTGAAGTTGCGGGCGGTCTTGCGGAAGACGAGGTTTCCGCTGGGATCGGCCTTCCACGCTTTGACGATCGACAGGTCCGCGACGATGGCGCGTTCGAGGATGTAGGTCTTGCCGCCGAAATCCTTGTGTTCCTTGCCTTCGGCGATGACGGTGCCCACGCCGGTACGGGTGTAGAAGCCGGGGATGCCCGCGCCGCCTGCGCGCATGCGTTCGGCCAGCGTGCCTTGGGGGTTGAATTCCAGCTCCAGCTCGCCCGACAGGTACTGGCGCATGAATTCGGCATTCTCGCCCACATAGGACGAGATCATCTTCTTCACCTGACGGCTTTCCAACAGGATGCCGAGGCCGAAACCATCGACGCCCGCATTGTTGGAGGCGACGGTGAGGTTCTTTGTCCCCGCTTTGCGGATCGCGGCGATCAGAAGTTCGGGGATGCCGCAGAGGCCAAAGCCGCCTGCGGCGATGGTCATTCCGTCGAACAGCGCGCCGTCCAGCGCGGCTTCGGCGCTGGGATAGACTTTCTTCATGCGTTTGGCTCCCACAAACTGACGCCCGCCATATGGAACCGGGGCGATTGCCCTGTCAATTGCCGCGCTGCGGCGTGGCGCGTGACGGGGGGGCGCCTAGCGGGTGGCGGTGAAGAGCGTGGTCGCCTCGTCAGCCTTCAGAAGGAGGCTGCCGTCGGGGGCGATGTCGAATTGCGTGACGCGGGCGAAGGCGGCGTAGACGGCGGCTTCGGTGGCCATGAGCGGCTCGGGGCAGGCCATGCGGGTGCCTGCCATCGGGCCGAAGGTGAGGCCTTCGCCGGTCAGCGTGTAACTGCCCGCGTATCGGTTGCAGGCGGCAAGGCCCGCGATGCGGCCTGCATCGAAGGCAAGGGTGACATCGGCCCCTTTCGCGAGCGCCGCCCCGTCAAGCGTGGTCACCACCCATTCGCCCGCCAAAAGCCGGGCCGGATCGCCCGCGCATCCGGGCAGGTCGGCCCCGTCACGGTTGAGGGTGACGGTGAAAGGGTAGGGCATCCCGCTCATGCTGTCGCGGCAGAGGGTTTCGGTCAGGCGCAGGGGGCCTGCCGCCGTGGGGTAGAGGCGCGCGCCATCCGCGACGCTGGGTTCGGTGAAGGGGGCGGTGAGGGTGAGGCCTTCCATATCGGTGTAGGTGCTGCCCTCGGGCGTGACGGTGAGCGACCAGAAGGGTTCGTTGCCGCGGGCAGTGAAGGGCAGAAGGTCGGCGCTGTCCTGCGCGTGGGCGCCGGCTGTGGTGGTCGCGGCGAAGGCGGCGGCGATCATGGCGGTACGGCGGGGGGGCATGGCGCGCTCCGGTCTGGTGGGGCAAGGACTTTGGGGCAAATGCGACATGCGTCAGGTTAGCCCAGTTGGCGCCACGCGCAAAGCGGGTTGCAGGGTCGGGACGGGCTTTCCCTTGGTGCGGCGAGTTGCTAGGCAAGCCAAGGATCGCGCCTGCCCGCGTGGTGGAATGGTAGACACAGGGGACTTAAAATCCCTAGGCCGGAAGGCCGTGCCGGTTCGAGTCCGGCCGCGGGCACCAGATCCGGGTCAGGTTGGGCCAAGTCGGGACGGGGCGGCGTGACGGCGGAGTGGCGTCTGGGTGTTCCTTGACCGGCAATGACTGGCCCTGACTGGCCGTGACTGGCCATGGCTCCCTGTGGTCGCCGGTGCGGCGGGGCCTTTGTTGCGGGGGCCTGCCTCTGGGCTTCGCGTCTGTGTCTCTGCCACAAAATTATCTTAATGATACTTAAGGTTTGTGGTATCGTCTGGCGGCTATACACGGTAGGGTTGTTTGTATTGATAGTCACGCACGTTAGGCGGTCTGGCGGGCCGCGCGTGGAACGCGCGCGGCGAAAGACGGGTTTCCAAGGCAGGCGGGGTGATCATGAAGATCTTTGCCGTTGATGACGACGATGTTTTCAGTGAAATCCTTCGACAGAAGCTGCGCCTGATCGGATATGGCGATGTCACCTGCCTGCAGGATCCGCTTGCGGCGCAGCAGGTTCTGGCCGAGGCTGCCGAAGCGTTTGACTGCATCCTTCTGGATATCGAGATGCCGGGCCTGAACGGGGTGGAGTTGTGCGGGCGTATCCGCGCGCTGCCCGCCTATCGCCACACGCCGATCATCATGATCACCTCGCTCGCCGGGCGGCAGAGCATCGACATGGCCTTTCAGAATGGGGCTACGGATTACATCACCAAACCCATCGACACGCTGGAGCTGAAGGCGCGGCTGCACGGTGTGGAACGCCTGCTGGACGAGCGCAAGCGCCTGCAGATGCTGGAATATCAGATCAGCCTGCAGACCGATGTGGTGCCTCTGGACTTTGCTTTCGACCAGCCGATCCTTGTGCCCGAGTTTGACCGCGGGATCGAGTTTCATGCCTTGCAGAACTATCTGCTGACGCTTGGGCTGAAGGGGCTTTACTCCGTCTCGGCTGTGGCGATCTGCATCGAGAATGCGGTGCTGACCTATCGCATCGCGTCGCGCGTGGCGTTTCGCAACATGCTGGCTGATGTGGGATCGGTGATCGAGGATTGCCTGAAAACCGAAAGCCTGTTGATTGCCTATGCGGGCAGCGGGAACTTTGTGGGCATCGTGACCGGCACTGCGGATTGGGTGCCTGCCGATCTGGAGTTCGAGATGAACGCCAAGATGGAAGAGTTCAGTCCGATCTATGTGTCGGAACGCCTGCCCCTGCCGCGCATCCGGGTGGGGCCGATGGTGAGCAATTCGCTTTTGTCGCTGGCGCGGCCATCGCAGGTTCTGGACCGCGCCATCGTGGCGGCGGGAAGCCGGAGCGGCCTGCCAAGGATGGGGATCGCCTGACGGGCGGGGATCAGGTAAATTCCTTGATCGCCTCCATCGCGACATAGGTGGAGGTGGAGGCGACATGGGGCAGGGCGCTGATGCGTTCGGCCAGCACGCGGCGGTATTCCTGTATGTCGCCCGTGCGGACCTTGAGCAGATAGTCAAAGCGCGAGGCGATCATGTGGCATTGCTCCACCTCGGGGACGGCCAACACGGCGCGGTTGAAGGCCTGCAGCGCAGCTTCGCGGGTATCGGAGAGCTTCACCTCGACAAAGGCGACGTGGGCCTGTCCCATGCGGATCGGGTCCAGAAGGGCGCGATAGCCGGTGATGACGCCGGTTTCTTCCAGCCGTTTCAGGCGCGCTTGGGTGGGGGATTTCGACAGGCCGATGCGGCGGGCCAGTTCGGTGGCGCTGATGCGGCCATCGGTGGCGAGGATGCGGAGGATCGCTTCGTCGAAGCGGTCAAGCGGGATGCGGTCGATTGGCATGTTTGGCACCGGAAATGCAGGCGAAACGGATAGCGATCGGGCGATCTTCGGGAGGAAATGCCGCCTTCTCTGCGGTATGATAGGCGAAATGGAGGATTTTGCCTATGCCCCGCGATCATGCCGATACCCCGTGGACCCGGATCGAGATGGACAGCCTTTCCGATGAGGCGGCGCTGGTCCGTCGCCTGATCGAAGAGGCGGGGCTGGACGCGGCTGCGCGGGCGCGGATCACCGCGGCCGGGGCGGGGCTGGTGCGCCGGATCCGGGACAGTGTGAAGCCGGGGTTGATGGAGGTGTTTCTGGCCGAATACGGGCTGTCCACCGAAGAGGGCGTGGCGCTGATGTGTCTGGCCGAGGCGCTGCTGCGTGTGCCGGATGCCGAGACGATGGATGCGCTGATCGAAGACAAGATCGCGCCGTCCGATTGGGGGCGGCATCTGGGGAAATCGGCCTCGTCCCTGGTGAATGCGTCCACCTGGGCGCTGATGCTGACCGGCAAGGTGCTGGAAGATCGCGAGCCGGGGGTGGTGGGGCATCTGCGCGCCGCCGTGAAGCGGCTGGGCGAGCCTGTGATCCGGCGCGCGGTGGCGCAGGCGATGAAGGAGATGGGGCGGCAGTTCGTTCTGGGCGAGACGATCGAGGCCGCGATGAAGCGGGCGAGCGAGCTGGAGGCGCGGGGATACACCTACAGCTACGACATGCTGGGCGAGGCGGCGCGCACCGAAGGGGATGCGCGGCGCTATCATCTGGCCTATTCCAAGGCGATCACCGCGATTGCGGCGGCGGCGAAGGGCGCGGATATCCGCGCCAATCCGGGGATTTCGGTGAAGCTGTCGGCGCTGCATCCGCGCTATGAGGTGGCGAAGCGCGCGCGGGTCATGGCGGAACTGGTGCCGCGTGTGCGGGCCTTGGCAGGGCTGGCCAAGGCGGCGGGGCTGGGCTTCAACATCGATGCCGAGGAGGCGGATCGTCTGGCGCTGTCGCTTGAGGTGATCGAGGCGGTGTTGTCGGATGCGTCTCTGGCGGGCTGGGACGGGTTCGGGGTCGTCGTGCAGGCCTATGGGCGGCGGGCTGGGGCGGTGATCGACTGGCTTTATGCGCTGGCCGAGCGGCTGGACCGGAAGATCATGGTCCGGCTGGTGAAGGGCGCCTATTGGGATGCCGAGGTGAAGCGGGCGCAGGTGTTGGGGTTGGACAGCTTTCCCGTCTTCACGCGCAAGCAGGCGACGGATGTGAGCTATATCGCCAACGCGCGGAAATTGCTGGGGATGACCGACCGCATCTATCCGCAATTCGCCACGCATAACGCGCATACGGTGGCGGCGATCCTTGAGATGGCCACGGACAAGCGGGCGTTTGAATTCCAGCGGCTGCATGGGATGGGCGAGCGGCTGCATGATCTGGTGCTGACGGATGAGGGGACGCGCTGCCGCATCTATGCGCCGGTGGGCGCGCATCGGGACCTGCTGGCCTATCTCGTGCGGCGGCTGCTGGAGAATGGGGCGAATTCGTCCTTCGTGAACCAGATCGTGAATGACGAGGTCCCGCCCGAGGTGGTGGCGGCCTGCCCTCTGACAGCGATGGAGGGGATGGCGGCGGTGGCCAATCCGGCGCTGAAAACGGGGCCTGCGCTGTTTGGCGCGCGGGTGAATTCGCGCGGCTTCGATCTGACGGATGCGGGGCATCTGGCAGCGATCGAGGCGGCGCGCGCGCCTTTTGCCACGCAGCGCTTCGAGGCGGGGCCGATGATCGCGGGGCGGCCTGCGGGGGGGCTGCGGGTCGAGGTGCGCAACCCTGCGACGGGCGATCTGGTGGGGCATGTGGTGCAGGCGGGCGCGCCGGATGTGGAAACCGCGCTGCGGCTGGCCGAACCCTGGGCGGCGGCTGTGCCGGAGCGGGCGGAAGTGTTGCGCCGGGTGGCGGATCTGTACGAGGCGGAGTTCGGGGCGATCTTTGCCCTGCTGGCGCGCGAGGCGGGCAAGACGCTGGCCGATGCGGTTGCGGAGTTGCGCGAGGCGGTGGATTTCCTGCGCTACTATGCCGATGGGGCGGCGGGGCTGACGGCGCCCGCGCGGGGGGTGTTTGCCTGTATTTCGCCCTGGAACTTCCCCCTCGCGATTTTCACGGGGCAGATCGCTGCGGCCCTGGCTGCGGGGAATGCGGTTCTGGCCAAGCCTGCGGAACAGACGCCGCTGATCGCGGGCCTTGCGGTGGGTCTGATGCACAAGGCGGGGGTGCCGGTGACGGCGCTGCAACTTCTGCCCGGGGAGGGGCCGGTGGTGGGGCGGATGCTGACCTCTGACCCGCGCGTGGGCGGGGTCTGTTTCACGGGGTCCACCGAGACGGCGCTGATGATCCGCCGCGCGATGGCCGCGCATCTGGACCCGACCGCGCCCTTGATCGCGGAAACGGGCGGGTTGAATGCGATGCTGGTGGATTCGACCGCCCTGCCCGAACAGGCGGTGCGGGATATCCTTGCGTCGTCCTTCCAGTCGGCGGGGCAGCGCTGTTCGGCGCTGCGCTGCCTTTATGTGCAGGAGGATGTGGCCGAGACGGTGCTGGAGATGCTGTCGGGCGCGATGGATGAACTGGCCTTGGGCGATCCGTGGGATCTGACCACCGATGTGGGGCCGGTGATTGATGCCGAGGCGGCTGGCACGATCCGCGACCATGTGGCGGCGGCGCGGGCGGCGGGGCGCGTGGTGAAGGAGATGGCGGCGCCCGTGGCGGGAACCTTCGTCGGGCCTGCAGTGATCCGGGTGGACGGCATCGCGGCGATGACGCGCGAGATTTTCGGGCCGGTGCTGCATGTGGCCACCTTCCGCGCCGATGAGATCGACCGCGTGGTCGATGCGGTGAATGCGACGGGCTATGGCCTGACCTTCGGGCTGCACACACGGATCGACGACCGGGTGCAGCGGATCGTGGAGCGGCTGCGGGTGGGCAATACCTACGTGAACCGCAACCAGATCGGCGCGGTGGTGGGAAGCCAGCCCTTTGGCGGCGAGGGCCTGTCGGGGACGGGGCCGAAGGCGGGGGGGCCGGATTACCTGACGCGCTTCACGCGGGCAGAGGTGGCGCAGGTGGCCGCAGACGGGCAGGCGGCATCAGAGGCCGATGTGGCGGCGGCCTTGCGCGCAGCGGGGGCGGGGGCGGGGCCGGTGAGCCACGATCTGCCGGGGCCCACGGGGGAATCGAACCGCCTGACATCGGTGGCGCGTGAGGCGGTGCTGTGTCTGGGCCCGGGGCGCACGGCGGCGGCCGAGCAGGCGGCGGCGCTGCGTGGTCAGGGCGGGGTTGCGGTGGAGGCGGCGGGGCTGGAGCCTGCGGCGCTGGGGCGGCTGGCGGGCTTTGCCGGGGCGGTCTGGTGGGGCGGGGCAGAGGCGGGGCGGCCTTACGCGCAGGCGCTGGCGGGCCGGTCGGGGCCGATCCTGCCCTTGATCGGGGGGATGCCGGATCGGGGCCATGCGCGGCTGGAGCGGCATGTCTGTATCGACACCACGGCGTCGGGCGGGAATGCGCAATTACTGGTGGAGGTGGCCGGGGCATGAGCTTTGCGGTGGCAGGAGAAGGGGGCTGTCTGCCCCCTCTGGGCGCGCGGCGCCCATTCACCCCCGAGGATATTTGAACAACGGGGAAGGGGCGGGGGCGGTGGTCACCCTTGACGGGGGGCCGCGCGGCAGGCCAGCCTAAGGCATCATGTTTCCCATCCGCGATCACAACCCGTCGGGGCGGACGCCCTTTGTCACCTTCACCCTGATCGCGGTGAATGTGATCGTCTTTCTGTCCTACTGGCTGACGCTGCCGGGCGAGGTGGCGCTGGGGCGGTTTTTCCTGACCTGGGGGCTGGTGCCCGCGCGGATCGGGTTCGGCGATGGCTATGAGACCTTCGTCACCTCGATGTTCCTGCACGGGGGGTGGATGCACCTGGCGGGCAACATGCTGTTTCTTTTCATCTTCGGGGACAATCTGGAAGATGAGATGGGGCATCTGCGCTTTGCGCTGTTCTATCTTCTGTCCGGGCTGGCGGCGGCGGGGCTGCAATTCGCGGCGGAGCCTGCGTCGATGATCCCGATGGTGGGGGCCTCGGGCGCGATTGCAGGGGTGATGGGGGGGTATCTTCTGCTGTTCCCCAAGGCGAAGGTGGATGTGCTGTTCATCTTCATCGTCTTTTTCCGCATCCTGCCCATCCCGGCCTGGATCATGCTGGGCCTGTGGTTCGGCTTTCAGGTGATCAATGGCGCGATGGCGCCCGCCGATGTGGGGGGCGTGGCCTATTGGGCGCATGCGGGCGGGTTCGTGGCGGGGCTGGTGCTGGCCTTGCCCCTGTGGCTGCGGCGGGGCGGGCCGGCCTTCTGGAGCCGCACGCAGGGGGCGCCGCCGCATCCCGAGGTGGCGTACCCTCTGGTGCGGACGCGGGTGCCGCGCATCCGGCGCGGCGGCGGGCCAGGACCGTGGGGATAGGGGTCAGGCGCCGCGGATGATCTTGCGGAAGGGTTCGAAAAGGGCCTCGTTGCCGCAGATGACGGCGCCTTTCTGCAGCGGATCGTCTCCGTCGCGGATGGCCGAGACGAAACCGCCCGCCTCGCGCACGAGGAGGAGACCCGCCGCGATGTCCCATTCGTTCAACTCGCGTTCCCAGTAGCCGTCGAACCGGCCCGCCGCGACATAGGCGAGGTCGAGCGAGGCCGCCCCCCAGCGGCGCACGCCCGCGCAGGCGGGCATCAGGCGGGCGAGATCCTGCAGCATCGCAGGCAGTGTGGATTTCGCGCCGAAGGGCACGCCCGTGGCGAAGACGGCTTCATGCATCTCGCGCCGGCCCGACACGCGCATGCGGCGGTCGTTCATCCAGGCGCCCGCGCCCTTTTCGGCCCAGAACAATTCGTCCTTGGCCGCGTCATAGACGACGGCCGAGACGATCTCGCCCTTGTGTTCCAGCGCGATGGAGATGGCCCAGTGCGGCATCCCATGCAGGAAATTCGTGGTGCCATCCAGCGGATCGACGATCCAGCGGCGGGTCGGATCCTGCCCGTCCTGCGCGCCGGTCTCTTCGCCCAGCCAGCCATAGGTGGGGCGCGCGCCGAGGAGTTCTTCCTTGATCAGGCGTTCGGATTCGCGATCGGCCCGGCTGACGAAATCGCCCGGTCCCTTGGCGGAGACCTGAAGGTTCTCGACCTCGCGGAAATCCTTGACGAGCGTGCGGCCCGCCTTGCGGGCAGCCTTGATCATCAGGTTGAGGTTCGCGCTGCCTTGCATGGGCGGGCTCCGGGGTGGGTGGGATCAGGGCAGGGGCATTACACGGGGGAGGCGCGGAAGGGAAGGGGGTGCGGCGCGGCGCGCAGGTCTGGCGTCGAAAAGATCATTTGCGCGACTCATGCGGCAGGTCCCATCATCACGTCGCCGTGAGCGGCGCCGTTTTCCTGTATGTCGACCCTTACCAGTGCCGGAGGAGTAACGATGGCTGTTGTAACGATTGCGAATGCCGCGCCGCAGTATCAGTGGTGGCCCGATCTGTTCGAGGTGGATTTTCTGGAGGGAAGCCCTGCGGTCACCCGAGAGGCCACCCGGTTTGCGGTGACATGGACGTCACCCGAGTACGGGGTGGTGGAGATCGTGTTCACCGGGAGCGGGCTTGAGTATTCATCCGGCGCTTTCCCGGAAGGCGGCCGGCTGATCGGCGGCACCATGGCGGGGTTGACCGTGCGGGTGGGTGGCACGGTCTGGCTGACGGCGACACAGCTCGACAAGTCGGCCGAGGATGTCGATCACATCTGGCTGGGCTGGGAGCGGCGGGGCCAGTATCGCGAGGGCGATACCTTCGACCTGTGGACCCTGCTTCTGAATGGCAATGACCGGATCAACGGCAGCGACGCCGGCGATGACATCATCGCCGGGCGCAATGCGGGCAATGACACGATCTTTGGCGGCGGCGGGCGGGATTTCATCAAGGCCGATGCTGGGAACGATGTGATCGACGGGGGTGATGACCGCGACACTTATGCGATGACCGAAAGTTTCTTTGACATTTCGGCCTTTCGCGGGGCGGTGATCAATCTTGCCACGGGCACCGCCATCGACAGTTGGGGCGGGACGGATACGCTGACCAACATCGAGCGGGTGCAGGGGTCGCGGCTTTCGGATCAGTTCACGGGATCGGCGGCGGATGAGCAGTTTTCGGGTCTGAAAGGGCGCGACACCATCGTGGGGGGCGCGGGCAACGACATGGCGCGCTATGACCGGGATGCCGAATATGGCGGCCTGCGCGGCGTCACCGTGAACCTGACGACCGGGCAGGCGCGGGACGGCTGGGGGCAGTTGGACACGCTGAGCGGGATCGAGAATGTCTATGGCACGCGGCGGGCGGACACGATCACCTGCAATGCGGCCAACAATTACATCATCGCCGATGACGGCGTGGACGTGATCGACGGGCGCGGCGGTTCCGATACGGTGGAATTCTGGAGCGACTTCGTCACATCGGGCGCGGTGGTGGATCTGTCGCGGGCCTCTGGGCAGGTGCGCAACGATGGCTTTGGCAATGTCGAGACGCTGGTCAGCATCGAGAATCTGTATGGCACCTTCCGCAATGACAGCCTGACGGGCAGCAGCGGTGCGAACTTTCTGGAAGGCGATGACGGTGCGGATACGCTGTCGGGCGGGGGCGGGGCGGATACGCTGGTCGGGGGCGGCGGATCGGATCGGCTGACTGGCGGGGGCGGTGCGGATGATTTCCGCTTCAACACATGGGACGGCAACCCTTTTGGGGCGGATCGTATCACGGATTTCGTCACGGGCGTGGATGATCTGGTCTTTGATACCGCGGATTTCGCCGGGATGGATACCACGTTGCGCTTCGTCAACGGCACGCAGGCCGGGGGAAGCGGTGCGTCGTGGTTCTATTTCGACACGGCGACGGATCGCCTGTTCTGGGATCGTGACGGGATCGGCGGGGAGGCGGCGGTGCTGATCGCCACGCTGACCGGGGTGAACAGCCTGCAGGCGTTTGACTTCGAGCTGCTTTAGCTCGGGCAGGTCAGGCAGGAAGGGGAAGGGCGGCCCTCGCGGCCGCCCTTTTCCTTGGCCGTGCGGGTGGGGGGGCTGGACAGGGCCGACAGGCTGCGGCATGTGTGTTATAGTATAACATACGGAGATACGCCAATGTCGCACGTAGCCCCTGATCCTCGCCTGCCCGTCACCGTTCTGTCGGGGTTTCTCGGGGCCGGGAAGACCACGCTTCTGAGCCATGTCCTCAACAACCGCCAGGGGTTGCGGGTGGCGGTGATCGTCAATGACATGGCCGAGGTGAACATCGACGCCGATCTGATCCGGGCGGGGGCGGAACTGCATCAGGCGGAGGAGAAGCTGGTCGAGATGACCAATGGCTGCATCTGCTGCACCCTGCGCGATGACCTGCTGAGCGAGGTGCGCAAACTGGCCGAGGCTGGGCGGTTCGACCATCTGCTGATCGAATCGAGCGGGATTTCGGAACCCCTGCCGGTGGCCGCGACCTTTGATTTCCGCGATGCGGAAGGCGTCAGCCTGTCGGATGTGGCGCGGCTGGATACGATGGTGACGGTGGTCGATGCGATCAACCTGCTGAAGGATTTCTCCAGCCATGATTTTCTGGCCGCGCGGGTGGAGACGCCCGAGGGCGACGGGCGGGCGCTGGTCAACCTGCTGACAGAGCAGATCGAGTTTTCCAACGTCGTGGTGCTGAACAAGGTGTCGGATGCGGGGCCCGGGCGGGTGGATGCGGCGCGCAAGATCATCGCAGCGCTGAACCCGGATGCGCGGGTGATCGAAGCCGATCACGGGCGCGTCGATCTGGGCGCGGTGATGGGGACGGGGCTGTTCGATTTCGACCGGGCGGCGGAGCATCCGCTCTGGGCGAAGGAGTTGTATGGCTTTGCGTCCCATGTGCCGGAGAGCGAGGAATACGGGATCGAAAGCTTTGTCTTCCGGGCGCGGCGGCCCTTTGATCCGGCGCGCATCCATGCGGTTCTGAACGGTGATCTGCCCGGTGTGATCCGGGCGAAGGGGCATTTCTGGCTGGCCACGCGCCCCGACTGGGCGGCGGAATTCTCGCTGGCGGGGGCGGTGTCATCCGTCTCGCCGCTGGGGCGGTGGTGGGCGGCGGTGCCTGCGACGCGCTGGCCCCGCAGCGGGGCGGGGCTGGAGGAGGTGCAGGCACTGTGGGCAGAGCCCTGGGGCGACCGTCGGCAGGAAATCGTCTTCATCGGCCATGGCATGGACCGTGCCGCGATCACGGCGGCACTCGAGGCGGCGCTGGTGCCGGGCGCGTCCTTCGCGCCCGAGGCATGGGCCGGGATGGCCGATCCCTTCCCGCAGTGGCGGGCGGCATGAGCGGGAACCTGCGCTCGCCCCGGGCGCAGTGGCGGCGGGGCTGCCCCATGCGGGCGCATGATGCGCTGCCCGCGCCGCTGCGGCTGTGGCTGAAGGAGGCCGCGCTGCCCTGGTCGGCCCAGAGCGCGCGGCGGGTCTGGGAGCGTGAGGTGCGGCGGTCCGGCGTCGAGGGCGCGCTGCGGCGGCTCGCCGAGGTGGAAGCGGCCACGCTGGCCCGGGAGCGGGATGAGGTCTGGCGCGCTTGAGTCGGGCGTAGGATGGGCCGGGCGTAGGATGGGCAGGACTGCCCATCCTACCGGGACGCGCACAGCCGGGGCCGCGGCTCAGGAGCGTTGCAGCTTGACCGGTTCGCTGCGGCCGAGGCGCAGGAAATGCGCCATGAAGGGCTTGGCAGCATCCTCTTCCCGCGTCGCGGCATAGAGGCGGCGGGTGATCGTCTTGGGGCCGAGCGGGCGTGTGATGTAATCGGCATGGCTGCGCACATCGCGCAGCACCCAGTCGGGCAGGACAGCGACGCCCCGGTTCGATCCCACCAGCATCAGGATGACGGCGGTCAGCTCCACCGGGCGCTGACCGCGCGGTTCGATCCGGGCGGGTGTCAGAAGTTCGGTGAAGATGTCGAGCTTGTCGCGGGCAACCGGATAGGTGATCAGCACCTCATCGCGGAAATCCTCGGCCCCGACCCAATCCTTCGCTGCCAGCGGGTGGTCCTTGGAGGCCACGAAGGTAGGGTGATAATCAAAAAGCGGGTTGTAGACCACGCCATCGAGCCGCACGGGATCGGAGGAGATGACGAGATCCACCTCTTCGCGCAAAAGCGCGGGGATGGCGTCGAAGGCAAGGCCCGCGCGGATGTCCACGTCCACCTCGGGCCAGGCGTGGCGGAACTGTTCGAGCACCGGGAAGAGCCAGTCGAAACAGGCATGACATTCGATGGCGATGTGAAGCCGCCCGGTCTTGCCGGATTTCAGGGCGCGGAATTCCTCTTCCAGCGCGTCGATCTCGGGCAGGATGCGTTCGGCGAGTTTCAGCATCCTGAGCCCGGCCGCGGAAAGGCGCATGGGCTTGGACCGGCGGACGAACAGTTCCATCCCGGCCTGATCCTCAAGCCCTTTCACCTGATGCGACAGGGCGGATTGCGTCATGTTCAGGATTTCCGCCGCCCGGGCGAGGCCGCCCGCCTGATGGATGGCGCGGATGGTGCGGAGATGGCGAAACTCGAGATGCATTTATGATGCGCCGTTTTCATGTTGATGATGAGTATTATGAATTTGTCTCACATCCCGATTCCTGAGACAAGGGTGTCCGTGAACAGGAGCCGCTTGCCATGACCGCACCGCGTATCAGCTTTGAATTCTTCCCGCCGCAGACGCTGGATGCGTCTTTTCGGCTGTGGGAAACGGTGCAGGCCTTGGCCCCGCTGCGGCCGAATTTCGTGTCGGTGACCTATGGGGCGGGTGGCACCACCCGCAAGCTGACGCATGAGGCGGTGGGAACGATCCACCGCAACTACGGGCTGAAGGTGGCGGCCCATCTGACTTGCGTGGATGCGACGAAGGCAGAGACGCTCGAAATCGCAGAGGCCTATGCAGCAGCTGGTGTGACGGAGATCGTCGCCCTGCGCGGCGATGCGCCGAAAGGGGCCGCGCGCTTCACCCCGCATCCCGAGGGCTTTGCCTCCAGCGTCGAACTCGTCGAGGCGCTGGCGCGGACGGGCAAGTTCACCCTCCGCGTGGGCGCCTATCCCGAGCCGCATCCCGATGCCAAGGACAGCTTTGCCGATGTGGATTGGCTCAAGCGCAAGATCGACGCGGGTGCATCGAGCGCGATCACCCAGTTCTTCTTCAACGCGGATACGTTCTTCCGCTTTCGCGACGCCTGCGCCCGGGCGGGTATCCACGCGCCGATCATCCCGGGCATCCTGCCCATCACATCATGGGAGGGGGCGAAGAAGTTCGCTGCGCGCTGCGGGACGCAGGTGCCGGGCGCGCTGGACGATGCCTTCCGCATCGCTGCCCGCGACGGGCGCGAGGAGTTGCTGGCGCTGACGCAATGCACCACGCTCTGCGCCCGGCTGATCGAGGGCGGGGTGGAGGATCTGCATTTCTACACCCTGAACCGCCCCCATCTGACACAGGCCGTGGTGCGGGCGCTGGGCATCAGCCCGGATGTCGCGCTGGAAAAGGTGGCCTAACGGAACTTCCCTGTCCCCAGGGAAGTGGCAGACTGGGCGCCCGCACCCGACCCCGACCCCCGGCCTGCACGGCTCCCGCAGGCGGGGGCAGGGGTCTTCGGCGGGGCGGGCGCCCATTTTTGCCGGGGGAGGTGGTCTTTGCCCGCCTGATCTTCGCCCCGATCATCGCCCCTATTTTCGCCTTGTCTTCATCTTGGCCGGAAATACCCCTGGGGTCCGGGGGCTGGCCCCCGGTCCAGCCTTTCCCGCCCTCGGCTGGGCAGGGATGGGGCGGCGCGCGGTGGTTGCGGGGCGGGCACGGCGGGATTAACGTCGCGGGCAAATGACCCAAGGAACATGCCCGTGGCCAAGCCCATCTTCATTTTGAACGGACCGAACCTGAACCTTTTGGGGTTGCGGCAGCCGGAAATCTATGGCCGCGCGACGCTGGAGGATGTGGCCGAGGATTGCGCCACCCTGGCCGAGGAACTGGGTCTGACGATCCGCTTCCACCAATCGAACCACGAAGGGCAACTGGTCGACTGGATCCAGTCGGCGCGCAGCGAAGGGGCGGGCATCATCATCAACCCGGCCGCCTATAGCCACACCTCGGTGGCGATCATCGACGCGCTGAACGCCTTCGAAGGACCGGTGATCGAGGTGCATATCTCCAACATCCACAAACGCGAGGCGTTCCGGCATCATTCCTATGTGTCGGCCCGGGCGGATGGGGTGATCGCGGGGTGCGGGACTGAGGGCTATCTTCTGGCGCTGCGCCGGATGAAGACGATGGTCGGCGCATGATGCTGCCCCCGAATCGCTTCAAGCGGGCGTTGAAAGAGGGGCGGCAGCAGATCGGGCTGTGGAATTCCATTCCCGGTTCGCTGGTGTCGGAACTTCTGGCGACCTGCGGCTTTGACTGGGTGGTGATCGACACCGAACATGCCGTGACGGATGTTCCCGACACGCTGCCGATGATGCAGGCCATGGCGCCCTATCGCACGCAGGCGGTGGTGCGGCCTGCATCGAATGACCCGGTGCTGATCAAGCGGCTGCTTGATCTGGGGGCGCAGACGCTGATCATTCCTTATGTCCAGAACGCCGACGAGGCACGGGCGGCGGTGGCGGCCATCCGCTATGCGCCGCGCGGCATACGGGGGGTGGCTGGCCTGACGCGGGCCAGCATCTTCGGGCAGGTGGCGGGCTATCACCAGCGCGCGGAAGAGGAATTGTGCCTGATCCTGCAGGTGGAAACCGCCGAGGCCATGGCGCGCATCCCCGAGATCGCCGCCGTGGACGGGGTGGACGGGCTGTTCATCGGGCCGGCCGACCTTGCCGCCAGCATGGGCCATGCGGGCGACCTGCGACACCCGGATGTGGTGGCGGCCATCGAGGCGGGCATCCGCGCCATCGTGGCGGCGGGCAGGCCGGCGGGTATCCTGACGCTGGACCCTGCTTTCGCGCAGACCTGCATCGGCTGGGGGACCACCTTTACCGCGGTCGGCATGGATGTGGCGCTGCTGGCGCAGGGGGCGCGGGCGCTGTCGGCGCGGTTTCGGCCGGAGTAGCGCGGTGGCGCGGGGGCGTGTTCCAGACCGGTTTCAGGCGCATCCCGCCGCGCGTCTGATCGGACCGGATGGAGCGCTGGGTGAAGGGGCAGGCGGAGCAGCGGGGCCCATCGTCCAGGTGCCGGACGGGGGGGCCGCGCTTATCGACCCTGCCCGGTGCGCCGATGCGGTGCGGGCGGCGCTGGCGCAAGGGGCGGCCGGTCTGCCGTTCCGGGTGGGGGCCCTTGACCTGCCCGCGCCCGCGCCGGGGCGGCGCCCGGTGTTCGAGGCGCTGACCTCGGGCACGACGGGGGTGCCGCGGCGCATCCGGCGGACGCAGCGATCCTGGTGCGCGAGTTTCGCGGTCAATGCGGGGCTGTTCGGGATCGGGCCGGGGCAGCGAGTGGCCGTGCTGGGGCGGATGGTTCATTCGCTGTCGCTCTACGGGGCGCTGGAGGGCGCCTGTCTGGGGGCGGAGGTGCATCTGCTGGCGGGGCTGCGCCCGGATGGGCAGCGCGCCGCGCTGGCCGCGCGGGGGGTGGAGGTGCTGTATGCCACGCCCGCGCAGTTGCGGCTTGTGGTCGAGGCGGGGGGGGGTGCCTTGCCCGGCTTGCGTCTGGTGCTGGTGGGCGGGGCGAAGCTGGACACGGCGCTGCGGGCGGCGCTGGCTGTGCTGGCCCCCCAAGCGGAGGTGCGCGAGTTCTACGGCGCGGCGGAGGCGAGTTTCGTGACGCTGGCCGATCCTGCATCGCGGCCCGATGGGGTGGGGCGGCCCTATCCCGGCGTGCGGCTGGAGGTGCGGGCCGCGGATGGCACGGTGTTGGGGCCGGGGGGCGTGGGCGAGATCTGGGTGAAGTCGCCCTATCTCTGCGACCGCTATGGTGACCGCAGGGGGACGGCGCCGCTGAAACGGCGGGGCTGGCTGTCGGTGGGCGAGATGGGCTGGATGGAGGGGGGGGAGTTGCATCTGGCGGGCCGTCTGGGCCGGATGGTCACGGTGGCCGATCAGAACGTCTTTCCCGAAGAGATCGAGCGGATACTGCTGGAATGTCCCGGCGTGCGGCGGGTGGCGGTGGTGCCGCGGGCGGATGCGTTGCGGGGGCATGTTCTGGTGGCGGTGGTTCAGGGGGATCCGGCGCAAGAGGCGGCGATCCTGCGGGCGGCGCGGGCGCGGCTTGGGCCGCTCAAGGCGCCGCGCGCGCTGATCTGGCGCGATGACTGGCCCGAGACGGCTTCGGGCAAGGCCGATCTTGTGCGGATCGCGTCGGAGGCGGGGCTGTGACGCGGCGGGGGCGCGGACTGGTGCCGTCTTTTGGGTATTTGGGCCAAGATGAAGCGGCTTGGTCAGGGATGGGGGCAGGCGGATGCAGGCCTTCGTGATCGCGGCGCGGCGGACGGCGGTGATGCCGCGCGGGGGTGCGTTTCGCGCCCTGTCGCTGGAGGCGCTGGCGGCGCCGGTGGTGGGTGCGCTTCTGGCCGATGCGGGGCTGGCGCCGGAGGCGGTGGATGAGGTCATCCTATCCAACGTGCTTGGGCCGGGCGGCAATCCGGCGCGGCGCGTGGCGCTGGCGGCAGGCCTGCCCGAGCGTGTGGCAGGCCTGAGCATCGACCGCCAATGCGCGGGCGGCCTTGATGCGATCCTGCTGGCGCGGGCCATGGTGATGGCGGGGCTGGCCGAGGTGGTGGTGGCGGGCGGGGCGGAGAGTTATTCGCAGCGGCCCGAGCGGCGGATGCCCGGGGCAGCCGCGCCTTATGACGAGGCGCCCTTCACGCCCTGGCCCGACCGCGACCCCGGCATGGCCGAAGCGGCAGCGGCGCTGGCGGTGCGGTTGGGGATCGGGCGGGACCGGCAGGACGCCTGGGCGGTGCAGAGCCATGCCAAGGCGCGGGCGGCCGATCTCGCGGGCAATCTGGCGGGCGAGATCGTGCCGGTGGCGGGGGCCATGCGCGACGGGTTCACCCGCGATCTGACGCCCGCGCTGGCGGCACGGGCGCCCGTGGTGGCAGGCAGCGTGACGGCGGCCAATGCCGCGGTGGCGGCGGATGGAGCGGCGCTGGTGCTGGTGGTGTCCGAGCGGGTGGCGGGGCGGGTGGCGGGGCGCGCGCTGCGGATCGCGGGTGGGGTGACGCTGGGCGGCGTGCCGTGGGAGCCGGGGCTGGCCCCGGTGGCGGCCATCGGGCGGGTTCTGGCGGGGGCCGGGCGACGGGCGGCCGATCTGGCGCGGGCCGAGGTGATGGAGGCCTATGCGGTGCAGGCCATCGCCTGCGTGGAGGGGGCGGGGCTGGATCCGGCGCGGGTGAACCTTGGCGGCGGGGCCTTGGCGCGTGGGCACCCCGTGGGGGCCTCGGGCGCGGTGCTGGCGGTGCGGCTTTTTGCCGATCTGGACAGGGGCGCGGGCCTTGCCGCGATCGCGGCGGCGGGCGGGATCGGGACGGCGCTGCTGCTGGAGGCGTGACCGCCGTCAGCGGCGGAAGGGGGCGGGCAGGCCAAAGGCCGCGGCGGCGCTGCCGTTGCGCAGGGCGTGGATCCAGCGTTCCTCCAGCGCCAGTTTCGCGCGGGCGGGGGTGAGGCCGGCCTCCCATATCTCGGGCGGCAGGCAGACGAGCCCGTCATCATCGCCAAGGATCAGATCGCCGGGTTGGATCGTGACCCCGCCGAAGCGGACCGGGCCAAGGACGGCGCCAAGGTCGGCGCCCTTCGGTCCGCGTGGTGTGATGTGGCGGGAAAACACTGCAAAATCATCCCATCGGCCAAGTGTGCCGGTATCGCGCACGGCGCCATCCACGATCACGCCCGCCACACCCTTGGCCCGCAGATGGCCCGACAGGATGTCGCCGATCATGGCATGGTCGGCATGGCCCGCGGCGGCGATCACCAGCACCTCGCCCGGCCCGATCAGATCAAGCGCGTGCAGCACCGCGCCGAAATCGGGGGCGGCGCACTCCACCGTGACGGCGCGGCCCATCAGGCGCGGCTGCTGGCCTGCCGGGCGCAGGGGGCGGATGGCGGGGTCGATCTGCTGCGCGCCCGGCACGGTATCCACGGCGATGGCGACAGGGATATCGGCCCAACCTGACAGGTCGGGCGCAGGAGGGAGGCCGGGGCGGTGCAGGGTGACGGGCATGATCTGGCCTTTACAGATGGGTCTTGAGGCAGTGGCCGAGCGCCTTGATCCCGGCGCGGATACGGTCTTCGGACGGGGCGGAGAAATTGATGCGCGCGTGGTTGGGGCGCGGCGTGGTGGCAAAGAAGGTGCCGCCCGGAACATAGGCGACGCGCGCCTCGGGCAGGGCGTGATCGCGCATGAAGGCGGTGGCGTCGAAGCCTTCGGGAAAGCGCGCCCAGGTGAAGAGGCCGCCTTCGGGATCGGTCACCGTCACCTCTTGCGGGAAGTGGTGGCGGATGGCGTCGAGCATGACCTCTTTCTTGTGGCGATAGGCGGTGCGCAGGGTGGCGATGTGGGCGGCAAGGTCATGGCGGTCCAAAAACAGGCTGGCTGCGGCCATGTTCAGGGTGGAGGTTTGGGTATCGGCCGCAACCTTCAGAAGCCCCATCTTTTCCAAGAGGTGCGGCGCGGCAACGGCCCAGCCAAGGCGCAGGGCGGGAACGAGGATCTTGGAGAAACTGCCCAGATGGATGACGCGGCCTTGGGTGTCGAGGCTCTTGAGTGTGGGCAGGGTGTCACCTGCGAAGCGGATGTGGCGGTAGGGCGTATCCTCGATCACGATCAGATCGTGGCGGTTGGCGAGGTCGATCAGCCGGTGCCGCCGGGGCAGCGACAGGGTGACGCCGGTGGGGTTCTGGAAATCAGGCACGGTGTAGAGCATCCGCGCCTGCGGCGTGGCGGCGAGGGTGGCCTCGAGCGCGTCGATATCCATCCCGTCGCCGTCCACGGGGATGGCGGCATAGCGCGGCTGGCTGGGGGCGAAGGCGATCAGCGCGCCGAGGAAGGTGGGGTCTTCGACGATGATCACATCGCCGGGGTTCACGAACATTCGGGCTGCGAAATCAAGCCCTTGCTGGGATCCTTGCAGGATCAGCACATCCTCGGCGGCGCAGGGGGTGCCGTCCTGCGTCATCAGGGCGGCGATCTGGGCGCGCAGGCGGGGCAGGCCGTCTGACGGGGCGTATTGCAGGGGATCGCCCGACGGATCACGCAGCAGGTCGCGGAAGATGCCCTCAAGCGCGGCGCGGGGGAAGAGGGTGGCGTCGGGATAGCCGCCGCCGAAGGAGGTGATGGCGGGATCGGCCCCGAGCGCGAGCAGATCGCGGATGGCAGAAGGCTGGACGGTGTTCATCCGTTGGGCAAAGCGGGGGGGTGCGGGCGGGGTCATGATGACAGGTGACACCGGAATGTCAGCGGGTGCAAGGGTTTGCGCGGGGTGCGGGGGGGTGCGGGGGGGGCGGTGGCCCCCCCCGCGCTGCCAGGAATGTGGGCCTTTTCCTTTTGCCGTGCGTCCCCTATCCCTTGCTGCCGAAGGTTAGGGTTGGGAGGCGGCGGATGATCCCGGTGGTCGGATATGCGGGCCGGAAGGTGGCGGTGCTGGGTTTGGGCCGGTCTGGGCTGGCCACGGCGCGGGCCTTGCAGGCCGGAGGGGCGGAGGCGCTGTTGTGGGATGACAGCCCCGAGGCGCGCGCCAAGGCCGAGGCGGAGGGGTTCCCCACAGTTGACCTGACGCGCCACGGCGCGTTGGAAGGCGTGGCGGTGCTGGTGGTTTCCCCTGGGATTCCAAGCCTTTACCCCGCGCCGCATCGGATCATCGCGCGGGCCTATGGGTTGGGTATCCCGGTTGACAATGACATCGGGCTGTTCTTCCGCAGCTTTGCCACGAAGGATTGGGACGGGTTCGACAGCACGCCGCGGGTGGTGGCGGTGACGGGATCGAACGGCAAGTCCACGACGACCGCGCTGATCCGCCACATTCTGGCCGAGGCCGGGCGGCCGGTGCAGATGGCGGGCAATATCGGGCGGGGGGTTCTGGACCTTGACCCCGCGCAGGATGGGCAGGTGGTGGTGCTGGAACTGTCGTCATACCAGACGGAGCTTGCCCGTGCGCTGACCCCGGATGTTGCTGTTTTCACGAACCTTTCCCCCGATCATCTGGACCGTCACGGCGGCATGGGCGGCTATTTCGCGGCCAAGCGGCGGCTGTTTGCCGAAGGTGGGCCGGACCGGGCGGTGATCGGGGTGGACGAGGGGGAGGGCCGCTATCTGGCCGATCAGCTGAGCGGCGGGCCGGAGGATGACCGGGTGATCCGGGTGTCTTCGGGAACGAAGCTGGAAGGGTTCGGCTGGGCCGTGTTCGCGCGCAAGGGGTTCTTGGCCGAATGGCGCAAGGGGCGGCAGGTGGCAAGCATAGACCTGAGGGAAATCAGTGGCTTGCCCGGTGCGCACAACCATCAGAACGCCTGCTGCGCCTATGCGGCCTGCCGCACGCTGGGGCTGGGGCCGCGGGAGATCGAGGGGGCGCTGCGGTCTTTTGCCGGGTTGCCGCATCGCAGCCAATTGGTGGCGGAGCGGGGCGGGGTGCGGTTTGTGAATGACAGCAAGGCCACGAATGTGGATTCGGCGGCCAAGGCGCTGCAAGCCTTTGAAAAGATACGCTGGATCGCGGGCGGCATGGGCAAGGAGGGCGGCATCGCCGCGCTGGCGCCGCATCTGGGATCGGTGGTGAAGGCCTATCTGATCGGCCATTCGGCGCGGGAATTCGCCTTGCAGATCGGCGACTTGCCGCACGAGATCTGCGAGACGATGGAGCGCGCGGTGGCGCGCGCGGCAGAAGAGGCGGAGCCCGGTGAGGTGGTGCTTTTGGCGCCGGCGGCGGCGAGTTTTGACCAGTATCCGAACTTTGAGAAACGGGGTGAGGATTTCACCGCGCGGGTTCGGGAAGTTCTTGGCCAAGTGGCTGCGGACGCTGGATAAATCATTGGAATGACCGGTTTTTGGGGTGTGCAGGACCGGGTGCAGGATCGCGTGCAGACAGGCGTGCATACGCGCGGGGGCCTTACGCGCCGTTAAGGTTAACGGGGTGGTAAGGGGTGGCGTGAGTCGCTTTGGGGGGAGGCTGCCGGGCGGTGGCATGATGGGGAAAGCCGTCCTGCGGCGGTGAGGGCCGGACGCCGCGTTGCGATCCCTTTCCGCCCCGGATGACCGCCGCCCGACTGTGCATCGGTGGCCGTCGGGCGCGGTAGCCCGTGCCTTTCTTAGGACGACATTCGGATTAACCTTGGTGGCGATCGGGTGGGTTCGCGAAGATCGGGCCGACTCCGGTCGTTAAAAGACCTGCGACGCAGCCGAAGGAAACGCGCCGGACCGTGACCAGAGGGATCACGATGGACTTTGAGAGCCGCATCAGGAAGGAAACGGAGCTTCTTCGCCCCATCGACCTGCGCGACATGCCCAAACGTCTGGGCATGTCGGGGTTCTTTCTGGCCGTCATCTTTCTTGTCGGTCATGTTGAGGCCGCGATTGGCTGTCTGATTGCGATTGTCGTTTTTGAGACGATCTCCGCCTTTCTGCACCGTAAGGAATTGATCTGGCCGGTGCAGGTGCCGCTTTGGGTGATCGTGCTGCACTGGGGCGTGAATGCCTTGAGCACGTTCAATTACATGATCCCGGCCATGGTGATGACACGACATCCCGATCTGGCCGTCGTCGCGCTTGGCCTGATCTGGACCTGCGGGGTTTTCATCCACATCGCCAATGCTTTCGCGAAGATGCCGCTTTTCGTGGCGACGCTGTCGATCCCCGTTCTGATTGCCACAGGAATCGTGATCTGGTCGATCGCCCATAACGAGGTTGAGCCGGCGGGGCCAAGCGGGCTGATCCTGCTGGTCATCGCCTTTGTTCTGTACAGCTACAACATCGCGGAAAACCTATTCAAACAGTCGCGCGCCGATGCCGCCCTGTCTGCGGCGCTGGAGGAATCGAAGGGCCGGTTGCGGGACCTTGAGGCAGCGCGGGCGCAGCTGATCAATGCGGTGGAAGGGTTGAATGACGGGTTTGTCTATTTCGACAGCGAGGATCGTCTGGTTCTGGCAAATCGCAGGTTTCGCGAGCTTTATCATCTGAGTGCCGATGCGATCGTGACCGGCGCGCGGTTCGAGGACATCCTGCGCGATGGGCTGGCCAAGCGGCAGTTTCCCGATGCGATCGGGCGCGAGGAGGCCTGGCTGGAAGAACAGATGAGTGTTCCGGCATCCCGCAAGGTGGTGCGGCAGACGCTTTGCGATGGCACCGTGTTGCAGGTCATGGAACGGCGCACCTCGGATGGGGGGCGCGTGGGCCTGCGCGTGGATGTGACGGAGATCACCCAGGCGCGCGAGGCTGCCGAAGCCGCCAGCCGCGCCAAATCCGAGTTCCTCGCCAATATGAGCCATGAGATCCGCACGCCGCTGAACGGGGTTCTCGGCATGGCGGACCTTCTGGCGCAGAGCAACCTCGACGATCAGCAGCGGTCCATGCTGACGGTCATCCGCAACTCTGGCTGGAGCTTGTTGACGCTGCTGAACGACATCCTTGATCTGTCGCGCGTCGAATCCGGCAAGATGGAACTGGAAAGCCGGAGTTTTGACCTCAGGACCGCGACGGACCGGCTGGAGGCCCTGCACGGCCCGGCTGCGGCGGCGAAGGGCATATCCTTTGACATTTTCCATTCTTCCAACGGGATTTACGCGCGGGTCGGGGATGAAACGCGCGTCGTGCAGGTGCTGCATAACCTTGTCGGCAATGCGATCAAGTTCACCGAAAGCGGATCGGTGCGGCTGAAGGTGCGGGCCAACCTGCCGGATCGTGTGGTGTTCGAGGTGTCGGATACGGGGATCGGGATGACAGAGGCGCAGGTTGCGCGCATCTTTGCGTCCTTCGAGCAGGCCGATGCGAGCACGGCGCGCCGGTTTGGCGGCAGCGGGCTGGGCATGACGATCGTGCGGCGGCTGGTCGATCTGATGCAGGGCGAGATCACGGTGGACAGCGAGCCCGGACGGGGCACGCTGATCGTGGTGAGCCTGCGCCTTGTGGTCGATGATGCGGCGGCGGGCTTGTCGGCGCGGTCCTGATCGCTTGCCTTGCCGCGTTTCTGCGGCCAAGTGTCGGGCGGTTGGGAAAGGGCTGTGAGATGGGCAAGGTGCAGACCATGCGGGTGGATCGGCTGCTGTCGTCGATGGGTTATGGGTCGCGCACCGAGATGGCGCGGCTGGCCAAGGCGGGCGGGATCGTGCTGGATGGTGCGGTGCTGGCGGATGTGAGCCTGCGCATCGCGGTGACGCCGGACCTGCCGCAACGGATGCGGGTCGAGGATGAGGCGCTTGATCCGGTGGCGGGGATGGTGATCCTGCTGAACAAGCCGCTGGGGATGACCTGTTCGCACAAGGAGGCCGGGCCGCTGGTCTACGACATCCTGCCTGCGCGCTGGCGGCGGCGGGATCCGGCGATTTCGACGGTGGGGCGGCTGGACAAGCAGACATCGGGGCTGCTCTTGATGACCGATGACGGGGCGCTGTTGCATCGCATCATCAGCCCCAAGCGCCATGTGCGGAAGGTCTATAGCGCGCGGCTGGCGCGGCCCCTGACGGGGCGGGAGGGGGAGGTGTTCGCCTCGGGCCGGTTGATGCTGGAGGGGGAGGAGAAGCCGCTTGCCCCCGCGCAACTGGAGGTAGTGTCGGCGACGGAGGCGCTGCTGACGGTGACGGAGGGGCGGTATCATCAGGTGCGCCGTATGTTTGCGGCGGTGGGCAACCATGTGGAGGCCCTGCACCGCGAGGCTTTGGGCGGGCTGCGCCTGCCCGAGGGGATGGCGCCCGGCGCGTGGCGGGTGCTGAGCGAGGCGGAGATCGGCGCGATCTTTGACTGAGTCAGGGGCGCGTGCGGGCGGGCGCGGCGCGGGTGTGTTGATCGCGTTGTGACTGCGGGGGCGCGGTGTCTGCGGGGGGGCGGTGCGGGAGGGGCGCGGGGTCCTTGCCCGGCGGATCGGCGGCGGAACCCGGATGGCGCGGCAGAACCCGCGGCAGGTGGTTTCGGTCCTTGTCACGCGGGGCGGGACGGTTCTTTGGCGGGGGTGCCGGTGATGGCGCGCGCCGCCGCAGGGGATGCGGTGGCGCGCGGCAAGGATGGGCCGGTCAGGCGAGGTATTTCGCGAACCAGGCCAGCGTGCGATCCCAGGCCAGCTTGGCGGCGGCCTCGTCGTAGCGGGGGGTGCTGTCATTGTGGAAGCCGTGGTTCACGCCGGGGTAGATATGCGCCTCGTAGGTTTTTCCGGCGGCTTTCAGCGCGGCCTCGTAGGCGGGCCAGCCTTCGTTGATGCGGGTGTCAAGCTCGGCGTAATGCAGAAGGATGGGCGCAGTGATGCGGGCCACGTCTTCGGCCGCCGCCTGCCGCCCGTAGAAGGGGACGGCGCAGGCGAGATCGGGGAAGGCGACGGCGGCGGCGTTGGAGACCCCGCCGCCGTAGCAGAAGCCGGTGATGCCCACCTTGCCCGTGGTGCGGCTGTCGGTCTTGAGAAAGTCGATCGCGGCGAAGAAATCGTTCATCAGCTTTTCGGGATCGACCTGCGCTTGCAGTTCGCGGCCCTTCTCGTCGTTCCCCGGATAGCCGCCCATGGAGGTGAGCCCATCGGGGGCGAGCGCGATGTAGCCTGCCTTGGCGACGCGGCGGGCGACATCCTCGATATAGGGGTTGAGGCCGCGGTTTTCGTGCACGACCACGACGGCGGGGCGGGGATCGGTGAGGGCGACACCTTCCACGGCGGGGCGGACGAGGTAGCCGCGCACCGTGCCATGGCCATCGGGCGAGGGATAGGTGATGTATTCGGGCAGGATATCGGGATCGGTGAAGTCGATCTGGGAGGCCAGCGCGTAATCGGGCGACAGGACCGACAGGAGGGCGGCGGCGGTGAGCCCGCCTACGGCGAACTTGCCCGCGCGGTCGAGGAACTCGCGCTTGGTGATCCGGCCATGGGCGTAGAAATCGTAGAGTTCGAGAAGTTCGGGGGAGAAGTCGCGGGCGGTCAGGCGGGGTGTGGGGGTGGGTGCGGTCATCGGGGGGCTCCTCTGGCGGTTTCAGAATGAGAATAGTCCGGGTCCGTGGCGGCGGGCGCGGCGGGGCGTTCACCTATGCGTGAGGGAAGGGGCGCGCCGCAGGTCGGCCGCGCGTGCCGCGCGCCCGGCTGCGGCGCTGGGCGCGGGGGAGGGGCGGGGGGCGAAAAGCCCTTGGGGGCCTTGCCCCCACGCCGCCGGTGGCGGCTTCCCCCAGGGTATTTTTTGCCAAGATGAAGGGGGGGTTAGGGGAGGGATCTGGGCCGAATCGGACGCACATCGGGTGAGTCGCGCGGCGAGGTTTGCGCTGGATTGATTCGGGGAGTTGGGCTAGACTCACCCCCAAGCCCGGGAAACGGGCATGAGCAGTGCAGGCGACAGGCGAATATCCATGACTGAGATGGTCTATGGTTCCATGCCCTCACGGGTGACGGAGCCGGTTCTTCCGCGTTGGTGGCGAACGATCGACAAGTGGTCGATGACCTGTATCATGGTGCTGTTCGGCATCGGGCTTCTCTTGGGATTGGCGGCGAGTGTGCCGCTGGCGAGCCGCAATGGCCTTGAGCCGTTTCACTATGTGCAGCGGCAGGCCTTCTTTGGCGGGCTGGCGCTGGCGGCGATGGTGGGCGTGTCGATGATGACGCCCGCGATGGTGCGGCGGATCGGGGTGCTGGGCTTTGGGCTGGCCTTTGTCGCGATGCTGCTCTTGCCGTTTTTCGGGACGGATTTCGGCAAGGGGGCGGTGCGGTGGTTCAGCCTTGGCTTTGCATCCTTCCAGCCTTCGGAATTCCTCAAACCCGGTTTCGTGGTTGTCGTGGCCTGGCTGATGGCGGCGAGTTTCGATCTGAACGGACCGCCGGGCAAGACGGTGAGCTTTGCCATCGCGCTGGTGGTGGTGGGGCTTCTGGCCCTGCAGCCGGATTTCGGGCAGGCGGCGCTGGTGCTGTTTGGCTGGGGCGTGATCTATTTCGTGGCGGGCGCGCCAATGACGCTGATTGCCGTGGTGGTGGGGATGGTCGCGGTGGGGGGCTTTGCCGCCTATGAGAGCAGCGAGCATTTCGCGCGCCGGATCGACGGGTTCCTGACGCCGGACATCGACCCGCGCACGCAGCTGGGATACGCCACCAACGCCATCCAGGAGGGCGGGTTCTTCGGCGTGGGCGTGGGTGCGGGGCAGGTGAAATGGTCGCTGCCCGATGCGCATACCGATTTCATCATCGCGGTCGCGGCAGAGGAATATGGGCTGATCCTCGTCCTTGTGATCATTGCGCTTTATACCACGGTCGTCGTGCGGTCGCTGATGCGGCTGACGAAGGAGCGCGACCCGTTCATCCGGCTGGCGGGGACGGGGCTGGCCTGCATCTTCGGCGTGCAGGCGATGATCAACATGGGGGTGGCGGTGCGGCTGCTGCCCGCGAAGGGGATGACGCTGCCTTTCGTCAGCTATGGTGGGTCTTCGGTCATCGCGGCGGGGATCACGGTAGGGGCGCTGTTGGCGATGACGCGGGCGCGGCCGCAGGGGCAGATGGGCGATATCTTCGGGCGCGGGGGGCGCTGATGGGGGGCAAGCCGCTGCTTCTGATCGCTGCGGGGGGGACGGGGGGGCACATGTTCCCCGCGCAGGCGCTGGCCGAGGCGATGGTGCGGCGGGGCTGGCGGGTGAAGCTGTCCACGGATGCGCGGGGCGCGCGCTATGCGGGCGGGTTCCCCCATGTCGTGCAGGTGGAGGAGGTGGCGAGCGCCACCTTTGCCCGTGGGGGCGCGGCGGCGAAGGCCATGGTGCCGTTCCGGATCTTGGGCGGTGTGCTGTCGGCGGTGGCGGGCATGTTGCGCGACCGGCCGGCGGTGGTGGTGGGCTTTGGCGGCTATCCCACGATCCCCGCGTTGGCGGCGGCCTGGCTGCTGCGGCGGCCGCGGATGATCCATGAGCAGAACGGGGTGCTGGGGCGGGTGAACCGCGTCTTTGCGCGGCGGGTGGACCGGGTGGCCTGCGGGACATGGCCCACCGCGCTGCCTGAGGGTGTGGCGGGCCTCCATACGGGAAATCCGGTGCGGGCGGCGGTGCTGGAGCGGGCGGCGGCGGGGTACATCCCGCCGGGGGATTATCCCATGAGCCTTTTGGTGATCGGCGGGTCGCAGGGGGCGCGGGTTCTGTCGGATGTGGTGCCCGATGCGGTGGCGCGGTTGCCCGAGGGGGTGCGGCGCCATCTGCGGGTGGCGCATCAGGCGCGCGAGGAGGATATGGCGCGGGTGGTTGCGGCCTATGAGGCGGCGGGGATCGTGGCGGAGGTGCAACCCTTCTTTCGGGACATTCCCGCGCGGCTGGCGGAGGCGCAGCTGGTGGTCAGCCGGTCGGGTGCGTCGTCGGTTGCCGATATCAGCGTGATCGGGCGGCCTGCCATCCTGATCCCCTTTGCCGCGGCGACGGGGGATCACCAGACGGCCAACGCGCGGGGGCTGGTTGACGCCGGGGCCGCCGTGGTGATGCCGGAAAACCTGCTTGACCCCGACGGGCTGGCCGCGCAATTGGGGGCCGTACTGACGCAGCCCGACCGGGCCGTGGCGATGGCGCAGCATGCGCTGGGGCAGGGGCGCCCCGATGCGACCGAGCGGCTGGTGGCGCTGGTCGAGGAACTGGCGAAGGGGAAAACAGCATGAACGCGGCGACGAAGCTTCCGGGGGAGCTGGGCCCCATCCATTTCGTGGGGATCGGCGGGATCGGGATGTCGGGGATTGCCGAGGTGCTGATGACGCTGGGCTATCCGGTGCAGGGATCGGATGCCAAGGCCAGCAAGATCACCGACCGGCTGGTATCGCTGGGGGCGGTGTTCTTCGAGGGGCAGCGGGCCGAGAATATCGGCGAGGCGGCGGTGGTGGTGATTTCTTCCGCCATCAAGAAGGGCAACCCGGAGCTGGAAGAGGCGCGGCGGCGCAAGCTGCCGGTGGTGCGGCGGGCCGAGATGCTGGCCGAGTTGATGCGGCTGAAGTCGAATATCGCGATTGCCGGGACGCATGGGAAGACGACCACCACGACGATGGTGGCGACGCTTCTGGACAAGGGCGGGTTCGATCCGACGGTGATCAACGGGGGCGTGATCCATGCCTATGGATCCAACGCCCGGGCCGGGGCGGGCGAGTGGATGGTTGTGGAGGCCGATGAAAGCGACGGGTCCTTCAACAAGCTGCCCGCGACGATTGCCATCGTGACGAATATCGACCCCGAGCATATGGAGCATTGGGGATCGTTCGATGCGCTGCGGAAGGGGTTTCTCGATTTCGTGTCGAACATCCCGTTCTACGGGCTGGCCGTCTGCTGCACGGATCACCCGGAGGTGCAGGCCTTGGTGGGGCGCGTCACGGATCGGCGGATCGTGACCTTCGGGTTCAACGCGCAGGCGGATGTGCGGGCGGTCAATCTGACTTATCGGAATGGAACGGCGATGTTCGACGTTCTCCTTCAGAATGAAGGGGAGGGCGTGATGATCGAGGGCTGCACGCTGCCGATGCCGGGGGATCACAACGTATCGAATGCGCTGTCGGCGATTGCAGTGGCGCGGCATCTGGGGATGAAGAAGGACGAGATCCGCGAGGCGCTGGCGGGCTTTGGCGGGGTGAACCGGCGGTTCACCCGGGTGGGTGAGGTGAATGGCGTGACCATCATCGACGATTACGGCCATCACCCGGTGGAGATTGCGGCGGTGCTGAAGGCGGCGCGGCAAGCGGTGGCGGGGACGCCCGGCGCGCGGATCATCGCGGTGCATCAGCCGCATCGCTACACGCGGCTGTCGAACCTGTTCGAGGAGTTCTGCACCTGCTTCAACGAGGCGGATGTGGTGGCGATTGCCGATGTCTATGCGGCGGGCGAGGATCCCATTCCGGGGGCAAGCCGGGATGATCTGATTTCGGGGCTGATCGCGCATGGCCATCGCCATGCCCGGGGGATCACGGATGAAGGTGATCTGGCGCGGCTGGTGAAGGAACAGGCGCGGCCCGGCGACATGGTGGTCTGTCTGGGGGCTGGCACGATCAGCGCCTGGGCGAACAACCTGCCCGGTCGGCTGATGGGGGCGGCGGCGTGAGCGGGGCGCTGATCAGCGCCTGCCTCTGGCTGATCGCGGCCAATGTGGCGGCGATGATCCCGAGCCGGGATCATCACTGGCGGCGGGCCTTCGTGCTGATCGCGGTGGGGATCCCGATCCTTGGCTGGGTGACGTGGGAGGCCGGGCCGATCTGGGGTATGGTGCTTTTGGCGGCAGGGGCGAGCGTGCTGCGCTGGCCGGTGATCTATTTCGTGCGCTGGTTGCGGCGCAAGGTGATGGAACCGGCGGAATAGGGGCAGGGCCGCCACGGGCTGTATCGGATGTGCTGGGGGGGGGGTGCGGGCGGCTACGAAGCGTGCATGTTGCGCGACCTTCCCCATCCCCGTGGCACCCTGACCCTGCATCGCCCGCTGGCCGATCTGACATGGCTACGCGTGGGCGGGCCGGCGGATGCGCTGTTCCAGCCAGCGGACGAGGCCGATCTGGCGGCCTTCCTGCGCGACCTTGACCCTGCGGTGACGGTGTTTCCGATGGGGGTCGGGTCGAACCTGATCGTGCGGGATGGCGGCATCCGGGCGGTGGTGATCCGGCTGGGGCGGGGGTTCAACGGGATTTCGGTTGAAGCGGACCGGGTCACGGCGGGGGCGGCGGCGCTGGATGCGCATGTGGCTCGGAAGGCGGCCGAAGCCGGGCTGGACCTGACGTTTTTGCGCACTATTCCCGGCAGCATCGGCGGGGCGGTGCGGATGAATGCGGGCTGTTACGGGTCTTATGTGGCCGATCACCTGATCTCGGTCCGGGCGGTGACGGGGGCGGGGGATGTGGTGGTGATCCCTGCGGCGGATCTGGATCTGCGCTATCGGCAATCGACGCTGCCCGAGGGCTGGGTGATCATCGAGGCCAGCTTCCGCGCCGGGCCGGGCGAGCCTGCCGCGCTGGAGGCGAAGATGGCCGAGCAGATCGCCAAGCGTGATGCGAGCCAGCCCACCAAGGAACGCAGCGCGGGGTCCACCTTCCGCAACCCGTTGGGGCGGTCGTCCACGGGGCGGGCGGATGATACGCATGAATTGAAGGCCTGGAAGGTGATCGACGACGCGGGCATGCGCGGCGCGCGGCGGGGCGGCGCGCAGATGAGCGAGATGCATTCTAATTTCCTGATCAATGCGGGCGGCGCGACGGCGGCCGATCTGGAAGGATTGGGCGAAGAGGTGCGAAAAAGGGTTTTCCAACACAGCGGGATCACGCTAGAATGGGAAATCATGCGCGTCGGCGAAGCGACGGCTGAATAACAAGAAAAATCCGGGCGCAAGACCCGGGGTTCGAGGCGAAAATGGCGGGCGGTTCGGGCAGAAGCGTCCCCCTTGTGGCGGTGTTGAAGGGTGGGCTTTCCGCAGAGCGGGAGGTCTCTCTGGTTTCAGGGCGCGAATGTGCCCGGGCATTGCGCGAGGCGGGATATGAGGTGGTGGAGGTCGATTGCGGCCTCGATCTGGCTGCGCGACTGGCCGAGATTTCCCCTGATGTGTGTTTCAATGCCCTGCATGGCCGCTGGGGCGAGGATGGCTGTGTGCAGGGGATGCTGGAATGGCTGCGCATTCCCTATACCCATTCGGGGGTTCTGGCTTCGGCCTTGGCGATGGACAAGCAGCGCGCGAAGGAGGCTTACCGCGTGGCGGGCCTGCCCATCGTGGAAAGCGTGGTCGTGCCGCGCGAGGCGGTGGAGGCGGGGCATGTGATGCCTGCGCCCTATGTCGTGAAACCGGTGAACGAGGGGTCTTCGGTCGGGGTCTATATCGTGCGGGAGGGATCGAACGCGCCGCGACTGGCCGCCGAGATGCCTGCCACGGTGATGGTGGAGACCTATGCGCCGGGGCGGGAGTTGACGGTGTCGGTGCTGGGGGATCGGGCGCTGTGCGTGACCGACATCATCACCGATGGCTGGTATGATTATGATGCCAAGTACAAGCCCGGCGGCAGCCGCCATGAGGTGCCCGCGAACATCCCGGCCGAGATCGAGGCGGCCTGTCGGGATTATGCGCTGCGGGCGCATCGGGCGCTGGGGTGCCGGGGGCTGAGCCGGACCGATTTCCGCTGGGACGAGGCGCGGGGTCTGTCGGGGCTGATCCTGCTGGAGACGAACACGCAGCCGGGGATGACGCCCACCTCGCTGAGCCCGGAACATGCCGCGCAGGTGGGGATGAGCTTTGCCGATCTGTGCCGCTGGATCGTGGAGGATGCGTCATGCAACCGCTGAACGGGCGCCCTGTGAAGGGGCAGGCGGCCTTTGGGCAACCGTTGCGGACCGAGCCGCGCCTTTCGGCGGCGGGGCAGGGCGCGCCCCGCATGGAACGCTGGGCCGAGGCCTGGACCGAGCCCCGGATGGAGGCGAGAGGCGAGCCGCGCGGCGAGCCGCGCCCGGAGTCGCGGGGTGAGCCGCGCCCAGAGCCGCGCCCAGAGCCGCAGGGAGCGCAGCAGGGAGGCGCGCGTGTCTATCATCGCGCTCCGCGCCGCGATCCGGCGCCGTCGCGCTGGCAATACCGGATGCAGCGGCTGTGGCTGACGCCCTATTTCCGCATCCTGGCCCGGGTGGGGGTGCCGGTCTTTCTGCTGGCGATGGCGGTGGGGCTTTATGCTGGCAATGCGGACCGGCGCGCTGCGGTGGTCGGGGTCTATGAGGATCTGAAGGACAAGTTTCAGGCGCGGCCCGAGTTCCGGGTGGGGCTGATGTCGGTGGAGGGGGCGTCGCCCGAACTGGCCGAGGCGATCCGGGCGCGGGTGGATCTGCAATTGCCGATGTCATCGTTCGACATTGATCTGGATGCGGTGCGCGCGCGGATCGAGGAGCTGGACGCGGTGGCGCAGGCGGAATTGCGCGTGCGGTCGGGCGGCGTGCTGCAGGTGGCGATCACCGAGCGGGTGCCGGTCGTCCTGTGGCGGCTGGGTGACCGGCTGGAGATGCTGGACGAGGGCGGGTTCCGCGTGGCGGGGCTTGCGGCGCGGACGGACCGGCCCGATCTGCCCCTGATCGCGGGCGAGGGCGCGGATCGCGCGACGGCGGAGGCGTTGGAGCTGTTCGCCGTGGCGGCGCCGATCCTGCCGCGCGTGCGCGGGCTGGTGCGGATGGGCGAGCGGCGCTGGGATCTGATCCTTGACCGCAACCAGCGCATCCTTTTGCCCGAGGCGGATGCGGTGGCGGCGCTGGAGCGGCTGATGGCGCTGGACAAGGCCGAGGACATTCTGGCGCGCGACGTTCTGAGCGTCGATCTGAGAAATGACAACAGACCCACGCTGCGGTTGGCGCCTTTTGCGCTGAACGAACACCGCAAGGCGCAGGGCATTGATGTGAGCGGGAGCGAATTATGACCGGGCTTTACGAATCCCAGCGGGCGATGCGGCATATGCGGCGGGCGGCCATGCAGCGCGGCGTGGTGGCCGTGCTGGATGTGGGGACATCGAAGATTGCCTGTCTGATCCTGCGTTTTGACGGACCCGAACGCCTGCGCGAGGCCGATGGCGTGGGGCCGATGGCGGGGCAGTCGTCGTTTCGGGTGATCGGGGCGGCCACCACGCGGTCGCGCGGGGTGAAGTTCGGCGAGATCGCCGTGATGAACGAGACCGAGCGCGCGATCCGCACGGCGGTGCAGGCGGCGCAGAAGATGGCCAATGTGCGAGTGGATCATGTGATCGCCTGTTTCTCGGGTGCCGAGCCGCGCAGCTATGGGCTGGCGGGGGAGTGGGACCTGCAGGATTCGGTGGTGACGGAGCAGGACGTGGCGCGGGTGCTGGCGGCCTGCGATGTGCCGGACCTTGGGCCGGGGCGCGAGGTGCTGCATGCGCAGCCGGTGAATTTCGCGCTGGATCACCGAACGGGGCTGGGCGATCCGCGCGGGCAGATCGGCAATCGGCTGGCTTGCGACATGCATCTTCTGTCGGTCGAGGGGTCGGTGGTGCAGAACCTGCTTTACTGCATCAAGCGCTGCGACCTGGAGTTGGCGGGGATCGCGTCTTCGGCCTATGTGTCGGGGATTTCGTCGCTGGTGGAGGACGAGCAGGAACTGGGCGCGGCCTGCATCGACATGGGCGGCGGATCGACCGGCATCTCGATCTTCATGAAAAAGCACATGATCTATGCCGACAGCGTTCGGATGGGCGGGGATCATGTGACATCCGACATCTCCAAGGGCTTGCAGATCCCGTTTGCGGTGGCCGAGAAGATCAAGACCAAGCATGGCGGCATTTATGCCACCAGCATGGATGACCGCGAGATGATCGAGATGGGCGGCGAGAGCGGCGACTGGGAGAAGGACCGCCGCCAGATCAGCCGGACGGAGCTGATCGGGATCATGCGGCCCCGGGTCGAGGAAATTCTGGAAGAGGCGCGGTCGCGGCTGGATGCGGCGGGGTTCGAATACCTGCCGAGCCAGCAGATCGTGCTGACCGGGGGGGCGAGCCAGATCCCCGGGCTGGACGGGCTGGCGGCGCGGATTCTGGGCCAGCAGGTGCGGCTGGGCCGTCCCTTGCGCGTGCAGGGCCTGCCGCAGGCGGCCACGGGCGCGCCTTTTGCCAGCGCGGTGGGGCTGTGCCTGTTCGCGGCACATCCGCAGGATGAGTGGTGGGATTTCGAGATCCCGAGTGAGCGGTATCCCGCGCGGTCGCTGAAGAGGGCCTTCAAATGGTTCAAGGACAACTGGTAACGACCATATCCTGTGGTGACGGCGAAATCCCGCTGGTTGGAGGCAGCTGCCGCCCATATTTTGTGGCGTTTTGGTGTTTTTCGCGTGACCTGACACCCCCTTTGTGGATAGAATCGTGGATAAATTCGGATTCTTGCGCCCGGGACAGGCGCGATTAACAGCCGGGCGGCAAAAAGCGGCGGCGCAACGAACAGCAGGCGGAGTGGCAATGACCCTTAATCTGATGATGACCTCGCAGCAGGAAGAGCTGAAGCCGCGCATCACCGTCTTTGGCGTTGGCGGGGCCGGTGGCAACGCCGTCAACAACATGATCGACAAGAACCTTGAAGGCGTCGAGTTCGTGGTGGCCAACACGGATGCGCAGGCGCTGAAGCACAGCCGGGCGCATGCGCGCATCCAGATGGGGTTGAAGGTCACGGAAGGGCTGGGCGCGGGCGCGCGGCCGACCGTGGGTGCTGCGGCGGCGGAAGAGACGATCGAGGAGATCGTCGATCATCTGGCCGGGGCGCATATGTGTTTCATCACCGCGGGCATGGGCGGCGGCACCGGGACGGGTGCGGCGCCGATCATCGCGCAGGCGGCGCGGGAATTGGGCGTGCTGACGGTGGGCGTGGTGACCAAGCCCTTCCAGTTCGAAGGCGCCAAGCGGATGAAGCAGGCCGAAGAGGGCATCGAGGCGCTGCAGAAGGTGGTGGACACGCTGATCATCATCCCGAACCAGAACCTGTTCCGGCTGGCGAATGAGCGCACGACCTTTACCGAGGCCTTCGCGATGGCCGATGACGTGCTCTATCAAGGCGTGAAGGGTGTGACCGACCTGATGGTGCGCCCTGGCCTGATCAACCTCGACTTTGCCGACGTGCGCGCGGTGATGGACGAGATGGGCAAGGCCATGATGGGCACGGGCGAGGCGACGGGCGAGGATCGCGCGGTGCAGGCGGCCGAGAAGGCGATTGCCAACCCGCTTCTGGACGAGATTTCGCTGAACGGCGCCAAAGGCGTGCTGATCAACATCACCGGCGGCTACGACCTGACGCTGTTCGAACTGGACGAGGCCGCGAACATCATCCGCGAGAAGGTGGATCCCGAGGCGAACATCATCGTGGGGTCCACGCTGGATGACACGATGGGAGGCGCGATCCGCGTGTCGGTCGTGGCGACGGGCATTGATGTCAGCCGGGCCGCCAAGCAGGAGGCGCCGGTGGCGCGCCGTAGCATGGCCGCGCCGCTGCCGCAGGTGGAACAGCGCCGCGAGGTGCCGCTGACCATGCAGCAGATGGCGCCCGCACCGCAGCCCGCCCCGATCCCCGCCCCGATGCCGCAGCCTGAGCCGGTGATGCAGGCCGCGCCGGAGCCGTCGCTGTTTGATCCTGCGCCGTCCTTCGAGGCGGCGGCGGATCTGGACATGTCCGACGATCTGCCCCCGCCCGCCTATCGCCCGCAGCCCGCACCGACCCCGGCCACGGCGCCGGTGGCCGCGCGGACGACGGCGCCGCTCGATCAGGATGCGGGCAGCTTTGTCGCGCCGCGCCCGCGCGCGCCCGGAACCCCCACGCCCGAAGCGCTGGCCCGCCTGCAGGCTGCTGTCAGCAAGGCCCCCGCGATGCAGGGGCAGGCCCGCCCCGCCGCGCCCGCGCCGCGTGTGCAGGCCCCGGCCGCCAAGCAGCCCGAGGCCCCGCGCCCGCGCTTTGGCATTGGGTCGCTGATCAACCGGATGGCCGGTGGCCATGGCGAGACGCAGGGCAATGCCGTGCGCCAGCAGCCGCAGGTGCAGGGCTATGACGACGAGCCGGAGATGAGCGCGGATCAGGAGCGGATCGAGATTCCGGCCTTCCTGCGCCGTCAGGCGAACTGAGGCCGCTTCACGCAGCCTGTAACAATCGCGGAAACCCGGCCCCGAGAGGCCGGGTTTTTTCGTTGAAAATCAGGGGATTGGGTGGGTCTGGCCTCTGTCATACTCCGTCACAAAGAGTGAGTTGAGTTTGCAGGTGCAGCAACTTAGGTAAACCATGCGTTGACGGGCCGTGAGCATGGCGGGTCGCGCGGCGGACGGGTGGGGCCCGGCAGGCCAAGAAGAAATGATACGGGACGAACCGATCTTGCAACGGACGTTGAAAACCGCAGTGACCTTTACCGGCCTTGGCCTGCATGGCGGCAAGCCCGTGCGCATGACGGTGCGGCCTGCGCCGGCGGGTCATGGGATCGTGTTCCTGCGCACGGATGTGACGCAGGGCGAGGCGCGCGTGGCGGCGCTGTGGGATCAGGTGATCCCGTCCAAGCTGTGCACGCTGGTGGCCAATGCGGATGGCGTCTCTGTCTCGACCATCGAACATGTGATGGCGGCGCTGTCGGGCTGTGCGGTGCATAACGCGCTGATCGAGATTGACGGGCCGGAAGTGCCGATCCTTGACGGATCGTCCATGCCCTTTGTCGAGGGGTTCCTGCAGGCGGGGATCACGGGGCAGGATGCGGTGGTGCGCGCGATCCGCGTGCTGCGCCCGATCGAGGTGCGCGACGGTGCGGCGGTGGCGCGGCTGGAGCCTGCGGACAATCTGGAAATGGCCTTTGCCATCGAATTCGACGAAGCGGCGATCGGGCGGCAGGAAAAGCGCCTGAGTCTGGCCAATGGTGCCTTTGTGCGGGAATTGTCGGACAGCCGGACCTTCTGCCGTCAGGCCGATGTGGATGCGATGCGGGCGAATGGCCTTGCGCTGGGTGGCACGCTGGAGAATGCGGTCGTGTTCGATGGTGACCGGGTGCTGAGCCCGGGCGGGCTGCGGCATGAGGATGAACCCGTGCGTCACAAGATGCTGGACGCGATGGGGGATCTGTTCCTGGCCGGGGCGCCGATCCTTGGGCGTTATACAGGCATCCGCGCGGGCCATTCGCTGACGAACAAGCTGTTGCGTGCGCTGTTTGCCGCCCCCGATGCCTGGACGATGGTGGAAGTGGGCGAACAGACCGGGTGCAAGCTGCCGGGTGTGGGTGTCCATGCGGCGGATTTGCCGAACCGCGCCTGACGGTTGCGTGAGGCGCGAAAGCCGTTTTGCGCCCCGGATTTTTCTGTGCTAGGACGACTGCAAGAACACGGGCGCGGCGGGCATGTCTTGCCGCGTGCTAGGAATGACGTGGGGTAGGCGGAAGATGGCAGTCGTTAAGTCGGGCGCGCGGTTCCTGGGCGTGGCGTTGCTTGCCTCGGCACTGGTGGCATGCGGCGGGACGCGGGAGCCCCCTCTCGATAGCTTTACGGCCGAGGAAATCTACAAGCAGGGCGAATTGCGGCTGGCGTCGGAGCGGCGGCCGGATGAGGCGATCCGCTATTTCCAGGAAGTGGAGCGGCTTTATCCCTATTCGGAATTCGCCAAGCGCGCGCTGATCATGCAGGCCTTTGCCCTGCACAAGGCCAAGAAATACGAAGAGGCGCGGGCGGCGGCGCAGCGTTTCCTTGATTTCTACCCGGGCGACGAGGATGCGCCCTATGCGCTCTATCTGATGGCGCTGAGCTATTACGACCAGATCGACGATGTGGGCCGGGATCAGGGCGTGACCTTCCAGGCGTTGACGGGGATGCGCGACGTGATCGAGCAATATCCCGACAGCGACTATGCGCGGTCGGCGATGCTGAAATTCGAGCTGGCCTTTGACCATCTGGCCGGCAAGGAGATGGAGATCGGGCGCTATTACCTGAAGCGCGGCAATTACACGGCGGCGATCAACCGATTCCGCACCGTGGTGCAGGATTTCCAGACCACGACGCATACGGCCGAGGCGCTGCACCGTCTGGTGGAGGCCTATCTGGCGCTGGGCTTCACCCAAGAGGCGCAGACGGCCGGGGCGATCCTTGGCTACAACTATCAATCGTCGCCCTTCTATGATGACAGCTTCCGTCTGCTGAAGGGCCGGGGCCTGAACCCCGAGGCGGTGGGCGACAGCTGGCTGCGGTCGGTCTATCGCCAGATGGTCCGGGGCGAGTGGTTGTAACCTTTGGGGGGGATGGGCCGCGGGCCCATCCTACGGCAGGCCGGTGCTGCGGACGCTGGAAATCCGGGATGTTCTGATCATCGACCGGCTGGACCTTGAGTTCCGGCCGGGTCTGAACGTGCTGACCGGCGAGACCGGGGCGGGCAAGTCGATCCTGCTGGATGCGCTGGGATTCGTGCTGGGCTGGCGGGGCCGGGCGGAACTGGTGCGGCAGGGCGCGGCGCAGGGCAGCGTGACGGCGGTGTTCGATCTGCCGGTGGGCCATCCGGGCCGCGCGGTTCTGGCAGAGGCCGGGATCGAGGTGGAGGAGGGCGAGGTCATCCTGCGGCGCGTCAACACGGTGGACGGGCGCAAGACGGCCTGGGTCAATGATCGGCGCGTGTCGGGCGAGGTGCTGCGGGACCTGTCGGAGACGCTGGTGGAATTGCACGGACAGCATGATGACCGTGGGCTGTTGAACCCGCGCGGGCATCGGGCGCTGCTGGATGCCTTTGCGGGGGTTGATGGGACGGCGGCGCGTGCGGCGTGGCGGGCGCAGGCGGCGGCACGGGCCGATCTGGCAGAGGCAGAGGCCGCGCTGGCGGCGGCGCGGAAGGAAGAGGATTTCCTGCGCCATGCGGTGGCCGAGTTGGACAAGCTGAACCCCGCCCCGGGCGAGGAGGCGAGCCTGGATGCCCGCCGCCGCATGATGCAGGGCGCGGAGAAGATCCGCGCCGATATCGCGCGGGCGCATCAGGCGCTGTCGGATCAGGGGGCGGAAGGGTTGATGCGGGACGCTGCCCGCTGGCTGGACGGGGCGGCAGAGCGCGCGGAGGGGCGGCTGGAGGGGGCGCTGGCGGCGCTGGACCGGGCGCTGATCGAGTTGGGCGAGGCGCAGCAGGGGGTGGAGGAGTGCCTCGCGGCGCTGGATTTCAACCCGTCGGAGTTGGAGGCCATCGAGGAGCGGCTTTTCGCGATCCGGGCGCTGGCGCGCAAGCATGGGGTTTTGCCCGATGATCTGGGCGGGTTCGCCGGGGACTTGCGGGTGCGGCTGGCGGCGCTGGACAGCGGTGCCGCGGGGATCGCGGCCAAGGCCAAGGCGGTGGTCCAGGCGGAGGCGGCCTTCGCGGCGGAAGCGGCGCGGCTGACGGCGGCGCGGCGCGCGGCGGCGGGGCGGCTGGATGCGGCGATGGCGGCGGAACTGGCGCCGTTGAAGATGGAGCGCGCGGTGTTTGCGACCGAGGTCGGGCCGGGCGAGCCGGGACCCGAGGGGGTGGATGCGGTGACCTTTACCGTGGCGACCAACCCGGGCGCGCCGTCGGGGCCGCTGAACCGGATCGCTTCGGGCGGGGAATTGAGCCGGTTCCTGCTGGCGCTGAAGGTGTGCCTGACGGGCGATGCGCCGGGGCTGACCATGATCTTTGACGAGATCGACCGGGGCGTGGGCGGGGCCACGGCGGATGCGGTGGGGCGGCGGTTGAAGGCGCTGGCGGAGGGCTGTCAGGTGCTGGTCGTGACCCATTCGCCGCAGGTGGCGGCGCTGGGGGCGTCGCATTGGCGGGTGGAGAAGCGGGTAGCGGGGGATGTGACCCTGTCGACGGTGACGGCGCTTTCGGCGGCGGACCGGGTGGAAGAGGTGGCGCGCATGCTGGCCGGGGATACGGTCACGGATGCGGCGCGGCAGGCGGCGCGGGCGCTGCTGTCGGCCTGAGCAGGCGACGGCAGGCTGTGCCATGATTTTAGGCGACAAGGCATGATCTGAGCGCATGGCTGCTTTCGCAGTTGCGGCACTACTATGCTGCGCTGCGGCATCCTATCTTCCGGGCATCGGCAGAAAGGAAACGAAAATGTTTGAACGTGTGAAAGAGTTCATCCGCGCCTTCCACATCCCCACGGCGGCTGAGCTGGAGCGGGAATATCTGAACGGCGCGTCCAACCGCGTGGACCTTGAGTTCCGCCAGCGGCAGATTGATCGCGGCCTGTTCCGGCGCTTTGACGGCTAATCGGCCAGAAGCGACAGCTGGGCGGCCAGCGCCTGCCAGCCTTGGGGCGTGGCGGCGAGGGTTGCAGTCAGCACAAGGGCACAGCGGGGCAATTCTGCCCCGCTTTCGTTTTGCGCGCCGGTCACCACATAGCGCTGGGTGACCAGCGCGGCGCCGGGGCCGAGCGGCCGGAGGCGCAGCTTTCCCTTCACCAGACGCGCGGCGCGGAACACACCTGCGAATTCGGCCGCGAGCGCGGACTCGATGGCGGTGCGGCCTTCGGCATATTGGCCGGTCGGGGTGATGAGATCGGCCTCGTCATGCAGGAGCGCGGCGAGGGCGGGGGCATCCTGCGCAGCGAAGGCGGAGGCGAAGGCGCGGGGGAAATCTTCGGGGGTCATCGGGGGCGTCCTGCTTTGGACGGCAGGATAGGGGAGGCGCGCGTCAGGCGCCAGCGACGCGGGCGAGGGCGGGGGCGAGATCGCCATAACCGGTCACTCTCCGCTCATAGGCGAGGCCGAGGCGGGCGGCGCAATCCTGCGCCTTGGCATCCAGCGCGGGATCGTCGGTCTGGGCCTGATAGACGAGCTTGGTGTAATGGCCGAAATACATGTCGCGCAGTTCGGGATGGCGGTCGAGCCCCATGGGCCGCCAGACGAAGGCATCGAACTGGCGGACGAGGAAATCGGTCAGGTAGAAGGCGGTGAATTCGGTTTCGGCGAGCGCGGCGAAAGCGGCGTTGCCTTCAAAAAACGAATAACAATGGGGGCCTTCGATCATCTCGACGCCCAGTTCATTGCACTTTTCCTGCAAAAGCCCGCCTGTGCCGCAATCGGCGTAGACGATGAAGAGACGGTCGTAATTCGCGCGGTGCTGGGTGACGGCGGCCGCTACGGCGGCGGGGATGCGGTCAGGCCAGAGGTGGAGATTGGCGGGCAGGCATTGCAGATCGAGGTGATCCCAGCCGTTCATCCGCTTCAGCGCCACGATTTCATGGGCCAGCGCGCCACAGGCGATGAGCAGCACGCGTCCCGATGCCATGTCTTGCGCCGTGAGGGCGAGGCCCTGTTCGGTGAGGGTTTCGTCGTCGAGTGTGGCGGGGCCTAGCGCCATTGCCGCGCGCCGAGGATCAGGCTGCCGGCGAGGGCGGCAAGACCCAGCGCGACGAGGGGCAGATCGGCCCAGACGGCCACGCCGATCGTCAGACCCGCGGCGGCGATGACGAAGGCGATGAGGGCAAGGAAATGGGTGAGCGGCATCATGGGCAGCGTCCTTTCCCGATCAAGATGGCGCGATGCGGCGGGAAAGCCAAGGGTTGGTCGCGGAAGGGTGATGCGGGGGCAGAAGCCCTGTCACCCCCTCCCCGACCCTCCCCCGTGACCGGGGGAGGGAGAAGGCAGCGTCAGGCGCTGATCTGGTTGTGCTTGCGGGCGACGAACTGCTTGGCGGTTTCCACCGCCACGGCGGCATCGCGGCAATAGGCATCGGCGCCGATGGCGCGGCCGAATTCTTCGTTCAGCGGGGCGCCGCCGACGAGGACGATGTAATCGTCGCGCAGGCCCTTTTCCTTCATCGTGTCGATGACGACTTTCATGTAGGGCATGGTGGTGGTCAGCAGCGCGGACATGCCGAGGATGTCGGGTTTTTCGGCTTCCAGCGCCTCGATGTATTTTTCGACCGAGTTGTTGATGCCAAGGTCGAGCACTTCGAAGCCTGCGCCTTCCATCATCATGGCGACGAGGTTCTTGCCTATGTCGTGGATGTCGCCCTTCACGGTGCCGATGACCATCTTGCCCATGCGCGGGGCGCCGGTTTCCACGAGGAGCGGCTTGAGGATGGCCATGCCGGCCTTCATCGCGTTGGCGGCGAGCAGCACTTCGGGCACGAAAAGGATCCCGTCGCGGAAGTCGGCGCCGACGATGGTCATCCCGGCGACGAGCGCCTTGGTGAGCACGTCATAGGGGGTCCAGCCGCGTTCGATGAGGATGTTGACGCCTTCCTCGATCTCTTCCTTCAGACCGTCGTAGAGGTCGTCATGCATCTGCAGGACAAGCTCGTCATCGGAAAGCTCGGACAGGATGATCTCGTCTTCGTCGGCCATGGTGGCGGTCCCTTTGGGGTAGAGGTTCGCATTCTGCATGATCCGAAAGCGGCATGCAGACTTATCGGTTAGCGACATGCCCCGAATGAAAGCCGACAGCAAGGGGTCGCGGGTGAAAGGGGCGTGACATTTGTTCATGTTATGTTCTAGTTTGGCGGCATGGAAAAGGCCGATGGGGTGTTGCCGGGGCGTCGGGTGCGGGCGCGGGGGGTGCTGTCGAATGCGGCAGGGCGGTTCGAGGCGCATGGGGTGGCGGGCTTTGACGATGGGTGGGGGCCGGGGGAGGCGCGGCTGGTCCGCACGGAGGTGCGGGTGGAGCGGGCGCGGTCGGCCTTGAGTTGGAACCGTTCGCCCGATCTGCCCTTTGACCGGTCGGTGAACCCCTATCGGGGGTGCGAGCATGGCTGCGTCTATTGTTTTGCGCGGCCGAGCCATGCCTATCTGAACCTGTCGCCGGGGCTGGATTTCGAGACGAAGCTGATCGCGCGGCCCGGCATCGGGGCGGTGCTGGCGCGGGAGTTGCGGGCGAAGGGGTATCGCTGCGCGACCGTGGCGATCGGGACGAATACCGATCCCTACCAGCCCTGCGAGGCCGAGTGGCGCGTGATGCGCGAGGTGGTGGAGGTCTTGGCGGGCTGCGATCATCCGCTGGCGATCACCACAAAGGGGACGCTGATCGAGCGGGATCTGGACCTGCTGGCGCCGATGGCGGCGAAGGGGCTGCTCAGGGTGGGGGTGTCGGTCACCACGCTGGATGCGGGTCTCGCGCGGCGGATGGAGCCGCGCGCCGCGCTGCCCGCGCGGCGGCTGGAGGTGATCCGGCGGCTGGCGGCGGCGGGGGTGCCGGTGCGGGTGATGGTGTCGCCGGTGATTCCGGGGCTGACGGATCACGAGATGGAGGCGATTCTGGCGGCGGCGCGGGATGCGGGGGCGGTCGGGGCGTCATGGATCATGCTGCGGTTGCCGCTGGAGGTGGCGGGGTTGTGGCGCGAATGGCTGGCGGCGGCAGAGCCGGGGCGGGCCGCCAAGGTGATGGCGCGGGTGCGCGAAGCGCGGGGTGGCAAGGATTACGATGCCGAATGGGGCAAGCGGATGCGGGGCGAGGGGCTGTTTGCGCGCCTGATCGCGCAGCGGTTCGACAGGGTGGTGGCCCGGCTGGGGTTGGCGCAGGCTTTGCCTCCGCTGCGTTGTGATCTGTTCCGGCCCCCGGTGTTGCCGGGGGATCAGTTGCGGCTGTTCTAGAGCGCGCGCCAGCCGATATCGCGGCGGCAGAAGCCTTCGGGCCAGTCGATGGCATCGACAATGGCATAGGCGCGCGCCTGAGCCTCGGCCAGGGTCGCGCCGCGGGCGGTGACGTTCAGGACGCGGCCCCCGGTGGCGGTGATCTGACCGTCGCGGGCGGTGGTGCCGGCGTGGAAGACCATCTGGGACGAGGTTTCGGGCAGGGCGTCGAGGCCGCGGATGGCGGAGCCTTTGCTGTAGCGGCCGGGATAGCCCTTGGTGGCCATGACGACGGTGAGGGCGTGATCATCGGCCCAGTTCACGCGCGCCTGATCGAGGCGGCCTTCGGCGCAGGCGAGAAGCAGGTCGAGCGCCTGCGCCCCGAGGCGCATCATGAGCACCTGACATTCGGGATCGCCGAAGCGGGCGTTGTATTCCACCAGCCGGGCGCGGCCCTGTTCGATCATCAGCCCGGCATAGAGGACGCCCTGATAGGGCGTGCCGCGCCGGGCCATTTCGCGGATGGTGGGCAGGACGATTTCGTCCATTGCGCGCTGGGCGATGGCATCGGTCAGGACGGGGGCGGGGGAATAGGCGCCCATGCCGCCCGTATTCGGGCCGGTGTCGCCATCGCCCACCCGCTTGTGATCCTGTGCAGTGCCGATGGGCAGGGCGTGGGTGCCATCGGTGAGGATGAAGAAGGAGGCCTCTTCGCCCTGCATGAATTCTTCGATCACCACTTCGGCGCCTGCCGCGCCGAACTCGCCGCCGAACATGTCGTCGATGGCGGCGAGGGCCTCGTCCAGCGTCATGGCGACGATAACGCCCTTGCCTGCGGCGAGGCCGTCAGCCTTGATGACGATGGGGGCGCCTTGGGCGGTGACATAGGCGCGGGCGGGGGCGGCCTCGGTGAAGCGGGCATAGGCCGCCGTCGGGGCGGCGCAGGCGTCGCAGATTTCCTTGGTGAAGGCCTTGGACGCTTCGAGCTTTGCTGCTGCCGCCGAGGGGCCGAAGGTGAGGAGGCCGGCGGCGCGGGTGGCATCGGCCACGCCTGCGGCGAGGGGGGCCTCGGGGCCGACGATGACGAAGTCGATGGCGTTTTCTTCGCAGAAGGTGACGACGGCCTGGCCTGACAGGATGTCGATATCGGCACATTCGGCAAGCTGGGCGATGCCCGCATTGCCGGGGGCCACGATCAGGCGGTCGGTCTTGGGGTTCTGCTTGACCGCCCAGGCGAGGGCATGTTCGCGGCCACCGGAGCCGAGGATGAGGATGTTCATGTGCTGCGACCCCTGCTGATGGCTGGGCTATAGGGGCGGGGGGCGTTGGGCGCAAGCGAGGTGGTGGGCGGGGGGCGAAATCTGACGCAGATTTCGCGGCGATTTCTGCACGCAGAAATCGGGCGTGAAGGGCGCGCGGTGGGGGGGCGGAATTTACGCCAAATTCCGCTGCGATTTCTGCGACAGAAATCGCTTTCGGGTTTTCGTTGTCGGGGGCGCGGCTTAATCTGCCGTGCAAGCAAGGGAGATGCGCATGGACCTCTTTGAGGACGCCCCGGCCCCGCAGGGCAATCAGCCGGAATACACCGTGTCGGAGTTGTCCGGCGCGGTGAAGCGGGTGATCGAGGGGGAATTCGGTCTGGTGCGCGTGCGGGGCGAGGTGGGGCGGGTGTCGCGGCCGGCCTCGGGGCATCTGTATTTCGATCTGAAGGATGACCGCAGCGTGATTGCCGCGATCTCCTGGAAGGGGCAGTTGGCGCGGATGCAGGTGCGCCCGGAAGAAGGGATGGAAGTGGTCGCCACAGGGCGGATGACGACCTTTCCGGGGCAGTCCAAGTATCAGCTGATCGTCGAGGATGTGGCACCTGCCGGGGCGGGCGCGCTGATGGCGATGCTGGAGAAGCGGCGGGCGGCGCTGGCGGCGGAGGGGCTGTTCGATGCCGCGCGCAAGAAGGCGATCCCGTTCCTGCCGGGGGTGATCGGGGTGGTCACATCACCCAGCGGTGCGGTGATCCGCGATATCCTGCACCGCCTGCGCGATCGCTTTCCGCGCCATGTGCTGATCTGGCCCGTCGCCGTGCAGGGGCAGGATTGCGCGCCGCAGGTGGCCGCCGCGATCCGGGGGTTCAACGCGATCGAACCGGGCGGGCCGGTGCCGCGCCCGGACCTGATCATCGTGGCGCGCGGCGGCGGGTCGCTGGAAGACCTGTGGGGGTTCAACGAGGAGATCGTGGTGCGCGCGGCGGCGGCGTCGCGCATCCCGCTGATCTCTGCCGTGGGGCATGAGACGGATACGACGCTGATCGACTTTGCCGCCGACCGGCGCGCGCCCACGCCCACTGCGGCCGCGGAGATGGCGGTGCCGGTGCGGCTGGAACTGCTGGCGGCGGTCGATGGGTTGGGCGCGCGGGCAGTGCGGGCGGCGGTGGCGGGTGTGGGTTTGCGCGGGCAGCGGCTGCGCGATCTGGCACGCGCGCTGCCGCGGGCGGAGGCCTTGACGCAAGGGGCGGCGCAGCGGCTGGATCTGTGGGGGGGGCGGCTGGGGGCCGCGCTGGGGATGGCGGCCGCGCGCAAGCGGCAGGTGTTCGAGGCGCGGGCCGGGCTGGTGCGGCCGGAGTTGCTGCTGGGATTGGTGGCGCATCGGCGGCGCGATCTGGCCGAGCGCGCGCGGGGGATGGAGATCGCACTGGAGCGGCGGCGCGAACGCGTCGCGGCCCGGGTGGAGGTTCTGGGCGAGCGGTTGTCGCCCGCGCTGGCCCGGATGATCGCCGGGGCGGAACGGTCATCGCGCGACGGACGGGCGCGGCTGGAGGCGCTGGGGCTGCGGCTGGACGCGGCGCCTGCGGCGCGTCTGGAACGGCTGGCGCAGCGGCTGGAGGCGCTGGACCGTACGCGGGCCACGCTTGGCTATGCCGAGACGCTGCGGCGCGGCTATGCCGTGGTGCGGGGCGACGGGGCGGTGGTCACGACCAAGGCCGGGGCCGAGCGCGCGGGCGCGCTGGAGATCGAATTCGCGGACGGCCGGCTGCTGCTGGGCGGGCGGGCGCGGGCGCGGAAGTCGGGCGAGGGGCCAGAACAGGGCAGCCTGTTCTGAGCGATGCGATCCTGTCCCGGGAATGACCCGGGACATCCGGGCTTCGCACCCGTGGCGCGACGGGTTGGGGAAGGCGCCGGGTCAGGCGCGGGGGATCGCGGTCGGATCCGTCAGGCGCCGATGTCGGGGCCGGGGCAGTTGAGCGGCGTGGTGCTTTGCGCCACCTCGGACAGGGCGGTTCCGCCATCGGCGCCCATGAAGATGGCGCGCAGGCCGCCCGCTTCGCGGAAGAAGCGCCAGCACTGTGCCTCGGGGTCGTTGTCGTAGAGAAAGCAGATGTTGCCCTGATCTTCGAACCAGTGGCCGTACTGACATTCGTCTTCGGTGAAGGCCCAGATGACGCGGCGCCCGGGCAGGTATTGTTCGGACCCCCAGACCACACCGTCCTGCGCGAAGGAGAGGGTCTTGCCGGTGGCGTAGGCCTCGAATTCGGTGGCCGTCATCGGGGCGTCGGCGATGGGCGTGGCCTCTTGCGCAAGGGCGGGGGTCACGAGGGCAAGGCAGAGGGAGAGGGTGGCAAGGCGCATGGTGGCTCCGATCAGGCGGGGGGACCATGCCAGAGCGCGGGCGGTTTGGCGAGTCACGTCGCGGTGGGGGGCGGGGTGGTGAGCCGGGCGAGGTGGGGTTTCATCAGGCGGCGCCAGAGCGGCGGGATGAGCGCGAGCGTGCAGGCGACCGGCAGGGGCCAGGGCAGGCGCGGGGCATCGTCGGGCAGGCGCAGGGCGGGGTAGGGCCGGGCGGGATGGGCGTGATGGTCGGAATGGCGCGGGGCGTTGAGGAGGAGGGCGGAGGAAAACCAGTGCGCGGTGTTCCACGAGTGCCGGGCGTTCACGGGTTCGGGTCTGCCATCCGGCCCGGTGGCGCGGGTCAGGCCGTAATGCTGCACATAATCGGACAGATGGATCTGGATCTGGGCATGGGCGGCGAGGATGAGCCACAGAAGGACCCCGCTCCAGCCGCCGATCAGGGCCGCGAGGGCGAGGGCGGCGGCGGCGATGCCTGCATAGAGCGCATAAGGGTGCGGGCCGGGCTGCGCCTTGCGGCGGCGCAGGTCGGTTTCGGCGGCAAGCCCCGCCCGGAAGGCCCCGATCGAGGCGCGGGGGAGATAGCGCCAGAAGCCTGTGCCACGGCGCGCGGTGGCCGGGTCCAGCGGCGTGGCGACATGGCGGTGGTGGACAAGGCGATGGCTGGAGGCGTGGTGACCGATCAGCATCCAAGCATAGACCCAGATGCCTAGCCTGACATGGCGGCGGGCGGGGCGGTGGATCAGCTCATGCGCCGCAGGGTGGGCGATCTGGCCGAGCCAGAGGCCGGTGGCGGCGATGAGGGCAATCTTTTCGGCGGGGCTGAGGGTGGTGCCGGTGGCGCCGAGTATGGCGAGCGGCGGCAGGGCGAGGGCGAGGAAGGCCAGAAGGACAAGGAGGCTGTCGGCGGCGGGAAACTCGGCCCCTTCGGATGCGTCGCTTTCGACCAGCGGCAGAAGCTGGTCGAGGAGCGCGGAGAGGAGCGCCATGTAGGCAAGGCCCGCCCAGAGCCACAGGCCGCCCATCGCGAGTCCGAGCGCGATGAGCGCGACGGGGGCAAGGGTGGCCGCCGCGAAGGCGGCCATGGGAAGGGGGGAACGGGCAGGGCTACTCATGACACGGGGAAGATAGCACCGGGGAGGGGAGGCGTCACCGGGGTGCCTTTGTCGCAGGGGCGCGGCGGGGGGGCGGGGTGTCGGGCGGCGCATGGGTATTTGGGCCAAGGTGAAAGGGCGGTCGCGAAGGCGGGCGCGTTCGGGTGGAAGGGTGTGGGACAGGCAGGCACGGGTGAGGCGTTTGCAAGATGGGGGCGGGCGCATCTGGGAAGACGGGTGCCGTTGCAGGGGCGGGCGGGGCGCCGCCCAAATGGTGGCCGTGTCGGGGTGATGGCCGGGGCAGGGGTTGGGTGTCATGGGCGGGGTGTTGTGATCCATGGGGCGGTGCAGGGCGCAGGGCGTGGCATGTGGCGACGGATTCTCTCGCGGGTCTGGTCCCTGCGCTTGGGCGGGGCGGCAAAGAGGCAGGACGGGGGCGTGCCGGTCTTTGGCCGGGATCGGAGGCGGGCGCCTGAGAGCCTTGCGTTCGAGGGTCTGGCATTTGCCTTGCGGGTTGGAACAGGGGGCTGGGTTTTGCGAGCGTAACGCTGTGCCGGGCATGGGGACGTGCACATGGATTTGGCCCCCGTGATCGCAAGTCCGGCGGATGGGTGTGTGTCCCAATCTCGCTTCGCGGCGCGATGCGCAGGTGAGAGGCCAATGCGGGGAGCCTGATCGGAGGTGGGACGGAAGGGCGGGGATCGGCGCCATCCGGGATCGGTGTTTGCAGGCCGGTGGCCGGGGTGGCCGGCGTGATCGCCCCCGGTTTGATCCCCGCGTCGGGCGCGACGCTGGGTTGGTTTCGCGACCTCTGCCCCCCTGTGGGATGCGGGGACAGGGGAGGTTTTTGCGGATCCCGGACTGCCCCGCGGAATTTGCCTGTGGTGCGGGGGGCGGGCCATGCTGTCCCTGCCCGGAAGGGGCGGGGCTTTCGGCAGTGGGGCTGTGGGGGAGGCTGTGCGGGGCAGGAATTTTGCAGGCAGGCTGCGGCCCCGCTTCCGTTCACGCCCATAAGGGATTGGGTGACAAAGACGGCCACTGGCGGAAAGGGGCGGTATGTCCCTTTTCAAGAACATGTCCTTTTTCAAGACACTGCGCGACCGGATGTTCCGGTCTTCGGACAAGATCGGCTAGGGTCTGGAGGCGCTGGTCGGGGACGCGGAGAGCGCGGCGGAGAGGGGGTGGGGCATGTGGCGAATTTTTCTGCTGTGGCTTGTGTCGGCGGGTGTCGGCTGGGCTGCGGAGACGTTGGAGAGGGGCAAGCCGGTCTTTGCCATGGACAGGTCATCACCCCTGAGAGCGTTCCACTTGCCCGGGGGGCTGGACCCCGGGGGGCGGCTGTTGCGGGTGCAAGTCAATTCCGGGTTTGTCGATGTGCCCACCGACGAGACATATGTGATCGTCAGCCATGCGGATGGGCGTGCCCCTGTTTTCCGGTTCGAGGCGCGGCAGATGAACATGTGGGGCAAGATGCAGCGGCGTCGGGGTGGGGAGCGGACCTTGACGGAAGCAGAGACGGCAAGGCTGCGGTCGGTTGTGGCAGAGATCGGCATTTGTGGCGCGACGGCAGAGAAGGGTGACGTTGTCGATACCGGTTCCTTCCAGCTGGAATTCGTGAATGAGGATCGCTACTGCCACCTGTCCCGCTTGCACGATGCCCCGATAGAGGTGGATTGGAGGATCGTGGACCTGCTGGCGGAATTCGCATGGGGCGAGGACCCGGGCTATGACGATCTGGCGGCGTCGGTCCCCTGACGGCGGCGGGCTATGGTTGGCAGGACGCCGGAGGGCAGGCATTTGCTTAGCAGGAATTTGGAGGGCAGGCTGCGGCGCGCGCTTCCGTTCCTGCGCGTAAGGGATTAGGTGACGGGCAAGGCCATCGGCGGAAAGGGGCGGCATGTCCTTCTTCAAGAAACTGCGCGACCGGATGTTCCGGTCTTCGGACAAGATCGGCGAGGGTCTGGAGGCGCTGGTCGGGGACGCGGAGAGCGGGGGCGCAGATGCGTCTTCCTCGGCGTCTTCCTCCGGGCCTGCCCCTGCTTCCGCCCTTCCTTCCGTCCCTGCGCCGCCCTCTGCGCCTTCCCCCGCGGCGCCGACCGCAGCAGAGGCGCCGAAGCCCGGCCTTCTGGGGCGGATCTTCGGGGGTGGCACGGCGGCGGAAGAGCCGCGGCGGCTGGTCGATGATGCGATGCTGGAGAGCCTTGAAGAGGTTCTCATTCAGGCCGACATGGGTGTGGAGACCGCCGTCCGGGTGACCGCCAACATCGCGGAGGGGCGGTTCGGTCGGCGCATTTCGACCGCCGAGTTGAAGGCCGCGCTGGCGGGCGAGGTGGCGCGGATAATGGAGCCCGTGGCGCGGCCCCTGCCGATCTACCCCAAGCGCCCGCAGGTGGTGCTGGTGGTGGGGGTGAACGGATCGGGCAAGACCACGACGATCGGCAAGCTGGCCAGCCAGTTCAAGGCGGCGGGGAAATCGGTGGTGATTGCCGCGGGTGACACGTTCCGTGCGGCGGCGGTGGAGCAGTTGCAGATCTGGGGCACCCGGGCGGGCGTGCCGGTGCTGACGGCGCCGGAAGGATCTGATCCCGCGAGTCTTGCCTTTGACGCGCTGACACAGGCGCAGGCGCAGGGGGCGGACCTGCTGCTGATCGACACGGCGGGGCGGTTGCAGAACCGGGCCGACCTGATGGAGGAACTGGCCAAGATCGTGCGGGTGATCCGCAAGGTGGATGCGACCGCGCCGCATAACACGCTCTTGGTGCTGGATGCGACGACGGGGCAGAATGCGCTGTCCCAGGTCGAGATCTTCCGCAAGATCGCGGATGTGACCGGGCTGGTGATGACCAAGCTCGACGGCACGGCCAAGGGCGGTGTGCTGGTGGCGCTGGCGGATCGGTTCGGGCTGCCCATCCATGCCATCGGCGTGGGCGAGCAGATCGACGATCTGGCGCCCTTTGACCCCGAGGATTTCGCGCGCGCGCTGGTGGGCTTGGACGCCTAGGAGCCGTGACGGACTGGCTTTTGTCCATCGCCGGAACGCCTGCCGGGATGTCGCTGGCGATGGGCTTGGCGCTGACCTCGGCCATGGCGCATGCGGTGTTCGGGGCCTTGCAGAAGGGGCAGCATGACCCGTGGCTGTCGCGGGCGTCGATCGACATCTGGATCATTCTGTTCAGCCTTCCCGTGGCGCTGTTTGCCGTGCCTTGGCCGCAGGGGTTTGAATGGCTGGTACTGCTGGGGGCGCTGGGCATCCATTTCGCCTACAAGCTGACCATGGCGCTGGCCTATGAGCGGGCGGCCTATACCGTGGTCTATCCGGTGGTGCGGGGGACGGGCCCCCTCGCGACGCTGGCCTTTGCGGCGCTGTTTCTGGGCGAGGGGTATGGCGCGGTGCAATGGGGGGGCGTGGCGCTGCTGTCAGGTGCGATCCTGCTGCTGGCGGGGGTGAACCTGCGCGGCGTGCGCATTGGACGTGCGGCGCTGCGGGCGGGGCTTGGCTGGGCGCTGGCGGGGGGGCTGCTGGTGGCGGTCTATACCACATATGATGCCTGGGGCATCCGGCTGACGCCGGATCCGTTCACGTTTCTTGCGTGGTTCTTCCTGATCACGGCGGTGGATTTCCCCATGCTCATGGCCGCGCGGCTGATGCGGGGGCGGGCCGTGCTGCCGCCCCTGCGGCCCCTGATCCTGCGGGGGGTGGTGGGGGCCTTGGTGGCCTTTGTCAGCTTTGGCGGCGTGATGCTGGCCACGCGGCTGGGCCGGGTGGGCGAAGTGGCCGCGCTGCGCGAGACTTCCACCGTCTTTGCCGCGCTGATCGGCTGGGCGGTGTTGGGCGAAAAGGTGGGCGCGCTGCGGGCTGCGCTGATGGGGCTGATTGCGCTGGGGGCGATCCTGGTGCAGATCGGGTAGGACAGGAAAAGGACGGAAAGAGGCCATGACCGACAGGACGCCGGAAAAGAAGGTGAACCCTGGGCTGAAGCTGGCGCTGGAACTGGGGCCGGTGGCGCTGTTCTTCGCGGGCTATGTGATGCTGAAGGACCGCGTCTTCAGCATCGGTGGCACGGAGTATGACGGCTTCATCGTGGTGACGGCGCTGTTCATCCCGCTGATGCTGGTGACGACGGGGCTGATGTGGTGGCTGTCGGGCAAGCTGTCGAAGATGCAGGTGGCCACGGTGGTGCTGGTGGTGCTGTTCGGGGGCATGTCGGTCTGGCTGAATGACGAGCGGTTCTTCAAGATGAAGCCCACGATGATCTATCTGCTGTTCGGGGCGGTGCTGGGCTTTGGCCTGTTGCGCGGGCAGAGCTATCTGCGGCTGGTGATGGAAGAGGCGCTGGCGCTGCGGCCAGAGGGGTGGATGATCCTGACCCGGCGGCTGTGCGCGTTCTTCTTTGCGCTGGCGGTGGCCAATGAGGCGGTGTGGCGGCTGATGTCCACCGAAGCTTGGGTGAATTTCAAGACCTTCGGGCTGACGGCGGCTTTGTTCGTCTTCTTCATGACGCAAGGCGGGCTGCTGGCGCGCTACGGGACCGAGGACGAGAAGAAGGAGTGAGGCTCGGGTAGGATGGGCCACCACCGCGCCGCGGCGTCGCGGCGCGGTGGCAGCCCATCCTACGGGGCGTCGCTTGACGCGGCGCTCAGTGGGGCAATGAAAAAGGGCGGCCCGAGGGCCGCCCTTTCCGCATCCTGTGCCGAGGCTCAGGCCAGGGCGAGGTTCGTTGCGGATTCGCGGCCCTGGCGATCGGTTTCCAGATCGAAGGTGACGGCCTGGCCGTCATTCAGGCCGCGCAGGCCTGCGCGCTCCAGCGCGGTGATGTGGACGAACACGTCCTTCTTGCCGCCTTCCGGGGCGATGAAGCCGAAGCCTTTGGTTGCGTTGAACCATTTCACGGTGCCGTTGGCCATCGTGAGATCTCCTGTCTTGGTGTGCCACCCGCAGGGTGCGGTGGCTTGGCTCAGGGTCGTGTCAAGGTCGCGTCTGACAGCCCGAGGGAAGACAGAAGGTCGAAAGATCGAATAAAGCCTGCAACCCATGCGCCCTTTGCCGGGGGATAGCAAGGGAATTCGTCCCCGCGTGGCAGAAGGGCGGCGCTTTCGTGCCGCCCTTCCGTGTATTTTTTGGGGCACCTGTCGCTCAGCGCTTGAACAGGATTTCCTGCGCCTTGCGGTCGGTCGTGTTGTTGTTGCGCATCTCTGCGCCCACGGCGGAACCCTTCTCGAAGGCGGGGCGGGCGGCGAGTTCGTCGAGCCAGCGCTTGAAATTGGGCTTGTCGTCCAGCGTCTGCTGCTGGCCCTGCCAGCCCATCGCCCAAGGCCAGATCGCGAAATCGGCGATGGAGAGGAAATCGCCTGCGGCGTAGCGCGTCTTGGCCAACTGCTTGTCGAGCACGCCGTAAAGCCGGCCCACCTCGCGGCGGTAGCGGTCCTTGGCGTAGGGCAGGTCATGCGGCGGGTCCATCGACGGGGCATAGGTCAGGAAGTGATGCGCCTGTCCCGCCATGGGGCCGACGCCGCCCATCTGCCACATCAGCCATTGTTCCACCGCGGCCTGTTCGCGGGCGTTCGATCCGCCGAACTTGCCCGTCTTGCGCGCGAGGTATTGCAGGATCGCGCCGGATTCGAAGAGCGAGATGGGGGCGCCGTCGGGGCCTTCGGGATCGGTGATGGCGGGCATCCGGTTGTTCGGCGCGATGGCGAGGAATTCCGGCTTGAACTGGTCGCCCGCGCCGATGTTGACGTAGTGGACGGTGTAAGGCAGGCCCATTTCCTCGAGCGCGATGGTGATCTTCTTGCCGTTGGGGGTGGGCCAGTAATGCAGGTCAATGGGGGCGGTCATGGCGGCTCCTGTTCTGTGCTTTTGAGAATGTTGCGGCTGGGGCGGGGCAGAACAAGGCGCAAAATGCGCCACACTCCTGTGCGCTGGTGCAACGTGGGGATGGGCTGGCGACGGGCTGGCTACTGGGCCGTTACTGGGCGTTGACCTTTGGCGTCGAGGGGCGTATCGGGCGGATGTGGCGCTTTGTTACCGGATTGCGGGCCACGTTAAACAAGCCGCTAAAGAGGTGAGGGGATTTCGCCCCGGCACCTCTGGGTTTGCCGGGGCTTTTTCTTGGCCGGGGGCCGCAGACGATGACCGAGTGGAAGACGCGCACGAAGCTGGTGCATGAGGGAAGCCGCCGCAGCCAGTATGGCGAGATGGCGGAGGCGATCTTCCTGACCCAAGGGTTCGCCTATGACAGCGCCGAGAGCGCCGAGGCGCGCTTCGTGAAGGCGGGGGAGGATGAGTTCATCTATGCCCGCTATGGCAACCCCACCACCCGGATGTTCGAGGAGCGGATCGCCGCGCTGGAGGGGACGGAGGATGCCTTTGCCACCGCCAGCGGGATGGCGGCGGTGAACGGGGCGCTGACCGCGATGCTGCGGGCGGGGGATCACGTGGTGAGTTCCCGCGCGCTGTTCGGATCTTGCCTGTACATTCTGGAAGAGGTGCTGACGCGCTATGGCGTGAAGGTGACCTTCGTGGACGGGGCCGATCTGGACCAGTGGCGGGCCGCCGTGGTGCCGGGGACGAAGGCGGTGTTCTTCGAATCTATGTCGAACCCGACGCTGGAACTGGTGGATATCCGCGCGGTTTCTGAGATTGCCCATGCAGTGGGTGCGGTTGTGATCGTGGACAATGTCTTTGCCACGCCGATCTTTTCGCGCGCGGTGGAGCAGGGGGCGGATGTGGTGGTCTATTCGACCACCAAGCACATCGACGGGCAGGGGCGCGCGCTGGGCGGCGTGGTCTGCGGGTCGACGGAGTGGATCCGCAAGGTGCTGGAACCCTATATGAAGCACACGGGCGGGTCGATGAGCCCGTTCACCGCTTGGATGCATCTGAACGGGATGGCGACGCTGGATCTGCGCTGCCGGGCGATGGCGGAGGCGGCCTTGCAGGTGGCGCGGGCGCTGGAGGGGGATGACCGCGTGTCGCGCGTGATCTATCCGGGGCTGGAGAGCCATCCGCAGCACGCGCTGGCCATGGCGCAGATGGGATCGGGCGGGACGCTGGTGACCTTTGAGGTCAAGGGCGGGAAGGAGGCCGCGTTCCGTTTCATGAACGCGCTGGAGATTGCCAAGATTTCCAACAATCTGGGCGATGCCAAGACCATCGCCACCCATCCCGCGACCACCACCCATCAGCGCCTGCCGCAGGAGCAGAAGGACGCGCTGGGGATCACGCCGGGGCTGATCCGGCTGTCGGTCGGGCTGGAAGATGCCGAAGATGTGATCGCCGATCTGCGGCAGGCCCTCGCGGCGGCGCAGGGGTGACGGCGCCCGCTTGACGGCGGGCGGCATGTCGGATTTGCGCGCAATTGCAGCGGCGCGTGTCATTCCTATGTGAGGGGTGGCACCCTATATTGGGCGTCAAGGCGGCCGCGTCGCAGGGCGGGGCCGGGTGATCCGGGCGGCCCTGTCCGGCGTATACCTGATGACATTGACGGCGGCCCTTGGGGCGCGGCCTGAACCGAAAGGCACTTCACATGAACATCCATACCCCCGAACTCGACCGCCAGCCGTCGCGCGAAGAGGCTGAGGCAGCGCTGGCCATCCTGCGCCGCTGGGCAGGCAAGGCGACCGATGCCGAGATCGCGCGTCTGGATTCCGCCGTGGGGTATCTTCTGCCCGGCGAGGGGTATCCGGCCCTGAGCCGCGCCTACCCTGAGGATTTCGCGGTGGATGCGGATTACAAGGAGTCGCTTCCCGATCTGCAGAACGGCCCGGCCAGCCTGATCCGGGGCGAGAAGGCGCTGATCCAGCATGTGGGGATTTCAAACTTCCGCCTGCCCATCCGCTATCGCACCCGCGACAATGGCGAGGTGATGCTGGAGACCAGCGTGACCGGCACCGTCAGCCTTGAGGCGGAAAAGAAGGGCATCAACATGAGCCGGATCATGCGGTCCTTCTATGGCCATGCCGAGCGGGATTTCAGCTTTGCCGTGATCGAGAACGCGCTGGAGGATTACAAGCGCGATCTGGAAAGCTTTGATGCGCGCATCCAGATGCGGTTCTCTTTCCCGGTGAAGATTGAATCCCTGCGGTCGGGTCTTTCCGGCTGGCAGTATTACGACATCGCGCTGGAACTGGTGGATGTGGCCGGGGTGCGCAAGAAGATCATGCATCTGGATTTCGTCTATTCGTCCACCTGCCCCTGCTCGCTGGAACTGTCGGAACATGCCCGCCGCACGCGGGGGCAACTGGCGACGCCCCATTCGCAGCGGTCGGTGGCGCGGATTTCGGTTGAGGTTCGCCCTGGCAAGCGGCTGTGGTTCGAGGATCTGATTGATCTGGCGCGCGCGGCGGTGCCGACCGAGACGCAGGTGATGGTGAAGCGCGAGGATGAGCAGGCCTTTGCCGAGCTGAACGCCGCGAACCCGATCTTTGTGGAAGATGCGGCGCGGTCTTTCTGCCAGGCGTTGAAGGGTGACGGGCGGATCGGCGATTTCCGCATCGTGGCCAGCCATCAGGAAAGCCTGCACAGCCATGATGCCGTGAGCGTGCTGACCGAAGGGCCGACCTTCGCGGCGGAAAGCCTTGATCCGCGGCTGTTCCAGACGCTGTACCACGTGGGCTGATGCCCGGCTGATGTGGTGAGGGAAGGCCCGGCTTGCGCCGGGCCTTGTGCTTTTGCGCTGATGCGGGGGGCCGCGGCGGTGGGGGGAATGGAGAGGGTGGGCTTGCCTTGTGCCGCGCGCGTGGTATTCCCGCAGGGCAAGCATGTAGCCAAGGCATGTCGTGGTTGATTTCCGGCCCATCGCCTATGTCTTCGGGCGCATCCTGATCGTTCTGGCGATCCTGATGCTGGCCCCCGCCATCGTGGATTGGAGCGCGGGGGACCGCAATGCGCAGGCCTTTGTGGTCTCTGCGCTGGTGAGCGGGGGGATCGGCGGGGCCATCGCCATGGCCACGCAGAACGGGATGGGCGGGGCCTTCGACATCCGGCAGGCCTATCTTCTGACGGCGGTGATCTGGTTCGGGGTGCCGGGCTTTGGCGCGCTGCCCTTCATGCTGGGCGCGCCGGGGTTGCATTTCACCGAGGCCTATTTCGAGGCGGTGTCGGGCATCACCACCACGGGCGCCACGGTGATCTATGGGCTGGACACGCTGCCTGCGGGCATGAACCTGTGGCGGGGCCTGTTGAACGGGGCAGGGGGATTGGGGATCGCCTTCGTGGCGATGATCTTTCTGCCCGTGATGCGGGTGGGGGGGATGCAGTTCTTCCGCACGGAAGGGTTCGACACCTTTGGCAAGGCGCTGCCGCGGGCGACGGATATCGCCCAGCAGTTGCTGGGGGTCTATCTGGGGCTGATCGTGGTGGCGGGGCTGACCTTTTCGGCCATCGGGATGACGGCGCTGGATGCCACGGTGCATGCGATTGCGGCGATTGCGACGGGCGGGTTTTCCCCGCGCGATGCGTCTTTCAACCCCTATGCCGGGGCGGGGGAGTATTTCGGGGCGCTGTTCATGTTCCTCGGCAGCCTGCCTTATGTGCGGTATGTGCAGCTTGTGAACGGCGACAGCCGCCCGCTGTGGCAGGACAGCCAGATCCGCGCCTATGTGAAGGTGCTGGGGCTGTCGGTGGGGACGGTCACGCTGTGGCAATGGTGGACATCGGACATGGCGTTCGAGGCTGTGTTCCGCGAAAGCCTGTTCAACCTGACCTCGATCATGTCTTCGACCGGGTTCTTTTCGGGGTCTTTCCCGGTCTGGGGCGGCTATATGCTGGTGGTGGCCTTTCTGATCGGGGTGATCGGGGCCTGTTCGGGATCGAGCGCGGCCGGGCTGACGGTGTTCCGGGCGCAGCTTGTCTGGGCGGCGCTGGTGCAGCAGGTGCGACGGATCATCCTGCCGGGGCGGGTGGCGCCGGTGAAATATGACGGCCGCACGGTGGAGCCTGACGTGATGGACGCGCTGATCCTGTATGTGGGCGGATATGTCTTGACGCTGGGCGTGCTGACGGTGGCGATGACGCTGACGGGGGTGGATATCACCTCGTCGCTGTTCGCGGTTTGGACGGCGCTGGGCAATATCGGCTATGGCTTTGGCCCCTTGGTGGAACGGACGGGGACCTTTGTCGATTTCCCCGATGCGGCGAAGTGGATCATGACGCTGGCCATGCTGATGGGGCGGCTTGGCCTGTTGGCGATCTTCGTGCTGGTGCTGCCGCGCTTCTGGCAGCGCTGAGGGGCGGGCGGTTGACACGGGCGGGCGGTCAGCCCAGTTTCACGCGCGATGATTGATGTCAGACCTGTCGCCCATGTCATCGGACTGGTGATCGTTGCGCTGGGCGTGGCGATGGTTTTCCCGATGGCGCTGGACTGGCTGGCGGGGGATCCGAACTGGCGGGCCTTCCTGAAATCGGGGGTGCTGTGCGTGATCGCGGGCGGGGCGGTGGCGCTGGCCACGGCCAATGCGCTGGCGCGCGGGCTGACCTTGCAGCAGATCTTTCTTCTGACCGTCTTCGCCTGGGTCGCGGCCTGTTTCTTTGGCGCGCTGCCCCTTGTGCTGGGCGCGCCGGGGTTGGGCTGGCTGGATGCGATCTTCGAGGCGACATCGGGGCTGACCACGACCGGGGCCACGATGATCGTGGGGTTGGACGCCCTGCCGCAGGGGGCGAACCTGTGGCGGGCGATGCTGCACTGGCTGGGCGGCCTTGGGATCGTGATCGTGGCGATGCTGTTCCTGCCGGTGATGAAGGTGGGGGGGATGCAGTTCTTCCGGTCGGAGGGGTTTGACACGCTGGGCAAGGTGCTGCCGCGCGCCCTGGATATCTCATCGGCGCTGGTGCAGATCTATGTGGTGCTGACGGTGGCCTGCGCGGTGGCCTATGCGGCGCTGGGGATGACCGGGTTCGAGGCGGTGGTGCATGCGCTGTCGACCGTGTCGACGGGCGGATTTTCATCGTCGGACCAGTCATTCGCGAAATTCTCGGGCGTGCTGGAATATGTGGCGGTGGTGTTCATGCTGGCCGGAAGCCTGCCCTTCATCCGCTTCATCCAGGCCTGGCAGGGGGAATGGGTGCCGCTGTGGCGCGACCGGCAGGTGCGGGCCTATCTGCGCTGGAACGCCTATGCCATCGGGGCGATCGTGGCCTATGAGATGCTGACGCATGACCTGCCGCTGGAGGTGGTGCTGCGTGAGACGACCTTCAACGTGGTGTCGGTCTTTTCGGGCACCGGGTTCACCAGCGCCGACCTTGCCGGATGGGGGGCCTTTCCCTTTGTCATCCTGTTCATCACCGGGTTGATCGGGGGCTGCACGTCATCGACGGGCTGTTCGGTCAAGGTGTTCCGCTACCTGATCCTGATCGAGGCGGTGAAGCTGCAACTGCGCCGCCTGTTCGCGCCCAATGCCGTGCACACGCTGCGCTATGACGGGCGGGCGGTGGATGACGATGTGCTGAACGCGGTGATTTCCTTTTTTACCCTGTTCATGCTGAGCTTCGGGCTGCTTTCGGTGGCGCTGGCGCTGACGGGGCTGGAATTCAAGACGGCGGTCACCGCCGCATGGACGGCGATTGCCAATGTGGGCCCCGCCTTTGGCCCCGAGGTCGCGCCCACGGGGGCGCTGGGGGCCTTTCCCGATGCGGCCAAGTGGGTGATGATCTTCGGTATGCTGCTGGGACGGCTGGAGCTTATGGCCGTCTTCGTGATCCTGCTGCCGCGGTTCTGGCGGACCTGATCACTCCCAGCAGGAAACGAGCACCGTCATCCGGGCGGCGGCCCGCGCCAGATCCTCGGGCGGGAGGGCGCCCTGGCGGGCCGCCTGCGCCAGCGTGACGCCCTGCGCCTGCAGGGTGGCGGCGATGGCGGGGCCGGTGGCGGCGAAGGCCACGCCTTCGGGCAGGATGCGGGCGGGATCGGAGGCGGCGGGCAAGAGAAGGCCCAGCACGGCGCCAGTATTGTCCACCACCGGGCCGCCCGCATCGCCGGGCAGGGCGGTGAGGGCAAGCCGTTTGACCCCCTGCTCGCCGGCCAGGCCTTCGGTCGCCTCAAGCGTGCCGAAGGTCAGGACGGGGGCAGGCAGGGCATCGCCATAGCTGTAGCCCGCGACGGCGATCTCGGCGCCGATCCGATCGGGGCCGAGCTGGAATTCGGCGGTGGCGGGCGGGCTGATGGGCGTGGTGGGCGTGATCAGCGCGATGCCGCCCGTGGGATCGGTGAAGGTGACGGTCGCCTCGGTCCCGGCGTCCAGCGTGATGCGCCCGCATTGCGCCACGGCATCGGCCGAGGTCAGCACGCGGCCCTGCGCATCAATGAAAAAGCCCGAGCGGGTGAGGCGGGGCTTGCGCACCTCGAGCCCCGACAGGAGGCCCGCCTTGGTGGCGCCATCCATCGGCACGATCCCGGGATCAAGCGCGCGGTCGCCCACGGGGCGGAAGCTGGCCTCGATGGCGGGAAGGATGCGGTCGATGGGCAGATCGGCGGCAGGGTTCCATGTCACAATCCAGCCCTTGATCAGGCCGCGCGACAGTTCGGCATAGGCGGCCGACGTGACGGTGGCGCTTTCCCCGCGCAGGGTGAAGCTACGTTCGCCGCGTTCGCGCGGGCCGGTCATCGGCATGATCTCCAGCGTCTGGAGCATGTCGTAAAGACCATAAAGCGCCGACTGATCGCCTGGCTGGCTGATGAGCGTGATGCGCAGCGCGTCGCTGCCGTCCTTGGCCACATAATGGACGAAGGGCGGTTCGTAATGATCGAAGGCGACCAGCGCGGTGGGCAGCGTCACCTCGATCCCGGCTTCGGGTTCGGTGACGGTGGCAAGGCCGAGCGCGGCCTGTTCGGCCTGATAATTGGCCACCAGCGTATCGCGCTGGAAGGTGGTCAGGATCCCCGTCGCCTCATAGCCCATCGCCTCTTGCCATGCGGCCATGGAGGCGCGGGTCCCACGGCCGAAAGCGCCGTCGATGCCGCTGTCGTAGAAGCCGAACCATTTCAGCGCGGTTTGCAGAAGTTCACGCTCTGACTGGGACAGGAGGGATTCCGACGCGCGGGCCTGATCGGGGGTTTCATCCGGGATCACGGGCAGGGGGGTGGTCTCGGCGGTTGCTTCGGGAGTCGCGTCGGGGGTGGGGGCGGTTTGTGCTGCCGCGGCCCCGTCGGTTGCTGTCCCGTCGGTTGTGGCGTCTTCGGTCGCGGCGTCTTCGCTCAGCGGGGTGCCGACGGGCCAGAAGCTGGCCTGAAAGCCGCGTCCATCGGTGATGAAGCTGTCGCGCGGGACAAGGTTTTCGCGCCGGAGGCTGGTCAGCCGCGCCTCGGCATCCGGGCGGGTGAAGGGGCCAAGCGCGATGACATGCCAGCCAGAGCCAACGCGGTAGCCTTGGACATCATCGAACATCGTCTGCCAGGCGGCGGCGCGTTCCTCGGCCTCGGTCAGGTTGGGCTTGGCCTCGATCTGGATCCAGACTTGGGGTTCGGATTGCTGGGCTGCGGCGGGGGTAGGGGACAGGAGGTTCGGACCAAGGGCAATGGTAACAAGGCAGGCAAGGACCAGACGCAGCATTCCGGGAATTCCATAATCGTTTCAGGGGCGGAGACTAGCAGAGCGTGCCGGGGATGCACACCCCTACCTGCTGGCCCACCTGCTGACCCGAGAGGCAGCGGTGGCGGGTGGCCGCACGGATGGCCTGCGTCGGTCTGGCCCGGCCTGCCGGCATTGACCCCATGCCGCCCGTTGCCTATGGAGAGGGCGGTTTTCAAGAGGTTCGGGCCATGACTGACAGCGCACCCCTTCCCCGCAGTTTTCAGGAGATCATCCTGCGCCTGCAGGCTTATTGGGGCGCCAAGGGCTGTGCCGTGCTGCAACCCTATGACATGGAGGTGGGTGCAGGCACCTTCCACCCGGCCACCACGCTGCGCGCGCTGGGGCCGAACGCTTGGGCCGCGGCCTATGTGCAGCCGTCGCGCCGTCCGACCGATGGCCGCTATGGCGAGAACCCCAACCGCCTGCAGCACTACTATCAGTATCAGGTGATCATCAAACCCTCGCCCCCCGATCTGCAGGATCTGTATCTGGGGTCGCTGCGGGCGATCGGGCTGGACCCGATGCTGCATGACATCCGCTTTGTCGAGGATGACTGGGAAAGCCCGACGCTGGGGGCGTGGGGCCTTGGCTGGGAAGTGTGGTGCGACGGGATGGAGGTGAGCCAGTTCACCTATTTCCAGCAGGTGGGCGGGCATGATTGCCGCCCGGTTTCGGGCGAGCTGACCTACGGGCTGGAGCGGCTGGCGATGTATGTGCTGGGGATCGACCATGTGATGGAGATGCCCTTCAACGATCCGCAATCGCCCATCCCGCTGACCTATGGCGACATCTTCCGCCAGACGGAAGAGGAATACAGCCGCCACAACTTTGACGGCGCCACGACCGAGATGCTGTTTCAGCATTTCAAGGATGCGGAAGCCGAGTGCGAGCGGCTGCTGGCCTTTGATCCCGAGGATCCCAAAGCGGCCAAGAGCATCGTGATGGCGCACCCGGCCTATGACCAGTGCATAAAGGCGAGCCATCTGTTCAACCTTTTGGATGCGCGCGGCGTGATCTCGGTCACCGAACGGCAGGCCTATATCGGGCGGGTGCGGGCCTTGGCCAAGAAATGCGCCGATGCCTTCGTGACCACTGCCGCCGGGGGTGGCGCGGGCGGGGGAGCTGTGGCGTGAATGGCAAGATCGTCGGGGGTGGCATCGTGCTGATCGGGGCGGTTGCAGGTGTCGCGATGTGGTGGCTGCAGGTCTATGCCTTCTACGAGGAGGCGGCCTTCGTGCCGGGCGAGGAGATTCGCCTGACGCTGATCGAAGGCGGCCAGCCTGAGCCGATCATCGCCGAAGAGGTGCGCGGGATCGACAGCGAAAGCTCTCCCATCCGGTTCCGCGCCTGTTTCCGCACGCCGATGACCCAAGCCATGCTGACCGAGACCTATCAGATCTACCCCGGTGCCGTGCCGAATGTCGCGCCCGGCTGGTTCGACTGTTTCGACGCGCAGGCCATCGGCACCGCGATCGAGCGCGGCGAGGCGATCCCCTTCCTGTCGGAAGCCAATATCCACCCCGGCGTGGACCGCGTGGTTGCGGTCTTTCCCGATGGCCGGGCCTTTGCCTGGCACCAGTTGAACGCCTCGGCGAGCGAGTGACACCATGCCTGATCTGCTGATCGAACTGTTTTCCGAGGAAATCCCCGCGCGGATGCAGGCCAAGGCTGCGGCCGATCTGAAGCGGCTGGTGACAGATGGGCTGGTGGAGGCGGGGCTGACCTATGCCAGCGCCGGGGCCTTTTCGACGCCACGCCGTCTGGTGCTGTCGGTCGAGGAACTGACCGCCGAGAGCAGGCCCGTGCGGGAAGAGCGCAAAGGGCCGCGGACGGACGCGCCGGCGGCGGCGCTGGAGGGGTTCCTGCGGTCCACCGGCCTGACGAAGGACCAGCTGGAGGTGCGCGACGACAAGAAGGCGCAGGTCTATTTCGCCGTGGTCGAAAAGCCGGGGCGGAAGGCGGATGCGATCGTGGCCGAGGTGCTGGAGGGCGTGATCCGCAATTTCCCCTGGCCCAAGTCGATGCGCTGGGGGGCGGGGTCCCTGCGCTGGGTGCGGCCGTTGCAATCCATCCTCTGCCTTATGGTGGATGAGGCGGGGGCGCGGGTGGTGCCGGTCGAGGTGGACGGGATCGCCGCAGGCAATACCACCGAAGGCCACCGCTTCATGGGGGCGGGGCGGTTTGCGGTGTCCTCGTTTGAGGATTACCGTCTGAAACTGTCGCGCGCCCGCGTGGTGCTGGATGCGGCAGAGCGCGAGGCGCAGATCTGGCAGGCGGCCACCAACATGGCCTTTGCCGCAGGGCTGGAAGTGGTCGAGGATCGCGGGCTTCTGGCGGAAGTGGCGGGGCTGGTGGAATGGCCCGTCGTGCTGATGGGACCGATCGGCGAGGAATTCATGGGCCTGCCGGCAGAGGTTCTGCAAACCTCGATGAAAGAGCATCAGAAGTTCTTTTCTGTCCGGAACCCCAAGACAGGTCGGATCGAGCGTTTCATCACGGTCGCCAATATCGAGGCGGCGGATGGCGGCGCGGCGATCCTGACGGGCAATCAGAAGGTGCTGCGGGCGCGACTGTCGGATGCGCGGTTCTTCTGGGAGAACGACCTGCGGGTGGCGAAGGCGGGCATGGGGGAATGGGCCGAAGGCCTGCGCGCGGTGACCTTCCACAACAAGCTGGGCAGCCAGGCGGAACGGATCGAGCGTATCGCGGCCCTGGCGCGCGAGATTGCGCCCTTGGTGGGCGCGGATGCGGGCCTCGCGGAACAGGCGGCGCGGGTGGGCAAGCTGGACCTGCGGTCGGCGATGGTGGGGGAGTTCCCCGAATTGCAGGGCGTGATGGGCCGCTATTACGCGCTGGCGGCGGGGATGCCTGCGGCGGTGGCCGATGCCGCGCGCGACCATTACGCGCCGCTCGGGCCATCGGATGCCGTGCCGGTGGAGCCGGTATCGGTCGCCGTGGCGCTGGCCGACAAGATCGACACGCTGACCGGGTTCTGGGCGATTGATGAAAAGCCCACCGGGAGCAAGGACCCCTTCGCCCTGCGCCGCGCGGCGTTGGGGGTGATCCGGCTGGTGCTGGTGAATGGGGTGCGCGCGTCTTTGGCGGCGGTCTTTGCCAAGGCCTATCCGGGCGCGGACGGGGCTGATCTGATCGCCTTCTTCCATGACCGCCTGAAAGTCTTCCTCAAGGATCAGGGCATCCGGCATGACGTCATCGACGCCTGCCTTGCCATGCCCGGCAATGATGACCTGACGCTGCTGGTCAAGCGCGCGCAGGCGTTGCAGGCGTTCCTTGCGTCGGACGACGGCACGAACCTGCTGCAAGGCTTCAAGCGGGCGAACAACATCCTGTCTCAGGCCGAAGCGAAGGATGGCGTCGAATATTCCTTCGGCGCGGACCCGAAATTCGCCGAAAGCGACGCGGAGCGCGCGCTGTTCAATGCGCTGGACGTGGCGGAACAGGCCATCGGTCCCGCCATGCGCGCCGAGGATTTCGCCGCCGCGATGGGCGCCATGGCGCAGCTGCGCGCGCCGATTGATGCCTTCTTCACCGCCGTCCAGATCAACACCGAAAATCAGGTCGTCCGTCGCAACCGCCTGAACCTGCTGCACCGCATCCGCGCGATCTGTTCCGGCGTGGCCGATCTGACCAAGGTGGACGGGTAAGCCTCTTCATCTTGGAAAAATACCCTGGGGGTCCGGGGGCAAGGCCCCCGGCGCTTTCCACCGGCGCGCCGCCGTCATGACAGTAAATGTCAGACTTGCTTGACACCTTTTTCAGCGTATCCTGCGGGCGCAAAGGAAAGGCTGCTGCAGTGCAGAAGATGGACATGCTTCCCGATTTCGCCGAGATCACGCCCACGGCGCGCATCCAGACCCCGGCGCATGGCTGGCGGGCCAAGTGCCTGCAGCGCCTGATCCGGCTGGATCTGCCCGTGCCGCGCACGGTGGCGCTGCCTGCGGCCACGATCCGCGCCATTGCGGCGGGGCATGCGGTGGATGTGGCGGCGATTCTGGCGCATTTCGGGGATGCCACGCTGATTTCCGTGCGCCCCAGCCCGGAAAACCCCGATTGGGGCGGGCCGGGCACGATCCTGAACATTGGAATGAACGCGGCCCGGCATGCGGGATTGGCCCAGCGGCACGGGCAGGCGGCGGCGGATGCGCTGTATCTGCGCTTCGTGCAGGCCTATGCCACCCATGTGGCGCGGCTGGACCCCGACATGTTCGACGCCGCCGCCCCTTCGGCGGATGCGCTGCAGGATGCGCTGCGGGTCTATGAGATCGAGATGGACGAGGCTTTTCCGCAGGATCCGGCGCGGCAGCTGGCCGAGGTGCTGCGGTCGATGGCGCGGGCCTGGGAAGGGACGACGGCGCGGCTGCTGCGCGCGGCCAAGGGGGCGCCCGACGAGGCGGCGCTGGGCCTTGTGGTGCAGGAAATGGCGCAGGGGATCGGCAAGGGCGTCTCCGGGTCGGGCGTGATCCAGTTCGTCGATCCGGTGACGGGCCTGCCGCAGGTGACGGGGCGCTATCTTGGCCAATCGCAGGGCCGGGATGCGCTGAAGCGGACAGAAGCGATCTATCTGACGCGCGATCCGCGCGGGCCGTCGCTGGAGGAACTGGCGCCGGGGCTGTTTGCGGACCTGCTGCGCTATGGTGCGGCCTGCCGGGCGCGGCTGCGCGAGGAGATGCAGATCGAGTTTACCATCGAGGACGGGCATCTGTCGGTGCTGGATGCGGTCAAGGTTGCGCGGTCCGCGCGGGCGGGGCTGAAGATCGCGGTGGCGCTGGCCGAGGATGGGGTGATCTCTGACGCCGAGGCCGTGCTGCGGGTGGAACCCCGGGCGCTGTCGGAACTGCTGCATCCGCAGGTGGACCCGCGGGGGGCGCGGGATGTGTTCGTGCGAGGGATCGCCGCCTCGCCGGGGGCGGCGACGGGCCGGATCGTGTTTTCATCGCAGGCCGCGCAGGCCAGCGCGGCGCGGGGCGAGCCTTGCATCCTTGTGCGGCGCGAGACCGCGCCCGAGGATATCCGGGGCATGCATTCGGCGGTGGGCGTGCTGACGGAGCGCGGGGGGATGACCTCCCATGCCGCGGTGATCGGGCGGGGCCTTGGCCTGCCCTGCATCGTGGGGGCGTCGGACCTGAAGCTGGATGCCAAGGAGCGCAAGCTGGTGGCGCCGGATGGCCGGGTGTTCCGCGAAGGCGACATCATCACCGTGGACGGCACCACGGGCGAGGCGCTGGCAGGCGCGGCGGACATGCTGGCCCCAGCGCTGGATGACAGTTTCCGCAAACTTCTGGGCTGGGCGGACAGTTACCGCGACATCGGCATCCGCGCCAATGCCGACACACCCGCCGATGCCGCGACCGCGCGGCAGTTCGAGGCGCAGGGAATCGGCCTGTGCCGGACGGAACACATGTTCTTCGAGGAAGACCGTCTGGTGGTGATGCGCGAGATGATCTTTGCCGATAGCGCCAAGGATCGGGCGGCCGCGCTGGCGCGGCTTTTGCCCATGCAGCGCGAGGATTTCGTGCAGCTTTTCGACATCATGCAGGGTCTGCCCGTCTGCATCCGCCTGTTCGATCCGCCCTTGCATGAATTTCTGCCCCACAGCCGCGAGGGCCTGCGCGAATTGGCCGAGGCGCTGGACAAGCCGCTGTCCGAGGTCACGCGGCGGGCCGAGGCGCTGGCCGAGTTCAACCCGATGCTGGGGATGCGGGGGGTGCGCCTAGGCGTGGTGCTGCCCGAAATCTATGACATGCAGGCACAGGCGATATTCGAGGCGACGGTCGAGATCGCCCGGCGCGGCGGATCGGTGGTGCCGGAGATCATGATCCCGCTGGTCAGCGCGCGGCGCGAGGTGGAGCTGGTCCAGACCCGGATCGAGGCGGTGGCGGCCAAGGTGCGCGCGCGCGCCGGGGCCGGGACGGATTTCGCCTACAGGTTGGGCGTGATGGTGGAAACCCCGCGTGCGGCGCTGCGTGCGGGCGAGATCGCGCAGCATGCATCTTTCCTGTCCTTCGGCACGAATGACCTGACGCAGATGACCTATGGCCTGTCGCGCGATGATGCGGGGCGGTTCATGAACACCTATGTGCAGCAGGGGGTGTTCCCTGAGGATCCGTTCCACATCCTGGATGTGGATGGCGTGGGCGAGCTTTTGCACATCGGTGCGGAACGGGGGCGGCGGACGCGGGGCGATCTGGTTCTGTCGATCTGCGGCGAACATGGGGGGAACCCCGAATCCATAGATTTCTGCCGCAAGGCGGGATTCGATTACGTCTCATGTTCGCCCTATCGCGTGCCGCTGGCGCGGCTGGCGGCGGCGCATCTGGCCTTGCAGGGGCGGAACGATATTCGTAAAAATTAACGCAAGATCATGTGGTTGGCGGGCGAAGCTCACATAGGGCTTTAGGATTTTTGGGCGGATATCCGCCGAAAACGGCCCGAAATCGGTTGTAATTTTGCCACATTGGTGGACACCCGCCCGATGATTCGCATAGGTCCGGCCCTCGTCGCTGCCGGGCATTTCCGGCGGCGCGTGGCTGAAACAGACCGGGACACACGAGACCATGCGCTTGCAAACAGGCTGGATCACGGGGGCCGTTGCCGCCGTCATCCTGAATGGAGCGGCCTTCGCCGACGTGACGGTGAGCCAATCGAACGATCCGACCGCCGCCATCGGCGGCACGCTGGGCAGCCTTCTGGGGGCCGAACGGCAGGCGCTGGCCGCGCTGCCGCAGGGGCGGCTGACGGAGGTGGCCGTGGGACCCAAGGTGGAAACCCGCACCACGCCGGGCCGGGCCGAGACGCCCGCCGTGATCCGCTATGATGACGCCTGGCTGGCCGCGCAGCCCGAACCCACGGGTGATGCCCAGTGGGAATGCCTGAGCAAGGCCATCTATTTCGAGGCGCGGGGCGAATCCCTGCGGGGCCAGTTCGCGGTGGCCGAGGTGATCCTGAACCGTGTGGACAGCCCCGATTATCCGCGCACAATCTGCGGCGTGGTGGAACAGCGCGGCGGGGGCGGGTGCCAGTTCAGCTATGTCTGCGATGGCCGGGCCGACCGGATGCGCGACCCGGAGGCGATGTGGCGTGCCGAGCGCATCGCCCGGGCGATGATGGATGGCGCGCCGCGCGCGCTGACCATGGGGGCCACGCATTTCCATACCAAACAGGTGCGGCCCGGCTGGGCGCGGCGCTTTCCGCAGACGGCGGCCATCGGGGCGCATCTGTTCTATCGCCAGCCGTGAAAAGGGCGGCCGCCCGTCGTCTTGCTTGCGGATTGTGACGGGTTCGGACATGGAAGCGTCAGCGGGCGCGGGTATCCTGCGCCCCGACATGACCTGTGCGCGCCGGGAGGCGAGACCATGACCAGCGATATCCGGCTTGCCTTTGCGCATCCCGAGGAACGGGCGGTGGCGTCGGCCAGCGCCGACCCGCGCGACCGGATTTCCCTGCGCGATCACATCGTCGAGGTGGAGATCGGTGCCTTTCAGCAGGAGCGCGGGACACGCCAGCGCATCCAGTTCAACGTGGTGGTGGAGGTGCGCCCGCAGCCGCAGCCGCTGGATGACGATGTGGACAAGATCCTGAGCTATGACCGGATCACCGAGGCGATTGCGGCGGAACTGGCGGCGGAACGTCTGAACCTGCTGGAGACGCTGGCCGAACGGGTGGCCGAGCGCATCCTGGCCGAGCCGCAGGCGATGCGCGCCTTCGTGCGGGTGGAAAAGCTGGACCGTGGCCCCGGCAAGCTGGGGGTGGAGATTGCTCGGTCGCGCGCCGAGGCGCCCTTGCGCGCGGTGGGCAAGGACGGGGTGGAGGCGGCGGTGCATCCGCTGGTGGTGTATCTGGACAATGCGGCGATCCACGGGGCGGACCTGTCGGCGCGGCTGGATGCCCTGCAGGCGCGCGGCGTGCCGGTGATCCTGACCGTGGGGTTGCCCGATCTGCCCCGCCCCGAGACGGGGCACAAGCCGACACAGCGGCGGATCGACCTGCTGGCCATCGAGCAGAACGCCTGGACCTTGGCCGCGCGGGATGACCGCTGCGTGGTGGTGGCGACGCGGACCGAGATCGACTGGGCGGTGAAGCGGGGGCAGATGATCGTCTGGGCGCCGTCCAAGCTGGTGCTGGATGCGGTGGACGGGCCGCAGAGCCGCGATCCGGTGGCGCTGGCCCTGTGGCTGGCCGAGGTGATGGCGGCGGGCGGAATCGTCGTTCACGGGGATGTTGCAGTTCCGGCAGGAAGCCGCGTGCCGGTGGAGCGGGGCTGAACCGCGCGGGGCTTGCGTGGGCGCGGCGCTGCGCCTAGGCAGGCAGGTATGGAATATTACCGCCCCATCGCGATGACCGATCATGCCCGGCCCCCGGGCGCCTTGCCGCTTGCCGGTGGCTGGTGCTGGTTCGCGCAGGTGGAGGTGTTGGCGCGCGGGGCGGCGCCGCAGGTGGTGGGCGTGGCCGATCTGCCGCCAGAGGTGCGTGACAGGCTGGCAGCGCCGCGCCCCGATTTCGGCGGCATGGCGATGGACAGCCCCCGGATCATGGGCATCCTGAACGTGACGCCGGACAGTTTTTCCGATGGCGGGCGTTTTCTGGCCCCTGAGGCGGCGGTGGCGCAGGCGCGGGCCATGGCCGAGGCGGCGGATGTGCTGGATATCGGCGGCGAAAGCACGCGCCCCGGCGCGGCCGAGGTGGCGGTTGACGAAGAGGTGGCGCGGACGGCCCCGGTGATTGCGGCGCTCAGGTCTGGTGGTCTGGCTTGCCCAATCTCGATCGACACGCGGAAAGCGGCCGTTGCGCGGGCGGCCCTGGCGGCGGGCGCGGGGATCGTGAACGATGTGGCGGCCATGGGGTTTGATCCTGAAATGGCGTCGGTGGTGGCGGAGACCGGGGCGCCGGTGATCCTGATGCATTCCATCGGCACGCCTGCGACGATGCAGGACGATCCGCGTTATGAGGATGTGCTGCTGGACGTTTACGATTTCCTGAAGGCACGGATCGCTATGGCCGAGGCGGCAGGGATCGCGCGCGACCGGATCATGGTTGATCCCGGCATCGGTTTTGGCAAGACGGCGGCGCATAACCTTGCGCTGATCCGGGGGCTGAGCCTGTTCCATGATCTGGGGGTGCCGGTTCTGCTGGGGGCGTCGCGCAAGCGGTTCATCGGGGCGATCGGGGGCGCGGATGTGGCCGAGCGGCGGATGCCGGGATCGGTGGCGGTGGCCTTGTCAGGGGTGGCGCAGGGTGTGCAGGTGCTGCGCGTGCATGACGTGGTCGAGACGCGGCAGGCGCTGCGGCTGTGGCGGGCGGTGAATGGAGTGGATGGATGACACGGAAACTGTTCGGGACCGATGGGGTGCGGGGGCGGGCGAATGCCTATCCGATGACCGCCGAGATGGCGCTGCGCCTTGGCGCGGCGGCGGGGCGGTTCTTCCGGCGGGATGGCAAGGCGGCACATCGTGTGGTCATCGGCAAGGATACGCGGCTTTCCGGCTATATGTTGGAGAACGCGCTGACGGCGGGGCTGACCTCGACGGGGATGAATGTGCTGCTTCTGGGGCCTGTTCCGACGCCGGCGGTGGGGTTTCTGACGCGGTCGATGCGGGCGGATCTGGGGGTCATGATCTCGGCTTCGCACAATCCGCATTATGATAATGGGATCAAGTTCTTTGGCCCGGACGGATTCAAGCTTTCCGATGAGGCGGAGGCGGAGATCGAGGCGCTGCTGGAGGGCGAGATCGAGCCTGCGGCGCCTGAGGCGATCGGGCGGGCGAAGCGGATCGAGGATGGGCGCGGGCGGTATCAGGAGTTTGTCAAGACGACGCTGCCCGCAGGCGTGCGGCTGGACGGGTTGAAGGTGGTGATCGACTGCGCGAACGGCGCGGCCTATCGCGCGGCGCCCGAGGTGCTGTGGGAGCTGGGGGCAGAGGTGATCGCCGTGGGCGTGGCCCCTAACGGCAAGAATATCAACGAAAATTGCGGATCGACCCATGTCCAGACGGCAGCCGAGGCGGTGGTCGCCCATGGTGCGGATGTGGGGATCGCGCTGGATGGCGATGCGGATCGGGTGATGATCCTGGATGCCAAGGGGCGGGTGGCGGATGGCGACCAGATCATGGCGCTGATGGCCACGCGCTGGGCCGAGGATGGGCGGCTGCGCGGGGGCGCGCTGGTGGCGACCGTGATGTCGAACCTTGGCCTTGAGCGGCACCTTGAAGGGCGCGGCCTGCGGTTGGAGCGGACGGCGGTGGGGGACCGCTATGTCGTTGAAAGGATGCGGGAAGGCGGGTTCAATCTGGGCGGCGAACAGTCGGGCCATATCGTGATGACGGACTATGCCACCACGGGCGACGGGCTGGTGGCGGGGCTGCAATTCCTGGCCGAGATGGCGCGGACGGGCGAGAGCGCGGCCGTGCTGGCGCGGCAGTTCGAAACGGTGCCGCAGATGTTGAAGAACGTCCGATATGCGCAAGGAAAACAACCGCTTGCCGCGCCCGAGGTGCAGGCGGTGATCGCGGCGATGGAGGGGCGCGTCGCCGGAAAAGGGCGCATCCTGATCCGAAAATCGGGGACGGAACCGCTGGTCCGCGTGATGGCGGAATGTGAGGATGCGGCGCTGCTGGACGAGGTGGTTTCTACCATTGTGAGAGCGGTGGAGAAGGCGGCGGGGTGATTTCCGGCGTGCAGGAAAGCGTGCAGACGGGCGTGCATACGCGCGTATGCACCGCCAACGGGCGCGCAGGCGCGATGGTTAACGCTTTCCCAGCGATTTCAGGCCAGAGTTTCGGGGCATGAGGCCAGATCGGGGCCGCTTGCGGGCGGCCCGGATCGGGCTGTGGCTGTACTTGCGTCAGTCTTCGCGGGGGGCGTTGCGGGTGGGCTCCGCCTCGGTTTCCGCTGTGTCATCCGGGGTGGGGGCGGCGGCGCGGGGGCGGTTCCAGGCGGGTTTGCGCCGCGCACCGGGGGTGGCCTTCTGCGACAGGAATTCAGCGAGGTTGAACGGTGTCTTAGGGGTGGAGATGCCCATGGGTCTGTCCTTTCCGGACAATCGGACCATGGGTTTCCGGCGGGGCACAAAGGCGGCCCGTTCCCCGGATCCCCGGCCCGTCACGCCCCCCGTGTTCGGAGGGCTGCAGGTGGTATGCGCCTTTTGTGGGGGGAAAGATAGGGGGGAGGAGCGACAACATTCGCTTTGCAAGTGCGCGGAATTTCTTCGCTATTTGTTTTGGAGATGTATACCGTTGGGCGATAAATGCTTTTTCATGAGGTGCGCAAATGGATGGCGCTCAGGATTCTAGGTGGGATTGGAGGCTGCGACGTTTCTTTCTGGGTTCAACTGCATGGATCAGACGTACGGCTGTGTGCATCGCATTTGGATCAGTCACTGTTTTACAGCCATCGGGGGCGATGGCCGAAGAAAGTGTGTCGGCCCCGCTGGAGGAGTTTATCCTTGATGTGTTTTCTTCTATCATCTCCCCAGGGTATATGATTAATCCGTATATGAGCTGTTTCCCGGTGCTGGAGATAGACGCCGAGCCTACGCTGTTCGATTGCAGGCATCGGAAAACAAAAATTGGTTTCTTGCTTATCGCAGATCCCGGTAATGAATCAATTTCGGTTACCTTTAAGTATTCCCGAAACTACTCAGATGGCGCAGGCGTGGTCTCTGCAGATGGAGATCCGATTATTGCTGGTCCGTCTGATCTGCAGTTTTGGGAGAAAGAAATTTCTAGCGCAAGAGAGAAACTAAGAGAAAGTGGATTGGCGGAGTGTGCAATCACTGAGTCACCTGATGACCCACGGCGAATTCATGATACTTTTGCAGCGCGCAACACTTTATCAGACGGGCGAGTTTTAGTGTTTCTCGGAGAAGATGAGGCGATTTTAACATCTGACATTGATTGGTCCTCGATTGAAGATGGGGAAATTGTGGCGACTCTGCTCATTGTAAATATGAGTGAAACGCCGTGTCAGATGATTGACTAGTTCGGACTAAGTAGCAGTGGGACTGACGGCTCGGAAGATAAAGGGCGGCCCGCTAGGACCGCCCTCTCTCCTTTGACTGCAAGAAAAGATCAGTTCCGCGCGCGGTCCACCATCTTGCCCTTGGCGATCCAGGGCATCATGGCGCGCAGCTTCTCGCCGACCTTTTCGATCTGGTGCTCGTCATTGATGCGGCGGGTGGCCTTGAAGAAGGGCTGGCCGACGGCGTTTTCCTGCATGAAGTCGCGCACGAATTTGCCGGTCTGGATGTCGGTCAGCACGGCCTTCATGCGGGCCTTCGTCTCATCATAGGGCAGGATGCGCGGGCCCGAGACGTATTCGCCGTATTCGGCGGTGTTCGAGATCGAGTAGTTCATGTTCGCGATGCCGCCTTCGTAGATCAGGTCCACGATCAGCTTCACCTCGTGCAGACATTCGAAATAGGCCATTTCGGGTTCGTACCCGGCCTCGACCAGCGTCTCGAAGCCCATGCGGATCAGCTCGACCAGACCGCCGCAGAGCACGGCCTGTTCGCCGAAGAGATCGGTTTCGCATTCCTGGCGGAAGTTCGTCTCGATGATGCCCGAGCGGCCGCCGCCGATGGCGGAGCAGTAGGAGAGGCCGATTTCCATGGCCTTGCCGGTGGCATCCTGATGCACGGCGACGAGGCAGGGGACGCCGCCGCCCTTGGTGTATTCGCCGCGGACGGTGTGGCCGGGGCCTTTGGGGGCCATCATGATGACGTCGACGCCCTTTTTCGGCTCGATCAGGCCGAAATGGACGTTGAGGCCGTGGGCAAAGGCGATAGCGGCGCCTTCGCGGAGGTTGTCATGGACGTATTGCTTGTAGGTGGCGGCCTGAAGCTCGTCCGGCATGGTGAACATGATGAGGTCGCACCAGGCGGCGGCCTCGGCGATCCCCATGACTTTCAGGCCCTCAGCCTCGGCCTTCTTGGCGGAGGGGGAGCCTTCGCGCAGCGCGACGACGAGGTTCTTGGCGCCCGAGTCGCGCAGGTTCAGGGCGTGGGCGTGGCCCTGGGAGCCGTAGCCGAGGATGGCGACCTTCTTGTCCTTGATCAGGTTGATGTCGCAGTCACGATCATAATAGACGCGCATTGGGGCGTTCCTTTTGCTGATGATGTGGGCAGGATAGGGATTTTGCGGTGCAAGCCCGTGCATTGTTTGACGATTTTCGCCAGATGTGGGAATGATCATGCGTCAAGTGGCGGTTTGGTGGATGGATCATGCTGGATGAGACGGATCGGCGCATCCTGCGGCAGTATCTGGCGGAACCCGGGATGGCGCGGGCGGAACTGGCGGCGCGGGCGGGGGTGACGGTGGCGACGCTGTGGCGGCGGCTGGAGCGGATGCAGGCGGCGGGGGTGATCCGGGCGGAGCAGGCGGTGATCGACTGGCGCGCGCTGGGCTATGGGGTGGAGGTGTCCTTGCGCTTCACGCTGGACAAGACGGACCCGCGGGCCTTTGACGCCTTCATCGCGGCGGCGCGGGAGGTGCCGGAGGTTCTGGCGATCGAGACGTTTCTGGGCCGGGTCGATGTGCGGCTGAACGTGATCGCGCGGGATATGGCGCATTATCAGGAGATTTACCGGACCCGCATCCTGACCCTGCCGCATATCGCGGAGTTGGAGGCGTTGATGCTGATCTCCACCATCAAGGAGGGGGAGGCGGTGCCGCTGTGATTGATCTGGATGATGTGGACCGGGCGATTTGCCGGGCGCTGGTGGAGGATGGCGGGCTGTCGGCCGGGGAGTTGGGGCGGCGGCTGGGGCTGAGCCAGCCGGCGGCCTGGCGGCGGGTGCGGCGGCTGGAGGAGGCGGGGGTGATCGCGGGGCGGCGGGTGGAGGTGGACCGCGCGGCGCTGGGGTTCGGGGTGACGGTGTTTCTGGGGGTGAAGCTGGCGGCGCGGGGGCGGGTGAGCCTTGAGGATTTCGAGCGGGCGGTGACAGCGATCCCGGAGGTGCAGGTGGTGCAGCATGTGCTGGGGCTGTTCGATTACCGCCTGCGCGTGGTGGCGCGGGATATCGCGGATTTCGAGCGGGTGCTGCGGCGGCGGATCATGACGCTGCCCGGGGTGGGGAATGTGGAGGCGAATGTGCTGTTGACCGAGGAGCGGCGGCCGGGGCCTTTGGGATAGCGGCTTGCAGGCGGAGCGGCGTGCCGCCGCGCGGTCTTTCGGTTGGCTGCGCGGCGTTGCGCTGCGCCTTATGCGCGCAGGGGGCCTGCCCCCTCTGGCCGCGGGCGGCCATTCACCCCCGGGATATTTGCACAACGGGGAAGGGGCAGGCCGGGACGGGGGAAGGGAAGCGGCGTGGCCCATGTCGGGAATGGCGCTGAACGGCGCGGGGCGGGGCTTTAGGATCGTGGCATGCAAGGGGTGGGGCGATGCGGATCACGCGGCTGGAGACGTTCGGGAATGCGTTCGTCTGTTTTGTGCGGGCGACGGCGGAAGGGGGCGTGACGGGCTGGGGGCAGTTGTCCACCTATCATGCCGATCTGACAGCGGAGGTGTTCCATCGGCAGGTGGCGCCCCATGCGCTGGGGACCGATGCGCTGGATTTCGAGGATACGCTGCGCCGCATCTATGAACGGGAGCACAAGTTTCCCGGCAGCTATCTGCGCCGCGCCATGGCGGGGCTGGATACGGCGCTGTGGGATCTGCGCGGGAAGGTGGAGGGCAAGCCGGTCGTGTCCTTGCTGGGCGGGAGCCCGGGGCGGCTGCGCGCCTATGCCAGCAGCATGAAGCGCGACATCACGCCCGAGGATGAGGCGGCGCGGCTGTGCCGGTTGCGCGACGAGAAGGGATTTACCGCCTTCAAGTGGCGGGTGGGCGCGGAATGTGGGCGGGACGTGGATGAATGGCCGGGGCGGACAGAGGCGGTGATCCCGGTCGTGGCAAAGGCCTTGGGCGAGGGCGTTGACAAGCTGGTGGATGGCAATTCCGGCTTTTCGCCCGCGCGCGCCATCGCGGTGGGGCGGATGCTGGAGGACCATGGCATCGGGCATTTCGAGGAGCCCTGCCCCTATTGGGAGGTGGACCAGACGGCCGAGGTGCGGGCGGCGCTGTCCATTGACGTGGCGGGGGGCGAACAGGATTGCGAGTTTTCCAGCTGGCGCTTGATGATCGAGCACGGGGCGGTGGATATCCTGCAGCCGGACGTCATGTATATGGGCGGCATCCACCGCACGCTGGAGGTGTGCCGCATGGGGGCGGCGGCGGGCCTGCCCATCACGCCGCATGCGGCCAATCTGTCACTGGTGACGATGTGCACCATGCATCTGTTGAAGGCGATCCCCAATGCGGGAAAGTATCTGGAACTGTCCATCGAGGGGCCGGATTACTATCCCTGGCAGGAGGGACTTTTCCGCGGCGCGCCCTATGATGTGAGCGACGGCTGCGTGACCGTGCCCGATGCCCCGGGCTGGGGCGTGGAGATCAACCCTGACTGGCTTGCGCGGGCAAGCCATCGTGTTTCGGAAGGAAGAGGCTGAGCGATGCCCGGACTGCATGCACATATCGACCCCGAGGGGCTTGAGGAGTTTTCGGTCGTCTTCACCGACCGCAGCCTGAACCACATGTCGGCGCGGTTTCAGGGCGTGATGCGGGATGTGTCGGGCCTGCTGAAAGAGGTCTATCGGGGATCGGCGGTGGCGCTGGTGCCCGGTGGCGGGACCTATGCGATGGAGGCGGTGGCGCGGCAGTTCGGCAAGGGGTCCGTGCTGATCGTGCGGAACGGGTGGTTTTCCTTCCGCTGGACGCAGATTTTCGACGCGGGCGGGTTCACCGCGCAGACCAGCGTGGTGATGGCGCGGCAGACGGGGAATGACCCGCGCGCGCCGTATGCGCCCCCCCCGGTGGAGGAGGTCGTGGCCAAGATCCGCGAGCAGCGCCCTGATGCGGTGTTCGCGCCGCATGTGGAGACGAGCGCCGGGATCATCCTGCCCGATGACTATATCGCGCAGGTGGCGGCGGCCGCCCATGAGGTGGGGGCCATCATGGTGCTGGATTGCATCGCCTCGGGCTGTGTCTGGGTGGATATGGAGGCGACGGGGGTGGATGTGCTGATTTCCGCCCCGCAGAAGGGTTGGTCGGCCTCGCCTTCGGCCGGGGTGGTGGTGCTGTCGCCGCGCGGTGAGGAACGACTGGCCGCGACGGAGAGCAATTCCTTCGCCGTCGATCTGAAGAAATGGCGGGCGATCATGGCGGCCTATGAAGGCGGGGGCCATGCCTATCACGCCACGATGCCCACGGATGCCATCCTGGGCTTCCGTGATGCCATGCTGGAGACCAAGGCCATGGGATTTGACGCGGCAAAGGCCGCGCAGTGGGAATTGGGCCGAGCTGTGCGGGCGCTGATGGCACGCAAGGGCGTGCCATCGGTCGCGGCTGAGGGGTTTCAGGCACCGGGTGTGGTGGTGAGCTATACCGATCAGCCAGACATCCAGAACGGCGCCAAGTTCCGCGCGCAGGGCCTGCAGATCGCGGCGGGCGTGCCCTTGCAGGTGGGGGAGGGCGAGGCCTTCAAGACCTTCCGTCTGGGGCTGTTCGGGCTGGACAAGCTGAAAGACGTGCCGGGAACCGTGGCGCGGCTGGAGCGGGCCGTCGAGGCGGTGCTGTAGCGCCCGGAAAATCTTTCTGGAAGGCGATATTATACTTGACGTACCCACGCCAAACCCTTAGATATAAGGGGCAAGCAAGAGAGTACGCGCCATGTCCATCCTGTCCCGCCCCGAGTTCCACAATGAAGAAGCCGCATACGCCTATGTGGAAGCGCGCGTTTGGGCGAACGGTCGGGTTTGCCCGCACTGCGGCGAATGTGAGCGCACCAGCAAGATGGGCGGCAAGTCCACCCGCATCGGCACCTATAAGTGCTACTCCTGCCGCAAGCCGTTCACCGTCAAGATCGGCACGATTTTCGAGTCCAGCCACGTTCCCATGAACCTGTGGCTGCAAGCGATCTACCTGATGTGCGCCAGCAAAAAGGGCATCAGCAGCAACCAGCTTCACCGCACCCTTGGCGTCACGCTCAAGACCGCATGGTTCATGTCTCACCGCATCCGCGAAGCTATGCGTGACGACAGCATCGGCACGTTTGGCTCTGGTGGTGGCGCTGTTGAGGTTGATGAAACCTTCATCGGTCGTGAGCCGGGCGTGGAAAAAAAGACCGCCTATCACCACAAGATGAAGGTTGTCAGCCTGTTGGACCGTGAGACGGGCCGTGCCAAGAGCATCGTTGTGGATGCGCTGACTATTGCGACCATCGCGCCGATCCTGAGCGAGAACATTGCCCGCGAAGCCACGCTCTACACGGACGAAGCCAAGCACTACCGCAAGCCCGGCAAGATGTTCGCCGCTCATGGTGTGGTCGAGCATGGCAAGGATGAATACGTGCGCGGCGACGTCCACACCAACACGATTGAGGGTTACTTCTCCATCTTCAAGCGCGGCATGAAGGGCATCTACCAGCACTGCGGCAAGAAGCACCTGCACCGCTACATGGCGGAGTTTGATTTCCGTTACAGCAACCGTGCCGCGCTGGATGTGACTGATGCGATGCGTGCTGACATCGCCCTTAACGGGATCGTAGGGAAAAGACTGCTTTACCGGGACTCGTTGGGCGCGTAGAATCTGCGCCGGAGGCGCAGAAATTGGCACAGCATCACCATAAGGGCTTCACAGTCTACTTGAGCGGCACTGATGGTCATCAGGGCAACGTCCTTGCACATACGTACGTCGGGAAAATCAATAGGCTCATTCTGGTGATGAATCGACTGGAGCGTCTTCACGAGGGATCCAGCGTCAAGAAAACTGACTTTGAGATCATTGATGCCGATAAGAAGAATCCGACTACACTCACTCTCAAGCCCGTTCCTCGTGTGAGGGATTACAATCCGGCACCGGCGGTCTATTGGAGTATTGCGCAGCTTGAGACTATTGACCGAGGCGAAGAACCGGATCAGCGAATACCGAGTGCTGTTCTTGGTGAGATCGCAGAGATGGCAGCGCCAAGTAAGGACGATGGATATAAGGCGTTCTGGATCAACGGACACACTGATCCGGTGCATTTTGACAAGGATTTTCATGTGAAGGCTTTGAGCCTTGCACAGAAACGGGCTTTTGCTGAGACGCCAATTGTATGGCATTCCGGCAAGGCCATTGGAGAGGTAATTGGCGAACTCAAAAAGGTGGACGACCTGGACGCGGACAACGAAGTGGTTCTAGTTCCTGCCACTGGGCCAGACTTTATTCGCTGCACCTTCCCCGAAGCAATGAAATCCGAGATCGGAAAATACTTATTCAAGAAGGTAAAAGTAAAGGGTGTGCTGACTTATGATAGCCTTTCCCCCCACCCCAAGCGTGTGCAAATCCTTGACGATGGGATTAGTCTCTATCCAGCTTCTGTGTCCGTTGTAAAGTTCGCTGACTTGCGCGGGATATTTGCCGGTCGAAAACGTCAAGAAGTGGCTTGGGACTTATAGATGCCGGTGAAGAGGAAGATTTATTGGGACTCTTGCATCTTCTACGAATGGCTTGGGAAAGAGGACGTCCCGCGCGAGAAAAGCGATGGGATTAGAGAAGTGCTTGCCAGTGTTGAGGCGCAAGAGGCCATCATCTTAACCTCTTCGGCGACCCACCTTGAGGTTCTTCCTCAAAAGATGACGGAGAAGGACGCGGCTGCCGAGAGCGCTTATCTCTCGCTCTTTGATGCTGAAAAGTTCTTTGAGTATCAGATAGGGACAAATGTGATCTTGTTGGCGCGAGAGATACGCGACTACTATTATCGCCCCGCAGTTGCCGCTGTTCCAAAGTCTAAAGGCGTTACTGCTGTGCCAGCACAGCCAGCAAAGATGATGGATTTAGGCGATTGTATCCACTTAGCTACCGCAATTATCGAAAAGGCCGACGAGTTTCACACGAGGGACGCTTCAGACAAGAAGGGGAAGATTCCGCTGTTGACGCTTTACGCATGGAGCGGAGTGCCTTCAGTTTGCGGCAAGTATCCCCTCACAATCATGTCCCCTATCGCAAAGCAGGGAACACTTGATGTCGATGTCAGGCAAACAAAGCCAGAGTGACCGCTTCAAACAGGCCGCCCGCGAACTTGGCGTAGACGAGGCCGACGACGCGCTGGATCGCGTCATGGGCAAGCTTGACCTCAAGCGGAAACCTGAGGCCAAGGAGCAGAAAAATGATAAGTGAGCCGGTGAAGGCAGCAATTATTCTGGGGTTCGCGATAGTGCTCAGCACTTCGATCGCTACTTATTTCAGCGCGTACCACTCGTGTATGCGCCCGTATCCGGACAACGAATTTCGCGCCCTTGAATGTGCAAGATGATTTGACGCGCCCGGGACAAAGAAAAGTGCTGCTTCGCCGTCTCTGGTATGCTATGTTATAACATCACATTGGAGGCGCACATGAAAGTGGTATCCGAAAACGGGAAATTTGTGGTCACCGTGGAAACTGACGCAGAAGAACGCCACCTTGCCGCTCTCACCAGCGGCAGGGTAAGGATCACCAAGGCAAGTTGTCATCCAACCACTTGTTCACCTGTTCAGACCCCTGACCGTAATAGGGCTTTGACAGCGTAATCACATACAGTTGGTCGTTGTCGTCCAGAACTTTGGAAAACTTCGCAAACACATCATCTGCGTCCAAGTCCGTTGCGATAGCGTAGGATGACTCTGAAAGCATTGCGAAGCCGTCAAAGCCGTCTCGGATGATTTTCGTGATGTTGGGGCGTATAACCTCCCGGTTCAGATCGTAAGTCACAAGAAAGACAGCCATATCCAAATCTCCACACAAGATGATGTGTGGATCGTCTCACGGCCTACCCGATTCGGCAATGGGTACGGGAAGTATAATATCGCCTTCTGGAAAGATTTTCCGGGGCGGGGCCTGAAACTTTTCGTCGAAAAGTTTCAGGCGGGGGCGGCCCGAGAATTTTCGGGAAAATTCTCGGGTGCCTAGCGCACGCCGAGGCCTGCGCGCATCAGCGTCTTGCGGATCGGCGTGACGGAGTAGAGTGCGTTCAGTGCCGTGGCCCGCAGGTCGCGCAGGCCCTGCGCGCCCATCATCGAGGCGCGGTTGAGCGCGTCGATGCCGGTCACGCGGGCCTGCACCTCCAGATGGCGGGCACGGTGATAGGCGTCAAGCAGGGCTGGCGTGCCCGGATCGGCGCGGCTGCCCTGCGCGAGGTCGAGGAGCACCCGCAGGTCGGCCAGCGACATGTTCAGCCCCTGCGCGCCGATGGGCGGGACGACATGCGCGGCCTCGGCCACAAGCGCGGTGCGCTCGCCCGACATGCGGGCGGCGATCTGGCTGATGATGGGCCAGAGGGTGCGGCGGCTCACCAGCGTCAGGGGACCGAGGATCTGGCAGGAGCGGGCGTTCATCTCGGCCTCGAAGTCCGGTACGGGCAGGGCGGCGAGGCGTTCGGCATTCGGCCCGGTTTCCATCCAAACGATGGCAGAGCAGGGCATCCCGTCCCGATCGGGCAGGGGGACAAGGGTGAAGGGGCCGCCGCTGCGGTGGATTTCGGTTGATACGTTGTCGTGGGGCTTCGGGTGGGTGACGGCGAAGGCCAGCGCCTTCTGGCCGTAGCGTGTGGTCGTCACGGGAATGCTGAGTGCTTCGCGCATGGCGGAGTTGCGCCCATCGGCGGCGATGACGAGGCGGGCGGTGATGCGGGTGCTGTCGGACAGGGTGGCGATGGCCTCGGCCTCGCGCGTGAGCAGGCGCGTGGTGGAGAGGCCGGGGCGGAAGGAGACGTTGGGGAGGTCGGCAAGGCGGGCGACCATTTCGCGCCGCAGGAGCCAGTTGGGCAGGTTCCAGCCGAAGGGGTGATCCGAGATGTCGGCGGCGTCGAATTCCTTGACGATGCGGGGGGTGGGTTCCGCGCCGCCTGCGTCGATGATGCGCATGACCTGAAGGGGGGCGGCGTGGGGGGCGAGCCTGTCCCAGAGACCTGCGGCTTCCAGAACGGGGATCGAGGGCTGCAGGAAGGCGGTCGTGCGCAGATCGGCGCCCGCGTCCTCCAATCGGGTGACGGGGGGGGTGGGATCGACGCAGATCACGCGGAACCCGGCCGTGCCAAAGGCTGCGGCCGCGGTCAGGCCTGCGACACCCCCGCCGGAGATCAGGATATCGGTGGTTTCGCGCATCAGAGCCTCCCGTCCGTCGCCCAAGAGATACGCCTGTCGCACGGGAAGGCGAAGCGACAAAGTGCCCCCCCTCGCGCTGGATGCGGGGGGCGGGGATGCGTCAGGGCAGGGTGATCCAGATGAGCAGGACGAACATCACCGGCACGAAGGCCACGGCCGGCAGGACGAGGGCCGCAAGACCCCAAGTTTTGACGCCGAGGACGATGAGCGTCACGAGGATCGTGAGCAGGTAGTAGATGGTCGAGATGTCGCGGGAGACGTCGCGCGCGATGTGGCCGAGGACGGGCGTGGCATGGAGGATGCGGGAGGCGAGGCTGCGGGCAGGGGCTTCGGCGGCAAGGGACATCTGGGACTCCTAATTTCCCTCTTCATGGTGGGGCGGCGCTTGGGCGATTCCAAGGGGTGCTTGCTGCGGTGCGGCGTCGCAGGGGGCGCGGGCGAAATCTGACGCAGATGCCGCGGCGGTTTCTGTGTCAGAATTCGCGTGTGAGGCGGCCGAGGAATTCGGTGAGGTCTTCGGCGTGGTGGTGGATGTGATCCGCCGGTTCGGGTTCCGGCGCGATATGGACCGTGCGCATCCCCATGGCATGTGGTGCAGCGAGGTTGCGGGCATCGTCTTCGAACATGGCGGCGGTGGTGGGATCGAGGCGGTCGAGGGCGAAGACCGTCTCGAAGGCCTGCCGTTCAGGCTTGGGGCGGTAGTTGGCGTGTTCCACCCCATAGACGGCATCGAAGAGCCCGGTCAGGCCGCGGGCTTCCAGCACGCGCTGGGCATAGGGGGCGTCGGCATTGGTATAGACGATGCGGCGGCCGGGCAGGGCGGCGATATGGGTGGCCAGCGCCGGATCGGGGGTCAGCACGGAAAAGTCGATGTCATGGACATCGGCGAGATAGGCCTCTGGGTCGATGCGGTGTTCGGCCATCAGGCCTGCAAGCGTGGTGCCGTAGCGTTGCCAATAGGAGGCGCGCAGATGATCGGCATGGGCGCGGTCCACCCCCAGTGCCTGCATCACCCAATTGGTCATGCGGACCTCGATCTGATCGAAGAGACGCATCCGCGGCGGATAGAGCGTGTTGTCGAGGTCGAAGACCCAGGTACGGACGTGGTGGAAATCTTGCTGTGTCATGGCCAGAGGCTAGGGCGCCGGGCGGGGCAGGGCAAGGGCGGGCAGTCGGGTGGGGCAGTCAGGTGGGGCAGACGGGGGTGTTGCAGGGGCGTTGGAGTAGTGTCACAAAACGGTATGCCGCCGTATTCAATCGGGGGGCGTCGCAGCCGGGGGGGAGCGGGACGTGCAGAAGGATGCCTATACGCTGATTCTGGAGGCGATTGACGCGGGGCTGTACAAGCCTGGCGACCGTCTGGTGGAATCGGAATTGGCCGAACGGCTGGGCGTGTCGCGCACCCCGGTGCGCGAGGCGTTGCAGCGGCTGGAGACGCAGGCGATGCTGACGCGCGACGGGCGCAGCCTGATCGTCGCCTCGCTGGACCACAACCAGTTGGCCGAGCTCTATGCGGTGCGCACGGAACTGGAGGGATTGGCGGCGCGGCTGGCGGCGCGCCATGCCACGGATGAGGAAATCCGCGTCCTGCGGGGGATGGTGGAGGATGACCGGGGGCTGCTTGGGGCGGATCCCAAGCTGCTCAGCCGGGCGAACAAGCGGTTCCACAAGCAGATCCATCTGGCCAGCCACAACCGGTTTCTGGTGCAGCAACTGGATCTTGTGCATCGGTCGATGGCGTTGATGGCCAATACATCCTTTGCGGCCGAGGGCCGGGACGAGGTGGCGCTGGACGAGCATGACCAGATCGTGCGCGCGATCGAGGCGCGCGATGGCGAGGGCGCCTACCAGGCCCTGCGCCAGCATATCAGCAAGGCCTTCGAGACACGGCTGCGGGTGGATGCCGGGGAAATCCGCACGCGCTAGCCTGCGGGGGGGAGGGCATCGGTCGGGCTGGCGGCGCTGTCGAAATGGCCGTGCCGTGTCTTGTCCCAGTGGAAGGGGCGGATCACAGCCTCGACCATCGCCTTGGCCGTGGCGAAGGTGTTGAGCAGCGCGTAAGGTTTCAGCAGCGGCAGCCAGAGCCAGCCGACCGGGCGGCCCGCCCGGCGCATGGCCATCGCGGCAAGGATGAAATCCAGCGCATGCACGGCGAGCATCACCGGCGCCATGGCGGCGAGGGTGGCGTGATCGAGGACATCCAGCACCGGGTGTGGCATGCCCAAGGCCACCAGCCAGAGCGACCACAGCAGCGGTGTCGCGATGCCCTGTAACAGCGCGCCGAGGATGAGGACCTGCATCGCCACAAACTGGCGGGGGCCGAGATCGCGCCAGAGGCGGCGGGGCGCGCGCATGTGGACGAGCCATGTCATCAGATAGCCCTTGGTCCAGCGTGAGCGTTGCCGCACCCATGGCAGGGCGCGGCAGTTCGCCTCTTCCAGCGTGACGGAGGCGAGGATGTCGGTCTGCCATCCGTGGCGGGCAAGGCGCAGGCCCAGATCGGCATCTTCGGTCACGTTATGGGCATCCCAGCCGCCCACGTCGAGCACGGCCTGACGGCGGAGGAAAAGCGTCGTGCCGCCCAGAGGCACGGGCAGGCCGAGGCGGACGAGACCCGGCAGGAACAGCCGGAACCATGCCGCATATTCATAGGTGAAGCAGCGGGCGATCCAGTTGGTGTGGGGGTTGTAGAAATCGAGCATCCCCTGCACGCAGCCAAGGCGCGGCGGGCCCATGGCGAAGGCGGCGGCGACCTTGAGCAGCTGGTCGGGTTCAGGGGCATCTTCGGCATCGTAGATGCCGATCAGGCTGCCCCGGGTGAAATCGAGCCCGAAGTTCAGCGCGCGGGGTTTGGTGCGGATGCGCCCGTCCGGCACGGCGATCACCCGCATCCAAGGCGGCAGGTCGATCCCGGCGATGGCCGCGCAGGTGGCGGTGTCGGTCATTTCCAGCAGGACGATCACATCCAGCCGGTCGCGCGGATAATCCAGCGCCGAGAGGCGGCGGATGAGACGGGGGGCGATCTCGGCCTCGCCATAGAGGGGGACGAGGAGCGAGATGGTCGGCAGATCGGCGGGGTCGAGCGGGGGGCCAGGCGCGGGTAGCTGGCGCAGGGCGGCGATGGCGGTGGCGATCTTGAGCAGGGTGAGGCTGGTGCAGAGGCCAAGCGTCACGGCGAGGAAGAGGCCGAAGATCAGGGCGGGATGGGCGGGGATGAGGCAGACCAGCGCGGCGCAGAGGAGGAGGGCCACGAGCGTCAGCGCGGTGCGGTCCAGCGTGCGGCAACTGGCGATGGCGGGGGCGCGGAGTTCGGCGGCCTGCACGAGGCCGGGGCCGGCATGGGCGAGGAGCGCCGCCTCGATCAGCGGGCGGGGGCAGGGCAGGGGGCGCAGGCGCGCGCCGTAGAGGGCGCGCAGAAAGGCGGCATGACGCTGGAACCCGGCGGGCGAGGCGGTGAGGATGATCGTTTCCCCCCCGCGTTCCCGCCATGGCAGCAGGCCGCGCCGCAGGGCGATGGCCGGGCCGAGGCGGTAGAGAAGATGCGGGTCGGGGGGATCGTGGCGGGGATCGACGGGAAGGGGCAGGTCGATCGGGTGGGGCAGATCGCGCGGGGGCTGCGCGTGGATGGGCGTGGGGAGGGGCGTGGGGGCGGGGCGTGCCGGTCTGGCGGGGGCGGGTTCGAAAAGGGCGGGGGCTTCGGCCATGCCGGGGATTGGGAGCAGGGGAAAGGCGTGGGGCGCCTGCGGCCCTGCCGGGTAGACAAGGCGCGGCGCACGGGCGGTGAGGGCAAAGGGGGCAAGGCTTGGCAGGCCGGGCGTGTCGATCGCCGGGCGGCCGGTCTGGGGCGGGCCGGGCGGTCGGGGGGGGCGGACGAACATGCAGCGGCTTCTCCGTTGATCGGGGCCAGCTTGCCGTGTGTCGGTTAACGCGCGGTTAAGCGCGGAAGGTGCGGGGCGGGGGAGGGATAATCGGGGGCGATACTTGGGGGCGCTGGTCGCGGGCGATCCTGCGAAGAGGCAGGCCGCGGGCGCGGCCCCTTGCGGGGCCGTGCGCGTGCCGGGATTGCGGGTGCCGGGGCTGCGGGGGCCGTGTCAGGCGGCGCGGCGGGCGCGCATCGCCTGGGCGAAGCGTTCGAAGAGATAATAGCTGTCCTGCGGGCCGGGAGAGGCCTCAGGGTGGTACTGGACCGAGAAGATCGGCTTGCCATCCACCGCGATGCCGCAATTCGATCCGTCAAAGAGCGAGACATGTGTCTCGCTCACGCCCTTGGGCAGGGTCTGGCTGTCCACGGTGAAGCCGTGGTTCATCGAGGTGATTTCCACCTTGCCCGTGGTCAGATCCTTGACGGGGTGGTTCGCGCCATGGTGGCCGTGGTTCATCTTGACGGTCTTGCCCCCCAGCGCGAGGGCCAGCATCTGATGGCCCAGGCAGATGCCGAAAAGCGGCAGGTCCTTCTCGAGGACGCCCCGGATCATCGGCACGGCATAGGTGCCGGTCGCCGCCGGGTCGCCGGGGCCGTTCGACAGGAAGACGCCTTCGGGGTTGAGCGCCAGCACATCCTCGGCCGTGGCGGTGGCGGGCAGGACGGTGACATCGCAGCCCGCGCTGGCAAGGCAGCGCAGGATGTTGCGTTTCGCGCCATAGTCGATGGCGACGACGCGCAGACCGTCGCCCGTGCGTTCGCTATAGCCGTCCGGCCAGGCCCAGCGCATTTCGTTCCAGCGGTAGGACTGGGTGCAGGAGACATCCTTGGCGAGGTCGAGGCCCACCAGCCCCTTCCAGGCGCGGGCGCGGGCCACCAGTGCGGCGATGTCGAAATTGCCCGCCGGATCATGGGCGAGGGCGACATGGGGGGCGCCCTGCTGGCGGATGGCGCGGGTCAGGCGGCGGGTGTCGATGCCGCCGATGCCGATGCGGCCCTTGGCGGTGAGCCACTGGGTGAGTTCGCCCGTGGCGCGCCAGTTCGATGGCTCGGTTGGGTCCCATTTCACCACCATGCCGGCGGCGACGGGGGTGCCGGTTTCATCATCCTCGGGCGTCACGCCCACATTGCCGACATGGGGGAAGGTGAAGGTCACGACCTGCCCCGCATAGGAGGGATCGGTCATGATTTCCTGATAGCCGGTCATGGCGGTGTTGAACACAAGTTCGGCCACGGTTTCGCCCGTGGCGCCGAACCCCTTGCCGTAGAAGATCGTTCCATCGGAGAGCGCGAGGCATGCGGTCGGTTTCGCAGAAGCGGGCATGGGCGACTCTCCTATCGGCAAATTGCGCGGACACTAGTGGCGATGGGGGGCGGGGTCAAGGCTTTGCGACAAAAGGATTTTCAATGAAAATCAATGGCTTGTCGTTTCCGGCCGCGGTTGTGGCCCGGCGCGGGACAGGGTATGGTGATGCTTCGTGCCAACCTTTGGGGAAGGGTGACAGATGTCTTTGCGGGAACGCCTTCAGATCGCGCTGAAAGAGGCGATGAAGGCCAAGGAGGCCGAGCGGCTTTCGACCTTGCGGCTGATAAACGCCGCGATCAAGGATCGCGAAATCGCTGGGCGCGGCGAGGGCGGCGAACAGGATGTGGGGGATCCCGAAATTCTGGCCATCATGGGCAAGATGGTGAAGCAGCGGCAGGAAAGCGCGCGCGCCTATGAAGAGGGCGGGCGGCTGGAACTGGCCGCGAAGGAGATCGCCGAGATCGGCGTGATCGAAGAGTTCCTGCCACGCCAGTTGACGGCGGAAGAGATCGAGGCGGCAGTGAAGGCCGCGATCGCAGAGGCGGGGGCAACCGGCATCCGCGACATGGGCCGGGTGATGGCGGTGCTGAAGGGCCGGTATACCGGACAGATGGATTTCGGCGCGGTCGGCCCGAAGGTGAAGGACCTGCTGGCCTGAGCGTGGTCAGGACGGGTTTGGCGCGCTGACCCGCCCCAGATAGCCGAGCAGGCGGGTGAGCGCCTCTTCGCCCGAGGAATCGAGCGTGAACTGGTATTCGTGGCCCAGCGGCGGCTGGTGGTCGGGCGGGAAGGTCAGGGCATCCACCGGGATGCCGCGCTGGGCCGCCACCCGGGCAAGACCTTCGGTCTGCGGCAGCAGCGGATCGGCATTTCCCGCGGTCAGGAACAGCGGCGGCAGGTTCGGCGGCACATGCGCGAAAAGCGAAAAGAGGGCCGCATCGCGCGCGGCGGCCACATCGGGCGTGCCGAGATAGGACCATTGCACCGTGTGCAGAAAGCCTTCGAAGGCGCCGGTGCTGTCCAGTTCGGACAGATCATAGATGCCGCAGAACAGCGCCAGCCCGCGCGGGCGCGTGACCGCCTGATCGGGGCGCAGGTTCAGGGCGCGGGCATAGGCCGGATCCTGCAGGGCGATGGCGGTCTGCAGGGCGATATGGCTGCCGGCACTGTCCCCGGCAAGGATGATGCGGCTGGGGTCGAGGCGGTAATCTGCGGCGACGGCCTGCACCCAGAGCAGCGCCTCGAGCATTTCCTCGGTCGGGCGGGGATGCCGGGCGGTGGGCGCGCGGGTATAGTTCGGGGCGATGGCGGCATAGCCTTGGGCCGAGACAAGGCGCAGGTAATTGCCCACATTCTCTTTCCTGCCCGCGACGAAGGCTCCGCCATGGACCCAGAACAGGACGGGCCAGCCTTCGGGCGGGGCAGGGCCGGGCGGCAGGATCAGATCGAGCCGTTCCCGTTCGGCCGTGCCATAGGCGAGGTCGAGATGTTCGACAAGCCCGGCGGGCAGGCGCGGTTCCAGCGCGGCCATGGCGCGGGCAGCGTCACGGTCGAACAGGACGCGCAGGACGAGGACTGAAGGCCAAGGGCTTAGTCGGAACGCGGCGAACAGGACGGCGGCAAGAACGACAGTTATCAGGGCGACACGCAGGACATAGTGGCGCATGATCGCGACCCTCCCCCCTTCAACAGCATGTCATGGTGCATCAAAGCACAGAACGCGGCATCTGGCGAGGGAAATCCCAGATCGCCCGGGCAAGAGGGGCAGGGCAAGTGGGGCAGGGCAAGGGTGGCCGGGCGAGGCTGGCCGGGCGAGGGGCGCGCGGTCAGCGCAGGCGGGCGAGACGGGCCTGCAATTCGTCGCAGAGCGCGATGCGCTCTGCCTCGGATAGGAAGGCGCCCAGTTCCACCTCGCGCCCGCTGCCGCGCAGGGTAAGGTAGTTGGGCACCGGCCCCCCCGTGGGATGCAGGTGGACCGACACCCAGAACGGGTTCGCCTGCCAGTCCTGCCGCCGCCCGCGCGGCCCGTGGCGGGTGAGGGACAGGCTGTCGCGGGTGAGGGTGAGATCCTCGAGGATCTCGCCATCCCGGTACGAGCGTGACAGGGCGGCCCACATCCCCCAGATGGCAAAGGCGAAGAAGGGCAGGATGCCCCACAGCACCGGGGAGCCGAGGACGGACAGCATCGGCAGGGCGATCAGCGCGCAGGTGGCGCCGATGAAGAGGACAAAGCCGCGGCGCGGCAGGGATCGGTAGGGCCACAGATGCAGGCGGGTGGCGCCGGTCGGCGCAGGGTCTGGATCCGGGGCGGGGGGAAACCATTCGTAAGGCATGGGGTAGGCGGGTATTCTGGTCCGGTGCAGGCATGTCTTGACGCGCGCAAGGGTAACGCGCAGGCCGGGCGTGACAAGGTGCAGGGCGGCGCGCAAAGGGGCGGCGTGCCGCCGCAGGGGGCCAGCTCTGTCGCAGGCGCGCGCTGTGACCGCTGTATCACCTTGGCAAAAATACCCATGCTCCGTCGCGGCTGGCGACCGGCCGGTCCTCGGGCGCATGGGGAGGGTCCGGGAGGGGCGGGCGCCCCTCCCGGCCTGACTCAGCAGGTGCCGGAAAAGAGCCAGCGGTTGCTCAGGACTTGCAGCACGAATTCGCGCGGCGGCGGGCCGCCGCAGATCTGCTGACCCACGATGCCGCGCAGCTGGGCTTCGGTGTAATCCATCCCGGCATGGCCGCTGAAGCGGCCGTTGCCGTCATTGTCAAGATCGAGGGTGTTGCTGGCCATGTCGGTCGCGGTGCAGCCGACGAGAAGGGAGGCGGCGGCGGCAAGAGCGGCGGTGCGGAAACGGATCACGGGTTACTCCATGGGTCGCGGTGGGTGAGGGTGGCGGTGTCGGCCTGTCAGGCCGCCCATGAAAAAGGGCCCCGGATCGCTCCGGGGCCCTGTTCTTTGTGCCTGCCTTAGTGGGCGTGGCCCTTGTCCCAATCCGACCGTTTGGGGAGCTGTTCGAAAGTGTGCTCCGGCGGCGGGGAGGTCAGGGTCCATTCCAGCGTGTCGGCATATTCGTTCCAGTAGTTGTTCTCGGTCACGCGCTTGCCGAAGAACAGGGTGTAGACGACCACGCCGATGAAGAACACGAAGGAGGCGAAGGCGATCATGGCGCCGACCGACGACCACCAGTTCCAGTAGGCGAAGGCCTCGGGGTAGTCGATGTAGCGGCGCGGCATGCCCTGACGGCCGAGGAAGTGCTGCGGGAAGAAGGTCAGGTTCGAACCGATGAACATGGCCCAGAAGTGCAGCTTGCCCGCCCATTCGGGATATTGGCGGCCCGACATCTTGCCCATCCAGTAGTAGATGCCCGCGAAGATGCCGAAGACGGCGCCGAGCGACATCACATAGTGGAAGTGCGCCACGACGTAGTAGGTGTCGTGATAGGCGCGGTCCACGCCGGCCTGCGACAGCACGATGCCCGTCACGCCGCCCACGGTGAAGAGGAACAGGAAGCCGAAGGCCCAGAGCATCGGCGTCTTGAACTCGATCGAGCCGCCCCACATCGTTGCGATCCAGGAGAAGATCTTCACGCCGGTGGGCACCGCGATCACCATGGTGGCGACCATGAAATAGGCCTGCTGGCTGAGCGACATGCCCACCGTGTACATGTGGTGCGCCCAGACGACGAAGCCCAGCACGCCGATGGCGACCATCGCATAGACCATCGGCAGGTAGCCGAAGATCGGCTTCTTGGAGAAGGTGGCGATGACCTGGGAAATGATCCCGAAGGCGGGCAGGATGATGATGTAGACTTCCGGGTGACCGAAGAACCACAGAATGTGCTGATACAGCACCGGGTCACCGCCGCCCGAGGGCGTGAAGAAGGTGGTGCCGAAGTTGCGGTCGGTCAGCAGCATGGTGATGGCGCCGGCCAGAACCGGCAGGGCCAGCAGGATGAGCCAGGAGGTCACGAAGATCGACCAGGCGAAGAGCGGCACCTTGTGCATGGTCATGCCGGGGGCGCGCATGTTCAGGAAGGTGGTGATCATGTTGATCGCGCCGAGGATCGAGGAGGCCCCCGACAGGTGCACCGCGAAGATGGCGAGGTCCATCGCATAGCCGCCTTCGGCGGTGGTGGACAGCGGCGGGTAAAGCACCCAACCCACGCCCGCGCCGGTGCCCAGTTCGCCACCGCCACCCGGGGCGAAGAGCGAGGCCACGGCGAGCGAGGTGCCCGCGACGTAGAGCCAGTAGGACAGGTTGTTCATCCGCGGGAAGGCCATGTCCGGCGCGCCGATCTGCAGCGGCATGAAGTAGTTGCCGAAGCCGCCGAACAGCGCGGGGATGACCACGAAGAACATCATCAGGATGCCGTGGGCGGTGATCGTCACGTTCCAGATGTGGCCGTTGGGCGTGCAGGTCGCGGCGGCGTCGGCCACGAGGCGCAGGCCTTCCTGGCACATGTACTGCACGCCGGGATTCATCAGCTCCATCCGCATGTAGACGGTGAAGATGACCGAGATCAGACCGACGAGACCGCCGGTGAAGAGGTAGAGGATCCCGATGTCCTTGTGGTTTGTCGACATGAACCAGCGGATGAAGAACCCCCGCTCGTCATGATCATGGCCATGAATGGCTGCGTCCGCCATTGGCGTCTCCCGTTCTTGCGCTGTCCGCGGGGTTAACCCGTCGGCCGTGTTCCCTTGCGTCCGGCTCCGCTGGGCGGAGTCGGGGCGACAGCTTGGTGATATCCCGCAGGGGGGCGTGAGGCAACGGCGGAAATTGATCTGGATCAAGATGAAACGTCGCAGGCAGATGCCTGTGGTGGTGCGGCGGCCGGGCGCCGGGTGGGGCCTTGTTGTCCCGCGCGCGGGCGCGGTCAGCGCGGCGGCAGGAGACCGGCCTGTTCCACGGCGGGCAGGAAGCCGCGGCTGACAGGGCGTGTGCTGCCGTCGGACAGGGTTATCACGGCGCGCGGGCCGTCGCGGCGGGCGCTGGCGATCTGGTCCAGCGCAACCCAGTGCGAGCGGTGGATGCGCAGGCCGGGGGTGGGCGCGGTTTCGGCGATGGCGTCGGAGAGGCGCAGGAGCAGGCGGGCGGTGCCGTGCGCTGTCGTCACCTCGGTATAGTGGTCGGTCGCGGTGAGGGCGATGAGCGGGCCGCGCAGATGTGCGGGCAGGCGGGCGAGCAGGCGGGGTTGGGGCGGCGTGGGGCTGTGTGCGGGCGCCGGAGCGGTGGCCGGAGCAGGTGTCGGGTGCGCGGGTGATGGGGGCGCGGGGCGGGAGAAGAAAATTTCCGCCACGGCCAGCGAAACGCAGACCGAGATGACCAGAAGCGCGAGCGTGAGCGGGATGGGTCCGATCGCGAGCGCGTCCGGGGGCAGGAGGAGGCTGTTCAGTCCGTGGACCATCGCGACGATGGGCAGTCCCGCCAGCAGCCCGGACAGGACCGATGCTAGACGGCGCGGCAGGCCCCGGCCCTGCAGAACGGTCGTCATGCTGCGGCACAGGATCAGGCCGACGCAGCCTGTGCCAAGGATCATCACGATCCAGTAGGCCAGCCTTGGCCCGAGCGGCAGCGCGGTGAAGGTGCCGAACGGCCCCGCGATGCCCAGAGCGGCGCCGCCACAGACGAGGGACAGCCAGAAGCGCGGATTGGAGAGGATGGGGCGCAGTTGCGCGAAGGCGCGGGCAAGGTCCGGGGAGAGCGTCGGGGGCATCGGGGATGGGTCAGGCGGTTTGTTGCGCGTGCGGTCGATGGCGTGCGGCGGGCAGGGGGGGACGTCGCGGGGTGGCTGTCAGGCGGGGTGGGGTGCGGGGCGGGGTTTGCCTCAGCGCGGCATGAGGAAGCCTGCCTCTTCGAGCTGGGGCAGGCTGCGGCGGCTTGCAGGGCGGTCGCGGCGGTCACTGAGGGTGACGATGGCGCGCGGGCCGTCGCGGCGGGCGCCGATGATCTGGTCGAGCGCGACCCAGTGCGAGCGGTGGATGCGCAGGCCGGGGGTGGGCACGGTTTCGGCGATGGCGTCGGAGAGGCGCAGGAGCAGGCGGGTTGTGCCGTGCGCTGTCGTCACCTCGGTATAGTGGTCGGTCGCGGTGAGGGCGATGAGCGGGCCGCGCAGATGCGCGGGCAGGCGGGCGAGCAGGCGGGGTTGGTTCGGATCGGGTTGGTGCGCGTTGGGCGGGGTCGGATCGGGCGGGGTCGGGTCGGCATGGGGGTGATCGGGGGTCATGCCCGCTGCCCGCGGCACTTGCGGGGCAGCCGGGGTGAGGAAGAAGGTGACGGTGGTGGCCAGCGAGATGACGGCGGACACGGCGATGATGGACAGCACGAGCGGGACGCCAGACATGGCCAGATCACCCGCCGCGAGGAAGACGGCGTTGATTGACAGCACGATGCCGCTGACGGGCAGCCCGGTGATGGCCCCGGCGAGAGGACCGGCGATCAGCTTGGGCAGGCCCATCGCATGCAGCAGGTCGCAGCCGACAAAGCCAAGCACAAAGCCGCAGGTTCCTGTGGCAAGGGTGATCGACAGCCAGTAGCAGAGGCGCCATTCCAGCGGCAATGTGGCGGCGGTCCCGTAAGGCCCGGCGATGCCAAGGACGATCCCCAGCGCGAAGAGCCCGGCCCAGAAGCCGCGGGCGCGCAGGATGGGCCACAGTTCATTAAAGCTCTGGGCGAGCAGGGGCGCGGGGGCGAGCGGCATGGACGCCTCAGACCGCGCAGACCGGGCGGCCATCGGCCGTGCCCTGCACGTTGATCCCGCCTTCGGCCGGAAAGAAGCACGGGAACGTGGCCATCAGCGCGGCATCGAGATCGGCCATGGTGACGGGCAGGCCCAGATCGACAAGGCTGGTCACGCCGTGATCGCGGATGCCGCAGGGGATGATGCCGTCGAAATGCCCAAGGTCGGGTTCGACGTTGATCGAGATGCCATGAAAGCTGATCCAGCGGCGCAGCTTCACGCCGATGGCGGCGATCTTCGCCTCATGCGGGGTGCCGTCGGGGTTGGGGGCGCGGTCGGGGCGGGTGACCCAGACGCCGACGCGGCCGGGGCGGATCTCGCCCTTGATGTTGAATTCGGCGAGGGTGGCGATCACCCAATTTTCAAGCGCGCGGACAAAGCAGCGCACGTCGCGCCCGCGCGCGCCCACATCGAGCATGGCATAGACCACGCGCTGGCCGGGGCCGTGATAGGTGTATTGCCCGCCGCGGCCCGTCTGGTGGACGGGGAAGCGGTCGGGCTGGACGAGATCGGCCGGATTGGCCGATGTGCCCGCGGTGTAGAGGGGGGGATGTTCCAGAAGCCAGACTGCCTCGGTTCCCTGGCCTTGCGCCATGGCTTCGACATGGGCCTCCATCGCGGCAAGCGTGGGCAAATAGGGGCTAAGGCCCGGCAGATGCGTCCAGTTCACCATGGCTGATAACGATACCTCCCCGCCCCCTTGTTGAAATAGGGGAAAGACGGGCGGAAGTCACGTCTGCATCGGGGGCGGATGGTGCGGCGGATTGGGGTGTTCGGGAGGGGGAGGAGGCTTCGGGCAGAGCTTCGGGGCGGCCGCAAAAAATCCGCCGACAGGTCGCTGTCGGGCTTGCGCGCCGCGCCCGCGGGGGTGATATCCCGCAGCACGGTGACAGGGGCGCGGGCGATCTGGGAAACAGCGGCCCAAGGCGGGGGGATGGCGTGTCGGTGGCTTGTTCGTTTTGTGGTGGCGTGTCCTTTGAGGTGGTTTCGCGGAAGGACCGGCATGGAGAGCCGCTGACCACGGTGCTGTGCGGCGGCTGCGGGATGCTGCGCAACGATCCCGTGCCGAGCGAGGCCGACCTCGCGGCCTTTTACAAGTCGCGCTATCGCGAGAGCTACAAGGGCGCTTCGGAGCCCCGGCGTCGGCAGGTCTGGCGCAACTTTCGCCGGGTGAGTGATCACATCGTGGCCTATCGCGATGTCTATGCCCGGGGCGGCGACTGGCTGGATCTGGGCGCGGGCAGCTGCGAGTTCACCTTTCTAGCGGGGCGGCTGGGCGCGCGCGTGACGGCGGTGGAGCCGCATAGCGGCTATGCCGCCTATGCGGCGCAGCGGTTGGGTGTGCAGGTGCTGGCGCAGCGGCTGGAGGACTGCGATTTTGCGGGGCCGAGCTTTGATCTGATCCGGCTGAGCCATGTGCTGGAGCATATGCGCGACCCGGTGGCCGCGCTGCGGCAGTTGGCCGGGTGGTTGCGCCCGGGGGGCGTTCTCTATGTCGAGGTGCCCGACATCGAGGCCGATGCGCGCAACAAGGTGCGCGGGCGGCTGTTCCATTTCGGCCATATCCACAATTTCAACCCGGTCCTTCTGCGCCATGTGGCCGGGCTGGCGGGGCTGGTCGAGTTGCCGCAGACGGCGGCGCGGTCGGCCGGGCGCTGCGGGGTGTTTCTGGTGGTGGGCGAGGGCGGCCAATGCGATGCCGCAGCGCTGGCCGCCAATGCCGCGCGGATGCGCGCCGCGATGGCGGCGCATAACGCCCGCACGATCCCCGAGCCTGCGCAGGGCACGGCGGCGGGGCGCTTTTTGCTGACGCTGCGGGCGCGGGCGCAGGAGCAGTTGGCGGGGATGCTGGGAGGGTCGCCGCGCAAGATCGCGGAGGCGGCCTCGGCGCGGTTGGAGCGCAGCGTTCTGGCGGGCTGAGGGGCGGGGTGAGGGCCGCGTGAAGGTGGCGGGGCTCAAGGGGGGAGTGGGGACGATTTTTCCTCTTTCCTTCGCGGATGGGCTTCGCTACACAGCCGCCACCAACCGAAACGTGCGGATGTGGCGGAATTGGTAGACGCGCAGCGTTGAGGTCGCTGTGGGGTAACTCCCGTGAAGGTTCGAGTCCTTTCATCCGCACCACTTTCCCGACATGGGTAGTCCGAGATGCGCGCCCCGCCGGGGCGGGCTTTGGCGTGCCGAGACGGCGCTGCGGACGGGGTGAGTCCCGGGGGCCACGTTTTGCCTGTCCGGCCCGAAATTGTGGCGCGATTCCAGCAAGATGGCGCGTTTGCCACAATTCCGCCACAATTGGCATCCTTAAGGATGCGGTAACCCCGGCGTAAGACCGGGTTCATGCCCGGACCGGCGCAAGATCGGACGGGCTGGCGCGAGCGGTGCTATGCCTACATTTGTGATCGACGGCTACGCCGTCGGCAGTGTCGTTGTGACTGGCGGTGGCACGCCTGCCACTGGATCCACCTTCCGGCTGGATCCGAACTGGTCTGCGTCCAGCGCGGCGCTGACCATCACCGTGACGGATGACGATACCGGCTTTTCGGGATCGGCGGCCACGGTTCTGGATGGCAACCAGACCGGGGTGGTGATCACCGCCACGGGGGCGACGGTCGGGTCTGGGGTGATCCGGCTGGGCAACGGTTTTGCCGTCAGCGATCCGGTGGCGGGCACGGTCACGCTGTATCAGGTGATGATCGGGTCCACGGTGGTGGGCTATGTCTCGACCGCGCCGTTGCAGCCGGGTGTCCTGTATACGGTGGGCAGCACGACGGCGACGACAGCGGGGGGCGTTCCCTATGGCTCGCTTGCGCTGCTGGATTACGAGCAGGGCGACGACAACAGCCTGACCGGCGGGACGGGGGCGGATTCGCTGCGCGGCGGGGCGGGCAACGATACGCTGTCGGGTGGGGCGGGCAACGACACGATCCTTGGCGGGACGGGCAACGATGTCATCACCGGCGGGGCGGGCAATGACAGCCTGTCGGGCGAGGAGGGCGATGACGTCTTCATCGTGACGACCGGCAGCGCGGCGGATTCGATCTTTGGCGGCACCGGCAATGACACGATCCGCTATGACGGGGCGACGGTCGGGGCGAATGTCGTCTTTTCCGGCACGGGCAGCGGCACGCAGAACCTTGTGGGTGTCGCGGGCGTGGCCTTCAGCGGCATCGAAGGGATCGAAGGCACCGAGTTCAACGACACGCTGAACGGTGCGGCAAGCGCGGGCAGTGTCACCCTGTCGGGGCGGGGCGGGGCGGATACGATCGCGGGCGGGTCGGTGGCGGATGCGCTGTTCGGCGGCACGGGCGCCGACACGATCGCGGGCAATGCGGGCAATGACCTGATCGACGGCGGGGCCGACAGTGACCAGTTGTTCGGCGGGACCGGCGACAACACGATCTTTGGCGGCACCGGCAATGACCGGCTGGAGGCGACGACCGGCGCTGACCAGTTGTTCGGCGGCGCAGGGATCGACAGCCTGTTCGGGGGGGATGGGGCCGACACGCTGGAAGGTGGGGCGGATGCGGATTCGCTCTATGGCGGGACCGGGAACGATGTCCTGCGCGGCGATGAGGGCAATGACCTGCTGGATGGCGGGACGGGCAATGACACGCTGGTGGGCGGGGCGGGGAATGACTCGCTGACCGGGCAGGCCGGCGACGACACCTTCCTGATCGGGGATGCCGAGGGGACCGACACCATCGTCGGCGGCGCGGATGGCACGCTGGGCGATGTGATCGACACAAGCCTTGCGACCGGCGGCGTCACGATCACCTTCACCGCTGACGAGACGGGCACCATCACCGCTGCCGGGACCAACATCAACTTTTCGTCGATCCTGCGGGTGCAGGGCGGGGCGGGGAATGACAGCGTCTTTGGCGGGGCAGGCGAGGAAAGCGTTGATGGCGGGGCGGGCGACGACCTGCTGTCGGGCGGATCGGACACCGATACGCTGGCAGGGGGGGACGGCAACGACACGCTGATCGGCGGCACGGACAGCGACACGCTGTTCGGCGGGGCGGGCGATGACCGCTTTGTGATCAACGCGGGCGATGGATCGGATTCATCCGTCGGCGGCACGGGCAATGACATTCTGGATCTGTCGGGCTTTACCTCGGCGGTGACGGTCGGCTTTTCGGGGGCGGGGGCGGGCAGCGTCTCGGGCAGCGGGATCGGCGGGTCCTTCCAGCAGATGGAGGTGCTGCAGACCGGGTCGGGCAATGACACGATCACCGGGGCGGGCGGCAACGAGATCGTCTATTCCGGCGCGGGCAATGACCGTGTGTTCGGCGGCGCGGGCGCGGACAGCCTGTTCGGCGGTCTGGGGCAGGATTCGCTGGAGGGCGGATCGGGCAACGATCTGCTGGAGGGCGAGGCGGGCAACGACACGCTGATCGGCGGCGACGGGGCGGATCTGGCCTTCGGCGGCGACGGCAATGACGTGATCGACGGCGGGGACGAGGCCGACACGCTGTTTGGCGGGGTGGGCAACGATTCCGTCTATGGCGGGGCGGGCGCGGACCGGCTGGAGGGCGGCGACGGGCGCGACCTGCTGGAGGGCGGGGACGAGAACGACACGCTGGTGGGCGGGGCCGGGGCGGACACGCTAATCGGGAATACCGATCTGGACGTGGTGGATTATTCGGCCAGCGACGCGGCGGTGAATGTCAACCTGCGGACGATGACCGGGCAGGGCGGACATGCCGAAGGCGATGTCATGTCCGGCATCGACGGGGTGATCGGGTCGGCCTTCAATGACACGATCATCGGCTTTGATGACGAAGGCACGACCTCGGCCGACTTCTACTACAACATGTTCGAAGGCGGTGCCGGGAACGATGTGCTGGAAGGCCGGGGCGGCAGCGATGCGCTGTTCGGCGGGGCCGATAATGACACGGTTCTGGGCGGCGACGGCAATGACACGGTCGATGGCGGGGATGGCAATGACCTGCTGTCCGGGGATGCCGGGAACGACACGATGTCGGGCGGGTCCGGCAATGACACGATGTCGGGCGGGATCGGCAATGATGTCATGGACGGCGGCAGCGGCGCCGACGTCATGGATGGCGGCATCGGCAACGACAGCCTGAGCGGCGGGATCGGCAATGACACGATCCTTGGCGGGACGGGCAATGACACGCTGACCGGGGGGGCGGGGCGCGATATCTTTGCCTTTGCGGCGGGCAGCGGGGCGGATGTTGTCACCGATCTGGACCTGACGCTGGTGGACGGGCAGTTCACCGACCGGTTCGACGTGTCGGGCTTGCGCGATGCGCAGGGCAACCCGGTCAACTGGGCGGATGCCACGGTTACGTCGGACGGTGCCGGGGGGGCGCTGGTCCGCTTTCCGGGCGGCGAGACGATCCGGCTGGTGGGGATCGACCCGGCGCTGATCTCGACGCGGTCGGCGCTGGTGGCGCTGGGCGTGCCCTGTTTCGGGACCGGGACGCTGATCCTGACCGAGCGGGGCGAGGTGCCGGTGGAGGCGATCCGCGCGGGCGACCGGGTGATGACGCTGGATCACGGGTTGCAGGCGGTGGTCTGGGCAGGCGGGCGGCATCTGGACCGCGCCGCGCTGGAGGCAGAGCCGTTGATGCGGCCGGTCTTGATCCGCGACGGGGCGATGGGCAACCGGGGCGATGTGCTGGTGTCGCCCAACCATGCGGTGCTGGCCGAGGTGGACGGGGCTGAGATGCTGGTGCGGGCCAAGCATCTGGCCGAGATGGGCGATGCGCGGTTCCGCATCGCCAAGGGGCGGCGCGAGGTGGGCTATCACCACATCCTGTTGGAGCGGCATGGCATCGTCTTTGCCCAAGGGATGGCGACCGAGACGATGTATCCCGGGCCGATGGCGGTGGCGGCGCTGGGCCCGGCCGTAGCGGCCGAGATTGCCGCGGCGTTCCCGTTGCTGGCACCCGTGCTGGCAGGCATCGCTGACGCGGCCGAGATCTATGGTCCGACGGCGCGCCCCGTGGCCAAGCGGCGCGCGCTGATGGCCGGACCCAACCCGCGGCAGAGGGCGGTGGCCTGACCGCGCCCGCCGGGGGCGCGGCATCCCTCCCATCCGTTTGGATGGGCAGGGCTAAAACGGATGCCAAATGAATCGTTAATCGACGTTAATTCGCCATCCCAATGCCTTAAGGGATGGTTAGCGACGCATGAACCGATCCGATTAGCCGAAAGCCCCCCATCCTATGCCGGTCTATACCCTGACGGGATTTGCTGTCTCGAGCCTTGTCGTGCAGGGCGGCGGCGCGTTGCAGAACGGATCGAACGCGATGATCGATCCGGGGTTTTCGGCCAGCCGGGACCGGCTGACCTTTACCATCAACGACGACGACAGCGGCTTTTCCGGCAGCCGGGGCAGCCAGCTGGACGGCAACCAGACGGGCACGGTCACCAATGCCGCGGGCCAGACGCTGGCGAACGGGGCGATCCGGCTGGGCAATGCCTATACGTTCGCGAACGGGGTTTCGACCGTCGTTCTGTATGAGGTGTACGTCGGCAATACGCTGGTGGGGTATGTGTCGAACAGCGACCTGATCCCCGGGGTCAGTGCGACCGTCACCTCGGTTCAGGACACGAACTCTGGCGGTGTGGCCTATTCGAACATGGCCAACCAGACCTATGATCCCAATGCCGCCAATTCCGTGCCGGGCGGATCGGGCAATGACAGCGTGCGCGCCGGGGCGGGCGATGACGCGGTGGCGACCTATGGTGGGTCGGACACGATTGATGGCGGCACCGGGGCCGATTACATCGAAGGCGGGTCGGGCAACGACAGCATCCTGGGCGGCAGTGGCAATGACACGCTGCTGGGCCAAGAGGGCAATGACACGATCTTTGGCGGCGATGGCGACGACCGCATCTTCGTGGGCAACTCGGGCGGCACCGACACGGTTTCCGGCGGGGCTGGGACCGACACGCTGGAGGCGAGTTCGCTTGGCGGCGGGGCGACTCTGACCTTCACCGGGAACGGGGCGGGCACGCTGAACGGCGGCGGGACAGTCGTCAATTTCAGCGAGATGGAAGCCTACACGCTGGGATCGGGCAATGACACGATCAATGGCGCGGCGCAGACGGCAGGCTTCAACGCCAATGCGGGCGGCGGGAATGACACGGTTACGGGTGGGTCTGGCAATGACACGCTAAGCGGCGGGGCGGGGGACGATTCGCTTTCGGGCGGGGCGGGGGATGACCGGTTCATCCTTGGCGCGTCGGACGGGACGGATACGATCACCGGCGGGGCGGGGACCGACACGCTGGATGCGAGCGCGGTCACGGGCAATACGACGCTGGGCTTCACGTCGAACGGCACCGGTACGCTGACCGGCGGCAGCAGCGCGGCCAGCTTTTCGCAGATGGAAAGCTATGTGCTGGGTTCGGGCAATGACTCGGTCAACGGGGGGGCGCAGACGGCGGCCTTCACCGCCGATGGCGGGGCCGGCAATGACAGCCTGACCGGGGGCAGCGGCAATGATCTGCTGATCGGCGGGGCGGGCAATGACACGCTGATCGGCAATGCGGGCGATGACACGCTGCGCGGCGGGGCGGGCGCGGACAGCCTGTCGGGCGGAAGCGGGCGCGACCTTGCGGATTATTCCGATGCGACAAGCGCGGTTTCGGTCAATCTCGGTTCGGGGGCCACGTCGGGCGGGACGGGTGGCGACACGCTGAGCGGCATGGAGGATGTGCAGGGGTCGGCGTTCAATGACACGCTGGCCGGGTCGGAAGGCGCGAACCAGATGTTCGGCGGGGATGGTGCCGACACGCTGGACGGTCTTGGCGGCAATGACGTCCTGTCGGGGGGGGCGGGCGCGGACTCGCTGGATGGCGGTGGAGGCGACGACACGCTGATCGGCGGGGCGGGGGCGGATACGTTGCGGGGGTCCTCGGGGCTGGACACCGCAGACTATTCGGCCAGCGATGCGGCGGTGAACGTGAACCTTGTGGATGGCACCGCGTCGGGCGGCCACGCGCAGGGCGATGTGCTGAGCGGCGTGGACATCGTGATCGGGTCGGCCTTCAGCGATACGCTGGTCGGCTATGACATGGAATGGACCAGCACGTCGGATGTGTTCTGGAACGAGCTTCATGGCGGGGCCGGGAACGATTCCATCGACGGGCGGGCGGGCACGGATGCGCTGTATGGCGGCGCGGACAATGACACCATCTTTGGCGGCGCGGGCGGGGATTTCCTGGACGGCGGCGAGGGCAATGACAGCCTGCTGGGCGGGACCGGGCAAGACACGATTACGGGTGGCCTCGGCAATGACACGGTGCTGGGCGGTGATGACGCGGACCTGATCCAGGGCGGGGACGGGGCGGATTCGCTGATGGGCGAGGCCGGTGACGATACGCTTGCGGGCGATGCGGGCAACGATACGCTGGTGGGCGGGACGGGCAATGACAGCCTGTCGGGCGGCACGGGGCGCGACAGCCTGATCGGGGGCGCGGGCGATGACAGCTTTGCCGGCGGCGCGGATGATGATGTCATTGATGCCGGGGACGGCAATGACGTGGCCGTGGGCGATGCAGGCAACGACACGCTGGCGGGGTGGCTGGGCGATGACCGGCTGGAGGGCGGCGACGGCGATGACAGCATCCTGAGCGGGGATGGCAACGATGTCGCCTTTGGCGGGGCGGGGGGGGACCGGCTGCATGGCGATGCGGGCAATGACACGCTGGATGGCGGGACGGGGGCGGATGTCCTGTTCGGGGGCGCGGGGCGCGACAGCCTGACCGGGGGCAGCGACAACGACACCATTCAGGGCGGCGACGACAATGATGTGGTCGATGGCGGGGATGGGGCGGACTCGCTGTTCGGGGATGCGGGGCGCGACACCATCACCGGCGGGGCCGGCACCGACACGCTGTTCGGCGGGCTCGACGACGACCAGATGGATGGCGGGGGTGATGCCGACTCGCTCATGGGGGATGCGGGGCGCGACACGATCACCGGCGGGACCGGCAATGACACGGTGTTCGGCGGCGACGGGGACGACCAGATCGACGCGGGGGCTGACCGGGATTTCGTCTTTGGCGATGTGGGCCGCGATACGCTGCTCGGGGGTGCCGGGAACGACACCATGTTCGGCGGGGCCGATGCCGACCTGATGGATGGTGGCGAGGATGCCGATTCGCTTATGGGCGATGCGGGCAACGACACGATTTCTGGCGGGGCGGGCAATGACAGCCTGTTCGGCGGGAACGAGGACGACCAGATCGACGGCGGCATCGGCAACGATTCGTTGTCCGGCGATGTGGGCAATGACCGGCTGACGGGCGGGGTGGGCAACGACACGCTGACGGGCGGGTCGGGGCGTGATGTGTTCGTGCTGGGTGCGGGCAGCGGTGCGGATGTCATCACCGACTTCGACACCTCGGTCGTGAATGGCGTCTATGCGGACCAGCTGGATGTGTCGGCGCTGCGCGATGCGCAGGGCAATCGCATCAACTGGCGCGATGTCAGCGTTTCGTCGGATGGGCAGGGTGGCACGATCCTGACCTTCCCGCAGGGCGAGACGCTTCGCTTGTCCTGGATCCAGCCCAGCGCGGTGGAAGGGTCTGCCGCGATGGCGCGGATGGGGATTCCCTGTTTCGTGACCGGGACGCGCATCCTGACCGAGCGGGGCGAGGTGCCGGTGGAGGCGATCCGCGCGGGCGACCGGGTGATGACGCTGGATCACGGGTTGCAGCCGGTGATCTGGGCGGGCGGGCGGTATCTGGACCGTGACGATCTGGCGGCGGCGCCCATGCTGCGCCCGGTCGTGATCCGCAGCGGGGCGCTGGGGAACCGGGGCGATGTGCTGGTATCGCCCAACCATGCCGTGCTGGCAGAGGTGGAGGGGCAGCAGATGCTGGTGCGGGCCAAGCATCTGGCCGAGATGGGCGATGCCCGGTTCCGCGTGGCGCGCGGGCGGCGGCGGGTGGGGTATCACCACATCCTGTTGGAGCGGCATGGCATCGTCTTTGCCCAAGGCCTGGCGAGCGAGACGATGTATCCCGGGCCTGTGGCGATGGCGGCTTTGGGGCCTGAGGTGGCGGCCGAGATTGCGGCGGCCTTTCCCCGGCTGGCGCCGGTACTGGCGGGCGAGGCCGATGCGGCGGCGATCTATGGCCCGACCGCGCGCCCGATGACGCGGCGGCGGGTGCTTCTGTCGGGGCCGAACCCGCGACAGTCGGCGGCGGCCTGACCGGGACGCGGCGGCGACGGCGATCCTGATCGCGGCTGCGGGGGCAGCTATAGGCGTGGCCACAGGGGTGGGGCGCGTGGCGGCGGCATCGCTGCGCTGCGGCATGGCCCGGCAGGGCGCGGCAGGGCGCGTTTCCCGCGAGGAAGGCTTTTTTCCTGCCAGCAAGCCCAGACCTGCCGCTTTGATTGGCGAACGGGTCGCAAACTGGCCTATTTTCCCGCATTCGCGGATGATACCCCCTGACGGGGACAAGCCAGTTGCAATGCAGCAGGGCTTTGGATTTATTGAAATCAAGACGAGCGGGCAAACCGCCGACAAGACCGGGGAGACGAATTTGGCTGCTACGATGGCTGCGAAGAGCCAAAGCGATGTATTTGTCGTGTTTGATCACGTTCAGAAAAGCTACGACGGCGTGTCGCTGGTCGTGAAGGACCTGAACCTGTCTATCGGCAAGGGCGAATTCCTGACGATGCTGGGGCCTTCGGGCAGTGGCAAGACGACCTGCCTGATGATGCTGGCGGGTTTCGAGACGGCTACGAATGGCGAGATCCTGCTGGATGGCCGCCCGATCAACCAGGTGCCGCCGCACAAACGCGGAATCGGCATGGTCTTCCAGAACTACGCGCTGTTTCCCCACATGACGGTGGGCGAGAATCTGGCCTTCCCCTTGGAAGTGCGGGGCATGGGCAAGACCGAGCGCGAGGCCAAGATCAAGCGCGCACTGGACATGGTGCAGATGGGGGCCTTTGCCAATCGGCGGCCCGCGCAGCTTTCGGGCGGGCAGCAGCAGCGGATCGCGCTGGCGCGGGCCTTGGTGTTTGACCCCAAGCTGGTGCTGATGGACGAACCGCTGGGGGCTTTGGATAAGCAGTTGCGCGAGCATATGCAGTTCGAGATCAAGCATCTGCATGAAAGCCTTGGGATCACGGTGGTTTACGTCACCCATGACCAGGGCGAGGCGCTGACGATGAGCGACCGGATCGCGGTGTTCAACGATGGGCGCATCCAGCAGTTGGCCCCGCCCGCCGATCTGTATGAACGGCCCGACAACAGTTTCGTGGCGCAGTTCATCGGCGAGAATAACCGGCTGGAAGGCACGGTGGAAGAGATCAAGGGCGGGCGCGCGCTGGTGCGGCTGGGCACGGGCGAGCTGATCGACGCAACACCCGTGAACGTGCAGTCGGTGGGGCAGAAGACGCTGGTGTCGATCCGGCCCGAGCGGGTGGAGTTCAAGCCCGACCTGCTGCCTGCGGATGCCCATATGATCGACGCCGAGGTGATCGAGGTGATCTATATGGGCGATCTGTTCCGCACCGTGCTGAAGGTGGCGGGGCATGAGGATTTCGTCATCAAGAGCCGCAACACCCTGGGCCAGCGGGTGCTGACCCCGGGCGAGAAGATCAGGATCGGCTGGGCGCCCGCGGATGCGCGCGCGCTTGACCCGATCTGAGCCTATGCCGCGCCCGGCAAGGGCGGGGCCAACGACAACAGAGCAGTTCTGTTCAACATGGGAGCTAAAAGCATGAAAAAAAATCCTGATCCTGACCACCGCCCTGACCGGCATGGCCTTTTCGGCCGGCGCGCAGGAATTGACGGTGATGAGCTGGGGCGGCGCCTATGGTGCGGCCCAGACCGAGGCGCATGTGAAGCCGTGGTCGGCGGCCTCGGGCTTCGCGGCCAAGATGGTGGACAGCGACAACCCCGCCACCCCGATCAAGGCCATGGTCGAGGCGGGCAACGTCACGGTTGACGTGGCGTCGCTGGAATATGCCGACGCGATCCGCCTGTGCGACGAGGGCCTGCTGGAGCCGATCTCGATCGACGATCTGCCGGCGGGCGCAGATGGCACCCCGGCGTCGGAAGACTTCATCGCCGGTGCGGTGACGGAATGTGGCGTGTCGACCGACATCTGGTCGACGGTCTATGCCTATAACGACAGCAAGTTCCCCGGCGAGAAGCCCACGACCGTGGCCGATTTCTTCGATCTGGAGAAGTTCCCGGGCAAACGCGGCATCCGCAAGGGTGCGAAGGCGGTGCTGGAAGTGGCGCTGATGGCCGATGGCGTGCCGGCGGCGGAAGTCTATGACGTGCTGTCGACGCCGGAAGGTGTGGACCGCGCCTTTGCCAAGCTCGACACCATCAAGTCGGAAGTGGTGTGGTGGGAAGCCGGTTCGCAGGCCCCGCAACTGCTGGCCGATGGCGAGGTGGTGATGACCACCGCCTATAACGGGCGGATCTTCAACGCGGCGATCGAAGAGAAGAAGCCCTTCGTCATCGTGTGGGACGGCCAGCTGTACGAAAACGAGATGTATGCCATCCCGAAGGGCGCGCCGAACAAGGATCAGGCGCTGGAGTTCATCAAGTATGCCACCTCGACCGAGGGGCTGCGGGCGCAGGCGCAGTACATCTCCTACGGCCCGGCGCGCCAGTCGGCGCTGAAGGACGAGCTGCTCTACAAGGATGGCGTGACCGTCATGGGGCCGCATCTGCCGACCGCGCCCGAGAACATGAAGAACGCGCTGGAAACCTCGGCCGAGTTCTGGGTGGACCGGAACGAGGAACTGAACGAGCGCTTCAACGCATGGCTTGCGCAGTGATCTGACTGACCGGGGGCGCGGGTTGAACCGCGCCCCCATTCCCTTTCCGACGGACCCGCACCGATGGCCGATCTGACCGCTGCCGCCCCGGCTGCTGCTGCTGCTGCGACTGCCGCTTCTGCGGCGACCCTTACCACCGCCGACGGGCGCCCCCTGAAGGCCGCGCTGGCCGCCGCGCAGGCGCGGGCGAAGCGTCGGGCCTTCCTTCTGGTGGCGCCGCTGCTGGCCTTTGTGGTGCTGACCTTCATCATTCCCATCGGGCAGATGCTGGACCGGTCGTTTCACCATGACGGATTTTCCGCCAATGCCCCGGCGGTTTCGGCCTGGTTCGCGGAGAATGCGCAAGGCACCGAGCCGGACGAGGCGGCCTATGCCGCGCTGGCCGAGGATTTCAAGGCGATGCGCGAGAACCGGACGGCGGGCGAGGCGGGGACGCGGGTGAATTACACCCTGCCCGAGACGCGGTCGCTGTTCACCAAGACGGCGCGCAATGCCGATGATCTGGCCCCGCCCTTCAAGGAGGCCTTCCTTGCCATCGACGACCGCTGGGATGACGCGGCGGTGTGGCAGGCGATGCGGTCTTCGTCTTCGGCCTATACGGCGGATTTCTATCTGGCCGCGCTGGACATGGAGCGGGCCGAGGATGGCAGCATCCGGCGCGTGGAAGAGAACGGGCGGATCTATATCTATCTGTTCGCCAAGACCTTTCTTGTTTCGGCGCTGATCACGCTGATCTGCCTGCTGCTGGCCTTTCCGGTGGCGCATCTTCTGGCGACGCTGCCGATGGCGAAGGCCAACCTGTTGATGATCCTTGTGCTGCTGCCGTTCTGGACGTCGCTTCTGGTGCGGACGACAAGCTGGATCGTGCTGTTGCAGGGTGAGGGGGTGGTGAATGAGCTGTTCATCGCGCTGGGCCTGATCGGGGCCGAGGGGCGGTTGCAGATGATCTATAACCAGCTGGGCACGATCATCGTGATGACGCATGTCCTGCTGCCCTTCATGATCCTGCCGCTGTATTCGGTGATGCGGGTGATCCCGCCCAGCTATGCCCGCGCGGCCCGCAGCCTTGGGGCGACAAGCTGGACCACGTTCCGGCGCATCTATCTGCCGCAGACGCTGCCGGGGATCGGGGCGGGGTCGCTTTTGGTGTTCATCCTTGCGGTGGGGTATTTCATCACGCCCGCGCTGGTGGGCGGGGCCGATGGGCAGCTGATTTCCAACCTGATCGACTTCCACATGAAGAATTCAAACTGGTCGATGGCGGCCGCGCTGTCGGCCATGCTGCTGGCGGGGGTGCTGGTTCTGTACTGGCTCTATGACCGTCTGGTCGGCATCGACAACCTGAAACTTGGCTGAGGATCGGCGATCATGGCCCTGCCCATCTATGCAAGCCCCCTGGAGCGGATCTGGCACTACACCTATCTGGTGCTGTGCACGGCGATCTTTATCTTCCTGATCTCGCCCATCCTTGTGGTCATTCCGCTGTCCTTCAACGCGGAGCCCTATTTCACCTTTACCGAGGCGATGCTGACCTTCGATCCGGCGGGCTATTCGCTGCGCTGGTATGATGCGTTGCTGACCTTGGGGATGCAGGCGCCGGAGGCCATCCGCGACGGGGCGTGGTGGTCTGACATGTGGGAGAATTCCACCTGGGTGCGGGCGGCGAAAAATTCGATCATCGTGGGGTTCTGGGCCACGATCCTTGCCACGGTTCTGGGCACGCTGGCGGCGCTGGGCCTGTCGCGGCCCGAGATGCCCTATCGGCGGGTGATCATGGCGATCCTGATCAGCCCGATGATCGTGCCGATCATCATCATCGCGACGGGGCTGTTCTTCTTTTACTCCAACCCCTGTTCGATCATCGGGACGGAATGCGGGCGGCTGACCAGCACCTATCTGGGGGTGATCCTTGCCCATACCACGCTGGGGATCCCCTTTGTGATCATCACGGTGACGGCGACGCTGTCGGGCTTTGACCAATCGCTGATCCGCGCATCGGCCAGCCTTGGGGCATCGCCGTCGCGCACCTTCTTCAAGGTGGTGATGCCGCTGATCCTGCCGGGGGTGGTGTCGGGGGCGCTGTTTGCCTTTGTGACGAGCTTTGACGAGGTGGTGGCCGTGCTGTTCATCGCAGGCCCCGATCAGCAGACCATCCCGCGGCAGATGTGGAACGGCATCCGCGAGGCGATCAGCCCGGCCATTCTGGCGGTGGCGACGATCCTTGTGGTGATATCGATCTGCCTGCTGGCCACGGTGGAATTGCTGCGGCGGCGGTCGGAGCGGTTGCGCGGCGTCACCCCGCATTGAGGCGAAGGGCGATTTTCCTGCGAAAAATCGGGGGCGCGCCGGGATGGGCGCGCCCTTTTTCGTTTCTGACCGTGTCAGGGGACGGTGGGTTTCGGTGCCTGAAAGGACTTGCCCGGCTTGGCGATGGCGGTGAAGTCGGGATAGCCCGCCTGCGCATAGGCGCGGGCATCGGTCAGCTGGAAGCTGCTGGCGAAGCGGTCCATCCCGAAGGCATCAAGCGTGAGCGGCACATAGCGGGCGAGGATGGCGTCGTAGTTCTGGCGCAGCACGGGATTGCCGGGAGAGAGGTTGGAGATCAGGACCAGCCCGGTGGACCGGCAGTCGAGCACCGTGATCCTGAGGTCGGGGCGGTATTCCTGCAGGATCGGGATCAGTTTCCAGACATCGCCCGTCCATGCGCCCTTTGGCAGGTTGTCCAGATCGCGCGTTGTCATGCCCAGATTGGAGGGGCAGCAGTCATGCAGCGCGATGACGCCCTTTTCGTGGCTGTGCGCCTCGGCGTTCATGAAATCGCGCAGCAGGAATTCGAACAGGTGCATGCCGTCCAGAAAGCTGAAGGACAGCTGGATGTTCATGGCGCGCAGGAACCCCGAGGCGAAGAAATCGTCGCTGGTCTGCTGGAAGACGTGCAGCGCGGGCTTGGCGCCGATGATGTTGCCTTCGGTGCGGAAATAGGGATCGACGGCGATGGTCCGGCTGCGGACGGGGCCGAAGGTGCGCCCGCTGCGGCAGCCCACCTCCATGTACCAGTCGAAGATGCAGGATCGGTGCAGGCCTTCGAAGAAACGCGTGTAATGCTGGCCCGCGGCGACGTTGAACATTTTAAACCCCCTACCGTTTACGCACTGACGCGGCAGAGGCTAGGGCCGCCCGGTGGCGGCGTCAATCGCCCGGCGGCGGGCCTTAGGGCAGGAGTTGCAGCCAGACCCAGATGCTGCCGATCGACAGGGCGGTGGCGATGAGGACGGTGGAGGCGGCGACGCGCTTGGCCACGCCGTAGAGATTGGCGAAGAGGAAGGCGTTGACGCCGGGCGCCATGGCGGCGGTCATGACGGCCGAGCGCAGGCCCGGCGTATCGAGGCCGAAGGCGAAGCGGCCTAGGAGATAGGCCAATCCCGGATGCAGGACGAGCGAGCAGGCGCAGAGCATGGCGATGATGCGGAAGTCGCCATCAGGGCGGTAGCGCAGCAGGACGCCGCCCAGACCGAAGAGCGCGGTGGGGATGGCGGTGGCGGCGACCAGGTCCACCGCCGACCACGCGACCTGCGGCAGGGGCAGGCCGGAGAGATTGACGAGGAAGCCCGCCGTGATGCCGAGGACGAGGGGCTGGGAAAAGATTGCGCGCAGGATCTGACGCGCGAGCGCGGGGCCGGAGAGGCCCTGCCCGCGGGTGCGGGCCCATTCCATCAGCGCGATGCCGAAGCCGTAGAAGAGCGGCGAGTGGATCGAGATGATGGCGAAGTTCCCCGCCAGCGCATCGGCGCCATAGGCGCGTTCGGTGATCGGCACGCCGAGGAGGAGCGAGTTCGAAAACAGCGCGACGAAGCCGATGGCGGTGGCGTCGGTGACGGGGCGGCGGAAGACCAGGATGGCGCAGGCGAAGGCCACGGCAAAGCTGGTGAAGGCCGCGATGTAGAAGGACAGAAACAGCGCAGGCTGGAAGGTGGCGGCAAGGTCCAGCCGCGCGATGGAGGCGAATAGCAGCGTCGGCGCGGCGAAGTTCTGCGCATAGCGCATCAGGCCGTCCACGGCGCTGTCGTCGAAGAGGCGGGCGCGGGCGGCGGCATAGCCCATGCCGATCACCAGAAAGACCGGAAGGATGACGTCGAGAAGGGCTTCCACGTCCCTAGGCCTGATTTTCGTAGCTGATCACCATGCCGTCATGGGCGGGGCGGATATGGGGGGGAAGTTCGTCTTCCAGCGTGGCGAAGTCGAGATCGTGGTGCATGTTGGTGATCACCGCGCGGGCGGGCTGGGCGCGGGCGATCCAGTCCAGCGTCATGTCGAGATGGGCATGGGTCGGGTGCGGCTTGCGGCGCAGGGCATCGACGATCCAGCAATCGAGACCATCGAGGATGGGCCAGCTTTCCGGGGGTATATGCACGGCGTCGGGCAGGTAGGCGAGGGGGCCGATGCGGAACCCCAGCGCGTCGATGCTGCCGTGATTGGCGGTGAAGGGGGTGAAGTGCAGCGTGCCGCCCGCGCCGTGGATCGCGATGTCGCCGTCGATGGCGTTCAGGTCGAGGATGGGGGGGTAGGGGCTGCCTGCGGGTTGGACGAAGGCATAGCCGAAGCGGGCGATCAGCGCCTCTTGCGTGGGGCCATCTGCCCAGACGGGCAGGCGGCGGCGGATGTTGAACACGATCTGGCGCAGGTCATCCAGGCCATGGACATGATCGGCATGGGAATGGGTGTAGATCACCGCGTCCAGCGTGCCGACACCGGCATCCAGCAACTGGTCGCGCATGTCGGGGGTGGTGTCGATCAGCACGCGGGTGGTGCCGTCGCTGGTTTCGCGTTCCACGAGCAGCGAACAGCGGCGGCGGCGGTTCTTGGGGTTGAACGGGTCGCAGGCGCCCCAGTCGCCGCCGGGGGGGCCAAGGCGCGGCACACCGCCCGACGATCCGCAGCCAAGGATGGTGAAGCGCAGCGTGGCCATATCAGGCGGCCCTTGCCCGCAGGGCGGCGCGGGGGAAGAGCCGGTCGAAATTGGCGGTGGTCTGGGCGGCGAATTCGGCCTCGGTCATATTGTAGAGGGCGGCGCCGGTCCGGGCGGTGAAGGCGATATAGGCCGGTTCGTTGCGCTTGCCGCGATGGGGGATGGGCGCAAGATAGGGGCTGTCGGTTTCCAGAAGGATGCGGTCCACGGGGGCGGCGGCGAAGATGTCGCGCAGCTCCTGGCTTTTCGGGAAGGTCGCGATGCCGGACATGGACAGGTAGAAGCCCAGATCGAGCGCCGTGCGGGCCAGCGCGGGGCCGGACGAGAAGCAGTGCATGACGCAGGAATAGGGGCGGTCGCGGTAGCCTTCGGTCAGGATCGCGGCCATGTCGTCATCCGCCGCGCGGGCGTGGATGATCAGCGGCAGGCCGGTTTCCTGCGCCGCCGTGATGTGCAGTCGGAGCGAGGTTTTCTGCACCGCGGCGCTGTCGGCGGTGTAGTGGTAATCAAGCCCGGTTTCGCCGATGCCTACGAATTTGGGGTGCCGGGCGAGGGCCACCAGTTGATCGACAGTGGCGAGGGGTTCTTCGGCGGCGCTCGTCGGGTGGGTGCCTGCGGCGTAGAAGACGCCGTCATGCGCCTCGGCTATGGCGCGGACGGCGGGTTCGTTGCGCAGGCGGGTGCAGATCGTGACCATGCGGCGCACGCCTGCGGCGCGGGCGCGGGCGATCACGTCGGGAAGTTCTTCGGCGAAATCGGGAAAGTCGAGATGGCAGTGGCTGTCGACAAGTTCCGGGCGGGGATCGGTGGTCATCTGCGGCTCACCCATGGGCGAGCGTTCCCGCCGTCTCTTCCAGTTTCAGCACCATATCCATGAGAAGCGCGGCAGGGTCAAGGTTGACCGATTTGCCGCGCCGGGCGCGGGCGGCGAGTGTCTGGGCGATGTCGGCCCAGCGGCGGGCGGCATCGGGGGCCGCGGAAAGGCGGGTGATGAGGGCGGCTTCGCCCGGCGCGGCCTCGGGCGGCAGTTGGCGGGTGGCGGCGGCGCGGGCGAGGCGGGTGAGGAAGAGGTCGATCAGGGACAGGATCAGGTCGAACTGCGCCTCGGCCCCGCGCCCGGCCCCGGCTTCGGCCAGCGCCAGAAGGCGGGGCCGATCAAGGCGGGGCAGGGTGGAGAGAAGCGCGATGAGGGCCGCGTAGAGTTTCAGCCCGTCAAGATTGGTGAGGCGGAACGCCTCGCCCACCGAACCACCGGCCAGTTCGGCCAGCGGTTGGGTGTCTTCGGGCGCGACCTCGCCCCCGGCTTGTGTCAGCGCCTGCGCCAGCGCATCGGGGCCGAGGGGCGTGAGGCGCAATTCGCGGCAGCGCGAGCGGATCGTGGGAAGCAGGCGATAGGGTTGGTGGGTGATGAGCAGGAAGGTGGCGCCGGGGGGCGGTTCTTCGAGGAGTTTCAAAAGCGCGTTGGCGGCGCTGGGGTTCATGTCATCGGCGGCGTCGATGATGGCGGCGCGACGGCCCCCGTCGGCGGCGGAGAGGGTGAAGAAGGATTTCATGCGGCGGACCTCGTCCACCGTGATGTCCTGCTTCAGGCGGGCGGCCTTGTCATCCCATGGGCGGCGCAGCAGGAACAGGCGCGGTTCGGCCAGCGCGCGGATGCGGCGGGCCAGCGCATCATCCTCGGGCGTATCCAGCGTATCTGGCGGCGGGGGGGCGCCGAAGAGGCCGCCGTCATCGGCGGGCGCAGCCAGCAGGAAGCGCGCCAGACGCCAGGCGAGCGTGGCCTTTCCCACCCCGCGCGGGCCGGTGATGAGCCAGCCGTGATGCATGCGCCCGCTGTTGAAGGCCTGCAGGAAGGCAGTCTCGGCCCCCGGATGGCCGAACAGGCGCGGGGTTTCGCGCGGGTGGGGCGCGCCTTCGATGCGATCAGGTTCGGGGATGTCTTCCGGCGCGGTGGCGGCCATGGTCAGCCCAGATGCGGCAGGACGGTGGACAGGATGTCGTCGGCCACCGCATCCTCGGACCGGGCGCCGTCGATCAGGCGGAAGCGGGGGTGGCGGCTGGCGAGGGCTAGAAAGCCCGCCCGCATGCGGGTCTGGGTGTCGAGCCCCATGTCTTCGAAGCGCAGTTCGGTGCCTGCGCGGGCGCGGGCGCGCGACAGGCCAAGGGCGGGGTCGATATCGACAAGGATGGTCAGGTCGGGTTCGGTGCCGATCATCAGATCATGCAGCCGGTCCACGGTGCCCGCCAGATCGCCGCGGGTGATGCCCTGATAGATGCGCGTGCTGTCGGCGAAACGGTCGGTGATGACCACATCGCCGCGGGCCAGCGCGGGGCGGATCGTCTTTTCCATATGGTCGCGACGGGCGGCGGTGAACAGGAGGATCTCGGTCTCGGGCGACCAGCGGTCGGGGTCGCCTTCGAGGACGAGGCGGCGGATTTCCTCGGCCCCCGGTGATCCGCCGGGTTCGCGCGTCAGCGTGACGGCATGGCCGCGCGCGCGTAGGGCGGCGGCCAGACGGCGGGCCTGTGTGGATTTGCCCGAACCGTCAATCCCTTCGAAGCTGAGGAAACGCCCCGCCATCACGAGGCGGGGGCAGGGGCGGGGCTGGGTTCGGCGCTGCCTGCGTCGGACAGGTATTGCTGCATCAGGCGCTGCGCGGCGGTGGTCAGCCGTTTGCTGAAGCCGCCCCTTGCCACGTCGGCCTCGGCCACCAGCGGGATGCGGGCATCGGGCAGATCGGGGACATGGACGATCAGTTCGCCCAGTTGCTGGCCTGCGGTGATCGGTGCCTCGACCGGGCCGGTAAACAGCACCTCGGCGCTGACGCTGTCCTGCACCTGCGCGGGGACGAGGAGGCGTACGTCTTCGGCAGGCACCAGACCCACGGTGTCGGCGGCGCCCAGCCAGACGGGCGCATCCGTCACGCGGGCGCCGGCCTTGACGATGGTCTTTTCGGTGAACTGGCGGAAGGCCCAGTTGACGATCGCCTCGGATTCCTCGGCGCGGTCCTTGTCGGAGGCGAGCCCGGTGATGACGAAGATCACCCGACGCTCGCCCATCACCGCCGAACCGACGAGGCCATAGCCCGCCTCGGACGTGTGGCCGGTCTTGAGCCCGTCAGCCCGCCAGTCGGACGCGGCGATGCGCAGAAGCGGGTTGCGGTTGTTGGCATTGGCCGGGGCGCGATCCTTGTAGTTGAACTCGGTCTCGGCGAAGATCGGGTAGTATTCGGGAAACTCGCTGATCAGGCGGACGGCGAGGATGCCCAGATCGCGCATCGACATGCGGTGGCCTTCGGCCGGCCAGCCCGAGGCGTTGGCGAAGGTCGAATTCATCATGCCCAGCGCGCGGGCGCGTTCCGTCATTTCCTGCGAGAAGCGTTCCTCGGACCCGGCCAGCCCCTCGGCCACCACCACGCAGGCATCGTTGCCCGAGTTGATGATCATGCCGCGGACGAGGTCCATCACGGTGGGGCGGTCGGTTTCATTGAGGAACATGGTCGAGCCGCCCATCGCCTTGGCGCGTGAGGACACGGAGAAGGTGGTCTCAGGCGTCACGCGGCCGTCGCGCAGCGCCTCAAACAGCATGTTGATCGTCATCAGCTTGGACATGGAGGCCGGGGGCAGGGCCACATCGGCGTTCTTGTCCAGAAGGACGGTCTGGGTCGACATGTCATAGACCCACGCCGCCTGCGCGCGCGTCTCGAAGGCGCGGGCGGGCAGGGCAGCTAGCAGCGCCACCGCGATGAGGGCGGCAAGCGGGGCAAGGATACGAGCGGCGGCGCGGCTGAGGGCGATCAAGCGGGTCTCCTTTCGGCGGGATGGCGCGGGTCAGCGCCCGGTGAGATAGGCATCGGCGAAGCCCAGCCCCTTGACCTTGGTCAGCAGGGCGGCGCGGTCGCCGCTGCCGGTGGCGGAAACGCTCCACCATGTCTTGCCTTGGGTGGTCTCTTGCCGCGCGCTGGCGCTGACCCCGGCCTTGCGCAGGGTTTCGACGGCGCGGTTGGCATTCGCCTCGACCGAGAAGATGCCGATCTGGATGGTGACGTCACCTGCCGGGGCCGGGGCCGGGGCGGGGGCAGGGGCGGGTGCGTTGGCGGCGGTGGCGGCGGGTGCTGTCGCGGTGATCGCCGGCGCGGGGGGCGCGGTCGGGGCGTCACCGTCGGCTTCGGCCGCGTCGATGGCGGCGGTGGCGACGGCGCCAATTTCGGCGGTGGTCACCGCCCCGGAGGACGCGCTGCCTTCGGCGGCAAGCGTTTCATTGGCATCGAGCAGGGGTTTGGCGGCATCGGGGGCGGGGGCCGCCTCTTCGCGGCGCAGGGCGGTGACGCTGATCTCGGCCGGCTGACCGGCGAGGATGCCCAGCGCCTCGGCCGCGTCGGACGAGATCTGCAGCTTCGGGCCGGGGTTGAACGCTTCGCGCTTGAACAGCGCGCCGATGACGAATTTGCCATTCGCGGGGTTGCGCAGGATCACCCGTTCGGGATCGACGGCATCGGCCGAGGCGACCCAGACGCCGCCCAGAGAGGGCCGCCCGTCCCAGAGCGCCTGATCGGTGACCTGAAAGACCTCGGGCGCCTCGACATCGGTATCCACAAGCGTGACCGACCGGGCGGGCGCGGCGGCCGCGTTGGCGCCGTCTGCGGCTGTATCGCGGTCGCGGGCGAAGGGGTTCTGCCCGGGCTGGCACGCGGCCAGCAGCGTGACTGCGGAGAGAAGCAGCGCAAGATGCGCTTTCGGAAGACCTGCCATGTTCAGCCCCATCGCCGCGCGTTTGCCGCGCGCATTCCGGCCGGGATGCGGACACGCGCCCGCAGACCTGTCGGTTGTTGTTCCTGCCCTGTCGGCGGGTCAACCCGATCCGACGCACGCAGCATACAGTCTGGCCGGGCGGGTGGAAAGGGCAGGGGCGGGCGATGGGCGGAAATCTCACGCGGTCGTGCCCGCCCGGGGCGCGGTTGGGCGCCAAGCCGGATGCGCAAGGGAGGCGTGTCGGTGCTGGACGGGCGGATTGGAATGTGATTAGTCGCCCCAGCGCGGCCCGTCCCCGGCTGCGTGCCGGGCGGGGACAGGGGCGCCGTCGGAAGTGTGGCCGAGTGGTTTAAGGCTCTGGTCTTGAAAACCAGCGTGCGGGGAACCGCACCGTGGGTTCGAATCCCACCGCTTCCGCCACTTGCCCTCGCGAAAGCGTTCTCCGGGTTCGGCTGCGGCCGGTTTCTTCTGTTGTTTTCGGGGGTTTTGCGGGAAGGACTTTTCACCGGCTAGCGCGCAAAGTCCCGAAAGCGGTCTCTAACGAATAAGGCGTCCAGGAAACATGAGGCTATTCAGTCGGTAGGCGGAAATGTTTCAACAAAGCTGCAAAGATTTGACTTACGGAATTAGTAAGATCACTTTGAGCTGTTGGGGTCTCTCCCTCGAAAATTTGCGTTGTGATTTAGCGCCGCTGGAAACAGTAAGAAGCCGCAAAAACTAACAAGCACAAGCAACAGCGGCCATGCTATGAACAATGTGCTAATACAGATCGATTTCCCCCCCAATCGGGGATTCTCATTGAAAACAATCGAAGCGCTATCTGGGACAATAAAGGTGAGTATGACTACGAGCACCAGAAACACTCCAGCCAGAAGTTGAACATTTTCAAGTTCCAGTTTCGGTATTGCCTTGAGGCCGACCAAGACACGCCGAATGACAAGCGTTAGAAACATCGCCATGGAGATCATGATTTGGAAGAGTATTACCACAAGGAAACTCGCATAAGCATCAGCGAACGAGGCATAGCGAGGCGTAGCAGACATTCTGCCTATCTCAAGCCGCAGCCCTCTTGGCAGTACCAAGTCTGCAAACTCTCTTCCAAAAAATACGAACCCAAGATTGTGCAGAATGTAATTTAATACACAGAAAGCCACCACGCACAGCGTTACTCTTCTCGCGCCGCGGGAGGCTCTCATCTCATTAACTCACATCCATTAAGTAATGACTGACATAATTCTTAAATCTGCCCTGGCCGTCGAAGCGTTTTCGAAACGGGCAATTCGAGGCTTATCTCCCGTGCGTTTACACCAGAGCCCAGACCACGCATAGGTTAGTCATGACGCAATCGCAGTCGCGCGAAAAGATCGCACCGGCACTTAAGGCGCGAACATCAATCCGTTAAAGTTATGTAGTCAAGAGCAACCTTTAGCGGCAGTGTCAAGCTGTCTCGCGCCCTTGTTGGGGCACCTACCAAACAGACCGTCCGGCAACCGCGTTTCCTCTTCGGACAAATTTATCCCTACCGCCCTTGCGGAAGATGTGCCGAGCGCGTTGTGGTGGCGCCCACGCCACCACATGGTGTTGGTCCGTCGCTTTCGCTACCGACACTTGCGCAGATGTCCGAAGAGTTTGCCAGAGTCGGTTCGACGTCAGACCCACTCCCTATGCCACTTGCCCGGGCGAAAGCGTTGTCCGGGTTCGGCTGCGGCCGCTGATGTGCAGGCCTGTCGGGGAGGGCTTGGCATGGGCGCGATGCGGTTTGAAGGCGGGCGCGCGTGGCTGGTTTCGCCGGGCCAGGGTGGCCGCGCGGATCTGGCGAGGGATTTGCAGGGCTTCGCGTGGAAAAGGTTGGGCCTTTTCACGGGCTGAACATCCTGACGCCTGCGGCGTTCGAGGTGGGGAACGGTGACCCGCCTCTGACCGGCGCACCTGCGGTGCCGGAGGACCGAAGCTGTTGCCTTGGGCGATCGCGCGGGCCGCCGCCGTCATCGCCCGGCCTCGCGGTGGGGGGCGGGCCGCAGGGCGTGCGGGCGATGGCGCCGCAGGATCACAGCGGTTCGACGACGAGGGTGCCTGCGAACACATCGCGCACCACCGACTGGATCACCCGGGCGATGCGGGGGGCGGCGTCATCGGACGTGTCGGCCCGCGTCACCAGCCCGACCGAGCGCAGCGTGCGCGGCCCTTCCAGCGATACCACCGCGACGTCGCGATCATCCGGCCCCACCTCGGAGCGGACATAAAGCGCAGGCAGGACGGCGATGCCCATCCCCATCCCGGCCATCAGGCGGATGGCATCGAGCGAGGTGCCTTCGTAATCCGTGCGCAGATGCGCCCCCAGCGTTTCGCAGAGGTCTGCCACCTGTTGGCGCAGCGCGAAGGCGGGGCCGAGGGCGAGCACGGTCTGGCCGCGCATTTCCTCGCGCGGGATGCGGCTGCGGCCCGCGAAGGGGTGGTCGCGGGCGACCACGATTTCCAGCGGTTCGCGGAACAGGCGGATCGGGGCCACGTCCCCGCGCGCGGGCAGTTGCACGAGGATCATGTCGAAATCGCCCCGCGCAAGGCCCGTGGCCAGCGCTTCGGGCGTGGCCTCGCGGATGAAGAGTTGCAGGTCCGGGTGGCGGGCATGCAGGCGCGCGATCACATGCGGCAGAAGATAAGGCCCCAGCGTGCCGGAGGCGCCAAAGCGGATCGTCCCCGACAGGCCGGTGCGCGGCACATCGAACCGGTTCACGAGCGATTGCGCCGCCTCGAGGATGGCGCGGGCGCGGTCGTGCACCTCGCGCCCGGCAAGCGTGGGGATCACGCCCGCCCGCCCGCGTTCCACCAGCCGCTGGCCCAGCCGCTTTTCCAGCGTGGCCAGTTGCACCGAAAGCGAGGGCTGGCTGATCCCGCATTGCTCGGCCGCGGCCTTGAAGCTGCCCGCCTCGACCAGCGCGACGAAGTATTCCAACTGGCGGAGGCTGGGCAGATCACGCATGGCTCAGAGGAACTCATCCTCGCCGCCGCCTTCGTCAAAGGACGGGGGCGGGGGCGGGGCGCCTTCGGTTCCCGGCGCGTCGGAGCGGAACAGCTCGTTCGGCAGCCAGGTCGCCAGATCGGGGAAGATCCACAGCACCGCCAGCGCCAGAAGCTGGATCACGATGAAGGGGATCACCCCGCGATAGATCATCGGTGTGGTGATCGTGCGTGGCGCCACCCCGCGCAGGTAGAACAGCGAGAAGCCGAAGGGCGGGGTCAGGAACGAGGTCTGCAACAGCAAGCCGATCATCACCCCCAGCCAGATCGGGTCTACCCCCATGATCAGCAGCACCGGCGCCGTGATCGGGATCACGATGAATATGATCTCGAACGTGTCAAGGAAGAAGCCGAGGATGAAGATGATGAAGAAGACCACGAACAACGCGCCGAACTGGCCGCCCGGCATGTTTTCCAAAAAGCCCTGCACCATGGCGCTGCCCCCCAGCTGGGTGAAGACCAGCGCAAAGGCGGTGGCGCCCAAGAGGATGATGAACACCATCGAGGTGATCGACATGGTGGATTTCGACGAATAGAACAGCGTCTGGAGGTAGCTGCGCCGCAGATCGCCGCGCGCCAGGATCACGATCAGCGCCACCGCGAGAAGACCCAGCATCGTGTTCAGAAGGCCGGCCGCCCCGAAGGCAAAGGCCGTGGCCCCGAGGACGGCGATCGCCACCAGCCAGAACCAGAACAGCCGGATGTCGCGTTTGGGATCGCCCTCGGCCCCCAGATAGGCATCGGCGAACAGCTTGACGGCGGCAAGGAACAGCGCGCCCACGGCGCCCACGCTGGCGCTTTCGGTGGGGGTGGCCACGCCGGTGACGATGGACCCCAGCACCGACACGATGAGGAGGAGCGGCGGGATCAGCGCGCCCACGATGCGCAGGCCGAGGCCTGCCTTTTCGGCCGGGGTCATGGCGACAGGCGGGCAGGTTTCCGGGTGGAAGATCGCCTTCCAGACGATGTAGAGGATGAAGGCCGCGACCAGCACGAGGCTGGGCAGGATGGCCCCGGCAAAGAGGTCGCCCACCGACACCGTGTCAGGCGCGAAATTGCCGAGCGAAAGTTGGGCGGCGGAATTCGCGCCTTGCAGGATGTCGGCGAGGAAGATGAGCACGGTCGAGGGCGGGATGATCTGGCCCAGCGTTCCGGCCGCGCAGATCGTGCCAGTGGCAAGTTTGGGATCATAGCCTGCGCGCATCATGGCAGGCAGGCTGAGCAGGCCCATGGTCACGACCGTGGCGCCGACCACGCCCGTCGCTGCGGCCAGAAGCGCCCCCACCAGCACGACCGAAAGCGCCAGACCGCCGCGCAGCGACCCGAACAGCTGCCCCATGGTGGTGAGCAGCGATTCCGCGATGCCGGATCGTTCAAGCACCACCCCCATGAAGACGAAGAGCGGCACCGCGACAAGGACGGGGTTGGTGATCACCCCCCAGAACCGGTTGGGCAGCGCCGCAAAGAGCGATTGGTCGAAGGCCCCCACCGCGATGCCCGCAAAACCCACGAGGATCGCCAGACCGCCCAGCGTGAAGGCCACGATATAGCCCGTCATCAGAACGAGGATGATCAGCAGGAACAGACCCGCCGCCATCAATTGGCCCAGAAGTGCCGCATCCATGATTATGCCCCCCGCCCTTATTGTGTTTGTTCGGCGCCGTGGCCGCCGTGGTTCAGAGCGTGGCGTTCATGCCCTGCCAGCACCATCAACCCGCGCAGGACGAAGGCCACGCCCTGCAGGCCCACCAGCAGGACAAACCCGATGAGCGAGGCCTTCAATATCCAGTAATTCCCCATGCCGCCGGGGTTGAGCGAGCCTTCGTCCGAGGCGAAGGAGGCGCTCCAGAATGTCCAGACGGCGGTGCCGAAGACGATGAGGAAGGGCACCAGCAACAGCAGCGTCATCGCCATGTCGGACAGGGCGCGCTTGCGTGCCGGCCAATGCGAATAGAACACATCCACCCGCACGAAGCCGCCGGTCATCATCGTGTAGCCCGCGCCCAGCACGATCACCACGACATGGGTCCAGATGTAGGATTCCTGCAGCCAGATCAGGCCCGTGCCCATGACATAGCGCAGATAGACCGTGGCAAAGCACAACAGCACGGTGGCCAGCGTCGCCCAGGCGACGATGTAGCCGCTCCATCGGCAGATGCCGTCGATCACTGCCACCACGCGTGCCGATGCGCGCACCCAAGCCGGCTCGGGGCCGGCCTCCAACCTTGCCATGCTGTCTTCCCCTCCCTGTCAGCCGCGCGGTGCGGCCGATCCTGCCGATGGCGCCGCGCAGCAGTTGTTTTTCAGCCTCTCGCGGGCAGACGCGCCCCGGCCTGATTGCGGTAGTTTGACGCGGACAAGGGGAATACAAGGGTTGGCGATAGGTTTTTTTAAATCAAATAGGTCCGAATGATAGTTTTCGATAGTTTTGTCCTAAACGACCTTTTTCCGCGGGTCGGACCGTTGCCCTGCGGCATTCCATCTCCACCTCCAGCGGCATCGTGGCGGGTCAGGGGAGCGATCGGCCGCAGTTCACAACAATGCAGCGGGAGGACCGGATGAAGAGACGCGACTTTCTGACGAAATCGGTGCTGGGCGGGGGCGCGGCGGTAGCGGCCACGACACTGGCCGCACCTGCCATCGCGCAATCGGTGATCGAATGGCGCATGGTGCACAGCTGGCCCAAGGGGTTGCCCGGTGTGGGCGTGGGGGCCGAGCGTCTGGCGCGGCGGATCGAGGCCATGTCGGGCGGCCGGATGAAGATCAACGTCTTCGCCGCGGGCGAGCTTGTCCCCGCGCTGGGCTGCATGGACGCGGTGATGGACGGCACGGCCGAGATGGGCCATGACGCCAGTTTCTACCATGTGGGCAAGCATCCGATGCTGGCGGCCTTCTTCGCCGTGCCCTTCGGCATGACGGGCGATGAACAGGCGGCATGGCTGCTTCATTCTGGCGGCCAGCAGCTGTGGGACGAATTGAACAGCCAGTTCGGGATCATCTCGATGCCCGCAGGCCAGACATCGGCCCAGTCCTTTGGCTGGTTCAAGAAGGAAATCAACACGCCCGAGGATTTTCAGGGCCTGAAGATCCGTATGCCCGGTCTGGGCGGCGAGATGGTCAAGAAGCTGGGCGCGACGCCCGTGCTTCTGCCGGGGGGCGAGATCTTTGCCGCGCTGCAGTCGGGCGCCGTGGATGCGGCGGAATTCATCGGCCCGGTGAACGATCTGCCGATGGGTTTTCACCAGGTGGCCAAGATCAGCTATGGCCCCGGCGTGCAGGAACCGGGTGGCACGGTGCAGGCGATGTTCAACACCGCCAAGTTCCAGGAACTGCCGACCGATCTGCAGGAAATCATCCGCGCGGCCTGCCATGCGGGGCATGAGGATATGAAGGTGGAGTATGACCTGCAGTCCGGCCGCGCGATGGAGACGCTGCGCGTGGAACATGGCGTGGAGTTCCGCCGTCTGGAGCGCCCGGTGCTGGAGGCGCTGGGCAAGGCTGCGGGCGAGGTGATCCAGGAATCCTATGACGCGGGCGACGATCTGACCCGCCGCATCTGGGACAGCTACCTTGCCAGCCGCGCCGACACGATGCGTTTCCTGCGCTTCAACGAGCAGGCCTTCCTGAACGCGCGCACGCTGGACTTCCCCTTCCCCGGCCCGCAGGCGACCTGAGACTGCGCCACCGTGGGAACGTGCGGCGCGCCGGGCCACCACCGGCGCGCCGCTTTGCGTTGCCGCAGACCGCGTGGCAGGGTCTGGGCGGCGGCCAGTTCAGCCCGGGGCCGTTGCGGCGGGCCCCCGCGTCGCGGGGATCCCGATGGAGGGCCTGCGTCCCTGCAGCCCCCCCGCAGCCACCCGCCAAGCCGCGCGGGACGGCGGTCAATCTGGCGCCCCGATGGGTGATGGCGGCGACCGGGTCGCCCCGGGCGCGGTGGCGCGGCGCTTTGGCGTCGGTTTGGACGCGGCCCGGGGAAAGGCCGTCTGCGGGAGTGATCCTTTGTCATCTCTGCGTCCCTTGGCGCTGCTGATGCCGCAGCGCGCGGCCGCCGCCTTATCTGCGCGCGGGCGCGGATGATCGGGTTGCCCAGACTTTGACAGTGGGGCGGTCGGCTGGACGAAATCACAAAACATCAGCGCAAAATCACAAGAATCATGTTGTGATGTGACGATGGTGTGTTAGAGGGGCCATAAGACAGGGCGCGACGGGTGGGTGGGGCGTTGAAACGCGAAGAGCGCAGGCAGGCGATCATGGATCTTCTGGTCGAAGCGCGGGCCGCCGATCTGGACGCGCTGGCCGAACGCTTTGCCGTGTCGCGCATGACGATCCACCGCGATCTGGACGATCTCGAACAGGCGGGGCTGTTGCGCAAGGTGCGCGGCGGGGCCACGATCGAGGCGGGCATCCAGTTTGAAAGCGATTTCCGCATCCGCGCGCTGCAGGACGCGGAGGCCAAGGCGCGGATGGCGCGGGCGGCGCTGGCGCTGGTGGAGCCGGGGATGACCGTGCTGGTCAATGACGGCTCCATGGCGGCGCTGCTGGGGGCGGCGCTGGTGGAAAAGCGTCCGCTGACCATCATCACCAACAATGCCGCCATGATTGATGGCCTGCGGGATGCGCCGGGGATCACGCTGATCGCGCTGGGCGGGGCCTTCAATGCCAAGTTCAACGCCTTTTTCGGCATGGTTGCGGAACATGCCCTGTCGCGGTTGCGGGCGGATGTGGCCTTCATCTCGGCCCCCGCTGTGGCGGGGGTGCAGGCCTTCCACATGGATGAGGCGGTGGTGCGCGCCAAGCGCGCGATGATGGCCGCGGCTGAACGGCGGGTGCTTTTGGTGAACCATGCGCGGTTTGGCCGGTCCTCGCTGCATGTGCTGGCCGATCTGGCCGAGTTCGACGCCATCATCACGGATGCCGACCCCGCCGATCGCACGGATATCGACCGCGCGGGGATCGCGCTGACCATTGCGAGGGAGTGACATGCACGAACCACAGGTCTGGATCGGGACAAGCTGGAAGATGAACAAGACGCTGGCCGAGGCGCGGGTCTTCGCCGAAGGCCTGCGCGCCAGCGATGCCGCGTGCGACAGCCGCATCCAGCGCTTTGTCATCCCGCCCTTCACGGCGGTGCGCGAGGTGAAGGCGATGCTGGCGGGCACCTCGGTCAAGGTCGGGGCGCAGAACATGCACTGGGCCGATGACGGCGCTTGGACGGGTGAGATTTCGCCCCTGATGCTGGTGGATTGCGGGCTGGACCTTGTGGAACTGGGCCATTCCGAGCGGCGCGCGCATTTCGGCGAGACGGATGCAACCGTGGGCCTGAAGGTGGAGGCGGCGGTGCGGCACGGGCTGATCCCGCTGATCTGCATCGGTGAGACGATGGAGGAGCGGCAGGCGGGCCGGGCCACGGCGGTGCTGGAGGCGCAGGTGCGCGGGGCGCTGGGGCGGCTGTCGGGCGCACAGCGCGGGGCGCCCGTTCTTCTGGCCTATGAACCGGTCTGGGCCATCGGGGTGAACGGCATCCCCGCCACGTCGGATTATGCCGATGCGCGGCAGGCCGAGATCATCGCTGTCGCGCAGGATGTGCTGGGGCGGCGCATCCCCTGCCTTTACGGTGGGTCGGTCAATCCCGACAACTGCGCCGAGCTTGTCGCCTGTCCGCATGTGGACGGGCTTTTCATCGGGCGGTCGGCCTGGCAGGTGCAAGGCTATCTTGACATCCTGTCGCGCTGCGCCGCCGCCATCTGAAGGAGAGACACATGAAGATTGCAGTCGCAGGCGACAGCGCGGGCGAAGGTCTGGCCCGGGTGCTGGCCGATCATCTGAAGGCAAGCCACGAGGTGGCAGAGGTGTCGCGCACCGAAGCCGGGCCGGATGCGTTTTATGCCAACCTGTCGGACCGGGTGGCGAATGAGGTGCTGGCGGGCAAGTATGACCGTGCGATCCTTGTCTGCGGCACGGGGATCGGGGTCTGCATCGCGGCGAACAAGGTGCCGGGCATCCGCGCGGCGCTGACGCATGACACCTATTCCGCCGAACGCGCGGCCCTGTCGAACAATGCGCAGATCATCACCATGGGTGCGCGGGTGATCGGGACGGAACTGGCCAAGGCCATTGCCGACGCTTTCCTGAAGGAAACCTTCGATCCTGCCGGGCGGTCGGCGGGCAATGTCGCCGCCATCGACGCGGTGGATGCGAAATACACCAAGGGCTGACGCGGCCCTTTCTGGGGTTTTGGCGGAAGGGGGTTCCATGCTGTTCCTGCCCGGTGACGGGGCGCCAGCGGGCGCCCCGATAGATGAGCGGCTGACAGGCGCGGGTCCTGTGGCGATCATCCTTGCGTTGGCCCGCGCGCTGCCGCCGCTGGCGGATCGGCTGGCGGCGGGCCTGCTGCCGGGCGATCCGGCGGCGCTGGTGGGTGACAATGCCACGGGCGATGCGCAAAAGGCGCTGGATCTGGGCGCGCATCACCACATGCTGGCCGCGTTGCGGGGGCAGGGGGTGCGGCTCGTTCTGTCGGAAGAGGCGGAGGAGATCGCGGAACTCGATCCGGCAGGCGCATGGGATGTGGCGATGGACCCGATCGACGGATCGGGCAGCATCGGCATCGGCGCGCCCCTGGGGATGATGTTTTCCATCCTGCCCGCCGCGCCCGAGGGGTTTGCCCGGCCGGGGCGCGCCATCGTGGCGGCGGGCTATGCGTCCTTCGGCCATTCGCTGGATTTCGGCTTTTCGCTGGGCGACGGGGTGACCATCGCCACCTTTGACCGGGGCGCGGGCCTGTTCCGCGTGATGCGCGACCGGGTGGCGCTGCCGCCCGCAGCCAAGGTCATCGCCTATAACGCATCCAACGAACGGCACTGGCCGCGCGGGCTGCAGGCCTATGCGCGGGACCTTGTGGCCGGGAAGGACGGCCCGCGCGGGCGGGATCTGAACATGCGCTGGCTGGCGGCGGCGGTGGGCGAGTTGCACCGCATCCTGCTGCAGGGCGGGGCGTTCCTGTATCCCGCCGATCGCCGCCGGGGCAAAGAGCGCGGGCATCTGCGGCTGGTCTATGAGGCCGCGCCGATCGCGTTCCTGATCGAACAGGCGGGCGGGGCGGCGCATGATGGCCAGCGGCCCATTCTCGATATCCCGGCCGACCATCCGCATCAGAAGACCCCGCTCTTCTTTGGCGCGACCGAGGAGATGGCGCTGCTGTTGCGCCATCTGTCACATCCCGACTGATCCACGATCAAAGGACGATCCCATGGCCCGCATCACCCTGCGCCAGCTTCTCGACCATGCCGCCGAGCAGGGCTATGCCGTGCCGGCCTTCAACATCTCGAACATGGAGCAGGGGCTTGCGATCATGGCCGCCGCGCAGGCCTGCAACGCGCCGGTGATCCTGCAGGCCAGCCGGGGCGCGCGGGCCTATGCGGGGGACCGGGTGCTGGCGCGGCTGATCGACGGGCTGACCGAGATGTATCCCGACATCCCGGTCTGCATGCATCTTGATCATGGCAACGATCTGGCGACCTGCGCGACGGCGATCCAGAACGGGTTCACCAGCGTGATGATGGACGGCTCGCTGCGGGCCGATGGCAAGACGCCTGCCGATTACGCCTATAACGTCGCGGTGACGCGGCAGGTGGTGGGCATGGCCCATGCCTGCGGCGTGTCGGTCGAAGGGGAGTTGGGCGTTCTGGGATCGCTGGAAACCGGGATGGGCGATCAGGAAGACGGCCATGGCGCGACGGAAAAGCTGTCGGAACACCAGTTGCTGACCGATCCGGCCGAGGCCGCGCGTTTCGTGGCCGAGACGGGAGTGGATGCGCTGGCCATCGCCATGGGCACCAGCCACGGCGCCTATAAGTTCACCCGCAAGCCCGACGGTGCGATCCTTGCCATGCATGTGATCGAAGAGATCCACCGCCGCCTGCCCAACACGCATCTGGTGATGCACGGCTCGTCTTCCGTGCCCGAGGATCTGCAGGCGATCATCAATGCCCATGGTGGCGACATCAAACCCACCTGGGGCGTACCGGTCGAGGAGATCCAGCGCGGCATCCGGTCCGGGGTGCGCAAGGTGAACATCGACACCGACAACCGGCTGGCGATGACGGCGGCGATCCGGCGGGCGCTGGTGGAAGACCCGGCCGAGTTCGATCCGCGCAAATACCTCAAGCCCGCGATGGCGATGATGACAGAGGTCTGCAAGGCGCGGTTCGATGCCTTTGGCACCTCGGGCCATGCCGACCGCATCCGCCCGCTGCCGCTGGAGGCGATGGCGAAGCGGTATTGAACCGGGACTTGCGCGGGGGCGCGCGCGTCGGGGTTGCGCCGCGGCCCTGCGCCGCGCTCTAATCATGCCGTGCCGCGAGGGAGGAATGGATGACGCTGCCGACCCAGAAGCTGATCAATGACGGCAATGCCGCCGTGGACGAGATGCTGGCAGGCATCCTTGCCGCCCATCCCGATCACCTGTTCCGCCCCGCCGATGCGCCCCGCGCCATCGTGGCCCGCCACGGCCCGCGCCCGGGCAAGGTGGCGCTGGTGATCGGGGGCGGATCGGGGCATGAGCCCACATTTCTTGGCTTTGTGGGCAAGGGGCTCGCCGATGCGGCGGCGATCGGCAACGTCTTCGCCTCGCCCCCGCCGCAGCCCGCGGTGGATGCCGCACTGGCCGCGCAGGGCGGGGCCGGGGTACTGTTCATGTACGGCAATTATGCGGGCGATGTGATGAATTTCGACATGGCCTCGGAACTGCTGGAGATGGAGGGGGTCGAGGCGCGCACGGTGCTTACGACGGATGACATCGCCTCGCACACCGACCGGGCCAAGCGGCGCGGGGTGGCGGGAAATGTCTTCATCTTCAAGGCGGCGGGGGCGGCGGCCGATCTGATGCTGCCCTTGGACGAGGTGGAGCGCATCGCCCGCCACGCCAATGCGCGCACCTGCACGATGGGGGTGGCGCTCTCTTCCTGTTCGCTGCCGCAGACGCGGCGGCCGTCCTTCGATCTGCCCGTGGGCGAGATGGAGATCGGCATGGGCATCCATGGCGAACCCGGCGTCCGCCGCGGCCCCCTGCGCCCGGCGGATGAGGTGGTGGACGAGATCATGGATGCCCTGCTGGCCGAGATGGGTGCCGCGCGCGGCGACCGGGTGGCGGTGCTGGTCAATTCGCTGGGCGCGACGCCGTTGATGGAGCTATACATCCTGAACGCGCGCGTGGCGCAGCGGCTGGATCAGGCGGGGCTTGGCGTGCATCGCACGCTGGTGGGTCCCTATTGCACCTCGCTCGACATGGCGGGGGCGTCGATCACGCTGATGCATCTGGATGATGAATTAACGCGGTTGATCGACCATCCCTGCGATTGCGCGATGTTCCGGCACGGGTGAGGGGCGAATGGAGTTCACGACCGATGATCTGAAGGCGCTGTTTCACCGGCTGGCCGCGCGCATGGCGGCAGAGCGCGATGCGCTGTGCGCGCTGGATGGGCTGGTGGGGGACGGCGACCACGGCATTGCCATGGAGCAGGGCATGGTGGCGGCGGATGCGGCGGTGGCGGGGGCGGATGGCAGCTTGCAGGATCTGTTCAACGCCGGTGCCAAGGGCTTTCTGAACGCGGTCGGCGCTTCCTCCGGCCCACTTTATGCCACGGCCTTCCTGCGGGCGGGCAAGGTGGCGGGGCCGCGTCCCGCCATGCCGCGCGACGATCTGCGCCAGATCATCGCCGCGATGCGCGACGGGGTGGCGCAGCGCGGCAAGGCCGCGCCGGGGATGAAGACGATGCTGGACGCCTGGCACCCGGCGGCAGAGGCGGCGCTGGGCGGGGCCGCGCCCGACGCCATCACCGCCGCTGCCCGCGACGGGGCCGAGGCGACGCGAACCATGGTCGCCGCCATTGGCCGGTCGGAACGGCTGGGCGCGCGCAGCCTTGGCCATCTGGACCCCGGCGCGGTGTCCGCCGCGATGGTGATCGAGGACATCTGTCGCGCCCTGCGCGGGCAGGGCTGAGGGCGGTCAGACCTTCAGATCGGCCGCCCCCGTGTCGATATGCGGGGCCCAGAAAGCGATGCTTTCGGCGATCTGGGGGATCACCTGCCGGTCATTCGGCTCGCGTTCCTTGAAGGAGAGTTCCAGACAGATCTCGTTGTCCTGCGCGCCGCCTTCGGCCAGCGCGGCCAGCAGGGGGGCGGGATGGATGCGGCCCTTGGCGTTGAATTCGGCGGTGAAGGGGCGGTGGCCGCCTTTGTCCATCAGGCTTTGCTTGATGTGGATGATGGGGGAGACGCGCGGCACCGCCCGCGCCCAAGCATAGGGGTCGTAATCATCGGGGTTGGGGCTGGTGATATCGCCATGGTCGATATCGGCCATCATCCACATCGGCACGGCCATGCGCGCGGCGGTCAGCCTGTCCTGCAGGTCCATGCAGGCGGCGATGGTTTCGCCGAATTCGCGGCCCACGCTCATGGGTTCCCAGAAGATGTAGGTCAGGCCTGCCGCCCGTGCATGTTCCGCCACCTCGGCCCAGGCGTCGATGGCGATGCGGATCAGATCCTCGCGCCGGGTGGGATCGTCGTAGTCGCGATAGGTGAAGATGGCGAATTGCGTGCCGATGGAGGTGCCGCCCAGATCGGCGGTGATGTCGGCAAAGGTCTTGAACCAGTCGATGTAGTAGCGCCGCACCTCTGCGTCGGGATGGCCGAAATGGTTGAGCCGCCCGTAAGGCCCGGTCATGCCCGATGTCACGCGCACGCCCGTCCGGCGCAGCGCCGCGCCCATTTGCCGGGTCAGGCGCCGGATCACCGGGGCGGGCCAGCTTGGGTTGATGAATTCATGGGTCAGTTGCAGATCGCGGATGCGCAGGTCGCGCGCCACCGTGTCGATCAGATCATCGGCATCGGCAAAGCGGTTCACAAGGGGGTTCGTGTTCAGGGACAGGGTCAGGGGCATGGGTCACACCGCGAAACGGGGAAGGACATGGTCTGGCAGGACGCCCGCCTCTGCCAGGCAGAGCGCGGGCAGATCGGCCTCTGCCGCCCCGGCATGCAGCCCGGTGCGGGCAAGGCAGGTCTTGTGCCCTGCGGCATGGCCGCCCGCGATGTCATGCGCGGGGCTGTCGCCGATGCAGAGGATGCGGCCCGGCGCGATCCCGGGCAGAAGGCGCGCGGCTTCGGCATAGATCAGCGGATGGGGCTTGCCGATCCAGTCCACCCGCCCGCCCCATCCGGCGTAGAGGGTGGCGATGCGCCCCGCGCCGGGGCGGGTGCCATGCGCGGTCAGCATCTCGACATCCGGGTTGGTGCAGAGCATGGGCCGCCCCTGCCGGGCGGCGGGTTCCAGAAGGTGGCGGTAATCGTCAAGCGACAGCCGGTCGGCCTGACTGCCCGCAAGGATCAGAAGATCGGCTGCCGCGGGATCGTCGGTCAGGGTCAGGCCCAGCCCTTCGATCGCGCTTGTGTCACCGTCGCGGGCATGGAGCCAGACCCGCGTCTGCGGGGGCAGGGCGCGGTGTGACAGGTGCCGCCAGGCCGCCTCGCCCGAGGACAGGACGAGGCGGAAGCTTTCGCGCCGGAAGCCGAGGGCCACCAGACGCGCGGCATTGGGTTCGGACCGCTTGCCGGAATTGGACAGAAGGATCACGGGCTTTCCCGATGCGGCAACCGCATCCAGCGCGGCGGAGGCCCAGGGGTAGGCGGCCTTGCCATCCAGCAGCACGCCGAACTGGTCGATCAGAAAGGCGTCGTGGCGGTCGATCAGATCGGGCAGGGTGGCGGGCGTCATGCGGCCCCCCGCAGCGCCAGAAGCGCCGTGCCGAAGGCTGCCTCGTCCGACCGGGGGGCGGGCATGGCTACGCCAAGGCGGCGCGCGCGGAGGCGGGTCCAGACCGGGTTCGCCGCCCCGCCCCCCACCGTGCGGACCGAGGTCAGGGCCGGCGCCCCGAGTTCCGCAAGGCGGCGATAGGCCAGCGCCTCGATCCCCGCGATGCCTTCGAACAGGGCGTGCAGGAAGCGCGCATCGTCTGCGGGGCGCGGGATGGTGCGCGAGGGCAGGGCGGGATCGGCGATGGGAAAGCGCTCGCCGGGGGCGGGCAGGGGATAGAAGTCGAGGCCGGTGTCCTGATCCGGGTCGATGCGGGGCGACAGGTCGGCCATCTGGGCGGCGGTGAAATGCGCCAGCAGCGCCGCGCCGCCGGAATTCGACGCCCCGCCCGCCAGCCAGCGCCCGAGGAAGCGGTGGGAATAGATGCCGTATTCGGGGGCGAAGATCGGGCGGTCTGACAGAAGCTTTACCGTCAGGGTGGTCCCCAGCGCGGTGACGCCGTCCCCCGCGGCCTCGGCCCCGGTGGCAAGGAAGGAGGCGCAGCCGTCCGTCGTGCCCGCGACCACGCGGCAATCGGGGGGCAGGCCGAATGCGGCGGCGGCGGCGGGCGTCACGCGGCCTGTCACCGTGCCGGGTTCCACGACCGGGGGCAGGGTGCGCAGGTCCACCCCGGCCGCCGCCAGCCAGTCGGGCCAGCGCGCGGCGACGGGATCGTACCCCGTCTTCAGCGCGTTGTTCGCATCGCTGACCCATGCGCCGCAAAGGCGGCTGGCGATCCAGTCGGCCTGATGGGCCATGCGCACCGCGCCGCGCCGCGACAGAAGCACCGCACGCGCTGCGCCCGAGGTGGGGCCGTGCGCGGCCGAAGTCGGGGGGGCATGGCGGGCGATGGCATCAAGGATCGCAGGATCGGGGCAGGGGTCGTTGTACATCAGCCCCGTACCGATGACCGCCCCATCCGCGCCCAAGCCCACCATCGTGCCCGAGGTGCCATCCACCGCCAGCGCGCGCACCGCCCGCGCCTCGACCATCCCCAGCGCCGCCGCCAGCGCGCTGCGCACCGCCGCCCACCAGATCTGCGGATCGCGGTGGTCGCCGCCGTGATCGGCCATGGCCGATTTCGCCGTGGCGTGCAGGGTGCCTGCCGCGTCGATCACCGCCGCCCGCGCGCCCGAGGTGCCAAGATCAATGCCGATATACAGCGCCTCAGCCGACATTCAGGCTCTGCCGGTATTTTTCGGCATCCCAGTTCAGCAGTTCGGCGTTCTGCGCATCGGTCAGGGGCGCGACTTCGGCCCCTTCGGGCAGGCGCGCCAGCACATCGCCAAGGCAGCGGGTCAGGGCTTCCGCCCCCGCGCTGGCATCGCGGGCGATCAGCGCGCCTTGCCCGGGCACCAGCAGGAAGGCTGGGCGGGGCAAGCCGCGCGCCGCGATGCGGGCGGCGGCCTGCGCGGGCGTGTCACCCTCGCCAAGAACCGGGGCGCCCACCCCGCAGAAGACGACATGATCGGGATAGAGACTGCCCGCCTGCGCCGCGCGCAAGAGATGCGGCAGACGCGCCACCGTATGCAGCGGGTGATCGGGGGGAAGGGGGCGATAGTCCCCGTCCGCCCGTTGGGCCAGCATGGCCGCCGGGGGCAAGGCGGCAGCCGGGGCGGTGACGGCGGCGACGACGCGGGACAAGAGCGCCTCTGTCTCTGCCACCGTATCCGCCGCCACGATCAGCCCGTGGTTGCGCAACACGACCACATCCACCCCGGGTGCCAGAACCGACTGCACCTGTCGCGCCAGCTCTGCCCCGGGCTTGGCATAGGGCACGATGGCCCAGCCGAACCCCGCCAGCCGCCGGGCGACCGCGTCCCCGGCATCCTGCCGGATGGCAAGGGCCAGCGTGTTCACGCAATGGACATGCACCACCACCCGCTGCGGGAAGACGGCATGGAGCGAGGTTTCGATCGACGGGCGCAAGCCCTGCGCCACCAGCGCGAATTCACCCGGCCGGTCGGCGCGTGCCTCGCCCGCCGCCATGGCCGCCCGCATCGCACCCAGATCGCAGGGAACAAAGACATCGCGCGTCAGGGCATCGGCCAGCAGCGTGCCGGACGCCTTGATCCACATCACCGCGTCTTCCTTGACCGAGGTGTTCCCCCCCGCGCCTTGGATCAGCAGCGGATCGGCCCCGATCCGCGCGGACAGGCGCGCCAGCGCGGGCAGGTCGGCAGGGCGCGGAAGCACGGTCATGCCGAAATCGCCAGATGCGCGCTGTCGAACCATGCCGCGAAATCGGCCTGTTCGGCGGGCGTCATGTGCAGGCGGTGCTTGGTGCGCCGCCACAGGATGTCTTCGGCGGTTTCGGCCCATTCATGGGCCACCAGATAGCGCACCTCTGCCTCATATAGCAGGGGGCCGAAACGGCGGCCCAGTTCGGCCAGCGATTGCCGCGCCCCGATCAGGCGCCGCGTCCGGCTGCCATAGAGCCGCGTGTAATGCCGGGCCAGATCGCGCGGCAGCCAAGGATAGGCCTGCGCCAGTTCGGCCATGAAGCGTGCCACGTCGCCATCGGGCAGATCGCCCCCGGGCAGGGTGCCGCGCGCCGTCCAGTCGCCCTTCATCTGCGGGAAATGTGGCGCGAGGCGCTGGATCGCGTGTTCGGCCAGCTTGCGGAAGGTGGTGATCTTGCCGCCGAAGATGTTCAGCATCGGCGCACCGCCCGTGGTATCAACATCGAAGACGTAATCGCGCGTCACCGCCGACGGGTTGCCCGCCCCGTCATCATAGAGCGGGCGCACGCCCGAGAAGCTTTCCAGCACATCCTCGCGCCGCAGCCCTTGGGTGAAATAGCGGTTCACGGCGGCGATCAGATAGTCGATCTCGGCCTCATCGGCGGTGACCTTTTCCGCCGCGCCTTCATAGGGGATGTCGGTGGTGCCGATCAGCGCCTTGTCGCCCTCATAGGGGTTGATGAAGATCACGCGCTTGTCGTGGTTTTGGATCAGATAGGCCTGCGCGCCTTCCCAGAATTTCGGCACGATGATGTGGCTGCCCTTGACCAGCCGCACGCTGCGGCTGGAGTTGCTGCCCGCGACGCGACCGATGATGTCGTTCACCCAAGGCCCGCCCGCATTGACCACCGCCCGCGCCATCACGCTGCGGCGGGTGCCGGTGCGGGTGTCGGTCATCTCTACCCGCCACAGCCCGCCCTCGCGCCGGGCCGAGGTGCAGGCGGTGCGGGTCAGCACCCGGGCCCCGCGTTCGGCGGCATCGAGCGCGTTCAGCACGACCAGACGCGCATCATCCACCCAGCAGTCGGAATATTCGAACCCCTTGACGTAGGCAGGTTTCAGCGGCGCGCCCTCGGGATCGCGGCGCAGGTTCAGCGCGCGCGTGCCCGGCAGCCGCTTGCGCCCGCCCAAGTGATCATAGAGGAACAGCCCCAGCCGGATCAGCCATGCGGGCCGGTCATCGGCCGAATGGGGCAGGACAAAGCGCATCGGCCAGATGATGTGCGGCGCGCTTTCCAAAAGCACCTCGCGTTCGATCAGCGCCTCGCGCACCAGACGGAATTCGTAATATTCCAGATAGCGCAGGCCGCCATGCACCAGCTTGCCTGACCGCGACGAGGTGCCCTGCGCCAGATCGTCCTTTTCGCACAGGATCACCGAAAGGCCCCGCCCCGCCGCATCCCGCGCGATCCCCGCGCCGTTGATGCCGCCGCCGATGATGAACAGGTCTACCGTTTCGGTCATCTTTCATGTCCTCTGGGGTTCGGCTTTCGATTGGGTTCCGTAAGTGGCGAAGCCCTTGAGGGTGTCCTCAAGTTCCGCCTCGGACAGGACCTGTCCGCCACCGATCAGCAGGCTGTGATAGTGCTGATGGGCGAGGGCTTCCAGTTCATTGGCCAGCCACAGCGCATGGGTCAGGTCGCGCCCGCCCACCACCATGCCGTGATTGGCCATCAGGCACCCGGCCCGCCCCTCCATCGCCTGCAGGATGCCTGCCGACAGGTCCGGGGTGCCGAAGGTGGCGTAGGGGGCCAGCCGGATCTCTGGCCCGCCGAAGGCCGCGATCATATAGTGGACGGCCGGGATCGTGCGCCGCGCGATGGCAAGGACCGTACACCATTGGGCATGGGTATGCACGACGGCGTTGATGTCGGGGCGGTGGCGCAGGATGTCGCGGTGAAAGCGCCATTCGACCGAAGGCTTCTTCGGCCCCTCCCAATCGCCATCCCCTGTCAGCGCCATCCGCGTCACCTCGGCGGGCAGGATGTCGCGCGGCGGGATGCCCGACGGGGTGATCAGCATGTGATCCCCGTCCCGGACCGAGATATTGCCCGATGCACCCCGGTTCAGCCCGGTCTCGACCAGCGCGACCATGGCCGCGCAGATATCCTCGCGCGCGCCCATCAGCAGGGGTTCCGCGCGGGTTCGCCCGCAAGGTAGCGGCGCACTTCCTCGGCGGCCTGTTCGGCGGCGAAGGTGACGGTGCGCACCGAGGCCCCGGCGATATGGGGCGTGAGGGTGACGTTGGGCAGTTGCAGAAGCGGCCAGTCCTGCGGCACGGGTTCCACGGCAAAAGTCTCCAGCATGGCCGAGCCGAGCGTGCCATCTGTCAGCGCGGCATGAAGCGCATCGTAATCGCACAAGGGGCCGCGCGCGGTGTTCACGAACAGCGCCCCCCGCTTCATCCGGGCGAAGGCTGCGGCGTTCATCATGTGCCTGGTCTCTTCCGTGACACGGGCATGCATGGTGACCACGTCGCTTTCCGAAAGAAGCCGGTCAAAGGCCACCAGTTCCACGCCTGCCGCCGCATCCTCGGGCGCCAGCTGGACATAGGGATCATGCACCAGAACGCGCGCTCCGAAGGCGCGCAGAAGGCGCACCACCTTGGTGCCGATATTGCCGTAGCCGATGACGCCCACCGTCATCTCGCACAGTTCCCGGCCCGTCACATCGGCGCGGTAGAGATCGCCGCGCCAGTCGCCCCGGCGCAGCGCCTCGTGCCCTTCACGGATCTTGCGCGTTTCGGCCAGCATGGCGCCCAGCGTGAATTCGGCCACCGCGCTGGCATTGCGCCCCGGCGTGTTGACGACAAGGACGCCGTGATCGCGCGCCGCCGCCATGTCGATGTTGACCGGCCCGCCGCGCGACACCGCGATCATCCGCAGCGCGGGCAGCCGCTCCAGCATCCCGCGCGACACGGGCGCCAGTTGGGTGACGAGGATCTCGGCATCGCCCACGAAGTCCACCACCCCGTCGGGATCGCCGAAATATTCCTTCAACCCATCCATCCCCGCCACGGCATAGCCATGTTCCATCGGCTCATCCGGCCAGTTGTCCTTGCGGATGCGGATGGCAAGATCCTCGCCGCAGGCGGCGCGCAGTTTCTCCTCGAAAACTTCGGGGAGCATGAAGTGATCACCGATGATGGCGACGGTTCTAGGCATTGTCTTTCAGTCCTCAGTCGGTCTTCAATCCGTCCCATACGGGTTCCAGCGCCAGTCGTGCAGCGCGATAATCGGGGTAGCGGCGGGCGTAAAGCGCGGTCAGGTCGGGATCGGCAGGCTCGGCCGGGCCGAGGGCGGGCGTGACCCAGTCGGCGATGCAGGCCGCCATGTCGGGATAAAGGCCGTTGGCCACGGCGGCCATCATGGCCGCCCCGGCCGCGCCGGCCTCTTCGCGCGAAGAGACGCGGGTGGGTGCGCCGACAGCGGCGCCCAGCACCCGGCGCAGCGCAGAGGATCGCGCGGCCCCGCCGGTCAGGCGCAGTTCGGCGGGCATCGCCCCCATCGCGGCATAGCAATCGCGGGCCGATAGCCCGAGCCCTTCGATCACCGCGCGCATCAGATCGGGGAAGCGGTGGCGCATCGACAGCCCGATCAGGCTGGCCCGGGCGGCGGCGTTCACGAAGGGGCCGCGCTCGCCCGCGTCCGAGATATAGGGGTGATAGATCAGTGCGCCCGGCGTGCTGTCGGCCATCCAGCCGTCGATCCGCGCGATCAGGGCGGCGCGGTCCTGCGGGGCGCCGAAACTGGCCAGAAGATCGCCCGCCAGCGCCAGGGCCCAGTCGATGTTCAGCGTGGCCGCCATGTTGGATTGCAGCATGGCAATCATGCCGGGCAGGGGCAGGCACATCACATAGCCTGTCAGCGCGTCGTTCAGCACGGCGTCGGCCGCCGCCTGCGCGCGCATGTGCATGCCCGTCGATCCGATGATGGTGCAGGCGGCGGGCGCATCGGTCACGATGCCTGCCCCCAGCGCGGTGCAGACCACATCGACATAGCCAAGGCTGACGGGCGTTCCGGCGCGCAGGCCGGTGTCCTGCGCGGCGGCCTCGGTCAGGGGATGGGTGATCTGGCTGCCGTCAAGGATCGGCGGCAGGAGATGGCACTGCGCCTGCAGGCCCAGCGCCGCGATGGCGGTGTCGGAATAGGCGCGGGTGCGGAAGTCGCCGAAGGTGAAGCAGGCCTCGGACGGATCGGTGGCGCGGATGCCGGTCAGGTTCAGATAGAGCCAGTCCTTGGGATGCAGCGCCACCTCGGCTGCCGCCACCATTTCGGGGGTGGTCGCCAGCATATGCGCGATCTGGCTGCCCTGCTGGCACACGTTCAGCCCCGATCCCGTGTGGTGGAACCGCGCGCGGTCGGCCTCGGTCCCGCGCAGGCGCTTCACCGTGGCGGCGGCGCGGGCATCGAGCCAGATCCAGCCTTCTGTGACGGGGCGGTTCTCTGCCCCCACAAGCCATGTCCCGTCGCCCTGCGCCGTCACCGCCAGTGCCAGCGTGCGGGCGGCGAGGTTTTCCACCTTGCCGGCCAGCGCGCGCAGGGTGGCCGCGCAATCGGCCCAGGTGCGTGCCATGTCCTGATAGGCCGCGCCGTCGGGCCGGGTGGTATAGGTGTTGGGCGTGGCGGCGACGGCAAGCTGGCGACCGCCCGCATCAAAGGCCACGGCCTTGATGACCGAGGTGCCCGCGTCGATGCCGATCAGGATGCCGTCGCCCGAGGTCATGCCGCCAACTCGTTCCCATGCGACAGGGCAAGGCCCGTGGTCGGATCGAAGACATGCAGATCCTGCGGGCGGATTTCCACCCGGATCGGCTCGCCCTCGGACAGGGGGGCGCGGTCATGTTCCACCAGCACGATGGTCTTGCCCGCGAAGCTGGCCGCGATATGGCTCTGGTCGCCCAGCCACTGGTTGGCCACCACCCGCGCGGCTGCCCCCGTCTCCACGCGGTGGACGGCATAAGGCCGCACGCCGATCACCACCTGCTTGCGGTCAAGGAGCATCTTGCGCACGCGCGGGTCAAACGCCGCTTCGTCATAGCGCAGGTCCAGCCCGCCCGTCAGATCGAAGGTCAGCCGCCCCGCCGCGACCGACACGCTGGCGGGAAAGACGTTCATCGGCGGCTCGCCCACGAAGGTGCCGGTGAACAGGTTGGCAGGCCGCTCCTTGATCTCGGCCGGGCTGCCATATTGCTGCAAGACGCCCCCCTCCATCACCGCGATCCGGTCGGCCAGCGCGTTGGCCTCGGTCTGGTCATGGGTCACGAGGATGGCGGTCAGGCCGCGTTCCTTGACGTAATGCTTGATCCGCCCGCGCAACAGCGTGCGGAGCTGCGGTTCCAGCTGGCCCATGGGTTCGTCCAGCAGATGCAGATCGGCATCGCGGACGAGCGCGCGCGCAAGGCTTGCCCGCTGCTGCTGCCCGCCCGAGATGGACGAAGGGAAGCGGTCAAGGATATCGGTGATCTCCAGCATTTCCGTCACATGGGCCACGCGGCGGGCGACCTCGGCCTCGGCCAGACGGCTGGCCTTCAGGGCGAAGGCGATGTTGTCGCGCACGGTGACGGTGGGGTAGAGCGAATAGCCCTCGAAGGCCATGGCCACGTTGCGCCGGACGGGGGGCAGGGTCTGCACCTGTTTGCCCGCCAGTTCGATCGTCCCGCGCGAGACGGTCTCGAAGCCTGCGATCATGCGCAGGGTGGATGTCTTGCCACAGCCCGACGATCCCAGAAGGGCGATGATGTCGCCCCGGGGCACATCCATCGAGATGGATTTGACCGCGTGCACGCCCTTGCCCACCGGGCCATAGAACTTGTCCACCGATTTCAGCGAAAGCTGCAGGCTCATGCCACGTCCTCCTGACGCATCATCTTGTGCACCGGCGCGATGCGGCGGCCGGTCGCGCGATCAAACAGGATCGCCGCGCCCGCATCCACCGCCACATGCGCCTGTCCCGACGCAGGGCCGGGGGTGCCCGCTGGGCGCGACACCATGATCTCGCGCCCGCGCAGGGTCAGGACCAGCGTCACGGTCTTTTCATTCAGTGGCGTCTCCGCCTCGACCTCCACCGGGATGGCGCCGGGGGTGCCATCGGCCACGAAGCGCAGCGCCTCGGGGCGCAGGCCAAGAATGCAGGGCTGGCCGATCTGCGGGGCGTAGTCGTCGGCAAGCGGGATCGCCCGGTCCGAGATCATCGCCACCACCCGCCCGTCGCGCCGTTCCGGCACGATGTCCAGCAGGTTGATCACCGGATCGCCGAAGAGCCGCGCGATATCCACATTGGCGGGGGCGTGGTAGATGTCGGCGGGCGTGCCCACCTGCTGGATGCCATGGCCGTTCATCACCGCGATGCGGTGCCCCAGCGCCATCGCCTCCTTGTAGTCCTGCGTGACGTAGATCACGGTGGCATTCTGATCCTTCAGCAGGCGCGGCAGTTCCAGCCGCATCTCGAAGCGCAGCTTGGCATCCACGTTGCGCAAGGGATCATCCAGCAGCAGCACCGACGGCTGCGCCGACAGGGCGCGCGCCAGCGCGGTGCGCTGCTTCTGCCCGTTGGACAGCTCTTTCGGCTTGTGGTGCAGCACATGGTCGATCTTCAGAAGACGCGCCACCTTTTCCACCGTTTCCGTCATCGCGCCCTTGCTCTGCCCCCGCGCCGTCAGCGGTGCGGCAATATTGGCGAAGGCGTCCATATGGGGAAACAGCGCGAAGTTCTGGAAGGCCATGCCGATGCCGCGATCTTCCGGCTCTACCCCGGCCATGTTCTGGCCGTTCACGCGGATCTCGCCCGCGTCGGGTTCGATCACCCCGGCGATCAGGCGCAGAAGCACCGTCTTGCCCGCGCCCGAGGGGCCGAAGAGCACCAGCGTTTCGCCCTTGGCGACCGACAGCGACAGGTCTTCGATCACCGTATTGGTCTTGAAGGCCTTGCGGATGTTTTTCAGTTCAATCGTCATGGCTTATCCCTTGACGGCGCCCAGCGACAGACCTTCGACAAGGTAGCGCTGCGCATAGAGGGCGAGGGCGAAGGTGGGGGCGATGGACAGCACGATCCCGGCCGCCACCTGCCCGTACTGGATGCCGGATGCGGTGACAAAGGCCAGCGCGCCCACGGTGACGGGTTGCTTGTCCGCCGAGGCAAGGACCAGCGCAAAGACGAAGTTGTTCCAGGCAAAGATGAAGGACAACAGCCCCGCCGCCGCAATCCCCGGCCCCGCCAAGGGCAGCGCGATGCGCCGGAAGGTGGACCAGAAGTCATGCCCGGCGATACGGTAGGCATATTCGATATCGGCCGGGATATCCTCGAAATACCCGCGCACGATCCACAGGATCAGCGGCAGCACGATCAGCTGGTAGACCCAGATCAGCCCGCCATAGGTATTGGCCAGCCCGAGCTGTTGAAAATAGATCGTCAGCGGCAAGAGCACCAGCAGCGGCGGAGCAAAGCGGAAGGACAGAAGCGTGAAGGCGATATCCTCGGACCCGCGGAACTTCAGCCGGGCAAAGGCATAGGCCGCAGGCACCCCGAGCAGCAGGCCGATGGCGACCGACGTCGTGGACAGGAACAGCGAGTTCCACAGATTGCCCATGAAATCGATGTTCAGCGTGCCGGCCGCCGTCTCCAGCCGCCCGGTGATCAGCGCGGTATAGTTCTCGAGCGTCGGCATGAAGACGACCGAGGGCGGCACGCGCAGGATCGTCTCGTTGGTCTGGAAGCTCATCAGCACGATCCAGACGATGGGGAACATGAAGAACAGGCAGACCAGCGTCAGGGCGATGCCGCGCAGCAGGCGTTCGAGGGGGGAATGGGTTTCCATGATCAGACCTCAGGCATTGCCGCGCTGCTTTTCACGCAGCCTCAGCCAGTTCTTGATGAAGATGTTCGACAGCACATAGGTGATGGCCCACAGGATCATCAGCAGCGCCGCCGACCGGCCCACATTGGTGGATTGGAAGAAGTTGAGATAGGCCTCGACCTGGAAGACGGTCAGCGTGTCGCCGGGTCCGCCCTGCGTCATGGCATAGATGATGTCGAACTGCTGGATGCTCTCGATCACGCGGAACAGCGTTGCGGTCAGCAGGAAGGGCGTGAGCATGGGCAGGGTGATGCGCCAGAAGACAAAGAGCCGCGGCACCCCGTCCAGCGCCGCCGCCTCAAACGGCTGGGGCGGCAGCGACCGCAGACCGGCCAGCAGCAGGATCATGATGAAGGGCGTGTAGACCCAGACATCGACGATCACCACGGTCAGCATGGCCGTGCTGGGATCGGACGCCCAGTTGAAGTTCTCAAGCCCCAGAAGGGTGGCGAAATAGGACAGGATGCCGAAGCCCGGGTTCGTCATCAGCTTCCACATCAGCGCGGCCAGCGCGGGCGCGGTCATCAGCGGCATCAGCAGCATGATGGAGATGAAATTGTTCAGCCGTGTCCGTTTCTGCAGCAAAAGCGCGATGCCGAGGCCCAGCAGAAGCTCTACCGTCACGGTCAGGAAGGCATAGGTGACAGAGACCTTCAGCGTGTTCCAGAAGGCGGAATCCGTCAGGAAGTTCAGATAGTTCTGACCCCAGTTGAACTCGCGCGCCCAAGGCTGCGACAAGCGGTAGCGCTGCAGCGAATAGACCACCGCCGTGAGGAACGGGATCAGGATGCCGATGCAGGTCAAGAGCGCGGGAAGCGACAGAAGATAGGGCAGCACCTTCCGGCTGACGCGGAAACGGCGGCGGCGCGGCAGATCGGGCGCGGCGGTGGTCATGGGATATGTCCTTCCGATCCCCGATCCGTGCCGGGGTGTTCAGGGCGCAAGTGCGGTGTCATCTCGGGCGGGTGCGGGTGACGGGCGCTGTGCCCGTCACCCCCTTTGCTTTGGGCGATCCCGGGGCGATCAGCCCAGACCGGCCTCTTTCAGCTGGTTGTTGACGCTTTCGGCCAGCTGGTCCAGCCCTTCGTCCACCGGCACTTCCTTGGCCACCATCTTCTGCAGCGTCGCCGCCCATTCCGTGGTCAGGTCAAAGAACAGAGGCTGCGGCGTGAACTTGATCGACGCACCGGGGGCCGAGGCATCGTGCATCTCGACATAGCCCGGATAGGATTTCGACAGCTTGTCGCGGAAGGCCCCATCCGCCCAGACCGAAGCCCGCGCCGGATTGACGAGGTCCATCTTCTGCGCGCCGAACAGGCCATGTTCCGGCCCGGTCACCCATTGCAGGAAGTACCAGGTCGCATCCTTGTCGGCCGAGAAGGACGACATGGCCATCGACCAGATCCAGATGTTCGGCGTCGGGGCCGCCGCCGCCGCATTGGCCTTGAACGCCGAGAAGGCGAGGTTGCCAGCTTCGGCATTGCCCGCACCGTTCATGAAGTAGCCAAGGATATCGGCATCGAACATCATCGCCGACTTGCCCGCGCCCACATCGGTGCCGACCTGATACCATGTGTGGGTGGACCAGTCCGGCGCGCCGGAATCCTGAATCATCTGCACCCATTTACGATGGTATTCCTTCGACACATCCGTGTTCATCGCGGCCGACAGCTTGCCTTCCGCGTCGATGTTGAGGTCCTTCTGGTCAAAGTTCGCATAGCCCGACAGGAAGCCCGGGTGGATCGTCGCCCAGGACCGCGAGCCGCGCACACCGATGCCATAGCCACCGTTCATCACGGCCTTGGCCTTGGCAGCGGTTTCCAGCAGTTCGTCGATGTTGGTGGGAACAGCCAGACCGTTCGCATCGAAGATGCGCTTGTTGTAGGTCAGGTTGTTCTGCTCATAGGCCAGCGGGATACACCACTGCTTGGCATCGTCCGAACCCAGCGCGCCACCTGGCTGGCCGTTCCAGGCGCAGGACTTGATCACGCCCGGCAGGAAGTCGTCCCAGGCGTAAAGCGGGTTGGTCTTGGCTGGATCCTTGGCCCACTGGCCCAGATCCTCGCACCAGCCGGCGGGGCCATAGGTCCAGGTCATGTAGGCGCCGGTCATGAAGGCGTCGTATTCGCTGGAGCCGGAGGAGAGCGCGGCAGTCACCTTGTCGAAATAGACATCCTCGGGGAAGACGTCATAGGTGACTTCCATACCCGTCAGCGACTTGAAGTTGTCGATGTTGGCGATCATCGCGTCGGTATAGGGGTGCTTGTTGAGCAGAAGCTTGACCGTCTTGCCCGCATGGGCCTTCCAGTCGAAATCCGCCGCCAGCGCGCGCGTCGCGGCCGCGTTCAGCAACACGCCGCCCATCGCCGTGGACAGCCCCAGCGCGCCGAGACCCTTGATCAGCCCCCGGCGGCTGACCGAGCCGCGGATATAGGCATCTATCAGGTCCTTTTCCTTATCGTACATTCCTACTCCTCCCTTTGTGTCTGAGCCGTTAACCGGTCAGGCCGTGTGCAAGCGCATGTGCCGTGCGCTCGTCGGTGATGAGCCCGCCGAGCAGGCCGCTCATCAGGACAGACCTGATCGCCCAGGTCTTTTCCGCGCCGCCAGCGATGGCGACGATCTTGCGTTCCCTCAGCTCCTCCAGCCCGAGGGAAAGCGTCCGCTGGGTGAGCGATGTCTCGATCGCCCGCCCCTGTTCGTCAAAGAAATGGCCGAGGATTTCGCCAAGGCCGCCCTGTGCCTTGACCTCGGTGATCTCGGGCATCTCGACCATGCGCGAGGCGACGAGCTGCGCATGGGGTTCGGCGGTGCCGATCCCCACCAGCATCAGATCGGCCGAGGCCGCCAGCCGGAACACATCCGACACGCCGCGCTGCGCCAGCAGAACCTCGCGGTCCTCGACCGTGTTGGCAAAGAAGGGGACAGGCATCACATAGGCCTGCGCGCCGGTCTTTTCGGCAAGGCGGTGGATCACGTCATGGGGGTTGGCCGCGTAGTTCCGCGTCAGCCCGCCCAGAAGCGAAACGAACCGCACCGAGGCCGCATCGACATGCGACATCTCGCGCACAGCCGCCGCCAGCGTCCGGCCATGGCCCACGCCGATCACGCCTTTCGGGTGGGCGTCGATCATCCGGTGGATATAGCCCGCCCCGGCATGGCCCAGCGCCCGGAAGGGAAGCCCCTCTTCGGCCAGATCCGGCACGATCTCGCAGTAGTCGAGGTTGTACTGGCCCGCCAGACGATCTTCCAGCTCCACCAGTTCGGCAACGTCGCCGTCGATCGTCACCTTGACGACCCCGGATTCAGCCATCCGCGTGATCAGCCGATGCGCCTTCACCCCGGTGATCCCCAACCGCTTGGCCACCTCGGCCTGCGTCAGGCCGCCGGCGTAATGCAACCAGGCAGCCCGCACGGCAAGGCTGTCCTCGGCATCCCGGATGCGGTGCCCGCGCGCCATCGATCCTCCCCATCGTGACGGACCGGTTTCCCGATCTGTAATTTTTTCTCCCTTGTGTAAGTTTTTACAGATTCGCCCCATCTGTCAATCCGCTTCCTGCGCGGATGGGCCGCAGGGTGACGCGGCACCCGGCCCAAGCCGCGTGTAGCGGGCCGGGGTGCAGGGCAGGGTGGGGCGGTGGCAGGGCGGTGGCGGTGGGGCGCGCGGCTGCGGGCGGGGAAAAGGCGATCAGAACTCGTAGCGGTCCTGCAGCGACCCTTCGACCTGCGCGGCGAATTTCGCGGCCGCCACGGGCAGGGTGCGGCCGCGCAACTGGCACAGATACAACCGCCCGGCGGGGATATCGCGCGTGTCCACGGGGCGCGAGGTCACGCCGTCGGCGGTGGGGCCATCGGGCAGGCCTATGGGAATCTGGAACGAAATCAGATGCTCCTGCGCGGGATAGCGGCGCAGGAAATCGAAGTTATCCGCCTCCAGCACAACGCGCAGGCGCACCGAAAAGCGCACCAGCGCCAGATCAATCAGCGAACGCACGCCATATTGCGTGGTGGGGATGGCGACGGGATAGGCCGCGCAATCGCGCAGGCGCACCGTCGCTTGCGCCGTCAGCGGGTGGTCTATCGCCATGACGGCATGGATCGGCTGGCGGACCGAGGCGAGGATCTGCACCTCGGACAGGCGGATCGGTTCGAAGATCAGCGCAAGGTCCGCGTCATGTTCCACCAGCGCCGCCTCGGCGGCAGCGCGGTCGCGCAACTGGACCGAGAAGGTCACACCGGGATGGTCGCGGCGGTAGCGCCCGATCTGTTCCGGCAGGAAGAACGGCAGCAGCGCCTGCGAACAGGCGATGGCCACATGCCCCCGCCGCGCGCCCGCCAGATCGGCCAACTGGCTGCGCAGGCGTTCGAAATCCGATGCCTGATGACGCAGGTGCGACACCAGCAACTCGCCCGCCGTGGACAGCCGCACCCCGCGCGGCAGGCGTTCGAAGATGGGGACGCCCAGTTCCTCTTCCAGCGCCAGCACGCGGCGGTTCAGCGCGGTGGACGTGATCGCCAGCACCTCGGCCGCCTTCCGGATGGATCCGGCGCGCGCGATGACGTCGATGAACTGGTGCGGGGTCAGGCTGTGCATGACTGATGCATTTCTTGCAGCGGTTAAGTGCAAAGTTAGCACAAGACGGCATCGGTGCAAAGCCGCATGCTGCGCCGCAGAAGTGACAGACAACCGGGGCGAATCGCGGGGCCTGACCCGCGATGGAGCGCCCGACCACACCAGCATGGAGAATTTGCATGACCGAGTTTCCGGCTTTCCCGCGGCGCTTGGCCGCCCCCGCCACCCTGTCGCGCCGCAACCTTTTGCGCGGTGCCGCCGCGCTGGGCGGTGTCGCTGCGCTGTCGGCCCTGCCCGGTGCGGCGCGGGCGCAATCGGGCCTGACCGTGGGGTTCATCTATGTCGGCCCGCGCGATGACTTCGGCTACAACCAATCGCACGCCGCGGGCGCGGCGGCGGTGAAGGCGATGGAAGGCGTCACCGTCGTCGAAGAGGAAAACGTCCCCGAAACGCAGGACGTGCAGAAGTCGATGGAATCGATGATCAATCTGGACGGGGCGACGTTGATCTTCCCGACATCCTTCGGCTATTTCGATCCCCATATCCTTGCTCTCGCGCCGAAATACACCGATGTGCGCTTCCAGCATTGCGGTGGCCTCTGGGCGGCCGACAAGCACCCCGCAAATGTGGGCAGCTATTTCGGCTATATCGGGATGGGCCAGTATCTGAACGGCATCGCGGCGGGCCATGCCTCGGTGACCAAGAAGATCGGCTTCGTCGCGGCCAAGCCCATCCCGCAGGTGCTGCTCAACATCAACTCTTTCCTTCTGGGCGCGCGGTCGGTCGATCCCGCGATCACCTGTCAGGTCATCTTCACCGGCGAATGGTCGCTGGCGGTGAAGGAGGCCGAGGCCACCAACGCGCTGGTCGATGCGGGCTGCGATGTGATCACCTGCCATGTGGACGGGCCGAAGGTGGTGGTGGAGACAGCGGCGGGACGCGGGGCCTTTGTCTGCGGCTATCACGCGGATCAGACCGCACTTGCCCCCGAGAAATACCTGACCGGGGCCGAATGGAACTGGGCCAAGGTCTATACCGACATGGTCACCGCCACGATGGCAGGCGAGGCAATCCCGAACTTCGTGCGCGGCGGTCTGGCCGAGGGGTTCATCAAGATGTCGCCGCTCGGTCCTGCGGTGCCGGAGGCGGGCCGCGCCCAGTTCGAGGCCGTGAAGGCCGAGATCGAGAAGGGCGGGTTCAGCGTCATCAAGGGGCCGCTGAAGGACAATCAAGGCAATGTCGTCGCGGCCGATGGCGAGGCCTTCCTCGAGACCGACCCGGTGCTGGAAGGCATGGGCTATCTGGTCGAGGGCGTCATCGGTTCGACGTCGTAAGGGGGCAGGGGCATGGCGGTGGTCGAGGCGCAGGTGACGGGGGGCGGGGCCATGGCGGCCCTGCGCCGGGCCGAACCGGTGGTGATCCCCGTGCTGGCATTGCTGGCGGGGCTGGCTGTCTTTGCGCTGTTCCTGCTGACGCAGGGGCAGTCCCCCGCCGCCTTTTTCGGGTATGTCTGGCAGGGGGCCTTTGGATCGGTCTTTTCCTGGATGAACACACTGTCGCGTGCCGCCCCGCTGCTGCTTGCGGCGCTCTGCGTGGCGCTGCCCGCACGGCTGGGCCTTGTCGTGATCGGCGGAGAGGGGGCCATCGTTCTGGGCGGGCTGGCCGCCGGAGCCTTGGCCCTGCCGCTGGCGGGGGTGCCTTCGGCGGTTGGCCTGCCGCTGATGGCGCTGGCCGCGATGGCGGTGGGCGCGGTCTGGATCGGGATGGCGGGGGCGCTGCGCCATTATCGGGGCGTGAACGAGACGATATCAAGCCTGCTGCTGGCCTATATCGCCATCGCGCTGATGAACCACCTTGTGGAGGGGCCGCTGCGCGATCCGGCAAGCCTGAACAAACCCTCGACCGCGCCGCTGGCCGACGGGTTGCAGGTCGGAATGCTGCCCGGGATGGAGGTGCATTGGGGCCTTGCCTTCGGCATCCTTGCCTGCATCCTCGCCTGGGTTGTGATAGAGCGGACGCGGTGGGGCTTTGCCGCGCGCATCGCCGGCGGCAACGTCCGCGCGGCCGAGGTGCAGGGCCTGCCCGTGGGGCGGCTGATCCTGGGCTTCACGGCGCTGGGCGGGGCCTGCGCGGGGCTGGCCGGGTTCTTCGAAGTGGCGGCGGTGCATGGGTCGGCCAATGCGTCGCTTGCGGCGGGGTATGGCTATACCGGCATCCTGATCGCCTTCCTGGCCCGTCACAACGGGCTGGCGATCCTGCCCGTGGCGGTGCTGCTGGCGGGGTTTGATGCGTCATCGGGCCTGATCCAGCGGCGGATGGACCTGCCGGATGCCACGATGCAGGTGCTGCAGGGGATCGTGTTCATGGCGATCCTGATGTCGGACGCGGCCTATGGGCGGCTGCCCTTCTTCAAGGCACGGGGGTAGGGCGATGGAAGGCGATCTGGGCTGGTGGGCGGTTCCTCTTGCCGTGCTGGGCGGTGCGATCCGGGTGTCAACGCCGATCCTGTTCGTCTCGCTGGGCGAGACACTGACAGAGCGGTCGGGGCGGATCAATCTGGGGCTTGAGGGGACGCTCGTTTTCGGGGCGATGGCGGGATATGCCACCGCGGTGATGACGGGGAACCCCTGGGCGGGGGTTCTGGTTGCGGCGCTGGCGGGGGCGGTGTTCGGGCTGGTGCATGGGCTGATCTGTTCGATGGCGAAGGTGAACGACATCGCCATCGGCATCGCCATGATGCTGCTGGGGACGGGGCTTGCCTTCTATTTCGGCAAGCCCTTCATCCAGCCTGCGGCGCCCGATCTGCCGTCAATCCCCTTTGGCTGGTGGTCGGATGTGCCGCAGGTGCAGGCGGCGTTGAATGTGAACGTGCTGTTTCTTGCGGGCATCGCAGCGGCGCTGGTGCTGCATTGGGGGTTGCGGGCCACCAAGCCGGGGCTGATCCTGCGGGTGGTGGGCGACAGCACCGATGCGGCCCGTGCGATGGGGCTGCGGCCTGCCGTGATCCGCACGATGGCGACAGCGCTGGGCGGGGCCTTTGCGGGGGTGGGCGGGGCCTATCTGTCGCTGTTCTATCCCGGCAGCTGGAATGAGGGCATTTCCAGCGGGCAGGGTCTGATGGCCGTGGCGCTGGTGATCTTTGCACGCTGGCAACCGCTGAACTGTTTCTGGGCGGCGCTGCTGTTTGGCGGGGCGGGGGCCTTGGGTCCGGCGCTGCAATCGGTGGGGGTGACGCAGGGCTACTACCTCTTTTACGCCGCGCCTTATGTGCTGACGCTTGGCGTGCTGATCGCCACCTCGTCGCCGAACCGCGCGCTTGCGGGCGCGCCGGGTGAACTTTCCATAACGAAATGAGGGGCAGGATGACCACGATCAACGCCAATCCTTATGCCTGGCCATACAATGGCGATCTGCGGCCCGAGAACACCGCGCTCATCATCATCGACATGCAGACCGATTTCTGCGGCCAGGGCGGCTATGTGGACATGATGGGCTATGACCTATCGATGACACAGGCGCCCATTGAACCCATCCGCGCGGTGCTTGGCGCGATGCGGGCCAAGGGCTACCACATCATCCACACGCGCGAAGGGCACCGGCCCGATCTGGCCGACCTGCCGCCGAACAAGCGCTGGCGCAGCCAGCAGATCGGGGCGGGGATCGGGGATGCGGGGCCGTGCGGAAAGATCCTGATCCGGGGGGAACCGGGGTGGGACATCATCCCCGCGCTCTACCCCCTGCCGGGCGAGGCGATCATCGACAAGCCGGGAAAGGGATCGTTTTGCGCGACCGATCTGGAACTGATCCTGCGCACGCGGGGCATCGAGAACCTGATCTTGACCGGCATCACCACGGATGTCTGCGTGTCCACCACAATGCGCGAGGCGAACGACCGGGGCTTTGAATGTCTGATCCTGTCGGATTGCTGCGGGGCGACGGACGCGGGCAACCATGCGGCGGCGCTGAAAATGGTCACCATGCAGGGCGGCGTCTTCGGCGCGGTCAGCGACAGCGCCACCCTGATCGGGGCGCTGCCATGAGGCCGCCCGTCACAGGGATCGGCGCGGATCCTTTGCCCGCAGGCGCGCTGGAGGTGGAAACGGTGGGCATGACCATGCGCTTTGGCAGTTTCACCGCGCTCGACGATGTGTCGATCCGCATCGCCCCGGGCAGTTTCCATGCCCTGCTGGGGGAAAACGGGGCGGGAAAGTCCACGCTGGTGAAATGCATCATGGGCTTTTACCACGCGACGGCGGGGCAATTGCTCGTGGCACGGCGCGAGGCCGAGATCGGTGATCCGCGCGACGCGCGGGCCTTGGGGATGGGGATGGTGTATCAGCATTTCACGCTGGTCCCGTCCCTGACCGTGGCCGAAAACCTTGTGATCAGCCGCGCCGATGCGCCGGTGGTGATCGACTGGGCGCAGGAACGCGCGGGGCTGGAGGCGTTCATGTCTGCCATGCCCTTTCGGGTGCCGCTCGACCAGCCGGTGGCGCGGCTGGCGGCGGGCGAGAAGCAGAAGCTCGAGATCCTCAAGCAGCTGTATCTGGGAAGCCGTTTCCTCATCCTTGACGAACCCACCTCGGTGCTGACGCCGGATGAGGCGGACGAGGTGCTGGGCCATGTGCGCGGTCTGTGTCAGGCGGGCGAGATTTCGGTCCTGATGATCACCCACAAGTTCCGCGAGGTCACGGCCTTTGCGGATGAGGTGTCAGTGCTGCGGCGCGGGCGTCTGGTGGGGCAGGGCCGGGTGGCCGATCTGACGCACGACCAGATGGCCGCGATGATGATCGGCGAGGAAAAGGCGCTGCGCCCGATGGACCGGCAGGGCACGCGCGGGGCGCCGGTGCTGGAACTGCGCGGCGTCCGGGCGGTGGATCGGTCAGGGCTGAAAGAGATCAGCATCGACGCGCTGACCGTCCATGCGGGCGAGATCGCAGGAATTGCGGGCATATCGGGCAATGGGCAGATGGAACTGATGGAGGTGCTGACCGGCCAGCGCGCGCTGCGCGCGGGCGAGGTGCGTGTGGCGGGCGAAGCCTATGGCGCGACGCGGCAAGAGGCGCAGGCCCATGCCGTGCGCTACCTGCCCGAAGAGCCGCTGCGCAATGCCTGCGCCCCCCGGATGAGCGTGATCGAGAACATCGCCTTCCGGTCGTTCGACCGCAACGGCAAGGGGCCGCGCTTCTGGCTGTCGGCGGCCGAGATGCGGGCCCGCGGGCGCGATCTGATCGCGGCCTTCAAGGTCAAGGCCGCCGATCCCGAAGGCCCGATCGCGGCCTTGTCGGGCGGCAATGTGCAGCGCGCGGTGCTGGCGCGCGAACTGACGGGCGCGGTGCGTCTGCTGGTCATCTCGAACCCCTGTTTCGGGCTGGATTTCGCCGCCGTCGCGGATATCCGCGCGCGGATCGTGGCGGCGCGCAATGCCGGCGCGGCGGTGCTGTTGATGAGCGAAGACCTGGACGAGGTGCTGGAACTGTCCGACCGGGTCCTCGTGATGTCGGAAGGGCGGATCACCTATGAGGTGCCCGCCGCCGAGGCGCGGGTGGCTGAGATCGGCCATCACATGGGGGGACATGCGGCATGAACGAAATGCGCGGATTGGGGATGCGGCAGATCGCGGCGGCGCGGCCCTTCGCCTTTGGTTTCGATCCGGCGACCACGGCGTTGATCGTGATCGACATGCAGCGCGATTTTGTCGAACCGGGCGGGTTCGGCGCAAGTCTGGGCAATGACGTGACGCGCCTGCGGGCGATCATTCCCGCCGTGGCAGCGCTGATTGCCGGGGCGCGGGCGGCGGGCGTGCCGGTGATCCACACGCGGGAATGTCACCGCCCCGATCTGTCCGACCTGCCGCCTGCCAAGCGCGACCGTGGCGCGCCCGAGCTGCGGATCGGCGATGCGGGCCCCATGGGGCGCATCCTGATTGCCGGCGAGCCGGGCGCCGATATCGTGCCAGAACTCTATCCCGTGGCGGGGGAACTGGTGATCGACAAGCCGGGAAAGGGCGCCTTCTACGCCACCGGCCTGTCGGCCCATCTGGTGCGGATGGGAACACGCAGCCTGATCCTTGCCGGGGTGACGACCGAGGTCTGCGTCCAGACCACCATGCGCGAGGCGAATGATCGCGGGTTTGACTGTCTGCTGGCCGAGGATGCGACCGACAGCTACTTTCCCGCCTTCAAAACCGCCACGCTTGAGATGATCCGCGCGCAAGGCGCCATCGTCGGCTGGACAGCCACCGTGGCCGAGATCGTCGAGGCCTTCCATGCCTGACCGCGCAGAAGAGCCCGTGGCCTTTGCCGCGCTGCTGACGGGCTGGCGCGCGCGCACCTTCAAGCCCTTCCGCGACGGCGTGGAGATATCGGTGCTGCGCGAAGGCGCGCCGGGTGTGGCGCTCTTGCGTTATGCGCCCGGTGCGGGGGTGCCACGCCACCGCCACCCGGGGATGGAGACGATCCTCGTTCTCGAAGGGGTGCAGAGCGACGAACGCGGCGATTATCCGGCTGGATCGCTGATCCTGAACCCCGAAGGGACCGAACATTCGGTCTGGTCAGCATCGGGTTGCACCGTGCTGATCCAGTGGAACCGGCCTGTGGAATTCATGACCTGAGAAAGACGATGGACAAGACAAGCCTGACCGATCTGCCGTTCGACATCGACCGGCTGCACGCCGCCTATGCGACCGGGCTATCACCCGCCGCCGTGATGGCCGAGGTCCATGCCCGTATCGCGGCGGCCGGGGACCGCGCGATCTTTTTGCATCTGCGCGATCCCGCCGCCACGGCGGACGAGGCCGCGTCCCTGCTGCCTTTCGATCCGGTGGCCTATCCGCTCTGGGGGATTCCCTTCGCGGTCAAGGACAATATCGACGTGGGCGATGCGCCCACCACGGCCGCCTGCCCGGACTTCGCCTATCTGGCGCAGGCGGATGCCTTTGTGGTGGCGCGGTTGCGCGCGGCAGGGGCGATCTGGATCGGCAAGACCAATCTGGATCAATTTGCGACCGGGCTGGTGGGCGTGCGGTCACCCTATGGCGTGCCGCGCAATGCGCTGGACCCCGCCATCGTGCCGGGCGGTTCGTCCAGCGGGTCGGCGGTGGCGGTGGCGCGCGGGCTGGTCAGCTTTGCGCTCGGCACCGATACGGCCGGATCGGGCCGCGTTCCGGCGGCGCTGAACAACATCGTGGGGCTGAAGCCGTCGCTCGGTGCGCTGTCGGCCACAGGTGTTGTTCCCGCCTGCCGGACGCTCGACACGATCTCGATCTTCGGCCTGACCGTCGCCGATGCGTGGCGCGCCTACCGTGTGGCCTGCGCGCCCGACGCTGATGATCCGTGGTCGCGCCCGATGCCCGCCCCGGCCCTGTCCGCCCCGCCGCCGGGCCAGCGCATCGGCGTGCCGGATGCCGCCAGCATCGAGTTCTTCGGCGACACGGCACAGGCCGCCGCCTTCGGCACCGCCCGCGCCATGTTGCAGGCCATGGGCGCCACAGTGGTGGAGGTCGATTTCACCCCCTTCTACGCCGTGGCGCAGATGCTCTATGACGGCGCGTGGGTGGCCGAACGCATGGCCGCGGTGGAACCCCTGTTCCGGGCGCGGCCCGGGGCCTTTCACCCGGTGACGGCGCGCATCATCGGCGGGGCGGACCGGCTGTCGGCGGCGGATGCCTTCCGTGGCATCTATCGGCTTGCGGCGCTGCGGCGGCAGGCGGTGGCGGCGATGGCTGGCCTTGACTTGCTGGCGGTGCCGACGATCCCCACCTTCTATTCCTTGGCCGATCTGGAGGCCGATCCCATCGGCCCCAACAGCCGCCTTGGGACCTATACGAACTTTGTCAATCTGCTGGACATGTGCGGTCTGGCCGTGCCGACCGGCCCGCGTGGCGACGGGCGGCCGGGAAGCATCACGCTCTTGGCCCGCCCGGGCGAAGACGCCCGTCTGGCCGCGCTGGGCGCGGTGGTGCAGGCGCAGTCGGGCGCAGCTCTGGGGGCCACGGGTTGGGCGCTTCCCGCCGCGCCCGCGCCAGCCCCCGCCGCCCTGCCGCAGGAAATGGAACTGGTGCTGGTGGGCGCGCATATGTCGGGCCTGCCGCTGAACAGCCAGATCACGGGGCTGGGCGGGCGCTTCCTGCGGCGCACCACCACCGCGCCGGTCTACCGCCTGTTCCGCCTGCCCGGATCGCCGCCCGCGCGCCCGGGCCTTGTGCGCGCCGAAACCGGCGCGGCCATCGACGTGGAGGTCTGGGCGCTGCCCATGGCGCAGGTGGGGGCCTTTCTGGCGCAGATCCCCTCGCCCCTTGGCCTTGGGCGGGTGGACCTGACAGATGGCCGCAGCGCGGTGGGCTTTCTGGCCGAAGCCCTGGCGGTCACAGGGGCAGAGGAGATCACGCATCACGGGGGGTGGCGGGCCTATCTCGCGGCGCAGCCGGCGTGACGCTGGCCTGCGCCGCCCCCACTGCGGCCCATGTCGAGTTTGCGACATGACCTGTCGTTCCAAAGGGGATTCGTTCCCGGGCGACCCCCTACATTCGCCCGGCAAGGTGCCGCCCCGACAGGCGGAGAATTGGGAAGCCGGTGCAAGACCGGCGCTGCCCCCGCAACGGTAACGGGAGAGGGCGCGACATCAGGCCACTGGGGGGGAGGAGCCCCTTGGGAAGGCGTCGCGTCCGGGCCGAAAGGCCGCTCCCCCAGCCCGGAAACCAGCCTTGCACCGATACGTCGAACCGCGGTGGGCGGTGGGGCGATGCGTTGCGTCGGGCCTGCATGTCGCCGCGCGCATTTCCCCCTGTCTGGCCGCATGTCAGGAACAAGACCGTGCGGGAAGGCACGGGACAGCGAGGGTGATGATGCTGAGCCACTCCCAGATTGCCGCCGAACTGGCCGCGCGCCGCAAGAACTTTTCCCTCTCGCGCGCGCTTTACGCCGATCCGGCCGTCTATCAGGCCGATCTCGAACAGATCTGGTATCGCGAATGGCTGTTCGCGCTGCCCTCGGCCGCGTTGCAGAAGACGGGCGATTATCAGACCGTGCAGGTGGGCGCCTATCCGGTGATCGTGGTCAAGGGCGCCGACGGGCGCATCCGCGCCTTCCACAACGTCTGCCGCCACCGCGGCCAGCGGCTGTGCTCCAAGACCATGGGCAACACGCCCAAACTCGTCTGCCCCTATCACCAGTGGACCTATGAGCTGGATGGCAAGCTTCTTTATGCCCGCGACATGGGCGAGGATTTCGATGCCGCCAAGTTCGGGCTGAAGCGGGTGCATTGCGTCGATCTGGGCGGGGTCGTCTACATCTGTCTGGCCGAGGTGCCGCCCCCCGTCGCCGATCTGGCGCGCACCGCGGCGGGCTATCTGGCGCCTTCGGGTCTGTCGGATGCCAAGGTGGCCTTCACCTCGACCATCGTGGAAAACGGCAACTGGAAGCTGGTGATCGAGAACAACCGCGAATGTTATCACTGCGGCGGTTCGCACCCGTCGCTCTGCCGCACCTTCTCGGATAATCCCAAGATCGGCGCGATGGATGGCCCCCATTCGGCCAGCCCCGAAATCCTTGCCCATTGGGAACGCTGCGAAGCCGCAGGCCTGCCCTCGCGCTTTGTCCATGCCCCCGATTTCCAGTGGCGGCTCGCGCGCATCCCGCTTTTGAACAACGCCGAAAGCTATACGCTGTCGACCAAGGCAGCCGTGGCGCGGCGGATGGGGCGGATGCCCTTCAACGATGCGGGCAGCCTGCTTATGTATCACTATCCCAACACGTGGAACCACTTCCTGGGCGATCACGCGATCACCTTCCGCGTCCTGCCCGTCAGCCCGACCGAGACCGAGGTGACGACGACATGGCTCGTCCACAAGGACGCGGTGGAAGGTGTGGACTACGATCTGAAAACCCTGACCGAGGTCTGGATCGCCACCAATGACGAGGACCGTCAGGTGGTGGAGGAAAACCAGAAGGGCATCCTGTCGCCCGCCTATGAACCCGGCCCCTATTCGACCATTCAGGAAGAAGGCGTGATCCAGTTCGTGGATTGGTATTGCGGCGTGATGGCCGGGCGCGTTGCGCCGGGTCCGGCTCTGGCGGCGGAGTAAGCCATGGGTCAGATGAACTGGACGGCCCGGCCCTGGACGGATGCAGAGCTTCTGGAATGTGCCATGGTGGTGCCGGATGTGTCCGACACTGCGACCTTCACCTTCCGCGCGCCGTCGGGCGCGTGGTTCGACTATCAGCCGGGCCAGTTCCTGACGCTGGATCTGCCGGTGCCGGGCGGCAATATCCAGCGCACCTACACGATCAGTTCCAGCCCCTCGCGCCCCCTGTCGATCAGCGTCACGGTCAAGGCGCAGAAGGACAGCATCGGCACGCGCTGGATGCTGGATCACCTCAAGCCCGGGATGCGGATCAAGGCCTATGGTCCGTCGGGCATCTTCTCCTTCCATCGCCACCCGGCGAAGAAATACCTCTTCATCTCGGCAGGCTCCGGCATCACCCCCATGATGTCGATGACGACATGGGCCTGGGATTCGGGCGAGATGCCCGACATCACCTTCGTCCACGCCGCCCGCCGCCCGTCCGAGATCATCTTCCGCGAAAGGCTGGAGCAATTCGCCAACCGCGTGCCGGGCCTGCAATTGCGTTTTGTGGTCGAGGAACCCGATCCCTTCCGCGCCTGGCCCGGCTATACCGGACGGCTCAGCCAGATCATGCTGGGCCTGATGGCCCCCGACTATCTGGAGCGCGAGGTGTTCTGCTGCGGCCCCGAACCCTTCATGCAGGGGGTGCGCGACATGCTGGTGTCGCTGGGCTATGAGATGGCGCACTACCATCAGGAAAGCTTCGGCGCCCCCGTGCGGACCGAGGCCGAGGCGCCCGTGATCTCAGACGTGGTCCCCGATGCCGGGACCGGCGCAGTCATCACCTTTGCCAGCAGCGGCATCACCGCGCCTTGTGCCGAAACCGATACGGTGCTGGCGGTGGCCAAGCGGTCGGGGCTGAACATCCCCTCGGGCTGCACCTTCGGGCTGTGCGGCACCTGCAAGGTGAAAAAGACCGAAGGCGATGTGCACATGGTTCATAACGGCGGGATCAGCGATGACGACATCGCCGCAGGCTACATCCTCGCCTGCTGTTCCCATCCCATGGGCAAGGTCACCGTCGCCGTCTGACCCCGGTTGTATAGTCAGGGCAGGGCGGCGCGCGCGCCGCCCTTGTCTGCCTCAGAAATGCGATTTCGGCTCGTCCGGCTTGCCCGCCGCGATGGCCAGGATCCCGCCCACGATGCAAAAGCCGATGGGAAACATCGTGAACACGCCAAAGCCGAAAGAGAAATACATCAACCCGCTGGCCACCAGCATCAGCACACCCCCCACCAGCGCGCGGATCTTGGCCATGGCGGCCCCCGCAATCGCCAGCAGCGGGGCGATGAAACTGGCAAAGCGGATCAGGGCGGGGTTGTCGAATTCGCCGAAGATCTCGCCCAGTTCGGCATGCTCCTGCACCAGTTCGGTATAGCCGAACCCGAAGAACCCCACGAGCATCGCGATCAACCCCCCGATGATCCCGAGCACCATAGCCGCGTTGCGCATCCTGTTTCCTCTGCTCGCCTGCCGCCCCGGCACATAAGCCGCTCTGGCACCTGCCAGCAAGTCTTGGCGGCGCGGCCCGCCCGATCTAGGCGGCGCGCCCGTCGCGCAGGATCGCGGCCGCCACCTGCATGAGCATCGGCCAATCCGCGCCCGGGGCGAATTTCCCGGTCGTCTTGCCGTCGATGGTCAGGAAGGAATGGCCATGCACGGTGGCCCACAGCATATAGGCGCGCTCTTGCACCTGCGGGTGGCCTTCCGACAGGCCAATCACCCGCGCCACCGCCTGCAGCAGCACGGAAAAGCAGTTCCACCCCTTGCCCTGCAACTGCGTATCGGCGGCATGTCCCTCGGTCAGCCCGAAGACGAGGCGGAACACACCCGGCCCGCCGCGCGCGAAATCCACATAGGCCTGCCCGATCGCGGCCACGGCCTCGATCGAACCGGCGGGATGGCGGGCGCAGCCCGCCTCCATCGCGGCGCGCAGCCGGTCCATCCCCTCGGCCGCGACGGCGCGCAGCAGTTCGGGGCGGTCGCGGAAATGCTTGTAGGGCGCGGCGGAACTGACGCCCGCCCGGCGGGCGGCCTCGGCCACGGAAAACCCGTCAGGGCCGTGGCTTTCCACCAGGTCCCGCACGGCCGCGATCAGCTGCGCCCGCAGGTCGCCGTGGTGATAGGTGCTGCGCGCGGTCGTCTTGTCGGGCATGTCGCTTTCCAGAAGGGCCAGTTCGGCGCCGGGGCCGCAGGCGACGCGGCCTTTTCGGGATACCGCGAGAAAGGGGCTTGTCAAGTAAGTATCACTTACTAATGTATGTGTCACTTACTTTGCGAGAATCAACCCCACCCCAGCACATGAGGTCGCGATGGCACGGAATTCGGGACGGCGGGCCGTGGCCATCACGGCCTTTGTGATCCTGTCGCTGGGGGGCTTGGGCGCCGCCGGGGCGGTTCTGGCCCCCCGGGCCGGGCAGGCCACCGCCACCGCAGAACGCCCCGCCCAGCCTGTCCGCGTGACCGAGATCGCCTTCACCCCCACGACGCGCGCCGTCACTTATACCGGCACGATCCGCCCCCGGCACGAGGTGGCGATGGGCTTTCGCCTGTCCGGCAAGATCGTCTCACGCAGGGTGGAGGTGGGCGATGCCGTGACGGCGGGCACGGTGCTGGCCACGCTCGACGATACCGATGCGCGGCTGGAACGCGATGTCGCCGCCGCCGAGGTGGCCGCCGCCGAGGTGGACCACCGCCGCGCGCGCGCCGATATCGACCGTACCCAAACCCTGTTCGACAAGGGCCATGTCGCGCAGGCCGCGCTCGACCGCGCGCTCAGCGTTGAGGCCGAGGCCGCCGCCCGCGCCGACCGCGCCCGCCGGTCGCTGGCGCTGGCCGAAAACGGGCTGGGCTATACCCGGCTGCTTGCCCCCGCCGATGGCGTGATCACCGCCACGCCGGGCGAGGCGGGGCAGGTGGTCGCCGCCGGAACGCCGGTTGTCTCCATCGCGCAGGGCGGGGCGGTGGATGTGGTCTTCTCGCTGCCCGAGGATGACCGCGATCTGCTGGCGGGCAGCACCGCCCGCGCCGAAATCTGGGGCGCGGGCGCTGTGTCCCACCCGCTTGTCCTGCGCGACATCGCCCCTGATGCCGATCCGCAGGGGCGCACTTACCGGGTGCGCATGGCGCTGGCCGATCCGGGGGCAGGGGCCAGCTTCGGGCGCACCGTGACCATCAGCGTCACCCCCGGGGCAGGGGCGCCGGTGGCCACCGTCCCCCTCGCCGCCGTGCAGGATGCAGGCGCAGGCCCCGCCGTCTGGCGCGTGACGGGCGACCGGGTGGAGCGTGTCCCGGTCGAACTGGCCGCCGTCACCGACACGGTTGCCACGATCCGCGGCGCGCTGCGCCCCGGTGACCGCATCGTCAGCCTTGGCGCCCACAAGCTGGATCCCGATCGCCCTGTCCGCGTGGTGGAAATCCAAACCCCGGTCGCGGAGTGATCCGATGCGCAACCTGAACCTGTCGCGTCTGGCCGTCACCAACCCGGCGGTCACGCTCTTTGCCATCCTCGTGGCGCTGGCTGCCGGGGCCTTTGCCTATGTCAATCTCGGACGCGCCGAAGACCCGACCTTCACCATCAAGACCATGGTCGTCACCGCTGTCTGGCCCGGCGCCACGGCGGATGAGATGCAGAACCTCGTCGCCGAACCGATGGAAAAGCGCATCCAGGAACTGCCGGAGCTTGAATTCGTCCGCACCTTCTCGCGCCCCGGTGCGACGGTGCTGCAGGTGCAATTGCAGGATTCGGTGCGTGCGGCGCAGCCTGTCTGGTATCAGGTGCGCAAGAAGCTGGACGATCTGGCGCCGTCCCTGCCGCAGGGCGTGATCGGCCCGTTCTTCGACGATGAATATGGCGATGTCTTTTCCGCCATCTACATGTTGACGGGCGAAGGGCTGGGCCGGGCCGAGCTTAAGGCCTATGCCGAACGCCTGCGCACGCGCCTGCTGGCGGTCGAGGATGCCGCCAAGGTGGCGCTGATCGGCGATGTCGAGGAACGCATCTGGGTAGAGATCAGCCACCGCCGTCTGGCCACGCTGGGCCTGTCGCCCCAGACCATCTTCGATGCCATCGCGGGGCAGAATGACATGACGGCGGCGGGGGCGATCCAGACGCAGGGCGATGCCGTGCAGGTGCGCGTCAGCGGCGGCCTCGCCACGCTGGCCACGCTGCGCGCCCTGCCCATCCCGGCCGGAGAGGCGACGCTCCGGCTGGGCGACATCGCCGAGGTGCGGCGCGGCTACGAGGACCCGCCCGACTATCTTGCCTTTCACGGCGGGATGCCGACCGTGGGCGTGGGCGTCGCCATGGCCGAGGGCGCGAATGTCGTCCAACTCGGCCAGCGGCTGGAGGCCGAGGTTGCCGCCTTCCGCGCCGACCTGCCGCTCGGGGTCGAGGTGATCCAGACTGCCGACCAGGCCGATATCGTGACCCATGCCTTCGACGAATTCCTGAAGACATTTCTCGAGGCGCTGGTGATCGTCCTTGTCGTGTCCTTCGTCACGCTGGGCTGGCGCACGGGGATCGTGGTGGCGCTGTCGGTGCCCATCGTGCTGGCCATCGTCTTTGTGGTGATGCAGGTCTGGGGGATGAACTTTGACCGCATCACGCTGGGCGCGCTGATCATCGCGCTGGGCCTTCTGGTCGATGATGCCATCATCGCGGTCGAGATGATGGTGGTGAAGATCGAACAGGGCCATGACCGCATCGCCGCCGCCTCGGCCGCCTGGTCCTCCACCGCCTTCCCGATGCTGACCGGCACGCTGGTCACGGCGGCGGGGTTCCTGCCCGTGGGGCTGGCCCGGTCCACCAGCGGGGAATACGCGGGCAACATCTTCTGGGTGGTGGGCATCGCGCTGATCGTGTCCTGGTTCGTGGCGGTGATCGTGACGCCCTATCTGGGGATGAAACTCTTGCCTCCGCCCAAAGCCGGGGCGCATCACGCCAGCTATGACAGCCGCCTCTACCGCGCCCTGCGCGCGGGCGTCACCGCATCGCTGCGCGCCCGCTGGTGGGTGATCGGGGCGACGCTGGGCGCGCTGGGGCTGACGGGCGTGGGGATGGGCCTTGTCCAGCAGCAGTTCTTCCCCACCTCGGCGCGGGCGGAACTGTTCATCGAAACGCGCATGCCTGAAGGCACCTCAATCACGGCCACGGCCCGCGCCGCGCTGGCGGCTGAGGCGCTGGTCGCGGGCGATCCGGATGTCCGCCATGCCACCACCTATGTGGGGGCGGGCGCGCCGCGCTTCTTCTTCGCGCTGAACCCCGCGCTGCCCAACCCATCCTTCGCGCTGACGGTCATCATGGCGCAGGATGCCGCCGCGCGCGACCGCCTGCGCGCCCGGATCGAGGCGGCCGTCGCCGCAGGCGCCATCCCCGAGGCGCGCATCCGTGTGGATCAGATCGTCTTTGGCCCGCCCGTGGGCTTTCCCGTGCAGTTCCGCGTGATCGGCCCCGACCCGGCCGAGGTGCGCCGCATCGCCGCCGATGTCCGCGCCGCCTTGGTCGCCAACCCCAACACGGTAGAGCCGCAGTTCGACTGGAACGAACAGGCCAAGGCGTTGCGGGTGCACCTCGATCAGGACCGCATCCGCGCGCTGGGCCTGAATACGGCGGATGTGTCCAACACGCTGCAAACCCTGCTGTCGGGGGTCAAGGTCACCGAGTTTCGCGATGGCACCGAACTCATCGACGTGATGGTCCGCGCGCCACAGGCCGAACGGGCCGATCCCTCGCGCCTGTCCGATCTGACGGTGCTGCTGCCCACCGGCGCGGCTGTGCCGCTGTCGCAACTGGCCGATGTGAGCTATGATTTCGAAGAGCCGATCCTGTGGCGGCGCAACCGCGACATGGTGCTCACCGTGCGCGCCGATGTGGTGCCGGGCGTGCAGGCCCCCACCGTGACCGCGCAGATCCTGCCCGGCCTGCAACCCATCATCGACGCGCTGCCTGCGGGCTATCGCATCGAAACCGGCGGCGCGGTGGAGGAAAGCGCCAAGGCCAATGCCGCGCTGTTCCGCATCTTTCCGCTGATGTTCGTGGTGATGCTGTCGCTTCTGATGCTGCAATTGCGCAGCTTCTCGAAGCTGTTCCTCGTCTTTCTGACGGCGCCTCTCGGGGCCATCGGGGCGGTGGCGGCGCTTCTGCTGTTCAACGCGCCTTTCGGCTTTGTGGCGCTGCTCGGGGTGATCGCGCTTGCGGGCATGATCATGCGCAACACCGTGATCCTTGTGGATCAGATCGACCACGACCTTGCTGCCGGGGCCGCCCCATGGGATGCGGTGGTGGAAAGCACCGTGCGCCGCGCGCGCCCTGTGGTGCTGACCGCGCTGGCGGCGATCCTTGCCATGATCCCCTTGGCGCGGTCGGTCTTCTGGGGGCCGATGGCCATGGCGATCATGGGCGGGCTGATCGTGGCCACGGTGCTGACGCTGTTCTTCCTGCCCGCGCTTTATGCCGCGTGGTTCCGCATCCGCGACACCCGGCCGGATGCGGCCGCCGCGCATGTGCCTGCATCTGCGCCCGCGCGCGCCCTGCCGCCGCAGGCCACGGCGGCGCGCTAAAAGGACAGGGCCAAAAGGACAGGGCTAAAAGGACAGGGGGGCGTTGTCCTTCACCTCTTTCAGCACAAAGAAGGTGCGGATCTGGCGCACGCCGGGCAGGGCGATCAGCTGCCGCCCATGCAGCAGGTTGAACCCCGCCATGTCGCGCACGCGGATTTTCAGCAGATAGTCGAAATCACCCGCGACAAGGTTGCAATCCAGCACCTCGGTCATCGCGCCCACCGCCGCCTCGAAGGCGGCAAAGCTTTCAGGCGTGGACCGGTCCAGCACCACGCCCACCATCACCAGCGCGCCAAGTCCCACCGCATTGGGCGCGATCTGGGCGCGGATGGCGGTGACATAGCCTTCGTCGATCAGCCGCTGGGTGCGGCGGTGGCAGGTGGCGGGGCTGACATTCACCATCCGCGCCAGATCGGCATTGGCCAGCCGCCCATCCTTTTGCAGCGCCCGCAGCAGGTTGCGATCGATTCGGTCCAGATCGGCGGTGGAAGGTTCTTTCATCCTGTGGGCCTGCTGTCTTCGCCAAGGCGCGAATCATGCCGCATCGTGGAAGAAACGGCAATTCTGCCGCCCCAATATGAAAGCCCCCTCTGCGCCGATCCTGCTAGTCTTTCGGCATAGCCACCCACAGGAGACACCGGCATGTCGCTGCTTGCCAAATTCGAACGCTACCCGCTCACCTACGGCCCCACACCGATCGAGCACCTCCCGCGCCTGACCGAGGCTTTGGGCGGCAAGGTCCAGATCTATGCCAAGCGGGATGACTGCAACTCGGGCCTGGCCATGGGCGGGAACAAGCTGCGCAAGCTGGAATACATCGTCCCCGATGCCATCAAGTCGGGGGCGGATACGCTGGTCTCCATTGGCGGCGTGCAGTCGAACCACACCCGGATGGTGGCGGCGACGGCGGCCAAGATCGGGATGAAATGCGTGGTCGTGCAGGAAAAATGGGTGCCCCATTACGATGCCGTCTATGACCGTGTGGGCAATATCCTGATGACCCGCCTGATGGGCGCGGATTCGCGGCTGGTGGAGGATGGGTTCGACATCGGCATCCGCAAAAGCTGGGAAGACGCGATCCAATCGGTGCGCGATGCGGGCGGCGTGCCCTATCCCATCCCGGCGGGGGCGAGCGTGCACAAATACGGCGCGCTGGGCTATATCGGCTTTGCCGAAGAGGTGGCCGAACAGGAACGCGCGCTTGGCTTCACCTTCGATTACATCATCGTCTGCGTCGTGACCGGTTCCACGCAGGGCGGCATGATCGTGGGCTTCGCCGCGCAGGACCGCGCGGATCGCGTCATCGGGATTGATGCCTCTGGCACGCTGGACCAGACCCGCGCGCAGGTGCGCCAGATCGTGGACCAATCCGCCGAACTGGTGGGCCTTGGCCGCAAGATCCGCGAGGATGAGATCGTCATCAACCCCGACTACGCCTATCCGGCCTATGGCGTCCCGTCCGAGGAAACGAATGACGCCATCCGCCTTGCCGCCCGGACCGAGGCGATGATCACCGACCCGGTCTATGAGGGCAAGTCGATGCAGGGGATGATCGACCTGACGCGCAAGGGGTTCTTCCCCGAAGGATCGCGCGTTCTCTACGTCCATCTGGGCGGCGCACCCGCCATCAACGGCTACAGCTATTATTACAAAGAGGGCTGATCGCGCCCCTAGAGGCTGCGGCTGATGCCGGCCTTGACCCGCCGCAAGGGGATGGAGCTTTCGATGCTCGATACACTTGGCAGGCGGGTCAGGCGCCCGGTCAGGAAAGCCTCGAACCCGGCAAGGCTGTCCGTCACCACCCGCAGCAGGTAATCGCGGTTGCCCGTCATCAGCCAGCAATCCACCACTTCGGGGAAATCCTGCACCGCCGCCTCGAAACTGACCAGCGCCGCGTCCACCTGACGGTCCAGCTTGACCGACACGAAGACCTGCACCGGAAAGCCCACCGCCACCTCATCGACCAGCGCAGCATAGCCTGTGATCACGCCATCCTTTTCCAGCCGCCGCATCCGCCGCAGCACCGGGGTCGGGCTCAGCCCCACGCGCTGGCTCAGGTCCTGCACCGACAGGCGGCCCTCGCGCTGCAGGGTCTGGATGATTCGAACGTCGAATTCGTCGATCTGGGCGGGATCAGCCATGAATGGCGCCATGTGTAGCGGTTTCCTGCGCAAGGCTGGCGCGCCCGGGCGGAAATAGCAAGGACAAGCGCGCCCCCCGCGCCGCAGACTGCCGCCACAGAGGGAGACAGGCCATGACCAGCGCGCATCTGAAAACCATCGAACAGCGGCTCTTGTGGCTGTCGCACTGGATGATCCACCACGCCAACCACATCCGCCCCAAGACGGACGCGATCAAGATCGGCGGGCATCAGGCCTCGTCAGCATCCATGGTGTCGATCATGACGGCGCTCTATTTCCACGCGCTGCGGCCCGAGGATCGGGTGGCGGTCAAGCCCCATGCCGCCCCGGTCTTTCACGCCATCCAGTATCTGATGGGCAACCAGACCCGCGCGCGGATGGAAAACTTTCGCGGCCTTGGCGGCGTGCAAAGCTATCCCAGCCGCACCAAGGATGTGGATGATGTGGATTTTTCCACCGGTTCGGTGGGCCTTGGTGTGGCCATCACCACCTTCGCGTCGCTGGTGCAGGATTTCATTGCCGCCAAATCCTGGGGGGCGGACCTGCCCCTGGGCCGCATGGTGGCGCTGGTGGGCGATGCCGAACTGGATGAGGGCAACGTCTATGAAGCCTTGCAGGAAGGCTGGAAGAACGGCCTGCGCAACTGCTGGTGGGTGATCGACTACAACCGCCAGTCGCTGGATGGGATCGTGCGCGAGGGGTTGTTCGCGCGCGTCGAGAAGATCTTTGATGCCTTCGGCTGGGATGTGGTGCGAGTGAAATACGGCGCGCTCCAGCGCGCGGCCTTTGCGGAACCGGGGGGTAGCGCCTTGCGCGACTGGATCGACGCCTGCCCGAACCAGGACTATGCCGCGCTCACCTTCATGGGCGGGGCGGTGTGGCGCAAGCGGTTGATGGAGGATCTGGGCGATCAGGGCGCGGTCAGCGCGCTGATCGACCGGCGCAGCGATGCGGAACTGGCGGCGCTGATGGAAAACCTCGGCGGCAATTGCGTGCAGACCATGGCCGATGCCTTCGACGCCGTCACCCATGACCGCCCGACCTGTTTCCTCGCCTATACGATCAAGGGCTGGGGCACACCCATCGCGGGCCACAAGGACAATCACGGCGGGCTGATGAACCCCACCCAGTTCGCCGCATGGCAGGCGCATATGGGCGTGGCCCCCGGGCAGGAATGGGAGCCGTTCGCCACCGTCCCCGATGCGTTAGCCTTGCGGGATTTCCTGTCACGTGTTCCCTTCTTCGCGCAGGGTCCCCGCCGCCACAGCGACGCGCGCCTTCCCGTGCCGCCCATCGCGATCGACACCGACCGCGAGATATCCACCCAGGCCGCGTTTGGCCGCATCCTCGACGATCTGTCCAAGGGCGACAGCGCGCTTGCCGCGCGGATTGTGACCACCTCGCCCGATGTGACGGGGACCACCAACCTCGGCCCCTGGGTGAACCGGCGCAAGCTGTTTGCCCGCGCGGCGCAGGCCGATGCCTTCATCGAACATCGCATCCCGTCCACCGCGAAATGGGAATTCACGCCGGACGGCCAGCATATCGAACTGGGCATCGCCGAGATGAACCTGTTTCTGCTGCTGGGGGCCGCCGGCCTGTCGCACAGCCTGTTCGGCAAGCGGCTTTTCCCCATCGGCACGGTCTATGATCCCTTCGTCCATCGCGGATTGGATGCGCTGAACTACGCCTGCTATCAGGATGCGCGCTTCCTCATCGTCGGCACGCCCTCGGGCGTGACACTGGCGCCGGAAGGCGGGGCGCATCAATCCATCGGCACGCCGCTGACGGGGATGAGCCAGGACGGGCTCGCGGCATTCGAGCCGGCCTTTGCCGATGAACTGGCCGTCATCATGGAATGGGCCTTTGATTATCTGCAGCGCGACGGCGACGGCGACGCGGATGAGCGCACATGGCTGCGCGATGAAACGGGCGGATCGGTCTATCTGCGGCTGACCACCAACCCGCTGGAACAGCCGGGAAAGCGGCGCGACGATGCCTTCCGTCAGGGGGCCATCGACGGCGCCTACTGGCTGCGCCCGCCGGGGCCGAATTGCGCGGCGGTGATCGCCTATCAGGGCGCCATCGCGCCCGAGGCGATCGCCGCGGCGGGGTTGATCGGGGAACACAGGCGCGATGTGGGCGTGCTGGCCGTCACCTCGGCCGACCGGCTGAATGCGGGCTGGACGGCGGCGCAACGCGCCCGCGCCCGGGGCCATGCCGCCGCCCGCAGCCATATCGAGACGCTGTTCGCAGGCCTGCCGCGCGATTGCCTGATCGTGACCGCGATCGACGGCCATCCCGCGACGCTGGCCTGGCTCGGGTCTGTCGCGGGGCATCGGACGGTGGCGCATGGGGTGGAACATTTCGGCCAGACCGGCACGATCGGCGATCTCTATCGCCATTTCGGGCTGGACCGCCGATCGCTCGCGCAATCGGTGCTGCGGCTGTCGCCGGGCGATCGCGCCGCGCGGTCCGGGCAGATGACAGACTGAAGCGGGGCGGGGGGGCATCCCGCCCCCCCGCACCCCCCCCCCGCTCCCCATCCTGTTACGCCTTGGTATGGAAATGATGGATCGCCGCCACCGCGCAGGACGCCAGCCGCGACATTGCGCTGTCGGCGCGTGAATTCAGGATCACCGGCACCTTTGCCCCCAGCACCAGCCCCGCCCCTTCGGCATGGCTGACAAAGGCCAGCTGCTTGGCCAGCATGTTGCCCGCATCTATCCCCGGCACGACAAGGATATTCGCCCGCCCCGCCACCTTGCCCGTCAGGCCCTTAGTCCGAGCGGCGGCGATGTCGATGGCATTGTCCATCGCCAGCGGCCCCTCCACCAACCCGCCCCGGATCTGCCCCCGCTCGGCCATCTTGGACAGAAGCGCCGCGTCGATGGACGACTGGATGGCGGGGTTCACCGTCTCTACCGCCGAGAGCACGCCCACCCGCGCCTCCATCCCAAGCGACAGCGCAAGGTCAATGGCATTCTGGCAAATGTCCATCTTGGTGGCGAGGTCGGGCGCGATGTTGATCGCGGCATCGGTCACCATCACCGGCTCGGGCAGGCCCGGCACATCCATCACGAAGACATGGGTCAGCCGCCGCCCGATGCGCAGGCCTTGCGCGCGATCCACCATCGGGCGGAGCAGGGCATCGGTGTGCAGATGCCCTTTCATCACTGCTGCCGCCCGCCCTTCATGCACCAGCGCGCAGGCGCGCGCCGCCGCCGCCTCGTCGCCCGCCACATCCACGATCTCGATCCCCGTCAGGTCCGCCTGCAAGGCCGCCGCCGCCGCGATGATGGCCTTGGCATCCCCCACGAGGATCGGCGTGATCAGGCTTTCCCGATGCGCCCGCAGCGCGCCGTCCAGTGCGGCGGCCTCGTCCGGGCAGACCACGGCCGTGGGCAGGGCGGGCAGGGGGCGCGCCCGCGCCAGCAGTGCCTCGAAATGCCGGTGCCGCTGCACGATCAGCCCCGGCACCTCTACCCCCTCCTGCTCGATCTTAGTTGCCGGGGCCTGCACCAGCGCCTCGCCAGTCAGGATCGGCGCGCCATCCGCCGCGTGGCGGATATCCGTGGCCAGACGCACCAGCCCGCCGGGCTGCTTTTCCAGCACCTCGACACGGCAGATCACCTCGTCGCCCGCATGGGCGCGGGCATGGAAATCCAGCACCTGCCTGCGGTAGAGCGTTCCCGCCCCCGGCAGCCGCATCCCCAGCACCGCCGAGACGAGCGAGGCCACGAACATCCCCGGCGCCACACGCTCCATCTTGCCATCGCCATCCAGATCGCTGTCGGTCAGGTGCATGGGGTTGTGATTGCCCGAGGCCGCGGCAAAGACATACAGATCATCCGCCGTGATCAGGCGGCGCAATTCGGCCACCTCGCCGACGGCGATCTCGTCAAAGGGGCGGTTCACAAGGTGCATGGCGCGCTGTGGCCTCTGTCAGGGGGCAAGGCGGTCCTGCCGCCTGCCACTGATACTACAGACCGGACCGGGCCGCTGCATACCACCTTCCCGCTGCAGGCCAGCCGTGACGGGTGAGGCCGCCCCCCCGGGGCAGGGGGGCGGCCTCGGGTTGGCCGTCAGGGGGACAGTCGGCCAATCTCGGGTATGTCAGGCGGGCGCGGGCCTTTCACGAATCGGCACGCGGACGCAGGACAAAGCCACCTTGGAAACCGCTGCGCCGTCGCCTGCATCAGCGCGGAGGGAATGGTCAGGCAGGGCGGTTCTCCTTTGCAGCGGGGAAAAAGCAGAGGGCAGGGGAATGGCATTGGTGCGGGCGGCGGGCGGTGGCGGCAAGGCAGGGACAGGTGAGGGCAGGGGTAGGTGAGGGCAGGTTTGGGCGCGTCCGATTGCGCCATGGCAGGGGATCACCCTCAGGCAACATCGCGGTGACGGGCAGATCGCGGCCTGATGATCCTTTTGTGACAGGCGCCGCCGCCCCCGCTTCACAACCGCGCGGCGAATACCTCTGCCCCCGCACAATCGTCTGCATCATTCGTGACAGGCTGGAAACGGGTGTTACACAACTGTCATACTTTCTTTGCATAGTCGTCACGCAGCGAGACTAGGACCGTTCACGAGCGGCGCCCAGACGGGGGGCCGTGGTCCCTGATGGAGATGCAGATGACCCTTATCAAACTCACCCTCTCGACCGTGGCGGTGCTGGCCGGCACCACCGGTCTGGCCCTGGCCCGCGATCAGGTGCAGATCACCGGCTCGTCCACCGTGCTGCCCTATGCCACCATCGTCGCCGAAGCCTTCGGCGAAAACTTCGACTTCCCGACCCCCGTCGTGGAAGGTGGCGGTTCGGGCGCCGGCCGCGCCAAGATGTGTGAAGGCGTGGGCGAGAACACCGTGGACATCGCCAACTCTTCCTCGCGCATCAGCCAGAAAGACCTCGATACCTGCGCCGCCAACGGCGTGACCGAGGTGATGGAAGTGCGCATCGGCTATGACGGCATCGTGTTCGCCTCTGACGTGGCCGGTCCGGCCTTCGCCTTCACCCCCGCCGACATCTACAACGCGCTGGCCGAGCAGGTCGTGAAGGATGGCGCGCTGGTCGCCAACCCGCACGCCCAGTGGTCGGAATTCAATCCGAACCTGCCCGCGCAGGACATTCTGGTCCTGTCGCCCGGCACGAAGCACGGCACGCGCGAAGTCTATGAGGACAAGGTCCTCCTCGTGGGCTGCGAAGAAACCGGTGCCATGGCCGCCTTCATGGCCGCCGGCATGGACGAGGACGGCGCCGAAGAGGCCTGCCTGAAGCTGCGCACCGATGGCCGCAACGTCGATATCGACGGCGACTACACCGAAACGCTGGCCCGTCTGGATGCCGACAAGAACGCCATCGGCGTGTTCGGCCTGTCCTTCTACCAGAACAACACCGATAAGCTGCAGGTCGCGACCATGGGCGGCGTCACCCCGTCGACCGAGTCGATCGCCTCGGGCGAATACCCGGTGTCGCGCCCGCTCTACTTCTACGTGAAGCTGGCGCATATGGACGTCATCCCCGGCCTGAAGGAATACGTCGAATTCTTCGTGTCCGACGATATGGCCGGCCCGAACGGCCCGCTCGCCCAGTACGGCTTGGTGTCCGATCCGGAACTGGCCGCGACGCAGGCGATGGTTGCTGCGCGCACCCCGATGGGTCCGCTGGAATAAGCTCTCCGGGGCAGGGCGGCGCGCGGCGCCGCCCTGCCTTTCCCCTCTTGCCGGTTGGATCACCCCATGTCGGTTTTCATGCTGCTCGCCCTCGTGGCGGTCTTCTCTGTCGCCGGTTACATCCTCTGCCGCCAGCGCGCGCTCAAGGGCGCTGCCGCCACCGGGCAGAAACTTCATTCCCTTCCCAATTACTACGGCTGGTACGGCTTCGTGATGGCCTCGGTCCCGGCGCTTCTGGTGCTGGCCGTGTGGCTGATCGCCCAGCCCCTCGTGATCGAACGGCAACTGAGCGGCTTCTTCCCGCCCGAGATGATCGAGGATGACGCCGCCCGCACGCTGCTTTTCGATGATGTGCGCCGTGTCGCCGCCGGGCTGGATGTCGCGGTCGCCCAAGGGGCGCTGACCGAAGATCAGGCCGCCAACATCCGCACCGAATTCGGCTCCATCCGCGACCGTCTGGCCACCGTGGGCGTGGCGCTGGGGGCCGAGGTGACGCCGCCCGTGCTGCAAGCCGCGCAGGACTATCGCGAGATGTCGCATATCGGCGCGCTCGGGCGCAGCATCCTGACCGTCCTTCTGTCGCTGGGCGGCCTTGCGCTGGCCATCCGCGTGACTAAGCCCGCCTTCCGCGCCCGCAACCGGGTGGAACAGGTGGTGCTGGCCCTGCTGATCCTGTCCTCGACCATCGCCATCCTCACCACCGTGGGGATCGTGCTGTCGATGCTGTCGGAATCGCTGCGCTTCTTCACGATGTATCCGGCGGCGGATTTCTTCTTCAACCTGACGTGGTCGCCCAATTTCCGGGGCAATTCCGAACTGGGCCTGCTGCCGCTTCTGTGGGGCACGCTCTACATCAGCTTTGTATCGATGCTGGTGGCCGTCCCCATAGGCCTTTTCGCGGCGATCTATCTGGCCGAATATGCCTCGCCCCGCTTCCGCGCCATCGTGAAGCCGCTGATCGAGGTGATTGCCGGCATCCCCACAGTGGTCTTCGGCCTGTTTGCCCTTGTCACCGTTGGCCCCTTCCTGCGCGACTACTTTGCCGAACCGCTGGGCCTGGGCAATTCCGGCTCTTCGGTGATGACGGCCGGCATCGTGATCGGGATCCTGAACATCCCCTTCATCTCGTCGCTGGCCGATGACATCATCAACGCCGTGCCGCAATCTATGCGCGACGGCTCGCTCGGGCTTGGCGCCACGAAATCGGAAACGGTCCGCAAGGTGGTGCTGCCCGCCGCGCTGCCCGGCATCATGGGCGCCGTGCTGATGGCCGCCAGCCGCGCCATCGGCGAGACGATGATCGTGACGATGGGGGCAGGGGCCGCGGCCAAGCTCGACCTCAACCCGTTCGAGGCGATGACGACGATCACCGTCAAGATCGTCAGCCAGTTGACGGGGGATACCGAATTCAACTCGCCTGAAACGCTCGTTGCCTTCGCGCTGGGCATGTCCCTCTTCGTGATCACGCTGGGGCTGAACATTCTCGCCCTGATGATCGTGCGCAAATACCGGGAGCAATACGAATGAGCGACGCCACCGCCGCATCCCCGATCCCCACCGCGCATCCGCGGGGCAAATCCTCGCTGTTCGAACAGGATGCGCTGACCCGCCGCCGCAACGCCGCCGAGACGCGCTTCCGTCTCTATGGGCTGACGGCCATCGTGGTCAGCCTCGTCGTGCTGGCGATCATGCTGTTCACCATCTTCCGCGACGGGACCTCCGCCTTCCGGCAGGCCTCGCTCAGCTTTCCGATAACGCTGGATGCCGCGATCCTCGATCCCAATGGCAACCGCGCGCCCGAAGACCTCGCCAAGGTCACGACCATTGGCTACGGCAACCTGATCGGCCAGCAATTCGCCAACTTCCTTGCCGCCGAAGGCATCGCCGTGGAAGGCATCACCGACCGCGATATCTCGGGGATGGTGTCGCGCGATGCGCCGGGCCGCCTGCGCGACATGGTGCTGGCCAACCCCGCGCTGATCGGCCAGACCATCGACTTCACCGCCTATGCCACGGGCCGGATCGACGGCTATCTCAAGGGCCGGGTGACGATGGAAACCGCCCAGCTCGATTCCAACGTCTCGGTGGAACAGCTGCAACTTGCCGATCTCCTTGTCGAACGCGGGATCCTGTCGGTCGCCTTCAACTCGGGCTTCCTGACCAATCCCGATGCGTCGGACCAGCGGCCGGAATCGTCGGGCCTTGGCGTGGCGATCATCGGGTCGCTTTACATGATGGTGCTGGTCCTGATCTTCACCCTGCCGGTCGGTGTCGCCGCCTCGATCTATCTTGAGGAATTCGCCCCGAAGAACCGCCTGACGGACCTGATCGAGGTGAACATCTCCAACCTCGCCGCCGTGCCTTCGATCGTGTTCGGCATCCTCGGCCTTGCGATCTTCATCAACTTCGCGGGCCTGCCGCAATCTTCCTCGCTGGTGGGGGCGCTGGTGATCTCGCTGATGACGCTGCCCACCATCATCATCGCCACCCGCGCGGCGATCCGCGCGGTGCCGCCGTCGATCCGCGATGCGGCGCTGGGCGTGGGCGCGTCCAAGATGCAGACGGTGTTCCACCATGTGCTGCCCCTCGCCATGCCCGGCATCCTGACGGGCACCATCCTTGGCCTGGCCACGGCGCTGGGCGAAACCGCGCCGCTGCTGCTGATCGGGATGGTGGCCTTCGTGACGAACTACCCTGCTGGGCCGCTGGAAGGCGGCGTCCTGGACCCTGCCACCGCGCTGCCGGTGCAGGTCTATTCCTGGGCCTCGCGCTCGGACCCGGCCTTCATCGAACGGTCCTCGGGCGCGATCATCGTGCTGCTCGGGTTCCTCGTGATCATGAATGTCGCAGCGATCCTGCTGCGGCGCCGCTTTGAACGCCGCTGGTGATAAGGTGCTATGATGGACGACATGCGACTGGTGGAGAGGACCGTGGAACAGCTTCAGAGCAAGATCGAAGCGAAGGGCGTGCAGGTCTATTACGGCGAAAAGCACGCGCTCAAGGATGTGGATGTGGCGATCCTCGATCGCACCGTGACCGCCTTCATCGGCCCGTCGGGCTGTGGCAAGTCCACCTTCCTGCGCTGCCTGAACCGGATGAACGACACTGTCGCCAGCGCCCGCGTCATGGGCAGCATCCGCATCGACGGCGAAGACATCTATGATGCCCGCGTCGATCCGGTGCAGCTGCGCGCCAAGGTGGGCATGGTGTTCCAGAAGCCCAACCCCTTTCCCAAGTCGATCTACGAAAACGTGGCCTACGGCCCCAAGATCCACGGCCTTGCCGCCAACAAGGCCGAGCTTGACTCGATCGTAGAGGCCAGCCTGCGCAAGGCCGCGCTGTGGAACGAGGTGAAGGATCGGCTCGATGCCACCGGCACCGGGCTTTCGGGCGGCCAGCAACAGCGCCTGTGCATCGCGCGCGCCATCGCCACCTCGCCCGAGGTGCTGCTCATGGATGAACCCTGCTCGGCGCTCGATCCCATCGCCACCGCGCAGGTCGAGGAACTGATCGACGAGTTGCGCTCGCAATTCTCGGTCGTGATCGTCACGCATTCCATGCAGCAGGCGGCGCGCGTCAGCCAGAAGACCGCCTTCTTCCATCTGGGCAGCCTCGTCGAATATGGCGAAACGGGGCAGATCTTCACCAATCCCAAGGATCCCAGAACCGAAGCCTACATCACCGGCCGCATCGGCTGAGAAGGGAAAGACCATGAAGGAACCCCATATCCTGTCGGCCTTCGACCGCGATCTCGAAGCGGTGCAGGCGCATGTGCTGCGCATGGGCGGTCTGGTGGAACAGGCCCTGCTCGACGCGGCCGAAGCTCTGGAAACCCGCGACGAGGCATTGGCCCAGAAGGTGCAGGCGGGCGACAAGGCCATCGACGCGCTGGAAGAGCAGATCAACGAGGAATGTGCCCGCCTTCTGGCCCTGCGTGCCCCGGCGGCGGGGGATCTGCGCACCGTGCTTTCGGTCATGCGCATCGCCGCCGCGCTGGAACGGTCGGGCGACTATGCCAAGAACCTGGCCAAGCGCTCGCTCGTCCTGTCGAACATGAGCCCGCTGGGCGGCACCTCGTCTTCGATCCTGCGGATGGCGCGCACCGTGGTGCTGCGCCTGAAAGAGGCGCTGGATGCCTATATCGCCCATGATGTGGCCGTGGCGCAGGATGTGCGTCTGCGCGACAAAGAGGTGGACCAGATGTACAACTCGCTCTTCCGCGAGTTGTTGACCCACATGATGGAAGATCCGCGCAATATCGGCGCCGCGATGCACCTGCATTTCATCGCCAAGAACATCGAACGCGTCGGCGATCATGCCACGTCGATCGCCGAACAGGTTATCTACCTGTCCACCGGCGACATGCCCGCCGACGAACGGCCCAAGGCCGAACTGATCAGCGGCACCGACACGGCGGCGGGTCGCTGAACATGGAGCGTGCGATGGTCCATCAACCCAAGGTCCTGCTGGTCGAGGATGAATTCGCCCAGCGCGAAGTGCTTGCCTACAACCTCGAGGCCGAAGGGTTCGACGTGATCCAAGCCGACAATGGCGAGGATGCGCTGCTACTGGTGGATGAAGACCATCCCGATATGATCATCCTCGATTGGATGATGCCCAAAGTGTCGGGGATCGAGGTCTGCCGCCGCTTGAAGATGCGCCCCGAAACCCGCACGATCCCGGTGATCATGCTGTCGGCCCGCGCCGATGAGGTGGACCGCGTCCGCGGGCTTGAAACCGGGGCAGATGACTATGTCATCAAGCCCTATTCGATGGTGGAACTGATGGCCCGCGCACGGGCCCAGATCCGCCGTGTCCGGCCTTCGACGATGGGCGTGGTGCTGGAATTCGAAGGCATCCGGCTGGATACCGAAACCCACCGCGTCTTCCGCGGGGACAAGGTGCTCAAGCTGGGGCCGACCGAATTTCGCCTGCTGACCGCCTTCATGGAAAAGCCGGGCCGTGTCTGGTCGCGCGAACAGCTTCTGGATCGTGTCTGGGGCCGCGACATCTATGTCGATACCCGTACCGTCGATGTTCATGTGGGCCGCCTGCGCAAGGCGCTCTGCGTGCATGGCGATGATGATCCGGTCCGCACCGTGCGCGGATCGGGCTACGCGCTGGGCTGAGGTCTGCCTGATTTTCGGGCGGCCCTCCGCGCCCGCCCTGACCGGCGCCATTCATTCCGCTTTGTCTTGCCCTGCCTGATAACATTTTAATTTCAATGACTTGGCCGCATCCCGTACAGGGGTGCGGCCTTGTATCGTTTCGATGACGCTTTCACGATGAAGAAGTCATTGAACGTTCACAGACCGGAAATCGTGCTGTCATAAACCCCCGCTAGCAAGGCGCCAGTCAAAGGGGAGACGGCCCATGCTGCTTGAAGCGCGCAATGTCACACGCCTGTTCGGCCAGAAGGCCGCTGTCGACACTGTCAGCTTCACCATCGAAAAGCCGGGCTTCATCGGCATCATCGGCCGGTCCGGCGCGGGCAAATCCACCTTCCTGCGCATGATGAACCGCCTGACCGATGCCTCCTCGGGCGAACTCCTGTTCGAAGGGCGCAACATCCTCGCGCTCGAGGGCAAGGAAAAGCGCGCCTGGCAGGGCCAGTGCGCCATGATCTTCCAGCAGTTCAACCTCGTGCCGCGCGCCGATGTGGTGTCGAACGTCCTGCACGGCACGCTGGCGCGGCGCGGCATGCTGCCGTCCATGTTCGGCTTCTGGCCGGATGACGACACGCTCAAGGCGCTTGCGATCCTTGACCGGCTCGGCATCGGCGAACAGGCCCCCAAACGGGCCGAGGCGCTGTCGGGCGGCCAGCAGCAGCGCGTCGCCATCGCCCGCGCCCTGATGCAGGATCCCAAGGTCATCCTTGCCGATGAACCCATCGCCAGCCTTGATCCGATGAACGCGCAGGTCGTGATGGATACGCTGCGCCGCATCCACGATGAGGATGGCCGTCTGGTCATCGCCAACCTCCACACGCTCGATACCGCGCGCCGCTATTGCGACCGCGTGATCGGGATGCGCGACGGGCGCGTGGTGTTCGACGGCACCCCCGATCAACTCACCACCGGGGTCGCCCGCGACATCTACGGTGCCGACGCGTCGTTCAACGAAAGCGCGACCTCCACCTCCATCGACCGGCTCGGCACCGCGGGTGACGATGCCTATGCCGACAGGATGCTGGCCTGATTTTCCCACCCGGCCCCTGTCCGGGGGCCATTCACAACGGAGACTTCCGATGAAGCGACTGCTTGCCCTTCTCGTTGCCACCACCACCCTCGCCGGTGCCGCACAGGCGCAGGAGATCACCGAATTCAACATTGGCATCCTCGGCGGCGAAAACGCGCAGGACCGCCTGACCTCGCAGGAATGCTACCGCGCCAAGATCGAGGCCGAGCTGGGCGTTCCGGTCAAGCTGTTCACCCCCGCCGACTATGACGGCGTGATCCAGGGCCTGCTGGGCGGCACGCTTGACATGGCCTGGCTCGGCGCGTCCGCCTATGCCAAGATCTACCTGACCGACCCCGCCGCCGTGGAACTTGCGCTGACCAAGCAGAACATTGACGGCTCGACCGGCTACTACTCCATCGGCTTTGCGCGCAAGGATGCGGGCATCACCTCGATGGAAGATGCGGCGGGCAAGTCCTTTGCCTTTGCCGATCCGAACTCCACCTCCGGCTACCTCGTCCCGGGCGCGGAACTGACCGAAAAGTTCGGCAACCTGCAGGAATATTTCGGGGAAGTGAAATTCTCCGGCGGCCATGAGCAGACCATCGTCGGCGTCGCCAATGGCGATTTCGATGCCGGCGTGTCGTGGGCCGATGGCCTGGGCAACTGGGAAGACGGCTACAACTCGGGCGCCTTCCGCCGCGCCGCCGATGCGGGCCTCGTGGACATGAACGACATCGTGGAAATCTGGAGATCGAAGCTGATCCCCGAAGGCCCGATGGTCGTGCGTTCGGCGCTGCCCGCCGATGTGAAGGCCAAGGTCATCGCTCTGACCGACACGCTGTGGCAGACCGATGCCGAATGCGCCTATGGCGTGGCCGCAGGTGAGGCGAAGGATTTCGTCCCCGTCACGCATGCCGAATACGAAGGCGTGGTCGCGGCGCGCAAGCTCGAAGAAGCCGCGACCAACTGATCCTCCTTTCCCCCACTGGCCGGGCCATGCGATGGCCCGGCCTTTTTTCGTATCCTCAGCGAAAGAGAAGCGATGGTCGACATTGCCTTCGGACCCGAGCCGGGAAAGAAACCGGCCCATAGCACCGCCAATGCCGAAGCCTATCTCGCCGCACAGCGCCGCAAGCGGATGTATGGTGGGGTTCTGCTGATCTTCTTTGTGGCCGCCATGGCCTCGGGCTTTCTTGTCGCGCAGGATCGCAATGCCGGGGATTTTATGGATGGGCTGCAGCGTCTGGGTGATTTCCCCTCCGAAGTGCTGACCGAGGCCTGGGCCAAGCGCGGCAACCTGCCGGGGCTGATGTGGGCGGCGCTGCCGTCGCTGATCGAAACGGTGAATATCGCGCTGGTCTCTACCCTGATCGGGGCGCTGGCCGCCTGTATCCTGTCGCTTCTGATGACGCGGGGTCTGGCGCGCTTTCCCCGCTTGATCCCCTATCTGCGCCGCCTGACCGATGGCATGCGCGCCTTTCCCGAAATCGTCATCGCGCTGGTGCTGATCTACATCCTGGGCGGCGGGCCGGTTCCCGCCATGATCGCCATCGCCGTCCACACTGCGGGCGCGCTGGGCAAGCTGTTTTCCGAAGTGGCCGAGAATGCCGATCTGAAACCGGTCGAGGGGCTGTCCTCCGTGGGCGCCACCTGGGGCCAGCAGATGTGGTTCGGCATCCTGCCGCAGGTCGCGCCGAACTGGCTGTCCTATGCGCTGCTGCGGTTCGAAATCAACGTCCGCGCCTCGGCCATCCTTGGCTTCGTGGGTGCAGGCGGGATCGGCTACGAGCTCAAGATCGCCATGCAATGGGGCGGGGGGCGGTATGATCAGGTTGTCGCCATCTTCCTTGTCCTTTTCCTGACCATCGTCGTGATCGACCAGCTGTCCGATCGCGGCCGCGAAAAACTCGTGACGGGGCGCTGACATGACCGCAAGCCTTGCTCCCACGGCCGCCGCGCCGATCCTCGCCCGGATGCACCGCCGCCGCCTGATCGCGCTGTCGGTGCCCGCCGTGATCCTTGCCTATCTTGTTTACATCTTCTTCAGCTTTGACATCCCCGGCCTCGCGCAGCGCGCGCGGATGGACAATGCCGTGATCCTGATGTCCGACTTCGTGTCGCACAAGGTGCACGTCTCGCGCGACAACCGCAGTGGCGCTGTCGTCACCGCGATCGAGGGCGAGGCGAAGGGAACCTATCCCGCAGGCGTGCATCCCGACTGGGTCACGGTGCAGGGCGACAGCACCACCATCAATCTGGGCGATGGCCATGTCGTCACCTACGATCCCGCCGGCGCGCGCTACGATATCCCGGGCTACGGTCTTGTCGACATCCGCCCCGAAGGCGGCCGCCTTGCGCTGACCGCGCCCGAACCGCTGCCCGATTGGATCAACGCTTCGGGCAACCGGGTCACGGTCACCACCGATGCGGGCCGCTTCACCTATACCCGGTCGCGGGTGGAAACCTTCCGCTACTTCTACGGGTGGGAGCTCTTCTTCTTCGACCTGAACAGCCCCTTCCACGGGCGCGGTTTCTTTGAACTCGCGGGTCTGGCCCTCTGGGGCGACCGGGTGGATCCCGAACGCGCCAACATCGTCGGCATGGCGCAGGATTTCTGGAACAACGAGATGTGGCGCCACCGTGATGTCGCCTGGTCGATCTTCGAGACGATGCTGATGGCCTTTTTGGGCACGTTCGGCGCCGCCATCGTTTCGCTGCCCCTCGCCTTCATCGCCGCGCGCAACTTCAACGTCCTTGCCCCCATCCGCTTTGGCCTGCGCCGGGTGTTCGACTTTGTCCGCGGTGTGGACAGCCTGATCTGGACCATCATCCTTGCCCGCGCCTTCGGGCCGGGGCCGATGACCGGGGCGCTGGCCATCCTGATCACCGATATCGGCAGCTTTGGCAAAACCTTCTCGGAAGCGCTGGAAAACATTGATGAAAAGCAGGTGGAAGGCATCCGCTCCACCGGCGCCAATGCCCTGCAAAGGGCGCGCTTCGGGGTGATCCCGCAGGTGATGCCCGTGCTGCTCAGCCAGGTGCTCTACTACTTCGAATCGAACACCCGCAGCGCCACCGTGGTGGGGGCCATCGTCGGCGGCGGCATCGGGCTGATGCTGACACAGGCCATCCAGACGCAGAAGGATTGGGAAGAGGTCGCCTATTACATGGTCCTCATCATCCTGATGGTCATGGCGATGGACAGCCTGTCGGGCTGGCTGCGGCGCAAGCTGATCAAGGGCGAGTGACGCGAAGACCATGCCGAAACTTTCCCCCGACGCGCCCTTCCTGCACCCGGACGTGCAGATCGCGAACAGCACCTTCGGCGCCTATGTCGAAATCGGGCAGGGCGCGCGCGTGCAGAACAGCCGGTTCGACGATTACGCCTATTGCGACCGCTATGCCGATATCGCCAACTTCACCGTGGGACGGTTCAGCAATATCGCCGCCTTCACCCGCATCGGGCCGACGGATCACCCCTTCACCCATGCCGCCCAGCATCATTTCCTGTATCGCTCCAGCTATTACTGGGACGATGCCGAGGATGACCCCGCCTTCTTCGCCGCCCGCGCCGCCCGGCGCGGCACGCTGGGGGCGGATTGCTGGATCGGCCATGGCGCCATCATCAAGCCCGAGGTGACGGTCGGCATCGGGGCCATCGTGGCCTCTGGCGCGGTGGTCACGCGCGATGTGGCCCCCTTCGCCATCGTCGCGGGCGTTCCGGCCCAGCCGATCCGGTCGCGCTTTTCCGCCCCGGTGATCGACCGCCTGCTGGCGCTCGGCTGGTGGGACTGGGATCACGCCCGCCTCCGCGCGGCGCTGGACGATTTCCGCAGGCTCAAGGCCGAGGAATTTCTGGAACGCTACAACGGGTGATGGGTCACCCCGCCGGCTTCCGCGCCACGCCCATATACAGGATCGCCGTCAGCGGCAGGCGGCCGAATGTCAGGTCCAGCCGCCGGTTCACCCCGCGCGGCCCAAGCCCGGTGATCGGCCCCGGCACCAGCCCCGCCCCGATCAGGCCCGCCCGCAACTCGCCCGGGCGGATGAACAGCGCCGGATCATGCGTCCCGCGCGGCAGAAGGCGCAGGATATCCTCGGCCACCGTCACCACCGCCAGACGCGCCAGAAGGTTGCGGTTGATCGTGTCGAACAGGAACAGCCCGCCCGGGCGCAGCACCCGCGCCACCTCGGCCAGCACCTTGTGCAGGTCCGCCACATGTTCCAGCACATCGACACAGACCACCGCATCAAAGGCCGCATCCGCATAGGGCAGGGCCTCGCCCACGCCCACGTCATAGCCGATCCGCAGCCCTGCCGCCCGCGCATGTGCCCGTGCCGCGCCAATCGCCTCTGCAGCAGGATCAATCCCCGTCACCGCCGCGCCCCGCCGCGCCAGCGCCTCGGCCATGAAGCCCCCGGCGCAGCCCAGATCCAGCACCGCCTTGCCCGCCCAGTCGATCTGGCCGTCGAACCAGCCCAGCCGCCCGGGGACAAGGTTCTTCAACGTCCGCACCCAGCGGATGTCATCGGACCACCACCTGTCGGCCACGCGGTCATAGATCGTCAGGTCATTGCGCATCCGCATCTTTCTCCGTCCGCCGCGGGCGCGGCAGCGCATAGGGCACCCGCGCCTGATAGCGCGCAAAGCGCGCGCCATAGCGGGCGGCAAAGCGGCGCTCTTTCAGGCGCGGGGCCAACAGGCAATAGCCGGTATAGGCGCAAGCCAGCAGCAGCTGATCCGGCGTCCAGACCGGCACGGTCCACAGCGTCAGCGCAAAGGCCACATAGATCGGCTGCCGGATCACCGCGAACAGGCCCCGCTCCGGCATGTCGGGAAAGACGGGCCGCCGCCCCGCCATCAGCGACATCCACCCCAGCGCGCCTGACTGCACCTCCGCCCCGGCATCGAAACTGGCTTTCAGCAAAAGCAACCAGCTGGCCCCATAGGCCGCCGTCACCGCCCAGAACACCGCCCCCTCCGCCCGCCACCAGACGATGCCCGACGGTGTCCACAGCGCGAACAGCGCCAGAAGCTGTAGGGATGCGATGATCGCATAGGTCGTGGTCGCCAGCGTCGCGCCATGCGGCCCCGGCACCAGCCGGGCCACAAACCGCCCGCCCGGCCCCGTCAGCAAAGCCGAATGGGCCAGCGGGAATTGCAGGATCAGCGCCGCATTGGCCAACGCCGCCCAAGGCCAAGGCACGCGCCCAAGGCTCGCGCTCATGCCGAAGAACATCGCCGCGATCATGGCCAGCACGGCGGCGGCAAAGACGATGTGGCAGATCACCCCCATGGCCAGTGCCAGCGCGATCCGCCCGCGCCCGGGCGCCGGGTGCAGCGCGCCGCCGATCAGCGCCAGCAGCCGCGCGATCCGCGGATCTGCGCGCAGGGCGCCCAAGCTGCCCTCGGGGCGATGATCACTGCGATCCGGCACGGCCTCTCCTTGCGTTCTCTGCACACCTGATCCGCCGCGCGCCGAAATCAACGCGCTGCGGCACCGTGTCCTGCGGCACCCTGTTTGCCCGCGGCACCCCCCGAACCCTGCAAAACCCAAATGTTTCGCCCTCTCACGCCCAGTTGAACCCGGGTGAGGCGACCTGCGCCCGCCGCCGCGGCAGTCCGCTCCGGAAATCGACCCGTTTCCCTTGCACGCCGGGAACAGGCGCATTCTGGCGCGCCTTGCGCGCCGCCCTCACGCCCGCGTGATCATCCCGCCCGCCGCAGCCCGCCATGGCCCCCGCCGCGCGGTGCCCCGGCCCCCCGGGCATCCATCCCGGCGTCAGAACCCCTATCTCTGTCTCGGGATCGCCACGCCGCCCGGCAGGGAATGGCCGGTGGCGACAGCGCGGTCCCCGTGTCGGCCCCGGCCGACGGCAACTTGCGCCCCGCCCTCGCGGTGGGCGCTGGACACAGGAGAAGACGCTATGAACTGGGACCAGATCGAAGGAAAGTGGAAGCAGCTTCGCGGCAAGGCCAAAGAACAGTGGGGCAAGCTCACCGATGATGAGCTGGACCAGATGGCCGGCAAGCGTGACCAGCTCGTGGGCAAGGTGCAAGAGAGATACGGTCTCGCCAAGGAAGAGGCCGAACGCGAAGTCGATGCCTGGGGCCGTCGCCACTGACGCAAGGGCGCACGTCATCCGCGTGACGGGGGTCCAAGGCGCGGATCCGGGGGCTTCCCTCGCCCCGGCCGCGCCGCCAGCCTTCCCCAGCTGACACCCTCTCGCGCCTGATGAAGGGAAGGGCCGCCCCGCGAAAGGGGCGGCCCTTGCTCTGTCCCTTCCCCCGCTGCATCCCGTGCAACACCCGCGCGAAACACCTGCGCGGCAGGGTTGCCCAGCGGCGCAAAATCCGGCAACCATGCATCGCGTTCTACAGAATTGTTTAGCAAGGGTTTGGCGGCGATGATCCATCCGGTTCTTCTGTGCGGGGGGTCCGGCACCCGCCTCTGGCCGCTCTCGCGCAAGAGCTTTCCCAAACAGTTCACGCGCCTCATCGGCAGCGAAAGCCTGTTTCAGGCCTCTGCCCGGCGGTTGGCGGGCGATGGTTTCGCCGCCCCGGTCGTGATCACCGGATCGGACTACCGCTTCATCGTCACCGAACAGTTGCAGGCCGCAGGGATCGACCCCGGCGCCGTGCTGATCGAACCCGAGGGGCGCAACACCGCCCCCGCCGTGCTGGCCGCCGCGCTGCATCTGGCGCAGTCCGACCCGCAGGCGCTGATGCTGGTCGCGCCCTCCGATCACGTCGTCCCCGACGCGCCCGCCTTCCGCGCCGCCGTGCAGGCGGGCAAAGCCGCCGCCCGCGCGGGCCGCATCGTCACCTTCGGCATCCGGCCCACCCGCGCGGAAACCGGCTATGGCTGGCTGGAACTCACAGGCCCCGCCGCCGATGGCGTGCCGGTGGATCTGGCCCGCTTCGTGGAAAAGCCGCCCCGCGACGCGGCCGAGGCGATGCTCGCCGCCGGCAATTTCCTGTGGAACGCGGGGATCTTCCTCTTCACCGCCGAAACGATGATCGCCGCCTTCCGCGCCCACGCCCCCGATCTGCTTCCCCCGGTCGAGGCTGCGGTCACCGCCGCCCGCGTCGATCTGGGCTTCCTGCGGCTGGATGAGGCCGCATGGAGCGGGGCCGAGGCCATCTCCATCGACTACGCGGTGATGGAACGCGCGGGCAACCTCGTCGCCGTGCCCTTCGGTGCGGGGTGGTCCGATCTCGGCGGTTGGGACGCCGTGGCCGCCGAGATGGCGGCGGATGCGCGCGGCAATGCGCTGGGCGGCAGTGCCATCGCGATCGACTGCGACGACACGCTTCTCCGGGCCGAGGATGACGGTGTGGAACTTGTGGGCATCGGGCTTTCCGGCATCATGGCGGTTGCCACGGGCGACGCGGTTCTGGTGGCCGACAAATCCCGCGCGCAAGACGTGAAGCGCGCGGTCGAGGTGCTGAAAGCCAAAGGCGCCAAACAGGCCGAGGCCTTCCCCCGCGACCACCGCCCCTGGGGCTGGTTCGAAACACTGGCGCTGTCGAACCGGTTTCAGGTGAAGCGGATCGTGGTCAAGCCGGGGGCGGCCCTGTCGCTGCAATCGCATATGCACCGCTCGGAACATTGGATCGTGGTGGCCGGAACCGCACGGGTGACGGTGGATGATACCGTCCGCCTCGTCTGTGAAAACGAATCCGTCTACATCCCGCTTGGCGCCAAACACCGGATGGAAAACCCCGGCAAGGTGCCCATGATCCTGATCGAGGTGCAGACCGGCACCTATCTGGGCGAGGATGACATCATCCGCTACGAAGACATCTATGCAAGGGGGCAGGGCGCCAAGGGCTAGGCCCCGGCGCCGGCCTCCGCCCGGCGGCGCTCAGCCCCGCGCCCAAAGCGCGTCATAGACCGCGCGGATCCCCGCCGCCTCGCGCCCCACGCCAAACAGCCGCACCGCCCGGTCGCGTGCCGTGGCCGACCATGCGGCGTGGCGCGCGTCATCGGTGAGCAGCGCGACGGCCGCCTCCGCTGCCGCTGCCGCATCCTCCAGCGCGACCACGATCCCCGCCTGATCATTCCCGCCCGGACGGCCCGCGAATTCCGCGAAATGCCCCGTGCGGCTGGCAATGATCGGCACACCGCAGGCCATCGCCTCGATCGGCGTCACGCCATAGCCTTCATAGCGGGGCAGCGCCATCAGAAGCCTGCAGCCCTGCATCAGCGCGGGCATCCGCTCGGCCGGCACTTCGCCGGGAAAGAGGATGCGATCCGTCAACCCCGCCGCCGCCACCTCGGCCTGCAGCTGCGCGAGAAAGGCCTCGTCCCCGCCCTTGGCCAGACCCGCCACCACCGCCACGGCACCGGGCAGGCGGGGCAGGGCGCGGATCATCGCCTGCACGAACAGATCCGTTCCCTTCTCGGGCCGGATGCGCCCCACCGTCAGGATGCCATACTCCCCCGGCAGCCCCGTCGCCGCCCAGGCGGCGGCCCGGTCCGGCACGGGATGGAAGCGCGTGGTATCCACGCCATGCGGCACCACCGCCTGCACCCCCGGCACAAAGCCTGCTGCCGCCTCGGTCGTGGCGATGACCGCATCCATCCGGCTGATCAGCCAGCGCGGCCAGGCCGAATGGCGCCGCTGCGCCGCCGACGTGAAGACGATGCGCACCGGCAGGCGCAGCACGTCGCGCGCGAAAAGCGCCAGCTGCATCTCGGGGTTGCGCCGCACATGCCAGATGGAAAATGGCCGCCCCGCAGGCGCCACCCGCGCCGCCGCCACGGCCTGCCGCCGCGTGATGGGCAGCGGGCAGCCGGGCAGGGCATGGCCCACCAGCGCCACCCGCAGATCGCGCGCCTGCACCGAAAGCACCGCCGCCGCCGTGGCCGAAACCCCGGTGAAGCGGGGGTTCAGGTTGGTTACATAAACGTCGGTATCCCCGGCCATGCAGCCCTCCGCTTGCGCGCCCCATAGACCCCGGCAGGACCCGTCCTGTCAACGCACCGCCGAGACGCCCGTCCCATCCTTGTGACCACCCGCCGCCGGGGCTATATCCCTCGCGCGCAGGGCAATGCCCCGCTGACGCAGGGCACCGATGGCCGAAAGCAAGGACACCACCGGAAAGGCCGGCCACTGGCTGGCAGATCGCCTCATCCGCGGGGCGATCTGGGTGATGCTGCGCCTGCCTTTCGACGCCCGCCGCGCGCTTGCGGCCTTCCTGATGACGCGCATCGTCGCGCCCTTGGGCGGATGGCGCCGGCGCATCCGCGAAAACCTCGCCCTCGTCCGCCCCGATCTGCCCGAGGCCGAGGTGCGCCGCATGGAACTTGCCGTTCCCCGCAGCATCGGCCGCACCCTGGCCGAGCTTTACTCCGGCCCCGATTTCGTGGCCCGCGTCGCCCGCGAACCGCTGCAGGGCGCAGGCGTCCCCGCGCTGGAAGAGGCGCACCGCACGGGCCGCCCCGTCCTCCTCGTCACCGGTCATTTGGGCAATTACGACGCCATCCGTGGCGCCCTGATCGCCCGCGGCTACCCTGTGGGCGGCCTCTACCGCCCGATGGACAACCCGTTTTTCAACATCCATTACGTCGCCGCCATCTCGCGCATCGGCACGCCCCTCTTTCCCCGCGGGCGCAAGGGCCTTGCCGATATGCTGCGCTTCCTCAGGGGGGGCGGTATGGTGGGCGTGGTGCTCGATCAGTCGATGGGGGACGGGGCGCTTCTGTCCTTTTTCGGCCAGCCCGCGCTGACCGCGCTCTCACCCGCCGAGATGGCCCTGCGCTATGACGCGCTGATCCTGCCCACCTATGGCATCCGCCGCCCCGATGGCGGCTTCGACCTGCGGGTCGAAGCACCGATCCCCCATTCCACGCCCGAGGCGATGACACAGGCGCTGAATGACAGCCTCGAGGCCCAGGTGCGCGCGCATATGGACCAGTGGCTCTGGACCCACCGCCGCTGGAAGATGGAAAACAAGACCTGGTAGCCGCGCCTCACACCGCAGGCAGCAGCGACAGGATCAGATCGGACGTGGCGGCCACCCCGTCCGCCTCTGTCGCCAGCACGTCCCGCGCCGCCGCCACCAGCGCCGCCCGCGCCGCCCCGTCCTGCATCAGCCGCAGCACCACGGCGGCCATGGCGCCTGCATCCACCACAGGCTGCGCGCCCCCCGCCGCGTCCAGCCGGGCATAGAGATCGGCGAAATTCCCCACATGCCGCCCGTGCAGGATCGCTGATCCGTGCAAGGCCGGTTCATAGGCATTGTGGCCCCCGATTCCCGGCAGCAGCGACCCGCCGACAAAGGCGATGGGGCAGAGGTCGAACCACAGCCCCATCTCGCCCAGCGTATCGGCCAGATAGACCGCTGCATCGGGGGCCTCCCCCCGGCTGCGCAGCGCCACATCCAGCCCCGCCGTTGATAGTTGCGCGGCAATCTCGCCCGCGCGCGCCGGATGGCGCGGCGCAAGGATCAACAGCGCATCGGGCGACACGGCCCGCACCGCGCGATGCGCCTCGGCCACCACCGCCTCTTCGCCTGGATGCGTCGATGCCGCCAGCCAGACGGGCCGCCCGCCCACACCCGCGCGCACCTGCGCCAGCGCCGCGGGATCGACCGGCAGGCGCTCTGCCGCGCGCTTCAGCGTTCCCATGACCTGCAGCCGCGCCTGATCCGCCCCCAGCGCCACAAGGCGCGCGGCCATCGCCGCATCGGGCGCCGCCAGCGCCGTGAACCGCCCGAGGATCGCCCGCGCCAATCCCGGCACGCGTGCCCAAGCCCGCGCCGATCCTTCGGACATCCGCGCATTGGCCAGCACAAGGGGGATGCCCCGCGCATGGGTGGCATGGATCAGCCGGGGCCAGAATTCGCTTTCCACCATCACCGCGACATCGGGCCGCCAATGCGACAGGAACCGCGTCACCGGCCCGGGCAGATCAAGCGGCAGATATTGCACGATCACGCCCTCAGGCACCCGCGCCTGCATCAGGCCCATCGCCGTCACCGTCGTGCAGGTCAGCAGCACCCGCGTGCCCGCCCGCGCCACCAGCGCCCGCAGCAGGGGCAGGACCGACAGCCCTTCCCCGACGCTCACCGCATGCAGCCAGATCAGCGCGCCTTCGGGGCGCGGCAGCGTGATGCGCCCCAGCTTTTCAGGCCAGCGCGCCGCGTCCTCCTTGCCGCGCGCCAGCCGTCGCCGCAAGATTGTTGCACCGAACGGGGCCAGCGCCGCCGTCGTCCCCAGCCACAAGGCCAAAAGCGCCGATCCGGGCGGTCGCGGCGGCGGGGCCATCGGGGCGGCGAAAGGGGCCGGGCTGTGCGTCATGCCCGTCCCTTACACCGCCCCGTGCCGCCTGTCACCCGGCACTGCCTCTCGCCGGATGGGTCACTTCGTCAGGATCAGCTTGCCCGCCCGCGTGATGCGCAGGGCATAGACCTGCCCATCCAGCGCGATGCGCGCCTGCACACCGCCTTGCGTCAGAACGCGGGCATCATGCAGCGGCGCCGCCGCCACGGGCATCGGCGCCGGGGCCGCAGGCCGGGCGACGCTCATGCTGCGCGCCACGCCATCGCGCAGCCGCAGGGGATCGGGACGCATGTTCATCGTGCGGCCTCCACCAGGTCAAACAGGGCCTCCAGCCCCGCACCCGCGCCCATGGGCAGCCAGCCCTCCAGCGCCATGCGGATCAGATCAGCCATGTCCGTGCTCCGATGAGCATCAGGAACAGGTGGCAAGCCTTTGGAAAAAAGCGTCATCTTGTGCATCTGGGTCATCTCGCCATGTCGTTGGGGTCAAGGGGCGCCGGGCTGACCGCAAGGGTTGGCTGGGAGGAGTAAAAGAAACCTAGCAAAACAGTCAGATTTGTAAAGCTGATTCTTTTAGTCGGATTTAATCCCCTCCTGCCACCAAACCCCGGCACGACCGAACGCCCCGCTTCCCCAAGGGGCCTTGCCCTGTTAACCAGTGGCCACCACCCCGGCCATGAGGACAAGATGACCGCCGCCCCCCTGACCTGCTTCAAGGCCTATGATATCCGCGGCCGCCTCGGCCATGACCTTGACGAAGGCATCGCCGCCCGCGTCGGCCGCGCCTTCGCCGAGGTGCTGGATGCCCGCCGCGTGGTGCTGGGCCGCGATATCCGCGCCTCGTCGCAGGCGCTTGCCGATGCGGTGGCGCAGGGCCTGATGGCGGTGGGGGTCGAGGTGCTCGATCTCGGCCTCTGCGGGACGGAAGAGGTCTATTTCGCCACAGGCCATCTCGGTGCGGATGGCGGCATCTGCGTGACCGCCTCGCACAATCCCATGGATTACAACGGGATGAAGATGGTCCGCGCCGGGGCCGCACCGCTCGATGCTGCGACGGGCCTTGCCGCGATCAAGGATCTGGCCGAAACGCAGGCCTTCGCCCCGGCCCGCCCGGGCGGGCGGATCACCGATGCCTCCGCCACCCGTGCGGCCTATGTGGAGTGCGTCCTGTCCTTCGTCGATATCGCGGCGCTGCGCCCGCTCCATATCCTGGTGAACGCAGGCAATGGCGCGGCAGGCCCCACCTTCGACGCGCTTGCCGATGCGCTTGCCGCCCGCGGCGCGCCCCTGCGCTTCACCCGCCTGCACCACACCCCCGACGGCACCTTCCCGAACGGCATCCCGAACCCGCTTCTGCCCGAGAACCAGCCGGTAACGGCCGAGGCCGTGGTCGCCGCCCGCGCTGACATGGGCGTGGCCTTCGACGGCGATTTCGACCGTTGCTTCTTTTTCGATGAAGCGGGCCGCTTCACCCCCGGCGAATATGTCGTGGGCCTGCTGGCCGAGGTGTTTCTGGCAAAGGAACCCGGCGCCACCATCGTGCACGATCCCCGCGTGGTGCTGGCCACGCAGGCCGCCGTCGCCGCCGCCGGGGGCAGGGCGGTTATGGCGCGCACGGGACATGCCTTCCTCAAACAGGCCCTGCGCGACACCGGCGCCGTCTATGGCGGCGAGATGTCGGCCCATCACTACTTCCGCGCCTTCTACGCCTGCGACAGCGGCATGATCCCGTGGCTTCTGGTGGCCGAACTGATGGGCCGCACGGGCCTGTCGCTGGGCGCGCTGCTGGCCGAACGCCGCGCGGCCTTCCCGTCATCGGGCGAAATCAACTTCCGCGTCCCCGACACGCGCGCGGCCATCGCACGGGTGGAGGCCAGCTTCGCGCCCCGGGCCACGGCCCGCGACGATACCGACGGGCTGTCGCTCGATTTCGGGACGTGGCGGCTGAACCTGCGCGGATCGAACACCGAACCGCTTCTGCGCCTGAACGTCGAATCCCGCGCCCGCCCCGATCTGGTGGATCGGGCCGTGGCCGAGATCAGCGCGCTGCTGGCCTGACGGCACCCCGCCCCGCCCCCCGGGGGCTGTCTGCCCCCGGACCCCCGAGGATATTTCCACAACGGGGAAGCGGCAGGGCCAGAAGGAAGGAGGGGGGGCGGCTGCGCGCCTACATCACCGCGCCGATCTGCCACGGCACGAATTCCGCGCCGCCAAAACCCAGTTCCTCGGACAGGGTTTTCCGCCCTGAGGCGACGGCGATGATCCGCTCGAGGATCTCCTCTCCCTTCGCCTCGATGCTCAGGCCTTCGGTCAGGATGTCGCCGCAGTTGATATCCATATCCTCGGCCATGCGCGCATACATCTCGGAATTGGTGGCCAGCTTGATGCAGGGGCTGGGCTTGTAGCCCGATACCGACCCGCGCCCCGTGGTGAAGACGATCATCGTCGCGCCGCTGGCGATCTGCCCGGTGACCGAACAGGGATCATAACCGGGGCTGTCCATATAGACAAAGCCTGCCGTATCAATGGGTTCGGCGAATTTGTAGACACCTGCCAGCGGCGCCGTGCCGCCCTTCGCCACCGCGCCCAGCGATTTTTCAAGGATCGTCGTCAGCCCGCCCTTCTTGTTGCCGGGGCTGGGGTTGTTGTCCATCTCGCCCTCGTTCCGCGCGGTGTAATCCTCCCACCAGCGGATCCGTTCCAACAGCTTTTCGCCCACCTCCCGGCGCACCGCCCGGCGCGTCAGCAGATGTTCGGCGCCATAGATTTCGGGCGTCTCCGACAGGATTGTCGTCCCCCCCATCCGCACCAGCAGATCGCTCGCATGTCCCAGCGCGGGGTTCGCCGTGATCCCGGAATAGCCGTCCGACCCCCCGCATTGCAGCCCCACGATCAGCTTGGACACCGGGGCAGGCCGCCGCTCTACCCGCGCGGCCACCTCCGCCATCTCGCGCAGCACCTCAAGCGCCTTGGCGATCGTTGCCCGCGTCCCCCCGGTGCCCTGGATCGTCATGTAGCGGAAATTGCCATCGGGGCGCAGGCGGCCCTGACCCACCAGATCGGGCACCTGCATCACCTCGCAGCCCAGCCCCACCAGCAGGATGCCGCCGAAATTCGCGTTCCGGGCATAGCCCTTCAGCGTCCGCATCAGCGTCTGATAGCCCTCGTTCGTCCCCGACATGCCGCAGCCCGTCTGGTGCACGATGGGCACGATGCCATCAACATTCGGCATGGCGCGCAGGACCGGATCGCTTTCCGCCGCCTCGGCGATGAAGCGCGCCACCGAACCCGAGCAGTTCACGCTGGTCAGGATGCCGATGTAGTTGCGTGTTCCCACCTGCCCGTCGGGGCGGTGATATCCCATGAATTCGCGCGGCGGCAGCGGGGGCAGGGGGCGGCTTTCCGTCCCGATCGCATAGTCATCAGAATGGGGCGCCATCCCGAGGTTGTGCGCATGCACATGCGCGCCTGCCGGGATATCCACCGTCGCCTGCCCGATGATCTGGCCATAGCGCAGCACATTGCGCCCCGCAGGGATCGCCTCGGTTGCGATCTTGTGGCCGCGCGGCACCGCCTGCGGCAACGGCACCGGCACCCCCGCGGCCATCGCCCCTTTCGCAAGGTCCTCCAGCGCGATCACCACATTGTCCGACCCGTGCAGCCGGATCGTCCCGCCCGCCACTTCCGCAACCGCTGTCATCGCGCGCCCCCCCTGATCCCGCGGCTTCCTTGACAGGACCCCGCGCATGTCTAACATGTTAGCATGTTACAGCCGCCCGAGCTCGCACCACAAGACCCTTCCACCGTGCGGCTCGCGCCGCTTGACCGGTTTTCCGGCTCGCTCGGCCAGCGCGTCTATCAGACGCTGCGCGAGGCGATCCTGTCGCTCGCCTATCGTCCCGGCGAAATCCTCCGCAAACCCGAAATCTGCGAGACGCTCGGCGTCTCGCGCAGCCCTGTGGCCGATGCCGTGGCCCGCCTCGCCGCAGAGGGGCTGGTCGATGTCATCCCGCAGGCTGGCACGTTTGTCGCCCGCTTCTCCATGGCCGAGATCCGCGAAGGCGCCTTCCTGCGCGAGGCGATCGAAGTGGCCGCCATCGAACGCGTGGCCGAGACGATCACCGAAGACCAGATCACCCAACTGCGCCGCAACATCACGGTGCAAGCCGCGCTTGTGGCCGATGGCGATGTGCCGGGCTTCTATCAGCTCGATGCCGCGATGCATGAGATGATGCTATCTTTCACCGGGTTCCGCCGTCTCGCCCAGGTCAGCGAAACGGCCTGGCTCCACGTTAACCGCGCGCGCCAGTTGATCCTGCCCGTCCCCGGCCGCGTCGCCGCCACGCTGGACGAGCATCGCGCCATCCTCGCCGCGCTCGAGGCGCGCGATCCGCAGGCCGCCCGTCAGGCCACGCGCGCACATCTGCGTCAGCTTGTCACCTATCTCGAACCGCTCGAACGTGACCGGCCCGAGTTGTTCGCCCCTGCCTGAAAGGCCCCCTCCCCATGACCCTGCGCAATCTCCCGCGCTATGCCACGCGCCTGAACGCCTTCAAGAGCAAGGGCGACACCGTCGCCGACATGATCGCAAAGGCCGGTCAGGTGGGCGGGCTTGATGCTGCGGACCTGAACTTTCCAGACCATTTCGACCATCACACGCCGCAAATTCTGGGCAAGTTATTGCAAGATTCGAACATGGCGCTGAACGGTCTCGCCATGCGCTACTACACCGATCCCGGCTTCCGCCTTGGCGCCTTCACCCATCCCGACGCGACCGTCCGCCGCGCCGCGATCGACCTTACAAAGCGCGGTCTGGATGCGCTGGCGCAGATGGGTGGGCGGGTGATGACGGTCTGGCTCGGGCAGGATGGCTTTGATTACAGCTTTCAGGCCGATTACGCCCGCCAGTGGGACGATACGCTCGCGGCCTTGGCCGAGATCTGCGATCACAACCCCGCGCTCGACATCTCCATCGAATACAAACCCAACGAACCGCGCAGCTGGTCCGTCCTGCCCGACATGGCCAGCACGCTGCACGCCATCCGCGATGTCGCCCGCCCCAATCTCGGCGTGACGCTGGATTTCTGCCACATGCTCTTTGCAGGCGAGATGCCGGCCAGATCCGCCCTGCTTGCCGCCCGCTACTGCCGGATCATGGGCGTCCATCTGAATGACGGCTATGCCAAGCGCGACGATGGCCTGATCGCGGGCACCGTGCACCCGATCCAGACGGTGGAACTTTTCTGGGTGCTCGACCGGCTGGGCTATGACGGGGTGATCTATTTCGACACCTTCCCCGATCACGGCGGCATGGACCCGGTGCAGGAATCGCGCGCCAACATCGCCCTGACCGAACGCCTGCGGGCGGTTGCCGCAGACCTGCGCGATGATCCCACGCTGCGCGCCGCGATGTCCGCACAGGATGCCGCCACCGCCACGCGCCGGATCGCCACCGCCCTCTACGGCGCCTGAGCGCCCCGCAGCCGGCTGTTCGGCCTCCGGGCTTCATCTTGGCCCAAATACCCTCGGGGGGTGCGGGGGGCGAAGCGCCCCCGCCGCTGCGCCCCCGCCGCTGCGCCAAAGCGCGCAGGCGCGCAGGCGCGAAACATACTTGCGCAGCCCGGCAGGGCGGCGCGCCGTGTCATACCCCGTAGAACCCCGCCGCCGTCCCGCCAAAGACCAGCGCGCGATCCACGTCCGACAGGCCCTCGGTCAGGCGCAAGGCCGCCGCCCGCCAATCGGCATATTCCCCGCGCAACCGGCACACCGGCCAATCCGATCCCCACATCACCCGCTCCGGCCCGAAGGCCGCAAAGACATGCTCCACATAGGGGCGCAGGTCCTCCACCGTCCAATCCGGCCCCGCCTCGGTGATCAGCGCCGAGAATTTCACCACCGCCGCCGTCTCATCCGCGATCCGGGCCATCCCTTCGGACCAGAGCCGGAACTGCGCCTCCGAACGGTCGCGGATCTGCGGCTTCATGCAGTGATCCACCACCACCTGCAGCGTCGGATAGCGTTTCAGGATCGTCAGGAAATTCCCCAGATGGCGCGGAAACCCCAGCGCATCAAAGCGAAGGCCCAGATCGCACATCGCGCGGAACGCCCATTGCACATCCTCGCGCAGCATCCAGCCGTCATCTGGGATGTCCTGGATCATGGGGCGCAACCCCTTCATCCTGGGATGCGCCGCCAGTCGCCGCATCTGGGCCAGATCCCCGGGCCGCTCGAAATCTACCCAGCCCACCACGCCCAGAACCCAGGGCGTCGCATCCGCGATCCCCAGCATGTATTCCGTCTCTGCCACCGTGGGCGCGGCCTGCACAAGGATCGTCCCCTGCACGCCTGCCGCCTGCAGCTGCGGCCACAACGCCGCCGGGCCATAGGGCCGCGACAGCACGGGGTCATCCGCAGGCATCCAGCCATAATCCCCCCGCGCGGGGTGCCAGAAATGCTGATGCGCGTCGATCTGCATGGTCGCTCCCCTCACACGGGCGCGGCCGGGGGGATCAGCCCCTCGGCCTTCATCGCCTGCCACAGCGCGGCCGGGATCTCCGCCCGCGCGGCAGCCAGATTGCTTTCCATCTCGAACAGCGTCTGCCCCCCGGGGATGACCGACACGACAGCGGGATGGCGCGCGCAGAACTGGAAGGCCGCATCCACCAGCCGCACCCCATGCGCCGCGCACAGGGCCTGCAACCGCCCAGCCTTCTCCATCGCCCAATCCGGCGCGTCGTTGTAGCGATACTGCGCCCCCGGGCGCGGCCCCGTGGCGAGGATGCCGGAATTGTAGGGGCCACCCACCACCACCCCCACGCCCCGCGCCGCCGCCGGGTTCATGAACCCCTCCAGCGCATCCGACCGCAGCAGCGAATATTCCCCTGCCAACAGGAAGATGTCGAAATCCCCCCGTTCCATCATCCAGGCACAGGGCTCCCACTCATTCACCCCGGCGCCAAAGGCGCCGATCACGCCCTCGTCGCGCAACTGCACCAGCGCGCGATAGCCGCCCTCCATGAACTCGGCCAGCCGCGCCTCCAGCGCCGCCTGTGACCCGTGGTTGAAGATGTCCAGATCATGCGCATAAAGGATGTCGATCCGGTCCAGCCCCAGCCGCTCCAGCGAAAATTCCACCGACCGGAACACCGCGTCATAGCCGTAATCGTAGATCTCGCGGCGCGACGGCACGTCGAACCATTTGCCCCGGCCGTCGCGCGTCTCGGGGCTTGCCACCCGTAACAGCCGCCCGATCTTGGTCGAGAGGACGTAGTCTTCCCGCGGTTTGCCCCGCAGGAACCGGTTCAGCCGCGTCTCCGACAGGCCAAGGCCATAGAGTGGCGCCGTATCGAAATAGCGGATGCCCCCCGCCCAGGCCGCCTCGAGCACCGCATGGGCCGCGTCATCCGATATCGCCCGGAACAGGTTGCCGATCGGGGCCGATCCAAAGCCCAGCAGGGTGAAGTCCAACCCTGCGCCCCCATGCCTGTTCCAGCGCCGCCGTGCCTGCATCTCCGCCCCTCCCGCGTTGACTGACATGCTAGTATGTTCCCCCTTTCGGTCCAATCCCTTTCCGTCTAGCCTTCCCCTGTCTTGGGAGGATGGAATGTCTCGGTTTCAAAACGTGTTCGGGCCGAAAAAGCCCGTCATCGCCATGGTGCATTTCGGCGCGCTGCCGGGCACCCCGCTCTATGATGCCGCAGGCGGGGTCGAGGCGATCATCGACGGCGCCGCCCGCGATCTTGCGGCGCTGCAGGCGGCGGGCGTGGATGCGGTCATGTTCGGCAATGAAAACGACCGCCCCTACGAGATGAAGGTGGATGCCGCCTCTACCGCCACCATGGCCTATGCGATCGGCCGCCTGCGCGACCGCATCAGCGTACCCTTCGGCGTGAATGTGCTGTGGGATCCGATGGCCAGTCTTGCGCTGGCTGCGGCCACGGGCGCGGCCTTCCTGCGCGAGATCTTCTCGGGCACCTATGCCAGCGACATGGGCCTCTGGGCGCCGGATGCAGGGGCCGCGCAGCGCTATCAGCGCCGCCTGGGCAATACCGATTGCGCGTTGCTTTATAACGTGTCGGCGGAATTCGCAGGCTCGCTCGATCCCCGCTCGTTGCCCGATCGGGCGCGGTCAGCGGTGTTTTCGTCCATCCCCGATGCCGTGCTCGTCTCCGGCACGATCACCGGCGAGGCGGCCGAGATGGCCGATCTCGAGGCAGTCAAGCGCGTGCTGCCCAAGACGCCCGTGCTGGCCAACACGGGCGTGAAACACGCCACCATCGCCGATGTGCTGCGCGTGGCCGATGGCTGCATCGTGGGGTCTGCCCTGAAATATGACGGCGACACCTGGGCCGCCGTGGACCCCGACCGCGCCAAGGATTTCATGGACCGCGCCCGCGCCGCGAGGGGCTATTGATGCGCCCGCATCCGACGCCACCGAAGCGGAGCGCTGGCGCGCAAGCCTTTCCTGTCGTCGGCGCCTGCGCGCCTCCTCCGCGGTCAGGGGGCGCACGCGCCCCCTCTGGGCCATGCGGCCCATTCACCCCCTGTGGGTATTTTGGCCAAGATGAAGGGGGCAGGGGGTTGGAATGACACTGCGCGACCTGATCCGCGACTACATGCTGATCCCCGGTCTGGCCGGGCATGAGGACCGCATCCGCGCCCGCATCAAGGCCGATCTCGATGCGCTGGGCATCGCGCATCGGACCGATCGGCTGGGCAATCTGTCCGCCACGCTGGAGGGCGATCCCGCCGCGCCTGCGGTTCTGGTCTTCACCCATATGGACCAGCTGGGTTTCATCCTGCGGAAGATCGAGGCCAGCGGGCTGATCCGGCTGGAACGGCTGGGCGGCGTGCCGGAACGGGCGCTGGCGGCGCAGGCGGTGGTGATCTGCACCCGGGTGGGCGATGTGCCCGGCGTGATTGCGAACAAGAGCCACCACGCCACCACGCCTGAAGAGAAATACCGCGTGCTGCCCTATGCCGAGCTTTACGTCGATGCCGGCTTCACCTCCAAGGCCGAGGCCGAGGCGGCAGGCCTGCGCATCGGCGATCCGGTGGTCTATCGCCCCCATGTGATGGACCTTGCCAATGGCCGCCTTGCCGGGACCAGCGCCGATGACCGCGCCGGCTGCGCCGCGCTGGTGGATCTGGCCGCGCGGCTGAAAGATCGGCGCAGCGGGCCGACGGTCCACCTCGTCTGGTCGGTGCAGGAGGAATACAACCTGCGCGGCGTCCTGCCCGCCGCGGCGGCGGCGAAGCCCGACATCGCCTTCCAGATCGACCTTCTTCTGGCCTGCGACACGCCGGACATGCAGTCTCGTGGCGAAGTGACCTTGGGCGGAGGCCCCGGCATCAGCCTCTATTCCTTCCACGGGCGCGGCACGCTGAACGGGGTGATCCCGCATCCGGCCCTGGTCGCGCTGATGGAGGAGGCGGCACAGGCCGAGGGCCTGCCGCTGCAACGCTCGGCCCATACCGGGGCGCTGACGGACCTCAGCTATATCCAGTTCATGGGCGAGGAGGGGGTGGCCTGTCTCGATGTGGGTTTCCCCATGCGCTATACCCATTCCGCGCTGGAGGTGGTGGACCCCGCCGATGTGGCGCAGATGGTCGCGTTGTTGCAATCTGCCATCGCCCGCATCACCCCCGGCTTCAACCTGATCCGGTGACCCCATGACCCATACGCTCGGCATCGACATCGGCACCTTTGAATCCAAGGGCGTTCTGGTGGACGGCACGGGCCGCATCGTCGCCACCGCCACGCGGCCCCACAAGATGCTGGTGCCGCGCCCCGGCTGGGCCGAACATCGCGCGGAGGAGGATTGGTGGGGCGATTTCGTCCATATCACCCGCGCGCTGCTGGCCGAATCGGGGATCGACCCCAAGGATATCGCCTGTGTCGCCGCCTCGGCCATCGGCCCCTGCATGCTGCCCGTCGATGCGACGGGCGCGCCCCTGATGAACGGTGTCCTTTATGGCGTGGACACCCGGGCGGCGGCGGAGATCGACCATCTGAACGCCAGCATCGGCGCGGAGCGCATCATGGCCACCTGCGGCAATGCGCTGACCTCGCAATCGGTGGGGCCAAAGATCCTCTGGCTCAAGAACACCCATCCCGATCTTTACGCCCGCACTGCGAAGGTCCTGACCTCCACTTCCTACATCACGTGGAAGCTCACGGGCACCCATGTGATCGACCATTACACGGCGGCCAACTTCTCGCCCCTCTACGATGTGAACGCGCTGGATTGGACGGATGCCTTGGCCCCTGACATCCTGCCTCTGGAGAAACTCCCGCGGCTGATGTGGTCCACCGATGTCGCGGGCCATGTCACGGCAGAAGCCGCCGCCGAGACGGGCCTTGCCACCGGCACCCCCGTCACCTGCGGCACGATCGACGCGGCGGCCGAGGCGGTCAGCGTGGGCGTGCAGCGTCCGGGCGAGATGATGATGATGTATGGCTCCACAATCTTCATCATCCAGGTCACGTCCGATCCGGTGCGCGACCAACGCCTGTGGTATGCGCCCTGGCTCTGGCCCGGAATGCATGCCTCCATGGCGGGGTTGGCCACCTCGGGCACGCTGACGCATTGGTTCCGCGACCAGTTCGCCCGAGATGCGCGCTTTGGCGACCTCGCCGCCGAGGCAGCGGCCAGCCCGAAGGGCGCCAAGGGCCTGCTCTGCCTGCCCTACTTCAGCGGCGAACGCACGCCTATCCATGATCCACAGGCCAAGGGGGCCTTCTTCGGCCTCGACCTGACCCATACGCGCGGCGACATGTTCCGCGCGGTGCTGGAGGGCATCGCCTCAGGCACCGCGCATGTGCTGGAAACCTATCGCGACCTTGATGCGATGCCCCGCCGCATCCTCGCCGTCGGCGGGGGAACGAAGAATGCGGTCTGGATGCAGGCCACATCCGATATCGCGGGCGTCGGGCAGATCCTCTGCGAAAAGACAGTGGGGGCAAGTTATGGCGATGCCTTCCTCGCCGCCACCGCAGTGGGCAAGGCCCTGCCGGATCAGATCGTGGAATGGAACCCCGTGGCCCGCACGGTGCGGCCCGAGGCTGTGCCCGCCTATGCGCGGCAGTATCCGCTGTTCAAGCGGCTTTATGCCCAGACGCGGGATATCGCCCATGACCTCGGCACCGACAGGGGGAAATGAAAGGGGGGCATCACGCGGATCAGGCCTGATGCCCCATGGCCGACAACCGGCCCGCAGTCCCGCCGCTCGGGCTGATCGGACATCATGCCAGCCGCCTGTCCGCCGTCCGCAGCGCCGCCACGGAGGCGGAGAGGCTCAGGGCGTCCTCGCGCTTTCGCATCCGCGCCGCTGTCAGGAGCCGCCCGCGTAGGATGGGCAGACCTGCCCATCCTACAGTTCCGGCAGGTTCACCACGCCCTTCTTCAGGATGAAACAGCCATAAGGCCCGCTATCGGCTGTGCGGATGATGGCAAAGGCCTGCTTCGCCGCCGCGTAGAAGGCGAACCGCTCCAGCGCCTGCATCTCCACGCGCCGCCCTTCGGCTGCATCAATCACCGCCTGCATCCGCGCAAAGACCGGCATCGTTGCAGCGGGGTCTCCCACCACCTGCATCCGGGTCACGGGCGCCGGCACGAAGGTGTCAAGCGGCATCAGCGTCAGGATCGCCCGCGCCGCCGTGGGGAGATCGCACCCGGCCATGTCCACGAGCCGCCCATGCGTCGTCTCGGCCGCAATGGCCGCGGCCGGGTGGTTCACATCGCAGATCACCAGATCGTCGCCATGCCCCATGAGCATCAGCACATGCACGATCTCGGCCGAAAGCCGCTGGTCGATCCCCTTCAGCATCGACGCACCCCCCGCGGCCCACGATTTTCCTGCGAAAAATCAGGCCGCGCGGGGCGGATTCTTCGCAGGAAAATCGTAGCCCCGTCCCGGGTCACTTCACCGCCCCGGCTGCCATGCCCTTGATGATATAGCGCTCTAGCACCACCCCGATCACGATCAGGGGCAGGATCGCCGCAAAGGACAGGGCCGCCATCGACCACCATGAAATCCCCTGGCTTCCTGTCTGGCTTGCCACCATCACGGGCAAGGTATTGGCATAGGTGGAGGTGAGCAGCGCCGCGAAGAAATACTCGTTCCAGGTCAGGACCAGCGACAGGATGAAGGCCGCCACCATCCCCGGCAGGGCGATGGGCAGGATGATCGTCGCGAACGCCCCCCAGATCGACAGCCCGTCCACCAGCGCTGCCTCCTCCAGTTCCGTGGGGATGCTTCCGAACTGGTCGCGCATGATCCAGATCACGATCGGCAGCACCGACAGGGTATAGAGCAGGATCAGACCCACCCGCGTGTCCAGAAGCGCCAGTTCCCGGTAGAGCACCAGGAAGGGCAGGGCCAGCACCACCGGCGGCAGGATCAGCTGGCTCAGGAAAAAGAAGCTGATGTCGGAATTCCGCATATAGCCGAAGCGATAGTTGAACCGCGACAGGCCATAGGCCGCAAGACTGCCCAAGGCCACCGCCAGCGCGGATGAGGTGACCGAGATCACCGCCGAATTCATGAAGCGCTTCATGAATTCGGCCCGCACCGTGCTTTCAGCCCCGATCGTGTCGGGTGACAGGCCCAGCGACCGCCAGCCCAGCCATGCGGGCTGATAATCCACCCAAGGGATCATGTTCCCCTTCATCACGTTGGGCGCCATCTTGAAGCTGGTGGTGATCGTCCAATAGATCGGGAACAGGCAGATCACCGTCCACAGGATCAACACGCCATAAATCGCGATCCGGCTTGTCCACCATTTGGCGCGGTGGCCCCGATCGGCTTCGGAATCCCGGAAAATCTGCGGATTGGCGGTCATGTCCGGGGCCTCATCCAGCGGTCGGCAAGTTTCATCAGGAAGGTCATCGCGATCACGATGATGACGAGGTAGACAAAGGCCAGAAGCGTGCCATAGCCCACATTCGACCGCTCACGATACTCGCGGAAGATGAAGCTTGTCACCGTATCCGTCGCGCCCCCCGGCCCGCCCGAGGTGACGTTGATCACGATGTCGGCCAGCTTCAGCTTGAAGATGATGCGAATGAGGATCGCCGTGATCGACACGGGCAGCATCAGCGGGAAGGTCACCTCCCAGAAGTTCCGCCAGCCATTCGCGCCATCCACCTTCGCGGCCTCGTTCAGCTCCTTGGGGATGGCCTGCAGGCCTGCAAGGATCATGATCATCATGAAGGGGATATAGGTCCAGGCATCCATGATCATGATCGTGGCCCGCGCGATCTCGGGGCTGCCGAAGAAGGACGGGTTCTCCACCCCGAAGAACCGTGCCAGCCGCGCCAGCGGGCCATATCGCGCCTCCAGCATCGACTTGCCGATCATCCACGACACCGCGACCGGCGACAGCATCAGCGGCAGAAGGAAGGCCACGCGAAAGAACTTCCGCGCCCGGATCTGTGCGTTCAAAAGCAGCGCAAGGCCGAAGGCGATGGCATATTCCACAAGGATCGCCAGCGAATAGAGGACCATGTTCCACAACGCGTTCCAGAAGAACGGATCGGTCCACATCTGGCGGATATTGTCCAACCCGTTGAACTGCCGCCCCGTGGGCGAGGAAAGGTTCCAGTCGCTGAAGGCGATGATCAGGCCGAAGAGCAGCGGAAAGATCGTCAGCGCCGCCACGAAAATGGCCGCCGGCAGCACGAACAGCGTGCGCTTGCCATGCTCGCCATTGATCAGCACCTGCCCCCAGCACAGGGCCACCGCCCAGGTGCAAAAGGCGTAAAGCGTGGGCCGCCAATTGGTGAAGCCGAACTCCGCCTGCCCGGTGGCCTGCAGGAACTGCAACCCGCCCACCAGGGCCGTCAGCGCGGCCGTCCCCCAGATGATCGCCCGGCCGAACCGCTTGCGCCCGTCCGAGATGTTGTCGTTCGTCACGACATGAAGAAGATCGCCTTCGCTGCTCACCTTGGCCCGGTCCTTGGCAAAATAAGGGTGCGCGGGGACCGCACACCCTGTGCAAAAGAGCGGGGCGCGGCGAACCGCGCCCCGATGGATCACATCCCCAAGCTCGCCTTGTACAGCGCGATCTGGCTGTCGCGGCCGATCTGGTCGGTGATCTTCTCCCAGGCCGCCGCAATCGCATCCGCCGTCTCCTGCGCCGATGCGTATTGCCCGGCAAAGCCCTTGGCCAACTCGTCCTCGGCCACCGAGTAATACTGGAAGATGCCGGGGATCCGCGGTTCGATGGCGGCGTTGGGGTGGTTGTAGCTGTCGAGGTTCGATCCCAGATAATCCTCGATATAGGCCCGGTCATAGCCCGCCGCTTCCCACTCCTCATACTGGAAGTGCGAGTTGCGATAGGGCTGGAAGCCCGACGGATAGGCCGCCGTCCACAGCGACAGGTCCTTGCCGCCCAGATGGGCCGCCGCCGACCAGGCCGCCTTGCGCTTCTTCTCGTCGCCCGACACGCGGCTGGTGACATAGATGCCCCAGCCGATATAGGCCATCACGGGCGCTTCGTTCGCGGTCTCTTCCCATGCGCCCGCCGCCGCGTTGTAACGCCGCGTCGATCCGGGGTTGATGCCAAAGCCCACCACATCGCCCACAACCGAGGTGTCCGAGGTGCGCGCCGACGATCCGATATCGCCCCACCACATCAGCATCGAACCCGTCCCGGCAAGGAACTGCGAGAACCCGGTGGTGCCGGGATCGGCGTTGATCTGGTCGGCCGGATAGGCGCCTTCCGTGGCGATCAGGTCCATCACATCCTGGATGGCCTGCACCCAGCCCGGGTTGTTCACGCGCGGCTTCATCGTATCGGCGTCAAACAGCCAGGCCCGGTCATCGGGATGCTTCACATAGGCCGCGGCCCGGTTGGCGATGAAGTAGAAGCCAAAGCCGCCCCAGCCCTTCAGCGGGTCCAGATAGCCATGCGCGGGCTGCCCGGTTAGCGGGTCGGTCTGCCCGATCACGGCCTTGGTGGCCGCGTTCACATCCTGCCATGTGGTGGGCACCGCAGCCCCGCCGATCGCGCCCTCGCCGAAGTAATCGGTGCGATAGGCGAAGGTGTGGCAGTCGCCGTCGATGGTGATGCGGTAGGACTTGCCATCCCACGTCCCCACCGGCGGTTGCAGATAGCCCACCAGATCATCCGCCTCGATCTGCGTCTTCACCCAGTCGGGCATCTCGTCCAGAAGGCCCCGGCCCGCCGTATCGCCTTCAAACGGGGCGCCCATCTCGATGATGTCGAAATCCACCGTCCCGGTCGCGATCGACTGCTGCAGACGCGCGTTGTAATCGGCCTGCGCCAGGTCGATCCAGTTGATCTTGGCCCCCGTGTAGGCCTCCCACGGCTTGAGGAAGCCACGGAAGAGGAAGTTGTGCAGGTTCTGGTTGTTCAGGCCAAGGAAGGTCAGCTCCACGCCCGCGAACTCGCCCTCGGCCACGTTGGCCTTGGTCGCGCCAAGGCACAACTCACCCACCTTCTGCCAATCGGCATCGGTCGGGGACCCCATCCCCACGCCGGGGATCTTCAGGATCTCGGCCCGCAGGTTTTCCTGCGCCGAGGCCGCGCGCACCCCGCCCAGCGGCCCCATCGCCGCCACGGCCGTCAGCGCCGTCGCCCCCTGCAACAGGCGGCGGCGGCTCATCCGCGCCTGAATGATCTCATAGGCTCCAACTTTCACGTCTTTCTCCTCCCTGAGAATGGGCCGGTGGCCATCCGGCCCCGACCCTTGTGCTTTCATTGACGTCCGGAACACCACAGCGGCCGCCCGTCGCAGCCTTTGATCTTGTGGAAGCGGGGCCTCCCAACCCCGTGCGGCAGCATTCCCTGCGCCGAACCTTGGCGCGGGGCAGGCCCCCTGTCAAGATTCTAACATGTTAGTATGATTAGTGCGTGGACAGGCCCCGCCGCACCCGCTACCACAGGGGAAATGCCCGGGGAGGGGTGCATGGCCGAAGTCACGATCCGCGCTCTGAAAAAGAATTACGGTGCCCTGCAGGTTGTCCACGGCCTGGACATCGACATCGCGGATGGCGAATTCGTCGTGCTCGTCGGCCCCTCGGGCTGCGGCAAGTCCACGCTCCTGCGCATGATCGCGGGGCTGGAAGAGGTGACATCCGGCGATATCCGCATCGGCGAGCGTCGGGTGAACAACCTGCCCCCGTCCGAACGCGACATCGCGATGGTGTTCCAGAACTACGCGCTCTACCCGCACAAGACGGTGGCCGCCAATATGGGCTTTGCGCTCAAGATGCGCGGGATGGACAAGGCCGAAATCGACACCCGCGTGAAGCGCGCTGCCGAGGTGCTGGGTCTCACCCCCTATCTCGACCGCTATCCCCGCGCGCTGTCGGGCGGCCAGCGCCAGCGCGTGGCCATGGGTCGGGCCATCGTGCGTGACCCGCAGGTCTTTCTCTTCGACGAACCGCTGTCGAACCTCGATGCGAAACTGCGCGTCCAGATGCGGACCGAAATCCGCGAGCTTCACCAGCGCCTGAAGACCACCACCGTCTATGTGACCCATGACCAGATCGAAGCCATGACCATGGCCGACAAGATCGTCGTGATGCAGGGCGGGCGCATCGAACAGATCGGCGCGCCGCTGGAACTCTATGACCGCCCCGCCAACACGTTTGTGGCCTCCTTCATCGGCTCGCCGTCGATGAACATGATCGCAGGCGTGGTGCAGGGCGGCGCGGTGCAGGCGGGCGGCGCGACGCTGCCGTTGCCCCCCGGCCTCAAGGTCGCGGACGGGCGCGAGGTGATCTATGGCATCCGCCCCGAAAACCTTGGGGCAACGGCGGCGGGCATCAGGGGCACGGTCGCCGTGGTGGAACCCACCGGTTCGGAAACCCATGTCGTCGTGCGGATCGAAGGGCGCGAACTCGTCGCCGTCTTCCGTGACCGCGTCGCCCACCGCCCGGGCGATGCCATCACGCTGGCCCCCACCGATCCCGCGCAGGTCCATATCTTCGACAAGGCGACCGGCACCCGCTTCTGACCCCGCCTGTCCTGTCTTGCCGCGCGGGGCCGCTTGACCCTGCCGCCCGGGCGCGGCAGCTTTCGCAACATCCGGCGCCACACCGCCGAGGGAGGATCGCATGCTCAAGGGAATAGACAACCGGCTCAACGCCGATGTGCTGCGCGTCTTGCGCGCGATGGGGCATGGTGACGTGCTGATCGTCGCCGACACCAACTTCCCCTCCGATTCCGTCGCCCGCGCCACGGTCACGGGCGAGCTTTTGCGGATGGAAAACCTCACCGCGGCGCAGGCCGTGCAGGCCATCCTCTCCGTCCTGCCGCTCGACACCTTCGTCGATGATTTCGCAGGCCGGATGGAGGTGGTGGGCAACCCCGCCGAAATCCCGCCCGTGCAGGCCGAGGTGCAGGCCGAAATCGACCGGGCCGAGGGTCGCCCCCGCCCGATGATCGGCATCGAACGCTTCGCCTTCTACGACATGGCGCGCCAGTCCTATGCCGTGATCCAGACGGGCGAACGCCGCTTCTACGGCTGCTTCATGTTCCGCAAGGGCGTGATCCCGCCCGAAGCCTGATCCCCCCACCTGATCCGATAGGTTCTTCCCATGTCCGACATCGTCATCCTCGGCATCTTCGTGGCCGACACCGCCTATCGCGCCGACCGGCAGCCGAAGATGGGGGAAACCATCCTGGGCACCTCCTTCGCGCTGGGGCCGGGGGGGAAGGGATCGAACCAATCCGTCGCGGCCGCCATGGCCGGGGGGGATGTGACGATCATCAGCCGTCTGGGCAAGGATGCCTTTGCCGACATCGCGCGCAGCACATGGGCCAAGGCGGGCGTGAAGTCCGCCATCACCGAAGACCCCGAAAGCTACACGGGTGCGGCCTATATCTTTCTGGAAAACGCCACCGGCAACAACGCGATCATCGTGGCCGCCGGCGCCGCAGGGTGCATCTCCGTTGACGATGTCGAGGCGAACCGCGCCCTGATCGAAGGCGCCAAGGTGTTTATCACCCAGCTGGAACAGCCGATCCCCGCCGCCCGCCGCGCGCTGGAAATCGCCCGCGCGGCGGGCGTGCGCACGATCCTGAACCCCGCGCCCGCCGCGCCGCTGGAGGATGACCTGCTCGCCCTGTGCGATTTCATCACCCCCAACGAGTCGGAAACCGAAAGCCTGACAGGCCTGCCCGTCACAACCCTGCCCGAGGCCGAGGCGGCGGCGGATGCGCTCCTTGCCCGCGGGGTGGGGGCCTGCCTGATCACGCTGGGCGAACGCGGCGCGCTCTACCGCGATCGGACGCGGTCTGTCCATGTGCCGGTCATCAGCGCGGGCAAGGTGGTGGATACGACCGGGGCAGGGGATGCCTTCAATGGCGGCTTTGCCGTGGCGCTGACCGAAGGGCGCGACGTGGTGGATGCGGTGCGCTTCGGCTGCGCCACCGCCGGCATCTCCGTCACCCGCCCCGGCACCGCCCCGGCGATGCCATCACGGGCCGAGATCGAGGCGCTCCTCGCCGCCCGGTAGGCGATTTCTGACGCAGAAATCGCGCCGGAACTTGCGTCAAGTTCCGCCCCCGCATCTGGACTTAAGGCGCGGTCGCGCTGGCCTTATCGCCCCCGCGACTCAGGCCGTGCCGCGATGGTTAACGCGCCCTGACCCCACCGCCCGTATGCACGCCCGTCTGCATATCGCGCTGCATGCCTTCCTGCCTCCCCGCTGTTGCACAATGATCCGAATTAATCCTGCGCCCGCAATCCCTTGCGCCCCGATCCTGCCATCCTGCCGCCGCCCCATCCGCCGGTTGACAGCCCGCCCTCCGCGCCCCACTCTCCGCCCGCCATGACCCCTGCGCTCTTCATCTTCGATTGTGACGGCGTCCTGATCGACAGCGAAGTCATCTCCGCCCGCCAACTGATCGCCGAGCTGCGGGGATATGGGGTGGACATGGACATGGCCTTTGTCAGCCGCCATTTCCTGGGCCGCTCCTACCCGGTCGTGCTGAAAGAGGTGCGCGAACGCTGGGGCGTGCAGCTGCCCGACCGGTTCGAGGCCGATTATCGCGCCCGCCTCCTCGCCGCCTTCGAGCGTGACCTGAAGGTCATGCCCGGCGTGGTCGACACCATCCGCGACCTGCGCATCCCCTATTGCCTCGCCACCTCCTCCAGCCCAGAGCGGATGCGAAAATCCCTTGAAATCACGGGACTTTCCGCCCTGTTCGACGGCCGCGCCTTCACCGCGTCCGAGGTGGCGCGCGGCAAGCCCGCGCCAGATCTCTTCCTTCATGCCGCCGCGCGGATGGGGGCCGATCCGCAAGCCTGCATCGTGCTGGAAGACAGCCAGAATGGCATCCGCGCCGGCCTTGCCGCAGGTATGCGCGTCTGGCGCTTCACCGGGGGCAGCCATCTGAAAGGGCTTGACCTCACCCCGCCTGACGATGCCATTCCTGAGGCGAGTTTCGACAGCTTTCCCGCCTTGCGCGCCGCCCATCCGGGCCTGTTCAAGGAACAAGTGACACCATGACCCTGCACGACACAGAGCCCAGCCAATCCGATGATGCCGCCCGCGCGGGCTGGCTTTACTACGTCGCGGGCCTGACGCAGGACCAGATCGCCCGCGAACTGGGCGTCAGCCGCCAGCGCGCCCAACGCCTCGTCAGCCGGGCCATGGCCGAAGGGTTGATCCATGTCCGCATCGAACACCCGATCGCCGCCTGTCTTGAACTGGAACAAGCCCTTAGCGACCGTTTCGGTCTGATCCGCGCGCGTGTCTCGCCGGGCCTCGGGCCGGGCGCGGATGCCGTCCGGGCCATCGCGCCCGCCGCCGCGCAAGAGCTGGAACGCTTCCTCGCCATGCCCGATCCGCTGGTGATCGCGCTCGGCACGGGCCGGGCCTTGCGGGGTATGGTGGATGCGATGACGACGATGGACGCGCCCCAGCACAGCCTCGTGTCGATGATCGGCAACATCGCCCCCGACGGCTCGGCCTCTTTCTTCGATGTCATCATGCGCATCGCCGACAAGGTCCGCGCCCCGCACTATCCCATGCCCATGCCGGTGATTTCCTCGACGCTGGAAGAGTTTGCCGCTTTCACCGCGCTCGCCCCCATTGCCCGTGTCCGCGATCTTGCCGCCCGGGCCGATGTGATCTTCGTCGGCGTGGGCCAGATGGGCGATGATGCGCCGCTTCTCGCCGATGGCTTCATCACTCGGGCCGAATTGTCGGCCCTGCAGGCCCGCGGCGCGGTGGGCGAGGTGGCGGGCTGGGTCTATGATGCCAGCGGCGCCTATCTGGAAACCCCCGGCAGCACCCGCAACGGCGGCGTGCCGATCCTGCCGCGCATGGCCCGCCCCGCCATCGGCGTGGCGGCCGGCCCTTCCAAGGTGGCGGCCATCCGCGCCGCGCTGGGGGCGGGGATCCTGAACGGCATCGTGACCGACGAATCAACCGCCCGCGCCATCCTCGCCCAGCGCTGACGCCGCGCCGCAGCACCCGTGGGATCGCCCCGTTAACCCCACCGCAACCCGCCGCTGTCAGGCTGACAGTTGCCATATCGCCCGTTTTTCGGGCGCGATTTTCGCATCCGCGCCGCATGTTTTGCCAAGATCAGACTTGACGTCGCGGCCAGTGATGTGGGTAATTGCTCATTAAGCGATTAAATGCTCAGTCGCTTCTATGGGAGGATACCAATGAAAATCTCGCATCGCGCGCTTTTGGGCGCGACGGTTTCGCTCACTCTTGCGGGTGCCGCGATGGCCGAAACCACCATCACCGTGGCCACCGTGAACAACGGCGACATGATCCGCATGCAGGGCCTGATGGATGACTTCAACGCCAAGCATCCCGATATCACCGTTGAATGGGTAACACTGGAAGAAAACGTTCTGCGTCAGAATGTTACAACCGACATCGCCACCGGCGGCGGGCAGTACGACGTGCTCACCATCGGCACCTATGAGGTTCCGATCTGGGGCAAGCAGGGCTGGCTCACCTCGCTGAACGACCTGCCCGCCGAATACGACGTGGATGATCTGCTGCCCGCCATCCGGGGCGGCCTGACGGTGGATGGCAACCTCTATGCCGCGCCGTTTTACGGCGAATCCTCCATGGTCATGTACCGCACCGACCTGATGGAAGCCGCAGGCCTCACCATGCCCGAGGCGCCGACCTGGGCCGATATCGAAAAGGCCGCCGCCGCCATGACGAACAAGGATGCCGGCATCTACGGCGTCTGCCTGCGCGGCAAGGCCGGCTGGGGCGAAAACATGGCCTTCCTGACCGCAATGTCCAACTCCTTCGGCGCCCGCTGGTTTGATGAGAACTGGAACCCCCAGTTCGACCAGCCAGAATGGAAGGCCACGCTCGATTTCTATCTGAACCTGATGAACAACTACGGTCCTCCGGGCGCGTCGAACAACGGGTTCAACGAAAACCTGACCCTGTTCAATCAGGGCAAATGCGGCATGTGGATCGACGCTACGGTGGCCGCGTCCTTCGTGACCGGCAAGGACAGCACGGTGGCCGACAAGGTGGGCTTCGCGCTCGCCCCCGATAACGGCCTTGGCAAGCGGGGCAACTGGCTCTGGGCGTGGTCGCTGGCGATCCCGTCCTCGTCCGATGCGCCGGATGCGGCCAAGACCTTCATCAACTGGGCGACCAGCAAGGGCTATCTGGAACTCGTCGCCTCCAAGGAAGGCTGGGCCAACGTTCCCCCGGGCACCCGCACCTCGCTCTATGAAAACCCGGAATACCAGAAGGTTCCCTTCGCCAAGATGACGCTGGACAGCATCAACGCGGCCGATCCGACCAACCCGACGGTGAAGCCCGTTCCTTACGTCGGCGTGCAGTTCGTGGCGATCCCGGAATTCCAGGGGCTCGGCACCACTGTGGGCGAGATCTTCTCGGCCGCGCTGGCCGGGCAGAAGACCGCGGATGAGGCGCTGGCAGAGGCCCAGACCGCCGTGGCCGATGAGATGAAGGCCGCAGGCTACATCCAGTAACCGTCACGGGCGGGGCCGGCCTCCCACCGGCCCCGCAAACCTGGCCTGCCTGCGCCGCTTGGGCGCGGGCAGTGCCTTGCCCGCCCGCGCCCTTTGCCGCGGAACGGCCCCGATCCGACGGCGCCGCCCGCAAGGCGCCCTGTTCGCGACGTAGTCCCAAAGGCGCATTCCATGTCCACACATTCCAGCCGTCTCGCCGCGCGCATCATGGTGGCCCCTTCGGTCGTCCTGCTGTTCATCTGGATGGCCGTGCCGCTGGCCATGACGCTGTACTACTCCTTCCGCCTCTACCGCCTGTTGTCGCCGGACCGGACCGGCTGGGTGGGGTTCAACAATTATCTGTGGTTCTTCAACTCGCCCGAATTCTGGCTGGCACTGTGGAACACGCTGGCGCTCGTCGGGGGCGTGCTGGTCGTGACGGTCGTCCTTGGCATCCTGATCGCGCTTCTGATCGACCAGCCGGTGAAAGGGCAGGGGCTGCTGCGCATCCTCGTGATCGCGCCCTTTTTCGTGATGCCGCCTGTCGCCGCCTCGATCTGGGAAAACCTGTTCATGCACCCCCAGAACGGGCTTTTCGCGGCGCTGGCACGCGGCTTCGGCGCGCAACCCATTCTTTTCCTTGAAAATCACCCCATGCTGTCGGTCATCGGCATCGTGTCCTGGGAATGGCTGCCCTTCGCCACGCTGATCCTGCTCACCTCGCTGCAATCGCTGTCCTCAGAACAGCTTGAGGCGGCCGAGATGGACGGCGCCTCCGCCTTCAACCGCCTGCGCCATATCATCCTGCCGCATATGACCCGCGCCATCACCGTGGTCATCCTGATCCAGACCATCTTCCTCCTGGGCATCTTCGGCGAGATCTTCACCACCACCCAAGGCGGCCCCGGATCGGCCTCCACCACGCTGCCCTACATGATCTTCAAGCAGGCCATCGCCGCCAAGGATATCGGCCGCGCCGCTGCCGGGGGGATCATCGCCGTCATCCTCGCCAATATCGTGGCCTATTTCCTGATGCGCGGCATTGGCCGCCATCTCGACGCATAAGGTATCCCCATGGCCCGCGCCGTCTCTCCCCGCCGCCGCATGTTCACCACCATCGCCGCATGGTCGGTCGCGCTGATCATCTTCTTCCCGGTCCTGTGGATGATCCTGACCAGCTTCAAGACCGAAGCCTCTGCCGTCGCCTCGCCGCCCGAACTGTTCAGCGCGGATTGGACGGTCGAGAACTATGTCGAGGTCTGGTCGCGCTCTGATTACCCGCGCTTTTTCTGGAATTCGGTCGTGATCTCGCTCGGCTCCACGCTTCTGGGTCTTGCCATCGCGATCCCCGCCGCCTGGGCCATGGCCTTTGTCCCCGGCAGGCGGACCAAGGACCTGCTCATGTGGATGCTGTCCACCAAGATGATGCCCGCCGTGGCGGTGATGATCCCGCTTTACCTTCTGTTCCTGCGGCTTGGCCTGATCGACACGCGCATCGGCCTTGTGCTGGCGCTGATGCTGATGAACCTGCCGATCATCGTCTGGATGCTTTACACCTATTTCAAGGAAATCCCCGGCGAGATCCTAGAGGCCGCGCGCATGGACGGGGCCAGCCTGCCCAAGGAAATCCTTTACGTCCTCACCCCCATCGCGCTGCCCGGCATCGCCTCGACCCTGCTTCTGAACGTCATTCTGGCGTGGAACGAGGCGTTCTGGACCATCGTCCTGACCACGACCAAGGCCGCCCCCCTGTCGGCCTTCATCGCAAGCTTTTCTGCCCCGCAAGGGCTTTTCTACGCAAAACTCAGCGCCGCCAGCACCTTGGCCATCGCGCCGATCCTGATCCTTGGCTGGTTCAGCCAGAAACAACTCGTCCGTGGCCTGACCTTCGGCGCGGTGAAGTGAGGTTCCCATGGGCAAGATAACCCTGAAACACGTCAACAAATCCTTCGGCGATGTCGCTGTCATCCCCGATATCAACCTGTCCATCGAAGACGGGGAATTCGTGGTCTTTGTCGGCCCCTCGGGCTGTGGCAAGTCCACGCTCCTGCGCCTGATCGCGGGGCTGGAGGATGTGACCTCGGGCCAGATCGACATCGACGGCACAGATGCCACCTATCTGCCGCCCGCCAAGCGCGGGCTGGCGATGGTGTTCCAAAGCTATGCGCTCTATCCCCATATGACCGTGCGCAAGAACATCGCCTTCCCGCTGAAAATGGCGGGCCTGCCCGAGGACGAGCAGGAGAAGAAGGTCCAGAACGCCGCACGCATCCTGAACCTGACCAATTACCTCGACCGTCGCCCGGGTCAGTTGTCGGGCGGCCAGCGCCAGCGCGTGGCGATCGGCCGGGCCATCGTGCGCGAACCGGCGGCCTTCCTCTTTGATGAACCGCTCTCGAACCTCGACGCCGCGCTGCGCGTGACGATGCGGCAGGAAATCACCGAACTGCATCAGTCGCTGAAGACCACGATGATCTATGTAACCCATGATCAGGTCGAAGCCATGACCATGGCCGACAAGATCGTCGTGCTGAATGCGGGCAATATCGAACAGGTGGGCTCGCCGCTGGAGCTTTACCACCGTCCCGCGAACCTGTTTGTTGCAGGCTTCATCGGCAGCCCGAAGATGAACCTGATCGCAGGCGCGGCGGCGCAGGCGCAGGGGGCCACCACGATCGGGGTGCGGCCGGAACACCTTGATATCACCGATAGCGGGCCATGGCGGGGTGTGGTCGGGCTGACCGAACATCTGGGATCGGATACCTTCCTCAAGGTCACGCTCGACAGTGGCGAGGCACTGACGGTGCGCGCGGGCGGCGAGGTGGCGCTGCGCCATGGCGACCGCATCGCGCTTGCCCCGCAGGCGGGCAAGATCCACCGCTTCGACGCCGACGGAAAGGCAATGGCATGAGATTGCAGGGAAAAACCGCGCTCATCACCGGTGCCGCCCGCGGCATCGGGCTTGCGTTTGCGCGCGCCTATATCGCCGAAGGCGCGCGCGTCGCGCTGGCCGATATCAATGATAGCGCCGTGTCGCAGGCTGCAGCCAGCCTTGGCCCGCAGGCCGTTGCGGTGCAGATGGATGTCACGCAGCAGGATAGCATTGATAGCGGCTTTGCTGCGGCCATCACGCAGCTTGGCCATATCGACATCCTGATCAACAACGCCGCCCTCTTTTCCGCCGCCCCCATCGCCGAGATCGCGCGCAGCGATTTTGACCGGCTTTTCGCGGTGAATGTCGCAGGCACCCTGTTCTGCCTGCAGGCCGCCGCGCGCCACATGATCGCGCGGGGGCAGGGCGGCACGATCATCAACATGGCCAGTCAGGCCGGGCGGCGTGGCGAAGGTCTCGTGGCCGTCTATTGCGCCACCAAGGCCGCCGTCATCAGCCTGACGCAATCGGCGGGGCTGAACCTCATCGCCCATGGCATCAACATCAACGCCATCGCGCCGGGCGTGGTGGATGGCGAACATTGGGACGGGGTGGATGCCTTCTTCGCCAGATACGAAGGCAAGGCCCCCGGCCAGAAGAAGCGCGAGGTGGGCGCCGCCGTCCCCTTTGGCCGCATGGGCACCGCCGCCGACCTGACGGGGATGGCCATCTTCCTCGCCACGCCTGAAGCCCGCTACATCGTCGCCCAGTGCTTCGGCGTCGATGGCGGCAACTGGATGGCCTGACCATGCCCGAGCGATCCCTGCATCAAACACGCCTTAACCCTGTGGCCGCAGCCTGGCCCCACGGGTTCGCCCTTACTGTCCGAGGCCCCGCATGACCGCCTTCACGCTACCCGCCTATGACCGCCGCCGCCTGACCCCCGGCATCGTGCATATCGGCCTTGGCAATTTCCACCGCGCCCATATGGCCGTCTATCTGGACGATCTGTTCGCGCGGGGCGAAGGCATGGACTGGGCCATCATCGGCGCGGGCGTGCGCCCACAGGATGCGGCCATGCGCGATGCGCTTCTGGCGCAGGATTGCCTGTCCACCGTGATCGAACTGGATCCGGCCGGAAAGAGCGCGCGCCGGATCGGGGCTATGATCGACTTCCTGCCCGTCGCCCCCGACAACGCCCCCCTCATCGCGGCCATGTCGCGGCCCGAGATCCGTATCGTGTCGCTGACCGTGACGGAAGGGGGATATTTCGTCGATCCCGCCACCGGGCAGTTCGATCCGACCCATCCCGACATCGTCGCAGATGCCCGCCGCCCCGATCACCCGACCACGGCCTTCGGCGCGATCCTTGCGGCCCTGCGCGCCCGTCGTGCGGGCGGTCTGCCTGCGTTCACCGTCATGTCCTGCGACAACCTGCCGGGCAACGGCGCGGTGACCCGCGCCGCCGTGGCGGGCCTTGCGCGCCTGTCCGATCCTGCACTGGCCGACTGGGTGGAGGCGACCGTCGCCTTCCCCAACGGCATGGTGGACCGCATCACCCCTGCCACCGGCCCGCGCGAACGCAGCCTCGCGGCCAGTTTCGGCCTTGCTGATGACCCGGTCCCCGTCACCTGCGAACCCTTCCGCCAATGGGTGCTGGAGGATCACTTCCCCGCAGGGCGCCCGCCGCTGGAAAAGGTGGGTGTCACCTTCACCCCGCATGTCCACGCCTTTGAGGCGATGAAGATCCGCATCCTGAACGGCGGCCATGCCATCATCGCCTATCCCGGCGGATTGATGGATATCGAATATGTGCATGAGGCGATGGCAGAACCGCTGATCGCGGGCTTCCTCGACAAGGTGGAACGGGAAGAAATCATCCCCATCGTCCCGCCCGTGCCGGATACCGATCTGCACGCCTATTTCGACCTGATCCGCGACCGTTTCGCCAACCCAGAGGTGGCCGATACCGAACGCCGCCTCTGCCTCGACGGCTCCAACCGGCAGCCGAAATTCATCATCCCCTCCATTGCCGACAATCTGGCGCGGGGCCATCTGCCGCGCGGGCTGATCTTGGAGAGCGCGCTGTGGTGCCGCTACTGCATGGGCGTGTCCGATGCCGGGGTGACGATCGCGCCAAACGATCCGAACTGGGACAGGCTGCAGGCCACGGCCCGCGCCGCCGCTGCCGATCCGGCGGTCTGGCTGGGCATGGCCGATATCTACGGCCCCTTGGGCCGCGATCCGCAGGTTATCGCCTGTTTCGCAGGCTTTCTTAACGATCTGGGCGCGCGCGGCACCCGGGCCGTGCTGACCGATTTCCTGCGGGGCTGAGGGGCGCACCCCAACGGGGTGCGACTTGGCGATGTGATGGTATTCTGGGCTATTTGCCTAAAAATTAGGCTATTATCCTGCGATCATGGCGGGCGTGTCGCCATGCTGCAGCGCCCCGATTGCCGCCACCGCGCCCCCGCGCCTTGGATGGGCGCGAGGAGCGCGCATGACAGACCAGACCCCCCTGCCACGACACCAGCGCAGCCGCGGCGATGCCGCGGTCCGTCTGCGCAATGACGCAGGGGTGCCAAGGCTCGCTGACCTGCGGCAGGCGGGATCGGCCAAGGCTATTCTGCCGCGCGTCGGCGCGCTGCCCGAGATCGTCTTTCTCAACACCTCGGGCGGGCTTACGGGCGGGGATCGGCTGTCCTACGCGGTCACGCTCGATGCGTGCCTGCGCGCCACGGCCACCACCCAGACCGCCGAACGCGCCTATCGGGCCGGCGCCGGCATCGCGCGGGTAGATGTTGCGCTGCAGGTGGGGGCAGGGGGCTGGCTCGACTGGCTGCCGCAGGAGACGATCCTGTTCGAAGACGCCGCCGTTGAACGCGCGACGCGCATCGACCTCGGCCCCGATGCGGGCTGCCTTGCGCTGGAAACCGTGGTGCTGGGCCGGGCCGCGATGGGCGAGACGGTGACGCGCCTGCGCTTTCGCGACCGGCGGGAAATCTGGCGCGGTGACCGGCCGCTGCATGTGGAACCCCTGCATCTGGACGCGGCCGCGCTGGCGGCCGGGGTGGCCGTTCTTGGGGGCGCACGGGCCTTCGCCAGCCTCGTGATGGTGGCCCCGGGTGTGGAAGATGCGCTGCCCGCGCTGCGCCCGGTGCTGGATGAACCCGGGGTCAGCGCCGCCGCCTCGGCCTTTGACGGGCGGCTTACGCTGCGGGCGCTGGCACAGGATGGCTGGCCTCTGCGCCGCCAGATCGCGCGTGCCCTATTCATCTTGCGGCGCGGCGCCGTCCTGCCCCGCGTCTGGCAATATCAGGAGAAGACAGGATGAACCTGACCCCCCGCGAAAAGGACAAGCTGCTGGTCAGCCTTGCCGCCATGGTGGCGCGCGGCCGCCTCGCGCGAGGTGTGAAGCTGAACCACCCCGAGGCCATCGCCCTCATCACCGATTTCGTCGTGGAAGGCGCGCGCGACGGCCGCTCCGTCGCCGATCTGATGGAGGCGGGCGCACATGTCATCACCCGTGACCAGTGCATGGAAGGCATCCCCGAGATGATCCATTCCGTGCAGGTCGAGGCGACCTTTCCCGACGGCACGAAGCTTGTCACCGTCCACCATCCCATCCGCTGAGAGGGCCATCATGCGATCCACACCTTTGCTTTCCGCCCTTGCCGCACTGGCTATCGCCGCCCCGTCCGCCCTGTTCGCGCATGAGGGGGGCCATGCCTCTGGCTTTGCGGCTGGTCTTGGCCACCCTGTTGGCGGGACCGATCATCTGCTGGCGATGGTGGCCGTCGGTCTTTGGGCGGCCATGCTGGGGGGGCGGGCGGTCTGGGCGCTGCCTTTGGCCTTTGTGGGTGCGATGCTGGCGGGCGGGGCGGCGGGCTTTGCCGGCCTGCCCCTGCCGGGGGTGGAGCCGATGATCATGGCCTCGGTCGTGCTTCTTGGCGTGGCAGCGGCGCTGCTGCTGCGGGTGCCTGTGGCCGTGGCGGCGGCCGGGGTGGCGGCGTTTGGCCTGTTCCACGGCCATGCGCACGGGGCCGAGGCGGGGCAAAGCGGCTTTGCCGCCTATGCCGCAGGGTTCGCGCTGGCGACGCTGGGGCTGCATCTGGCAGGGCTTGCCCTCGGCTGGGCGCTGCAGGCGCCCGCCGCGCGCCGGGTGGTGCGGGTGATCGGCGCGGGCGTGGCGCTGGCCGGTCTGTCGCTGGTCTTTGGCTGAAGGAGGCGGATGATGATCCCCGGACAGATCTTTCCCGCCGAAGGCGACATCCTTCTGAACGCCGATGCCGAAGCCGTGGTCCTGATGGTGGCCAATACCGGCGACCGCCCGATACAGGTGGGCAGCCACTACCACTTTGCCGAAACCAATCCCGGCCTGTCCTTCGATCGCGCCGCCGCCCATGGCCTGCGGCTGGACATTCCCGCCGGAACGGCAGTGCGTTTCGAGCCGGGGCAAAGCCGCGAGGTGCGGCTGGTGCCGCTTTCCGGCGCGCGGCGCGTCTATGGCTTCAACGCCCGGGTAATGGGGCCGCTCTAGCTTTGCTTGACGCAGGGGCAGACGGGGTGAAAGGCTGATCCACGGGCCAAGGGACAGGGTCCGCAACACCGGCCAAAGCGGCACGGAACATCTCGGAAAATCAGGAGGATAGAATGTGTGACACCTGCCTTATCGAGTCGGTCAAGCAATCCATGCTGTCGCGCCGGTCACTCTTTACCGGGGCGGCGGCCACCACGGCGGCGGCCCTCGCCTCTGGCCTGACAGCGGCGCGTCCGGCACTGGCGCAGGCGGCGGGGCGGGTGGTCGATCTGACCCACGCCTATGATGGCGCCTTCCCCACCTTCGACGGCAACCCCGGCATCCTTTATGAACCGGCCGTGAAATTCGCGGATTCCGGCTATCAGCTCTGGAAGCTCACGATCTTCGAACATACCGGCACGCATATCGACGCGCCCTTGCACTTTACCGAAGATGGCACCTCGGTCGCCGATCTGGCGCCCGAGCGGCTGGTCTGCCCGCTCTGCATCATCGACATCAAGGCCAAGGCGGCCGAGGACCCGAACGCCATGGTCGAACCCGCCGATATCGAGGCCTATGTGTCGGCCAATGGCGCGATCCCTGCCGGGGCCTGCGTGGCCATGAATTCGGGCTGGGCGGCCAAGGTGGGCGATCCGTCCTATCGCAACGACGCCGAGGGCAAGTTCGCCTTCCCGGGCTTCTCCAAGGCGGCGACCGATATGCTGGCGGGGATGGATGCGGCCTGTATCGGGGTGGATACCCTGTCGCTCGATCCCGGGAATTCGGCCGATTTCGCCGTGCATTTCAGCTGGCTGCCCGGCGGGCGCTTCGGGATCGAAAACCTTGCCGGGCTGGATGGCCTGCCTGCCAGCGGGGCCACCGTCTTCATCGGCGCGCCCAAGCACAAGACCGGCACGGGCGGCCCGGCGCGCGTGATGGCGGTCGTCTGATGGCCGTTGTGCCGATCCTTTCGGACAAGGCGGCGGGGGCTGATGCCCTCGCCGTGTTCGACGACATCCGCGCCAAGCGGAACACCGATTACGTCAACAACTTCTGGCGCGCGCTTGCCGCCGATCCCGCCCTCCTGCGCGCGACATGGGAACGGCTGCAGGTGGTGATGGGTCCGGGCCATCTCGATCCGCTGGTGAAGGAGATGATCTATATCGCCGTATCGGTCACCAATGGCTGCAGCTACTGCATCCATTCCCACACGGCGGCGGCGCGGGCCAAGGGGATGACCGATGCCCAGCAAGGCGAGTTGATGGCCGTGATCGCCATGGCCACCCAGACCAACGCGCTGGCTACCGCCCTGCAAGTGCCTGTGGATGACAGGTTCACCGTGACCGGGGAAGGACCGACCGATGACACCCCTTGACCTGCTTCGCTGGCAGATGGCCGCAACCTTGGGGATGATCGAGATGCAGCGCCAGATCGCCAGTTCTGTCTGGCAGATGGGGATGTGGTGGATGCCGCAAGCCGGCCAAGCAAACATTTGCGCGCCCGACGGCGCGCGGCGGTCCCACAGTCGCGGATCCGCAGCCCAACCCATGAAGGATTGACCCCATGCCCTATGCGATGTCCCGCGCAGCCTATGCCGACATGTACGGCCCGACCGTGGGCGACAAGGTCCGCCTTGGCGATACCGACCTGATCATCGAGGTGGAGCGCGACCTGATTGCCGAGCGGTCCGCGCAAGGGGCCAATGCCCGGCGCTACGGCGAAGAGGTGAAGTTTGGCGGCGGCAAGGTCATCCGCGACGGCATGGGGCAAAGCCAGCTGACCCGCGCCGAAGGCGCGATGGACACGGTCATCACCAATGCCCTGATCGTGGACTGGACCGGCATCTACAAGGCCGATGTCGGCCTGCGCGACGGGCGCATCGCCAAGATCGGCAAGGCCGGGAACCCCGATACCCAGCCCGGGGTAGACGTGATCATCGGCCCTGGGACCGAGATCCTCGCGGGCGAGGGGCGCATCCTGACGGCAGGCGCGATGGATGCCCATATCCATTTCATCGCCCCCCAGCAGATCGACGACGCCCTCCATTCCGGAATCACCACCATGCTGGGCGGCGGCACCGGCCCCGCGCATGGCACGCTTGCCACCACCTGCACGCCGGGGCCTTGGCACATCATGCGGATGATGCAGGCGGCGGATGCCTTTCCCATGAACCTCGCCTTCGCGGGCAAGGGCAATGCCTCGCTGCCCGCCGCGATCGAGGAACAGGTGCGCGCCGGGGCGTCCTGCCTGAAACTGCACGAGGATTGGGGCACAACCCCCGCCGCCATCGACTGCTGCCTGACCGTGGCCGATGCGATGGATGTGCAGGTCATGATCCATACCGACACGCTGAACGAAAGCGGCTTCGTCGAAAACACCCTTGCCGCGATCCGCGGCCGCACCATCCACGCCTTCCACACCGAAGGCGCGGGCGGCGGGCATGCGCCCGATATCATCAAGGTCGTCAGCAGCCAGAACGTGCTGCCGTCATCGACCAACCCGACCATGCCCTACACCGTGAACACGATCGAAGAACATCTCGACATGCTCATGGTCTGCCACCATCTCGATCGCAAGGTGCCCGAGGATGTGGCCTTCGCCGAAAGCCGCATCCGGCGCGAAACCATCGCGGCCGAAGATATCCTGCATGATCTCGGGGCGTTTTCGGTGATCTCGTCCGACAGTCAGGCGATGGGGCGGGTGGGCGAGGTCATCACCCGCACCTGGCAGACGGCGCATAAGATGAAGGTGCAGCGCGGGCGGCTGGAAGGCGAGCAGGGCGAAAACGACAATCTGCGCGTCCGCCGCTACGTCGCCAAATACACGATCAACCCTGCCATCGCGCATGGCCTGTCGCGCCATATCGGCAGCGTGGAAGAGGGCAAGCGCGCCGATCTGGTGCTGTGGTCCCCCGCCTTTTTCGGGGCAAAGCCCGAAATGGTGCTGATCGGCGGCGCCATCGTTGTGGCGCAGATGGGCGATCCCAACGCGTCTATCCCCACGCCGCAGCCGGTGCATACCCGCCCCATGTTCGGCGCCTTTGGCCGCAGCGTCGAACGCAACGCCGTCATCTTTGTCAGCCAGGCCGGACAGGCGGCAGATGTGCGGGGGCAATACGGGCTGGCCAAGGAAACGCTGGCGGTGGAGGGGTGCCGCGGGATCGGCAAGCGCGACATGCGCCTGAACAGCTCGACCCCGCAGATCGAGGTTGACCCCGAAACCTATGAGGTGCGCGCCGATGGCGTGCTTCTGACCTGCGAACCTGCCCGCGAACTTCCGCTGGCGCAGCGCTATTTCCTGTTCTGAGGCCGGGGCAAGGCAAGGAATGGCTGGTCAGGGCAACCCCGGGCAGGGACGGGCGAACGGTGGCCTCTGCCAGCGTTCAGTGCATCGCGGCCTGCCCGTCGCCGCGGCGGATCGGCCAGCCCGGCCGCGCGGTGCGGCCCGTCAACGCGATTGTGGCCACCCGGGTCTGCACCGTCTCGCGCCAGAAGGCGGGGTTTTCACTGATCGCCGCAGGCAGCAGCGACAGATCAAACCGACGCACGAGGTGATCGCTCACCTCTGCCCGGTGCCAGCGTCCCAGGCGTGCGGCCGCAGGGGCGGCAAGGATGCGGTCGCGCAGCGCCGCCTCGCGCAGCTTCAGGCGCGCGATCTCGGCCCGGATTTCGGCAAGTTCGTCGGCAAGGGATATCATGTGCATCGCAAACCTCCATTCCATGTCGTCAGATTTGCATGCAGGCCTTAACAACCGGTGACGACGTGACAGGGCGGAATTGATAGACTTTGCCCGATCCGCCGACACCCAGAAGGATGCGACCGATGACCGATTATCCCCCCGCCCATGCCCTGATCCGCCGCGCGGCCCTGCTGGACCGCACCCCCTGCGACCGGGTGGTGCTGGGCTATGACGAACGCTTCCTGCGCCGCAAGCGGCTGATGACGGCGTCGGATCGCGGCGTGATGATCGACCTGCCCGAAACCACCAGCGCCGAGGCGGGGGATTGCTTTGAACTGATGGATGGGCGCCTGATCGCCGTGGTCGCGGCGGCAGAGCCGGTGCTGGTGATCCGGGGCGATCTGCCCCGTCTGGCCTGGCATATCGGCAACCGCCACACCCCCTGCCAGATCGAGGAGGATCGTCTGATCATCCGTGATGACCATGTGCTCAAGGCCATGTTGGTGCAACTCGGTGCCTCGGTCAGCCATGCGATGGAGCCGTTCTCGCCCGAAGGCGGGGCCTATGGGCACGGGCGCACGATGGGGCACGATCATGGGCCGTCGCATGGCGGGGGGCATGTGCCGCATGTCTTTTCCCTGTCGCATTCCGTATCGGGTCTGCAGGTGCAGCACCATGCCTCGCATCGCGTCGATGCCGATGAGCCGGATCTGCCCGACGAATGACAACCGCCGCGCTGATGACCCTTGTGCAATGGCTTTCGCCCGCCTTTCCGACGGGCGGGTTCGCCTATTCGCATGGGATGGAGCAGGTCATCCATGACGGGGCGATCCGGTCAGGCGCGGAACTGGAGCGGTGGCTGTCCGATGTCCTGCGTTTCGGGGCCGGGCGGCAGGATGCGCTTTTGCTGTCGGCGGCGCTCGAACCGGGGGCAGATCACGCGGCGCTCGGGGCCTTTGCCGTGGCGCTGCAGCCATCTGCTGAACGGCTGCGCGAGACGTCCGAACAGGGTGCGGCTTTCGCCCGGGCAGTATCGGCGGTAACGGGCGTTGCGGCAGAGGCGCATCCCCTGCCGGTGGCCGTGGGAGCGGCGGCGCGGACCCTTGGTCTGCCCAAGGCGCAGGTGATCGCGCTGTATCTGCACGCCTTCGCGTCGAACCTTGTCTCTGCCGCGGTGCGTTTCGTGCCGCTGGGCCAGAATGAGGGGCAGGCGGCCCTTGCAGCCCTGCATCCGCTGATCGAAACCCTCGCCGAGGGGGCGGCCGCGCAGGGGATCACCGCGATCGAAAGCGCCGCGCTGGGGGCCGATCTGGCCGCCCTGCGGCATGAAGGAATGGATGTGAGGATCTTCAAGACATGAGCGGGAATGGCCCCTTGCGCGTCGGTATCGGCGGCCCGGTCGGCGTGGGCAAGACGACCCTGACAGAACAGCTGTGCCGCGCGCTGGCGGCCCGCTGTTCCATGGCGGTGATCACCAATGACATCTACACCCGCGAGGATGCGGAATATCTGATGCGGGCGCAGGTCCTGCCGGTGGAGCGGATACGGGGGGTGGAAACCGGCGGCTGCCCTCATACGGCCATCCGCGAGGATGCCAGCATCAACCTCGCCGCCGTGGCCGATCTGCGCGGCGCCTTTCCCGATCTGGACCTCATCCTGATCGAAAGTGGGGGCGACAATCTGGCCGCGACCTACAGCCCGGAACTTGCCGATCTGACGATCTATGTCATCGACACCGCCGCCGGGCAGGACATTCCGCGCAAGCGCGGGCCGGGGGTGACGCGGTCTGATCTTCTGGTGGTGAACAAGACGGATCTTGCGCCCCATGTCGGTGTCGATGTCGCCCTGCTGGAGGCCGATACCCAAAGGGCGCGGGGCAGCCGCCCCTATGTCATGGCCCGCCTGAGGCAGGGCCACGGCATCGCCGAGATCGTGGCCTTTCTGGAACGCGAGGGCGGGCTGCATCTGCGCGCCTGATCCCTGCCGCATCGGATGAAGGGCCGGGGATCTGGTGTCCCCGGCCCTTCACGTTTTCGACCCATTCTCGCCAGAAACCGGCCTGAGTCGCGGCTCTGTCACATTTTCGTTGCCTGTTTTCTCCGCGTGAACGCTGCAGATGCGCAATAATCAGGCTGTCCAAGGGCGTTTCACCACCCGCGCCCGGCCCCCATGCGGTCCTGCGTTGCCGCAACGCGGCAGAGGCAGTCTTCTTCCCCTGCGGGCCCTGTGTGGCGCGTGAAAGATAAGATGTGCGGCAGGGGCTTCGATGTGGAAGTCCGCCCCCGCCGCACGGGGTGCAACCAGAGTTGCCGCACGAAGATAGTGACCCCGGCCCGGAATGGGAAGGGATGGCTTCGGGCGGCCTCGAGAGAGGATAAACCGTATGAACGGGATCAAGGGGATGATGCTGGGCGGTGCGATGGGCATGGCCCTTGCCGGTGCCGCACTGGCGCAGGAGGAAACGATCAAGGTGGGCGTCCTGCATTCGCTGTCGGGCACGATGGCGATTTCTGAGACGACGCTCAAGGACACCATGCTGATGCTGATCGAAGAGCAGAACGCCAAGGGCGGGCTCTTGGGCAAGCAGCTTGAGGCGGTCGTCGTCGATCCGGCGTCGGACTGGCCGCTGTTTGCCGAAAAGGCGCGCGAGTTGCTGACCGTGTCGAACGTGGATGTGATGTTCGGCTGCTGGACCTCTGTGTCGCGCAAATCGGTGCTGCCGGTGATCGAAGAGTTGAACGGCCTGCTGTTCTACCCCGTGCAGTATGAAGGTGAAGAGTCGTCCAAGAACGTCTTCTACACCGGCGCCGCGCCGAACCAGCAAGCGATCCCGGCCACCGACTATTTCCTCGAAGAACTGGGGGTGGAGAAGTTCGCCCTGCTCGGGACGGATTACGTCTATCCGCGCACGACGAACAACATCCTTGAATCCTACCTCATCTCCAAGGGCATCCCCAAGGAAGACATCTTCGTCAACTACACCCCCTTCGGCCATTCCGATTGGTCCAAGATCGTGGCCGACGTGGTGGCGCTGGGCGCGGATGGCAAGAAGGTGGGCGTGATCTCCACCATCAACGGCGATGCGAATATCGGCTTCTACAAGGAACTGGCCGCGGCCGGCGTCTCGGCGGATGAAATCCCCGTCGTCGCCTTCTCGGTCGGCGAAGAGGAACTGTCGGGTCTGGATACGTCCAACCTCGTCGGCCATCTCGCCGCGTGGAACTACTTCCAGTCGGCCGACACGCCGGAAAATGCCGCCTTCATCGAAAAGTGGAAGGCTTTCGCCGGGCCGGAGCGCGTGACGAATGACCCGATGGAAGCGCATGTGATCGGCTTCAACATGTGGGTGCAGGCTGTGGAAAAGGCCGGAACCACCGATGTGGATGCCGTGCGCGAGGCGATGTATGGCCTTGAGGTGCCGAACCTGACCGGGGGTATCGCCAAGATGCTGCCCAACCATCACCTGACCAAGCCGGTCCTGATCGGCGAGATCCGGGCAGATGGCCAGTTCGACATCATCAGCCAGACCGAACCCGTGCCGGGCGACGCATGGACCGACTTCCTGCCGGAATCGGCGGTGCTGGAGTCCGACTGGGCCGAACTGGACTGCGGCATGTACAACACCGAGACGAAAACCTGCGTGCAGATCAAGTCCAACTACTGATCGCACGTGACATGCGGGGGGCCGGATGATCCGGCCTCCCCTTTTTCTGCCGCAGGGTGTGATGCGACAAATCCTTTTATCCCTCGCCACGGCGCTGCTGCTGGCCCTGCCGGGCCTTGCGCAGGCGCAGGCCACGGCGACCGATATCCTGAACGAGAACCGCGCGCTGATCGAAAAGCCGACCCGCGCCAAGATCGCCCCGGTGATCGAGGCCCTCGCCACAAGCGGCGATCCTGTCGCCGCCACCGTGCTGGCGGCATGGGCGGAGAAAGGGCTGGGCCTGCGCAAGGCGGATGGCGCCTTTTTCCTGATCGAGGCCGGCGCGGACGGCTGGATCCTGCGCGATCTCAGCGGCACTGATGCGGGCACGGCGGCACGGGCGGATGTGGTCGAGCTGCGCCCCAATGCCGGGGTGCGCGGCCTGATCGCGACGGCGCTGGTGCAGTTCACCCTGTCCGATCCTGATCCGGCGCGTCGGGCCGATGCGCTCACCTCCATCGCGCGCGACCCCGAAGAGGCGCATCTCGAACCCCTGCGCGCTTCGCTCGCAACCGAGACGGACCCTGCGCTGCGGGCGCAGAAGGAGCGGCTGGAACGGCTGCTCACCCTGCGCTTCGATCCGGACAGCGCGGCGCGTGTGGCGGCCATCCAGGGCTTTGGTGCGGATCTCGGGCTTGATCTGCGCGGGGCGCTGAACCCGCTGCTGGCCACATCGCGCATCGCTTATGCGGGCGATGTTCCCGAAGGCGTGAACCTTGCGCGCAACATCGTGCCGGGAACAGACCTGTCAGAGGTCGAGGCCTATGATCTGCTGGTCGCGGCCGGCATGGCCCCGGCCCGCCTGACGGTGGAAGAGGCGCGGGCGGCGCTTTTGGCAAACATCACCGATGGGGCTGTGGCCGGTATCCCGGTGGCCGAGCTTGGCACGCAGGCGGCGCGCGACCGAGCCTATACCGCGCTTGAGGTGGCAGGGGCGGTGCCCGCAGCGGCAACCGATGCCGAGGTGGCCGCCGCGATCGCCGCCCACCGCTTTGCCGAAGTCTACGAAGAGCCCGACCCGCTGGTGACATCGGCCGCCCGGACCGCGCTCGATGCGATCACGGTCAAAGTGGGGGCGATGCAGGCGGCGGATCTTGCACTCGACGCCATCTCGCTTGCGTCGATCTATTTCCTTGCCGCCATCGGCCTTGCCATCACGTTCGGCGTGATGCGCGTGATCAACATGGCCCATGGCGAGTTCATCATGATGGGGGCCTATACCGGCTATGTGGTGCAACTCTTTGTCACCAACTACACGCTGTCCATCCTGATCGCCCTGCCGCTGGCCTTTGCAGTCACCTTCGCGGCGGGCGTTGCGATGGAGCGGCTGGTGATCCGGCACCTCTACAAGCGCCCGCTGGAAACGCTGCTTGCCACATTCGGCATCTCCATCGCGCTGCAGCAGATCGCCAAGAACATCTTCGGCACGCAGGCGCGGCCACTGACGGCGCCGGGCTGGCTCGACGGGGCGCTGACATTCAACGACGTGGTGTCGATCAGCTACATCCGTATCGCCATCTTCGTGCTGGCGATGGTCTTCCTGTTGTTCTTCCTGTGGCTGATGAAGCGCACAAGGCTCGGGCTTGAGGTGCGGGCGGTCACACAGAACCCGTCCATGGCGGCCAGCATGGGGATCAATCCCGACAGGATCAACATGCTGACCTTCGGCCTCGGCTCCGGCATCGCGGGCATCGCGGGCGTGGCGATCGGGCTGTTCGCCAAGGTCACCTCGGAACTCGGGTCCGATTACATCGTGCAAAGCTTCATGACCGTGGTCGTGGGGGGCGTCGGCAACATCTGGGGCACGCTGGCCGGGGCCGCGCTGATCGGCGCGCTGCAAAAGGGCATCGAATGGCTCAATCCGTCGAACACGCTGGCGGCGCAGACCTACATGATCCTCTTCATCATCCTCTTCATCCAGTTCCGCCCGCGGGGGATCATCGCCCTCAAGGGCCGCGCAGCGGGGGATTGAGCGTGATGGACCTTCCTGCCGCTTCCCCGTTGTTCAAAAATCCCACGGGGGTCCGGGGGTGTGAAACCCCCGGTCCCGCAGCTTCAACCCGCGCGAGGCTGACATGACGCGCCAGACCTTTGTCGAACGGTCCTTTCTGGCCAGAAACCCCTCTGTCCTGTGGTTCATCCTGATCCTTGCGGTCTTCACGCTGGGCGTCACCGTCCTGTCCGAGGCCTATGGCCTGGCCTTCATCTCCACTTCCTTCGTCAAGACGCTCGGCAAGACGCTCTGCCTTTGCCTTGTCGCCCTCGCGATGGATCTGATCTGGGGCTATGCCGGGATCCTGTCCCTCGGTCACATGGCCTTTTTCGCGCTGGGCGGCTACATGCTGGGCATGTGGCTGATGTATGCCCGGACCGAAGAGATCGTGGTCGCGGCGCTGGCACAGGGCGGCCTTCCCGCCACGCCGGAAGAAATCAGCCAAGGCATCGCAGTGCAGATTTTCGGCGTTGTCGGGGCGTCGGAGTTTCCACCGATCTGGTATTTTGCCCATTCATTCTGGGCGCAGATGGCGCTGGTCGTTCTGGTGCCGGGGGGCCTTGCGCTGGCGTTCGGCTGGCTTGCCTTCCGCAGCCGCGTGACGGGGGTCTACCTGTCCATCCTGACGCAGGCGATGACGCTGGCGCTTGCGCTTTACCTCTTCCAGAACGACTCGGGCCTGCGGGGCAATAATGGCCTGTCGGGGTTGCAGAACCTGCCGGGTCTGGGCGATGTATCACAGGATGATCTGTCGATCTGGTTCTTCTGGGCCTCGGCGCTTGCCTTGGGACTGGGCTATGTGCTGCTGGCCTGGCTCGTGTCGGGCAAGTTCGGCTCTGTCATCCGGGCGATCCGGGATGATGAACAGCGGGTGCGCTTTCTTGGCTATTCGGTCGAGGGGTACAAGCTGTTTGTCTTCACCCTGACGGCAGTGATCGCGGCGATCGCAGGGGCGCTTTACTATCCGCAGGCGGGGATCATCAACCCGGCGGAACTGGCGCCCATCGCGTCGATCTATCTGGCGGTCTGGGTGGCAATCGGGGGGCGGGGGCGCCTGTATGGGGCGGTCATCGGCGCGGCTTTCGTGTCGCTTCTGTCGTCATGGTTCACGGGCGGGCGCGCCCCGTCGATCCCGCTTGGCTTCTATACGATCAACTGGGTGGATTGGTGGCTGGTGCTGCTGGGGCTGTCCTTCGTGGCGGTCACCCTGTTCGCGCCCAAGGGGATCGGCGGGTTGTTCGATCTCTGGCAGGGCAGGATGGCGCCCGATCGCAAGGGCGCGCAACTTGGCCCCGAGGACGGATCGCTGCAAGAGAAGGAGGCGCTCAAATGACCGCGCTTCTGGAAGTGTCGGGCGTGTCGGTCACCTTTGACGGGTTTCGCGCGATCAACAACCTGTCCTTTTCCATCGGCGCGCAGGAGTTGCGCGCGATCATCGGCCCGAATGGCGCGGGAAAGACGACCTTCATGGATATCGTCACCGGCAAGACACGTCCCGACAAAGGGTCGGTCACCTTCGGCGAGCGTTCGGTATCCCTTCTGTCGCTGTCCGAGGCCGAGATCGCCCGCGCCGGGGTGGGGCGCAAATTCCAGCGCCCCACCGTGTTCGAAGATCAGACCGTGGCCGAAAACCTGACCATGGCGCTGAAGGCGCAGCGCGCGCCGTGGCGGGTGCTGTTCTGGAAGGAAGGACCCGACGACCGCGCCCGTGTGCAGGCACTGGCCGAAGAGGTGGGGCTGGCGGATCATCTTCCCCGCAAGTCGGGTGAGTTGTCCCATGGGCAGAAGCAATGGCTGGAGATCGGGATGCTGCTGGCGCAGGAGCCGCGTCTTCTCTTGGTCGATGAACCGGCGGCGGGCATGACCCTGGCCGAGCGCGAACACACGACCCAGCTGCTGGTCGAGATGGCCAAGACGCGGGCCGTGGTGGTGGTGGAGCATGACATGGAATTCGTGCGCCGCCTGAACTGCAAGGTGACGGTGCTGCATGAGGGGGCCGTGCTGGCGGAGGGCTCGCTCGATCATGTCACGAAGAACCAACAGGTGATCGAAGTATATCTGGGGCGCGGGTGATGATCAGGACCGAAGGGTTGACGCTGCATTACGGCGGGTCGCAGATCCTGTACGGGATCGACATGGAGGCGCGGGCAGGTGAGGTGACCTGCGTCATGGGCACGAATGGCGTGGGAAAGACCAGCCTGCTGAAGGCGCTGGCGGGCACCCATCCCCGGTCTGGTGGCAAGATCATCCTTGACGGGGAAGAGGTGCCGCGCGTGCCGCCACAAGGCATGGCCCAGCGCGGTCTCGCCGTGGTGCCACAGGGGCGCATGATCTTTCCGCTGCTGACCGTGACAGAAAACATGCAGACGGCCTTCGCCCTTCTGCCCAAGGCAGAGCATCGCATCCCGGACGAGATCTACGATCTTTTCCCGGTCCTGCGCGACATGGGCCATCGCCGGGGGGGCGATCTTTCGGGCGGGCAGCAGCAGCAACTTGCCATCGCGCGTGCGATGATCATGAAACCCAAGGTGCTGCTTCTGGATGAACCGACCGAGGGGATCCAGCCCAACATCATCCAGCAGATCGGCCGCGTGATTTCCTATCTGCGCGGCAAGGGTGACATGGCGATCATTCTGGTGGAGCAGTATTTCGACTTCGCCTATGGCCTGGCGGATCGTTTCTATGTGCTCAAGCGTGGGGCAGTGGCTTTGCAGGGCGCCAAGGCCGAATTGTCGCAAGATGCCTTGCGCGCGACCGTTTCGGTCTAGGCTTCGCCAAAAACGGTCAGGGCCGCCCGATTGGGGGCGGCCCTGTTGATCGTCCGTTCGGAGCAGATCAGTTGGTCGCTTCGCCTTCGGCGGGTGCGGCTTCGCCTTCAGCGGCTGCCGGTGCGGCCGAGAACGTGGCAAGGAAGGCCGCGACGTTGGCCGCTTCGGTTTCGTTGTTCAGCTTGAACACCATCTTGGACTTCGCCTTGTCGTCGCCCAGCTTTTCCTTCAGGAACTTTGCCGGATCGGCGAGGTACACCGCCAGGTCGGCTTCGGTCCAGGTATAGCCGCCGGCGCCCAGCGCCACGATCGACTCGCCATACGCGAAGTCGGGGTAAGTGCCCGCCGCGCGACCGACCACGCCGTACAGGTTCGGCCCGGTCTTTGCGTTGCGGCCAGCCAGCACCTCGCCCGCCTCATTGGCGACGACGTGGCAGGTCTGGCACTTGTTGAACACCTTCGCACCCGCTTCGGCATCGCCTGCGGCAAGCGCGGGGGCGGCGACGAAGGACGACATCAGGGCGAGGGCGGTAAGTGTGGTCTTCATGGGGCATATCCTCCCGGGTCTATCTGCGAAGCCTAATCTGGTTTGTTTGGCCTGTGTGGCAAGTCTTCTTGAAAAGGATGTGAAGATTTTTGCCTAAGCCACCGCATGTGCCACCGCACAGCGCTGCCAAAGCGAGGCAAGCGCGGTGACCAGATGATCCATATCCGCGTCGGAATGCAAGGGGCCGGGTGTGATGCGCAGGCGCTCTGTCCCTTTCGGAACCGTCGGATAGTTGATGGGCTGCACATAGATGCCCCAGTCATCCATCAGGATGTTGGAAATCATGCGGCATTTGACGGGATCGCCGATCATCACGGGGATTATGTGGCTGTCATTGGCCAGATGCGGGATGCCGGCGCGGTCCAGCCGGGCGCGCAACTGGGCGACATTCTGTCGCTGCAGGCGGCGTTCCTCATCGGATTGCTTCAGGTGCCGGATCGACGCGGTGGCTGCCGCCGCCACGGCCGGGGGCAGGGCGGTGGTGAAGATGAAGCCCGAGGCGAAGCTGCGGATGAAGTCGCACAGGCTGGCCGATCCCGTGATGTAGCCGCCGACGCAGCCAAAGGCCTTGCCCAGGGTGCCTTCGATCAGGCTGATGCGATGGGCAAGGCCAAGCGCTTCGGTCACGCCGCCGCCATGCGGGCCATACATGCCCACGGCATGAACCTCGTCGATATAGGACAGGGCGCCGTGGGCTTCGCAGACCTCGACGATCTCGCGGATCGGGGCGATGTCGCCATCCATGGAATAGACGCTTTCAAAGGCCACGATCTTCGGCCGGTCGCCCACCGCATGCAGCTTGCGGTCCAGATCGCGCCAGTCATTGTGCTTCCACAAGACCTTGTCCGCGCGGCTGTGCCGGATGCCTTCGATCATGGAGGCGTGGTTCTTTTCATCCGACAGGATGACGGCGTTGGGGATGCGCGCGCCAAGCGTGGACAGCGCCGCCCAGTTCGACACATAGCCCGAGGTGAAAAGCAGCGCCGCTTCCTTGCCGTGCAGATCGGCCAGTTCGCGTTCCAGGAGCAGATGGTGGTGGTTCGTGCCGCTGATGTTGCGCGTCCCGCCCGCGCCGGTTCCGCAGGTTTCCACCGCCTCGATCATCGCCTTCACAACCGTCTGGTTCTGCCCCATGCCCAGATAGTCGTTCGAGCACCACACAGTGACCTCGCGCACCGTGCCATCCTTGTGGTTGGCAGCGCGCGGAAACGATCCGCAGCGGCGTTCAAGATCGGCAAAGACGCGGTAGTTGCCTTCGGCCTTTAGCGCGTCAAGCTGGCCTTGAAAGATGGCGTCGAAGTCCATGTCGTCACTTCCTCACTGTCAGTGGCTTTTCGGGTCTTGTCATGCCCGAGGCATTTGCGGGTGTCAGTGCGGCGCGGTTGGATGGGATCATCCAGCGCCAGAGCTTCTGGTCAGGCAGGGGCAGGACCATGAACCAATGCTCCAGAAGCGCGAGCAGGGTCAGGGCGGAAAGCAGGGTAAAGCCGATGATCTGGCCTTCCGTCGTGGCGGACCAGAGGCGTTCCAGAAAACAGGCGGTGGCAAAGGACAGCGCGGTGATGGACAGGGGAAAGACCGCGTTCATCGGCGCGACGCGGAAATGGCTTGGCAGATGCGCCAGCGGCCGGGGCAGGAATTCGGTATGGATGCGCGGCACGCCGAAGAACAGGTTCAGCTTGGCCGAGATGCGGGCAAAGAACAGGATCGCAAAGGTCCACAGGCCAAAGCGGTTGGTCGCGCCCTCGCTGATCTGCGCCAGAACGCCCAGCGTTCCCATCAGGGCCAGTTCATGCCACGCGATGGTGCCGCAGGCGCGCAGGAAGCGTTCCCACATCGGCGCGAAAGGCGGGCAGGGGCGGGTGTTCGGCCCGGCGATGATGCCCGACAGGAAGGCCAGTTCGATCCAGCCCCAGATCGCCAGCGCCGCGACAAAACCGGCAAAGGCCCCTTGCGCGCTGGCATCGTCGAGCGTTTGGCGCAGCACGCCAAAACCGCCCACCAGAAGCGGAAGGCCAAGGATGACCGACCACAGATGTGCATCGCGCCCCTCATGATCGGCGCGCTTGACGCGCCAGATGATGATGCCGGTCGAGAACCACCACAGAAACAGCGCCATGACGGCGGCAAGCCATGGGTTGGTCATGTGCGGCACCCCCTTTGCAGGGGATGCCGCACCGGGCCGTGGGACGCGCCCATCCCGCGGCCACAATCACCGCTTTCGCGGCGATATGTCGATCCAAAGGTCAATACGAAGGCTCCAGCCGGACCTGTGCCGGCGGGATCTGGTGTTTGACCGGGATCAGATAGAGACCAGCAAAGGCCCTCAGAGCCCGCAGGGAGGCCGTCTTGTGGGCCAGCCATCCCCCCAGCCCGCCCTGGCGCTTGGCCTTGTCCATGTCGCGCATCGCCTCGTCCATCCGGCGCAGGCCGGGCAGCCAGCGCGGATGGTCGATGTCCAGTTCCACCGGAAACACCTGCCGCGCGATCGTCGATGTCTTGCGGAACACCTCCTGATCATACCAGTCGATGTCGATCCCCAAGGCCTTGTGGAACTCCACCCGCGCATGATCGCGCACCCACATCGTCGAATAGACCGCCGTCAGGAAGAAGCGGATCCACAGCTTGTTCGTGAAACTGCCTGTCAGCTTGGGGTCTGTGCGCATCAGCAGGGCAAAGGCCTCGCCATGGCTGAACTCGTCGTTGCACCATTCGCGGAACCACTTGAAGATCGGGTGGATGCGGTGTTCGGGATGCGCCTCCAGATGCCGGTAGATCGTGATGTAGCGGGCATAGCCGATCTTTTCCGACAGGTAGGTGGCGTAGTAGATGAACTTCGGCCGGAAATAGGTGTACTTCTTGGCCTTGGTCAGAAAGCCAAGGTTCACTGCGACGCCCGCCTCGCGCAGCGCATCGTTTATGAACCCCGCATGGCGGGCCTCATCGCGGGCCATGTAGTTGAACAATTCGCAGATGTCGGGGTTGTTTCCGCGCCGCTTCATTTCTTTGTAAAGCACGCATCCCGAAAACTCTGCCGTGCAGGATGACACGAGGAAATCAATCAGCTCTGCCCGCAGGGCAGGGGGCATGGCCGACCAGTCGATGCTGTCCCAATCCGCCGTCTTCTTGAAATGGCCGCGGTTCGGGTCGCTTTTCATCTGGGCGATCAGCCTGTCCCATTCCGCGCGCACCGGCGTGACGTCGATACGGTCCATCTCGTCGAAATCGGTGGTGTAGAAGCGCGGATTGAGAAGCGTGGTTTCGGTCGCCATGGCGGTGGTGTCGAAGGCATCCGACAGCTCGGCATGCAACTCGCCATGGGTGGTGTCATGCTGCGGCTGGGCGTGGGCGTTCATAGCGTCACCTCATCCGAGAAAGAGAATTCGCACAGTTCCATGAACTCCAGATCGCCGGTCAGCCGCGTCCATTGCCGTTCGAGCCATGTGGCGCGGGTGATGGTTGCGGTGCGCTCTTCGATCACCACTTCGCCATAGGCGGCCATGACAGGCGTGCCATGCACAAGAACCTCGTCGCCCGGATGGACGACGGCACCGTTGTTGAAACGCACATGCGCATGCAGGCTTTCGAAGCGATGGCTCACCTCGACTGTGCAGGGCACCTGCTCCTTTGCTTTGCGAAAAAGTCCCATGGTTCGGTTCCCTTATTGATCCAGCAGCCGTTCAAACGCGGCTTTGTTCTCACCCCCGAAGGCGTAAAGTTCTGCGCTCCATCCCGTGGCCGGGTCTTCTGCGACAAGGCGGCCGTTGGCGTAGCGCACGATGTAGAGAGGGGGGTTCCCTTCGATCCGGTGGACCAGACGCTCGCGCGCCATGGCGTTCTGGATCACGGTGATGAACCCGCCATGCGGCAGGTCGGCCAGAACCGTGCCGTCCGTATTGCGCACGGTCACGGCCTGTGCGTCCCGGCCTTCAAGGATGATGGCCTGAGAGGATACAACCTGCGAAGGTTTGGGCTGACCGACCGTCGGGCGGTCGGTCACGACGGCGATGGTGGTGATGCCCAGTGTGGCCAGCGCCAGCGCGAACATCGCCCGCACAAGCGCGGTGGGGATCATCTCGGACTTCTGGTTGCGCAGGGCGGGTTGGCGTGTCGTGTTCATGGTGCTTTCCTGCCTCACTCTGCGGCAACGGCGTCAGCGCCGTGCGTCACGTCGGTGCTGCGGGTGACAACTGGCATGGACACCCGCGTTTCGGCGGCCTCCGCCAGGATCTGCGCCACGCGGGCCGCGTCGGGGATGCAGCGCAGGGCAGGCTGGGTGATCCGCACATGGCCGGGCCGCAGATGCGGCCAGAGCGCGGCAAAGGCCAGCCGGGTTTCGCCCAGCGTTTCCATGGCGATCGTGCCGGTGCCTTTGGGGCCGATCTCGGCCCGCGCGGTGCCGATCTGCACCAAAGGAATATTGTAAGTGACCGACAGGGCGGCCCCGATCTTCATCAGCACGCGGGCCGAGGTGATCGTATAGACAGTGGCACGGGCCTGCGCCCAGGCGAGAAGCCAGACCACGCCGGTCGCCGCAAGCGCCAGCACCACATAGGGCAGGCCGCGCGCTAGCGCGAGAAGCGGCCCTGCCTCGGCGAAGCCGACGCCCGCCTTCCACAGCACGATCAGCGCCATGTAGCCAGCGATCCAGCGGATCTTGAATGCCTCGCGGGCAAGGGCGTTCGTGTCAGGGCGGCCCTGCCAGAGGACCACCTCCCCTTTGGGCAGTGGCGCGGGGATGCCCGGGGCCACATCGAAGGCGAAATCATCATGGTCTGACATCTTCAGACCCTCCGTGTTTGGAAAAGACGGGGCGGCCCGGGCGCAGGCCGCCCCCCTTCGTTTCTCAGAAGCCGAACTTGCGTTTGTCGGCGTCGTACATCCAACCGCCGCCCACATAGGCCGAGATCTTCTCTTCCTCGAGCTTGGTGACAGTAGTCATGGATTTGGTCTGCGGGATCGCCTCGAAGCTGTCCGAGGCCAGCGCCCGCACGCGGACGCGGTCCGGCCAGATGCGGGCCAGCGTCATCGGCACCAGCCGCTTGCCGCCCGAGTTCAGCTCGATCTCCAGATAGCGGACAAGCTGTTCCGGCGCGTCCACCCACATGTCCGAGATGCGACCCACCACCTCGTTATCCGCCGCCTGCACCGGCAGGCCGCGCGGATCGCGCCCGGCGCTGACGACAAAGCCCTTGGCGTGGCCCATCGGCACGATCTTGGCGTGGCCGTGGCCATCCAGTTCCGGCTCATCCCGCCGCGGCACCCAGGATGCGGGGCCGACACCATCGACCAGCGGATTGCCGGTCGGCGCATGGGGAAAGCCCTCTGACACGGCGGTGCGGGCCAGTGCCAGATCGGTACGGCGATGGGCGGCTTCGTTCGCGGCCGACGGCACCGTGACATCGCCCTTGCCATGCGGCAGGTGGAAGGTCTTGGGCTTGGGCACCGGGAAGGGGCCCTGGTTCGGGGCGGGCGAGCCGTCCTCCATCTCCAGCGGATAGCCTTCCCGCATGTTCTCGGTTTGCAGGTAGTAGATCAGCAGGGCGAAGAAGGCCCAGAACAGCCAGATGGAAAGGCTGGCCAGATCGAAGTTTCCAAAAAAGTTGACACCTACCATGTGATGGTCCTCCGGGTCAGGTGGGGAATTCGGCGATGCGCAGGCGTCCATCGCCGGAAGTCTGCGGGTGGTTCGGGTCGGCAAGAGGCCGCAACCGGACCATCGGCCCGAGCACGGCAAGGGTTGCAAAGAGCAGCCCGATTTCGAAGTGGTAGACAAAGGAGTAGCCCAGCGAGGGGTCGGACAGGCCCACCCCAAGGCGGCCCGAGGCGGCCAAATGGCCCACCACGTCGCGGATCGCGCCGCCCATGAAAATGGAGATGCCATAGGCCGTGGCCTGCGCCGCGCCCCAGGCGCCCAGCACGATGCCCGCCCCGGCCTGCCCGTTGGTGGGCATCGTCATCGCGATCGTCAGCGTGGCGATGCCGAACAACCCCCCGCCAAAACCGATCAGGCCCGCCCCGGCATAGAACAGCGCGGTCGAGCCGAGCGGGGAGGCAAAGATGACGGCCGAGAAGGCACCGACACCGGCCAGAAGTCCGCGCGCCGCCAGCCGCACGGGATCCACGCCGCGCGCCAGCCAGCGTGCCGCAAGCATGAACCCGCACAGCGCACCCGCTGCCGACATCGCGGTCAGCGTTGTCGTCTGCGACACGGTCAGACCAAGGATTTCGCCGCCATAAGGCTCCAGCAGGACATCCTGCATGTTGAACCCCAGCGTCCCCAGCACGACCACGACCAGCAGGCGGCCGGCTGTCCCGCCTGCCATCAGATCGGCCCAGGCATCGCGGAAACGCGGGCGCGGCTCTTCCCGTTCCGCCCGCGACATGGGACGCACGCGTTCCTGTTTCCACAGCGCGATCAGGTTCAGCACCAGCGTGGCAAGGGCGCAGCCTTGCACAACCTTGACCAAGGTGAGCGGGTCGAAATTCTGCAGCAGCCACCCGATGGCCAGCGCCGAAATGCCCATGCCCAGAAGATTGGCCACATAAAGCAGTGCCACCACACGCGGGCGTGTCGCATCGCTTGCCCGATCCGAGGCGAGGGCGAGCCCCGCCGTCTGGGTCATGTGCATGCCAAGGCCCGTCATCAGAAAGGCGATGGCGGCCAGCGCCTCGCCCGCATAGGGCACCTCGAAGGTGCGGTCGCCCGACAGGACGAGCAGGGCAAACGGCATGATCGCCAGCCCGCCCATCTGCCAGAGCGAGCCGAACCAGAGATAGGGCACCCGCTTCCACCCCAGAGCCGAACGGTAGGTATCCGACCGATGCCCCAACAAGGCGCGGAAGGGTGCGACCAGAACGGGGATGGCGATCATCGCTGCCACGATCATGGCAGGCACAGAAAGCTCCACGATCATCACGCGGTTCAGCGTACCCAGAAGCAGCACCTGCGCCATGCCGACCGAAACCTGAAACAGCGACAGCCGCAGGAGCTGCGCCAGCGGCAGGCCTTCCGATGCAGCATCCGCGAAGGGCAGCCAGTTGGCGGTGAAGCGTTGCAGGTCTTTCTTGCGGAGGATCATGCGCGATACTCCAGACATTCGGAAATGTAGAAGCCCCGGCTGACCCGTTCGACGCGTCCCAGGTCGCCGCCTGTGTGGCGGGCGATGGCGCGCCAGTCCTGCGGGATCATGGTGGGGGACCGGTCGGCGCGGGGGAAGGCCTTGCCGATGGTGAAAAAGGTCATCAGGAACGGCGTGCGCGGGGCGACGGTAAAGGTAATGTGGCCTGCCGTGCGATCGGCCAGCTTTCCCAGTGCCGCCGCGATGTCGGCCGTGCGGTAGTAGATCAGGCTGTCCATCGCCATGACAAAATCGAACCGGCCAAGTGCGGGGCTCGTCATGTCGCCTGCCGCGAAGGTCACGCGGGGGCGCAGGTCTTCGGTCAGGCGCGCCTCCGCGATGGCGATGAGTTGCGGCGAGATGTCCACCGCCACCACATCCGCGCCGCGCGCCGCCAGTTCCGCCGTCATGAGCCCGGTGCCGCAGCCTGCATCCAGCACCCGGCAGCCGCGCAGATCGGCGGGCAGGCGCGACAGCATGATCGCGCGCATCCGGTCGCGGCCTTCGCGGACGGTCTGGCGGATCCGGCTTACCGGCGCATCAGAGGTCAGGCGCTCCCACACCTTGGTGGCGCTGCGGTCGAAATAGTCTTCGACCCGGGAGAGCGTGGCGGAATAGTCCTGCATTCTCAGTCAAATCCCAGAAGTTCAAAGATGTCGCGGTCGGGCAGGGGATCGGGGGTCGATCCGGGGCCGCCCACGGATCGCCACAGCGTTTCGGCAAGACGCAGGTATTCGGCGCGGGCGGTGACGATGTCCTGTTCGTCATCCATCTCGAACAGCGTCTTCTTCTTCAGGCGCGAACGGCGGATGGCGTCGATGTCGGGCATATGGGCAAGCCGGTTGAAGCCTACGCGCGCGCAGTAACGGTCCACCTCGTCGGTCTCGCGCGAGCGGTTGGCGACGCAGCCTGCAAGCTGCACCTTGTAATTGCCCGACTTGGCCTGCACGGCGGCGATGATGCGGTTCATCGCGTAGATGCTGTCAAAGTCATTGGCGGTGACGATCACCGCGCGGTCGGCATGCTGCAGGGGGGCGGCAAACCCGCCGCAAACCACATCGCCCAGCACGTCAAAGATCACGACATCGGTGTCTTCCAACAGGTGATGCTGCTTCAAGAGCTTGACCGTCTGCCCCACGACATAGCCGCCGCAGCCCGTGCCCGCCGGGGGGCCCCCGGCTTCCACGCATTTCACGCCGTTCCAGCCGGTGGCGACATAATCTTCGGGGCGCAATTCCTCAGGGTGGAAATCCACCTCCTTCAGGATGTCGATCACCGTAGGCTGCAGGCGTCCCGTCAGGGTGAAGGTGCTGTCATGTTTGGGATCGCAGCCGATTTGCAACACGCGCTTGCCCATGACCGAAAAGGCGGCCGACAGATTGGACGAGGTGGTGGATTTGCCGATCCCGCCCTTGCCGTAGACGGAAAAGACCTTTGCCCCTTCGATCTTCATCGAGGCATCCTGATGCACCTGCACCGAACCCTCGCCGTCCAACCCTTTCAGCAGGGGGATTTCGTCTCTCGGGCTCATCTGTCGCTTCCCTTCGAAATGGTCTTCATCTTGGTGAAAATACCCCGGGGGTCCGGGGGCTGGCCCCCGGTCCGACGGTGGGTCTGGGCGTGCCGTCCGCTCATTCCGCCGCGATCCCTTCCAGCCGATCCTCAAGCTCGTCAGCGGCGCGTTGCAGCGCGGCTAGCGTGTCGGCATCGGGTTGCCAGTAGTTCCGGTCCGATGCCTCCAGCAGGCGCTGGGCCATGCGGTTAGAGGCTTCGGGATTCAGCGCGGCCAGACGGCGCCGCATCGCTTCGTCCAGCACGAAGGTTTCCGACAGGCGCTGATAGACCCACGGCTCCACCTGCGCGGTGGTGGCGGACCAGCCCAGCGTGTTGGTGATCTGCGCCTCGATCTGGCGCACGCCTTCGGCGCCGTGGCGGAGCAGGCCTTCGAAATACTTGGGGTTCAGGCTGCGCGACCGGGTCTCCAGCGCGATCTGGTCTTTGAGCGTGCGGACCGTGCCGCCGCCGCGTGTCTGGTCGCCGATATAGACCGCCGTTTCCTGTCCGCCGCGCGCCCGCTTGACCGCGCGGGCGATGCCGCCCAGCGTGTCGAAATACTGGTCCACCGTGGTGACACCCAGTTCGACGCTCTCTAGGTTCTGATAGGCAAGGTCCACATCCCGCAGCGTCTTTTGCAACAGTGCCGCGTTCTGCACCGGCTTTCCGCTCCGCCCATAGGCAAAGGATTTGCGGTTCTCATAAGCGTCGGCGAGTTCGTCCTCCTCGCCAAAGGCAGACGAGCCCACAAGGATGTTCACGTTCGACCCATAGGCGCCTTCGGCATTGGAAAAGACGCGCAGCGCGGCCGTGTCCATGTCCACGCCCATCTCTTCGGCATAGGCCAAGGCATGGGCGCGGATGAAGTTCTGGGACAGCGGTTCCTCGGCCGTGGCGGCCTTCCAGGCGGCTTCGGCCAGCATCCGGGTTTGCAGGGGCAAAAGGTCGCGGAAGATGCCCGACAGCGTCATCACCACGTCGATGCGCGGGCGGCCCAGTTCGGACAGCGGGATGAGGTCGGCACCGCAGAGGCGGCCATAGTGATCGAAGCGGGGCTTTGCCCCCATCAGGGCCAGCGCCTGCGACAGCGGGCCGCCGTCGGATTTGATGTTGTCCGACCCCCACAGGACAAGGGCAACGGTCCGCGGCAGCGTCGGATGGGTGTCGAGCAGGCGCTGGGCCTGTTGCGTGCCGTCCTTGATCGCAAAGGCCGTGGGCATGCGGAACGGATCGAAGGCATGGATGTTGCGGCCTGTGGGCAGGATGTCGGTCGATCGGATCAGGTCGCCGCCCGGCACGGGGCTGGTGAAATGGCCGCCAAGGGCGCGCAGGATCGCGGGAATCTCGGTCTGGGCCTGCAGCTTGGCATCCAGCGCCGCGGCCTCGGCCCCCGTCGCGCCGATCAGGTCGATATAGTCGCGCCGTTCCTGCGGCCCCATCGGGCGGCCAAGGACGTGCAGGCCATCGGGGATCAGCGCGCCTTCGGTTTCAAGGAGCTTCACCCAGAGCTGGCCGGGATCGGCCGCGTCCATATCCACGGCGCGGGCCTGTTCGACGATCAATTCCCACAGGTCCGCGCGGTCGGGCGCATCGTCAGGGGCGGCGCGCCAGCGCGAGAGGGACTCCTTCAGGTCTTGCAGACCCTTGTAGAGGCCGGATTGTGCCAAGGGCGGCGTCAGATGGGTGATCGTCACCGCATTCGACCGGCGCTTGGCCAGCGTGGCCTCGGACGGGTTGTTCGAGGCGTAGAGATAGACGTTGGGCAGATTGCCGATCAGCCGGTCGGGCCAGCAGCCTTCGCCCACCCCGGCCTGTTTGCCCGGCATGAATTCCAAGGCGCCATGCATCCCGAAATGCAGCAGGACATCAGCCCCGAAATCTTCGCGCAGCCAGCGGTAAAAGGTCGTGAAGGCATGGGTGGGGGCGAAGCCCTTCTCGAACAGAAGGCGCATCGGATCGCCTTCATAGCCGAAGACAGGCTGGAGACCGACGAAGACATTGCCGAACTGGCGGCCCAGCACCATGACGCCGCGCCCATCCGATTGCACCCGCCCCGGCGCAGGGCCCCAGGCCTTTTCCACATCCGACAGCCAGCGCGACCGTGCGACAATCTCGGCCGCGGGCACGATGCAATGCACATTCCCGGGCTGGCCATAGCTGCGGGCCGAACCGCCCATCACCGCCTCGCGCAGCTCCTCCACCGTGGCGGGTGGGGTCAGGTCATAGCCTTCGGCCGCCATGGCGTGCAGCGTGTTGAACAGGCTCTCGAACACGCCCAGATAGGCGGCCGTGCCCGCCGCCCCGGCATTGGGCGGAAAGCCGTACAGGATGACGGCCACCTTGCGCGCTGCAACATCGGACCGGCGCAGACGGGCCAGACGCGCCGTCTTGTCCACAAGGGCCGCGATGCGTTCATGGCAGGGCGCCATCGCGCGCGTCGTCAGCGCCTCGGCGCTGGCGGGTTGGCACTGCCGCGCACAGCCTGTGCAGCCGCCAAGATCGTGCCGCCCGGCGAAGACCGTCGGATTGGTTGCCCCGTCGATTTCCGGCAGGGCGATGAGCATGGTGGTTTCCACCGGGCCAAGACCGCCGCCTGAGGTGCCCCACTGGCCCAGCGTCTGGAACTCCAGCGGATGCGCGGCGATATAGGGAACATCCAGCGCCTGCAGCGCCGCGACGGCGGCAGGGCTGTCGTTATAGGCCGGGCCGCCCACCAGGCTGAAGCCTGTCAGCGACACCATCGCATCAACCGTGCCTGCGAAGAAGGCATCAATCGCGGGGCGGCCGTCGAGCCCCCCCGCAAAGGCCGCACGCACGGCGATCCCCTGTTCCTCGAACCGCCGGATCACCGCATCGTAATGCGCCGTGTCCGAGGCAAGGATGTAGGAGCGCAGCATCAGGAGCCCCACGGTCGCAGTCGCTCCCACGGGGCGGGGGAGGTCCGCCGGGTTCGTGGTAATACGCGCCTTCAGGTCCGGGTGGTACAAGCCCACATCCGGGTAATCGACCGGGGGTTTGGCCGAAACCGCTTTCCAGTCGCGGTTGGCCGAGTAACGGGAAACCAGATAGCGGATCATCTGTTCGATGTTGTCGTCCGAACCGCCAAGCCAGTACTGCATCGACAGGAACCATGCGCGCAGGTCCTGCGCCTTGCCGGGCAGGAAACGCAGGATCTTCGGCAGACGGCGCAGCATCTTCATCTGCTTTTCGCCCGAAGAACCCGATGGCGCGCCAGAGCCGCGCAGTTTCTTAAGGAGTTGCATGGCCGCCGAGGCGGGCTTGGACATGTCCAGATCGCCCATGCGCGTCAGCTTTACCACCGCGGGATCGGCGATGACGCCGACGAAGGCATCGGCCTCGTCCCGCGCGATGCGCAGGTCTTCGATGATCGCGGTGATGTGCTCTTCGATGAAGAGCAGGTTCGCCACCACGAAATCGGCGGCGCGGATGTCCGCCTTGGCCCGGGCGAGGGCGCCCGGGTTTTCGGCCCATTCGGCGGCGGCATGCACGCTGACCTGGATCCCGGGGAAATCCCGCGCAAGCGCAGGGGCGACACGCGCGGCGGGGCCTGCCGCATGGGCGTCGAGCGTGACGATCACAAAGCGGTAGACCCCATCGCCCCTGCGGGGGATGGTGCGGTCTTCCGGCGCTGTGAAACGGTCATCGCGCATAGTGGGCCTTCGCCTCGTAGAGCGTATCGACGGTGATCTGCTGGACGCCGCGGTCGGCGGCGTATTTTTCCGTGTTGCGCCGGGCCTTGCCGCGCACGAAGAAGGGGATCTTCTTCAACTCGCGCTCGGCATCCGGCATCCAGACGACCGCGCCCGACGGCATGACGACCGGGATCGACCCGCTTTGCGGACCCGCCGGATAGTCCCGAGGATCGGCATCGCGCTCATCGGTCCATTCTGGCGGCCAGTCGGCCATCGGCAGGACGGACAGATCATCATCCGCTTCCGTACGCGCCATGGCCTTGGCGCCGTGATGGCTTGGACCGGCCTCGTCATGGAATTCGAAATCTTCGCGGAACATGGTGAGGAGGTGTTCCTCCAGCCCCATGACCAGCGGGTGGATCCAGGTGTCGAAGATCACGTTCGCGCCTTCGAACCCCATCTGCGGGCTGTAGCGGGCGGGAAAGTCCTGCACATGCACGGGCGAAGAGATGACGGCGCAGGGGATGCCCAGCCGCTTGCCGATATGGCGTTCCATCTGCGTGCCAAGGATCAGTTCCGGCTGCAGGCGGGCGATTTCCTCTTCCACTTCAAGGTAATCGTCCGTGATCAGCGCCTCGAGCCCGTAGCCCTTGGCGGCGGCGCGCAGGGGGCGCGCGAACTCGCGGTTGAAACAGCCCATGCCCACCACTTCAAAGCCCACCTCGGCATGGGCGATGCGGGCGGCGGCCATCACATGGGTGGCATCGCCGAAGATGAAAACGCGCTTGCCCGTCAGATAGGTGGAATCGACCGAGGCCGACCACCACGGCGCGCGCAGCCCGCTTTCATCCACCGTCGCAGGAAGCCCGGTCAAACCGCTGACTTCCCGAAGAAATTCACGCGTGGCGCCGACGCCGATCGGCACCGTCTTGGTATAGGGCTGGCCGCAGGCCCGCTCCAGATGACGGGCTGCCGTCTCGCCCGTCTCCGGATAGAGCAGCACGTTGAAATGCGCCTGCCCCATCCGGGCAATGTCCGCCGGACTGGATCCCAGCGGTGCTGCCACATTCACCGTGATGCCCATCAGGGCCAAGAGGCGCGTGACCTCTGTCACGTCATCGCGATGCCGAAAGCCAAGCCCGGTCGCGCCCAGCAGGTTGCAGGTTACGGCATCGGTCCGCGGCATAGGTTTGGCCAAGGCCTTGACGATCTGGAAGAATGTCTCGTCCGCGCCGAAATTCTCTTTCCGCTGATAAGAGGGCAGTTCCAGCGGGATCACCGGGATGGGCAGGTCCAGCGCCTCGGCCAGGCCTCCGGGATCATCCTGGATCAGTTCGGCGGTGCAGGAGGCGCCCACGATCATCGCTTGCGGCTGAAAGCGGTCATAGGCATCCCGGGCGGAAGCCTTGAACAGATTGGCCGTATCGCCCCCAAGGTCGCGGGCCTGAAACGTAGTGAAGGTAACGGGCGGGCGGTGGTTGCGCCGTTCGATCATTGTGAACAGAAGATCGGCATAGGTGTCGCCCTGCGGCGCGTGCAGCACGTAGTGCAGGCCGGTCATGCCCGTAGCCACGCGCATCGCCCCGACATGGGGGGGGCCTTCATATGTCCACAGCGTCAGCTTCATGCGATGGCCTCCTGCCGGAGGGCCGCCTTGCGGCGCAGCGGGCGCGAGAAGAGCCCCGCCAGATCGCCCGCCTGTTCGTAGAAATGCACGGGCGTGAAGACCAGCTCGATCGCCCATTTGGTGGTGAAGCCTTGGGCTTCCAGCGGGTTGGCAAGGCCCAGGCCGCAAACGGTCAGATCCGGGGCGGCGGCGCGCTGGCGGTCCAGCTGCTTGTCCACGTCCTGACCTTCGCTGATGACCGGGCCTGCGGGCAGCAGGTCCAGATCGGGGCCGACAATGGCGTCGTGCAGATAGGGCGTGCCAACCTCGATGGCCGTCATCCCGCATTCGCGCACAAGGAACCGCGCCAGCGGTATCTCCAGCTGGCTGTCGGGAAAGAAGAACACGCTTTTGCCGCGCAGTTCGGCCGCCTGCGCGGCCACGGCCTTTTGCGCGCGGGCGCGGGGGGCGGCGGTGACGGCATCGAACAGATGGGCAGGCACGCCGAATTCATCGGCGATGGCGCGCAGCCATGCGGTCGTGCCCTCTTCTCCGAAGGGGAAGGGGGCGGGCAGGTGGCGCGCGCCACGGCGTTGCAGGGCGGCATGGGTTTCGCCGAGGAAGGGCTGGACCAGGGCGAACACGGTCTGCGGCCCCACGCCCGGCAATTCGCCCGCCCGGTGGGCGGGCAGCATCCGCACCGGGCCGATGCCCATCGCGGCGAGCAGGGCAAGGCACTGATCTTCCACCACATCCGGCATGGCGCCGACGATCAGCAACTCGCGTGCGGTGCTTGTGGTCAGGGTCGGCACCATCGCCTCAAGACAGGCGTCTTCGCCTTGGGTGAATGTCGTCTCGATCCCCGAACCGGAATAGTTGTAGACCCGCACATGCGGCGCATGCTGGCCGTTGAGCCGCTCTGCCGCGCGGGCGAGGTCGAGCTTGATCACCTCGGACGGGCAGGACCCCACAAGGAACAGCTGCCGGATATCCGGGCGGCGGGCGAGCAGGCGGCCAACCTCGCGGTCAAGCTCGGCATTGGCATCGGCCAGTCCGGCCAGATCCTTTTCTTCCAGAATCGCCGTGCCGAAGCGCGGCTCGGCAAAGATCATCACGCCGGCAGCGGCCTGCAAGAGATGCGCGCAGGTTCGGCTGCCCACGACAAGGAAGAACGCATCCTGCATCTTGCGGTGCAGCCAGATGATGCCCGTCAGCCCGCAGAACACCTCGCGCTGACCGCGTTCCTTCAGCACGGGGGTGGAGCGGCAGCCGCTGCTGGGCAGGTCGAGGCTCATGCCACCACCTCGGCCATGGTGCGGTTTTCCTCGATGGCCTCGGCCTCGGCATCCAGCCGCGCCATGCGCAGCTTCCAAAGGAACTGGCCCGCGTTCACGACATAGGTGGCATAGGCGGCCAGCGCGAGGACCATCTGTTCCGCGGGCGTCAGCGCGCCTGTCCAAAGCGCCCAGAGATAGGCCGAATGCAGCGCGATCACGGCGAAGGAAAAGACATCTTCCCAGAAGAAGGCGGGCGCAAACAGGTACTGGCCGAAAACCTCCTTCTCCCAGATCGCGCCCGTCACCATGATAACATAGAGAAATCCGGTCTTGACGAGGATCGAGACGGTTGCGGCACCATAGCCCTCGCCCGTCCAGAGAAAGCGCAGAACCAGCACGACGGACACCGTAAAGACCGCGAACTGTGCGGGTGCCAGAAGGCCCTGAACCAGGGTCCATTTCGTGGCATCGCGCCGAGCGCGTTGCTCTTCGGTGTAAAGCCGCCTGCGCGGGGTGGGGCTCTGACCTGCGTGCATCGACAGACGCCTCTCCTTTCGGCTCTTCGCATCAAGGTTAGCGTCGGGCGGCGGAGTGTCAATCAAAACTTACACATTTGGGGTTTACGCTTTTGCCGAAAGCGGGTCCAAATCAGCGGCCCAGATGTAGAATTTTTAAGGAAAATTTGAACCAAAGCCGCGGTGCGGGCGGGATTCCCCGATTCTTGGCCGTGGGGGTGTCAATTTGCTTTGACATTGCCAGACCGAAGGCGGACAGTGTAGAAGGTCGTCTACGGGTGGCCGCATGACCTTTTGTCAGGTTGGTCTGGCGGGTCGGTGGAGCCGAACATGCAGCAGGGCAAGCAGTTCACGTCGGCAGACCGGACCGAAGGTCCGGCCAGCGGCGTGTCGCGGCTTGCCGCCGAGGTTGTGGCGCGGCTGGTGGCGCGCGACGGTGCTGATACGGCCGCCCTTCGCGAACCGCTGCTGGTACGCCTGATGGAGGCCGTGATCGCCCCGGATTTGCGCCCGCTCGAGGGTGTCCGGGCCGAGTTTCGCCGCGCCCGCATCTCGGCTGCCGAGATCGCCGATGTCTACATCCCCGAAGTGGCGCGTCGGCTGGGCCAGTGCTGGACGGATGATCAGTTGAGCTTCGCCTCGGTCACGATGGGCACGGCCCGGCTTCAGGCCGTGCTGCGTGAGATCGGCACAGACTGGACGGCGGATGCGCATGGCGCGGCGGATGGTCCGGGCTTGCTGTTGCTCGTCCCGCCCGGCGAGCAGCATACGCTGGGTCTGATGCTGCTGGCAGGTCGCCTGCGCCGGATGGGTGTTTCGGTCTGTCTGCGCTTTGCCGCCGACCCGGCGGCGGCTGCAAAACTGGTGTCGGATGGTGCCTTTCGCGGCGTACTGATCTCGGTGTCGGGCGAAAGCAGGCTTGCGGCTTGCTCGAATTTGATAAAAGCGCTTAAACACTCAGGAAACGGCTCACTCCTGGTGGCGATCGGCGGCGCCATCCTCGACGAAGCTGAAGAGGAAATGCGGTCTACAGGTGCCGATCTGGTGACCAATGATATCGACCATGTCTTGCGGGCCATGGGCATTGTCATTGGCAACATGCCGGTTCTTGAGTCCAGTTGACGGGTGTATGGCCCCTCCTTTGCGGGGCGTCATGGGATCGGAAAGAGAGTGACGACGGACGGTAGACATTTGCTGAATGGCGGGAAGTTGCCGTTGATCGCACCCGATCTCTTGAGCGAGATCATTGCGACGGCGTCCGATCTTGCGCTCCTTGTCGCGCCGTCCCGCCGGATCATCTCTGTTCTCGTCAATCCGCATCATCGCAGTTTTGGCCAGCTGACCGACTGGGAGGGCTGTCATCTGCGCGATGTGCTGACCGAGGAAAGCCTGCGCAAGCTTGAGGCGCGGCTGACTGACATGCACGGGATCCGTCACGGTGCCGTGGCGGTTGAGTTGAACCACGCGGATCAGTCCAACTGGGAGTTCCCGGTCCGTTACTCGCTGCACCGGATCGGGGCGGACGACTCGATCCTCATGCTGGGGCATGACCTGCGACTTGTCGCCGAGGTGCAGCAGCAATTGGTGCAGGCGCAATTGGCGCTTGAACGCGACTACGAAACCCAGCGCGAGATGGAGACCCGCTACCGCGTCCTGATGGAGGTGTCGCGCGACCCGGTGCTGATGGTATCAATGTCCACAGGCCGGATCACGGACATCAACCCAGCGGCCGCGCAGCTGCTGGGGGGGACGCGGGCCGATCTTCTGGGCTCGGCCGTCGCGCAGGAATTCGAGGGCCGTCGCAGGGGCGAGTTGCTGGACAATCTTGCCACGATGGCGATTGCCGAAGGATCTGCCGCCATCGAGCTTATGGCGCGGCGATCGCAGAAGCGGATGTTTTTGACGCCCACCCTGTTCCGCGCGGCGGGTGAACGCCTGCTGCTGTGCCAATTGGACACGAGTGAACGCGAAGCCTTGGGCGCGGACGAATTGGGCGACAATCTGGCCCGTCTCTACCACGAAGGGGTCGATGGTATCGTCTTCGCCGACGGCGAGGGCAATATCCGCGCCGCCAACGAGGCCTTCCTGAACCTGACCGATACGGCCAATATCGCGGCGGTGCGGGGCCGGTCGCTGACCGATTTCCTGGCCCGTGGGGCGGTGGATCTGCGCGTCCTTCTGGACAACGTGAAGCGGACGGGGCAGTTGCGCCTCTACTCCACGCGGCTGACGACCGATTTCATGGGCCAGATCGCGGTGGAGATTTCGGCAACCTGGCTCAACGATCGCCCCAATCCCGTGCTCGTGCTGATCGTGCGCGATGCAAGCCGGGTGGAGACCATGCGCCGTCCTGCCTTTGGGCAGCCGGATGAAGGCGTGCGCAACGTGATGGAGCTGGTCGGGTCCAGCACGCTCAAGGACATCGTCGCCGAGACAACCGATGTCATCGAAAAGATGTGTATCGAGACGGCGCTTGAACTGACGCGCAACAACCGCGTCGCCGCCGCTGAGATGCTGAGCCTGAGCCGACAGTCGCTTTACGTCAAACTGCGCAAATACGGGCTGTTGAACAAGGATGGCGACTAGGGCGCGCAGCCGGCTGGTGCTGTGGCGTCCGTTCCGCATCTGACAACCAACCCCGTGCATCTTTTCCTTTACCTCGATTCTGCCTGACGCTGATCCTGCGATCCCTTTCTTGCACAGAGATTGTCGTTGCAAATTGACATGCGTCAAGGTGCCTGAGCCAAAAACTGTCAACTTTATGTTACAGTTTTGCGGAGGGACCACATGCGCATCGTCTTCATCCATCCGAATTACCATTCCGGTGGGGCCGAGATTGCGGGGAACTGGCCCCCTGCCTGGGTTGCCTATCTGACCGGCCACCTGCGCCGCGCCGGGTTCGATGACATCCATTTCATCGACGCGATGACCAATCACATCGGGCCTGAAGAGTTACGCGCCCGGTTGCTGGCTTTGCAGCCTGATGTCGTCGGTCTGACGGCGATCACCCCCGCCATCTACGAGGCGGAGGCATGCCTGCGCATCGCGCAGGAGGTTGTGCCACAGGCGCTGCGCGTGCTGGGCGGCATCCATGCCACATTCATGTTCCGTCAGGTTCTGGAAGAGGCGCCATGGGTAGATGTCATCGTGCGCGGAGAGGGCGAGGAAATCCTTGTCGCGCTGATGGAGGCGCTGCGCGATGGCCGCTGGCCGGCGGATCGGCGGCGGATCAAGGGTCTGGCCTTCCGCGATTGCGATGAGATCGTCTCTACACAAGCGGCCAGCACGGTGAAGAACCTCGATGCGATCGACCCGGATTGGTCCATCCTCGAATGGTCGAAATACATCTATGTGCCATTGGGGGTGAGGGTGGCGATCCCCAATATGGCGCGGGGCTGTCCGTTCACCTGTTCCTTCTGCAGCCAGTGGAAGTTCTGGCGCGATTACCGGGTGCGTGACCCCAAGAAGGTGGCGGATGAGATCGAGCGGCTGGTGACAGATCACGGGGTGGGCTTCTTCATCCTTGCGGATGAGGAGCCCACCATCAACAAGAGGAAATTCGTCGAGTTCTGTCAGGAACTGATCGACCGGGGGCTGAACAAGCGGGTGACCTGGGGGATCAACACGCGGGTGACGGATATCTACCGCGACCGCGACTTGCTGAAATTCTACCGCAAGGCGGGGCTGGTGCATGTAAGCCTTGGCACCGAGGCGGCGGCGCAGTTGAAGCTCGACCTGTTCAACAAGGAGACCACGGTCGCCGAGAACAAGGAGGCGATCCGCCTGCTGCGCGAGGCGGATATCTTCGTCGAGGCGCAGTTCATCGTGGGGCTGGACAACGAGACGGCAGAGACGCTGGAAGAAACCTTTCAGATGGCGTGGGATTGGCAGCCCGATCTTGCCAACTGGTCGATGTATACGCCCTGGCCCTTTACCCCCCTGTTCCAGGAAATCCGCGATCAGGTGGAGGTGTTCGACTTTTCCAAATACAACTTCGTGACGCCCATCATGAAGCCTGCCGCCCTGACGCGGGGCGAGCTTCTGGATGGTGTCATGAAGAACTACCGCCGCTTCTACATGCGCAAGGCGCTGTTCCATTACCCGTGGCGCGGAACCGGCTTCCGGCGGCGCTATCTGCTGGGTTGCCTCAAGGCGTTCCTGAAGGCCGGGGTGGGGCGCACCTTCTATGACCTTGGCAAGGCGGGCTATTGGGGGCCGCAGACCAAGGGGAAGGTGGATTTCCACTTTGACGAGACGCGGACCATCGCCGATGCCCAGATGGCGGATTGGGAGGCAAGCGCCGACCGCGCCGCCCGCGCGGCCGAGCGGCGGGCGGCGGTGAAGGCGCAAATGGCCGAGCGGGCGGAAGAGCGGCGGGCCTTCCGGATGCCCGAGGTCGCGGCCTGCGGCGGTGGCAAGGCGCAGATGGACGAAGGGGCGTGAGGGCCATGACAGGCGCGGGCGCGCCAGATCCAGCCGTGGCGCGGATCGGGCCCAATGCGATCACCCAGCTTGTCGGTGTGCTGGATCACTGCGAGGGGCCGCATTTCCGCGACGCCGTGATGTCCCGCGCCGGGGTGGTGGTGCCCGATCCAGCCGCAGGCATGATCCCCGAAGGCGACGCGGCCGCTGTTCACCACGCCTTGCGCGCGCTTGCGCCCGCGCGGGCAGAGACGCTCTTGCGCAGTGCGGGCTTGGCCACGGGCAGCTATATCCTGCGTCACCGCATCCCCCGCGCGGCGCAATTGCTGATCCGGGCGCTTCCTGCGGGGATCGCGGCGCGGGTCCTTTCGGGTGCGATCACGCGGCACAGCTGGACCTTTGCCGGATCGGGTGGCTTCCGGGTGGCAGGCTGGCATCCCCTGACCTTCGAGGTGACGCAGAACCCGTTGGTGGCGGGGCTGCAGGCGGATCACCCTTTGTGCCATTGGCATGCGGCGGTGTTCGAGCGGCTGTTTGCGCATCTGGTCTGGCCCGGGTGCCGGGTGCATGAGACGGCCTGCCGCGCGGCGGGTGCCACTCTCTGCCGGTTCGAAGTGGACCCTTGCCCTGATCGCGGCCGTCCCGCGGGCTTTGGCCGCAGCTTGCGGGTATTTGACCCAAGATGAAGCCCGACTGTCAGATAAAGTTGACACATTTTGCCTTTGGACTCTTGCTCGACTCTCCTTTCTGCTATGTAGTTGATCCATGACTGTCAGCGTTTCGATACACCCCCGCCGCCTGCCGGACCCGCGCGCCATGCTGCGGCTGATCAAACCGATCACGTGGTTCCCGCCGATCTGGGCCTATCTTTGCGGGTCCGTGTCCGCCGGGGTGCCGCTTTCGGGCAATTGGGGGATGGTGCTTCTAGGCATGGTGCTGGCGGGGCCGATCGTCTGCGGGATGAGTCAGGCCGCGAATGATTGGTGCGATCGGCATGTGGATGCCGTCAACGAACCCGATCGCCCCATCCCTTCGGGGCGGATCCCGGGGCGCTGGGGGCTGTGGATCGCGCTGGCGATGACGGCGCTTTCGCTTTGGGTCGGCTCCCTGTTGGGGACCTGGGGGTTCTGGGCCACGGTCGCGGGCGTCGTGGCCGCCTGGGCCTATAGCGCCGAACCGGTGCGGCTAAAGCGGTCGGGCTGGTGGGGGCCGGGGCTGGTGGGCCTGTCCTATGAAGGGCTGCCGTGGTTCACGGGGGCCGCGGTCCTGCTGCAGGCCGCCCCGCGGTTCGAGATCGTGATCATCGCGCTGCTCTATTCCCTTGGGGCGCATGGGATCATGACCCTGAACGATTTCAAGGCGCTGGAAGGGGACCGGCAGCACGGGGTGCGGTCCTTGCCTGTGGTGCTGGGGCCGGAGGTCGCGGCGCGGATCGCCTGCACGGTGATGGGGATGGCGCAGGCGCTTGTGGTGCCGCTTCTCCTGCTGTGGGGCAAGCCTTGGCACGCGCTGGGCGTGCTTGCGGTGCTTGTCCTGCAGATCGCGGCGATGCGGGTCCTGTTCCGGGATCCCAAGGGGAAGGCGCCGTGGTACAATGGCACCGGCGTCGTGCTCTATGTGGCCGGGATGATGATTTCGGCCTTTGCCCTGCGGGGGTTGGCATGAGGCTGAGCTGGTTCCAGATCATCCGGCTTGGTCTGGTGCAGATGTGTCTTGGTGCCGTGGTGGTGCTGACGACATCGACGCTGAACCGCCTGATGGTGGTGGAACTGGCCCTGCCTGCGATCCTGCCCGGCCTGCTGGTTGCACTGCATTACGGCATCCAGATCACGCGGCCCAACTGGGGTTTCCGCTCTGACACCAAGGGCAACCGCACCGTATTCGTGATCGGCGGGATGGCGGCGCTGTCGCTGGGCGCGTTTCTCGCTGCGGTGGCGGTTATCCTCTTTGCGTCCAGTTTCACGGGCGGGCTTGTCCTGTCTGTGCTGGCCTACGGTCTGATCGGCGTGGGCGTGGGGGCATCGGGCACCTCGCTTCTGGCGCTGCTTGCGACGGCCACCGATCCCGCGCGGCGGGCGGCGGCGGCCACCATCACGTGGCTGATGATGATCCTCGGGATCGCGGTGACGGCAGGGACGGTGGGCGCGCTCTTGGACCCTTACACCCCCGCACTGCTGTTGGAGATCGTGGGGGTGGTGACGGGAGGCGCGACCGTGCTGACCGCTGTTGCCGTCTGGGGGATCGAGCGGCGCGTAGTGGCCGAACGGGAGACTGAGGCGCTGCCCTTCCGCGCCGGCCTCGCCGAAGTCTGGGCCGAGCCGCGCGCGCGCATCTTCACGCTTTTCATCTTCCTGTCGATGACCGCCTATTTCATGCAGGAACTGATCCTTGAACCCTATGCCGGGCTGGTCTTCGGCTTTACCCCCGGACAGAGCACGCAGCTTTCCGGGGCGCAGAATGGCGGGGTCTTCGTGGGCATGCTGTTGGTGGGGATTGCCGCCACGGGATTGCGTCTTGGCACGCTGCGCATGTGGGTGGTGGCTGGATGCCTCGGGTCGGCGGCGGCCCTGATGGCCATCGCCCTGCTGGGGCAGACGGGGGGCGCGCTGGTGCCTGCCGTCGTGGCCTTGGGCTTTTTCAACGGGATGTTCGCCGTGGCCGCCATCGGATCCATGATGGCGCTGGCGGGGCAGGGGCGTTCTGCGCGCGAAGGCACGCGCATGGGCCTCTGGGGGGCGGCGCAGGCGCTGGCGGCCGGGTTCGGCGGCCTTGTGGGCGCGGCTGCCGCCGATGGCTTGCGCCTGTTCGTCCCGGTGCCTGCCGCCTTTGGATCGGTCTTCGTCTTTGAGGCCGCGCTGTTCTGTCTTGCCGCGCTGATCGCGGCGAGGGTCGTCGAAGGGCGCGGGGGTGCGGCGCGCGCCCCCGGCCCGCAACTCGTACCGGGGGAATGAGCCATGACCTATGATGTCTTCGTCGTGGGCGGTGGCCCTTCGGGTGCCACGGCGGCCGAGGATCTGGCCCGCGCGGGCAAGCGCGTCGCGCTGCTGGACCGGGCAGGCCGGATCAAGCCCTGCGGTGGCGCGATCCCGCCGCGCGCGATCCGCGATTTCGGGATCGAGGATAGCCAGATCGTGGCCAAGATCACCACCGCGCGCATGATTTCGCCCACGGGGCGCATGGTCGATATCCCTATCGAGAACGGTTATGTCGGCATGGTGGATCGCGAACATTTCGACGAATACCTGCGTGTCCGGGCGGCCAGTGCCGGGGCGGACCGACTGACCGGCACCTTCCTGCGGATCGAACGCGATGGCGCGGGCAGCCACGTCGTGTGGCGCGAGAAAGAGACAGGGGCCGAACGTCGCAGCCAGACCCGGCTGGTGATCGGGGCGGATGGCGCACGATCCAACGTGGCGCGGGCCGAGGTGCCGGGCGGCGACCGCATCCCTTATGTCATCGCCTATCACGAGATCATCAAGGCCCCGGCCCCGTCGCCCGATTACGATCCGGACCGTTGCGATGTGATCTATGACGGCAAGATCAGCCCGGATTTCTATGGCTGGGTCTTTCCGCATGGCGGTCAGGCCAGTGTCGGCATGGGCACCGGGCTGGACGGGGTGGACCTGAAGAAGGCCACCGCCGATCTGCGCGCGGCTTCCGGCCTGACGGAGTGCGAGACGATCCGCAAGGAAGGCGCGCCGATCCCGCTGCGCCCCATGGACCGTTGGGACAATGGCCGGGATGTCGTGCTGGCGGGCGATGCGGCGGGTGTGGTGGCGCCGTCATCGGGCGAGGGCATCTATTACGCCATGGCCGGGGGGCGGGCCGCCGCGACAGCGGCGCAGGCGGCGCTGGCTTCGGGCCGGGTGGCGGATCTGCGTCTGGCGCGCAAGATGTTCATGCGCGAGCATGGCACCGTCTTCCGCGTCTTGCGTTCGATGCAGGATGCCTATTATCGCAGCGACGAAAGACGCGAACGCTTTGTCAGCCTGTGCCACGATGTGGATGTCCAGAAGCTGACCTTCGAGGCCTACATGAACAAGAAGCTTGTGACCAAGCGGCCCTTGGCCCATGTGAAGATCGGGATCAAGAACATGGCCCATCTGTTGCGCCTTGTCTCGCCGGTCTGGACCTGACGCCGCCATGACCATGCTGCGCGCGCCCGATGCTGTGACCGATACGGGGACCGAGGAAATGATCCCCGCCTGGGTGGATGGCCGCCTGATGCCGGTGGGCAAGCTTGAGGTGCACCAGCGCGGCCTGCGCCACAAGGCGGTGTCGGTTTTTGTGGTGGCCGGGCGCAGGGTGTTGATCCAGCAGCGCGCGCTGAGCAAGTATCACACCCCCGGCCTGTGGGCGAATACCTGCTGCACCCATCCCCGCTGGGATGAGGAACCCGCTGCCTGCGCCGTGCGGCGCCTGCGCGAGGAGTTGGGCATTTCCGGCCTGTTTCCTGCTTTCGTGGAGCGGGTCGAATACCGCGCCGAAGTGGGGGGCGGGCTGATCGAGCATGAACTGGTCGATATCTTCGTGGCCGAGGCGGGCGAGGATCTTGCGGTCCAGCCGAACCCCGACGAGGTGGCGGCGGTGCGCTGGGTGGATCTTTATGATCTGGCCGCAGAGGCGCTGCGCTGCCCGGAGACCTATACGCCATGGCTGCGCATCTATCTGGCCGAGCATATGGAGCGGATCTTCGGCAGTCTTGTGGCCGGACGCTGAGGGCTGGGGCGTCGCGCCGTTTCCGGCCGACGCGTCCGTCTTGACGGATACGCTTCCGTTATATTGACGAAGACGCTGTGATCTGCGATCCTCCTGCTGCGGCAATTGGGGGGCTTCGCGATGGCGACCAAGGCAGAGTTTCTTGAACACTTGGATGGCGTGCTGGCCGGGATCGAGCGGGATGGGCTTTTCAAGCGCGAACGTCTGATCGCGAGCGCGCAGGGCACGCATGTCGCGATGGCCGGGCGCGAGATGCTCAACCTCTGCGCGAACAACTACCTGGGCCTTGCCGATGATCCGCGTCTGGTTGCCGCGGCCGAGGCCGCGATGCGGGGGCATGGCTATGGCATGGCGAGCGTTCGCTTCATCTGCGGCACGCAGGACATTCACCGGACGCTTGAGGCGCGATTGGCGGCCTTTCTGGGCAAGGAGGACGCGATCCTTTTCGCGGCCTGTTTCGATGCAAATGGCGGCCTGTTCGAACCGCTGCTTGGCCCCGAAGATGCGATCATCTCTGACGCGCTGAACCACGCCAGCATCATCGACGGGATCAGGCTGAGCAAGGCACGGCGCTACAGATACGCGAATTCGGACATGGGCGATCTTGAAGCCCAATTGTTAAAGGCGCGTGAGGATGGGGCGCGCTTTATCATGATCGCCACCGATGGCGTCTTTTCGATGGATGGCTATCTGGCCAAGCTGCCCGAGATCACGGCGCTGGCCGAACGTCACGGCGCGATGGTGATGGTCGATGATTGCCATGCCACAGGCTTCATGGGGCCGCAGGGGCGCGGCACGCCCGCCCATTTCGGGGTGGAGGTGGATATCCTGACCGGCACGCTGGGCAAGGCGCTGGGCGGGGCCTTGGGCGGCTATATCGCCGGCCCGCAGGCGGTGATCGACCTGTTGCGCCAGCGGGCGCGGCCCTATCTGTTCTCCAACGCGCTGCCGCCGGCCGTGGTGGGTGCGGGCCTTGCCGCGCTGGACATCGTCGAAGCGGCGGATGACCTACGCGCGCGGCTGTTCGACAATGCCCGCTATTGGCGCGCGGGGCTGGAGGCGGCGGGGTTCCGGCTGCTGCCGGGTGAACATCCGATCGTGCCCGTGATGCTGGGCGAGGCGCGGCTTGCACAGGCCATGGCGCGCGATCTGGGCGAGCGGGGCGTGCATGTGGCGGGGTTCTTCTTCCCGGTCGTCCCGCAGGGGCAGGCGCGCATCCGCACGCAGATGAACGCGCGGCTGACGAAGGGTGATCTGGATTTCGGGCTGGAGGCCTTTGCGGCGGCCGGTCGCGCGGTGGGGGTGATCTGACATGACGAACGAGATGAAGGCGCTGGTGAAGGCCAAGGCGGAGCCGGGCCTGTGGATGGAAACCCGCCCCGTCCCGGAGATCGGGCCGGATGACGTGCTGATCCGCATCCGCAAGACGGGGATCTGCGGGACGGATATCCACATCTGGAACTGGGATGACTGGGCGGCGCGGACGGTGCCTGTGCCGCTTGTGACCGGGCATGAATTCGCGGGCGAGATCGTGGAGATCGGGCGGAATGTGGAAGGTCTGACCATCGGACAGCGCTGTTCGGGCGAGGGGCATCTGATCGGGCGGCAATCGCGGCAGTCGCGCGCGGGCAAGTTTCACCTTGACCCTGCCACGCGTGGCATCGGCGTGAATGAGCAGGGTGCCTTCGCCGAGTATCTGCGCCTTCCGGCCTTTAACGTGGTGCCGCTGCCGGATGCTATTGATGACGAGATCGGGGCGATCCTCGACCCGCTGGGGAATGCGGTGCATACGGCGCTGAGTTTCGATCTGGTGGGCGAGGATGTGCTGATCACCGGGGCGGGCCCCATCGGCATCATGGCCGCTGCCGTCGCCCGCCATGTGGGCGCGCGGCATGTCGTGATCACCGACGTGAACCCCGCGCGGCTGGAACTGGCGGCGCAGGTGGCCGATGTGACGCCGGTCGATGTGACGAAGGAACATCTGTCCGACGTGAAGGCGCGGCTGCGCATGACCGAAGGCTTTGACGTCGGGATGGAGATGAGCGGCAATCAGGCCGCGCTCGACCAGATGGTGGAGGCGATGGTCATGGGCGGCCGCATCGCGATGCTGGGCATCCCGCCGGGCAAATCCCCCGTGGACTGGAGCAGGATCGTCTTCAAGGCCATCACGATCAAGGGCGTCTATGGGCGCGAGATATTCGAGACGTGGTACAAGATGATCGCCATGCTGGAGAACGGGCTGGATGTGCGCAAGGTCATCACCCACCGCTTCAAGGTGGACGATTTCCGCGACGGCTTTGTGGCAATGAAATCGGGCCTGTCGGGCAAGGTCGTGCTGGACTGGACCTGACATCGCCCACGGCAGATGGGGCAGGGGGCGTTCCGCCCCCTCGGCCTTCGGCCTCAACCCTTGAGGGTATTTTTGCCAAGATGAAGACCGCCCGCAGGCGATTGGGAGGCGGGACGATCAGGGCAGGGGCAAGTCCACCGCTGCGCCGGTATCTGTGTCGTAGAGCACGGCTGCGCCCGAGGCGACGGTGCGACCCGTGACGGCGGTGATGACAACCTGATGCGTCACCATGACGGTCAGGCCGGCCTCGCTGCCTTCGGGCAGGGCGGCGAGGGTGGCTTGCAACCGATCCAGCGTCGGTTGCCGTGCATCGGGATTGCCGAAGAACGAGTTCAGCCCGGTTTCATCGGCCACGGGGCCGAGGTCCAGAAGCACCGCCGTCTCGCGCGCCCGGCACCATTGGGAGCTGAGGACCTGCGCCACGCGCAGGCCGGACGCACGGATCGCGGCGCCGATGGCACCGGCCTGCGCCCGGCCTTCGTCGGACAGGTTGCGCTGGGTGGCACAGTCCCCAAGCCGGAAGTTCGCGGGATCGCCGGTGCCGGGCGCGAGGGCGTGACGCAGGAACAGGACATCCGCCCCCATCGCCCGCGCCTGCGCCACCGGATCGGCCTGGGCGGGCAGGGCAAGCAGGATTGCAAGGGCGGCGAGCGGTTTCAACATCGGGCGTCATCCATCATGGTCGGCCAAAGATAGGCCGCGTTCGGACAAGAAAACCCTTGCGCCTTCACAACTCTGCCACTGCCTGCGCGCGCATTTTCCTGTGCCGCCGCTCTTGCGCGGCGGGGCCGGGTCGTATAGTTCACCCATGCTCTTGGCGGGTTGGCGGAGAGGTTACGCAGCGGATTGCAAATCCGTGTAGACCGGTTCGATTCCGGTACCCGCCTCCAAGCACCCCCCCCCATTCCGTTGCCGATGCACCCTTGCGCCATGGATCGGGCGCGTTCCGCCCCCGGTGCGGGCTGGCCTGTCGGGTGGCGGCCATCTCTTGTGAATCGGGCGGAGTGCGCTAATCTGTGTCGTCAGTATCGGTTTGTTTGCGTAAAGGGTGACAGGGTGACGGACATTCACAACACGCGTCTTGAGCGGGACGCGCAGGTGAACCACGCGATTGCGCTTTTGGGCGCGGAGGCGCGTCAGGGTGAGATCGCCGATCTTGGGTCCCCGGCCCCGAACACGTTCTTCAGCATCGATCCCGAGGCGGCGCTGACGGGCACCTTCGCGACGGCAGAGGACGGATTGATCCGGCTTTCTTATGCCGCGTCACGCAAGCCGCGCTGGTGCGCCCTGCATCTGACGGCGGGGGGCATCGACCTTGCCGAGGCGACCGTTCTGGGCGTGATCTGCAAGTCGCAGGCCGAGGCGGCGGTGACCTTCCGCATCTGTCTGCGTTCTGGAACGCCCGAAGGGTTTGTCGATACCTTCCTGCCGAAATCCGTCGTTGCTTTCGCCCAGCCGAGCGTGCATGTCGATCTGCTGCGCCTCGATACGGTGTCCGGCCTGCCGAAACAGGCAGAGTGGCGGGAGATCGTGCTTTTCTTCCAGCCGAGCAAGGCAGACCTCGTTCTGCAGGACTTCCGTGTTTTCATCGTTTGATCCGATGGATGCGGACCGCGCCCCGTTCCGGCTGTCGCTGGCGATCCCGGTCTGGAACGATGCGGAGGGGGTGGCCCGTCTGTTGCGGCAGGCTGCCGAACTGGGCGTGTTTGATGACGCCGTCATCGTGGATGATGCGTCGGATGTGCCGCTTGATCCGGCTGCGCTGGTGCCGGAGGGCGCCTTTCCGGGTGGCGTGACGATCCTGCGCTGCGAGGTGCAGCGCGGGGCGGGCCATGCCCGCAACATCGCGCTGGCGCGGGTGGGCGGGACGCATGTGATCTTTTTCGATTCCGATGATCTTTTCGGACGTGACTTTCCGCAGATCGTGGCGCTTGCGGCGGCGCAGACAGACCCGTTCGATTTCATGATCTTCCGCCATGACGACAGCCGCCGCATGGGCGAGGGCCTGCCGGGCGGAACCTTTGCGTCGGAGGAGGAGCACTGGCGCGCCATCGGGGCGCGGGCCCAGCCTCAGGCGATCGGCCGTGGCAAGGCGGCGCGGCTTGTCCGGCTTTCGGCCTATCCATGGAACAAGATCTATCGCACGGCGTTCCTGCGTGAGCGGGGCCTGCGCTGTACGGAGCTTATGGTGCATAACGATGTGGAACTGCACTGGACCAGCTTCATCGCCGCCGAGCGGATCTTGGTGACGACCCTGATCGGCGCTGTCCATTACGTCTTTGACAACGGCGGGCGGCTGACCAATCGCCGTTCGCGCGAGCGGCTGGAGGTCTTTGCCGCCCTTGCCAATGTCCTGTCGCGGATCACGGCGACGGTGCCCAATGGCGGGCTTTACTTCCTTGTCCCTTTCGTGCGCTTTTCGTGGAACCTGATCGGCTGGATCGAGGCCAATCTTGATCCCGACCATACCGCCGAATTGCGCCACAGGGCGCGCCGCTTCTTTCTGCAGCATCTGAACGGCCCGCACATGACGCTGCTGGCGCATGGCGATCCGGCGCTTGCGCGGAGCGTTCTGCGGTTTGCCACCACGGGGACGCGCCGATGATCATTTCGTTCATCATCACGACCTTCAACATCGAACCCTATATCCTTCAGTGCCTTGAAAGCCTGCGCCCCTGTCTGCAGGCCGGGGATCAGGTCGTGCTGGTGGATGACGGATCGACCGATGGCACGGTCGGGATCATCGACGCCTTCGTCGCGCAGGGGGGCTTTGGCCCGGATATCCGCTGGACGCCCGTGCTTCTGGGCACCAACACCATCGGCGGTGTGGGCATCCCAGGCAATATCGGGCTGGATCACGCCGAGGGGGAGGCGATCTTTTTCGTCGATGGGGATGACTACCTGATCCCCGAAGGGTTTATGGCCGCCCGCCGCGCCTTTGAGGCGGCACCGACGGATATCAGCATCGCCGACTATCTGGAGTTCGACCAGAAGGCGGGAAAGACCAAAGCGCCCGCCGATGCGGGACGCTGGGCGAGTCTGGATCGCCCGCTGTCCGACGATGCGACCCGGTTGGCGGCGCTTTCGCTGATCGCCGTGCCGTGGCGCAAGTTCTATCGGGCCGATTTCCTGCGGCGGCATCGCATCCGCTATCCCGAAGGCGAATTCTTCTTCGAGGATAATCCCTTTCACTGGCAGGTATGCACCCGGGCCGAGAGCATCGCCTTCTCGCGCCAGATCGTCTGTCATCATCGCATCAACCGGCCGGGGCAGACCATGGCCTCGACCGGGACGGAACTGGCGGCCTTTTTCACCCATTTCCGCAGCATCCTTGGCGCCCTGCCCGAAGAGGCGGCCGATCTGCGCCGTCAGGCGACGCGCTGGATCCTTGGCAACATGAGCTGGCATCTGGGGCGTTTGCAGACCGGCGCGATGCTGCCCTATGCGGTTGCCGCGCATGAGGCGCTACAACTGGTGCCAGAGCCGGAGTGGGCGGGGCTGGCCCCGGAAATGAAGCTGTCTTCGACATGGTATCATGCGGCGCGGCTGCGTGCGGGTGATGTCTGGGGCGCGGTGCAGGCCTGGCGGAACGATGCCGCCCGCGAGGCTCAGACGCGCAGCCTGCGCGCCATCGAAACACAGTTGCAAGACCTCGCCCGCCAGACCAAGGGGCTGCGTGCGATCGAGGGCGCGGTGCAGGACCTTGTGCGGCAGACCAAGATCTCACGCGAGATTTTGCAGGCGCAGCAGGCGGTTGACGAGTTCGAAGCCGTGCGCCGCCTGTTTGATGCGGCAGAGGGGTTTGCCGCGCCCGACGATCCGCCCCGATCCGCACCGCCCGGCTGAGCAAGGATCTGCCGGGGATCGCCGCAAGGGCGCCGATCTGCCGTCGGCAGGCGATACCGGCTGCCCGAAATCTGCTAGGCTCTCCCTATTGTTTCGACAGCGGATTGGGGAGGATGGCATGGGTGGGTGGGTCATGATGGCGTGCCGCGCGGCGCTGCTGGGTGTCGTGCTTGGGGTTTCGGGGGGCGCACAGGCGCAGGTGTCGGAACGGGCAGAGCCGATCACCGGGCCGGGGGTGACGACCATTGGCGGGATCGGGGTGAATGCGCGGATCAATGTGCGCAGCGGTCCGTCGGTGGTGTTTCCGGTGGTGGGGTCGCTGGGATATGGCACGCGGGTCGAGACGGGGCTCTGCCTCGGCGGGGGGAGCGCGCGGTGGTGCGAGGTGACGACGCTGGATGGCCGGGTGTCGGGCTATGTGGCCGGGCGGTTTCTGGTCGAAGGGGGGGCGGGCGTGCCGCCGGATGATCTGGCGGGGGGGCCGGATTTCTGGGCGGTGCGCGGGCTGCAGGGCAATGAACGGCTTGGCGTTCGCATCGAGCCCGTGCGCGGCGCGGCGCTGTTGGCCACCCTGAGCAACGGTGAGGTGGTGCGCAATCTGGGCTGCCGGATGACGGGTGGCACGCGCTGGTGCCGCATCCGATCGACCACGGGGATGGATGTGACGGGCTGGGTTCTGGGCCAGTTTCTGCGCGAATCCGGCGCGCCAGTGGTGCAACCCCCGCCGGGCGGTGGTTCGGATTTCCTTGTCGTGTCGGGTCTTGCGGCCGGGGATACGCTGAACGTGCGGTCGCAGCCTTCCACCCAAGGGGCGGTGATCGCGCGGCTTTCACAGGGCGCGCGGGTGGAGAACCTTGGCTGCCAGACGAGCGGATCATCCCGCTGGTGCCGCATCCAGACCACGGGCGGTGTGGTGGTCACGGGCTGGGTGAACGGGCGTTATCTGCGCTGACGGCAGGGTCAGAGGGACAGGGTCAGAGGGGCATAGTTAGATGGGCAGGGCGCGCGCCTCCTGCGCGGCTGACTCCTCGGCCCTGTCCAGCAGGGCCTGAAGGCGGGCCGCGCGGGCGAAATCGGGGATGGCGGGGCCTTCGCCCCGGATCGCGGCGATGAAGCGGCGATAGACCGTGGGGACGGGGGGGCACGGCACGCGCCGCCAGAGCGCCGCCTCAAGATCGGGGGCGAGGCAGGCGGAGAGGCGGCTTTTGCCCTTTTCAAAGGCCACGTCCAGCGCGCCCCGGTCGCCGTGCAGCCGGAGGCGCAGGTCATTCAGATGGCCCGTGGCAAAGCGGCTGGCGGTGACGGTGCCAAGCGCGCCATTGGCAAGGCGAAGCTGCATTGTGGCGCTGTCATTGGCATCGAGCACATAGTCGCCGATCCGCCCGCCCGGCGCCTTATCGAAGGTGGCCAGCCGACAGGAGATGTCGGCCACGTCAAGACCTGCGGCAAAGGTCGCGAAATCAAGGATATGGATGCCGACATCGCCCAGCACGCCCTTTGACCCATGCGCGGTGGACAGCCGCCAGAGCCATTGCTGTTCGCGGTCCCAATGCCCCCAGGCGGGCTGGGTGAGCCAGCTTTGCAGATAGGAGGCCTCGAAATGCCGGAGCGTGCCGATGGCGCCTGCGGCCACCATCTGAGCCGCCTGTTGCAGGGCGGGGACGTTGCGATAGGTCAGGTTGACCATCGCCACCACCCCGGCGCGGGCGGCAGCGGCGGCCATTTCATCGGCATGGGCGGCGTTGGTGGCAAGCGGCTTTTCGCACAGCACATGCTTGCCCGCCCCCAGCAGGGGCAGGGTGGTGGGGTGATGGGCCGCGTCGGGGGTGACGTTGGTCACGGCATCGAAGGCGCCCCAGTCCAGCGCCCGCTCCAGCGAGGTGAAGCGATGCGGGATGGCAAAGCGGTCGGCAAAGGTGGCAAGTTGATCGGCGCGGGTGTCTACCCCGGCCACGATCCTTACCCCGGGGATTTTTGCGAACTGTTCCGCATGGTTGGCGGCCATGCCCCCGGTCCCGAGGATGAGCAGGCGGATCGCGCGCGGCATCAGCGGAACCCCTCTTCCCCCGCCTGATGCAGGCGCGGGCCGCGTTCGGTAATGGACTCAGGGGCCTTGTCCACCGGCACATTCGGCGCGGCATTGGGATCTGCGAGGCGCGCGGCGGGATTATGCGCCCATTTCACCGCGTTCAGGATCACGCGCTGCACATTGGCATCGTGATAGGTGGGATAGGTTTCATGCCCCGGGCGGAAGTAGAAGACATTGCCCGCCCCGCGCTTGTAGGTCAGGCCCGAGCGGAACACCTCGCCCCCCTGGAACCACGAGACGAAGACCGTCTCCAACGGTTCCGGCACGCCGAAGGGTTCGCCATACATCTCTTCCTGTTCCAGTTCGAAATGGTCTGGCAACCCGGCCGCGATGGGGTGGTTGCGCGAGGTGAGCCAGAGGCGTTCCCGCTCGCCCGCCTCGCGCCAGGTGAGGTTGCAGGGGCTGCCCATCAAACGCTTGAACGGTTTGGAGAAATGGGCGGAATGGAGGAAAATGATCCCCATCCCGGACCAGACCGCATCGCAGAGGCGATCGACGATGTCATCGCGCACCTCGCCATGGGCGGCATGGCCCCACCAGATCAGCACATCGGTTGCGGCCAGCCTTGCCGGGGTCAGGCCGTGATCGGCGTCCTGCAGGGTGACGGTCGTGGCCGTCACGCCCGGATCGCGGTTGAGCGCTTCGGCGATGGTGGTGTGCATGCCCTGCGGGTAGATCCCGGCCACGATGCGGTTGTTGCGTTCGTGGACGTTCTCGCCCCAGACGGTGACGCGGATGGCCATGGGTCCCTCCCTTGAAAGCGCTTTGGAAGGGGTGGCCCGCCACCCCGCGCCTGTCAAGGGTTTGCGGGGTGAGAGATGTTCAAATCGCTTTGGTCAACGCGGATCGGCGGGCGGCCGGGCGCAGATCGCTGGGGGCGACGTTCGCCGGGGCGCGGTGTCGGAAAGCGTCCCGGCCTTGGTGCAGGCGGAACGGGTTGCATGAAGGGCGGAATGGGCCCAGATTGGCGGCGGTGTTTTGGTGGCGTATGCGTGGGACTGAGTAAATGGAGATCGTGTTCGAGACGGCTGATCTGCGCGTTGGATTTGTTCCAGCGCGTAAGGAAAGGCGGTCGGATCGTATCGTGATTGCGTTCCGCTCTTTGCTGGCCTCACTCAAGAATTCAGGCTTGATTTTTCCGACTTCGGGTGAATCGCAGGTTACGATCCAAAGATCGGGTGCGGATGCCCTGCATTTTCTTCCGGCCAACAATCGTCGGTATCAGTATCCCGAAATCCATGAGGCGCTTGCAATTGCAAAGGCGTATTCTGCGCCTTATCGCCAGATCACCACCTATGGCATGTCGATGGGTGGTTTCGCGGCTTTGCAATCCTCGGCCTATCTGAATGCGGGCGTCACAGTCACCTATTCACCGCAGATTTCCGTGGATGAGAGGAAACATGATTTCATCCTGCCGCGTTGGCTGGATCGGATGCGCGGCGTTGCCTTCTGTTGGGACGATCTGGGAAACATCTCGCGCACGGCACAACATATTGTGGTCTACGATCCGTTCGAAGTAGATCGCAGGCATGTGGAGGTGCTGAGATCCGTCGCCACGGTGACGGAGGTCAAGGTGCCTTTCTCAGGGCATCATTGTTGGCGGGCCTTGGCGGGTGCCGGGATCGGCGGGGCTGCGTTGACGCAACTGCTGCAAGGCAATCCGGATATTGCGTGGCTTCGCAAAACGATCAGAGCAGGCCGAAGAGAGGACGCGGTCTATCTTGAAAAGATGCGCGAGCATCTTGAGGCGCGTACGGCGAGGCTGGGCAAATAGGGCGGCGGTCGGTTTGCAAGGACCAGCGTGGATGGTGGTTTATGCTCGTCCCAGTCAAGACATTGAAACGGGCGCCCATTGGCCTGAAATGACGTCAAGGCGTTAACGCCCTTTTAACCATCCGGTCGAGGCGCGCTGCACCCGTTTCACGGGGTGCAGCGCGGCGACGGTTCAGCGCGGATCGGTGACCGCGCCGCCATTGGCGCGGTTCCAGCGGATCGACGACCAGAGCGACAGGCCGATCAGGGCCGCGCCGCCGAGGCCGGTGATCACCTCGGGGATATGCACCAGCGTCTGGCTGAACATGATCACCGACAGGATCAGGATGGCGTAGAAAGCCCCGTGTTCGAGGTAGCGGTACTGCGCCAGCGTGCCCTTTTCGACCAGCATGATGGTCATCGAACGCACATACATGGCCCCAATGCCAAGGCCGATGGCAATGACGAAGAGGTTGTTCGACAAGGCAAAAGCGCCGATCACCCCGTCAAAGGAGAAGGAGGCATCCAGCACCTCGAGGTAGAGGAAGGCGCCGAGGCCGCCCTTGGCGGCGGCGGACATGGTTTCCTGGCTCTTGTCCAGCAACCCGCCCACGGTTTCCACCACGAGGAAGGTGACAAGGCCGTAGATGGCGGAGGAGACGAAGGCCGTCGATTCCGCGCCGTCGAGGAACTTGGAGAAGACGAGGATCAGGATCAGCACGACCCCAACCTCGATCCCCCGGATGGTGGCGGTGGCCGCCACCTTTTCCTCAAGCCAGCGCACCCAGTGCACGTCCTTTTCGGCGTCGAAGAAATAGGTCAGCCCCACCATCATCAGGAAGGCGCCGCCGAAGGCCGCGATGGGAAGATGCGCCTCGTGCATGATGCGCGAATATTCCTCGGGCTGGGTGGAGGCGAGGACCAGCGCCTGCCACGGGCCGATATTGGCGGCCACCACCACGATCAGGAGCGGGAAGACGATGCGCATCCCGAAGACCGCGATCAGGATGCCCCAGGTCAGGAAGGCGCGCTGCCATTCGGGGCGCATGTCCTTGAGTTTGTTGGCATTCACGATGGCGTTGTCGAAGGAGAGCGAGATTTCGAGCACCGCGAGGACGCAGCAGATGAAGAAGATGGACAGCATGCCCGACAGCGTGCCGGTGGTCTGCCAGCCGAGCCACGCGCCCAGGGCGAGGCCCGCGGCCGTGACGATGAAGGCCCAGGTGAAATACCCGAGCGTCGATTTCGAAGCAGTGGTGGAGGACATTGGGACGATCCCTTGCCTGGGGCGGGCCGGTGGCAGACGGAAGGACGCGCGGCGCGAAGGGGCGTCGTGGAGGTCGGTCGGTCGGTCAGGTCCGTGCGACGGTTGATTTCCGCGGTGCCGACATCGCGGAAGCGTCGCAAGACTTCCGCCAGAGGGGCCCGGTCACCAGGGTTTGGCCACCGGATCGGACCGACGGCTGCCCGCGTTCATACGGGTTCGGCCCCCAAAATCAAATCTTTTCTTGGCCCCGCGGCCAAGCCCTTGCGGACGCTGGATTAATCGGTGCAGCGCGGTGGCGGCGGATGTGCCGGAACCGGTGCAGGACCGCGTGCAGCAAGGCGTATGCACGCGCGCGGTGAAAAGGGCGCATTAACCATTCGCGCGCAAGCCTTGAGTCGCATGGCCAGGCGGGTATCTGGACTTATGGCGATGGGGCCTCTGGCCCTATCTGTGCCGCCGCTGGTAAGGGATGATGCAACGGATCGCCCCCGCCTTTGCCGGGGCTTGCCGCATTTTAGGAAAGGACGCGCCCATGGAAGGGTTGGACCGGTTCAACGACATTTCCGAAGTGGTCGAGGCCGACCGCGCCCATGTCTGGCACCACCTGAGCCAGCACAAGCAGTACGATACCGGCGTCGATCCCCGCGTGATCGTCGAAGGCAAGGGGATGAAGGTCTGGGATGCCAAGGGGAAAGAGCATCTTGATGCCGTCTCGGGCGGGGTCTGGACGGTAAATGTGGGCTATGGCCGCGAGAGCATCGCCAATGCGGTGCGCGACCAGCTGATCAAGATGAACTATTTCGCGGGCGCCGCAGGATCGGTGCCGGGGTCGATCTTTGCCCAGCGGCTGATCGAGAAGATGCCGGGGATGAGCCGGGTCTATTATTCCAACTCGGGGTCGGAGGCGAACGAGAAGGTCTACAAGATGGTGCGCCAGATCGCGCATCGGCACCATGGCGGCAAGAAGTGGAAGATCCTGTATCGCGACCGCGACTATCACGGCACGACCATCGCGGCGCTGGCCAGCGCCGGGCAGGACCAGCGGGCGATGCAGTACGGGCCCTTCCCAGATGGCTTCGTGCGGGTGCCGCATTGCCTGGAATATCGCAAGCAGTGGGATGTGGAGAATTATGGCGAGCGCGCGGCGGATGCGATCGAAGAGGTGATCCTGCGCGAGGGCCCGGATACGGTGGGCTGTCTGATCCTGGAACCCGTGACGGCGGGCGGTGGCGTGATCGTGCCGCCGAAAGGGTATTGGGAGCGGGTGCAGGAGATCTGCCGCAAATACGATATCCTGCTGGCGATTGACGAGGTGGTCTGCGGCGTGGGCCGGACGGGCACATGGTTCGGCTACCAGCATTACGGCATCCAGCCTGATTTCGTGACCATGGCGAAGGGCGTGGCCTCGGGCTATGCCGCCATCTCCTGCACGGTGACGACGGAGCGGGTGTTCGAGATGTTCAAGGACAATCCCGCCGATCCGATGAGCTATTTCCGCGACATCTCGACCTTCGGGGGTTGCACCAGCGGGCCTGCGGCGGCGCTGGAGAACATGGCGATCATCGAGCGCGAGGGGCTTCTCGAGAACACCGTGAAGATGGGCGATTACTGCCTGGGCAACCTGCAGGCGCTGATGGAGAAGCACAAGGTCATCGGCGATGTGCGCGGCAAGGGGCTGTTCCTTGGTGCGGAACTGGTGGCCGATCGCGCGACCAAGGAACCGGCGGATGAGAAGAAGGTGCAGGCGGTGGTGGCCGATTGCATGGCGCAGGGCGTCATCATCGGGGCCACGAACCGTTCGTTGCCAGGGCTGAACAACACGCTGTGCCTGAGCCCTGCGCTGATCGCCACGAAGGATGACATCGACCATATCACCGGGGCCATCGACGGCGCGCTGACCCGCGTCTTCGGCTGATTTTCCCCGACCGTCAAGGTTCATGCGCGCGGCCCCTGAAGAAGGGGCCGCGCATTCCTTTTGGCTCGCCTGCGCGCCTGCGCGCTCCGGCTTGAGGTTTCTTTGGGTATTTGGGCCAAGATGAAGGGTGTGGTCTTCATCTTGGGAAAAACACCCTCAGGGGGAGGCCCGCAGGGCCGCGGGGGGCAGACAGCCCCCCAAGCGGCGGTGCGGCCGGGCTTGACGCCCGCAAGTGGGGCGCGCCTTATATCCAGACGCAAGGGGAGATCGGTCCAGATGGCGATACCGGTGGAGCGTTTCTATCTGGCGGAAGGGGTGAGCGGCACGTTGCAGCAGCGCATCCGGGCCATGGTCGCCGATGGCATCCTGACGGGGCGGTTCCGGGCGGGGGAGAAGATGCCCTCTTCCCGGGGTCTGGCGCAGCATCTGGGGGTGAGCCGGATCACCGTGACGCTGGCCTATACGGAACTGGTGGCGGCGGATTACCTGACGGCGCGGGGGCGGTCGGGCTATTTCGTGTCCGAAGGCGTGCCGGTGCAGCCGGGGTTCCAGCCCGCGCCGCGGGCGGTGGGGACGGTGGATTGGGAGGCGCTGTGCGGGGGGCGGTTCTCGGCCATGGAGCGGGTGGAGCGGCCCGAGGATTGGCGGGCCTATCCCTATCCGTTCATCTATGGGCAGGCGGATCCGGCGCTGTTTGACCATCAGAACTGGCGGCTTTGCGCGCTGCAATCCTTGGGGCGGCGAGAGTTCGAAACGCTGACGGCGGATCGGTACGAGCGGGATGATCCGCTGCTGATCGAATATCTCTTGCGCAACATCCTGCCGCGGCGGGGGATCGAGGCGCGGCCATCCGAGGTGCTGGTGACCATGGGGGCGCAGAATGCGCTGTGGCTGGCGGCGCAGGTTCTGTTGCGTGCGGGCCGCCATGCGGTGGTGGAAAATCCGGGCTATCCGGGGTTCCGGGCGATGTGCGCGCAGGCGGGGGCGCGGGTGACGCCGGTGGAGGTGGATGAGGGGGGGTTGGTGGTCGATGCGCTGCCCGAGGCGGTGGATGTCGTCTTCACCACGGCAAGCCATCAGAGCCCCACCAATGCCACCATGCCGGTGGCGCGGCGGACCGCGCTTCTGCGGGCGGCGGAGGAGCGGAATTTCCTTGTGGTGGAGGACGATTACGAGTTCGAGATGAGTTACCTGACGCCCGTGTCGCCGTCGATCAAGAGCCTCGATTCCGGGGGGCGGGTGGTGCATGCGGGATCGTTTTCGAAGTCGATCTTTCCGGGGTTGCGGCTGGGCTGGCTGGTGGGGCCGGAACCATTTATCCGCGAGGCGCGGGCGCTGCGCGCGCAGGTGTTGCGCCATCCGCCGGGACAGTTGCAGCGGACGGCGGCGCATTTTCTGTCGCTGGGGCATTACGATGCCTTGGTGAACCGGATGAAGGCGGCCTTTGCCAAGCGGCGCAGGGCGATGGAGGAAGCGATTTCCCAGCAGGGCCTGAGTGTTGCGGGGCAGGGGGGATTTGGCGGGTCGTCCTTCTGGATGGCGGCGACGCGGCATGTCGATACCGAGGCGCTGGCCTTGCGGCTGCGGCGGGAGGGGGTGCTGATCGAGCCGGGGCGGGTGTTCTTTCACCCCGGGACGGAGCGGCGGAACTTCTATCGGCTGGCCTATTCGTCGATCCCGGTGGGCAAGATCGCCGAGGGGATCGGGTTGGTGGCGAAGGTCATGCGGGAGATGTGAGGGGCGGGAGATGTGAGGGGGGGAAAGAAGGGGACGTTCCGTCCTCTCTTGGCCTGCGGCCAATTCACCCCTGGAGGATATTTGGGCAACGGGGAAGGCGGCAGGGTAAGGGCCTGCGGGCGCTGGGTTTATTCCTTTGCTTGCCGGTTCGTGGGGGGTTCCTGGGGGGGCCGTTTCGCGTGCCGCGACGCGTGCAGCAGAGGGTGCAGGCGCGCGATGGGGCAAGTGGGCGTTAACCATTTGGCGGGCGGGCGGGTCGGGGCGGATGTCCGGGGGTGGTTCGGGCATCTGGACTTAAGCGGCCCTGTTTTCTGGCCCTAAGCCGGGGGTGGGGGCGGGGGTAGAAGGAAGCGGAGAGCGCCCGCCGTGGCGCAGTGGATTGGACGGGAGAGACCCCATGCGGATGACGACGGAAGAGGCCTTTGTGAAGGTGCTGCAGATGCATGGCATCGACAATGCCTTCGGGATCATCGGGTCGGCCTTCATGCCGATCTCGGATCTGTTCCCGCGGGCGGGGATCACCTTCTGGGACTGCGCGCATGAAGGATCGGGGGGCATGATGGCCGACGGGTTCACCCGCGCCAGTGGCCGGATGTGCATGATGATCGCGCAGAACGGGCCGGGCATCACGAATTTCGTGACGGCGGTGAAGACGGCCTATTGGAACCATACGCCGCTGCTGCTGGTGACGCCGCAGGCGGCGAACAAGACCATCGGGATGGGCGGGTTCCAGGAAGTGGAGCAGATGGCGCTGTTCAAGGACATGGTCTGCTATCAGGAAGAGGTGCGCGATCCGTCGCGGGTGGCGGAGGTGTTGAACCGGGTCATCCTGAACGCGCGTCGCCATTCGGCGCCGGCGCAGATCAACATGCCGCGGGATTATTTCACGCAGGTGATTGATGTGGATCTGCCCGCGGTGGTGGAGTTCGAGCGGCCCGCGGGCGGCGAGGCGGCGATGGCGGAGGCGGCGGCGCTGCTGTCATCCGCGAAGTTCCCGGTGATCCTGAACGGGGCGGGGGTGGTGATCGGGGGGGCGATCCCGGCGTCGATGGCGCTGGCGGAGCGGTTGTCGGCCCCGGTCTGCGTGGGGTATCAGCACAATGATGCCTTTCCGGGGAGCCATCCGCTGTTTGCGGGGCCTTTGGGGTATAATGGCAGCAAGGCCGGGATGGAGCTGATCTCCAAGGCTGATGTGGTGCTGGCGCTGGGGACGCGGCTGAACCCGTTCTCCACCCTTCCGGGCTATGGGCTGGACTATTGGCCCAAGGAGGCCAAGATCATCCAGGTGGATATCAACCCCGCGCGGATCGGGCTGACGAAGCGGGTCACGGTGGGCATCGTGGGGGATGCCAAGAAGGTGGCGGAGGGGATTTTGGCGCGGCTGTCGGCGAGGGCCGGGGAGGCGGGGCGGCAGGCGCGGCTGGACCTGATCGCCACGACCAAGAGCCGCTGGGCGCAGCAATTGGCCAGCATGGACCATGAGGAGGACGATCCAGGCACGACCTGGAATGAGCGGGCACGGGCGGCCAAGCCCGACTGGATGAGCCCGCGCATGGCCTGGCGCGCGATCCAGTCGGCGCTGCCGAAGGAGGCGATCATTTCGTCCGATATCGGGAACAACTGCGCGATCGGCAATGCCTATCCGACCTTTGAGGCAGGGCGGAAATATCTGGCGCCCGGCCTTTTCGGGCCTTGCGGCTATGGCCTGCCGTCGATTGTCGGCGCGAAGATCGCCTGCCCGGATGTGCCGGTGGTGGGGTTCGCAGGCGACGGGGCGTTTGGCATCGCGGTGACGGAACTGACGGCCATCGGGCGGCCGGAATGGCCTGCGGTGACGATGGTGGTGTTCCGCAATTACCAATGGGGCGCGGAGAAGCGGAATTCGACCCTATGGTATGACGACAATTTCGTGGGCACCGAGCTGGATATGCAGGTGAGCTATGCCGGGATCGCGCGGGCCTGCGGGTTGCAGGGCGTGCAGGCCCGGACAATGGAGGAGTTGCGGGACGCGCTGGCCAAGGCGGTTGAGGATCAGATGACCCACGGCAAGACCACGCTGATCGAGGCGCTGATCAATCAGGAACTGGGCGAGCCGTTCCGGCGCGATGCGATGAAGAAGCCGGTCGCGGTGGCGGGGATCACACGCGCGGATATGCGCCCGCAGGCCGTTTGATGCCCTTTGATCTGTCCCTTGTGGGGACAGTCTGGATGGGGGTGGCGGTGCTGGTTGCCGCCTTCATCCGGGGCTATTCGGGCTTTGGCTATTCGGCCATGGTGATTGCCGCGTCGTCGCTGGTGATGAACCCGCTTCATATGGTGGCGGTGGTGGTGATCCTTGAGACCGCGATGAGCGTGCAGGCGGCGCGGGGTGTGTCGGCGGATGTGGATTGGCGGCGGGTGGGGCTGTTGCTGGCGGGGGCGGCGGTGGGCTTGCCGCTGGGCCTGTGGGCGCTGACCGGGATATCGGAGGATGCGGCGCGGGCGGTGATATCGGCCTATGTGTTGGGCATGTGTCTGGTGCTGTGGGCAGGCTGGCGGATGGCGCGCGAGGCGGGTGGCGGGGCCACGCTGGCGGCAGGGCTGGTGAGCGGCCTTGCAAATGCGCCGGGGATGGGGGGGCTGCCGGTGGCGGCCTTCTTTGCCGCGCAGCCGATGCGGGCGGCGGTGTTCCGGGCGACGCTGATTGCCTATTTTCCCCTGTTGGACCTGTATTCGGCGCCGCTGTACTGGTGGGCGGGGCTGGTGACGTGGGACACGCTTTGGGCGTCGCTGATTGCGCTGCCTTTGACGTTCCTGGGCAATTGGCTGGGAAGTCGGCATTTCCTGAACACCGATCCGCAGGATTTCCGCCGCTTTGCCATCCTTCTGTTGGCGGGGCTGGCGGGGATGGGGTTGGTGAAGGCGGTGATGTGATGGCGGTGCTGGTCGTCAATGCGGGGTCTTCGTCGCTGAAGGTGGCGGTGTTTGACGAGGGTTTGCGCGAGGTGCTGGCGGGCCGGGTGACCGAGATCGGCGGGGCAGCGCGGGTGGAGATCGGGCCGTTGCAGGGGGCGCGGGTGGTGCCTGACCATGCCGCCGCGCTGGCGCTGTGCTTTGAGGGGATGGAGGAGGCGGGGATTGCCGTGGCATCGCTGCGGGCGGCGGCGCATCGGGTGGTGCATGGGGGGGCGGGGCTGGTGGCGCCCTGCCGGGTGACGGAGGGCGTTGTCGCGGCGGTGGAGGCCTGCGTGCCGCTGGCGCCCCTGCACAATCCGGCCAACCTGACGGGGATCCGGGCGGTGGCCGCGCTGGTGCCGGACCTGCCGCAATATGCGAGTTTCGACACGGCCTTTCATGGCAGCGTGCCGGAGGTGGCGGCGCGCTATGCGATCCCGGCGGAGGCTGAGGCGCTGGGCCTGCGGCGGTATGGGTTTCACGGGATCAGTTACGCGTCAGTTGTTCGAAAAGTGCAAGAAATGGCATCTGGATCGGTGCCTGAGCGGATGCTTGTGTTCCATTTGGGAAACGGTGCATCGGCCTGTGGGATCGTTCAGGGGCGGTCGGTGGCGACGACGATGGGCTATTCGCCGCTGGATGGGCTGACCATGGGGACGCGAGCGGGGGCGATTGATGGCAATGCTGTTCTGAGACTGGCCGAGGTGCATGGCATCGACGGCGCGGCGCGCATCCTGAACCGCGAGAGCGGGCTTTTGGGGCTGGGCGGGGCGTCGGACATGCGCGCGCTGCAGCGGGCGGGGACAGAGGCGGCGCGGTTTGCGGTGGCGCATTTCTGCTATTGGGCGGTGCGGCATGGCGGATCGCTTGCGGCGGCGATGGGCGGGGTGGATGCGGTCTGCTTTACCGGCGGGATCGGTGAGAATGACGCAAGGGTGCGTGCGGAAATCCTGCGGGGACTTGGCTTTCTGGGGGTAGGGTTCGACGAGGCGGCGAATATGGCCGGGGCGGGGGTGCTGCATCCGGCAGGGGCGGATGTCGCTGTCTGGATAGTCGCGGCAGAGGAAGAGCGGCAGATTGCGATGGAGGCCATGCAGGTGATGGCGTCCGAGCGGATGGGGAAGGCGTGATGGGACAGCCGAAGGTCGAGACATCGCCGAAGGTGTCGGATGAGGTGCGCAAGACCACCTGCTACATGTGCGCCTGCCGCTGCGGGATCAATGTGCATCTGACGAGCGGGAAGGTCACCTATATCGAGGGCAACCGTGACCATCCGGTGAACAAGGGGGTGCTGTGCGCCAAGGGGGCGAGCGGCATCATGCAGGTGACGGCGCCGAGCCGGTTGCGCGCGCCCTTGCGGCGGGTGGGGCCGCGGGGATCGGGGGCGTTCGAGGAGATTTCCTGGGACGAGGCGCTGGCGACGGCGGTGGCGTGGTTGAAGCCGCTGCGGGAGGAGGCGCCCGAGAAGCTGGCCTTCTTCACGGGGCGGGATCAATCGCAGTCCTTCACGGGATGGTGGGCGCAGCAATTCGGCACGCCCAATTATGCCGCGCATGGGGGGTTCTGTTCCGTCAACATGGCGGCGGCGGGGACTTACACGATTGGCGGGGCGTTCTGGGAGTTCGGGCAGCCGGATTGGGCGCATACGAAGCTTTTCGTGCTGTTTGGCGTGGCGGAGGATCATGACAGCAACCCGATCAAGATCGGGATCGGCAAGCTGAAGGCGCGGGGGGCGAAGGTCGTGGGCGTGAACCCGGTGCGGACCGGGTATAATGCGGTGGCCGACGAATGGGTGGGGATCACGCCGGGGACGGATGGGTTGTTGATCCTGTCCTTGATCCATTGCCTGCTGGAGGCGGGGAAGATTGATCTGGATTACCTCGCCCGCTGGACCAATGCGCCCTTGCTGGTGAATGCGGCGGAAGGGCCGGAGAAGGGGCTGATCCTCAAGAATGCGGAAAGCCAGCCCTTTGTCATCGACAAGCGGACGGGGATGCCCGCGCCGTGGGACGGGGCGGGGGTGCAGCCGGATCTGGGGGCGGTGTGGCAGGGGCATCGGACGGTGTTCCAGCATATGGCCGAGCGCTATCTGAGCGCGGATTATGCGCCGGAGGCGGTGGCGGATCGCTGTGGCGTGCCTGCGGGGCGCATCCGGGCGCTGGCGGCGGAACTGGCGCGGGTGGCCTTTGACGAGGCCTTTGAACTCCCCGTGGCGTGGACGGATTTCCGGGGGGACCGGCATGAGAGCATGACCGGGCGGCCGGTGAGTTTCCATGCGATGCGGGGGATTTCGGCCCATTCAAACGGGTTCCAGACCGCGCGCGCGCTGCATCTGTTGCAGATCCTGTTGGGAACGGTGGAGGTGCCGGGGGGCTATCGGCTGAAGCCGCCTTACCCAAAGCCCGTGGAGGCGCATCCCACGCCGCATTTCGTGGCGGCGCCGGGCAAGCCCCTGAGCGGGCCTCACCTCGGCTATGTGCGGGGGCCGGAGAACCTGGCGATCAAGGAGGACGGGACGCCCTGGCGGATCGACAAGGGGTTCACCTGGGAGAACCCGTTCTCGGCGCATGGGTTGATGCATATGGTCATCCCCAATGCCCATGCGGGCGATCCCTACAAGGTGGATACGCTGTTTCTGTACATGGCGAACATGTCGTGGAATTCGTCGATGAATTCGGCCCGCGTCATGGAGATGCTGACGGACAAGGATGCGAGCGGGGAGTATGTCATCCCACGCATCATCTATTCTGATGCCTATGCGTCCGAGATGGTGGCCTATGCCGATCTGATCCTACCGGATACGACCTATCTGGAGCGGTATGATTGCATCAGCCTGCTGGACCGCCCGATATCCGAGCCGGATGCGGCGGGCGATGCGATCCGCTGGCCGGTGGTGGAGGCGGATCGCGATGTGCGGGGGTTCCAGTCGGTGCTGCTGGATCTTGGGGTCAGGTTGGGCCTGCCGGGGATTACGAACCCGGATGGAACGGCGAAGTTCAAGGATTACGCCGATTACATGGTGAACCATATCCGGCGGCCCGGTGTGGGGCCGCTGATCGGGTTCCGGGGCGTGGATGGGCAGGCCGAGGGGCGGGGTGATCCGAACCCCGACCAGCTTGCGCGCTATATCGAGAATGGCGGGTTCTATCAGGCGCATGTGCCGGACGGCGCGGCCTATATGAAGCCCTGGAACATGGCCTATCAGGAGTGGGCGGTGGCGACGTCCTTCTACGAGACGCCGCAACCCTATCTGTTTTCCATCTGGTCCGAGCCGATGCGGAAGTTCCAGCTGGCCGCCGAGGGGCATGGCTTCCTGCAACCGCCCGACCATCTGCGCGCGCGGTTGAAGGTCGCGATGGACCCTCTGCCGGTCTGGTATCCGCCCTTTGGGGAGGCGGCGGCGGAGGGCTATCCGGTGCATGCGATCACGCAGCGGCCGATGGCGATGTATCACAGCTGGGGGTCGCAGAATGCCTGGCTGCGGCAGATCCACGGGAAGAACTATCTCTACCTGCCGACGAAGATCTGGGAGGCGGAGGGGTTTGCGGAAGGCGATTATGCGCGGGTGACATCCCCCACGGGCGAGATCGTGGTGCCTGTGGCGCATATGGCGGCGCTGAACCCCGATACGGTCTGGACCTGGAACGCGATCGGCAAGCGGCGGGGGGCCTGGGCGCTGGATGCGGGCGCGCCGGAGGCCAATCAGGGGTTTTTGCTGAACCATCTGATTTCGGAGCTGCTGCCGGGCGAGGGACGGGTGTCGAATTCAGATCCCGTGACCGGGCAGGCGGCGTGGTTCGACCTGCGGGTGCGGGTGGAGCGGGTCGGGCCGCAGGAGCGGGCGGAGCCCGCTTTTGAGGTGCTGCCGCGTGTGGTGCCGAAGGGGAGGGCGCGGGTGTGAGGGGGGAAAGACAAAATTCTTCGAAGAATTTTGCAAATCTTTTCGAAAAGATTTGGAGGGGCCTGCGATGACCGGGTTGCCGGAGCGGACGGAGAAGAAGCTGGGTCTGGTCATCGACCTGGATACTTGTGTCGGCTGTCATGCCTGCGTCACGGCCTGCAAGGGGTGGAATGACCAGGGCTATGGCGCGCCCCTGTCGGATCAGAACCCTTACGGCGCCGATCCTTCGGGAACCTTCCTCAACCGCGTGCACAGCTATGCGGTGCAACCCACGGACACTGCGGCACAAATCATCAACTTTCCGCGGTCCTGCCTGCATTGCGAGGATGCCCCTTGCGTGACCGTCTGCCCGACGGGGGCAAGCTACAAGCGGGCCGAGGATGGGATCGTTCTGGTGAACGAGGCGGCCTGCATCGGCTGTGGCCTTTGTGCCTGGGCCTGCCCTTACGGCGCGCGGGAGCTGGATCAGGCGGCGGGGGTGATGAAGAAATGCACGCTCTGCGTGGATCGCATCTATAACGAGGCGTTGCCGGAGGCGGACCGCGAACCCGCCTGCGTGCGCACCTGCCCCACGGGGGCGCGGCATTTCGGGGATTTTGCCGACCCCGAGAGCAAGGTCAGCCGGTTGACGGCAGAGCGAGAGGGGTTCGCGCTGATGCCCGAGATGGGAACGCGGCCCGTGAACCGCTATCTGCCGCCGCGCAAGAAGGACCGGCCGGAGGAGGCATCGCTGCTGGCGCCGCTCCTTGATATCAAGGCCACGGGGCTGGCGGGGTGGCTGGACCGGGTTCTGGGGAAGATCTGAATGAATCCTGCGCCTTCCGTGATTGTCTTCACCGTCCTGTCGGGGATGGGCTTTGGGTTTCTGGCGCTGCTCGGCCTGACTGGCGTTTCGGGGACGGTGGCGTTCTTTCTGTGGGGCTTGGGCTATGGGCTGGCGGTGGCGGGGCTGGTGGCATCGGCCTTTCACTTGGGCAATCCGCAGCGGGCGCTGCTGGCGTTCACGCAGTGGCGGACGAGCTGGCTGTCGCGGGAGGCCTGGGCTTCGGTGATCACGCTGGGGCTGTTTGCGCCGCAGGCGCTGTCGGATTGGCTTGGCCTTGGGCTGGGGCGGGGGTTCGGCGTGGCGGGGGCGGTGATGGCCGGGGTGACGGTGTTCTGCACGGCGATGATCTATGCCCAGATCCGGGCGGTGCCGCGCTGGCATCACTGGACGGTGCCGCCCGTCTTTCTGGCCTATGCGGTGGCGGGGGGATTGGTGCTGTCGGGCGTCAGCGTGCTGGCCCTGCCGATGCTGTGCGTGCTGGGGGTGACGCTGGCGCTGCACTGGCATTTCGGGGCGCGGGCCTTTGCGCGGGCGGGCGCGACGATGGAAAGCGCGACAGGCCTTGGCCGGGTGGGGGCGGTATCGGTGTTCGAGCAGCCGCATACGGGGGGGAACTACCTGCTGCGCGAGATGATCCATGTGGTGGGGCGCAGGCATGCCGAACGGGTGCGGATGATCGCCATGGTGTTTTCGGTGTTGCTGCCATCGCTGGCGCTGGCCTGGCTGTCGGGCGGGGTGGCGGTGGTCGTGGCGGCGGCGACGTATCTGATCGGGGCCTTGGCGCAGCGCTGGCTGTTCTTTGCCGAGGCCGAGCATGTGGTGGGGCTGTATTACGGGCGGCGCTAGGGGTGGCTGGGGGCAGTCTTCGCGCTAGGTGGCGGGCGGGAGGCTGCGCCGCGTGTTCATTCTGACGCCCGAGACGATCTGGAACCCGCATGTGCTGGAGATGCGGCAGGTGCCGCGGCGCATTTTCGGGCGGGTCATGATCTTTCCGCGCCGGGGGGCGGGGGTGGGCCTGTGGGCGCGGCTGATCTTCGAGATGGAGGTGCTGCGCTATCTCTTGGCGCTGGTGCCGTTCCTGGTGCTGGCGGTTCTGTATCCGCGCTATGCGGGGGCGATCGCGCAGGCGCCGCTGCCGATGCTGGTGGTGATCTATTTCTTTGAGGCCAAGGTGTTGCGCCTGCCGCGGGAGCAGGCCAAGCGGCTGGCCCCGGCGGCGGAGGTGGAGCGGGGGCTGGACCTGCTGCGCGTGCGGGCGGTGGCGGTGCTGGGCAAGATCGCGGCGGGGCGGGGCTTGGCGGAGGGGCGGCTGCATCTGGTGGTGGAGCAGTCGGATCTGTGGCGGATGGCGCCCCTGACGCTGGTTTCGGTGCAGGCGGAGGCAGGGGCGGGGCAGGCGCGGCCCGAGGTGCTGCGCCTGACGGAGGCCGAGCGGGGGCTGGTGGCGGGGCTGTTTGATGCGGATTTCTCCGAGCGGGACCTGCTGCGGATCAATCTGGCATCGAACGACTGTTTGCGGGATGTGGCCTTTGATGTGCGGGGTGTTTCGGCCCATGCGCGGCTGGCGGCGCTGCTGGGCTAGGCCGAGAGGTCGAGCAGGGTGCCCCATGCCGGGGGCGGCGCATGGCGGGCGTCGGGGACGGCCCAGATCACGGGAAAGCGCGGCGGCGGGGGAAGCGGGGCCTCGAGGTCTGTCAGGATGATCAGGATGGACGGGTTCAGGGTTGTGGCGGCCGTGACGGCGGGGGCGAAGTCGGTGCCGCCGCCGCGGGGGGTGTTGAGGGTGCGGAGTTGGCTCTGCCAAGAAGCCGGGTCGAGGCGGAGGGGTGGGGCGGGGCTGTCGTCGAAGGGGAGGAGGTGGATCTCGGCCCTTGTGCGGCGGGCGATCCCCGCGACTTCGGCCATCAGGAGGGAGAGGGCATCGTCGGTGAGGCTGCTGGAGGTGTCGAGCGCGATCACTACGCGGGGTGCGGGGCTTTGCCGGGCGGTGGCGGGCTGGAAGGCGGGTTCGGGGCGGTTGTCCCTTTGCGCCTGCGCCATGGTGGCGATCCATCGGCGTGCGGGGCGGCGGTGGGTGGGGTGGGGCCTGTCCAGCGTGGCGCGAGTGAGGAGGCGGCGGAGGATAACCTCCCACGGGGTTTGCGGGGTGGGGATGTCGGCCAGCCGCAGGCCTGCCGCGCCGAGGCCGCGCCCGGCGAGGCGGCCTGTCTCCAGCGCGCGGGTGAGGTGGCGCTGCCAATCGGCGGGGGTGGGGGTGTCGGGCTGGTCGGTGGGGCCGGTGTCGGGGTGGAGGTCGGGGCCGTGGCCCTGGGCCGTGGCATAGGCCTCCGCGCGGTCGGCGGCGCCGCCATTGCCTGCGCCGTCGCGCAGGCGGTGATAGAGGCGGTCCACGTCCCATTCCGACAGGGCCTGTTGCGGCGAGGTTTGGGCATCGAAGGCGGCGGTGAGGAGGCCCGTCAGCGTGAGCGCGGGGCGGGGCAGGGCGTAGCCTGCCGCAAGCAGGGTTTCGTTGACGATGGCATCGGCGGCGATCTGCCAGAGGCGGGCGTCGAAGCGGTCGCCCATGCGGGCCTGCATGTCGCCCAAGCGGGGCGAATGGCGGAGCGCCACATGCAGGATGTGGTGCGCGGCGGTGCCGATCTGTTCGTGGCGGGGGAGGGTGTCGAATTCCGGGCCGTAATGGATGGTCTGGCCTGTGGTCTCCGCCGCGGGACCGTGGTCGCGGTCGCGGTGGGTGCACCAGAGCGCGAGGGCGGCGAGGGCGGGGTCATGCTCGTTGAGCGCGCGGAGCGCGGTGGTGGCGCGGGTGGAGTGGCGCGCGGTCATTCGAGATCCATCATTCCGGCCCCATCATTCCAGACCCATCATTCCAAACCTTGGACCTGCCGTTCGGCGCGGTATTCGGCATAGGCGGCGGAGGTGCGGAAGGCATCGGTCAGGTTCTGGCTGAGCGCCTTCTGGATCAGGAGTTCGAACCCGTGGGTGGTGAGTTCGGCCAGCGGCAGGCGGGCAAAGGGGGCATCGGGCCGCAGGCGGGGCAGGTGGCGCAGTTCGGCCATCACCTCGATCACCTGCGGCATGGTGGTGGCGTTGGCCGCGCCGATCAGGCCGTAGGTCAGGGCGGTAAGGCCGGTCATGGTGGGGGGGTAGAGGTCGGGGCGTCTGGATCTGGGCGCCGCGAGCAGATCGGTGATCTGGACGTTGGTGGCGAGTTCCTCAACCAGCAGCAGGAATTCGGCGGCGGCGGCATCGCCGATGGTGCCGGTGATGGCGGGATCGCGCAGGCGCCGGTCGGGCAGGGCGTGGAGGATCTGCGAGACGCGCGCCCATGAGCGCGGGGTGCAGGCGATGGTGAGGCCACGGCGGAGGCTGTCTTCGGTCGTCTCGAGCAGGTCAGGCCGGGTGCGGATGAAGGTGATGACGGCGGGGTGGAGGTTCTGCGGCACGGCATAGCGGGTAAGCCAGTCGGTGGCTTCGGCCCGGATGTGCAGGTGGATCAGCCGGTCTGACAGCGCGGTGCCCATGTCATAGGCGATGGCGCCATCGTCGATGCCGTTGCCTGCGGCGATCACGAGGCAGGTATCGGGAAGGCGGTGGCGGCCGACGCGGCGTTCCTGCAACAGGCCGTAGACGGTGGGTTGCAGGGTGGGGGCGGCGGCGGTGAGTTCGTCGAGAAAGAGGATCGCAGGGCGGGCGGGATCATCGGGCAGGTCTTCGGGGCGATACCAGATGGTGCGCTGGGTGGCGTGGTCGTAGAAGGGTAGGCCGCGCAGATCCTGCGGCTCGATCGTGGTGAGGCGCAGGTCGAACAGCCGGGCGCCTGTCTCTGCCGCCAGTTGGGTGACGATCTCGGTCTTGCCGATGCCGGGGCGGCCGTGGAGCATCCATGACGCGGTGAGATGGCCCGCCGCCTGGGCCGCGTGGGCGGCGCGGAGGATGTCGAGCGCCTGACCGGCAGAGACGGGCGCGGTGTTCACGGTCATGGGAATCCTCAAGCCAGTTGTTCGGGTTAGCGTAGGCTGCTGTGCGTTTTCGGCAAGCGTCGGGCGGTTGTCCTTGGGCGGGGCGGGGCCTAAGAGGGGCGCGTGCGGGAAACAGGCCCGCGCGAAGAGGCCGTGCGGGCAGATGCTGCGGACGGGCGGCGCGGACAGACGGAAGGCGGACGGAATGGGCGAGATTGAGGTGGCCACGCTGGTGCCGGTGATCGTGGCGCTGATCGTGGCGGGGGCGGCGATCGGCTTTCTGGCGGGGTTGTTCGGGATCGGGGGCGGCGCGATTTCGGTGCCGGTGTTCTTTGAGCTGTACCGCGTGCTGGATTACCCCGAGGCGGTGCAGATGCCGATGGCGGTGGGCACGTCGCTGGCGGTGATCATTCCCACCTCTCTGAATTCCGCGCGGGGGCATTATCTGCGCGGCACGGTGGACATGGCGCTGATCAAGCTGTGGGCGATCCCGGTGATCCTGGGCGTTGTGGCGGGATCGGTGATCGCGCGCCATGCCGATCCGGTGGTGTTCCAGCTGGTGTTCATCGCGGTGGCGGTGATCAATGCGGCCAAGCTTTTGCTGGGGGGCGCGGGCTGGCGGCTGGCCGACGGGTTGCCGGGGCCGGGGTTGCAGCGCGTCTATGGCGGGGTGATCGGGGTGCTGTCGGCGCTGATGGGGATCGGCGGCGGGGCGATCACCAACCTGCTTCTGACACTGCATGGCTATGACATCCGCCGGGCGATTTCGACGGCGGCGGCGGTGGGGGTGCTGATCGCGCTGCCCGGCACGCTGGGCTATATCGCGGCGGGCTGGGGCAAGCCGGGGCTGCCGGTGGATGCGCTGGGCTATGTCAGCGTGCTGACCTTTGCGCTGACGATTCCCACGACGCTGCTGACGACGCGGCTGGGGGTGCGGCTGGCGCATAGCCTGCCCAAGCGGGTGCTGGAGACGGGGTTCGGGCTGTTCCTGCTGACGGTGTGCGCGCGGTTCGTTTGGGATATCCTCGCCTGACGCAGAGTCGGGAGGGGATATGACGCTTGCAGTGGTGACGGCCGGGACATCGGCCATCGGGCGGCATCTGGTGGTGGCGCTGGCAGGTGCCGGGCATGATGTGGCGCTGACGCATCTGGGCAGCGGCGCGGCGGCGGCGGCGCTGGAGCGCGAGGTGGCGGCGCTGGGGCGGCGCTGCCTTGCGGTGGAGGCCGATGCAGGCGACGAGGCGGCGGTGGCGGCGTTTCACGCCCGCGCCGCCGATTGGGCGGGCGGCGCGCCTGCGGTGCTGGTGAACAATGCGGGCATCCAGACCTGGGCCGGGCTGATGGAGTTGCGGGCCGATCAGTGGGATGCGGTGATGCACACCAATCTGCGTGGCACATTTCTGAACACGCAGGCCGCGGCGCGGTTGATGATCGAGGGCGGCGTGGCGGGGTCGGTGGTCAATCTGGGATCGGGGTGCAACAAGGTGGCCTTCCCGAAACTGGTGGATTACACGGCGTCGAAAGGCGGGATCGAGCAGTTCACCAAGGCGGCGGCCTGCGAATTGGGGCCGCATGGCATCCGGGTGAATTGCGTGGCGCCCGGGGCGATCGCGACGGAGCGGACGGCGGCGGAGGCGGGGGATTATGCGGGCGCGTGGAGCCCGATCACGCCGCTGCGCCGGGTGGGGACGCCCGGCGATATCGCGGGGCCGGTGCTGTTCTTCTGTTCGCCCGCGGCGGCCTTTGTCACGGGGCAGACGCTGTGGGTGGATGGGGGCGTGTTTTCGCAGGCGCCCTGGCCCTATGCGACCTAGTTCGCCGCCGTCGCCGTGGTTTGCCGTTCGCCCGAGAGGTGGCGCATGAGGAGCGCGCGCAGGGTGGCGGCGCTGATCGGTTTGACCATGTAATCCGACATGCCGGCCTCGAGCGCGATGTCGCGTTCCATGTCGCGGGCATTGCCGGTGAGGCCGATGATCGGGACGGCGGATTTGGCGGTGGGCAGGGCGCGGATGCGGCGCGTCGCCTCCACCCCGTCCATCACGGGCATCTGGCTGTCGAGGAAGATGGCATCGAAATCCTGATCTAGCACGGCCTGCACGGCCTCGGCCCCGTTATGGGCGAGGGTGACCGCGATCCCGTGATGGGTGAGATGGGCGGCGAGGAGTTCGGCGTTCAGAAGGTTGTCATCCACGACCAGCACGCGCTTGCCCGCATGGGGCTGGGCGGGTGCGGCGAGGGTGGCGGTCTGGCTGGAGGCGGGGGCGGTGACGGGCTGGGCCAGCGCCACGAGGCGGCCGATCAGGTGATCGGGTTCGGCGGGTTTGAGGACCACATCGCGGAAGCCTTCGGTTGTGGCGCGGTCCATCATCTCTTGCCCGCCCTTGTGGGCGAGGAGCACCAGCGCGGGCGTGGCCGAGCCGTGGCGCGCGCGGATCGCGCGGGCGGTGGCGAAGCCGTCCATCAGGGGCATGGCGCTGTCGATCAGGATGGTGTCGAAGCTGTCGATCCGGCCTTCGGGCAGGTGGGAGGCGATGGTGACGCTGGCGCCGGCCGCGCGCAGGTGGCGGGTGATCGCCTCGGCCGCGCGGGGATGATCGTCGATCACCAGCAGGCGGCGGCCCGACAGGGGGGCGGTGGTGGCGCGGGGATGGGGGGCATCGGGCAGGCTGGGCAGGGGCAGGGTGACCCAGAAGGTGCTGCCCTTGCCGGGCTGGCTTTCCACGCCCACCTCGCCCTGCATGAGATCGGCCAGCTGGCGGCAGATGGCAAGGCCAAGGCCGGTGCCGCCGTAGAGGCGGGCGGTCGAATCCTCGGCCTGGGTGAAGCGCTGGAAGAGGCGGCCGATCTGATCGGGCGTCATGCCGATGCCGGTATCGGTGATGCGGAAGTGCAGCGCGCCGTCGGCGGCTTGTTCCACGGCAAGGATGATTTCGCCCCGGTCGGTGAATTTCAGCGCATTTGTGAGCAGGTTCATCAGGATCTGCGTGATGCGCAGCGGATCGCCGATGAAGCGGGCGGGCAGCGCGGGATCGGTGAGGACGACCAGTTCGATGCCCTTGTCGGCGGCGGCGGCGGCGATGGTATCGACGGCGGCGCGCAGCACGGCGGGAAGCCGGAATTCGGTCTGTTCGATGTTGAGCTTGCCCGCCTCGACCTTTGACAGGTCGAGGACGTCGTTGATGATCATCAGGAGGTGGCGCCCCGAGGCCTGCACCTTGCGGACATAGTCGCGCTGGTGATCGGCCATGGGCGTGCCCAGCAAGAGTTCGGCAAAGCCCAGGACCGCGTTGATGGGCGTGCGCAGTTCGTGGCTGATATGGGCGAGGAAATCGGATTTCAGGCGCGCGGCCTGTTCGGCCATGTCGCGGGCGGCTGCAAGCTGGCGGGTGATGATGTATTCATGCGTGATGTCGTCGATCACGAGGACGACGCCGCGGTCGGGCCGTTCGCTGTGGATGGCATTGGCGCGGATGGTGACCCAGAGGGTGGTGCCGTCGCCGCGGCGGATTTCGGTATTGGCGCTGAAGATGCCGCCGCGCGCCATTTCGGCGGTGGCGCGGTCGAAGAGATCGCGCCACTCGGCCTCGGAGGCGAAGAGGAGGGCGGGGGAGGTTCCGATCAGCTGATCCTGCGGGATCAGGAGCAGCTTGGAGAGCGAGGGGTTGCAGGTGCGGATCGCGTTGCCCTGCAGCAGCGCTATGCCGCTGGCGGCGGTGGCGAGCAGGGTTCCCAGTTCCTCGTTCAGGCGGGAGAGTTCGTCGGTGCGGCGGGCGACCTGTGCCTCAAGCGTGCGCTGATGGGCGGCGAGCGCGGCCTCGGCCTGGCGTTTCACGGTGATGTCGTTCCAGAGGGCGAAGATTTCGACATCGCCGCCGGTGCCGATGGCCGACAGCATCACCTCGACAAGGATCGGGGTGCCGTCGTGGCGCAGGTATTCCCAGTCGAACTTGGCGCTGCCGTTTTCGCGCAGCTGGCGGCTGATGCGGTCGATCTTGGAGGCGGAAGGTTCGCCATCTGGCTGACGTTTGGGAGAGATGTCGCGCAGGGTGAGGCCCACGAAGCTCATGCCTTCGGGATAGCCCAGCAGGGAAAGGGCGGCGGCATTCACCTCATCGAAGCGGCCGTTGCGGATGACGGTGGTTGCCTGTGCGGAGTTGTGGAAGGTGCGGCGGAAGCGGTCTTCGCTATGGGCGAGGCGGGCGATGGCGCGGGCGGCCTCGGCCCGGTCGGCGATGCGGGCGGCGGTGAGTTCGATGAGTTGGTGGTCATCCGGGGCCGTGAGGGGGCCGGCAAGGCTGAGGGCGGCGATTTCGCCTGCGGTGCGTCCTTCGACGAGGATGGGGCGTTGCAAGGCGGGGGTGAGGCCGGGCGGGATGTCGTCGCGGGTGGTGCCATCGAGGGTGAGGCGGAAGCGCATCTGCCGGGTGTCGCCATAGCCGGAGGCCAGCGCATCGGCCACGTCGGCAAAGATGGCGGGCAGCGGGCGGGACATGTCTTCGGTGGCAAGCGCCACGCGGTGGAGGCTGTCCTGTTCGCGGATGCGGCGGCGCAGCGCTGCGGCGCTGGCGGCCTGTGCGCGGCTGAGGCGCTGGCGCAGGATGGCAGCGGTGCCGAGCGAGACGAGGATGGCGAGGGTGAGCGCGCCGAGGACAAGCCAGAGTTCGCGCGCCCCGAGGCCGAGGAAGGTGAAGGCGGCGCGGCCGGACCAGCGCGCCTCGATCGCGGCGCGTTCGTCGGCGGGGATGGCGGCGAAGCCGTCGGCGACCTGCTGGAACAGGGGGGTGTTGCCGCGGGCGACGGCCCAGTGGCCGCGGAAATCGAGCAGCGCGGGGCCCTGGATGAAGCGGTCTGCGAGCCCCGCGCGGGCCAGCACGTCGCGGCCCCGGTCGAGCGGCATGCAGAAGATCGTCTGGCTGCCATCGCGGGCGGCATCGGTCATGGCGCTGCCCGAGGGGTAGATCTGGACGGTGGCGCCGTGGCTGGCCAGGGCCGTGGCGCAGGGGCTGTCGGCGCGGACGCCGATGGTGCGGCCTGCCACCTGATCGAGGCGGCGCGGCATCGCCTCGTCAAGGCTGCCGTGCTGGAAGATGCCGTAGGCGATGTTGAGATAGGCGGGCGAGAAGTCGAGCCAGCTTTGGCGTTCGCGCGTCATGGGCGCGAGGTCGACCACATCCACGCTGCCATCGGCCAGCAGATTGGGCAGGTCCGACCATGGCACATAGCGCAGGATGACGGGCGTGCCGGTGGCGGCGGACCAGGCCATCCAGGTGTCGGCGCGGATGCCGGAGATGACGCCCAGATCATCGACGACGGCATAGGGCGGGACGGTTTCGGGAAAGGCCACGGTCAGCCGGTCGCGGGCATCGGGATCCTGCGCGTGGGCCGGGGGCGCGGTCAACGCGGCAAGGAACAGGACGACAGGGCAGAGGATCGCAAGCACGCAGGCCACGCGCAGCAGCCGCGCGGCAGGGGGCGTCAGGCAGGCCAGGGCGGGTGCGGCGCGCAAGCGGGGCGATCCCTGCCGTGGTGGTTTCATTCCAGTTCCTCGGTCCCTGCGGTGTTCCGTTGCCCGCGCCGGGCCTGGCTGGCCGTCTGGCGCGGAAAGTTATGTAAACAGTTAACTTGTGATAACACGGTCGCGCAAAAAGGATATCGCACCGACCTAATCCAACTCATGGTTGTGGCCTTTTTGCGTCGCGGGCTTGGCAAATCCGACATTTCGCCCGTGGCGGGTGGGAAACGCAGTGTTGCCAGGGCGGGATCAGTTGGGGTGGGGGCTTGCCCAGCAGGGCGCGCGCCGCGCCGCCGGTGGCGGCGAGGCGGACGATGATCCAGTGCGGCATCTTCCACGCCCCGCGCAGCGCGAAGCAGGCCGGTGCGAGGCTGAGGTCGCGCTTGTCGGCGATGGCGCCGGTGAAGACCGGGTCATGAAGCGCGGCGCCGAGGATGCCCATGACGGCGGCCTTGGGGCCCTGCATCAGGGATTGGGCGCGGAGCCGAGGACCGCGCGCAGATCGGCGGCGAAGGGGAAGAGCGGGCCGGGCACGGCCTGCGCGGCGCCGTAGCCTGCGAGAAAGGCATCGGGCGTTAGCCAGCCGGGTTGAACGACCCCGGCCTCCAGCAGGGGGAGCACCACAGGGCCGCGCCGCCGAAGACGAGCGCGCCCGCGCGATAGAAGCTGTCGATCCCGGCGAGGGTCTGCGACGGCCCGGCGAGGCGGGGCAGGACGACGAGGCGGCCCGCAAAGACGGTGAGGGCGATGTGGGCGGCGTGGCGGCTGACGGGCGTGGTCAGGGGGGCGGGTGCGGCGCGGCCCCCACGGCGACGATGGCGACGGCGACGAGCTTCCGCCCTTGCAGCGCGCCGGTCCCCACCGGCCCCGAGATCGCCGTGACGGTGAGGGCAAAGAGCATCAGGATCAGCGCCGAGGGGAGGGTGAAGGCCGCCAGCGCGCCGGGCCAGCCCGCGCGCCGCATTCCCAGCGCGAAGCCCACCTGCGAGGCGGCGGGGCCGGGCAGGAATTGGCACAGCGCGACGAGATCGGCATGGGCGCGGTCGGACAGCCATTGGCGGCGGGTGAACCAGTTCATCTCGGACGTAGCCCAGATGCGCGATGGGGCCGCGCCTCTGGCTATATCGGGGCGGGTGGTGGTGCGCGGGGTGCGGGTCTTGGCGCTGTCCATTGGTCGTCGCTGCGCCGTTCTGGTGCAGAGGCGTGCAGGTTTCGTGACGGGGCCTGTGTGATCGCGATTGATGCCGGTTGCACGGGCTGCGGTCGGGGCGCGTTTGGGGGGGCTGGGGGGGGCGCCTGGCACCCCCCCAGCCTGTATCAGAGCATGACGATGTGGTTGTCGAAGGCCAGCGCGTGATGGGCGAGGGCGCCTGGGCCTTCGGGGCCGAGCGCGATCAGGCCGCCCAGGCCGTCGCTGGCGAGGTAGCCTGCGCCATGGGGGGCAAGGCCGCAGACGTCGGCGCGCGAGGTGGCGCCGAGGAAGGTGCCGCTGGCGTCGAAGCGGTGCAGGCGTCCGCCGCGGGGCGAGGTGATCGCGACCTCGGCCCCCGTGCCGCAGAAGGCCACGCTGCCCGCATAGCCCTGCATGGCAAGTTCATCGACCAGCGGCGCGGCGGCGAGGAGGGGGGGCGCCCCCCGGCGGTGCAGGCCCAGAAGCGGCGGGGCGGCGTCGGCCTCGCCCTCCCACTGCATGGCGAAGGCCACCAGACCATCGGCGCGGATCGCGAGGTGGCGGATGGAGTTCTGCCAGAGGGTCGGGTCAAGCTCTACCTGTTCGGTCAGATCGCCGGAGAGGGTGAGGTAGGACAGGTTCGGCCGCATGGTGGCGAGGTTCAGCTTGCTGCGGTCGGTGGGATCGGTGGCGATGCCGCCATTCGCGATGACGAGGGTTTCGCCATCTGGCATCAGGCGCAGGTCATGCGGGCCGATGCCGCCTGACGCGACCTCGGCCATGCGGCGGTAGCCTGCCGCCACATCCCAGATCCCGATGATCCCGGCGCTGGTGGCGCTGTCCTGTTCGGAGGTGAAAAGCCGCGTGCCGTCGCGGGTGAAGGTGCCGTGGCCGTTGAACTGGCGGCCGTCGGGCGGGCTGAGGCGGTGGCGCAGGGCGCCGGTCGCGCAGTCGAGGACGAGGGCATAATGGCCGGGGCGGCGGGCGAAGGCCACGGCTTCGGCCCGGCTGGGGTGGCCTGCGCCGGCATGGCCGCGCGCGGGCAGGGCGAGGCGGAAGGTCTCGGCCCCGTCAGGATCGAGGCCCACGAGGACGAAGCTGCCGCCCGGGTCCTGCGCGGCGGCGAGGTAGGCGGGGTTGCCCGCGGCGGCCCAGCCAAGGCCGGGCATGGCGCCGGTGGCGGCCCCGGTTGCCGCGAGGGCGGCGAGAAACCTGCGTCGGGTGGTCATGACGTCAATCTCCGTCTTGGGCATTGAAGCCCGGTGCGATGCCGAGGGTGCTGCCGACATCGGTTTCGATGGCGGCGGATAGGGTGCGCAGATCCTGTTGCAGAAGCTCCACGCGCAGGCGGGCCTGCGGATCGGTGATGTCCTGCAAGGCCGGATCGGGGATGCGGGCGGCGCTGTCGCGCAGGCGCGCGAGGGCGGCATCTGCGGTGGGCAGGGGCGCGCCTGCCAGCGCGGTGGCGAGCGCATGGGCCGCTTCGGCGGCCTGCACCACGTTGGGCAGGGGGCGGGCGGAGCGCCGCGCCTCGGCCCGGGTGGGGCGGGGGGCATCGAAGGTGCCAAGCGGCAGGCCCAGCCGTTTGTCGGCGGTGAAGGCAAGGGAGGTGAGGATCTGGGTGTAGAGGGCGCGCTGCGCCTCGGCCTTGGTCAGATAGGTGGCGTTGCCCGCCTCGCCCGCGCTGCGCAGCGTGGCGGCGAAGGGGCCGGACCAGCCGTCCGACAGGGCGCGGGCCTGCGTGGCAAGGTCGGCGGCGATGGTGGCGGCGAGGGCGCAGGGATAGCTGCCGGGGGCGTAGGTCGCGAAATCGGGATCGAAAAGCAGCATGTCGAGCGCGAAGAGGCCGCGCGCGGCGATGGAGACATCGGCATAGGCGGCGGGGTCGCGCCCGGCAGGATCCTCTGCGGCGATCAGGGTGGCGAGTGTCTTGGGGGTGGCGCCGCGCGGATCGGGCCAGAAGGCGACCGAGAGCGCCCCAGTCTCAGACGGGCCGAGGCGCAGGTCGCCCACGGCCATCCACGCATCGAAGGCGGCCTGATAGGCCGGCGTCAGGGCGGCGGGGCGGCAATCGGCGGCGGCGGTGGTGGCCAGCGCCTCGGCCGCGGTGGCGAAGCGGGCGAAGCCGGGCAGGATATGGCTGTCGAGCGCGGCGGCGACATCGGCCCGCGCGGGCGGGGCCAGGGTGAGGGTGGCGGCCACCAGCGTGAGCGCGGCCAGGGCAGTGGCGGCGGCTGCGGAAGCGGCGGCGGCCGCGGCGCGGAGCAGGGAGGGGCGGGGCGGGGTGGGGTGGGGATGTGTCACAGGCTTTCCAGAAAGCGGAGGAGGGCGGCGCGGTCGGCCGGGGGCAGGGTGATCACGCGGTCGCGGCTGGCCTGCGCCTCGCCCCCGTGCCAGAGGACGGCCTCGAGCAGGGTGCGGGCGCGGCCGTCATGCAGGAAGGTGGCCTCGCCCGAGACTGTCTGGGTGAGCCCGATGCCCCAGAGCGGGGCGGTGCGCCATTCCTGCCCGTTGGCGCGGCCTTCGGGGCGGTTGTCGGCAAGGTCCGGCCCCATGTCGTGCAGGAGCAGGTCGGTATAGGGCCAGATCAGCTGAAAGCTGGCCGGGTTGTCGCCGGTCAGGCGGTGGGTGACGAAATTCGCCCGGTGGCAGGCGGCGCAGCCGGTGCTGTGGAACACCTCCCGCCCGCGCAGGACCTGCGGATCGGCGATGTCGCGTCGGGCGGGCACGGCGAGGGTGCGGCTGTAGAAGGTGACGAGGTCCAGGGCGGTTTGGTCGATCTCGAACCCGGCCTGTTCGGGATCGCCGCCGTGGCGGGCGGTGCGGCAGGCGGTCTGGGCGGGGCTGCAATCGCCCCAGCCATCGGGATGCAGGGGATTGGATATGCCGATATCGCCCGCGAAGGCATCGGCGGATTGTTCCAGCACGGAGGGCGTGCCGGCCTTGAGCCCGAAGCGGCCGAGCATCGGGCGGTCATGGGCGCGGGACCAGACGATCTGGGGGGAGCCGGAGATGCCGTCGCCATCGGCATCGTCGGGATCGGCCAGGGCCAGGATGTCGGCGGTCGGGATCGCCTCGAGCAGGCCCATGCCGATCATCTGGGGGGCGACGCGGGGCGAGAGCATGGCGCCCGGCGCGAGGGGGCCGAAGCCGAGGTCGGCGGCGGTGTAGGTGGGGCGGCGGAGCATCGCCACCTCGCCCCCCGAAAGGGGGACGGCGAATTCGGTGTAAGACACGTCCAGCCGGTATTCGGCGGGCAGGCCCGGCAGGGCGAAATCCTGCAACTGGCCGCCATAGACCGGATCGGGCGCGGTGGGATGGGTGCCTGCGATGTAGGTGCGGATCGCGGCGAGATCGGCGGGATCGGGGGCGGGGGCCGGGATGGAGATGCGCAGGAACATCGAGAGGGCGGTGTCATCCGGCCCAGCAGGGGGGTGGCCGCGGCCATCCTTGATGTGGCAGGCCTGACAGCCGCGCGCGTTGTAGAGGGGACCCAGCCCGTCGGAGGCGAGGGTGGAGGCGGGGGCAGAGACCCAGTCACGGGTGAAGAGGCCGTTGCCCATCTTGAACTCCAGCTCCTGCGCGAAGGTCAGGTTCGCGGCGGGCTGCGAGAAGGCATCGGCGGTGGGGCGGGCGCGCACCGTCTGCGCCCCGCCGGGTTTGTCCTCATAGGGCCAGGGGGCGGAGAAATCGGTGGGCGGTGCGGTGACGGCGGCGATGCGGGTGCGTTCGGCATCGGTGCGGGGAACGATGTCGAGATGCGCATCGGTGAGCGCGGCCCAGTCGGGCGGCAGGTCCCGCGCGGCGAGGGGGGCCGGGACGGCGAGGGTGAGGGTGAGGGCGATGGGGAGGGCGAGGGCCTTCGGGCGGGGGCCGGGATAGGGGCCGGAAAGGGCGCGGGGGTGGATCGGCGGGATGGGCAGGATGCGGGGCATGCTGGGTGGGCCTTTGGCGTCGATGGGCGGCGGCGAGGGGGCGTTTGGGGGGGCGTGTGTGGGGTCAGGGATCGGGGTCGGAAAGGGCGCGGGGGTGGATCGGCGGGATGGGCAGGATGCGGGGCATGCTGGGTGGGCCTTTGGCGCGGGCGGGGGCGGCGG
>NZ_JAAATW010000003.1 GCF_009908315.1 Paragemmobacter ruber
CACCCGCCTCATGCTCCTGCAAGATGCCAATGATCTGCTCTTCCGTCAGTCGTGCCTTCTTCATCGTCCGTCCTCTCCATGGGCCGGACTCTAATCGCAGATGGAGGAAAAATCCCGTGGCAGGTCACGGACTCTAATCGCAGATGGAGGAAAAATCCCGTGGCAGGTCACTGTCTTCCCGGTAGGTCAACAATAGGTCAACAAACGGACGGATTCCCCGTAAGGAAACAGCGGGATAGTAGGCGGGCAGGATCAGGAACGGGCGCGAACCGCAGCAGAGCGCACGGGGCGGGAAGGGCGGTTTCGGTGTGCGAGGATCTCGCGTTCTTGCCATGCACGGGCAACGGGAAAGGATCATGAGCGGCGTGGTCGGGTGGGGGCTGCCTCCCTCTGACCGCGTTGATCGACCACGTGGTCCCTAAATGGCCTTTGGCCAGTAGCGATGCAGGTCGTCGATCACCAGGGCGTGGGCGTGTTGGGCCCGTGGTCGGCCAGATGCGGGTGGTCTGGTGAAAGGTCCGGGTGGTGATGCGGAAGGATCGTCTGGTCGTTCGCGGGCCACAGGCGCAGCACGGCGGCGAGGCTTGCGGCGCCGATGATGGCAAGGCTGATGGCCGCGACCGATAGTCCCGCGCCGGCGCCGATCCAGCCGGCAAGGGGATAGGTGACCAGCCAGCAGGCATGCGACAGGGCAAATTGCGCGGCAAAGACCGCGCCCCGGTCAGCCTCGCGCGCGGAGCGGTTGATGATCCGCCCGATGGGGGTTTGCGTGAGCGAGAAGCCGAAGCCGATCGCTGCCCAAAGCGCCATCAGCAGGGGCAGGCTGCCCACCAGCGGCACCAGCGCGATGCCTGCGACCATAAGGGTAGCCCCACCGATCATCACGGGGCGGTCGGCCAATCGGTCGAGGATGCGCGGCAGAAGGAAGGCCGCCAGCATCGACCCGGCACCAAAGCCTGCGAAGGCCAGCGCCACGGCCTCCTCGCCCAGTCCAAGCCGGGCCTGCACCAGCGCGACCGTATTCACATAGACCATAGCCCCGGCTGCCGCAACGGCCGCTTCCATCACCATCAGCCCGCGCAGGCGCGGGGTGTGGATGTAGATGCGCAGGCCTTTGGTCACGTCGGCCCAGAAGTGGCCGGGTTCGGCCTTTTCCCGCGCGGGCAGGCGCGCGGTCACGACAAGCGCCGCCGAAGAAAGAAAACCCATGACGGTGCCCGCGAACAGCACCGGGAAGCTGACCACCGTCAGAAGCGCTGCCGCCAGCATGGGCGAGGCGAGCTGTTCCAGATCCTCTGCCAGCCGCAGCAGCGACAGGGCGTTGGTGTAATCACCCTCGTCCTTCAGCACGTCGGGGATGACCGCCTGGAAGGCCGGGGTGAAGCCGGCCGAGGCGGCCTGAAGGACGAAAATCAGGGCATAGACCTGCCAGACCTGATCCACGAAAGGCAGGAAGGCGATGACGCCCGCGCGGATCACGTCCAGAACCACCAGAAAGGCCCGGCGCGGCAGGCGTTCGGCGATGGCTGCGGCCACCGGGGCGAGCGTGACATAGGCCACCATCTTGATCGCCAGGGCCGTGCCGAGCACGGCCCCCGCATTGTCGCCCGCGAGCTGCCAGGCCAGCAGGCCAAGCGCCACGGTGGCCAGCCCCGTGCCGACCAGCGCCACGATCTGCGCGGCGAAGAGGTGGCGGAAGGTGGGGTTGCGCAGGGTTGCCTGCATCTACAGCAGCTTTGTCAGGGCCTTGATCTCGGCCAGATCATGCGCGCCCCCGCCTGTCAGGCAGTGGTCGATATGGTCTTGGATTAGCGCCCGCTTCGCCTCGGCCACCGCCCGTTCGACGGCGTGGAGTTGGGTGGCCAGATCGATGCAGGGCCGCCCGTCTTCGATCATGGCGATGACGCGGCGCAGATGTCCTTCGGCGCGTTTCAGCCGTGTGGCGATGGCGGGGTGGCTTGCGTGGGTGTGGTCATCTTGCATAAATCCGTGGTATCCCCCCGGGGGGGGATCAGGCAAGGAGCGACAGCAGCCAACCCTGACGGACGATGAGGCGGGCAGTGTCGGCAAAATGGGCAGGGGTCAGGGCGCTTTGCGCCTGTCTGATCATGGCATTGGCGCTGGTTCTGGCCCCGGCCATTGACGCCGTGAAGCACGGGCCCGGCGCCTTGGCCGCAGAGGCGGATCACCGTGCTGCCCATGCCGCGCATGGCCATGCGCATGACTTAGCCGGATCTCATCATCATGATTCGAGCGATCACGATCATGTCGCCGCCGCGTTGCTTGGGCCGCAAGAGACGGACGTCCCGTCGCCCCCGGCGCGGATGCTGCGGCCAGCTGCCCTTGCGGCGGATGGCATGATCCGTGACGTGCGACGACGGCCGCCCCGACTGACGGTGATCTGAGCCGCCGCCGGGCATCCCGGGCGTTCCGATCCCACAGTCAGCACATATCACATGACGCAGATGTCACGGGCGCGCTGGCGCCCCCCGATGCCTTGGCAGGTGCCGATCGCCCTCGCCACGCTGTTCACCGCCCTGCTGTTTGCAGGCGCGGCCCTTGCCCACAACGTTACTGAAGGCGACGCGGGCTATTTGCAAGAGGTGACGGGCTTCCGTCCCATCGCCTTCATCTACCTCGGCGCCAAGCACATGGTGACGGGCTATGACCACCTCTTGTTCCTCGCCGGGGTGATCTTCTTTCTTTACCGGGCCAAGGACATCGCCACCTACGTCAGCCTCTTTGCCGTCGGCCATTCGGTGACGATGATCGCGGGGGTCTGGTGGCAGGACTCGATCAACGCCTACATCATCGGCGCGATCATCGCGTTTTCGGTGGTCTACAAGGCGCTCGACAACCTCGGCGCCTACCGGCTGTGGTTCGGAGTGCAGCCGAACACTAAAGCCGCGACGCTGATCTTCGGCCTGCTGCCTGGCTTTGGTCTGGCGACGAGGATTCAGGATTACGACATCTCGCCTGATGGTCTGCTTGGCACCCTGACCGCCTTTAATGGGGGGGGGAGTTGGGCTGGGCCAGCTGATGGCGCTGGCCTTGATCCTGATGGCGATGACCCAGTGGCGGGCGCGGTCTGCCTTCGCAAGGCAGGCCTGTGTTGCGCATGTCCTGATGATGATGGCCGGCTTTGCCCTGATGGGCCTGCAGATCACCGGCTATTTTGTCGCCTGAAAGCGGGGCGAGATCCATGACCAACCGTTTCGATATCTCGAAGGCCCCCTTGCGGGCCGAACCCCGAACTGCCGCTCCGGCCCCGGTCAATTCCGTTCCGGCCATGCCGGGCGAGCTGATCCGGTCCACGCTGATCGCCGCCGGAGCGGCGGGGGCGATCCTCGTTCTTCTCTGCCTGCCTGCTGAATACGGGATCGACCCGACCGGGGTAGGCGCCCTGACCGGGCTGACCGAGATGGGCGAGATCAAGACCCAGCTTGCCGCAGAGGCCGATGCCCTTGGCCGCCGCAGCGGCGCCGGTTCCTGCCGCAGCTGCAGCGCCCGCCACCGAGCCCGCCACCCCCGCATGGCGCGATGAGGTCAGCTATACCCTGAACCCTGGCGTATGGCAGCGTGGTGAATTTTGACCTGCACGGTGACAGCAGCGGCGAAAGCATCAGCTACGAACAGAGCTGCGCCGTGCCCGAGGCAACGGGCGACCTCACGGCCGCCTTCACCGGCAATCACGGATGGTTCTGGCGCAACCGCACCGACGCGCCGGTGACGGTGACCCTGCGCACCGGGGGGAATACGCGGAAATCAAGGCGCCGTCACCTGCCGCGCCCTGGCAGGATATCGGACCGGCCTGCCAGGGTCTGCCCAAGACGATCCGATGGGTTGCGCACGGTCGCCCGTGTGCGCGCGTTGCAGGCGGTTTGGCGTTTGGGGAAGCCGGGGTTCCCCCCACACACAGAGGGGGCGGTGAAGGTGGTTTTGCACCGGTCAGGCCGGCGTCGGATGCAGCATCGGCCTTGTCTTGAGCACCTCGATGCTGTCCAGCAGGGCCTCGCGCGGCAGGTCGCGGCCGATGATGACGATACGGCTGTGGCGGTCCGCCCCGGTCCAGCGGGCCAGTCTGACCGGCGGGTCCGCGATGTGCTGGAGACCGTGGATGACGAAGCGGGTGTCTAAGCCCCCCTCCCATATCACAGAGGGTATCGGGGCCGCCGGTGGCGATCAGATCGCGACCAGATGGCCAGCGCCGACATCGCGAAGGATCACCCGTTCCGGCCCGGATCCCACCGGATGGACAGGGTTGGGCAGATCGCCCGTCATGCGCACCGACGGGCGGCGTTGATGGGCCGGGTCGGGAACCGGCACGGCTTCGATCAGGCGTTGCGTATAGGGATGGCGCGGATCGCCAAAGACCTGTGCGCGGCTGCCCATCTCGACGATCTGGCCCAGATACATCACGGCCACCCGATCCGAGATGCTGTCCACCACCGCCATGTCATGGCTGATGAAGAGATAGGCCACGCCCATCTCCTGCTGCAACTCTTGCAGAAGGGCCAGCACCCTGGCCTGAACGCTGACATCCAGCGCGGACACGCTTTCATCGGCGATGATGAGATCGGGTTTGAGCGCGAGCGCCCGGGCAATGCAGATGCGCTGGCGCTGTCCGCCGGAAAACTCGTGCGGGTAGCGGTCGATCTGATCCGGCGACAAGCCCACACGGCGGAGCAGATCCGCCGCTTCGGCGCGCCGGTCGGCCGCCGTGCCGATTCCGTGGATGAGCAGCGGTTCGGCGATCAGGTCGCCCACCCGCATCCGGGGATCGAGCGCGGCCATCGGATCCTGAAACACCATCTGCACCTTGCGGCGCAGCGCCTTGGGCGCATCCCGCCCATGGGCTGACAGCACATGGTCGCCCACGGTGATCTGCCCCTGATGCGGCACAAGCCCGACGATGGCCCGGGCGATGGTGGATTTGCCGCAGCCGGATTCGCCCACAAGCGCGAAAGTCTCGCCCCGGGCGATATCGAAGCTGACATGTTCGACGGCATGGACATTCAGCGTGGTCCGCCCCAGCAGGCCGCCCCTGACGGGAAAGCGGACCACCACATCGGACAGGCGGGCGACAGGTTCGGCAGCGGGCAACGGCGCGGGGGCGGCGGCGGCTGCGCGCGCGCCCATGCGCGGCACCGCCGCCAGAAGATCGCGCGTATAGGGTTCGGTCGGGGCATGGAAAAGCTGGCGGACCGGCGCCTGTTCGACCATGCGCCCGGATTTCATCACGATCACGCGGTCTGCCATTTCGGCCACCACGCCCATGTCATGGGTGATCAGGATGATCGCGGTGCCAAGGTCGCGCTGCAGATCGCGCAACAGGTCCAGCACCTCGCGCTGCACGGTCACATCCAGCGCGGTGGTCGGTTCATCGGCAATCAGCACTTCGGGGCGCAGCGCCAATGCCATGGCGATCATCACGCGCTGGCGCATCCCGCCCGACAGTTCGTGCGGATACTGATGCATCCGCCGCTCGGGCTGCGACAGGCGCACGGCCGTCAGGGCGGCAAGGGCGCGGCGGCGGGCCTCGGCACGCGGGAGGGGTTCATGCGCGCGGATCGCCTCGGCCAACTGGGTGCCGATGGTCAGCACCGGGTTCAGGCTCGTCATCGGTTCCTGAAAGATCATGGCGATCCGGTCGCCCCGGACATGGCGCATCTGCGCCTCAGGGGCGGCGGTCAGGTCGGTCTGGCCAAGGCGGATGCTGCCCGCCGTCACGCGCACGGCAGGCGGCGGCAGAAGGCCCATGATGGCGAGCGAGGTCATGGATTTCCCCGATCCGCTTTCCCCGGCGATGGCCAGCGTCTCGCCCCGGCGCAGGGTGAAGGATAGGTTTTCCACCAGGGGCTTCAGGCCCGCTTCGGTGCGGACGGAAACGGTCAGCCCCGCGACCAACAGGACGGGGGCCGCCTCTGCGGCGGCATCCAGCGCGGCATCTGGGGCGGCATCCGGGGCCGCGGCGGCCCCGGATCTGGTTGCGACCTCCTGCATCATTCAAAGACGCAGCGCGGGAAGAAGAAGCTGACCACCCAGTTCGGCATATCGACGATCTCGGATATCCGCAGATCGCCGCAGGTGGAGACGAGCATATAGGCATCGACCGCCGCCATGCCATGCGTGGCGGTCAACAGGTCGATCATGTTGGCCACCGCATCGCGCGCGGCGGTCATCAGATCGGGCCCGATGCCGGTTGTCACCTCATACCCCTTGGCGTCGAGATGCCGCGTCACCGGGCCGGGCGTGGTGAAGCGCGGGGTCTTGAGGTGCGCGCCCTTGACCAGATCGAGCGTCAGGACCACGTCCATCGGGCTTTCGATCGCGGTGCCGCAGACCTCGCCATCGCCTTGCGCGGCATGGGTGTCGCCCACGCTGAACAGGGCGCCCGCCACCTCGACCGGCAGATAGAGGGTGGTTCCCGCGTTCAGGTCACGGATGTCGAGATTGCCGCCCACCCGCCGCGGCGGGACGACGGAATGAAGCCCCGGTTCGGCCAGCGCGTTGCCGATGGTGCCCGCAAAGGGTTTCAGCGGCACGCACCCCTGATCGGACCACAGCGCAGGCGCCATGCTGTTGGGGTCGTATTTCCAGACCTTCAGCGCAGGTTCGGTGAACTGGTCGGCAAGCAGCCCGAAGCCGGGGATATTGGCCGTCCAGCCAAAGCCCGCCCCGTCAAAGACCCGGGGGGCGAAGCTTTCGATGGTGACCTTGACCGCGTCGCCGGGTTCGGCCCCTTCGATATAGATGGGGCCGGACACCGGGTTGATCTTGCCGAAGTCGAGGGAAACCACATCGGCCACGGTCGACGACGGGCCAAGCTGGCCCGCCGAGGAATCGTTGCAGTGAAACAGGATCGTCGATCCCGGTTCGGCGCGCAGGGCAGGGGCGATGGAATTGTCCCAGCCGAAGTGATGCTGCGCGCCGTGGATCGTGTAGTCACAGGCCTTGCACATGGTTATTTCACGAAAACATAGTCATAGTTGACCGGGATGGAGACGGGATCGACGTAAAGCGCGTCATCCCCGCCCATGCGTTCGGACTTCATGGTGTAGCGCTCTTCGTTGAAGACCGGCACCCACGGGGCCTGTTCCATCACGCCCATATAGACGTCAGACCACATCTTCAGCCGCGCTTCCGCCTGCGCGGGATCGGACAGGCTGTCGGCCTGCACGGCCATGGCATCCAGCGCCTCGTCGCAGAACTTGGACCAGTTCCAGCCGCCTTCGCCCGCACCGGCACAGCCGAGGATGGGGCCATAGAAGTTGGACGGATCGGGGAAATCGGCGATCCACGCCATGCCACCCGACCAGACCATCGGCGCCGTGCCGGCACCGCCCGCCTCGATCACGTTGGCCTGTGCCAGCGACTGGATGTTCGCCGTGATGCCGATGGCCGCCAGATCCTGCTGGATGGCCTGGGCGATGCGGGGGTTGGGGTCGGTGTTCATGACGTAGAGATCCGTCTCGAACCCGTCGGCAAGGCCCGCCTCTGCCAGCAGGGCCTTGGCCCCTTCGACATCATAGGCGTAGCCTGCATAATCGCCGGTATAACCCGGCATCGACGGCGGCAGCGGCTGGGTCGCGGGGACGGCGCGGCCGTTGATGATCTGGGTAATGCGCTCCTTGTTGATGGCCATGTTCACCGCCTTGCGCACCTCGACCTTGTCGAAGGGCGGGGTGGTGACGTTCAGCGTGATATAGCCGGTATGCAATTGCCCGCCGACCACCACGCGTTCGGCCTGTGCCGGATCGCCCATCACCTCGACGAACTTGGCGGGCGGGATGCCGTCGCCGGGGACGTCTACCTCGCCGTTCTGCAGGCGCAGCAGGGCCACGACAGGCTCCTGACCCACCTCGAACACAACGCCATCCAGATAGGGCACGCCCTCGCGCCAGTAATCGGCGTTCTTTTCAAACACCAGCCGCTGGCCCAGCGTCCATTCCGCCAGCTTGAAAGCCCCGGTTCCCACCGGTTGCTTGCCGAAATCGCCTGCCGCCGCATCCACCGCCTCTTTCGGCACGACGGAGGCGAAGTTCAGCGCCATCACATGCAGGAAGGTGGCATCCGGGCGCGACAGCGTGATCTTGACGGTCAGGGGATCCACGACCTCTACCCCCGACAGCCCGCCTGCGCCTGCATTTTCAAACCCGGCGATGGAGCCGAAGAAGCCTGCACCCGGCGACTGGGTTTCAGGATTGGTCACGCGGTCGAGCGAGTATTTGACATCCTCTGCCGTCATCTCGCGCCCGTTGTTGAATTTGACGCCCGCGCGCAGCTTGAAGGTGTAGGTCAGGCCGTCTTCGGAAATCTCGTAGCTTTCGGCCAGACCGGGGCGCAGGGTCGTGGTGCCGGGGACATAATCCATCAGCCCGTCGAACAGCGACTTGATCATCGACCAGTTCTGCCAGTCATAGCCGATCGCGGGGTCGAGCGTGGCCACGTCATCCTTGTAGGTGACGGTGATGGTTCCGCCTGCCTTGGCGTTGGGATCGGGCGTGTAGTCCTGCGCCGCGACGGGCAGCGCCAGCGTCAGCGCGAGGGCGGTGGATGCGAGCAATTTTTTCATCTGCGTCTCTCCTGTTGGGTTGGTTTTGCCGCATCAGCGCAGGCGGATGCGGGGGTCGATAAGGGGGGCAACCAGATCGGCAAGAAGATTGCCGATGACGATGGCAAGGGCAGAGACCAGCGTGACACCCATGATGATGGGGATGTCCACGCGCTGGATCGCCTGCCAGGCAAGCTGGCCAATACCCGGCCAGCCGAAAACGGATTCGACGACGACGATGCCGCCCATGAAGATGCCGATGTCGATGCCGATCATTGCGATGACGGGCAGGATGGCATTGGGCAGGGCGTGGCCAAAGACGACGCGCGCCCGGCTCAGTCCCTTGGCGCGGGCGGTGCGGATGTAATCGGCGCGCAGGACCTCGGTCATGGAGGAGCGCATCATTCGGGAATACCAGCCCGACCCGAGGATGCCCAAGGTGATGGCGGGCAGCACCAGATGCGCCGCCGTGCCGTAGCCGCCGATGGGGAACCAGCCCAGTTTGACGGCAAAGACATACAGCAGGAGAAGGCTGACCACGAATTGCGGGGCCGAGACGGTGACGAAGGAGGCCATCATCAGAAGCTGGTCCCCAAGGCGCCCTCGCATCAGCGCCGCCGCGATGCCCATGGACAGGCCCAGGATCAGTTCCGCCACGATCCCCGCCGCCATCAGTTGCAGCGTGGCGGGCAGGCGCGACAGGATCAGCTCCGTCACTTCCGTCTTCTGCAGATAGCTGCGCCCCAGATCGCCCTGCGCCAGCGCCGCGAGGTAGCGGCCGTATTGCACCAGCAGCGGCTGATCCAACCCCAGTTGCTGGCGGATGTTCTCGACCGTTTCCGCCGTGGCGGCGCGGCCTGCGATCTGGCGCACTGGATCGGCCGGCAGGACATAGAGCAGCACGAAGGTGATGAAGCTGACCCCCAGAAGGATGAGGGCAGACTGGATCAGGCGGCGCAGCACATAGACCATCAGTCGCGCCCCCGCTGGGTGGGATCGAGCACGTCGCGCAGCGCATCGCCCACAAGGTTGAAGGCCAGCGCCAGCAGGATGATCGCCGCCCCGGGAATGAAGACCAGCCAGGGCGCGGCCTGAAAATAGGTCTGGTTTTCAAAGATGATGTTGCCCCAGCTGGGCGTGGGCGGCTGCACGCCCACACCAAGGAACGACAGCGTCGCCTCCAGCAGGACGGTGGTCGAAATGCCCAAGGTGCCCCAGACGATCAGCGTGGGCACGAGATGGGGCAGGATGTGGCGGAACAGGATGCGCCCGGTGCTTGCGCCCAGCGTGCGTTCGGCGGCGATGAAATCGCGCGCTGCAAGCGAGGTGGTCTCGGTATAGATCACCCGCGCCGTCTGCACCCAGTTCACCAGCGCGATGACCAGCGCGACGATCCAGAGCGACGGCTTGAAGATCGCGGCAAGGCAGATCGCCAGCAAAAGCGCCGGGAAGGCCATCATCAGATCGGTGAACCGCATCAGCGTGGCCCCGATCCAGCCCCGGAAAAAACCGGCGGTCAGCCCCACCAGCGTGCCGATGAACAGGGCCAGCCCATTTGCGACCACCCCGACGATGAGCGAGGTTTGCGCGCCATAAAGCATCCGGCTGAACAGATCGCGCCCCAACAGATCGGTCCCCATGATGAAGCGGGCATCGGGGGGCAGGGGGGCGCCTTCCAGGGTCAGGCCATCGAAAAGCTGCTCTTCCGGCGCGTAGGGCGCGATGAGCGGCGCGCAGGCCGCCGCGCCCACCACGATCAGGATCATCGCAAAGCCGAACATGGCAAGCTTGCGTTCGCCAAGGCGGCGCAGGGTGGATTTCGGCGTCGATGCGGCGGGGGCGGGCAGGTCAACCATCGAGTGAACCTTCCTGACCGGCGGGCGTGCCATCGCGGCTGGCCACGATGCGGGCGGCGGCATCTTCAAAGCTGATCCGCCACGCCATCGCCATCTGGCGCAACTGGGCATAGGCCTGCTCTTCCGTCTTGCCGCGCGCTGCCAGCAGCGTGACGGCCCGCACGACCGTCTGGCGCCCCTCCAGCCGCCGCTTCAGATCGGCGATCTCGGCCGACAGGGCCTTTTGCGCGTCAAAGGCATCGCGGGCGATCAGCAGGGCCGAATAGGCCCCGTTATCCCCCACGGGCTTGAGCAGCTGCGCATGGGATCCCGCCCGCAGCGACCATTCGATCCGGCCCGGCGCTTCGGACCCGATCAGCGCGATCATCGGCATGGGCGGCTGGCCCGCCGGCCAGGGAAACATCCCGTCATGGCCCATATCGGCATCGAAAAAGACGTAATCCGCCCCCATCGCATCGGCGCCCAGTTCCGGCCAGCACTGCACCACCTCAAGACCGATGGCCGTCAACTGCCGCAGCAGGGCCTGCACGGTGGGATGGGGACGGTGCAGGATCACCGCCCGGGCGCCGCCCAGTTCGGGGATGCGGATCGGCCGCCTCATGACGACACCACGCGCAACTGGGGCGGCACGGGCGATTGCGCGGACCGGGTGAGGTAGGGATCACCCGCCACGCCATCACGCCGATGCACAAGGCGGAACGCCCCCCCTTCGACACGGGCGATGATCGCGGGCAGGACGGTGTGATGCGTCTCGGGGTCGATGATCCCGCCGTCCGTGCCTGCTTCGGCCAGAAGCTGGGACAGGCTCATCGCTTCGGCCCCCGGGCGATGGGAGAGAAGGCGCGCCAGTTCGCGCACCGCGACATAGGCCGCCGCCTCGTGCGACGAACCAAAGCGCCCCTTGCCGGGCCAGCCCTCGATGCCGCGGAAATAGGGGCCTGCGGCCACCATCCCTTCGGCCGCCATGCCGATGGCGGGCAATTCACATTCCGTCATGTTGCAAGACAGGACCGGGCAGCGCGACGGCGCAAAGTGATCGTCCTGACGGCCAAGCTCGCGATAGGCGGCAAGGAATTCATAGGAGGACGGGCCGATCAGCGAATTCAGGATGAAATCCGGGCGCGCGTAGCGGATTTCCTCGATCATCCGGCCGACATCGCGCGACCCGATGGGAAGGTAGCGTTCCCCTAGGATGGTGCCGCCCGCGCGGACGATCCGTTCGCGCGCAAGGCGGTTCATCTCCCAGCCCCAAATGTAGTTGGACCCCGTCAGATAGGCCTTGCCGCCATGCGTTGGGATCACCCAGTCGAGCAGCGGCAGAAGGTGCTGGTTCGGGCAGGCATGGGTATAGACGACATGATCGGATGCCTCGAACCCCTCATAGGGCACGGCATACCAGAGCGTGCCGCCATGGCGTTCCAGCGTAGGGATGACTTCCTTCCTGCTCCAGGATGTGACGCAGCCGATCACATGCCGGGCAGAGGTTTCGCTGAGGATTTCGTCACAGAGCGGACCGTAGAGATCGACATTGCCTTCGGGATCGCGCTCCACCGCCACGAAGGACAGGTCGATCCCCGGATCGGCGTTCAGTTCGGCAATCGCCGCCAGCGCGCCGGAACGGCAGGCCTCGGAGATCAGGGAGTAGCTCCCTGATCGCGAGTATAACAGGCCGATCTCGATCCGCCGCTTCGTCACCGTTTCGCCCCCGCCAACGCAAAAAACCCGATCCAGCAGTCGAAATCTGCTGTTCGGGCGCGAATGCCGATATGATGTTAGATTTGCAGGATCAGCATAAGGCAGTGCTGCCACCCTGCAATCCCCCAAGGCGGCCGGAGCGACAATAAAGCTGATGGTCGCCTAATTTTTAGGCGGACGGGCGGGTTTGTCTGCCTGTGGGGCGGGCGGCGCACAGGGATGCAGGGCGCGGCGCCGGCGTGTCGGGGGCCTTGAGGCGTGGCGCGTGCAGGGCGCCTTGTCCCCAGAGCGGCGCATCCTGTCCCTTGCCTCGCCCCACTTGCCTTGACCGTCGCGACGCCGCGTGGTTCACGCGCCGATGAAGTCGCGCACGAAAGGTGTTGCGGGCCGGGCGCGGATGTCTTGCGGTTTGCCGATCTGCTCGATCCGGCCCATCGACATGACGACGACCAGATCGGCCAGTTCCATCGCCTCGTCCTGATCATGGGTGACGAAGACGGTGGTCAGGCCGGTGGTGTCATGGATGTCGCGCAGGCCTTGGCGCAGTTCCTTGCGCACCTTGGCGTCAAGCGCGCCGAAGGGCTCGTCCAGCAGCAGCATCCGGGGTTCGATGGCCAAGGCACGGGCCAGCGCCACGCGCTGGCGCTGACCACCCGACAACTGCGACGGATAACGCGCGCCGATTTCGGGCAGCTGGATCAGGTCCAGCAGTTTGGTCACCCGACGGGCAATTTCCGCCTTGGTGGGCCGCGTCGCCCGGGGCCGGGCGTTCAGGCCATAGGCGATGTTGTCAAACACCGTCATGTGGCGGAACAGCGCGTAGCTTTGGAACACAAAGCCTGCGCGCCGTTCCTGCACCGACAGGCCGGTCGCGTCCCGCCCGTCAAAGAGGACGCGACCAGAGGAGGGAAACTCCAGCCCGCCAAGGATCCGTAACAGCGTGGTCTTGCCCGATCCCGAAGGGCCGAGCAGGGCCACCAGCGCGCCCGAGGGGATGGCAAGCGACACGGGATGCAGGGCGGCCGTCGTGCCGAACTGTTTGGAGATTTCGTCGATTTCGATATGCATGGCGATAGGCTCCGGGGGGCAAGAGTTTGGGTTGGTCCGGGTCAGGCCCGGGGCGCGCGGGTGTGCGGGGTCAATGGCGGTGCGCCGCGGCAAGCTGATCGGCATGGCGGATTTCCAGCGCGGTCTTGAGCAGGAGCGTGACCAGCGCCAGCAGGGCCAGCACGGCGGCAAGGCTGAAGGCCGCGACCGACAGGTATTCCTGATACTGCATCTCGATCGTAGTGGGCATGGTCGCGGTCTGTCCCCGGATCTTGCCCGAAACGACAGAGACAGCGCCGAATTCGCCCATGGCGCGCGCATTGCAAAGGAGCACGCCGTAAAGCAGCGCCCAGCGGATGTTGGGCAGCGTCACCGTCCAGAACACCCGCCAGCCCGAAGCGCCCAGGGTGAGCGCCGCCTCTTCCTCGGCCCGGCCCTGTTCGATCATCACGGGGATCAGTTCACGCGCCACGAAGGGGAAGGTCACGAACATGGTCGCAAGGATGATGCCGGGCATGGCAAAGACGATTGGGTAGCCCTGCGCCACCAGCCAGCCGCCAAGCGCGGAATTCGCACCAAACATCAGCACGATGCACAGGCCCGCCACGACGGGCGAAACCGAGAAGGGCAGGTCGATCAGCGTGATCAGGAAGGCCTTGCCGCGAAAGTCGAACTTGGTGATGAACCACGCCGCCGCGATGCCGAAGACCGCGTTCAGCGGCACCGAGATGGCGGCGATGGTCAGCGTCAGACGGATCGCATCGCGCGCATCGGGCGAGGCAAGGCTTTTGAGCGAGGCAGTCACGCCCTCTGCCAAAGCCTCGACAAAGACGGCGATCAGGGGCGCGAAGACGAGAATTGCAAGCCCTGCGAAGGCCAGCGCGATCAATGTCCAGCGGGCGGCGGGGCTTTCCTCGGTCGCCGCGCGAAAGCGGATTTGGGCTGCGTCAGACATATCCTATTCTCCGGCGGCTCCAGATCTGGATGAGGTTGATGACCAGCAGCATCGCGAAGCTGATCAGCAGCATGGCGATGCCGATGGCGGCGGCGGCGTCGTAATTGAATTCTTCCAGCTGGATGATGATCAGCAGGGGTGCGATTTCGGTCACCAGCGGGATGTTCCCGGCGATGAAGATCACGCTGCCATATTCGCCCACCGCACGCGCCAGCGACAGGGCAAAGCCTGTCAGCGCGGCAGGGGTGAGCATGGGCAGGATCACATGGCGCAGCGTGTGTAGGCGGCTGGCGCCGAGGGTTGCAGAGGCTTCTTCCACCTCGCGCTCGATCTCTTCCACCACGGGCTGCACGGTGCGGGTGACGAAGGGCAGGCCGACAAAGACCAGCGCGATGAAGATGCCCCATTGCGTATAGGCGATCTTCCAGCCGATCTCGGCCGCGATCTGCCCGAAGGCGCCGTTCGGGGCATAAAGCGCGGTCAGGGAGATGCCCGCCACGGCGGTGGGCAGGGCGAAGGGCAGATCCACCGCCGCATCAAGGATGCGGCGCCCCGGAAAGCGGTAGCGCACCAGGACCCAAGCCAGCAGCACGCCAAAGACAAGGTTGAAAAGCGCCGCCAGCAGCGACAGGCGAAAGGACAGGAACAGCGCCGCCCAGACGCGCTCGCGGTTCACAGTGTCCCAGATGCCCGCCAAGCCAAAATTGGCGCCCTTCAGAAGAAGGGCGCCGATGGGCAAGAGGACGACAAGCGACAGCATCGTCAGGGTGATCCCCATGGAAACGCCAAGGCCGGGCATGGGGGATCGGTGGATGAAGGGTCTGCCCATCGGCCTTTTCCTTACTTCGGCACGTAGATCTGGTCGAAGATGCCGCCGTCCCCGAAATGTTCCGGCTGCACCTTGGCCCAGCCGCCGAACGAGGCGATGTCGACCAGTTCAAGCTGCGGGAAGCGGGCCACATCCTCGGGCGCGGCTTTCGAGGTGTCCCAGGCGCGGTAGAAATGCTTGAAGGCCAGCGCCTGCCCTTCGGGCGAATAGAGGAAGTTCAGATAGGCCTCGGCCAGCTTGCGCTGTTCATCGGATTTGATGTTGCCTTCGACCAGCGCCACGGGCGGTTCGGCCAGAACCGATACCGAGGGCACCACGATGTCGAACTGATCTTCGCCGATTTCCTTCAGCGCCAGATAGGCCTCGTTCTCCCAGGCCAGAAGCACGTCACCGATGCCGCGCTGGGCGAAGGTGGTGGTAGAGCCGCGCGCGCCGTTATCGAGCACGGGGACGTTCTGATAGAGCGCGCCCACGAATTCCCTGGGATCCTGGCCGTTCTTTTCGGCCCATGCCCAGGCGGCGAGGTAGTTCCACCGCGCCCCGCCCGAGGTTTTGGGGTTGGGCGTGATGACCTCGACGCCATCAGCCACCAGATCGCCCCAGTCCTTGATGCCCTTGGGATTGCCCTCGCGGACAAGGAAGACGATGGTCGAGGTGTAGGGCGAAGAGTTGTTGGGCAGCTTGGTCTGCCAATCGGCGGGCAGCTTGCCGGCTTCGGCGATCCTGTCGATGTCCGAGGCAAGGGCCAGCGTCACCACCTGCGCCTCCAGCCCGTCGATCACCGCGCGGGCCTGGCTGCCCGATCCGCCATGGCTGACCTCGATCTGCGGGGCGGGGTTGCCCTGGGCCGTCCAGAAGGCGGTGAAGGCTTCGTTCACCTCGCGATACAGCTCGCGCGTCGGGTCGTAGCTGACATTAAGCAGCGTTTCGGCCTGCACTTGCGCCGGGGCCGCCCCCAGCGCCAGCAGCGCCACGGCCAGCGCCGACAGCGTGCCGCGCAGGGCGCGGGCCACAGGCCAGCCGCTCACGGGCCAGCCGGTCAGGCGGCGCACGCCATCGGCGATGGTGACGCGGCCATCGGGATGGGCATCCACGACGGGCCCTTGCGCCGTTACCGTTCCGGCGAGTGTGATGGTGGCAAGCATGGTCTTCTCCTGTTGAGGTCTGGTTTGGGCCGCGGAAATCGGCCGGAAGGGGGCAAGGCCCAGAATGGTGTGCGGGATCGGGGTGGCGGTCGTCATAGGCGGCCCTCCCTGCGGCGGCTGTCGGGCGTGATGCCGGCGATGCCGATCGGTTCGATGCGCGCCTCCCACACGGCGGCATCGCGACCTGACAGAAGTTCTGCCACGGCCTCGGCCGGGTTGCGGGTGAACAGCACCAGCGGGCTGCCGTTAATGCGGTGGGTCTGGCCGGTGCGGCGATCAATCAGGCGCACGGCACAGGCCTGCGGCAGCGCGGTGGACATGGCCGACATCGACAGTCCTGCCCGCTGGGTCTGAGCCGGGGAAAGTGCAGTTGTCATCGTGGGTCTCCTTCGCTGTCGGGCCGGACATCAGCCTCCCATGCCCTAAATAACGACAGAGATAGTCGAGTATTGCAACGGAAAATTCACGCCAAAATTGGTCGTGTATAGAGAAAGAAATTCTCCGCGCCGGGCCCGCCCGAAGGGGCGGGGCGCATCGAAAGCCGTGGGAAAAAGGGCGGTTAGCCGTTGCCAAGCACCTGATCGGCAACACTGCCCGACCGCAGCATGTCTTGCAGCGTCAGCGATTCGATCATCACGAGGTAGGACCAGAACACCTCGGCAAAGACCTTGCGGATCCGGCAGGTGGCCTCATCGGCGCAATCCTCGCAGCGCTGATAGGCGCGGCGCGACAGGCAGGGCAGGGGGGCGATCGGCCCGTCGATCATGCGCAGAAGTTCCGAAATCGAGATTTCGGTCGGTTTCTTGATCAGCACATAGCCGCCCGCCCGGCCCCGGATCGACGCGATCACGCCCGCATTGCGGATTTCCAGAAGGATATGTTCAAGAAACCGCTTGGGCGTGTCGGACCGCTTGGCGATCTCTTCGATCGTCAGGGGTTCGGGCTGGCCCTTGGCCGCCTCGTCCGCCAGCACAAGCAGCGCCTTGAGCGCGTATTTCATCTTCTGCGTGATCATGGCTGAGCGTTACGCGCAGGAATAACGAGAATCAATGTCGGGATTAATCAGGGTCAACCTCGGCCGCTGCCCGTTGCGACAAAACACCAGCAAAACATGGGTTACGGGCAGGGTGCGCGCGCCTTTGGAATAAACACGATAAAGACGGTAGACAATATTAGGAATTGCGTCATGCTGTAGCTGTGGCCCATCTGCCGGGCCGGAAAGGGGAATGCAGCATGACCGAGCTTGACCTGATCGACCGCAAGATCGTCGCGGCCCTGATGCAGGATGCGACCCTGCCCATCGCCCAGATCGCCGAAAAGGCGGGCCTGTCCCAGACCCCGTGCTGGAAGCGGATCCAGAGGCTGGAGGCATCGGGGGTGCTGACCCAGCGCGTGGCGCTGGCCGATCCTGCGAAACTGGGCTTCGGCCTGACCGTCTTTGTGGGGATCGAGGCGCCCGACCATTCGGCCGAGTGGCGCGAGGCCTTTGCCGATGCCGTGGGCGCGATCCCCGAGATCATGGAAGTGTATCGGATGGCGGGCGAGATGGATTACCTTCTGCGCGTCGCCGTGTCGGACATGGCGGCCTTTGACCGGCTCTACAAGCGGCTCACCGATGCGGTCGCGATCAAGAACGTCACCAGCCATTTCGCGATGGAGCGGATGAAGTTCACCACCGCCTATCCGGTGGATACCGTATCGCGCTGAGCGCGGTCTGGAGAACCCCGTTTCCTTTCCGCCTGACTCTTTGGAACCAAAATACACGATAATCTTGCTAGATTTATCTGGAAACCGACCCTGACCCCAGCGGAGGCACCCGATGACCAAGACCCTGATCGTTCCCGGCCTTGATGGTTCGCCTGATCCGCATTGGCAGCACTGGTGGGCGGCCACCGATCCCAGGGCGCTGATGGTGGACCTGTCCAGCCCGGATCGCCCTGTGCCTGCGGTCTGGGAAATCGAACTGGCCTCGATGATCCTGCAACATCCCGACAGCATCCTTGTCGGCCATTCGCTGGGGGCGGTGCTGATCGCGCGGCTGCTGGCGACTTGGCCGCATCTGCGCATCCGCGGCGCGCTTCTGGTGGCACCGGCCGAGACCCAGGGCAATGACCGGATCGGTCAGTTCGGCGCGATCCCCGAACTTCGGCTGGACGTGCCGACGACAGTGGTCGCCAGCCGCAACGACCCGTGGATGAGCTTTGGCCGTGCGACGCATCTCGCACGGGCCTGGGGCAGCGACCTTGTCGATCTGGGCCATGCCGGCCATGTGAACGTGGCGTCGGGCTTTGGCCCCTGGCCGCGGGGCAAGGCGCTGCGTGACGCTGTTCTGACCGCAAGCGCGGAAAAAGGGGCGGGCCATGATGCCCCGGCGCGGAGGATGGCGTGGTGAACCTGTTCATCCGCGACGGGTATCGGGGCCGTCCGGGCTATGTCGCGCTGGTGCTGCTGGTGCTGGCCTATGCGGCGGCCCTGGCGATGGTGATCGCGCCCGACCGTGTGATGCAGGCGCTGGATGCGCGGGGCGCCGCCGTGTGGGACAGGCAGGACACAGGCGCAGGCGGCTTTTATGATTGACGGACGCTTTGATCCGCAGTTCGCGCATCTTTTCGTGCTGCGCCGCCCCGACGACGGCAGGGGCGTGGCAGGGCCGTCGCAGCGGCCCCTGCTGATGATCTGTCTGGGCGCTGTCGCCGTGTTTGCCTTCGCGCTTTGGCTGGGGTGATGGCCGGGCCTTCGCACGGCCAAAGGTCGGCCACAGGTGGGGCGGTGGCGTCAGGGCAGCGCCGCGACCGGGGGCATCGGTTCGCCGGTGCGGCCCGGTGCGGCGCTGCGATCCGCGGGCTGTGACGGCGCAGGGGGCACATCCGGGCCGGTCAGGCCCGGGTCTTGCGTCAGCGCCGTCACCGCCTCGAACTGCGACAGGAAGATCCGGCCCGTGAAATGGTCAAGAAAGTCCGACCGGCGCAGCGCATCCATCACCGGACCCTTCACCTCGGACAGATGAAAGCCGATCCCGGCAGCGGTCAGCCGGTGGGAAATCGCCTCAAGGCTTTCCAGCGCGCTGGCGTCGATGGCATTGACGGCCGGACACATCAGGATGACATGGCGCAGGGCAGGGTTGCCCGCGATGCGGTCATAGATCGCATCCTCCAAGGCGCGGGCATTGGCGAAATACAGGCTCTCATCCACCCGGATCGACAGCAGCGCGGGATGCGTGATCACGGCGTGGCGGTCGATATTGCGGAAATGCTCGGTCCCCGGCACCTGCCCGACGATGGCCATATGCGGCCGCGACGTCCGCCAGAGGAACAGAAGCAGCGACAGCGCGACGCCTGCGGTGATCCCGGCCTCTACCCCCACGCCCAGCACGATGAAGATGGTCGCGGCCATCGCAGCGAAGTCGCCCTTGGAATAGGCATAGGTGCGCCGGATCGCGGCCAGATCCACAAGGGACAGGACGGCCACGATGATCGTCGCGGCCAGCACGGCCTGGGGCAGGAACTGGAACAGGGGTGTCAGGACCAGCGTCGCGGCAAGGATGCCTGCGGCGGTGAAGGCCCCCGCCAGCGGCGTCTCGGCGCCCGCGTCAAAATTGACGACCGACCGCGCAAAGCCCCCCGTTACCGGATAGCCCCCCGACAGGGCGGCAGCGATGTTGCTGGCCCCCAGCGCCGTCAGTTCCTGATTGGGCAGGATGCGCTGGCGCCGCTTGGCGGCAAGGGTCTGGGCGACCGAGACGGATTCGACAAAGCCCACAAGGCTGATCAGCAGCGCAGGCACCAGCAACTGCTGCCACAGCCCAAGATCAAACGAGGGCAGGGCAAGCGGCGGCAGGCCCGCCGGGATTTCCCCCACGATCTTGACGCCCCTCTCCGCCAGCCCCAGCCCGACCACGGCGGCGATGGAGGCAAGGATCGCCGCCACAGGCCCGGCCTTGGCGGCCATGTCGGCGGTCCGGGGGCGCAGGCCACGGGCGATGAGCAGGGGTTTGAGCCCTTTGCGCGTCCAGAACAGGAAGGCCGTGGCCGACAGGCCGATGACAAGGGTGAAGGGGTTCGTCTCGCCCACCCGTTCGGACAGACCCATCAGCAGTTCGGGCAGCGTGTCACCGCCCGCGCTGATGCCCAGGATATGCTTCATCTGACTGGCCGCGATCAGGATGCCCGAGGCCGTGATGAAGCCCGAGATCACGGGATGTGACAGGAAATTCGCCAGAAACCCCAGCCGCAGCACGCTCATCGCCACAAGGATCAGCCCCGACAGAAAGGCCAGCGTGATCGCCGCCGTCAGATACTCGGCCGACCCCGGTTCCGCTATCTGCCCGACCGCCGCCGCCGTCATCAAGGACACCACCGCCACAGGTCCCACCGCCAGCGCCCGGCTGGTGCCGAAGACCGCATAGGCGATCAGGGGCAGGATCGACGCGTAAAGCCCCACCTGCGGCGGCAGGCCTGCCAGCATCGCATAGGCAAGGCTTTGGGGCACCAGCATGATCGTGACGATGGCGGCGGCGACTAGGTCGCTCTGCGCGTCGCCGCGGGTGTAGCGGGGCGCCCAGCCTGCGATCGGGAACAGGGATTTCAGCGTCACGATCGGTGCCTTCAGCTTGCGGTCACGGGGTGCGGTTTGGCCATCCATTCGCGCCCGCGCAGCATGGCCTTCCAGTAAATCGGCGGCAGGACCTGTTCCTTGAGCAGCCAGGCAAGACGGCTGGGCCGCGTGCCATCAATCATCCAGCCGGGGAAAGAGGGCAGAAGCTTGCCGCCATAGCCGAACTCGGCCAGCACGATGCGCCCCCGTTCCACCGTCAAGGGGCAGGAGCCGTAGCCGTCATAGGCCACATCTGCGCCCCCGACCGCGCCCTGCGTAGCGCCCCCGACCAGGCCCCGGTCCCTCAGCAGGTTATGCGCCACCACGGGCGCCTGCTTGCGCGCCGCGGCGGCGGTCTTGGCGTTGGGCGCGTTGGTGACATCGCCCAGCGCATAGATGTTGGGCAGGCGCTTGTGCCGCAGGGTGGCCGGGTCCACATCCAGCCAGCCCGCCGCATCAGCAAGGACCGAGACGCGGACGAAGTCGGGGGCCACCTGCGGCGGGACGACATGGATCATGTCGAACCCGGTTTCCACCGTCTCGGTCGTGCCATCGGCATTGGTCTTGGCAAACCACGCCTTGCGCGCTGGGCCATCGACGCGGGTCAGGCGGTGCTGGAAATGCAGGTTGGTGCCGTACTTCTCGATATAGTCCATCAGGGCGGGGACATATTCCTTGACCCCGAACAGCACCGCGCCCGCGCTGTAGAAATCAATGCGGATATCCTTCAGCACACCCGTCCGGTGCCAATGGTCACCCGACAGATACATGGCCTTCTGCGGCGCGCCGGCGCATTTGATGGGCATGGGCGGCTGGGTAAAGACTGCATGTCCCCCTTTCAGGCCGCGCACGAGGTCCCATGTGTAAGGCGCGAGGTCATAGCGATAGTTCGACGTCACCCCGTTGCGCCCCAGCGTTTCGGTCAGCCCGTCGATCCCGGCCCAGTTCAGCTTCAGCCCCGGCGCGACGATCAGCTGCTCATACCGCACCACCCGGCAGCCATCGAGGATGACGGCGTTACGCTCCGGCTCGAAGGCCGCGACGGCGGCCTTGATCCAGCGCACCCCCGCAGGGATCAGCGATCCCATGGTGCGGGCCGTCGTTGCGGGGGTAAAGACGCCGCCGCCGACCATGGTCCAGCCCGGCTGGTAGTAATGGATGTCGGCCGGGTCGATGATGGCGATGTCGAGATCCGGCTGGCGGGATCTCAGGCTGGCGGCGGCCGCGATCCCGGCCGCACCCCCGCCGATGATGACAACCGCGTGGGACGCATCCACCATGTCGGCGGGGGTGCGCCCGCCATTGGCGATGCGCCGCACCACGCCTGCCATGTCATAGCCCGCGGCCCGCGTTGCGGCCATGATCTCGGGCAGCGCGCGCCCGCGCCCGGCCTCGGACAGCGACCACAGCGTGGCCGACCGCGTGCCGGTGCGGCAATAGGCAAGCGCGGGTTTCGGCAGGCGGTCCAGTGCCGCGCCAAAGGCCAGGGCATCCGCGTCGCCCACCTTGCCCGACAGGACGGGAAGATAGGCCGCCTGCATCCCCGCCGCCTCGGCAGCTGCCGCGATCTCGGCAAAGCCGGGCTGATCCGCCCCCTCGCCATCGGGGCGGTTGCAGATGATCGCGCGGAACCCCGCGGCGGCCAGCGCGGCCATGTCCTGCGGCTGCACCTGTTCGCTGACGGACAGGGTCGGTGTGATCGGCTTGGCGGTCGTCATGTCGGGCTCCTCCCAGAGCGTGGGTTGCGTCGGGGGCCTACAGCCCGTTGATCGGCACTTTCAGAAAGCGCTTGCCGCTGTCATCCGGCGGCGGCAGTTCGCCTGCGCGCATGTTCACCTGAAGCGACGGGATGATCAGCTTGGGCATTGCCAGCGTCGCATCGCGCGCCTCGCGCAGCGCGACGAACTCATCCTCGGTCACGCCGTCATGGACATGGATGTTGTGCGCGCGCTGTTCGGCCACCGTGGTTTCCCAGCGGATGTCGCGCCCGTTCGGGCCATAGTCGTGGCACATGAACAGCCGCGTCGCATCGGGCAGCGAAAGCACGCGCCGGATGGACCGGTAGAGCGTGCGCGCATCCCCGCCCGGGAAATCGGCCCGGGCCGACCCGCCATCCGGCATGAACAGCGTGTCGCCCACGAAGGCGGCGTCACCGATCACATGCGTCATGCAGGCCGGCGTGTGGCCCGGCGTGTGCAGGGCCTGCGCGGTCATCGTGCCGATCTGGTAGGTGTCACCGTCGTGGAACAGGCGGTCGAACTGCGATCCGTCGCGCTGGAATTCCGTCCCTTCGTTGAAGACCTTGCCGAAGGTTTCCTGCACGATGGTGATGTTGGCGCCGATGCCGATCTTGCCGCCCAGCTTGCCCTGGATATAGGGCGCGCCCGACAGGTGATCGGCATGGACATGCGTCTCAATCAGCCATTCCAGCCTGTAGCCGCGCGCGCGGATGAAGGCGATCACCGCATCGGCCGAGGCATAGGTGATCCTGCCTGCGGCATAGTCGATGTCCATCACGCTATCAATCACGGCGCAGGCGGTGCTGGCGGGGTCGCGGACGACATAGGTCACCGTATTGGTGGGTTCGTCGAAGAAGGCCGTCACCTCGGGGGTCACGGTCAGGTCCACGGGATGGGGGATCGGGGTCGTCATGGTCAGGGTCTCCACGTCGGGGGATCAGGCGGTGGTGGGGCGCGGCAGGGCTTGCAGGCGCCGGGCGATCAGCATGCCCGCCCCCATCGAGATCAGGAAAAGCGCGGTGGGCCAAGGCGCGAATCCCAGCGCAGGAACCGCGCCGCCGGGGCAAAAGCCCGCGATGCCCCAGCCCAAGCCGAACAAGGCCGATCCGCCCACCAGCCGCAGGTCGATGGTGCGGGCGGTCGGCAGATGGAACGTCGTGTCAAACAGGGGCGCGCGGCGTGTGCCGAACACCACCCGGTAGCCGATCGCCGCGGTGGTCAGCGCGCCGCCCATGACGAAGGCAAGGCTCGGGTCCCATGTCCCAAGAGGATCGAAGAAGTTCATCACCTTGGCCGGGTTGGCCATGCCCGAAAGGGCGATGCCCAGACCGAAGACGACACCGGCAAGAAGCGCGGACAGGATGCGTTGCATAGGCCTTATCCCCCAAATCCGTGGCGGATCACGGTCACGGTGGCAAAGGTCGTAACCATGAAGGTGGCCGTGGCCACGATGGACCGGGGCGACAGCCGCGCCATCCCGCAAACCCCATGCCCCGAGGTGCAGCCCGAGGCATAGGTCACCCCGATGCCCACAAGCAGGCCACCCACAGCCAGCATCGCGCCGGTGGTGGGCGCGGCAAAGCCAAACTCGGCGCCCATGCGCGTGGCGATCATCGGCGCGGCAATCGCACCCGCCAGAAAGGCAATCCGCCACGGGCTGTCAGGGTGCTGCGGTTGCAGCACGCCGCCCAGCATGGCCGTCATGCCCGCGATCCGGCCGTTCAGCGCCATCAGGATCACGGCGGCAAGGCCGATCAGGATGCCACCGGCAAGCGAGGCGAGGGGGGTGAATTCGGTGATCATGCGGGGCGGGTCCACTTCCTTGACACCTGTCTGCCGACGCCCCGGCCCGCCGCATCACGCTTGTGGCAGAGGGCAGGGATTGCTAGACAGGTCTTTATCTTCGAGATACATTACTTTCGAAACTACTAAAGTGTCAAGCATGAAAACAGATCCCGCAGACATGCCGATCGAGGCGCTGGAAGCCCGCGCGATCGAAGTGGCCGCCACGCTGGACGCGATGGCGAACCCAAAGCGGCTTTTGGTGATGTGCACGCTTTTGAAGGGCGAGAAGTCGGTGGGCGACCTGGCCGAGATCGTGAACCTCAGCCCCGCCGCCCTGTCGCAGCATCTGGGCAAGATGCGCGCGCTGCGCCTTGTCGCCACGCGCCGCGATGGGCAGACCATCTATTACAGCCTCGCCAGCCCGGAGGTGAGCGAGATCCTCGCCACCCTGTACCGCGTCTATTGCGTGGACGATTGACCGATGGGTCACGCGCGGCACCGGTCAGGATGCCGCGCTGTGCGGGAAAAAGGGGGGGGGCAGCGGCGCAGGTCGGGGCCTTCACCCCGTGCCGCCGCCGCGCGCGTGACCGGTCAGTTCAGCCACAGCCTTTCGCGTTCCACCCGGCCCTGATCATCCAGCCGCACCTCGACCACATCGCCCGATGGATTGGTGGCAATGGCCGTCACATGCCGCCCGCCCCGTTCGACAAAGCCCACATCGCGATAGCCAAGCGCGGCCAGCCGGTCCCGCGCGGCGGCCTCGGTCATCGAGCGGCGATCGTCGGTCTCGCGTTCGAACCCCTGCAAAACGCCATCGCGCGCGAATTCCATCTCGATCCGCATGCCGTCGGCGGCAAAGCCTTCGACTGAGATTTCTCCGTCATCATCTACCTCGATCTCGGTCATCCGGGCGATCTCGGTCAGGCGCGGCTCGTCGCGTGCGGGCGCGGGCAGCATCGCGGCGATCAGGTCGGGCGGCAGACCCGCGCCATCACCCTGCACTTCGTGCAGCCGATCACCGCGCGCCTCGGCCCGCAGCCAGCCGGTGGCCGTGCGGGCATAGAGATAGACATCGCCGTCATCATCGCGGCGGGTGCGGATGTCGCTCAGCCCAAGGCCGCGCAGCGGGGCAGGCAGCGTCGCCTCATCCGCGACGGGTGCTGCCGTGCCAGCGCTCAACGTGGCGGCGGCGAAGGTGTCGCCCGTCCGCGTGCCGGTCAGCGTCAGGGCAGTGCCCGGCGCCGGGGCGGCGGTCCCTTCGGGCAGGGTGACGAGAAGCCGCCCGTCGGATGTGGTCAGCACCATCTGGGTGCCGAACACCTCGGCCACCGTGCCGGAAAGCTGCGTCTCTTGCGCCGCGACCGGCGCGGCAAGCGGTGCGACAAGCGCCATGGCCAGCGTCAGGGTGATGGCAGGGGCGGTAAATCGGCGTGTCATGGGTCTCTCCTGTGGTTTCATCATGCCAGCACCTTGCGCGATTCGCCCCAAATGCCGCCGAAACGGGCCTGTTTGGTTTTCGTTGAGCCTTGCCGGGTTATATGCTGCCCCATGCGCCCCGTCTTCGCCCCCCTCCTTCTCTGCCTGCTGGCCGTCCCGGCCCGCGCGGATGCGCCGGAAGATGCCCGCCCCATCGGCGCGGCCGACGCCCTCGCCTGCGCCGCCAGCCGCTACCGGGGCGAGGCGCTGCGGATCGAGGAGGAAGACGATGGTCTGGTGCAGGAAATCCGCTGGCTCACCCCCGATGGCAGCGTGATCGAGATCGAACTCACCGGTCCGGGCTGCCGCTTCCTCGAGGTGGAAGGGGTAGGCCAGTCCGAGGCGCGCATCCTGCCGGGCGAAGCGCCCTGAAAGAAAAGCCGTGAAAGTTCTGCCGTGAAAATCTTGATCGTCGAGGATGACCGCGACCTGGCCGCCCAGATCGCCACCGCGCTGGGGCAGGCCGGATATACGGTCGAGACCGCGCATGACGGCGTGGCGGGCGAATATCTCGGCGCGACCGAAACCATCGGCGCGGCGGTGCTCGATCTCGGGCTGCCGGGGATGGACGGGATCGAGGTGCTCAAACGCTGGCGGGGCGCGGGGCTTGCCTTTCCCGTGCTGATCCTGACGGCGCGGGATGCGTGGTCGGACAAGGTGGCGGGCTTCCGCGCCGGTGCCGATGATTTCGTCCTCAAACCCTTTCGGATGGAAGAGGTGACGCTGCGCCTTGCCACGCTGATCCGCCGCGCGGCGGGCCATGCCACGGTGGAACTGGTGGCCGGGGGGCTGGTCTTGGACACGGCGACCGGGCTTGCAACGCTGGACGGGATGCCGCTGCGGCTGACGGCCTTCGAAGGGCGGCTCTTGCGCTATCTTATGCTGCACAAGGGGCGGGTCGTCAGCCGGACGGAGCTTTCCGAACATATGTATGACCGCGACAGCGACCGGGATTTCCGGTCGATGGAGGTGGTGATCGGCCGCCTGCGCAAAAAGATCGGCGAGGCCCGGGTCGAAACCCGGCGCGGCGAAGGCTATCGCTTCATGCCTGGTGATCCGGCATGACCTTCGGCTCGATCCGGGCCAGGTTGCTGACATGGTCGGCGGGCCTGACGCTGGCGGCGCTGGTTGTCGCCTGGTTTGTGCTGTCTGCCGTGCTGACGGATTTCGTGACGCGCCGCCTTCAGGCGGAACTGACGGCAGGCGCGCGCGGGGTCATGGCGGTGGCCCGCTGGGATGAGGCCGGGGCCTTCTCCGTGATCCCGCCGCCATCGGATGCGCGTTTTGAACAGCCGCTGTCGGGCTGGTTCTGGCAGGTCAGTGACGGGGCGGCCGTGCTGGCCCGGTCCCCGTCGCTGGTGACGGGCGATCTGGGCGTGGATGGGCGGGGCCGGACCGGCCCGGATGGCCGCGTGCTGGTGACCCATGTCGCGGCCTTCACCGCCCCCGGAGAGGGGCGCCGACTGACCGTCACCGTCACCTTGCCCAAGGATGTGGCCGATGCCGAACTGGCCGCGATCCGCCGCCCCCTTGCCGTGGCGCTGCTCCTGCTGGGGGCCGCGCTGATGGGCGCGCAGGTGCTGGCGGTCAGGGCAGGGCTTGCCGATCTGACACGCTTTGCCCGTGGGGTGGCCGCCCTGCGCGACGGGCAGGCCGCCGCCCTTCCCGCGGCGCAGGCGGCAGAGCTGCGCCCGCTCGCCGATGAACTGGGGCGCCTTGTCGCGGCCAATGCCGCGCAGGTCGCACGCGCCCGCGCCCATGCCGCCGACCTTGCCCATGCGCTGAAGACCCCGCTTGCGGTGCTGTCCAACCGGGCGGGGGCCGAGGATGCGGCGCTGATCCAGCGGATGGATCGCATCCTGCGCTGGCATCTCAGACGGGCGCGGGCATCGGCGCCGTCCGATCCGCGGGCGCGCGCCGCCATCGCCCCCGTGCTGGAGGATGTGGCGCTGGTCCTGCGGCCCGAGGCGCGGCGGCGCGGGGTGACGCTTGCGCATGCCTCCGACACGGCGCCCGATTTTCGCGGCGATGGCGAAGATCTGGCCGAAATCATCGGCGCCCTTGCCGAGAACGGCGTGAAATGGGCGCGCACAACCGTGCGGATCGACGCGCGGCGCTGCGCGGACGGGGTCGAGATCACGGTCACCGATGACGGCCCCGGCATCCCCGCGGCAGAGCGTGACAGACTTCTGGGCCGCGGCGCCCGGCTGGATGAAACGATGCCCGGCCATGGCCTTGGTCTGGCCATCGCGGCGGATCGGATCGCCGCCTATGGTGGGCGGCTTGATCTGCTGCAGGCCGATACGGGCGGGCTTGCGGTCCGTGTCATCCTGCCCGCCTTGGGATGATCGCGCCGCGCCTCAACCGCTGCGCCCCCATGCCTCGTGATAGATCAGATCCGTCAGGGGCAGGCGGTCGGCCCAGCCCTTGGCCGCCAGTTCCGGCTGATCGTAGAGTTCATCCACATAGCCCAGACAGAGCCATGCCACCGGCACCACATTGCCGGGCAGGTGCAGGATCTCGGTCAGCGCGCCGGGGCGGAAGATGCTGACCCAGCCCACGCCGATCCCTTCGGCCCGGGCCGCCAGCCACAGGTTCTGCACCGCGCAGACCGTGGAATAAAGGTCCATCTCCGGGGCATGGGTGCGCCCCAGCACAACTGGGCCGCCCCGGCTGCGGTCGCAGGTGATGCACAGGCTGACCGGCGCCTGCAGGATCCCTTCCAGCTTCAGGCTGGAATAAAGCGGGCGGCGGTCGGGGTCGAACATCGCCTCTGCCTCGGCATTGGCGGCGGCAAAGGCCTGCTGCACCCGGGCCTTCACCGCATCGTCGCGGATGATGATGAAGTTCCACGGCTGCATGAACCCCACCGAGGGCGCATGATGCGCTGCGGTCAGCAGACGCATCAGCACATCCTCGCCCAGCGGCCGGTCGGTGAACTGGCTCCGCACATCGCGGCGCGAGAAGATGGCGCGATAGACGGCGGCACGCTCGTCATCGGAAAAGGCCCCGGCGGCAACCGGGCGGATGGGTTCAGACATGCAGGTCCCCTACGTCGAAACGGCCCCCCGCCGGCCTTCGGGGCGCCCGGTTTCGTCTGGCCGGTCTTCTGACTTGGCTTCGCACGGATGCTGCGCCTTCCCGGTCTTGCGACCAGTGGCCTCATGCAGCACCATCCACCTTACAGCGTTGGGCACGTCGCAGACTTGCACTGCGTTCCCGATTATCCGGCAGCGAAAGGCCACCGGCACCAGACTGGGAAAATCCTAGCCGCACCTGCGCTGACGCACAATGGAGGATCGGGGCGCGGCTGCGGGCGGGCGATGGAGACGCAGCCAAGCGCGCCTGTTCGCCGCCCCCTGATGGGGCATGTCCGTGGAAGGGGCCGGACGGGGCGGGGGCCGGACGGGGCGGGGGCCCATCCCCCTGACCAGAGCGATGCGGGGAAACCCGGCCGTCCTGTTACGCCGTTCAGTCCGCCGCCCACTCAGCCGCCCATTCCGCTGCGCGGTCGCCGCCCGTTTCGGTGCGGGTCGCGCGGACGCGCTGCAGAAGCTTTGCCAGATCGTCAAAGACGATGGGTTTGGGCAGATGGGCATCAAAGCCTGCGTCCAGATAGGCGCGGATATCCTCGGCCATCACATTGGCGGTCGCGGCCACGGCGATGGGTGGCACCCGTCCCTCTTCCGCAGCGGCCCGGCGCAGGGCGGCCAAAGTTTCAACCCCGTTCATCCCGGGCATGTTGATGTCGATCAGATAGGCATCGAACCGCTGCGCGCGGGCCTTCTCGATCATGTCCGGTCCGCCATCGGCCATCACCGGGGTCACCCCAAGCTCGATCAGCAAGGCCTCAAGCACCATGCGGTTGATCTCGTCATCATCGGCGCACAGAAGGCGCAGGCCCGCACCGGCGCGGGGCGCGGGCTGCGGCGGTTCTGACTGCGTCACGGGCGGGGCTTCGGTCGCGGGCAGGGGCAGGGTCACCTCCATCCGCGTGCCGCTGCCGGGCGCGCTGTCCACCGCGATCCGCCCGCCCATGGCCGTGACCAGCATGTTGACGATGCTCAGCCCCAGACCGGTGCCGCCGAACTGCCGCGCGGTGCCTGCGGTGGCCTGACGGAAGGGTTCGAACAGATGGGCCAACTGCTCGGCACTCATCCCGATGCCGGTGTCTGCAACCGCCAGCCTAACGCCCTCCTCGCCGGAGGGAGCGACCGACAGGACGATCTCGCCCGCGCTGGTGAATTTCACCGCATTGGCCAGAAGGTTGTGCAGGATCTGGCGCAGACGCATCGCATCGCCCCTGCGCCAAGGGGGCATGTCGGGCGCAAGCTCCAGCCGTAACGCTACGCCCCGTTCCGATGCCAAGGCCCGGTACTGGGTGGCCATGGCCTCCGCCACCTCGGCCAGATTGAAGGGCAGATGCTCAAGCTCCAGCGCCCCGTTGTCGAGTTTGGCGAAATCAAGCACGTCATCGACCACGGTCTTGAGCAGCGCCGCCGAGGATTGCAGATCGCGCAGGGTGCGCTTGCCATCCTCGTCGGCGACATGGCGCGCCAGCACCCGCGTCAGCCCCACGATCCCGTTCAGGGGCGTGCGCAATTCATGGTTGATCTGGGAAAACAGGCGCGTCCGCTGCTGCAGGATCGCGTCGCTTTCCGCGCGCGCCTGACGCAGGGCATCGCTCAATGCGCTTTCGCGCAGGATGATCAGCGCAAAGCCGATGTAAAGCGATGTCCCCGCCAGAACAAAGGCGATCAGCGATGAGGCCACGACGAACCACGCCCCCGGATCGGTCGAGGCCAGCACCACCAACCGCATGGCATAGGCGGCGCTGACCATAAAGAAGGGCGCCGCCACCAGCAGGCGGTTGCGCGGCGATGTTCGGGCCACCGCAGCCCAGAGACTGCCCGCCGCAAGAAGGCCTACCACCGCATTCACCACCGATGTGGTGATGATCAGAAGCGGCGCGTCCCGGTAGAGAACGGCCAGCACACATTGCGCCAGACAGATCAGCCCGGCAATCAGCACGACCAACCCCGCCGCCGGATGCGGGCGCAGCGATCCGTACAGCGACAGATAGGCCAGCACGATGCTGAAATGCGCCCCCGCGATGATCAGGGCGGCGCTGACGACAAAGGGCGCATCGCGCGACAGGAACACCCCCATCGCTGCAATCAGCAAGGCGCCAAGGCTCGCGGCATAAAGACTGGCGGCTTGGCGGAACCGCTCGGTCCAGGCCCCGCGCAGGAACGTGGCAAGGCAGGCCGAAAAGAACAAAAGGATGCACGCAACGGCCACAAGGATCCGTATGTCGACCGATGTCGTCATCGCTGCCTGTCCCCCGTCTGCCTTTCCAAACCTGCTGTCCCCGATCTGCCCCTGTGGGATGCGCGGGCCTTACCGTGGCACAGTATCGCCGCAGACCGTGGCCTTTTCTCGCCCGCCCGCGCGTTTCAGCCACTCTTGGCAAGTCGCGTGCCATCCGTGCCACGCAGGCGGGCCGGCCGTCATGCGCCCTCCGCTGGGTCAGGCTCGGCACTGTCCACGCGCGCGCCGCGCCACGCGGCCCAGGCTTCGGGCGTATCCAGATCGGTCGTTGCGTGACAGTCGGGCAGGGGGATCAGGCGCAGCCTTGCGCGGTGGCGCACCAGCACGCTGCGCGCCCCTTCATCGCCCTGCAGCATCATCAGGTCATCGCGCAGATCGGGCGGGAAGCAGACCGGATGCCCGGCGGTCCCATCGGCCGCCGCGCCCCGCAGGATGGCCTCCGGCTCGGCCTGCCAGGCGTCGCGCAGGGTGATGAGGTCATTGGGTGTGATGTCGGGCATGTCGGCCAGCAGCACCATCACGCCCGCATCCTGCGGAATGGCGGCAAGGCCCGCCTTCAGGCTTTCGGCCATCCCGGCCGGGGGTTCGGGCAAGGTGACGCTCCGGATGCCCAGGCCCTGCAACGCGGCGCTGCGGGCCGGGCGGTCGGCGGGCAGGGTCACATGGACCGGCAATCCCGTGGCCAGCGCCGCCGCCGCGACGTGGGCGATGAGGGGGCGCCCCGCGACAGGTTCCAGCAGCTTGTCGCCCCCCCGCATGCGGGATGACGAACCAGCGGCGAGGACAAGGATATGGACCTGCATGGCGCAACCCTTCCAAGCGGCGGTGCGGGCGTCAAGCGCGGATGATGCGGCGCGGCGTGCCGCCGCAAGCCTTTCCTCTTGCCTCCACTGCCGCTCCGGCTCGGTCATTGGGGCGCTGCCCCAAACCCCGGGGTATTTTCCCCAAGATGAAGGGGCGCGGTCTTCATCTTGTCAGAAATACCCTCGGGAGGGTCCGGGAGGGCAGACCGCCCTCCCGGGGGGTATTGCCGGGGCGCTGTGCCCGGATCAGGAGCGCATGCGCGCGCCGTCGCCGTCCCAGAGCGGGGCGAGGTGGACGGTGGCCTTGCGGCGTTCGCCGAGGATCTCGATCTCGCAGGCGAGGCCGTCCTTGACCGCATCGGCGGGCAAAAAGCCCATGGCGACCGATTTGCCGGACCAATGCGCATAGCCGCCCGAGGTGCAGAAGCCCACCACCGCCCCGTCAAGCCAGATAGGTTCCCACGCCACGACATCGGCATCGGCGGCATCCACGATGAAGCTGACCAGCCGCCGCTTGGGGCCTGCGGCCTTTTCCGCCGTCGCCGCCTCTTTCCCGATCCAGTCGGCCGCCTTGTTCCAGCGGATGAAACGGTCAAGGCCCGTCTCGCAGGGCGTATAGTCGGGGCTGAATTCGCGGCCCCAGCTGCCGAACCACTTGTCCAGACGCAAGGACATCATGGCGCGCATCCCGAAGGGGCGGATGCCAAGGTCCTTTCCGGCCGCGGTCAGCACATCCCAGAGGTGGCGGACCGACATGTGATCGGTGAAGATCTCATAGCCCAGATCGCCCGTGTAGCTGACGCGCTGGACGATGCAATTGGCCATGCCGACGGTCATGCGCTTGACATCCATGAACCCGAACGCCTCGGACGAGACATCGGCGCGCGTCACGCGGGACAGGAGTTCGCGCGCCTTGGGGCCTGCGATCTGGAAGCCCGACCGCGCGTCGGAGATGTTCTCGACCGTCACGCCCTCCATCGGGTTCATCTCGAACCAGCGGGCGTGCCAGCCCTGCGCGCCATAGGAGGCGGTCAGCTGGAATTCCGTCTCTGACAGGCAGGAGACGGTGAAATCGCCGATGATCTTGCCGGAATGGGCGAGCATCGGCGTCAGCGACAGGCGGCCCGGTTTCGGGATCAGGCCGGCCATGATCCGGTCGAGCCAGGCCCGCGCATTGGGGCCGGTGACGCGGTACTTGCCGAAATTCTGCACCTCGTTGATGCCCACGCCTTCGCGCACGGCCAGCACTTCCTGCCGCGTCGCCTCCCATGCGTTGGAGCGGCGGAAGGTCGGCTGTTCATAGCGCGGCTCACCCGGCAGGGCGTGGTAGTTCACCACCTCCAGCCCGTATTGCTGGCCCCAGACGGCGTTCAGGCCATCGAACACCTCATACATGGGCGTGGTGCGGAAGGGGCGGGCGGCGGGGCGTTCCTCGTTCGGGTATGAGACGCTGAACCGCATCTGGTAGTTTTCGATGACCTTCGGGACGGTATAGCCCGGGCTTGTCCAGTTGCCGAAGCGGGCGACGTCAAAGCCGCGCGGATCACGCTCCACCTCACCATGGATCATCCATTGGGCGAGCGCGAGGCCCATGCCCCCACCCTGGCTGAAGCCCGCCATCACCGCGCAGGCGGACCAGTAGTTGCGCAGGCCCGGCACGGGGCCGATCAGCGGGTTGCCGTCGGGGGCGAAGGTGAAGGGGCCGTGGATCACCCGCTTCACGCCTGACCGTTCCAGCACGGGAAAGCGGCGATAGGCAAAGTTGACGCTGTCCTCGATCTTGTCGAACTGTTCGTTCAGCAGTTCATGGCCGAAATCCCAAGGCGTGCCATCCACCGACCACGGCTCGCAGGGTTTCTCATAGAACCCGATGCAGAGGCCCCGGCCTTCCTGCCGCAGATAGCTTTCGCCGCCCGGGTCCATCACATGGGGGAATTCGCGGCCCGATTTCAGGATATCCATGATTTCCGGGATGTCGTCGGTCACCAGATACTGGTGCGCCATGGGCAGCAGCGGCAGGTAGACGCCTGCCATCGCCCCGATCTCGCGCGCCCACAATCCGCCTGCATTGACCACATGTTCGGCGATGATGGTGCCTTTCTCGGTCACCACTTCCCATGATCCGTCCGGGCGGGGGTTGGTTTCCAGCACGCGGTTGTGCAGCACGATCTCCGCCCCGCCCATGCGGGCGGCCTTGGCATAGGCATGGGTTGTGCCGGACGGGTCAAGATGGCCATCAAGCGGGTCGTAAAGCGCGCCGATGATGCCTTCGAGGTTTACCATCCCGTCGGTCAGCTTGTGAATCTCCTCAGGCCCGAGGATTTCCGTATCCAGCCCCATGTAGCGGTGCTTGGCGCGTTCGGCCTTGAGCTGTTCGAACCGCGCCTCATTGTCGGCCAGCGTGATGCCGCCCACATGGTGCAGGCCGCAGGACATGCCGGTGATCGCCTCAAGCTCCTTGTAAAGCCGGATCGTATAGCCCTGCAGCGCCGCCATGTTGGTGTCGCCGTTCAGCGTGTGAAAGCCCCCCGCCGCGTGCCAGGTGGACCCGGAGGTGAGTTCGGACCGTTCGACCAGCATCACATCCGACCAGCCCAGCTTTGTCAGGTGATAAAGGACCGAGCAGCCGACGACGCCGCCGCCGATGACGAGGACTCGGGTATGGGTTTTCATGGGGGGACTCCCTGCATTGGATTGCCCGCAGATTGGCCGCAAGCACCGCCGGGCGGCATGTTGGTTTGCGACAGGAACATGTCGCAAGTGGCGGGCGCGACAAAAGGAAAGGGGCGCCCGCGCGGGGCGCCCCCTGCCATTGCCCCGCGGAAGCGGGTCATTTCTCGGGGATCAGACCGCGCGGGCTGAACCGCAGGACCAGCAGCAGGATCACCCCCATGGTCAGCAGGCGCATGTGCTGGGCGCTGTCGATCAGATGGGCCTTCAACGGGCCTTCCGACAGGCCAGCCACCATGATCCGCATCACGTCAGGCCCGAGGCTTTCGACGATCAGCCAGAGCCAGCCGATCAGCAGGCCCCCCAGCACCGCGCCCCAATTGTTGCCCGACCCGCCGACGATCACCATCACCCAGACGAGGAAGGTAAAGCGCAGCGGGTTGTATTCGCCCGGCAGCAGCGCTCCGCCGATGGTCGTGTACATCGCCCCGGCGATGCCGACGACGGCAGAGCCGAGGATGAAGACCTGCAGATGGCGCGCCTTCACGTCCTTGCCCATCGCGGCCGAGGACACCTCATTGTCGCGGATGGCGCGCATCATGCGCCCCCAAGGGCTGTTCAGCGCGCGTTCCGACAGCCAGATCACCGCAAGCAGCACCGCCGTGAACAGCGCGATGTAAAGAAGCTTGACCACGATCGACGAGGCGCTGACAGGGTCAAAGCCCCAGCGCGTCGCCCAGTCCACGAAAGCGGCGGATTGCTGCAGTTCCACCTCATAGGGCACCGGCCAGGGACGCGGCAGGTCGATGATGTTCTTCACCCCGCGGGCCAGCCAATCCTCGTTCTTCATGACGGCCACGATGATCTCGGCAATGCCCAGCGTCGCGATGGCGAGGTAATCCGACCGCAGGCCAAGCGAGATCTTCCCGATGGCCCAGGCCGCCGCCGCCGCCAGAAGCCCGCCCACCGGCCAGGCGACCAGCGCAGGCAGGCCCAGACCGCCCAGATTGCCCGCCGTGGCGGGGTTGAACGCCTCGACCGCGACGACCGCAGGATCAAACACCGCCCGGAACAGGAAGAAGCCCGCCACGCCGATGGCCAGTGTCACCAGGGTGCGCGTCCGCCCGGGCGCCATGCGGTTCCACGCGAAGATGGCCGCCGCGATGGAGGCCGCGCCCAGGAACAGACCCAGCAGGATGCCCGTGCCGCCCGCCGCCCAGCCTTCGGCCACGGGCCGGGCGGATACCAGCACGACGGCCAGACCACCCAGCGCGGTAAAGCCCATGATCCCGGTGTTGAACAGGCCCGCATAGCCCCACTGGATGTTCACACCCAGTGCCATGATCGCCGACAGAAGCGCGATCCCAAGGATCGACAGCGACAGGTTCCAGCTTTCAAACGCGCCGGTCAGGATGAACAGGGCGGCGACGCCCCCGAAAAGTGCAAGGTTGCGGGTCATACCGATTTCCCCTTGAACAGGCCGGTGGGCATGAAGATCAGCACAAGGATCAGGATCGCGAAGCTGACGGCGAATTTGTAATCCGTCCCCATCAGTTGCAGCAGCCCCTCAGGCGCCATGCTTTCCGGCACAAGGTAGGTCACCACCTTCTTCCACGCATAGGTCACCATCACCTCGGAGAAGGCGATCAGGAACCCGCCCGCGATCGCGCCCAGCGGGCTGCCCAAGCCCCCCACGATGGCCGCGGCAAAGATGGGCAGCAGCAGCTGGAAATAGACGAAGGGGCGGAAGCTTTTGTCGAGCCCGTAAAGCACGCCCGCAATCGTGGCCAGCGCGGCGGCGATGATCCAAGTGACCGCAACCACGCGGTCAGGATTGATGCCGGACAACAACGCCAGATCCTCGTTATCCGAGAAGGCGCGCATGGATTTGCCCGTGCGCGTCTTCTGCAGGAACCAGAACAGAAGCCCCATCACCACCAGCGCGGTGACGACCGTCACCACCTGCGTGGTCTTGATGGCCAGCCCCTCGGCCAGACCCGTCATCTCGCGGAAGTCGCCCGCCGCGATGACAAAACGGCTGCCATCGACGAAATTCTGGTCATCCACGCCGATGATCAGGCGCACGATGCCGTTCATCACGAACATCACGCCGAGCGAGACCATCACAAGGATCACCGGCGCCGCCTTCTGCTTGCGGTAGAAGCGATAGACCACCCGGTCCGTGCCCAGCACGAACAGCGCGGTGACCGCAATGCCGATGGGCAGCGCCAGAAGGGCGGTGGGCAGCACGCCAAAGCTGATGCCCATCGACTGGAACCACCACGTGAACAGGATCGTCACCATGGTGCCCAGGGCCATGGTATCGCCATGGGCAAAGTTGGAAAAGCGCAGGATGCCGTAGATCAGCGTCACCCCCAGCGCGCCCAGCGCCAGTTGCGCGCCATAGGCAAGGCCCGGCACGAAGACGAAATTCAGGAAAACCACAAGGGCGTTCAGGATATCCATGCCTCAGCCCCCAAGGAAGGAACGGCGGACCTCCGGATCGGCGAGCAGCGCCTTGCCGGTGTCGGTGAAACGGTTGGCGCCCTGCACAAGGACATAGCCCTTGTCAGCGATCTCCAGCGCCTGACGGGCGTTCTGTTCGACCATCAGGATCGAGATGCCGGTGCGCGCCACCTCGATGATCCGGTCGAACAATTCGTCCATTACGATGGGGCTGACGCCGGCCGTGGGTTCGTCAAGCATCAGGACCTTGGGCCGTGTCATAAGCGCGCGGCCCACGGCCACCTGCTGGCGCTGCCCGCCCGACAATTCGCCCGCGGGCTGCAGGCGCTTCTGCTTCAGGATCGGGAACAGGTCATAGACCTGCGCCAGGGTGTCGCTGAAATCATCGGTGCGGATGAAGGCCCCCATCTCGAGGTTCTCCTCCACCGTCATCGAGGTAAAGATGTTGTGGGTCTGCGGCACAAAGCCCATGCCCTTGGCCACCCGCGCCTGCGGGGAAAGCGCGGTGATGTCCTCGCCCGCCAGCTTCACATGGCCCGCCCGCAGGCGCAGCATGCCGAAGACGGCCTTCATCGCGGTGGACTTGCCCGCGCCATTGGGGCCGACGATCACCGCGATCTGGCCCTTTTCCACCGCGATGGTGCAGGCATGCAGGATATCCGCCCCGCCATAGCCGCCCGTCATCGCCTCGCCGATCAGGAAGGGTTCAGCCATGCGACACGCTCCCGCCCGCCACGAATTTCCTGCGAGAATTCAGCGGGCTTCCGTGGCCGGGGACCGGAATTTTCGAAGGAAATTCGTAGGTCCCGCCCACGGCTCCGATGCTGCGCGCCTCACGCATGCGCGGCCTCCTCTTTCACCTTGTTCTTCAGCCCGGTGCCCAGATAGGCCTCGATCACGCGCTCGTCGTTCTTGACCTGATCCACCGTGCCTTGGGCCAGCACCTTGCCCTCGGCCATCACGATCACCGGGTCGCAGAGGCGGCCGATGAAATCCATGTCATGCTCGATCACGCAGAAGGTGTAGCCGCGTTCCTTGTTCAGCCGCACGATGGCATCGCCGATCGTGTTCAGGAGCGTGCGGTTCACGCCCGCGCCCACCTCATCGAGAAAGACGATCTTGGCATCCACCATCATGGTGCGCCCCAGTTCCAGAAGCTTCTTCTGCCCGCCGGAAATCTGGCTGGCCTTCTGCTCGGCCAGATGGCTGATCGTCAGGAACTCCAGCACCTCCAGCGCCTTCTTGCGGATGGCGGCCTCTTCGGCGGCCACGGCGCGGCGGTTGAACCATGCGTTCAGAAGCCGCTCGCCCTTCTGCCGGGCGGGAACCATCATCAGGTTCTCCAGACAGGTCATGGAGCCGAATTCATGCGCGATCTGGAAGGTGCGCAGCAGTCCCTTGTGGAACAGCTCATGTGGCGGCAGACCCGTGATGTCCTCGCCATCCATCAGCACCCGGCCCGATGTGGGCGGCAGGCGCCCGGCGATTACGTTGAACAGGGTGGTCTTGCCCGCGCCGTTCGGGCCGATCAGCCCGGTGATCGACCCGGTCCTGATTTCCAGCGAGGCCCCATCAACGGCACGGAAGCCGCCGAAATGCCTGTGAAGGTCTTCGACAACGATCATCTGTGTTCCCCTGACCCCCGTCATTTCCGCGCATCCCCCATGTCCTTGCGGTCATGGCCGGGCGGCGTCGCGGGGTGTTTGCTTATGGCAGCGGCCCGGGCACATGCCCGGGCCGCGCCGTGAGGTCAAGCCGAAAGACGGATCAACGGAACCCGACCGTGGTGATCGCGCCGTCGGTGATCGAATATTCGCGGTAGTTGCCCGCGGATTCACCGGCACCCACCAGTTCCACCGCCGTCGCACCGATATAGTCGATATCGGTGCCCGCCGCGATCAGCTCCAGCGCCTTGCCCAACTCGCCCGGCAGGATCGGCTCGCCCGGGGCGTTGGCCAGATCCATCACCTTGGTGGTCCAGTCCTTGGAGTTGGTCGAATTCGCCGCCGCCATCGCCATCAGGATCAGCGCCGCCGCGTCATAGCTTTCGGGCGAGAAGGCCGAGGTCCCGTCAAAGCCCGCTGCCGTGGCCATTTCCTGGAACTTGGTCGCGCCTTCCGAATCCGTGCCCGGCACCGCGCCGAAGGACCCGTTCAGCGGCTCGCCGATCGCTTCGATCAGCGCTTCGCCATACATCCCGTCCACAAGGTAGAAGGTCGAGAATGCGCCCGAGTCGATCGAGGCCTGGATCACGCCCTTGCCGCCCTGATCGACATAGCCCGCAACCACCAGCATCTCGCCACCGGCCGACGCGAGCGAGGCTACTTCTGCCGAATAGTCGGCCTTGCCATCCTCATGCGGGGCCGAGATGGTGACGGTGCCACCCTTGGCCGCGAAGGCGGTGCCGAAGCTGTCGGCCAGACCCTTGCCATAGTCGTTGTTGGTATAGGTCAGCGCGACCGACTTGATCCCCTTTTCCGACAGGATGTCGGCCATGATCTCGCCCTGACGCGCGTCCGAGGGCGCGGTGCGGAAGAACAGGCCGTCATCTTCGGCGGTGGAAAGCGCAGGCGAGGTCGCCGAGGGCGAGATCATCCCGATCCCGTTCGGGCGCGCCACGTTCTGCAGCACCGCCCCGGTCACGCCCGAGCAGTCGCCGCCCACGATGCCCGACACGCCATCGGCGGTCACAAGGCGCTCTGCCGCAGCGGTGGCCGCCGCGGCGTCGATGCAGGTCGAATCGCCGCGCACGGCGCTGACGGTGCCCAGCGTGAACTTGCCAGAGTCATTGACTTCCTTGATCGCGAGATCGGCACCGGCGCCCATCGCGGGCGTGATGGATTCGAGCGGGCCGGTAAAGCCCAAGAGAACCCCCAGTTTCACCTCTTGCGCCGAGGCGGCACCAGCCATGAGCGCGGTGGCAGCCGAGGCGAGCAGCAGTTTTTTCATCGTAAACTCCCGTGTTGGAACGTTGTCCTGACGGGACCCTAGATCGCTTGTGATCAAAAGGGAAGCACCCCGATTTCGGCATCGCTCCTCCACTGCGCGACAGCGGGCCGCAGGGTTCGGGATCGGGATCGGGGGCGGGGCGGGACGGGCGGGTCCGTCCCGGTCAGAAAGCCGTGAGCCTGCTTCCTTTGCCGCGACGGGCACCTAAGTGGCGAGAAAACGAAAGGACATGCCCATGACCCAGCCCTTCGCCCGTCTCCGGCCTTCGCCCGCCGTCACGGCCCCCCTTCCGCTCGGCGCGGCAGCGCTGCTGGGGGTTGCCCTCACCCTTGCCGCCCCGGCGCGGGCAGAGCCCTTGCAGACGTCCGCCGGGCCGGTTGTGGCGACGGCGGTGGTGACGGGCCTCGATGAGCCATGGGCGCTCGAATTCCTGCCCGATGGCAACCTGCTGATCACCGAACGCGCCGGTCGCCTCCTGCGCGTGGCCGAGGGTGAGGCGCTGCCCGTGGAAGGCGTGCCTGAGGTGTTCGACAACGGGCAGGGCGGGCTCCTTGACGTCATGATCCCGCACGACTTCGCGCAATCGCGCGAGGTCTGGCTCAGCTATGCGCTGCCGCTCGACGGCGGGGCGGCAACGGCGGTGGGCAAGGGGCGGCTGTCCGAAGATGGCACCCGGCTCGAAGGTTTTGCCACGCTCTACCACGGCGATGCCACGCAAGGGGGGCGGCATTTCGGATCGCGTCTGGTCGAAGCGGCGGATGGCACGGTGTTCCTGACGACGGGCGACCGCGGCACCGGGCCGGATGGCATGGAATCGCAGGACCCGATGCGGGTGGAGGGCAAGGTCATCCATCTCAACCGCGACGGCAGCCCCGCGACATCGCTGCCCGGCCACCGCCCCGGCGTCTATTCGCTGGGCCACCGCAACGCCCAGGGCGCCACGCTGGATGCCGATGGCAACCTCTGGCTGGTCGAACACGGCGCGCAGGGCGGGGATGAGTTGAACCGGGTGGATCAGGGCCGGAACTATGGCTGGCCCGTGATCTCCTATGGCGAAGATTACGGCGGCGGCCAGATCGGCGAAGGCACGGCGCGCGACGGGATGGAACAGCCGGTGCATTACTGGGTGCCCTCCATCGCGCCGTCAGGCCTGCTCATTTACCGGGGCGAGATGTTCCCCGAATGGCAGGGCGATGTGTTCACGGGGTCGCTCAACCAGGATTTCATCAGCCGTCTGGATGCCGATGCCGCCTATGCCGAGGAACGCATCGCAGGCCCTGTCACCGGCCGGGTGCGCGATATCGTCGAGGCCCCGGATGGCGCGATCTGGTATCTCGCGGTCTATGACGGGGCGGCCTACCGGCTGACGCCCGCCGACTGACGGGTCAACCGGCGCGGGCCAGCGTTTCCGCCGCAGCCAACCCCGATAGCCACGCCCCATGCACGGTGGAGGGATGGTCGGGCGACGCGGCCTCGCCCGCAAAGGCGATGCGCCCGTCCCAATCCGCCCCGGCCAGCGCGGCCCGCGTGTCGCGCCCGGCTCCGATCGCGTGGAAGGAATAGGCCCCCCGCGCCAGCGGATCGCCGTGCCAGCGGCTGATCTTCGCCGCGACAGGCGCGGGAAAACGGCTGCCGAACATGGCGCGCAGCGCCTCGGCCGCAGAGGCGCGGGTGGCCGCGTCATCCATCACCTCCACCGCATCGGCCCGGGTTCCTGCATTGAAGGCAAGAAGCAGCGGGGCAGGGGCGGCGGCAGAGGGGTTCACCCATTCCGGCCAAAGGTCGTGGGGCGGGCCAAGGTTCAGGATCCAATCCGCCGCAGGCACCGGCGGCGGCGCGTCAAAGCGCAGCCAGCACTTGTTCAGGATCCCCATGCCGAGCGCGCCTATCGCCGCCTGCCGCGCCGGGGCAAGGGGGGGATCAAAGGTCACATCGCCCGCCTGCAACACGCCAAGGGGCAGGGTGCAGACCACCGCATCCGCCTCTGCCACCGCCCCATCTGCGAAGGTCAGGCGCACCCCGCTGCGCGCGGCCTGCACTGCGCGCACCACCGCGCCCAGCCGCACCCTCAGGCCTTGGGCCGCGTGGCGCGCCAGTTGGTCATAGCCGCCCGGAAACAGCGCATCGCCCCCATCGAAGGCGGCGCTATCGTCATAGCTGCGGGCCGACAGCGCCCCCCAGTCGGCGCCGTATTCATGCTCCACCATGCGGTGGACGGCGGCGCGAAAGGCATCCCGCTCCGCCCCGGTCATCTTCTGCCAGCGCGGCAGCGCCTCCACCGCCGCGCGCAGCGACATGTCGGCCCCGGCCTCCCAGGCGCGCTCCTGCGCGCGCGCCAGCATCCCCCACGGCTCGGCCGGGTAGGGCTGTTCGCGCCCCGCCCCGAAGGCGGCGGCGCTTTCGTAATCGGTGGGATGCAGCGCCGCGCCCGCCGTCCGCGCCAGCGCGGTCAGCGGGTTGCCCGTCACGCCGTGGATCCAGCTTGCCCCCATGTCCACGGGCAGGCCGGGCCAGCCCCGATCCGTCCAGACCCGCCCGCCGATGCGGTCGCGCGCCTCGATCACCGTCACCTCGGCCCCGCCCGCCTGCAAGGCGCGCGCGGCGGCGATCCCGGCCATGCCCGCCCCGATCACGGCCACGCGCCGCCCCGCCATCGCCCCCGAGCCGCGCCCCACCATGCCCAGAACCCCCGCCAGAAGCCCCCGCATCACGGCACGCCGCGCGATCATGGCTCGTCAGATCGACAGCCGCACGCCCGTGCCGCCACCCTGGCTGCCGCGTTCGCGATAGGGCGTGGTGTTGTAATGCGCGCGATAGCATTTGGAGAAGTGCGAGGGCGAGGCAAAGCCGCAAGCCAAGGCCACGTTGATCACGCTCATATCCGTCTGCATGAGCAGATTGCGCGCCTTTTGCAGCCTGAGTTCCATGTAATAGCGCTTGGGGCTGCGGTTCAGGTAACGGCGGAACAGCCGTTCCAGCTGCCGGGTGGACATGCCCACCTCTTCGGCCAGATCGGCGGGCGACATCGGGTCTTCGATGTTGCCTTCCATCATCTGGATGACTTGGCTCAGCTTCGGATGCCGCACCCCGATCCGCGTGGGGATCGACAGGCGCTGCGTGTCCTGATCGGTGCGGATCGTGGAATAGATCAGCTGGTCGGCTACCGTATTGGCCAGATCCTCGCCATGGTCCGCCGCGATCACCTTCAGCATCAGGTCGATGGAGGACGTGCCGCCCGCCGTGCTCCAGCGGTTGCCATCCATCACAAAGACGGATTTCGTCAGCTTCACATCCTCGAATTCCTCAAGGAAACCGTCCTGATTTTCCCAATGGATCGTCGCGCGCTTGCCATCCAGAAGCCCCGCCTTGGCCACCGCATAGGCGCCGGTGCACAGGCCGCCCACGGTGACGCCGCGCCGCGCCTCGCGCCGCAGCCAGTTCAGCACAGCCTTGCTCGTGGCCTTTTGCACGTCGATCCCGCCGCAGACCAGCACGGTATCCTCGCGCTCGATCTCATCCAGCCCCATGTCCAGCTTGAAGGACGCGCCATTCGAACAGGTTGCCGTCTCGCCGCCCTCGCCGGCCAGCTTCCACATATACAGCGTCTCGCCCGACACGCGGTTGGCGATGCGCAAGGGTTCGATCGCGCTGGCGAAAGACAGCATCGTGAAACGGTCCAGCAGCAGAAAGACAAAACGCCGCGGTTCCGCGCTTTTGGCGATGGGCTGGGCTTTCTTGGGGGCGATGGGCATTGCGCGACCTGAACGTGTCGGTATTGTGCGCACCCAATCAGGAAACGAATTTTACTGCAAGGACAATCACTCCGGGAATCGTGCCAGTTTCTTCCTTTGCATATGCCGGATGATCGCCTTATACCGCCCCCGTTACCGCAAACCTTCGGAGAAGACCCATGACCAAGGGCTGGACCAAGACGGATTGGCGCGCAAAGCCGCGGATCCAGATGCCCGATTACCCGGATCAGGCCGCATTGCATGCCGCCGAGGCGCAGCTTGCCAAGTATCCGCCGCTGGTCTTTGCGGGCGAGGCGCGCAAGCTGAAAAAGCAGCTGGCCCTTGCCGCCGAGGGCAAGGCCTTCCTTCTGCAGGGCGGCGACTGCGCCGAAAGCTTCGCCGAATTCAGCGCCGACAACATTCGCGACACTTTCCGCGTCATGCTGCAGATGGCCGTGGTGCTGACCTATGGCGCCAAGGTGCCGGTCATCAAGGTGGGCCGCATGGCGGGCCAATTCGCCAAGCCCCGTTCGGCGCCCACCGAGGTGATCAACGGCATCGAACTGCCCTCCTACAAGGGCGACATCATCAACGGCTTCGACGCCACGCCCGAGGCGCGGATGCCCGATCCGCAGCGGATGCTGCAGGCCTATACGCAGGCGGCGGCCAGCCTCAACCTCTTGCGCGCGTTCAGCACGGGCGGCTTTGCCGACATCCACCGCGTGCACAGCTGGACGCTGGGCTTTGCCGAACATGACAAGGCGGAACGCTACCGCGAACTGTCCAACCGCATCTCCGACGCGCTCGATTTCATGAACGCGGCCGGGGTGAATTCGGACACCGCGAACGAACTCAGCCGCGTCGATTTCTACACCAGCCACGAGGCGCTGCTTCTGGAATACGAAGAGGCGCTCTGCCGCATCGATTCCATCACAGGCCAGCCGGTGGCGGGGTCGGGCCACATGATCTGGATCGGCGACCGCACGCGTCAGCCGGACGGCGCGCATGTCGAATTCTGCCGCGGCGTGCTGAACCCGATCGGCCTGAAATGCGGCCCCTCCACCACGGCCGAGGATCTGAAGGTCCTGATGGCCAAGCTGAACCCCGCCAACGAACCGGGCCGCCTGACGCTGATCGCGCGCTTCGGCGCGGGCAAGGTGGGCGAACACCTGCCGCGCCTGATCAAGACCGTGCAGCAGGAAGGCGCGAACGTCGTCTGGTCCTGCGATCCGATGCACGGCAACACGATCAAGTCGTCCACCGGCTACAAGACCCGGCCCTTCGACAGCGTCCTGCGCGAGGTGCGCGAATTCTTCGCCATCCACAAGGCGGAAGGCACGATCCCCGGCGGCGTGCATTTCGAAATGACGGGCAAGGACGTGACCGAATGCACCGGCGGCCTGCGCGCCGTGACGGATGAGGATCTGTCGGACCGCTACCACACCGCCTGCGACCCGCGCCTGAATGCGTCGCAGTCGCTGGAACTGGCCTTCCTCGTGGCCGAGGAACTCACCACCCTGCGCGAAGCCGGGCGTCGCATCGCGCTCTGATCCCGGCCTTTGGCGGAACGGCAAAGGGGCGGCCCGGCGGGCCGCCCCTTCTGCTTTCCCTCCGCCAGATCCCGGCGCCCCCTCAGGCGCCGGACCAGACCAACACCGGCGGCCCCCCCCGCCGCACCGTGGGGGCCGCGGCATCCGGGGCGCTGCCCGCCGCGGCCTGCGTCTCGGGCGGCTCTGCCCCCAGCGGCTCTCCCAGCACGCGGTCGATGCGAAAGCGCCGGGGCGGCAGGATCGGCGGGCCGTCCAGATCGAGACAGCCGATCAGCGTGACCCCCTCCATCCCCACCGGCGCCAGCGGCAGGAGCGTCATCCGCGCCGTCAGCAGAGGCCGCGTCAACCCGCGTTCCGACGACAGTTGCAGATCCAGCGTGCGCTGGCCGGAAAAGCCCATCTCAAGCGCCGCCAGCAGACGGTCGCGCATCCCCGTCTCGAACAGGGCCGATAGCGGCCGCCCGGTCAGGTCCTGCCCATGCACGGCATTGACCGCCATACCCGCATAGCGCAGCAGCACCGCGCCGTCATAGCGCCGTTCCACCATGATCGCGTGGTCCAGCATGGCCGCGATGCTGCGCGGGAGGATGCGGTCGCGCCTGGGCAGGGCGGCGCCCTGCCGCAACCCCTGCCAATGGCGGCGCAGCAACGCCGAAGGCGCCACCCGCACCGTCTGCCCCTGCCATCCCTGCCAACCTGTCCACCCGCGCGCCATGATGTCTCGCCTTCTGCCTTTGCGCATCGCGGGTTCAATCTCCCGCGGCCTGTTGTGGGGCCTTCGACCCTCTGCTACGCCCTTAAACGGATGATCGCGCCGCTGGCTTAGCCCGCCTATTCTAGGACAGCCCGCCCGCGGCAGAAGAAAAAGATGAACAAAAGGTTAACCCGGTCCCGGTTCCGCCGCGCGCTTCGGATGCGGATGGGGCAGGCGGGTCAGGAGGCTGCCATGACGATCTCGATGACAGGTTTCGCCGCCCGCAAGGGGCAGGGGGCGGGGCATGGCTGGACCTGGGACCTGCGGTCGGTCAATGGCAAGGGGCTGGATCTGCGCCTGCGCGTGCCAGACTGGATCGACGGGCTCGAGGCGGCGCTGCGTGCCGAACTGGGCCGGGCCTTGGGCCGCGGCAACGTCTCGCTCACCCTCAAGGTTGTGCGCGACGATGCGGGCGAAGGCGCGGCAACGCTGCGGGTGAACCCCGCCGCGCTGCAGGCTGTCCTGCGCGCGCTGGGCGCGGTCGAGACGGCGGCGATGGAGGCAGGCGTCACGCTGGCCCAGCCAACCGCCGCCGACGTCCTGTCGGTGCGCGGCGTGCTGGATCAGGCGACGGGCGACGACGACACCGCGCCCCTGCGCGCGGCCCTCCTCGCCGATCTGCCCGCGCTTCTGGCCGACTTCAACGCCATGCGGGCCGCCGAAGGCGCCGCGCTGCAAGGCGTGATCGCCGCCCAGCTGGACCGGATCGAAACACTCACCCGCGACGCCGCGACCGAGGCCGAGGCCCGCCGCGAGGCCAGCGCCACCGCCCTGCGCGATGCGATGGCCCGGATCATCGCCAACGCCGATGGCGTGGATGAGACGCGCCTTGCACAGGAACTGGCGTTGATCGCGGTCAAGAACGACGTGACCGAGGAACTCGATCGCCTGACCGCCCATGTCGCCGCCGCCCGCGCCCTGTTGGCCGAACCCGGCCCGGTGGGCCGCAAGTTCGATTTCCTGATGCAGGAATTCATGCGCGAGGCGAACACGCTCTGCTCCAAGGCGCAGGCGCTGGCGCTCACCCGCATCGGGCTTGACCTCAAGACGGTCATTGATCAGATGCGCGAGCAGGTTCAGAACGTGGAATGACCATGGCCAGCCGCAAGGGCCTTCTCCTCATCCTCTCCTCGCCCTCTGGCGCGGGCAAATCGACGCTCACCCGCCGTCTGATGGGCTGGGATCCGACGATCCGCTTTTCCATCTCGGCCACCACGCGGCCGCCCCGGCCGGGCGAAGAGGATGGCCGCGAATACTATTTCCGCTCGCGCCCGGAATTCGAGGCGATGGTCGCCCAGGGCGAAATGCTCGAACATGCCGAGGTGTTCGGAAATCTCTACGGTACCCCGCGCGGGCCGGTCGAGGCGAACATGCGCGACGGCTGCGACACGGTCTTCGACATCGACTGGCAGGGCGGGCAGCAGATCACCAGTTCCGCGCTGGGCCGGGATGTGGTGTCGATCTTTGTCCTGCCGCCGTCGATCGCGGAGCTTGACCGCCGCCTGCACAGCCGCGCGCAGGACAGCGCCGACGTGATCGCCGGGCGCATGGCCAAAAGCCGCGACGAGATCAGCCATTGGGCGGAATATGACTATGTGCTGATCAATGACGATCTCGACGCCACCTTCACCCGCCTGACCACGATCCTGCAGGCCGAACGCCTGCGCCGCGACCGCCAGCCCGGGCTGGCCGACTTCGTGCGCGGCCTGAACCGGGAGTTTGACGCAAGATGATCTATGCCCTGGACGGGGTGGAGCCGCTGCTGGACCCGGAGGCCTGGGTCGCGCCGGATGCCAATATCATCGGTCGCGTGGTGCTGGAGGCGGGCGCCTCCGTCTGGTTCGGCGCGACGCTGCGCGGCGATAACGAGGAAATCCGCGTGGGGGCGGGGTCCAACGTGCAAGAGGCCTGCGTGCTGCATACCGATCTGGGCTATCCGCTGGTGATCGGGGCCGATTGCACCATCGGCCACAAGGCGATGCTGCATGGCTGCACGATCGGGGATGGCACGCTGATCGGGATGGGCGCCACCATCCTGAACGGGGCGCGGATCGGGCGGGGCTGCCTGATCGGGGCCTGCGCGCTTATCACCGAAGGCAAGGAGATTCCCGACGGATCGCTGGTCATGGGCAGTCCGGGCAAGGTGGTGCGGGATCTGGATGCCGCAGCGCAGGCGCGGCTGTTGCAATCGGCCGCAGGCTACCGCGCCAACGCGCGGCGTTTCCGCGCGGGGCTGCGGGCGCTCTAGCGAAGAATGACGCATTTTTCGCGCCGATTTCTGACACAGAAATCGGGCGCAGACGGCAGGACCCCGGAATTTGCGTCAGATTCCGCCGCGATTTCTGCGTCAGAAATCGCCTCCGCCATTCCGGCAGTGGTTGGAATATTCGTTCCACGCTGCTAGCCTCCCCGAAAAGGAGAGCGCCATGTCCGCAGCCATGACCGCACCGGCCAGCATCGACGAATTCCGCCTGCGCCTGGCCGAGGTGAATGACGGCCTGCCCAAACGCCTGCGCCAATGCGCTGATTACATCGCCGCCAATGCCGACCGCATCGCCGTGTCCACGGTGGCCGAGCTTGCGGCGGGCGCGGACGTGCCGCCCTCGGCCCTGATGCGCTTTTGCCAGATTCTCGGGTTTTCGGGCTTCTCCGAGATGCAGAAACTGTTCCGCGACGCCTATGCCCCCGGCTGGCCCGACTACGCCACCCGCCTGCGCAACCTCAAGGAGGAAGGCGCGGGCAGCCCCGCCGCGCTGCTGGCCGAATTCGTCGAGGCCGGGCGCCTGTCGCTGGAGCAACTGGCAAAATCCACCGACGAGACGATGCTCTCGCAGGCCGTGGCACGGCTTGCCACGGCGCGGACGCTGCATGTCGTGGGCATGCGCCGGGCCTATCCGGTGGCCAGCTACCTCAGCTATGTGCTTGAAAAGCTTGCCATCCCCTCGCTCTTGCATGATGGGGCGGGCCGGCTCGACCATCGCCACGCCCTGCGGCAGGGCGATGCCTGCATCGCCATTACCTTCGCCCCCTATTCTGACGAGACACTTTCGCTTGCCGCCGAGGCGCGGGCGCGGGGCGTGCCGGTGATCGGGATCACCGACCGGCTTACTAGCCCGCTCGCCCGGCTGTCCGAGGCCGTGTTGACCGTGCCAGAGGTGGATTTCGGCGCCTTCCGGTCGCTCTCGGCCACGCTGGCGCTGGTGCTGGCGCTGGCGGTGGCCACAGGCTCCGCGCGGGGCGATGCGGTGGGCCCAGAAAGCGCTTCCCCTGATCCGTAAAATGGAATAAAAATTCCAAAACGGGGCGGGCGCCGAATCCGGGCACCCGTCGGGCCGACACGGAGGAGATGGCCTTGGCACCAGCAGACAAGACACTCGACGTCATCACCATCGGCCGGTCCTCGGTCGATCTTTACGGCGCGCAGGTGGGCGGGCGTCTAGAAGACATGGGGTCGTTCCAGAAATACATCGGCGGCAGCCCCACCAACATGGCGGCCGGCACGGCCCGCCTCGGCCTGCGCTCGGCCCTCATCACCCGGGTGGGCGATGAACATATGGGCCGCTTCATCCGCGAGGAACTGGCGCGCGAAGGCGTCGATGTGCGGGGCGTGAAGACCGATCCGGAACGTCTGACCGCGCTGGTCCTGCTGGGCATCCGCGATGACAAGCAGTTCCCCCTGATCTTCTACCGGGAAAACTGCGCCGACATGGCGCTGTGCGAAGCGGATATCGACGAGGCCTTCATCGCCGAAGCCCGGTCTGTCGTGGCCACAGGCACCCACCTTTCCCATCCCCGCACCGAAGCGGCGGTGATCAAGGCGCTGACCCTCGCCCGCAAGCACGGCCTGCAAACCGCGCTCGACATCGACTATCGCCCGAACCTCTGGGGGCTGGCGGGCCATGGCGACGGCGAAAGCCGCTTCATCGAAAGCGCCGCCGTCACGGCCAAGCTGCAATCGACCCTGCATTACTTCGATCTGATCGTCGGCACGGAAGAGGAATTCCACATCGCCGGCGGCACGACCGACACCATCGCTGCCCTGCGCGCGGTGCGCGCCGTCTCTGGGGCCACGCTCGTGTGCAAGCGCGGGCCGATGGGGGCGGTGGCCTTCACCGGCGCGATCCCCGCCACGCTGGGCGAAGGCGAAAGCGGCCCCGGCTTCCCGATCGAGGTGTTCAACGTGTTGGGGGCAGGGGATGGCTTCATGTCCGGCCTCCTGAAAGGCTGGCTGGATGGCGAGCCCTGGCCCACCGCACTCAAATACGCCAATGCCTGCGGGGCCTTTGCTGTGTCGCGGCATGGCTGCACGCCCGCCTATCCGTCCTGGGAAGAGTTGCAATTCTTCCTCTCGCGCGGCGTGGTGGAAAAGGCGCTGCGCAAGGATGCCGCGCTCGAACAGGTGCATTGGGCGACCAACCGGCACAAGGACCTGTCCACCATGCGGGTCTTCGCCTTCGACCACCGCATGCAGCTCGAGGCGATGGAAGGCGCCACCCCCGCCAAGATCGGCGCCTTCAAGGAGCTTTGCCTGCAGGCCGCGCTGACGGTCGCGGATGGCCAGCCGGGCCATGGCATCCTGTGCGATGCGCGGCTCGGGCGATCGGCGCTCTATGCCGCCGCCGGGACGGGCCTGTGGATCGGCCGCCCCGTGGAATGGCCGGGATCCCGCCCCCTGACGCTCGAGCCTGAGCTTGGGCCGGATTTCGGCGGGCTGGCGGAATGGCCGCTCGAACATGTGGTCAAGGTGCTGTGCTTCTACCACCCTGACGATGACGCCGCGACCAAGGCGCGGCAGGAAGAAACCGTCCTCCGCCTCTTCCACGCCTGCCGCCGCAATCGGCTCGAGATGCTGTTGGAGATCATCCCCTCCAAGGTCGGCCTGGTGGATGACATGACATCGGCGCAGGTCATAAGCCGCTTCTATGACCTTGGGGTGTTCCCCGATTGGTGGAAACTCGAACCCTTCGCCACGGATGCTGCCTGGAGCAATGCCTGCGCCGCCATCACGTCGCGCGATCCCCATGTCCGCGGCATCGTGGTGCTGGGGCTCGACGCGCCTGAGGATCAGCTCGCCACCTCGCTCGCCCTTGCCGCGCGGCATGATCTGGTGAAGGGTTTCGCCGTGGGCCGCACGATATTCGCCGATGCCGCGCGGGGCTGGCTGGCGGGCGCGCTGTCCGACACGGCCGCCGTCGCGATGATGGTGGAAAGATACCGCCGCCTCTGCCTGATCTGGGATGAGGCGCGCGCCAAAGGGGGAATTGCCGCATGACGACCGTTCGATTGACCGCCGCTCAGGCGATGGTGCGCTGGCTTGCCAATCAGCAGGCCGAAGACGGGACGCGTTTCATCGAAGGGATCTGGGCGATCTTCGGCCACGGCAACGTGGCCGGTCTGGGCGAGGCGCTGCATGGCGCCCGCGACATCTTCCCGACATGGCGGGGCCATAACGAACAGACCATGGCCCATACCGCCATCGCCTATGCCAAGGCGTCAAAGCGGCGCAAGGCCATGGCCGTGACCACCTCCATCGGGCCGGGCGCGACCAACGTCGTGACCGCCGCCGCGCTGGCCTATGTGAACCGCCTGCCGGTGCTGATCATCCCCGGCGATGTCTTTGCCAATCGCGCGCCCGATCCGGTGCTGCAACAGGTGGAAGATTTCGCCGATGGCACCGTGTCGGCCAATGACTGCTTCCGCCCCGTCAGCCGCTATTTCGACCGGATCACGCGGCCTGAACACATCCTCACCGCGCTGCCCCGCGCGCTGCGGGTGATGACGGATCCGGCGGAATGCGGCCCCGTGACGCTGGCCTTCTGTCAAGACGTGCAGGCCGAGGCCTATGATTACCCCGAAAGCTTCTTCACCCCCAAGGTCTGGCGCATCCGCCGCCCCGAACCCGATCAGGCGGAACTGGAGGCGGCCATCGCGGCGATCAAGGCCGCCAAGGCCCCGGTGATCGTGGCAGGCGGCGGCGTGATCTATTCGGGGGCCGAGGCGACGCTGGCCGCCTTCGCCGCCACGCATGGCATCCCGGTGGTGGAAACACAGGCGGGCAAATCGGCCCTCGCGCATGACCATGACATGAACTTCGGTCCCGTGGGGGTGACGGGCGCCTCCTCGGCCAACACCGTCTGCGAGACGGCCGATCTGGTGATCGGGCTGGGCACGCGGTTTCAGGATTTCACGACCGGGTCCTGGTCGCTGTTCAAGAACCCCGCGCGGCGCCTCCTCGCGATCAACGTGCAGGCCTATGATGCGGGCAAGCACGGCGCGATCAGCCTTGTCGCGGATGCGCGCGTGGCGCTGGAACGGCTGGGCGCGGCGCTGCAGGGTTTGCGCTTCGCGGCCCCAGATGCGGCGCTGAAGGCCGATTGGGCGGCGGCCAAGGCGGCGGTCAAGGCCACGCCTGCGGCGGGCAATGCGCTGCCCACCGACATGCAGGTCGTGGGCGCGGTGCAGCGCGCCGCGACGCCCGCCACCGTGGTGATGGGCGCGGCCGGCACCATGCCGGGCGAGTTGCACAAGATCTGGGATGCCGCCCCGGGCGGCTATCACATGGAATACGGCTTCTCCTGCATGGGGTATGAGATTGCGGGGGCCTTGGGCATCAAGATGGCGCGGCCAGATGCGGATGTGGTCTGCATGGTGGGCGATGGCAGCTACATGATGGCCAACAGCGAACTGGCGACAGCGGTGATGATGGGCGTGCCCTTCACCGTGGTCATCACCGACAATCGCGGCTATGGCTGCATCAACCGGCTGCAAAAGCATACGGGCGGGGCGCCCTTCAACAACCTCCTCGATGACAGCTATCACGTGAACCCCTCTGCGATCGACTTCGTGGCCCATGCGGGCAGCATGGGCGCGCGGGCGGTGAAGGCCGGATCGGTGGCCGAGCTTGAGGCGAAAATCCTCGAGCTGCGCGGCGGCCGCGTGCCTTCGGTCATCGTGATCGACACCGATCCCGGCCCCTCCACCGCCGCAGGCGGGACGTGGTGGGAGGTGGGCGTCCCAGAGGTTTCGGTGCGCGAAAGCGTGCGCGCCGCCCGGGCGCGTTACGAAGAAATGAAAGCAAAACAGTCTGTTGACGGCTGAACTTGAGGCATCACATGATCCGTTTCGGAACCAACCCCATCGCCTGGGCCAATGATGACGACCGCTCCATCGGGGCCGATATCCCCACCAGCCGCATCCTCGACGAAGCTGGTCGCCAGATCGGCTTTGACGGGATCGAGAATGGCCATCGCTGGCCCGATGATCCCGAAGAATTGCGCGCGCTTCTGGGCGGTTACGGGCTGACCTTCATCTCGGGCTGGTATTCGACCGAACTGCTGGTTCGGTCCGTCGAAGATGAAATCGCCGCCTGCCAGCATCATCTGGCCAAGCTCAAGCACAACGGTTGCGCGGTGATGATCGTGTGCGAAACCTCGAACGCCATCCACGGCGATCCGGGCCGCGCGGTGAACGATCGCCCGCGCATTTCCGACAGTGAGATGAAGGCCTTCGGGGCGAAACTTGAAGCCTTCGCCGCCTACCTCGCGGGGCAGGGCGTGACGCTGGTCTATCACCATCACATGGGCACCATCGTCGAAAGCCCGGCCGAGATTGACGCGCTGATGGCCGCGACCGGGCCGCATACGCATCTTCTCTTCGATGCAGGCCATTGCGCCTTTGGCGGTGGCGATCCGGTGGCGGTGCTGACCCGCCACATCGCCCGCGTCCGCCATTTCCACGCCAAGAACATCCGCCCCCCCGTCGTGGACCGGGTTCGGCAGGAAGGCTGGTCCTTCCTGAAAGCGGTGGTCGAAGGCGCCTTCACCGTGCCGGGCGATCAGGAGGGCGGGGTGGATTTCGGCCCGCTGCTCCAGATCCTCGGCAAGGCGGGCTATGACGGCTGGATCGTGATCGAGGCCGAGCAGGATCCGAAGGTGCGCAACCCGCTCCTCTATCAGACGCTGGGGCTGGCGACGTTGAAGCGGCTGTCAAGGGAAGCCGGTCTGATTTGACATCCCGGCGGAACCGGGGGTTTCACACCCCCGGACCCCCGTGGGGTATTTTCGCCAAGATGAAGGGCAAGGGCATGACTGATCTCCTCCGCAAACCTTCAGGGACCAACGGCAAGGTCCATGACATCACCCCCGAAAGCGCGGGCTGGGGCTATGTGGGCTTTGGCCTCTACCGCCTGACGCCCGGGCAAAGCGCCGCCGAGGCGACGGGCGACCGCGAGGCGATCCTTGTCCTCGTCGAAGGCCGGGCGCGGATCACCGCAGGCGGCGCCGATTTCGGCGAGATGGGCGACCGGATGGATGTGTTCGAAAAGACCCCGCCGCATTGCCTCTATGTCCCGAATGGCAGCGACTGGCAGGCGGTGGCGACCACCGATTGCGTGCTGGCCGTCTGCACCGCGCCGGGCCGGGGCAACCACCCCGTGCGGCGGCTGGGGCCAGAGGGGATCACGCTCACGCCGCGCGGGCAGGGCGCCAATACGCGCTTCATCAACAACATCGCGATGGAGGCGCGCGAGGTGGCCGACAGCCTGCTCGTGACCGAGGTCTTCACCCCCGCCGGCAACTGGTCAAGCTATCCCAGCCACCGCCATGACGAGGATGATTTCCCCCGGATGACCTATCTGGAGGAGACCTATTACATGCGCCTGAACCCCGCGCAGGGCTTCGGCATTCAGCGCGTCTATACCGAGGACGGGGCGCTGGACGTGACCATGGCCGTGAAGAACCACGACGTCACGCTGGTACCGAAAGGCCACCATCCCTGCGGCGCGCCCTACGGATATGAGATGTATTACCTCAACGTCATGGCCGGCCCGCGCCGCAACTGGCGCTTCCAGAACGACCCCGATCACGACTGGATCTATCGCCGCGACAATCCGGAGGCGTAATGGTGCGCGCTCAGCCGCGCGTCACCACGCTCACCCGCAGGCCGCCCGCCTGATTGCGGATCTCGCGCTCCACCATGCGCGGATTGGGCAGGTCCGGCGCGACCACGACCAGCACGCCGGCAAAGTCGAGCGACCGCAGCAGCGTGGCCACCGACAGCGCATCGTAATCCGGCCCGATCATCGGGCAGAGCACGCGCTCCGGCTGCACCCGCGCCAGCAGCGCGGCGTCAATCTCTTCGGGGCGGGCGATGACCTCTGCGCCCGCGGGCGGCACCTCCAGCCCCAGCGCAAGCGTCACCTGCGGGGCCTCTTCCGCCGCCGCTTCCGCCGCAGGCCGGGCGCGGGGGGCGCGCCGGCGCGTCGCGAGGGCGCGCTGCGCCTTGATCGCGGCGGCGGCCTGTTCCTGTCCACCCGTTTGCATCGGTCCTCCGTCATGGTTCGGCGGTCGGCACGGACCGAAGGCCCGCGCGCGCGCCCCGGGGCCTCTGGCCTCTGCGTCAGGGCGTGGTATGAGGGCGGAACACGGCAGGAGAGTGGCATGCATACGGAAATGATGCGGACAATCGTGGCAGCCGTGCCGCTTCCGGTGATCGCCATCGGGCGCGACGACCGGATCATCGCGGCCAATGCGGCGGCGCAGGCACTGCTGGGATCGGGGATCGAAGGGCGCCACCACCTGCTCACCCTGCGCCAACCCGCCCTGCAAGAGGCGATCGCCGCCGCCCTCGCGCGGGGCGAGGCCGGCACCGTGCGGCATGTCATTCCCGGCCCTTCGCAGGACATCGCCTATCGCGTCACCGTGGCCCCCGCCGCCGAAGGCCACGCGATCCTGACCTTTGAAGACGTGACCGAGGCCGAACAGATGGGCCAGATGCGGCGCGATTTCGTGGCCAATGTCAGCCATGAATTGCGCACGCCGCTGACCGCGCTCCTGGGCTTTATCGAAACGCTGCGCGGCGCTGCGCGCGACGATCCTGCCGCGCGCGACCGCTTTCTCGCGATCATGGAACGCGAGGCAGGCCGCATGAACCGCCTGATCGGCGATCTCTTGCAGCTGAGCCGGGTGGAATCCGAAGAACGCATCCGCCCGACAGAGCGTGTGGATCTTCACGCCCTCATCACCGGGGCCGTGGCGACGCTGCGCCCGCTGGCCGAAAGCGCCGGGGTGGTGGTCGAGGTGACGGGCGAACCCGGCCCGCTGCCGCTGCCCGGCGATGCCGATCAGATCACGCAGGTTCTGGTCAACCTGATCGAGAATGCGGTGAAATATGGCGGCGCGGGCGGGCGCGTCGATATCCACATCGCGCGCGAGGCGCTGCCGCGCGGCCCGGGCATCAGGGTGGAGGTGGCCGATCAGGGCGAAGGGATCGACCCCATCCACATCCCGCGCCTGACCGAACGCTTCTACCGCGTCGATGGCCACCGCTCGCGCGAAAAGGGCGGCACGGGGCTGGGTCTCGCCATCGTCAAGCACATCGTGCAACGCCACCGGGGCCGCATCCGTATCGACAGCGAACGCGGCAAGGGCAGCACCTTCACCTTCATCCTGCCGGAAACCTGACCCGCCCCCCTGCCACCCGCCGCCCGGTCCGGGGCAGGGCACATGACCGTGATTGGGGATTGGGCGCGCGTGTCCCGGCGCGCGGCGCTAAAGCCGCGCGATCCGCTCGGTCAGCAGGGCGTAGAAGCCATCGGCATCCACCGCCCCCACGAACAGCGCATTGGCCGGGCGTTTCGTGACCCCCCACCAATCGGCCACGGTCATGCCCAGCGTCAGTTCGGACTGCGTCTCGATCTCCACATTGATGTGGCGGCCGGTGAACAGTTCGGGGCGCAAGAGATAGGCGATCACGCAGGGGTCATGCAGCGGTGCGCCATCGCAGCCGTATTTCTGCATGTCGAAGCGTTCGAAGAAATCCGTCCATTCCGCCACCATCCGCCCGGCTTCGTTGCCCAGCGCGCGGAACGCCTCCACCCGCGCGCGGGTCGTCAGCGCCTTATGCGTCACGTCCAGCGGCATCACCACCAGCGGCACGCCCGACCCAAAGACAATCGCCGCTGCCTCGGGATCGACATAGATGTTGAACTCTGCCGCCGGGGTGATGTTGCCCACCTCGAAATAGGCCCCGCCCATCAGCACGATCTGCTGCACACGGCCCACGATATCGGGGGCACGCTCGAAAGCGGTGGCGATGTTGGTCAGCGGCCCCAGCGGGCAGAGCGTCACGCTGTGCGGCGCTTCCCGGCGCAGCGTCTCGATGATAAAATCGACCGCGTGCTGGTCCTGCAGCGGCATCGTCGGATCGGCCATCTGCGGCCCGTCCAGCCCGGTCTTGCCATGCACATGCTCGGCCGTCACCAGCTTGCGCCGCATCGGCCGGTCGCAGCCGGCAAAGACCGGCATGTCGCGCTTGCCCGCCAGTTCACAGATGATGCGCGCGTTCTTCTGCGTCAACGCCAGCGGCACGTTGCCCGCCACGGCGGTGATCCCCAGCACGTCGATCTCAGCGGGGCTCGCCAGGGCCAGCAGGATCGCCACGGCATCATCCTGCCCGGGATCGGTGTCGATGATGATCTTACGCGCCTGCGACATCGGTCCAGCCTCTCAGAATAGGTCCCCGTCTCAAAGCGGAAATGTATCCTTTTGTCCAGACGGTCAAAGAACAAGGGGCGCGGTGTTCCGCGCCCCTTTCAGAAATGTCCGCCTCTATGCGCGGCCGTTCTCAACCGTCGAAGTTAACTTCCTCGATCAGCTTCAGCGCGGCAGGCCGCAGCTTGGCCACCTCGGTCAGCGATTTGGAATCCGGCGTGAACTCGCCCCAGCTCGTCACCAGTTCCGACCGCGCGACACCGGGCTTCACCGGATATTCGTGGTTGGTCTCGGCATAGATGCGTTGCGCCTCGTCGCCCGACAGCCATTCCATGAACTTCAGCGCGTTCTCGCGGTTCGGGGCGGCCTTGGTCATCGCCACGCCCGACACGTTCACATGCGTGCCGTCCCCTTCGAAGGTCGGGAAGACGATGCGCACGGCTTCGGCGGCGGCCTTCTGCTCGGGGTCGTTCAGCATCTGGCCGATGTAATAGGTGTTGCCCACGGCGATATCGCACTCGCCCGCAGCAATCGCCTTCACCTGATCGCGGTCGCCGCCATCGGGCTTGCGCGCCAGATTGGCCTTCACGCCTTCCAGCCAGGCCTTGGCGGCCTCTTCGCCGTGATGGGCGATGACGGCGGCGGTCAGGGCCACGTTGTAATCATTGGTGCCCGAACGGATGCAGATCCGGCCCGCCCATTTCGGATCGGCCAGATCCTCGTAGGTCGTCACCTCGCCATCGGCCACCCGGTCGCGGCTGGCATAGACGATGCGCGCCCGGCTGGTCAGGCCGAACCAGTGGTCACCCTCGTCGCGCAGCGTGGCGGGGATGTTGGCCTCCAGCACATCGGATTGCACCGGCTGGGTCACGCCTGCATCGACGATCTGGGTCAGCCGCGCGATATCCACGGTCAGCACCAGATCGGCCGGGCTGCGATCGCCCTCGGCCACCAGACGCTCGGCCATGCCCTTGTCCACGAAGGCCACATTCACCGTGATGCCCGTCTCGGCGGTAAAGGCATCGACCAGCGGTTGGATCAACTCGGGCTGGCGATGCGAATAGACGTTGATCTCCTGCGCAAGGGCAGGAACCGCGGTCGTGGCAAAGGCAAGGGCCATGAAGGAAAGGCGCATCGTCATTGCTTGAGTCCTTTTGTCGGAAATTGCGATGGCCGCCATAAACCCGACAAATTCACTCAGGTCAATCGTTGAGTGAAATGGTCGGGGATAAATCAGTCGTGACCAGAGACCGGGCCGCGCGACCGAAACCCAGCCCCGCGACCTGCGCCGCGCGCAACCCCGGGATCCGCTTCCGGTGCCCCCGGCGCCCCGCCGGTGATCCGCTACCTGTTTGCCTTCTCTTCGGCCTTCGCGCGGTTCCACAGCGCATCCATCTCGGCCAGATCGCTCTGCTCCGGGGTCTTTCCCGCGTCCGCCAGCCAATCCTCGATCCGCCCGAAGCGGCGGGTGAACTTGGCATTGGCCGCCCGCAGCGCGGCCTCGGGGTCCACCTTCAGATGCCGCGCGAGGTTGGCCATCACGAACAGCAGATCGCCGAACTCTTCCGCCACCTCCGCCTCGGTCAGCCGGTCGCGCGCCTCCACCAGCTCGGCCGCCTCTTCCGCGATCTTGGCCACCACCTCGTCGGTGGAGGGCCAGTCGAACCCCACCCGCGCCGCGCGCTTTTGCAGCTTCACCGCCCGCGTCAGCGCAGGCAACCCCAGCGCCACGCCATCGAGCACCCGCGCCGGCCCCCGTTCGGCGGCCTTGATCCGCTCCCAATCCTCGGTCTGCTGCGCGGCGCTCTTGTCGCGGCTTTCCTGCCCGAAGACATGCGGATGCCGCGCCACCATCTTGTCCGATATCGCCGCCACCACATCGGCAAAGCCGAACAGCCCCGCCTCCTCGGCCATCTGCGCGTGATAGACGGTTTGAAGCAGCAGATCGCCCAACTCCAGTCGCAACTCGCCCCAGGCCTGCCGCGCGATCACATCGGCCACCTCATGCGCCTCTTCGATCGTATAGGGCGCGATCGAGGCGAAATCCTGCGCGATGTCCCACGGACAGCCCGTCTCGGGATCACGCAGCCGCCGCATGATCGCCAGCAGGCGATCCATCTCGCCGCCGCCCGCATGGATCAACTTATCGCCTATCGTCGCGTCACTGTCGGGCAGGGGCATTGCGGGCACCTCCGAATTGAGATTTGATCAAAGGCACCAACGCACAAGGAACATGGGATGCCCGTCCTCAACCGTATCGCCGCTTATGCCGAGGAAATGAAGACCTGGCGTCGCCATCTCCATGCCCATCCCGAACTGGCCTTCGACTGCCACGACACCGCGGCCTTCATCCTTGACCGCCTGCGCGATTTCGGCGTGGACGAGGTGCATCCCGGCATCGCCAAGACCGGCATCGTCGCCATCATCAAGGGGCAGGGCGCCGATGCCCCCAACGCCCCCGTGATCGGCCTGCGCGCCGACATGGACGCGCTGCCGATCCACGAGATCACGGGGGCCGCGCATGCCTCCACCGTCCCCGGCAAGATGCATGCCTGCGGCCATGACGGCCATGTCGCCATGCTGCTCGGCGCGGCGAAATACCTGACCGAGACGCGCAACTTCCGCGGCCGCGTGGCGCTGCTGTTCCAGCCTGCCGAAGAGGATGGCGGCGGCGGGCAGGTCATGGTGCAGGAAGGCGTGATGGACCGCTTCGGCATCGACACGGTCTACGGCATCCACAACGCCCCGAACGTGGCCTTCGGCCATTTCCACACCAATCCCGGCGCGCTGATGGCCTCGGTCGATACGGCCTTCGTCTATATCACCGGCAAGGGCGGCCACGGCGCCACGCCGCATGAATGTATCGACCCCGTGGTCGCGGTCGTGGGCATGGTGCAGGCGATCCAGACGATCATCCCGCGCAATGTCTATGCGCTGGATGAGGCGGTGATCAGCGTCACGCAGATCCACACCGGCACGGCCAGCAACATCATCCCCGAAGACGCGATGTTCTGCGCCACCATCCGCTGCTTCAACCCCGATGTACGGGCCCTCCTGAAGCGCCGCTTCCACGAAATCATCGAAGGCCACGCGCTGGCCTATAACGTGACCGCACGGGTCGATTACGACTGGGGCTATCCCGCCACGATCAACCACGCCGAACCCGCCGCCTTCGCGGCCGAAGTCGCGCGCGAGGTGTCGGGGGCGGAGGCGGTGAACGACCGGTCCAACCGCGAGATGGGATCGGAGGATTTCTCCTACATGCTCGAGGCGCGTCCGGGGGCCTATCTCTTTCTCGGCACCGGGCCGGGCGCGGGCCTGCACCACCCGGCCTATGACTTCAACGACGAGGCCGCGCCGATTGGCGCGAGCTTCTTCGCCCGTCTGGTGGAACGCGCCCAGCCTGTCGCCTGATCCCACCGCGGCGTGACCTTGCGGAGCGGCTGCGCCGCACGGCTTTCCTGTCGTCGTCGCCTTCGCTCCTCCTCCGCGGGGAGGGGCGTTCCGCCCCCTCTTGTCCCGCCTTTGGCGTGCCAATTCACCCCCTGAGGGTATTTTTCCCATGATGAAGGGGGGCGGTCTTCATCTTGGCCCAAATACCCCCGGGGTCCGGGGTGGAACCCCGGCTTGCCGGATCGGCAGCTGGCGCTGACGCGAATCATTCTGGGCAAAGCGGGGCCACATCTTGGCCCGCTTCAACCTTTGGCCCACCATATGCGGCCCCACGCAACCTTTGGTATCGGCTTCGGGCTGGCCCCTCTCGGGCAAGGCTGTTATACTAATGTGCAACAAAACCGAGACAGGACCCCCGCCATGCTGACCGCAGCCGCGCTGAATTCGCCCTCGCCCGCCGATCTTTGGGAGATGGACCGCAGCCATTCCCTGCACCCTTGGACGAATTTCGGATCGTTTCAGGACAAGGGCGCGCTGGTCATCACGAAGGGCGAGGGGTGCTGGCTCTGGGATGCCGATGGCAAGCGCTATTTCGACAGTGTGGGGGGCCTGTGGTGCACCAATATCGGCCTCGGCCGGCGCGAGATGGCGCAGGCCATCGCCGATCAGGCCGAGCGGCTGGCCTTTTCGAACACCTTCGTCGACATGGCGAATGACCCCTCCGCCCGGCTGGCGGCGCGCATCGCAGATCTCGCCCCGGGCGATCTGAACCGCGTCATGTTCACAACGGGCGGTTCCACCGCCGTCGATACCGCCGTCCGCATGGTGGCCTATGTGCAATCCTGCCTCGGTTTCCCGGACAAGACCGGCATCGTCGCGCGGGATCACAGCTATCACGGTTCCACCTACCTGTCGCAATCGGTGGGCAAGCGTCCAGGCGACCGGGTGCCGGAGTTCCGCTACAAGGAAGACGGCATCTATCACCTGAGCCCGCCCAACCCCTATCGCCGCCCGCAGGGCATGACCGAGGAGGCCTTCTGCGACGGGCTGGTGCAGGAATTCGAAGACCTGATCGCCCGCGTGGGCGCCGACCGGATCGGCGGCTTCATCGCCGAACCGATCCAGGCCTCTGGCGGCGTGATCGTCCCGCCGGAGGGTTATCTGAAGCGCATGTGGGAGGTCTGCCAGCGCCACGGCATCCTCTTTATCGCCGATGAGGTGGTTACTGCCTTTGGCCGTCTCGGCCACTGGTTCGCGTCATGGGATGCCTTCGGCGTGATGCCCGACATCATCTGCACCGCCAAGGGCCTGACCTCGGGCTATGTGCCCTTGGGGGCGATGATCTTTTCCGATCGTCTGTGGGACATCATGGCCCGCGACCCCTCGCGCTGGTTCACGGCGGGTTTCACCTATTCCGGCCATCCCGTCTCCTGCGCGGCGGGCCTCAAGAACATCGAGATCATGGAGCGCGAGGGGCTCTTGGCCAATGCGGCCCGCGTCGGGGCCTATTTCCAGAACCGGCTCAAGGCGATGGAGGATCTGCCGCTGGTGGGGCAGGTGCGCGGGCAGGGGCTGATGATCTGCACAGAGAATGTGGCCAACAAGGCCACCAAGGAGCCGCTGCCGGATGGCGTGAACGAGAGCAAGCGCATCTCGGACGCGGCCGAGGCGATGGGTCTGATCGTGCGGCCTCTGGCGCATCTGAACGTGATGTCCCCGCCCCTGACGATCACCGAGGCCGAAGTCGATTTCGTGGCCGAGGTGCTGGAGAAGGCCATCCGCAAGGTGACCGATGAGTTGGTGCGCGAAGGGCATCGTCTGGGCTGATGCCCCCGATTCGCCGATCTGGGTTAACCGTTGCGCCGGGGCCATCGGCGTACGCTGCGTGCATACGCCTGTCTGCACTCGGCGTCTGCACCCGGTGTGGCACCGCCGGATCGCGGAAAATGGCCTGCGGTCAGCGGGTTAACCCCGCGTCCGCAGCGCCGCTTTGTGCTTCGGCTTGACAACCGGGCCGCCCCTTGGTCCCTTGCCGCCACCCGATCCGCCGCGTCTCGGCCACCAAACGACGCGGCGCTTGAACAGGGGAAATCCCATCATGGCACTTGAAGACGCCAAGAGCGAGGTTGACACCGCCTTCACCCGGAAGGGCCTGCGCGGCTATGCCTTTGAAAACGCATTCGGAGGCGCCACCAGCTTCCTGCGGCGGACCTATACGAAGGATCTCACCGGGGTTGATCTGGCGATCACCGGCGTGCCCTTCGATCAGGCCGTCACCCACCGCACCGGCACCCGCTTCGGCCCCCGCGCGATCCGCGAGGCATCCAGCCTGCAACCCTATGATCCGCCCTATGGCTGGCCCACCAACCCTTTGGAAGATATGGCAATCGTCGATTACGGCGACCTCGCCTTCGACTATGCCAAGGTGTCGGATTTCCCCGATGCGCTGACCGCCCATATCCGCACCATCCTCGCCGCCGGGGCGGGGACGATCACGCTGGGGGGCGACCATTACATCACCTTTCCCATCCTGCGCGCCTATGCCGAAAAGTTCGGCCCCCTCGGCGTGATCCATTTCGATGCCCATTCCGATCTCTGGCCCGATGACGATCTGACGCGGATCGACCACGGCACGATGCTCTACAAGGCGGTGAAGACAGGGCTGGTCGATCCCAAGCGATCGGTCCAGATCGGCATCCGCACCACGACCGAAGATTATCTGGGCGTCCATGTGATCGACGCGCGCGAGGTGCATGAAAAAGGCACCGCCGCCGCCGTGGCCAAGGCCAAGGATATCGTTGGCGATTCCGCGACTTACGTGACCTTCGATATTGACGCGCTCGATCCCGCCGTTGCCCCCGGCACCGGCACGCCGGTCTGGGGCGGGCTGCAGTCGTGGCAGGCGGCTGCGATGCTGCGCGATCTTGCGGGGATCAACATGGTGGGCGGCGACATCGTCGAGGTCTCGCCCCCTTATGATACCACGGGGGCCACCGCCATCGCCGGGGCGCATGTGGCCTATGAACTGATCTGCCTCTATCATTGGGCGCGGACACAACGATAGGGCGGCAGAGGTGGGCAGGATGGGCATGATCGCGGGGCTACTGGTCCTGATTGTCTTGGGCTTCGGGCTCTATGTCCGTCTTGCCCCCTCGGACCCCGCGCGGTGGCACGTCTCCCCGACCGCCGCCGCGCGCGACGATTGCACGGTCGAACAGGGCCGGGGCGATGCCCGCGTCACCTGCCAGCGCCCACAGAACGCCACGCAACTTCTTGCCCGGCTTGACGAAATCGCCATGGCCACCCCGCGCACCACGCGCCTTGCCGGATCGCCCGGTGAAGGGCGGATCACCTGGATCACCCGCTCCCGCCTCTGGGGCTTTCCCGATTACATCACCGCCGAGGCCGGACCCGCCGCCACAGGCGCAACTGTGACCCTCCACGCCCGCCTGCGCTTCGGCAGCAGCGACATGGGCGTGAACGCGGCCCGGTTGCGTGACTGGCTCTCCCGGCTCTGATGGCTTCATCTTGGCCCAAATACCCCGGGGTCTGGGGCAGCGCCCCAGGGTCTGCCACCCCTTGACCGGCAGCACCTAACGCGCCACAGAACCCGCATGGTTCCTTTGGACAAACTCGCCCAGATCACGCAACGCTTCGAATATCTCGAGGCGCGCCTGAACGCCGGCGCCGAACCGGCCGAAATCGCCCGGATCTCCCGCGAATACAGCGACTTGCGCCCCGTCGCCGAACAGGTCGCCGCCTATCGGCGTGCGCTCGACGATCTGGCCGAGGCCGAGGCGATGCTGGCCGACCCCGAAATGCGCGCGCTGGCCGAAGATGAAATCCCCCGCCTGCGCGCCCTGATCCCCGGCTACGAACAGGCCCTGCGCATCGCGCTTCTGCCCAAGGATGCCGCCGATGCGCGCCCGGCCATCCTTGAAATCCGCCCCGGCACGGGGGGCGACGAAGCCGCCCTCTTCGCCGCCGACTTGCTCAAGATGTACCAGCGCTATGCCGAACGGCAGGGCTGGCGGTTCGACATCCTCGAAGAGCAGCTGTCCGATCTGGGCGGGATCAAGGAGGTGACCGCCCATGTGCAGGGCGAAGGCGTCTTCGCCAAGCTCAAGTTCGAATCCGGCGTCCACCGCGTGCAGCGCGTGCCAGAAACCGAAGCCGGGGGCCGCATCCACACCTCTGCCGCCACCGTCGCCGTCCTGCCCGAGGCGGCCGAGGTGGATATCGACATCCCCCCCTCCGACATCCGCATCGACACGATGCGCAGCAGCGGCGCGGGCGGGCAGCATGTCAACACCACGGATTCGGCGGTGCGCATCACCCATATCCCCACGGGCATCATCGTCACCTCGTCCGAGAAGTCCCAGCATCAGAACCGCGCCATCGCCATGCAGGTGCTGCGCGCGCGGCTCTATGAGATGGAGCGCGAACGTCAGGCCAGCGCCCGCGCCGCCGACCGCAAGGCGCAGGTCGGCTCGGGCGACCGGTCGGAACGCATCCGCACCTACAATTTCCCGCAAGGCCGGATGACCGACCATCGTATCAACCTCACGCTCTATGCCCTGTCGCAGATCATGGGCGGCGATCTGGATGAGGTGATCGGCGCACTCGTCGCTCATGATCAGGCCGAAAAACTGGCCGAGATGGAAGGATGACGGCGGGGCGTATGACGGGGGGGCGCATGACGGCGGCCGATGCGCTGCGCCTCGCCATCCCGCGCCTGTCCGCGGCGGGGGTGCCAGAGGCACCGCGCGATGCGCGCGTCCTGCTGGCCCATGCCGCAGGCCTCGCGCCCGACCGCCTCACCCTACATCTGGCCGATCCTTTGTCCGACTCGGCGCGCCTTGCCTTTGATGCGGCCATCGCCCGCCGCATCCGGCGCGAACCCGTCAGCCACATCATCGGGCAGCGCCTGTTCTGGGGCCGGACGTTCCGGGTGACACCGGACACGCTCGATCCCCGGCCCGAGACGGAGCTTCTGATCGGCTCCGCTCTGGCCGAACCCTTCGCCCATGTGCTGGACCTTGGCACCGGCACGGGCTGCATCCTGCTGTCCTGCCTTGCAGACCGCCCCGCGGCCACGGGGATGGGCACGGATATCCATCCCGCGACGCTGGAGGTGGCCGCCGCAAATGCGCGCGCTCTGGGCCTGACGGACCGCGCCGCCTTCGGCCTGTCCGACTGGTTCGCCGCCGTGTCCGGGACATTCGATCTCATCCTGTCGAACCCGCCCTACATCGCCGAGGCCGAGATGGCCGCACTCGCCCCCGAACTGGGCCATGAACCGCGCCGGGCGCTCACGCCGGGTGGGGATGGGCTCGCCGCCTATCGCGCCATCGCGCAAGGTGTGATGGCCCATCTGGCACCGGCTGGCCGGGTGATGGTGGAAATCGGTCCCACACAGGCGGCCGACGTGATGGCGCTCTTTGCTGACGCGGGCCTCACTGACCTGCGCATCCTGCGCGATCTGGATGGTCGCGATCGCGTGGTCGCGGCACGCCGCGCGCCCTGATCTGCGGGAAATCGGCCACATTCCGCCTTTTCGCTGTGTCTTTTGGGGCCTCTTCACCGTGCGCTCGCGCGAATCCCCTTGTCTTCGTCGCGCCGGGATGCTTATTCAAACGCAGGTGATGGGGCAGGGCGCAGGCTCCCCCGCGCCGAAACTGCCTGACAGTTTGAACTGCACCGTGACGCCTGCCAACCGGGCAAGACCGTCTCAGGGGCGTTCGCAGAACACCAGGTCATCTGGACCAAAGGACAAGATGAGATCTTCCAAGTCCCGCTCGCGCTCAAAGGCGAACCGCCCGCGCACCCTCGGCAACATCATCAACCGCGTCTTCGACAGTTCCGGTCCCGAAGGCAAGGTGCGCGGCACGCCGCAGCAGATCATCGAGAAGTATCAGCTCCTCGCCCGGGATGCCCAGTTGTCCAATGACCGGGTCGCTGCCGAGAACTTCCTTCAGCACGCCGAGCATTACACCCGTATGCTGGGCGAAGCGATGCGCGAGATGGCGGCCGAACAGGAAGAGCGTCAGCGTAACCAGCAGAACAACAACCAGCAGGGCGGCGGCCAGAACGGCAACCCGTCCTATCAGGGTGGTGGCCAGCAGAACGGCAACCGCGACCGCGACCGCGACAACCGGGATCAGCCTTGGCGCGACCGGCAGGAACAGCGGGGCGACTATCGCGACTACCGTGCCACGGAAGAGGCAGCTGCCTCCGGGGCGCCGGTGATCGAACTGGGCGAGGGAGGCGATACCAACCTTGTCGAAACGCCCGAGGCCCGGCCCTTCCAATCCCGCCGGGACGAGCGGGGCGATCGTGCCAATGACCGCCAGAATGACCGCCAGAATGACAGGCAGAATGACAGGCAGAACGATCGCCAGAACGATCGGCAGGATCGCAACGCGCGCGGCGATTTCCGTCGTGACCGGGATCGCGACCGCGACCGGGATCGTGACACCCGCCGCGACCCTGCCACCACAGCGCCAGCCGCCACGCCTGCCACGGCCGTGGCGCCCGGCGAGGCGGCCGCTTCCCCAGTGACCCCTGCGCCGGTGGCACAAGCTGTGGCCGAGGCCGCGCCCGTGGCCACCAAGGCGCCGCGCCAGCCCGCCCCGCCTGCAGCCGAGGGGGATGCGCCAAAGAAAACGCGCGCCCCGCGCAAGCCCAAGGATGACAGCGCCAAGGCGGCCAAGGCTGACAAAGCCGGAACCGACCCCGCCGCCGCCGCCGAGTGAGGCGTTAACCTTTCGTTAACGAACTGCCGAAAGGGCCGGGTCTATCCCCGGCCTTTTCCTATCCGGCCACGATCCGGGCCAAGGCGCAGAACTGCTCGAGCGAGATTTCCTCGGCGCGCTGCGTCGGCGTGATGCCTGCGGCTTCCAGCTTGGCCTCGATCTCCGCTACCAATCCCTTGAGCGATGATCGCAGCATCTTGCGCCGCTGGTTGAAGGCCATCGCGGTGATCCGGCTCAGCACCGCGCCATCGGCAGGAAAACGCGGCGCAGGCAGCCGCGTGATGTGGACGACCGCCGAATGGACCTTGGGCGCGGGGGTAAAGGCCTCCGGCGGCAGGTGCATCACGATCCGTGCCTCTGCCCGCCATTGCACCAACAGCGCCAGGCGCCCGTAGTGATCCGTCCGCGGCTTCGCCACGATCCGCTCGGCCACCTCCTTCTGGAACATCAGCGTCAGGCTCTCCCAGAATGGCGGCCAGATGGCCGGCGTCAGCCAGCGGATCAGAAGCTCCGTCCCCACATTATAGGGCAGGTTCGCCACTACCCGCACGGGGGCAGTCAGATGGGCCAGCGCGTCCACCTCCAGCGCATCGCCGTTGATCACCTCCAGCCGCCCGGGATAGGCCGCCGCCACCTCGGCCAGCGCGGGCAAACAGCGGGCATCCTTCTCTACCGCCAGCACCCGCCGCGCCCCTTCGGCCAGCAAACCCCGCGTCAATCCGCCGGGGCCGGGCCCGACCTCCAGCACGTCGCAGGCCGACAGATCCCCCGCCTGCCGGGCAATCTTGGCCGTAAGGTTCAGATCCAGCAGAAAATTCTGCCCCAACTGTTTCTTCGCCACCAATTCATGCGCCCGGATCACTTCGCGCAGCGGTGGCAGCCCGTCGATCGTCGCCATCCCTGAAACCGCCCCTTCATCTTGGCGAAAAATACCCCGGGGGTCCGGGGGCTGGCCCCCGGTCCCGCCTGTCACACCCCGCGCGCCCTTGCCATCTCTTGCGCCATCCGCAGCGCCGCCAAAAGGCTGGAGCCATTGGCCATCCCGCGCCCTGCGATGTCATAGGCCGTGCCGTGATCGGGCGAGGTGCGGATGAAGGGCAGACCCAGCGTCACATTCACCCCGCCGTCGAAATCCACCGTCTTGATCGGGATCAGTGCCTGATCGTGATACATGCAGATCGCCACGTCATATTGGGCGCGGGCGGCCCTGTGGAACATCGTATCGGGGGGCAGGGGTCCGCGCAGATCAAACCCCTCGGCGGTCAGGCGCGCGATCAGGGGGGCGATCCAGGTGATCTCTTCCCGCCCCATGGCGCCACCTTCCCCCGCATGGGGATTGAGCCCCGCCACCACGATGCGCGGCTTGGCAAGGCCAAAGTCGCGGCGCAGGCCCGCTGCGGTGATGCGGATCGTCTCTTCCAGAAGGGCGGGGGTCAGCGCGGCGGGAACCTCCGACAGGGGGATATGGATCGTCGTAGGCACAACCCGCAGCTCCGGGCAGGCCAGCATCATCACCACATGCTCCACCCCGGCCAGATGCGCCAGATATTCGGTATGCCCCGGAAAGGCGAAACCGGCCCCATCCTTCAGCACCTTCTTGTTGATGGGCAGCGTGCAGACGGCGCTGGCCACCCCGTCCTGCACGAGCGCCACGGCGCGGGCGATCACATCGATCACGGCCTGGGCATTGGCCGGCACAGGCCTGCCGGGGGGCGCAAGAGCGGGAAAGGCATGGGGCAGCACGGGCAGCGACGCCGCCCGCACCTCCCCGGCCTCGGTTGGGTGCGCAATCAGGCTGTGATCCGTTCCCTCTGGCAGGTGCCGCGGGTCGCCGATCCAAAAGAACGGCACCTCCGCCCCCAGAACTGCGCGGGCCTCTACGGCGATCTCCGCGCCGATCCCGGCCGGATCGCCGCAGGTCAGCGCGACAGGGCGGGGGGTCACCGTTCCTCGATGATCGCTTCCGACCGCAGCTCTTCCATGAAGGCTTCGGCCATCGCGGTCAGCTGCTGGTTGCCAAGCTGGTTGCGCACCGCTTCCCGGTCAACGGGCGACTGATCCTCGGCCTCTTCGCCTTCGACGGTCGTCACCGGGATCTCGGCGGCCTCGGGCGCGGCCTCGGGGATCCCCGTCCGCAGGCAGAGCATCAACAGCTCGTTATAGCTGCCACGGTTGCGCAGCACGCTTTCGCCCGGGTCAAGCTTGGCCAGTTCCAGCGCGATGTCCTGCGGGACCGCGCCCATCATCTGCGTCGTCACGCGCAGCTGGTCCGCCGGCAGACCTGCGGCCAGCGGATAGAGATCACCGCAACCATCCGATTGCTGGCGGATCACGGCCGGATCGAGCGTCGGCGGCAGGGCGAATTGCGCATATTGCACCTCGACCTGCGCTGGCATGGCGCTTTCCTGATCGCTGACACCGTTCAGCTGGAACAGCACCACCGCCTGCGGCACCACGATCGGATCGGACACTTCGCCCGGCGACAGGGTCAGCACCTTCTGCGCGATGGCGGGGGGAAGGTTCGTGACGGGCAGCCAATCCAGCCGCCCCCCCCGCTGGGCCGAGGGCGAGGCCGAAAACTCCCGCGCGGCAGCGGCAAAGCTGCCCTCGGAAGTGGTCTGCGCCTTGATCCCCCGGGCCTGATCGAGGACCGGTGAGACGTCTTCGCCCTGCACCGGCAGGATCAGTTCGGACAACAGGACCTGCACCTGCGGGGTCTTGGCGTTTTCCGCCAGCGCGCGGTCGATCTGCGCCTCGGTGATGCGGATCTGCGAGGCGAACCGCGCACGCACCACTTCGCGCCACAGAACGCCGTTCGCCACGAAGTCGCGGAAGGTTTCGGGGGCCACACCCTCTTGCCCCAGCGCTTCGGTGAACTGTGCCGCGGTCAGGTTGGCGCGGGCGGCGAATTCCTCCATCCCGGCGGTCACCTGTTCGGCGGTCACGGTGATGCCCAGATCTTCGGCCGCCTGCGCGCCCAGCCTGTCGCGCATCAGCGCGACGAGCGCCTCCTTCTCCGGATCGCCGGGCGAGCGCAGGGCCCGCAGCATCAGCGTCCGCTGCTCCACCTCGAAATTCGTGACGGTCTGACCATTGATGATGAGGCGCGGCGCAAACAGGCCGCCGTCCTGCGCCGGGGCCACCGTCGCCCCCGCCATCACCAGAGAAGCCCCCAGAAGCGCCGCCCTCAGCGCTTTCGCCGTCTTGATCCGCGGACGATCCGTCATTCCCGTATCCTGTATCCTGCCTTGCACTGTCATCGCCTGCACATGCGCGCCGGTCCCGCCTCGGTCCCGCCGCCAAAGCCCAGCAATTCGATCGACAGATCGACCGTCGTGCCTGGCCGCACAGTAGTGGATGACGTGAACCGACGCGAGAGAGAAAGATCGACCAGCATGCACTCGTTCTTGAAGGTCAGGCCGAAGTCGGCACTGCTGTACTGGTCGGCCTCAAAGTCATAGCGGCCCGAAGCCTTGGCCTGCCACCCCGGGCTGATCTGATAGCCGGCGCCCACCACAAGATCGGACACACGGCTTGGCCGGGATTCCGCCAGATCGGCGATCGACCAGATATAGCCCGTGTTCAGCCAGAGGTCGGGTGTGGCATATTCCGCCAGAACCTCGCCGCGTGTGACAGACAGATCGTTGTCGGCGATCATCCGCCCGGCAAGGTTCAGGCCGCCCGATGTTTCCGCCGTCACGGCCAAGAGCCAGTCCGACGTGCTGCCCGACAGGCCCGAGGCGTCCGAGAAACCAGCGACGGGATCATCGCGGAAAACCCGGCCCGCCGTCACCCCGAGCGACCAGCCCGCCGGATCAATCCGCGTCCAGCTTACGCCCAGATTGGCGCGCAGGCCCGTTTCCACGGCGTCATTGCCCGGAAAACGGTTGAGGGAGAAGAGGTTCGCCTCATCGAATTCCACCAGACGGCTGTCCTCGTTCGGGATCAGCCCGTCTTGGGCATCGGCCCAGACGATCTGCGCTACGGGTTCGATCACCTGCGCCACACCATCGGCCCCGGCGCGCACTAGGGGCCAGCGCAGTTCCACCGCCCCCGCGCCATAAAGGCGTGACTCGCGCCCGCCATAGATGGCGTCGTCGGTGATGTTGAAGGTATCAAGCCGCGCCTCGCCCAGTGCGGCCAGAACCATGCCGTTCTGCGTGACCCAGTCCTTGCGCCAATCCACGCCAAAGGACAGACGCTGCATGTCCGACCCTTCGGCGATGTCATCGGGTTCCAGCGGATTGGGATCATCCAGCGGGTTCGACGATTGCCGCGTATGGGTGTGGCTGCCAAAGCGGAAGGCACCCTCACCCCCCAGGGCGCCAAGGCGGAAGCGCTGCACATAGGTGGAATCGGTGACGAGATAGGGCGTGGCAGACGGGAAATCGTCGGCGCGCAGCGTGTCGAAGTTGATGATCCGGGCCGCGATATATTCATCGCGGCGCACGCGATCCACCTGAATGGTGTTGGTCAACCGGTCGGTGTCGCTGATGCCGTAATCGGTCAGGTAGGCGTCATCGCTGACCGCCTCGCCATGGAAGGCCAGCCTGTAGCCACGCGGCAGGCGGAAGAGGCCATCTGCCACCAGATAACCGCGCGTGTCATTGGGCTGGATCCTGTCGCGGGACAGCGTGCCCGTCACCGCGATGCTGCCCGTCTCGAAGGCCTGCCGATACCGCACTTCCAGCGACCGCGCGCCGTTGGTGGTGATGGTGGGTGAAAATGTCAGATCGCGCGACGGGCCGAGCGTCACGAAATAAGGCAGGGTGATCCCGGTGCCGAGGTCGGTGCGGTTGGTGAACTTCGGCATCAGAAAGCCGTTGCTGCGATCCAGCGTCGGGTCCGGGATGCGCAGGCGCGGAATGTAGAGAACCGGCACACCGCCAAAGCGAAGCTGTGCGCGGTCAAAGTAGATCTGCTGTTCCGCCTGATCGTGCAGCACGCGCTTGGCGCGGATCTCCCACAGCGGGGTGCTGCTGCCTGCGCAGATCCTGCAGCTTGAGGCAACGGCGTTGTCCAGTTGCAGAAAGCGCCCCTCGCTGCGCACCATCTGCGCAGAGGCCATCTGCAATTGCTGGTTCAGCACCACCCGCGCGCTTTGCAGGATGCCTTCGGTCAGGTCCGATGCAAGATCGGCCTGCGCCGCCACGATCACGGTGGATCCTTCTTCATCGGTCAGCCGGATCGGGCCTTCGATGCGCAACTGATCGCTGGATTGATCGAACACGATCCGCTGCGCCGTCATGCGGCGGCCCTGATAGAACACTTCAACCGATCCTTCGGCGATCAGGCGCTGGTCGCCCGCAATCTCCAGCCGGTCGGCGATCAGGGTGGCGGCTTCCTGTGCCTGGAGACCGCCCGGCGCGGTGGAGGCCAGCAGAGCCGCAACAGAAAGGGCCAGCGCCAGCGGGCGCAACGCGCCAAAGCGGCGCGGCTTGCGGCGGCAGAAATCGGGACCGCGCGCCATGTCAGCCATCCTCCAGATGCAGCAGCAGACCCAGCGCCATCATGGTGGCGACCACGGGCGGGGCCCAAGCGGCCAGCGCCACGGGGATCTGCCCGTTCTCGCCCAGCACTTGCGCGAAGTTGCGCAGGAAAAAGATCGCAAAGCCGCTGAGAACGGCAAAAAGGACCAGCGTCCCGGTCTTGCCAAAGCGGGCATGGCGCATGGTAAAGCCTGCCGCCACCAAGACCATGGCCGCCAGAAGCAGCGGCTGGGCAAGCTCCATCTGGAACCACACCTGATGCGCCCGCGCCGAAAAGCCTGCGCGTTCAAGCCCGGCGATATAGGCGGGCAGGGACCAGAAGGGGATCGCAGAGGGCGATCCGAAACTGTCGCGGATGCCTTCCCGCGTCAGGTCCGACGGCAGGGTGCTGCCATCGGCCAGCCGTTCAGAGGCCTGTTCGGGATTGCGCGCGGTCAGATCCCAGCGCTTTGCCCCTTCCAGAACCCACGCCCCCGGCTGGAGCCGCGCCACCGTCGCCTCGATCCGGGCAGAGGGAAGGCCTTCGGGATCGAGCAGCAGGAAGCTCACGCCATAGAGTTCCGTCCCATCCTGATTGGTGCGGGCAGCCTGAATCACCGTCTGGCCGTTTCCATCGCCCTGCCGCAGCCAAAGCCCGTTTTCGGACACCGACAGCACGCTGCCGCCGCCCCGCGCGATATCGGCCTGCACGCTGTCATGCCGCTTGATCGTGGCGGCGACGAAAGGGTTGACCAACGCCACCGCCACCAGCCCGCAGATCAGCGCGGTGACCACAGGCGCGATCAGGAAGCGCAGGCCAGACCGGCCCGCCGCCCGCACCACTACAAGCTCGCTCGACCGGGCCAGCGCCATGAACAGCGCGATCGCCGCCAGCACAACAATCAGCGGCAGGATGCGGTAGAGGCTTTCGGGAACATTCAGCGCGGCAAGGTGCAGCGCTCCGAAGAGGCCCGCATCGCTTTGCGTCAGGCGGCGCAGCTGATCAATCGTGTCGATCAGAAGCATGATGCCGAAGAACACGCCAAGGACGACCAGAAAGGTCGTCATGAAGCGGCGCGCGATGTAAAGGCTGAGCGTCATGCCAGCGCCCCCCGCACCCGGCGCGGGCGTTGCGCCACAAAAAGTAGCAGGGCCGCGATCGCGAAACCTGCCAGCGGTGCGGCGTATACGGCGGGCCAAAGCCGTGCGTCCCGCAGGGCCGCGGCCGATCCGGTGGTATTTAGCAGTTGCAGGAAGATCAGGATCCCCACCGCGCCGAGGATCTGCCGCCACAATCCGAACCGGCTGAACGCACCGACAAGCAGGGTAGCAAATCCCACTAGTGCCGCCGCCGCGCTGAGGAAGGGCTGGGCGAGGCGGCTGTGGATTTCTTGCAGGATCGTCACCCGCTCGGCCCCGGTCAAGGCCTGCAGCGCGGCGCGGTCGGTGGTGATCAGTTCCAGTGTCGTCAGGTGTTCGGCGGGCGTCAGTGTCCGTTCGTCGCCCGCCAGCATGCCAGACAGGTTGTAGGTCACGTCGGCAAAGCGTGTGACCGACAGGTTTTGCCGCTCGTCCCGCGTCAGCGTCTGCGCGATCCCGTCAAACATCAGCAGCGTCGGCCCGTTCTCGCCGCGCGCCAGCAGCGCCCGGCGCGCGGTGTAGGTCGTGCGCTCTGTCGTGCTGCGTTCGTCCGACAGGAAGATGTCGCGCAATTCGCCCGTCTGGGTGATCTCGCGGATGTAGAGCGTCACGCCGGTGGCGGGATGCATGAACTGGCCTTCGTTCAGATAGCGCGCGGTCACATTTTCGGACAGCGTCGCCTCACGCGCCGACAGCATGGCCGTGCTCCACGGCACCAGCACGTTCATCAACGTCAGATGCAGCAGCGTGACAATCGCGCCGAAATAGAGCACCGGCCGCGCCAGACGAAAGGCCGAAAAACCCGTGGCCTGCATCACCACCAATTCGCTTTCCTGCGTCAGCCGGTTGGTCGCATAGACCGCCGCGGCAAAGGCCGCGATCGGCAGGACAAGGCGGATCACGTTGGGCAGCATCAGCAGCGAGAATTCCAGAAACACCAGGGCGGAATGTCCATCGCCCAGCAGCCGGTCAAACAGGCCCACCGCCCGGTTGACCCAGTAGACAGACACAAGCACTAGGGCAAAGAAGCCGAACAGCGCAACAAGTTGCGACAGTAGATATCTGTCGAATCTCGACACGCCGACAATGCCCCTCGTTTCTTTCCTTTGGCGGAAACTATCGGAATTCCCCGGCGGGGAAAACTCATATCTGGTCAATCCCGGACGGCACAGGTAGCGTTTTGCCGATAATCGCGCGCGCCCCCCACGGGCGCCGCATCCTGCCGGAGACTTCACCCATGACCCACCCCATTCCGATCCAGTTCCGCCCCGTCGATCTGGAGGCCTTGCCCCGCGTCACCGGGCGGATCGTGGCCTTTGCCAGCGGCCCCGGCGCGATGAGCCCGGGCCTGCGGCGGCTGGATCGGCTGACGCGCGGGGCGGTGGGGCGGATGTTGAACCATGAGGCCTTCGACAAGCTGAAACCCGGTGAGGCGGTGGAAATGGCCTGGCCTTCGGGATTGCAGGCCGATGCGCTGCAGATCGTGCGCCTGCCGCGCCGCGCGGACCGGGCCGCCGCGCGCAAGGCGGGCGGTGTGATCGGGCGGGCGCTGTCGCCCGCTGGTTGCACGGTGCTGGCCGAAGGCCAGACGCAGGCGGCGGAAATAGCCTTTGGCGTGGCGATGCGGGCCTATGAATTCACCGCGCACAAGACGGGCGAACGCAAAGCCCCCGGTCCGATCGTCTTTCAGGTGTCCGATCCCGAAGCGGTGGCCGCCGCCGCAGCGCCCGGTGCCGCCGTGGCGGAGGGCGTGTTCTTCACCCGCGATCTGGTGAACGAACCGGCCAACATCCTGACCACGCATGATTTTGCCGCCCGGCTGGCCGCGATGCAGGAGCTTGGCCTTGATGTCGAGATCCTTGAGGAAGAGGCGCTGACCAAGCTTGGCATGGGGGCGCTTCTCGGCGTCGGGCAGGGGTCGGAAAGCCCGTCCAAGGTGGTGGTCATGCAATGGAATGGCGGGGCCAAGGGCGAGGCACCGCTCGCGCTGGTGGGCAAGGGCGTGGTGTTCGATACGGGCGGCATCTCGATCAAACCGGCGGGCGGGATGGAAGAGATGACGATGGATATGGGCGGGGCCGGTGTGGTGGCGGGCGTCATGCGCACGCTCGCCCTGCGCAAGGCCCGCGCCAATGTCGTGGGTCTGGTCGGGCTGGTCGAGAACATGCCCGACGGGCGCGCGCAGCGCCCGGGTGATGTGGTGCGCACGATGAAGGGCGACACGGTCGAGGTCATCAACACCGATGCCGAAGGCCGCCTCGTTCTGGCCGATGTGATGTGGTACGCGCAGGAGCGGTTCAAGCCGGTGGGGATGATCGACCTTGCCACGCTGACCGGGGCGATCATCATCGCGCTCGGGCACGAAAACACGGGCGTCTTTTCCAACAATGACGATCTGTGCGACGCCCTTCTGAAGGCCGCCAGGGCCGAGGGCGAGGGCGCGTGGCGGATGCCCATGGGCGATGCCTATGACGCCAAGCTGAAATCGCGGATCGCCGACATGATGAATGTGGGCGGGCGCGATGGCGGGGCGATCACGGCGGCGCAGTTCCTGCAGCGCTTCGTGAAGCCCGACATGCCGTGGTGCCATCTCGACATTGCAGGTACGGCGCTTCTGAAATCCGACAGCACGCTGGCGCCAAAGGGGGCCACGGGTTGGGGCGTGATGACGCTGGACCGCCTGATCCGCGACAGGTTCGAGGCGAAATGACCCCGCCATGGGCGTGGTGATGTTCTATCATCTGACGCGCTCTTCGGTTGAGGAGACGCTTGTGATGCTGCTGCCCCGGGCGGTGGCGCAAGGCTGGCGCGTCATGCTGCGCGGGGGGGACCGCGCGGCGCTTGAGGCGCTGGATACGCGGCTCTGGACGCTGGAAAGCCTGCCCTTTCTGCCCCATGGGATGGAGGGCGGGCCGCATGACGCCGACCAGCCGGTTCTGATCGGGCAGGGGGCCATCACAAACGGCGCGCAGGGGCTGTTCCTGATTGACGGGGCGGCGACAGGCCCCGCCGAGGCGCGGCCCTTGGAACGGGTGTGGCTGCTTTTCGACGGCAATGACGGGGGGCAGCTGTCGGCGGCGCGGCAGAAATGGAAGGCGCTGACAGAGGCAGGGCTGGCGGCGCAATACTGGTCAGAAGAAAGCGGGCGCTGGGAGAAGAAGGCCGAAAAGCCCGGCGCGGCCTGAGCGGCTGGCGCTAGCGGCGCAGGATCATGCGGTCGCCCGCGATCTCCACCCGGTAGAGCGACAGATAGTCCATGCCCAGAAGCGAATCCGTCATCTCGCCCTGGTTCACCCAAGCCGGAAAATTGGCGTCGGTATGGGGGCCGAGGGTGACGCTGGGCAGTTCAACCCGTGCTGTGCGGACGGTTCCGTTGGCGGTCTGCGCTGTGCCCAGATACATCAGTTCCGCAGGATCAATTCCCACGCGGCGGGCATCACGATCCGACAGCACCATGTTGGTGGCCCCGGTATCTGCGAGGAACTGCACGGGCGTGCCGTTTACCTCAAGCGTCAGGTAGTAATGCCCGTCTTCGGCGCGCGGCACCTCGATCGCGCCGGCGTCCGAAATCATCTGCCGGGGCGCGATATCGCTGCGCAGGTCGTTCCACAGACCATAGCCCGCCATCACGCCGATGAAGATCAGGCCCCATGCGGCGGCGGTGCGCAGCGCTTCGCCCATGCGTTTGCGATATTCGACAAGCACCCAGCCCCCGACTGCGACCAGCAGCAGAAGAAGGTAGAAAAGACGGGCGATACTGTCAGAATCCATGCGCGCGATCCGGTGATTTCCTGCCGATATGGGGGGGCAGGACGGTGAAGGGAAGGGTCAGCCGATCAGACCGGTACCCTTGACCCCGTCGATCACGAATTGCACCGACAGCGCGGCCAGCAGCATCCCCAGCAGGCGCGTGATCACGATGGTGCCCGTGCGGCCCAAGAGCCGCTCCAGCGGTGGTGACGCCAGGAGGAACAGAAAGGTGGTCAACAGCACCAGCACCATCAGCGCCAGCACGGCAAAGGTGCCGGGCCATCCCGGCGCCTCGCCCACCAGCAGGATCATGGTCGCAATCGCCCCCGGCCCCGCGATCAGCGGCGTCGCCAGCGGGAAGACGGAAGGATCATGGTCGGGGTCGGTTTTCTGATCCTCGCGCCGCTTGGTGCGGCGTTCGAACAGCATGTCGAGCGCGGTCAGGAACAGAAGGATCCCGCCCGCGATGCGGAAGGCGGGCATGGAGATGCCGACGAAGGCAAGGATCGACTCGCCCGCCAGCCCGAAGAGCAGCAGCAGAAAACCCGCGATCAGGCAGGCCCGACGGGCAAGGCGGCGGCGATGCGCCGCGTCCGCGCCTTGGGTCAGGGCGATGAACAGGGGCACCAGACCGGGCGGGTCGATGACCACGAAGAGCGTGGCGAAGGCGGTGATCAGGAAAGCGGCTTCGGGCAAGGGTGACCTCCGGTTCGGTGCAGCCTAGAGGCGGATGGGGCGGGCAGGCAAGCGGCGCGATCAGACGATCCGTGGGCCGAGGGTGGCGGGGTCGATCCCCGGGGTGGACCAGAAATCGGCCGCGAACGGGGGCAGCCTTGACAGGACCCGGTCAAGGTCTTCGCGCAGGACGGCGCGGCGCAGGGCACAGGCGGTGGCGGCCACGCAGTTTTCGGGCGTGACATTGTGGTGGCGGCGCAGGGCGCGGGCTTCGGCCGTCCAGTCGGCACGGGTGCCGGGTGGGATGACCGGATCGGACAGGTTCCAGTCGGCCACGAAAAGCGCACGCAGGACCGAAGGCAGAATCTGTGCGAAATCAATCGCCTGCTGAGGCGTCAACCGCCGCCGGAACGCCCGCAGCACACCTTCCACTGCGGTGAAGGTTGTGTTGTCGGTGGGCGTGTCCATCGCGTCTTTTGCATCCGCCAGAAAGGCCTGCCATTCGCGCGTCGCCTGGCGATAGGTCCACGGCATAGGCATGGGTCATGCCGCCTCGGCCTGATCGAGCTTTTCCTGCGCGGCGAGCCACAGCGCCTCGGCGCGATCCAGCGCCTCCATCACCTCTGCGTATTTCCGGTTCCAGGTTTCCAGCTCGCCGATCCGCGCGGCCTCGTACAGGTCTGGGTCGGCCAGTTTGGTGGCCAGCTTGTCGCGCATGTCGTTGATCTTGGCGAGGCGGTCTTCGCATTTGCGCACCTCGGCGCGCAGGGCGAGGATTTCGTCTCGGCTGGCTTTCTTCGGTTTATCAACGGGTTTTGCGGAGATCTTCACGTCGTCATCGCCGGCCAGCAGCATCCGGCGATAGGCTTCCAGATCATCGATGTAAGGCGCGACGGCCCCGCCCTTGACCAGCCAGAGCCGATCGGCCACCAGCGACAGCAGGTGCATGTCGTGGCTGACAAGGATCACCGCGCCGGGATATTCGGTCAGCGCCTCGACCAGCGCCTCGCGGCTTTCCATGTCGAGGTGGTTGGTCGGTTCGTCGAGGATCAGAAGGTGCGGCGCGTCGATCGTGGCGAGCAGGAGCGACAGCCGCGCCTTCTGCCCGCCCGAGAGGCGGCCCACCACGGTATCGGCCTGATCAGCCATCAGGCCGAAGCCCGCAAGCCGGGCGCGCAGGCGGGGCTGGCCTTCATCGGGGCGCAGGCGTTGAATATGTTGCAGCGGCGTTTCGTCGATGTGCAATTCATCGACCTGATGTTGGGCGAAATAGCCGATCCGCAGCTTGGACGAGCGGGTGATGCGCCCCTCTGCCGCTTGAAGTTTGCCCGCCAAGAGTTTGGAAAGCGTGGATTTCCCTTCGCCATTCCGCCCGAGGAGGGCGATGCGGTCGTCCTGGTCAATCCTTAAGGAAAGCTTGCGCAGCACCGGCGGGCCGCCATAGCCCACGGCCGCGCCTTCGAGGTTTATGATGGGGGGCGAGAGTTCTTCGGGCGCGGGAAAGGTGAAGACGACGCGCTTTGCCTCTTCCGGCGGTGTGATCGGCGTCATCTTTTCCAGCATCTTCACCCGGCTTTGCGCCTGCACGGCCTTGGATGCTTTTGCCTTGAACCGGTCAACGAAGGATTGCAGATGCGCGCGGCGGGCCTCTTGCTTTTTCGCCTCGGCCTGCAGGACGGCGCGGCGTTCGGCCATCTGGCGGGCGAACTGGTCGTAAGGCCCTGTCCAATATGTCAATTTCCGCTGATCCAGATGCAGGATCCCCTGCACGGCGCGGTTCAGAAGGCCCCGGTCGTGGCTGATGATCAGCACGGTATGGGGGTATTTTTGCAAATACGCCTCAAGCCAGAGGGCGCCTTCGAGATCGAGGTAGTTGGTCGGTTCGTCGAGCAGCAGGAGATCGGGCTGGGAAAACAGCACGCCCGCCAGCGCCACGCGCATCCGCCAGCCGCCGGAAAAGCCGGAGCAGGGCATCAGTTGCTGTTCAGCATCGAAGCCTAACCCCTTGAGAATACTGGAGGCCCGGCCCTCGGCGGACCAGGCGTCGATATCGGCGAGGCGGGCCTGAATTTCGGCGATGCGGTGGGGGTCGGTGGCGGTTTGGGATTCGGCCAGCAGGGCCGCGCGTTCGGTATCGGCGGCGAGCACGGTGTCGAGAAGCGAGGTTTCCGACGACGGCACCTCTTGCGCCACACCGCCGATGCGGGCGCGGGCGGGCAGGGAGATGGACCCGCCTTCAAGCGCAAGTTCGCCGCGTATCAGCCTGAAAAGCGTGGTTTTTCCCGCGCCATTGCGGCCCACGAGGCCGACCTTGTGGCCGGTGGGAATGGTGGCGGAGGCGCCCTCGAACAGGGGGCGGCCTTCGACGGAATAGGTGATGGCGTCGATGCGTAACATGGGATCAGGGCTTGCCCTATGGGGGGCGCGGCGTCAATTGCAACGGTGGGGGCCGGTGTTCAGCACGGCGTGCAGCATCGTAGTGCAGCAAAGCGTATGCACGCGGCGCGCGGGGGATTTACGCTTTGGCGAGGTTCCGGTCCGGGGGCGGCTTTTCATTGTTACAGGCCCATGCTAGGTGCGCCGCACATGAATTCCGGCGCCGGGATCCCCCCGCGCGCCCCAAATACGGAGACGCCACCCATGGCCATCGAACGCACGCTGTCGATCATCAAACCCGATGCGACCAAGCGCAACCTGACCGGCAAGATCAACGCCAAGTTCGAAGAAGCGGGCCTGCGCATCGTTGCGCAGAAGCGCATCCACCTGACCATGGCGCAGGCCGGGCAGTTCTATGCCGAGCACAAGGAGCGCGGCTTTTATGGCGAGCTGTGCGAGTTCATGGCATCGGAGCCGGTGGTGGTGCAGGTTCTGGAAGGCGAAGGCGCCATTCTGAAGAACCGCGAAGTGATGGGCGCGACCAACCCGGCCAATGCGGCCGATGGCACCATCCGCAAGGAGTTTGCCCTGTCGGTCGGCGAAAACTCGGTCCACGGGTCGGACAGCGAGACCTCGGCCGCCCGCGAGATTTCCTTCTTCTTCTCGGGTCTGGAACTGGTCGGCTAAGGCCGGGCTTCAGCGGCGCCGTTCCACGACGCCCAGCATATCGAGGGCCGCTTCGAGTTCGGAGCGGCCCTTTCCTTTCATCTCGGCCTTCAGCGCATCGAAGCGGCGGCGCAGCGCGGCCTTCTCTTCGCCCTGGCAGTCGTTCCAGGGGCGGCCCTGCAGGCCCATCACCAGCACATAGTAGCCAATGAAATGCGGCGCCACGCCAGAGGCAAGCAGGCGACGATAGCCTTCATCGGGGCCCATGGCGCGCAGGTCTTCGGCGGAATGGACGCCCGCCTTGGCGAAGGCGGCCTCGGTCGCCGGGCCGAGATTGGGGATGGAGGAGACGGGTGTGGGCATCTGGGCCATGCGCAAAAGAAAACAGGGCCAGCCTAGCGGCTGACCCTGTGCGAGAAAAGCGTCTGACGCGGTCTGCTTGGGTTCAGATCGACGCCCAGTCGCGGAAGATCGGGGTGGACCCTTGCTGCTGGGTCGTGCCCTGCGATTGATCCTGCTGCTGCGACGGCGTGTTGCTGCCGCCCTGCTGCTGTGAGGGGTTTGCGGGTTTCTTGGCCATTTTTCCTGCTCGCTCCGGCGTTGTGGCGCTTCCTTACCCTGTGATGTGCGTTGGGGGAAGGGCGGCGGCAAGACGCAAGCATGACGATTTTGCGACGCCTCGCCCGGTCTGTGCGACATTTGCAACAGGTTCAGGGGATTGTGGGGGCGTTCGGGGCGTGCACGCTTGCGCGATCAGCGCAGGGGGGTGGCGGGGAAGCCCACCTCATCCAGCGCGCGGATGAGGGATTCGGCGCTGGCCGGGCCGCTGGCAGTGGCGGTGCGGGCGGCGAGATCGATGCGGATTTCCCCCGCATCGGCGACGCGGCCCAGCGCCTGTTCGACCGAGGCCTTGCAATGGCCACAGGTCATGTCGGGGATGGAGAGTGTGGTCATCGGCATGGCCCTTGGGGTTGATCTGCCCCTATCTGGGGGTTCCCGTGGCGGGAAGGTCAAGGGGGCGCGGCGGAAAACGCCGGGGCGGATTGTCGCCCCTGCGGGGTTGACCTTCCCATTACGGGAAGGATTATGTGATGGGGCGGAAGGAGTTTTCCCATGACCGACGCCGCTGTTTCAACCCCTTCCCTTGCGATCCCTGTGCCCGGCCCGGACGGGCGGGACAGGGCCGTGCGTTTCCGGCTGGACGGGATGACCTGCGCCTCATGCGTCTTGCGGGCCGAGCGGGTGCTGCGGGCGCAGGCGGGGGTGACGCGGGCGGTGGTCAACCTGACGACCGAGACGGCGGATGTGGCCTATCGCGCCCCGGCGGACCCCGCGGCGCTGGCGGCGGCGCTGGCGCGGGCGGGCTATCCGGCGCGGGAGGCGACGGTCGTGCTGGAGGTGGAGGGGATGACCTGCGCGGCCTGCACCGGGCGGGTGGAGCGGGTGCTGCGCGCCCAGCCCGGGGTGCGCGCGGTGGTGGCCAACCTTGCCCTGCGGCGGGCCACGGTGACGCTGTGGGAGGGCGGGGCCGGGGCCGAGTTTCTGGCGGCGGCGGTGACGCGGGCGGGCTATGCCGCGCGCCCGGCCGAGGAGGGCGCGGCGGCACGCCGGGACGGGGGCCCGGAGGAGGGGCGGGCGCTGGTGCGCGATGCCGGGGTGGCGGCGGCGCTGACCCTGCCTGTGGTGGTGGTGGAGATGGGCGGGCATCTGTTCGCGCCGTTCCATCACTGGCTGATGGGGCTGTTGGGGATGCAGGCGCTGTGGGTGGCGCAGTTCGTGCTGGTGACGCTGGTCCTTTTGGGGCCGGGCTGGCGCTTTCAGCGGCGGGGGTGGCCCGCGCTGTTGCGGGGGGCGCCGGACATGAACGCGCTGGTTGCCCTGGGGACCGGGGCGGCTTGGGCCTATTCAACGCTGGTGACTTTTGCGCCGGGCCTTGTGCCAGAGGCGGCGCGGGCGGTCTATTTCGAGGCGGCGGCGGTGATCGTGGTGCTGGTTCTGCTGGGCCGGGTGCTGGAGGCGCGGGCGCGCGGGCGGGCCGGGGCGGCGATTGCGCGGCTGGTGGGGATGCAGCCAAAGGTGGCGCGGCTGGAGGACGGGACGGAGGTGCCGGTCGCGTCACTTGTGCCGGGGATGCGCGTGCTGGTGCGGCCGGGCGAGCGGGTGGCGGTGGATGGCGTGGTGGTCAGTGGGGCATCTGCCGTGGATGAGGCGATGCTGACGGGCGAGCCGCTGCCGGTGGCCAAGGCCGCCGGGGATGCGGTGACGGGCGGCACGATCAACGGCACGGGCGCGCTGGTGGTGGAGGTGCGGCAGGTGGGCGCGGCCACGGTGCTGGCGCGGATCGTGGCGCTTGTGGAAGAGGCGCAGGGGTCCAAACTGCCGGTGCAGGCACTGGTGGACCGGGTGACGCTGTGGTTCGTGCCGGGGGTGATGGCGGTGGCGGCGCTGGCCTGTGCGGGGTGGCTGATGGCGGGGCAGGGCGTGGCGCAGGCCATTGTTGCGGCGGTGTCGGTTCTGATCATCGCCTGCCCCTGCGCCATGGGTTTGGCGACGCCGGTGTCGATCCTTGTGGGTACGGGCCGGGCGGCGGAACTGGGGGTTCTGTTCCGGCGGGGCGAGGCGTTGCAGCGGCTGGCCGAGGTGCGGACCGTGGCCTTTGACAAGACCGGGACGCTGACCATGGGGCGCCCGGTGGTGACGGACATGATCGGGGATAATGCGGCGCTGGCGCAGGCGGCGGCGGTGGAGGCGGGGTCGGAGCATCCGCTGGCGGGGGCCGTGCTGGCCCATGCGGCGGCGCGCGGGGTGGTGGTGCCGGGGGCGGAGGCATTCGAGGCGGTGCCGGGGCAGGGCGCGCGGGCGCGGGTGGCGGGCGCAGAAGTGGCGGTGGGATCGGCGCGGATGTTTGCCGAGATGCCGGAGCCTCTGGCGCAGGCGGCGGCGGGATGGGCGGCGGAAGGCAAGGGGCTGTTGTTCGTGGGGGAGGGCCGCGTGGCGCGCGGCCTGATTGCGGTGGCCGATCCCGTGAAGCCCGGGGCGGCGGCGGCGCTGCGGGCGCTGGCGCGGCGGGGCGTGCGCGTGGCGATGGTGACGGGGGACAATGCCGCGACGGCCGGGGCCATCGCGGCGCGTCTGAGCGTGACGGAGGTGCAGGCGGGCGTCCTGCCCGCGGGCAAGGCGGATGCGGTGCGGGGTTTCGGGGCGGGCGTGGCCTTTGTGGGGGACGGCATCAATGATGCGCCCGCGCTGGCGGCGGCGGAGGTGGGGCTGGCGATGGGGACGGGGACGGATGTGGCGATTGAGGCGGGGGATGTGGTGCTGATGTCGGGCGATCCGCTCGCGGTGGTGGATGCGCTGGATGTGGCGCGCGCCACGATGCGCAACATCCGGCAGAACCTGATCTGGGCCTTCGGCTACAATGTCGCGCTGATCCCGGTGGCGGCGGGGGTGCTGGTGCCGTTTGGCGGGCCTGCCCTTTCGCCCATGCTGGCGGCGGGGGCGATGGCGCTGTCATCGGTCTTTGTTCTGGGCAATGCGCTGCGGTTGCGGGGTATCCGGGGGGTGCGGTCGGGGGAGGGGGCGGCATGAACATCAAGGATGTGGCCGCACGGTCGGGGCTGCCTGCCAAGACGATCCGCTATTACGAAGAGATCGGGCTGATCCGGCCCTTGCGGGGGGCGAATGGCTATCGCGCGTTTCGGGACAGCGATCTGCACAAGCTGGCCTTTCTGGCGCGGGCGCGGGGCTTGGGTTTTACCATCGAGGAATGTCGCAAGCTGCTTGCGCTTTATGAGGATCGCGACCGGGCCAGCGCGGATGTGAAGGCGCTGGCCGAGGCGCATCTGGACGAGATGGAGCGCAAGATCGCGGAATTGCGGGCCATGCAGGCCACGCTGCGCGCGCTGGTCGAAAGCTGCGCGGGCGATGCGCGGCCCGATTGCCCGATCCTGACGGGACTGGCCGGGCCGCCCTGCTGTTGAAGGCGGCAACGGCGGGGGTTCACCCTGACGGAGCGCCGTGCAAGGGTGGGGGCCGCGCTGCGGAGGCTTTGCATGAACGATACGGTCCCGGTTTTTGATGGCCATAACGACATTCTCTACCGTCTGCTGATGGCGCCCGAGGCGCGCGAGGCGATCTGGCTGACGGGCGAGGGCAGGGGTCATCTGGACCTGCCACGGATGCGGGCGGGGGGCTTTGCGGGCGGGCTGTTCGCGATCTATGTGCCGACGCCCAGCACGGCCGATGCCGATGTCGATGCCATCGACGCGCTGATGGACCGCCCGCCCTATGCGGTGGAGTTGCCGGGGCAATTGGCGCTGGGCCCCAGTCAGGTTGTGGCGCTGGAACAGGCGGGGCATCTGATGTGGATGGCGCGGGCATCCGGCGGGGCGTTCCGGCTGTGCCGGAGCGCCGCCGAGATCGAGGCCGCGCGGGCCGAAGGCGTGATCGCGGGCGTGATGCATATGGAGGGGGCCGAGGCGATTGATCCGGCCTGCGACGCGCTGCACGCCTTTCACGCCATGGGCCTGCGGTCGCTGGGGCCGGTCTGGAGCCGACCCACGGCCTTTGGCCATGGTGTGCCGTTCCGCTTTCCGGGTGATCCCGATACCGGGCCGGGGCTGACCGAGGCGGGCAAGCGGCTGATCGCCACCTGCAATGCGCTGCGGATCCTGGTGGATCTGAGCCATCTGAACGCCAAGGGCTTTGACGATGTGGCGCGGATCAGTGATGCGCCGCTGGTGGCCAGCCATTCCAATGCCCATGCGGTGACGCCCTCCACGCGCAACCTGACGGACCGCCAGTTGGACGCGATCCGTGAAAGCGGGGGGTTGGTGGGGCTGAACTTCGCCACCGTTTTCCTGCGCCCCGACGGGCGGCGCGATCCGGCGATGGGGTGGGAACCGGTGCTGCGACACCTCGATCATCTGATCGGGCGGCTGGGGGAGGATCATGTGGGCTTTGGGTCGGATTTCGACGGGGCGACCGTGCCGCAGGGCATCGGCGATGTGGCCGGTCTGCCCCGGCTGATCGCGGCCCTGCGGGCGCATGGTTACGATGCGGGCCTGATCCGCAAGATGGCCTGGGACAACTGGCTGTCCGTGCTGCGCCGCACCTGGGGGGGATAGAGGGGCGGGTAGGGGCAGGCTGCGCGTCTTGCCGTCAGGCGACCTGAAGCAGGCTGTGGAGCGGGGTGTTCTGTCGGACCATATCGGCCAGCGTGACGCGATCGAGTTCGGCGTAGAAGGCCGCCAAGGCCTGGTTCAGGGTGCATTGCAGGCGGCAGCAGACCAGAAGCGGGCAGTCCGTTTCGGTGCCGGCGAAGCAGTCGGTGAAGGGCAGGACGGCCTCGAATTCGCGAAAGACCGCGCCCACGCTGATCGCCTCGGGCGGTCGGGCGAGCCGCAACCCGCCCGACCTGCCGCGCAGGGTGGTGAGGAAGCGCTTTTGCGACAGGAGGTGGATCACCTGCGCGAGGTGGTTTTCCGAGGCGTGGCAGGCGGCGGCCACGTCGGATTTGCGCACCGTGCGGCCGGGGTTCACGGCGCAGAACATCAGCGTGCGCATGGCGAGATCGGTGCGGATCGTGAGTCTCATGCTGGGTCTCCGGGCGGGGGGATCGGGTCTTGTCGCCAAAGAATTATGCAAGGCTCGGCATGTGTGACATGATCTAGATCAGATGAATGAATTCCGCGCCGCCGCTTTGGGCGTGGTCGCATGGCGGGGCGTGGCAGGCAAACCGCCTGTTCGTGATGAAAGTTCTGTCGAATCGTCAAAGCGCTTTGGGTGCGGGCGGGCCGGGCAGAGCGCAGATGCGAGGCGTGCTTGATCACAAGTTTGTTGCGCCTGTTTGCGATAACATTTAAAGCGGTTTGAGGGCTGCTCTGCCCGGAACCGGCTTGGCCTGTCTGGCGCGTGTCGCTTGACGGCGCATCGGGGCCGCTTAGGGTTGGCTGCGTGGTGGCATCATGCGGATAGAGTGACGTGAACGATCTGAGCCTGACCCCGAACCTGCTGCAAGCCGATATCGCGCGGCATCTGACCTTCACGCTGGGCAAGGACGCGCCCAATGCCAGCATCTATGACTGGCGGATGGCGCTGTCCTTTGCGATCCGTGACCGGATCGTGGAGCCTTGGTTTGCCTCGACCCGCCGCACCTGGGCCGAGGATCGCAAGCGCGTCTATTACCTGTCGATGGAATTCCTGATCGGGCGGCTCTTGGAGGATGCCACGACGAACCTTGGCCTGCGCGACATCGCGGTGGAGGCGATGGCGGGCTTTGGGCAGGATTTCCGGGCCATCGTCGAGGATGAGCCCGACGCCGCGCTGGGCAATGGCGGGCTGGGGCGGCTGGCGGCCTGTTTCATGGAAAGCATGGCGACGCTGGGCTGTCCGGCCTATGGCTATGGCATCCGCTATGAGCATGGGCTGTTCCGGCAGCGGTTCGAGGGCGGCCAGCAGGTGGAAACGCCAGAGGACTGGCTGAACCAGGCCCATCCGTGGGAATTCGCGCGGCCGGAGAGCGCCTATACCATCCCGTTCAAGGGGCATGTCGAGACGCGCGACGGGCGCGAGGTCTGGGTGCCCGGCGAAACCGTGCGGGCTGAGGCGCATGACACGCCGGTGATCGGCTGGCAGGGCAAATGGGCCAATACGCTGCGCCTCTGGGCGGCGAAGCCCACGACGCTGTTCGATCTGGAGCGGTTCAACCGGGGCGATTATGCGGCGGCGGCGGAGCCCGAGGCGCTGGCGCGGACGCTGAGCCGCGTGCTCTATCCCGATGACACCACCTATCAGGGCAAGGAGTTGCGGCTGAAGCAGGAGTTTTTCCTGACCTCGGCCGCGTTGCAGGACATTCTGCGGCGTTACCTTGCCAAGCATGACGATCTGCGCGCGCTGCCCAAGCATGTGGCGATCCAGATGAACGACACCCACCCGGCGATTGCCGGGCCGGAGCTGATCCGCCTGCTGGTGGATGAGCATGGCATGGCTTTTGACGAGGCGCTGGAGACGGCGCGGGGCTGTCTGGGCTATACCAACCACACGCTGCTGCCCGAGGCGCTGGAGCGCTGGGCGACGTTTACATTCGGCAATGTGCTGCCGCGCCACATGCAGATCGTGGAGCGGATCGACAGCTGGCACCGCCGCACCTATCCGTCGCGGCCCCATTATGTGGGGATCGTGAAGCATCACGAGGTGCGGATGGGCGAACTCGCCTTCATCATGGCGCATAAGGTGAATGGCGTCTCTGCGCTGCATTCCGACCTTGTGAAGAAGAACCTGTTTCCCGAACTGGAGCGTCTGCATCCCGGGCGGATCATCAACCAGACCAATGGCGTGACGCCGCGGCGCTGGCTGAAGATGGCGAACCGCCCCTTGGCCACGCTGATCACCGACACGATCGGCGAGGGCTGGGAGGCCGATCTGGACCGTCTGCGCGGGCTGGAGCCGCATGTGGGAAGCCGACCCTTCCGCGAGGCGTTTGGCGCGGCGAAGCGGGCCAACAAGGTGGCGCTGTCGAACTGGATCGCGGCGGAATGTGGGGTGAAGGTATCGCCCGATGCGCTGTTTGACGTGCAGATCAAGCGCATCCACGAATACAAGCGGCAGCTTCTGAACATCCTTGAGACGATCGCGCATTGGAACAAGATCCGCGGCAATCCCAAGGGGCCTTGGGTGCCGCGGGTGAAGATCTTTGGCGGCAAGTCGGCGCCGGGCTATGCGGTGGCCAAGGAGATCATCCATCTGATCAACGATGTGGCGGCCGTGATCAACAACGATCCGGTGACGGGCGATCTGCTGAAGGTGATCTATCCGCCCAACTATAACGTCAGCATGGCCGAGCGGCTGGTGCCGGCGGCGGACCTGTCGGAGCAGATCTCGACCGCGGGCAAGGAGGCCAGCGGCACGGGCAACATGAAGTTCATGATGAACGGCGCGCCCACCATCGGCACGCTGGACGGGGCCAATGTGGAGATCCTGCAGGAGGTGGGGGCGGAGAACTTCTTCCTGTTCGGGCTGACGGCGGAAGAGGTGATGCGCCGCCGCGAGGACCCCGAACATGCGCGCAAGGCCATCGAGGCGAGCCAGCCCTTGCAGGATGTGCTGCAGATGATCGCGGAAGGGCGCTTTTCGCCCGGGCAGCCGGACCGCTATCATGGGTTGGTGCACCGGGTCTGGCATCATGACTATTTCCTCGTGGCGTCGGACTTTGATGCCTTCCACGCCGCGCAAGGCGAGGTGGACCGCGCCTATGCCGATCGCGACCGCTGGCTGGGCATGGCGGCGATGAACACGGCGCGGTCGGGCTTCTTTTCATCGGACCGGACGATCCGCAGCTACATGGATGACATATGGGGGGTCACTTCGGCCCTGTGACGGGCCGGGGTGGCGCCTTTTGGGAGGGGGGCAGCCATGACCGCAGAGCTGATTGATCACGGCGCGGCGCGGGCCATCATGGAAGGGCGGCATGGCGATCCGTTCTCGGTGCTGGGTTTGCACAAGCGGGGCGGTGTCTGGGTGGTGACGGCCTTTGTGCCGGGGGCAGAGCGGCTGGCGGTGCTGACCGGCAAGGCGGGCAAGGCCATCGCGGCGGAGGCCATTCCCGGCTGCGAGGGGGTGTTCTGTGCCGCCCTGCCGCGACGGGCCGACTATCGCCTGCGCGCCGAAGGCCAAGGCGCGGTGTGGGAATTCGATGATCCCTTCCGCTTTGGCCCCGTGCTGGGCGAGATGGACGAATATCTGCTGGGGGAAGGCACGCATAAGCGGCTGTGGCAGGTGCTGGGCGCGCATGTGATCACCCATGAAGGCGTGGAGGGCACGCATTTCGCCGTCTGGGCGCCCAATGCCGAGCGTGTCAGCGTGGTGGGCGATTTCAACATCTGGGACGGGCGGCGCCATCCGATGCGGCGGCGGGGTGCCACGGGCGTGTGGGAGACCTTCATCCCCGGTCTGGGTGAGGGGGCGACCTACAAATATGAAATCCGCGGCCAGCATGGCTATGTCGGGCCGCTGAAGGCCGATCCCGTTGGCTTCGGATCGGAACATCCGCCCGCGAATGCATCGGTGGTGCGGCGGATCGGCGGCGGGTTCGACGATGCGGACTGGATGGCATCGCGGGCGGCGCGCCATTCCATCGACGCGCCCATATCCGTTTATGAGGTGCATCTGGGATCGTGGCGGCGCGCGCCGGGGGACCGGATGCTGTCCTATCTGGAACTGGCCGAGCAGTTGGTCGAGTACGTTGCCGATATGGGGTTCACCCATATCGAGCTGATGCCCGTCAGCGAATATCCCTTTGACGGCAGCTGGGGCTATCAGCCGGTGGGGATGTTTGCACCCACGATCCGCCATGGCACGCCGGGCGAGTTCCGCGCGCTGGTGGATGCGGCGCATCGGCGGGGCTTGGGGGTTCTGCTGGATTGGGTGCCGGGGCATTTCCCGACCGATCCGCACGGGCTTGGCCGGTTTGACGGCACCGCGCTTTATGAACATGCCGACCCGCGCGAGGGGTTCCATCAGGATTGGAACACTCTGATCTACAATTACGGGCGGGTGGAGGTGGCGAATTACCTTGTCTCCAACGCGCTGTATTGGCTGGAAGAGTATCATGTGGACGGGCTGCGGGTGGATGCCGTGGCCTCCATGCTCTATCGCGACTATTCGCGGAAAGAGGGCGAGTGGATCCCCAACAAGGATGGCGGGCGCGAGAATTACGAGGCGGCGGCGCTGCTGCGGCGGATGAATGTCACCGTCTATGGCGAAGTGCCGGGGGTGATGACGGTGGCCGAGGAAAGCACGGCCTTCCCCGGCGTGTCGCGGCCTGTGGATCACGGGGGCCTTGGCTTTGGCTTCAAGTGGAACATGGGCTGGATGAACGACACCCTGTCCTACATGCAGAAGGACCCGATCTATCGGCAGTATCACCACCACCAGATGACATTCGGGCTGCATTACGCGTGGTCGGAGAATTACATCCTGCCGATCAGTCATGACGAGGTGGTGCATGGCAAGGGCAGCATGCTGGAGAAGATGCCGGGGGATGGCCCGGAGAAATTCGCCAATCTGCGGGCCTATTACGGGTTCATGTGGGCGCATCCGGGCAAGAAACTGCTGTTCATGGGATGCGAGTTCGCGCAGGGCCGTGAGTGGAACCACAACCAGAGCCTTGACTGGCATCAGTTGGACATTCCCGAACATCGCGGCGTGCAGGCCCTGGTGCGCGATCTGAACCGCGCCTACCGGGAGAACCCGGCGCTGCATGTGAATGACACGCGTCCCGAAGGGTTCCAGTGGATCGAGAGCAATGATGCGGGCGCGTCGGTCTATGCCTGGGTGCGCAAGGGGGGACCGCGCGATCCGATGGTCGTGGCGGTGGTCAACATGACGCCGGTGGAGCGGCAGTATCGGCTGGGCCTGCCTGCGGGCGGCCATTGGGACGAGATCCTGAACACGGATGCGGGCGTCTATGGGGGCGGCAACCGGGGGAACATGGGCGGGGTGACGGCCGAGGCGGTGGCATGGCACGGGCAGGCGCAATCGGCGCTGGTCACGCTGCCGCCCCTGTCGGCGGTCTGGTTCCGTCAGGCGGGTGCGTGAGGGTTAAGCGATAAGCGGCAAAGCCGCATAAGGGAGGGAAAACCATGATGAAACCGAGACCGAACGCGCGCCTGTCGAGCCAGGCGATGGCCTTCGTTCTGGCCGGGGGGCGGGGGAGCCGGTTGAAGGAGTTGACCGACCGGCGGGCGAAACCTGCGGTCTATTTCGGCGGCAAGACGCGGATCATCGACTTTGCCCTGTCGAACGCGCTGAATTCCGGCATCCGCAAGATGGCGATTGCCACGCAATACAAGGCCCATAGCCTGATCCGGCATTGCCAGCGGGGATGGAACTTCTTCCGGGCGGAGCGGAATGAATATCTGGACATTCTGCCCGCGTCGCAGCGGGTGGATGAGACGAAGTGGTATCTGGGCACCGCCGATGCCGTGGCGCAGAACATCGACATCGTGGACAGCTATGGCATCAAATATGTGATCGTTCTGGCGGGTGATCACATCTACAAGATGGATTACGAGATCATGCTGCAACAGCATGTCTCGACCGGTGCCGATGTGACCATCGGCTGCCTGACCGTGCCACGGATGGAGGCCACGGCCTTTGGCGTGATGGCGGTCGACAAGGAGATGCGGATCACTTCCTTCCTTGAGAAACCGAAAGACCCGCCGGGGATTCCGGGCGACCCGGATCATGCGCTGGCCTCGATGGGGATCTATGTCTTTGACTGGGCCTTCCTGCGCGATCTGTTGATCCGGGACATGGATGACAGCAATTCCAGCCATGATTTCGGCAATGACCTGATCCCGGCCATCGTGCAGAACGGCAAGGCCATGGCGCACAAGTTCGCCGATTCTTGCGTGAAATCGGGGTTGGAGGATGAACCCTACTGGCGCGATGTGGGGACGATTGATGCCTTCTGGCAGGCCAATATCGACCTGACGGATTTTGTCCCCAAGCTGGACATCTATGACAATACCTGGCCGATCTGGACCTATTCCGAGATCGTGCCGCCCGCGAAATTCATCCATGACGAGGATGGGCGGCGGGGGATGGCGATTTCGTCGCTGGTGTCGGGGGATTGCATCGTGTCGGGGTCGGAGGTGCGCAATTCGCTGCTGTTCACCGGCGTCAGGACGCATTCCTATTCCAGTCTGGAATATGTGGTGGCCCTGCCGCGCGTGGTGGTCAACCGCAAGGCGGAGCTGACGAACTGCGTGATCGACAGCGGCGTGGTGATCCCGGAGGGCCTTGTCGTGGGGCAGGACCCGGAGGAGGACGCGAAGTGGTTCCGCCGCAGCGAGGGCGGGATCGTGTTGATAACACAGGATATGCTTGACGCGCGGGCGCGGAAGTTGTCCTGACTTGGAGGCCTGAGGCAGCGGGGGGGCCACCCGGCCCCCCCGCACCCCCCGGGCGCGATGCTCATGCCGATGGAAGGGGCCGGGGATGGAAATCAGGGGACGGGTGCTGTCGGTCGCGTCGGAATGTGTGCCCCTGATCAAGACCGGGGGGCTGGCCGATGTGGTGGGCGCGCTGCCCGGCGCGCTGCGGGCGGAAGGCTGGGAGATGCAGGTGCTGCTGCCTGCCTATCGGCGCCTGCGGGACCTGCTGCCCGGGATGGGCGAGGTGTGGCGCGAGCCGGATCTGTGGGGCGGCGAGGGGGTCGTCTATCAGGGCGAGGTGGAGGGGGTGCCGGTCCTGTTGCTGGATGCGCCGCATCTCTATGACCGCGAGGGCGGCCCCTATAACAGCGCGGGCGGCGACTGGCCCGACAATCCGCAGCGCTTTGCCGCCCTGTCCTGGGTTGCGGCGCGCATGGCGCGCGAGGGGTTCGCGGGCTGGAAGCCCGATGTGCTGCATGCCCATGACTGGCAGGCGGGCTTTGCCCCGGCCTATCTGGCCTATGGCGGATCGGGGGGCGTGGGATCGGTGATCACGGTGCATAACGTAGCCTTTCAGGGCTGGGCCGATGCCGGGATGCTGGGCATGCTGCGCCTGCCGCGCGAGGCGTTCCATCCGGGGCAGTTGGAGTATTACGGGGGGCTGTCGAGCCTGAAGGCGGGGCTGGTTTCGGCGGATCGGATCACCACGGTGTCGCCCACCTATGCGCAGGAACTGATGCGGCCCGAGTTCGGGATGGGGATGCAGGGCGTGATCGCGGCGCGGTCGGGCGCGGTGTCGGGGATCCTGAACGGTGTGGATACTGGCGTCTGGTCGCCGGAGACGGAGCCCATCGCCTTTTCCGCGCGCGCGATGAAGGGCAAGGCGCAGGCGCGCGTGGCCCTGTGCGAGGAGTTCGGCCTGTCTGTTCCCGACGGGCCGCTGGCCATCGTGGTGAGCCGCCTGACGGATCAGAAGGGGATCGACCTTCTGCCGCAGGTGGTGCCGGACCTGATCGCCGCCGGGGGGGGCTTGATCGTGCTGGGATCGGGCGATCCTGCGCTGGAGGCGGCGATGCGCGGGCTGGAGAGCCGCTTCCCCGGCCGGGTGGCGGTGCGGATCGGCTATGACGAGGGGTTGTCGCACCGGCTGTTTTCGGGCGCGGATGCCGTGCTGGTGCCGAGCCGGTTCGAACCCTGCGGGCTGACGCAGATGTATGGGCTGCGCTATGGCACGATCCCCGTGGTGGCGCTGGTGGGGGGATTGGCGGATACGGTAATCCATGCGTCACCCGCCGCCCTTGCCGCTGGGGTGGCGACGGGGGTGCAGTTCCACCCGACCGATGCCGTGGCCTTTGCGCAGGCGCTGCGGCATCTGGTGGCGCTCTATCGTGATCCCAAGACATGGGTGCGGATGCAGAAGAACGCGATGACCCATCCGGTGGGTTGGGAGACGAGCGCCGCCGCCTATGCCGCGCTTTATGCGGGGCTGGTGGCGTGACACCGCAGCAGGCGCTTTTGCCCCCGCGTGCGGGGGGCCACGCCATCACCGCGGGGCGCCCCTGGCCCATGGGGGCGAGCTTTGATGGCGAGGGAGTGAATTTCGCGGTCTTTTCCGCCCATGCCGAAAAGGTGGAGCTGTGCCTGTTCAGCCCGGACGGGCGCAAGGAGCTTGCCCGGCTGGCGCTGCCGGAACGGGATGGCGACATCTGGCATGGCCATGTGGGCGGGTTGATGCCCGGCACGCTGTACGGCTTTCGCGTGCATGGGCCGTATCAGCCGGAACAGGGCCATCGCTTCAACCCCCACAAGCTGTTGATCGACCCTTATGCCCGCGCGCTGGAGGGGCGGCTGAAATGGTCGGATGCGCTGATGGGCTACAAGGTGGGCAGTTCGCGCGGGGATATATCCTATGACACGCGCGACAGCGCTTTTGCGGTGCCCAAATCGGTGGTGGTGGATACGTCCTTCATGTGGGGCGAGGATGCCGCCCCGCGCGTGCCCAACGCCGAGACGGTGGTCTATGAGGCGCATGTCCGGGGCATGACGATGCTGAACCCCGGGGTGGAGAAGGGCCTGCGGGGCAGTTTCCTTGGCCTCGCATCAGATGCGGTGATCGAGCATCTGGTGAAGCTGGGGGTGACGAGCCTTGAGTTGCTGCCGGTGCAGGCCTTTGCCGATGAGCGGTTTCTGATCGCCAAGGGGCTGCGCAATTACTGGGGCTATCAGACCATCGGGTTCTTTGCGCCCGAGCCGCGCTATCTGGCCAAGGGGCAGGTCTGGGAATTCCAGTCCATGGTGCGGCGGTTCCATGCGGCGGGGATCGAGGTGATCCTCGATGTCGTCTACAACCATACGGGCGAGGGGGATGAGTTCGGGCCGACCCTGTGCTTTCGGGGGTTCGACAATGCCAGCTATTACCGCCTGCTGCAGGGCGGGCGGCATTATGTGAACGACACCGGGACGGGGAACACGCTGAACCTGACGCATCCGATGGTGCTGCGCATGGTGATGGATTCCTTGCGCTATTGGGTGGAGGTGTGCCACGTCGACGGGTTCCGCTTCGATCTGGCCACCGTGCTGGGGCGCGAGGCGCATGGATTTGATCCGAATGGTGGCTTCTTCGATGCGATCCGGCAGGACCCGGTGCTGAGCCGGGTGAAGCTGATTGCCGAGCCATGGGATATCGGGCCGGGGGGGTATCAGCTGGGCGGCTATCCGCATCCGTTTCTGGAATGGAACGACCGCTTTCGCGATGGCGTGCGGCGCTGGTGGAAGGGGGATCCGGGGATGGCGCCGGATCTGGCCAAGCGTCTGTTGGGCAGTGCCGAGCGGTTTGATCATCACGGGCGGGCGGCGACGTCTTCGGTGAATTTCGTGACGGCCCATGACGGGTTCACGCTGGAGGATCTGGTCAGCTTTACCTTGAAGCGCAACTTCGCCAATGGCGAGGAGAACCGCGACGGTCACCATGACAACCATTCCGACAATATGGGGGTGGAGGGGCCTTCGGAGGATCCGGCAATCCGTGCGGCGCGCGATCTGCGGAAGCGCAACCTTCTGGCCACGCTGATGCTGGCGCAGGGGGTGCCCATGCTGCTGGCGGGTGATGAGGTGGGCCACAGTCAGGGCGGCAACAACAACGCCTATGCGCAGGACAATGAGACGACGTGGATCGACTGGGCGAAGGGGGACCGGCGGCTGGCGGCCTTCACGGCCCGGCTGATCGCCCTGCGCAAGGCGCATCCCGTGTTGCGGCAGCGGCGGTTCCTGCATGCGCAGGCGCGGCCAATGGACGGGTTGCCCGATGTGATCTGGCGCCGGGCCGATGGGCGCAGCCCTTCGCCGCAGGACTGGCATGATCCCGGCTTTCGCTGTCTGGGTGTCGAGTTGCGGATGGCGGCCGAGGGGGGCGATCCGGGCCATCCCGCGATCTATGCCGTCTTCAACACGGGTGCGGAATCCGTGTTGCGCCTGCCCGACACGGCGCCGGGCTGGGAGTTGATCCTCGATACCACGCGGCCCGATCTGGAGATCGCGCCCGGGGGGCCGGGGACGCGCGCGCCGGCGCAATCGGTTCTGGTGTTCCGGTCGCTTGCGGCCAAGTCCAAAGATCTTTCGGGAGGAAAGTCATGACCATCCGCATCATCCCCACGACGCCCATCGCGGGGCAGAAGCCCGGCACGTCGGGGCTGAGGAAGAAGACCCCGGTCTTCATGGGGCATCACTATCTGGAAAACTTCGTCCAGAGCATCTTTGACGTGGTGGGCGCGGCGGGAAAGACCTTCGTGCTGGGCGGGGACGGGCGCTATTTCAACGATCGCGCGGCGCAGGTGATCCTGCGGATGGCGGCGGCGAATGGGGCGGCGCGGGTGATCGTGGGGCAGGGGGCGATCCTCTCTACCCCGGCGGCGAGCCATCTGATCCGGCTGAACAAGACGGATGGCGGGATCATCATGTCGGCGTCCCATAACCCCGGCGGACCGGAGGAGGATTTCGGGGTCAAGTTCAACATGCCCAATGGCGGGCCTGCGCCCGAGGGCGTGACGGAGGCGATGTATCGCCGCACGACCGAGATCACGGAATACCGGATCGTCGAGGCGCAGGATTTGGATTTGTCCCGCGTGGGGCGGACCGCGCTGGCGGGGATGGTGGTGGATGTGGTCGATCCCGTGGCCGATTACGCCGCGCTGATGGAGACGCTGTTCGATTTCGGGGCGATCCGGGCGATGTTCGCATCCGGGTTCCGGATGCGGATGGACAGCATGTGCGCGGTGACGGGGCCTTATGCGGTGGAGATTTTGGAGCGGCGGCTGGGCGCGGCGCCGGGGACCTGCGTCAATGCCGTGCCGTTGCCGGATTTCGGGGGGATGCACCCCGATCCGAACCCGACCTGGGCCAAGGCATTGATGGATGAGATGTTCGGGGATGCGGCGCCGGATTTCGGCGCGGCGTCCGACGGGGACGGGGATCGCAACATGGTGGTGGGGCGGGGGATTTATGTCTCGCCCTCTGACAGCCTTGCGGTGCTGGCGGCCAATGCGCATCTGGCGCCGGGCTATGCGCAGGGGTTGAAGGGGGTGGCGCGGTCCATGCCCACCTCGGCCGCCGCCGACCGCGTGGCGGCGGCGCTGGGCATCGGGCATTACGAGACGCCGACGGGGTGGAAGTTCTTTGGCAATCTTCTGGATGCGGGCCGTGCGACGATCTGTGGCGAGGAAAGTTTCGGCACGGGGTCCGACCATGTGCGCGAGAAGGACGGGCTTTGGGCGGTGCTGTTGTGGCTGAACATATTGTCGGTGCGCAAGCAGACGGTGGCGGAGATTCTGGCAGAGCATTGGGCGCGGTTCGGGCGGAACTATTACAGCCGGCATGATTTCGAGGCGATCGCCACGGAGAAGGCCGATGCGATGATGGGCGCGCTGCGGGGGGCGCTGGCGGGGCTGAAGGGGCAGGTGGTGGAAGGCATGGTGATCGCGGCGGCGGATGACTTTGCCTATACCGATCCGGTGGATGGATCGGTCAGCACCAAGCAGGGCGTGCGGGTGATGTTCGAGGACGGGTCTCGCTTCGTTCTGCGCCTGTCGGGGACGGGGACGGAAGGGGCCACGCTGCGGATGTATCTGGAGCGGTTCGCGCCGGGGCCGGACGGTTTGGACCTTGACCCGCAGGCGGCGCTGGCCCCGGTGATCGCGGCGGCGCATGGGCTTGCGCGGATCGCGGAGTTCACGGGCCGCACAGCGCCCGATGTTGTGACCTGAGGCCACGGTTTTCAGGCGGAGCGCCGCGCGAAGGGCGCGGCGCGCACCTTTTGCCTCGGCTGCGCGGCGTGCCGCCGCTTGCCTCAGGCTGGGGGCGCTTCGCCCCCCAGACCCCCCGAGGGTATTTGAGCCAAGATGAAGGGCGAGGGCGGTTTTGGTCCTTTGCTGTCGCGTTTCTGGGGGATTTTCGGGGCGGGGGGGCGTCTCCTTGGCTAGGCAGCGGGGAGGCATCGCATGGACGAGGTTCGGCATCAGCGGGCGGGGCGGGCGGCGCGCACGGCGGAGCGGGCACGCAAGGCCGTGCGGGTCGGGCGGCCCTATATCACCCGCAACATTCCCCCCTATGACGTGCTTGGAGAAGAGAGCCTGATCCGCATCGAGCGGGCGGCGGATCGGATACTGGCCGAGACGGGGATCGAGTTCCGCGATGATCCCGTGGCGCTGGCGCATTGGCGGCGTGCGGGGGCGGAGGTCGAGGGCGTGCGGGTGCGTTTCCCGCCGGGGATGCTGCGCGAGGTTTTGGCAAGCGCGCCTGCGGAATTCGTGCAGCATGCGCGCAATCCGGCGCGGTCGGTGGTGATCGGGGGGAGGTCGGTCGTCTTTGCGCCGGCCTATGGCAGCCCCTTTGTGATGGACCTCGACAGGGCGCGGCGCTTCGGGACGCTGGAGGATTTCCGGAACTTCATCAAGCTGGCGCAGGCGAGCCCCAATTTCCACCATTCGGGCGGGACGATCTGCGAGCCCACGGATATTGCCGTGAACAAGCGGCATCTGGACATGGTGCTGGCGCATCTGACGCTGAGCGACCGGCCCTTCATGGGATCGGTCACGGCAGAGGAGCGGGCCGAGGACAGCATCGACATGGCGCGGATCGTCTTTGGCCGCGATTTCGTGGATGCCCATTGCGTGATCCTTGGCAATGTGAACGTGAATTCGCCGCTGGTCTGGGACGGGACGATGACGCGCAGCTTGCGGGCCTATGCGCGGGCAAATCAGGCGGCGGTGGTGGTGCCCTTCATCCTTGGGGGCGCGATGGGACCGGTGACCAATGCAGGCGCCATCGCGCAATCGCTGGCAGAGACGATGGCGGGCTGCGCGCTGACGCAGCTGGAGCGGAAGGGCGCGCCGGTGATCTTCGGCAACTTCCTGTCGTCGATGTCCTTGCGGTCGGGGTCGCCCACCTTTGGCACGCCGGAGCCGGCGATCGGGTCGATGGTGATCGGGCAGTTGTGCCGCCGGTTGAACCTGCCGTTGCGCTGTTCGGGGAATTTCACGACGTCAAAGCTGCCCGATGGGCAGGCGATGATGGAAGGGACCATGTCCATGCTGGCCGCTGTCCATTGCGGGGCGAATTTCATCCTGCATTCGGCGGGGTTTCTGGATGGCCTGCTGTCCATGTCTTACGAGAAGTTCATGCTGGATGCCGATCTTTGCGGCAGTCTGCATGCCTATCTGGACGGAGTGAGGATCGACGACGACCAATTGGCGGTGGAGGCCTTTGCGGAAGTCGGGCCGGGGAACCATTTCTTCGGCTGTTCCCACACCATGGCGCATTACGAGACGGCCTTCTGGGACAGCGAGTTGTCGGACAACGAGCCTTTCGAGAAATGGGAGGCGGCGGGGGCGGCGGATGCGGCCAGCCGCGCCAACCGGGCGTGGAAGCAGCGGCTGGCCGAGTATGAGGCGCCGCCGATGGAGGCGGGGATGCGCGAGGCGCTGGAGGCCTTCGTCGCCCGGAAGAAGGCGGCGATGGCCGATATGTGGTATTAGGAGCGCAGGCCCGTCTCTTCCAGAAGGCCCATGCGTTTGGCTTCGTAGTAATAGCCCCGGCGATACCACATATGCGCGCGGTCATGGTTTCCGCGCGCCACGAGCCAGGCCCCGCGCAGGTATTTGCCCGCATAGATCATGTTGGTTTCGGCATCCAGAAGCTGGGACGGATCACCGCGAAAGCCCATGGTCCGGGCCGTCTGCGGGTGGATCTGCATCAGCCCGTAATAGGGGCCGTTGCGGGCGGCGGGGTTGTAGCCGCTTTCGCGGCGCACGGTTTCGTGGATCAGGCTTTCGGGGATGTCATAGACGCGGGCGTATTTCGTGATCAGGCGGTTGATCTCGGCCGGGCCTTGGGGGCCGCGCGCCACCTCGGGCTCGGGCGGGCGGCCGCCGCAGGCCGCAAGTGCGGCGGGCAGGGCGAGGGCGAGGAGGGCGCGGCGGGAGAGGGACATGCGGGGAAGCCTTTGAAAAACCCTGTTGGGGTGGTGATAGCGGGCGGGGGCGTGCAGGAAAAGCCCTGCGCTGGGGCGGCTGCGGAAAGCCGCGCGGCTTAGGACCTTTGGCGCGGTTGCGGGGGTGGGGGCGGGGCTGTTAGCCTTGGCGGTAGTTTTTGCAGGCGGGGCGTGCGCGATGGACGGGGAGAGAGGCAGGCTGTCTTCGGCGCTGATCGTGGATGACCATCCGCTGTTCTGCGATGCCCTGTCGATGACGCTGCGCGCCGTGGCCGGGATCGAGACAGTGGAGACTGCGGACCGGCTGGAGACCGCGCTGACGCGGCTGGAGCTTTCGCCCCTGCCCGATGTGGTGGTGCTGGATCTGAACCTGCCGGATGTGAACGGGCTGGACGGGCTGATCCGGCTGCGGGCCACGGCGGGGGATGTGCCGGTGGTGGTGGTGTCGTCGCTGGCCGACAACCGGGTGATCGGGGCGGCGCTGCGGGCGGGGGCGGTGGGGTTCGTGCCCAAACATTCGCGGCGCGAGGTGTTCAAGGCGGCGTTTGACGCGATCCGGGCGGGGGATGGCTATGTGCCGGATGGTTTCGTGCCGCAGGCCGATCCCAAGGCGCCTGCCAACCAGCAGGAAGAAGCCATCGCGCGCCTGGCGCTGTTGACGCGGCAGCAGGCCAAGATCCTGCAACTGATCTGCGAGGGGATGCTGAACAAGCAGATCGCCTATGAGCTGTCCATCGCTGAGACGACGGTGAAGGCGCATGTCACCGCCATCATGCGCAAGCTGGGAGTGCAAAGCCGGACGCAGGCGGTGCTGATCGCGCAGGAGGCGAGCTTTGACCGGCTGATGCCCGAGGCGGGATGAGGCTTGCCGCGACCGGGGGTGGGGGCTAGCCTTCCGGGACGCAGCACGCGTTTGGGAGGGCGCGATGAACCAGCCGACGGGGGAATTCCCGGTAGATTTCGGCGCCGGCCTGCCGCTTTTGGCGCGGGCGTCGGTGCCTGTGGACGTGGCCAACCCGCTGCGCAGGCTGGAAGAGGCGCTGGGGCCGGGGCCGTTCGCGCTGGTGGTGCTGTTCGTGTCGCCCGATGCCGATCTGGATGCGCTGGCGTTGCGTCTGCCGGGGCGGTTCGGGGGGGCGCCGGTGGTGGGCTGTTCCACGGCTGGCGAGATTTCGGCGGCAGGCTATACCGAGGGCGAGATCGTGGCCGTGGGCCTGCCTGCGGCGCATTTCGCCGCCGATGTGGTGCTGATCCCCGATCTGTCGGTGCTGGAGCGGGAGGCGCTGATCGGGCGGCTGATCCGGTCGCGGCAGGGGTTGGCGCGGGCGCGGCCGGACTGGGAGGGGGAGTTCGCCTTCCTGATGGTGGATGGCCTGTCGGTGCGCGAGGATGAACTGGCGGCCGCGCTGGCCTCGGGTCTTGGGCCGGTGCCGCTGTTTGGCGGATCGGCGGGGGACGGCACGCGGTTCAAGGCGACCTATGTGCTGCACGGGGGCCAAGCCTTGCAGAATGCGGCCGTGCTGGCGCTGATCCGCACCGATTGCGGGGTGCGGGTGTTCAGTCTGGACCATCTGCTGCCGACCGAGGCGCGGATGGTGGTGACAGAGGCCGATCCCGCGCGGCGCATCGTGCGGGCGATCAATGCCGAACCCGCCGCACAGGAATATGCGCGGCTGCTGGGCAAGGATCCGGCGCAGCTGACGACCTTCACCTTTGCCGGGCATCCGGTGGTGGTGCGGATCGGGGGCAAGCATCACGTCCGCGCCATCCGCGCGGTGGGCGAGGGGGGGGATCTGGTGTTCTTCTCGGCCATCGACGAGGGGGTGGTGCTGACGCTGGCCGAACCGCAGGACATGGTGGCGCATCTGGAGGCCGAGATGGCGGCGCTGGCCGCGCGGGGGCGGCCTGTGGCGATTTTGGCCTGCGACTGCATCCTGCGGCGTATGGAGGCGCAGGAGAAGCAGAAGACCGGGGCCGTGTCGGCCATTCTGCGCGACAATGGGGTGGTGGGTTTTTCCACCTATGGCGAGCAGTTGAACGCCATGCATGTGAACCAGACGATGACGGGCGTGGCGATCTATCCGCCGCCCGGCAGGCCCGCCGGGGATGCGGGATGATCGAGACGCTGATCAATCCCGCCGATCCGCCCGAGCGGCAGACCCAGAAACTGCTGGCCATTGCGCAGGTGCTGATGCGGCGGGTGGAGCAGATCACCGATGACAGCGGTGCGGCCTATGCCCAGTTCCAGCGCGCGGCGATGCTTGAGGATCAGGTGCGCGAACGCACCCGCGATCTGGAGCGGGCGCTGGACCTGCTGAATGACAGCAATGCGCGGCTGGCCGAGGCCAACCGCGCGACCGAGGCCGCGCGGCAGAACCTCGCCAATGCGATCGAGACGATTCAGGAAGGCTTTGCCCTGTTTGATGCCGACGATGTGCTGGTCATGTGCAATTCGCGGTTCGGGATGCACATGCTGGACCTGCGCGATCATCTGAAGCCGGGCCTGCGCTTTGGCGCCTATGTGGACCTTGTGAGCCGGTCGCGCTTTCTGGAACTGCCTGCGGGAGAGACGCCTGAGGACTGGGCCATCGCGCGCCGCAAGCGGCATCAGGATCGGCATGTGATCTTTAACGTCCGCATGGTCTGGGATCGCTGGGTGCAGGTGAGCGAGCATCGCACCGTGGATGGCGGGACGGTGATCCTGCAGACCGATGTGACCGAGATCATCCGACTGGAACGGTCGGAACGCGGCAAGATGCTGGATGATCAGGCGCAGGTCATCCGTGCGACGCTGGACCATATCAGCCAGGGCGTCTGCATCTTTGATGCCGAGGCGCGGCTGGTGGGGTGGAACCAGCGGCTGGGGCAGTTGCTGGTGATCCCGATGGCGCGGTTCCGCATGGGAGTGAGCTTTGACGCTATCCTTGACCGCTATCGCCCCGATCTGGCCTTTGGCGAGGGGATGACCGAGGCGCGGCTGGGCGACTGGGTGGCGGCGCGCAATGGGCGCGGGGCGATCCGGTTCGAACTGCGGCGTGGGCCGGACATGATCATGGATGTCTTTGCCCAAGGGATGCCGGATGGCGGGTTCGTGATGTCCTTCACCGACGTGACTGCCGAGCGCGCGGCGATCGAGGCGCTGAGCCGCGCCAATGAGACGCTGGAGGCGCGGGTGATGGAGCGCACGCTGGAGTTGGAGGATGCGCTGGCCAATGCCGAGCGCGCCAATGCCAGCCGGTCGCGTTTCGTGGCCGCGGCCAGCCATGACCTCTTGCAACCGCTGTCGGCGGCAAAGCTGTTCATCTCGTCCATCGGGGATGAGGGGCTGGTGCCGGAGGCCAAGGCCACGCTGGAGAAGGCGCAGAATGCGCTTTTGTCGGTGGAAGGTATCCTTGGCGCGCTCTTGGATATCTCGAAGCTGGAAAGCGGGCGGGTGGCGGTGGCGATGGGGCCGGTCGATCTGGACCGGCTGCTGGCGCAGCTGAACGAGGAGTTCGGTGCGATTGCGTCGGCCAAAGGGCTGCGGCTGCGGGTGGTGCGGTCGCGCCTGTCGGTGATGTCGGACCCGGCCTATTTGCGGCGCATCCTGCAGAACCTGATCGGCAATGCGATCCGCTACACGGAACGGGGGCGCGTGCTGGTGGGCGTGCGGCGGCGCGGGGGGATGGTGCGGATCGAGGTGCGCGATACCGGGCCGGGGATCCCGGAAGAGGAACAGGACAACATCTTCAAGGAGTTTCACCGTCTGAACGCCCGCGCCTCGGCGAGCGAGGGGATGGGGCTGGGGCTGGCCATCGTGGAGCGTGCCTGCGCGCTGTTGGGCCATCCTTTGGGGCTGACGTCGCAGATCGGGGTGGGGACCTGCTTCATGGTGCAGGTGCCGTTGGCCGATCCCGGGGCTGGCGCGGCGGAAGGGCCGCGTCCCGGCCCGGGCATCCGCCCGTCGATGCAGAACCGCATCGTGTTTCTGGTGGAGAATGACAGCGACCTGCGCCGCGCCATGGGCCTTTTGCTGGAGAAATGGGGGGTGAGCGTGCTGGACGCCGCCTCGGGCGAGGAGGCGCTGGCGCTGATCGAGGAGTTGGGCATCCTGCCCGACTGCTTCATCGTGGATTTCAATCTGGGCGAGGGGATGGATGGCCTGGGCTTTCTGGCCGAGGTGGGGGCGCGGCACGGGGCGGTGCCTGCGCGCATCGTGACGGCGGACCGCCGCCCGGAACTGCGCGCCGCCTGCGCCGAGGCGGGGGTGGGGTTGATGATGAAGCCGCTGGAGCCGCGCGCGCTGGAGGCCTTTATCGCGGGGCTGCCTGCGGCGGGCTGATGCGCTGGGCTGATACGACGGGCTGATACGGCGGGCTGTTACGGCGGGCTGATGTGGCGGGGATCCGCCCTTGGGCCGGGTCTCTACGACCAATGTTCCATATCGGGCGGCGCATCCGCCGCTTACTCTGCTGGCACGAGAGGGGATTGACATGCAGCTCAGCGATTATCGTGACATCAAGGCCGACCCGGCAACGGTCTGGGCCGCCATCCTGAACCCCGATGTGTTGAAGGAATGTGTACCGGGCTGCGAAAGCATGACCGGCAGCCCGGAAGAGGGGTTCGAGGCCGTGGTGACCCAGAAGGTCGGCCCGGTGAAGGCCACCTTCAAGGGCGCGGTGTCGATTTCGGACCGGGTGGAAGGCCAGAGCCTGAAGATCAGCGGCGAAGGCAAGGGCGGGCCTGCGGGCTTTGCCAAGGGCGGGGCGGCGGTGACGCTGACCCCGATCGAGGGCGGCACCCGGCTGGGCTATGAGGTGGAGGCCAATGTGGGCGGCAAGATCGCCCAGTTGGGCAGCCGCATCATCGACGGCTTTGCCAAGAAGATGGCGGATGAGTTCTTCACCCGCTTTCAGGCCGCCGTCGAAGGCCCGTCGGAGGAAGAGGCCGTGACGGCCGATGCGGGCGAGGGCGGCGAGGAAAAGAAAAAGGGCTGGTTCAAGAAGCTGATCGGCTGAACCTGTTCCAGAGCGTTACCCAGGAATATCCAAGGGAGGAGAACCATGACGAAAGTCACGATGACCGTGAACGGCAAGACCGTCTCGGGCGAGGTGGAGGGGCGGACGCTGCTGTCGTCTTTCCTGCGGGAAGGGCTGGGCCTGACGGGCACGCATGTGGGCTGCGACACATCGCAATGCGGGGCCTGCGTGGTGCATTTGGATGGCAAGGCGGTGAAGTCGTGCACCATGTTCGCCGCCGATGCGGCGGGGGCGAGTGTCAAGACGATCGAGGGGATGAACAATCCCGACGGATCGCTGTCGGTGGTCCAGCAGGCGTTTCAGGATCATCACGGCCTGCAATGCGGCTTTTGCACGCCGGGGATGGTGATGTCTTCCGCCGCCCTTCTGGCTGAGAACCCCAAGCCGACCGAGGCCGAGATCCGGCATTACCTCGAGGGCAATATCTGCCGCTGCACGGGGTATCACAACATCGTAAAAGCGGTGCTGGCGGCGTCCGGGCAGGACGCGGCGGCGATGGCGGCCGAATAAGCGCAGTTTCAGGGAGGGATAAAGATGCCGAAGGATACCGGAATCGGCGCCAGCTCGAAGCGGCGCGAAGATGTGCGCTTCCTGTCGGGGCGCGGGAATTACACCGATGACCTTGCGATGCACGGGCAGACCTATGCGGTCTTCGTGCGGTCGAACGTGGCGCATGGGCGGATCAAGTCGATCGACACAAGTGCGGCGTCCAAGATGCCGGGCGTGCTGGCGATCTTCACGGGCGAGGATTTTAAGGATGTGGGCGGCAACCCGGCGGGCTGGCTGATCAACAGCCGGGATGGCACGCCGATGCGCGAACCCAAGCGCCCGGTGCTGGCCCATGGCAAGGTGCGCCATGTGGGCGATGCCTATGCTGCGGTGGTGGCCGAGACCTACAACCAGGCCAAGGATGCGGCACAGCAGCTGGCCGATGACAGCGAGATCGAGGAACTGCCCGCCATTGTGGACATGCGCAAGGCCGTGGCCGATCCGTCGAACCGCGTGCATGACGAGATCCCCGACAACCTGTGTTTCGACTGGGGCTGGATCGAGGACAACCGCGCCGCCGTGGATGCGGCGTTCAAAAGCGCGCCGCATATCACGACGCTGGAACTGGTGAACAACCGTCTGGTGCCGAACGCGATGGAGCCGCGGTCGTCCATCGGGGAGTATTTCCCCGGCACGGGCGATTACAAGCTGACGACCACCAGCCAGAACCCCCACCTGACGCGGCTTCTGGTGTCGGCCTTTGTTCTGGGTATCCCGGAGAACAAGCTGACGGTGGTGGCGCCCGATGTGGGCGGCGGGTTCGGATCGAAGATCTATCACTATGGCGAAGAGGCGCTGGTTCTGGCGGCATCCCGCAAGCTGGGCCGCCCGGTGCGCTGGACGGCGGAGCGGACGGAAAGCTTCCTGACCGATGCGCATGGCCGCGACCATGTGACCAAGATCGAGATGGCCAGCACCAAGGATGGCGAAATCCTTGCGATCCGCACGGAAACGCTGGCAAATGTGGGGGCGTATCTGTCGAACTTCTCGACCGCGACGCCCACCTTCCTGCATGGCACGCTGATGGCCGGTCCCTACAAGGTGCCGCATGTCTATGTGAACGTGAAGACGGTCTTCACCAACACCGCCCCCGTCGATGCCTATCGCGGCGCGGGCCGGCCGGAAGCCACGTTCAGCATCGAGCGGATCGTGGACAAGATGTGCCGCGAGTTGGGTCTTGACCCGTTCGAGGTGCGGCGGAAGAACCTGATCCAGCCGGATCAGTTCCCCTACACCACGCCTGTGGGCCTTGTGTATGACACCGGCAACTATCAGGCGACGCTCGACAAGCTGATCGAACTGGCCGATGTGGCCGGGTTCGAGGGGCGGGCGGCGGCGTCCAAGGCCAAGGGCAAGCTGCGCGGGATGGGGCTTTCGACCTGGATCGAGGCCTGCGGCATCGCGCCGTCGAACCTTGTGGGTGTGCTGGGCTCTCGTGTCGGTCTGTACGATGCGGCGACGGTGCGGGTGAATGCGACCGGCAATATCAGTGTCATGACCGGGGCGCATAGCCACGGGCAGGGGCATGAGACGGTGTTCGCGCAGATCGTGGCGGAGAAGCTGGGCATCGCGGAATCCTCGGTCGAGATCGTGCATGGCGACACGTCGAAGATCCCGTTCGGCATGGGATCCTATGGGTCGCGCAGCCTTGCGGTCTGCGGGGCGGCGATGACCAAGGCGGTGGACAAGATCATTGCCAAGGGCAAGAAGATCGCGGCCCATATGCTGGAAGCCAGCGAGAACGACATCGTCTTTGCGGACGGCAAGTTCAGCGTGGCGGGCACCGACAAGGCGAAAAGCTTCGGCGAGATCGCCTTCAGCGCTTATGTCCCGCATAACTATCCGCTGGAGACGCTGGAACCGGGGCTGGAGGAGACGGCCTTCTACGATCCGGCCAACTTCACCTATCCCGCAGGCGCCTACCTGTGCGAGGTAGAGGTGGACCCGGAGACGGGCAAGGTGGATATCGCGTCCTTCACCTGCGCCGATGACTTTGGTCATGTGATGAACCCGATGATCGTTGAAGGGCAGGTGCATGGCGGCGTGGGGCAGGGGATCGGTCAGGCCCTGCTGGAGAACACCGCCTATGACGAGAACGGCCAGCTGCTGACGGCGTCCTACATGGATTACGCCATGCCGCGCGCCGATGACGTGCCCTTCTACACGGTGGACCATTCCTGCGTCACGCCCTGCACCCACAACCCCCTTGGGGTGAAGGGCTGCGGCGAGGCCGGGGCCATCGGATCGCCGCCTGCGGTGGTCAATGCGGTGATCGACGCGCTGCATCGCGGTGGTCATACGCATGTGAAGCATATCGACATGCCGGTCTCGCCGTCGCGGGTCTGGCAGGCGATCAACGGCTGAGGGAGGACGGACCATGCACAATTTCGATTTCGTGAAACCCTCGAGCATCGCGGATGCGGTCAAGGCCCTGTCGAAAGAGGGGGCGCAGGCGCTGTCGGGCGGGCAGACCCTGACGCCCACGATGAAGCAGCGCCTTGCCGCGCCCACGGTTCTGGTCAGCCTGACGGGCATCGACGAGATGAAGGGCGTCTGCCTTGGCGAGGATGGCCTGTCGATCGGGGCAGCCACCCCGCATGCGGTGGTGGCGAAAGAGGCGGCCAAGCATTACCCCGCGCTGGCCATGCTGGCGGGCGGGATCGGCGATCCGGCGGTGCGCAATCGCGGTACCATCGGCGGTAGCCTTGCCAATAACGATCCGGCGGCCTGCTATCCGGCGGGCGTGCTGGGATCGGGGGCGACGGTGGTGACGAACCGCCGCAAGATCGCCGCCGATGATTACTTCCAAGGCATGTTCACCACCGCACTGGAGGAAGGCGAGATCATCACCGGCGTCACCTTCCCGATCCCGGAGAAGGCGGCCTATGTGAAGTTCAACCAGCCTGCCAGCCGCTTTGCCCTGACCGCCGTCTTTGTGGCGAAGTTCAAGGATGGCGTGCGCGTGGCCGTGACCGGGGCCAGCAATGACGGCGTGTTCCGCTGGTCGGAGGCGGAAAAGGCCCTGTCGGGCCATTTCGCGGCCTCGGCGGTGGAGGGGCTGAGCGTGTCGTCCGACGGCATGATCGGCGATCTGCACGGGACACCCGCCTATCGGGCGAACCTTGTGAAGGTGTTGACCAAACGCGCGGTTGCTGCCGCGCAGTGATTGCGGGCGTCTGAAGGTTCTGGGGGGCGCTGTTTCAGGCAGCGCCCCTTTTTGCTGTGGCAGAACATCCCCGGACTTTGTGCCTGATGGCAGGTCCGGGGCGCGGGGTTTGTTGCAGCTTACAGGGCGCGCCTTTCTTGCGCCCTGTCGCCCGTTTTTCGGGCGCCCGGGTCACGCGTCTGTCATGCAAGCGGGCTATGGAGACATCAGGCGGATGTGACGAGCCACCACAGCTTGAGGGGCTTGCCACAAGTGGCCCGCCATATATAGTTCAAACCGACGGGGCGGGGCTCCCCGCCCTGCATCGGACAGATCGCAGGACGAAGGCGGAGTCTCGGCAGGCATGGACGGCGATTTCAGGACACAATTCGTAAGGGACCCGGCGGCGCTGCGGCACTATCCGGCGCTGGTGCTGAATGCCGATTACCGGCCGCTCAGCTATTACCCGCTCAGTCTCTGGCCGTGGCAGGAGGCGATCAAGGCGGCCTTCCTTGACCGGGTGCAGATCGTGGCGGAATACGATCATGTCGTCCGCAGCCAGAGGCAGGAGTTCCGCATACCGTCTGTCGTGGTGCTGAAGGAATATGTCAAACCGCAGAAGCGCGTGGCCTTCACGCGCTTCAATCTTTTTCTGCGGGATGAATTCTCGTGCCAGTATTGCGGGGCCAAGGGTGATCTGACCTTCGATCACGTGCTGCCCCGGTCGCGCGGGGGCGTGACAAGCTGGGAGAATGTGGTGGCGGCTTGTTCGCCCTGCAACCTGCGCAAGGGATCGCGCACCTTGCGGCAGAGCGGGCTGACCCTGCGCCGCGCGCCGCGCCAGCCCACGGCCGAGGAGATGCAGGCCCATGGCCGAAAGTTCCCGCCGAACCATCTGCATGAAAGCTGGATGGATTACCTCTACTGGGATGCGGAACTGGACGCCTGATCCCCGAGGGGCGGCATGACGAGTTTGGTTGTCATCATGTCGTTACAAAACATTTACATTTCTCGTGATGGGGGATGATCCGGCCTTACCTGACCGGAGGCCCCATGCTTGCCACCTATTTTCCCCTGCCGCTGCAACTGGCCGCGATCAACCTGACGGTGGCGATGGTCTGCGGGGCCTTCATCGGTTCGGAACGCCAGGTCCGGCAGCGGATGGCGGGGTTGCGGACCAATGCGCTGGTGGCTTTGGGGGCGGCGGCTTTTGTCACCTTTTCGGGCCTTTACCCCGATGAGGTGAGCCCCACGCGGGTGGCGGCGCAGATCGTATCGGGCATCGGGTTTCTGGGGGCGGGGATCATCTTCCGCGACGGGTTCAACGTGCATGGCCTGAACACGGCGGCCACACTGTGGTGTTCGGCGGCGGTGGGCATGATGGCCGGGGCGGGGGCGTGGCCCCATGCGCTATTGCTGACGGGGCTGGTGGTGTTCATCAACCTTGGCCTGCGCCCGCTGGTCAAATGGCTGAAACGCAAGACGCGGGCCGGTGTTCCGATCAGCCGCAGCTACCGCGTGGAGGTGACGGTTCCCCCGGAACAGGAGGCGGCAGTGCGGGCCTTGGTCCTGCGGACCTTGACGATCGGCGGGCTGCACCTTTCGGAGGTGGAGGTGCGGGCGGGCGAGGGGGAGGGTCTGCTGACCCTTGCCGCGCTGGTCAGTGGCGAGGGGCTGACGGATGACCGGCTGGATCTGGCGGTGCAGCGGCTTGTGGCGGAACCCGGCCTGATGCGGGTGCGCTGGCTGGCGGTGGATGAGGGATAGGGACGCAGCCCGTGCGGATTGGCTGGCTTGTGCTGCGTTGCAGCGGTTTTCCGGAGCAGGGCTGTTGACTGCGCCTGCGTTAGCGTGAATGTGAAGCCTACCTTCCGCGCAGGTAGCAGGGCAGGCGGGGCCAAGGGATGATCGCATATACCGGCCCCCACGTCCGGTTTCGCTGATCCCGGGCGCCCTGTGCTGCCCCCACATTCTGCGGCGGTCGCGCAGGCAAAGGAGGCCTGAGCCATGGCAGATAGTGCCCATTCCGCGACCGAGGCTGCACATGCCGCCTTTGACCTTTTGCCGGTGGTGGTGCTGCTGGTGGCGGCCGTGGTGGCGGTGCCGCTGTTTCGCCGCCTGGGCCTTGGGTCGGTGCTGGGCTATCTGGCGGCGGGGCTGATCGTCGGGCCTTACGGGATCGGGTTCTTTCAGGATCCGCAGGCCATCATCCATGTGGCCGAGCTGGGCGTGGTGCTGTTTCTGTTCATCATCGGGCTGGAGATGCAGCCGTCGCGGCTGTGGTCGATGCGGGGCGAGATCTTTGGTCTGGGTCTGGTGCAGGTGGTGCTGGCGATCTTTGCGCTGATCTGGGTGGGCATCCTGTTGGGCTATCCTGTGGCGGCGAGTTTCGTGGCGGGCACGGGGTTCGTGCTGACCTCGACCGCCATCGTGATGCAGATGCTGACGGAGCGGGGCCAGATCGCGCAGCCGAAAGGGCGGCGGATGGTGTCGATCCTGCTGTTCGAGGATCTGTCCATCGTGCCGCTGCTGGCGCTGGTGGCCTTTCTCGCCCCCGGAGGCGCCGAGGCGACGGTGGCGGACCGTCTGCTGGGGGTGGGGATCGGGCTGGCGGCGATCGTGGCCTTGGTGCTGGCGGGGCGCTATCTGCTGGATCCGATGTTCCGCCTGCTGGCGCGGTTCGGCGCTCGCGAGGTGATGACGGCGGCGGCGCTGCTGGTGGTGCTGGGGGCGGCGGAATTGATGCTGCTGGGGGGGCTGTCGATGGCGATGGGGGCCTTCCTTGCCGGGGTGCTGCTGTCGGAATCGACGTTCCGGCACCAGCTGGAGGCCGATATCGAACCGTTCCGCGGCCTGCTGCTGGGCCTGTTCTTCCTTGGCGTGGGCATGGCGCTGGATCTGCAGGTGATCGCGGCCAACTGGGCGATCATCGCGATTTCGGTGCCGGCTTTCATGGGGCTGAAGATGGCGGTGATCTATGGCGTGGCGCGCCTGTTCCGCGCCCGCCACCTGGAGGCGGTGGAGCGTAGTGTGCTGATGGCGCAGGGGGGCGAGTTTGCCTTTGTCCTTTATGCCGCGGCCACGCAGGCGGGCATCCTGCTGCCGGAATGGAATGCCACGCTGACGGCCATCGTCATCATCTCGATGGTGTTGACCCCGCTTCTGGTGATCGGGATGGATCGGATGGCCCGGGCGCCCGCGCCTTCGATGGATGGGGTGGACGGGGTGGAGGCGCTGGAACCCGGGCAGGATGCGGTGCTGGTGATCGGCTACGGCCGGGTGGGCCAGATCGCGAGCCAGCCGCTGCTGGCGCGCGGGCACCGGCTTTCGATCATCGACAACGACACCGACATGATCCGCGCGGCGGGCGAGTTCGGGGCGAAGGTGTTCTATGGCGATGGCACGCGGCTGGATGTGCTGCATGCGGCGGGTGCGGATCGGGCGGCGCTGATCGTGGTGGCGGTGGACCGGCGCGAGGATGCGTCGCGCATCGTAGAGTTGTTGAAGCACGAGTTTCCGCTGGTGCCGGTACTGGCGCGGGCCTTCGATCGGGGCCATGCGCTGGAACTGGTCAGCAAGGGCGTGGATTTCCAGATTCGCGAAACCTTTGAATCGGCGCTGGTTCTGGGCCGGGCGGCGGTGCTGCACCTGGGCGCCAGCGATGCCGAGGCAGACGAGGTGCTGGAAGAGATCCGCGCCCGCGACCGCAACCGATTTGCGCTGCAGCAGGTTGAAGGTATCTATGGCGGGCGCGATCTGCTGTTGGGCAATGCGCGGCAGAGCGCGCAAGGCAACTGATCCCGCGGCTTGGGCGCGGGCTGCGCGCGCCGATGGTCCGGGTGCTGGACTTTGCGGCGCGGCGGGGGTAGAAGATTTTCGTTAGCGCTAACGGCGCTGATTTCAGGTCGGACGGTGCGGCAAGGCACGGCACACAGGCAAGGATTTCCACATGGTCTCGCGCGTCATTCCGGTCGAGGTGTTCGATCTTGTGATCTTTGGGGGCACGGGCGATCTGGCCCGGCGCAAGATCCTGCCGGGCCTCTACCGCCGTTTCGTGGCCGGGCAGATGCCCCCTGACAGCCGGATCATCGGGGCCGCGCGGGCCGATTTGACGGAAGAGGCCTTCCGCGCGCTGGTGGGCGAGGCGATCGCCGAATTCGTTCCGCCCGACCGGCAGGACAAGGCCGCGATCGCGGCCTTTCTGGCGCGGATCGGCTATGTCTCGATTGATGCCAAGGGCACAGCAGGGTGGGACGCGCTGCGCGCGGTGATGCGGGCGGATGTGGTGCGGGCCTTCTACTTTTCGGTGGCGCCGGCGCTGTTCGGCGATATCGCCGAACGCCTGCACGCCCATGGCATCGCGGATGGGCAGAGCCGGATCGTGGTGGAGAAGCCTTTCGGGCGCGATCTTGCCTCGGCGCGCGCGCTGAACGTGACACTGGCGCAGCATTTCAGCGAGGCGCAGATCTACCGGATCGACCATTACCTTGGCAAAGAGACGGTGCAGAACCTGATGGCGGTGCGTTTCGCCAATATCCTGTTCGAACCGCTGTGGAAGGCCGAATACATCGACCACGTCCAGATCACCGTGGCCGAAACCGTGGGGGTGGAGGGGCGCGGCGCCTATTACGACAAGTCGGGCGCGATGCGGGACATGGTGCAGAACCACCTGATGCAGCTTCTCTGCCTGATCGCGATGGAGCCACCCTATCACTTTGACCCCGATGCCGTGCGGGATGAAAAGCTGAAGGTGATCCGCGCGCTGGATCCGGTCCGCCCCGAGGATATCGTGCGCGGGCAATATCTGCCGGGGGGCGGGCAGGGCGGCTATGTGGAGCATTCCGAGAACCCGCAAAGCCGGACGGAGAGCTATATCGCGCTGAAATGCCATATCTCGAACTGGCGCTGGAAGGGCACGCCCTTCTATCTGCGCACGGGCAAACGCCTGCGCGCCCGCGCGTCCGAGATTGCCATCACCTTCAAGGAGCCGCCCCATTCGATCTTTGACGATGCCAAGGGCTGGCGCGAGAACGTGCTTGTCATCCGGCTGCAACCGAATGAGGGCATGAACCTGATGATGATGATCAAGGAGCCCGGTCCGGGGGGGATGCGCCTGATGCAGGTGCCGCTGGACATGTCATTTGCCGATGCGCTGGGGGCGGATGCCGAGGATATCCCCGATGCCTATGAACGGCTGGTCATGGATGTGATCCGGGGCAACCAGACGCTGTTCATGCGCGGCGACGAGGTGGAGGCGGCCTGGGCCTGGGCCGATCCGATCATCGCCGGATGGGAGGCGCGGGGGGATCGCCCGCAGGGTTATGATCCCGGTTCCAGCGGGCCGGAGGATGCGCTGATGCTGATGCATCGCGACGGGCGGCGCTGGCGGGAGATCCGGGAATGAAGCTGGAAACCTATCCCGACCGCGAGTTTCTGATGCTGGGGCTGGCGAATGTGATCGCGGGCCAGTTGGCGGATTTCCTGCGCCGGGATGGGCGGGCGTCGCTCTGCGTGCCGGGGGGGACGACGCCGGGGCCGATCTTCGACACGCTGTCGGGGGTGGATCTGGATTGGGCCAAGGTGGCCGTTTTCCTGAATGACGAACGCTGGGTGGGAGAGGATAGCCCCCGGTCGAACACGCGGCTCTTGCGGGAACGGCTGTTGCGCGGCAAGGCGGCGGGGGCGGACCTTGTTCCGCTTTACGCCGCCACCGCCACGCCGGAGGAAGGGCTGGAGGCGCTTGCCGAAGGCTTGCGCCCGCATCTGCCGATTTCCGTGCTGCTGTTGGGCATGGGGGCGGATATGCATACGGCCAGCCTCTTTCCCGGGGCCGACCGTCTGGCCGAGGCGCTGGCGCCCGATGCGCCGATCCTGATGCCGATGCGGGCCGAGGCGGCGGGAGAGCCGCGCGTGACCCTGACGGCGCCCGTCCTGAAGGGCGCCATGAACATCCATGTGCTGATCACGGGCGAGGAGAAGCGCGCCGCGCTGGAGCGCGCGCTGACCCTGCCCCCGGAAGAGGCGCCGGTGCGCGCCATCCTCGACAACGCAACCGTGCATTGGGCGGAGTGAGACATGTTTGCTGAATGGGCCGCGCTGGCCGCGCATCACGAGGCGGTCAAGGACCGCAGAATCCTCGATCTCTTTGCCGATCCGGGGCGCGCCGGGGCCTTTACCGCCGATGCGGATGGCCTGCGGCTGGACTGGTCCAAGACCAACATAGATACGGCGGGCCGTCGCCTGCTGGTGGCGCTGGCCGATGCCGCGGGTGTGGCCAACAAGCGCCGCGCCATGTTCACGGGCGAGAAGATCAACGATACCGAAGGCCGCGCCGTGCTGCACACCGCGCTGCGCGATCTGGATGGCACGGTGATCGTGGATGGCAAGAATGTCATCCCCGGCATTGTCGAGACGCTGGAACGGATGGAGGCCTTTGCCCGTGACCTGCGCGAGGGCCGCTTTACGGGGCAGGGGGGCCGGATCACCGATGTGGTGAACATCGGGATCGGCGGGTCTGACCTTGGGCCTGCGATGGCGACGCTGGCGCTGGCGCCTTACCATGACGGGCCGCGTTGCCATTACGTCTCGAACGTGGATGGGGCGCATATCGCCGATACGCTGCGCGGGCTGAACCCGGAGACGACGCTGGTGATCGTGGCGTCCAAGACCTTTACCACCATCGAGACGATGACAAATGCCAAGACGGCGCGCGATTGGATGGGGACGAGGGTCGCCAATCCGGCGGCGCAGTTCGCCGCCGTCTCCACCGCCGCGGACAAGACGGCGGCCTTCGGGATCGACCCTGCGCGCGTCTTCGGCTTCGAGGATTGGGTGGGGGGACGCTATTCCATGTGGGGGCCCATCGGCCTTGCCCTGATGTTGGCGGTGGGGCCGGACAATTTTCGCGCCTTCCTTGCGGGCGGCCACGCGATGGACGACCATTTCCAGACCGCGCCGCATGATGCCAACCTGCCCGTGCTGCTGGCGCTGGTGGGGATCTGGCACAACCAGATCTGCGGCCATGCCACCCGCGCCGTGCTGCCCTATGACCAGCGGCTGAGCCGCCTGCCCGCCTATCTTCAGCAGTTGGAGATGGAGAGCAACGGCAAGCGCGTGGCGATGGACGGGTCGGATCTGCCCTATCATTCCGGCCCGGTGGTCTGGGGGGAACCCGGCACCAACGGCCAGCACGCCTTTTATCAGCTGATCCATCAGGGCACGCGGGTGATCCCTTGCGAATTCCTGATCGCGCGGCGCGGGCATGAGGGGCATCTCGCGCATCAGCATGTGCTTCTGGTGTCGAATTGCCTTGCGCAATCCGAGGCGCTGCTGCGGGGCCGCAGCCTTGATGAGGCGCGGGCGATCATGGCGAAGAAGGGCCTGTCGGGGGCAGAGCTTGAGCGGCAGGCGCGGCACCGGGTGTTTCCGGGCAACCGGCCCTCGGTCACGCTGGCCTATGAGCAACTGACGCCCTTCGTTCTGGGCCAGATCATCGCGCTGTACGAACACCGGGTCTTTGTCGAAGGGGTGATCCTTGGGATCAACTCTTATGACCAGTGGGGGGTCGAACTGGGCAAGGAACTGGCGTTGGCGCTGCAACCCGTGCTGGAGGGGCGGCAGGGGACGGACGGCAAGGACGGATCGACGGCGGCCTTGGCGGCGTGGTTCCGGGGATGAAAAACCCCCGGCATTGCGTGCCGGGGGTCAAAAATCTTCGAAGATTTTTGCAAATTTCTTCGAAGAAACTTGGTTACTTCAGCGCGGCCGTGACGATCACCTCGACCAGATAGTCGGGCGTTGCCAGCTTCGCCTCGCCCGTGGCGCGGGCGGGCGTGTGGCCCTGCGGGACCCAAGAATCCCAGACGGCGTTCATCTCGGCGAAAGTGCCGATGTCGGCCAGCCAGATCTGCGCCGACAGGATCCGCGTCTTGTCGGTGCCGGCTTCAGAGAGGATGCGGTCCACTTCGGCCAGGCATTGCCGGGTCTGTTCGGCCACGCTGTCGCCCGGATTGCCCACCTGTCCGGCCACCCAGAGGATGCCGTTATAGGCCACGGCCTCGGACATGCGGGGGCCGGTGCCGAAACGTGTGATGTCGCTGTTCATGGAGAGGTTCCTTCCTGCTTGGTGACGGCTTGCTAGCAAGCGCGGGCGGGGAAGGAAAGGGATGGAGCGGGTGAAGGGAATCGAACCCTCGTATTCAGCTTGGGAAGCTGCTGCTCTACCATTGAGCTACACCCGCCTAGGGGTGGGAGGTAAGCGATGCGCGGGGCGGCGTCAAGCGTCAAGCGCCGTGGCAGGGCGGAAGCGGCGGGGGACAGATCAAGGGCGGAGAAAGTTGCGCGCGGCGGCCATGGCGGTGGCGTCCCGTGCCACCTCGCCCGCCGCGTCGCCCACCCCGTGCAGGGCGCCGCCCCAGCGCATGCCGAGCCATTGGATGGAGCGCTGCACCATCGCCTCGACCGGTGCGGTGACGGTGGGATCGGGATCGGCCCGCGCGGTGATGAGATAGACGGTCTTGTCCCGCGCCCAGGCGTCAAAGCCTGTTTCGGCTGCGTCCAGCCAGCCTGACCAGTGATCCATCAAAAGCTTGGCCGGGGCAGGCAGGGCATACCAGTAGACCGGGGCCACGAGGACGATGTCGCTGGCCTGCCGCATCTGGGCCATCACTTGCGCGACGGGGCCCTCGGGCAGAGCGCTGCCGGGCCGCAGGTCGCGATAGGGCGGGATCTGCAGCGCGGTCAGATCCATCCAGTGCTGCGCGCGGTCGGGCAGCCCTTCGGCGGCGACCCGGGCCAGTAGGGCCGAATTGCCCGCAGGTCGGGCCGAGGAGGTGAGAAACAGAAAGCGGCGCTCCATGCGGGAAGGCAAAGGCATGGCCCTGCAAATGACAAGGGGGTTTCGGGCGAAATAACCCGAAACCCCCTTGCCCGTCCCGAAGCCGTTGTTTTGGGGACAGGATACCGGCCCCGGGAACGTCAGATGCGCGAGGCAGGGAGTGACGGCCCCGCCCGCGCCTGCGCCCCGCGCTTAAGCCGCGGGCAGCAGTGCCGTGGCGAACAGGTCAGACCGCCTGTTCGCGTGTTTCGCCTGTGCGCGGATGGCCATGCCGTGTTGGCCCTGACCTGCGGCGGTCGTTTCCGCATCGGCATCCATCGCAGCGGTGACTGCCTTTGCCGCGCGGTCGGCGCAGGCTGCGACCGCTGACTGCAGGACGGCAGAGATGGCAATCCGATGCATCATCGTTCCGCTCCGAGGGTTGGGCGGACTGTGCCGCCTTCACTCTGAGCTACGCAGGGATGCGGCCGGAGTTTCAGGCGGGCGGAAAAAAAGGATCACAGATCCGTGATGACGCCTGCCGCGACGACCGGCCCAGTCGGTGCCCCCGTGGGCGATCCGCCTGCCGGTTCCACGGAGACGGCGATGGTCCAGCCGGCGGGTGCCTCGGGGTAGGGGACGGCGATGCTGTCGCCCTCCATCAGGCCGAGCGAGACCGGGGCCGCGTCGGGTGCGATGATCCAGACCTCCTGCACCTGTCCCTGGGGCGCGGCGCTGCCCGCGACGCGCGTCACGGTCAATTCCTGCCCGTCGAAGCGTGCCTCGAAGCGCAGGGCCGCGCCCTCCTCGCCCAGGGTGGCGACGATGGGCGCGGGCGCGGGCGGGGCCAGCAGGACCACGGCGGCAATGGCCACGGCGGCGGCGGTCAGCGCGCCCGCAAGCCAGCCGAAGAGGGGCCGCCGTGCGGGCCGGGCGGGCGCCGCGAAGAGCCGCGCCTCGATGCGGGGCAGAAGGGCGGGATCGGGGGCGACCTCGGCATAGGCGCCGTTCAAATCGGCAAGGCGCGTTTCCCATGCGGCCACGCGCGCCGCGAAGGCGCTGTCGTTCTTGATGCGCGCCTCGGCGGCGCTGCGATCCGCGAGCGACAGCACGCCCAGCACATATTCGGCGGCGAGCGCCTCATCCTCTTCCAGAGGCGACAGGGGGAGGTCGTCGGTCATGTGTCCAGACACTCCCTCAACCGCAGGAGGCTGCGCCGCAGCCATGTGCGCATCGTGTTGAGCGGGACGTCGAAGCGGGCCGCGAGATCGGCATAGGACAGCCCGTTCAGATAGGCGCCGCGCACGGCCTCGGCGCGGTCGGGCTCCAGCGTTGCGAAGCAATCGGCGATGCGCCCTGCCTCACCCATAGCGATCAGGCGGTTCTCGGCCGTGGGTGCCGTGTCGCGCACCTGATCGAGCATGTCCGTGTCATCGCGCGGCGGATCATCCGGGCGGGCACGCAGCCGATCTATGGCATGGTTCCGCGCGATGGCGATGAGCCAGGTCATGCCGCGCCCCTTCGTTGCGTCAAAGCGTCCGGCGCGCAGCCAGATGCGGGTGAAAACTTCCTGAAGCGCGTCCTCTGCCTCAGCCCGATTGCCAAGGATACGCAGGAGCACGCCCAGAAGTTTCGCCGCGCAACGCGAATAGACCTCACGAAAGGCGGCGCGGTCCTGAGCGGCCACCTTGAGAAGGAGTTCGGCTACCGGGTCTTCCTCGGTCGTCATCATCATCCCGCTGTTCTGCCCATCGGTTCTAAAGCGTCTGGCGCAGAAGGAAAGCCCAATCAGCCGCGGCGGCGGCGGCGGCCTTCGCTGCCCGCCCCGCCCGCGTTGAAGCTGACATCGGGCAGGGTGACGATGGCGTTCAGTTCCGGGAAAGGATCGGTGGCATGGGGAATCGCGTTGGCATTCACGAAATGCTCCTGGAACTTCGGCTCGATCGCCGTTTCCACCTTGTGGATGTGATGGACCGTCGCCTCGATCTGGTTGCGCGCGGCCACGTTGCACAGCGCGATGCGCGCGCCGGTGCCCGCCGCGTTGCCCGCGCTGGTGACGTGGTCGAGCGGCACATCGGGGATCATGCCCAGCACCATCGCGTGTTTGGGGCTGATATGGGCGCCGAAAGCGCCTGCCAGCGTGACGCGGTCGACCTTGTCCACCCCCATCTCGTCCATCAGGAGGCGCGCACCTGCGTAAAGGGCGGATTTCGCCAGTTGGATGGCGCGGATGTCGCCTTGGGTCACCATGATGCGCGGCCCGCCCTCAAGGCTGCCATCATGGAGGATGTAGCTGTGCGTCCGGCCTTCGGGTGTGCAGCGCCATGTGCCGGTCTGTTCCGGGCTGCCGATCAGGCCGCCCGCATCCAGAAGGCCTGCCATTCGCAATTCGGCCACGGCCTCGATGATGCCCGAACCGCAGATGCCGGTGATGCCGGTCTGCTTCGTCGCCTCGGCGAAACCGGGGTCATCGGACCACAGGTCGCTGCCGATGACGCGGAAACGGGGTTCTTTCGTGACGGGGTCGATCTCCACCCGTTCGATGGCGCCGGGCGCGGCGCGCTGGCCGCTGCTGATTTGGGCGCCTTCGAAAGCCGGGCCGGTGGGCGAGGAGCAGGCAAGGACGCGGGTTTCATTGCCCAGAAGGATCTCGGCATTGGTGCCGACATCGACGATCAGGACCATGTCCTTGGATTTGCCGGGCTCTTCCGACAGGGCCACGGCGGCGGCATCGGCCCCCACATGGCCCGCGATGCAGGGCAGCACATAGCCCCGCGCCGCGCGGTTGAGGTTGGTCAGGTCCAGTTCGCGCGCGTCGAGCGAGAGGGAGCCGGAGGTCGCCAGCGCAAAGGGCGCCTGACCCAGTTCCACCGGGTCGATGCCCAGCAGGAGGTGGTGCATCACCGGGTTGCAGACGAAGACAACCTCATAGATTGCCGTCGTTTCGATCCCCGCCTCGGCGGCGATGGAGGCGGCAAGGGCATTGATCGCCTCGCGCACCGCGCGCGTCATCTCCACATCCCCGCCGGGGTTCATCATGGCATAGGAGACGCGGCTCATCAGGTCTTCGCCGAAGCGGATTTGCGGGTTCATCAGGCCGGAGGAGGCCAGCACCGCGCCATCTTTCAGATCGCACAGATGCGCGGCGATGGTTGTGGAGCCAAGGTCGATCGCCAGCCCGTAAAGCCCGCCCTCATGGAAGCCCGGCCAGAGGTCAAGGATGCGGGGCGTGGCGTCGTGATTGCCCTTGTGCAGCGCGACCGTGGCCTTCCATTCGCCCTTGCGCAGCACAGGCTGCAGGCGGCGCATCAGGGTGAGGTCGGCCGTCACATCATCTACCCCCCATTGGTCGCGCAGCGCGATGGCGAGACGTTCGAAATCGCCGGTCGGTTCGTGCATGTCCGGCTCGGCCACCTCGACGTAGAGAAGCCGGGTCGCGGGGTCCATCACGATGTCGCGCTGGGTGGCGGATTTGCGGATCACCTGCTTGTGGACCTGGGATTCGGGCGGCACGTCGATGACCACATCGCCCATCACCCGGGCCTGACAGCCCAGACGGCGGCCGTCGATCATGCCGCGCTTGGATTTGTAGCGTTCCTCGACCGCGTTCCATTCGGTCAGGGCGCCATCGGCCACCGTCACGCCATGCTTGGGGAAATCACCATAGCTGGGCGTGATCTGGCATTTGGAACAGATGCCCCGCCCGCCACAGACGGAATCAAGGTCCACCCCCAGCTGGCGCGCGGCCGTCAGGACGGGCGTGCCAAGCGGGAAGCGCCCCCGTTTGCCCGAAGGGGTGAAGATGACAAGCGCGTCCTCGGTCATGTCACAGGGTCCGTTTCGTGAAGGAAGCTGTAGCGGATATCGCCAAAGGAGGTGGCAGCGAAGGTGTAGAACCAGCGCAGCGGCCCGTGCGCGACCGGCACGCCATGCACGGCACCGCCCGGGATATAGAGCGCGATGCCGGGGGCCAGACGGTGCGCGACACCGTCGATCATGACCTCGCCCTCGCCCTCGAGCCCGAAATAGACCTCGGCCTGCGGATGGGAATGCAGGGGAAAGGTATCCCCTGCCGCCATGATCGCCACACCGCAGGTCAGTTCGGTCGTGTCCGTCGTCGGGGCAGAGAAGAGCGTGCGAAACCTTATGCTGCCGCGCGCCGGATCGTCCCAGCGTTCGTCGGGCAGGGCGGATTGGTCCACGGCGGTGGCGGTGGGCACGGTGTTCTCCTTCTCGCCCTGTCGTTCTAGGGCTTGGCGCAGCGGCAGCAATGCCAGATAGCGGCGTCTCGCGGCCCGCCAGCGGCAAGGCGGCATTGCGCCGCGCCCCCCCGGCAGGCCATCCCGCCCCTCAACGATTTTCCTGCGAAAAATCAGAGGGGCGCAGGCCGGAATTTTCGAAGGAAATTCGTAGGCCTGCCAAGGTTCAGAACAGCATGTACACCGGCCCGGAATGGCAGACGACGATGAACTGATCCGCCGTCTGTAACAGATGAAACCGGCGTCGCCGGACCTCGGCCATGAAACGCGCGCGGCCCACCTCGCGGTCGATCCACGCGATGTTGCGGCGGATCACCTGACCCTCGGCCGCCTTGGCGGCAAAGATCCGGGCGAGCCAGAGATCGGCATGATGATCAGGCACGGGTTCCATGAGGCGAGCTTGGTCGCCTCATGGTGAAGAATCGGTTAAGGGCGCGCTGCCGTCGCGGCGGGCGTCAGGCCCGGCCGCGGCGCCCGCCGCGACGGCCGCCCGCGGCCTGGCTTGCGGCGGCGGAGGCGTCAGAGAAGCTCAGCCCGCCCTCGACCGCTTCGAGAACCTTGGCGAAGCGGATCCATTCGCCGCCGTTCGGATCGTGGTTCATCAGGAAGTTGGCGGCGCGGATCGCCTCCATCTCCTGCTGGCGGACCGGGTTCATGATCGCGCTGGTCATGCCCGCACCGATGGCCATGGGCAGGAAGGCCCCGTTGATGCCGTGGCGGTGGGGCAGGCCGAAGGAGATGTTCGACGCCCCGCAGGTGGTGTTCACGCCCAGCTCGTCGCGCAGGCGGCGGACGAGAGCAAAGACCTGCTGCCCCGCGCTAGCCATCGCCCCCACCGGCATGACCAGCGGATCGACCACGATATCATGCGCGGGGATGCCGAAATCAGCGGCGCGTTCCACGATCTTCTTGGCCACGGCGAAGCGGACATCGGGATCGGGCGAGATGCCGGTGTCGTCATTAGAGATCGCCACCACCGGGACGTTGTATTTCTTCACCAGCGGCAGGACGAGTTCCAGACGCTCTTCCTCACCCGTCACCGAATTGAGCAGCGGGCGGCCTTCGCAGGCGGCAAGCCCTGCCTCCAGCGCAGCGGGAACCGAACTGTCGATGCAGAGCGGGACGTCCACGGTTTGCTGGACGATCTCGATCAGCGCCTTCATCAGCGGCGGTTCGACAAAGTTGTTGTCGGCATAGCGCGGGTCTTCGGCCATCTTGTTGGTGAAGACCGCGCCGGAGTTCACGTCCAGCACGGTCGCGCCGCAGGCGACCTGCTCCAGCGCGTCCTTGATGACGGTCTCGTAATTGCCCGCCTCCAGTTCCGCGGCGAGCTTCTTGCGCCCGGTCGGGTTGATGCGTTCGCCGATCACGCAGAAGGGTTCGTCAAAACCGATGACGACGGTTTTGGTCTTGGATTCAAGGACGGTACGGGTCATCGGGAAACCTTCTTTCAGGCGTTGGCCGGCTGGCCGGAAGCGCCGCCGTTTTCGGTGATCCAGGTGGCATTGGTCTTGATGCCACCCAGCGGGAAGAAATGCACGGCCTCGATCCCGAAATCCGGGTGACGTGCCTTGTGCGCGGCCAGCGCCGCGACGAATTCGGTAGGCTCGTAGGGCAGAAGAAGCTTGGTCACATCCATCGCCCGCTTCTGCAGCACGCGCAGCGAGGGGCCCACACCGCAGGCGATGGCGAACTTGATCAGGGTCTGCAGCTTTGCAGGCCCCGCCACGCCGATATGGACGGGCAGGGCGATGCCTTCGGCTTTCAGGCGATCCACCCAGGCGATCACGGGATCGGCCTCGAAGCAGAACTGGGTGGCCATGGCCATCTGCGCATCCGTCCGTTCGGCAAAAGCCGATTTCCAGCGCGCGGCTTCCATCACCATGCGGTCGGACCCATCGGGATCAATGTCCTTGTTGCCTTCGGGGTGGCCCGCCACATGCAGCCGTTCGAAGCCGTCGAAGGCGCCGGATTCAAGGAGTTGCATCGAGGTGTGGAACTCCCCCACCGGCTGCGGCACGCCGCCTGCCAGAAGAAGGCCCTGCTTCACATCCGCCTCGCCCCGGTAGCGGGCGACCCAATCCAGAAGCGTGGCGCGGTCCTTGATGATGCGCGCGGGGAAATGCGGCATCACCGGGTAGCCTTCGGCATTGAGGCGCTTGGCGGTGGCGACCATGTCCTCGATCGGTGTGCCGTCGATATGGGCGATATAGACGCGGGTCCCGGCCGGCAGGATGTCGCGGAAGCTTTCCACCTTTTCCGCCGTGCGCGGCATCACCTCGATGGAGAAGCCCTTGAGAAAGGCCTCCATCTCGGCGGCCGAAAGGGCATCGGCGGCGGGGGCCTCGCGGCGGAAGTTGAACAGGGCCATCAGATACTCCCTCGGGGTGAACGGGTCAGGCCTTGGCCCAACCGTCGGCGTCGATCAGCGCCTTGAGGCGCGTGGTGTCAAATTCGGCTTCCAGACGCGCGGCCTCGGTGCGGGCGATGTCGTCGGGGTCGCCCTCCACCTCGTAGGGGGGCGCTTTCCGCCATTCGGCGAGGTAGCTGTCGGTGTCGCGCGCGCCCACCTTCATGGCGCAGCGGTCGATGGCCTGCTCGAACCGTTCGGTGAGCTGAACCTTCGATCCGCGCCGCCCCTTGCCCACGATGACCTGGGCCGGGATGTCGCGCCAGTAGACGATGGTAACTTCCGGCATCCGATTCCCCCCGCCAGCCTTGACCCTGTTGATAGCGCCGATCCCCGACAGGCGATGTCGGTTTTCGACATGGCGCAGGCGAGGAACGACCACCACCCACGGCAGCCTGCATCTAGCGCAAAGGGGCCAGCCGCGCGACAGGGCGGGATCGGAAAAATTCTCAAGCAAATGATGAGCCGCATCTAAACGACAGGGACCGGGGCGCGGCGCCCTTGCCTTGGAGGGGGAAAGGGCGTTACCATTGTCGCAACCACAGATGGAGGGCGGTCATGACGCCCCAGCGTCCCCGGGAGGCGGACGCGATCCCGCAGCGGCAGGCTGCGCCCGAGGGCGCGGCGCCGGCGGTCGAACCGTCAGCTTCCCATCCGCCGGGGGCGGGCACGCTGTATGCGGCGCTCGACCTTGGTACAAACAGTTGCCGGATGCTGATTGCCCAACCCAAGGGCAGCCAGTTTCAGGTGGTGGACAGCTTTTCCAAGACTGTCCAGCTTGGCGTGGGGCTTGAAGCCTCGGGCCGGTTGTCGCGCGCGTCCATGGGGCGGACGGTGCAGGCGCTGCGCATCTGCCAGAAGAAGATCGAAAAGCACGGGGTGCGGCGGATGCGGCTGGTGGCGACAGAGGCCTGTCGCCGCGCGCGCAATGCCAAGGATTTCATCCGGCAGGTGCGGCGCGAGACGGGGCTGAGCCTTGAGATCATCGCCCCCGAGGAAGAGGCGCGGCTTGCCGTGATTTCCTGCGCGCCGCTGGTCAACCCGCGCACCGAACAGTTGCTGGTGGTGGATATCGGCGGGGGGTCTACCGAACTGGTCTGGATCGACCTGGCGGCCGTCCCGGCCGAGGAACGGGCGCGGTCGATCATGCGGCTACATCGCGGGTTCCAGTCGCAGGGCGACAGCGCGGCGCGGGTGGTGGACTGGATTTCCGTGCCGCTTGGCGTGGCCACGCTGAAGGACCAGTTCGCCGATGTGGAGGATGATGCCGCGCGTTTCGCCCTGATGAGCTGGTTCTTCGAAGAGAACCTCGCCAGTTTCTCGCCCTATAACGCCCAGCAGGCGCGGGACGGGTTCCAGATCATCGGCACCAGCGGCACCGTGACGACGGTTGCGGCCAGCTATCTGAACCTGCGCCGCTATGACCGCACCAAGGTGGACGGGTTGCAGATGACGTCTGACCAGATCGACCTTGTGATCCGCGAATACCTCGCGCTCGGGCCGGAGGGGCGGCGCACGGATCCGCGCATCGGGCGGGATCGCCATGCGCTGATCATGTCGGGTGCGGCTATCCTTCAGGCGCTGATGCGGATATGGCCAACGGATCGCCTGTCGGTGGCCGATCGTGGCCTGCGCGAGGGGCTGCTTTATGCACAGATGAGCGCGGATGGCGTTCTGGAGGACGGACCTTACGCATGACCGAGGGCAAGGGAACATCAGGGCGCGGCCAGCGCGAATTGCGGGTGCGGGTCAAGACGGCGAAGGGGCGCAAGCTTTCCTCGACGCTCTGGCTGGAGCGGCAGTTGAACGATCCATATGTCCAGCGCGCCAAGAAAGAGGGCTATCGCGGCCGCGCGGCCTACAAGATCCTGGAACTGGATGACCGTTACGGGTTCCTCAAACCCGGGGCGCGGGTGGTGGATCTGGGCTGTGCGCCGGGGGGGTGGTGCCAGGTGGCGGTGGCGCGGGTGAACGCGCTGGGGCAGAACCCGAAAAAGCCGGTGGGCACGGTGCTGGGTGTGGACCTGCAGGAGGTGGAGCCGATCCCCGGGGCCGAGCTGCACCAGCTGGATTTCCTGTCGGATGATGCGGATGAGAAGGTGAAAGGCTGGCTGGGGGGGCGGGCCGATGTGGTGATGTCGGACATGGCGGCCGCCGCATCCGGCCACAAGGCGACCGATCACCTGCGCATCGTGGCGCTGGTCGAAGCGGCGCTGGCCTTTGCCTTTGACGTGCTGGAGGATGAGGGGACCTTTGTCGCAAAGGTTCTGGCCGGTGGCGCCGAGAACGAGATGCAGGCGATGCTGAAGCGCAATTTCCGCAAGGTGGCCAATGTGAAGCCGCCCGCCAGCCGATCCGACAGTTCCGAAAAGTTTGTCGTGGCGCAGGGGTTCCGGGGCCGTCAGGTGGCCACGCAGGCAGCAGGCGGGGATGAGGATTGAGCGGCGATTGATCCGTGACCGGAAACGCAAAAGGGGCGCATCGGCGCCCCTTTGTTCATCTCGGCAATAGGATCGGCGGTTTTCCGCCGGCCTCAGCCGCCCCAGTGCCGAACCGGCCCGCAATCCATGTGCACGAAGTTCGAACGCGAGTAGCGGCCGACACCGCCCGAAGCGCAGGCCTCGGCCGCGCGGGCCATCTGGCTGACGGAGCGGGACTTGAGCCGCAGGTCGGCGGCTTGGCCCTTCATGTGGAGCGAGTTGCGCGCCACGCCGCCCGAACGCGACCGCAGCATCGCGTTGGTGGCCGGGCTGCGATAGCCCGACAGCAGCATATAGGGTTCCGACACATCCATCAGACGATGGGCGGCGGCCATGATGTCGATGGTGCGCACGTCCATACGGGTGGTATCATCCGACCGCCAGTCGCGCATGAAGTGATTGATTTCCTTGACAACTTCGGGGATGTAGTCGCCTTCGATCCAATAGATCGTGTCGATGCTTTCGCCGGTGCGGCCCGAATACATCTTGATCCGGCGGATATCGCCCGAACCGCGCAGCAGGCCGAAGGCATTTGAGTAGGTGGGTGCCGCCGCCACGACGGTCGCCGCAAAGATGCCAAGCACACCGCGACGCGTGATACCGAAGTTGGTCATGTCTGCCATTCTGACTGCTGTCCCCGTCCGAACCGTCGCCGCCTCTCAGAGCAGCTTCCGTGCCACTTATCCCCAAGTGTGCCGACGTTATGGCACAACAGGATTCGTCACCCAAGCGCTGATTGAACGGTTGTCCGCAGCCTCGCGCCAATCGGCAAATTTTCGCTGAATCCCGCGCCACGCTTTGCATATTTCCGCGACTGTGGCCGCTGGGCCGCTTTTGCGAAAGTGGAAACGATGAATGTCGGATGGCCCTGTCTTGCGGGCGGTTGGCGGTGGACTCTGCTTGGGGAATCACCCAAACTTGTGCAAATACACAAAAATTCGCGGATTTCGGGGAAAGTCATGGTGGTGCGGTCTGGGCCTTTGGGGCAGGGTGGCAAGTGGGGCAAGGGCCTTGGGGCGGTGGTTTTGCTGTCCTCGGCGCTGATGCTGCAGGCGCCCGTGGGCCTTGCGCAGGCGGTTCAGCCGTCCGCGCCCTATGCGCAGGCGGTGGCCGTCGCGGCGGCCGAGGATGCGGTGATCGCGGAATACTATGCCGCGCGTGACTATGCCACGCTGTGGACCGGGGCCGAGGATGCGGCGCGGCGTGCAGCACTTCTTTCGGCGCTGGACGGGGCGGCGGCGCATGGCCTGCCCGTTGCGCGCTATGATGCGGCCGCGCTGCGCGCAGGCTTTGCCGCCGCCGTGACCGAGGGCGACCGCGGCCGCCTTGAGGTGCGCATGACGCGCGCCTTTCTTGATTTCGCATCGGATGTGGCGACGGGCGTGCTGGTGCCGGAAGAGGCCGATGCCGGTATCCACCGCGAGGTGACGCGCCTTGATCCCAAGCGTCTGCTGGCGCAGGTCGAAGGCGGCGATCCTGCCGCCCTTTTGCGCGCGCTGCCGCCGGATGCGCCGGAATATGCCCGGCTGATGAAGGAAAAGCTGGCGCTTGAGGCAAAGGTCGCCGTGGGCGGCTGGGGGGCGCCGGTTCCGGCCGGATCGCTTGGCCCCGGTGATACCGGGCCTGCCGTCGTGGCGCTGCGCGACCGTCTGGTGGCCATGGGCTATCTGCGCGCATCGGCCACGGCGCAATATGACACGGCGATCCAATCCGCCGTGCAGCGGTTCCAGATCGACCATGGCCTTGCCGCCGATGGCCGCGCCGACGAGGATACGCTGGCCGAGATCAACATCGCACCGCAGGACCGGCTGAAATCTGTTGTCGTCGCGATGGAACGCTTGCGCTGGATGCATGATGTGGTGCGCGGTGACCGCCACATCTGGGTAAACCTGCCGGACTTTTCGGCCAAGATCGTGGATCACGGCAAGGTCACCTTCCAGACCCGGTCGGTGATCGGCAAGAACGTCCCCGATCAGCGCAGCCCCGAATTTTCGGACGAGATGGATCACCTGGTCATCAACCCGTCCTGGGGGGTGCCGCGGTCGATCATCGTGAAGGAATACCTGCCGCTTCTGCAGCGCAACCCCAATGCCGTCAGCCATCTGCAGGTGATCGACCGCAACGGCCGCGTTGTGCCGCGCGGGGCGGTGAACTTTGCCGCCTATTCGGCGCGCAGCTTCCCCTTTGGTCTGCGCCAGCCGCCATCGGATGGCAATGCGCTGGGGAAGGTGAAGTTCATGTTCCCCAACCAGTACAACATCTATCTGCATGACACGCCCGCGAAGGAGCTGTTCGATCACGAGGTGCGCGCCTACAGCCATGGCTGCATCCGTCTCGCCGATCCGTTCGATTTCGCCTATGCCCTGCTGGCCGCGCAGAGCGACGATCCGCGCGGCCTGTTCCATGGCCATCTCGACAGCGACCGGGAGACCACGGTCAAGCTGGAGGTGAAGCTGCCTGTGCATCTGGTCTATTTCACGGCATGGCCCACGGCGAAGGGCGACATGACCTATCGCCGCGATGTCTATGGCCGCGACGGGCGCATCTTTGAGGCGCTGACAGAGGCCGGGGTGGTCTTGAGCGCGGTTCAGGGGTAATCCTTCGGCGGAAGGACGACCCAAGGATACTGCCCCATGGCCCATACCATCCGCGACATTGCCGCTGCCCTCGGGGCCGAGGCGGACGGCGATCTTGACATTGTGGTGACCCGCGCGGCCGAGCCGCAAAGCGCGGGGCCGGATGCGCTGGCGCTGGCGATGGATCCGAAATACGCCGATGGCATCGCCAAGGGCCGGGCACGGGCGGCGCTGCTGTGGCCGCAGGCCGATTGGCGCGCGCTGGGGTTGCAGGCCGCCATCTTCGCCCCGCGCGGACGGCTGGCGATGGCGGGGCTGACCGCGCTGATGGATCCCGGCCCCGAGATCGGCCCCGGCATCCATCCCATGACGGTGATCGACCCGACAGCAGAGATCGGCGAAGGCGCGGCCATCGGCCCCTTCGTGACCATCGGGCGGGGCGTGCGGATCGGGCCGCGCGCCCGCATCGCGGCCCATAGCTCCATCGCGGAAGGGGCGCGGATCGGCGCGGATGCCCTGATCCTGCAGGGCGCCCGGATCGGCGCGCGCGTCACGATCGGGGACCGCTTCATCTGCCAGCCGGGCGCGGTGATCGGGGCGGATGGCTTTTCCTTTGTCACGCCCGAGAAATCGGGGGTGGAGGAGATCCGCGAAACCCTTGGCACCCGCGACAGCATCAAGACCCAAAGCTGGACCCGCATCCATTCCCTTGGCGCGGTCACGCTGGGCGATGATGTCGAGGTGGGCGCCAATGTCTGCATCGACCGCGGCACGATCCGCGACACGTCGATCGGATCGGGGACCAAGCTCGATAACCTTGTCCATATCGGCCATAATGTGCAGGTCGGGCGCGACTGCCTACTCTGCGGTCAGGTCGGCATCGCCGGTTCGGCGCGCATCGGCGACCGGGTGGTGATGGGCGGGCAATGCGGGGTGAATGACAACATCTTCGTGGGGGATGACGTCATCGCCGGGGGCGCGACAAAGATCTTCACCAATGCGCCGGCGGGGCGCGTGCTGCTGGGCTATCCGGCGGTGAAGATGGAAACCCATGTCGAGATGCAGAAAGCGCTGCGCCGCTTGCCGCGTCTGGCCGCGCGCGTGGCGGAAATCGAACGCGAAATCGGCGGCAGTGTCATTCCAAAGTCATCACAGAGCGACTAGATCGAGACAAATGTGACAAGAGGGAATGCCATGCACATGCATCTGCGCGACAAGGTGATCGCCATCATCGCCGAACAGGCGGTGCTCGACGTGTCGGATGTGACGATGGACAGCACGCTGCAAAGCCTTGGGATCGACTCGCTCGGTCTGGTCGAGGCGATCTTTGCCATCGAAGAGGCCTTCGATATCTCGATCCCCTTCAACGCGAATGATCCGGCGCAATCGGGCTTTGACATGACCAGCGTCGCCGCCATCGTGCACGCGGTCGAAGGGTTGGTCGCGCAGAAGGCCGCATGAGGCGGGTCGTCATCACCGGGGCGGGCACGGTCAACGCGCTGGCCCATGATGTGCCGGGAACGCTGGCGGCGATGCGGGCCGGGCGCTGTGGGATCGGCCCTCTGGATATCGCGGATGTTGACAGGCTGTCGGTGCGGATCGGCGGGCAGGTGCGGGGCTGGGATGCGGCCGCGCATCTGGACCGCGCGGCCCTGTCGGGCGCCGACCGTTTCGCCCAGTTCGCGCTGGTCGCGGCGGCGCAGGCGATGCGGGAGTCGGGCCTAGCGGTGGGGGATGGCACCGATTGCGGCGTTGTCCTTGGCACGGCGGGCGGCGGGCTGATCACGCAGGATGACAGCTATCGCGCGGTTTATGCCGAGGGGAAATCCCGTGTCCATCCGCTGACGGTGCCGAAGCTGATGCAGAACGCGGGCGCAAGCCATGTGTCGATGGCGCATGGCATCCGGGGGCCGGTCTTCACCGTCTCCACCGCCTGCGCCAGTTCCAACCATGCCATGGGTCTGGCCTTTCAGATGATCCGCGCGGGCGCCCTGCGCGCCGTGTTGACCGGCGGATCGGAGGCGATGCTGTGCTTCGGCGGCATCAAGGCGTGGGAAGGCCTGCGCGTCATGTCGGCCCGCGCCTGCCGCCCCTTCAGCCGCACGCGCGACGGGATGGTTCAGGGCGAAGGCGCAGCGGTCTTCGTCTTTGAGGAGCGCGAGGCGGCGCTGGCGCGCGGGGCCCGGATCCTGGCCGAAGTCGTGGGGTTTGCGATGACGTCGGACGCGGGCGATCTGGTGGCCCCGTCGGTGGATGGCGCGGCGCGCGCCATGGCCGGGGCGCTGGCCGATGCGGGCCTCGCGCCGGGCGAGGTGGGCTATATCAACGCCCACGGCACCGGCACCGCTGCCAATGACCGGACTGAGGCGGCGGCCATCGCGCAGGTTTTTGGGGCGGCGGCGCCCCCTGTCAGTTCGACCAAGGCCATGCACGGCCATCTGATCGGCGGCACGGGCGCGGTGGAATTGCTGGCCTGCCTGATGGCGCTGCGCGACGGCATCCTTGCCCCGACCATCGGGCATGAGGAGGCCGATCCCGACTTCGCGCTGGATGTGGTGCCCAACACCGCCCGCGCGGCGCGGGTCGAGGTGGCCTTGTCCAACGCCTTTGCCTTTGGGGGGCTGAATGCGGTCCTGGCCCTGCGCCGGGGCTGATCAGGCTTTCTGCATGTAGGATGGGCCGCGCCTGGTGGCGCGGCCCATGTCATCTGTCACGCTTGTCGGCGCGTCACTCCTGCGCGGGCGCTGCCTCGCCTTCGGCGGGTGCTGCGGGGCGCGTCGCCGCCACGGCATCATAGCCGGCGGTGAAGCCGCTCAGCGACATGTCCAGCGCCACCGTCTGGTCGGGCGCCACGGCGGGCACGATCTGCAGCGTGGCCTTGCTGCCGGCCTTGAAGGCGGCGACTTCTTCGGCGGTGAAGCCCACGCGCGCCACGCAGCCCATCTGCGAGCAGAAGGTGAAGGGATAGATCTTGGCCTCGTTCGTATCGACGCTCAGGCGCAGGCCTGCGGTCAGCAGCGTCTCCAGCGGCGCGATGATCGTGGCGCCTGCCGCCGCCTCGCCGCCATCGGGCAGGGCGAACATGCCGATCTCGGCCACCGAGTTGCCTTCGCCATCTTCGAGCAGCTGGTAAAGCTGGCAGGGCTCTTCGCCTTCCGCGACACGGACGCAGCGCAGCTGCCAGTCGTTGAAGGTTTCGCGCACATAGGTCGATCCCGGGCCATCCGCAGGCGCCGCGCCCATCGACAGTTCCTGTCCCGCGGCGCCGGCGGCGGGGGCCTCGGCGGCGGGTGCCTCAGTGGCGGGGGCCTTGGTCGCGGGGGCTTCGGTTGTTTCTTGCGCCATCACGGCCATGCCGGAGGTGGCGGCCAGACCGAAGGCCATGGCCACGGCCAGCGGGCGGGGGAAGGAAAGGAGAGACATAGACTGTGTCCTTGCTTTGTTTTGCCGCCGCTTAGCATGCCGCAGGCGCAGTGTCAGGTGCCAAATTGGTGATGGGCGGGGGCTGGCCGGGCGGCCTGTGCGCGGTTCCCGCGCCGCCTTCCCCGCAAAGAAAAAAGGGCCGGTCAACCGGCCCTTTTTCGTGTCGTATTTTTGCTCCCTGTCGGACTGGCCGACTTCATGGGATGGAACGCTATGCGCTTATCTTCGGTCCGTCAACCGGGAATCTTTTGCGGTGCAAAGCTGAAAACATTGAAGAAAAGCTGTCTTTTCGGTCAAACTTTGCAGGGTGCGCCCCCGTTGGCGCTATCATCTGCGGGCGGCGCTGCGAGTGGTGCGCGTGCCATGGGCGGCAGGCAGCGGCGCGGCCCCAATCCCGCTCTGGCGCGACGGGACAAAGCCTGTATCTTGGCGGCAGGCCGGGCCGGGCAAGGACCCCGGGGAAGGACCCCGGGGCAGCACTGCGCTCCGGCAGGGCAGGCGCAAGGAAAGTACGGGGCAGGACATGACCGATCAGGCAAGCATTTTCGTGGGCGGCGGTGGCGAAGGCTATGGGCTGCCGCAGCAGTTGCTGCTGAAATACGGCAACCGCCATGGTCTGATCGCCGGGGCGACGGGCACGGGCAAGACCGTGACCCTGCAGGTATTGGCAGAAGGGTTCTCGGCCGCCGGGGTGCCTGTGTTCATGGCCGATGTGAAGGGCGATCTGGCGGGGCTTGCCGCCGCGGGTTCGGCCACGCATAAGCTGCACGGCCCCTTTACCGAACGCGCGGCCAAGATCGGGCTGGATCTGCAGTACCGCGCATTCCCGGTGACGTTCTGGGATCTGTTCGGCCAGCAGGGCCACCCGATCCGCGCCACGGTGGCCGAGATGGGGCCGCTTCTGCTGTCGCGCCTACTGGAGTTGACCGAGGCGCAGGAAGGCGTGCTGAACGTGGCCTTCCGTCTGGCGGATGAGGAAGGCCTGCCGCTTCTGGACATGAAGGATCTGCAGGCGCTTCTCGTCTTCATCGGCGAGAATGCCGACACCATCTCCACCCGCTATGGGCTTGTCGCCACGGCCTCGATCGGGGCGATCCAGCGGCGGCTTCTGGTGCTGGAGAATGAGGGGGGGGCGGAACTGTTCGGGGAGCCTGCGCTGGATCTGGCCGATCTGATGCTGACCGATGCCAGCGGGGCAGGGCGGATCAACATCCTTGCCGCTGACAAGCTGATGAACAGCCCGCGCCTCTATGCCACCTTCCTGCTGTGGCTTCTGTCCGAGCTGTTTGAAACCCTGCCCGAGGTGGGCGATCCCGAAAAGCCCAAGCTCGTTTTCTTCTTCGATGAGGCCCATCTGCTGTTTGCCGATGCGCCCAAGGCGCTGGTGGCCAAGGTGGAACAGGTGGCGCGGCTGATCCGGTCCAAGGGGGTGGGGGTCTATTTCATCACCCAGAACCCGGCCGACGTGCCGGAGAATATCCTTGGCCAGTTGGGCAACCGCGTGCAGCACGCGCTGCGCGCCTTCACCGCAAAGGATCAGAAGGATCTGAAGATGGCGGCGGAAACCTACCGCCCCAATCCGCGCTTTGACACGCAGGAGGCGATCCGCGATGTCGGCACGGGTGAGGCGGTGACATCGTTTCTGGAAAACAAGGGTGTTCCCGGCGTGGTCGAACGCACGCTGATCCGCCCGCCGTCAAGCCAGCTTGGCCCGGTCGATCCGGCCATCCGGGCGCAGGTCATGGCCACCTCGCCCGTGGCGGGCAAGTATGACACGGTGCTTGACCGCGAAAGCGCGTTCGAGATGCTGCGCGCCCGCGCCGATGCCGCCGCGCGCGAGGCCGCGCGGGCCGAGGAGGACCGCGCGGCGCCCCGTGATGCCGGGCCTGTGTCCGATGATGACGGCTATACGCGCGCGCGGCGGTATGACGGCGGCGCGCGGGAAGAGGCGCGTTCCAAGCCCCGCAGTTCGTCCAGCCGCAGCGATTCCGTGGGCGAAGCCTTCGCCAAGAGCTTTGCCCGCCAGTTGGGCACCCGCAGCGGGCAGGCGCTGGTGCGTGGCATCCTCGGCTCGCTCTTCCGCAGCCGCTAGGGTCTGGGGTTACCCATCCGCAGGGATGGGTAATCATCCGAAGGAAAGGTGGCAAAGGCGGCGTATTCGCGGCATATTTGCGGCACAGAGGGAGAGGCCCGATGACCGCACAGCCGCAAGAGGACGATGCCGACGATGTCGCCCGGTCTGCCGAAACGGCGGAGCCCGCGGGCGAACAGGCCTATTTCGATCAGGCGCTTTTTGATCTGCACTATCATCTGCTGGCCGTGCGGGTGCAGGGCCTGCCGCCGCTGCCCAACCCGGAAGATTATGGCATCACCGTCGATCATCTGGGCAACGTCACCCGGATCGAAAGCCGTGCCTGAGGCCCGCCGCGGGGGTTAGAGCGGGCGCACGCGCAGCCGCGTGATGCGGTTCTCGCGCCGTTGCAGCACCTCGAAGCGGAAGCCATGGAAACTGAACGTCTGGCCTTCCGAGGGGATGGTCTGGGATTCGTGGATCACCAGCCCGGCAATCGTGTTCGCCTCGTCATCAGGAAGCGACCAGTCATTGGCGCGGTTCAGATCGCGGATCGTCATGGCCCCGTCGATGATGTAATCGCCGGCCTCGTTCCGGCTCAGCCCGCCATCCTTGGCGACCACGTCGAATTCATCGGTGATCTCGCCCACGATCTCTTCGAGGATGTCTTCCAGCGTGATCAGGCCCTGCAGCGCGCCATATTCATCCACCACAAGGGCGAAATGCGTGCGCCGTGTCAGGAATTCGCGCATCTGTTCATCGAGCGTGGTGGTTTCGGGGATGAAATAGGGCTTCATCGCCACCTTCACGATGTCGAGCCCGGCCAGATTGGCCATGCCCACTGTCTCTTCGCTGCGCATCAGGCGGTCCACCTCGCGCAAGAGATCCTTGGCATGGATCACGCCCAGGATGTTGTCATCATTTTCCCGGAAGATCGGCAGCCGGGTGTGGGGTGAGGCCAGCGCCTGCGACAGGATCTTTTCCGGCGGGTCATCGGCGTTGATCATCTCGATCTGCCGCCGGTGGCGCATGATCTCGTCCACCGTGCGGTGGGTCAGGTCGAGTGCGCCCAGCAGGCGGTCGCGTGCGTCCTTTTCCACCGCGCCTTCGGAATGGCCCAGCGCGATGGTGCCTGCGATCTCTTCCCGGATCGCAGTCATCCGGCCTTCGTCATTGCCGCGCACGCCCAAGAGGTGCAACAGCCCGCGCACCACCGCCCGCACCACGCTGACCACGGGCGAGAAGAGGAGGATCAGCACCCGGATGATCGGGGCGACGCGGGTGGCGACGGGTTCGGGATATGTGATGGCAAAGGTCTTGGGCAGCACCTCGCCAAAGATCAGGACGAGGACCGTCATCCCCAGCGTGGCCAGCGCTACGCCCGAATCCCCGAACATCCGCGTGAGCAGCGCCGTGGCAAGCGAGGCCGACAGGATGTTGACGATGTTGTTGCCCAGAAGCAGCGCGCCGATCATCCGCTCGCTGTCTTCGGTCACGGCCATCGCACTGGCCGCGCCGGATGATCCCTTGTCGGCCTGTGCCTTGAGCTTGCCGCGCGAGGCGGCGGTCAGCGCGGTCTCGGACCCGGAGAAGAAGGCAGAGAGGCACAGAAGGCCCAGAATGGACAGGGCGGTGATCCAGAAGGCGGCATCGAGTGTCATGTGAAGTCCGTCAGTCGCGCCGCGCCTTTACGCGGCGCCCGCACTATGCGGGCAGGGGGGCGCAGGCTCAACCCTTCGGTCTGGCTTTCGCCAAGGGGTGATGTTCCAGCACCAGCGCCTTGAGGTGTTCATCCAGCACATGGGTGTAGATTTCAGTGGTGGCGACATCGGCATGGCCCAGAAGTGTCTGGATCACGCGCAAGTCGGCCCCGCCCGCCAGAAGGTGGGTGGCAAAGGCGTGGCGCAGCGTATGCGGTGTCACGCGGGCGGGATCGACGCCCGCCAGAACGGCGATGTCCTTGATCAGCAGATAGAAATGCTGCCGCGTCAGATGCCCGTCGCTGCCCGGCCCGGGGAAGAGGTGCCGGTTGGCGCCCTGTCCCTTGCGACGGGCGGCCTCTTCGCCTGCATCGCGATGGGCGATCCAGTCGGCCAGCGCCGCCCGGGCGGGGGTAGAGAGCGGGACCATCCGTTCCTTCCCGCCCTTGCCACGCACGAGGATCATGCGCGGATCGCCGCGCACGGCGGCCACCGGCAGTTCCACCAGTTCGGACACGCGCATCCCCGTGGCGTAGAGGAGTTCCATCAGGGCGCGGTTCCGCAGCCGCTCGCCCTCGGCCCGCCCCTTGCTGCGCGCGGCCGCAAGCAGGCGATCCACCTCGTCATGGGTCAGCGTTTTGGGCAAGCGCTGTGCCGCGCCCGGCCCCTTGATGCGCAGGGCGGGGTTGTCTTCGCGCCAGCCCTCGGCATGGCCAAAGCGGTAAAGCTGGCGGATCGACGACAGGCGCCGCGCCCGCGTGGCCTTTGACAGGCCTTCGCCTTCGCAGGCGATCAGGTAGGCCTCCACGTCCTCGCGCGTGGCGGTGGCGAAGGCGCGGCCCCGGCGGGCCAGCCAGCCCATGAAATCCTTCAGGTCCCGCCCATAGGCAAGGCGGGTGTTGCGCGCCGCATCGAGTTCCGCCGCCTGCGCCTCGAGAAAGGCGGAAATCCACGCCGGATCATCGCGCGGCGCCATCGCCTAGCCCCGCCGTTCCAGAAGCAACAGTTCCAGCGCGGTGCGCCGCGCCGCCCGCTCCAGCCCCACCTCGCGCAACAGCGCCAGCCCGTCCGTCACCCCATCCAGATCGCCCTGCACCCCGCGCTCGATCTTTTCGATGGCGGTCAGGATCGCCTCGCCCGTGCGGTTTTCTTCGATCAACCGGGAAAGATCCTCGCCCGGTGCAGGGGCGATGAAGGCCGGCGCGATGGCGCGCGCCAGACTGTCGGGCGGCACCAGCCCCGACACATCCCCCTGCGCCAGCCCGATCAGGAATGTCTCAAGCGGGGTGGTGGCCTTCAACCCCTTGGCGATGCTTTCGAAATCGGGGGCGAGCAGGCCCGTGACAAAGGCGATGCGTTGGGCCTCGCCTTCAAAGGGGATCGCTGCCAGCCGCTTGCCGTAGAGATCGGCGAAGGGAACCTCAAGTTCGGCCTGTGTCATCAGGGCCCAGATTTCCGGCAGGCTTTGCGCGATGGCGGCGCGCTCGCCCGATTGCATGGCGGCATCAAAACGCTGGAAGGCGCGGACCCGATCCCAGACCCCGCCCGAGGCCGCCGCGCGCCGTTCGGTGTAAAGCCCCAGCAGCACGTTGGACGAGATCGCCCCCGCGCGTGCCAGACGCTCTGCCGCCTCGACCTGGCTTTTCCATCCCGCCTGCGGGCGCAACTCGGCATGGGCAAAAGCGATGGGCAGCGTGGCCGTGGGCAGGGGTTCGCCAATCGCTTCGAACATCCGCCAGGCCAGCGGTGTGACCGGGGCGGGGGCGGGCAGGGGCGGCTCGCCCTCATAGAGATCGGGGTCGAGAAAGCGCGACAGAAGCGCCTCTTCCGCGTCGGTGATGTAACCCAGCGCCTGACCCGTGCGCAGCGTCAGCGCGGCGGCGTTCCAGTCGCCCGACCGCGCCAGACAGAAGATCCGCGCGGGGAAGGTGGGGGCAAGGCCGGGGCTTTCCACCATGATGCGGCAACCGCGATCCTCTTCCCCCGTCAGCAATGCCACGTCAAAGCTGCGGCGGAACAGGTCGGGGTCACGGCTTCCCGCCGCGTCAAGCAGCGCGCGCGCCTGATCCAGCGCGCCCATGTCCAACAGCTTGTCGATTCGCGCCGTCAGCAGCGCTGCGCTCTGGCCCGCATCGGCAGGTGGGTCCGCCTCGGCCAGAAGCACCGTCAGCAGAAGGCCGCGCAGCGCGGGCAGGCTGTCCACCCGTTCGGCCCCGATCACGCCCACGATATCCGCGCTGCGCCCCGGCCCCCAGAGCGCCGCGGGCAGCCCGGTGACCGAGGGCGGCAAAAGCCCCAGCGCATCGGGCGAAGGCGCGCCGATCACCGTCACCGCCACGGGTTCCTGCACCACGCCGGTCGATGTGACCGGTGCCTCGGCCTGTGGGGCCACGGGCGCCGGGGTTGTCACGGATTGCGAAAGCCAGTCGATCGCCGATAGCGGCTCTTGCCCTCGTCCAATGGCTGGCTGGGCAGCAAGCAGGGCGGCAAGCGCCGCTGGGCGCCACAGGCTATTCGGCATCCAGCGTCACCGGCACCGTGACCTCGGCCTGATCGGGGCGCATGTCGCCCAGATAGGCATATCCCGTCAGCCCGATGAACCCCAAGATCGCCAGAACCAGCAGCCCCTTGATGATCCGCCCCATAGCCCCTTGCCTCTTTGTCTTCCTGTCCGTTCGTTGCGGACCTTGTCGCCTGCGGCCGTACTGGGCCGCCGTCACCGATACAACGCTTGCCGTGCCTGACCGCCCTGTCATACCGCAAGCGGTTGGGAAAGGCACGCCGCCTTGCGCGATTATATATGGCTTTCGCCCGGACTTCACGCCATTGAAGGGGGCAGGGATGGTGGTCCGGCGGGCGGAATTGCGCCGGCCACGCAGGTGTGATGTGGGCAAGGGGCGATGCAGCGACTGAAGAAAACGGTCGTCATGGTCGGGATGATGGGGGCGGGCAAGACGGCGGTGGGCACGGCGGTGGCCCGCGCCTTGGGCGTGCCATTCCGCGATTCGGATGAAGAGATCGTCAAGGCCGCCAACCGCTCCATCGCCGAGATCTTCGAACGCGACGGCGAGCCATTCTTCCGCGCCCGCGAAACCGAGGTGCTGGCCCGCCTGCTGCGCGGTGCGCCCTGCATCCTGTCCACGGGTGGGGGGGCGTTCCTGTCGGATGCCAACCGTGCGCTGATCCAGAAGGCGGGCGTCGCCGTCTGGCTGCGGGCCGATCTCGATCTGCTCTGGCAGCGCGTGCGGCACAAATCCACACGGCCGCTTCTGCGGACGGCCAACCCGCGCGAAACCCTGCGCCAGCTTTACGAGGCGCGTGTCCCGTTCTACAGCCAAGCCGCGATCACCGTGGACAGCGCCGCCGATCTGTCCATCGACGAGATGGCCGCCAAGGTGATCGCGGCGCTGAAGCTGCGCCCGGATGTGCTGGAAGGGGAATAGGATGGCTGTCGATGTGGTGCCTGTGGACCTTGGGGATCGCTCCTACGAGGTGCGGATCGGGCCCGGCCTGATCGACCGGGCCGGGGCGGAAATCGCGCCGCTGCTGAAGCGCCGTCGCGCCGCGATCATCACCGATGAAACCGTGGCCCCCTTGCATCTTGCGCGCCTGACGGCGGCGCTTCAGGCCGAGGGCATCGCCACGGCGTCCCTCTCGCTGCCTGCAGGGGAACAGACCAAGGGCTGGGCCGAGTTTTCGCGCGCCGTCGAATGGCTGCTGGAACAGAAGGTGGAACGCCGCGATATCGTCATCGCCTTTGGCGGGGGCGTGATCGGTGATCTGGTGGGCTTTGCCGCCGCCGTCCTGCGGCGCGGGGTGCGCTTCGTGCAGATCCCCACCACGCTTTTGGCGCAGGTGGACAGTTCGGTCGGCGGAAAGACCGGCATCAATACCGCACAGGGCAAGAATCTTGTGGGCGCCTTTCATCAGCCATCCCTCGTGCTGGCCGATATCTCTGTACTGGAAACCCTGCCGCCGCGCGATTTTCTGGCCGGTTACGGCGAGGTGGTGAAATACGGCCTGCTGGGCGATGCGGCCTTTTTCGACTGGCTGGAGGCCCATGCCACGACCCTCGCCACCGATCCCGCGCATCGGCAATATGCCGTGCGCCGGTCGGTGGAGATGAAGGCGGGCATCGTGTCGCGGGACGAGACGGAAGAGGGCGAACGCGCGCTTTTGAACCTTGGCCATACCTTCTGCCATGCGCTGGAGAAGGCCACGGGATATTCGGATCGCCTGCTGCATGGGGAAGGCGTGGCCATCGGCTGCGCCCTGGCGTTTGAACTGTCCCAGCGTCTTGGCCTTTGCGCGCAAGAGGCGCCCAGCCGCGTGCGCGCCCATCTGCGGGCCATGGGGATGAAGGTGGATCTGGCTGATATTCCGGGGGATCTGCCGGGGGCAGAGGCGCTGGTGGCGCTGATGGGGCAGGACAAGAAGGTGATCGACGGGCGCCTGCGCTTCATCCTTGCGCGCGGGATCGGCGCGGCCTTCGTGGCCGAGGACGTCCCCCCCGACCGCGTGACCGCGCTTCTGGACGAGGCGCTGGCCGCGCGGCGCTGATCCCTGCGCTAGAACAGCACCTTGTAGCTGTTGCCAAGCGTGTCGGTCGCGGTTCCCGTGCCGCTGGTGGTACCGCTGCCCATCACGAAGGTACCCTGCACGATGGTGCCGTCCTTGCAGACGGCGTAAAGTTCGCCCGAATTCACGCCCGCCACGGTTTCCCGATCGCGGCCCAACCGCCCGCCCAGATCGCGGATCGACAGGTTGATGCCGCGTTCGCGCGTCACCACGGTGGGTGCGACGGTCGTCCAGGTTCCCGTGCAGCGCGGCCCCTTGGGGATGCGGAAGCGCAATTCGCCGGAATTGTCGTTGCTGTTCGTGGCCGTCGCGCGGATGACCGGCGGCGGCAACTCGGCAAAGAGCGGGCCTGCGGTGGGATAAAGCTGCATCTCCTTGGACGCGCCACAGGCGGTCAGCAGGACAAGGGACAGAAGGGCAAGGCTGCGATGCAAGGAAGACCCCGTTCAGGAAAGTGACTCAGTGGCGCGGGACCCTATGCGGAGCGCGTGCGCGGGGCAATGCCCCGCCCCGCGTCCCCCGGTCACAGTTTCGCAACTGTGGCCTTTGTGCGGAAGCGTGTTAGGTGGCGCAGGCGTGGCAGGTGGAGGAGGGCGGCGATGCGGGCAGGTGTGGCAGTGCTGGCGGTCATCGCCATCCTTCTGTCCATCTGGCGGCTGGAAGCCGGGCGTCAGGGCCTGACCATCGCGCCCTTCGCGATCCCCGATGGTCCGCCCGCGACGATCTACCTCGCGCTCGGCGCGGGGCCTGCGCCTGTGGTCGTGGTGGCGCATGGCTTTGCCGGATCGCGCCCGCTGATGGAACCTTTCGCCCTGGCGCTGGCGCATGCGGGCTATGTTGTTGTCAGCTTCGATTTCATGGGCCATGGGCGCAACCCGCGCCCGATGACCGGTGATGTCACCACCATCAACGGCACCACCCGCCTGCTGCAAGACGAGCTGCGCCGTGTGGCAGAGGCGGCGCTGGCCCATCCCCGCGCCGATGGGCGGCTGGCCTATCTGGGCCATTCCATGGCGTCCGACATCATCATCCGTGCGGCGGAGGACACACCCCCGGTGCAGGCCGTCGTCGCGGTTTCTGCCTTTTCGCAGGCGGTGACGCGCGAGAGCCCGCCCAACCTCCTCCTCATCAGCGGGGAATGGGAGGGGATGCTGCGGGACGAGGCGTTGCGCATGGTCCGGCTCACCGATCCCGGGGCGGCAGAGGGCCAGCTGGTCGGCGCCGTTGCGGAAGGAACCGCCCGGCAGGCCATTTTTGCCCCGAAGGTGGAACATGTGGGTGTCCTCTATGCGCCCTCTGCACTTGATGCGGCGACGCGGTGGCTGGACGCCACCTTCGCCCGAGGGGGCGCGCAACCGGCACAGGCGCGGGGCGGGTGGATCCTGCTTCTGCTGGCCGGGATCACCGCCGTCGCCTGGCCCTTGGCGCGCGCACTGCCGGCAGAGCGGGGGCCGCCCTCGGCACCCCTGCCACGCCGGATCTTTCTGATCGTCGCGCTCTTTCCTGCCGTTGTGGTGCCGCTGGTGCTGGCCCCTTTCGACATCCGGCTGTTGCCGGTGCTGGTGGCGGACTACCTCGCCCTGCATTTCGCGGCCTATGGGGCGCTGACGCTGCTGCTGCTGGCCCGTGCTGGGCGGCTGGTGGGGCAGTTTCCCGCCCGCGTCTGGCCGCTGGCCGGGTTGGTGGCCGTGGTCGCGCTGGCGGGGTTCGGTCTGGCGCTTGATCGGTATGTGGCGAATTTCCTGCCCCATCCGGGCCGCGTTGCGGTGATCGCGGGCCTGGCGCTCGGCGCGGTGCCCTATTTCCTGGGCGACGCGCTGCTGACCGAGGCCGGGCGCGCGCCGCTCTGGCGGGTGCTGGTGGTGCGCGGCGCGTTTCTCCTGTCGCTTCTTCTTGCGGTCGCATTGAATTTTGATCGGCTGATGTTCCTCCTCATTATCCTGCCGGTCATCCTGCTGTTCTACCTTCTCTTCGGTACCATGGCGGGCTGGATCGGGCGGCGCACGGGTCTGGCGGCGGTGGCGGGGCTCGGCTTCGGGCTGGTGCTGGCCTGGTCGCTGGGGGTGACCTTCCCGATGTTTGCCTGACCCGATGTTTGCCTGACCAGATGTGCGCTTTAGCGCTGCATGGCCATCTGTCAGGATAAGTTGACACATCTGCTGGACGTGCCGCCGCCACCGCGCTAGCCTCGGCGCACAGGGCCGCCCCGGCCCGCGAAAGCCGCGCCCATGCCCGATGGCCCGATCCCGCCCAGCCCCGGCCTCGTTGCCCCCGCCTTGGGGGGTGCCCCGCGCCCGGGCCTGTGCACCGATTGCGGCATCTCGCGCATGGGGGATGGCAAGGCCTGCGGCCGCGCCTGCCAGTTCATCGCCCCCGACTATCCCGCCCGCGAACGAGAGGCCCATGCCCGGGCGGCCGATCCGGGGCAGGGGGAAGAGGCGTTTTTCGGGGTCACCCGCCGGATGCTGCGCGCCCGGCTGACCGATCCTGCGCCCGGCGCGCAATGGACCGGGATCACCACGGCGCTGGCCGCGCGCCTGCTGGAGAGCGGCGCCGTCACGGCCGTGCTCGCCACGGCGCCCGATCCGGCGGATCGCTGGAAACCCCTGCCGGTGCTTGTGACCGAGGCTGCCGCGCTGGCGGGGGTCCGGGGCATGCGGATGGGCTTTGGCCCCACGCTTGCCCTGCTGGAACCCGCCGCCGCGGCCGGTCACCGCCGCATCGCCGTCATCGGCATCCCCTGTCAGGTGCATGCCCTGCGCGCGCTTGAGGCCGAGCTTGGATTTGAGCGCATCTACGTCATCGGCACCCCCTGTTCCGACAACACCACAACCGCGAATTTCCACCATTTCCTTGCCCAGATCGACCCGGCCCCCGACGCGATCAGCTATCTGGAATTCCGCGCCGATTACCGGGTGGAGCTGCGCTATGACGATGGCCGCCCCACCCGCAGCGTGCCCTTCCTGAAACTTCCGCTGTCGAAATTGCCCGCCGACTTTTTTCCGATGACCTGCAAGACCTGCGTGGATTACACCAACCGTCTGGCCGACATCACCGTGGGTTATATGGGCGGGGACGGCGATCAGTGGATCCTGACCCGCAACGACCGCGGGGAAGAGATCCTCGCGCTGCTGGCCGATCGGCTGACCGTCAAATCCATCACCGACAAGGGCAGGCGCGCGGGTGCCGTGCGCGGCTTTCTTGCCAATACCGAACGCGCGGCCGGTGGTCTGCCGCTGCGTGCCATGCCCGATTGGGCGCGCCCCATCGTGGCCTTCCTGCAACCCCGCATCGGCCCGCGCGGCCTTGAATTCGCGCGCGCGCGGGTCGAGATGAAGGCGATCGAGACGGTCCTGCATCTGCGCCGCGCCTTCCCGGCGCGGATGAAGAACATGATCCCCGGTCATGTCTGGCGCCTTGTCGCGCCCTATGGCCTGACACCGCAGCCGGGCGAGGAGAAGGAGTAGGGCGGCGCGCGCCCCCGTGCCGGGGCCGCGCACACCTTTAGCCTCGCCTGCGCGCCTTCGCGCTCGGCTCGGGGCGAAGGGGGCCTGCCGCCCCCTCTGTCGTCGCGGTTCCCGCGCCGCCATTCACCCCCCGCGGGTATTTTCCGCCAAGATGAAAGAGGCAGGCGTCTGCCCCTTCACCTTGGCCCAAATACCCAAATCCCCGCCTGAGACAGGCGCAGCTGCGCGGGCCTTGCATCCCTGTGCGTCTGCGCCCATCGTCGGGGAAAGCGGGAGGGATGGCCATGGAAACGGTACCGGCGCGGCGGGGCAGGGCGGTGCGTCTGATGGCGGGGCAGGCGATCCGCATCGTGAACACGCATGGCACGCAGGTGGTGGACACCTGGGCCTTCAATGCCGCCGATCCGGGAGAGTTCCTGTCGATGCCGCATCTTCATGCCGCGCTGGGATCGGTCTTCCCGGCGCGGGGGGATGCGCTGGTGACGAACCGGCGGCGGCCGATCCTGATGCTGGAGGAAGATACCTCGCCCGGGCGGCATGACACCGTGATCGCGGCCTGTGATGTGCACCGCTACCAGTCGCTCGGCTGTGCGGGGTATCACGACAATTGCACCGACAATCTTCAGGCCGCGCTCGCGATGATCGGCTTTCCCGCCACGCTTTGCCCACCGCCCCTGAACCTGTGGATGAACATCCCCATCGCCGCCGATGGCCGCATCACCTGGGGCGAGCCCCTGTCGCGGCCGGGCGACCATGTGGTGCTGCGGGCGGTCATGGATTGCGTCGTGGCCATGTCGGCCTGTCCGCAGGACATGATCCCCATCAATGGCCGTGACTGCACCCCGGTCGAGGTGCAGTATGAGGTGATCGCCTGAAAAGGGGGGCCGCCATGGCACAGCATCCCGTCCTGACCTTTCATGGCGCCGCCCGGGCGGTGACCGGGTCCTGCTTCCGGCTTGATGTGGCCGGGGGGGCGCTGCTGGTTGATTGCGGGATGTTCCAAGGGTCGAAGACGGAAAAGACCCTGAACTACCGCCCCTTTCCCTTTGACGCCGCCCAGATCCGCGCCGTCCTTTTGACCCATGCGCATATCGACCATTCCGGCCTTCTGCCCAAGCTGGTGCGCGACGGCTTCCACGGGCCCATCCATGCCACCCCGGCCACGTTGGACCTGTGCGGCGTGATGCTGCCCGACAGCGCGCATATCCAGGAAAGCGAGGTCGAGATGCTCAACCGCCGCAATCGGCGGCGGGGGGGCGCGGATGTGACCCCGATCTATGACGCCCGCGATGCCGAGGCGACGCTGGCGCTGTTCCGCCCGCAGGAGATGGGTGCGTGGTTCACCGTGCTGCCGGGCTGCCGGGCGCGGTTCTGGAATGCGGGCCATCTTCTTGGCTCCGCGTCGATCGAGGTGGAACTGTCCGCCCCTAATACGCCCCTGCGCCTGCTCTTCTCAGGGGATATCGGCCCGGATACGAAGCTTTTGCAAGCCGATCCCGAGGGGCCCTCAAGCCTCGACTATGTGATCGTCGAATCCACCTATGGCGATGTAGACCGGATCGAGGCCAGCGCCCCCCATCGCCGCGCCACGCTGCGCGATGAGGTGCGCGCGGCCTGGCGCGAGGATGGGGTGCTGCTGATCCCGACCTTCGCGGTAGAGCGCGCGCAGGAACTGATCGCCGATCTGGCCACGCTGATGATGGCGGGCGATATCCCTTTCTGTCCCATCCATGTCGACAGCCCGATGGCCACCCGCGCCACGGCCCTGTTCGCCAAACATGCGCGCGCGCTGGAGGGGGGCGCGGCGCTGACCGACGGGTTGAAGCTGCACCATCTGCATTTCACGGAAACGGTGGAGCAGTCCCGCGCCCTGGCGCAGGCGCGGGGCTTCCACATCATCCTTGCCGCTTCGGGTATGTGCGAGGCGGGGCGCATCCGCCACCATCTGAAGAACTGGATCGCGCGCGACGCGGCGACGCTGCTGCTGGTGGGCTATCAGGCCGAGGCGACGCTCGGCCGCCTGCTGCAAGACGGCGCGCGTCAGGTGCGCATCCAGGGCGAGGCGTTTCCGGTGCGCGCGCGGGTTCGCTCGATCGACCTCTATTCCGGCCATGCAGACGGGCCGGAACTGGCGCAATGGATCGCCGAGCGCGCACCGATCCGCCACGGCCTGTTTCTGGTGCATGGGGAAGAGGAGGCGATGGCGGGTCTTGCGGCGCGGCTGACCGCCCTGCCTGCCGAGCGGATCGTCGTGCCCGCGCTGGATGACAGCTACAACCTGACGGAAAATGGCTTTGTCCGCCGCGCCAATTCCGATCCGCCGCGCCTTGCCCCCGAACAGGTGGCGCGGATGGATTGGCATAATGATGTGTCGCGCCTGATCCTTGATATCAACGAAGCCCTGCGCGCCACCGCGGATGAGCGCACGCGCAACACCCTGATCCGCCGCCTGCGCCACGCGCTGGAGGAAAGCGGCCATATGCCACCGCCGCGAAAACCCGCGCGGCACCGGCAATGAGGGCCCGGGCTGCGGGCCTTGATGAAACGTGTCACCCCCCACAGAAAAGGTTTGCCATGTCCCTTCTGACCCGCCTGATGACCGCAGCGATCCTGATGACTTCGCCGATCCCCGCTCTCGCCTTCGAGATCGCCTTCACCTGGGATGGGCTGAAGCCCTGCAGCAGCGGCAATCCGGGAACGGTGCCCAGCCCAGCCTTCGCCGTAAGTGACGTGCCCGAAGGCACGGCCTTCATCCGCTTCAAGCTGGTGGATCGCGATGTGCCGGGCTTCAACCATGGGGGCGGCGTCGTGGCCTATGCGGGGGGCGATGTGATCCCGGCGGGGCAGTTCAAATACAAGCAGCCCTGTCCGCCGGATGGCGTGCATCGCTATGAATGGACGGCGACCGCACAGACAAAGAAGAACGGCGGCAAGCTGGCGGTGGCCAAGGCGGCGCGGCCTTACCCGGAATAGAACTGTCCCCTCTTTCCATCCCGCCCGCCTTGCGCCAAAAGGGGCCGCTTTCAGGAAAGGGCAGCGACCATGGCGCAGGGCTTCGGCTTCACGCTTCACGCAACCGACGGCGCGGCGCGCACGGGCGTGATCCATACCCCGCGGGGCGAGATCCGCACGCCTGCTTTCATGCCGGTGGGCACGGCCGCCACGGTCAAGGCCATGCTGCCCGAAAGCGTGCGCGCCACGGGGGCGGATATCCTTTTGGGCAATACCTACCACCTGATGCTGCGCCCCACGGCGGAACGCATCGCCCGGCTTGGCGGATTGCACAAGTTCATGAACTGGGACCGCCCGATCCTCACCGATTCAGGCGGCTTTCAGGTCATGTCGCTGGCCTCGCTCCGCAAGCTGACCGAGGAAGGGGTGCGGTTTTCGTCCCATATCGACGGCTCCAAACACATGCTGTCGCCCGAGCGCAGCATGGAGATCCAGAAACTCCTCGGTTCCGATATCGTGATGTGTTTTGACGAATGCCCCGCCCTGCCCGCGACCGAGGCAGAGGTGGCCAGGTCCATGCAGCTGTCCATGCGGTGGGCACAGCGGTCGCGCGACGCGTTCGGCGACCGGCCCGGTCATGCCCTGTTCGGCATCATGCAGGGCGGCGTCACGCGTGACCTGCGCGAGGAATCGGCGAAGGCCCTGATCGAGATCGGCTTTGACGGCTATGCCGTGGGCGGCCTCGCCGTGGGCGAGGGGCAGGAGGCGATGTTCGGCGTGCTCGACTATGCCCCCGGCTTCCTGCCCGTGGACAAGCCGCGCTATCTGATGGGGGTGGGCAAGCCCGATGATATCGTGGGCGCGGTGGAGCGCGGGATCGACATGATGGATTGCGTGCTTCCCTCCCGCTCGGGCCGCACGGGGCAGGCGTGGACGCGACGCGGCCAGATCAACATCAAGAACGCCCGCCATCAGGACGATCCCCGCCCGCTGGACGAGGACTGCACCTGTCCTGCCTGCCGGAACTATTCGCGCGCCTACCTGCATCATGTGAACAAGGCGGGCGAGATCATCGCCTCCATGCTGATGACATGGCACAACCTCCAGTACTATCAGGACCTGATGCAGGGCCTGCGTGATGCGATCGCGGGGGGTCGCCTGTCGGCCTTCGTGGCCGATTTCCACGCGCGCCGGGCCGAAGGTGACATCCCGCCGCTCTGACACCCCATCGGTGACGCCGTCCCGAGCGTCGGCGGCGTTGCCTTTGTCATCGGCGATCACGCCGGCAGGGCCGGTGGCCGCGTCTTTGCGAAAGGGGGGCGGGCGATGCGGCATGATCCGTGCAAGGGGGCGGCAGGACCGGGCATCGGTCCCGCAGGATTCGACCAAAACCCGCCTTGCCCCGGCCCGCGCCGGGGCGCATCATGGAGACAAGATGACGTGAAGGCGTGGTTGACTCGCCCCTTTTGCGCTACCAGATATGGATGCCGAACAGGGGAAGGCCAAGCGCTGCCGATGACCGGGGCCGGTGCCTTCCTGCCAGACAAGGAAACATGATGAGCGATTCCCTTTCCCCCAGCTATCCGGTGCTTCCGCTCCGCGATATCGTGGTGTTCCCGCACATGATTGTCCCGCTCTTTGTCGGACGCGAGAAATCCGTGCGCGCGCTGGAAGAGGTGATGGCCGATGACCGCCAGATCCTGCTGTCCAGCCAGATCGACCCGTCGGTCGATGACCCCGATACGGACGCGATCTATCGCGTCGGCGTGCTGGCCAATGTGCTGCAACTGCTGAAACTGCCCGATGGCACAGTGAAGGTGCTGGTCGAAGGCAAGACCCGTATCCGCATCACCGATTTCGTCCCCAATGACCGCTTCTTCGAGGCGCGGGTCGAGCCGCTGACGGAAACGCTGGGCGACAAGGCGGCGGTGGATGCGCTGCTCCGTGCCGTGGCCGAAGAGTTCGAACGCTACGCCAAGATCAAGAAGAACATCCCCGAAGAGGCGCTGGCCGCCGTGGCCGAGACGCGCGAACCCGCCCGTCTGGCCGATCTGGTGGCGGGACATCTGGGCATCGAGGTGGGCCAGAAGCAGGAGCTTCTCGAAACGCTCGAGGTGTCGGAGCGTCTTGAAAAGGTCTATGGCCAGATGCAGGGCGAGATGAGCGTCCTGCAGGTGGAGAAGAAGATCAAATCCCGCGTCAAGACCCAGATGGAGAAGACGCAGCGCGAATACTACCTGAACGAACAAATGAAGGCGATCCAGCGCGAGCTGGGCGATGGCGAGGAAGGCCAGAACGAGATCGCTGAACTGGAAGAGCGCATCAGCAAGACCCAGTTCTCCAAGGAGGCCCGCGAAAAGGCGGAAGCCGAGTTGAAGAAGCTCAAATCCATGTCGCCCATGTCGGCCGAGGCGACGGTGGTGCGCAACTATCTCGATTGGCTTCTGGGCGTGCCGTGGGGCGTGAAGTCCCGCGTCAAGAAGGACCTGTTCAAGAGCCAGGAGGTGCTCGACAAGGACCATTACGGTCTGGAAAAGGTCAAGGAACGCATCGTCGAATACTTGGCCGTGCAGGCCCGCAGCGCCAAGCTGAAGGGTCCGATCCTGTGCCTTGTCGGCCCCCCGGGCGTGGGTAAAACCTCGCTGGGTCGGTCTGTGGCCAAGGCCACGGGGCGGGAATTCATCCGCATCAGCCTCGGCGGCGTGCGCGACGAATCCGAGATCCGGGGGCATCGCCGCACCTATATCGGTTCCATGCCCGGCAAGATCATCCAGGCGCTGAAAAAGGCCAAGACGACCAATCCGCTCATCCTGCTCGATGAGATCGACAAGATGGGGCAGGATTTCCGTGGCGATCCGGCGTCGGCCATGCTCGAGGTGCTCGATCCCGAACAGAACTCCACCTTCGTGGACCACTACCTTGAGGTGGAATACGATCTGTCCAACGTGATGTTCATCACCACGGCCAACTCCTACAACATGCCGGGGCCGCTTCTGGACCGGATGGAGATCATCAGCCTTGCGGGCTATACCGAGGATGAAAAGCGCGAGATCGCCAAGCAGCACCTAATCCCCAAGCAGATCGAAGGCCATGGCCTGCGCAAGGGCGAATTCAAGGTGACGGACGAGGCGCTGACCGAGGTGATCCGCACCTATACCCGCGAGGCGGGGGTGCGGAATCTGGAACGCGAGATCGCCAAGCTGGCCCGCAAGGCCGTGACCGAAATCGTCAAGAAGCAGGGCAAATCCATCGAGGTGACGCCCGAGAAGCTTGAAGATTATCTGGGCGTGAAGCGCTACCGCTATGGTCTGGCCGAGAAGGAAGATCAGGTGGGCGTCGTCACGGGTCTGGCCTGGACTAGCGTGGGCGGTGACCTTCTGTCGATCGAGGCGCTGAAGCTGCCCGGAAAGGGGCGGATGAAGACCACGGGCAAGCTGGGCGACGTGATGAAGGAATCGATCGAGGCGGCGGCGTCCTATGTCCGCTCCATCTCGCCCGAGCTTGGCATCAAGCCGCCGAAGTTCGAAGCGATCGACATCCACGTCCACGTCCCCGAAGGCGCCACGCCCAAGGATGGCCCCTCGGCTGGCCTTGCGATGGTCACCTCTATCGTGTCGGTCCTGACGGGGATCCCGGTCAGGAAGGACATCGCCATGACGGGCGAGGTCACGCTGCGCGGCAATGCCTTGGCGATCGGCGGGTTGAAGGAAAAGCTGCTGGCGGCGCTGCGGGGCGGCATCAAGACGGTGCTCATCCCCGAAGAGAACGCCAAGGATCTGCCCGAGATCCCGGCCAATGTGCGCGAAGGCCTGACCATCATCCCGGTCAGCCATGTGCGCGAGGTGCTGAAACTGGCCCTCGTCCGCGCGCCCGAGCCGGTGGAATGGGACGAAGCGGCGGAAGAGGCGGCCGCAGCCGCAGCCAAGGCCGCGGCGGATGCGGCGCGCACGCAGGTCGCGCACTGATCCGCGGCGGGATCCTGAACAGGGCAGGGGGCGCAGCGCGGCTGCGCCCCTTTGCATTTGCGCATGGATGCGGCCTGATTTGTACAAATCGCACATTGCAGCAGTGGAAATCCGCCCGCAGCCCGGTTACGCTTCGGCAATCGAAACGGTCCGGCAGGACCACCAACAGGGCAGTGATGTGATGGCCACCAGTTCCGCCAAGAAACCCGATATCCGCAAATCCTCTGCCACCGCGAAACCCGCGGGAAAGGCGCCCGCCAAGGCTGCGCCTAAGGCTGCAACCAAGGCGGTGGTGACAGCCCCCAAGATGGCGGCGCCGCAGGCGGCGGCGGCTGCACCCACAGCGCCCGAAACCGGCGCGGATCTGGTGGTGGCGCCGGTCGCGCCCGCCGACAAGAAAGCCAAGATCGCCGCGCCGCAGTTGAAGAAAAAGGAACTGATCGCCCGCGTCGTCACCGCGCTGGACGGCAAGAAGAAGGGCAACGTCAAGGATATCGTCGAAGCCACGCTCGCCACCCTTGGCGAGGCCCTGCAAAAGGGCGAGGCGCTGAACCTGCCCCCCTTCGGTCGCGCCCGCGTGTCGCGGCAGAAGGGCGAAGGGGCCGCTTCGCTGACCACCCTGCGCCTGCGTGGGGCCGGTGCGAAAAATGCCCCCAAAGGCGGCAAACAGGCCCTTGCAGAGGATGGCGAAGACGACTAAACAGCCGCGCACCGGGCGATTAGCTCAGCGGTAGAGCGCTTCGTTCACATCGAAGATGTCAGCGGTTCAAATCCGTTATCGCCCACCATCGTTTCCCGCGAACGCCTCGGATCTATCCGGGGCGTTCGTCATTTCTGGCTTGTGCTATGGCCGGCCGTGCCGCAGCGGCGCCCGCGCAGGCCCGCGCCTTTCCCCTTGCCGCCTGCCCGCAGCATGGGATACACCCCGCCGCGTCGGGTGGTTAGCTCAGTTGGTAGAGCGTCTCGCTTACACCGAGAATGTCGGGGGTTCGAGTCCCTCACCACCCACCACGGCCCCCCTTTCCTTTTCCGCTGCTTCCTGCTGAAACTTGCGCAGCAACAGGAAGACCGCGATGACATCCGCCCCGCTCGGGCCTCTGCTGGACAGCCGCCCCCCTGCCTTTGCGCAAGGTGAGATTGCCGCTTGGCTGGATCGGCACTGGGCGCTGTCGGGTGACCTTGCGCCGCTGACATCGGAGCGCGACCAGAACCACCGGCTGGATGCGGGGCAGGGGCGGTTCGTCGTCAAGATCGCGAATGTCGCTGAACCCCATGCCCTGCCGCGCTTCCAGTCGCGCGCGCTGCGCCATGCGGCGGCGCGGGATCCGTCCTTGCCGATTCCCCGGGTGGTCGCCGCGCGGGATGGGGCGGATGATGTGGTCCTGCCTTCGGGCCATCTGATGCGCGTCCTGACCTGGCTGGACGGCGCGCCGCTGGCGGGCCTGCCCGCCAGTCCCGCGCAGGCGGCGGGCGTGGCCCGCCTGGGCGCGCGTCTGACGCGCGCGATGGGTGGCTTTTCCGACCCCGCCGCCGATCATGTTCTGCAATGGGACATCAAGCAGGCCGCCCGCCTGCGCCCCCTCTTGGTCCATATCGCCGATCCTGCGCTGGCCCGCCTGGCCACCGCCGCGCTGGACCGTTTCGATGCCCATGTCGCCCCGGCGCTGCCGGGCCTGCGCTGGCAGGTGATCCATGGCGATCTGAACCCACATAACGTGCTGGGCGATCCAGCCCGGCCCGATCAGGTGACCGGCATCCTCGATTTCGGGGACATGGTCCACGCGCCCATCGTCTGTGATCTGGCGGTTGCCGCGGCCTATGCACTCGATCCCGCGCGGCCCGGCCCGTCGCTGGCGGCCTTCGCCGCCGCCTGGGCGGCAGAACACCCGCTGACGCGGGCCGAGCGGGACCTCCTCCCCGATCTCGTCGCCGCGCGGATGGTCACCACCCTTGCCATCACTGGCTTCCGTGCCGCCCGCTACCCCGAGAATGCGGCCTATATCCTGCGCAACGCCCCTTCTGCCGCCGCAGGGCTGGCGTCGCTGGCCGATGCCGGGCCGCAGGCCATGGCGCGCGCCCTGTCCGACCTTCAGCCGATGGATTGCCCATGACGCGCGACCCGATGCCCAATGCCTTTGTCCCCGGGCAGGGCGAGCTTGGCCCGACCGAAACTGCGATGGTCGAACGCCGCCAGCGCCTGCTTGGCCCGGCCTACCGGCTGTTTTACGAAACCCCCGTGCATCTGGTGCGGGGGGAGGGCGTCTGGCTTTATGATCCCGACGGCAACGCCTATCTCGACACCTACAACAACGTGGCATCGGTCGGCCATTGCCACCCCCGCGTGGTCGCGGCGCAGGCCGCGCAGGCCGCGCAACTGGCCACCCATACCCGCTATCTGCATGACGGCGTGCTCGCCTATGCCGAACGCCTGCTGGCGCATTTCCCCGCCCCCCTGTCGCATGTGATGTTCACCTGCACGGGGTCCGAGGCGAATGATCTGGCGCTTCGCCTTGCCCGGGCGGCCACGGGTGGGACGGGGGTGATCGTCACCACCAACGCCTATCACGGTGTCACCGCCAGCGTTGCGGAATGTTCCCCCTCGCTCGGGCCGGGTGTGCCGCTGGGGCCGCATGTGCGCACCGTCCCGCCCCCGGATGCCCGCCACGGCGATCCCGGCACCACTTTCGCCGCCCATGTGCAGGCCGCGATTGACGATCTTGCCCGCCATGGCATCCGGCCTGCGCTTCTGATGGTGGATACCGTGTTTTCCTCCGACGGGCTCTTTGCCGATCCTCCGGGGTTCCTTACCCCGGCCGCCGCCGCGATCCGCGCGGCGGGTGGTCTGTTCCTCGCCGATGAGGTGCAGCCCGGCTTCGGGCGGACGGGGGACCAGATGTGGGGCTTCCAGCGCCACGGCGTCACGCCCGACATGGTGAGCCTGGGCAAGCCGATGGGCAACGGCTATCCCGTGGCGGCCCTCGTCCTGCAGCCCGCCGTGATTGCCGAATTTGGGGCGAAAGCGCGCTATTTCAACACTTTCGGCGGCAATGCCGTGGCGGCGGCCACGGCCATGGCCGTGCTTTCGGTGATCGAGGATGAGGGGCTGATGGCCAATGCCGCCCAAGTCGGCGCCACGTTCCGCGCAGGCCTTGCGGCACTGGCCGCGCGCTATCCCGCGCTTGGCGATATCCGCAGCGCGGGCCTCTTCCTTGCCGTCGATATCGTCACGGATGGCCAGCCCGATCCGGCCCGCGCCGCGCGCATGGTCAACGACCTGCGGGCCGAGCGCATCCTGATCTCGGCCACCGGCCCGCGCGGCCATGTACTGAAGATCCGCCCGCCGCTCGTCTTTTCCGAAGACAACGCCGCCTTCTTCCTCGACCGGATGGAGGTTGTCCTGCGCCGTCAGGGCTGACCCGCGCGCCGCCATTCCAGCCGCAGGCCCGGCGCGCCCGTGGCCCCGAAACCCGCCGGATGCCCCCCGTCGAACGGGGCCAGACGCGCGGCCTGATCCGCGCCGCGCAACGCCTGATCGAGAAAGGCCGCGATCATGTGCTGGGCCACGTTGTTCATGCGCAGGCTGTCCCAGACCGGATCGGCATAGTGTTCGAAGGGCGGGAAATCCAGCCAAGGCACCCGCGCCCAGGCCTCATGCGGGGCCGGGATGGGGGCAGCGGCGTTGTGGCCCGCGCCTTGAAAGGTGAGAAGCCAGCGGTCGCACCCCGCCGCCGCCTCGAAGACGCGCCGAATGCCACCCGTGTAGCCCGAGATGTCATCCCCATCCCCGCCGATCACCAGCATCGGCACCCGGATCGCCGCCAGCGCCCGATCGCTCCAGAACCCGTGCTGCGCGCCCCAAGGCCCGATCGCCACGATGGCCCGAAGCCCCGGCAGCGCCTCTGCCGTGCCCTCGGCATGACGCGCCATCAGATCGCCCCGCGCGCCGCCCGGCCAGCCGGTCCCTGTGTCCGACAGGCCCGCCCCCGCGCTGATCAGCGCGCCATAACCCCCCATCGAATAACCCACAATTGCCGCGCGGCCCGGCTCTATCATCTGCGGAAAGGCTGCCTCAGCGGCACGGGTCAGGAAGGCCTGATCCCAGGCGCGGTGCAAAAGCGTGATGCCGAAATCCGCCACGCCCGCCAGCCGATCCTCATAGGTGCTGCCCGGATGATCCGCCGCCACCACCACATGCCCACGCGAGGCCAGCGTTTCGCCCAGATGCGCCATCAGAAAGCGGTTCCCCGGCCAACCATGCGACAGGATCACCAGCGGGAACTGCCCTTCTTCTGCATCCGCGCCCGCCACGGCGCGGCCCTGCAGCCATGCCTCCTGCCGCCCGTCGCGCAGCGTGGTGCGATAGCGTGCCGCATCGCCCCCGGCGCGCGCCGGATACCAGACCGCACAGCGCAGCACGCGCGGCGCCATCCGCACTGGCCCATCGCCCGAGGCGCGCAGGTCCGGGCGTGGCGGCGTCTCCACCACCCAGTCGCGCCAGCCCACGGCATGGGCGCCATAGCCTGCCATGTCCGGCGCATCGGGCCGTTGCAGATCAATCCGGTTCTCCATGCCCCACCTCCACCCGCCACCATGGCACCGCGTCCCGCGCTGTGCCAGCCTGCACATCCCACGCGCGCAGGCGGCAGGTGACCCCGGCCCCGCCTTCCCCTACATTCACCCCATCTCACAGGAGGCCGCGATGAGCTGGAACCCCGCCCTCGATCCCACCATTCCCATCGGCGATGCCGTCGATGCCATTGAAACCGTGATCGTCCCGCGCGCCCGCGACCTTGGCGGGTTCGAGGTGCGCCGCGCGCTGCCTTCGGCGCAGCGGCAGATGGTCGGCCCTTTCATCTTCTTTGATCAGATGGGCCCCGCTGAATTTCTGACCGGGCAGGGGATCGACGTGCGCCCCCATCCCCATATCGGGCTGGCCACCGTCACCTACCTGCTCAAGGGGCGCCTGCACCACCGCGACAGTCTGGGGACGGATCAATGGATCGAACCGGGCGCGGTGAACCTGATGCTGGCAGGGCACGGCATCACCCATTCGGAACGCACCGACGGCCCGCTGCGCGACCGCCCGCATGGCATGTTCGGCCTGCAGACATGGCTCGCCCTGCCGCAGAAGAACGAGGATGATCCCGCGGCCTTCCTCCACGCCCCGAGTTCCGTGCTGCCGCAGCTGGAGGGCGAGGGGAAAGAGGTACGTCTGATCCTGGGCTCGGCCTGGGGCGAAACCATGCCCGTCGAAACCCCGTCCGAGGTGTTCTATGCCGATGCCACCCTTGCCCCCGGCGCGGCCATCCCGCTGCCAGACGATCATGAAGATCGCGGCGTCTACATCCTGTCGGGCGAGGTGACGGTGGGGGGCCAGACCTTCCCCGCCGGTCAGATGCTGGTGTTTCGCCCGGGCGACCGGATTTCGGTGCGGGCAGGCGGGCAGGGCGCGCGGCTGATGCTGCTGGGCGGGGCCACGATGGATGGCCCGCGCCATATCTGGTGGAATTTCGTGGCCTCCAGCAAAGAGCGGATTGATGCCGCGAAAGAGGCCTGGCGCGCGGGCGATTGGGCGCATGGCCGCTTTCGTCTGCCACCCGGTGATGACGCGGAATTCATTCCTGCCCCGTAGGATGGGCAGACCTGCCCATCCTACCGAAGGTCCGTCGCGCAGGATGGGCAGCATTGCCCATCCTACCGGCGTGTCGGTCGCGTAGGATGGGCCGATTGGCCCATCCGCCCTGCTTGTCGAAAAAACCCCAAACGTCGCTTGACGCCGCCCGCGCCCTTCCGTAATACCCCCACACGTTCGGGAAGCCGGGCGGCGGACACGCGGTTGTAGCTCAGTCGGTTAGAGTACCGGCCTGTCACGCCGGGGGTCGCGGGTTCGAGCCCCGTCAACCGCGCCACCGCCCGCTTCCCCGAATGTGACCAGCGCGGTTGTAGCTCAGTCGGTTAGAGTACCGGCCTGTCACGCCGGGGGTCGCGGGTTCGAGCCCCGTCAACCGCGCCATTTTCCTAAACACATCCTGTGATGCCAGCGCCGGGCTTGGGCGTTTCGGGCGCATTCCTTGACTTGATATGGAACCGGCTGGTCGGGGGCCAGGTGCAGACAGGGTGCTGCACGCCTGTCTGCACGCCTTCCTGCATCCGCGCAAACCGCCGAGGCCTTGGCCGCGCGGTGGATTATTCCACCGGGCGGCGTTACAGTTTCATCCTGTACCGAACATGCCCATCCGCCGGGACGAAGCGGTCATAAAGCCGCCGGGCGACCGCGTTCTCCTCATCCGTGTGCCAGTAGAGCCGCTGCCAGCCCTTTGCCCGGGCCAGCGCGATCAGGTCGTCGATCAACCGCTTGCCGATCTTCTTTCCCCGCGCCTCGGGCGCGAGGAAGAGGTCCTCCAGATAGCAGTCCTCCCCGATCACCCAGGTGGACGGGTGGTGCAGGTGGATGGCGAAGCCCACCATCCTGCCCCCGTCAAAGGCCAGCCGCGCCTTGACCGGGCTTGCGGGGTCCACGAGCCGCGCCCATGTCGCCGCCGTCACCTCGGGCGCCAGTGCAACCTCATAGAAATCAAGGTATTGCTGCCACAAGCCCCGCCAGCCTGCCTCGTCCCGCGGTTCTGCATCCCGGATCACGACAGTCATGCCAGCCGCTCCAGCACCCGCGCCCAGGACCGGATGCCCTTGTGGAAACAGGCCAGATCATATTTTTCATTGGGGGAGTGGATCTGGTCGTCATCCCGGCCAAAGCCGATCAGCATCGCATCCATGCCAAGCTCCGTCTTGAAATAGCCCGCGATAGGGATGGAACCGCCCGATCCGACAAAGGCCGCCGCGCGCCCCCATTCGTCGGTCAGCGCCTGACGTGCCGCCTCGAAGGCGGGATCGCCGATTTCCATCACGCTTGCGGGGGATCCCTCGATCCCGTCGTTCCAGATAATCTCGCAATCCGCCGGAATCCGGCTTTCCGCCCATGATCTGAAGGCGGTGATGATCTTCTCCGGGTCCTGCCGCGACACCAGCCGGAAGCTCACCTTGGCATGTGCCTCGGACGGCAGCACCGTCTTGAATCCCGCCCCGGTATAGCCGCCCCAGATGCCGTTCACCTCGGCTGTCGGGCGCGACCAGATCATCTCCAGCGGTGTGCGGTCCACTTCCCCCGCCGGGATCTTCAGGCCCACATCCCCCAGATATTTGCCGTGGTCAAAGGCCAAGGCCTGCCATTGCTGCCGCAGCGCATCCGGCAATTCGGCCACATCGTCATAGAAACCGGGAACCTGGACCCGGCCCTCGTCATCATGCAGGTCCGCCAGCAGTCGCGTCAGCACATGGATGGGGTTGCGCGCCAGCCCGCCATACATCCCCGAATGGAGGTCGCGATCCGCCGCGCGCAGGGTGAATTCACTCTTCGTCAATCCGCGCAGCATAGTGGTGATGGCGGGAACCGCATCCTCGAAAAGCCCCGTGTCACAGATCAGCGCCAACTCCGCCCGCAGCTCGGCCGCATGTTCCCGCAGAAACGGGATGAGCGAGGGCGACCCCGATTCCTCTTCGCCCTCCAGAAAGATTGTCAGCTTGCAGGGCAGGGTGCCATGCACCGCCTTCCAGGCGCGGCAGGCCTCGAGGAAGGTCATCAGCTGGCCCTTGTCATCCGATGCGCCCCGCGCGCGGATCACCTTGCCCTTCGCGGTGTCCTCGATCGCGGGGTCGAAGGGATCGCGCGCCCAAAGATCAAGCGGATCAACGGGTTGCACATCGTAATGGCCATAGAACAGCAAATGCCGGCCGCCTGTCCCGCCATGGGCCACCACCATCGGGTGGCCGGGCGTCGGGCGGCTGGCCGCCTCGAACCCCAGCGACCGCAGATCCTCGACCAGCCAATCCGCCGCGCGTGCACAATCGGCCTTGTAGGCCGGATCGGTGGAGATCGACGGGATGCGCAGCAGGGCCATCAACCGCTCCAGCGCCTGTGGCAGGTCGGCATCAATGCGGGCGAGGACGGCATCAAGGCTCATGGTCGGTGTCTCCTGATTGTGATACGCGCCGCGACCCTATCAACACTTCTGCCCCTGTCCAGACCCGGGCAGACAAGCTAAAACACTGCCGTCATCCGTGGAAGGAGCGTCCCATGCCCCGTCTTGCCTTGCTTGCCCTCGCCCTTGCGCTGCCCTCCGTTCCGGCCGTGGCCCAGACAGTCACGGGCGAACAGGCGGCCGCGCTGCTTTTCGCCCCGGCCCCGGCAGAGGTGGAGATCAACGGTCAGGGCGTGCTTGCCAAGGATGAGGCGTCGATGCTGGCCATGGTTGCCAAGGATCAGCCCTATTACGCCGCCATCGCCATCTCGCCCGATGAGGGGCTGATGTCCGAGGCGACGATCGCCGCCGCCAACCACCACACGATCGAGGCGGCCACCGCCGTCGCGCTGGGAGAATGCAACGCCAAGAAGACCGGCGCAGCTGATTGCGTGATCGTGGCGGTCGTCCGCCCCGAGGGTTGGGAAGCACGGCCGCTGCAACTGTCGATGTCCGCGACCGAGGATTTCGCCAATTACGCGGGCGGGGCGCTGGCGATTTCGGCGGCGACCGGCGCCTGGGGCATCGGTGCCTCTGCCGATGAGGCCGTGGCCGCCTGCGCCGCCAAGCAGGAAACCGCGACGGATTGCGCGGTTGCCATCGCCAACTGACTGCGGCAACAGGACACCCGCCTGCGGGGGTGAATCGCCGCCCTTTTGATACATATCAAGGTCAGCAAACCGCCCGCGTACGAAACATGTCGGCAGATTTGCCGTTTATTGATGAAGCGGCAGCCTGGTTGTCGGGATACGACGGGGTCGGGAAACGACAGGCGCACTGAGGACGGCGGACATCCCGCCGGATAGGAGACGCGATGAATTACGATGTGGCGCTGGATGCCAGCCTGCAACGCCTGCACGACGAAGGCCGTTATCGGACCTTCATCGACATCGTGCGCAAGCAGGGCCATTTCCCGCAGGCCGTCTGGCGCCGCCCCGACGGGTCGGAGCGCGAGATCACGGTGTGGTGCGGGAATGACTATCTCGGCATGGGTCAGCACCCCGACGTTCTTGCCGCCATGCATGAGGCGCTGGATGCCACCGGCGCAGGGTCGGGCGGCACGCGCAACATCTCGGGCACCACGGTCTATCACAAGGCGCTGGAGGCTGAGCTTGCCGATCTGCATGGCAAGGAGGCGGCGCTTGTCTTCTCCAGCGCCTACATCGCCAATGATGCCACGCTGTCCACGCTGCGCAGCATCTTCCCCGGCCTGATCATCTATTCCGATGCGCTCAACCATGCGTCGATGATCGAAGGCGTGCGTCGCGGCGGTGGCGCCAAGCGCATCTTTCGCCACAATGACCTGGCCCATCTGCGTGAATTACTGGCCGCAGATGATCCGGCGGCGCCCAAGCTGATTGCCTTCGAATCGATCTACTCGATGGATGGCGATTTCGGTCCGATCCGGGAAATCTGCGATCTGGCGCAAGAGTTCAACGCGCTGACCTATATCGACGAGGTCCATGCCGTGGGCATGTACGGCCCGCGCGGCGCAGGGGTGGCGGAACGGGATGGCCAGATGCACCGCATCGACATCATCAACGCCACGCTGGCCAAGGCGTATGGCGTGTTCGGCGGCTACATCGCGGCCAGTGCCAAGATGGTGGATGCCATCCGCTCCTACGCGCCCGGCTTCATCTTCACCACATCGCTTCCACCCGCGGTCGCGGCAGGGGCGGCGGCGTCGGTCCGCATCCTGAAGACCGCGCAGCATCTGCGCGATGCCCAGCAGAGCCATGCCCGCATCCTGAAGATGCGCCTGAAGGGGCTGGGTCTGCCGATCATCGACCACGGCAGCCATATCGTGCCTGTGCATGTGGGGGATCCCGTGCATTGCAAGATGCTGTCGGACATGCTGCTGGAGCAGTTCGGCATCTATGTGCAGCCGATCAACTTTCCCACCGTGCCGCGCGGCACGGAACGGCTGCGCTTCACGCCATCGCCTGTGCATGATTCAAGGCAGATCGACCACTTGGTGCGGGCGATGGATGCACTTTGGCGCCATTGTGCGCTGAATCGCGCCGAGGTGTCCGCGTGACGCTTTCCGCACATGCGAAAGCGCTTGCCCTGTGCTAAGTTATCTTGAATACGGCAGAATATGAGTCGCCCTGAACGCGACTCGCGTTCTTGGGGCAGTGAAGGGGCGGTTTGCATGATCGGTTGGAGGTCAAAACCTTCGACGGCAGAGGTCGACAAGCCTAAAGGGTTTGACGATTTCGAACTGCGCCTTGGCGATCTGATGCGTGGTGAACGGGCCACGCTTGGCAAATCGCTGCTCGACGTTCAGCGCGAATTGAAGATCAAGGCCACCTACATCGCCGCGATCGAAAATGCCGATGTCTCGGCCTTTGAAACGCAGGGCTTTGTCGCGGGCTATGTGCGGTCTTATGCGCGCTATCTGGGCATGGATCCCGACTGGGCCTTCCGAAAGTTCTGTGTCGAGGCGAATTTCACCGTCGCCCATGGCATGAGCGCGGCCGCCTCCTCGCAGGGGATGACGGCAAAGCGCGCCCCGCAGGAATTCGGCGATCCGCTGGCAAACCCGAACGCTACCTTTGTGCCGCGCGGTGAAAGCGTCTTTTCGCGGGTCGAGCCGGGCGCGGTGGGATCAGTCCTCGTGCTGGCGCTGCTGATCGGCGGCATCGGCTATGGCGGCTGGTCCGTGCTGCAAGAGGTGCAGCGCGTACAGCTCGCCCCGGTGGATCAGGCCCCGGCCGTGGTGGCCGAGATCGACCCGCTGGATGGCGTGGCGCCGGTGGCGCCTCTGGTGGCCGAAGTTGCCGCCGAGCCTGAGCCCGCCTCTGCCGCCCTGGCCGAGGCGGATGCCTCGGCGCGGCCGGATCTGATGGATCGGCTTTACCGACCGCAGGCGCTGGATGTGCCTGTGCTGACCTCGCGCGATGGTCCGATCGCCGCGATCAACCCGCGCGAAACGGGCGCCCTTGCCGATGCAGGGCGCGGCACGTCGCTGAACACGGCCGTCGATCAGGCGCTGGCCGAGGCGGGCGTGACCGAAACCGGTGTGCAGGTGGTGGCCGATGCCGCCCCGCAACTCGAGGTGCTGGCGGTGCGTCCGTCCTGGGTGCGGGTGCAGTCCGCAGACGGAACGGTGCTGTTTGAAAAGATCCTCGACGCGGGCGAGCGTTATGTCGTGCCAAGCCTCGAAGAACCGCCGGTCCTGCGGGCGGGGAATTCGGGTTCTGTTTACTTTGCCGTGAACGGGCGCACTTATGGCCCCGCCGCGCCGGGTGCGTCTGTGGTGAAGAACCTGCCGCTGGCCGCCGAAACGCTGACCGAAACCTTCGCCGAGGCGGATCTTTCGGTGGATGCCGATCTTGCGAAATTCGTGAACGTGGCCGAAGCCGCGCCTGAGGGCGAACTCCCTGCCGAAGCCGCGCCGCTGACCGAGTGACGGGCGGCACACTGTCAGGTTAAGCTGACATTTCCCTTTGCTGTGATGGCCTTTCGGTTGCCCTTGCCGGACGGGATCGCTATTTCTGGTGCAGTCATCCGCCCGCAGCAGGACCGCCCTCATGTCGCTGAATTCCGTTCGTCCCTGGCGCAACATCTATCGCCGGAAGTCGCGCCAGATCCGGGTGGGCAAGGTTCTGGTCGGGGGCGATGCACCGATCAGCGTTCAGACCATGACGAACACGCTGACCACCGATGTCGCCGCCACCATTGAACAGATCCAGCGCGCGGCCATTGCAGGCGCGGATATCGTGCGCGTCTCAACCCCCGATGAGGACAGCACCCGCGCGTTGCGCGAGATCGTGGCCGAAAGCCCCGTTCCCATCGTGGCCGATATCCATTTCCACTACCGCCGCGCGATCGAGGCCGCCGAGGCGGGCGCTGCTTGCCTGCGGATCAACCCCGGCAATATTGGCGATGCGCGCCGCGTTAAGGAAGTGGTCAAGGCCGCCAAGGATCACGGCTGTTCCATCCGCATCGGCGTGAATGCCGGATCGCTGGAGCGGCATCTGTTGGAAAAATACGGCGAGCCGTGCCCGGATGCGATGGTGGAATCCGGCATGGATCACATCAAGCTGTTGCAGGACAACGATTTCCACGAATTCAAGATCAGCGTGAAGGCATCGGATGTCTTCCTTGCCGCCGCCGCCTATCAGCAATTGGCCGAGGCGACGGATGCCCCGATCCATCTGGGCATCACCGAAGCCGGGGGCCTGATGTCGGGCACCGTGAAATCGGCCATCGGTCTGGGCAACCTGCTTTGGATGGGGATCGGTGACACGATCCGTGTCTCCCTTTCCGCCGATCCGGTGGAAGAGGTGAAGGTGGGGTTCGAAATCCTCAAATCCCTCGGCCTGCGCCATCGCGGCGTGACCATCATCTCCTGCCCCTCCTGCGCGCGGCAGGGCTTTGACGTGATCAAGACCGTCTCGGCGCTAGAGGATCGGCTGGCCCATGTGACCACCTCGCTCTCGCTGTCGATCATCGGTTGCGTGGTCAATGGCCCGGGCGAGGCGCTGATGACCGATATCGGATTCACCGGCGGCGGGGCAGGATCGGGCATGGTCTATCTGGCGGGCAAGCAGAGCCACAAGCTGTCCAACGAACAGATGATCGACCACATCGTTGAACTGGTGGAGAAGAAGGCCGCCGAAATCGAGGCGGCCGAGAAAGCCGCAGAGGCCGCGGAATAGGGCAGGGCGATCAGCCCTCCTTCGCGGCGCGCTGTTTTTGCACGATCTGCTGCATCGCCTTCAGCGGGACATAGCCACGCACCATCGTGCCACCTACGACAAAGGTGGGCGTTCCGCTGATCTCCATCGTCTTTGCCAGCCGGTGATTGTCTTCGATGACCTTGGTCACTTCGGGTGCGCCCATCCGTTCCATGATCGGCGCGGGGTCGAGACCCATCTCTCTGGCCAGTCGGGCCAGCGCTTCGGCCGTCGGTTCGGCGCGCAGCGAGAGCAGCGCATCATGCGCCTGTTTGTAGGCGTCGCCGCCGTGAAGTTGCAGCACCGCGATGGCAAAGCGCGATGACAGCACCGACGCCTCGCCCAGAATGGGGTATTCCTTCAGGACAAAGCGGATGTTGCCATCGGTTTCCACAAGCTGATCAACCTCTTGCCAGGCCTTGCGGCAATAGCCACAGCGATAGTCGATGAACTCTACCACCGTGATGTCGCCGTCCGGGTTGCCGCCCACCCAAGAGGCGGCATCGTTGAAGATGGCATCGGATTGCGCGGCCACCATTTCTTTGTCGCGCGCGGCGGCGGCAACCTTTTCGCGTGCCTCCAGCTCGTCCATGACTTCGATCAGAACCTCGGGGTTCTCAAGCAGGTAGGCCCGCACCTCGGCGCGAAAGGCCGCGCGCTCGGCATCGGTCATGTCGGTCAGCCCCTCGGCATGGCCGGGCATAGCGAAGGCAAGGGCAAGGGCAGTGCCGGTCAGAAGGTTGCGCATCGGGGCTCCGTGTGCGATCGCCCCTTCGGGGCAGTGGCAAGGTGGCTGGCTTCGGTCGGCAAGGTGCATCAGCGCCGCTTGGGTGGCAGTTTACGGGGTGAAAGGCTCGCAGTTCAAGGTCACGTCCGGCATGGTCGCCGCAACGTGATGCCGGTTTTCCCACGTCCTTCGGCTGGCTGGACAAGGCCCGCGCCGCACGGAATACTGGGAAAAAATGAGGGAGGGTAAGGGGATGCGGGCAGGGCTGATCGCCTTCTTTATCGCGATGATGGCTTTTGGACAGGCCGCCGCCCAAGAGCTTTCGGCGCTGGCGCGGCTTGATCCCGCGGCCTCGTCCATCGCGGATCAGGGCGAGATGGTATCCGTCACCCTGCATCTGAGCCAGCCCGTCCCGTGGCGGGTGCGGCTGGCCGATGATCCCCGCCGCGTGATCCTCGACTTCCGCGAGGTGGACTGGTCGGGGATCGCCGACATGCCGACGACCAGCGCCCGTCTGGGCGACCTTCGCGCCGGAAGTTTCCGCCCTGGCTGGTCGCGGCTGGTGATGGAGTTGAAGGCCCCCCTCACGGTGATGGGGGCCGAGATGACGACGGATGCTGGGGCGACCGTCCGCCTGCAACTGGCCCCGAGCACGCCCGCCGAATTCGCCCGGCAGGCCGCCTTGCCCGAACCGCCGGAATGGGCGCTGCCCGCCGCCGCCGATCTGCCGGCGCCCGCCCCGCGCGGGACCGGGCCGCTTGTGGTGGTTCTCGATCCCGGTCACGGCGGCATCGACCCCGGGGCCGAACGCGACGGCCATACCGAGGCGGAACTGATGCTTACCTTCGCGCGCGAGCTGAAGGAACTTCTGGTCCGGGATGGCAGCTTCCGCGTTGTGATGACGCGGGAAGAGGATGTTTTCGTCCCGCTCGAGACGCGCATTTCCATCGCCCATGCCGCGGGGGCGGATGTGTTCCTGTCGCTGCACGCCGATGCGCTGGCCGAGGGCGAGGCCGTCGGGGCCACGATTTACACCCTGTCCGATGACGCCAGTGACGAGGCCGCCCGCGCGCTTGCCGAACGGCACGACCGGGATGATCTGCTGTCGGGCATTGATCTGTCGGATCAGGATGATCTGGTGGCGACCGTGCTGATGGACATGGCCCGCACCGAAACCCAGCCCCGGATCGACCGGCTGGCGCTGGCCCTGCGCCAATCCATTTCAGGCGCTGGGTTGAAGATGCACCGCCACCCGATCCAGCAGGCGGGATTTTCGGTGCTGAAATCGCCGGATGTGCCGTCCCTGCTCATCGAGCTTGGTTTCCTCTCCTCTGCCTCGGATCTGGAACGCCTGATCGACCCCGAATGGCGTGCCGCCATGGCCGAGTCGATCCGGGATGCGCTGCGCGTCTGGGCCGCCGAGGATGCGGCGCTGTCCGATCTGCGCGACGATTGACCGACCGGCGGCATCGCGCCCGCCGGTTGCCGCCTCACGCCATCGTTTTGACCTTTGACCCCGCCTGCGTGTATAAGCAGGGGCATATTCCGGAAAGATTGGGAAACGCGGGCGTGATCAGGTTCATCGGTTCATTCTTCGGGGCCATCTTCACGATGGTGACGCTTGGCGTGCTATTTGCTGCGCTGACGGTGGGTGCGATCTTCTACATGTATTCGCGCGACCTGCCGAGCCATGAAAGCCTTGCCCAGTACACGCCCCCCACGATCAGCCGCATCTATTCGGGCGAAGGCCTGATCATCGACGAATTCGCGCAGGAGCGCCGCCTTTTCGTGCCGATCGAGGATATCCCCGATCTGGTCAAACATGCCTTCATCGCGGCAGAGGACAAGAATTTCTACACCCATCACGGCTATGACGTCACCGGCATGGCCGCCGCCTTCCGCGATGCCGTGGTGACGCGCGGGCAGGAATTGCGCGGCGCTTCGACCATCACGCAGCAGGTGATGAAGAACTTCCTTCTGTCGGGCGACCGGACGGGCGAACGTAAGATCAAAGAGATCATCCTTGCCACCCGTCTGGAAGAGACGCTGTCGAAGGACAAGATCCTTGAGCTTTATCTGAACGAAATCTTCCTCGGTCAGAACAGCTATGGCGTGGCCGCCGCCGCCCAGACCTATTTCAACAAGCCGCTGACCCAGCTTACGGCGGGCGAGGCGGCCTATCTTGCCACGCTGCCCAAGGCACCCTCCGAGATGCATCCGGTGCGCAATAAGGAGCGGGCGCTGGAGCGGCGGGCCTATGTTTTGAACCGCATGGCGGAAGATGGCTACATCACCCGTGAACAGGCCGAGGCCGAGGCATCCCAGCCGCTTTTGACCGTGCAGAACGGCGATTATCCCGCCTTCCGCGAGGCGCTGCCACCGCGCAGCTATTTCACCGACGAGATCCGCCGCCAGCTTTCCACCACCTTCGGCGAGGCCGAGTTCTTCGGGGGTGGCCTGTCCATCCGCGCGACGGTTGACCCAGAGCTTCAGGATGTGGCCGCCAAGGCCCTGCGCGACGGGCTGGAGCGCTATGACCGCAGTCAGGGCATCTGGCGTGGCACGGGCGAGGTCATCCCGCCCGAGGGGCTTGCGGATTGGCGCGCCGCGCTGGCCGCGGTCGATGTTCCGCGCGACATCGCGGGCTGGTATCCGGCGGTGGTGCTGGAAGTGGGCGAAAGCGACGCCCGCATCGGCATTGAAGGGGTCGAGGATGATGCCGACGGCCACTGGATCCCTGCCGAGGATGTGGATTGGGCGCGCAAGCAGAACGCCGACGGCAGCCTTGGCCGCCGCGCGCAGGTGGCGGGCGATCTGGTCGCGGTGGGCGATGTTGTCCTCGTGCGTGCCGTGACATCGGACGAGGATGGCAGTTTTGTCCGCTGGACCCTGCGGCAGGTGCCCGAGGTGCAGGGCGGCTTCATGGCGATGGACGTCTTCACGGGCCGCGTCATCGCCATGCAGGGCGGCTTTTCCTATCAGGATTCGGTCTTCAACCGCGCCACGCAGGCCACGCGCCAGCCCGGCTCCAGCTTCAAGCCCTTCGTGTTCGCCGCGGCGCTCGACAACGGCTTCACCCCCGGCACGATCGTCGTGGATGCCCCGATCGAGGTGGAAACCGCCGAAGGCCTGTGGACGCCCAAGAACGCCTCGAACAAGTTCTACGGCCCCACCCCGGTGCGGACCGGGATCGAACAGTCGCGCAACCTGATGACCGTGCGGATAGCGCAGGAAATCGGCATGGATACAGTCGCCCGCTATGCCGAACGCTTTGGCGTCTACAACCCGATGCGCCCCTTCCTCGCCAACAGCCTCGGCGCGCAGGAAACCACGCTGTTCAAGATGGTGGCCGCCTATGCCATGTTCGCCAATGGCGGCGAGCGGGTGGAACCCACGCTGGTGGACCGCGTGCAGGATCGCTTTGGCCGCACGATCTATCGCCACGATCAGCGCGATTGCGTGGATTGCCGCCTTGCCAGCCTCGATCCCGGGGCGGGCGTCACCATCCGTTCGGAACGCGAGCGGGTGATGGATGCCATCACCGCCTATCAGCTGACCTCGATGATGGAAGGTGTGGTCACGCGCGGCACCGCCTCCTCGGCGGTCAATCTGCCGGTGCCGGTGGCGGGCAAGACGGGCACCACCAACGATGCCAAGGATGTCTGGTTCATCGGCTATACCTCCAACATCGTGGCAGGCTGCTATATCGGCTTCGACCAGCCGCGCAGCCTCGGCTCGGGCGCCTCGGGCGGCGGGATGTGCGCGCCTGTGTTCCAGGAATTCATGAAAGAGGCCGTCGCCAAATATGGCGGGACCGAATTCCGCGTTCCGGAAGGCGGGCGCTGGGTCAAGATCGACCGCTTCACCGGCGCGCTTCTGCCCGATGATGCCAGCGGCGCGAATGTGCAGGTGGAATACTTCCGCGAAGGCGTGGATGGGATCGTCGGTCTCGACATGATGGTGGATGGCGGCTTTGCCATGGGGTCCAACCTGCCGCTCTTTGCCTATGGCGAAGGCGAAGGCGGGGGCGAGACGACGGTGACCACTGCCAGCGGCGAGACGGCCGTGATCCCCGAGAAGGCCGATTTCGGGACGCTGAGTTCGGGCGGTCTTTACTGACCACGGGGCGCAGGGCCGGGGCAGGGCGCGGGCCTTGCCCGCCGCCGCCCCAACGGCTATCACCCGCGCCAGACCATCACAGGACAGGTATTCCATGCGCTCTGAGACGCAGAACAATGTCGATGCGATTGCCAAGTCGCTGAAGCTCTTGGCACAGCGGATGGATTGGGACACCGCGCCGCATCGGCTTGAGGAATTCGATGCGATGATCGAGGCGCCCGATCTGTGGAACGATCCGGCCAAGGCGCAAAAGCTCATGCGGGAACGGCAGGCGCTGATCGAGGCGATCTCCACTTATCGCATGATCGACAGCGGCCTGCGCGACAATGTCGAACTGATCGAATTGGGCGAGGCCGAGGGCGATCAGGAAATCGTGGCCGAGGCCGAGGCCGCGCTTAAATCGCTGGTGCAGGTGGCCGCCGCAAAGGAGCTTGAGGCGCTTCTGGATGGCGAGGCTGACGGCAACGACACCTTCCTTGAAATCAACGCCGGTGCGGGCGGGACGGAATCCTGCGACTGGGCCTCGATGCTGGCGCGGATGTATGTCCGCTGGGCCGAGAAGAAGGGCTACAAGGTTGAACTTCAGGCCGAAACCGCGGGCGAAGAGGCGGGCATCCGCTCTGCCGCCTACAAGATTTCGGGGCAGAATGCCTATGGCTGGCTGAAGTCGGAATCGGGCGTGCATCGTCTTGTCCGCATCTCGCCCTATGACTCGGCGGCGCGGCGGCACACGTCCTTTTGTTCGGTCTGGGTCTACCCCGTGGTGGATGACAATATCGAAATCGTGGTCCCCGACAGCGAGATCCGGATTGATACCTACCGCTCCTCCGGGGCGGGCGGCCAGCACGTGAACACCACCGACTCCGCCGTTCGGATCACCCACCTGCCCACCGGCATCGTCGTCACCTCGTCTATGAAATCGCAGCATCAGAACCGCGAGATTGCGATGAACGCGCTGAAATCGCGGCTCTACCAGATGGAACTGGACCGCCGGAACGCCGAGATCAACGCCCAGCACGCCGCCAAGGGCGAAGCCGGATGGGGCAACCAGATACGGTCCTACGTCCTGCAGCCCTATCAGATGGTCAAGGATCTGCGCACGGGCGTGGAAACCTCGGATACGCAAGGGGTGCTTGACGGCGATCTGGATCAATTCATGGCGGCCACGCTGGCCATGGATGTGGCGGGCAAATCGCGGGCCGAGGCAACGGCGCAAGACTAAGCCGCGCCCGAGATACATCTTTGCGCCGTCCCCGCGCCCGGTTTACCCTGATCCGGGGTGAGGGGGGAGGAAGGCCATGTCAGATCAGGCGTCCCGAGATGGGACGGGTGCCCTAGGCGCGCCACAACCGGCGCGGCCCGAGGTCTTGTCGCTGGACCTGGGCGATCTGCGCCACGCCTTGGCGGTAGGATGGGCCGACTTCCGGGCCCATCCCCTGCTCGGCGCCTTCTTTGCCGCCGTCTATGTGCTGGGCGGGTGGCTTTTGACCTATGCCTTCACCGCGCAGGGACAGGTCTGGTGGACGCTGCCCGCGGCCGCAGGCTTTCCGATCCTTGGTCCTTTTGTCGCTTGCGGTCTTTACGAGATCAGCCGCAGGCGCGAGGCGGGCGAGGCCTTGGTCTTCCCCGCGATTCTGGGCGCGGTGGCCCGTCAGAAGGACCGCCAGATCCCGTCGATGGCGGCGGTGATCGTGGTCTTCTTCCTGTTCTGGAATTTCCTGTCCCACATGATCTTTGCCCTGTTTCTGGGGCGGGCGACGATGCAGAACGTCTCTTCCTCGCTCGACGTGTTCCTGACGGCGCAAGGGATCGGGATGCTCGCCTTCGGCACCGCTGTCGGCGCCGCCCTGGCGACCCTGCTTTACGCGCTGACGGTGGTCAGCCTGCCCATGCTGATGGATGACCGCGAGGTGGATTTCGTGACGGCCATGCTCACCTCCATGGCGCTGGTGCGCGAGAATCCTGCCGTCATGCTGGGCTGGGGGGCCTTTATCGCTGTGCTGCTGTTCGCGGGTATGCTGCCGGGCTTTCTGGGACTGTTCATCGTGCTGCCCGTGCTCGGCCATGCCAGTTGGCACCTCTATCGCCGTGCCGTCCACTGGGCCTAGACGCCTATGCAAAAAGGGCGCCCCGGGGGCGCCCTGTCACTGGGTCCATCCGCTTGGGGTCAAAGCGCGTCGGGCTTCGGCGTCGGCGCGGGGGCAGGGGCCGCCGCCGGGGCGGGTGCCGCCGTGCGGCCCTGTGCCAGCGGGTCTTCCTGCCGCTGGACGGAGCCTTCGAAATGCGCGCCGCTTTCGATGGCGATTGTCTTGTGGATGATGTCGCCTTCCACCCGCGCGGTGGAGGTGAGGCGCACCTTCAGGCCCCGCACCCGGCCGATCACCCGGCCATTGACGACGATATCATCCGCCACGATCTCGCCCCGGATGGTCGCGCTTTCGCCCACGGTCAGAAGATGCGCGCGGATGTCGCCTTCCACCGTGCCTTCAACCTGAATGTCGCCCGTGGTGCGCAGGTTGCCGACGACCGTCAGATCCGACGACAGAACCGAAGCCTGAGCTTTGCCCTTGGGGGTGGACGGGGTGAAATCCGTGCTGGGTTTGGTCACGCCTGCCTCCGGTGCTTTGGGCTTTTCCGCCTCGGCCTGCTTGGGGCCCGGCTCATTGATTCGGCTCTTAGAAAACATCTCTCGCTGCCTTTATGAAGGTCATCGGGTTGATTGCTTCGCCCCCGATACGGATCTCGTAGTGAAGATGCGTGCCGGTGGAGCGTCCTGAATTGCCCATATCACCGATCCGGTCGCCGCGCGATACCCGATCGCCCACGTTGACACGGATTTGCGACAAATGGGCGTAGCGGGTTTCGATCCCGAACTCGTGCCGGATCTTCACCAGACGGCCATAGCCGCTTTCCCACCCGGCATGGATCACGACACCATCCGCCGTCGCCAGAATGGGCGCGCCATAGGCCCCGGCCATATCCTGCCCCTCATGCCGACGCCAGCCGCGACCGAAAGGATCGCTGCGCCCGCCAAAGCCGCTGGTATACCGGACCGGCGTGTTGACCGGCGAGGCGAAGGGCGTCTTGAAAGCCGCGATGCGGTACATGTTCATGCGGTCCAGCCCTTGCAGGATCGCGTTGGCGCGGGTCGCCTCAGGCGTGGCCCGGCTGCCGGAGGTTGACAGCGAGATGGGCGCCAGCGGCCCGCCGGTCCCCGAATAGCCCTGGCGCACCGAATCCAGCAGGTCGTCCGGCGACAGCCCGGCATCGCGGAACATGTTGTCCAGCGGTTCCATCGACACGGTCACCGCTTCTTCAAGCTGGGCGAAGATGACGTCGTTCTGACGTTCCATCTCGCGCTTTTCGGCCATGATTTCTTCGGCGCGCTCGGCGGCTTTCTGGGCCGCGCCTTCCATCAGGTCGCGCTCCTGCGCGGCCGCGCCCAGCGCTTCGGTCAGGATTGCCAGCGTATCGACCGTGTCGCGCTGGCGCCCCTCTTCGCTGCGCACCGATCCGGTGCTTGCGGCCAGCGCTTGGGCCACTTCATCGGCCTTGGTGCGGGCCTCGTCGCGTTCGATGATGGTGCGGCGCAGGGTGGACTGGATCACTTCGATCCCGGTCTCCAATTCGCGGCGACGGTCCTCGGACGCCAGCAGCCGCGCCTGCATGTCGGCCACCTGTTCCAGCGCAAGGTTGAAGCGTTCCTGCGCCCGCGCGGCCTCGTCTGCGCGCAGGTCGCGGTCCTGCGACAGGGCGTTGAGCCGTTCCTCATACATCGCCTGCTGGCGCTGTGATTGTTCGCGCGACGATCCCGCCCCGATCGAATCCATCATCAGAACCGCCGTCGCCACGATCGTCCAGGCCACGAACATGGCGCAGCCGGTCATCGCGATCAGCTGCGTGGCAGGGCGGAGGCGGATGAAGCGGGTCTCTGTATCAGATTTCAGAAACAGTCTTTGTTCGGGAAGAAAACGCTCAAGGGTGGCGTTTATCCGATAGGTGACACGCGTCATCACTTGGCAGGGTTCCGTGCGTTGCTGAAAAGGACGGGCGACATGCCCCCATGCGGAGACGCCTTTTGATTAGCCAGCGCGTTCCCACCCCGCAACAGAATTGACCAAATGGCTGGAAACCCTGCCGGAAAACCGCCGCAAGTCGGCAGAAACCCGCCGATATCGGGCGGATTACTCTGCCCCTTGTTCTGCGTCGGCCTCGGGTCCGTCCACCAGCGGCCAATAGAAATCGGGCGGCAGGCCCGCCTCAGCCCGCTTTTCGGCATTGAAGGGCGGCTTCAGGCTGCCGTGGAAATAGCGGCGCACCAGATCGTGGAAGACATCCTTCGGATCGCGCCCCTCGCGCCCGCACAGCCAGTTGAACCACTTTGATCCATAGGCGACGTGACCCACCTCTTCGGCATAAATCGTTTCCAGCGCGGCAACGGCACCCGTGGCACCCGCCTTGCGGAACACCTCGATCATGCCCGGCGTCACATCCAGCCCCCGCGCCTCCAGCACCATGGGAACCACGGCCAGACGACCCAGCAGATCCTCGGCCGTGTCCTCGGCCGCGCGCCACATGCCGGCATGGGCGGGCAGGGCGCCGTAATGGCTGCCCATGGCTTCCAGGCAATCGCAGATCAGGTTGAAGTGTTTGGCCTCCTCATCCGCCGCCTTGACCCAGTCATCATAGAAACCGGGCGGCATCGGATGGTGGGTGAAGCGGGCGATGATGTCCCAGTGCAGGTCCACCGCGTTCAGTTCGATATGCCCCACCGCATGCAACAGCGCGATGCGCCCGGCCTCGCTGCCCGGGCGGCGGCGCGGCACGTCGCGCGGGGGAAGAAGATCGGGCTTGGCGGGCCGCGCAGGCCGCAGCGGCGGCTGCGCCTGCCCGATGGGCAAGGGCGCACCGGCGGCGCGTGCGGCGAACCACGCCGCCGCATGGCGCCGCCCCAGCGCCGTCTTTGCGCGCCCATCGGCGGTGGTGAGAACCTCCACCGCCATCTCGGCCAGCGTCTGCGCCGCCATCCCCGCGCCCTTACAGCGCCTTGGCTGCGGCGAGAACCTCTTCCGCATGGCCCTTGACGGACACCTTGTTCCACACCTGCGCCACCTTGCCGGTGCCGTCGATCAGGAAGGTCGTCCGCTCCACCCCCATATAGGTTTTGCCATACATGCTCTTCTCCACCCACACCCCGTAATCCTCGCAGGTGTGGCCCGCCTCATCGGAAGCCAGGATGATGCCCAGCCCGTGCTTCTTGCAGAACTTGTCATGCGCCTTCACGCTGTCCTTGCTGACACCGATCACCGTGGTGCCTGCGGCGGTGAAATCGGCCAGACGGGCGGTGAAATCCTGCGCCTCCAGCGTGCAACCGGGGGTGTCGTCCTTGGGGTAGAAATACAGCACCACCTTGCCCGGACGCAGCGCGGAAAGCGTGACGTCCTGCCCGCCATCGCGCGGCAGGGTGAAATCGGGGGCGGTTGCGCCTGCGGTGATCATTGGGCGGCTCCTTGCATTGTGACGATGGATGCTTTGCGTTCTAGTTGCCTTCGGGCGAAGATAAAGGCAATCCCGGCATTCAAGGAATGGAGGGGTCACGCAGGGTGTCCGATAACCACCTGCACGCCACCGGGGCCGAGACGGCGCCCGACACGGCCACCCTGCCAGACGGGGGGCAGGCGCCTGCGCGCATGGCCCGTCGCCGCCCGCTGCGCAACGGCCTGATCGGGCTGATCGTCGTCCTTATCCTTGGCTTCGGGCTGGGCTTCATGGTGCTGGGACTGACGGGCAGCTATCTGCGTCTGCCCGTCTGGGCCGTGGCCGAGGCGGAAGCGCGGGTCAACCGCGCCCTTGCCCCGGCCTTTCCAGAAAACGCCCTCGCCATCGGCAGCGTGGAGATCGGGGTTGATGAAGACTGGGTTCCGCGCCTGCGGCTGGAGGATACGCGCCTCTTGCACCAGGATGGAAGCCCGGTCCTGATCCTGCCCGAGATCCGGCTTGCCTTCTCGCTCGATGCGCTGAAGCAGGGCGAGATACGGCCAAGCAGCCTGCGCCTGTCCGGAACGCGGATTGATCTGACGCGCGAAAGCGACGGGTCTTTCGACATTGCCTTCGGCGGCGCAACCGACCGCCGCATCGACAGCCTGACCGCGGTCTTCGCGCTGATCGACGAGGCGTTCGATACCCCCGTCCTGTCGCGGCTGCAGGCGATCGAGGCCGATGCCCTGACGCTGACGCTGACGGATCGTCTTTCGGGCCGCGTCTGGGATCTGGGCGACGGCCGCTTGCGGCTGGAGAACGGCAACGAAGAGGTGCGCGGACAGATGGCCGTGTCGCTGATGGGGGCGGATGGCAACCCCGCGCAGGCGCAGCTGACCGCGATCACTCGCAAGGGCGAGGCCGCGGCGCGGCTGTCGGCCAAGGTGGACCGCATCCGCGCGGCCGATCTTGCCGCGCTGATCCCGCCGCTGGCGCCGCTGGGTGCCGTCGATGCCCCGATCTCGGGCGAGGTTTCGGCACGGCTTTCAGCGGAAGGGGTGACCGGGATGGAGGCGACGCTGGCCTTCGGCGCGGGCGCCCTGCGCCCGACCGAGGCGGCGGTGCCCATCGCCTTTGACCGCGCCGCGATGCAGGTGAGCTATGATCCGGCGCGCGGGCGCGTGAACATGACCGCCTTCGATGTGGAAAGCACGACGCTGCGCCTGCGTGCAACGGGGCACAGCTACCTGACCGATGCGGCAGGCAACATCCTGACAGGCCCGCTGGGCGCGCGCCCGGCGCATAGTTTCCTGACCCAAGTGCATATCTCGGAAATGCAGGTGGATCCCGAGGGGCTGTTCCAGAAACCCGTGCGCTTTTCCGAAGGGGCGATTGACCTGCGGCTGCGGCTCGATCCCTTCTCGATCGACATCGGGCAGGTGGCGCTGGTGGAAGACGGGCGCCGTCTTGCCGCCAAAGGCACGGTCAGCGCGGGGGCGGAGGGCTGGACGGCGGCCGTGGACCTGACGCTTGATTCCATCGGCCATACCGACCTGCTGGCGATCTGGCCGGTCAAGCTGGTGCAGCGGACGCGGGATTGGCTGGCGCAGAACGTGCTGGAAGGCACGCTGACCGACGTGAAGGCCGCGCTGCGCATCGCGCCGGGCAGGGAACCCGTGCTGTCGATGGGCTATGATTTTTCAGGTGCCGATGTGCGTTTCATCCGCACCCTGCCACCCATCCGCGATGCCGATGGTTATGCCACGATCGAAGGGATGACCTACACGATGGTGGTCAGCCGGGGATCGGTCACTCCCCCCCTCGGTGGCGTGATCGACATGTCGGGATCGGTCTTTTCCGTGCTCGACATCACCCGCCGCCCCGCACAGGCCGAGGTCGTGCTGCGCACCGACTCGACCCTCACTGCCGCACTCTCCCTGCTGGATGAACCGCCTTTCGGCTTTCTAACAAAGGCCGGGCGCCCCGTCGATCTGGGTGAGGGGCGCGCGGTGCTGGAGGCGACGCTGCGCTTCCCCCTCGTGCCGCGGATCACGGCGCAGGATGTGGGCTTTTCGGTCACGGGGCGGGTGTCGGATTTCCGCAGCGACCGGCTGGTGACGGGCAAGACCGTCTCTGCGCCCGACCTTTCGCTGTCGGCCGATCCGCGGGGCCTGCGCGTGGCCGGCCCCGGCACGATCGGACGTGTCCCCTTTGACGTGACGTTCCTGCAGCCCTTCGGCAAGGATGCCCCCCCGGCCAGCATCGAAGGCACCGTCGCCCTGTCGCGGGACACGATCACCGAGTTCGGCCTCGGCCTGCCCGAGGCCATCGCGCGCGGCGACGGTCAGGGGATGGTGACCATCACGCTGCCCAAGGGCGCGCCCGCCGAACTGCGCCTCGTGTCGGACCTGAACCGCATCGAACTGGCCATCCCGGGCACGGGCTGGCGCAAGCCCGCGGGGCGGCTCGGGCGGCTGGAACTGGCGGCCACGCTGTCGAAACCTGCCCGCATCGACAGCCTGACGATCGCGGCGCCGGGGCTTGACGCGCGGGGACAGGTATCGCTGCGCCCGGATGGCAGCCTCGATGTGGCGGATTTCACCGAGGTTGATCTTGACGACTGGCTGTCGGGCCGTGTGCGCATCTCGGGCCGTGGGGCCGGGCGGCCCGTGGCGGTGCTGGTGTCGGAGGCAAGCGTTGACCTGCGGCGCAGGCCCACGGATGCGGGCGGGGACGGGGCAGGGGGGAACGCGGTCGATATACCGCTGACCTTCGCGCTGAACCGCCTGCGCGTGACGGATTCCATCTCGCTGACCGATTTCCGGGGCGAGTTTTCGGTGCGGGGCGGTTTCAACGGCAATTTCAGCGCGCTGGTCAACGGGCAGGCGGCGGTGACGGGGACGGTGGTCCCCACCGACAACGGCGCCGCCGTGCGCGTGCTGTCGGACAATGCCGGGGGTGTGCTGGCCTCGGCCGGGGTGTTTGCCTCGGCACGGGGGGGGCAGCTTGATCTGCGGCTTCTGCCGCGCGGGGCGGCCGGCGTATACGATGGCAGCGCCGATATCCGCAACTTCCGCATCGTCGATGCGCCCGTTCTGGCGGAACTGCTGAACGCGGTCTCTGTGGTGGGGATATTGGAGCAACTGAATGGCGAAGGGCTGGCCTTCGGGCAGGGGCTTGCTGAATTCGTCCTGACGCCTGACGCCGTGCAGATCACCCGTGGCTCTGCCGTGGGCAATTCGCTGGGCGTGTCCTTGGCCGGGGTCTATGGCACGCGCGACGGACGGCTGGACTTGCAAGGGGTGGTATCGCCGATCTACATGCTCAACGGCATCGGGGCGATCCTCACGCGGCGTGGTGAAGGGCTGTTCGGCTTCAACTACAGCCTGCGCGGCACCAAGGACCGCGTGGCCGTGTCGGTCAATCCGCTGTCGATCCTGACCCCGGGCATGTTCCGTGACCTGTTCCGGGGCGAACCGCCACGACTGGAAGGCCCTGACGGATGAAGCTTTCGGATTTCGATTTCGACCTGCCCGAGGCGCTGATCGCCACGCGGCCCGCCCGCCCGCGCACCCATGCGCGCCTCCTGCTGGCCGAGGGCGACAGGATTGCCGATCATCACGTCTACGATCTGCCGCGCATCTTCCGCCCCGGCGACCGGCTGATCCTGAACAATACACGGGTAATCCCCGCCCGCCTGACCGGGCAGCGCAGCCGGGGCGATGCGACGGCGAAGATCGAGATCACGCTTCTGGAACCGGCGGCAGAGGGCTGGCGCGCGCTGGCAAAACCCCTGCGCAAGGTCAACGAGGGCGAGGTCATCCGCTTCTCGGACCGGCTCTCCGCCACCGTGGCCGAAAAGGGCGCGACGGACCTGCGCCTGACCTTCAACCTTGTGGGCGAAGATTTCGATGCCGCCCTGGCCAAAGCCGGGGCCATGCCCCTGCCGCCCTATATCGCGGCCAAGCGCGCGCCCGACGCACAGGATGCCACCGATTACCAGACGGTCTTCGCCCGCCACGCCGGGGCGGTCGCCGCGCCCACCGCATCGCTGCATTTCGACGAGGCGCTCTTGCGGGAACTGGCCGATATTGGCGTGGCCTTCACCGAGGTGACGCTGCATGTGGGGGCAGGCACCTTCCTGCCCGTGAAGGTCGATGATGTGACCACCCACCGGATGCACGCCGAATGGGGGCAGGTGACCCCGGGCGCGGCGGCCGAGATCAACGCCACGAAACAGGCGGGCGGGCGGATCATTCCGGTGGGAACCACCGCGCTGCGGCTGATCGAATCCGCCGCCGATGATGGCGGCACGATCCACCCCTGGACGGGGCCCACCGACATCTTCATCTATCCCGGTTACCGCTTCCGCATCACCGATGCGCTGATGACCAACTTCCATTTGCCCAAATCCACGCTGATGATGCTGGTCTCGGCGCTGATGGGGCCAGAGCGGATCCGGCGGATCTATGCCCATGCGGTGCAAGACGGGTATCGCTTCTTCAGCTACGGCGATTCCTCGCTTCTCATTCCCTGACGGGCGCGCTAAGCGCGGTGTCGTTTTTCAGACCCCGCACCCCGCTTTGGGTGCTAGTCTCTGTCCACCCCTGATTTGCCCGGTGCGCCCATGCTGAAAGTGATCTCCACCTCATGGCCGCTGCTTCTGGGCGTGATGCTCCTGATGGTCGGCAACGGGATTCAGGGCACGCTTCTGGGCATCCGGGGCGCGATCGAGGGGTTCTCGACCTTTGAAATCTCGCTCGTGATGTCGGCCTATTTCGTGGGCTTTCTGGCAGGATCGCAGATGGCGCCTGCCATGATCCGCAAGGTGGGCCATGTCCGCGTCTTCGCGGCGCTCGGCTCGCTCATCTCGGCGGTGCTGGTGGTCTATCCCGTCGCCGCCGACTGGATGGTGTGGACCGGGCTGCGCGTGCTGATCGGCTTTTGCTTTTCGGGCATCTACATCACCGCCGAAAGCTGGCTGAACAACGCCGCCACCAACGACACGCGCGGTCAGGCCCTGTCGGCCTACATGATCGTGCAGATGGTGGGCATCATCGCAAGCCAGGCCATCCTGAACGTGGGCGATCCGTCGGGATTTGTGCTGTTCGTGATCCCGTCGGTCCTTGTGTCGCTGGCCTTCATGCCGATCCTGCTTGCGCCCACACCCGCCCCCACATTCGAGACAACCAAAGGCCTGTCCTTCCGCGCGCTCTTCCGCATCTCGCCCTTGGGATGCGTGGGCATGCTGCTGACGGGGGGCGTCTTTTCGGCGATGTTCGGCATGGCCTCGGTCTGGGGATCGCTCGAGGGGTTGTCGGTCCGCGACATCTCGATCTTCGTGGGGGCGCTCTATGTGGGCGGGCTGGTGCTGCAATATCCCGTGGGCTGGCTGTCGGACCGGATGGATCGCCGCCTGCTGATCACGGGCCTGTCGGGCATTGCCACGGTGACGATGTTGATCGCGGGGGTCTTCGATCTGCCCTTCATCGGCTATCTGATCGCGGCGCTTCTGCTGGGCGGGATCACCAACCCGGTCTATGCCCTGCTCATCGCCTATACCAACGACTTCCTGTCCAAGGATGACATGGCCGCAGCCAGCGCTGGGATGATCTTTCTGAACGGCTTTGGCGCGATCTTCGGCCCGCTTGTCACCGGCTGGATCATGGGGCGGGTGGGGCCGGGCGGGTTCTTCCTGTTCATCGCCGCGCTCTACCTCGCGCTCACGGCCTATGCGCTGTGGCGGATGTCGCGCCGTGCCGCGCCCGGAAGCAGCGCGCCTTCGGCCTTCATCGTGCCGACCGCATCCTCGGTGGCCGCCGCAGCGGTGATTGACAAGGACCGCTGAGGGCGCATGGCGGCGGGGCGGTTGCGCGCCCGGCCGTTCCCTGCCACGCTGCCCGGGCAAGGCAAGTGGAAAGGCGCGGCGCATGTCCGATCCGGTGGAGATTCTGGATTTCTGGCTGGGCGAGATCGGCCCCGAGGGCTGGTATGCCGGGGGCGATGAGATCGATGCCATCTGCCGCGCGCGGTTCATCGACATCTGGCAAGCCGCCCGTGACGGGGGGCTTGACCACTGGATTGACGGGACGGTGGGCACGCTGGCCTTCATCATCCTGACCGATCAGTTGCCGCGCAATATGTTCCGTGGCACGGCAGACAGCTTTGCCACCGACCCCCGCGCGCTGGCCGCGGCGCGCCTAGCGCTGGCGCAGGGCTGGGACATGGGCGCCCCCGAGCCGGAACGGCAGTTCTTCTACATGCCCTTCGAACATTCCGAAAACCCGGACGATCAGGCGCTTGCCCTGCGCCTGATGGAGGAACGGCTCGCCTCTGATCCCGACAAGGCGCTGCATGCCCGCGCCCATCAGGCGGTGATCGCCCGCTTTGGCCGTTTCCCGGGGCGGAATGCGGCGCTGGGGCGGGTGTCTTCGGCCGCAGAACAGGACTGGCTCGATCAAGGCGGCTACGCCGCCGAGGTGCGCCGATTGCAGGCCACGGGCAGCCATGCGCCCGATGCATAGGCCCCCGGCGTTGCCTTCGTTGCTTGGCGTCCGAAAATAGTTTAAGGCCAAACCAATTTCTTTGAGGGAGGAAAACCGATGGCCGCTGCCTATGATGTGATCGTGATCGGAGCAGGTCCCGGCGGCTATGTCGCCGCCATCCGGGCGGCGCAATTGGGCAAGAAGGTGGTCATCGTCGAGCGTGAGAACCTTGGCGGCATCTGCCTGAACTGGGGCTGCATCCCGACGAAGGCGATGCTTCGTTCGGCCGAGGTGTTCCACCTCATGCACCGCGCCAAGGAATTCGGGCTGAGCGCCACGGGGATCGGCTATGACCTGCCCGCCGTCGTGGCGCGGTCGCGCGGGGTCGCCAAACAGCTGTCCTCGGGCATCGGCCATCTGATGAAGAAGAACAAGATCGCCGTCGTGATGGGCGAGGCGACGATCCCCGCAAAGGGCCGCGTCATCGTCAAGACGGACAAGGGCAGCGAGGAGTTGACCGCCCCCGCCATCATCCTTGCCACCGGCGCGCGGGCCCGCGAATTGCCGGGGCTGGAAGCCGATGGCGATCTGGTCTGGACCTATCGCCACGCGCTGCAACCCAAGCGGATGCCCAAGAAACTTCTGGTCATCGGATCGGGGGCGATCGGGATCGAATTCGCGTCCTTCTTCAACACCCTTGGCGCCGATACGACGGTGGTCGAGGTGATGGATCGCATCCTGCCGGTGGAAGATGCCGAGATCGCCACTTTCGCGAAGAAGCAGTTCGTGAAGCAGGGCATGAAGATCATGGAAAAGGCGGCGGTCAAGAAGCTGGATCGCAGGCCGGGGCAGGGTGTCACCGCCCATATCGAAATGGGCGGCAAGATCGAGACGCATGAGTTCGACACCGTGATCTCGGCCGTGGGCATCGTCGGCAATGTGGAAAACCTCGGGCTCGAGGCGCTGGGGGTGAAGATCGACCGCACCCATGTGGTGACCGATGAATATTGCCGGACCGGCGTCGAGGGGCTTTACGCCATCGGCGACATCGCCGGTGCGCCGTGGCTGGCGCACAAGGCCAGCCATGAAGGCGTGATGGTGGCGGAACTGATCGCGGGCGGCCATCCGCACCCGATCAAGCCCAATTCCATCGCCGGCTGCACCTATTGCCACCCGCAGGTGGCATCCGTCGGGCTGACCGAGGCAAAGGCGAAAGAGGCGGGCCATACCGTCAAGGTCGGGCGGTTCCCCTTCATCGGCAACGGCAAGGCCATCGCGCTGGGTGAGGCGGAGGGCATGATCAAGACGGTCTTCGACGCCAAGACGGGCGAGTTGCTCGGCGCCCATATGGTGGGCGCGGAAGTGACCGAACTGATCCAGGGCTATGTGATCGGCCGCACGCTGGAGACGACCGAGGAAGACCTGATGAACACCGTCTTCCCGCATCCGACCCTGTCCGAGATGATGCACGAAGCGGTGCTTGACGCCTACGGTCGCGCGCTTCACTTCTGACGTCCTCCCCGGATCGGGTGGGGAAGGGGGGCTGTCTGCCCCCCACAGGCCGCTGCGCGACCCTCCCCCCGAGGGTAGTTTCGCCAAGATGAAGGGGCCGGACATGCGGGCTGTGGTGACGGTGTTCGTGCTCTGGTTGGCGGGACTGGGATCGGCCGCGCAATTCGGCAAGCTGTCGGTGGCCTTCGATCTGATGGCCCTGCGCTATCCCGAACAGGGGGCGGCGGGGATTGGCCTGATCGTTTCGATCGTGGGGATCGTCGGTCTGATCTTCGGCACCACGGCGGGGCTTCTGGTGGCGCGGATCGGCCCGCGCCGCGCCATCGTGGCGGCCATGCTGCTGGGGGCGCTGGTTTCGGCCCTTCAGACCCTTGATCTGCCTTATGCGCTTTTGATCCTGACACGGGTGCTGGAGGGGGTGTCACACCTTGCCATCGTCGTTGTCGGCCCCACGATGATCGCGGGCATCGCGGCAGGCCGACATCAGGGCCTTGCAATGACGCTGTGGAGCAGCTTTTTCGGGGTGACCTACGCGCTTCTGGCCATGATCGCCCCGCCCCTGCTGGCAGCGGGCAGTGTGGTGCCGCTCTTTCTTGGCCATGCGGCATGGATGGCCGGTTTGGCGATTGTCCTTGCCGTCCTGTTGCCTGCCGATCCTGCCGCCCCGCCGCTGCCTTCCCTCATGGGTCTGATCCGGCAGCACGGCACCATCTATGCGTCGCCATCCATGGCCGCGCCTGCGTTGGGCTTTGTGTTCTACACCGCACTCTATGTGGCGCTGCTCACGCTCTTGCCGCCCTTGTTGCCGCCCGAGGATCGCGCCATCGCCGCCGCCGGGATGCCGCTTGTGTCCATCGCCATCTCGCTGACCTTGGGGGTGTGGGGCCTGCGCTTCCTGTCTGCCGTGCGGATGGTGCAGGCAGGCTATGCGGCGGGGCTGGTGGCGACGCTCGTGCTGTGGGCCGGTTGGGGGCAGGGCATGGTGACCCTTGGGGCGGCCTTCGCGCTGTCTGGCGCCATGGGCATCGTGCAGGGGGCAAGCTTCGCCTCCATCCCGCAACTCAATCTGACTGCGGAAAGCCGGGCCATGGCATCGGGCGCGGTGGCGCAATTGGGGAATGTGGGCACGACGCTGGGCACGCCCATGCTTGCGCTGCTGATCGCCGCGATGGGGCCGATGGGCGCGGTCGCCTTTGCCGCGCCACTCTGCCTTGCGGGGATTGCCGCCCATGCCGTGCAGTCCCGCCGCCGTCGCCAAGGGTAATCCTGCAGCAGCCGGGCGGGGGACCGCCCGCCCGATCGCGCAAAAGCCGGGCATAGCCGGCAACCTGCGCGTTTGTTCACCCATTGTTCACATTTTTGCATTGGAGACTCGCGCCGCATGGCCTATCTCTGTCGCAGTCGTCCGGGGGTGTGGCATGGCCGAACAGAAGTTCATCGAAGTGCGCGGCGCGCGTGAGCACAATCTGAAAGGGGTCGATCTCGACATCCCGCGCGATCAGCTTGTGGTGATCACCGGCCTGTCGGGTTCGGGGAAATCCTCGCTCGCCTTTGACACGATCTATGCCGAAGGGCAGCGCCGCTATGTGGAGTCGCTCTCGGCCTATGCGCGGCAATTCCTCGACATGATGGGCAAGCCCGATGTCGATCACATCTCGGGCCTGTCGCCCGCCATTTCGATCGAACAGAAAACCACCTCGAAGAACCCCCGCTCCACCGTCGGCACGGTGACCGAGATCTACGATTACCTTCGCCTTCTGTTCGCCCGCGTCGGCACCCCCTACAGCCCGGCCACCGGCCTGCCCATCACCGCGATGCAGGTGCAGGATATGGTGGATGCCGTCATGGCCATGGCCGAGGGCACCCGCGCCTATCTGCTGGCGCCGATCGTCCGGGACCGGAAGGGGGAGTACAAGAAGGAGTTCCTCGACCTCCGAAAGCAGGGCTTCCAGCGCGTCAAGGTGGACGGGCAGTTCTACGAGCTTGAGGAACCGCCCACGCTGGACAAGAAGTTTCGCCACGATATCGACGTGGTGGTGGACAGGATCATCGTGCGCGAGGGCCTTGAGACGCGGCTTGCCGACAGTTTCCGCACCGCGCTGGACCTTGCCGATGGCATCGCCATCATCGAGACCGCCCCCGCCGAGGGGGAGGGTGATCCCCAGCGCATCACCTATTCCGAAAAATTCGCCTGCCCCGTATCGGGCTTTACCATCCCGGAAATCGAGCCGCGCCTGTTTTCCTTCAACGCGCCTTTCGGGGCCTGCCCGGCCTGTGACGGGCTGGGGGTGGAGTTGTTCTTCGACGACCGTCTGGTGGTGCCCGATCAGGGCCTGACGCTGATGCAGGGGGCGCTGGCGCCTTGGGCCAAATCGAAAAGCCCCTACTTCACGCAGACGATCCAGGCCCTTGCGAAACATTACGAATTCGACGCGAAGAAGAAGTGGAAAGATCTGCCCGCCCATGTGCAGCAACTGTTCCTCTACGGATCGGGCGAGGAAGAGATCCGCTTCCGCTATGATGAAGGCGGCCGCATCTACGAGGTATCCCGTGTCTTCGAAGGCGTCATTCCCAACATGGAGCGCCGCTATCGCGAGACCGACAGCGCCTGGGTGCGCGAGGAGTTCGAGCGCTATCAGAACAACCGCGATTGCGGCACCTGCCACGGCTATCGCCTGAAGGCCGAGGCGCTGGCGGTCAAGATCGCCGGGCTGCATATCGGCGAGGTGGTTCGCATGTCGATCAAGGAGGCCTATGCCTGGATCGGCACGGTGCCGGATCACTTGACCAACCAGAAGAACGAAATCGCCCGCGCGATCCTGAAGGAAATCCGTGAACGGCTTGGTTTCCTTGTCAATGTCGGGCTGGACTACCTCACCCTGTCGCGCAATGCGGGCACGCTTTCGGGCGGGGAATCGCAGCGCATCCGCCTTGCCTCGCAGATCGGATCGGGCCTGACGGGCGTGCTTTATGTGTTGGACGAACCTTCCATCGGCCTGCATCAGCGCGACAATGACCGGCTTCTGACCACGCTGAAGAACCTGCGCGATCAGGGCAATACCGTGCTTGTGGTGGAACATGACGAGGATGCGATCCGCGAGGCGGATTATGTCTTCGACATCGGCCCCGGTGCGGGTGTGCACGGCGGCCGTGTGGTCAGCCACGGCACGCCCGAACAGGTGGCCGCCGATCCGGTCAGCCTGACAGGGCAATACCTTTCGGGGCAGCGCGAAATCTCGGTGCCGAAGACCCGGCGCAAGGGCAGCGGCAAGAAGCTGACCGTGGTGGGGGCGTCAGGCAACAACCTCAAGAATGTCACCGTCGATTTCCCCTTGGGCAAGTTCGTCTGCGTTACCGGCGTGTCGGGGGGCGGCAAGTCCACCCTTACGATCGAGACGCTGTTCAAGACCGCCGCCATGCGCCTGAACGGCGCGCGCGAGACGCCCGCCCCCTGCGAGACGATCAAGGGGTTCGAACATCTCGACAAGGTCATCGACATCGACCAGCGGCCCATCGGGCGGACGCCGCGTTCCAACCCCGCCACCTACACCGGCGCCTTCACCCCGATCCGCGACTGGTTCGCCGGCCTGCCCGAGGCGAAGGCGCGTGGCTATCAGCCGGGGCGGTTCTCCTTCAACGTGAAGGGGGGGCGCTGCGAGGCCTGTCAGGGTGACGGTGTCATCAAGATCGAGATGCACTTCCTGCCCGATGTCTATGTGACCTGCGAGACGTGCAAGGGTGCGCGCTACAATCGCGAAACGCTGGAAATAAAGTTCAAGAACAAAAGCATATCAGATGTTCTTGATATGACATGTGAAGACGCGCAGCAATTCTTCCAGGCGGTGCCTGCGATCCGCGAAAAGATGGATGCGCTCTGCCAGGTCGGTCTTGGCTACATCAAGGTCGGGCAGCAGGCCACCACCCTGTCGGGGGGCGAGGCGCAGCGGGTGAAGCTGTCCAAGGAACTGTCGCGCCGGGCCACGGGGCGCACGCTCTATATCCTCGACGAACCCACAACAGGCCTGCATTTCGAGGATGTGCGCAAACTTCTTGAAGTGCTGCATGAACTTGTCGATCAGGGCAACACGGTGGTGGTGATCGAGCACAACCTCGACGTCATCAAGACCGCCGACTGGATCATCGACATCGGGCCAGAAGGCGGCGATGGCGGCGGGCAGATCGTGGCGGAAGGCACGCCCGAAGATGTGGCGAAGGTCGAGCGCAGCCATACCGGCCGCTACCTCAAGGACATGCTTAAACCACGGCGGGTGGCGGCGGAATGAAGGCCGCCGCCCGGCGATCCGGTCAGTCACGCGTCATCGGGCAAGGACGCGTGCGTTGTCCTCGGCCATAGCTGCGGCTTGATGGCCCGTATGCACCATGCAAAAGGCCGCCCCGGATGGCGGGGCGGCCTGCTTTGGATGCCGGCAGCGCCGATCAATCCATCGGCTTGAAGTTCAGGCTCGCGCCCTCCTTGATCCCCGACGGCCAGCGCGAGGTGATGGTCTTCGTCCGCGTGTAGAAGCGGAAGGCATCCGGGCCGTGCTGGTTCAGATCGCCAAAGGCCGATTTCTTCCAGCCGCCGAAGGTGTGATAGGCCAGCGGCACCGGGATCGGCACGTTGATCCCGATCATCCCCACGTTGACGCGGGCGGCAAAGTCCCGCGCCGTGTCGCCATCGCGGGTGAAGATCGCGGTGCCGTTGCCATACTCGTGGTCCATCGCATAGGCCAAGGCTTCCTCATAGGTCTTGGCGCGGACAGTCGAAAGCACCGGCCCGAAGATCTCTTTCTTGTAGATGTCCATGTCGCGGGTCACATGGTCAAACAGATGCGGGCCGACGAAGAAGCCGTCCTCATACCCCTGCAGCTTGAAGTTCCGCCCATCGACGACCAGCTTCGCCCCCTGCGCCACGCCGCTTTCGACCAGCTTCAGGATATTCGCCTTCGCCGCCGCCGTGACGACAGGGCCGTAATCCACATCGTTGCCAGCGGTATAGGGGCCGACCTTCAACTTCTCGATCCGCGGGATCAGCTTCTCGATCAGCGCATCCGCCGTCGCATCGCCCACCGGCACCGCGACCGAAATCGCCATGCAGCGTTCGCCCGCCGCACCATAGCCCGCCCCTACCAGCGCATCCGCCGCCTGATCCATGTCGGCATCCGGCATGATGATCATGTGGTTCTTCGCGCCGCCAAAGCACTGCACGCGCTTGCCGTTGGAACAGCCGCGGCCATAGATGTATTCCGCGATGGGGGTGGATCCGACAAAACCGATCCCCGCGATGATGGGCGAGTCGAGGATCGCATCCACCGCTTCCTTGTCGCCGTTGATGACCTGCAGCACACCATCCGGCAACCCCGCCTCCTGCATCAGTTCCGCCAGCATCAGCGGAACCGAAGGGTCACGCTCAGACGGTTTCAGGATGAAGGCATTTCCGCAGGCCAGCGCTGGCCCCATCTTCCACATCGGGATCATCGCCGGAAAGTTGAAGGGCGTGATCCCCGCCGCCACGCCGATCGGCTGGCGCATCGAATACATGTCGATCCCCGGGCCCGCGCTGTCGGTGAATTCGCCCTTCAACAGATGCGGCGCGCCGATGCAGAACTCCATCACCTCCAGCCCGCGCTGGATATCGCCCTTGGCATCCGGAATGGTCTTGCCATGTTCGGATGACAGCGCCTCTGCCAGCTTGTCCATGTCGCGGTTCAGAAGGCGGACGAATTCCATCATCACCCGCGCGCGGCGCTGCGGGTTGGTCGCGCCCCATTTCACCTGCGCGCGGGCGGCATCGGCGGTGGCGGCGTCGAGTTCCGCCTTCGTCGCCAGCGCCACCTTGGCCTGAACCTCGCCCGTCGCCGGGTTGAAGACATCCGCGAAACGGCCCGACGTGCCTTTCACATGCTTGCCGTTGATCCAGTGACCGATCTCTTTCATGGGATCCTCCCTCATTTGCTGGCGGCGAGAATAGCCTTGCGGAAATGTCGCAAACAGCGGAAATAACTCAAACAGGCTTTGCAAAAATGCAGGATGTCAGCGCATGGACTGGGACGACCTCCGCATCTTCCTCGCCGTGGCCCGCAGCGAAAGCCTGTCGGGTGCGGGCAAGCGGCTGAAGATCGACGCCGCCACCGTCGGCCGCCGCATCGGGCGTCTGGAAGAGGCGATGGGTGCGCGCCTTTTTGCCAAATCCCCGCAAGGTTACGCCCTGACGGAAGAAGGCACCCGCCTGCTGCCCCATGCCGAACGCGCCGAAACCGCGCTGGACGGCGCGCGTGAGGCGCTCAGTGGCCCCGAAGGCCTGTCAGGCCAGATCCGCATCGGCGCGCCGGATGGCTGTGCCAATTACCTGCTGCCGCAGGTGCTGGCGGCCATCTGCGATGCCAATCCGGGGCTGGAGGTGCAGATCGTGGCACTGCCCCGCGTCTTCAACCTGTCCAAGCGCGAGGCCGATCTCGCCATCGCCGTCAGCCGCCCCACGGCGGGCCGCCTGACCGTGCAGAAGCTGACCGATTATCACCTTCACCTCGCGGCGCATCCGGCCTACCTTGCCCAGGCGCCCGCGTTGCACACGCTCGCCGATCTCAATCAGCACCGGCTGGTGGGCTACATTCCCGACATGATCCATGACAAGGAACTCGATTACCTGGCCGAACTGGGGGCAGGGACCGTCGCCCTTGCGTCAAACTCCGTATCGGTTCAACTGAACTGGCTGCGTGCCGGGGCAGGGGTCGGGGTCGTGCATGACTTCGCCCTTCCCGCTGCACCCGAACTGGTGCCGGTGATCCCGGACCGCATTGCCCTGACCCGCAGCTTCTGGCTGATCCGCCATGCCGATGATGGCCGCGTGGCCCGGCTGAATCGCTTTGCCGATCTGCTGGCGCAAGGCCTGCGCCGCGAGGTGGCCGAGCTTGAAGCCCGCGCCCACCACGCCCGCGCAATCCGTTGACAGAATTCGATCCCCGGCGCAGCATCCCAATGACAAGAACGGAGAGGGAGGAATCCATGCTTGTCAGCCAGATCCTTAAGTCCAAGTCGGATGATGGCGTGGTCACCGTCGTGCCCGGCACGACGGTCGCGCAGACGGCCGAAATCCTGTCCACCCGCCGGATCGGGGCCGTGATCGTGTCATCCGATGGCAAACGCGTGGCGGGCATCGTGTCGGAACGCGATATCGTGCGCGAGATCGGCCGCCGGGGCATGGCCTGCATGGCCGATGCGGTGGACAGCATCATGACGGCGAATATCGTCACGTGCCGACGGGACGAACAGGCCAATGACGTGCTGCAAAAGATGACGGATGGCCGCTTCCGCCACATGCCCGTGATGGAGGGCGCCGAGATGGTGGGCCTCATCTCCATCGGCGATGTGGTCAAGGCACGGCTGACCGAACTCGCCATGGAAAAGGACGCGCTCGAAGGGATGATCAAGGGTTTCTGACACCCGACGGTCGCGCGCTTTGGGTCTTGCACTCATCCGCGCAATAATGTTGCGTGCATCCACGCGACCAAGGGGGGAGTGGACCCATGCGCATCGGCCTTTACCCGGGCACCTTTGACCCCATCACGCTGGGCCATGTCGACATCATCCAGCGCGCCATGGCGCTGGTGGATCGTCTGGTGATCGGCGTGGCGATCAATCGCGACAAGGGGCCGCTCTTCTCGCTCGAGGAACGGGTGGCGATGGTGCAGGCCGAATGTGCCGCCATCCAGTCCAAGACGGGGGGCGAGATCGTCGTCCATCCCTTCGAAAACCTGCTGATCGACTGCGCCCGCGATGTGGGGGCCAGCGTGATCGTGCGCGGCCTGCGCGCCGTGGCGGATTTCGAGTATGAATTCCAGATGGTCGGCATGAATCGCGCGCTGGATGCCAGTATCGAGACGGTCTTCATGATGGCCGATGCCCGCCGTCAGGCCATCGCGTCCAAGCTTGTCAAGGAAATCGCCCGGCTCGGCGGTGATGTGTCGAAATTCGTGACCCCCCCGGTCGAGGCCGCGCTGAAACGCCGCTTCGCCTGAAAGGAAAAGGGGGGCGAAGCCCCCCCTTTTGCCCCTGCATCTGGCAGGCGCTTACTTGCCGTAAACAGCGGCCCAGGCGATGCGATCCGCATCTTCCGGGAAAATCCCAAGGTCCAGCGCCACATCGCGCGGCATCCGGGCGATCTCGTCGCGGGTCCGCTTATACAGCGCGCGATTTGCGGCCGCGGCCTTCAGCGTGTCGATCAGTTTCATCTGTTGTTCCTTTCACGAACCTGCCAAGGGCTTCTCGGTTATCCCTTCGACATGCCGTGAAGATGGGCGGAAATGTTACCGCTAACAACGGCCAGAACAGGGATCCCGCCATGCCCTGCGCGCATGGCTACGCACGCAGACGCAAGGCTTCCTTCAGGGTGGCCACCCAGGGTGGGGGCGGGTTTGCCGCCTGCCGTGATCCGGCGCTCAGCTCGACCGACATTCCCCGCCGCTCGGCGCTTTTCTCCACCGCCTCGGCCAGTTGCGGGGCCTGCCGCATCAGATCGCGGAAGGCGGTCTCGGACAATGTGACCAGCGTGGTGTGGGTGATCGCCCGAACCGTCGCCCGGCGTGGGCGCTTTTGCAGCACCGACAGATGGCCGAACATCTCGCCATGGCCCAGAAGGTGGCGCCCATCCGCCAACTCGGCCTCCACCGCGCCCGAGGCGACGAACCACACCCGATCCGGCAGATCCTCGCGCCGCACCAGCACATCGCCCGGCTTGGCATAGACCGTCTTCAGCCGCCGCGCCAGTTGCGCCTGGGTCGCCTCGTCAAGGCCAGAGAACAGGTGGAAGCTGCGCACGATGTCCAGACGCTGCATCCGCAGATCCAGCAGCGGGCGTTCGGCCAGCCGCGCGCGTTCATCATCGATCCCCTGTTGCAGCGCCATCTTCAACTCGGGCCCGATCAGCCCGTCCTGCACATATTGATCGTATTCCAGTTCCTCCTGCCGCAGCACCAGCCGCCGGATCAGCCGCCGCTCCACCTCTTCGGCATAGCCGGGAAACTGGATGCGCAGGCCCTCCAGCTCGCGCCCTGTCTCCTCGATCCGCCAGCGCAGAAGATCCTGCAACAGCGATGCCACCCGCCGCCCGTGGATGCGCAGGATCCGCCGCTCGACAAAGCGGCGCAGCCCCCGCAGCCCCTGCTGATGGCTGACCAGCAGTTCAAACCGATCCGCGATCAGGTTCTGTAACCCCGCCTTCAGGCGATAGCGCGTATAGGCCCGCTCGGCCAATTCCAGAAGCTGCCCCCGCGCCAGCGCCCGCCGCGCCTGCGCGCGATAGCCGCTGCGCCCCGCGACGCGCGTCGCCTCGATCAGGCGGTCGGCATCGGTCAGCATCCGTTCCGCCACCCGGGCCGAAATCAGACCATCGCGAAAGGCGGCCAGCACCAGATCGCGCTCATGCCCGGCCATGGCCACCATGCCCAGCGTGACCCGGTCCTTGTCCTGCAGATCGGTCGCCTCATCGGCGCGTTCCACCGCATCGTTCAACCGGTCGCCAAAGCGCACGGCCTCTTCCCGCACAATCGCGGGGGTCAGGTCCAGCTGCCGCACCGTATCGGCCACCGTTTCGCGCACATCCTGCAGCGCCACCGCCACCACCTGTTCGGACAGCGCGCGATCCAGCGGTGACAGGCGGTCAAGGCCCAGCCAAGTGATCAGCATCCGCAAGGTCGTGCCCTGCACCAGCAGTGTGAACAGCACGAACCCGGTTGCAACGATGCCGACCTGACGCTTCACTTCAAACGGGATGCCGGGATTTTCCGTCACCGCCAGCGCCAGGGCGAGTGTGACCGCACCCCGCAGCCCGCCCCAGAGAATGGCGATACGGTAGGGGCCTTCGACCCGCGGCGACAGCCGCGCCCATGTCAGCAGCGGCAACAGCCCCCACAGCATCACCGCCCGCGCGACAAAAGCCGCGATCACGACCACGCCCACCAGCACAAGGTCCGACCAGCGCGCCTGCGCCAGCGCTTCGGGCACCAGCAGCGCGGCCAGAACGAAGATCAACCCGCCCGCCCAATAGGCAAGCAGGTTCCACCCATCACGCAGCAGGATCAGCGACGGCGGCGCCATCCGCCCCGGCGCCAGAAAGTTCACCGTCATGCCGGCCGCCACCGCCGACACGACGCCCGATCCACCCAGCAGTTGATCGGTCACCAGAAAGGTTGCAAAGGGCAGGGCGAAGCTCACGGAAAACTGCGCCAACGGAAAGCTGTTCATTGCCCCCATCGCGGCCACCGCCACGCGGCCCAGGGCGGCGCCGACGATGGCGCCGGAAAAGATCATCCACGGCAATTGCAGCAGCACCGCCTGCGGTGGCGGCGCGCCATCCCCGCTTTCGATCGCCGCAAGAAAGACCGAAAACAGCGCGATGGCTGCGGCGTCGTTCAGCAGGCTCTCGCCTTCCACGATCCGGGCCAGCCGCTGCGGGGCCGGGGTTGCACGAAAGATGCTGACCACCGCCGATGGGTCGGTCGTCGATACGATGGCCCCGAGCAGCAGGCAGGCAAGCAGCGGCAGGCCCGAAAAAGGCTGCAACGCAAAGGCGATCACCACGGTTGCCACCAGCACCGCCACCACCGCCAGCGTCAGCACCGGCACCCAGTCATCCATCAAGCGGCGCAGGTTCAGCGAGAGCGACACCTGAAACAGCAGGATCGGCAGCAGCACATAGATGAACACGTCCGATGAAATCGGCAGGGTCAGGATGGCCAAGGCCACGGGGTTCAGCGCATCGGTCACATCCGTGCGCCAGAACCACGCGGCCCCCGCGCCGATGGCGATGCCAAGGGCGGCAAGGATCACCGCCGTCGGCAGCCGCAGGCGTGCGCCCAGCGGCTCGGCCAGCGCGATGGCCAGAAACAGGCCGGTCAGAATGGCGATAATGACGATCAAATCCATGCGTTAAGAATAGTCATTCCTCTGGTCTGAAAAAGGAAAGGCCGGTCACAGAACGTGACCGGCCTGAAACATGCCACGAAAAGGCGCAGGATCCGCGCGGATCAGATCAGCTTGCCCATTGCGACAGCCGTATCCGCCATGCGGTTCGAGAACCCCCATTCGTTGTCATACCACGACAGGATCGAAACAAAGGTCCCGTCCATCACCTTGGTCTGATCCATGTGGAAGACCGACGAATGGGGATCGTGATTGAAATCCGATGACACATTCTTGAACTCGGTATAGCCGAGAATGCCCTTCAGCGGCCCGTCTGCCGCCGCCTTGATGGCGGCGTTGACCTCTTCCACGCTGGTCGCGCGCTTGGCGATGAACTTCAGGTCCACGACAGACACGTTCGGCGTGGGCACGCGGATGGCAAAGCCATCCAGCTTGCCCTTGAGTTCGGGCAGCACCAGACCCACGGCCTTGGCCGCGCCGGTGCTGGTCGGGATCATCGACAGCGCCGCCGCACGGGCGCGATACAGATCCTTGTGCATCGTATCCAGCGTAGGCTGGTCGCCGGTATAGGAATGGATGGTGGTCATCATCCCCTTTTCGATGCCGATCACCTCATTCAGGACCTTCGCCACCGGCGACAGGCAGTTCGTGGTGCACGACGCATTCGATACCACGATGTCATCCTTGGTCAGCGTGTGATGGTTCACGCCGTAAACGATGGTCTTGTCGGCGCCGTCACCGGGGGCGCTGATCAGCACCCGCTTCGATCCGTTCTCCAGATGGGCAAGGCATTTTTCCTTGCTGGTGAAGATGCCTGTGCATTCCAGCACGATATCCACATGGCCCCAGGGCAGATCGGCGGGGTTCTTGATCGCCGTCACCTTCATCGGACCGCGGCCCACGTCGATCCAATCCTCGCCCGTGGTCACCTGCGCCGGAAAGCGGCCATGAACCGAATCGAACCGCAACAGATGCGCGTTCGTCTCGACCGGCCCCAGATCGTTGATCGCCACGACCTCGATATCCGTCCGGCCCGATTCGATGATGCCGCGCAGCACGTTGCGCCCGATCCGGCCAAACCCGTTGATGGCAACTTTGACGGTCATGGCAATTCCTCCGACTAGGGTAGGGCGGCGCACCCGCCGCCATCATGGGCAGGGCCGCGAATCCGGCGCCTGCGATAGCGCTAACATCCGCAGATCAGGTAACAAATCAACCCGACTCTGATCCGCTCAGCGCCAGAATGCCAAGAATTCTATGAAGACGAAGAGTTTTCTCATCAGAAAAAGCAACGCCGCGCCCCCATTGGCGACAACGTCCAGCACAACCAGCCCGATCAGGACGGTTCCAAGCGCCAGCGCGATGCGGTCGGTCACGACCCCTCCATCAGTGGAGGAGCCGCCCCATCACCCCGGCCACATCGGCCATCCGGCAGGAGAAGCCCCACTCGTTGTCATACCATGCCAGCACGCGCACCGTGCGGCCGCCGACCACCTTGGTCTGGTCCGGGGCGAAGATAGACGAATGTGGCGTGTGATTGAAGTCGATGGAAACCTTGGGTTCCGGATCATAAGCCAGCACCATGCCCATGTAGCCCGCCGCCGCCTCGCGCACGATCTCGTTCACGTCCTGCACCGTCACCGATTTGCCGGCCACGAAGGTCAGGTCCACCGCGCTCACGTTCGGGGTGGGCACGCGGATCGCCGTCCCGTCCAGCCGCCCCGCAAGTTCGGGCAGCACCTCGCCCAAGGCCTTCGCCGCGCCGGTGCTGGTGGGCACCATCGCCATGGCCGCCGCGCGGGCGCGGTAGAGATCGGCGTGGCGGCGGTCCAGCGTCGGCTGGTCGCCCGTGTAGGAATGGATCGTCGTCATGATGCCGCTCTCGATCCCGATCGCGTCATTCAGCACCTTGGCCAACGGCGCCAGACAGTTCGTCGTGCAGGATCCGTTCGACACCACCAGATGCGCGTCCGTCAGGCTGCGATGGTTCACGCCGTAAACCACCGTCTTGTCCGCCCGCTTGGCCGGCGCGCTGACCAGCACCCGCCGCGCGCCGCGCCCCAGATGCACCGCCGCCTTGTCACGGTCGTTGAACGCGCCGGTACATTCCAGCACCACATCGACGCCCTCCCAGTCCAGCGTCTGGGGATCATAGCTCGACATCACCCGGATCGGCCCGCGCCCCAGATCCAGCATCCCGTCGGTCACCTTCACGGTGCCGGGAAACCGCCCGTGAACCGAGTCGTATTTCAGAAGATGCGCATTCGTCTCCACCGGCCCGGTGGCGTTGATTGCCACCACCTGCACGTCATTGCGGTTGCTCTCGGCGATATGGGCCAGCGTGCAGCGCCCGATCCGGCCAAATCCGTTGATCCCGATGGTGATGGTCATGCCGGCTTCTCCCTTCCGATGACTCGCACGATGGGGCAGGGCATAACCCCCGCAAATACCCGCGGAAAGCAAAAAATTTCAGAAAAACAATGTGTTACCGCAAACATCGCAGGTTTGCGCTAACATCGCGCAGGCTTTGCCAAGCCTGCCGCTCTTCGCTACAACGAAACCGATTGGATAAGGATGATTTGCATGAGTGGCTTGCTCGCCCTGCTCGACGACGTGGCCGCCATCGCCAAGGTCGCCGCCGCTTCCGTTGATGACATCGCCGCCGCCGCCGCCAAGGCAGGGGTCAAGGCCGCAGGTGTGGTGATCGACGATGCCGCCGTGACGCCCAAATATGTCCACGGGTTCGAGGCGGATCGCGAACTTCCCATCATCTGGCGCATCGCGCTGGGTTCGGTGCGCAACAAGCTGGTGATCCTTCTGCCCGCGCTCCTTGCGCTCGATCACTTTCTTCCCGCCGCGATCACCCCGCTCTTGATGCTGGGCGGGGCCTATCTGTGCTTTGAGGGGGCCGAAAAGGTGCTGCACGCCTTCGCCCCCCATGCCGATCACGCGGTCGAGGCGGATTTCAACACCAAGGATCCCGCCCGTCTGGAAGAGGAAAAGGTCGCAGGCGCGATCAAGACCGATTTCATCCTGTCGGCCGAGATCATGACCATCGCGCTCGCCACCATCGAGAACCCGAACTTCTGGATGCAGGCCGCGACCCTGGCCGTTGTGGGCATCCTGATCACCGTCGCGGTCTATGGTGCCGTGGCGCTGATCGTGAAGATGGATGACGTGGGCCTGCACATGGCCGCCACAGGTCGCACCGGGGCAGGGCGCGCGCTCGGGCGCGGGCTGGTCAAGGGGATGCCAAAGCTGATGGCGGCGCTGTCCTTCATCGGCACTGCTGCGATGCTCTGGGTGGGCGGAAACATCGTGACCCACGGGCTCGAGGTGACGCATCTCTGGGCTTGGCCCTATGAGACGATCCACCACCTTGCCGATGGTGCCGCTGCCGCCATCGAGGTGGCGCAGGGTTTTGTCGCCTGGCTCGTCACGGCGTTCTTCGACGGGATTTTCGGCCTTATCCTCGGCCTCGCGCTGATCCCGGTGGCGACCCGCATCATCGGCCCTGCGATCGCCGCGGTGACAGGAAAGAAGAAAGCCGCGCCCTAGGCGCGGCCCAAATTTCTACGAAGAAATTTGCAAAAATCTTCGAAGATTTTTGATCAGAGCAGGGACTTCACCACCGCCACGGTATTTTCCGCCGTGATGCCGAACTCCTTGTAAAGCCGCTCCATCGGCGCCGAGGCGCCAAAGGATGCCATGCCCACAAAGCCGGCCTTCGTCTCCTTCCCGCGCTCGCCCAGCAGCCAGCGATCCCAGCCCTGACGCACGCCCGCCTCGATGGCCACGCGCACCGGGCCACCCGGCAGCACGCGCTTGCGGTACGCCTCGTCCTGCGCGGCAAACAGTTCCATCGACGGCATGGAAACGACCCGCGTGCCGATCCCTTCGGCCTCCAGCGCCGCCCGCGCCTTCAGCGCGATCTCCACCTCGGAACCCGTGGCAATCAGGATCACCTGCCGCTTGCCCGTCGCCTCTTCCAGAACATAGGCGCCCTTGGCGACAAGGTTCTGGTTCACATGCGCCTTGCGCACCGCAGGCAGGTTCTGACGGCTCAGTGCCAGCACGGTGGGCGTGGTCTTGGCGGTCAGCGCCACTTCCCATGCTTCCGCCGTCTCGACCAGATCGGCAGGGCGGATCACCACCGTGTTAGGCGTGGACCGGCTGATCGCCAGATGTTCCACCGGCTGGTGGGTCGGCCCATCCTCACCCAGACCGATGCTGTCATGCGTCATCACATAGACAACCGGCAGCCCCATCAGCGCCGACAGGCGCATCGACGGGCGGGCATAGTCGGTAAAGCACATGAACGTGCCGCCATAGGGCCGCACGCCGCCATGCAGCGCCATGCCGTTCATCGCCGCCGCCATCCCATGTTCGCGGATGCCGTAATAGACGTAACGCCCCTTGCGGTCTTCGGGTGTGAAGACGCCCAGATCGGCGGTCTTGGTGTTGTTCGATCCGGTCAGGTCCGCAGACCCCCCGATGGTTTCCGTCATCACGGGATTGACCGCCGCCAGCACCTTTTCCGATGCCGCCCGGGTCGCCAGTTTCGGCATCGCCTCCACGGCCGCCTTCTTCACCCCGCGGATGACCGAGGCCAGCTTCGCCGGGGCCTCGCCCGCGAAGATGCGCGCGAATTCGGCCTGTTTTGCCGCCGACAGCGCCTCAAGCCGCGCCTTCCACTCTGCATGGGCCTTGGCGCCGCGCGCGCCCTTGGCTTCCCAGGCCGTCTTGATGTCGGACGGGACAACGAAGGCCGGGTGATCCCAGCCATAGGCCGCCTTCGCCGCCGCCATCTGCGCCGCATCCGTCAGCGCGCCATGGCCTTTGGACGTGTCCTGCGCCGCATGGCCCAGCGCGATATGCGTCTTGCAGGCGATCATCGTGGGCCTGTCCGATGCCTTCGCCGCCACCAGCGCGCGGTCGATATCTTCCGGATCATGCCCATCGCAGGACAGCACATTCCAACTGGATGCCGCAAAGCGCGCCTTCTGATCCGTCACATCGGCAATCGACACCTTGCCGTCGATGGTGATGCCATTGTCATCCCACAGCACGATCAGACGGCTCAGCTGCTGCTTGCCCGCCAGAGCGATCGCCTCTTGGCTGACGCCTTCCATCAGGCATCCGTCGCCCGCAATCACATAGGTGTGGTGATCGACGATCTTCGCCCCCCAGCGCGCGCGCAGGTTTTCTTCGGCCATGGCAAAGCCCACGGCATTGGCGATGCCCTGGCCCAGCGGCCCGGTCGTCGTCTCCACCCCCGCGACATGGCCAAACTCGGGATGGCCCGCCGTGATCGCGCCCCATTGGCGGAAATTCTTGATCTGATCCAGCGTCATGTCGGCATAGCCGGTCAGGTAGAGCAGCGAATAGATCAGCATCGACCCATGCCCTGCCGACAGGATGAACCGGTCCCGGTTCGGCCAGCGCGGCGCGGCGGGATCAAAGTTCAGATGCTTTTCGAACAGCACGGTTGCCACATCGGCCATGCCCATGGGCATCCCCGAATGTCCCGAATTCGCCGCCGCGACGGCGTCCAGCGTCAGGGTGCGGATCGCGCAGGCGCGCATCCAGTGGTCCGGGTGGCGGGCGCGGAGCGTTTCGATGTCCAAGGCCATGGTCCTGTCTGAAGGTGGGATTTCCGCCCCGCTCTAAGTGCTGGGACGGGCAAGATCAAGCAATCCGCGCAAGCCCTTGGGTGCAAAGGCGTGAGTTGCGCCTTATTCTTGCGCTACACTGCATGGCAGGCCGGGGTGTCTTGATTCGTATTCGGTCACGACACCCAAAAGAAAAGAAACGAAAGCCAGGACAGAAAGGCATTTCAATGCAGGACATGGCCGAGCTGGAACGCCGCATCGCCGCCGCCTTGCAACGCATCGGCGCCGGTATCGAAGCACTCGCCGCCCAACCCGCGGCAGCCGAACCCCGCTCCGAGACTGGCGCCGAAACGGCACCCGAGACCGCCACAGAGACTGCGACCGCCGCCCAGATCCAGCACCTGCAGGTGGCGCTTGCGTCCGAACGTGAAACGGTCGCCGCGCTACGCCAGCAGATCGATGCGCTGGCCGCGCGCGAACCGGCGGACGCACCGCTGCCCCCTGCCGATCAGGCAGAGCTTCTCGCCCGGATCGAAAAGATGACGGCCCAGCTGGATGTGCAGGGGCTTGAAATCCACCGCATGCGTAAGACGGTCGTGCAACTGCGCGAAAACCTGCGCGGCCTGCGCCGGGCGCAGGCGGCCAACCTTGCCGATCCCGAACAGATCAACCGCGCCATGATGGCCGAGCTAGAGGCGATGCGCGTCGCTCGCCTGTCCGAAGTGGCCGAGATGGATGAAATCCTGTCCGAACTGACCCCGCTGATCAAGGAAGAGCGCCTCGATGCCTGAACTTACCATCACTGTCGGGGGCCGCAGCTTTCCCGTCGCCTGCCAGGCGGGCGAGGAGCATTTCCTCCGCGCCGCCGCCGCCATGCTCGATGCCGAAGCCCAGCCGCTGATCGCCCAGATGGGCCGCCTGCCGGAAGCCAAGATGCTGCTGATGGCGGGTCTGATGCTGGCCGACAAGACCGCCGCCGTGGAAGATGAGATACGCACCCTCAAGGCGCGGCTGGCCGAACTGGAAAGCCGCCCCGAAACCCGGGTCGAGGTGCCGGTGATCCCGCCACAGGTCACCGAAACGCTGGCCGAGATCGCGGCGCAGGCCGAGGCGCTGGCGGATCGGCTGGACGACGCGCAAAGGTCTGCCTGATGCGCAGGGCCGTTCTCGCGCTTGCCCTGATGGCCGGCCCGGCGCTGGCCGAAACGCAGGTCCAGAACCTGACCTACGCCTGCGATCGCGATGTCGCCGTGCCGGTGGTCTATGTCAACGCGCCGGACACCTCGCTGGTGGTGCTGCATGTCGAGGGGCGCCAGATCCTTCTCTACAACGAACCCGCCGCATCCGGCGCGCGCTATGCCTGGCCGTCTGATGGGTCAGGCTACGTCTGGTGGACCAAGGGGGAGGCGGCGACGCTTCTGTGGAAGGATGGCGAAGCGGGCACGGAAACCCCGCTTCTGACCTGCAGCCCCGGCTGACGGCATACCGCTTACACTGCGGTATGTTTTGCGGTATCCTCGCCAGCGCCGAAGGAGCCCGCCATGCCCGCCACCCGCCGCCCCACCTCCATGACCCTCGATGCCGCTCTTCTGGACGAGGCGCGCGCCTTGGGCATCAACATCTCCCGCGCCGCCGAGGAAGGCATCCTCGCACAGGTCCGCACTGAGCGCGCCCGCCGCTGGAAACAGGACAACGCCGCCGACATCGCGGCCTATAACAAGTGGATCGAAGAGAACGGCGTTCCCCTTGCGGGTTACAAGAAATTCTGATGTCCGATCAGTTCGACCTCTATCGCATGGCGCAGGGGGAATATGTCGTTGTCCTTCAGTCCGGCATCCTCGATGGCCTGAACACACGCGCCGTGTGCCTCGCCGTGCCTGAGGATGCAACCGCACCGGCGCTTCCGGCCCTGTCGCCGATACTTACCGCGGGCGACATCCGCTTGCGCCTTGCCCCGCATGTTCTGGCGACCTTGACGCTTGCCGAACTCGGTACTTTTGTCGCTACGCTCGCACATGAACGCGACCGGATCATCCGGGCCTTCGACCTGATGCTGACAGGGGCCTGATGAAACAAAAAGGCCCGCCAAGGGCGGGCCTTTCCTTACGCGCATCATGCCCTCTTAGGCATTCGCCTCGCGGATCTTGTTCGCGGCATCCTTGTCGAAGGCGATGCCGTTCGTTTCAAGAAGCGTGTCCAATTCGCCCGACAGCGTCATCTCGGTGACGATATCGCAGCCGCCCACGAATTCCCCCTTCACATACAGCTGCGGAATCGTCGGCCAGTCGCTGAAATCCTTGATGCCTTGCCGGATTTCCGGGTCTGCCAGCACGTTCACATCGGCGAATTCCACGCCCATGTAATTCAGCACCCCCGCCACGCGGGACGAAAACCCGCATTGCGGCATCATCTTGGTGCCCTTCATGAACAGCACCACGTCATTCTTTTCGATCGTCTCGCGGATCGTCGCTTCAGCGCTCATTCCTGTCATCCTCTCAATCCGGCGCCTTGGTCGTCAGCGCCAGCGCATGAAGCTCCCCATGCGCGCCATCCATCTTGCCCTTCAGCGCGGCATAGACCGCCCGCTGCTGCTGCACCCGGTTCAACCCCCGGAAACTCGCGTCGATCACTTCCGCCGCGAAATGCTGCCCGTCATCGCCCTGCACCGTGATCTTGGCGTCCGGAAAACTTTCGCGGATCAGGTTCTCGATATCGCGTGCGGTGATCGGCATGGGGCACTCCGGTATTCCTGTCCGAAGATGTATGCCTATGGGGCAGGGGCCGCAAGTCCCCGCTGGGCCTCCCACTCCGCCCGCAGCAGACCGTAAAGCATCACATCCACATTCCGCCCTAGAACCGGGCGGAACCAGTGATCCACCAGCCGCCCCTCCAGCCGGTATCCCGCCTGCGCGTAAACCTTCTGCGCGCGCCCGTTCTCGCCGCTCGCATCCAGCCAGATCTTGCGCGCGCCCAGACGCGCAAAACCGTAATCGGTCAGCGCCCGCACAAAGTGCAACCCCCGCCCGCCCCCGACCTCGGCCAATCCGAGCCGCCGCAACTCTACCCGCCCCGACGGATCGCCGATCTCGGCCCACAGCGCGAACCCCGCCGCGCGCCCGTCCTCTTCCCAGATGAGAAGGCGATGCGCGGGATCCGTGGCATAGAAATCCAGCCGCGCCTCATCTTCGTCCGTCAGGAAGGGGGCATAGTCCGGGCGCTGCGTCAGCGACCGGATGAAGGCATAATCCGCGGGCAGGGCAGGGCGCAGCGTCATGCGCGTGCCTGCCACGCATCGGCCCGCCATTCACGGGCCAGCATGGAAAAGGCCACGCAATCGACCCAGACCCCCGGCTCCCGCTGCCAGCATTCCCGCATCACGCCTTCCCGCACGAAACCCGCCTTGCCAAAGGCCGCGATGGCCGCCGCATTGTCAAAGGCCGCATCGCAGAACAGGCGATGCGCGCCAAGCCTGCCGAACACCTCGTCCAGCACCGCGCGGATCAGCCGTTGCCCAACGCCCCGGCGCGGCTGCACCACCCCAAGGTTCCACAGCCCGATCACCCCCGGATACTCCCAGTCGATCACGGCAAAACCTTCGATGCCGCCCTCGTCCCAGATCAGGACACCGCGCGCCTCGCCCCCGGCAATCTCGCGCAGCCACGCCTCCGGCTGCTGCAACAGGGCCATGGGATTGGCCGCGATCAGCGCGGCGACCGCAGGGATTTCCCCATCGGTCGCCCGCCGCAGCATCAGGCCACAGCCCGCGCAAAGGCCGAACGGTAGAGCGCCGACAACTCCGCCAGCGCAGCCGCCTCGCCGCCCAGCGATACGACATCCCCCCCGAACCGGCCGACAACCGCGACAGGAACCCCCGCCGCCTTGCCCGCCGCGATCAGCGCATCCGCCTTGTCGGTGGCCACGATGTAGCGCGCCTGATCCTCGCCGAACAGGAAGCCCGCCTCGCCGCTCTCCAGCGTCACACCCTGACAGGCCCCTTCGGCCATCTCGAACGCCGCCAGCGCAAGGCCGCCATCGCCAAGGTCGGTGCAGGCCCGGATCAGCGCGCGGTTGGCCCGCACGAATTCCCCATGCCGCTTCTCTGCTGCCAGATCGACGGCGGGCGCATCGCCCGCCTCGATCCCGAACATCTCGGCCAGCACCGCCGATTGCCCCAGATGCGCGCCTGGCGCTCCGATCAGCACCAGCGCGTCCCCGGCGACCGGCCGACCGTTGATCACCTCGTCGAGCGTGGAGAGGATCCCCACCGCCCCGATCGTCGGCGTGGGCAGGATCGCCCGCCCGTCGGTTTCATTGTAAAGCGACACGTTGCCCGAAACGATGGGCATGTCCAGCGCCGCCACCGCGGCTCCGATACCTTTGATCGCGCCGACGAACTGCCCCATGATCTCGGGCTTTTCGGGATTGCCAAAATTCAGGTTGTCGGTCGTGGCCAGGGGCCGCGCCCCCACCGCCGTCAGGTTGCGGTACGCCTCGGCCACCGCCTGCTTGCCGCCCTCCACTGGGTTCGCCTTCACATAGCGCGGCGTCACGTCCGACGTGAAGGCCAGCGCCTTGCCCGTGCCATGCACCCGCACCACGCCCGCAGGCAGGCCCGGCGTCACCACCGTATCGGCGCCCACCTGGCTGTCATACTGTTCCCAGACCCACGCCTTGTGGGCATAGGTCGGGCTGCCGATCAGCGCCCGCAGCCCCGCAAGGGGCGCAATCGCCGGAACAGCGCCCAAGGGCGCCGCCGCAGGCGTTTCCACCCAAGGCCGATCATATTCCGGCGCAGACGACGACAGCTTGGACAAAGGCAGATCCGCCTTCACCTCGTTGCCATGCACGATCAGGAAGCGGTCCTCGGGAATCGTCTCGCCCACGATGGCGAAATCCAGATCCCACTTTTCAAAGATCGCCCGCGCCTCGGCCTCCATCGAAGGCTTCAGCACCATCAGCATCCGCTCCTGACTTTCCGACAGCATCATCTCATAGGCCGTCATGCCGGTTTCGCGCTGGGGCACGTTGTCCAGTTGCAGCCGGATGCCAAGGCCGCCCTTGTCGCCCATCTCCACCGCCGAACAGGTCAGCCCCGCAGCCCCCATGTCCTGAATCGAAATCACCGCGCCCGATGCCATCAGCTCCAGACAGGCCTCCAGCAGGCGTTTTTCGGTGAAGGGGTCGCCCACCTGCACGGTGGGGCGCTTCTCTTCGATGGTGTCGTCAAACTCGGCGCTGGCCATCGTCGCGCCGCCCACGCCATCGCGCCCGGTTTTCGCGCCAAGATAGACCACCGGCATCCCCACGCCGCTGGCGGCGGAATAGAAGATCTTGTCCGTATCGGCCAGACCGGCGGCAAAGGCATTGACCAGACAGTTGCCGTTATAGGCGCGGTGGAACCGCACCTCGCCGCCCACCGTCGGCACGCCAAAGGCATTGCCATAGGCCCCGATCCCCTCGACCACGCCCTTCACCAGATGGGACGTCTTGGGATGCGACGGCTCTCCGAAAGACAGCGCGTTCATCGCCGCGATGGGCCGCGCGCCCATGGTAAAGACATCGCGCAGAATGCCCCCCACACCCGTCGCCGCACCCTGATGGGGTTCGATGTAAGATGGGTGGTTGTGGCTCTCCATCTTGAAGATCACCGCCTGCCCGTCGCCGATATCCACCACCCCCGCATTCTCGCCCGGCCCACAGATCACCTGCGGCCCCGTGGTCGGCAGCGTGCGCAGCCATTTCTTCGACGATTTGTAGGAACAATGCTCGTTCCACATCGCGCTGAAGATGCCCAGTTCGGTGAAGGTCGGCTCCCGCCCGATGATGCCAAGGATGCGTTCATATTCATCCGGCTTAAGCCCGTGGCTGGCGATCAGGTCCGGGGTGATGGCGGGATCAGACATGCGGGCCTCAAACATCGGGGATTTACGCGCCTGATAGGCGAATTACTGGCCAAGGGAAAGGGGCAGGGTGGCAGGCCCGTCCCCCGCGCGAAAATTCTTTGGGTTCGGAGAATTTTTCTCCGACGTCACAAAATGAAACAATTGCAGATGGTTAGATGCAAAACTGCCACGCGGCTGCAAGCGCGTTGCAACTTTTTTCAAGCTTTTCTTTGGGCCCATGTCGAAAACGGCAAACTGGCGGCGTCCTTGGGGTATCGAAACACGAAAACAGAAGGGAACCACCATGTTGTTTGAAGTCACGCCGCTCTACGCTCTGCCTCTTGCCTTCATCTATCTCGTCCTGTGGTTCCGCGTCAGCGCGGTCCGTGGCAAGGAGAAAATTTCCTATGGTGACGGCGGGAACACCGAACTTCTTCGCCGTGTGCGCCAGCACGGCAACTTTGTCGAATGGACGACCTTCGTGCTGATCCTGATGATCCTTGCCGAAGGCATGGGCGCGCCGGACATCTACCTGCACATCTCCGGTGCGCTGCTGCTGATCGGGCGGATCGTCCATCCGTTCGGCCTGGGCGCTATCAACAACGCAGGCCTGCCCGCCCGCTACATCGGCAACAGCACCAACCTGCTGGCCACGCTGAACGCCATGGTCTGCCTTGGCGTCAACATCCTCGGCTTGTGATCCCGACTTTACCCTGACCAGCTGCAACCCCAAGGACAATGGAGAAAAACAATGCAATACATGATCCTCATCTACAGCGACCCGACCAGTGAACCTGCGTATGGCACCAAGGAATTCGATGCGATGATGGGCGGCTATTTCATGCTGAACGAAAGAATGAAGGCTGATGGCGTGCTAAAAGCCGGCGAAGCGTTGCAAGGCATTGAAACGGCCACATCGGTGCGGCAGCGCGGTGGCAAGGTGGAAACCATGGACGGGCCCTTTGCCGAAACCAAAGAGCATCTGGGCGGCTACTACCTGATCGACGTGCCGGATCTGGATACGGCCCTGAAATATGCCGCGCTGGTTCCGGCCGTGGCCTATGGCACGGTCGAGGTGCGCCCGCTGATGAACTACAATCCGATGGACAACTGAATGACCACAGCCGCCCCCCAGGCCATCGCCGCCACCAAAGCCCTCGAGGCGGTGATGCGCGATGACCGGGGGCGGCTGATGGCGGCGCTGATCAGTCGCCTGCGTGACTGGGAACTGGCGGAAGAGGTCCTGCAAGAGGCGGCCCTTTCCGCCGTCAGCCATTGGGGCAGGGCGGGCCCGCCATCATCTCCGCAGGGTTGGCTGCTGAAAGTGGCGCTGCGCAAGGCGATCGACCGCATGCGTGGCGGTGCGCGCGAGGCGAAGAAGGCGGCGGCGATGGCCGTCTTGGCAAAGGCAGAGGCCGAGGAGATGGAAGCCGCGCATATCCCGGATGAACGGCTGTCCCTTATCGTTACTTGCTGCCACCCGGCTTTGGAGCAAAAGTCACAAGTGGCGCTCACCCTGCGCACCGTCTGCGGCCTTACAACCACGGATATCGCGCGCGTCTTCCTTGATTCAGAACCTGCCATGGGTCAGCGTCTGTCGCGCGCCAAGGCCAAGATCGCCAAGGCGCGCATCCCCTTTGCCGTGCCGGGACCCGAAGCCTGGGAGGATCGCCTCAACGCGGTCCTGACCACGGTCTATCTGATCTTCACCACCGGCTACACGGCGGGGCCGGACGAACCCCGCGATCTCTGCGCCGAGGCGATTTTCCTCGCGCGCCTGCTGGCCGACCTCCGCCCCGCCGAGGCCGAGATCGAAGGCGCCCTCGCGCTGCTCTTGCTCACCGACTCCCGCCGCGCGGCGCGCATCGGGCCGGACGGCGCGACCCTGCCGCCAGCCGCACAGGATCGCCGCCTGTGGGATGCGCCCGCACTGGCCGAGGGCAGGGCGCTACTGGATCAGGCGCTGGCCCGCCGCGCGCCGGGGCCGTTCCAGATCAAGGCCGCCATCGCCGCCTGCCAGATGGCCGATCCCGGCCCCGACTGGCCCCAAATCGCGGCACTCTACACGCGGCTTTATATCCACGAACCGACACCCGTCATCGCGCTCAATCACGCCGTGGCATTGGCCGAAGCAGGCTATGTGACCGAGGCTCTGGCGCGTCTGCACCCGCTCGATGCCGCGCTGCAGGCCTATCAGCCCTACCATGCCGCCCGCGCTGCCCTGCTTGCCCGCGCCGGGCGTCACGACGACTCACGCGTCGCCTATGATCGTGCGATCGCGATGGCGGGCTCTCTCAACGATGCCCTATTCCTGAGCAAAGGCCGCGATGCGTTGCCCCGCTGACAGGCAAATCTGCGCGCCCCGGCGAAAATGAAAAAAAAGGCCGAGCAGAAGCTCGGCCCAAGTCCAACAGGGAGGTATGAGACGCTAAGAGGTAAACTCGATCAGCGCCTCGCCCCTTCAATTAGGGTGGCGCGCCTGATCGTGCAAGGGCAGGATCGCCCTAAGTGCAGCATGTCCGCTATGCAGCGCCTGCATGGCTTTCGTCTGCGTGGCATGTGGCACGTCGCGGGCTGACCTCGGGCACCCGTCCCTGTCGCCCCTTTCCTCCGCATTGGCCGGCCCGGTCAGCCCTGTTCGCGCTTGCGGTATTTGAAGATTTCCTCGGTCACGAACTCGCGGAAGGCCGCCACGCGCTTGGAATGGCGCAACTCCTCGGGATAGGCCAGAAATACAGGCACTTCGCCGCTTTCCACATCCGGCAGCACGCGCACCAGATCGGGGAAATCCTCGGTAATATAATCGGGCAGCACACCGATCCCGATATTGTTCAACACACCCTGCAACACCCCAAAATAGTTGTTCACCGTCAGGGTTGACGGGATGTCATGGCTCATCAGCTGCGCCACCAGCATCGCGCCTGCGGCCACCTGTGCCGTGCCTGCGTGCTGGCAGATCAGCCGGTGGGAATGGAAATCCGCCATCGTTACGGGCGTGCCGTGCTTGGCCAGATAGTCCGGCGTCGCATAAAGCCGCATCCGGATCTGCATCAGCCGCTTGCGGATCAGGTCGGCCTGGCTGGGCTCCTTCATGCGGATCGCCACGTCAGCCTCGCGCATCGGCAGGTCCAGCACGCGCTCTTCCAGCATCAGGTCGATCTTCAATTCGGGGTATTTCTGATAAAGCGCCGTCAAACGGGGTGCCAGCCACAGCGTGCCGAAGCCCACCGTCGTCGTCACCCGCAACTCACCGAACACCTCGTCTTCGCTGTCGCGGATGCGCGCGGCGGTGGCGTCCAGCCGCTTGACCATCTGGGTGGTCGCATCGAACAGCAACTCGCCCTGTTCCGTCAGGATCAGGCCCCGCGCATGGCGGTGGAACAGCGTCACGTTCAGGCTTTCCTCCAGCGCGCGGATCTGGCGGCTGACGGCAGACTGGCTCAGATGCAGCACATCCCCGGCATGGGTCAGACTGCCCTTGTCGGCCACCGCGTGAAAAATGCGCAGTTTGTCCCAATCCATCTGCATCACTCACCCTTGTCATCCGCGCCATCCTAGCACGTCCGCCCCACATAAGAAGTATAGCTGGTATGTAAAGGACGCATGGCTCCGATTTTGCCACACCGCGCGCTTGGCCTTTCGCGCCGCGCCCAACGCGCCTATGCTGCCCGAAATCGGGCATAACCGGGGACAACCGGGCAAAAGCGGCGCATCAGGCACAAAGGGGCAGGTCATGGCAGTGGGCGTATTCGATTCGGGGCTTGGCGGGCTGACAGTCCTTGATGCCGTGACCCGCCGCCTTCCCGATGTCCCCTTCGTCTATCTGGGCGACAATGCCCACGCACCCTATGGGGTGCGCACCGCCGATGACATCTTCAACCTGACCTGCGCCGCCACCGAACGGCTCTGGGCCGAGGGCTGCGATCTGGTGATCCTCGCCTGCAACACCGCCTCTGCCGCCGCGCTGAAAAGGATGCAGGAAACCTGGGTCCCGCCGCACAAGCGCGTCCTCGGCGTCTTTGTCCCCCTGATCGAGGCGCTGACCGAACGCCAATGGGGCGACAACTCCCCCCCGCGCGAGGTGGCCGTGAAACATGTGGCCCTCTTCGCCACCCCCGCCACCGTCGCCTCCCGCGCGTTTCAGCGCGAACTGGCCTTCCGCGCCATCGGCGTGGATGTCGAGGCGCAGCCCTGCGGTGGCGTGGTCGATGCCATCGAACAGGGCGATGAAATCCTGGCCGAGGCGCTGGTGCGTTCCCATGTCGAGGCGCTCAAGCGCCGCATGCCCGCACCCGAAGCCGCCATCCTCGGCTGCACCCACTACCCCCTGATGGAAAAGGTGTTCCAAGAGGCCTTGGGTCCCGGCGTGAAGGTCTACAGCCAGGCCAATCTCGTGGCCGATGCGCTGGCGGATTACCTCACCCGGCGGCCCGAATTTCTGGGAACGGGACGCGAGTCGAAATTCCTCACGACCGGCGATCCAAAGGCCGTGTCCAGCAAGGCCACGCAATTCCTGCGCCGGAAGATCACGTTCGAGGCGGCCTAGGCCGGACAGCGCAGAACCACACCAAGCGCAACCCGCAGCGCGGGATTGATCCCGCCGGTCCCGTAGGGTGGGCGCTTGTCGCCCACGTTCCGCTGCCCCAACCCACCCCGAAAACCGTTGCGCCCTTCTGCGGATCACCGCGCGCCGCGTGCATACGCCCGTCTGCACTGCGCTGCTGCACGCCGATCTGCACGCCCTGGATGCCAAAAACCCCTTGCCACGGGCGCCTGCCTGCACCATCAACGCCGCATCTGGAAAGGGGGTCGCCATGACCGCGAAAGTCGCCATCCTTGGGGCATCGGGCTATACGGGCGCGGAACTCGTCCGCCTGATCGCCACGCATGAAGGCCTTGAAATCGCGGCCCTTTCCGCCGATCGCAAGGCCGGGATGGACATGGCCGACGTCTTCCCCTTCCTGCGTCACCTGACCTTGCCGAAACTCCAGAAGATCGACGAGATCGACTTTACCGGCATCGACCTGTGCTTCTGCGCGCTGCCCCATGCAACGACACAACAGGTTGTGTCGGCCCTCCCGCGCAACCTCCGCATCGTGGATCTATCTGCCGATTTCCGCCTGCGCGACCCCGCCGCCTATGAACGGTGGTACGGCCAGCCTCACGCCGCCCTCGACCTGCAGGCCGAGGCCGTCTATGGCCTCACCGAATTCTACCGGGACGAGATCGCAAAAGCCCGCCTCGTGGCCGGCACGGGGTGCAATGCGGCCACTGGCCAGTACGCACTGCGCCCCCTGATTTCAAAGGGTTGCATCGACCTTGACGATATCCTGATCGACCTCAAGGCAGGCGTCAGCGGGGCAGGGCGGTCCCTGAAGGAGAACCTGCTGCATGCCGAACTGTCGGGCGGCACACACAGCTATTCCGCGGGTGGAAAGCATCGGCACCTCGGCGAATTCGATCAGGAATTCAGTGCGATAGCGGGGCGCCCCGTGCTGGTGCAATTCACCCCGCACCTTTTGCCCATGAACCGCGGCATCCTCGCCACCGTCTATGTCAAGGGCGACCCGAAGGTGGTTCACGAAACCCTCGCAACCGCTTATGCAGCCGAGCCTTTCCTGAAAGTGCTACCTTTTGGCGCGCTCCCCTCGACACGCGACATTGCAGCATCCAACTACTGCCACATCGGGGTCACCGGCGACCGCATCCCCGGCCGCACCGTCGTGATCGCCGTGCTGGACAACCTGACCAAGGGCTCTTCCGGTCAGGCTATCCAGAACGCCAACCTCATGCTGGGCCTGCCCGAAACCCAAGGGCTGTTGCTCGCCCCCGTCTTCCCGTAGGAGGGATCATGGCCGGACTGAAAGGCCTGAAGAAACAACGCCGTATCCAGATCATCGCGCTTGCCACCGTGGCGTTGATCGGCGCCACCGCCTTGGTCGGCTATGCGATGCGGGACGGCATCAATTTCTTCCGCTCGCCCACGCAGGTGGTCGAGGATCCGCCAACGGCGGGCGAGGTGTTCCGCATCGGCGGTCTGGTCGAGGAAGGGTCGATCGTCCGCGGGCAGGGCGAAACCGTCACCTTCCGCGTCACCGACATGAACCAGTCCATCCCCGTGGCCTATACGGGCGTGCTGCCGGATCTCTTTGGCGAAGGCGAAGGCATGGTCGGCACCGGCAGCATGGTGGACGGCACCTTCCAGGCCACGGAAATCCTTGCCCGACACGACGAAACCTACATGCCGGCCGAGGTTGTGGATGCGCTGAAGGAACAGGGGGTCTATGTCGATCCCGATGCCTCGGGCAGCTGAGCGCGCGCTCTCTCGTCACGGCGTTAACATCTGACCTGCAGCCTGCGCCCGTGTTCACCAGACGCGGAGGCTGCATGAAGACCGTCGAAGACATTGCCATCGAAACCGCAGGCGCGGCCGCCGAGGCGCTGCTGGAGCGACAGTTCCGCGCGCCCGGGCTGCATTCGCTGCCCGAAAGCCTGCAGGCCTGCACCTTTGAACATTACCTCGCGGCTGGCCGTCACGCGATCATCTCGCTGCAGTCCGTGTTGAACCGGCTGGGCGATACATGCCCCCGCAGCGGTGTGATCTGCCCGGCCACCCTGCGGGCCGCCCGCAACGCCGTGGCGCGCTGGGGCGACAGGGTGCTGCAGGCCTGCGCCCGGGAACGCCGGGAACGGGCCTATGAACAGGCCTTCGCGAACCGGGCCATCCGTCGGCAGGTCGCCGATGCCGATGGCGCCAAAGGCCCCCGCATCACGGCGGCCGAGGCGTTCCTGCCCGCCGACATTCACCTGTCCGAAGCCGAACATCGCGCGAGGATTGCCGCATGGACCTGATCTCCCGCACGCTCAAGGGCGCCCCCGCCACACTCGACGCGCTGGCCGCGCTCTTTCCCGACGCCGACACCCACGCCGACACCGCGCCGCGCCCGCCCGGGCGCTATGATCGGCTGGTCGATGCGCTGAACCGGCTGCCGCGTCCGGCGCTGGCCTATGGCGCCTTGGCGCTGATGGCCTTTGCCATGTTCGATCCGGCCGGGTTTGTGCAGCGGATGCAGGCCCTGCAATCCGCGCCGACCGAGCTTTGGTGGCTGCTCGGCGCCGTGATCGCGGGCCATTTTGGCGCGCGCGAGGCGCATCACATGCGCCACCGCCCCGCCCGTCAAGCGGCCCCGCGAAACGAAAGTCCAGCCCCGCCCGCGCCTGCGGCCGCAGAGCCAGAGTGACGCCCGATCCTTGACCTGTCCCTTGCCCTCTGGCATTGCCGGGGCAAGCAGACAGGAATGTGATCAAATGAACCTCTTCTCGGACATCCGCGACCTCGTGATCGCGGCGCTGGACGATCTGGCAGCGCAGGGGACGCTTCCCGCAGGTCTCGATCTGGGTGCTGTGGCGGTGGAACCCCCGCGCGACGCCGCGCATGGCGACATGGCGACCAACGCCGCCATGGTTCTGGCCAAGCCCGCAGGCCTGCAACCCCGCGCCATCGCCGAAGCGCTGGCCAGCCGCCTGATGCAGGATCCGCGCATCGCCGGGGCCGATGTGGCCGGCCCGGGCTTTCTGAACCTGCGCCTTGATCCGGCGATCTGGCACAGCCTGTTGCGTGCGGCCCTGACGCAGGGCACGGACTATGGCCGCTCCAGGCTGGGGCAGGGGATGCGGGTGAACGTCGAGTTTGTCTCTGCCAACCCCACCGGCCCCATGCATGTGGGCCATACCCGCGGCGCGATCTTCGGCGATGCGCTGGCGCGGCTTCTGGCCTTTACCGGCTGGGAGGTGACGCGCGAATACTACATCAACGACGGCGGCGCGCAGGTCGATGTGCTGGCGCGCTCTGCCTATGAACGCTACCGCGAGGCCAATGGTCTGGAACCCGAGATCCGCGAAGGCCTTTATCCCGGCGATTACCTCATCCCCGTGGGTGAGGCGTTAAAGGCCAAATACGGCGCGAGCCTTTTGGATCAGCCGGAATCCGTCTGGCTGCGCGACGTGCGCGATTTCGCCACCGATCTGATGATGGCCGAAATCCGCGCCGATCTGAAACTTCTCGGCGTCGAGATGGATGTCTATTCGTCAGAAAAGGCGCTCTATGGCACGGGCGAGATCGAGGCCGCCATCGCCACCCTGCGCGGGATGGATCTGATCTACGAAGGCGTTCTGGAGCCGCCCAAGGGCAAGGAACCCGATGATTGGGAACCGCGCGTGCAGACGCTGTTCCGCTCCACCGCGCATGGCGATGACGTGGATCGCCCGGTGCAGAAATCCGATGGCAGCTGGACGTATTTCGCGCCCGACATCGCCTATCACTACAACAAGGTGCGGCGGGGCTTTGACGCCCTGATCGACATCTTCGGCGCCGATCACGGCGGCTATGTCAAGCGGATGAAGGCCGCCGTTTCGGCCCTGTCGAACGGGCGGGTGCCGCTGGATATCAAGCTGATCCAGCTGGTGAAGCTCTACAAGAACGGCGAACCCTTCAAGATGTCCAAGCGGGCAGGCACCTTCGTCACCCTGCGCGATGTGGTGGAACAGGCCGGGGCCGATGTGACGCGCTTTGTCATGCTGACGCGCAAGAATGACGCGGCGCTCGATTTCGATTTCGACAAGGTGCTGGAACAGTCCAAGGACAACCCGGTTTTCTACGTGCAATATGCCAATGCGCGCATCCATTCGGTGCTGCGAAAGGCGCGCGAGGCGGGGCTGGATGTGGCAGATGCCACCCTGTCGGCGGCCGATCTGTCGATCCTGACGCATGAGGCGGAACTGGCCATGGCGCGCAAGATCGCCGAATGGCCGCGTCTGGTCGAGATCGCGTCGCGCAACAACGAACCGCACCGCATCGCCTTCTACCTCTACGAGCTGGCCTCCGATTTCCACGGGCTTTGGAACCGCGGGAACGAGGATGTCTCGCTGCGCTTTATCCAAGACGGCGATCCGGCCACGTCTCAGGCGAAAATCGCCCTTGCGCGCAGCGTTTCCGTTGTCATTTGCGCGGGTCTTGGTATCTTGGGCGTCACTCCGGTCGAGGAAATGCGCTGATCAACAGCGCCCCGTCCGGTCGAGCAGGCAAACGAAGTGGATGCGGCACGTATCGCATCCCTCAAGAGGCATGGCATGGCGGACGTGGATTTCGATGAGTTCGAGTTGGATCGCGCATCCCATTGGGCGCCGCGCGGGGCAGGGCACGCGCGCCTGACGCAGATCACGCATCTGGCGGGTGCCGTCTGTTCTGTGGCGCTTGTCGTTGGTCTTGCCTTCTGGGGCTATCGTCTGGCTGTGCGTGACGTGAACGGCGTGCCGGTGATCAAGGCGATGGCAGGCCCCATGCGCATCGCGCCGGAAAATCCCGGCGGCGAAGTGGCCGATCATCAGGGCCTAGCCGTGAACACCGTGGCAGCCCTTGGCACAGCCGCGCCGCCGCCCGATCGGCTGGTCCTTGCCCCGCGCCCGGTCGATCTTGCGCCAGAAGACAGTGCCGGTCTGACGCCGCTCGACGCGGCAGCGTCCCCGCAGGCGGCGGATGGTGCATCGGATCTTGCGACGGCGCCCCTCACCACCGCGCCGCTGGCGGACGATGCGCTGGCGCAGCCGCAGGATGACGTCGCGGCGACCGATACACTCGGCCCCGATCCCGATGCCGTTGCGATGGCATTGGCCGAGGCGCTGGCCGAACCCATCACCGACCCGATCCCGGCAGAGACCGCCACAGCGGACAACGCGACCGGCAGCGCCACGCTCCGCCCGCGCCCGCGCCCGTCCAGCATCTCGGCCAATGTGGCGGCCAGCGCCGATCTTGGCGTGACCCTGACCGACGCCGCGCCCGTCTCGGCCACCGGCGTGGCCGAGGTGGACCCGGCCAGCATCCCCGCCGGCACCCGGCTGGTGCAACTGGGTGCCTTCGATACGCCTGAACAGGCGCGCGCCGAATGGACCAAGCTTTCCAACCAGTTCGCCGATGCGATGGCAGGCAAGGCGCTGGTGGTGCAGGCCGCCGAAAGCGGCGGGCGCAGCTTCTATCGCCTGCGGGCGCATGGCTTCGCCGATGAATCATCGGCCCGCGGCTTCTGCACCACGCTCTTGGAACAGAACGCCTCCTGCATCCCGGTCGAACAGCGATGACAGCGATCGGCACGGGCGCCACGATCTTTGGTTGCGCCGGTCCCACCCTCTTGCCAGAGGAACGGGCCTTCTTTCGTGATGCCGATCCGCTTGGCTTCATCCTGTTCGCCCGCAATGTCGAGACGCCCGATCAGGTGCGCCGCCTGACGTCTGATCTGCGCGAAGCGGTCGGTCGCGATGCGCCCGTTCTGGTGGATCAGGAAGGCGGGCGGGTGCAGCGTCTGCGGGCGCCGCATTGGCGGGAATGGCTGCCGCCGCTGGATCAGGTCGCCCGCTCCGGCGCCCGCGCGGCCGAAGGCATGGCCATCCGGTCGCGGATCATTGCGGATGAACTGCGCAAGGTCGGGATCGACGCGAACTGCGCACCCTGCGCGGATCTGGCGACAGAGGCGACACATCCCTTCCTGCGCAACCGCTGCTACGGCACCGATCCCGCGCAAGTGGGCGCGGTGGCCCGCGCCGTGGCGGATGCCCATCTGGCGGGCGGCGTGCTGCCGGTGGTCAAGCACATGCCCGGCCATGGCCGGTCTGCTGCTGACACGCATCACGATCTGCCGACCGTCACCGAAGAGGCCGCCGTGCTGGACGACACCGATTTCGCCCCCTTTCGCGCGCTGGCCGATCTTCCCATGGCGATGACCGCGCATGTCGTCTTTGCCGCCCATGATCCCGCGCGTCCCGCGACCCAATCCCCGATCATGATCCGCGTGATCCGAGAGCGGATCGGTTTCAAGGGCCTGCTTCTGACCGATGATCTGAACATGCAGGCCTTGTCGGGCAGCCTGGCGGAACGCGCCGCCCGCGCCATTGCGGCGGGCTGCGATATCGCCCTGCATTGCAAGGGTGATCTGGCCGAAATGCAATCCGTAGCCGCCGCAGCCGGGGCGATGGGCCCGGCCACCCGCGCCCGGGCCGAAGCCGCGCTGGCCGCCCGCCGTCCCCCTGATCCTGTTGACATCGCCCGGCTTGAGGCCGACCTTGCGATGATCTTGCAGGAAGCGGCGCATGGCTGATGAGGATTGGTCCGGCGAAGAGCGGCTCTCCACGGCAGAGCGTCTGTCGGCGGAAAGCCTGATTGTCGATGTCGACGGGTTCGAAGGGCCGCTCGATCTGCTGCTGATGCTGTCGCGCACCCAGAAGGTGGATCTCCGGCGCATTTCCATCCTGCAACTGGCCGATCAGTATCTGGGCTTTGTTGAACGCGCCCGCACCCTGCGGATCGAACTAGCCGCGGATTACCTTGTCATGGCGGCGTGGCTGGCCTTCCTGAAATCGCGCCTCCTCTTGCCGCCCGATCCCAGCGATGACGGCCCATCCGCCGAGGAACTGGCCGCCCATCTGGCCTTCCAGCTTGAACGCCTGCAGGCCATGCGCGAGGCAGCCGCCCGCCTGATGGCGCGCGATCAGCTGGGCCGCGATTTCTTTGCCCGCGGCCTGCCCGAGGATGTCACACGGCACCGCGTGGTCACCTATTCGGCCACCCTGATTGATCTGATGCGCGCCTATGCCCGCATCCGCACCAAGGATGAATTCCGCCCCTTCGTGATGGACCGCGATCACGTCTTCACCATGGAACAGGCACTGGATCGCCTGCGCGGCATGATCGGATTTGCGGGTGTCTGGGCGGATCTGACGTCGTTCCTGCCCGATGGCTGGGACATCAACCCGATGCGCCGCCGGTCCAGCACCGCCGCCCATTTCGCCGCCGTTCTGGAACTGGCCAAGCGCGGCCAGATCGAACTGCGGCAGGGTGAAACCTTCGCGCCCATCCAGCTGCGCCGGAAAGACCCATGAGCGATACATCCGAACCCATCGAGAGGAGCCTGTTCGAGGCCCCGCCCATGGCCGAACAGGAACGCATGGTCGAGGCGATCCTCTTTGCCTCGGCCGAGCCGGTGACAGTGGCCGAACTTGCCGCCCGGATGCCGCATGGCTGCGACCCGGCCGAGGCGCTGGTCTATCTGCGCAAACGCTATGAGGGGCGGGGTGTGACCCTCGTGCGCGTGGGGGATGCCCATGCCTTTCGCACGGCGCCCGATCTGGGCCATCTGATGCGCAAGGAAACCGTGGAACAGCGCAAGCTGTCGCGCGCCGCCATCGAAACGCTTGCCATCGTCGCCTATCATCAGCCCGTCACCCGGGCCGAGATCGAAGAGATCCGGGGTGTGGCCGTGTCTCGCGGCACCATCGACCAGTTGCTGGAACTGGAATGGATCCGCCTTGGCCGCCGCCGCATGACGCCGGGCCGACCGGTCACATTCGTGGTGACGGAACAGTTCCTCGATCACTTTGGTCTGGAATCCGCCCGCGATCTGCCGGGCCTCAAGGAATTGCGGGCGGCGGGACTTCTGGACAATCGCCCCTTGCCTGGCAGCCAACAATCCCCAGATGAGGATGAGGAAAGTCCCGCCGGGCAAAGTGAGTTGTTCGAGGATTGAGTATGGGAGCGCTGAGATGGATCTGAATCGTTTGCTGCAAGGTGTCGGCGGCCGCCTGCTGCGCCAGTTTCTGGGCAAGGCCATGAAGGAAGGCATCAACCGCATGGGCAAGACGCAGGGCACCCCAGGCCGCGCCGATCCCGATGCCCGCCGCCGCGCCCAGCAGACCAAGGACACGCAAAAGCGGATGAGCGATCTGATGAAGCTTGGCCGCCGTTTCTGGCGCTAGGCGTCAGCGGAATTGCTTGGCCAGTTTCAGGCCCTGACCTTGATAGTTTGACCGGATCGCCTGCCCATACAGCGTGTCAGGGCGCGACTGCATGCGTTCATAGACCAGCCGCCCGACCACCTGCCCGTGTTCCAGCACGAAGGGGGCTTCGTGGCAGCGCACCTCAAGCACGCCGCGCGAACCCGCGCCACCTGCGGCGGCATGGCCAAAGCCCGGATCGAAGAAACCGGCGTAATGCACCCGGAATTCGCCCACCATCGCCAGATAGGGGGCCATTTCGGCGGCGCAATCGGGCGGGATCGTCACCGCTTCGCGGCTGACCAGAATGTAGAAGGCGCCCGGATCGAGGATAATCCGCCCCTCGGTCGTGCGGATCTCTTCCCAGAACTCTGCCGCCGGATAATGCCCGATGAGATCAAGGTCCACCACGCCCGTATGCGGTTTGGCGCGGTAGCCCACCAGATCGCCGCGCGCTGGCCGCAGATCGACCGAAAAGCCCAAGCCTTCGGAAATCACGGCCTCGCCCGAAACCAGCGGCTCTGCTGCGTGCAGCTGTGTCAGTTCGCCATCCGTCAGCACGGCCTGACCCTGCCGAAAGCGGATCTGGTTCAACCGCATGCCGGGCCGCACCAGCACGGAAAAACTCTTGGGGCAGACCTCGGCATAAAGAGGGCCGACATAGCCTTCTGGGATGCGGTCAAACTCGGTGCCGCCATCGGTGATGGTGCGCGTGAGCAGATCCAGCCGCCCGGTCGAACTTTTGGCATTTGCCACGGCGGTAAGGCCGTCCGGCAGGGAAAGCCCCTCCATCAGCGGGATCACATAGACACAGCCCTTTTCCAGAACCGCCCCCGCCGTCAGATCCACGCGGTGCATCTCGAACTCGGCCAGACGATCGGCCACCTTGCGCCCATGCCCGGCAAGGAAGGAGGCCCGCACACGGTAAGCGACGGTTCCCAGCCGCAGGTCAAGGCTGGCCGGCTGGATCTGCGCCGCGATGATGGGTTGGCTGGCGCTGATCGCCCCATCCGCGATGAGCTGCCGCAGCGCCTGAGAGGGGAGGACACCCTTCGCCATCATGTCGCGCCCCTTTGGTAAGCCCTTGAAACAGAACCGCCCGCGCTGCCGTGTGGCAGGCGGGCGGTTTCGGTGATGGTCGGGCCGGTGAGATTCGAACTCACGACCTTCCGCCCCCCAGACGGACGCGCTAACCAGGCTGCGCCACGGCCCGACAGGCGGGATACATACCGATATTCCGGGCAGGGGCAAGACGGAAAGCGCATGCCGTTGTGTTCACTTCGCACGGCGCCGCGCGGCATCCGCCACCCGTCCGCGCAGGTCCATCAGGCGCGAGTGCAAGCGGGCAAGCTCTGCCTCAACCGGTTCAGCCTGCGCAGGCGTTACCCGGCGCAGGAGCGCCGCAACAGTCGCCACAAGCTCGTCGCTCTCTGCCACAGGTGCCACATCGGCACCCGCATCCTGCGATTCGACAGGGGCAGCCTCGGACGAGACGTTCGCGATGCGGTCCTCATCCACGGCGGGCGCGGGGATCGCCGTCTCTGGCGGCGTTGGGGACGCGTGCTCGGACACCGCTGCCACGTCATCACCGTGGGGCGCAGCCTCGTCGGGCATGGGCGGGTCAGCAGGCATCGCCTCCGACGATGCGTCGTCATGCGATTCACCCGAACCCGGTTCGCGCGCGGCTTCCGCCGCGATGACATTCGGGGCAAGCGCAGGATCGCCCGGCCAGGCCTCTGCACTGTCCATGGCGGCATCCGCGTCCTCTGGCCGGTCTGCTGGATCGCCGGGCCAGAGGTCCCCTTGAACCGGCGGTGCGCCCCGCGCCGGATCGTGCCGGTTCAGGGCGGTTTCCAGCGAAATGATTTGTGCGGTTTGCAAGGCCTCGTCCGATGGCATCTGATCGGACAGGACCCGTGCAGCGGGGCCATACTCGGCGCTCAGCACGGCCTCGATGTCGCTGTCCAGAAGAGCCGCCGGGGAATCGCCGGATCCAAGGCTGGCTACATGCCTAATCCCTTGTTCGCGCAGTATTTTCTGCACGCCCCGGATCGTCATGCCTTCGTCGTGAAGCAGCCGCTTGATCCCCGCGAGCAGGGCCACGTCACCAGGCCGGTAATATCGCCTGCCCCCGGCACGCTTTACCGGGCGGATCTGGGGAAAGCGACTTTCCCAGAAGCGCAGCACATGGGCAGGCGTTTCCAGAAAATCGGCAACTTCACTGATGGTGCGGAACGCCTCTGGCGACTTGTCCATCGGCGGGCGACCTCCTTACTTTTTCGATCCGGCGGCCACGCGATCCTTCATCAGATGCGACGGACGGAAGGTCAGAACACGGCGCGGGCTGATCGGCACTTCGTCACCGGTTTTCGGGTTCCGGCCGACGCGCGCTGATTTGTCCCGCACCGAGAAGGTACCGAAAGACGAAATCTTGACCGTCTCGCCGCTGGCCAGCGCATCGGACATGTGCTGCAGAACGCTTTCCACAAGTTGTGCGCTTTCATTACGCGACAACCCGACCTCGCGGAACACCGCTTCGGACAAATCCATACGGGTCAGCGTCTTTTCACTCATCATGTCCCCCCCGGGCTGTTCACGCCAGAGTGAGCGGTTTGGAATTCCGAGTCAATATCAACCACTTGTCGCGCGGTTTTCAGGCGCGCGCTGCGGCATTACCAGCGCAGGACCACCGAACCCCAGGCCAATCCGCCCCCGATCGCCTCGGTCACCACCAGATCGCCCGGCTTGATCTGGCCGCGCGCCTTGCCGACCGACAGCGCCAGAGGGATGGACGCGGCCGAAGTGTTGCCATGGTCCTGCACGGTGACAACCACCCGGTCCATGGGCACCTGCATCCGCTTTGCCGTGGCTTCGATGATGCGGATATTGGCCTGATGGGGCACGATCCAATCGACGTCGCCGCCGGTCAGCCCCACCTTTTCAAGCGCGGCATGTGCCGTTTCGGCCAGTTTTTCGACCGCGTGCCGGAACACTTCCTTGCCTTCCATCCGAAGGTGGCCGGTCGTTCCGGTAGATGTGCCCCCATCGACATAGAGAAGATCGCGGAACTGCCCGTCGGAATGCAGATCCGTGGACAGGATGCCACGGTCGGCGGTCGTTCCCGACCCCTCTGCCGCCCCAAGGACAAGCGCCCCGGCGCCATCGCCGAAAAGAACGCAAGTTGACCGATCCGACCAATCCATCAGCCGCGAAAAGGTTTCCGCGCCGATGACCAGCACGCGCTTTGCCTGACCGGACAGGATCAGCGCATTCGCATTGGCCATGGCATAGACAAAGCCCGCACAGACCGCCTGCACATCAAAGGCAAAGCCGCGCGTCATCCCAAGGCCGGCCTGCACCATGGTGGCCGCTGCGGGGAAGGTCAGATCGGCCGTGGACGTGGCCAGAATGATCGCATCCACCGTGTCCGCCTCGACCCCCGCATCGGCGAGGGCGGCGCGGGCGGCGCGGATCGCCAGATCCGACGTCGTCTGCCCTTCGGCCGCGAAATGCCGCCGCTCGATCCCGGATCGCGTGCGGATCCATTCATCCGACGTCTCGACCAGCGTTTCGAGTTCAGAGTTCGGGACAAGCCGTTCGGGCAGATAATGCCCGACGCCCAGGACGACGGCGCGTGTGGTCATTGGATCCTATCGCCTCCCGGCCCCTGTTCCGCGGCGGAAGGGGGCGTTTCTGCGGCGGCATCCTGCCCCGTGCGCAAGGCAGACGCAACCCGCGCGGCCAGACGGTCCTGAAACCCGGCGGCGGCAAGTTGCCGGGCCAGCCGCAGCGCCGCCGCCACGCCTGTCGCATCGGCAGAGCCATGCGATTTCACCACCGTTCCGTTCAGGCCCAGAAAGACCCCCCCATTCGCCCGGCGCGGATCCATCCGCTTTTGCAACCGCTTCAGCGTGCCGAGCGCGAACAGGGCCGCCAGACGCGAAAAGATCGAGGCGTTGAATTCTTCGCGCAGGAAGTCCGAGATCAGCTTGGCCGTACCTTCGCCGGTCTTCAGCGCCACGTTCCCGGTGAACCCATCCGTAACGATCACATCGACGCGGTCTGTCGGAATGTCGCTGCCTTCGACAAACCCGATAAATTCAAAGGCGCCGGCATCGGCCTGAGGACCAAGCAGTTCATGCGCCTCTTTCAACTCGGCGCGGCCCTTGTGTTCTTCGGTGCCGACATTCAGCAGACCCACGCGGGGGCGTGTCAGGCCAAGCCCGTTGCGGGCATAGGACGCGCCCATCATGGCGAATTGGACCAGATCCTCGGCTTCCGCCTTAACGTCTGCGCCCATGTCGAGCATGACGTTGAAACCACCCGGATTGCGCGATGGCCAGAGGCTGGCGATGGCGGGGCGGTTGATGCCCGGCAGGCGGCGTAGGCGGATCATCGCCACCGCCATCAGCGCGCCGGTATTGCCGCAGGACACCGCGACCGTCGCCTCGCCCTGTTTCACGCTTTCGATGCAGGACCACATGGAGGTGCCTTCGCCATGGCGCATGACGTGGCTCGGCTTGTCCTGCATGGAGACGACCCGCTCGGTCGGGCGCACGGTCACGCGCCCCTGAAGGGCGCTTTCCCGCGCGATCAGGCGTGAGAGTTCCGCCTCGTTCCCGTGAAGGATGAAATCGACATCCGGATAGGTGGATGCAGAAATGGCAAGGCCGGCAACCACGGCTGCCGGTCCCCTGTCTCCGCCCATCGCATCAACGGAAATGACGATGCGTCGCGCGCCGTCGGTTGCCGGAGTCTGAAGTCCGTTGGCCATCGGGCTTGCGTCGGAAGAGCGGCTTACGCCGCGTCCTCGTCCAGATCGACTTCCTTGGCGGTGGCCACGACTTCGCGCGAGTCGTAGTGGCCGCAGGCGCTGCACACGTGGTGCGGGCGCTTCAGCTCGCCGCAGTTGGAGCATTCCTGCGGGTTGCCCGCAACAAGGGCATCATGCGCGCGGCGCATGTTGCGGCGCGAACGGGTGACTCGGTTCTGAGGGACAGCCATGTCTCGACCTCGGGTAGTGGGGACATGCCCCTGATTTCGCTTTGCGATCAGCGGTTTGCCCGCTTTCCGTGCGAGCCGTCACCTGCCATCGAATGAGGCGCGGAAAATACCCGGATTTGGTTCGGGCGCAAGCCCCTTTCTTGCGCTTTTCGCGAAGGGCTATTCGCCCCCCTCCGAAGGCGTCAGCCGATCGCGCAGGGCAGCGAGCGATGCGAAGGGTTTCAGATCCTCGTCGCGCAGGGGGGCGGCGCCGGGCGGGGCAAAGGTCGCCTCGCCCAGCGCGACACCCGGCGCCCGGGGGTAGAGCGGCAGGGAAAGCTCCAGCGCCTCCAGGGCGACAGCGCCGGGATCAATCACCTCGGGGAGGAGTTCCTGACTGTCATCCTCGGGCATCTCGACCTCATCGCCTTCGGGGTCCTGCCAATCGGCGAGGTAGAGGCGCCGCACGGGTTCCGCGATGCTGGCTGGAACGGGCGCGAGCGTGACGGAACAGGGCTGTACGATGGAGGCGGTCAACTCGGCCTCAAGCTCAAAGTCGCTGCGGCCGCTGGGGCGCAGTTCGCCGCGAAAGCGCAGGGCGGGCAGATCAAGCAGGCCCAGCGCGGCCGCAATGGCGGCGCGCGTCGCGGCATCGGGGCGCAGATCGAACCGCGTCGGCTTGCGCGACGACAGGGTTGCGCTGCGCAACGGGTGGCGCAGGGGCGCGTCGGTGGCGGGTTCGGCCGGGGCTTGGGCGGGTTTTTCGGGCGTCGGGCGGGGCATCGGGTGGGGCTCCGGGCGGGGGATGGGGCGTGTCCTGCCGCACGTTCCTGCCAACTCCGGTGTGGTGGGGGCTGTTCCATTCTTGAACAGTGGCCCGTCCTTCTGTAAGCCGGAACGAAAGCGCCGTGTGCGACCGTTGAGAACTGCAATACGTGTTGTGCAGGCGCATGACAAGGCAAGCAGGCGTGACCAGCGGTTGACGCGGCAGTGGCAGGTAGGGAACGGAATGGGTTTCTTTGGCAAGATGGCGGCCTCTGCGGGTCTTGGCAGGGGAGTGCGGCTGGGCCTGATCGGCGCGGTCCTGTTTATTGCGGCCTGTTCGACGATCTATCGCAATCATGGCTATGTCCCGTCCGAGGATGAACTGGCCCTGATCGAGGTGGGCGTGGACACGCGCGAGAGCGTGAACGAAAAGATCGGCCGCCCCTCGGCTTCGGGCCTTTTGAACGATACCGGCTGGTTCTACGTGCAAAGCCGCTGGGCCTATCGCGGTGCGCTGGAACCGCGCGAGATTGACCGGCAGGTGGTGTCGATCACCTTCAGCGAAGGCGGGATCGTGCAGAATGTCGAACGCTTCGGGCTGGAGCGGGGCAAGGTCGTGCCGCTGTCGCGCCGTGTGACCGAATCCAACGTGCAGGGTCTGAGCGTGATCCAGCAGCTGCTGGGAAGCTTCGGGCGCGTCGCGCCGGGCCTGTTGACCGGGGATTGATCGCGGCCTTTGGGCCATGCCCGCAAGGCCAAAGGGGCGCGGCAGAGCCGCGCGCCTTTTTCTTTCCGCCTCAGTTTTCGGGTTCGAAGGTCAGCGCCACGCCGTTGATGCAGTAGCGCAGGCCCGTCGGCGCGGGACCGTCGGGAAAGACATGGCCCAGATGCGCCTCGCACCGGTTGCAATGCACCTCGGTCCGGCGCATCCACAGCGTGCGGTCTTCCTGTTCGCCCACCAATTCGGGGTCGATCGGCTGCCAGAACGAGGGCCAGCCGGTGCCGCTGTCGAATTTCGTGCGCGCATCGAACAGCGGTGCGTCACAGCAGACGCAGCGGAACGTCCCGGGCGCCTTGGGGAAGTCGTCATGCGTGAAGGCCCGCTCGGTGGCGTGCTTGCGCGTCACGCGATAGGCGAGATCCGACAGTTGCGCCCGCCATTCGGCATCCGATTTCACGACCTTTTCCATCCTGTGTCTTCCTTATCTGGAGCACGGCCCGGGGAAGATTTCCCGTGGGGCTTGCGTCGCCATTTGCCTCTGTCGCATATCTAGACCGCTGAGTTTGCGTCGCCAAGCGGCGAGGAGCGAGTAGGGTGCAACCGTTCTGCAAGGGCCAGTTCCGTGCGCGACTGGCCGGGTCCCCTGATGATATACGCGCGGCGCAGCGGCTGCGTTACCGGGCGTTTCGTGGCGGTCGTGACGGGGGGGATGCGCAGCTTGGCGCCTTGGACCATGACGCGCTGGATGCGCGCTGCGATCACCTGATCCTTGAGACGGTCGATGGCGCAGAGATCGTGGGAACCTGCCGTCTGGTCGTGATCCGGCACCCGCAGGAAATGGATCGCAGCTACAGCGCGCAGTTCTACGCCTTGCGCACCCCGGACAGGCTGACCGATCCGCGGCTGGAGATCGGGCGGTTCTGCCTTTCGCCCGCGCTGCGTGATCCGGATGCGCTGCGGCTGGCCTGGGCGGCGCTGACGCGGATCGTGGAAACCGAGGGCGTGGTGCAGATGTTTGGCTGTTCATCCTTTGCAGGGGTGGATCCGGGGGCGCATGCCGACGCGCTGGCCCTGCTGGCGGCGCACCATATTGGCCCGGTCGCGGATCGCCCCGGTCGCAAGGCGCCCGAGACGGTGCCTTTGGTTCCTGCCGCGCATGATCCTCGGCGCGCGCTGATGCAGATGCCGCCCTTGCTGCGCAGTTACCTTGCCATGGGGGGATGGGTCAGTGACCATGCGGTGATCGACCGTGACCTGAACACGCTGCATGTTTTTACTGCTGTCGATATCGCGGCCATTCCCCCGGCCCGGGCGCGGCTGTTGCGCGCGGATGCCAGCTGAGGCGTCTGCGCTGACGGGGAGGAGCTGACGGGGAGGTGCTGACGGGCGTTGACGGCGCGCGGTCGCCCGCATACCTGACCGGCATGGCACGCGCACCCCTTCTTCAGCTTTCGTCGATCTCGCTCACCTTCGGGGGGAACCCGGTTTTTGATGGCCTTGACCTTGTGGTGCAGCCCGGGGACCGGGTGGCGCTGGTCGGGCGCAACGGATCGGGCAAGTCCACGCTGATGAAGGTGATGGCGGGATTGGTCGATCCCGATCAGGGCAGCCGCACGGTTCCGCCCGGGGTGAGCGTGGGCTACATGGAACAGGATCCCGATCTTTCGGGGTTCGAAACGCTGGGCGACTTTGCCGCCAGCGCCTTGCCCGAGGCCGAGGCCTATCGTGTGGCGATGGTGGCCGAGGGGTTGAAGTTCCGCCCCGAAACGCCCGTCGCCACCGCATCCGGCGGCGAGCGGCGCCGGGCGGCGCTGGCCAAGCTTCTGGCCGAGGCGCCCGAACTGATGCTGCTCGATGAGCCGACGAACCATCTGGATATCCAGGCCATCGAATGGCTGGAGGGAGAGCTGTCCTCGACCCGCGCGGCCTTTGTCCTGATAAGCCATGACCGCGCCTTTCTGCGGGCGCTGACGCGCAACACGCTGTGGATCGACCGGGGCGAGGTGCGGCGCCGGGAGGCGGGCTTTGACGGCTTTGAGGAATGGCGCGAAACCGTCTGGGCCGAAGAGGACGAGGCGCGCCACAAGCTGGAACGCAAGATCAAGGCCGAGGCCAAATGGGCGGTGGAGGGCATCAGCGCCCGCCGCAAGCGCAATATGGGGCGGGTGCGCGCGCTGGCCGCGCTGCGGGCGGAGCGGGCGGCGATGATCCGCAGGCAAGGCACAGCGGCGATGGAGCTGGAGAGCGGCACCACGAGCGGCAAGCGCGTGATCGAGGCGAAGGGGCTGACCAAGGCCTTCGGGGACCGCCGCATCGTGACGGGCCTTGATCTGCGGGTGCTGCGCGGGGATCGGGTGGCCTTTGTCGGACCGAACGGGGTGGGCAAGACGACCATCCTGAAGATGCTGGTGGGTGAGCTTGCGCCGGATGCGGGGACGGTCACGCTGGGCACCAATCTGGAGATTGCGGTCTTCGATCAGACCCGCGCGCAACTCGACCCGGAGGCGAGCCTGTGGGAAAACCTGACCGGCGATCCGGGGATGCGGGTGTCGGGGGCGGCGGATCAGGTGATGGTGCGCGGCACGCCCCGGCATGTGGTGGGGTATCTGAAGGATTTCCTGTTCGACGAACGGCAGGCCCGCGCCCCGGTGAAGAGCCTGTCAGGTGGGGAAAAGGCGCGGCTGTTGCTGGCCCGGCTGATGGCGCGGCCGTCCAACCTGCTTATCCTTGACGAACCGACCAACGACCTGGACATTGAGACGCTGGATCTGCTGCAGGATCTGCTTGGCGATTACGACGGCACCGTGCTGCTGGTCAGCCATGACCGGGATTTCATCGACCGTGTCGCCACGGCGACCGTCGCGCTTGAAGGCGCGGGGCGGGCGACGGTCTATGCGGGGGGGTGGTCGGATTATGCCGCGCAGCGCCCGGCAGAGGCAGCAGCGCAAGCAACCAAGGCCGAGGTGAAGCGGCCTGCAGCGGAGCCGCCCGCGGCCCCGGTGAAGGCCGAGGCCAAGGCATCCGGCCTGAGCTTTCCGGAACGCAAGCGGCTGGAGGCGCTGCCGGGGATCATCGCCCGGCTGGAGGCGGAGATGGCCAAGCTCGGCGAGCTTCTGTCCGATCCTGACCTGTTCCAGCGCGAGCCGGTGAAGTTCCGCAAGGCGACCGAGGCGCTGGCCGAACGGCAGAGCGCGCTGGAGGCGGCAGAGATGGAATGGCTGGCGCTGGAAGAGCGCGCCTGAGGCTTGCGGACGCGGCAGGCAACGGGCGGAATCCTCACGGAAACTCACGGAATTTTGAGGGCTTAGGCCAAAACTGGCCAGTTCGCGCGATGGGCTGCGCCAATTCCTGCCAGTTGCGTTCACATGTGTTCACCAGACTGTCATGCGGCCTTGCTTGCCCCCCATCCGCGGCGCAGATGTGACGCACGAGACGGCCGCTGCGACGCGCGGACGGCCGCGATCAAGGCACAGGAGACAGATTATGAAATTGATGACAGCAAAGGTTGCTGCGGCCGCGCTGGCCGTGTTTGGCGCCGCCCCGGCGCTGGCGGGTGGCCCGACCGAGGCCTATGTGGAGCCGACCGTTGCCCCGGCCCCGGCGCCGGTGGCCGCGCCTTCGGCGGATTGGAGCGGGTTCTACGCCGGTGGTCAGCTGGGCTATGGCGATGTGGGCGGTGTGGTTGAGGGCAGCGGGTTCACCTCGGGCCTGATCGCCGGTTACCGCGCCGATTTCGGCCAGTTCGTGGCGGGTGTTGAGGCCAACTACGACTGGACCGACATTGATCTGGCGGGCGGTGCGGCCACGCTGGACAACGTGGCGCGCCTGAAGCTGATCGGCGGCTACGATCTGGGCCCGGCGCTGGTCTACGGCACGGTGGCGGCGGCGCGGGCGGAAAGCTCGCTCGGCAGCGATGACGGCTATGCCTATGGCGTCGGCATGGACTATGCCGTGACCGACCGCGTGACGGTGGGTGCGGAACTGCTGGAGCACAAGTTCGACAACTATCTGGGCGTGGGCGATGTGGATGCGACCACGTTCAACACCCGGGTCGGCTTCCGCTTCTGATCGCAGGATCAACGGGTTATCCGCCCGTTAAGCATGTGTTAACCATCAAGACGGGCGGTCCTGCGGGGCCGCCCGTTTTCATTTCGCGCGCCCCATCAGTTCGCCCACCACCTGCGGAATGGTCCTCACATCCGCTTCGGTGCAATCGAACTGCCCCACCTGCACGCGGATGACAAATCGGCCCGCGTGGCGGGTCTGGGTAAGGTAGATGCGGCCATCGTCGTTGATGCGGGTGAGCAGGGCTTCGGTTTCCGTGTCGCTGGCAAGGGCAAAGGTGAAGAGCGAAAGCGCGGGTTCGGTGGTGATCGTGATGCCGGGCAACCGCGCCAGCGCATCGCGCGCCTGACGCGCCCAAGCCACATGGTTGCGGACCCGGGCGCGCAGGCCCGACAGACCATAAGCGCGAAGGGTGAACCAAAGCTTAAGCGCGCGGAAGCGCCGCCCGAGCGGCACCGTCCATTCGTTGAAATTGGTGATCTCTTCCCGCCCGGCGGTTTCCAGATAGGTGGGGCGCAGGCCGAGCGTGCGGATCTGCGGCCCCGGATCGGCGAGGAACTGCACGGCGCAATCGAATTGCGCGCCCATCCATTTATGGGGGTTGAACACGATGCTGTCGGCCCCTTCGACCCCCGCCCAGAGGGGGCGGAATTCGGGGCAGATCATCGCGCTGCCCGCCCAGGCGGCATCGACATGGACGGGCAGGCCTGCGGCCTTGGCCACCGCGATGGAATCGGCGATGCGGTCGAAGGCGCCGACCGAGGTGCCGCCTGCGCAAAGGATCACGCCTGCGGGAAGAAACCCTGCCGCGCGGTCGGCCGCGATGGCGGCGGCCAGCGCGCCGGGCTGCAGGGAGAGGTGGCTATCCGTCGGAATCTTCACCAGATTTTCCTGACCGATCCCGGCGATGCGGGCGCCCTTGTCCACCGAGGAATGGGTTTCCGCGCTGGCATATAGGCGCAGGCGGGGCAGGGCGGAGAGGCCATTTTGCAGGCCCGCCCAGCCCAGCGCCTGTTCGCGCATGGTCAGGATGGCCGAGAGCGTGGCGGTGGTGGCGCTGTCATGGATCGTGCCGGTGAAGGTGGCGGGCAGGCCCAGCGCCTGCGCCAGCCAGCGGATCATGACCTGTTCCACTTCCGTCACCGCAGGCGAGGTTTGCCACAGCATGCCCTGCGCGGCGATGGCATTGGCGAGTTGTTCGGCCAGCATCGAGGCGGGGGAGGCATTGGCGGGGAAATAGGCGAAGAAGCGGGGATGCTGCCAATGGGTCAGGCCTGGGGGGATGATGCGGGCGAAATCGGCGAAGATCGCCTCGGGGCTTTCGGGGTGTTCCGGCGGTGCCTCGGGCAGTTGCGCGGCAATCGCGCCGGGAGCGAGGGGGGCGCGGACGGGGCGGTTGCGCAGGGTGGCATGATAATTATGCGCCCAGTCGGCGGCGATCTTTGACCAGTGGCGCAGGTCATCGTGATCCATGATTTTCCCCCTGTTCAGGGTGCTGACTTGATCAGGCGGGGGGACGGGCTGCAAGGGGCGGCGTTCTGTTCTTTAAATCAGGGGGTTGGCGGGTTTTGCCCGTGCAGAAGGGGTGCCACAGCGGGTGCAGCAGGCCAGTGCAGCAAGGTGTATGCACGCCGCGGACGGGCGGCAGGGCAAATCTTAAGGTTAACCATGCAGCGCGAATCGGGGGGCAGGATCGGACAAGTTGCGCTTGGCAGGCGTGCGGATTGGTTGTAGCGAGAGGCGCATGAGCATGAAGGGCATCATCGGCATCTGCTGCATTCCCCGCTGACCAATGGTCGCGCGGGCCTTCTTCTCGTTCCCCTGAACAGACGAAGTTGATAGACCCGCGCCGGGAGTGGCGGGTCTGCTGTTGGGCCGCATATCGGGATTTGGGACATGGTGACGATCCGGCTGCACAATGGAAAGACGCGGATGAAGGAGGTCTTCGTCCCGATCGACCCGATGAATGTGCGGGTCTATGTCTGCGGACCCACGGTCTATGACCGGGCGCATCTGGGCAATGCGCGCCCCGTGGTGGTGTTCGACACGCTGTTTCGGCTGCTGCGCCATGTCTATGGCGCGGGGCATGTGACCTATGTGCGAAACTTCACCGATGTGGATGACAAGATCAACGCCACGGCGCTGGCGCGGAAGGAGGCGGGGGCGGCGGGCACGCTGGAGGCCCTGATCGCCGAGCGGACGGAGGAGACGATCCGCTGGTATCATGAAGACATGGATGCCTTGGGCGCGCTGCGGCCCACGCATGAGCCGCGCGCCACGGCCTATGTGGGGCAGATGATCGCGATGATCGCGGAGCTGGTCGCGCGGGGCCATGCCTATGCGAGGGATGGGCATGTGCTGTTCCGGGTGCGGTCTTTTGCCGAATACGGGCGGCTGTCGGGCCGATCGGTCGATGACATGATCGCGGGCGCGCGGGTGGAGGTGGCGCCCTTCAAGGAAGACCCGATGGATTTCGTGCTGTGGAAGCCGTCGGATGACAGCCTGCCGGGGTGGCAGAGCCCCTGGGGCCGGGGGCGGCCGGGCTGGCATATCGAGTGTTCGGCCATGTCTCTGGCGCTGCTGGGGGCATCCTTCGACATCCATGGCGGGGGGATCGATCTGCAATTTCCCCATCACGAGAATGAGGTGGCGCAAAGCTGCTGCGCCCATCCGGAGGCGGAGTTTGCCCGGGTCTGGATGCATAACGAGATGCTGCAAGTGGAGGGGAAGAAGATGTCCAAATCCCTGGGCAATTTCTTCACCGTGCGCGATCTTCTGGGGCAGGGCGTGCCGGGCGAAGTGATCCGGCTGGTGTTTCTGGGGACGCATTACGGGCGGCCGATGGACTGGACGGCGGAGAAGGCCGGGCAGGCGGAGGCCACCTTGCGGAAATGGCGGGCGATGGTGGCAGGGGTTCAGCCGTCCGCGCCGTCGGGCGCGGTGGTCGCGGCGCTGGCCGATGATCTGAACACGGCTGGGGCGATTGCGGAACTGCATGCGCTGGCGGCGGCGGGGGATGCGGCGGGGTTGAAGGCATCGGCGGGGCTGATGGGGCTGTTGCAGGATGACATGGGCGGCTGGGCCGAGGCGGGGGTGGACCTTGCGCCCTATGCCGCGCGGCTGGCGGCGCTGCGGGCGGCGGCGATGGAGACGAAGGACTTTGCCCCGGTCGATGCGATGAAGGCGGCGCTGCTGGCGGCGGGGGTGGAGGTGCGGATGTCGAAGGCGGGGGTGGAGGTGTTGCCCGGGCCGGGATTCGATGCCGCGAAGCTGGAGGGGCTGTTGTGAGTCAAAATTCTTCGAAGAATTTTGCAAATTCCTTCGAAGGAATTTGGGGGGGCGCTGCCCCCGTCCGCCTGCGGCGGACCCCCCCGGGGTATTTGGGCCAAGATGAAGGGGAGGGGCGCGCGTGACCCGGGAGCGGCTTTACCTGTTCGACACGACCCTGCGCGACGGGCAGCAGACGCAGGGGGTGCAGTTTTCCACGGCGGAAAAGCGGGTGATCGCGGCGGCGCTGGATGCGCTTGGCGTGGATTACATCGAAGGCGGCTGGCCGGGGGCGAACCCCACCGACAGCGAGTTCTTTGCGGGCCGCGCGCCGACGCGGGCGGCGATGACGGCCTTTGGGATGACCAAGCGCGTGGGGCGGTCGGCGGAGAATGACGATGTGCTGGCTGCCGTTCTGGATGCGGGGACGGAAGCGGTCTGTCTGGTGGGCAAGACGCATGGGTTTCATGTGACCACCGCGCTGGGATGCACGCTGGAGGAGAATGTCGAGGCGATCCGGGTCAGCGTGGCGCATTGCGTGGCGCGGGGGCGCGAAGCGCTGTTTGATGCGGAGCATTTCTTTGACGGGTATCGGGCGGATCCTGCCTATGCGCTGGACTGTCTGCGCGCGGCGCTGGGGGCAGGGGCGCGTTGGGTGGTGCTGTGCGATACCAATGGCGGGACGCTGCCCGCCGAGGTGGGGCGCGTGGTGGGCGAGGTGATCGCGGCAGGCGTGCCGGGGGATCGCCTGGGCATCCATTGCCATGACGATACCGGTAATGCGGTGGCCAATTCGCTGGCCGCCGTGGACGCGGGGTGCCGGCAGATCCAGGGCACGCTGAACGGGTTGGGGGAGCGCTGCGGCAATGCGAACCTGACGACGATCATCCCGACGCTGCTGCTGAAAGAGCCCTATGCGGGGCGGTTCGAGGTGGGGGTGAACCGCGAGGCGCTGGCGGGGCTGGTGCGGGTGAGCCGCCAGCTGGACGACATCCTGAACCGGGTGCCCTTGCGCAGCGCGCCCTATGTGGGGGCGAGCGCCTTTGCCCATAAGGCGGGGCTGCATGCGAGCGCGATCCTGAAGGATCCGTCCACCTATGAGCATGTGGACCCGGCCGTGGTGGGCAATGAGCGCGTGATCCCCATGAGCAATCAGGCCGGGCAGTCGAACCTGCGGGCGCGGCTTGCGGCGGCTGGGATCGAGGTGGATCCGAAAGATGCGCGGTTGGGGCGGATTCTGGAGGTTGTGAAGGCGCGCGAGGATCAGGGCTATGCCTATGACGGGGCGCAGGCGAGTTTCGAGCTGGTGGCGCGGGCGGAACTGGGGCTGCTGCCGGAGTTCTTCGAGGTGAAGCGCTACCGTGTGACGGTGGAGCGGCGGAAGAACAAGTACAACGATATGGTCAGCCTGTCCGAGGCCGTGGTTGTGGTGAAGATCGGCGAGCGGAAGATGCTGTCGGTGTCGGAGTCGATGGATGAGACAGGCACCGACCGGGGGCCGGTGAACGCGCTGGCCAAGGCCCTGGGCAAGGACCTTGGCCCCTATCAGGCGGTGATCGACGACATGAAGCTGGTGGATTTCAAGGTGCGGATCACGCAGGGCGGCACCGAGGCGGTGACGCGGGTCATCATCGACAGCGAGGATGCGCGGGGGCGGCGCTGGTCCACCGTGGGGGTGAGCGCGAATATCGTGGATGCGAGTTTCGAGGCGCTTCTGGATGCGATCAACTGGAAGTTGATCCGCGATGTGGGCCAGCCCGTGGGTCTGGGTGCCTGATGGATTGGGACAGTTTCTTCACCGTCCATTCCGACCTGCCGCGCGAGGGGCCGGGGGAGGCGGGCGACGTGGCCTGGGCGCTGGCCCTGGCCGGGGTGCCGGAGGGGGCGGCGATCTGCGATGCGGGGGCCGGTTCCGGGGGCGATGTGGCGGCGCTGCTGGCGTTGCCGGGGGCGCGGGTTCTGGCCATCGACAGCCATCCCGGATTCGTGGCGCAGATGCGGGCGCGCTTTGCGGGCGAAGCGCGGGTGGTGGTGGAAGAGGCCGATATGGCGGCGCTGGCCCGCCATCCGGCGGGGCCTTTCGATCTGATCTGGTGTGCGGGGGCGCTGTATTTTCTGGGGCTTGAGGCGGGGTTGGCGCGGATGGCGGGGGCGTTGAAGCCCGGCGGGGTGCTGGCCTTTTCGGAGCCGTGCGTCTTTGTCGATGCGCCCTCCAAGGCGGCGGTGGGGTTCTGGGAGGGCTATCCCGCGCGGGATGCGGCCGGTATCGGGGCGGCCGTGGCCGCGGCGGGGTATGAAAGCCTTGGTGCGCGGGCCTTGGGCGATGCGGCATGGGAGGCCTATTACGGGCCGATGGAGGCGCGGATCGCGGCGCTGCGGCCGGGGGCAGATGCGGCCTTGACGGCGATGCTGGAGGTCTGTGCGGCAGAGGCGGCGCTGTGGCGGTGGGTGCGGGGCGAGACGGGGTATCTCTTGACGGTGGCGCGGTGGAAGGGCTGAGCGCGGCGGCGATCGGGGCTTGCGCGGCGCTGGTGGAGCGGGGCGATCCCGACAGTTTCGCCGCCGTGATGGCGGCGCCCGTCGCCGCGCGGGAGCGATTGTTCGTGCTTTATGCCTTCAATCTGGAAGTTGCGCGCGCGCCTTGGGTGACGCAGGAGCCGCTGATTGCGGAGATGCGGCTGCAATGGTGGCGGGACGTGGTGACCGAGGCCGAGGCGGGGCGCCCGGTGCGGGCGCATGAGGTGGCCGGGCCTCTGGCCGTGCTGATCCGCACGGCGGGGCTGCCGGGGGCGGTGCTGGATGCGCTGGTGGCGGCGCGGCGGTGGGATGTGTATCGCGATCCCTTTGCCGATGGCGCGGCGCTGGAGGCCTATCTCGAGGAGACCGGGGCCGGGCTGATGTGGTTGGCGGGGCGGGCGCTTGGCGCGGGTGCGGAGGCCGAGGCCGGCTTGCGCGCCGCAGGCTGGGCGGCGGGCCTTGCGGGCTTTTTGCGGGCGGTGCCGGAGCTTGAGGCGCGGGGGCGGGTGCCCTTGCCGGATGCTGCGCCGGAGGCGGTGGCGGCGCTGGCGCGGGCGGGGCTGGCGCGGCTTGAGGGCGCGCGGGCGGGGTTGCGCGGGCTTGCGCCGCCGCAGCGGGCGGCGACGCTGGCGGCGTGGCAGGCCGGGCCGATCCTGCGGCTGGCTGCTGCGGAACCGGCGCGGGTGGCGGCGGGAACGTTGCATCTGTCTGAGTTCGCGCGCCGCTGGGGGCTGCTGCGCGCGGGCTGGCGCGGCGGGCTGTAGTCGCCGGTTCCGTAGATCTTTTCCCAATCTGGGGTGAATTGCCCCTAAAAATCCTGATTTGCGTCCGTTTCAGAACAAGGATGGCGGCCATGGTATCGGTGTGGCGGGACAATTGCGCCCCGTCTGCATGCCGCCGCTCTGGCAGCAGGGACTGCAGGATGAGTATTCTTTCGCCAATTCTGCCAGCCGACGTGGATGTGATCGCATCGCCGCGCGGTTTCTTGCGTGGGACACGGGTGATGACGCCCGCAGGTTGGCGCGCGGTCGAGGCCTTGGAGGCGGGCGATCTGGTGAGTTGCTGTCGGGAGCGTCCGGTGCGGGTTGTGTCCGTTACGCGGCGGATGGTGGCGAAGCTGGGCGCCAAGGTTGTCTGTGTGACGGGAGAGGCGCGGGGATGGGGGCGGCAGGCGGCGCCCCTGCTGCTGCCCCCCGATCAGATGATCGTGGTCGCGGGGGATCGTCTGGCGGCCTATTTCGGGGTGGAAGAGGCGCTGGCGCCGCTGGGCGCGCTGGTGAACGGCGCGGACCTGCGGCTGATTGATGCGCCGCCTGCGGATATGTGGTTCGAGATCGGGGTGGAGACGGCCTGCGCCCTTGTCATCGAAGGGTTGCAGGTGGCCGTGGGCGATGCGGCGCGCGAGTCGCGCCCGGCCCTGAGCGAGTCGGAGGCACGGCTTTTGTCGCTGGCGGCCTGAGGCGGGGGTGGCAGGGGTGGCGGGCGTCAGGCGCGGCTGGCGCGCGGGCTGAGCCAGAGCCAGATCAGCGCCCCGCCTGCCAGCACGAGGAAGGGCAGCATGGCGAAATTGACCGCCTGCCAGCCCGCCTGCACGGATCCGCCCGAGCAGTTCATCAACCCGCCTGACGAGAACGAGGCGAGGGTGACCCCGCCGAAGACCACCAGATCGTTGAGGCCCTGAAGGCGGCCCTTCTCCTCGGGCGTGGGATGGGCGGTCAGCATGGTGGTGGCGCCGATGAAGCCGAAGTTCCAGCCGATGCCCAGTAAGACGAGGGCGGCGAAGAAATTGGCAAGCTCCACCCCCGCGATGGCGACCGCGCCCGCCCCGGCAAGGATGACAAGGCCGGTGGCGACGATGCGTTCGGCGCCGAAGCGGGCGATCAGGTGGCCGGTGAAAAAGCTGGGCGCATACATGGCCAGCACATGGGCGGTGACGACATCCGCGGCGTTCCCGCTGGTGAAGCCGCAGCCCACGACGGCGAGGGGGGAGGAGGTCATCACGAGGTTCATCAGCGCGTAGGAGACGGTGGCGCAGATCATCGCCACGGCGATGGCGGGGGTGCGGATGAGTTCGCCCCGGCTGCGGCCCCTGGGGCTGTCTGCCGTGGCGGGGCGGGGTTTGGGGATGTCGAGCAGGGTGAAGAGGAAGACACCCACGCCGTTCAGCGCGATGATGGCGAGATAGGTGCCGAGGAAGGGCACCACCATCGCCTCGGCCGTGAGTTTGACGAGTTGCGGGCCGACGATGGCCGAGAGAAGGCCCCCCGCCATGACGAGCGAGATGGCCTTGGGGCGGTAGGCGTCGGATGCGGTGTCGGCGGCGGCGAAGCGGTAGAAGCCTTGGGCCGACATGTAGATGCCGGTGAAGAAGGCGGCGAGGACGAAGAGGGTGAAGCTGGCCGTGGACAGCGCATAGGCGCCAAGCGCGCCGCCGATGCCCCCGCCCAGCGCGCCGATGGCGAAACCCACGCGGCGGCCATGGCGCTGCATGAGGGCGGAGATGGGGGTGGCGGTCAGCATGGAGCCGATGACGGCGGCGCTGATGGGAAGGGTGGCCCAGCAGGCATTGGGGGCGAGGGATTGGCCTGCGAGCCCTGCCACGGTGAAGATCATCGGCATCTGCGCGCCGAGGATGGCCTGTGCGGCGACGAGGACGAGGACGTTGCGTCGGGCGGTGCGGTCGGTTGGGGCGGCGCTGTCGGTCATGGCGGAGAGGGTTACGCTTTGCCGTGGCGGCGGCAAGTGCGAAATGAGGGGGGCGGGGGGACGGCTGTCCCCCCGGGACCCCCCTGCCGGTCTTGGAGGGCCGGGCGTGGTGTGGGGTGGCTGGTGGGGGCAGGGGTATTTGGGCCAAGGTGAAGGGGCGGTTGGGTGTGGCGGGGTTGTGTGACCCGGGCGCGAGGGTGGCACGTGTGAGGTGGGGGTGCGGGGGGACGGCGGTCCCCCCGCGCGGCGTACTGGTTCTGGATGGCGCGGCGTGGTGCGAGGTGGCTGGCGGGGGCGGGGGTTTTTGGGCCAAGGTGAAGGGGCGGTTCAGGGGGGCGAGATGGCGGTGGGGCGGATCATCCGGACTGAGGCCTGTGTGGCGGAAGGGGCGGCGTGGCTGGCGGGGCGGGAGCCGCGTTTTGCGGCGGCGCTGGCGCTGACCGGGCCCTTGCCGTTGCGGCGGCGGGAGGATGGGTTCCGCGCGCTGTTGTCGGCGATCGTGAGCCAGCAGGTTTCGGTCGCCTCGGCCAATGCGATCTGGGCGCGGCTGGAGGCGGCGGGGCTGTGTGATCCGGGTGCCATGGCCGCCGCGTCGGACGCGGCGCTGCGGGCGGCGGGCCTGTCGCGGCAGAAGGCGCGTTACGGGCAGGCACTGGCGCGGGCGGAGATCGACTTTGCTGCGCTGCGCGACCTGCCCGACGAAGAGGTGGTGGCGGTGCTGGTGGCGGTGCCGGGGATCGGGCGCTGGACGGCGGAGATCTATGCGATGTTCGCGCTTGGGCGGGCGGATGTCTTTGCGCCGGCCGATCTGGCGCTGCAGGAGGCGGCGCGGCTGCTGTTCGGGCTGGAGGCGCGGCCTTCGGAGCGGGCGCTGCGGGCCATGGCAGAGGCGTGGTCGCCGTGGCGGGCGGTTGCGGCGCGGCTTTTGTGGGCCTACTACCGGGTGGCGAAGGAACGGGAGGGCATCCGGTGAGCGGTTTGACATTCGGGCGGAAGGCGGCGGCGGGGGGCGGGGCGGCGCGGTCCCTTGTCGTGTTCGTGCATGGTTATGGGGCGGATGGGGCGGACCTTCTGGGGCTGGGCGACGCGCTGGCGCCGCATCTGCCCGATACGGTCTTTGTCGCGCCGGATGCGCCGCAGCGCTGTGTGGGCAATCCCTTTGGCTATCAGTGGTTTCCGATCCCGTGGCTGGACGGGTCTTCGGAAGAGGCGGCGCGGGAGGGGATGGCGGGATCTGTCCGTCTGCTGAACGATTTTCTCGATGCCCGACTGGCGGAAGAGGGGCTGGGGCCGGAGGCGATGGCGCTGGTGGGGTTTTCGCAAGGGGCGATGATGAGCCTGCATGTGGCCCCGCGCCGGGCGGCGGCTGTGGCGGGGGTGGTGGCCATCTCGGGTCGGCTGCTGGTGCCGGAACTGCTGGCGGCGGAGGCTGTGGTCAGGCCGCCGGTGCTGCTGGTGCATGGGGATCAGGATCCGGTGGTGCCTTTTGCCGATATGGGCAAGGCGGGAGAGGCGCTGGTGGCGGCGGGGTTCGAGACCTTTGGCCATGTCATGGAAGGCACAGGCCACGGGATCGCGCCGGATGGGTTGGGCGTGACCTTGCAATTCCTGAAGGAGCGGCTTCCGGGATAGCGCCGATACGCTGCCTTGCATTCCCCGTTGCAAAAAAATCCTCGGGGGGTGAGCCGCGGATGCGGCGAGGGGGGCAGACGGCCCCCCTTTCTGTTGCCAAAGCGGGATCAGGCGGTGGTGGCGTGAAGGAAGGCCGCGCAGCCGGTGAGGGCGGCGAAGTCGTCTTCCACCACGGTGACGGAGAAATCCTTCTGCAACAGGTCCACGCGGCGGGCTTCGCGGAAGGTTTCCGTCAGGCCGAAGCGGGGGAAATGCGGGGTCATGGCGCGGGACATTCCGCCGATCAGGAAGATGCCGCCATAGGGCAGGTGGATGAGGGCGAGATCGGCCAGCACCTGCGCGAGGATGCGGGTGTAGAGCGCGGCGGCGTGGATGGCGACCGGGTCTTCGGCGGCGAGGGCGGCCAGAACCTCGGCCGAGGTGAGGCCGCCGGGCTGGCCCGCCTGATGGGCGGCGAAGGCGTGCAGGTTGGCAAGCCCGCGCCCGGCGAGCACCTCTTCCACGCCACAATGGGCGACATCGCCCTGTGCGGCGAGGCGTGCCTCGATGAAGCGGAGGAGGTGGAGGTCTTCTTCGCTGCGGACGGGCATGTTGACATGGCCACATTCCGAAGGCGGCACGACGCGGGCGGCGCCCTGCCCGTGGACGGGGGCGGCGTTGACCCCGGTGCCGAGACCCACGACCAGCATGGGCGCCGCCGGTTGGGCAGGGCCGGGGATGATGGTTCGCAGGTTGGCGGGCGCGATATGGCCCAAGGCATGGCCCTGCGCTTGCAGATCGTTCAGAAGCGCCACGCGGGCAGCGCCGGTGGCGGCGCCGAGTTTGGCGCCATCCATCACCCAGTCGAGGTTGGTCATGCTTGCCACGCCGTCCTGCACCGGCCCTGCGGCGGCGACGCAGACGCCATCGGGGCGCGCGCCCGTGGTGGTGAGGTAGTCGCGCAGGATATGGGCGATGTCCTGACCGCGGGCCTTGTATTCGGCGTTGGAATAGCGCGCGACGCTGTCGGCGCGCACGGTGGTGCCATCGGCAAGGGCGACCCTTGTATTCGTGCCGCCGATATCGGCGAGGATGGCGAGGGTCATGTTGCGCTCCGTCGAGGTCGGGATCAGTCGTTCCGCGCCAGCGCGCGGGCGAGGGCGTGATAGGAGGTTTTCGGGGTGCGCTTCAAGGTGGTGAAGTCGACATGGACAAGGCCGAAGCGCTTTTCGTAACCGAACGCCCATTCGTAATTGTCCAGAAGCGACCAGTAGAAGAAGCCCCGCACATTGGCGCCGTCGGCGATGGCGCGTTTGGTGGCGGCGAGGTGGGCGAAGAGGAAGTCTTCGCGGATTGTGTCGGGGATGTCGGGGTGGTCGGCATTGGCCATGCCGTTTTCGGTGACATAGAGCGGCAGGTCGCCCACATAATCGCGCGCCATGCGGGTGAGGAAATGGTGCAGGCCGTCGGGGTAGATTTCCCAATCCATCTGCGTCTTGGGCAGGGGGCCGGTCACATCGCGCGTGGCGGGCCATGGCGCGCCGGGGACGTGCTGTTGGATGTGGCGGGTGTAGTAGTTGATCCCCAGCCAATCCAGTGGCTGGCCGATGAGGGCCATGTCATCCTGCCAGTTGGCGGGCATGTGGGGGGCGAGGCCTTCGAGCACGATGTCGGGATAGCTGCGGCGGGTGATGGCTTCGATGAACCAGCGGTTGAAGATGCCATCGGCGCGTGCGGCGGCCTGCACGTCCTGCGCCGTGTCCGAGGCGGGTTGGCAATAGTCGAAGTTCAGCACGATCCCGAGGTTGGGCTGGCCCATGCCGCGCAGGCGTTCCACGGCAAGGCCATGGGCGAGCAGGATGTGGTGCATGGCGCGGGCGGCGGCGCGGATGTCGCGCAGGCCGGGCGCGTGGTGGCCCAGGAAATGCGAAAGCCAGGCCACGCACCAGGGTTCGTTGATCGTGGCGATGGAGGCCACGCGATCGCCCAGGCGGCGGGTGATGGTTTCGGCGAAATCGGCGAAGCGGTGGCAGGTGTCGCGGTTCGTCCAGCCGCCCTTGTCGGCCAGCGCGGAGGGCAGTTCCCAGTGGTAGAGCGTCTGGAAGGGTTTGAGCCCGCGTTCCAGCATCCCGTCCACCAGACGGTCGTAGAAGGCGAGGCCCTCGGGGTTGACCGTCGCGCCATCGGGCATGACGCGCGCCCATGAGGTGGAGAAGCGGTAGGCATCCATATTGGCCGCGCGGAGGAGATCGAGATCGGCGGGCCAGTGATGGATATGGTCGCAGGCGGTGGCGCCATCGTCGGCGCGCAGGACGTTGCCGGGGGTCGCGGCGAAAGTGTCCCAATGGCAGGGGCCACAGCCGCCAAAGCGCGACCCTTCGATCTGATAGGCGGCGGTGGCGGCCCCGAACAGGAAGCCTTCGGGGAAGTCGAACCGGGACAGGGGCATGTCAGACCTTGGGGGCAGGAGAGCGGGGGGCCGGGCCGGTGGATTGGCCGATGATCAACTCGGCCTCGAGCAGGCGGTGTTCGGGGCCTGCGCCGGGCTGGGCGATGAGGGAGAGCAGCATCTCGGCCGCGATGCGGCCCGCGTCGCGCACGGAGGAGCGGGTGGCGGTGAAGATCGGCACGTCGCCGCCGTTCTTCATGTAGGACAGATCATCGTCATGGATGATGACCGAGATGTCGCGGCCAAGTTTCAGGCCGCGCTCTTCTATGGCGCGGCGCACGCCCATGCCGGAGATCATGGAGGCGACGAGGAAGGCCGTGGGGGGCGCGGGCGCATCGAGCATGGCAGAGGCGGCGCGGTAGCCCGAGATTTCCGTCATCTCGTCGGATGACATCAGCGCGGGGTCGATCGGCATGGCCCGCCCGGCCAGCGCATCGACATAGCCGGTGCGGCGGCGGATGGCGAAATCCATGAATTCGAGCCCGTTCACAAGGCCGATGCGGGCATGGCCGAGGTCGAGCAGAAATTCGGTCGCGCGCTGGAAGGCGCGGCGGTTGTTCACATCCACCCAAGAATAGGGCAGTTCGGCCCCCGTCGCCCGGCCGTGGACCACGAAGGGCAGGCCGATTTCGTGCAGGAGCGGGATGCGGGGGTCGTTCATGCGGGGGGCGTGCAGGATCACGCCATCGGCGCTGCCGCGGGATTTCAGGTCGCGATAGGCCTGTTCTTCGGCCTCGTCAGGGACGACGGAGAGGATCATGTCATAGCCGTTGCGGGAATAGGTTTCGCCCGCGCCGGCGATGAAATCGGCGAAGATGGGGTTCACGATTTCGTGCCGGGTGGCGAGGGGGATGACATGGCCCACCGCCAGCGCGCGCCCCGTGGCAAGGCGGATCGCGCGGGTGTTGGGGCGGTAGTTGTGACGCTTGGCCGCGGCCATGACGCGTTCGCGCGTGGCCTCGTTCACCTCGGGGTAGCCGTTGAGGGCGCGGCTGACGGTCGTGGGCGAGAGGCCCAGCTTCGTGGCCAGTTCCTTGAGGTTCATGGCAGCGCGCGCATCCAAAACGGTTTCAATCGGGGCGCAGGTTAGACAAGCGGTGTGTCAAGGTCAAAGATTAACGGCGCAGGCGGCGGGGCCGAATGCTTTATCCAGTGGCTGCCAGAGGCCGCCGATGCCTGTTCGGGCTGCGCTTTGGATTGACTTGAACAAGGGGATGGGCAAGTCTTTCGCATCCAAAGCGGTTTGAAATCGATTCTGACCGAGATTGGCTAAAGCCCCGCAAGAGGGCGGGGAATCGGGAGGTTAAGATGAAGGCGAGGTATCTCGCGGGCGCTGCGGCGCTTGCGCTTGTGTCCGGCGGCGCGTCGGCACAGGATTTGAAGTTTCCGATCGGCGAGGGCGCGTTCAACTGGGACAGCTACGCCGCCTTTGACGAGAAGTATAATCTGGATGGCCAGCGGATCACCGTGCTGGGGCCGTGGCTGAGCGTGGACCAGGCGCTGTTTGAGAGCGTGATCGCCTATTTCGAGGCCGCGACCGGGGCGGATGTGGAGTATATCGGCGCGGAGGGGTTTGAGCAGCAGGTGGTCATCGACGCCGAGGCCGGATCGCCGCCCGATGTGGCGGTTTTTCCGCAGCCAGGGCTGGTGCGCGGCATGGCGGCGAAGGGGCAGGTGCTGCCCATGTCGCCCGAGATCGTGCAATGGACCAAGGACAACTATGCCGCCGGGCAATCCTGGGTGGATCTGGTCACCTTCCCCGGCGCGGACGGGGCGGTGGGGACCTTTGGGTTCTTCTACAAGGTCGATGTGAAGTCGCTGGTCTGGTATGTGCCGGAGAATTTCGAGGATGCCGGGTATGAAGTGCCCTCCACGATGGAGGAGCTGAAGGCGCTGACCGATCAGATCGTGGCCGATGGTGGCGTGCCGTGGTGCATCGGGCTGGGGTCTGGCGGGGCGACGGGCTGGCCTGCGACCGACTGGGTCGAGGACATGATGCTGCGCACGACCACGCCCGAGAACTATGACAAGTGGGTGTCGAACGAGTTGAAGTTCAACGATCCGATCGTGGTGAACGCGATCGAGCAGTTCGGTGCCTTCGCCAAGACCGATGCCTATGTGTCGGGCGGGGCGGGTTCGGTGGCCTCGACCGATTTCCGGGACAGCCCGAAGGGTTTGTTCACCTCGCCGCCGCAATGCTACATGCACCGTCAGGCGTCGTTCATCCCGTCCTTCTTCCCCGAAGGCACGGTGATCGGGGAGGATGCGGATTTCTTCTACTTCCCCGCCTTCGCCGAGCAGGATCTGGGTCAGCCGGTGCTGGGTGCCGGCACGACCATGGGTCTGATGAAGGAATCGGAAGCGGGCCGCGCCTTCATCGAATTCCTGACCACGCCCATCGCGCATGAGGTCTGGATGAACCAGACCGGGTTCCTGACGCCGCATAAGGGGGTGAATACCGATCTTTATGGCGATCCGACGCTGAAGAAGATGGGCGACATCCTGCTGAATGCGACGACGTTCCGCTTTGACGGATCGGACCTTATGCCGGGCGGCGTGGGGGCGGGCGTGTTCTGGACGGGCATGGTCGATTTCGTGGGCGGTGCCTCGGCGCAGGAGGTGGCGGATTCGATCCAGTCCACCTGGGATTCCATACAGTAACGCAGGATCGGCCCGCCGCGGGGTGCGGCGGGCCTTTCCCCTTGTGCCTGTGCGCGCTGCGGCCCCCTGACGGCGGCGGCCTGTGCGCGGGCACGGATATCTGGGCGCCTTGGGAGGGGGTCTGAGAGATGGAACAGTTCTTCGGCGCGGCGACGACCATCGTCATCGGGGTGGGGGGGTGCCTGCTTTATTTCTTTGCGAGCAACCTTCTGCTGGACCGGCTGTTTCCGGCGTCAGGCCCCAATATCAGCCGCAACATCAACCGGGCCAATGCGATCAGGCCTTGGTTGTTTCTCTTGCCTGCGCTGATCCTGCTGGCGCTGTATCTGGTCTATCCGCTGTTCTGGTCGATCTACCTGTCGGTCATGGATGCGGGGGGCCAGCGCTTCGTGGGCGCCGACAACTATGTGTGGATGGTGAACGACCCGAAATTCATCGAGTCGATGCGCAACAACATCCTGTGGCTGATCGTGGTGCCGGCCTTTTCCACCTTTTTCGGGCTGGTGGCGGCGGCGGTGACGGACCGCATCCGCTGGGGCAATTTCGCCAAGGCCATGATCTTCATGCCGATGGCGATTTCCTTTGTCGGCGCGTCGGTGATCTGGAAGTTCGTCTATGATTTCCGCCCCGAGGGGCAGAACCAGATCGGCCTGTTGAACGCGATCGTGGAGGCCTTTGGCGGCGCGCCCGAGACGTGGCTGACGCATGAGATCGTGAACAGCTTCCTGCTGATGGTGGTGCTGATCTGGATCCAGACGGGCTTTGCCATGGTGATCCTGTCTGCCGCGTTGCGGGGCATCCCGGAAGAGACGGTGGAGGCGGCCATTCTGGACGGCGCATCGCCCCTGCAGTTGTTCTTCAAGATCAAGGTGCCGCAGATCTGGGGGACGATCCTTGTCGTCTGGACAACGATCACCATCACGGTGCTGAAGGTGTTCGACATCGTGCTGACCATGACCAATGGGCAGTGGGGGACGCAGGTCCTTGGCAATTACATGTATGACTGGCTGGTGCGCGGGCAGGACAGCGGCCGCGCCTCGGCCATTGCCATCGTGATCATGCTTCTGGTGTTGCCGATCATGATCTGGAACATCCGGAACGCCCGCAGGGAGATGCGCTGATGGACAATATCGTTGGCCAGAGGTCGAGCCTGACGTGGCTGGTGAACCTGTGCGCGGTGGCGCTGGTGCTGCTCTGGACGATCCCGACCTTCGGGCTTTTGGTGTCATCGTTCCGGGACCGGGATCAGATCCTGTCATCGGGGTGGTGGCAGTCGGTATTCCCGCAGGAGGCCACGATGCAATACCGCGCGGGCGCCCCGGATACGGCGGTGCAGGAGGGCGGGCTGTTCGTGATCGCGGGCAATGTGTTCGAGGGCGGTGGCGGGGTGGTGAGCGCCTTTGGCATCACCTCGCGCGAGCCGGGGGCCTTTGCGGCGGGCGAGGTGGCGCAGACGAATGACGGCTATGAGCTGACGGTGGCGGAGGATGGCAGCTATCGGCTGACCTCGGCCACGCCGTTCGAAGGGACGCGGGGCGAGCGCATCTTTGTGACCACGACCCAGCCGCCGACCTTCACGACCGAGAATTTCGCGCGCGTTCTGAATGCCGAAGGGCTGGGGCGCGGGTTTCTGAACACGTTGACGGTGTCGATCCCGGCGACGGTGATCCCGATCCTTGTGGCGGCTTTCGCGGCCTATGCGCTGGCATGGATGGATTTTCCCGGGCGGGCGCTGCTGATTGCGGCTGTGGTGGGGCTTTTGGTGGTGCCGTTGCAGCTGGCGCTGATCCCGCTGTTGCAATTGCATCTGAAGGCGGGGATCGGGAAGAGCTATCTGGGGATATGGCTGGCGCATACGGCCTTTGGCCTGCCCTTGGCGATATACCTCTTGCGCAACTACATGGCCGGGTTGCCGCGCGACATCATCGAGAGCGCGCGGGTGGATGGGGCGACGGATTTCCAGATTTTCCTGAAGATCATCCTGCCCCTGTCTTTCCCGGCCCTGGCGTCCTTTGCGATCTTTCAGTTCCTATGGACGTGGAACGACCTGCTGGTGGCGCTGGTCTTTCTGGGATCGACGCAGGATCAGTTGGTGATGACGGGGCAGTTGAAGGAGTTGATGGGATCGCGCGGCGGGGATTGGGAAATCCTTGCGGCTTCGGCCTTCATCAGCATCGCGGTGCCGTTGGCGGTGTTCTTCGCCATGCAGAAATATCTGGTCCGCGGCTTGTTGGCCGGATCGGTGAAGTGAGAAAGACAGGACGATGACAGATGTGATCGGCGGGGATGCCGACTGGTGGCGGGGCGCGGTGATCTATCAGATCTATCCCCGCAGCTTTCAGGACAGCAATGGCGACGGGGTGGGCGATCTGGGCGGCATCGTGGAGCGGCTGCCGCATATCGCGGGGCTGGGGGCGGATGCGATCTGGATCAGCCCGTTCTTCACCAGCCCGATGAAGGATTTCGGCTATGACGTGAGCGACTATTGCGACGTCGATCCGATGTTCGGGACGCTGGCCGATTTCGACCGGGTAGTGGCGCAGGCGCGCGAGTTGGGTCTGAAGGTGATGATCGACCTCGTGCTGTCGCATACCAGTGACCAGCATCCTTGGTTCAGGGAAAGCCGGAAGGACCGGGGCAATGCCAAGGCGGATTGGTATGTCTGGGCGGAGCCGAAGCCCGACGGGACGGCGCCCAACAACTGGCTGTCGGTCTTTGGCGGGTCGGCGTGGCAATGGGACGGGCGGCGGCAGCAATATTATCTGCACAACTTCCTGACCAGCCAGCCGGACCTGAACCTGCATCACGCGCCGGTGCAGGAGGCGCTTTTGGATGTGGCGCGGTTCTGGCTGGCGCGGGGGGTGAACGGGTTCCGGCTGGATACGATCAATTTCTATTTTGCTGACAAGTATTTGCGGGACAATCCCGCGCTGCCGCCCGAGTTGCGCAATGACAGTATCGCGCCCAGCGTGAACCCCTATAACCACCAGTTGCATCTGTTCTCGAAAAACCAGCCGGAAAACCTTGATTTCCTGCGGAAATTCCGCGCGGTGCTGGAGCCTTTTGGCGCGGCGGCGGTGGGCGAGGTGGGCGATGCCCAGCGGGGGCTGGAGATCATGGCCGAATATACCTCGGGCGGGGACAAGGTGCAGATGTGCTATCCGTTCGAGATGCTGCAACCGGCGCGGTTGACGGCGCGGTCGGCGGCGGCGGTGTTCGATCGGCTGGCGGCGGCGGCGCCGGATGCCTGGCCCTGCTGGGCCTATTCGAACCACGATACCGTGCGCCATGTGACGCGCTGGGGGCTTTCGGACGCTGCTGCCCGGGTTTACGCGACGATGCTGATGTGTCTGCGCGGGTCGGTCTGCCTGTATCAGGGCGAGGAACTGGCGCTGCCGGAAGCCGAGATCGCCTTTGAGGAGTTGCAGGATCCTTACGGGATCGAGTTCTGGCCGGAGTTCAAGGGGCGCGACGGGTGCCGGACGCCGATGCCTTGGGTCACGGATAACGGGCTTTGCGGATTCTCGAGCGCCGAGCGCGCGTGGCTGCCGGTGACGGCGCCGCATCGCCCGCTGGCCGTGGCGACGCAGGAGGCGGAGCCGGGATCCATGCTGCACCATTACCGCAGCCTGCTGGCCTTTCGGCGGGGGCATCTGACCTTTGCCCGGGGCCGGATGACGGGCTGGCGGGCCGAGGGGGATGTGTTCAGTTTCACCCGGTCGGGCGGGAGCGAGATTTTCTGCGCCTTCAATCTGGGCGAGGCCCCGGCGCGGGTGGCGCTGCCTGCGGGGCATTGGGAGCGGATCGGGGAAGCCGTGGGGAGCATCGCGCCCGTAGGCAATGGGGTGGAATTGCCCGGATGGGGCTGTGCCATCGTGAAGAAGGTTTGAGGGGGAGGGACGGGCATGGCGGATCTGAAGCTGGTCAATGTCGAGAAGGCCTATGGCGAGGTGCGTGTCCTGCGTGACATCAACCTTGATATCAAGACGGGCGAATTGATCGTGTTTGTCGGCCCCTCGGGCTGTGGGAAATCGACGCTTTTGCGGATGATCGCGGGGCTGGAGCGGATCACGGGGGGCGACTTTTCCATCGACGGGGTGCGGATGAACGACATACCGCCCGCCCAGCGCGGCATTGCGATGGTGTTCCAGTCTTACGCGCTGTACCCGCACATGACGGTGCGGGACAACATGGCCTTTGCCCTGAAGATCGCGAAGAAGAGCGCGGCCGAGATCAATGCGGCGGTGGAGAAGGCCGCGAAGATCCTGCAGCTGACCCCCTATCTGGACCGTCTGCCCAAGGCGCTTTCGGGTGGGCAGCGGCAGCGGGTGGCGATCGGGCGGTCGATCGTGCGCGATCCCAAGGTCTATCTCTTTGACGAGCCGCTTTCGAATCTGGACGCAGCGCTGCGGGTGGCGACGCGGATCGAGATCGCGCAGCTGAAGGAGCAGATGCCAAATTCCACGATGATCTATGTGACCCATGATCAGGTGGAGGCGATGACGCTGGCATCCCGCATCGTGGTGCTGGCAGGCGGCGGGATCAGCCAGGTGGGGGCGCCGCTGGAACTGTATGAGCGGCCGCGGAACGAGTTCGTGGCGCAGTTCATCGGCAGCCCGGCGATGAACCTTTTGCCCGGGCAGGTGATCGCGACCGGGGCGCAGACGGTGGTGCGGCTGGACAATGGCGGGATCGCGCGGTCATCGGTGCCGACGGAAGCCTCTGACATGGGGTTGCGGGTGAATGTGGGCGTGCGGCCCGAGGATTTTCTGGAAACCCCTGAAGAGGGTATGTTCACCGGCGAGGTGGAGATCACCGAGGCCTTGGGCGAGGTGACGCTGCTTTACTTCAAGCGGCAGGGGGACGCGGCGCAGGTGGTGGCAAAGCTGCCCGGCATCCATGCCGATCTGCGCCACAAGACGGTGACGCTGTCGGCGGCGGCGCACAAGGTGCATCTCTTTGCGAACGGGGAATCGCTGCTTTATCGGTGAGCGCGGGCATGGGAGATGTCCTGCCAGCCGCAGCCTTTGCGGATGGGGTGCGTTCTTGGGTATTTGGGCCAAGATGAAGGGGCAGGGCGCTTGGTCCTGCCCTTTTGGTTTGGCTCACCCTCGCTTTGCGCGGGCGTGGAAGATGAAGCCGAGGAAGTTCAAGAGAACTTGGGCGGCGAGGATGGCGGTGGTGCCGTCCCGGTCGTAATCGGGGGCAACCTCGACCAGGTCTATCCCCACGATGTCATGGCTCTGGGCAACCTTCTGGAGGATTTCGAGCACCTCGTAGTACAGGAAGCCGCCATGGCTGGGCGTGCCGGTGCCGGGCGCGATGGAGGGGCAGAAGCCATCAATGTCGATGGTGACATAGACCCGGGCGCCGGGGGGGATGCGGGCGGCAGTGGCCGCGGGCCCCAGTTTGCGGACCTGGCGGACCGACAGGATGTCGTCGCCCATGGCGCGGGCGGCGTCATAGCCTTCCTTGGTGGTGGAGGAGACATTGCGGATGCCGAGCGCGGTGATGCCGGTGACGTAGGGCCGTTCCGCCGCGCGGCGCATCGGGTTGCCGTGGCCGTGGCGGACGCCATGGCGGATATCCACGAAATCGAGATGGGCGTCGATCTGCAGGATGTGGATCGGACCCTGATCATCAAAGGCGCGGATGCAGGGGATGTTGATGCTGTGATCGCCCCCGATCGTCACGGGCAGGGCGCCGGCCTTGAGGATGGCGCGGACGCCGGTTTCGATATTGGCGTGGCTGGTTTCGGTATCGGTGTGGACGATGTCGGCATCGCCGATATCCACGATGCGCACATCGGGGCCGAGATAGGTGCAGTCATCTTCGTGGTCATAGGCCCCGGCATGGCCGAAGGAGAAGAGGGTGGAGGCTTCGCGCACCGCGCGTGGCCCGAAGCGGGCGCCCGCGCGGAACTGGGTGCCGAAATCGAAGGGCGCGCCGAGAATGGCGATATCGGCGTCGATGGCGGACCAGTCGGCCACATAGGGGCGTTTGCCGAAGGTGGAGATGCCGACGAAGGGCAGGTTCAGGCGGCCCGTGTCATAGGTGTTGCCAGTCATGGGGTCAGGTGTCCGTTTCGGTCTGGTCGGGGTCGGATTGGATCAGCAGGCCGGGGATCAGGTCGGCCAGCCGTGCGGCGGGCGGGTGCAGGGTGTTGCCTGCCATGCGGGCAAGGATGACGGGTTCGGTTCCGGCATCGGTGATGGACAGGGTGGCGAGGCGCGCGCCATCCTGGCTGCGGCGGCCATGGGGGCGGGTGTAGCTGATCCCGACGCCGAGGCCATTGGCCGCGAAGCTGCGCATCAGATCGAGCGTGGCGGTGCGGTGGGCGATCTGGAAGGGCAGGCCGCGCGCGGTGAAGAGCGCGCGCATATGGCCGAGCGAGAGGCCCTGATCGGCGAGGATGAGGGGGTATTCCGACAGGGCCTCGAGCGTAAGGCCGCGCTTGGCCATGCGCAGGAGGGGGTGGTCGGTGGCGATCACGGCATGGGGGGCGACCTGCATCAGCACGGTCTTTTCCGTCAGGCTGTCGAGGCCGAGATCCCAGGTGAGGGCGAGATCGACGCGGCCCTGACGCAGGCCTTCTGCGATGGATTCAAAGGACAGGACGGCGGGTTCAAGCCGGATGTCGGGGGCCGCAGTTGCGAGTTTGCGCAGAAGGGGCGCGAGGAGCGTGGGGGCGAGGTCTTCGAAACAGGCCAGCCGCACCGGCGCGGCGGGGGTTTCACCCGACATGAGGCGGGAGAGGGCGTCCAGCTGGGCCTGCGCCTCGGCCAGCCAGCCGCGCCCGAAGGCGGTGGGCGTGATGCGGCCACCGGGGCGGCGGAGGAACAGGGGCTGGCCCAGCGTCTGTTCGAGCTGGGCGAGGGCGACGGAGAGGGCGGGTTGCGAGACGTTCAGCGCCTCGGCCGCCGCAGTGACGCCGCCGCAGCGGGCGGTGGCGGTGGCGTATTCGATCTGGCGGAGGGTGGTGGGGATCATGGGCCTATGACTGGTATCGGAACATATTATTGGAAGCTATCGCCGGGGCGTGGCAGTTGTCGAGAGAGGATAGCAGCGGAGCGGTGCGATGGTGACGGATGAGATGGTCGCGGCCTATCAGCGGGATGGGGTCGTGCTGGTGAAGGGGCTGTTTGCCGATTGGGTGAAGGTGTTGCGGGCAGGCGTGGAGCGCAACATGGCCGAGCCCAGCGCGCAGGTGATGGCGACGCTGAAGCCGGGCGAGGCGGGGCGGTTCTTTGACGATTACTGCAACTGGACCCGTATCGGGGAATTCGAGCAGGTGATCCGCGCGTCCGGCGCGGCGGCGGCGGCGGCGCGGCTGATGGGATCGGAGCGGGTGCAGCTGTTCCACGACCATGTGCTGGTCAAGGAGCCCGGCACCACCAAGGCCACGCCATGGCATACGGACGGGCCTTACTATTTCGTCGAGGGGCGGCAGACGGTTTCCTTCTGGGTGCCGCTGGACCCGGTGCGCGAGGCGAGCCTGCGCTGTGTGGCGGGAAGCCATCTTTGGGAGAAGGACGTGCTGCCCACGCGCTGGATGAGCGAGACGGATTTCTACCCGGAGGCGGGCGATTACATGCCGGTTCCCGACCCGGAGGCGGAAGGGATGCGGGTGCTGGAATGGGAGATGGAGCCGGGCGATGCGGTGGCCTTCCATTATCGCACGCTGCATGGCGCGCGGGGCAATACGAGCACGACGCGGCGGCGGGCCTTCAGCCTGCGGCTGGTGGGGGATGATGCGCGCTATGTGGCGCGGCCGGGGCCGACCTCGCCGCCATTTCCGGGCCATGGGATGCAGCCGGGGGACAGGCTGCGCGCGGATTGGTTTCCCTATCTGCTGTGAGGGGCGGGGGATTTGCCTGCGCCTTTCGCGACCGCTAGGGTGCGGGCGGAAGATGGGGGGCTTTCCGGCATGACAGAGCGCGCGCGACCGCGACCGAAGATCTATCCGCCACCGGAATTTCCGCCGCGAAAGGCGCCGCCTTTCGCGCGGATGCCGCCTGCGGTGTTTCCCGCGATCCTTGGTCTGTTCGGCCTGGGCCTTGCGCTGCGGCGGGGGCTTGCGGCGGCGGGGCTGCCGGGGGGAGTGGCCGAGATTGTGCTGGGGGCGGTGGCGGGTCTGTGGGCCTTTGCCATCTTGGCCTATGGGGCCAAGATGGCGCGGCGGGGATCGGTCCTTCTGGACGATCTGCGGGTGTTGCCGGGGCGGATGGGTCTGGCGGCGGCGAGCATGGGCGGGATGGCCCTTGCGGCGGCGCTGGCGCCCTTTGCGGTGGGCGGCGCGCGGGTGGTGCTTGTGGCGGCGCTGCTGGCGCATCTGGCGCTGGCGGTTCTGACGATCCGGGTGCTGCTGGCCCTGCCGCCGGAGGGGCGCGGGGTCAATCCCGGCTGGCATCTGAGTTTTGTGGGGTTCATTCTGGGGGGCCTTGCCGCGCCGGGGGTGGGCTGGCCTGTGCTGGGGCTGGCGCTGTTCTGGGTCTGTGGCGCGGTGGCGGTGGTGATCTGGGGCGTAAGCGCGGTGCAACTGGCGCGGCGCATCCCGCCTGCGCCGCTGCGCCCGCTTTTGGCCGTGCATGTCGCGCCGGCGGCGCTGCTGGCCGTCACGGGGACGCAAGGCGGCGTGCCGGTTCTGCCGATGGTGGCGCTGGCGATCGCGACGGGGATCGTGGCGCTGCTGGTGGTGTCGGCCCGCTGGGTGCTTGAGGCGGGGTTCAGCGCGATGTGGGCGGCTTTCACTTTTCCCGTGGCGGCCTATGCCGCCGCCCTGTTCGTGACGGGGTTCGAGGTGGCGGGGATGGTGGTGCTGGTTCTGGTGCTGGCGGTGGTGCCGGTGATCGCGTGGCGGGTGGTGACGCTGTGGGGAAGCGGGCAGTTGGCGGCGCGCACCCATGCGGCGGAGGCGTGAGAGGGGGCGAAATCTGACGCAGATTTCGCGACGGAATTTGACGCAAATTCCGGGGCTTGAGCGGGGTCTTTCCGAGGTTCCACGGTGGGCGGCGTTCTCTGTGTCAGAAAACGGCGCGGAATTTTTGTCAAATTCCGCTGTGCGGGTCAGATGAGCGCGACCCAGGCCCGGGCGATGGCAAGGCCCGCGGCATCGGCCTGCGGGCCGACGGTGGGGGCGCGTTCGGGATGGTGGCGGTCCAGCCAGCCGGGGTGGTTGCGTTCCACCGCCTCGGGGAACTGGCGGTTCCAGTCGGCCACCACGCTGCGCGATGCCTCGAAATGGAACTGCATCGCATAGGTCGCGCGGTTCAGGCGGAAGCACTGGTTCATGGCGACGGCGGACGTGGCCAGATGGGTGGTGCCTTCGGGCAGGGTGAAGGTGTCGGAGTGCCACTGGAAGATTGGGAAGGTGGCGGGCAGGTGCGACAGCACGGGGTCGGCGCGCCCCGCTGCGGTGAGCGTGACATCGCACCAGCCGAATTCCGGCGCGGTGCCGAGGTGGTTTTCGGCGCCAAGGCCGCGGGCCAGAAGTTGCGAGCCCAAGCAGATGCCGAGGACGGCGTGCCCCGCGGCCCCGCTGTCGCGCATGAGTTGGGCCAGCGCGGGCAGGTAGGGGTGGCTGTGGTCATCGCGGGCGGATTGTTCGCCGCCAAAGACGACAAGCGCATCGAAGCTGCCCGGTTCGGGCAGGCGGCCATCGGCGAAGGGTTTGTAGAGGTCGATGGTTGCGGCCGCCTCGTGCAGGGCGATGCCCACCTGTCCGTGATGGGTGACGCGGGTGTTTTCGACGATGGCGACGCGCAAGGGGCCCTCCTGTTGCTGTGGCCCGACACTCTGCACGGGGGCGGAGAGGGTGCAAGGGGGCGGGAGCCGGGGCCTTGGCAGGGAATTGCCCGGGAATTGCCCTTGCATCCCTGCGGCGCGCGTGAAATGGGGAACCGCCAAACGGACATTCCCACGGAGACGGTGATGGAGATTCGCGAGGCGCTTACCTTTGATGATGTCCTTCTGGTTCCGGCCGCGTCGAGCGTGCTGCCGAGCGAGGCGGACACGACGACATTCGTCACCAAATCCATCCGCATGAACATCCCGCTTTTGTCGAGCGCGATGGACACGGTGACCGAGGCGCGGATGGCGATTGCCATGGCGCAGGCGGGCGGGATCGGGGTGATCCATCGCAATCTGGATATCGAGGCGCAGGCCACGGAAGTGCGGCGGGTGAAGCGGTTCGAAAGCGGGGTGGTCTACAAGCCCATCACGCTGACGCCTGACCAGACGCTTGCGGATGCCAAGGCGCTGATGGAGCGCTACAACATCACGGGCTTTCCGGTTGTGGATGATGCGGGCCGCGTGCTGGGGATCGTGACCAACCGTGACATGCGCTTTGCGCAGGATGACCGGACCCCGGTTTCGGTGATGATGACGGCAGACAATCTGGCCGTGCTGCGCGAACCGGTGGACCGGGATCAGGCGATCAGCCTGATGAAGGCGCGGCGGATCGAGAAACTGCTGGTCACGGATGGAACGGGCAAGCTGACGGGTCTCTTGACGCTGAAGGATACCGAGAAGGCGGTGCTGAACCCGCAGGCCTGCAAGGATGAGCTGGGGCGGCTGCGCGTGGCGGCGGCATCCACCGTGGGGGATGCGGGGTTCGAGCGGAGCCAGGCACTAATTGATGCCGGTGTCGACATGGTGGTGATCGACACGGCGCATGGCCACAGCGAGGGCGTGGCGATCGCAGTGGAGCGGATCAAGACGCTGTCCAACACCGTGCAGGTGGTGGCGGGCAATGTCGCCACGGCCGAGGCCACGCGCGCGCTGATCGGGGCGGGCGCGGATGCGGTGAAGGTGGGGATCGGGCCGGGGTCCATCTGCACGACGCGGATCGTGGCCGGGGTGGGTGTGCCGCAGCTGACGGCGATCATGGATGCGGCCCGCGCGGCGGGGGATATCCCGGTGATCGCCGATGGCGGGATCAAGTATTCGGGCGACTTCGCCAAGGCGATTGCGGCGGGCGCGTCCTGCGCGATGGTGGGCAGCGCGATCGCGGGGACGGACGAATCCCCCGGCGAGGTGATCCTGTGGCAGGGGCGCAGCTTCAAGGCCTATCGCGGGATGGGCAGTCTTGGCGCGATGGCGCGGGGATCGGCGGATCGCTATTTCCAGAAGGATGCGGCGAGCGACAAGCTGGTGCCCGAAGGGATCGAGGGGCAGGTGCCCTACAAGGGCAGCGCGGCGGCGGTCATCCATCAGATGGTGGGCGGCCTGCGGGCGGCGATGGGCTATACCGGCAATCGGACGGTGGCCGAGATGCGGACGCGGTGCCAGTTCGTGCGGATCACCGGGGCGGGGCTGAAGGAAAGCCATGTCCATGATGTGCAGATCACGCGGGAAAGCCCGAATTATCGCGTGGGCTGAGGGCGGGATTTGCCTGACGGCAGGATCTGCAAGAGGGCAAGATCTGCAAGAGGACGGGGGGCGGTGGGCGGAGTGCCTGCCGCCCCCTTTTCTTATTGATATGATAATTTATGTCCAGCGGTGGAATAAAGAAGCGCGGCCGCGCGTTGTGATGCAAAATCGGTCACGCCCTACGTCATTGGAAACGCCATGCCGCCTGTCACCCATCGCCTGCTTGCCGCGCTTTTGCTTTCAACGCTGATCGTGCCTGCCCCGTCGCTGCTGCCGCTTGAGGGGGCGTCCCTCGGTGGGGCGGCCTGGGCGCAGGACAGTGACGGCGGGGATGATGGCGGGGACGATGGTGGCGACGACAGCGACGACAGTGACGACGACAGCGACGACGACGATGATGATGACGATGACGACGATGACAGCGCCCGTGCCGGGGGTGGGGGCGGGACGGATTTCTCGCGCCGTGGGCAGCGTCCGCGGGCCGCGGCCCCGGCAGCGCCGCCGCCCCCGGTCCGCGTGCCGGATGAAGTGGTGGTGACCGATCTTTCGCCCGAGACACTGGCCCAGTTGCAGGGCGAGGGGTTCACGCTGATCGCCGAGCAGCAGCTAGAGAACCTCGGGGTGGCGGTGACGCGGCTGCGGGTGCCGCCCGCGCTGGGGCTGGAGGCGGCGCGCGAGCGCGTGCGCGCCCTGCCGGGGGGGGAGGACGCGGATTTCAACCATTTCTATCGCCCCGGCCAGGCGGAGGCCGAGGCTGTGACCGATGCGGCCGCCTGCGCGCCCGAGAACTGTCCGGCGCTGGAATTGATCTCGTGGCCTGCGGAGCGGTCCGAGACCTGCCGCGTGTCGCTGCCGGTGGGGATGATCGATACCGGGGTCAATGCCGAGCATGATATCCTGACGGGCGCCCGGCTGGATGTGCTGCGTATGGCGGATGAGGGGCAGGATCCTTCGGCGGCGGTTCATGGCACGGCGGTTGCCTCGCTGTTGATCGGGACGGAGGGAAGCCGCGTGCCGGGGCTGATCCGCGAGGCGGAGGTGATCGCGGTGGATGTGTTCTCGAAAGCGGGCAGCGACGAGCGCGCCGATGTGACCGCGCTGATGCGGGGCCTTGATGTGCTGAGCGCGCAAGGGGTGCGGGTGATGAACCTGTCGCTGGCCGGGCCGGAGAATGACGCGCTGACGGTGGTGCTGGATCGGATGACCGGGCCAGAGGGCGCGGTGATCGTGGCGGCGGCCGGCAATGCCGGGCCGGACGCCCCGCCCGCCTGGCCTGCGGCGCATCCCGGGGTGATTGCGGTGACGGCGGTGGATGCGCGCGGGCGCGTCTATCGCGGGGCGCAGCGGGGCGCGCATATTGACCTGGCGGCGCCGGGGGTTGGGCTTCTGGCCGCGACGTCGATCCGGGGGGCGCGGGGCAAGACGGGGACGTCTTATGCGGTGCCTTTCGTGACGGCGGCGGCGGCGGTGCTGTTGTCGCAGAACCCGACGCTGACGGCGGCGCAGGTGGCAGAAGAGCTCAAGTCACGGGCGCGCGACATCGGGGCAGAGGGGCCGGATGACGTGTTCGGGGCCGGGCTTCTGGATGTGGCGGACCTGTGCGCGATGGCAGCGCCGCTGTCGGATTGAGCCGCCCCCGGGGGGTGGAGGCAGGTGGTGGAGAGGCAGGGCGCGGATGGTGGAAGCCATCCGCGCCTTTGTTTTTGGCAGGGCGGCGCGGGCTGATCGGCGCGGTGCGGGGGGGGCGTTTGGTGCAAGGGGGGCGGGTTGCGGTGGGATGGCCGTGGGCGAGAGGGTGGCGCGGGCGGTGGGGTCATGCGTGCGCTTGGTCCTGGAGGGGGTGCTTTGGCGGATTGGTCAGGCGCATGGGGAGGGGGCTTTGGCGCTTGGGAGAAGGGGATTCGTCCGCGCGGCGGGGATGCTGCGGCGGGACTGTGGGGCTTGGGTTGGGTTTGGGTGGTGGTGCGGGCGAGCGGGGGAGCGGGCGCGTTTGCGTTTGGTGGGGGTGAGGTGGTTTGGCCTGCGCGGTGGTGATGGGGGGATGGCCGGGCTTTGCAAGGGGATGGGATGCGGTGGGGTGGGCGTGGGCGAGAGGGTGGCGCGGGCGATGGGGTCAGCCGTGCGCTTGGTGCTGTAGGGGGGGCTTTAGCTGATCGGCCCTGTGCGGTGGAGGGGGTTGGCGCTTGATGTGGGGGATTGGTCAGCGCGGGGGTGATAGGGCGGTGGGATGGCGGGGGAGATGGGGCTTTGGGGCGGATGGTGGGGGGCATCCGCCTGCATTGTCCTGCCGCAACGCCCCCGCTATTGCGCCCAGTTGCGGGCGATGAGGGCGGCCTCTTCTTCGGGGGAGAGGGCAAGACCTGCGCCGCGTTGATCGAGATAGGCGGAGAGACCTTCGGCGGCGGCGCCTTCGGCGGGGAGGAAGGCGTCGTCTTCCCCGGCCGGGAGGAGCGGTTCCTGCAGCACCACGGCGATGGACCAGCCGCGTGCCGGATCGAGGCAGGCGAGCGCGACCTCCATCCGGGCGGCGCGGCGATCGAGGGCCTCGACCTCGCGGCAGGGGCCGGTATCGGTGGGCAGGGTGGACAGGATCATCAGATCGCGCCCTTCGCCCTGCGGCAGGGGTGTGCCGGAGGGCAGGGTGGCCAGCGCCTCGGCCAGCGGCGAGCCGGAGGGGACGGGACCCGCGGCGAGGGATTGCGCGTCCATCGGGCGGAACAGTAGGACAGCGGCGGCGAGGCTGGCGGCAAGGGCGAGGGCGCCCGCCAGCAGGCCCGCGCGGGGGCGGAAAGCGATCACCTGTGCCGAGGCCGGGGCCGTGCCACGGATCGCCTGATCCAGCGGTGCGGGAAGCGGATCGCCCATCGGGGCGGCGAAGGCCTGCGCCAGCGCTGCATTGGCGGCGAAGAGGTCATCGACATAGGCCTGATCGTCGGGATTGCGGGCGAGGTGCATCACCACCGCCGCCGCCTCTTCGGGCGAGAGTTCGCCATCCACGAAGGCGGCGAGGCGGGTGCGGTCCATGGCGGGAGGGGGGGTCATTGGCGGGGTCCCTGGCTGAGGCCGAGTTTGGGCAGGAGCGCCTCGCGGGCGCGGGAGAGGCGGCTCATCACGGTGCCGACGGGGATATCCAGCGTTTCCGCCGTTTCGCGGTAGCTGAGGCCTTCGATAGCGACGAGGGCGAGGACGGTGCGCTGTGCTTCGGGCAGGGCGGCCATGGCGGCCCGGGTCTGGGCGAGCATCATGCGATCCTCGGGCAGGCTGGCGGCCTTGCCTTCGTCGCTGAGATCGGCGTCGTCGGGATCCATGGCGGTGCCGCGCCGCTGGTGGCTGCGGCGATCGTCGATCCAGAGCGTCTGGATGATCCGATACATCCAGCTGTCCATGCGCGTGCCGGCCTGAAACTGTGCCGCGTTGCGCAGCGCCTTTTCGCAGGCGGCCTGCACCAGATCATCGCCGTCCTGCCGGTTGCCGGTCAGGCTGTAGGCGAAGCGCCGCAGCTTTGGGACAAGGGCGACGAGGTCCTGTCGAAAGCGGTCTTGCATTGGAATTCCTTTGGACAAGGCACTTGATCCGGCAAGACAACGCCGCTGCCAAGGGTCTATTCCACTGCCGGGGCAGAAAATTCTTTCAGTGCGGGGAGGCGCGGCGGGGCGCGGGGAGGGGAATTTCCCAAGTGAATTTGTCGGCTTTACATTGCTGACAAAATCACTAAGGTTATGGGTGTCGCCCGTGGCTCAGGACGCGGGCGATGCTGTCCCTTGGTCCAGAGCGTTGCGACGATGATGCCCGAAAAATCCCAGACCACCACAGAGGTGCCGGAACATGACGTGCTTGCCCTGACCGGCGGCGGAAGTCTGGCGCGGCTGGTGCATCAGGGTGAGGTCTATCTGTTGCGCATCACGCGGCTGGGCAAGTTGATCCTGACGAAGTGAGGCCGCGATGATCGTCTGCCACTGTTCGGGCATATCGGACCACGACATCCGCGCGGCCATCACCTGGATGCGGCGGGCCGATCCGGACACGATCATCACGCCGGGCAAGATCTATCACGCGCTTGGGAAACGTGCCGATTGCGGCGGTTGTATGCCGCTCTTGCTTGACACCATGCGCCACTGTGCCAGCCTTGAGGTACCCACGACGCCGCCGATCCTGCGCGCGGTGTCCAGGCAGATGCAAACAGACCTCAGGCAAGGACGGCACCATGAAGGGCGATCCCAAGGTTATTGAATTTCTCAACGCGGCGCTGCGGTCGGAACTGACCGCCGTCAGCCAGTACTGGCTGCATTACAGATTGCAGGAAGATTGGGGCTATGGCCATCTGGCCGCCAAATCCCGGGCCGAGAGCATTGAGGAGATGCATCACGCCGACAAGCTGATCGCGCGGATCATCTTTCTGGAGGGGCATCCGAATCTGCAAAAGCTCGATCCGCTGCGGATCGGGCAGGACCTGCGCGAGACGCTGGAGGCCGACCTTGCCGCCGAGCATGAGGCGCGCACGCTGTATATCGAGGCGCGGCGGCATTGCGATCAGGTGGGCGATTTCGTGACGCGGGCGCTGTTTGACGAGCTGATCGCGGATGAGGAAGGGCATATCGACTTTCTCGAGACGCAGATGGGCCTTTACGACCGTCTGGGGGCCGAGAAATACGGCATGCTGAACGCCAAGCCCGCCGATCAGGCCGAGTAAGCGTTCGACAGTTGCTGGCGGGGTCGGGTTCTGGCGAATCCGGCCCCGCTTGCCTATTGTCGCCGCGCAACGGGCGGAGGCTGGCCATGGACGGGCGGCGCAGGGTGCTGGTGACCGGGGCGGGCGCGCCCGACGGGATAGGATTTGCTACGGCGCACTGGCTGGCGCGGGCGGGCTCACGGGTAGCGATTACGGCGACCACGGGGCGGGTCCATGCGCGGGCGGCGGAACTGATCGCCGAGGGGCTGGATGTGACGGCGCATGTGGCCGATCTGACCGAAGCCGAGCAGGTGGCGCGTCTGGCCGATGCGGTGGGGCCGGTGGATGTGCTGGTGAACAACGCAGGGATGGGGTCGGTCGGCGCCCCGGCGGAGCAGGTGGGGTTTCTGGACCTTGATCCCGATCAGTGGCGGCGGGCGATGGATGCCTCGCTGACGACGGCGGTGCTGGTGACGCGGGCCTTTCTGCCGGGCATGGTGGCGCAAGGCTTTGGCCGCGTGGTGATGATGGCCAGCGTGACCGGGCCTTATGTGGCCAAGCCGGGCGAGACGGCCTATGCGGCGGCCAAGGCGGGGATGGTGGGGCTGACCCATGCGCTGGCGCTGGAAGTGGCGGCGGCGGGGGTGACGGTGAATGCGGTGGCGCCTGGCTGGATCGCCACCGGCGCATCGACGCCCGAGGAGCGGCTGGCGGCGCGGGCCACCCCGCCGGGCCGGGCAGGCACGCCGGAGGAAGTGGCGGCGGTTGTGGCGTTTCTGGCGTCCGGGGGCGCGTCTTATGTGAACGGCGCGGTGATCGTGGTGGATGGCGGCAATATCCTGCAGGAGCGTAAGGCATGACGCCGGGGGCGCGGGCGGCGGCGGCCATTGCCGTGCTGGACCGGGTGCTGGAGGGGCAGCCGGCCGAGATGGCGCTGACGAATTGGGGCCGGGCGAACCGCTATGCCGGGTCGGGCGACCGGGCGGCGGTGCGCGACATCGTCTTTGATGTGCTGCGCTGCAAGCGATCCTGCGCCGCGCGCGGCGGGGCGCTGACGGGGCGGGGGCTGGTTCTGGGATGGGCGCGCGGCGGCCTTGGCCGGGAGGCGCTGTTTGACGGGCAGGGCCATGCCCCGGCGCCGCCCGGGGCCGGGGAGGCCGGGCGCGTGCCGGAGGGGGCGGAGGCGCTCGACTGCCCGGATTGGCTGGAAGCCCCGCTGCGGGCCAGCCTCGGGGCGGATTTCGAAGCCGTGATGGCCGCGATGCAGGAGCGCGCGCCGGTGTTCCTGCGAGTGAATCTGGCGCGGCTGTTGCGGGGTGCGGCGGTGGCGATGCTGGCCGCCGAGGGGATCGAGGCGGTGGCGCATCCGTTGGCGGCATCGGCGTTGGAGGTGCGGGCGGGGGCGCGGAAGGTGCAGGCCAGTGCCGCCTATCGCGAGGGGCTGGTGGAGTTGCAGGATGCCGCCTCGCAGGCGGTGGTGGAGATGCTGCCGCTGCGCGACGGCATGGCGGTGCTGGATCTGTGCGCCGGGGGCGGGGGCAAGACGTTGGCCATGGCCGCGCGGGCAGGGCTGCGGCTTTGGGCGCATGATGCCGAGCGGCGGCGGATGGCCGACCTGCCCGTGCGCGCGGCCCGCGCCGGGGTGGCGGTGACGCTGGTGGACCGGCCCGAGGCGGCGGGGCCGTTCGATCTGGTGCTGGCGGATGTGCCCTGTTCGGGCGCGGGCAGTTGGCGGCGCGACCCAGAGGGGAAATGGGCGCTGACGGCGGCGCGTCTGGCCGCGCTGCGCGAGGTGCAGGCCGGGATCATGGACCGGGCGGCGGCCCTTGTCCGCCCGGGCGGGGTGCTGGGCTATGCGACCTGTTCGCTTCTGGACGAGGAGAACGGCGCGCAGGTGGAGCGGTTTCTGGCACGGCGTGACGGCTGGACGCTGGAGACGGCGCGGCGCTTTACGCCGCTGGACGGCGGCGATGGGTTCTTTTGCGCCGTGTTGCGGCGGGGCTGAGGGCGCGGCCGCACCGCCGGGCAGGCGCATGGGGCGATTAGGGGTTTGTTAACACTTCCCGGTGCAAGATGCGGCGGATGTCGGATCTGCGCACCCTGATCGCCCGTGTGCCCCTTTTGCCGCCGCGCCTTTCGGTGGTTGTCCGGCTATGCCTTGGGGCGGTATTGGCCGCCCTGATCGGGGGGATCGCGCTGGCGATGCCAGCGCGCCTTGTGGGCTTTGCCGCGCTGGTGGCCCTGGCGGGGGGCGGCCTTGCCACCTATCTTCGGCGCCGGGCGTCAGGCACGACGGTCGGCGTGGCCCAGAGCCCGCAGCGGGTGCAGGGAGCGTTCGATCCAGCGCAGATCGAAGGTCTGGCCGTGCCGATCCTGCATTTCGATGGCGGGGGCGGGTTGCGGCGGGCCAATGGCGAGGCGCGAGCGATGCTGGATCTGGGCCTGCGGGACCTGCCGGAGGTGTCGCGGCTGTTTGTCGATCTCGGGCGGCCCGTGCGCGACTGGATCGCCGATGTGGCGGCAGGGCGGCTTCCCGGCGGATCGGAGATGGTGGGGCTTGCCGCCGATATCCGCCCCGAGGAGGGCGAGCGGTTCCTGCAGGTGACGCTGCGGCCTGACGGGCGGGGCGGGGCCTTGGCGATCCTGCAGGACACGACCGCGCTGAAGCGCATCGAGGCGCAGTTCGTGCAAGGGCAGAAGATGCAGGCCATCGGCCAGTTGGCCGGAGGAATCGCGCATGATTTCAACAATCTGCTGACGGCGATTTCGGGTCATTGCGACCTGTTGCTGTTGCGTCACCAGCCCGATGATCCCGACCATCCCGATCTGATCCAGATCCGCCAGAACGCCAACCGCGCGGCGGCGCTGGTGTCGCAGCTTCTGGCCTTTTCGCGCAAGCAGACCCTGAAGCCGGAGCGGATTGACCTGCAGGAGACGCTGGCCGACCTGACCCATCTGCTGAACCGGCTGGTGGGAGAGAAGGTGGGGCTCGACCTGATCCATGCGCGCGAGCCGACCGCGATCCGCGCGGACCGGCGGCATCTGGAGCAGGTGATCATGAATTTGGTGGTCAATGCGCGCGACGCGATGCCGGAGGGCGGCATCGTGCAGATCGAGACGCGGGTGGTCACGCTGGCGCAGGAGATGCACCGCGACCGCGCGGTCGTGCCGCGGGGGCGGTATGTCGTGATTTCGGTCCGCGATGGCGGGGTGGGGATCGCGCCCGAGGCGATGGACAAGATCTTTGAGCCGTTCTTCACCACCAAGCGCGTGGGTGAAGGGACGGGGCTGGGCCTTTCGACGGTCTACGGGATCGTCAAGCAATCGGGGGGATTCGTCTTTGTGCAATCCACGCTTGGCGTTGGGACGGAGTTTGACCTGTGGTTCCCCTTCTGCGCCGAGGCCGCGCCGGAACGGGCCGTGACGCGCGCGCGGCGCGCGGTGCACCGGCGGGATGCGGTGGTGCTTCTGGTGGAGGATGAGGCGCCGGTGCGCACCTTTGCCGCGCGCGCCCTGCGCCTGCGCGGCCATTGCGTGCTGGAGGCGGGCAGCGCCGAGGAGGCGCTGGCGCTGCTGGAGGATGCGGATCTGAGGGTGGATGTGTTCGTGACCGATGTGGTGATGCCGGGCATGGATGGCCCGGGCTGGGTGCGGCAGGCGCTGGGGCAGCGGCCGCAGGTGCGGACGGTGTTCATCTCGGGCTATGCGGAAGAGGCGCTGTCGGACGATCAGGCGCGGATCCCGAATTCGGTCTTTCTGCCCAAGCCGTTTTCGCTGACCGAACTGATCGACACGGTGCAGGCGCAACTGGCGGCATGAGCGGGCGGCCGGGGGTGCGCCGCAGGGGCGGCGATGGGGGCGGCGATGGGGGCGGCACTGGGTGCGCTTGTCAGGGCGGCGGGCAGGGCTTGCGCGCTGTCGGAACGACGGGGACACGGGGTCCGGGCCACCGGGCGGTTCCGGCCTGGCTGGGTGCGTGCAGCCGCCCGTTCCGCGCCGGGAGGCCATGACGCTCGCTAAGCGCCCGGTCGCGGTTGGTGCGTTCTGCAGGGGTGAGTCTTGGGACAGTGCGTTCGCGGGGCGTGTTGGCCTTGAGGCCGCGTTATCAGGGGGTGCGTTTGCGGGGCGCGTTGCCCATGTGGCGGTGGTCGCGGGGGAAAATCGCTCAGCGGACGCGTTCCCTGAGTGTTCATAACCGGAAAGCGCGGTGGCCGGGGGGGGGGTGCATTCTGGAGTGCGTTCTGGGGGGCCGTATGGGCGGGGGCGTTTTCGGGGGATGCTTTCCAGCAGGCGGCGTTCCCGCAAGGTGCGGTTGCGTGGCGCGCGCGATCGGGGGGCACGCGCTGAGAGGGGGCGATTCTGCCAGGTGCGATTCTGGCAGGTGCGACGGATCAGGCCGGCAGGGGTTGGAGCGTTTCGTACAGGGCGAAGTCGCGGGCGGCGGCCTTGCGCAGACGCGCCTCGGTCTGCGGTGTCAGGTCCAGCGGCGCGACGGGCGAGACGTTCAGGCGCGGCAGGATGATTTCGCAATCCAGACGGTCTTCGAGGAAATGGACGAAGGTTTCGATTTCCTCGTAGCGGAAGAGGTGATCGACACCCTTCTCTCCCTTTGGCTGCAGGAAGCGGGCCTGCGATCCCACGGCGGCAAAATCGGGCTGGGGATCATCGCACCAGGCGTTGACGAAGTGATCAAAGCTCATGCCCGCGGTGGATCGGGCGGCATCGGAGATATCGTCGCGCTGCCGGTAGCGGAACCACGATCCCAGCCAGTCGCGTGGTTCTCGCATCAGGGCCACGACCGTGAAGGGGTGGCCGGATGTGGCCTCCAGATAGGGGCCGATGAAGCGGTGGAAGCGCTGGACGGGCGTATGTTTCAGCACGGGCGGGCGCTGGATCGACATGGTGGCCATCGAATCAAGCGCCGCCTCGATCGCGGTGGAGCCGGTCTTTGGCGTGGCGAGGATGACGAGTCTTTGTTCCCAGAAAACCAGCATGAAACACCCCTGACATGGACGCAGGCCTTCTACACAAGGCCCGCGCCTTAGGCGAGGCCCCGCGATGCCGCGCCCTTTGGCGCCCTTTGCCGCGCTAACCAAGCCTTAACCTCTGTATGTCACGCTGATGATGTTCGAATTTGATTGAAATGTTCCCCATTTGTGCTCATAAAGATGAGAACACTTGGGGAACAAGCGCAGCAATTGCCGCCCGGTCGCGGCTGTGAAATAAGGAGACGGACATGGCGGTGGCGAACCTCCTCGATTTGAACGGGAAGCGCGAAATGGACAAGGCAAAGGCGCTGGAAAGCGCGCTGGCACAGATCGAACGCCAGTTCGGCAAGGGTTCGATCATGAAGCTGGGCAAGGAAAGCCCGGTGATGGATATCGAGGCGACCTCGACCGGATCGCTGGGGCTGGACATCGCCTTGGGGATTGGCGGGCTGCCCAAGGGGCGGATCATCGAGATCTTTGGACCCGAATCTTCGGGCAAGACGACGCTGACGCTGCATGTGGTGGCGGAAGAGCAGAAGAAGGGCGGCGTCTGCGCCTTTGTCGATGCCGAACATGCGCTGGACCCGCAATATGCAAAGAAGCTGGGCGTCGATCTGGACGAATTGCTGATCAGCCAGCCGGATACCGGCGAACAGGCGCTGGAGATCGTGGATACGCTGGTGCGGTCGGGCGCGGTGAGCCTGATCGTGGTCGACTCGGTCGCTGCGCTGGTGCCCAAGTCCGAGATTGAGGGCGACATGGGCGACATGCAGATGGGCAGCCAGGCCCGCCTGATGAGCCAGGCGATGCGGAAGCTGACCGCCAGCATCGGGCGCAGCAACTGCATGGTGATCTTTATCAACCAGATCCGCATGAAGATCGGCGTGATGTTCGGCAGCCCCGAGACGACGACGGGCGGCAATGCGCTGAAATTCTATGCCAGCGTGCGGATGGACATCCGCCGGATCGGTTCGATCAAGGACAAGGATGAGGTGGTGGGCAATTCCACCCGCGTGAAGGTGGTGAAGAACAAGGTGGCGCCGCCCTTCCGCGAGGTGGAGTTCGACATCATGTATGGCGAGGGTATCTCGAAACTGGGCGAGTTGATCGATATCGGCGTGAAGGCCGGGGTCGTGGAGAAATCGGGCGCCTGGTATTCCTATGGCGATGAGCGGATCGGCCAGGGGCGCGAGAATGCCAAGCAGTTCCTGCGCCAGAACCCCGGCCTTGCGGCCGAGATCGAGGACAAAATCCGCGCGGCAAACGGGCTGGATTTCACCTCGCCCGGCGGGGCGGATGAGGGCGACGTTCTGGATATGTGACCCGTGTCCGGGGCCCTGGCCCGGGCTACCGAAAGGGGCCGGAACCGCAGGGTTCCGGCCTTTTTTCGCACCCCGGGGCGCCGGCGTTGGATGGGGGCGGTGGACAGGGGCGGCGGGCAGGGCTAAGTGGGGTTCCCAAACGGGGTTTCCGCCTTTCTGAAAGGGCCTTTGCAGCATGGCGTCGCTGAACGATATCCGATCCACCTTCCTCGACTTTTTTCAGCGCAACGGACACCGCGTGGTGGAATCGTCCCCGCTGGTGCCGCGCAATGACCCGACACTGATGTTCGCCAATTCCGGGATGGTGCAGTTCAAGAACTGCTTCACCGGGGTGGAGACGCGGGATTACAAGCGGGCCACGACGGCGCAGAAATGCGTGCGCGCGGGGGGCAAGCACAATGACCTCGACAATGTGGGATATACCGCGCGGCATCATACGTTCTTCGAGATGCTGGGGAATTTCAGCTTTGGCGATTACTTCAAGGCCGAGGCGATCGCCTTTTCCTGGGAGCTGCTGACCCGCGATTTCGGGATCGACCCCAAGAAGCTGTGTGTCACGGTCTATCACACCGATGACGAGGCGGCGGGGATCTGGAAGAAGGTGGCGGGGCTGGAGGATCACCGGATCATCCGCATCGCGAGCGATGACAATTTCTGGCGCATGGGGCCGACGGGGCCCTGCGGCCCGTGCACCGAGATCTTTTACGACCACGGTGATCACATCTGGGGCGGCCCGCCCGGCAGCGCGGATGAGGATGGCGACCGGTTCATCGAGATCTGGAACAACGTGTTCATGCAGAACGAGCAGTTCGCAGATGGCACGCTGCGCCCGCTCGACATGCAGTCGATTGACACCGGCATGGGGCTGGAGCGGATCGGCGCGCTGTTGCAGGGCAAGCATGACAATTACGACACTGATCTGATGCGATCGCTGATCGAGGCATCCGCCCATGCGACGAGCCAAGATCCCGACGGCCCGGGCAAGGTGAGCCACCGGGTGATCGCGGATCACCTGCGGTCGGTGTCCTTTCTGATTGCCGATGGGGTGATGCCGTCGAATGAGGGGCGCGGCTATGTGCTGCGCCGGATCATGCGGCGGGCGATGCGGCACGCGCATATGCTGGGCGCGCAGGACCCGGTGATGTTCCGGCTGGTGCCGGCGCTGGTGCGGCAGATGGGCGGGGCCTATCCGGAACTGGCCCGCGCGCAGGCGCTGATCGAAGAGACGCTGCGGCTGGAAGAGACGCGGTTCAAGCAGACGCTGGATCGTGGGCTGCGGCTGCTGGACGATGAACTGGCGCGTCTTCCCGACGGGGCGGAACTGCCCGGGGGGGCGGCGTTCAAGTTGTATGATACCTATGGCTTCCCGCTGGACCTGACGCAGGATGCGCTGCGCGAGAAGGGCCGCGCGGTGGATGTGGCGGGGTTCGAGGCGGCGATGGCCGAGCAGCGCGCCAAGGCGCGGGCGGCCTGGTCCGGGACGGGCGAGGCGAAGGATGCGCGCATCTGGTTCGAACTGGCCGAAGCGGATGGCGTGACGGAGTTTCTGGGCTATGACACCGAAACGGCCGAGGGCGTGATCACCGCGCTGGTGCGCGACGGGGCGGGGATTGCCGCCGCCGCGCAGGGAAGCCAGGTGCAGATCGTGGTGAACCAGACGCCGTTCTATGGCGAATCCGGCGGGCAAGTGGGCGATGCGGGCTATATCCGCACGGCCACGGGTCTGGCCCATGTGACCGATACGAAGAAGGCGGCGGGGGTGTTCATCCACATCGCCGAGGTGGTCGAGGGCGAGGTGAAGACGGGCCAGCCTGCGAAGCTGGAGGTGGAGCACAAGCGCCGCGCGGCCATTCGGGCCAACCATTCGGCGACGCACCTTCTGCACGAGGCGCTGCGCCGGGCGCTTGGGGATCATGTCGCGCAGAAGGGCAGCCTGAACGCGCCGGATCGGTTGCGCTTTGACTTCAGCCATTCGGCGGCGCTGTCGGCGGCGGAACTGGCGCAGGTGGAAGCCGAGGTGAACAGCTTCGTGCGCCAGAACACGCCCGTCGAGACGCGGATCATGACACCTGACGATGCCCGCGCCATCGGGGCGCAGGCGCTGTTTGGCGAGAAGTATGGCGATGAGGTGCGCGTCGTTTCCATGGGCGTGCTGGAGGGATCGGCCAAGGGTGCGGACGGGCAGACCTATAGCCTTGAGCTGTGCGGTGGCACCCATGTGGCGCGTACGGGGGATATCGGGGCCTTTGTCCTGTTGGGCGATTCTGCATCCTCTGCCGGGGTGCGGCGGATCGAGGCGCTGACGGGGGCGGCCGCGCTGGAGCATCTGCGCGCGCAGGATGCGCGGCTGGCCGAGGTGGCGGCGGTGCTGAAGGCGCCGGTGGCCGAGATCGTCGAACGGGTGAAGGTGCTGTTCGACGAACGCCGCGCCCTGCAGAACGAGGTGGCGCAGTTGCGCCGCGATCTGGCGATGGGCGGCGGGGCGAAGGGTGGCCCTGAGGTGCGCGAGGTGGCGGGCGTGAAGTTCGTGGCGCAGGTCCTGTCGGGCGTGTCGGGCAAGGATCTGCCCGCGCTGATCGACGGGCTGAAGGCGCAGATCGGATCGGGGGCCGTGCTGCTGATCGCGGATACGGGGGCGAAGCCCGCCGTGGCGGCGGGTGTGACGGCCGATCTTACCGCGCGCGTGTCTGCCGTAGCGCTGGTGAAGGCGGCGGCCGAGGCGATGGGTGGCAAGGGCGGCGGCGGCCGGCCGGACATGGCGCAGGCGGGCGGCGCGGATATCGCGCTGGCGGATGGGGCGATCAAGGCGGCGGAAGCCGTGCTGGAGGGTTGAGCCATGCCGAGCGCGTTGTGGATCGCCCATGTCGAGGTGACCGACTCGGAGGCCTATGGCAAATATGCCAAGGCCGCCGGACCGGCCATCGCCGCCCATGGCGGGGTGTTTCTGGCGCGTGGTGGGCGCTATGTGCAGCTGGAAGGCAATGACCGCGCCCGCAATGTGGTGGCGCGGTTCCCGAGCCTTGAGAAGGCCGTGGAGTGCTACCACTCGGCCGAGTATCAGGCGGCGCTGGCCCATGCCAAGGGCGCGAGCCTGCGCGATCTGGTGGTGGTGGAAGAGGTTGAGTGACCTTTCGCCTATCCTTTGCCGTTAGGTGGATAAATCGGCCCCTGCGGGGGCCGTTTTCATGCTAATGTCGCAAAAAAGAATCCGAGGCCGAGCATGACGAGACGACCGAAGACCCGGGGGGGCATCTGATGTGCCGCTGGGCTGCCTATGTGGGGGCGCCGATCTTTCTGGAAGAGATCGTGAGCCGCCCGGGACATTCGCTCATCCACCAGAGCCATTGCGCCACGCAGTGCCATACGGCGATCAATGCCGATGGGTTCGGGCTGGCCTGGTATGGCGAGCGGCCGGAGCCGGGGCTTTACCGTGACGTGATGCCGGCCTGGTCGGACCCCAATCTGCGCAGCCTGACGGCACAGGTGAAATCGGGGCTGTTCATGGCGCATGTCCGTGCGTCAACCGGGACGGCGACCAGCCGGAACAATTGCCACCCCTTTGCGGTGGGGCGCTGGACGTTCATGCATAACGGCCAGATCGGCGGCTATGATGCCTTTCGCCGCGATGCCGACATGATGATCCGCGATGACCTGTACCCCCATCGCAAGGGCGCGACGGATAGTGAGGCGCTGTTCCTGATCGCGCTGGCCGAGGGGCTGGACGAGGATCCGCAGGGCGCGCTGGAGCGGGCGGCGGCGCGGGTGATCGCGCTGTCGCGCGCCAAGGGCAGCGCGCCCCATCTGCGGCTGACGGCGGCGCTGTCGGATGGCGCGCGGCTGTTTGCGGTGCGCTATGCGACCGATGACCATGCGCCCACGCTTTACCATCGCTGGTCGGACCGGCGGCAGGGCAGGGCGGTGGTGTCGGAACCGCTGGAGCAGGATGAGGGCGACTGGACCCCGGTGCCTGCAGGCAGTTTCTGCCGGTTCGACGGCGCGGCGGTGGAGATCGCGCCCTTTGATCCATTAGCGCTGCGGCAGGCGGCTTGATCCGGCGCCTGCCACGGATCGTTCAATATCGTTGACGACACAGGCGCTGTCGTTAATGCTATGCGCGTTATGCGGCCCCTTTTCCGGGGCTTTCCGAGTGTCACGGTTCCCGAGTGCAAAAGGATTTTCTTGCAAAGGGGGATTTGCGGCATGGCGGCGCCATTTCCGGACTGGAACGATCTGCGGGATATCCTGCTGATCACCGATGCGGGCAGCCTGTCGGGGGCGGCGCGGATCGCCCGGATCAGCCAATCCACCATGTCGCGGCGTCTGGCCGCGATCGAGGCGCATGGCCAGCCGGTGTTCCTGCGCGACGAGATGGGACGGATGAGCCCGAATGCCCGCGGCCAAGAACTGGTGGCGGCGGCGCGCGAGATGGCGGTGATCTATGAACGTGTCAAGGCGCGGCTGTCGGATGCCGGGCCGCCCCTGCGGGTGGCCAGTTGCGAGATGATGGCGCGGCTGTTTCTGTCGCCCGCGATTCCCGTCTGGTCGGCCAAGGCGGACAGCGTGGCGGAGTTGCAGGTGCATGAGGATGTCTATGCGCTGGATCCGGCGGGCTATGACGTGATGGTGGCGCCGATGGCGGCGGCGCCGGAGCGCAGCACGGGCCAGCTTTTGGGCGTGCTGCAGATGGGCCTGTTCGCGGCGCCGCATTATGTGGCGTCGAACCGCATCCGGGGGCGGCTTGAGACGCTGGAAGGGCAGGGCGTGATCCGGGCGTCAAAGGCGCTGGCCGAGGTGGAAAGCTATCGCTGGCTGGCGCGGCAGGGTGGCAATGTGGCCCTGCTGTCGCCGAATGTGCCGACGATGGCGGAGGCCTGCGCGAACGGCCTTGGCGTGGCGCTTTTGCCGCTGGATCTGGCGGCGGGCGATCCGCGGCTTTTGCCGCTGGATGGGCCGAAGGCGCCCCCGTGCGAGGTCTGGGCCGTGGCGGATGCGGATGCGGCGACCGATCCCCGGGTGGCCGGTTTCCTGAAATGGGCGCGCGGACATTTCCGCGCGACCCGGGGCGAGGAACGCGCGCCCGTTTAGGAGGCGCGCGCCTGCCGCTTGCGTTCATGCGGATCGAGGACGCGCTTGCGCAGGCGGATGATTTTCGGCGTCACTTCCACCAGTTCGTCATCGTCGATATAAGCGATGGCCTCTTCAAGGCTGAAGCGGATATGGGGGGTCAGGCGCACCGCCTCATCCGTGCCGGAGGCGCGGACGTTGGTGAGCTTTTTGCCCTTGAGCGGGTTCACCTCAAGATCATTGTCGCGGCTGTGTTCGCCGATGATCATGCCCTCATAGACGTTTTCCTGCGGGCCGATGAACATGCGGCCCCGCTCTTCGAGGTTCCACAGCGCATAGGCGACCGAGACGCCGTTTTCCATGCTGATCAGCACGCCCTGACGACGGCCCTGGATCGGGCCCTTGTGCGGCACCCAGCCGTGGAAGATGCGGTTCAGCACGCCCGTGCCGCGCGTGTCGGTCAGGAACTGGCCGTGATAGCCGATCAGGCCGCGCGAGGGGACATGGGCGATGATGCGGGTCTTGCCGACGCCTGCAGGCTTCATCTCGACCAGATCGCCCTTGCGTTCGCCGGTCAGCTTGTCGATCACCGCGCCGGAATATTCGTCATCGACATCGACGATGACCTCTTCCACCGGTTCCATGCGGACGCCGTTTTCTTCCTTGAAGATCACGCGGGGGCGGGAGATCGACAGTTCGAACCCTTCGCGGCGCATGTTTTCGATCAGCACGCCCATCTGAAGTTCGCCCCGGCCTGACACTTCGAACGCCTCGCCGCCGGGGGTGTCGGCCACCTTGATGGCGACGTTGACCTCGGATTCCTTCATCAAGCGGTCGCGGATGACGCGGGATTGCACCTTGTTGCCGTCGCGGCCGGCAAGCGGGCTGTCATTGATGCCGAAGGTGACGGTGATCGTCGGCGGGTCGATGGGTTGGGCGGGAAGCGCGGTGTCGATGTCGAGCGCACAGAGCGTATCGGCCACGGTCGCCTTGGACATGCCGGCCAGCGTGACGATGTCGCCGGCCACGGCTTCATCAATCGCGGTCTGGGTCAGGCCGCGGAAAGCCAGGACCTTGGTCACGCGGAACTGTTCCAGACGTTCGCCCGTGCGCGACAGCGCCTTGAGCGTCTCGCCCACCTTCAGGCGGCCGGATTCGACGCGGCCCGTCAGGATGCGGCCAATGAAGGGATCGGCCGAAAGCGTGGTGGCCAGCATCGAGAAGGGTTCGTTCTGGCGGGCGATCTGTTTCGGGGCGGGGACGTGGCGGACGATCAGATCGAAGAGCGCGGTCAGGTCCTTGCGCGGGCCGTCAAGGCTTTCATCCGCCCAGCCGGCGCGGCCGGAGGCGTAGAGATAGGGGAAATCCAGCTGTTCATCATTCGCGCCGAGATTGGCGAAGAGATCGAACACCTCGTTCAGGGCGCGGTCAGGTTCGGCATCGGGCTTGTCGACCTTGTTCAGCACCACGATGGGCCGCAGGCCGAGGGCGAGCGCCTTGGAGGTGACGAATTTCGTTTGGGGCATGGGGCCTTCGGCGGCGTCCACCAGCAGGACCACGCCATCGACCATGTTCAGGATACGCTCCACCTCGCCGCCGAAATCGGCATGGCCGGGGGTATCGACGATGTTGATGCGCGTCTCGCCATGTTCGACAGAGGTGCATTTCGCAAGGATGGTGATCCCGCGTTCGCGTTCGATGTCGTTGGAATCCATGGCGCGTTCGGAGACGGCCTCATTCGCGCGGAAGGCGCCGGACTGTTTGAGCAGTTCGTCCACAAGGGTGGTTTTGCCATGGTCGACATGCGCGATGATGGCGATGTTGCGAAGCTCCATCGGGGAGGTCTCTTTCAAATCTTTCTGCGGTTGCGAGGGGCCATACAGGGTTTGGCGCCTGTTGGCTAGGGCCGTCAGGTGGCGATGTAGCGGTCGCGCCTGTGGTTGATGGCGATGACGAGGTTGACGACCGCCGCGCCGAGGAAGGACCAGGCGACGGTGGGCCATGGCAGGAAGGTCAGCGCGATGGCGAAGAGGGCGGCGTCGAAGATCAGTTGGGTGTGGCCCGCGCGGAACCCCGTGCGGTCCTGCAGGTAGAGGGCGAGGATGCCGATGCCGCCGAGGCTGGCCCCGTGGCGGAAGATGGCAAGGAGCGCCGCGCCCGAGACGAAGCCGAAGAGGACCGCCCCGAAGGCCGGGTGGAGGGTGGAGAAATCCACCCATCCGGGCATCAGCGCCGAGAGGGCCGAGAGCAGCGCCACGGCGAGGAAGGTCTTGATCGTGAAGGCCAGCCCCATGCGGCGGTAGCCGAACCAGTAGAAGGGGATGTTGATGGCGAAGAAGAGCCATCCGAAGGGCAGGCCGGTCGCGTAGGAGATCAGGACGGCAAGGCCTGCCGTCTGGCCCGTGATCATGCCCAGATGGGTGAGGATGACGATGCCGAAGGCGGCCATGGTGGCCCCGAAGGCAAGGCCTTGGGCATCTTCGATCAGGCTGTGGCTTTTCGGATCGGTCATGCGCGCGCTGTAGCGGGAAGGGGCGGGCTGCGCCAGAGGGGCAGCGACGGGTTCAGGCGGCGATATAGCGGTCGCGGCGGTGATTGATGGCGAGGAAGAGCGAGAAGGTCGCTGCGCCGACAAAGGACCAGAGCAGGGTTTCGGGCGCAAGGATCAGGGCGGCGGCGGCGAAGATGACGACGTCAACGGCCAGTTGCACATAGCCTGCCTGTATGCCCCAGCGATCCTGGATCATCAGGGCGGGGATGGAGAAGCCGCCGAAGCTGCCGCCATGGCGCACCACGGCAAGCGCGGCGATGCCGAAGAGGATGCCGAAGAGGATGGCCGCGAAGGCGGGTTCGATGGCGCCCAGCGTCATCCAGCGCGGCAGGATGTCGGTGAGCACCGACAGGGCGGCGGTGGTGATCAGGGTCTTGAGCGCGAAGCGGCCCCCTATGCGCCACCAGCCGAGCAGCAGGAAGGGCAGGTTGATCGCGAAATAGACAAGCGAAAACGGCAGGTTCCAGCTATAGGCGATCAGCACGGCGAGGCCCGTCGTCTGGCCCGTGGCAAAGCCCATATGGGTGAGGATGTGGATGCCGAGGGCGGCCATGACGATGCCGAAGGCGATGCCTTGGACATCTTCCAGAAGGCTGTGCTGTTTCGGGTCGGTCATGGTGGCCTCATGCGGGATATAAAGGTCATAGCATATGACCTTTTAAGGGTCAATATGGCTGACCATTCTTTCGCTGTTGCCCGACTGCATCAGCGCGGGGCGTGATGGGGGCGGGGGATTTCCCCGGGGCGCGGTTTCGGGGTATGTGTCGCGTCCCGCAACGCGACAGATGGAGGGCGTGATGGTAGACATTGCTGGATCGTCACGACGTGGCGGGATGTTCGGGGTGGGCCGATCCGCGCTATACCGGCGCGTGTTTGCCCGGGCCTGACAAGACGCCATCCGCTTTCGGACGGCTGACCTAACCCTCTGACATTGCAGAACAAGACGTGACGCGGGCGGGCTTTCCCGTTTGATTTGCGCGCCTGCTCTGCCCAAACCCAACCCCTGACAGGAGCCGGTCGATCTGCCTTGCAGAGGCCGGAAAAAGACATGGACCAAATGACCGACATGCGGGGCGGCGCGCCCCATTCCATCCAACTGGCGATCCACGAGCATGGCGCGCTGCGCGTGCTGCTGGCGGCGGCGCGGGCGCTGATCGGGGCGGTGGTGGCCCCGGTTCTGCCGGATGCGACCGACCGGCTGAGCGATCACCTGCGGCGCGACATCGGGTTGCCGCCACGGGGATCCCCGCTGCCCGAAGCGCCGATGATGCCCGTGCGGTGGTGAAGGTGCGGTGGTGAAGGAGCGCTGGTGAAGGGGCGGGGCCGGATCTGGTGATCCGGCCCCGTGCCGGGCGTGCAGGAACGCGTGCAGAGGGGCGTGCATACGCGCGTGTGCACGACGCACGGTTGGGATGACTGCCTCTCCTTGCCTGTGGAAGGGGAAGAGAGGCGGTGAGGTCCCGCCGTCGGATCAGCCGGCGAGCGCCTTGTTGAGGTATTCGTCCACCTTCTCCAGATAGCCCATGGTGGTGAGCCATTTCTGATCTGGCCCCACGAGAAGGGCGAGGTCCTTGGTCATCCAGCCGTCTTCGACCGTCTGGACGGTGACCTTTTCCAGCGTGGTGGCAAAGCGCAGGAGCGCATCGTTGCCGTCAAGCTTGGCCCGGTGCTTCAGCCCGCCCGTCCAAGCGATGATCGAGGCGATGGAGTTGGTCGAGGTCTGGTGGCCCTTCTGATGTTCGCGGTAGTGGCGGGTGACGGTGCCGTGGGCGGCCTCGGCCTCGACCACCTTGCCATCGGGCGTCATCAGGACAGAGGTCATCAGGCCGAGCGAGCCAAAGCCCTGGGCCACGGTATCGGACTGCACATCGCCATCATAGTTCTTGCAGGCCCAGACATAGCCGCCCGACCATTTCATGGCCGAGGCCACCATGTCGTCGATCAGGCGGTGTTCGTAATGAATGCCGAGGGCCTTGAACCTGTCTTCGAATTCGTTGGCGTAGACCTCGGCGAAGATGTCCTTGAAGCGGCCGTCATAGGCCTTGAGGATCGTGTTCTTGGTGGAGAGGTAGACCGGCCAGCCCTTCATCAACCCGTAGTTGAAGGAGGAGCGGGCGAAGTCGTAGATCGAGGCGTCGAGGTTGTACATCGCCATGGTGACACCCTCGCCGGGGGCATCGAAGACATCGCGTTCGATCACGGTGCCATCTTCGCCCACGAATTTGATCGTGACCTTGCCCTTGCCGGGGAAGCGGAAATCGGTGGCGCGGTACTGGTCGCCAAAGGCGTGGCGGCCCACGACGATGGGTTTGGTCCAGCCCGGCACAAGGCGGGGGACGTTGCGGCAGATGATGGGTTCGCGGAAGATGACGCCGCCCAGAATGTTGCGGATGGTGCCGTTGGGCGATTTCCACATCTGTTTCAGGCCGAATTCTTCAACGCGGCCCTCATCGGGGGTGATGGTGGCGCATTTCACGCCGACGCCGTGTTTCAGGATGGCGTGCGCCGCATCGACGGTGATCTGGTCATTGGTGCGGTCGCGTTCCTCGATCCCCAGATCGTAATAGTGCAGGTCGATGTCGAGATAGGGCAGGATCAGCTTTTTCTTGATGAAATCCCAGATGATGCGGGTCATCTCGTCGCCGTCGAGTTCGACGACGGGGTTGGCTACCTTGATCTTTGTCATGCGCGGCGCCCTTTCGAGGGAGGTGGAGGAGGTGGCGCGTCCATAGTCGAAAATCGCGCGTTTGGGAAGCATTGTATGCAACGGCATACCGCAATTCGCGATTGTTGACCACGCTCGCCCTGTGGTTGATCCTCTTTGCGGACAGGTCCGGAGGGCGTGATGAAGAACATAGCGGTTTTTTGTGACGGGACGTGGAACCATCTGGATATGGCCGAGCCCACGAATGTGGCGATCCTGTCGAAGAACGTGTTGCCGGTGTCATCAAAGGGAGTGGAGCAGCGGGCGATCTATCTGCCGGGGGTGGGGACGCGGAAGAAGGAGGCGGGCGCGATCGAGCGGGCGGTGGACCGGGTGACGGGCGGCGCCTTCGGCTGGGGTCTCGATGGGCGGCTGGAGGCGGCCTATCGCGAGATTGCGGCGGTCTATGCGGCGGGGGACCGGCTGTATCTGTTCGGCTTTTCGCGCGGGGCCTATATGGCGCGGTCGCTGGCGGGGCTGCTCAGGAATTGCGGGCTGCCCGGTGCGGGGATGGAGGCGCGCATCCCCGAGGCGATGGCGCTGTATCGCAACCGCGCGCCCGGATCGCACCCGGATGCCCCGGCAAGCCTGCGGTTCCGGGCCGAATTCTCGCCCCGCTTTGCCACCAGCGAGACGGATCGGATGGTGCGCCCGGGGCCGGTGGAGATGCTGGCGGTGGACTATCTGGGGGTGTGGGATACGGTGGGGGCGCTGGGGGTGCCGGATCACTTTGCGGGCCTCGCCGCGATCACCAACGGGAAGTACAAATTCCACGATCTGCGCCTGTCCAGCATGGTGAAATCGGCGCGCCATGCGGTGGCGATCGACGAGCGGCGGCGCACCTTTCCGCCGACCCTGTGGGAGAACCTGACGGAGTTGAACATCCGCGAGGGCGACATGCCCTATCGGCAGGAATGGTTTCCCGGCACCCATGGCGGGGTGGGGGGCGGGGGGCCGATCAGGGGGTTATCCAATGCGGCGCTTCTGTGGATCGCAGGCGGGGCAGAGGAGGCGGGGATGGAGTTTTCGCCCGCGATGAAGGATGCGGCGCAGATGGCGGTGGCGGTGGATGCGCCGCTGGACAACCATCCCCCCCAGACGGGGCTGGTGGCACGGCTTCTGGCGCGCAAGGCGGTGGACCGGGCGCCGCCGCCGTCGATCCGGGCGGTATCATGGATGGCGCGGGAACGCTGGCGGCGGCATGGCTATCGCCCGGTGCCGTTGCGGCCCTTTGGCCCGAAGATGGAGCCGCCGGTGATGCCGGGGGAATGGGGGGATTAGGCGAAGAAGTGCCGCGCCTGCGCGCGGACCCAGTCCCACAGGCGCGGGGCGCCGCGGGAGATTTTTTCCCCCACGCGGGTGTCGAGCTGATCGAGGGTCACGTTGTAGGTGATCCAGGTGCCGCCGCCCGATTGCAGGTTGGCCATGACGGGTTGCACCCGGTCGAGGCTTTTGGCGAAGCGGGCATCGGGGGTTTGCGCGGCCTCGAACTCATCCCAGAGTGCGCGGAAGTCGCGGGCGAGATCGGGGGGGAGGAGGCCGAAGATGCGGTCGGCGGCGCGGCTTTCGGCCTCTTGCGTGGCGGTGGAGGCGTGGGCGGTGCCGCCCATGGAGTGGATCGGGACGTCGCCCACGTCGATCTCCACCAGATCATGCAGGAGGAGCATGCGGATCACGCGGTTGATGTCCACGCCCGGTTCGGCCTGATCGGCCAGCGTGAGGGCGTAGAGGGCGAGGTGCCAGCTGTGTTCGCCCGAGTTTTCCGCCCGCGAGCCATCGCAGAGCGTCGTGGCGCGCAGGACTGATTTCAGGCGGTCGGCTTCGTTGAGGAAGGCGAACTGGGCGGCGAGACGGTCGTCTGGCGACATCGCGGGCGGTCAGTGCCCGGCATCGGGGCCGCGCGGCGCGGCGGGGGCGGTGCCGCCTTCGCGTTTTGCCTTCAGCGTCTGTTCGAGGAACTTGCGCCCCTTGCGTTCGGCAAGGATCACGCGGACGGCGGTCATATAGGCCTCTTGCGTGGTGGGCGAGGAATCGAGCAGGACCTTGCCCACCTTTTCGTGCAGGCGGTCATCGCCGGTTTCATCCATCGCATCGACCACGTCGCGGGCGAGTTTTTCGGTCAGGTCCTGCAGGATGCCCATCAGCGCGATCCTTCCGTCAGGCGTTTCTTGACGTAGCCCGACACCGTTTCGATCATCGGCTTCATATGGGCTTCTTCATCCTTGAAGAAGTGATCGGCGCCTTCGATTTCGGTATGGGTGATGGTGATGCCCTTCTGTTCATGCAGCTTGGAGACCAGCTGGCGCGTGTCCTTGGGCGGGGCGACGCGGTCGGCAGTGCCGTTGATGATGAGGCCAGACGAGGGGCAGGGGGCGAGGAAGGAGAAATCGTAGAGGTTCGCCGGGGGCGCGACCGAGATGAAGCCCGTGATTTCGGGCCGCCGCATCAGAAGCTGCATCCCGATCCAGGCCCCGAAGGAAAAGCCTGCGACCCAGCAATGCTTGGCGTTCTGGTTCATGGATTGCAGATAATCGAGCGCGGAGGCGGCATCGCTCAGCTCGCCGATCCCCATGTCATATTCGCCCTGGCTGCGCCCCACGCCACGGAAGTTGAAGCGCAGCACGGTGAAGCCCAGATTGAAGAAGGCGTAATGCAGGTTGTAGACGACCTTGTTGTTCATCGTGCCGCCATATTGCGGGTGCGGGTGCAGCACGATGGCGATGGGGGCGTCACGTTCCTTTTGCGGGTGGTAGCGGCCTTCAAGACGGCCTTCGGGGCCGGCGAAAATCACTTCGGGCATTGGTCAGCGCCTGTCTTTATCGGGAGCGATTTGTTGACGACTTCGCTCGGACAATTTAGAACCGTTCCAAAGGCGTGCGGGACGCGTCCTCTGGCGGGTCGGTTTCAGGTAATGGGCCGCATCAGCGCCGTCAATGTTTTTGCAGAGGGTTGGTCATGAAACTGTCGACCAAGGGGCGCTATGCGATGGTGGCGCTGGCCGATCTGGCGCTGACGGAGGCCAAATCCGGGGGCGAGGAACTGGTGTCGTTGGCGGAAGTGGCCAAGCGGCAGGATATCAGCCTGCCCTATCTGGAGCAGTTGTTTGTCAAGCTGCGCCGGGCCGGGCTGGTGGAGGCGGTGCGGGGGCCGGGGGGCGGCTATCGGCTGGCGCGGTCCCCGGATGCGATCCGGGTGTCGGATGTGCTGGAGGCGGTGGAGGAGACGGTGGACGCGCTGCATACCGGGGCGGGGGTGTCGGGCGGCGTGTCGGGGACGCGGGCGCAGAGCCTGACCAACCGGCTGTGGGAGGGGCTGAGTGCCCATGTCTATGTGTTCCTGCACCAGACGCGGCTGTCGGATGTGATCCGCAACCAGATGACGCCCTGCCCGGCCGTGCCGGCGCTGTTTCGCGTGGTGGATGAGGATGTGTAAGGGTTCGATTTTCCTGCGAAAAATCAGGGCTCCCGGCGGTTTGGCGGGGTGCGGGCGGGAGGCCGTGATCGGGTATTTGGGCCAAGGTGAAGCATGAGGTCGCGGGTCTATCTGGACTGGAATGCCACGACGCCGCTGCGGGATGAGGCGCGGGCGGCCATGGTTGCGGCGATGGATGTGGTGGGGAACCCGTCTTCGGTTCATGCCGAGGGGCGGGCGGCGCGGGCGCTGATGGAGCGGGCGCGGGCGCAGGTGGCGGCGGCGGTGGGGTGCAAGCCTGCGGAGGTGGTGTTCACCAGCGGTGCGACGGAGGCGGCGGCGGTGCTGGGGCGGCTGCCCGTGGGCCGGGTGGAGGTGGAGCCCACGGCGCATGATTGCCTGTGGGCGCAGCGGCGCACGGGCGAGGGGGTGCGGGCGCTGGGATGGGGATATGCCAATAACGAGACGGGGGTGATCGCCGAGCCGCCCGCGCGCGACGATGGGGCGGCGCTGATGCTCGATATCGTGCAGGCGGTGGGGAAGGTGCCGTTCTCCTTCGCCTGGTCCGGGGCGGAGATGGCGGTGGTGTCGGCGCATAAGTTCGGCGGGCCGAAGGGTGTGGGCGCGCTGATCGTGCGGGACGGGTTCGACGTGGCGCCCGCGCTGATGGGCGGCGGGCAGGAGATGGGCCGCCGCGCCGGGACGGAGAATATCATCGGCATCGCGGGGATGGGGGCGGCGGCGGAAGCGGCGCAGCGCGATCTGGCGGCGGGCCGGTGGGAAGAGGTTGGTGAACTTAGAAATATTCTAGAAAGCGCATTGTCCTCGGGCGCAAACAATACTATTTCCGTCGGGAATGGTGGGCTGCGTTTGCCGAACACGCTGTGCCTGATCGCGCCCGGCTGGAAGGGTGAGACGCAGGTGATGGCGATGGATCTGGCGGGCTTTGCCGTATCGGCCGGATCGGCCTGTTCCAGTGGCAAGGTGCGGGCGAGCCGCGTGTTGCTGGCGATGGGGTTTGACGAGGTTCAGGCGGCGCAGGCGATCCGGGTGTCGCTGGGGCCGGGCGTGACGAAGGAAGAGGTGCTGCGCTTTGCCGATGTGTGGTGCGCGCAGTATCGCAAGGCCCTGAGCCGGGCCGCGTGAGTTGGAATGAAGCCGGGGCGAGGTGGCCCCTGCCGTGGAGATGGGAACGATGACCGAAGCCGCACTGAAGGACGCCGACATCCGCGAGGGCGTGGATCGCGAGACGATCGAGACCGTGCAGGCCATGGCCGGGAAGTACAAATACGGCTGGGAAACCGAGATCGAGACGGAATATGCGCCGAAGGGCCTGTCGGAGGATATCGTCCGGCTGATTTCGGAAAAGAATGGCGAGCCTGACTGGATGCTGGACTGGCGGCTGGCGGCCTATCGGCGCTGGGTGAAGATGGAAGAGCCGCGTTGGGCGATGCTCAACTATCCCGAGATCGACTATCAGGACCAGTATTACTACGCCAAGCCGAAGAGCATGGCGGTGAAGCCCAAGAGCCTTGATGAGGTGGACCCGAAGCTTCTGGCGACCTATGCGAAGCTGGGCATCCCGCTGAAGGAACAGGCGCTGCTGGCCGGCGTCGAGGCGCCTGAGGGCGAGCGGAAGGTCGCGGTGGATGCGGTGTTTGATTCCGTGTCCGTGGGGACGACCTTCAAGGCGGAACTGGCCAAGGCGGGGGTGATCTTCTGTTCGATCAGCGAGGCGGTGCGCGAGCATCCCGAATTGGTGAAGAAATACCTCGGTTCGGTCGTGCCGCAATCGGACAACTTCTTTGCCACGCTGAACAGCGCGGTGTTTTCGGACGGGTCGTTCGTCTATATCCCCGAGGGCGTGCGCTGCCCGATGGAGCTGAGCACCTATTTCCGCATCAATGCGGAGAATACCGGGCAGTTCGAGCGGACGCTGATCATTGCCGACAAGGGCAGCTATGTGAGCTATCTGGAAGGCTGCACGGCGCCCAAGCGCGACACCCACCAGCTGCATGCGGCGGTGGTGGAGATCGTCATCCTCGACGATGCCGAGGTGAAATATTCTACGGTGCAGAACTGGTATCCGGGCGACGAGAACGGCAAGGGCGGCATCTACAACTTTGTCACCAAGCGGGCGGATTGCCGGGGCGCGCGGTCCAAGGTGATGTGGACCCAAGTTGAGACGGGGTCGGCGATCACGTGGAAATACCCGTCCTGCATCCTGCGGGGCGATGACAGCCAGGGCGAGTTCTATTCCATCGCCATCGCGAACAACGCCCAGCAGGCCGATACCGGCACCAAGATGGTGCATCTGGGCAAGAACACCAAAAGCCGGATCGTATCGAAGGGGATCAGCGCGGGGCGCGCGCAGAACACCTATCGGGGGCTGGTGTCGATGCACCCGAAGGCCACGAATTCGCGCAATTACACGCAATGCGACAGCCTGCTGATCGGCGACAAATGCGGGGCGCATACGGTGCCCTATATCGAGGTGAAGAACAATTCATCCCGCGTGGAGCATGAGGCGACCACATCCAAGGTGGATGAGGATCAGCTGTTCTATTGCCGGTCGCGGGGCATGGATGAGGAAGAGGCGGTGGCGCTGGTGGTGAACGGGTTCTGCCGCGATGTGCTGCAGGCGCTGCCGATGGAATTTGCCATGGAGGCCCAGAGCCTTGTGGCGATTTCGCTGGAAGGGTCGGTGGGGTGATGGCGCCGCCGATTGGCCTGTTCTGGTTTGCCCAGACGCCGAATTTCGGGGATCGGATTTCGGCGGATGTGGTGGCGGCTGTCTCGGGCCGGCCGGTCGTGCATTCGATCGCGCGGCGGGCGGATCTGTTCGCCATCGGCAGCATCCTGAACCGGGCGGCGGCGGCGGTGGCCAAGCGGCCGAATTGGGTGGGCCCGGTGATCTGGGGCAGTGGGATGTTCGGGCCGCTGGACCCGCCGCTGGATCTGGCGCGGGTGGAGATTGCCGCCGTGCGGGGGCCGCTGACGCAGACGCTGCTGGAGACGACCTGCCCGACGTTGGGCGACCCCGGCCTGTTGATCAGCGATGTGGTGGCGGCGCCGGCGCGCGACCTGCACCGCATCGGGATTGTGCTGCATCATTCGGACAAGCCCGACGCGGCGGTGATCGAGGCGCTGCGGGCGGATGGGCGGTTCGATCTGATTGATGTGACGCAGGAGGATCATCTGGATGTGGTCCGCCGGATTGCCGCCTGTGGGCATGTGGTATCATCCAGCCTGCACGGGTTGATCGTGGCCGATGCCTATGGGGTGCCGAACAGCTGGATGGTGAACAACCGCATCCACAAGTCGGGCGCGTTCAAGTTTCATGACTATGCGCTGTCGGTACGGCGGCTGCTGAACGAGCCGCTGGTTCTGGCCGATGTGCCGGACATGGCGCGGCGGGGGGCGTTTTCGACCGAGACACCGGATTATCGGGCGTCGGTCATCGCACTGCGGGATGGCTTGCGGGCCGCTTTCCCGCATGAGGCGCTGGCCCGGCGCGCAGCGGCGCCGCGGGCGGCCCGTGGGCGGGAGCCTGCGCTTGAAACCAGCGAAACGGAATAGGTGCAGCATGATCGTGACGACGACAGGAACGGTGGAAGGCTATCAGATTGCGGAATACCTGGGGATCGTGACGGGCGAGGCCATCATGGGGGCCAATGTCGTGCGCGATCTGTTTGCCGGGATCACCGACATCATCGGGGGCCGGTCCGGCGCCTATGAGGCGAAGCTGGCGGATGCCCGCGAGACGGCGCTGCGCGAGATGGAGGAACTGGCCCGGTCGCGCGGGGCGAGCGCGATCGTGGGGGTTGATCTGGATTACGAAGTGATCGGCCAGATGCTGATGGTGTCGGCCAGCGGCACGGCGGTGCGGCTGGGATAAGGGCCTTCGGGTGGGGAAAATGCAGGAATTTGCCTTGAATTTTGCGCAGTCGCGCCAAGGTTGCGTGGCATCCGATCTTGCAGTGTTTGCTGTAAGTGGTGCCCGGCATGTCGCCCCATTCCAATTTCGACCCCAAGACAGAATTTGCTGCCCGACTGGCCCGGATCGAGGCGGGCGGGATCAATACCAACCGCACGCTTTTCGTGGGGATGGAGGAGATGCTGCATCTGCCGCCCGGCACCTTTGTGCGCAAGCGCAGGCGGCGGGGCAGGGCGGTGACGGTCTTCCTCGGCCTGATCGCGGGTTCGCTGGCGGTGGCCGGGGCGACCATGAGTTCGGCGGGATTCTACTGACGGGCGACGCGCCCGCCATCATCAATCGGCCGCTGTGGCGGCAGGACGGAAACCGGGGGCACCGCGCGGCGGCGGCCCCCCTTTGGCATTAAGGACCGGGGGCGAAAGATGCTTCAGATCAAGAACCTGCATGTGAAACTTGAGGAAGAGGACAAGCAGATCCTCAAGGGTGTGGACCTGACCGTGAAGGCGGGCGAGGTGCATGCGATCATGGGGCCGAACGGATCGGGGAAATCGACCCTGTCCTATGTCCTGTCGGGCCGCGACGGCTATGAGGTGACCGAGGGCAGCGCCACGCTGGACGGCGAGGAGCTGCTGGAGATGGAACCCGAAGAGCGGGCGGCGGCGGGGCTGTTTCTGGCGTTCCAATACCCGGTGGAGATTCCGGGCGTGGGGAACATGACCTTTCTGCGCACGGCGGTGAACGCGCAGCGCAAGGCGCGCGGGCAGGAAGAGATGAGCGCGGGCGATTTCCTGAAGGAGGTGCGCGCCAAGGCCAAGACGCTGAAGATCGACGCCGAGATGCTGAAGCGGCCCGTGAATGTGGGCTTTTCGGGCGGCGAGAAAAAGCGCAACGAGATCCTGCAGATGGCGATGCTGGAGCCGAAGATGTGCATCCTGGACGAAACCGACTCGGGCCTTGATGTGGATGCGATGAAGCTGGTGTCGGAAGGCGTGAACGCGCTGCGCGATGCGGGGCGGGCCTTTCTGGTGATCACACATTACCAGCGCCTGCTGGATCACATCAAACCCGATGTGGTGCATATCATGGCGAATGGCCGGATCATCAAGACCGGCGGGCCGGAACTGGCGCTGGAGGTGGAGAATAACGGCTATGCCGATCTGCTGGCGGAGGTGCAGTGATGGCGCTGCCGCAGGCGAAGCAGGACGCGCTGGCCGCGCGGATCGCGGGGCTGTCGTTCCGGCGTGAGGGATGGCTGGGCGCGGCGCGGGCGGAGGCCTTGGCGCGGCTGACGGCGATGGGGCTGCCTGCCAAGCGCGATGAGTATTGGCGCTATACCGATCCCTCCAGCCTGACGGCGGTGGAGCCGCCCAAGGCGGCGGTGTTCGACGCCAGCGACGAGACGGCGGTCTTTGACGGGATCGACCGGCTGCGCGTGGTGTTCGTGGATGGCGTGTTCGATGCGGCGGCGTCGGACGATCTGGCGCTGGCGGGGGTGGAGATCGAGCGCCTGTCGCAGGCGGGCGGGGCGGATATCCATTGGGCGCGCGATGTCTATGGCGTGCTTGAGGCGCGCGGGCAGGTGCCGGTGGAACGGCCGCTGGCGGCGCTGAATTCGGCCTTTGCGACGGATGGCCTGCTGATCCGGGTGACGGGCAAGGCGGCGCGGCCCATTGCGCTGCATTATGTCCATAATTCAGATAGTTCTGATGCGATCCTGCACCATCTTGTGAAGCTGGAGGCGGGGGCGGAACTGACGCTTTTGGAAAGCGGGCCGGGGGCTGCGCGGTTTTCCGGCGTGATGGAGGTGGAGGTGGCGCCGGGCGCCCGGTTCCATCATGTGCGCTCGCAGGGGCGCGATCATCAGCGCCGGGCGGTGACGCATATCTTTGCCCGGCTTGGGGCAGGGGCGCTGTTCAAGTCGTTCACGGTGACGGCGAATGGCGTGCTGACGCGGAACGAGGCGGTGCTGGAACTGGCGGGCGATGACGCGGTGGCCCATGTCGCGGGCGCGGCGCTGGGGGATGGCGATTTCCATCATGACGACACCGTCTTCGTGACCCATGCGGCGGAGCGTTGCGAAAGCCGTCAGGTGTTCAAGAAGGTGCTTAAGAACGGGGCCGTGGGCGTGTTCCAGGGCAAGATCCTGGTGAAGCCCGGCGCGCAGAAGACCGATGGCTATCAGATTTCCCAATCGCTGCTTCTGGATGAGGACAGCCAGTTTCTGGCCAAGCCGGAACTGGAAATCTACGCCGATGATGTGAAATGCAGCCACGGGTCCACCAGCGGGGCCATCGACGAGACCGCGTTGTTCTATCTGCGGTCGCGGGGGGTGCCGGAACGGGTGGCGCAATCGCTTTTGGTGCTGGCTTTCCTGGCCGAGGCTTTGGGCGAGATCGAGGATGAGGCGATTGCCGAGGATATCCGGCAGCGCCTTGAGGGCTGGCTGGCGCGGCACGAACACTGATGCCGGTGGTTCCCGATATCCTTGCCTCGTGGCGGCGGCCGCGCGCGGTGATCGCGCGCAAGCTGGCGCAAGGGCCGCGCGAGGATCGCGCGATTGCCACGCTGATGGGGGCGTGCGGCCTGATCTTCGTGTCGCAATGGCCCGCGCTGGCGCGCGAGGCGCATCTGTCGCGCATCGCGGCCGAGGCGGCGGGGACGCCGCTGGATCAGGTGCCGGGGCTTGAGGCGCTGATGGGGTCGCGGCTGTTCGCGCTGATCTTCATCGCGCCCCTTGTGTTCTATCTGCTGGCGGCGCTGAGCCATCTTGTGGCGCGGCTGCTGGGCGGCAAGGGCACGGGGTTCGGCGCGCGGCTTGCGCTGTTCTGGGCGCTCTTGTGCACGACGCCGATGATGCTGTTTCAGGGGTTGATCGCCGGGTTTCTGGGCGAGGGGACGGGTGCGACAGTGGTGGGGATTGGGGTTTTCGCGGCCTTCCTCTATCTGTGGATCAACATGCTGATCGAGGCGGAAAAGCCATGGAACTGACACTGGCGAATGTGATGGGGCTGGTGCGGCAGACCTTTGCGGATCCGCGCGGGGCGGCGCAGGTGGTGCTGCGCCTGCCGATGCCGTTGCAGGCGCGGTGGGCGGCGGTGGCGCTGATGGCGGTGCTGTCGGCGGTGCTGATGCATCTGATGTCGGGGCTGATGCCGCCGGCGGTGGGGCCGGATGGGCAGGTGCTGCCCGCGATATCGCCGTTCTTCTGGGCGGGGATGGTGGGGTTCGGCATGGTGATGACCGCGCTTCTGGCCTTTGTCGTGGGGCGCTGGCGCGGGGGCAGGGGGGAGCTGGCGGATTCGGTGATCCTTGTGGCGTGGTTGCAATTCATCCAGCTGCTGATCGTGGTGGTGCAACTGGTGGTGCTGGTCGCGCTGCCGGTGCTTGCGCCCATCGTGGAAGTGGGGGCCGTGCTGATCTTCCTGTGGCTCTTGGTGAATTTCGTGGCCGAGATGCACGGGTTTCGCTCGCTGGGGATGGTGTTTCTGGGGATCGTGCTGACCTTCGTGCTGGCGGTGTTCGGGATGACGATCCTGCTGATGCTGATCGGGGTGGCGCCATGACGATCTATGATGTGGATGCGGTGCGCGCGGAGTTTCCGATCCTGGCGCGGCAGGTGAACGGCAAGCCGCTGGTCTATCTGGACAATGGCGCCAGCGCGCAGAAGCCGCGCGCGGTGATCGAGGCGGTAAGCCAGGCCTATTCGATGGAATATGCCAATGTTCACCGGGGCTTGCATTACCTTTCCAACCTTGCGACCGAAAAGTATGAGGCCGTGCGCGGGATCGTCGGGCGGTTCCTGAATGCCGATCCGGAAGAGATCGTCTTCAATTCCGGCACGACGGAGGGGATCAATCTGGTGTCCTACGCCTGGGCCGCGCCGCGGCTGGGGCCAGGGGATGAGATCGTGCTGTCGATCATGGAGCATCACGCCAATATCGTGCCGTGGCATTTCCTGCGGGAACGGCAGGGGGTGGTGCTGAAATGGGTGGAGTGTGACGCCAAGGGCGATCTGGACCCGCAGGCGGTGATCGACGCGATCGGGCCGCGGACGAAGCTGGTGGCGGTCACGCATATGTCCAACGTGCTGGGCACGGTGGTGGATGTGGCGGCGATCTGTCGGGGCGCGCGCGAGAAGGGCGTGCCGGTGCTGGTGGATGGAAGCCAGGCAGCGGTGCATATGCCGGTGGATGTGCAGGCCATCGGCTGCGATTTCTATGCGGTGACGGGGCATAAGCTTTACGGTCCAAGCGGTTCGGGCGCGATCTTCATCCGGCGCGAACGGGTGGAGGAGATGCGGCCTTTCCTTGGCGGGGGCGACATGATCCGCGAGGTGGGCCGCGATTTCGTGACCTATAACGAGCCGCCGATGAAGTTCGAGGCGGGGACGCCGTCGATCGTGGCGCAGATCGGGCTGGGCGTGGCGCTGGAGTATATGATGGCCCTCGGGATGGAGAATATCGCGGCCCATGAACGGGCCTTGCGCGATTATGCCCGGGCGCGGCTGGCGGGGCTCAACTGGCTGAACGTGCAGGGGAATTCCGACACGAAGGGGGCCATCTTTTCGTTCACCATGGCGGGTGCGGCACATGCGCATGACATTTCGACCATCCTGGACAAGCGGGGGGTTGCGGTGCGGGCCGGGACGCATTGCGCGATGCCGCTGATGGAGCATATGGGCGTGGGTGCCACGTGCCGCGCGTCGTTCGGGCTGTACAACACCGAGGCCGAGGTGGATGCGCTGATTTCGGCGCTGGAACTGGCGAACGATCTTTTCAACGGTTAACCGCTTAGGCGGTTGCATAGGGCTGCGGTTTTCGGTAATCGGACGCTACAGCGCACCCATAGCTCAGCTGGATAGAGTGTTGCCCTCCGAAGGCAAAGGTCGCACGTTCGAATCGTGCTGGGTGCGCCAGTTTCCTTTCTCCGATGATCGACAGACCGCCGCTGGCGGGATTGGTTAAGCTTTATCCTTTTCTTCTTTGATTTATTCTGCGGCGGGCAGAGGCCTGTGCAAGGAGGTGGGGATGCCCAAGGTGGAGATTAGCGAGGCGTTGTTGCGCGAGATTGCGCAAGAGATTTGCCGCGTGGCAGAGACTTTGCCCGTGGGGAGCATGGAGCGGCACAGGATCGAGCGGCTGTTGTGCAATGACAGCGTCATGGTCGAAGCCTACATCAAGAGCAATCTAAGAAAAGCCAATGCCAAGGATGGGTGAGGGGCTGTGGCGGCGGGACTGGTTCGGCCTTTGGGCGGGTTACATTTGATCCGCATATCGTATAATCAATATTATGTCATATACTAGATGCGGAAGCCCTGTGCTGGCCTTGCGCCACAGATTGCGCTAGAAGCCGCGGCGATCCCAACCTGAACCGCCATCGGAGGTGCTGCCGTGACCTTTTCCCGTGCGATCAAGATAGCGCCTTCCATCCTGTCGGCGGATTTCGCGAACTTTGGCGCTGAGTGCCGCGCGATCGAGGATCAGGGTGCGGATTGGGTGCATGTGGATGTGATGGATGGGCATTTCGTGCCGAACCTGACCTTCGGGCCGGCGATGTGCGCGGCGATCCGGCCGCATATCCGGGGCGTGATGGATGTGCATCTGATGATCGCGCCGGTGGATGCCTATATCGAGGCCTATGCCGCGGCGGGTGCGGACATCATCACCGCGCATCTGGAGGCCGGACCGCACATTCACCGCACCTTGCAAGCCATTCGCCACACAGGGAAAAAAGCGGGCCTTGCGCTGAACCCCGGGACCGGGATTGACGCTGTGGCGCATGTGCTGGACATGGTGGACCTGATCTGCGTGATGACGGTGAATCCGGGTTTTGGTGGACAGAAATTCATTCATTCCCAAGTGGATAAGGTGCGTTCCTTGCGTGCCATGATCGGCGATAGGCCGATCCATATCGAGATTGACGGCGGCGTGACGGTGGAGACGGCGCCGCTGGTGGCGGCGGCGGGCGCGGATGTGCTCGTGGCCGGATCGGCGGTGTTCAAGGGCGGATCGGTGGGCGATCCGGCGCCTTATGGCGCGAATATCGCGGCGATCCGCAAGGCGGCGGAAGCGGCGATCTGACAGGTCAGCCAAGCGTTCAGCAGGCCAGTGCAGCAAAGCGTCTGCACGCAGCGGACGGCGGGTTAAGAGGGTGTTGACCCGTTCCCGGTTCAGGCCCCCTGCCCTAGACCACCGCTTTTTCTGCAAAGGGGCGGCCTGCGATCATGCGGTCGACGGAGAGATCGGACAGGTCGATGCTTTGCCATGCGCCGGTCAGGATATGTTCGGCCAGCCCGCGCCCCACGGCGGGGCTTTGCTGCAGGCCGTGGCCGGAAAAGCCGTTGATCAGGTAGAGGTTCGGCAGCGCCGGATGCGGGCCGAGGATCGCGTTCTGATCGAGCGTGTTATAGGCGTAATGTCCCACCCAGTGGCGGATCACCTTGACTGCGTCGAAACAGGGGGCGCGGTGCCAGAGGGCGGGCCAGATCACATCGTCCCACAGATGCAGGTCGGGTTCGAAATCATCAGCGTCGCAGGGGCCGTCATCGCTGGGAACGGTGGCCGTGATCCATTGCTGGTGTTCGGGGCGGATCCAGTAGTCATTGTCGATCAGCAAAGGCGCGCCGGGGTGGCGGGCGTTTGGCGCGTCGATCACGAAGACGGTGCGCTTGCGGGGTTCCACAGCCAGCGGCAGGCCCGCCATGGCCATCACCTGCGCGGCGCGGGGGCCTGCGGCATTGACGGCGGCGGCGCAGGCGACCGGACCCCCCTGCCCCAGCGTGACCCCGGTCACGCGGCCCCCTGTGACGCTGATCCCCGTGACCGTATCGGTGACAAAGCGCGCACCCAGGGCGCGTGCGGCGCTGCGGAAGCCCGCGAGCAGACCCATGTTGTCGAAGAAGCCTTCGTCGCGGGGGCCGAAGCTGGCGCCGGTCAGATCATCGGTGGAGAGCCATGGCCAGCGCGCGGCGGTTTCTGCGGGCGAAAGGATCTGGGTCGCGGCGCCGTGGGCGTGCTGCATCACCGCCACTTCGCGCAGAGTGGCGAGCGCGCTGTCGCTGCGGGCGAGGAAGAGATAGCCGTTCTCGCGCAGGCCGAGCGTGGGGATTCCCACATCGACACCGAGATTGTCCTGAAAGTTGCGGATGAAGTCGATCCCGAAGCGGGAGATGGCGACGTTGACGGGGGTTGTGAACTGCTGCCGGATGCCCGCTGCCGAGAGCGCGGTGGAGGCGCGGGCGAAGCTGGGATCGCGTTCGACGACCAGAACGTCGATGTCGGGCTGCATCCGCTTGAGCCAGAACGCCACCGAGGCGCCCATGACCGCCCCCCCAATGACCACGACATCGGCTTTCATCGCATGCTCCCTGCGCGGATGGGCTGTTTTCCTCGACAGCCTTGCCTGCCGTGGTTAGACAGGAAACATGTCTAGGACAAGCCGTGCCGCTGTGGGGAGTGGCGCGGTGAAGTGGGGATGGGGATTGTGAGCGAGGTTCTTCCGCTTTTGGCGCGGATTGCCGAAGCCACGGCTGTGCGCGCGGTCTGGGACGCGGCCACCGGATTTTTTGCCGGGCTTGGATTTGGCCGCGTGAATTATGGCTATACCCGGTTTTTGAGCGCGCGGTCGATCGGCAACCCGGAGGATGCGGTCTTTCTGACCACCGGGGATGAGGACTATGCGCGGCGCTATTTTTCGGGCGGGCTGTACGCGCGCACGCCCGCCTTTCGCTGGGCGCAGGAGAATACCGGCGCCTGCACCTGGGCCTGGGTGCAGGAGGCGCTGGAGCGGGGCGTGTTGAGCGAGGCCGAGGCGGCGGCGGTGCGGCAGAATGCGACCATGGGTGTGGTTGCGGGGATCACGGTGAGTTTTCCCGAAACGTCGAGCCGCGCAAAGGGGGCGCTGGGGCTGATAGCCGATGCGGGGATGGATCACGCGGCGGTGGATCGGATTTGGGCGACGCGGGGGCAGGAAATGCTGGCCGTGGCGAACATGATGCATCTGAAGATCGTCAACCTGCCCAATCCGACCCGGCGCCGCCCCCTGACCCAGCGGCAGCGCGAGGCGCTGGAATGGGTGGCGGATGGCAAGACAACGCAGGATGTGGCGGTCCTGATGAACGTCTCGCCCGCCATGGTGGAAAAACACCTGCGACTGGCGCGCGAGGCGCTGAACGTGGAGACGACGGCGCAGGCGGTGGCCAAAGCTGCGCTTTTGAACATGATTTTCCAGAAGGATGGCGGCGCGGAGGGCGCAGGTTCGGGGCGCATGGCCGCGAGGTAGGGAATACCTGACTTCCTTAACGCAAGGTAAACAGGCCATAGGATGCACACGTTCTGTTGATTTGGGCTTTGCCCGGAACGGCAGGCGGCAGGTGTGGCGCATTTTCGCCTTTTGCCGTCTGTGAGTGCCCTGCCCTATCCCCAGGGTGGGTCATTTGTCGTGAGGGCGGAAATTCCCGCCGCCCGGGCGATCGCGTGCCTGTTGTCCTGCTTCATCCCCAAGGCGGGACGCGTGTCATGTATCGGGCGGTGTGGTCGGACGGCTGCACCGCCTTTCGTCTTTGGTGCGCCCTGCCCCACCGAGTGCCCGCAAAACGATAAAAAAAAGGCCCGCCCCTTGCGGGACGGGCCGTGCCTCGGCGGTGCCGAGAGGGATTATCAGCCGTTCAGGGCCTTGGCCACTTCGGCGGCGAAGTCCTCTTTCTCTTTCTCGATGCCTTCGCCCACGGCCATGCGCACGAAGCCCACGATCTCGACCCCGGCATCCTTGGCGGCCTGCGCCACAGTGATATCGGGATTGATCACGAACTTCTGGTTCAGAAGCGTGGATTCTTCGAAGAACTTCTTCATCCGGCCCGGGATGATGTTGTTCTGGATCACGGCTTCGGGCTTGGGCTTGGCGGAGGCGGCGTTTTCTTCCAGCGCCTTGGAGGTTTGCACTGCCAATTCGCGGGCGACAACATCCGCGTCCATGTCAGCCTCGGACAGCGAGACGGGCGAGGTGGCCGCGATGTGCATCGCGATCTGCTTGCCGATGCCGTTGTCGGTGCCTTTCAGCGCGACGAGCACGCCGATGCGGCCAAGGCCATCGGCGGCAGCGGTGTGGATGTAGGAGGCGACGGTGTCACCCGACACCGCGGCCATGCGGCGCAGGGTCATGTTTTCGCCGATGGTGGCGATGGTTTCCTGCACCACCAGTTCGACCGGCTTGCCGCCCAGATCCGCCGACTTGAGCGCGTCGATATCCGACACGTTCAGCGCGACGGTGGTCACGCCGCGGACGAGGTTCTGGAAATCGGCGTTCTTGCCGACGAAATCGGTTTCCGAGTTGATCTCGACGGCCACGCCCTTGCCGCCCGAGACGGCCACGCCGACGAGCCCTTCGGCAGCGACGCGGTCGGCCTTCTTGGCGGCCTTGGCAAGGCCCTTGGTGCGCAGCCAGTCAACGGCGGCTTCCATGTCGCCGTTGGTTTCGGTCAGCGCCTTCTTGGCATCCATCATCCCTGCGCCGGTGGATTCGCGCAGTTCCTTCACCATGCTCGCGGTGATCGTCATGTCAGACTCCTGAAATTCGAGAGTGACCCGGCAGGTATCCCTGCCGGGTAAAAGACCTGTGACAGAGGATCAGGCCTCGACGTCGGCGATGGCTTCTTCTTCGGGCGCGGTTTCCAGCGCGCCGAGGTCGATGCCGGCGGCGCCGAGCTGGGCCGACATGCCATCCAGTGCCGCACGGGCGACCAGATCGCAGTAGAGCGCGATGGCGCGGGCCGCGTCATCGTTGCCGGGGATCACGTAATCCACGCCCTTGGGCGAGCAGTTGGTATCGACCACGGCCACGACCGGGATGCCCAGCTTCTGCGCTTCGAGGATGGCGAGGTCTTCCTTGCCCACGTCGATGATGAAGATCAGGTCCGGGGTGCCGCCCATTTCGCGGATCCCGCCGAGCGAGGCCTGAAGCTTGGCCTGTTCGCGTTCGATGTTCAGACGCTCTTTCTTCGTCAGGCCTTCGGCGCCATGCGCCATCAGCTCGTCGATCTGCTTCAGACGCTGGATCGACTGCGAGACGGTCTTCCAGTTGGTGAGCGTGCCGCCCAGCCAGCGATGGTTCATGTAGAACTGGGCGCATTTCTCGGCGGCTTCGGCGATGGGCTTCTGGGCCTGACGCTTAGTGCCGACAAAGAGGATGCGGCCGTTCTTGGCGACGGTGTCGCGCACGACCTTCAGCGCCTGTTCCAGCATGGGAACGGTCTGGGTCAGGTCGATGATATGGATGCCGTTGCGGTCACCGTAGATGTACTGGCCCATCTTGGGGTTCCAGCGTGCGGTTTGGTGGCCGTAGTGAACGCCAGCTTCAAGCAGCTGACGCATGGAGAACTCGGGAAGAGCCATGTCCTATTCCTTTCCGGTTTAGCCCTTGGCATCGCTGTCTTACCCCGGATGGGGCAACCGGCGGACGTGACGGGATTTCTCCCCGCCAAGCCCAAGCGAAGCCTGTGAAGTGCCGCTGCCTTTAGGGGGTTTTGGCGGGAAGTGCAAGCGGGGTTGGCGATCCTGCGGCATGATGGGGGCGGGGACCAAAAATCTTGGAAGATTTTTGCAAATTTCTTCGAAGAAATTTGGGGCGGGACGGGATGGGTTGAAAGCCCCTGCCCTTCGCCTCTAGATGGGGTCATGAGCGCGCGCCCTGACATCCTATGTATCGGTTCGGTCCTGTGGGACATCATCGGCCGTTCTGCCATCGTGATGCGGCAGGGGTCGGATGTGCCGGGGCGGATCACGCGGTTGCCGGGCGGGGTGGCGATGAACATTGCCATGACGCTGGCCCGGCTGGGCCTGCGCCCGGCGGTGCTGACGGCCATCGGGCGGGATGCGGCGGGGGAGGAGCTGGTCGCGGCCTGCGCGCGGTTGGGGGTGGAGACGGGCTTTGCCTATCGGTCGGACGATCTGCCCACAGATCAGTACATGGCCGTGGAGGGGGCGAATGGCCTGATCGCGGCGATTGCGGATGCCCATTCGCTGGAAGCGGCGGGGGAGAAGATCCTGCGCCCCTTGGCCGACGGGTCCCTTGGCACGGCTGCCGCGCCCTGGGGCGGGATGATTGCGCTGGATGGCAACCTGACCGTGCATCTCTTGGCCGAGATCGCGGCCTCGCCCCTGTTTGCGGCGGCGGATCTGCGTGTGGCGCCCGCGAGCCCCGGCAAGGCGGAACGTCTGATCCCGTTGATGGCGCATGGGCGGGCGGTGCTTTACGTCAACCTCGAAGAGGCGCGGCTGATCGGGCATGAGGGGTATGACAGTGCGGGGGCGGCGGCGGAAGGGTTGCTGGCGCGGGGCGCGGCGCGGGTTCTGGTCACCGATGGCGGGCGGGCCTGCGCGGAGGGCAGCCAAGGCGCGGGCGTGATCGTCGATCACCCGCCGCAGGTGTTGGTGACGCGGGTGACGGGGGCGGGCGATACCTTCATGGCGGCCCATATCGTAGCCGAGCGCCGGGGCGCGGACCGCGCGGCGGCGCTGGCCACGGCCATCCGGGCGGCGGCCACCTATGTGAGCGGGGAGATGCCGGAATGAGCCGGTTTTCGCGGATGACATGGCTGAACCCGCCGCCCGAGCAGACCGAACTGCCCGGCGGGCTGGAGGTGGTGACAGGGGAACGCACGGATTTCTGGCGCGAGACCTTTTACGGCTTTGTCCGCCACAACGGCCATTTCCTGTGGGAGACGGCGCAGGAGGATTTCACCGCCGAGGTCACCATCGCGGGCCATTACCGCGCGCTTTATGATCAGGCGGGGCTGATGATGATGCTGTCGGACCAGCATTGGATCAAATGCGGGGTCGAGGTGAATGATGGCCAGCCGGTGTTTTCCACCGTCATCACCAATCTTCATTCGGACTGGGCCACGATGCCCCTGCCCTTTGATGCAGGCCGCGTGCGGCTGCGCCTGACGCGCCATGCCGAGGCGGTGCGGGTGGATGTGGCCGATCCTGCGGGCGGCTGGATCCTGGCGCGGCTGGGCTATCTGCCGGCGCGGATGCCCGCCAAGATCGGGATCATGGCCTGTTCGCCGGAACGGGCGCGGTTCCGGGTGACGTTTTCGGATTATCGCTGCGGGCCTGCGATCCCGCGCGCCTTGCATGAGGGGCATTGATGGACCTGCTGACCTTTTCGCCCGAAGTGGCGGCCGCGCTGCGGGACGGCGCGCCGGTGGTGGCGCTCGAATCGACGATCATCACCCACGGGATGCCGTGGCCGCAGAATGTGGAGACCGCCCGCGCGGTGGAGGCAAAGGTGCGCGCCCATGGGGCGGTGCCTGCCACCATTGCGGTGATGGGCGGGCGCATCCATGTGGGGCTGACGGAGGCGGAACTGGACCGGCTGGGCCAGGCGCGCGACGTGGCCAAGCTGAGCCGGGCGGACCTTGCCGCCTGTCTGGCGACCGGGGGCGTGGGGGCCACGACCGTGGCCGCAACGATGATCTGCGCCCGGCTGGCCGGGATCGGCGTCTTTGCCACGGGCGGGATCGGTGGCGTGCATCGCGGGGCGGAGACGAGTTTTGACATCAGCGCCGATCTGCCGGAACTGGCCCAGACGGCGGTGACGGTGGTGGCGGCGGGGGCGAAGGCGATCCTCGATCTGCCGAAGACGCTGGAATATCTGGAAACGGCGGGGGTGCCGGTGATCGCCTATGGGCAGGATGCCTTTCCCGCCTTCTGGTCGCGCGACAGCGGGCTGAGGGCGCCCTTGCGGATGGACCGGGCGGACGAGATCGCGGCGGCGGCCCGGCTGCGGGCGACGCTCGGCCTGCCGGGGGGGCAGTTGGTGGCCAATCCGATCCCGGCCGAGGCCGAGATTGCGCGCGAGGTGATCACCCCGGTGATCGAGGCGGCGCTGGCCGAGGCGGCGGCCAAGGGCATCGCGGCCAAGGCGGTGACGCCCTTCCTGTTGCAGCGCATCTTCGAGATGACCGAGGGGCGGTCGCTTGCGGCCAACATTGCCCTTGTTCTGAACAATGCGCGGCTTGGGGCGGCGATTGCCGGGGCGATGGCGCGGGCGGCATGACGCAAATGGTTGTGCGCGCCTTGGCGCGTTCCTAGATTGGCGCGAACAGGGGAAGCGCGACAATGACCGAGACCACACCGCAGAAACGCAGCCTGTTCGGGGCGCTGCGGGGCAGTTTCCTGACGGGATTGGTCGTCGTGCTGCCCACGGGATTGACGCTGTGGCTGATCTGGTCGGTCGTGGGGTGGCTGGATGGCTGGATCCTGCCGCTGATCCCGGCCGCCTATCAGCCCGAGGCGATCGTGCGCAGCCTGTTCGGGCCCGAGGCGGAGTTTCCGCTGCGTGGCGTGGGCGTGGCGGTGTTTCTGGTCTTTACCGTGCTGGTGGGCTGGCTTGCGCGCGGGTTTTTGGGCCGGACGCTGATGCATCAGGCGGAACGGATGGTGGACCGGGTGCCGGTGGTGCGGTCGGTCTATGGCGGGTTGAAGCAGATCACCGAGACGGTCTTCGCGCAGAAGGAAAAGACCTTTGACCGCACCTGTCTGGTGGAGTTTCCCCGTGCGGGAAGCTGGGCTGTCGGCCTTGTAGCGACGACGCCCAAGGGCGAGATCGCGGCCAAGCTGCCCGGTGACATGATCGCGGTCTTCGTGGCGCTGACGCCGCTGACATCGGGCGTGCTGATCTATGTGCCGCGCGAGGATGTGATCTTTCTGGACATGAAACCCGACGAGGCGGCCAAGCTGGTGGTGTCGGGGGGGCTGGTCTATCCGGCGCAGAAGGAGCCGCTGATCGCCAAGTGATCAGCCGAAGAGCGCGGCCAGATCAAGGGTGCCGCGCTGGCCCAAATCGTGGCGGTGCCGGGCGAGGAAGGCGTCGCAGGCGGCCTGCCCTGCCCCGTGCAGCTGGGCGATCAGGCCCGGATTGGGCGTGAGTTTGGTGGAGGCGGAAAGCGCCGTCATCACGCTGTCATCGGCCACCAAGTGCAGCGCCACATCCTTCATGCGGCCCCGCTCCATCCGGCCTTCGGCGATCAGCCGCTTGACGAAATTCACCGCCCGCAATTCCCCCAGCAGGGCCGCGTGGAAGCTGATCTCGTTCACGCGGTTCTGGATGTCGAGCGGGGTCATCGGCACCTGATCGCGCTGCCATGGATTGATCGAGACGATCATCACGTCATCGGGAAGATCGGGTTCGTAGAGCGGGAAGAGCGCAGGGTTGCCGGAAAAGCCGCCATCCCAATAGGCATCCTCACCGATGGTGACGGCCTGAAACACCGTGGGCAGGCAGGTGGAGGCGAGGAGCGCCTCGGGCGTCAGGGCATCGCCTGCGAAGATGCGGATGCGGCCGGTGCGCACATTGGTGGCGCCCACGAAGAGGCGCGGGCCTTCGCTGTGGCAGACATGGCTGAAATCGAGCCGCCGGACGATGGGTTCCAGCGGGTTTTCCCAAAACGGACCCCAGCCATAGGGCGACCAGATCTGTGCAGCGAGCCCTTGGGGCGAGACGGGAAAAGCGGCCTGCACGGCATCGGTAACCGCGCGCGAGGCGGTGTAGAGGGGCTGCATCCAGTTGGTCATGCGGAAGTCGCCGACATTGGCGACCTGCGCCCAGAGCGCGGCAAGGCTGGCCTTGGCCCCCTCGCGCCCGCCCGCCCGCATCCCGGCCTTGAGCGCGGCGCCGTTCAGCGCCCCGGCCGAGGTGCCGGAAATGGCGGCGATCTCGATCCCCTCATCCTCCAGCAGGCGGTCGAGCACGCCCCAAGTGAAGGCGCCATGCGCGCCGCCGCCCTGAAGTGCGAGAGAGATGCGAAGGGTCATTCTGCCTGCTTTCCGGGGCTATGCGTTCTGGCGCGGCCTGCTCTGTGGGGTTCAATTTTCTTGGAAGAAAATTGCAAAATTCTTCCAAGAATATTGGATCACAGGGCCGTCCAGCCGCCATCGACGCTGATCGTGGTGCCGGTCACCTGATCGGCATGGGGCGAGCAGAGATAGACCACCGTCCCGCCGATCTGTTCGGTGGTCGCGAATTGCCGGGACGGCTGGCGTTGCAGCATCACCTCGCGGATCACGGTGTCGCGGTCCATGTTGTGGACCTTCATCTGATCGGGGATCTGCGCCTCGACCAGGGGGGTGAGGACATAGCCCGGGCAGACGGCGTTGCAGGTGATCCCCTGCCCCGCGGTTTCCAGCGCCACGGTCTTGGACAGGCCCACGACGCCATGTTTGGCCGCGACATAGGCGGCCTTGAAGGGGCTGGCCGTCAGACCATGGGCGGAGGCGATATTAACGATGCGCCCCCATCCCTTTGCCCGCATGCCGGGCAGCGCGGCGGCGGTGGTGTGGAAGGCGGAGGAGAGGTTGATCGCGAGGATCTGGTTCCATTTGTCGATGGGGAATTCCTCGACCGGGGCCACGAACTGGATCCCGGCATTGTTCACGAGGATATCGCACCCGCCTGCCTTTTCGACCAGCGCGCGGCAGTCTTCGGCCTTGGACATGTCGGCGGGAATGTAGCGCGCGGCGACGCCGTGATCGGCGGCGATCTGCGCGGCAAGGGCGTGATCTTCGGGCCGGTCGGTGAAGCTGTTGATCACCACATCGGCCCCGGCCCGGGCCAGTTCGGTGGCCACGCCCAAGCCGATGCCGGAGTTCGATCCGGTGATGATCGCGGATTTGCCTTTCAGGTCCATCGCGGCCCCCTTTGATGCTGCATGTGCAAAGTTAGGCATGCTGCGGGGGCGAATACCACCCCCTGCACGTGCGCCATCGCGGGGCTGTGATGATAAAAAAAAACGCCGGCGCGAGGCCGGCGTCTAGTTATTGAGGCAGGTTTCATACAGGCAAGAAACCTATCGAGCAGTGCCTTCTATATACGCGCCCTGTTGCCGGTATCCAAGCTAAAAGTTTGAATCGGAAGGCAAGCCACCTTAGGGTCGGGCGAAAGAAAAACGGTGCGAGAGGGGCAGTTGCGGTGAGAGGGTCAGGCTTTCTTGGGCGTTGGAAGGGGTGGATCGCAGGTCTGGCGCTGGGGCTGGCCCCGATGCTGGCGGGGGCGGATACCCATGGCATAGCTATGTATGGTAGGCCCGCGCTACCCCCGGATTTTGTGTCGCTGCCCTATGCAAACCCGGATGCCCCCAAGGGCGGACGAATCGTTTTCGGCGAGAGCGGGGGGTTTGATTCGCTCAATCCCTTCATCGTCAGCGGGATCGCCCCGGCCGGTCTGACGGCGCATACGGTGGAGACGCTGCTGGGCCGATCGCTGGACGAACCATTCACGCTTTATGGCCTTCTGGCCGAATCGGTGGTGACGGATGAGGCGCGCAGCTTCGTGGAGTTCACCCTGCGCGAGGCGGCCCGATTCTCGGACGGCAGCCCGGTGACGGTGGAGGATGTGATCTGGTCCTTCGAGGTGCTGGGGACCAAGGGACAGCCGCGCTATGCCACCGCCTGGAACAAGATCGCGACGGTGGAACAGACCGGGCCGCGCAGCGTGCGGTTCACCTTCAAGGCCGAGGATCGGGAATTGCCGCTGATCCTTGGCCTGCGGCCGATCCTGAAGAAGGCGCAATGGGAGGGGAAGGATTTCACCCGATCGACGCTGGAGGCGCCGATCGGATCGGGGCCTTATGTCGTGGCGGCGTTCGAGCCGGGCCGTTTCATCACCTATGCCAAGAATCCCGACTGGTGGGGGGCGGATCTGCCCTTCAACCGGGGGCAGCACAATCTGGACGAGATCCGCTATGACTATTTCGGCAATGGCGGGGCGGTGTTCGAAGCATTCAAGGCGGGCGCGATCACCAGCTGGCGCGAGACGAACCCGGTGAAATGGGAGCGGCAGTTCGATTTTCCCGCCGTGCAATCGGGCGAGGTGGTGAAATCGGTGATCCCGCACAGCCGCCCGTCGGGGATCGAGGGGTTCGTGTTCAACACCCGCCGCGCGATCTTTGCCGATTGGCGTGTGCGCGAGGCGCTGATCACGGCGTTCAACTTCGAATTCATCAATCGCACGCTGAACGGCAGCATCCCGCCGCGGATCGACAGTTACTTTTCCAACTCGCCGCTCGGGATGACGCCCGGCGCCCCGGCCGAGGGGCGGGTGGCGGAACTGCTTGAGCCGTTCCGCGACGCGCTTCTGCCCGGCGCGCTGGAGGGCTATGCCCTGCCGGTGGGGGACGGGAGCGAGGCCAACCGGCGCGCGATCCGCCGGGCGAATGCGCTGTTGGAAGAGGCGGGATGGTCGGTGCAGGAGGGCGTGCTAAAAAACGCCGAAGGCCAGCCTTTCACCTTTGAGATCCTGATCACCAACGGGGCGGATGACATCATCAACGCCGCGACGATCTATGTCGAGGGCCTGAAGCGGTTGGGGATCGAGGCGCGGGTCACGACGGTGGATTCGGCCCAGTACAAGGAGCGCACGACGCAGTACGATTTCGACATGACGCATTACATCCGGTCGCTGTCGCTGTCGCCCGGCAATGAGCAGACGCTTTACTGGGGATCGGCGGGCGTGACGGAACCCGGGACGCGCAACTGGATGGGCATGAATTCGCCCGCCGCCGAGGCGATGATCGCCACGATGGTTGCAGCCCGGGATCAGGACGATTTCATTGCCGCCGTGCAGGCGCTGGACCGCATCCTGACGACGGGCCGCTATGTCATTCCGATCTGGTATTCGGATGTGGCGCGGCTGGCGCATCGGCGGGAGTTGAAGTATCCCGACCGCCTGCCACTTTATGGCGACTGGCCGGGCTTTCAGCCCGAGGTCTGGTGGTATCAGGAATGAGGATGACGGAAATGAAGGCAGGTCTGGTTCTGGTGGTGATGCTGGTGGCGCTGTCGGGATGTGCGACGATCGCGGGGGTGGGCGAGGATATCTCGACCGGGGCGCGGACGGTGCAGAACACGTTCTGAGGCGGGCGCATTCTGACGCAGAATTCGCGCCGGAATTTGACGCAAATTCCGGGTCCGCCGCGCCGCTGGGGACAGAATTCTGTGTCAGAATTCGGCGCGTTTTCTGTGTCGGAGAACGCCTGCGGGTCAGGTCAGCGAGGTGACCCAGAGGATGGTGGCATCCTCTTCCGACAGGCTGATCACGTTATGACCCATCGAAGCATCGTAATAGGCGCTGTCGCCCCGGCGCAATTCCACGGGTTCATAGAATTCGGTATAGAGCCGGACCACGCCGGTGAGGACATAGAGAAACTCCTCTCCGTCATGGCGCACCCAGCCGTCGAATTCTTCCAGATCGCGGGCGCGGATGCGGGCCCGGTAGGGCAGCATCTGCTTGCGTGTCAGGTGACCGGCGAGAAGTTCGTGTTCGTAGGTGGCCGTGGCATGGCCCTGCCCTTCGCCCTGTTTGGTCACCGACATGCGGCCGGAGACCTGCGTCCGTGACGGGGGTGTGAAGAGCTGGGGGACCGAGATGGCCAGACCTTCGGCCAGTTTCTTGAGCGCCTCATAGGTGGGCGACATCTGGCCGTTCTCGATCTTGGACAGGGTGGAGCGGGCGAGCCCGGCCTGCGTGGCGGCCTGTTCCAGCGTCCAGCCGCGCGCCTTGCGCAGGTCGCGCACGCGCTGGCCCAGATCGAGGGGGGCGACATGGGGTTCGGACCCGTTCTCGCGGGCGATGCGGATGAGCGTCTTGGGGTCTGATCCAGCCATGGGAGGGGATTACGCGAGGTGCTGCGCGCTTGCAACGGCGCTGTGGGGGGCTAGAACGGCGGGATGCTGTCCGAGATAGACCTGTCGCCCTGGCCGCCCTGCCCTGCCCCGTTCAACATGGCGCGGCATGTGCTGGAGGCATCCGCCACCCGCGCGCCGGATCGGATGGCGCTGCAGATCATCAGCCCCAAGGGCGCGGAGCGGTGGAGCTATGCCCGGCTGATGGCGGCGGTGCGGGGTTGCGGGACGGGGCTTCTGGCGCTGGGTTTGCGGCCGGGTGACAGGGTTCTGATGCGCTTGGGCAATGTGGTGGAGTTCCCGGTCCTGTTTCTGGGGGCGATCGCGGCCGGGCTGGTGCCGGTGCCCACCTCTGCCGCCCTGACGGGGGCAGAGATCACGCGGATGGCGGGCGTAGTGCAGCCTGCGTTGATCGTGGGCGGAGACGGGGTGGCGCTGCCCGACCCCCTGCCCTGCCGGGCGGTGACGGCGGCCGATGTCGCAGGCTGGGCGCGGCTGGCACCCTGCGACTGGGACATGGGGGATCCCAGGCGGTTGGCCTATGTGGTATTCACCTCGGGCACATCGGGGCGGGCGCAGGCGGTGGCGCATGCGCATCGCGCGATCTGGGCGCGGGGGATGATGCATCAGGGCTGGGAGGGGATCGGGGATGGCGACCGCGTCCTGCATGCGGGGGCCTTCAACTGGACCTATACGCTGGGCACGGGCCTGATGGACCCGTGGACGGTAGGCGCGGTGGCGATGGTGCCTGCACCGGGGGTGGAGGCGGCGGCGCTGCCCTTGCTGATGAAGCGTTTTGACGTGACGGTTTTTGCCGCCGCGCCGGGGGTGTATCGGCAGATGCTGCGGGCGCCCATGCCCCCGCTGCCCAAGCTGCGCCATGGGTTGAGCGCGGGCGAGGCGATGGGGGATGCGCTGCGCGCGGCCTGGGAGGCGGCCACAGGGCGCCCGCTGCATGAGGCGCTGGGGATGACGGAGGTATCCACCTATATCTCGGGCAGTCCCGCGCGCCCTGCGCGGGCGGGGACGGCGGGATGGGTGCAGGCGGGGCGGCGCGTGGCGGTGCTGGGCGCGGAAGACGCGCCGGTGCCGCGCGGGGCGCAGGGCGTGCTGGCGGTGCATCGGTCCGACCCGGGGCTGATGCTGGGCTATCTGGGCGATGCGGAGGCGACCGCGGCGCGCATCCGGGGCGATTGGTTCGTGACGGGCGATCTGGCGGAAATGGACGGGGATGGCGCGATCCGGTTTGTCGGGCGGGCGGATGATCTGATGAACCCCGGGGGGGTCCGGGTTTCGCCGCTGGAGGTGGAGGCGGTGATGGCCACCTGCCCGGGCGTGACGGATTGTGCGGTCGCGGAGGTGGAGGTGAAGCCGGGCGTGCGGGTGATTGGCTGCTTCTATCTGGGCGCCGCCCCGCTGGACGAGGCTATTCTCGCTGCCCATGCCGGGGCCAATCTGGCGCGCTGGAAGCAGCCGCGGCTCTGGGTCAGGGTTGACGCCCTGCCGCGATCGGCCAACAACAAGCTGAACCGGCGCGCGCTTGCGGGCCTTGTCCCGCCCGCGAAAAAAGGAACAACACCGCATGATCCGGCTTGATATCTTTTCCGATCCTGTCTGCCCGTGGTGCCTGATCGGCAAGGCCTATCTGGACCGCGCGCTGGAAAGCCGACCGAACCATCCCTTTCAGGTGCAGTGGCATCCATTCCAGCTCAACCCCGGGATGCCGCAGGGCGGCGCGGATCATGTGGAATATCTGGCGGCGAAGTTCGGGGGGCGCGAGAAGGCGATACAGGCCATGCTTGAGGTGGCCGAACATGCCAAGCGGGCCGGGGCCGAGATCGACATGGAGAAGGTCACGCGCCTGCCCAATACGCTGGATGCGCATCGGCTGATCCATTGGGCGGGGATCGAGGGGCGGCAGGCGGCGATAGTGGCGCGGCTGTTCCGGGCGCATTGGCGCGACGGGGCGGATATCGGGGATCACGCGACGCTGGCGGGGCTAGCGGGCGAGGTGGGGATGGACGGCGCTGCGGTGGCGCGGCTGTTGGCGAGCGAAGCGGATGCCGATGACATACGGGCGCGGGATGCGGATGCCCGGCGTAAGGGCGTGACGGCGGTGCCGACCTTTCTGATCGCGCAGCACTATGTCGTGTCGGGCGCGCAGCCGGTGGAGGTCTGGCAGCAGGTGATCGACGAGCTGGTGGAGCAGGCGGCGCAGGGCTGATAGGCGCCGCGCAAAGGCCGAAAGGGTTACACAGAGGGCGGCCGAGGCGCGGCGGGGAGGGGCTGTCTCCTCGCTGCCTTGGCGTGTTGATCGGGGCGATGTCCGGGGGGCACACGGCAAGTTGAGCGGCGACGGGCGCACAGGGATCTGTGCGGTCGGGGCAGTGTCGGCGAAGCGGGCCGCGTGGTAGCCCGGCGGCATGACACAGATATCCGCCCCCGACGGCCGCCCCGCCGCGATCATGGGACAGCGCGAGTTCATCGCCCTGATCGCCATGCTGTTTGCCACCATCGCCTTTTCCATCGACGCGATGCTGCCCGCCCTGCCCGAGATCGCGGCGGAGTTGTCGCCCGATGCGCCCAATGCGGCGCAGCTGATCCTGACGTCCTTTGTCATGGGCATGGGGATCGGCACGCTGTTTGCGGGGCCCCTGTCCGATGCTTTCGGGCGGCGGCCGGTGATCCTTGCCGGGGCGGCGCTGTACTGTGCGGCGGCGCTGGTGGCCTATGTCTCGCCCACGCTGGAGGGTGTTCTGGTGGCGCGGCTGTTGCAGGGTCTGGGCGCGGCGGGGCCGCGCGTGGTGTCGCTGGCGCTGGTGCGCGACCTTTACAAGGGGCGCGAGATGGCGCGGGTGGTGAGCTTCGCGATGATGATCTTCACGCTGGTCCCCGCGATTGCGCCCTTCATCGGCGAGGAGATCATGTCGGTGACGGGGTGGCGGGGGATCTTTCTGGCGTTTCTGGTCTTTTCTGGTCTGTCGATGCTGTGGTTCTGGCTGCGCCAGCCCGAAACGCTGACGGCGGGGCAGCGGCGGCCGTTGCAGGCGGCCACGCTGCGGGCGGCCTTTGTCGAGGTGCTGTCGCACCGGGTGGTGGTGGTGTCGATCGCGGTGCAGACGCTGGTCTTTGCCTGCCTGTTCGGCACGCTGTCGGCGACGCAGCCGATCTTTGACCAGGTCTATGGCGAGGGCGACAGTTTCGCGATGTGGTTTGCGGTGATCGCGGTGGTGTCGGGATCGGCGAGCCTGATCAACGCGCGGCTGGTGGTGCGGCTGGGGATGCGGCGGATGATCACCGTGACGCTGGCGGCGCAGGTGGTGTTCACGCTGGTCGTGCTGGTGACGAAGGTTGCTGGGCTGTGGCCTGCGGCGCTGGCCTTCCCGGTTCATCTGATCTGGACCATCGGGGTGTTCTTCATGACGGGGCTGACGGTGGGCAATCTGAATGCGCTGGGGCTGGAACCCGTGGGCCATATCGCGGGGATGGCGGCCAGCGTGATGGGGGCGATCGCGACGGTGGCCTCCGTCCTGCTGGCGGTGCCGGTGGGGTTGGCGTTCAACGGGACGGCCTATCCCCTCATGGTGGGGGTGGCGGTGTTTGCGGCGGGGGGCTGGGGGTTGATGCGGATGATCCCGCGGTAGGATGGGCAGAACTGCCCATCCTACAGGGCGGGCAGAGGTCTTGGCCTTTGCGACCTTTGCAACAGGGTCAAGGGTATGGTTGTGGGTGAGGCCAATGTAGGATGGGCAGTCCTGCCCATCCTACGTGCCGCCCCTAGGCCTTGGCCTTCACCACCTTTTCGGCCAGATCGCGGGCGATGGCGAAGGCGCCCTTGATGCGGTCGGCTTCCGTCTTCCAGTCGCGCATCAGCACGATCTTATTGCCCTGCACACGCGCGGCCGGATCGGATTTGATGAAGTCGACCAGCCCTGCCGGGTTGGCGAACTTGTCATTATGGAACTGCACCGTGGCGCCTTTCGGCCCGGCATCCAGACGGCTGATGCCTGCACGTTTGCACATCGACTTGATCCGCATGACCAGCATCAGGGTGTTCACCTCGCGGGGCAAGGGACCGAAACGGTCGATCAGTTCGGCGGCGAAGCCTTCGAGTTCCACCTTGGTTGTGAGCGATGACAGCCGCCGATAGAGGCCCAAGCGGATATCAAGATCAGGAATATAGTCTTCGGGGATCAGGACAGGGACGCCGAGGTTGATCTGCGGCGCCCATTGATCATCCAGCGGCGCGAGGCCGGACAGTTCGCCCGATTTCAGCTTGGCGATCGTGTCTTCCAGCATCTGCTGGTAAAGTTCGTAACCCACTTCCTTGATATGGCCGGATTGTTCTTCGCCCAGAAGGTTGCCCGCGCCGCGCAGGTCGAGGTCATGCGAGGCGAGGTTGAAGCCTGCGCCCAGGGAATCGAGGCTGCCCAGCAGGCGGAGGCGTTTCATCGCCTGCGGGGTGAGCGGCATGCGGGGTTTCGTGGTGAGGAAGCAATAGGCGCGCGTCTTGGCGCGGCCCACGCGGCCCCGGATCTGGTAGAGCTGGGACAGGCCGAACATGTCGGCCCGGTGGACGATCATCGTGTTCGCAGTGGGGATGTCGAGGCCCGATTCCACGATGGTCGTGGAAAGCAGCACGTCATACTTGCCGTCGTAGAATTCGTTCATCTTTTCGTCGAGATCGCCCGCGGCAAGCTGGCCATGGGCGATGACATAGGTCACCTCGGGCACATGGGTGCGCAGGAAATCCTCGATCTCGGGCAGGTCAGAGATGCGGGGGACGACGATGAAGGACTGGCCGCCGCGATAGCGTTCGCGCAAAAGCGCCTCGCGCAATGTCACGGGATCGAATTCCGACACGTAGGTGCGGATGGCGAGGCGGTCCACAGGGGGGGTGGCGATGATCGACAGGTCGCGCACGCCGGTGAGCGAGAGTTGCAAGGTGCGCGGGATGGGGGTGGCGGTCAGCGTCAGGACGTGGATTTCCGACCGCATCTCCTTCAGCCGTTCCTTGTGGGCGACGCCGAAATGCTGTTCCTCGTCGATGATGAGAAGGCCGAGGGATTTGAAGCGGATGTCCTTGGCGAGCAGCGCATGGGTGCCCACGCAGATATCCACTGTGCCGTTCGCGAGGCCTTCGCGGGTGGTCTTGGCCTCTTTCGCGCTGACGAAGCGCGAGAGGGGTTTGACGGTGATCGGGAAGCCCCGGAAGCGTTCGGCGAAGCTGCGGTAGTGCTGGCGGGCCAGCAGCGTGGTGGGGCAGATCACGGCGACCTGCATCCCCGCCAGCGCGGCGACGAAGGCCGCGCGCATGGCGACCTCGGTCTTGCCGAAGCCCACATCGCCCACGATGAGGCGGTCCATCGGGCGGCCCGATTCCAGATCGGCCACCACATCGGCGATGGCGGAGAGCTGGTCATCGGTTTCCTGCCAGGGGAAGCGGGCGGCAAACGCCTCCCACAGGCTGTGCGGCGCCTCGAGGATGGGGGCGTGGCGCAGGGCGCGTTCCGCCGCGATCCGCATGAGGCGGTCGGCGATTTCGCGGATGCGTTCCTTGAGTTTCGCCTTCTTGGCCTGCCATGCGCCGCCGCCGAGGCGGTCGAGCAGGCCTTCTTCATGGCCGTAGCGGGAGAGAAGTTCGATATTCTCCACCGGCAGGTAGAGTTTCGCCCCTTCGGCATATTCCAGCGCCACGCAGGCATGGGGCGCGCCAAGGGCGGTGATCGTTTCGATCCCCAGATAGCGGCCTACGCCATGTTCGACATGGACGACCAGATCGCCGGGGGTGAGGGTGTCCACCTCGCGCAGGAAGTTTTCGGCCTTGCGCTTGCGCTTGGGCTTGCCCACGAGGCGGTCGCCCAGCACATCCTGTTCGGAGATGACGGCAAGGCCGGGGGCGGTGAACCCGGCCTCGAGCGCCCAGACCATCAGGAACAGGCCGCCCTTGCCTTCTGGCACCTCGCGCAGGTCACGGATGCGCTGCGCGCCGGTGACGCCCTGATCGGTGAGCAGACCTTCGAGACGTTCGCGCGCGCCATCGGACCATGAGGCGAGGATGACCTGACGGTCCTTGGTCAGGTCGCGGATATGGGTGGCGAGCGCGCCGAACAGGCTGATGCCTTCCTGCTGGCGTTCAGGGGCGAAGTTGCGCCCCATCCGCCCGCCTGCATCGAGGACGCCCGGGCCGGGGCTTTGCGGGTTGGGGGAAAGCTGAATCAGGCGGTGGGGGGCGGTGGCCGCCTCCCATGCCGGATCGTCGAGGTAAAGGAGGCCCGGCGCCACGGGTTTGTAGACGGAATCGAGGCGGCCCTTGGCTGTCATCGCCTCGCGCCGGGCGTCGTACTGATCCTCGATCCCGTCCCAGCGCGACAGGCGGGCGGGGGTGATCTGGTCATCGAGCACGACGGTGGCGGTGGGGATGTAGTCGAACAGCGTCTCAAGCCGATCATGGAAGAAGGGAAGCCAATGCTCCATCCCCTGATGCTTGCGCCCCGCGCTGACCGCCTCATACAGCGGGTCGTCCGATCCCCCTGCCCCGAACTCCAGCCGGTAGGATTGGCGGAAGCGGGTGATCGCGGCCTCATCGAGGATGATCTCGGACATGGGCGCGAATTCGACGGAGGTGAGTTTCTCGGTCGTGCGCTGGGTTTCGGGGTCGAAGCGGCGCGCGCCATCCAGAACATCGCCGAAGAAATCGAGCCGTATGGGCGTGCGGCTGCCGGGCGGCCAGATGTCCACGATGCCGCCGCGCAGGGCGTAATCGCCGGGTTCGGCCACGGTGGAGACGGGGGTGAAGCCCATGCGGGTGAGAAAGCCCTTGAGCCGCGCCTCATCCACCCGGTCGCCCACGCGGGCGGCAAAGGCGGCGTCGCCGATCACGGCGCGCGCGGGCAGGCGCTGCATCGCGGCGCCAAGCGTGGTGAGCAGGACGAAAGGCCCCTTCACGCCCGCCGCCAGCAGCGCGAGCGTGGCCATGCGCCGGGCCGATATGGCCGGATTGGGCGAGACGCGATCATAGGGCAGGCAATCCCAGGCCGGGAAATCCAGCACCAGCACCCCCGGCGCCATCACGGCGAGGGCCGCTGCCATCGCCTCGGCCCGCTTGTCATCGCGGGCGATGTGGATGACGGGGGCGCCCCGTTCCAGTTCGCGGGAAAGGAGGCGGGCGTCATACCCTTCGGGCGCGCCACCAAGGAGGATGCGGGGACCTGTCTGCATGGCGCCTGACTTAACCGCCCGGGCAGCGGCGTCAACGGCAAAGGCGTGCGGTTTTCCGCGCCGGACGGGGGGCTAGCGGAAGGTGCCCAGCGTCAGGTTCTGATACATGCCGAACATGCCGGTGAAGAACAGCGCGAACATGCCCACAGTCTGCACGGTGATGCGGTGGCGCCGCAGCGTGCGGAACAGATCGGGGCCGCGCAGATCGTGGCGTTCGATGACAAGGCAGGTGCGCAGCGTCAGGGCCATCACCCCCAGCATCGGCAGCACGAGGCAGAGCAGCGCCTGCGCGAATTCCATGCGGAAGAAGATCGCCAGGACGATCAGGCTGGTCACGAGGAAGCAGACCAGCCCCACAAGGATCAGCCCGCCCGTGCGCAGGATCAGCAGGAAACGGCGGGTATAGATATGGGCCAGCGCTTCGACATCCGCCTGCGCCTGTTCGCCTTCGCGTTCGGCGCGGCGGATCATGTCATGGGGCACGCCCACCACGAAATGGCTGACAGTGGACCAAAGCACCGCCAGTGCCAGCCAGAACCAGAGGTTCGAGAAGGATCTGAGGTCGATCACTTCGAAGATCGTCTTGTACCAGTCCAACCCGCGCGTCCCTGTCTGACAGCGCCCCACCGCTTCCGCCTTGAGGCCCGGCTCTTTCTCTGGCAGGCAAGGGGCGTGGGTGCAAGCCCCGATGGATAGACCCTGCGCCCCGGAGCCCCGCCGATGAGACCGATTTCCGCCCCGACCCCGGCCACCCGCTTTCGCCGCCTGCGCCGGACGGCGGCGCTGCGCGCCCTGTCGCAGGAGACGGCGCTGACGGTGGGCGATCTGATCTGGCCGCTTTTCGTGCGCGACGGTGCGGGGGTGCGCGAGCCTGTCGCCTCGATGCCCGGGGTGGAGCGGCTTTCGGTCGATCTGGTGGTTCAGGCGGCGGAACGGGCGGCGGGTCTGGGGATACCGGCGGTCTGCCTCTTTCCCTACACTGACCCCGCGCTCAAGACCGAAGCCTGCGAAGAGGCGTGGAACCCCGACAATCTGGCCAATCGCGCGATCCGGGCGATCAAGGCGGCGGTCCCGGAGATCGCGGTGATGACGGATGTGGCGCTGGACCCCTACAACGCGAACGGCCATGACGGGCTGGTGCGCGACGGGGTGATCCTGAACGATGAAACGATCGAGGCGCTGGTGAGGATGGCGCTGGCGCAGGCGGAGGCGGGGGCCGATATCCTTGGCCCGTCCGACATGATGGACGGGCGCATCGGCGCGCTGCGGGCCGCGCTGGAGGCGGCAGGCCACAAGGATGTGGCGATCCTGTCCTATGCGGCGAAATATGCCAGCGCCTTCTATGGGCCCTTCCGCGATGCGGTGGGGGCGTCAGGCGCGCTGAAGGGCGACAAGAAGACCTATCAGATGAACCCCGCCAATTCGGACGAGGCGCTGCGTCTGGTCGAACGCGACCTGCGCGAGGGGGCGGATATGGTGATGGTCAAGCCGGGGATGCCCTATCTCGACATCTGCCGCCGGGTGAAGGACGCCTTCGGCGCGCCGACCTATGCCTACCAGGTGTCGGGCGAATATGCGATGATCCGGGGCGCGGCAGAGCGCGGCTGGATCGACGGCGAAAAAGCGATGATGGAAAGCCTGATGGGGTTCAAGCGCGCAGGCTGCGACGGGATCCTCACCTATTTCGCGCCGGAAGCCGCAGCCAAACTGCGCGCGGGCTGGGTTTGGGGCTGATCGGGCGCACTCACCCTGCCCTTCCCCTTCTCTCCCATTCCCCTTTCATCCGCACCAATGGCGGGGTCTTGCCGCCCCTGCAGGTGAGACATGACAGGCTGGCGGAATGTCGCTACTATGGCGCCTGAGCGTGGGCAGAGACCCGCGACGAGGCAGCAAAGGGCGGTTTCATGGAACGGATTTCAAGACGGATGGTCCTTGGCGGGGCCGGGGCATCGGTGCTGCTGACGGCGGCCTGCGGCAATGGCGTGGGCAGCGACGGGGCGCAGCAGATCGACGCGCGGGTGGCGGCGACGCGCAACTTCCTGTTTTCGCGCTATCCCGGGACGCAGGATCTGGCGGGGCGGGCGGCGGGCGTGCTGTATATGCCGCTGATCACGGAGGCCGGGTTCTTCTTCGGCGGGGCTTATGGCCGCGGGGCGTTGCAGATCCGCGATGTGACGGTGGATTACTATTCCTCGACCAAGGCGAGCTACGGCCTGCAGATCGGCGCGCAGCAATATGCCCATGCGCTGTTCTTCATGACGCCGGAAGCGCTGGCCGAATTCCGCGCCTCGACCGGCTGGGCGGCGAGCGCGGATCTGAAATATGCCACGCCCGAACAGGGGGCGAGCATCGGCAAGGAGACCACCGAGATCGACCCGGTGATCGCGCTTGTGTTCGGTCAGCAGGGGCTGATCGCGGGGGCGACGCTGGCCGGGGTGAAATACACGCGGATCATTCCGTGATTGGGGGGTGCGGGGGGGCGGTTGCCCCCCCGCCCTATTTCAGGCGGCGGATCAGGCTGGAGGTATCGTTCCGCCCACCGCCCATCTGCTGCACATCCTTGTAGAACTGGTCCACCAGCGCGGTGACGGGGAGCGAGGCGCCGATCTCATCCGCTGTGCGCAGGCAGATGGCCAGGTCCTTGCGCATCCAGTCCACCGCGAAGCCGAAATCGAACTGGTCCTGCAGCATGGTCTTGTGGCGGTTGACCATCTGCCATGATCCGGCGGCGCCCTGGCTGATCACCTCGACCACCGCCTCGCCGTCAAGGCCCGCCTTCGCGCCGAAGGCCAGCGCTTCGGACAGGCCCTGCATCAGGCCCGCGATGCAGATCTGGTTCATCATCTTGGCCAGTTGCCCGGCCCCGCTGTCGCCCAGACGGCGGCAGATGCGGGCATAGGCGGCGATGATCGGCTCGGCCCGGTCGTAATCTTCGATGCTGCCGCCGCACATGACCGAAAGCGCACCGTTCTCTGCCCCGGCCTGCCCGCCCGAGACGGGCGCATCGACGAAGCCAAGCCCCAGCGCGGCGGCGGCGGCCTGCATCTCGCGCGTGACCTGTGCCGAGACGGTGGTGTGATCGACAAAGACCGCGCCCGGCGCCATGGTAGCGAAGGCACCGTCCGCGCCCGTGCAAACGGCGCGCAGGTCATCGTCATTGCCGACGCAGGCCATGACGAATTCCGCGCCTGCCACCGCCGCGGCGGGCGTGCGGCCCATGCGGCCGCCATGGGCGGCGACCCAGGCCTCGGCCTTCGCAGTGGTGCGGTTGTAGACCGTCACCTCATGCCCCCGCGTGGCCAGATGCCGCGCCATCGGCCCGCCCATCACGCCCAGACCCAGAAAGGCGACCTTCGCCATCGTTACCCCCGTCGGATTGCTCTTCGATATGGGTTGGACTAGGAAGCCATACGCAAACCGCCGTCAAGCACCGCCCGCCCTGCCCACCGCTGAACAGAACTGGCCCCCGATGTTCCCCCCGATCTTCCTTGTGTTCCGCTGGATGATGCGCCTGATCACGGGGCTTGTCGTCCTGTCGCTTTTGGCGGGGGTGATCCTGTACTATTTCCTGTCGCGCTCGCTGCCTGATTATGACGAGGATTTCACCATCGCGGGGATATCCGCGCCGGTGGAGATCGTGCGCAACAATGACAACGTGCCGCATCTCTTCGGGGAGACGGATGCGGATGTGTTCTTTGCGCTGGGGTTCGCCCATGCGCAGGACCGGCTTTGGCAGATGACGCTGTTGCGCCGGACGGCGCAGGGACGGCTGTCGGAGATGTTCGGCACCCGGACGCTGCGCATCGACGAATTGATGCGGCGCTATGACCTCTATGGTCTGGCGCAGCAGTCGGTGGCGGTGCAGGACGCGCCCACGCGGGCGGCGCTGGAGGCCTATGCGCGCGGCGTGAACGCCTGGATCACCGAGGTGAACCGCGAGGCGCGCGGGCGCGGGGCGCCGGAGTTTTTCCTGTTCTCGAACGAGATCGCCGCCTGGCAACCGGCCGACAGCATCGCCATCCTGAAGCTGATGGCGCTGCAACTGTCGGGGCAGTTGGAGAATGAGGTGCTTAGGGCGCGCATCTCGCTTGTGCTGCCGGAGGCGCGGGTGCGCGACATCCTGCCCGATGCGCCGGGAACGGGTGTGACGGCGCTGCCCGAATATTCCCGCCTCGTGCCGGGGGTGAACCCCGGTCTGGCGCCGATCCGGCAGGCGGCGGCGGATGTGCTGTCGCCTTTCCCGACGCGGGAGCTGGCGGGGGCGTCCAACGCATGGGCGGCGGTGCCGGCGCGGTCGGCGGCGGGGGGCACGCTGTTGGCCAATGACCCGCATCTGGGGTTCACCGCGCCCACCGTGTGGTATCTGGCGCGGCTGGAGTTGTCTTCGGGCGGGGTGATCGGGGGAACGATCCCGGGGATCCCTGCGGTGCTGGTCGGGCGGTCGGAAGCGCTGGGATGGGGCCTGACGTCGAGCTATCTGGATGATCAGGACCTGTTCATCGAAGAGGTGAACCCCGAAAACCCCGAACAATACCGCACGCCCGACGGGTGGAAGGACTTTGTCACCCGCCGGTCGATCATCACGGTGAAAGATGCCGCGCCGGTGACGATCACCCTGCGCTGGACGGATAATGGCCCGGTTCTGCCGGGATCGCATTACGACATCGGGTCGATCACGCCCCCGGGACATGTGGCCGCGCTGTCATGGACGGCGCTGACGGGGGCGGATACGTCGATGACGGCGGTGATCCGCATGATGGGGGCCAAGACCACCGCCGAGGCGATCGAGATGGGGCGTCTGGTGGTGGCGCCTGCGCAGAACGTGATGCTGGCCGATGCGGGGGGCGTGGCCATGCAGTTGATGGGGGCGATGCCCGCGCGCGATCCCGCGCATCAGAGCCGGGGGCGGATGCCCGTTCCGGGCTGGCTGCCCGAGAACCGCTGGCAGGGGATGCTGCCCTATGAGGACAATCCGCGCGTGGTGAACCCGGCCTCGGGCCTGATCGGCAACACGAACAACAAGACGGTGGACCGGCCCTTCCCGCTGCATGTGTCCTACACTTGGGGCGATACGCAGCGCATCCAGCGCTGGCTGACGCTGATGCAGGCGCGCGAGGTGCATACGCGCGAAAGCTTCATCGAGGCGCAGCTTGATACGGTGAGTTTCACGGCGCGGTCGCTGTTGCCGCTGATCGGGGCCGATCTGTGGTTCACGGGCGAGCCTGCGCCGGATGGCACGCCCGAGCGGCTGCGCCAGCGGGCGCTGGAGATACTCGCGGCGTGGAATGGTGAGATGAGCGAGCATCTGCCGGAGCCGCTGATCTATCAGGCCTGGGTGCGGGCCTTGCAGGACCGGCTGATCCGCGATGATCTGGGGCCGCTGGCCGATACTTTCACCCATGTCGAGCCGCTGCTGATCGAGCGGGTCTATCGCAATGTGGACGGGGCCAGCATCTGGTGTGACGTGGTGCAATCGGCGGTGGTGGAAAGCTGCACCGATCTGGCGCGGATCGCGCTGGATGAGGCGCTGCTGACCCTGACCGAGACCTATGGACCGAACCCCGAAAGCTGGCGCTGGGGCGATGCGCATCAGGCGACGCATGACCATACGGTGCTGGGGAACCTGCCGGTGCTGCGCTATTTCGTGAACATCCGCCAATCCACCAGCGGCGATGACCACACGCTGTTGCGCGGCAAGACCAAGGGTGAGGGGCCGGATCCGTTTCTGAACGTCCATGGCGCGGGGTTCCGGGGGGTATATGATTTCGCGGACCCGGATTCGTCGGTCTTCATCACCTCGACCGGGCAATCGGGCCATCCGCTGAGCCGGTTCTACGATGATCTGGGCGTGCTGTGGCGGCGGGGGGAATATGTGCCCATGTCGCTTGACCCGGAACTGGCGCGGGCGGCGGCGGTGGGGGTGACGGTGCTGACGCCTGCTGCGGAGTAGCGCCCGGCCCGAATGATTGGCCCGGCAACGCTTGACCTTTCGCGGTTGCGCAACATTATTGCGTGAACGCGGGGATCAAGGAAAAAAGATGTCTGATGCATTCGGCGCTTGGGTGGGCCGGGTCGAAGAGGCCCGTGACCGGATCAGCGCGAAACAGGCGCGGCAGATGGCGGCGACGCTGGGCGTGGCGGGGGATTTCCACGACGGCGCGCCCCTGCCGCCCCTGTGGCACTGGATGGGTTGGACGCCCGAGGCGGCGATGGCGGAGCTAGGCCCCGATGGGCACCCGGCGCGCGGAGGTTTTCTGCCGCCCGTGCCGCTGGAGCGGCGGATGTGGGCGGGGGGGCGGCTGCGGTTTCTGGCGCCGCTCCGGATCGGCGAGGAGTTGTTCCGCCGGTCGGAAATCCTGAAGGTGTCCGAGAAGACCGGGACGACAGGGCGGATGGTCTTTGTCACCGTGCGGCATGATGTGCATGGGGCGGCGGGCCTTGCGGTGGAGGAGGAGCAGGACATCGTGTTCATCGCGATGCCGGAGCGGTTCGCCCCGCCCCCGCCTGTGGCGGCACCTGTGGCGGAGTGGTCGGAGGCGGTGGCGATGGATGAGGTGCGGCTGTTTCGCTATTCCGCTCTGACCTTCAATGCGCATCGCATCCATTTCGATCTGCCCTATGCGACCGGGGTGGAGAAATATCCAGGGCTGGTGGTGCATGGGCCGATGCAGGCTATGCTGCTGATGGAGGCCGCGCGGGCGCGGCGCGGCGGCGCGGTGCCGGAAGGCTATCGCTTTCGGGGGGTGCGGCCCCTGTTTCATTTCGATGCGACCCGCTTGCAGGGCGTGGGCGACAGTCTGGCGACGGTGAACGGGGATGGGCTGGTCTGCATGCAGGCCGAGATCGCGTGGGGGGATTGAGCGATGGCGGGCGTGCTGGCCGGGATGCGGGTGGTGGAGGGATCGGCCTTTGTGGCGGTGCCTTTGGCGGGGATGACGCTGGCGCAGATGGGGGCGGATGTGATCCGGTTCGACCGCCCGCAGGGCGGCTTGGACGCGCGGCGCTGGCCCGTGACCAAGGACGGGGTAAGCCTGTTCTGGGCAGGGATGAACAAGGGCAAGCGGTCGCTGGCGGTGGATATGGCGCGGCCCGAGGGGCAGGAGATCGTGACCGCGCTGATCTGTGCGCCGGGGCCGGAGGCGGGGATGTTCCTGACCAACTTGCGCGCGCGGGGCTGGATGGATTACCCGGCGCTGAAGGCGCGGCGCGAGGATCTGATCATGGTAAGCCTGACCGGCACGCGGCGGGGGGAGCCTGCGGTGGATTACACGGTGAACCCGTCCTTGGGCTTTCCGATGGCGACAGGGGCGGAAGGGTCGGCCGAGCCTGTGGCGCATGTGTTGCCCGCGTGGGATTGCATCGCGGGCGGCATGGTGGTGAACGCGCTTCTGGCGGCGGAACGGCATCGGCTGCGCACCGGGCGGGGGCAATTGGCGGAACTGTCCTTGAAGGATGTGGCGGCGGCGATGCTGGGCCATCTGGGGATCGTGGGCGAGGTGCTGGCCAATGGGGTGGACCGGGCCAAGGCGGGCAATGCGCTGTATGGGGCGTATGGGCAGGATTTCCTGCTGGCCTGCGGGACGCGGGTGATGGTGGTGGGGCTGACAGACCGGCAATGGCGTGGGCTGGTGCAGGTGCTGGAGGCGAAAGAGGCGGTGGCGGCGCTGGAGCGGCGGCTGGGCCTTGATCTGCGGGCGGAGGGCAACCGCTGGGCCGCGCGGAAGGAGATCACGGGCCTTTTCGCGCCATGGTTCGCGACGCGGCCCTTGGCGGAGGTGGCGCCGCTTTTTGATGCGGCGGGGCTGACCTGGTCGGTCTTTCGCAGCTTTGGCGAGGCGGTACGCACGGACCCTGACCTGTCGCCGGACAATCCCATGATCGCGGCCATCCATCAGCCGGGGGTGGGTGTGCTGCCGGTGCCGGGGCTGCCCATCGGGTTTTCCGATCTGGAGCGGGTGGCCCCTGCCCCGGCGCCGGTGCTGGGCCAGCATACGGAGGAGATCTTGGCCGATCTGCTGGGCCTTGGGTCGGGGCAGATCGGGCGACTGATGGATGCGGGCGTGGTGGCGCAGGGGATCAGGCCCGCTGTGCGGGCGGCCTGATCCCCCTGCGCTGATCCCCCCTGCCCTGCTTCCCTGACCTGCCGGTCAGGCCAGCGCGGCGGTGACGGTGACGGGCATGGGCGTGGTGGGCCGCCCGATCAGCCGCGACAGGGTGCGGCTGTCATCGAAAAGCGCGCCCTGACCCGCCTGCACGTCGCTGTCGGCCAGCACATGGGCGAAGCCTTCCGGCAGGCCGAAGGATTGCAGGATCCCGGCATAGGTGCCTGCCGGCAGGTCGTTATAGGGGATCGTCTTGCCTGTCTGGCGCGACACCTCGGCCGCCAGTTCGGCATAGCTGTAGGCGCCATCGCCGGCGAGTTCATGGGTTGCGTTGTCGTGGCCCGTGCTGGCGGCGGTGACGGCGATCGCCTCGGCATAATCGGCGCGGGCGGCGCTGGAGAAGCGCCCTGCCCCGGCGGCACCGATCAGCGCGCCTGCGGCGATGGCCCCGGCAAGGCTGCCCGTGTGGTTTTCGGTATACCAGCCGTTGCGCAGGATGGTGAAGGTCAGGCCCGAGGCGCGGATGGCCTCTTCCGTGGCCTTGTGATCGGCGGCGAGCAGCATGGGCGAGGTGTCGGCGCGCAGGAGCGAGGTGTAGAGGATGCGCGAGACGCCTGCCGCCTGCGCGGCGGCAATGACGTTGCGGTGCTGGCCGACGCGATCGTTGAAATCCGACGACGAGATGAGGACGAGGGTTTCCACCCCGGCCAAGGCGGGGGCGAGGCTGGCGGGGGCCACGTAATCGAAAGCGCGGGTTTCGACGCCCAGATCGGCCGCGCGGGCGGGATCACGGGCAAGGGCCAGAGGGGCAAGGCCGCGCGCCCGGAGGGCGGCGATGGCGAGGCGGCCAAGCTGGCCGGTGGCGCCGGTGATGGCGATGGTCATGGGACACTCCGTTTCCTAGTGTGGTGCACAGGAGATGGCGGGTTTACTTACGAAAGGTAAGTACCTACATTTTGGTAAGTATACCACATTCCGAGACAGGAACCTGTGCGATGAAGGATTTTCCGCTGCCGCCACCGGGGGTGAGGCCGAATGTGCTGCATCCGAAATGCCCGTCGCGGGGCATCTTGCAGCATCTGACCAGCCGTTGGGGGGCGCTGATCCTTGTGGCGCTGGCGGGGCGGACGCTGCGGTTTTCGCAGCTGCGCCGCGCCTTGGGCGATGTGAGCGAGCGGATGCTGGCGCAGACGCTGCAGGGGCTGGAGTCCGACGGGATGGTGCGGCGGGTAGCCCATGATGTGGTGCCGCCGCATGTGGACTATTCGCTGACGGAGATCGGGGAAGAAGCGGCGGCGCATGTGCGGGCGCTGGCGGATTGGGTCGAGGGGCGCCTGCCGGAGATCATGGCCCATCGCGGCGCGGGACGATGATCGGAACCGATGGCAGGTTCGGCCCTAGTCAGCCCAGATCGCGGTAGCGCTTTTCCTGCCTGGCGGTCCAGCGGACAGTGACGGCGAAGCCTGTATCGGTGGGGGTTTCCGACAGGACGACGCCTTCGCCATGCAGCCAGGCGCGGCGGCGGCCATCGGTGAAGGGCACGGCGAGGGTGCGTTCGGTTTTCTCTTCATCAAAGGCGGCGGAGACGGCGGCGAGAAGGCGGTCGATGCCTTCGCCGGTCAGGGCCGAGACGGGGAAGACACGGTCGCGGGTTTCGGCCTGCTGGAGAAGCGCCTCGCGTTCGGCAGGCGCTGTGAGATCGAGCTTGTTCCAGACCTCAAACTGCGGCGTGACGGGGCCGACGCCCAGGGATTGCAGGATGTCGGCCACATCGGCGGCCTGTTCGCCGGTTTCGGGATGGGCGATGTCGCGGACATGGAGGATGAGATCGGCCTCCAGCACCTCTTCCAGCGTGGCGCGGAAGGCGGCGACAAGCTGGGTGGGCAGGTCGGAGATGAAGCCCACGGTATCCGACAGGATCACCTTGCGGCCCGACGGCAGGGTGACGCCGCGCATCGTGGGATCGAGCGTGGCGAAGAGCATGTCCTTCGCCAGAACCTCGGCCCCCGTGGCGCGGTTGAAAAGCGTGCTTTTGCCCGCGTTGGTGTAGCCCACGAGGGCCACGATGGGAAACGGCACCTTGCGGCGGGCGGCGCGGTGCAACTCGCGGGTTTTCACCACCTTGTCGAGTTGGCGTTTGAGCCGGATCACCTGTTCGTCGATGGCGCGGCGGTCGGCTTCGATCTGCGTCTCGCCGGGGCCGCCCACGAAGCCGAAACCGCCGCGCTGGCGTTCGAGGTGGGTCCAGGCGCGGACGAGGCGGGTGCGCTGGTAGCTGAGGGCGGCGAGTTCGACTTGCAGCACGCCTTCGCGGGTGCGGGCGCGGTCGGCGAAAATCTCGAGGATCAGGCCGGTGCGATCGAGGAGTTTTACCCCCCATTCCTTTTCGAGATTGCGCTGCTGGACTGGGGAGACGGGACCATCGACAAGGACGAGGGCCACGTCTTCGGCCTTGAAGCGGGCCTTGAGGTCATCCACCTTGCCCGAGCCGAAGAGCATGCCCGGATGGACACGGGGCAGACGGACCACCTCGCCGCCGATCACGTCCAGTTCAGGCAGGGCGTGAGCAAGGCTGATCGCTTCGGCCAGACCGTGTTCGGGCAGGCGACGGCTGCGGTCGCTGCGGATGTCTGGGTGCAGCACAAAGGCCCGCGTGCGGCGGGCAGCGGTGGACCGGTCACGGTCCCCCCGCCCGGCAAGAAGCGGGAGGTCGTCATCTTCATCTTCGGGGCGGTCGGAAATCAGTCTTCGCCTTCGTAGAGGTTGATGGGCGCACCGGGCATGATGGTGGAGATCGCATGCTTGTAGACAAGCTGCGACTGGCCATCCCGGCGCAGAAGAACGCAGAAATTGTCAAACCAGGTGATGACACCCTGAAGCTTCACCCCGTTGATCAGAAAGATCGTGACGGGAACCTTTGCCTTTCGGACGTGATTGAGAAATGCGTCCTGCAAATTCTGTTTGTCGCCGGCCATTTTTTGTCTTTGCCTTTGTTTTTTGGTCTTGTCGCGCGCATGCATGACACCCGTTCCCTCGATCCGGGTGTGCCGTTCAGCGGGGAAAGTATGTAACGCCTTGCGGACAGTTTCCAGTCCAAAAACAGCCGACTAGACAGCTGCCGCCACACAGCGGATCAGTTGCGCCAACTGTCGGGGGCGAGGAGGACGAGAATGGCCAGAAGCTCCAGCCGTCCGATGACCATGGCGAGGCCGAGTATGGCCTTGGCGGCGGCGGGAAGGAGGGCGATGGCGATGGGATCGGCGGCGGCCACGGTGGTGAGCGGGCCGGTGGTGGTGAGCGCGCCGAGGGTAAGGATGAGTGCAGGTTCGAAGGCGATTCCCACCAGGGCGAGGGCCGCCACGAAGACCGCGATGGACAGCGCAAAGAGCATGAAGAAGATCCAGGCCAGATAGGCCCCTTCGCGGCGCAGGCGGCGGGCGGATTGCCCGGAGCCGCCCACGGAATTGGGATGGATCAGGCGTTCCAGTTCGCGTTCGCCATGGCGGAAGAGCGCGTAGACGCGCAGGAGTTTCACCCCGCCCGCGGTGGTGGCGATGCCGCCGCCGAAGATGGCAAGGCCCGCCAGCACGAGCCCCGGTGTTTCGAGCCCCGACCAGTTCTTCGCGGTGATCCAGTCGGCGGAGGTGAAGCCGGTGGTAGTGAGGAAGGAGAGCGTGGTGAACACCGCCCCCCAGAGCGCGCGCAGGGCCTGCATGACGCCTGCTTCATCCCCCTCTGCGCCCGAGGGCGCGGCCAGCCAGTGGCGCAGGAACAGAAGGAGCGGGATGACCGCCAGCAGAAAGAGCGTCATGCGCAGTTCGGAATCGCGCCGCAGCAGGTTGCCGCCATCGGCCTGCGGTGCGCCGGGCCAGAGCCGCCGCGTGACGGCAAGAAAGAGGCCTGCGAAGATCGCAAGCTCGGCCAGGAATGTGGGGCCTTCGACGGGCAGGCCGCCCGTCGCGCTGATGCCCGAGGTGGATAGGGTGGACATCGCGTGAATGAGCGCGGGGAAGTTGGGCTGGCCCGCCATGAGGAGCGCGACCCAGAGCGCGACGGTGGCGCCCGCGTAGACCGGCAGGATCGCCACGGCCTGACGGGCGACGCGGCGGGCGGGATCGGCGGTTGCGGTGATCTGGGACAGGCCTTCGGCCCCGCGGCCCGGGACGCGGCCCGAGATCACCTCGATCCCGCCCAGCGTCATGGGGGCGAGGATGGCCACGGCGGCGACGAGGATGAAGAAGCCCCCCATCCAGCCCGCCTGAGCGCGCCACAGATGGATGGAGGGCGGCAGGCGGGCGGGTTCGTAGAGCGTGGCCCCGGTGGTGGTGAAGGAGGACACCATCTCGAGCCAGGCGTTGGCCCAGCTGGTATCGGGCAGCGCCTGCACCACGGGCAGCGCCATAAGCACGGGCAAGACGGCATAGGCAGAGACGAGCGCGGTCAGGTTGGCGCGGGCGGGGTTGCGGGCGCGGTGGTTGATGGTAGCGATCCCGATCATGCCGGTCAGGATCAGCACGATGATGCCGGAATAGAAGAAGGCGCGCGCGATGTCATGATCGCGCAGGATCGCGGCATGGGCGGCAGGCAGCCACATCGACAGCGCCGTGATCCCCATGAGAAGGACGAGGAGCGGCAGTTCCGACAGGCGGCGCAGCATCTTCAGAAGAAGTCGATGGAGACCTGCAGGAGGCGTTCCACCTCGCGCACGTCGCTGGCCATGGTGAAGAGGGCGATGACATCGCCCGCCTCGATCCGGGTGTCGCCGGTGGGTTTGAGGACCTTGTCGCCCTTCATCAGGCCGCCCACGAGCACGCCTTCGGGAAATTCGATGTCGCGCACCAGACGGCCCGCAAGGGGCGAGGTGGAGAGAACTTGCGCTTCGATCATCTCGGCCTCGGCATCGCCAAGGGAGTAGATCGCGCGCACCTTGCCGTGGCGGATATGGCGCAGGATCGACGAGACGGTGGTGGCGCGCGGGTTGATATAGGCGTCGATGTCGAGCGCGCCCATTAGCGGGGCGAGAGTCGGGTCGTTCACGAGCGCGATGGCCATGCGGCAGCCCGCCTGTTTGGCGCGGACGGAGACGAGGAGATTGGTCTTGTCATCATCGGTGACGGCGAGGACGGCGTCGGCGCGGTCGATGGAGGCTTCGAGCAGGATGTCCATGTCCATGCCGTCGCCGTTCAGCACGATGGTGCGTTCGAGGCTGTCTGCGGCGCGTTCGGCGATGGCGCGGTTCTTTTCGATGATCTTGCAGCGCACTCGGTCGGTGCGCCGTTCCAGCGCGCGGGCCACGCCAAGGCCCACATTGCCGCCGCCGATGATGACGATGCGTTCCTGTTTCTTGGTCTGCTTGCCGAAGATTTCGAGCGTGCGGTTGACGTCTTCGGAATGGGTGAAGACGTAGATCTGGTCATCCGCGAAAAGCTGGTCGCCCGGATCGGGGGCGAAGAGGCGGCCTTCGCGGCGCACGCCCACGACGATGGCGCGGAGGGTGGAGAACAGGTCGCTGAGCTGGCGCAGGGGGGTGTTGAGGACGGGGCAATCCTCATCCAGCTGGATGCCCAGCAGTTGCGCGCGGCCCAGCATGAAGCTTTCCGTATCGAAAGTGGAGGGCGCGGCAAGGCGTTGCAGCGCGGCCTCGGCCACCTCTCGCTCAGGCGAGATGACCACGTCTATGGGCAGGTGATCGCGCTGGTAGAGCGAGGCGTAGCTTTCTTCGAGATAGGATTGCGCGCGCAGGCGGGCGATCTTGCGCGGGACGGAAAAGAGGGCGTGCGCCACCTCGCAGGCGACGATGTTGACCTCGTCGGAATGGGTGGCGGCGATGATCATGTCGGCATCGCGGGCGCCGGCCTTTTCCAGCACATCCGGGTAGGAGGCAAAGCCCACCACGCCCTGCACATCCAGCGTGTCGGTCGCGCGGCGGACAAGATCGGCGTTCACATCGACAAGCGTGACGTCGTTCTTTTCGCCGGACAGTTGGCGGGCGATCTGCCAGCCCACCTGCCCTGCCCCGCAGATGATCACCTTCATGCCTGCCTCCGGTTCACCGCGCCCCTTGAGTGGCAGATGGCGGGCGGGTGGTCAATGGTGGGGGGAGAGGTGGGGGTGGGAGGGATCAGACCTCCTCGCCCTCGTCCTCGTCCATATCCTCATCGAGGCGGGCCATGCGGCCGCCGCCCTTGGAGGTGGTGACGACGCCCAGGGATTTGAGTTTGCGGTGGAGGGCGGAGCGTTCCATGCCCACGAAGCTGGCGGTGCGGCTGATGTTGCCGCCGAAGCGGTTGATCTGGGTGAGGAGGTATTCGCGTTCGAACACCTCGCGCGCTTCGCGCAGGGGCAGCGTGGCCATGGCGCCGCCAAGGACGAGGCGGCCGGTTTCGCCTTCGGGTGCCTCTTGCCCCGGAAGCTCGCGCGCGTCGATGGGGCCGGAGCCATCGCCCAGGATCAGCACACGTTCGATCACGTTGCGCAACTGGCGCACATTGCCGGGCCAGGGCATGGTTTGCAGCATCGCCTCGGCCTCGGTCGAGAGAGTGCGAAGGGGCAGGCCCTGGCTGCGGTGGAACATGTCGATGAAGTGGCGGGTCAGTTCGGGGATGTCTTCGCGGCGGTCTTCAAGGCTGGGGACCGGGATCGGGACCACGTTGAGGCGGTCGTAGAGTTCCTGCCGGAAGCGGCCCGAGGCAATTTCGGCGCGCAGGTCGCGGGTGGTGGAGGAGATGACGCGCAGATCGACGCGGACCTTGTCGGTGCCCCCTGCGCGGGTGAATTGCTGTTCCACCAGCACGCGGAGGATTTTCGACTGCGTGCCGAGCGGCATGTCGGCCACCTCGTCGAAATAGACGACGCCGCCATGGGCCTGTTCCAGAAGGCCCTTTTCCACGCCGCGTTCGGCGGTTTCGCGGCCGAACAGCACCTCTTCCATGCGTTCGGGTTCGATCGTGGCCGAAGAGACGGAGATGAAGGGGGCGGCGGCGCGGTTGGAATTGGCGTGGATGAAGCGGGCGGCCATTTCCTTGCCCGATCCGGCCGGGCCGGTGAGCATGACGCGGCCGTTGGATTTGGTGACCTTTTCCAGTTGCGATTTTAGCGCCTTGAAGGCGGGGCTGGAGCCCAGCATTTCCGACGAGGTCACATCCTTGCGGCGCAGTTCGGAATTTTCGCGGCGCAGGCGCGAGGTTTCCATGGCGCGCGAGACGACGACCATGAGCTGGTCGATGTTGAAGGGCTTTTCGATGAAGTCGTAAGCGCCCTGCTTGATGGCGGCGACGGCGATTTCGATGTTGCCGTGGCCCGAGATGATGACGACGGGGACATCGGGATTGTCGCGCTTGACCGTTTTGAGGATGTCGATCCCGTCCATGCGGCTGTCCTTCAGCCAGATGTCGAGGATCATCAGCGCGGGCGGTTCGGCATTGATTTCGGCCATGCAATCATCGGAATTGCCGGCGAGGCGGACGAGATAGCCTTCATCCCGGAGGATATCGCCGATCAGGTCGCGGATGTCTTTTTCGTCGTCTACAATAAGGATGCTGCTCATGACTTATCCCCCCTGGGCGGCGAGTGCTGCGGGTTTGCGGCTGCGGATGCGCGGGGCGCGCGGTAGCCGGATTTCGGCCATGGCGCCCCGGTGGCTGTTGCCTTCGAAAACGGGTGCATCGAGAAGGGCGAGCGTGCCGCCATGTTCCTCGATGATCTTCTTGACGATGGGCAGGCCGAGGCCGGTGCCCTTTTCGCGGGTGGTGACGTAAGGTTCGAACAGGCGCGCGCGGTCGGGCGGCAGGCCGGTGCCGTTGTCCATGATGCGGATGATGGCGGCGTCAGGTTCGGCGGTGAGGGTGACGCGGATTTCCGGCTTGTGGCCCGGGGGGGCGCCCTTTTCCTGCAGGGTTTCGATGGCTTCGCCCGCGTTCTTGATCAGGTTGGTCAGCGCCTGACTGATCATGGTGGCGTCAAGGTCCATCACGAGGGGGGCATTGGGCAGATCGCGCAGGAAGGTGACGCCGGGCTGGCCGCTTTCCTGCAGGACGAGGGCATCGCGCAGGATCACCGTCAGGTCATTCTCGCGGCGGTCGGGTTCGGGCATGCGGGCGAACTTGGAGAACTCGTCCACGATGCGGCGCAGGTCGTTGGTTTGGCGGACGATCACATCAGTGTATTGGTCAAGGTCTTCGGGCTCAGTGACCTGCGGACGGAACTTGCGCTTGATGCGTTCGGCCGACAGCGCGATGGGCGTGAGGGGGTTCTTGATTTCATGCGCGATGCGGCGGGCTACATCGCCCCAGGCTGCCATCCGCTGGGCGGAGACGAGATCGGTCACATCGTCGAAGGCCACGACGTAACCTTCAAGTCCGCCTGCATCGTTGCGGCGTTCCGAAAGGCGGACGAGCAGGCTTTCCAGCTTGCCCTTGCGGGTGAGGCGCACCTCATCCTGGGCGGCGGTGAGGCCGCTTTCAAGGAGACGGTCGAAGAGCGGCCCAAACTCCGGCACGGCGATGGCGAGCGGCACATCGGCGGACATCCCCGCCCCCATGTCGAGCAGGCGTTCGGCCGCGCGGTTGGAAAAGTCGATCCGGCCATCGGAATCGAGACCGATCACGCCCGCGGTGACGTTGGAGAGCACGGAATCAAACAGGCGGCGGCGGCGTTCGGTCTGGTTGTGGCTTTCGACCAGCGCGTCGCGCTGGCCTTTCAACTGGCGTGTCATGCGGTTGAAGGAGCGCCCGAGCGAGGCGATTTCGTCATCGCCCTCTTCCTCGCGCACCTGAACGTCGAGGTTGCCTTCGCCCACCCTTTCCGCGGCTTCGGCAAGGCGTCCCACGGGGCGCGACAGGCGTTCGGCGAACCACAGGCCCAGCCAGACGGCGGCGAGGATCAGGATGAGCGCGAAGCCCAGGTAGAGGAGGCCGAATTCGAACAGAAGCCGCCCGCGTTCGGATTCGAGCTGATGGTAGAGCGCCACGGTTTCCCGCGTGCCATCGAGCAGCGACAGGATGGAGCCATCCACCGTGCGCGAGATGTAGAGGTAGCGATCGGCAAAGGCATCGAGATGCACAAGCGCGCGGAATTCGTTGTTGGCCCAGTCCTGGATCAGGACGGTTTCGCCTGCGCGGGCGCGCTGGATTTCATCGGCGGTGGGCTGTTCGAAATCGAAGAGGTAGCTGCGTTCGCCCCGCGTCATCAACGCGCCTGCGCCGTCGATCAGATAGGCCTCTTTCAGGCCGCGCTGGATGGTGGCCTGCGCCTGTGTGAGGACGGGGCGCATCTGGTTGTCTTCGAGGAAGAACATCGACTGCTTGAACAGGTTCAACTCGCGCGCCAGCGTTTCGGCATCGGCGATGAGGTCTTGCCGGTGTTCCTGTTCATAGGCCTCGGCCGCCGAGAGGGAGGAGCCCACGACGGAGCGGACGCGTTCGGAGAACCAGCCCTCGAGCCCGAAATTCACCGTGACCACGGCAAATACGGCGACGAGGACGGTGGGGATCAGCGCCACGACGGCAAAGACGAAGGTCAGGCGCAGGTGCAGGCGGGAGCCTGCGGATTTGCTGCGCCGGTCGGCCACCATGCGCACGACGCGGGCCATCACGAGGGTGGCCACGACGAGGATGTAGATGAGATCGGCCAGCAGGATGAGGCGCAGCGCGGGCGAGTTGCCGCCCTGATTGAGCGGCCCGAGCGCAAGGAAGGTGGCCACGGCCAGCAGCGGGCCGAGGAAGACCAGACCGAAGGTCATCGCCGTCTGCACCTGCCGCTGACGGCGGAGGCGCGACAGCCGCGCCCAGGTGTTGTTGCCCACGCTGCGATGCAAGCCGACCGATCCCTGTTACGCGAGGGACCGATTCCCCCGCCGCCCATATGTTGTGCCCCTGCCCGTGTTGAGGCAGGGGGAACACGCTTGATGTTGCGGTTTTACATCAGCTTGCGGCGGCGAGTCACGCGGATATCGAGATCAGTGATCTTCTTGCGCAAAGTATTGCGGTTGATGCCGAGAAGGTCCGCACATTTCGCCTGATTTCCGGCGGTGGCGTCCAGCGCGATTTCGATCAGCGGCATCTCTACCTCGCGCAGGATGCGCTGATAGACGCCGGCGGGGGGCAGTTGGCCGCCGTGCAGATCGAAGTAGCGTTTCAGGTGGCGGGCGACGGAGGCGGAGAGTTTCTCGCCCTCGCCCCCGCCCTTGAGCGGTTCCATCGTGGGTTGGCTGCCCAGCACGGCCTCCACCTCGGCCTTGGTGATTTCGGCCTCAGACGAGGTGACGATCAGGCGGCGCAGGGTGTTTTCGAGTTGCCGCACATTGCCCGGCCAGGAATAGGCGCGCACGAGTTCGCGCGCGTCGTTGGACAGCCGCCGCAGCGCGCCCTGTTCGCGTTCGCCGCGCGTCAGGAAATGTTCGGCGAGAAGCGGGATGTCATCCACCCGTTCGCGCAGCGCAGGCACATGCAGGGTGACGCCCGAAAGGCGGTAGTAGAGATCCTGCCGCAACTGCCCGGCTTCCATCCGCGCGGCGAGATCGGTCTGCGAGGTGGCCATGATGCGGGGGGCGTTGTCGCCCGCGAGATCCAGCATCCGCACGATACGGGCCTGCGTGTCATCGTCGTAATCGGCGACCTCGTCAAAGACGAGGCTGCCGCCGCGGGCGCGGGACATGAGCGCGGAGGGGCCGTCCATCCCCGCCAGATCAGCCACCTGCGCGACCACGAAAGGCTGCGACCGGCGGTCGGAGAAATCGTGGATCGCTTTGGCGATCAGGCTTTTGCCGGTGCCTGATTCGCCGGTGATCAGGACGGCGAGATCGGTGTTCATCACGCGGGCCACAAGGCGGTAGAGCGCCTGCATGGCGGTGGTGCGGCCGACGAGGGGCAGGTCATCGCCCGCCTCGCGCGGGGCGACGACCCGGGCGGGGGCGCGGCGCTTCTGTTCCAGCGCGCGGGCCGAGCGCTTCATCAGATCGGGCAGGTCGAAGGGTTTGGGGAGGTAGTCGAAGGCCTCGGCCTCGGCGGCCTGAATGGCGGTCATGATGGTGTTCTGGGCCGAGATGACGATGACCGGCAGGCCGGGGCGCATCTTGGTGATGCGGGGCAGCGCATCCAGACCGTTGCCATCGGGCATGATGACATCGGAAATGACGAGATCGCCCTTCCCTTCCTCGACCCAGCGCATCAGCGTCATGAGGGAGGAGGTCGCGTGGACCTTGCACCCGGCACGGGTCAGCGCCTGTGTCAGAACGGTGCGGATCGTGCGGTCGTCATCGGCGACGAGGACGGTGCCATCCATCAGGCTTTCTCCTTCTTGTCCTTCGGCACCATGGGGAGGGAGACGCGGAAGACGGTGCGACCGGGCACCGAATCCACGCTGATCCATCCTTCATGGTCGGAAATGATCTTTGATACGAGGGCGAGCCCCAACCCGGTGCCGTTTTCGCGGCCCGAGACGAAGGGTTCGAAGATATCGGCGGCGATTTCGGGCGGGATGCCGGGGCCGTCATCGACGATTTCGATCTGAAGGGGCAGCGCGGCGGGGCGGCCATCCTTGCCGCGCAGGCGCAGGGACAGATCATAGAAGGTGCGCAGGCGGATCGTCGTGCCTTCACCCGCCCTCTGGCAGGCCTCGGCCGCGTTCTTGATGAGGTTGAGGAAAACCTGCATCAGCTGATCGGGATCGGCATAGGTGGGGGGGAGCGAGGGATCGTAATCCTCGGTGATCTGCATATGGGCGGCAAAGCCCACCATGGCGGATTTGCGTGCGCGGTCGAGCGCGTCATGGATGTTGACGGGGCGGCGTTCGGGTGGGCGGATATTGCCGAACTGTTCCACCTGTTCGAGAAGTTTCACGATGCGGCGGGTTTCCTCGACGATCAGGTCGGCCAGTTCGCGATCTTCGGGCGGGAGCGACATGCCGATGAGCTGCGCCGCGCCGGAGATGCCCGCGAGGGGGTTCTTGATTTCATGGGCCAGCATCTCGGCCATGCCGATGGCGGATTTGGCGGCGGATTTCACATGCATCGCACGACCGAGCCTGTCGGCGATGTCGCGGGGCGAGATGATGAGGAGGATCACCTCGGGGTTGTCGTGCATTGGCGCGACCTGGATGTTGCACTGCACGGGCGCGCGTTCGCCGGTGGTCACATCCACATCGTTGATAAACAGGGGCGACTGGTTCAAGCGGGCGCGGGCGAGCGCCTCGTCCATGGGGGCGTCGATGGCGAGGCGGTCGAAGGCGGGCTGGCCCATCAGGCTGCGCGAGGAGGCGTTGAGGAAGATCTCGCCCGCAGGGTTGACCTCGGCCACGCGGTTGTCGGGGCCGATCAGCAGCGCGGGCAGCGGCAGCGAGGCCCAGACGACGCCCGGCACCGGGTATGGCGTGCGGTAGGGCGTCATGCAGCGATGGCCCCCGCGTCAGAGAGGACGGATCGGATCAGGCGCAGCACGGTGGCGGGGTCTTCGGCGGTGAGGATCGCGTGGCGGGCCCCTGCCCCGGCCTGTGCGGTGTCGAGATACCAGCCCAGATGCTTGCGCGCGCAGCGCAGGCCCAGGGCCGGGCCGTAGAAGGACAGCATCGCCTCGTAATGTTCGGCGACCATATCGGCAAAGGCCGCGCCCTGCGGGACCGCCGGGGCGGGCGTGCCGTAAAGCGCGTGGGAAATCTGCGCGAGCCGCCAGGGCGCGCCTTGCGCGCCGCGCCCGACCATGACGCCATCGGCGCCCGATAGGCGCAGGGCCGTGGCCGCCGTGGCGGCATCGGTGATGTCGCCATTGGCGATCACGGGGATGGAGACGGCCTGTTTGACCCGGGCGATGGCGGCCCAGTCGGCGGCCCCCTTGTAGAACTGGCAGCGGGTGCGGCCATGGATGGTGATCATCTGCACCCCTGCCCCTTCGGCCCGGCGGGCAAGGTCGGGCGCGTTGAGCAGCGTGTCATCCCAGCCGAGGCGGGTTTTCAGCGTGACAGGCAGGGATACGGCCTTCACCACCGCCTCGATCAGGTCGAGCGCGAGGTCGAGATCGCGCAGGAGCGCCGAGCCGCAAAGCCCGGTCGTCACCCGTTTGGAGGGACAACCCATGTTGATGTCGATGATGCGGGCGCCGTTCGCCTCCATCAGGCGGGCGGCTTCGGCCATCCAGTAAGGATCGCGCCCGGCAAGCTGCACGGAGGTGGCCTGATCGCCGAGGCCAAGCTCGGCCCGCGCCCGCGCTTCGGGCTGGGCCTGGACGACCTCTTGGCTGGCAACCATTTCCGAGACGACAAGGCCCGCGCCGAAGCGCGCCACGAGGCGGCGATAGGGCAGATCGGTGATCCCCGCGAGCGGCGCGAGGAGCACGGGCGGATGGATCGTCTGTGATCCGAGGCAGAGGGCCAATTGCCTGTTCCTTGTGCAGTCAAGTTGGTGTTTGCGGCGCTGCGGATGCGTTGCCAAGGGTGGGCGGGGTCATTCTGTCTGAAAAACTGGCGTTGCACAATTTTTGTGCATGTTTGCTTATGGCGCTGCCAGATTGTCAGGCGCGGCGGTGTGGCCTAGGAAGGGTGAAAGGGCAAGGGAGTCGCTTGAGCCATGACCACGGCCGCCGTGATCGTCGCCGCAGGACGGGGCAGCCGCGCGGGTGGCGATGTTCCGAAACAGTGGCAAATGCTGGCCGGGCGGCCTGTGCTGGCGCATACGCTGGCGGCCTTTCGCGGGCAGGTGGACCGCGTTGTGGTGGCGATCCATCCAGATGACCGCGACCGGGCGGCGGCGTTGGCGGGGGATGCGCTGCTGGTCGAGGGGGGGGCGACGCGGGATGCCTCGGTCCGGGCGGTGCTGGAGGCGCTGGAGGGAACGGGCGTGACGCGGGTGCTGATCCATGATGGGGCGCGCCCGCTTGTGCCGGCCGCGGTGACGCAGCGGGTGCTGGCGGCGCTGGAGCGCCATGCGGGCGCGGCCCCTGCCCTGCCGGTGAGCGATGCGCTGTGGCAGGGCGCGGCGGGGCTGGTGGCAGGCACGCGGGACCGGGCGGGGCTGTGGCGGGCGCAGACGCCGCAGGGGTTTCGCTTTGATGCCATCCTTGCTGCGCATCGCGCCCATGCGGGGCCTGCGGCGGATGACGTGGAGGTGGCGCGGGCGGCAGGCCTTGACGTGGCCATCGTCGAGGGGGATGAGGCCAATCTGAAGCTGACCTATCCGGGCGATTTCGCCCGGGCGGAGGCGATCCTGAAGGGGCGTGGGATGGATGTGCGGTTGGGCAACGGGTATGACGTGCATGCCTTCACGGAGGGCGATCATGTCTGGCTCTGTGGCGTGCGGGTGGCGCACGGGCGCGCGCTGCTGGGCCATTCGGATGCCGATGTGGGGATGCACGCGCTGACCGATGCGATCTACGGCGCGCTGGCCGAGGGCGATATCGGGCGGCATTTCCCGCCTTCGGATCCGCAATGGAAGGGCGCGGCGAGCCATATCTTTTTGCGCCATGCGGCCGGGCTGATGCGCGCGCAGGGCTATGCGCTAGGCAATTGCGATGTGACGCTGGTCTGCGAGCGGCCCAAGATCGGGCCACATGCGGGCGCGATGCGGGCGGCGCTGGCGGAGATCATGGGGGTGGAGGTGGACCGGGTGAGCGTGAAGGCCACCACGTCGGAGCGGCTGGGCTTTACCGGGCGCGAGGAAGGCATCGCCGCGCTGGCGACGGCCTGTCTGGTGCGGGCATGATGCGCGCGGTGGCGACGGTTGCGGGCGTGGGGCTGCTGCGGCCTGCACCGGGAACCTGGGGTTCGGCGGTGGCGGTGGCCGCGGGCGTGGTGATCGACCGCTTTCTGGGCTTTCCGGGATTGCTGGTGGCGACGCTGGTTGTCACAGCCTTGGGCTTTTGGGCCTGCGCGGGCGTCTGCGGGCCGGGCGAGGATCCGTCGGAAGTGGTGATCGACGAGGTGGCGGGGCAATGGGTGGCGCTCATGTTTCCGTCCTTTGCCTTCTGGATGCGGGATTTTGACGGCTGGATGCCCTATCCGGGCTGGGTGGCGGCCTTCCTGCTGTTCCGGCTGTTCGACATCTGGAAGCCCGGCCCTGTAGGCTGGGCCGACCGGCGCGGGGATGCGGCGGGGGTGATGCTGGATGATCTGATCGCGGGGGTGTTTGCCGGGATTGGCGTGGTGATTGCAGCAGGCGTGGCGCATGGGCTTTTGATGGGGTGAGGCGATGGCAGAGCGGGGGGCGGATCGGGCGGCGGTATCGGTTCCGGACCTGTTGCAGGCCGCCCGCTATTGGGGGGTGCGCATCGCCACGGCGGAAAGCTGCACCGGGGGCCTGATCGCGGGCGCGCTGACCGAGGTGGCGGGATCGTCGGACGTGTTCGAGCGCGGCTTTGTCACCTATTCCAACGCGGCGAAGGTCGAGATGCTGGGCGTGCAGGAGGCGACGCTGGCCGCGTACGGCGCGGTGTCGGAACCCGTGGCGCGCGAGATGGCCGAAGGCGCGCTGCGCCAGTCGGCGGCGGTGCTGGCGGTTTCGGTCACGGGGATTGCCGGGCCGGGAGGATCGGAGTTCAAGCCGGAAGGGCGGGTCTGTTTCGGGCTGGCGATGCGCGGGCGCGAGACGGTGGTGGCAACGGTGGAGTTCGGGCCGCGCGGGCGCGCGCTGGTGCGGGCGGCGGCAGTGGACCATGCGCTTGGGCTGCTGGCGGGCGCGCTGACCTGAGGGATGGCGCGGGGTGGCAGGCCGCCCTTGGGTATTTTTGCCAAGATGAAGCTGCGGGCGCGCGGAAGGCCCCTGCCCTCGTAAGGGTTCTTTGGGGGGGCCTTGCGTCACCCCTTCTGCGTCAGGGGTGTTCGGCGAAGAAGCGCAGGACTTCCGTATTGGCGGTGATGTCGCGGGTGCTGCCCTGACGCGCGGCGCGGCGGCTGCCGGGCCAGGCGTGGCCGCCGCCTTCGATGGTCTGGATGCGGATCTGGGTGCGGCCCCGGCCATCGGTGTAGTTGCGTTCGAGGACGCGGGTGCCGTCATCGACGCGGTCGATCACCCGTTCGGTGCGGGCGAGCATGGGGAACGGGGCGAGAAAGGCCGCCTCGACCGAGGCGACGGAGGCGAAGCTGGTGCGGGTGAGGCTGGTGTCGCCCTGCCCGCCCGCATAGGGAACCATGCTGTCGGCTGTGCCGTGGATATGCAGGAGGGGCACGCGTCCTGCGGGCTTTATGCGGGACGTGTCCATGGTGCCGGCCACGCCCGCCACGGCGCGGATGCGGTCGGGGCGCAGAGCGGCGTAGGTTTCGGCCATGATGGCGCCGTTCGACATGCCGGTGATGTAGACGCGCCGCGGGTTCAGCCGGAAGCGCGCGGTGGCATCCGCGATCACCGCATCGAGGAAGGCCAAGTCATCGACGCGGTTGCGCGCCGCCGAGCCGCAGCAATAGCCGCCGTTCCAGGTGCCGGCGCGGCCGGTGCCTTCGGGGTAGATCACCGCATAGCCCTGCCGGTTGGCGGGGGTGGAGAGGCCGCTGCTGCGCGCGAATTGATCGGCGCTGCCGCCGCCACCATGCAGGGCGAGGATGACGGGGGCATCCGTGGCGCGGGGGGGAAGGTCGATCCGATAGGACCGGTCGCCCAAGCGGACGGTTTCCGCCGGGGCGGCGGAGGGGATGAGGGGCAGCGCGCAGAGGAGAAGGACAAGGAGACGGCGGATCATGGGCAATTCCCCGTGAAAGAAAGGTGAATGGCCGTGATACGCCGGGGCGGCGCGGTTCCGTCGCTATTCCTTCGCTGTTCTGGCGCGTCAGACCTTCGGGCCGTGCAATTCGGCGGCGCGGCGTTCGAAGGCGCGGACCACGCGCTGCATCGCATCGTTAAACACGACGCCGATGATGCCTTGCAGGATGGCGTTGCGGAATTCGAAATCGACGAAGAACTCCACCTCGCAGCCGCCCGGCACATCGCGGAAGGCCCATGTGGATTTCATGTGCTTGAAGGGGCCGTCGAGATATTCGGTGTCGATCTTCTTCGCCTCGGGCCACAGCGTGACGCGGCTGCCGAAGCGTTCGCGAAAGACCTTGAAGCTGATAACGAGGTCGGCCTCCATCACCTCGCCCCCCGGGATGGGGCGGCGGGTGCGGATGCGCGCGGCGGAGTTCCAGGGCAGGAACTTTGGGTAAGACCCCACATCGGCCACGAGATCATACATCTGCTGGGCGCTGTAGGGCAGGCGCTTGATTTCGTGGTGGGTGGGCATCCGGGCGCCTGACCTTGACTGACGACTGCATCTGACTTGGGCGTGACCTGGGGATTGGTAATGGTTAGACCGGGGCGGGAAATCAAGGGGGGCAGGATGCCAGAGCGGCCATATGTCATAGACCAGATGATCAGCGCCAAGGCGATTGCCGCGCGGGTGGAGGCGCTGGCGGCGGAGATCACGGCGCATTACGCGGGCACCGACAAGCTGGTGGTGGTGGGGCTGTTGCGGGGGTCGTTCGTGTTCATCGCCGATCTGGTGCGCGAGATCGACCTGCCGGTGGAGGTGGATTTTCTTGAGGCGTCCTCTTACGGCGATGCGATGCATTCCAGCCGCGAGGTGCGCATCCTGAAGGACCTGCGGGGCGAGATTGCGGGGCGCGACGTTCTGGTGGTGGAGGATATCGTCGATACGGGTTTCACCCTGCATCATGTGAAGAACCTGCTTCTGAGCCGCGAGCCTGCGCGGCTGGAGGTCTGTGCTCTGCTGGACAAGCCGTCGCGGCGCGAGGTGGGCATCAAGGCGACGTGGACGGGGTTCGAGATCCCCGATGAGTTTGTCGTGGGCTACGGGATTGATTTCGCGCAGCGCAACCGCAACCTTCCCTATATCGGCAAGGTGCGGTTTACGGGGTGAGCGGGAGATGAACCTGACATGGCTTTTGCGCATGGCGCGCTGGGCGCGCAATCCGCCCTCGCCGCAGCGGGTGAAGCTGGTGCTGGGGGTGATCGCGCTGTGTCTGGTGATCTTTGGCTATGAATGGCTGTTTGGCTGGCCAGAGTGGCTGACGCCGCAGAAGCTGCGGCCCTGAGGGCCGGGCGGGATGACGCGCGCGGCTTTGGGCAGGGTGCCGCGCGGTCGCGATATCGTCACTGGATGCGGGGGCGCGGGCCGGGCTAGGCTGCTGGACGATATTTTTTGAAAGGTCCTGCTCATGCGCATATTGCCCGCCCTTGCCGTTCTTGCCCTTGGGGGTGCTGCTGCCGGTTGGTGGATCACGGCGCCCGCCCCCCTGCCCGCCGCGACCTTTGAGGGGCTGACGGGCGATCCGGTCCGGGGCGAGACGGTGTTCACGGCGGCGGGTTGCGCCTCCTGCCATGCCGCGCCGGGGGCTGCAGGCGAGTCGGCGCTGGTGCTGGCGGGCGGGCAGCGGTTCGCGTCGGACTTTGGCACCTTCGTGGCGCCCAATATCTCGCCCTCGGATCAGGGGATCGGGGGGTGGAGCGTGGCGGATCTGGGCAATGCGCTGATGCGCGGGGTATCGCCGGAGGGGGCGCATTACTACCCTGCCCTGCCCTATACGAGCTATGCCAAGATGCAGCCGCAGGATGTGGCGGATATCCACGCCTATATGCAGACGCTGCCGCCGTCGGATGTGGCGAGCCTGCCGCATGAGCTGGCCTTTCCGTTTTCGATCCGGCGCACGGTGGGCGTGTGGAAGGCGCTGTACCTGAGCGAGGACTGGGTGCTGCAGGGCGATCTGACACCCGAGGAGAGCCGGGGGCGCGAGATCGTGGAGGCGCTGGCCCATTGCGGCGAATGTCACACGCCGCGCAACGCGCTGGGGGCGATGGATACGGGGCGGTGGCTGGCAGGCGCGCCGAACCCTTCGGGCGAGGGGAATATCCCCGGCATCACGCCCGCGACGCTGACATGGTCGGCGGGCGAGATCGTCACCTATCTGACCACAGGCTTCACGCCCGAGTTCGACAGCGTGGGCGGCAGCATGGTGCATGTGGTTGACAATATGGCAAAGCTGCCCGACAGCGACCGGCAGGCGGTTGCCGCCTATCTGAAGCGGGTGGCGCCGGTGGAGTGACCGCATCTCGGGGGTGGGTGGTTATCATCCGCTTGTGATTGCAGGGAATCCCCATCCATGGTAGCTGTTCAAAAAAAACGAGCAGCATGGTGTATAAAATGAACAGGCACATGGGCGGCGCGCTGGCGCTGCTTCTTTTGGCTTCGCCCCTTCCCGCCATCGCGCAGGGGATGGAGGCCCTTTCCTTTACAGGTGATCTGGAATTCGAACATACGCGGCGGAACGGCGCGTCGAACACGCTGGCGGGGGGCGAGTTGTTCCTGCGCTATGAGGGGCCGATCGGGTTCGAACTGGGGGCGGATATCGACCAGAACCTCGACAACGGGGATGACAATACCGTTCCCTATCTGGCGGTGACCTTCGGCTTCGGCCCCGGCGAGGTGGCGCTGGGCGCGCCGCAGCCGGTGGCGGACCAGTTGATCGACATTCCCGATTTCGCGGGCATCCGCGAACTGCAGCTGGGCATCGACCAGCGCACGACATCGGTGGTGACAGGCTTTGCCAAGGCGCTGGGCGAACAGATCTATGGCGCGCGGCTGGTAGCGGAATCCGGGGCGCTGCGCTTTGGCGCGTCGCTGCACGGGGTGACGCATCAGAGCGGCGCCTTCTGGCAGGTCGCGGGCGAATATGAGGCGCCGTCGGGCACCCAGATCGAAGGCGCGGTCGAAGGCGAGGATGGCAATCTGGGCGTGACCGTGGGGGCGAACCATCAGGCGGGCCAGTTCGACATGGGGCTTTACCTGACCAGCCAGCGGATCGTGGGCAGCACGGATTCGGCGCTGGCCTACCTGGGCTATTCCGTGACCCCGTCGCTGACGCTGCGGGGGCATCTGCGCACCGAGGATGGCACGGTCAGCGGCAATACGCTGGGGGTCGAGGCGGAATACGGGTTCTCGAACGGGGCCTATGCGCAGTTCGGCGCGGCGGATGGCAACAACACCAGCATGGTGCTGGATGCGTCGGTGGGCTTCAAGTTCTGAGGAAGCCTCGCCGTGCAAGCGGCTGTTTTGCTTTTGTAATATAAAAGGCCCGCCCCTGATCTGTCAGAGGTGGGCTGTTTCCTTTCGGGCCTGCGTCAGGCGCGGCCGAGTTTGGCGTTGCGCGCGCTGCGGAGGCGGTCGAAATCGTCGCCCGCGTGATAGCTGGATCGGGTGAGCGGCGTGGCCGACACCATCAGGAAGCCTTTGCCATAGGCGGCCGTCTCGTAGGATTTGAACTCTTCCGGCGTGACGAAATGGGACACGCGGTGATGTTTCGGCGTGGGTTGCAGATACTGCCCGATCGTCAGGAAATCCACATCCGCGGCGCGCATGTCATCCATCACCTGCAGCACGGCTTGCCGATCCTCGCCCAGGCCCACCATGATGCCGGATTTGGTGAACATGCCAGGATCCATCTCTTTCACCTTTTGCAGCAGGCGGAGCGAGTGGAAATAGCGCGCGCCGGGCCGCACCTCGGGATAGAGGCCGGGGACGGTTTCGAGGTTGTGGTTGAACACGTCGGGGCGCGCGGCGACCACGGTTTCCAGCGCCGAGGGCGGGCATTTCAGGAAATCGGGGGTGAGGATTTCAATCGTCGTGTCGGGCGCGCGGTGGCGGATAGCGCGGATCGTCTGGGCGAAATGTTCCGCCCCGCCATCGGCCAGATCGTCGCGGTCCACCGAGGTGATGACCACATGCTTGAGGCCGAGCTGTTCCACCGCATGTGCGACGCGGCCCGGCTCGAACGCATCGAGCGCCTGCGGCTTGCCGGTGGCCACGTTGCAGAAGGTGCAGCCGCGGGTGCAGATCTCGCCCATGATCATCATGGTGGCATGGCCCTGGCTCCAGCATTCGCCGACATTGGGGCAGCCTGCCTCTTCGCAGACGGTGACGAGTTTCTTTTCGCGCAGGATGTCGCGGGTTTTCTTGTACCCCTCGGAGGTGGGGGCCTTGACCCGAATCCAAGACGGCTTTTTCGGCTGCGCGTTATCGGGGCGGTGCGCCTTTTCGGGGTGGCGCTGATCGGGCAGTTTAAGGTCGCGCAACGGGTCATCCTCCCTCGGGGCGTGGGAAAGACATAAGCCGTTGCGGGCGCTGAGGCAACGCTGCGTGGTGACGCGGGGGGTTGCAGGGGGTGCAAGGCTGATCTCTTTGACGCAGATCATGGAATGCGGGCGGGGAGTGGGCAGGATGGGGGCCGAAGAATTGGCGGTGGGGCAGAGATGACGATCGCGGAACTTGGCCTTGCGCTGGCCATCCTGTTGCTGACGCCGGGGCCTACGAACACGCTGATGCTGATGGCCGGAGCAGAGCGCGGCTGGCGCGGTGTGGTTCGGCTGATACCGGTGGAGGTGGCGGCCTATCTGGCGGTGATCGCGCCCCTTGCCCTGCTTGCGCAGGGGATGGCGGCACAGTTAGGCGCGGTGCGGCCGGTGGTGGCGCTGCTGGCGGGGGGCTGGGTGCTGTATCTGGCGTGGTCGATGTGGCGCAGCCGCCCGCAGGATGGCGCGCAAGGCACGGTTTCGGCGCGGCGTTTGGCGGTGACAACGATGCTGAACCCCAAGGGGTTGATCATGGGGCTGGTTCTCTTGCCCGCCGCAGGAGCGACGCCTGCCGCTTTTGGGATGCTTGTTCTGTGCATCGCGGGGGTGGCCGCGCTTTGGGCGGGGATCGGCTGCGGGGTGCCGGGATCGAGGCGGGAGGCGCCGCTCCCGCCGCTGTGGCGGCGGGCGGCCTCGGTCTGGCTGGCGGGGTTGGCCGTCTTTATCGTGGCGGGCGGGATCGCGGCCTGAGATCAGCCGATCATCGGGCGGCCTGCCCTTTCGTCATAATAGCGCTTGAGCCGTTGCAGCGCGATGCGCAGCACGATCTTGCCCGAGCGTGCCGCCCAGCCCATACGCCGCTCGGCGGTCTCGATCCCTTCGAGAAAGCAGCAGACCCGCAGCGCCACATCGCCCAGACCGGGGCCAAGGTCACGCAGCGCCCCGGCCACGCGGTCGCGGGCGGCGGCGGGGCCATCGCCGGGGCTGGACTGGCCGAAACTGCCCCTGTCGGCCCCGGTAAGGAACCGATCCCAGTTCTGCGCCACGCGCGGCCCCATCTGGGCCAGTTCGAAATCCTCGCGCAGGCGTTCCGCGGTGCGCACGAGATCGGGGTCGAGATAGGGCTTGCCGTCGCGGCCCTGCTTGCGGCCAAGGGCGGTGACCGGGCTTTCAGCCGCGTTGTAGCGCTGGCGGCGGCGCCCGTCCGGGGCTTCGCCGCAGCCCTCGGCCATGTCGCGGTGCTGGGCGGCGTAGACGAACTGCGCCTCGCGCACGCCGCCTGCGCGCATCTCGTCTTCCGCCAGCAGGCGGCGGAGGGCCGCACGGCCCACCCCGGTGAGGCGATAGGCCGACACGCGGCCCGGCGCGGCGCAGGCGATCCAGTCCTTCAGCGCGAAGGCCTGCGCGACCGCGCGGTCAAGGGTGCAAAGACGCATCTGCCTGCCCCCCGGCCCCGTGCGCAGGACCACCGCGCGGTCAAGATCGGCCGACACGGCAAGCACCGCGTCGGGTTCGGCAAGACGGCGCAGGACGCGGCGCGCCTCGGCAGCGAGGGTGGCGGCATCCTGCGGCAGGCAGTCGGGGCGGGCATGGGCGGTCATGGCATCCTCTGGGGTTGGGGGCGCCCCCTCGGCCGATTGTGCGGCGCGTTGCAGCACATCGAGCGCGGCATCGACGAGCGGATCGTCGCGCCGGGTCTCAAAATGCCGCACCTGCCGCATCACCGTGGAGGCGGCCACACCACGCCGCCGCGCGAGTTCGCGCAGGGGCAGGCCGCTTGCGGTATGGTCGAGGTAGAGCCGCACGGCATCGGGCAGCCAATGCGGCAGGGACAGGCACAGGGAGGGGGTCGTCTGGTTCTGCATCGTGATCCTCGATACGCCCCGCGGATGTTTACGAAGTGTCAACTCAACCCAAACTTGTTTTGGTTAGCGGTTCGTTAACAAAGCGGCGCGAAACCGAGGATTGTCCACAAACTGTCAACAAAACTTTACACATGCGCGCGCTGAATCCGGTACGGCGCAACGGCGGGAATGGCGGGCCTAGGGTGACGCCGTGTTGTTCAGGAGTGTGCCATGCCCCCGATTCCCGCCCTTTCCCCTGCCCTCTTGCCGGTCGCCGCGCCCATGCCCGCAGGCGGCGGGCCGCGTCGCCCGCGGCTTTTGATGGATGCGGCACGGCATGGGCTGGCCGATTATCGGCGCGGGCGCGATCTGCCGCGCCTGATCGGCGGCTGCCCGACATCGGCGCAGGCGATCGCGGAACTCGAAGCGCGCGAGGAAGAGGCAGAGCGGGCGCGGCGGGCGGGCAGCCCGGCCTGGTCATGCGTGCGGCATGTCGAGGTGCTGATCGCGCTGATGGCCGAGCGCGCGCTTCTGGCGGAAGGACTGGCCGCCCGCACCGGGATGGTCGCGGGCGGCGCGGATCTCAGATGAAGGCGTCGGGCATGGAGGCCTTTTTGCGGGCGACGTATTCGTCGAGCGCCTCGCGGATGCCCTGATCAAGGGCGGGCTGCTGGTAATCGGCCAGCTGCTTTTTCACCCGCTCCGCCGCCAGTTGCATCGTGTCGCGGCTGCCTTCTTCGGCCCATGTCTCGAAGGGTTTGTAATCGAGCAGGTCCGACCGCCAGAAGGCCGATTTGAAATTGGCCTGCGTATGGGCGCAGCCAAGGTAATGGCCGCCGGGGCCGACCTCGCGGATGGCGTCCATCCCCTGCCCGTTCGCATCCATGAAGATGCCTTGGGCGAGGTGGTGCAGCGTGCCAAGCTGATCGGCGTCCATGACGAATTTCTCGTATGAGGACACCAGCCCGCCTTCCAGCCAACCGCAGGCATGGAGCATGAAGTTGACGCCGGCAAGAAGGGCCATGTTCAGGCTGTTGGCGGTTTCATAGGCGGCCTGCGCATCGGGCAGTTTCGATCCGCAGAAGGACCCGCCAGAGCGGTAGGGAAGCCCCATGCGACGGGCAAGCTGGCCCGCGCCATAGGTGATATGCGCGGCCTCGGGCGTGCCAAAGGTGGGGGCGCCAGAGTTCATGTCGATGGAGGTCACGAAAGCGCCAAAGATCACGGGCGCGCCGGGGCGGACAAGCTGGCTGTAGGCCACGCCTGCTAGCACTTCCGCCAGCACCTGCGTCAGCGTGCCGGCCACGGTGACGGGGGCCATGGCGCCGCCAACGATGAAGGGGCTGATGATGGCGGCCTGGTTGGCGCGGGCATAGACCTCGAGCGCGCCCATCATGATGCCGTCAAAGGTCAGCGGCGAGTTGATGTTGATGAGCGAGGTCATCACCGTGTTCTGATCGACGAAATCCGATCCGAACAGGATCTTCGACATCTCGACCGAATCCTCGGCGCGGCTGGGTTCGGTGACCGATCCCATATAGGGCTTGTCCGACAGCACCATGTGCGCGTGCAGCATGTCGAGATGGCGCTTGTTCACCGCGATGTCGGTGGGTTCGCAGACCGTGCCGCCGGAATGGTGCAGCCATTTCGACATGTAGCCCAGTTTCACGAAATTCTGGAAATCGTGGATCGTGGCATAGCGGCGCCCGCCGTCGATGTCGCGCACGAAGGGCGGGCCGTAGACCGGCGCGAGGACGAGATTGCGCCCCCCCACCTCGACGTTGCGTTCGGGGTTGCGGGCGTGCTGGGTGAAGCTCGAGGGCGCGGTGGCGCAGAGCTTGCGGGCAAGGCCGCGCGGGATGCGCACGCGTTCGCCCTGCACGTCGGCGCCTGCGTCTTTCCAGCGGCGCAGCGCTTCGGGGTTCTCGACGAAGTTGACGCCGATCTCTTCCAGAACGGTGTCGGCGTTCCATTCGATAATCTGGAGCGCCTCTTCGTTCAGGATCTCGAAGTTCGGGATGTTGCGCTGGATGAAACGCGCGGTTTCAAGGCTGACGGCCGTGCGCTCGGCCCGCCGGGCCGATCCGCCGCCGCCGCGTGCCCTGCGCCCTGCCCCGGCTGTGCCTGCAACATCCATGTCGCCCATGTCATCCTCCATCCTGCCCGCAGCGCTTGCGGGTTTTGCCCGCTTATGCGCCCAAAGCGCGCCCTTCCCCCGGCTGGATGCGGCGCTTGACGCGCAAAAACGACATGACGGGACGACAGAAGCGACGCCTGCGGTCTTCATCTTGGGGAAAATACCCTGGGGGTCCGGGGGCAAGGCCCCCGGGGGGCGGCCAGACGCGCCCCCTTGCGAAATGCGGGCGCAACGGCTACGCGGGCGCATGACCCAGAGCATCCCCCACACCCATCACGACCGCCTTCTGATCATCGACTTCGGCAGCCAGGTGACGCAGCTGATCGCGCGTCGACTGCGCGAGCTGAATGTCTATTGCGAGATCCATCCCTTCAACAAGGTGGATGATGCCTTCCTTGCGGCCTTCGCGCCGAAGGCGGTGATCTTTTCAGGCGGCCCCGCTTCGGTCTTTGCGGACGGTGCGCCAATGCCGCCGAAGGGCGTCTTCGACATGGGGGTGCCGATCCTTGGCATCTGTTACGGCCAGCAGGTCATGATGCACTGTCTGGGCGGGCGCGTGGAGCGCGGGCATGGCACGGCAGAGTTCGGGCGCGCCTATGTGACGCCAACGGCGGCGCGTCTGCCGATCCTTGACGGCTGGTTCGCGGAGGGGCGCGAACAGGTATGGATGAGCCATGGCGACCACGTGTCGGAAATCGCGCCGGGTTTCGAAGTCTATGGCACCTCGCCCAACGCGCCCTTTGCCATCACCGCCGACCCCGCGCGGCGGTTCTTTGCGGTGCAGTTCCACCCCGAGGTGCATCATACGCCCAAGGGCGCAAAGCTGTACGAGAACTTCGTCCGCCTCGCCGGCTTCAAGGGCGACTGGACGATGGGCGCCTATCGCGAAGAGGCGATCCGCAAGATCCGCGAACAGGTGGGCGATCAGAAGGTGATCTGCGGCCTGTCGGGCGGGGTGGATTCGTCGGTGGCGGCCGTGCTGATCCATGAGGCGATCGGGGATCAGCTGACCTGCGTGTTCGTGGACCATGGCCTGCTCAGGCTGGGCGAGGCGGAACAGGTCGTCACCATGTTCCGCGATCATTACAACATGCCGCTGATCCATGCCGATGAGAGCGACCTTTTCCTCGGCGCGCTGGAAGGGGTGAGCGATCCCGAGGTGAAGCGCAAGACCATCGGTCGGCTGTTCATCGAGGTGTTTGAAAAACACGCGAAATCGGTGGGGGGGGCGACCTTCCTTGCCCAAGGCACGCTTTATCCTGATGTGATCGAAAGCGTGTCCTTCAGCGGCGGGCCGTCGGTGACGATCAAGAGCCACCACAATGTGGGGGGCCTGCCCGAGAAGATGGGCATGAAGCTGGTCGAACCCTTGCGCGAATTGTTCAAGGATGAAGTGCGCGCCCTGGGGCGCGAGTTAGGCCTGCCCGATGCGTTCATCGGGCGCCACCCCTTCCCCGGCCCCGGCCTTGCCATCCGCTGCCCGGGCGAGATCACGCGCGAAAAGCTGGATATCCTGCGCCGCGCCGATGCCGTCTATATCGACCAGATCCGCAAGCACGGGCTTTATGACGAGATCTGGCAGGCCTTCGCCGCCATCCTGCCGATGCGCACCGTGGGCGTGATGGGCGACGGGCGGACCTATGATTATGCGCTGGCCCTGCGGGCGGTCACGAGCGTGGATGGGATGACGGCGGATTACTACCCCTTCACCCACGACTTCCTTGGCGAGACGGCGACGCGGATCATCAACGAGGTGCAGGGCGTGAACCGGGTGTTCTATGACTGCACGTCAAAGCCGCCGGGGACGATCGAACTGGAATGATCCGGCTGTCGGGGCGTCTTGTCTGCATGTCCGAGGATGAGCGGCGCGCGGTCCTTGCGCATCGTGCTGCCCATGAGGCAGCCACGCGGGCAGAGGCGGGCTGCATCGCCTTTCGCATCGACGATACGGATGATCCGTTGATCTTTGACGTGACCGAAAGCTTCCGTGACCGTGCCGCCTTTGACGCGCATCAGGCGCGCACGCGCGACAGTGCGTGGTTCGCAGCGACGCGGTCCATCCTGCGGGATTTCCGGGTGGAGGAGCTGCGGGATTGAGCCGCTTCCCGGCACAGCCGGCGGGCTTTGCGGTGTGGGCCAGTCGGTTTGGATTGACGGGTTGCCAAGGGACGGGCCTTAATCCCCCAAACGGAGGGAGGGCCCGTCATGCGTGCGACACGGTTGGTGGACATCGGCGAGATCCGGACCGAAGAGGTGCCCGTCCCCACCCCCGCCCGGGGCGAGGTGCTGATCCGGGTGGAAGCCTGCGGTATCTGCGGAACGGACCGCCATCTGTTGCACGGCACCTTTCCATCCAAGCCCCCGCTGACGCTGGGGCATGAGTTCGCGGGCATCGTGGTGGCGGTGGGGGATGGCGTCACGCTGGCCGAAGGCACGCGGGTGACCTGCGATCCGAACACATGGTGCGGGGCCTGCGAGAATTGTCTTCGGGGCCGGGTGAACCTGTGCCTGAACAATGTGGCGACGGGGTTGGGCCGGGACGGCGGATTTGCCGAGTTTTGCGCCTTTCCGGCGCACAAGGCGCATGTGCTGCCCGCCGATCTGGACCCGCTGCACGGCGCCTTCTGCGAGCCCCTTGCCTGCACGATCCACGGCATCGACATGGGCGCGCCGCGGCCCGGCGAGAGGGTGATGATTCTGGGCGGCGGGGTGATCGGGATGCTGGCGCTGCAGCTTTGCGTGCAGGCCGGGGCCGAGGTGATGATGGTCACGCGGGCGGCGGCGAAGCAGGCGTTGGGCCGGACCCTTGGCGCGGCAGAGACGGCGGCGACAGAGGCCGGGGCGCGGGCGATCTGGCCCCTGGGGGCCGATCTGGTGGTGGAATGTGCGGGCGTGACCGAAACGGTGGAGATGGCGCCGCGTCTGGCCCGCGATGGCGGGCGGGTGGTCATCCTCGGCGTGCTGGGACGGGGCGAGACCGTGCGGATCGAGCCCTTCGATCTGCTGTTCCGCGAGGTGCAGCTGTTGTCGTCCTTCATCAACCCGTTCACGCAAGCGCGGGCGGCCGCGATGATCGCGGCGGGGCGGATCCGGGTGGATCCGTTGATTTCACGCACCCTGCCCTTGGCTGAGGCGGCGGCATCCATCGCGGCACCGGCGCGGGCGGGGGAGATCCGGGCGATTGTCCTGCCGTGCGCGTGACGGGTGGGGCGCCCTGCCCCTGTGAACATCTTCCCATCTTGACACTTGCCCCCTCTGGACAATCGCGCGCGGGCGGGGGACTGTGCGCGCCATGACAGCCCCCCATCGCCCGCTTGCCGCCGCGCTCTGGATGACCGGATCGGTGTTTTCCTTCACCGCCATGGCCATCGCCGCGCGGTCCATCGCCGGGGTGCATGACACGTTCGAGATCATGCTGTGGCGGTCGGTGCTGGGTTTTGCGCTGGTGATCGCCGTGGCGGGCGCTGTGCGGCGGTTGGGCGAGGTGCGGACAGATCGGATGGGGCAGCATCTGGTGCGCAACCTGTTCCATTTCACCGGGCAGAACCTGTGGTTCTGGGCGCTGACCATGATCCCGCTGGCGCAGGTCTTTGCGCTGGAGTTCACCTCGCCCATCTGGGTGATCCTGCTGTCGCCGCTGGTTCTGGGCGAACGGCTGACGCGGGTGCGGCTGTTTGCGGCGGGGATGGGGTTTGCGGGCATCCTGCTGGTGGCGCGGCCGGATTTCAGCGCGCTGGACCCGGGCGTTCTGGCGGCGGCGGCGAGCGCGGTCTGCTTTGCCGCGACCAACCTGATGACGAAGAAGCTGACACGGGGCGAGAGCATCGTGTCCATCCTGTTCTGGCTTACGCTGATGCAGGGGGTGTTCGGACTGGTGATGGCGGGCCATGACGGGGTGATCCGGCTGCCCACCGCGCAGACGCTGCCCTGGCTGGCGGTGATCGGGTTCTGCGGATTGCTGGCGCATCTTTGCATCACCACTGCGCTGTCGCTTGCACCGGCAAGCTATGTGATCCCCATCGACTTTGCCCGCCTGCCGGTGATCGCGCTGGTGGGGGCGATGCTGTACGCAGAGCCGCTCGATCCCTTTGTGATCCTGGGGGCGGCGGTCATCTTCATAGGGAACTTCGCCAATATCCGAGCCGAGACGCGCAAGCCTGCAACAGTTCGTACGGTCACAAATCCGTGACGTGGCGTCATGAATTGACCCAAATTCCGCCCACGCCTAGCGTTACCCACAGGGCGCCCGTGGGGACGTGCGCGGGAGGAGTTACGGGAATGACAACAATGAAAATGATCTTGGGGGCGACCACCGCGCTGGCGATGGGCACGCTTTCGGCGCAGGCGGGTGGGATCGAGCGGTCGGTCTTCAGCCCGGCCTTTCTGTTTGAAAATGGCAACTACTTCGAAATGGCCTTCGGGTCGGTCTCGCCGAGCGTTTCGGGCGTGGCCTTGGGTGTCGGCTCTGGTGACATGGCATCGAGCTATACGACCCTCTCGGGGTCGCTGAAGTACCAGCTGACGGATGAATTCGCCATCGGTGTGATCGTCGATCAGCCGGTCGGCGTGGATGTGGCCTATCCGGGTGGCACGGGATATTTCTTCAACGGCAGCAATGCCGAGGTGAATAGCCTGCAGGTCAGCTTGCTGGGGCATTACCGGTTCTCGCCGAATTTCAGCACCTATGCCGGGCTGCGCGCGGTGCGGACGGACGGGATGGTTGACAACGTCAACCTTGGGGCGACGACGGGTTTTGCCCCCACCTATGACATGACGACGTCGAAGGAGACCGATTACGGCTATGTCGTGGGTGTGGCCTATGAGCGCCCCGACATCGCCTTGCGCGTGTCGCTGACCTATATCTCGGAAGTCACGCATGATTTCGCGGCGACCGACAACCTGCCCTTCCCGGGGAATGTGGGCTTTTCCACCACTATCCCGCAGGGCGTGAACCTTGATTTCCAGACGGGCATCGCCAAGGACACGCTGCTGTTCGGGTCGATCCGCTGGCGGGACTGGTCGGAATTCACGATTGCGCCGCGCGGCGGTCTGGTGCCGCTCAGCACGGACAACAAGGACACGGTGACCTATTCGCTGGGTCTGGGGCGGCGGTTCAACGAAAGCTTCTCGGGCCTTGTCTCGGTTGGCTATGAAGGTGCCGGTGGCGGCACTGTGGGCAACCTCGGGCCGACTGACGGGTTCACGAGCCTGACGCTGGCCGGTGTCTATACCGCGCCGACGGGTATGAAGGTCACGGTCGGTGCGAGCTATGGCTGGATCGGCGATGCGACGACGTCGGGCATCGGCGGCCAGTTCACCGACAACAACTTTGTCGGCGTGGGTGTTCGCGTCGGCTATAGCTTCTGATCCTGCCAGGCGCGGGAGGGCAGCAAGGCCCCGCTTCGGCGGGGCCTTTGTCATTTTCCGCGTGAACTCAGGCCCCCGGGGCGCTATCAGGCGGAAAGGCATCAGGGGGCGGGTGATGATCTATGCAAGCGGCGCGGCGTATCGGGCGGCGCAGGAAAAGCGGGTGCTGCTGTTCGGCATGTCCGGCCTTGGCAAGACGCATCTGGCCAACATGCTGCGCGATGCGCCACCACAGCAGGGCGGCGGGTGGTTCCATTACTCGGTCGATTACCGGATCGGCACGCGCTACATGGGCGAATACATCGCCGACAATTTCAAGCGCGAAGCGATGAAGGTGCCGCTGCTGCGGGAACTGTTGATGACCGACAGCGTCTATATCGCGTCGAACATCACCTTCAACAATCTGGCCCCCCTGTCCACCTATCTGGGCAAGCCCGGTGATCCGGCGCGCGGCGGCGTGCCTTTTGAGGAATATTGCAAGCGGCAGGCGCAGCACCGCGAGGCCGAGATCGCCGCACTGCTGGACACGACCCGGTTCATCGAACGGGCGCGCGACATCTATGGCTATTCGAATTTCGTCTGCGACAGCGGCGGGTCGATCTGCGAGGTGGTGGATGCGACGGATGCGGAGGATCCGGTGATGCGGGCCTTGGCCGACCACCTGCTTCTGGTCTGGATCAAGGGATCGGAAGCGCATCGGGACGAGTTGATCCGGCGTTTCGACCGCGCGCCGAAGCCCATCTACTATCAACCCGATTTTCTGGCCACGCTCTGGGCCGAGTATCTGGCACAGGAGGGCAAGGCCGAGGATCAGGTCGATCCCGATGCCTTCCTGCGCTTTGGCTATGCGCGGATCCTGAACCACCGACAGCCGCGCTATGCCGCGATGGCGCGCTGGGGGGTGACGGTGACGGCGGAAGAGGTGGCCCTCGTGCGCGGTCCGCAGGATTTCCATGACCTGATCGAGACGGCGATTGACCGCCGGAACGCCACCTGATCAGCGGCAGCGGCCTTCTGCCTGACCGATGGCGAGGGGCGCGCCGTCCATGCTGAAGCGGCCCAGCACCTGCCCTGCGGGATCTGCCACGGTGAATTCCGGGCCTGAGGCGATGTGCAAGAACAGCGGATCGGCAAAGCCTATGGGCGCGAAAGCTGCCGCGCCTTCGACCGTCAGCTGCACCTCGCGGGGGCGGGTGTCCACGGTGAAGATCACCCTGCCCTCCCCTTCATAGGGTGACAGGGCGAGGACCGAAGGCCGCCCCTTGGCGCAGAGCCAATCAATCCGGCGCCCGCTTACGGGATCGGCTACGCCTGCAAACATCCCAGCGCCATCGGCCCCCGGTCCGAAGGTCCAACCTGACGGTGCGGCGTCCTGTGGGGTGTTCTGCGCGACCGGCGTCTGGGGCATGGGCGGTGGGGCGGCGGCCGAGGCGTGTGCGTCAGCCGTGGCGCCCGTCGGGCGCGCGGGTGGCCGGGGCGATACTGTCAGACCCGACGGCGCGGGATCGGCTGCGGGATCGGCTGTGGGAGAGCCGGGGTTGAGCGCTTCGCAGAGCTGTGCCACGCAGGCGTTATACTCTGCGCTGGCTGCCCCGGGTGAATTGGCAAGACAGGACCAGACGCAGCGTTGCTGTTCCATCCCGTCATCGCCCTGCGCCCAGGTGGCGGATGCGACGAGGGAAAGGGCGACAGCGGTCAGAACCATTCGGCAGGGGTTCGACATCGGGTTTCCTTTTCCGCGGATCACCAGCCTTGTCGGGATCGCGCCATCCGTCAAGCGAGGAGCGGCCTTGCCCGGCTTGATGTTCCGGGCGATTGCCATTAGGTCAGTGCGCTGCCGAGCCGTGCCCCGCCCGAGGATATCATGCCCATCACCCTGCCCGAGACCCTGCCCGCCTATGACGTTCTGCGGAACGAGGGCGTGATGGTCATGTCGCCCGAGCGGGCGGCGCGGCAGGATATCCGCCCCCTGCGGATCGGGTTGTTGAACCTGATGCCCAAGAAGATTCAGACCGAGAACCAGTTCGCGCGCCTGATCGGGGCGACGCCCTTGCAGATCGACCTGCATCTGATCCGCATGACTGAGCATCAGACCCGCAACACCGCTGCCGCGCATATGGAGACCTTCTATCGCCCGTTTAAGGAGGTGAAGGACGAAAAGTTCGACGGCCTGATCATCACCGGTGCGCCGATCGAGCATCTGGCGTTCGAGGAAGTGACCTATTGGGATGAGCTGTGCGAGGTCTTTGACTGGACGCAGACCCATGTACAATCGACCTTTGGTGTCTGCTGGGGGGGGATGGCGATGATCAACCATTTCCACGGGGTGAAGAAGCACATGCTGCCGCACAAGGCCTTTGGCTGCTTCCGACATCGCAACCTTGCGCCCACATCGCCCTTTCTGCGGGGGTTTTCGGATGATTTCGTGATCCCGGTCAGCCGCTGGACGGAGATGCGGCAGGACGAGATTGACGGCAGGCCGGGCTTGCGCACCCTTCTGGGGTCGGAAGAGGTGGGGCCTTGTCTGGTGGAGGATACGGCCCATCGCGCGCTGTATATCTTCAACCATTTCGAGTATGACAGCGACACGCTGAAGCAGGAATATGATCGCGATATCGCCAATGGCACCGCGATCAACGTGCCGCTGAACTATTATCCTGATGACGATCCGGCGAAACCGCCGCTGAACCGGTGGAGAAGTCACGCACATCTTCTATATGGCAATTGGATCAACGAGATTTACCAGTCCACGCCATATGAGATTTCCGAAATTGGCACTTAGCCTGATTGTTGCCGCTACCGCCATCGGCGGTTGCGCCGTGCTGACGGATCGGCGGGCGGACGAGCGGGAGCGGCAGGCCGAGGCGGACTATCCGCCGACAGGCCAAGTGCTGAGCGTGGCCGGGCGGCGGGTGCATGCCCATGTGCAGGGCAGCGGCCCGGATCTGGTGCTGATTCATGGGGCCAGCGGGAACACCCGCGATTTCACCTTTGCGCTGGTGGATCGGCTGGCGCAGGACTATCGCGTCATCGCCTTTGACCGGCCCGGGCTGGGCTGGACCGATGATCTGGGCGAGGCGGGGGTGAGCCCCTTTGCGCAGGCCGAACTGCTGCGCGCGGCTGCGGATCAGCTGGGTGTGCGGCGGCCGATCGTGTTGGGCCATTCCTATGGTGGATCGGTGGCCATGGCCTGGGGGCTGAGCGATACGCCGGATGTGTCGGCGCTGGTGATCCTCTCGGGGGCGACGATGCCTTGGCCCGGGGGCCTTGGCCCCTATTACGCGGTGACCGGCACGCGGCTGGGCGGGGCGACCGTGGTGCCTGTCATCACGGCCTTCGTGCCGCCCGCGCGGGCCGCGCAGGTGGTGGATGGTATCTTTGCGCCCGATGCGGCGCCGGTGGGCTATGCGGATTATATCGGCGTGGGCCTGAGCATGCGCCGCCAGAGCCTGCGCGCAAATGGGCGGCAGGTCTGGGGCCTGAAGCCCTATGTCATGCAGATGGCCGAAGCCTATCCGCGCTTGTCCCTGCCCGTCGAGATTGTGCATGGGACCGCGGATACGACGGTGCCGGCCGATATCCATGCGATTCCGCTCTCAAGGCTCTTGCCCAATGCGCAGCTGACGCTGCTGCCGGATGTCGCCCATATGCCCCATCACACCCATCCTGACGCGGTGATCGCGGCGATCCACCGTGCCGCAGCCCGCGCCGGATTGCGCTGAACGCGCCCATCGCCATAGTGGTGGCGATACTGGCGTCGATACTGGACACCATATTTTCGGCACAGCCTGTGTGAGGATACCATGACCGATCTGCCCTTCGACGGCGCCATCTCGAAATTCTTTCGCAAGTCCGCCCCGAAGGCGATCCGCAAGGCGATCGAGACGGCGGGAAAGGATGATATCCTGACGCCGGGTTACCCTTATGCGGAAGAGATGAAGGGCAAGGCCTATGACGCGGCGATGGAGGGGCTGCAGCGCCAGTTGGTGCGGATGCAGGCCGACATCAAGGCGACGGGCAAGCGGGTGATCGTGATCTTCGAGGGGCGCGATGCGGCGGGCAAAGGCGGCACCATCGACGTGATGCGCGAGAACCTGAACCCGCGGGTCTGCAATGTGGTGGCGCTGTCCAAACCGTCGGACCGGGAGGCGGCCAGCTGGTATTTCCAACGCTATGTGGATTGGCTGCCTGCGGCGGGGGAAATGGCGATGTTTGACCGCAGCTGGTACAATCGCGCCATTGTGGAACATGTCTTTGGCTTTTGCACGCCCGCGCAGCGCGAGACCTTCTTCCGCCAGCTGCCCGAGTTCGAGCATATGCTGGTGGATGAGGGCTTCACCCTGGTGAAGCTGTGGCTTGAGGTGGGACAGGCCGAACAGCTGCGCCGGTTTCTGGCGCGCGAACAGGATCCGCTGAAACAGTGGAAGCTGTCGCCTATCGACATCGACGGGCTGGGAAAATGGGATGACTATTGCAGCGCGATTGACGAAACGATGGCGCGCACCCATTTCGACTTTGCGCCATGGACGGTGATCCTGTCGGATGACAAGAAGCGCGCCCGCATTGCGGCCATCCAGACGGTGTTGCAGGCGGTGGATTACAAGGGCAAGGACGAGGGCCTGATCGGCGCGCCCGATCCTGCCATCTGCGGCGGCCCGGCGCTGCGCGCCAAGGGATGAGATGAAGCACGGCTATCACCACGGCAATCTGCGACAGGCGCTGGTGGAGGGGGCGCTGGACCTGATCGCCGAGCGGGGGCCGCAGGGATTTACCTTGTCGGAAGCCGCGAAGCGGGCGGATGTCACGCCTGCCGCCGTCTATCGCCATTTCGCGGGGCGCGATGATCTGATCGCAGAGGTGGCGCGGCAGGGCTATGACGTGTTTGCCGCACTGATGGAGTTTGCCTATAACGAGGGCAAGCCATCGGCCCTTGCGGCCTTTGAGGCGACGGGGCGCGCCTATCTGGCCTTCGCGAGAAAGTATCCTGGCCATTACATGGCGATGTTCGAAAGCGGCCTGTCCTTCAATGCCCATCCCGAACTGGCGCATGTGGCGGCCAAGGCGCGGGCCGTGCTGGAGCGCGCGGCGGAGACCTTGTCCGAACAGATGCCGCCCGAGCGCCGTCCACCGGCGACGATGTTTTCGGCCCATGTCTGGGCGATGAGTCACGGGGTGGTGGAACTGTACATGCGCGGGGCGCCAGGGGCGAAATCGCCTTTCACGCCAGAGGACCTGCTGGAGACGGGGATCGGGATCTATCTGCGGGGCCTGGGGCTCCTGCCGCCGGATCGGTGAACGGCGAATCTCCTGCGAAAATTCGGGGTGAAAGGAAGAGGCCCGATCCTTCCTTGAAGAATCGGGCCTGCGATTTTCCTGCAAAAAATCGGGATCCTAGCGGAACAGCACCAAGGCGCCGGGTGACCAGCCAACGCGGGCGCGCGCCCCGCGATCCAGCACGGGGCGGCCAAAGACGTTGCGCATGGAGATGCGGACCGGCGTTTCCGTTCCGTCGATCTTGACGTCGTAATAGGTCATGTCGCCGAAATAGACGACCTCTTCGATGGTGGCCATGCTTTCGCGATCCGTGGCGGCGCTGCCTTCGTAGAGGATGGTAAGCGTTTCCGGGCGGAAGCCCACGGTGGCGCCTTCGGCGGTGGCCCCGCCCATGACCTGCGAGGCATCGACGTGGATGCGGCCGAAACCTGCGGCCTCGATCTCGACCGCGCCGGCGTTCTCTTCCAGCACTCGGGCGGGCAGGAAGTTCATCGTGCCGATGAAATCGGCCACCTTGCGGCTGTTCGGGCGGCGGTAGAGCGTTTCTGGATCGGCGAGTTGCGCGATCTCGCCCTCGAACATGACGGCGATCCGGTCGGACATGACGAGCGCTTCTTCCTGATCGTGGGTCACGAGGATGAAGGTGATTCCCACCTGCCGCTGCAGGCGGATCAGTTCCACCTGCATCTGTTCGCGCATCTTCTTGTCGAGCGCGGAGAGCGGTTCATCGAGCAGCAGCACCTTGGGTTTCAGGATCAGCGCGCGGGCCAACGCGACGCGCTGCCGCTGGCCGCCCGACAGGGCATGGGCGGCGCGTTTGCCATACCCCTTGAGCCCCACCATTTCGAGCGCCTCGGCCACGGCGCGAGCCTTTTCATCCTTGGAACGCGGATCACGGCGCAGCCCGAAGCCCACGTTTTCCTCGACGCTCAGATGCGGGAAGATGGCGTAGGACTGGAACACCATGTTGGTGGGGCGCTTGTTGGCTGGGACGCCCGCCATGTCGCGCCCGTCCACCAGAACGGCGCCGGAGGAGATATCCTCGAACCCGGCGATGGTGCGCAGGAGCGTGGTCTTGCCGCAGCCCGAGGGGCCGAGCAGCGAGAAGAACTCACCCGGGCGGATGGTGGCGGTGATGCCGCGCAGGGCGTGGTAATCGCCGTAATACTTATGGACGTCCCGGAACTCGATCATGGCGTCTTTGGTTGTCACAGGAAGCCTCCGGAGTCCTTCCCGCCGGCCTTGGCGATGCCGCGGCGACGGAAATATTCAGCGATTGCAAGCAGAGTGATGGAGAGCAGCACGAGGATCGTGCCGAGCGCCATGATGGCGGGAACCTTGGCGGGGAAGCGGAACTGGCCGTAGATATAGACCGAGAGCACGGTTTCGTTGCCGCCGAGGAAGTAGGCGATGATGAATTCGTCAAGGCTAATGGTGAAGCAGATCAGCAGCGACGAGATGATGCCGGGCATGACGAGGGGCAGGATGATCAGCCAGAAGGTCGATAGCGGCGTCTCGCCCAGATCATAGGCCGCCTCTTCCAGCGATTTGTCGAGCGACTGGAAGGCCGAGGTGAGGATCGCCACCGCGAAGGGCGTGCAGATCAGCACATGGCCCAGAATGATGGTGAAGATCGACAGGTCGATGCCCAAGGACAAGAGCACCACCAGCATCGACATGGCGACGATCATTTCCGGCAGGACGAGGGGCAGCATTATCAGGCCCATGATCCCCGTCTTGGCGGGGAACTTGAACCGGGTCGAGGCGCGAGCGGCGAAGAGGCCCAGCGTGGTGGAGATCACCGCCACCGAGATGGAGATGATCATCGAATTGCGGACCGCGTTCCAAAGGTTCACGTCGGCCCACATCTCCTTGAACCAGTTCGTCGTGAAGCCCTGCAGCGGAAAGGCGATCACGCGGCTGTCGTTGAAGGCGAAGAGCGGCAAGAGGACGATGGGCGCGTAGAGAAAGATCAGATAGCCGATCGTGTAGGCGCGAAACCCGGGCGACTTCATTTCGCACCTTTGAGGAAGCGTCGGTTGAGCAGAAGGAAGACGATACTGACCACGGCCACCACGATCATGGCACCCACGGCGATGGCAGAGCCAAGTTCGCGGTTGTTCTGTTTGAGCAGGGTGCCTTCGATGCGGTTGGCGATCATGGGCAGTTTGCCGCCGCCGATGAGGTCGGGCGTCACATAGTCCCCCACCGTCGGGATGAAGACGATGAGCACCGCCGCGATCACGCCCGGCATCGACAGGGGCAGTGTGACGCGGAAGAAGGTCATCAACTGGCTTTCGCCAAGGTCACGCCCGGCCTCGAGGAAGGAGCGGTCGATCTTTTCCAGCGCTACGAAGATGGGCAGGATGGCAAAGGGTGCGTAGGCATGGGCCAGCGTCATGACCAGCGCGGGGACGTTGTAATTGATCGCCTGCAGCGGTTCGTCGATGATCCCGATGGACATGAGGCCCGAGTTGATCACGCCGTTGAACCCGAGGATGACCTTCCACAGGAAGACGCGGATCAGGTAGCTGGTCCAGAACGGAATGGTGATCAGGAAGAGCCAGAGCGATTTGCGTTCTGGCTTCACATAAAAACTTACGAAATAGGCCACCGGATAGGCCAGCAACACCGTGACCAGCGTGACCGAGAGGGACACGGTCAGCGAGCGGATGATCAGAAGCTGATTGATGCGATCCGACCAGGCGGTGACGTAATTGTCGAACCCGAAGCCGCCCCCTTCCAGCGACAGCGAATAGATCAGCACCGTGACCAGCGGCGCGGCCAGAAGCAGGACCGCATAGATCAAGGTGGGGCTGACAAGGAGGAGGCCACTGGCCGCCTCGGAGCGGCCTTCGGCGCTCTTACCTGAACTGGATGCCATCATGCCCCCTGTTGGCACGTTCTTGTGTTTGATCAAATCTAGACGCATTCCCGCGCGGCGCGCAAGTCGGCTTACCATGCACCAAGACCGACGCGGTGAAAAGCACCGCATCGGCCTGATTTTTGGGCAGAGCGCCGTGACAGGGCGATCAGCCGGGGATGCGTTCGATCTGGATGGCGCGCTTTTTCAGCTCGTCATAGAGCGTCGGCAGGACACGCAGGCTGCCGACGGCGACGCGCAGCGCATCGGTGAGCTTGCCATCCGGGGCCTGCCCCGCGACGCGCCAGACCATGCGGCGGGTGACGCCGTCATCATAGACGATCTCTGTCGCGCCGTTGCGCGACTTGCGGATGCCAAGAAAATCCGCGCCGCCGTGCGGCGCATGGAAAAAGGCCTGTTGTCCCATTTTCGGGTCCATTCTTTTGTGTCTGCTCGTATGCGACGACACCGCCACAGAGGGCGCCGCACGGTCAACACATCTTTACGCGAGGGGGAAACAATCCCGGGGATTCGCGCCTTGTTCGCCACAAATTGGCCGGGCTGGCGCAGATTGTGGCAAGGCGCGCCCCGTGATTGCCACAATCGCGCCACAATCTGACTGCCAGGCGCGGCGCGATGTCAGACAGCGGGCGGATCGTAGGGCGGGCGCGACAGCAGGCTGGCCAGCTTTTCGATGCCGGTGGTGAAGCGGTCCTCGGGGATGTGGCCTGCCAGCGCGAAGCGAATGGCATGGGGTGCGCGCCCATGGATCAGGGCATATTCATCGGCGGAACGGATCAGCACGCCATCGCCTTCGGCCATCCGGGTAAAGGTGGAGGCGCGCCAGCCGAGCGGCAGGTTGAGGAAGGCAAAGCGCAGGCCCGGTTGCCATGCCAGATCGAAGCGCCCGAGCAAGTTGACGGCGATGCGGATGCGGCGTTCCAGATCCTCGCCCACACGGCGGCGTATCTCATGCGCGGCCCCGGTCTGGAACAGATGCAGGCAGAGATCGCTGACCGGCTTTGGAAGCGCGAAAAAGGCATGCTGCGCTGTCAGGCGCCCGGTTTCGCCCATGCCCGTGGGGCAGACGATATAGCCAAAGCGCAGCGCCGCCGAGATGGTCTTGGACAGGCTGCCCACATGCCAGACCCGTTCCGGCGCCAGCGCGCGCAGGGCGGGCCATTCGCTTTCGGACAGGGTATAGCAATCATCCTCGATCACCTGCAGGTCGAAATGCCGGGCGATGGCGGCGATGCGGTGGCGGCGTTCAGGGGTGAGGCGCGCGGTTGTGGGGTTCTGCGCCTCGGTCGTGAGGCAGAGCACCTGTGCGCCGTGGCGGCGGCAGGCGGCCTCCAGCGCCTCGGGGATCAGGCCCTGATCATCGGTTTCCACACCCACCACCTCGGCCCGGGCAAGGCGGGCGGCGTGGCGAAAGCCGGGATAGGCGAGTTCCTCGGTCAGCACGACGGGCCGATCGCCGCGCAGGCAGCACAGAAAGATCAGGCTGATGGCGTTCTGCCCGCCTGCGGTGAGGGCGATGTCATCGGGGCCGACCTGCCCCAGCGCGCGGTCCGACAGCCAGTCGCAGATCGCGGCCCGCAGGGGAAGTTCGCTGCGCTGCGTGGGGTAGTCGATCCAGTCTTCGCCGATGCGGGGCGCGATGGCGTGAAGGGCGGCGGCGAAGGCCTGCGACTGCCCCACATCCGGCAGGCGGGGGGCGCGCAGGTCGATCCGGCCCACCAGTTGATCGGGTTCGCGCTCCAGCAGCAGGGGCTGCGTGGGGCCCAGCCGGGGCGCGCGGGCGGCGACGAAGGTGCCACGACCGACTGTCGCCGCCAGAAGCCCTTCCTGCGTGGCCAGTGCGTAGGCGCGCGACACCGTGCCCGGCGTCACGCCAAGCACCCAGGCCAGATCGCGCACCGTGGGAAGTTGCGCACCTTCCGCCAGTTCGCCCGAACGGATCGCCTCGCGCAGCGCGCGAGAGAGCGACAGATATTTGGGGCCGGGATAGGCAGAGAGGTCAGGCGTCCATATTGTGCCGGTCACAATGTTTCTCTGGCCCCCGTTTGGCGTGTATTGTATCAATATTCGTAGCAGATCAAACGTTTTGTATCAACACAAAAGGAATGTTGAAATGTCGGCCCGGCCCCTGCCCCACGTGCTGTCCGCCCCGCTGCCGCCCCTGTCTCGGCTTCTGGTTTCGGTGGCGCTGACTTTGGCGGACTGGGAAGCTCGGCGCCGGGGGCGCCGGGCGCTGGCCCGGCTGGACGAACACCTGCTGCGCGACATCGGTCTGGGCGAAGACCACGCCGCGCGCGAGGCTGCCAAGGCCTTCTGGCAGGATTGACCCTTTCCTTTACGGTCCCCTGACTGGGCCGGGTTCGCCCGGCCTTTCTTTTTTTTCGCAGATCAGGACCCGGAAAGCGGGCGGCACCTGGCGCCGACCGTGGATCTGCCTACGCCAAAGGCGCGGGACAGGCAGGACCACCAAACCGAGCCACCGGGGCTGCGCAAAGCAAAAGACCCGCCATGTGGCGGGCCTTCTGACAGATGGCACAGATGAATCAGCGCTTGGAGAACTGGAAGGACCGGCGGGCCTTGGCCTTGCCGTACTTCTTGCGTTCCACCACGCGGCTGTCGCGGGTCAGGAAACCAGCCGCCTTGAGCGCCGGGCGCAGCGAGGGTTCATAAAGTTGCAGCGCCTTGGAGATGCCGTGCTTCACAGCACCAGCCTGACCGGACAGACCGCCGCCCGCCACCGTGGCGTAGACGTCGAACTGACCTTCGACATTAGCGATCTGGAAGGGCTGCTTCAGGATCATCTGCAGCACGGGACGGGCGAAATAGACCGCCATTTCCTTGCCATTGACCACAACCTTGCCGGAGCCGGGCTTCACCCAGACGCGGGCGACGGCATCCTTGCGCTTGCCGGTCGCGTAGGAGCGACCCAGCGCGTCACGCTGCGGGGTCTTGGGCGCGGCCGCCTCGGCGGCGGGGGCGGCGGAACCGGCCACGGCGGATTTCAGATCGTCGAGGGATTTTATGTCGGCCATGATCAGGCGCTCCGCGTGTTCTTCGGGTTCAGGACGCGCAGGTCCAGAACGGTGGGCTGCTGGGCTTCGTGCGGATGGGCGGCCCCGGCATAGACGCGCAGGTTGGTCATCTGCTGACGGCCCAGACGGTTGCGGGTGATCATCCGCTCGACAGCCTTGATCACCACACGCTCGGGGTGGTTGCCTTCCAGCACCTGACGCGCGGTGCGGCTCTTGATGCCGCCCGGGTGGCCGGTGTGCCAGTAATAGACCTTGTCATCCCGCTTCTTGCCGGTCATCTGCACCTTGTCGGCGTTGATGACGATGACATTGTCGCCCATGTCCATATGGGGGGTGAAGGTCGGCTTGTTCTTGCCGCGCAGGATGTTTGCGACGATCGTGGCGAGGCGGCCCAGAACGATGCCTTCGGCATCGATCAGGATCCACTTCTTCTCGATATCCGCAGGCGTTGCGGTGAAGGTTTTCATATCGAACCCTGTGAGTTGAAGCGGGGGTTGCCCCCCGGGATCTTGGATGGCGGCTTATCGCGTGAAGCGTGGTGCAGGTCAAGTGCGGGTTTTGTTAATTTATTTCGGTATAACAGTGGGTTAGAAAAAAGGTATCTTAATACCCCATAGAATCCGCCCCCGCCCCGCCGGATCAGCGCAGTTTCGGCGGGCGGTCGGGATCGGTGCCGGGCGCCTTGGGTGCTGCGGGTTCGGGGCGTTGCGGACGGGGCAGATCGAAGCGGCGGCCCACTCGGGCGATGGCCAGCGTGGCGGGATCGGTGCTGGACAGGAAGGCCACGTCGATCTCGCCCGCCTCGACGCCCGAGAAGGCCAGCGCCTCGCGCGCGGCGCGGGCGAGCGCGGGTTCGGCACCGGCGGCCGCGTCGATGAAGGCCAGCATGTGACTGCGCCGCCCGCCGCGATAGGTGACGGCTGCCAGATAGGCCGCCTGCGCCACCCCGCCCGCGCGGACAAGTTTTGCCTCCAGCCCCGCGATCAGGCGGGGCGGCAGGGCGCCGGGGGCGGCGAAGGCTTCGGGATGCGCCTCTGCTGCCTCGGGTTCGGCATCCAGCATGCCGGACAGCCAATCCAGCGCCTCGGGCGGCAGGATCATCTGCGACGAGGCAACGCCGAGGTTGACCCCCAGCCCGACCCCCTGCCCTGCCAGCGTCTGCGCAATCACCCGGCCCGGAAGCGCGGCATAGGGCGCGACACCGCCGGAAAATTCGGCCAGCCGTTCCTCAAGGTCGAAGATCAGGACGACGGGGCCGCTCTCCAGCGGAAAGAGGCGCGGCTTGATATCGGTCCCGTGGGCCTCTTCCTCGAGTAGGAGGAAGTATTCGCCATCGGCCAGTTGTTCGTAAAAGCGCAGACGGTCGGCCTCATCCGCGCCATCCTGTTCCATGGCAGCATAGGCGGCATCGAGCGGGGTCATTGGACAGTCTCCATCAGGCTGCGGATGGCCCGGCGCAGATCGGGCAGAAGGTCGGTTTCGAACCACGGGTTGCGGCGCAGCCATGCGGTATTGCGCCACGACGGATGGGGCAAGGGCCAGATGCCACGCGCGGCATGGCTGCGCCAATCGGTCACCCGCGCGGTGACAGAGCCGGGGCCGAGATGCCAGTTTTGCGCAGCACCCCCCACCGCCAGCACCATGCGGACCTTTGGCAGGCTGGCAAGCACGCGCGCGCGCCAAGTGCGGGCGCAAATCGGCGGCGGCGGCAGGTCGGCCCCTTTAGCATCATAGCCCGGAAAGCAGAAGGCCATCGGCACGATGGCCACGCGGGACAGGTCGTAGAAGTCATCAGCCGAAAGGCCCGTCCAATCGCGCAGCCGGTCGCCCGAGGGATCGGTGAAGGGACGGCCCGAGGCATGGACGCGCGCGCCCGGTGCCTGACCCGCGATCAGGAGCCGCGCCCCCGGCGCGAACCACGCCACCGGGCGCGGTGCATGTGCCGTCGCCGTCTGCGCGAACCTGTCCGCGCACAGGCGGCAGGCGCGGATCTGCGCGACGAGTTCGGAGGCGGGGTCGTCCTGCATGGGGCCTTTGGCGAAAGAAGGGCGCGCTCGCGCGGTAAGATGGGCCGCTGTTGGCCCATGGGCAACACCCGGGCACCGCCTGTCGCAAATCCGCTTGCAACGATGCGGTCGCAGGCATAGGCCGCAGCCAGCCATTGCAGCTGCGGGTCATGTGCGGATGTATCGCGTCTCTCCCTTTGTGCGCCGCTTCGGCCGGGCCCTGATCGCGGGTGTCCTGCTGGCCACCCTGTGGGTCAATCTGTCCCCCGGCAGCTATTATGACGTCATGGAGTATCGGCTGATCGACGTGCCGAAACCGGCATGGATCGCGGGCGAGACGCTGATCCTTTCGCCGGTGGTGGTGGTGGCGGATCTGCTGATGGCAATGTTCCTGTTCTTTGCGGGCAAAGAACTGTGGGAGGCGCTGGTCCTGCAACGCGGGGCCCTGTCGGGGCGGCGGGCGCTGCTGCCCGCGGGGGCCGTGGCCGGGGCACTGCTGGGCGCCGTGGCCGCATGGTTGATCCATAGCACCATGTTCGTATCGGCGGACTGGGCGCCCTGGGGGGCGGGTTGGCCCCTGCCGATCGGATCAGAGATCGTACTGGGCTATGTGGCGGGCCGGCTGGTGCTGGGGCCGTCGCATCCTGCCTTGCACCTGCTGCTCCTGATCAGCATCGCGACCAGCATCCTTGGCCTTTTGATCCTTGGGGTGGCCTATCCGCATGCCGGGCTGCAACTGCTGTGGCTTCTGTTGCCCGTCGCCGCGACCGTGACGGTGTGGCGGCTGTTCGGCCGCGCCCCGGTGGGCGCCGCGACCGAGCGCGAGAGGCGGCGGGCCATGGCGCTGTGGCCCTATGTGGTGGCGGGCGGGGCCAGCTGGATCGGGGTGGTGGCCGCGGGGTTGCCGGGGGCCTTGGGGTTGTTGCCGGTGATTCCCGCCATTCCCCATGCCGACCGCGCCTTCGGGCTGTTTGCCGAAGCCGAGGAATATCTGAACGATCCGCTGAACCGGCTTGCACATTTTCTGATCCGGCCCGTATCGGTGGTGCTCTTCCTGTTCGGGCTGACGCATGGCGGGATTGATTTCGCGGCGCTGGCCCCTCCGACCGGCACGGTGCTGGCCGCGCTCTGGATCGGCAAGCCGATCGGGCTGTTTGCGGGCGCGCTTCTGGCGGCGCGGTTGTTCCGCGTGCCGCTGCCTGCCGGGATCCGCCTGCGCGATCTGGTGATCGTCGCGGCCCTGTCGGGCATCGGCTTTACTGCGCCGCTCCTCGCCCTCGACACCGCCCTGCCCGGCGGCGCGATGGTCGAGGCGGCACGGCTGGGCTTTGCGCTGTCGATCCTTGCCTGGCCTGCCGCCTGGCTGTTGGCGCGGCTTTTGCCACGCTGACCCGCGTGGCCGTTGGCGGGGCTTTACGCGGCATCGTTGATGCATCGTTCAGGAAACAGTGCGACCCTGTGATCGGCCATTGTCAGGCAAGCATAAAATTCGACATAATGTCGCCCTAAAGGCGCGCTATGCGCCCAAGGCACGCGGCAGAAAAAACGGGTGCCGAATCCCCTCCGCCCGTACAGGAGCGCCGGGGTTGGGGCAGAGGTACGAAACAGGAAGCGACGCGTTCGGATCGCTTCCCCGAGGGCAGGTATGATCGAGTTCGATAACGTCTCAAAGTCGTTCTGGACGGGCAAGACGCGCAAGGTGATCCTCGATCAGGCCACGTTCCGCGTGGAACTTGGCAATTCACTAGGGATTCTGGCCCCGAACGGGACCGGCAAGACCACGATCATCAACATGATGGCCGGGCTGGAACAACCCGACGAGGGCACGATCAAACGATCGTCGCGCATCTCTTTTCCCCTGGGTTTCATGGGTGGCGTGGTCAACCGCCACAGCGCGACCGAAAACTCGCGCTATATCGCGCGGCTTTACGGGCTGGATCCGGATTATGTGGAAAGCTTCTGCCGCTGGCTGTGCAGCATTGGCGAATATTTCGACATGCCGGTGGGCACCTATTCCTCGGGGATGCGGGCGCGCTTCTCCTTCGCGCTGCTTCTGGCGCTGGAGTTCGACATCTATCTGATCGACGAAGGCATGCCCGGCACCACGGATGCCGAATTCAACCGCAAGGCTGGGTCGATCCTGCGCCAGCGCCTGCGCGAAGCCACGGTGGTGGTCGTGTCGCATCAGGCCTCGACGCTCGAGAAATTCTGCCGCTCTGCCGCCGTGCTGAAGAACGGGCGGCTTTACATGTTCGACACCCTCGAAGAAGCAAAACGGCTGTATAACTATGAAACTCAGGGTTAAGCGGTACAACACACGCCGTTCCGAGGTGCCGCCCGAACCGGCGACACAGCCGGTTGGTCCACGCCCGGCGCAACGCCCCAATCCGGCGCCTCTGTCGCAGACGCCAGCATCCCCGGCCGGCGTTTCCGCACCGCTCGGCTCGATCCGCGCCGACGGGCGGGGCGATGCGCGGCTTGCCGCGCCAAACCCCAGGGATGCCGAGATCATCGACGCGGCCCCCGCAGCACCGCAAGCCCCCCAGCGCAGTGCCGACGAGGCGCTGTTTGCCCAGACCGAGGACGGCTTTGGCGCGGCCCCCTATCCCACGGCGGCGGTGGCACCAACGGGCATGGCTGTTGCGGGCGCGGCGGATAATGCGGCGGGAACCGATCTGGATGCGATCCGGCGCGAAGGTCTGACGGGGCGGCAGTTGCGGCTGGCGCGCCGCATGGCGCAGAAATACGGCCTGCCCGCCACGTCGGATTTCGATGCGGTGCGCCTGCTGCGGCAGGCGGGGCTTGACCCCTTCCGAGCCAACCCCGTGGTCGAGATCGTGGCCGAAGAAGACGGCCCCGCCGATGGCCAGCCCCGCGCAGGCAACATGATGCCGATCCCTGCGGGCGCCCGTCTGCCCCAGACGATCAAACCGGTGAAGATGCCTGCACCGGGCGAAGAGGTGAACCACGCGGCCGAGATCCTGCAGATGCAGCAGGATCTTGCGCGCCGCCGGCGCCGCCGGTCGATGCTGATGATGGCGCGGCTGTTCTTCTTCGTCATCCTGCCCACCTTCCTTGCGGGTTTTTACTACTACCGCGTGGCCACCCCGCTTTATGCGACGAAGACCGAATTCGTCATCCAGCAGGCGATGCCGCAACAGGCCACTGGCACCTCCATGGGGGGGCTGGCCAATACGCCCATGGCCAACATGCAGGATTCCATCACCGTGCAGGGCTATCTGCAATCGCGCGATGCCATGCTGCGGCTGGAACAGGATATCGGGTTTCGCGACGTGTTTTCGGCACCCGGGATCGACCCGATCCAACGGCTCGATCCCGAGGCGTCGAACGAGGCGGCCTACAAGATCTATCAGCGCAATGTCCGTGTGTCCTATGACCCGACCGAGGGCATCATCCGGATGGAGGTGATCGCGCCCGATCCGCAGACCTCGGTCCGCTTTTCCGAAGCGCTGATCGGCTATGCCGAGGAGCAGGTCGATCAGCTGACACAGCGCCTGCGCGAGGATGCGATGAAGGGCGCGCGCGAAAGCTATGCCGAGGCAGAGGCTGCCCTGCTGGAGGCGCGGCAACGCGCCGTGACGCTGCAGGAGACGTTCAAGGTTCTGTCCTCCGAAGTGGAGGTGAGCCTGATCACCAGCCAGATCGGCCAGCTTGAGGGGCAGCTGACCGCCGACCGGCTGTCGCTTGCGCAGATGGAGGCGAACGAAGCGCCGAACCTCGCCCGGATGGAACCGCTCAAGCGCCGCATCGCCACGCTGGAGGACGAGATCGCCCTGTTGCGCGCCAAGCTGGTGGAAGAGGACAGTTCGGGCCAGTCGCTGGCACGCGTGCAGTCGCAACTGGCCGTGGCCGAAGCAGATGCCGAAACCCGGCAGATGATGCTGGCGCAATCGCTGCAGTCGATGGAAACGGCCCGGATCGAGGCCAACCGTCAGGCGCGTTACATCTCGCTCTCCGTCGCTCCCGTGGCGCCGGATGAGGCGACCTATCCCCGCGCATTCGAAAACACGATGGTGGCGATGATGATCTTCGCGGGTATATATCTGCTGCTGTCGATGACCGCCGCAATCCTGCGCGAACAGGTCACGGCCTGAGGAAGAAGATGAAAACAGTCGATATCGGCGGGCTGTCCGTCAGCAATGACAGCCCGCTTCTGGTGATTGCCGGCCCATGCCAGCTGGAAAGCCTCGACCACGCCCAGATGATCGCGGGGACCATGGCCGAGGCCTGCCGCGCGGCGGGTGCGCAATACGTGTTCAAGGCCAGCTACGACAAGGCCAATCGCACCTCCCTCAAGGGGCGGCGGGGCCTTGGCATCGACGCAGGCCTCAAGGTGCTCGAGGCCGTGCGTGCCATGGGGATGCCGGTGCTGACCGATATCCACGATGCCCATCAGGCGCGGCTGGCCGCACAGGTCGTGGACGTGATCCAGATTCCCGCCTTCCTGTGCCGCCAGACGGACCTTCTGATCGCGGCGGGCGAAACGGGGGCCGTGGTCAACATCAAGAAGGGCCAGTTCCTTGCCCCTTGGGACATGGGAAACGTGGCCGAGAAGGTCGCCTCCACCGGGAATGAGCGCATCCTTCTGACCGAGCGGGGCGTGAGTTTCGGCTACAACACGCTGGTGGCCGACATGCGCGCCCTGCCCACCATGGCGCGCACCGGCTGGCCGGTGATCATGGATGCCACCCATTCGGTCCAGCAGCCGGGCGGACAAGGGGCCTCGTCGGGCGGGCAGCGCGAGTTCGCCCCGGTGATGGCGCGCTGCGCGGTGTCCATCGGGATCGCGGGCGTCTTCATCGAAACGCATCAGGCGCCCGATACCGCCCCCTCCGACGGGCCGAACATGATCCCGCTGGATCAGATGCCCGCCCTGATCGACAGCCTGATGGCCTTCGACCGTCTGGCGAAATCGGCGCCCTTGCGGGTGTGACACCCGGCCCCCCTGCCCTTCATCTTGGCGCCAAATACCCCGCAGGGTGAGGCGCGCAGCCCCCTGATTTTTCGAAGGAAAATCGCCCTTTCTACGGCGCCGCCACCCCGGCGCTGGGGTGAAGGACGGGGCGCCATCCTGCGCGCAGGACGGCGATGACAGGCTCTGGCGTCAGGACGGTGACGGGCCCGCGCGGCAGGGGCGTGGGCGCGCCATAGCCCTCCGGCCCCCATCGCAGCGCTTGGCCCTGCCGGATCAGATGCGCCGCCCCGCCAATCAGCGCCATGGTCCCCTCCGGCAGCGTCGCCGCCTCGGCCATGTGGCGGCGCTGGGAGCGGCCCTCCAAACGCGCCGCATGCAGGGCGCGGTCGATCTCGGCCGCGCGCATGGCGCCAAAAACCGAAGCCCAGGCCGCGGCGAACCCCTGCCACGCGGCACGGCGACATTCGGCGCAGGGGCGGTGGCCCGCCGCACAGGCCACCGCCTCGTCCAGAAAGAACAACTCGGTGTAGCGACCCGGCGCCATCAATGCGCGCCGCCGCCCCTTGAACGCCAGCGCGCAGGTGATCCACGCCCGATGGCGCCAGCGTGCGGCACCCAGAGTGCCGGCCCCATCATGCAGGCAGCCGCGATTGCCCATGAACAGCCCGCGCGCGGGATGGGCCACGATCTCGCCCGTGGGCCAGACGCGGTTCTGCCGCGCCATCAGGCCACCTGCCCCGCGACCCAGCCCGAAGACCAGGCCCACTGGAAATTGTACCCGCCCAGCCAGCCCGTCACATCTACCACCTCGCCCACGAAGAACAGTCCCGGCACGCCGCGCACGGCCATGGTCCGGGCATCCAGCGCATCGGTATCCACCCCGCCCAGCGTCACCTCGGCCGTGCGATAGCCCTCGGATCCGACGGGGCGCAATTCCCAATCCTGCACCCGTGCGGCAACAGCGTCGAGCCGGGCGCGCGGCAGTTCGGCCAGCGGGGCGGAAGCACCCGTCTGCGCCTCGATCAGACGGGCAAGCTTTTCGGGCATCAGCTTGCCAAGCGCCGTGCGCAGGGCCGTGCGCCCGGCCGCCTTCTTCTCGTTCGCCAGAAAGCCGGCCACATCCTGCCCCGGTGCAAGGTTCAGGCGGATCGCCTCTCCCTCGCGCCAGTAGGACGAGATCTGCAGGATCGCAGGGCCGGACAGGCCGCGATGGGTAAACAGCACCGCCTCGTCAAAACCGGTGCGGCCATGGCTCACCCGCCCCGCCAGCGAGACGCCCGAAAGCGGACGCATCCAGTCCAGTTCCTGTTCGGCAAAGGTCAGCGGAACGAGGGCGGGCCGGGTTTCCACGATGGGCAGGCCAAAGCTTTCGGCGATGCGATAGCCATAGCCCGTGGCGCCCATCTTGGGGATGGACTTGCCCCCCGTCGCCACGATGACCGAGGACGCGCGCAGCGGACCACGGGCGGTTTCCACCTCGAACCCGTCGGCGATACGGCGGACCGCGCCAAGGCTGCAATCGAGCCAGAGGTCCACACCGGCGGCGGCCATGTCACGCAACAGCATGTCGATGATCTGCCTAGCCGACCCGTCGCAGAAAAGTTGCCCCAGCGTCTTTTCATGCCAGCCGATGCCGGCCGAATCGACGCGCGCGATGAAATCCTGCGCGGTATAGCGCCGCAAGGGGGACAGGGCGAAGCGCGGATTGCGGCTGAGGAACCGCTCCACCGCGATCCCTGTATTGGTGAAGTTGCACCGCCCCCCGCCCGAGATGCGGATCTTCTCGCCCGGCGCACGGGCGTGATCGACGACAAGCACCGATCGCCCCCGGCGGCCCGCCTCGATCGCCGCGAACATCCCCGCCGCGCCCGCCCCCAGAACGATGACATCCACCTTGTGCATGGCCCTCCCTAACCTGCCGGGATTGCGTGCACAATCCTGCGGAAAAATCCGCGACTACCCTCTTGCACCCCCCCACGCCCTTCGCTAAACACCGCCGCACGGTTGGGGCGTCGCCAAGTGGTAAGGCAGCGGTTTTTGGTACCGCCATACCTAGGTTCGAATCCTAGCGCCCCAGCCAAACTCTCCTCGCAGTAAAGACTTCAGCCCGCACATGGGTTACCACAAGGCTGGTTAGGGCTATGCCCCACCGCTTGGCCCCTTTCAGGTGCAGTTTGCCGTTTAAACGCCGACTATGATCACGCAGTTGGAGCGCTAGAGGCCGGTATCTCAGCCTTGGCAACAATCGCGGCTAGTGCGAAGTCATCAAGTACTACGATACTTACTCCGCGCCACTACCGTCGAAAATGGCGCCCGATGCTTTCGCCGATCCTCCGAAGAGCGGGAAGCCAGATCCAGTCAAACCAGACCACCGCCAAGACACCCAAAAGGAGGTAAATCCGCCGGTCTTGATTTTCGAGGTCGCGGTAAAGATACGATCCTACACACACGGCAGTAAAGAACAGTTTTTCTCCGAGCTTCTCCATCATTGAATGCGGTCTCCTGGATGATAGTGACCGGTCTGCGCCCGCGTATAAGATTTTCTGGAGATCGGCCTCCCCACGAAAGCAGCTTCAGCCACCAATAGGCCTACGCCCGTACACAGAAAATGTTCAGCTGAGGATCGAAGGCTGATTGACTGGCATCGGAAAATGGACGCCGTTTGTTTGGGGCAGCATCCTTAATCGAATAGCGAAAGCCAGCCGTTGACAGGGCATTGAGAATATCGCCGAGGCGCTGTGGTCTACTCTTCAGGCCGTGATATTCTAGGAACAAGCGCTTTGTATTCGGGAGCACATCCAGTAGATCGAACAGTACCGTGTTTTCAGCTCCCTCGATGTCCATTTTCAAAAAATCAATACTATCAAAGCGTGCGAGCACAGCGTGCAGTCGCTCGGCTCGTACGCGGCGGACCTGACCGGCCCCGCGAAAATCGACCTCTGTCGAACCAGCAAGGGAGCCCTCGACGAAGAATTCGAGTTCCGTGTCCTCGACCCAAGCTGCAGTGTTCCGCAGATCAACATCTCGATACCCCATAACGGCCACGTTAGCTTCCAGTGCTTGAAAGGCATCTGGATCGGGCTCGAAGGCGATGATGCGACTATCGGGGAACTGACGCTTAAAGAAAATGATGCTCAATCCTATGTTGCTGCCGACATCAACGATCAGAGGGGTCGGGTGCGGGGAATGAAACGCATAAAGTTGGTCTTCAAAAATTTCGTGGAATGAATGCATGAAGCCCGAACTGTCGGTAAACATGATTTCTTGACCGAACAGCTTCGCGGTGCCCTGAACGAAGCGGGGCATTCGTTCGATGCGCTTCTGCTCGCTTCGGGGCATAATCTGGTGACTAGGCTTCGGCAATACGTGGCGCGCCATGCGCCTGACGTTCCTCCCCACTCTCCGCGCAAAACTCATTCGCCTCTCCTCCACATGGCATCACCCAACCAGTTTGGCCGCCAAGCACGGGTTGCCGCGCAGCTGATGACGCCTGTGCAAGCTGCTCGTCATGATTTCGCGGTAAAGTATGTTAGGCTTGCCATGGATTGGGGTGACATTGCTACACGCCCCATCGTCTTGCCCACCCCTTTGCCCGAGCGATCATCCGGCCGAGAGTGATCCTTGATCTCCACCCAACTGGATGCTGACGCGGCAATCCCCTTGTCTTTCGTATCATTACAATATGCTGATTGAAAATCTCTACATCCCCGCCATAGCGTTTGACCAGGCGGGGCCAATGCGCAATATCGAAGTTGTGCGGGTTGGCATTGATGAGTTCCACCTTTACGAAGGGGAACCCAGAAGTGACCAGTTGCTCCCACAGGTGCAGGGTTGGATTCTTTCCCTTGAGAGAACTCCAGTCCATTTGAGGAAATAGAAAGTCATACGAGAACAGCACTTCCGTCTTGAGATGTGCAGTTTCACGCATCTGCTCAAGCAAACGGATCTCGTATTTTTGAATAACGTCAATTTTTGTCTGCTCTGCCTTAACTTCACTCCAGAAGGTTCGAACCTGTTCCGAGGACATCCCGTCATTCTGCAGAACGAAAAAATAACTCTGGACGTGATGACGATATTCGAAAGATTCGGTCAGAGCCAGAAAGTCAGCATCGGACGCCCGAATCCTTTCCAAGGTTCGGTCGAATCCGGAAAGTGGCCCGAGGATGCTGTCATTGACGAAGAACAGCCTCTTTGCTGACCACAAGTCTGGCATACGGGCCAGGGCCGCCGCCCAAACAGCGAAGTCGTAGCCACCATTCTCGCGCTTAAGGATGTGAGCCGCGCCATCAAGCCCGGTCAGATCGATGGTGACATTCATATCATTGACAGCACAGCACACCACAACCGACAGTCCCGACGCAACCAAGGCCTTTACAAGGGCCAGAGGTCCCGGCAGCAGTTGATTGCCAGCCACGAATGTGACGAAGAGGCAGACCTCCTTGCCTTCGAACGCCACTTCGGACGAACGCAGGACTTCCATAGCTTGCGCGCAGACATCAAGGGGTTCCACCTCACCCGACAGACCACTGGCGCCCTGTGACCGATCCCCACGATCCGCTCTGCCGCGATCCGTTAACGGGCTCTCGCCGGAGATCGCTGCGTTTATGCCGTTCATGCGCACCCTGGCGGTTTGTTCATTGATTGTGTGGGATAATCTCGTTTGATGAGAGCGGGAAAGAACCGAAGAAGTCAACACACCCCATCTTCGTGCCTGCCGTCCCGTCAGCCAACTATACCCGACCGACCCCGCAGTGCCCCCTTGGCGGCCTCCTCAGCTCAACATATCTTGGCGCCCCAGCCAGCCGCCCGCGATGATCGCAATGTGGCGCTTCTCACCTTGATGGCTGAGGGCGGGCGGTTCTCGTCACAAGTTCGCTGGGGTCGGCACTCCCCGTGGCATGGGCCACTTCCGCTTCGGAGGCTCTCTGCCTCGGAAACGGACGAAGGCGTCACGCCGGCCATATCCCGCCGCTTGCGCACGAACAGAAACTAGCAGAACCCAAAGACCGTCATACTTGCATTACGACCAGAGCATGCCTGTTTCTCATACTAGCGGGCCGTGATGGCAATGTGCCGAGCGTCTTCCGGGTGATCCTAGATGAGGATGGACTCCTCGGCCGGAAGGGCGAACACTTCGGGCGGCCAATCCACGCGCCAATCCAGCTTTTGGACCGGGGAACAGCGCAGAGCCATCGGCACGGTCCTCACGAAATCGGGTCCGAAATGTTCCCGCGCGTTCTGCACCATGTGGCACAGGTCGTGATGGCGGTAGGTCATGGCCTCGACGATCGCGCGGGCCTTTGGATCGGTGTCGATCAGTTGCATCATCAGGTACTGTTCCCAGAAGTAGGGAAAATAGTCGCCCTGCCGCCCCAACGGCGAGACGGGGTAGAGAAGATCGGCCCGCCATCGGGTGAAGAAGTCGAGATAGCCCTTTCCCATCCCTTTTGTCAGCAGGGCCCGGATCGTCAGTTTCTTGCCCGGGGGCCAGGTCGGCTGAATCCGCAGATCGTAGAGCTGCCGGGGGTGGGTCCAGTAGGCGCGAATGGCGTCATCAAGGGCGCGGATGAAGGCGTTGCCGGCATGGGCGATGAGGAAAAAGTTACCAAGGCGCCAGTGCGAGGGTGGCCCGGCGAAGGCGAAAAAGCCCGTCTTGCCGGTATAGACATCTGCGTAACGGTCCAGAGGCAAAAGCGGCAGCAAGGTCGCATCCACCCAAGCGCCGCCATGCTGGCGCAGCAGCCGGACGCGCAGGATGTCAGAGCGCGCCTGAACCGGCAGGAGGTTGATGTCGAACGGCATGTCGGAGAGCAAATCCGCCATGTCGCGCGCATCCAGCACGACCAGCCGATGTTCGGGGTTCATCTCCTCCCACCGTGACAGGCAGGTTTGCACGGCGGCGGGTGCGTTCTGCCGACCGCTATCCCAGAAGGAAAAGATATCCAATGTTCAATCCTGCAAGCCACAGCAAGGGTGTCTGACGGAACGCCCAGACATGAGACAGGCACGGCACTGGGGCCGTTATATCGCCAGTGTCGCGGGTTTGTAGAGCGTTTCTGAAAAAAGCCGCGGCGCGCGGCCGCCCTGATCGGCTGCGGGATTGGCATCTTCGGCCTGGACCGACGCATCGTGTTCGGCGGACGGGTCCGCAACAGGCGATGGAAATGGCCCGCGCCGCCCGCGCAAAGGCCCTGCGATGCCGACCGCTCGGCCTTTGGTCACGGCTGGCCGCGTCACGCGGCCCTCTCCACCACGCCGCCATGCGCGCGCAAGGGGGCAAAGGTCCCGGCGTGGCGTGGAATTTTCAGCCCGCACGCATCAGCAGCTTTTTTCGGCTTTGGCGGGGTTCTGCTGAATAGAATTTTGCGTTTGCTCCGTATCTTGGTAACGCCTGACGCGACCGCGCCGACGTGCGGTGGCACGATCTGCCTGATACAAACGGATACGACCCATGCCCAGCCTGCACGCAGCCCGGAACAAGCCGACGCCGCCTCTTCTGCGCCCCAATCTGGTGGTTGCGCCCTTTGTCTGCCGCCTGCTTGGCAATGGCCAGCCCGAGGCGGAGGTGCTGCATCCCGAAGAGGTGGAGGCGGTCACTCCGCCCGCGATGCTGGAGGGGATGCTGGACCGGGTGACGGGGACAGACGAACATTCGGTGCTTGCGCACCATATCTCGGCCAGCGTTGAAACCAGCGTGCGCCACGTCGCCGTTCTTCGACGGGTCCATCGGAACGCCTTGATGAGCCGTGGAGGTTTTGTCACATGGCGGCACAAGGAAAACTATGATCGCGCGTGGCGCAGCGTGGACGCCGGTGCCCCCCTCCGCGAGGTCGCGCTAGCGCGGTACTGCAACAGTTACGTGTCTTGGCGCTATTTCGGGCATTGGCTGACCGATGCTATTCCCACTTCGCTCATCGAGCCGGACCTCGGCGCGCTGTGGATGCCGGCGCATCCGGCGTGGGGTCATGCGGCAGACTATCGGCGCGCGCTGGACCTTCCGACGATGACAGAGGCTTGGGTTCATGCCGAAGAATTGGTGACCTATCAGGATTTCGGGCAAGGCACCCACAAACAGCGTCGTTTTGACGTGATCCGACGGAAGTTACAGGCCCGTTTCGGGACAGGACAGGCGGGGGATCTGGTCTATCTGCGCCGGGGGCGCACCGGCGCGCCGCGCTGGATCCGGGACGAAGATCGCTTGGTCGACGCGCTGGTGGCGCGGGACTGGAAGATCGTGGATGTTGGCACGGCCTCTGTGGCCGAACTGCAGCAGGCGCTTTGCCGCGCGCGGGTCGTGGTCAGCATTGACGGAAGCCACCTGGACCACGCGCATCTGTGCCTGCTTCCCGGATCGACCATGATCGTCCTGATCCCACAGGACCGCTACACCGCCCGGCAACTCGGCCTTTGTCGTGCGCACAAGGTATCCCCGGGTTTTGTCGTCCTCCCCGGATCGGCGGAGGCGGGCTATGTGGCGGATCTTGATGAGGTGCTGCAGACCGTTGATCTGGCCGCGACTGCCTAAGGGCGGACCCGACTTTTCCCCGCAGGCGCCCGCCTCTGCGCGTTGATCCGCCGGAGCGGCACTGTTAACCTTTCCGTCGGATGGGTTGTCATCCGTGCAATCGGAGAAGGCTATGGGTATCGAAAGTCTTTTGGTTATGTTGTTCGTCGGCGCCGTGGCGGGTTGGCTCGCGGGGAAACTGGTGGCCGGATACGGCTATGGTCTGCTCGGCAATATCGTGATCGGTATTCTCGGCGCGGTGGTGGCCAGCTTCCTGTTGCCGCAGATCGGCTTTGGTCTGGGTGGCGGTATCCTGTCGGCGATCATCCATTCGACGATCGGCGCGGTGATCCTCTTGTTCGTGATCCGGCTGATCAAGCGGGCCTGACCGGCACCATTGGTTCAGGGGAAAAGAAACGACCCTCGCCTTGCGGCGAGGGTCGCGTCGTTTTCAGCGGCAGGCCGCGATCAGGAGCACCCGCTCGTGCCGCCGCAGGTGTTGCACTTCATGCAGGTGCCGTTGCGCACCAGCGTGTAGTTGCCGCACTCGCCGCAGGGATCGCCTTCATAGCCCTGCATTTTGGCCTTGGTGCGCGCATCCATGCTGACGGTCCCGGTGCCAAGGGCCGTGGCCGCGCCGCCGCCCATGGTTTCGGGGACCAGCGTGTTCAGCGCCATCACCGGATCAGTGCCAGTGGCCAGCGCCGTGGCCCCTGCCCCCATCCCGCCTTGGAACACCACCAGCTCCTGCGGCAGCCGCTTGCGCAGATACCCGGTCGAGCTGATGGAACGCAGCAGTTCCACCGACTTCGACGCCGCCGCATCGCTGACTTCGCCGAAGTTGCGCTTGCCCTCGTCATCGCCGCGGCCAAGGTCATCGAAAGCCGCGCCCTGCGGTTTGACATGGGCCAGATCGGTGCGGTCCAGATAGCTGATCGCCAGTTCGCGGAAGATGTAGTCGAGGATGGAGGTCGCGTTCTTGATCGAGTCGTTCCCCTGCACCATCCCCGCCGGTTCAAAGCGGGTGAAGGTGAAGGCTTCCACGAATTCCTCCAGCGGCACGCCATATTGCAGGCCCACGGACACGGCGATGGCGAAGTTGTTCATCATCGCACGGAAGCCTGCGCCTTCCTTGTGCATGTCGATGAAGATTTCGCCCAGACGCCCATCGCCATATTCGCCGGTGCGCAGATACACCTTGTGGCCGCCGACGATGGCCTTCTGGGTGTATCCCTTGCGACGCTCAGGCAGTTTTTCGCGGTTGGTGCGGATGATCTCCTTCACCACGATCTTTTCGACGATCTTTTCGGCCAGAACCGCGGCCTTTTCCTGCGCCGACCCGGTGGCGAGGATTTCTTCCGCCTCTTCGTCATCCTCGACCAGCGCAGCGGCCAGCGGCTGGCTCAGCTTCGATCCGTCGCGGTAGAGCGCGTTGGCCTTGATGCCGAGGCTGTGCGACAGTTCGTAAGCCGCCAGCGTTTCGGCGATGGTGGCCGAGTTCGGCATGTTGATCGTCTTGGAGATGGCGCCCGAGATGAAGGACTGCGCCGCCGCCATCATGTGGATATGGCTCTCCACCGACAGGAAGCGTTTGCCCGTCTTGCCGCAGGGGTTGGCGCAGTCGAAGACCGGGTAATGTTCCGGCTTCAGGAAGGGCGCGCCTTCCAGCGTCATCGTCCCGCAGACATGATCGTTCGCGGCGTCGATCTGGGCCTTGGTGAACCCGAGGTGACGAAGCAGATCGAAGGACGGATCGGCCAGCTTGTCCGCCGGGATGCCGAGGGTGCCTTTGCAGAAATCCTCGCCCAGCGTCCACTGGTTGAACACGAAGCGGATGTCAAAGGCCGAAGGCAGAGCCGCTTCGATCTTTTCCAGCTCGCGCGGGCCGAAACCGTGGCCGATCAGCGAGGTGTGGTTGATGCCGGGGCAGTTGCCCAAGGAGCCGTGACCCACGGCATGGGCCACGATCTCGGCCACCTGCGACGAGGAATAGCCCAGGGCTTCAAGCGCGGCGGGAACCGACTGGTTGATGATCTTGAAGTAGCCTCCACCGGCCAGCTTCTTGAACTTGACCAGCGCGAAGTCGGGCTCGATCCCCGTCGTGTCGCAATCCATCACCAGGCCGATGGTGCCCGTGGGCGCGATCACCGTGGTCTGGGCGTTGCGGTAGCCGTGCGCTTCACCCAGCGACAGCGCCTCGTCCCAAGCGGATTTCGCAAGCGCGACAAGGGTTTGGTCGGGGCAGTTCGCGCCGTCCAGCGGCACGGGATTGACGTTCACGCCTTCATAGCCATCGGCGGCACCATGGGCGGCGCGGCGGTGGTTGCGGATCACGCGCAGCATGTGCTGGGCATTGCGCTGGTAGCCCGAGAAGGCGCCCAGTTCCGCCGCCATCTCGGCCGAGGTGGCATAGGAGATGCCGGTCATCAGCGCGGTCAGCGCCCCGCAGAGCGCGCGGCCTTCGGTCGAATCGTAGCCCAACCCCATGTTCATCAAGAGCCCGCCGATATTGGCATAGCCAAGGCCCAGCGTGCGGAAGTCATAGGAAAGCTGCGCGATTTCCTTGGACGGGAACTGCGCCATCATCACGCTGATCTCCAGCGTCACGGTCCACAGACGGGTGGCATGCATGTAGGCCGCTGCGTCGAACTTGCCGTCCTTGTAGAAGGTCAGAAGGTTCATCGAAGCAAGGTTGCAGGCCGTATCATCGAGGAACATGTATTCCGAGCAGGGGTTCGACCCCCGGATCGGGCCATCTTCCGGGCAGGTGTGCCAGGCGTTGACGGTGTCGTGGAACTGGATGCCCGGGTCGGCGCAGGCCCAGGCGGCATGGCCCACCTGATCCCACAGGTCGCGCGCCTTGATGGTCTTGGCGACCTTGCCATCCGTGCGGCGGATCAGCGCCCAGTCTTCATCATTCTGCACGGCTTTGAGGAAGGCATCGGTCACGCGGACCGAGTTGTTGGAATTCTGGCCCGACACCGTGATGTAGGCATCGGAGTCCCAGTCCGTGTCATAGGTCGGGAATTCGATCGAGGTGAAACCCTGACGCGCATATTGCAGGATGCGGTTGGTGTAGGTGTCGGGGATCATGGCCTTTTTGGCCGAACGGATCGCCGCCTTCAGCGCCGGGTTTTTCGCCGGATCGACCGAATCTTCGGCCGAGCCATCCCACTGGCGGATGGCGGCGAAGATTTCGTTCAGCTTCTGCTCATGCGCCTTGGACCCGGCGACCAGCGAGGCGACCTTCTGCTCTTCGATCACCTTCCAGTTGATAAACTGTTCGATATCGGGGTGATCCATGTCGCAGATCACCATCTTGGCCGCGCGCCGCGTGGTGCCACCCGATTTGATCGCGCCCGCCGCGCGGTCACCGATCTTGAGGAAGCCCATCAGACCCGACGACTTGCCGCCGCCCGACAGTTTCTCCCCTTCGCCGCGCAGGGACGAGAAGTTGGTGCCGGTGCCCGAGCCGTATTTGAACAGCCGCGCCTCGCGCACCCACAGATCCATGATCCCGCCTTCGTTCACCAGATCGTCGGAAACCGACTGGATGAAGCAGGCATGCGGTTGGGGGTGTTCATAGGCGCTGTCGGATTTCGTCAGCTTGCCGGTCTGGTAATCCACATAGAAATGCCCCTGCGACGGGCCGTCGATGCCATAGGCCCAATGCAGACCGGTGTTGAACCACTGGGGCGAGTTCGGCGCCGCCATCTGGCGGGCCAGCATGAAGCGCATCTCGTCGAAATAGGCGCGGGCGTCCGCCTCGGTGGTGAAATAGCCGCCCTTCCAGCCCCAATAGGCCCAGGCGCCCGCCAGACGGTCAAACACCTGCTTGGCGCTGGTCTCGCCGGTGAAGCGCTCGCCCTCGGGCAGTTCGGCCAGCGCGGCCTCATCGGGGACCGAGCGCCACAGGAATTCCGGCACGCCCTTTTCCTTCACGCGCTTCAGCCGTGCCGGGATCCCCGCCTTGCGGAAATACTTCTGCGCCAGCACGTCGGAGGCGACCTGGCTCCAGCCTTCCGGAACCTCTACCGCGTCGTTGCGGAACACCACCTTGCCATCCGGATTGCGGATTTCCGACGTGGTCGTCGCAAAGGCCATGGCCCCATAGGCACCCGTCGCCTCTGTCGTGAATTTGCGTTCGATCTTCATCTCTGCCCCGTCTCCGAATTCTGGTAGGGCCTGCGCCCCATCCGATGTTAACCTTCATACGATTGGCAAGGCTTCGCACCCCGCTGCCGATAAGGCACGGAACGGAACAGCCAGACAGCTGCCCAATCTTTCGGGATTTCGACCTTCGCTGCACACGACCACAATATCTAGTGGCCCAACCGCTTACTTCGTCAAACTGTCGTAAACCTTGCCCCTGTTCAACGACATTTTTAGGGGGTCAAGGGCGATTTTTCGCTTGACGGTTTTCCTGCAACAGCCCCCGCCAAACGCACCGCTCTGTGGATGAGGTCGTGGATATCCGCAGGACAAATCCCATGCAGGATTGGGATTTCCGCGCCATGACGCAGGGTTGGCTGGGGGCGTTCACAGGGGGTGTGAATAGCCTCCTCAGCGCGCCTGTGGCGGCACCGGCGATTCTTTCACAGGTTGCACGCGCCGATTGATCAGAACGATTCCCACCGCAACCAGTGCCGATGCCCCAAGCAGGGCGGGCGTGACCGACTCATCGAAGAACAGCCAGCCCAAAAAAACGGCAAGGATCGGGGTGAGGAAGGAAAAGCTGGCCACGGTCGAGGCCGGATAAACCGACAGAAGCCAGAGCCAGCCGATAAACCCGCCCGCAACAACGATAGAGGATTGGAAGATCAGCCCCACAATATGTAGTGGCGTGACATCGCGCAGCAGCGGGCCGAACAGGGGCGCGGCCAGAATCAGGATGGGGGCCGAGACGAGGACCATCCAGAACAGCTGCATCTCGGGCCCGGCCGCGCGCAGGCGCGAGGCGCGCGCCACCACCGCCGTCCCCGCCCAGCCGAGCGCGCCCCCCAGCGCCAGCAGATCGCCCACAAGGCTGCCCTCTGTATCGGGGCTGCGCGACAGGATGGCCCAGGCCGTGCCCGCAAAGGCCAGCGCGAGGCCCGCACTGCGCACCAGCGTCAGGCGTTCCCCCGGCAGCAGCACATGCGCCATCAGCGCGAACCAGACCGGCATGGAGTAGAAGATGACCGAAGCCCGGCTGACCGCCGTCAGATCGAGCGCGAGAAAGAGGCAAAGGAATTCCAGCGCGAAGATCGTTCCGATCAGGATGCCGGGCGCGAGATCACTCCGCGTCAGGCGTGGTGGGCGGCCCCGCCAGATCAGCCAGAGCGCCACGAAAACCACAGCCAGCGCCGAACGGAGGCCGGCAAAGAAGACAGGCTGTAATCCTGTGTTCACCCATTTCACGAGGATCTGGTTGAAGGCCAGAAGCAACATCACACCAAACAGCGCGGTGGCGCCAAAGGCATCCAGCCGGTCCTTGCGTTCCATGTCGCCCCGCCCCCCAAAGATCCCGCCTGCAGCCTTTGGGGCGCGCGGTGGCAGAGTCAACTTGCGAATCGATCTCACTGGCCCCACAGGGGCGGATCACTTAAGTCCCGTCACAGGGCTGCGAATGAGGCAGGAGATGGCAGATATCATCGCCCGCTGCGAGGCAAAGGGGCTGCGCATGACCGATCAGCGCCGCGTCGTGGCGCGTGTGATCGGGGACGCCGACGATCACCCCGATGTCGAAGAACTTTATGCGCGTGCGGCGAAGGTGGATCCCAAGATCTCCATCGCCACGGTCTACCGCACGGTGAAGCTGTTCGAAGAGGCGGGCATCCTCGACAAGCTGGAATTCGGCGACGGACGCGCGCGCTATGAAGATGCCGAACGCGACCACCATGATCACCTGATCGACGTGAATTCCGGCGATGTGATCGAATTCGTGGATCCCGAGATCGAGGCGCTGCAGGAACGCATCGCGGCGCGGCTGGGATACAAGCTGGTCGGGCACCGGCTGGAGCTTTTGGGCGTGCCCCTGAAGAAGACCTGAGTCTTGGACGCCCGGGCAGATCCTGCGGGCGCGAACCTGCGCGGCATCCTGCTGATGGTTGCCGCCATGGCGCTGTTCGCGGTCGAGGACATGTTCCTCAAATGGGCCGCCGCCGATCTGCCCGTGGGGATGGTGATCTTCGTGGCCGGGGCCTTTGGCGCGCCGGTCTTTGCGCTGATGGCGCGCGCGCGCAGCCAGCCCATCCTGACCCGCGCTGCGCTGCATCCATGGGTCATCTTGCGCAACATAGGCGAGATGGTCGGGACCTTCGCCTATATCAAGGCGCTGGCCCTTGTGCCGCTCTCGACCGTGTCGGCGGTGCTGCAGGCGCTGCCCCTCGCGGTGACGCTGGGCGCGGCGCTTCTGCTGCGCGAAGCGGTTGGGTGGCGGCGCTGGTCGGCCATCGCGGTGGGCTTCGCCGGTGTTCTGGTGATCCTGCGCCCGGGGATGGACGGGTTCCGCCCCGAGGCGCTTTGGGTGCTTGTCACCGTGGTGGGCCTCGCATTGCGGGATCTGGCAACGCGCCTTCTGCCCGCCGCCTGCAGCACGGCGCAGGTATCCTGCTGGGGGCTGATGTCGGTGGCGCTTCTGGGCGCGGTGATGATGATCCCGGGCGGTGCGGTCATGCCGGATGGGCGCGATGTGGCCGTCCTGTTTGGTGCGCTGGTCTTTGGCACCGCCGGATACTGGGCCGTCGTCGCCGCCAGCCGGACGGGCGAGGTATCGGTGGTTTCACCCTTCCGTTACGCCCGCCTGCTATTCGCCATTCTGATCGGGGCCTTCGTGTTTGACGAGGTTCCCGATGCGCTGACGCTGATCGGGGCCGGGCTGATCATCGGATCGGGGCTTTACGCGCTGGCCCGCGAACGGGCGCGCAAACGCGCCCTTTCCTTGCAGGGCGGCAGCGTTTAAGCACGGGCGCGAGAGCACCACGTTTGCATCACGGAGGCATCGACGCCCATGAGCACGATCATCGACATCCACGCCCGCGAAATCCTCGACAGCCGCGGCAACCCCACCGTCGAGGTGGACGTCACCCTTGAAAGCGGGGCGATGGGCCGCGCCGCCGTGCCTTCGGGCGCATCGACCGGCGCGCATGAGGCGGTGGAGCGCCGCGACGGCGACAAGGCCCGCTACAAGGGCAAGGGCGTGCTTGAGGCCGTCGCCGCTGTGAACGGCGAGATCGCGGAAGAGATCGTGGGCTTCGACGCGCTGGAGCAGGTGGGCATCGACCGCACCATGATCGAAATGGACGGCACGCCGAACAAGTCGCGCCTTGGCGCCAATGCCATCCTTGGCGTGTCGCTGGCCGTGGCGAAGGCGGCCGCCGAACATACCGGCCAGCCGCTTTTCCGTTATGTGGGCGGCACTTCGGCGCGGATCCTGCCAGTTCCGATGATGAACATCATCAACGGCGGCGAACATGCCGACAACCCGATCGACATCCAGGAATTCATGATCATGCCCGTCGGCGCGGAGAATATCCGCGATGCGGTGCGGATGGGATCGGAGGTGTTCCACACCCTGAAGAAAGAGCTTCAGGCGGCGGGCCACAACACGGGGATCGGGGATGAGGGCGGCTTCGCACCGAACCTGAACTCTGCCCGTGATGCACTTGATTTCATTCTGAAATCGATTGAAAAGGCGGGCTACACCCCGGGCGAGGACATCTTCCTCGCCCTCGATTGCGCGGCGACCGAATACTTCAAGGGCGGCCGCTATGAGATGGTGGGTGAAGGAAAATCCCTGTCGATCGAGGAGAATGTGGCCTTCCTTGCAGGGCTGGCCGACGACTATCCGATCATCAGCATCGAGGACGGCTGTTCCGAGGATGACTGGGCCGGCTGGAAGCTGCTCACCGATACGCTGGGCGGCAAGGTGCAGCTGGTGGGCGACGATCTGTTCGTGACCAATCCCAAGCGGCTGGCCGAAGGGATCGCGAAAGGGTGCGCCAATTCCATGCTGGTCAAGGTGAACCAGATCGGCACCCTGACCGAGACCTTGCAGGCGGTCGAGATGGCGCATCGCGCACGCTATACCAACGTGATGTCGCACCGGTCGGGCGAGACGGAGGATGCCACGATCGCCGATCTGGCGGTGGCCACGAACTGCGGGCAGATCAAGACGGGGTCGCTGTCGCGGTCGGACCGGCTGGCGAAATACAACCAGCTGATCCGCATCGAAGAGATGCTGGGTGAGACGGCCGAATATGCCGGGCGGTCGATTCTGAAGGCCTGACCCGCGCGCGCGGCACCCCGTTCGGCGGGGGGCAGCATAGTGTGCAGACAGATGTCCATACCAATCCGGCGCGCGGCACCCCCGCGCGCCGTTTTCATGTGAAGAGGCGCGAGGGGCGGAACGGGGCCAGGGCCGGGCTTTCGCCCTGCCCCAGCACCTCGGCCGCCAGAAGGGCGGCCACATGCGGGGCGAGCGTTGCGCCGGAATGCATCACAGCCACGGACAGCCCCGGCGCCACCGCACCTATGGCGGGCAGACCATCGCCCGGCACCGGGCGTTGCGCCAGGATCAGCCGGTCAGGCCGGATATCGGCCTGCGGGAAGATCGCGCGCAGACGGGCCAGCGTCGCGCGGATCAGCGCGTCGGGACCGGGTAGGTCTTCGCTGGCGTCGGATTGGTGATGCGCGGCGGCGGGCGCGATGAGGCGGCCGTCGCGGTCCTGCCGCACCTCCTGTTCCGGTGTGGCGAGGATATGGGTCAACAGGGGCGGCAGCGGCTGGCTGTGCAGCACCGCGCCGGGGCGGTGCTGCATCGGCAGCGTCAGGCCGAGCGGCACCAACAGCGCGGGCGTGCCGGTCCCGGTGGCAAGGATCACATGATCGGCCATGATCGTGGCCTGCGGCATGCGCAGGCCGATCACCCTGCCCTGTGCGGTGAGCAGCGCCTCGCCCCGCAAACCGAGGATGACCCTCGCGCCGCGCGCGCTGGCGGCAGAGAGCAGGCGGTCGGTCAGCGCGGCAAGGTCCACGGCGCGTTCGGTGGGAAAGAACAGCGCGCGGTCGGGCGGGTTGGCGATAAGCGGCTCCCGCCGCGCGATTTCCGCCCGGTCCAGCAGGCGCAGGGGATAGCCAAGGCGATGCAGGGCCTCGTGCTGGTGGTCGAAATCCGCACCCGTCGCTTCATGCCAAAGGCAGCCTTGCGGTTGGGGATCAAGGCCAAGCTCTGCCGCCAGCGCCTGATGCGCCTCCATCGCGGCGTGGCGCAGGTGGAAATGCGCCTCGGACAGGAAAAAGCTGGCATTGACCCAGCCGAAACTGCCCCCCGACGCCGCCCCCGCCGGGGAACCGGCATCAACCACCGTGACGGTCGCGCCGCCCTTGGCCAACTGATGGGCCAGCGCGGCGCCGGTGATGCCTGCACCAAGGATCAGGATATGGGGTTGCATGGGGGCGCGTTTCCCGGACACTGGATTTGGCGCAGAGTGGCATTGGCCCGCGACGGAGGGAAGCATGGATCAGGCGGATCGGATCATCGCGGAACTGGGCCTTGCCGCCCATCCCGAAGGCGGCTGGTATCGCGAAACGTGGAAAGGGCCGGAGGTGGACGGTCGGGCCGTCGGGACGGCGATCTATTTCCTGCTGAAGGCGGGGGAGCGGTCGCATTGGCACAGGGTGGATGCGGGCGAGGTCTGGCTGTGGCATGCCGGTGCGCCGCTGGACCTGCGGGTGGCAGAGACGGAGGCGGGGCCGCTGGTGGTGCATCGGCTGGGGCCGGATGTGCTGGCGGGGGAGCGGCCGCAGGCGGTGGTGCCGGCGGGCTGGTGGCAGACGGCCGAGGCGGGCGCGGGCTGGGCGCTGGTCAGTTGCTGCGTGGCGCCGGGCTTCCGGTTTGCGGGGTTTGAACTGGCGGCGCCGGGGTTTACCATCGACGGGCGCTGAGGCGATATCCGGCGCGGATGTCGCGGCGGGATCGTGGGCCAGAGGGGCCTGGCGATCCGGGGGGATGGCGGAATCTGCGCCATACTCCGATCCGTCTTCTGTGTCAGAAGCCGTTTGCCGGGGGAGCGACATGGATCACAAGACATGGCTTGCCGCATTGCCAGCCGAGGCAAAGGCGCAGCTGTCCGCCCGTTCGGATGCCGCCGGGCTGCGCCATCTGGCGCTGCATCTGGGGGCGATCCTTGCCCTTGGCGGGATCATCGCGGCGGGTGTGCTGGGGTGGTGGCTCCTTTTGCCGGTGCAGGGGGTGCTTATCGTGTTCCTCTTCACGCTGGAACATGAGGCGACGCATCAGACGCCCTTCGCGCGGATCTGGCTGAACGAGGCGGCGGGCCATCTTTGCGGCTTCCTGCTTGTGCTGCCTTTCCTCTGGTTTCGGTATTTTCATCTGGCCCATCACCGCTGGACCAATATCGAAGGCCGCGACCCGGAACTGGACGGGGCAAAGCCAGAGACGCGGGCGGCGTGGCTGTGGCATGTGTCGGGTCTTCCCTACTGGATGTCGCAGGCGCGGCTGGTGATCGGGCTGGCGCTGGGCCGGGTGCGGGCGCCCTACCTGCCCGAAGGCGCCCTGCCCCGCATCACGCGCGAGGCGCGCGTCCTGCTGGCGGGTTATGCGCTGGTACTTTTGTCGTTCTTCTGGACCACCCTCCTGCTTTGGATCTGGGTGATTCCCGCTCTCTTGGGCCAGCCCTTCCTGCGGCTGTATCTTCTGGCCGAGCATGGCGATTGCCCGCGCGTGGCCGACATGTTCCTGAACACGCGGACGACCTTCACCAACCGCATCGTGCGTTTCGTCGCCTGGAACATGCCCTATCATGTCGAGCATCACGTCGCCCCCACCGTCCCTTTCCATCACCTGCCCGCCTTGCACGCCTTGATGCGCGACCGGCTGGCGGTGACGGCAGAGGGGTACAGGGCCTTTACGCGGGACTATCTGGCCCGCCGCCGCTGATGGGTTTGGGCCGAAGCCATAATCCCGGACTATTGATACCGTTACAATTCAGCATTGGCGTCGGACCCGCGTCTTGGATAGCAGGGGCGCATGACCGACCCTGTGCCCACCCCGACCAAGCCCGAGGACAGCCCGAAGGGCCTGATCCTTGCGATATCCGCCTATCTTCTGTGGGGATTTCTGCCCCTGTACATGAAGGCGCTGTCAGAGGTGCCGGTGCTTGAGGTGCTGGCGCATCGGGTGATCTGGTCGGTGCCCGTGGCCGGGGCGATCCTGATCTGGCTTGGGCGGACAGCGGACCTGCGGGCGGCGATCCGCAGCCCGCGCATGATCGGCATGGCGGCGCTGACGGCGGGGCTGATCTCGGTCAACTGGGCGATCTATGTCTGGTCGATCCAGTCAGGCCAGGCGCTGGAGGCGGCGCTGGGCTATTACATCAACCCGCTGTTTTCGGTCTTCCTCGGGGCGGTGCTGCTGAAGGAACGGCTGAGCCCTCCGCAATGGGCGGCCATCGCGCTGGCCGCGCTGGCCGTCGCGGTGCTGACATGGGAGGCGGGGCGCGTGCCGGTGGTCGCGCTGGCGCTGACGGTGAGCTGGGGCTTTTATGCCTATCTGAAGAAGCGCCTGCCGCTGGGGCCGAACCAGGGGTTCATGCTGGAAGTTCTAATCCTGTCGCCCTTCGCGCTGGGCTGGGTGGGCTGGATCGCGGCACGGGGCGAGATGGTGTTTCTTGCCGATGCCTGGGCGACAGTGCTGCTGCTTTTGGCGGGGGTGGTCACGGCGGTGCCGCTCATGCTCTATGCCAATGGGGCGAAACTGCTGCGGCTGACGACGATCGCCATCCTGCAATATATCGCGCCGACGATGATCTTCCTGACGGCGGTTTTCGTCTTTGGCGAGCCTTTCGGAACGGCGCGGGCGGTGGCCTTTCCAATGATCTGGGCGGCGCTGGTGATCTATACCGGGTCGATGCTGCGGCGTTAGCGCAAGGTGCGCCTGCGGAAGCGGGGGCCAGCCCCCGCACCCCCGGGGTATTTGCAACCAAGATGAAGCAGGGCGACAGGGCGCAAACCGCCTAGTCCGGCTGGCTGAGCCTGCCCCCGCCCACAAGCGCGGCGACGCCCGTGGTCGCGGGACCGGAGGTCGCCATGCCACGCGCCACACGGACGGCAAGGAAGGCGAAGGCCTGCGCCTCCAGCATGTCGCCATCAAGACCGGCAGCCTCGATCGGCTCAGCCTCAACCCGCATCCGGGCGGAGAGTTCCGCCATGATGCGGGCGTTGTGCCGCCCGCCCCCGGTGACCAGAAGGCGGGTGACGGGAACGGGGAAATGTTCCGCCCCGCGTGCCACAGCAGCGGCGGCGGCGGCGGCAAGGGTGGCGGCGGCGTCCTCGGTGGAGAGGTTGCCCATATCGAGGGCCGTGTGAAAATCGTTGCGATCCAGCGACTTGGGCGGCATGCGGTGAAAGAACGGATGCCGCAGGAAGGCGGCGAGACGGTCTTCGTCCACCTGACCCTGCAGCCCGGTCGCCCCGTCGGGATCGAGCGGTTGGCCCGTGCGGGTAAGCATGAGGTCATTGAGCGGCGCGTTGGCGGGGCCCGTGTCGAAGGCCAGAAGCGCACCGTGCGCTTCGGGTGCGGGCTGGCGCGGGTCGATCCAGGTGACGTTGCCGACGCCGCCGAGGTTGAGCATGGCAAGCGGCTGCGTGGCGCCAATCTGGCGGGCGCAGGCGAAATGGAAGAAAGGGGCCAGCGGCGCGCCCTGCCCGCCCATGGCCACATCCGCGCTGCGGAAATCCCAGACCACAGGCACCCCCAGCGCGCGCGCCAGAAGCGCGCCGTCGCCCGCCTGATGCGTCCCCTTGCCCTTTGGATCATGCGCCAGCGTCTGGCCGTGGAAGCCGATCACCTCGGCCCCCGAAAACCGCGACAGAAGCTCGGCATGGGCGGCCTCTACCACCTCGGCCGCCTCGGCCACGCCCGCCTCGCCCGGCCAGCGGCCCAGACCTGCGCGGATCGTGGCCTGTTCGGCGGGGGAATAAGGGCGGAACGCCGTGGGGCCGAAGTCGAGGATGCGCTCCCCGTCGGTCAGGAGCATGGCCGCATCCACCCCGTCGAGCGAGGTGCCTGACATGGTTCCCAGCGCCCAGACCGCTCCTCCGCTTCGCATCTTCCCCTTACCCCCCGGCGCCGCTATACCGCAGCCCGAGTTAAAGCACGGGTGCCCCATGACCTACCATCCGAAATCCGACTTCCTGCACGTGATGATGACGCGCGGCTATCTGGCCGATTGCACCGATTATCAGGGGCTGGACGAGGCTTTGGTGAAAGGGGTGCTGCCCGCCTATATCGGCTATGATGCCACGGCTGCGAGCCTGCATGTGGGCCACCTGCTGAACATCATGATGCTGCGCTGGCTGCAGAAGACCGGCCACAAGCCGATCACCCTGATGGGGGGCGGGACCACCAAGGTGGGCGATCCGTCCTTCCGCGCCGAGGAGCGCCCGCTGCTGACGCCCGCGCAGATCGACAGCAACATTTCCGGCATGCAGAAGGTGTTCGCGCGCTATCTCGCCTATGGTGAGGGCGCGACGGATGCCGTGATGCTGAACAATGCCGAATGGCTGGACAGCCTGAATTACCTCGATTTCCTGCGCGACATCGGGCGGCATTTTTCTGTCAACCGGATGCTGTCCTTCGAAAGCGTGAAGTCGCGGCTGGACCGGGAGCAGAGCCTGTCCTTCCTCGAATTCAACTACATGATCCTGCAGGCCTATGACTTTCTTGAACTCTACCGCCGCTATGGCTGCCGGTTGCAGATGGGCGGCAGCGACCAGTGGGGCAATATCGTCAACGGGATCGACCTGACGCGCCGCGTGCTGGATGCCGAGATCTTCGGCCTGACATCGCCGCTGCTGACCACAAGCGACGGGCGCAAGATGGGCAAATCTGCCAGTGGCGCAGTCTGGCTCGATGGCGGCATGCTGAGCCCCTACGAATTCTGGCAGTTCTGGCGCAACACGACCGATGCGGATGTGGGCCGGTTCCTGAAGCTCTATACCGAATTGCCGGTGGAGGAATGTGATCGGCTGGGCGCTCTGGCTGGGTCCGAGATCAATGCGGCCAAGATCATCCTCGCCAATCAGGTGACCACGCTCCTGCACGGGGCGGAGGCCGCGGCGGCGGCAGAGGCCACGGCGCGCGAGGTGTTCGAAAAGGGCGGGATCGGCGAGGATCTGCCCCGGATTGCGCTGGCACCCGAGGAAGTGGCGGATGGCGTGGGCATCGTGCAACTCTTCGTGCGCGCCGGGTTGGCGGCGTCGGGCAAGGATGCCAAGCGGCTGATCGCGGAAGGCGGAGCGCGGGTGAATGACGAGATCGTCACCGATGTGGCGTTGCGGCTGGGCGCAGGCGATCTGGCCGAACCGCTGAAGCTGACGGCCGGGAAGAAGCGGCACGCGCTGGTGACGCTGGGCTGAGCGGTTCGGACGGAGGCCGGAGAAAAATCTTCCGTGAAGATTTTTCCCCCACGCGGTCTGCCGTGGCAGACCGGGAAGAATTTTCCCTGAAAATTCTTCGCGTTGCGAAAGATTTTCTATGAAATCTTTCGTCGCGGCCGGATGAAAAGAAGGGGGCCGAGGCCCCCTTCTCCGTTTCACGCAAGGCGCAGAGAGGCCTACTCGGCCACGGTCACTTTGGCCATGTAATCCGGCCCGTCCACCGCGCCGTTCGCCGCCTGATCGCCCTTCTTGATGGCGTCCACCACCTCCATCCCGGAAATCACCCGGCCGAGCACGGTGTACTGCCCGTCCAGATGCGGGGCGGGGGCGAACATGATGAAGAACTGGCTGTTGGCGCTGTTGGGGTCCATCGACCGGGCCATGCCCACCACGCCGCGATCGAAGGTGGCATCCGAAAACTCGGCCGCCAGATCGGGCCGGGCCGACCCGCCCATTCCCGCCATGGACAGATCACCGCCCTGGCGGCCGAACTCCACATCGCCCGTCTGCGCCATGAAGCCGTCGATCACCCGGTGGAAGACCACGCCATCATAGGCGCCTTCGCGGGCCAGTTCCGTGACCTGCGCGACATGGCCGGGTGCCAGATCCTGCGCGAGGTCGATCACGATCGTGCCGGTGGTGGAGCCCGCCACCTCGATCACCAGATTCGGACCGGGGCCATCGGTCGCATCCTGCGCCGCTGCGCTCTGGCTGAGGGCAAAGCCCCCCAGCACGGCCAGACCCACCCCGAACAGCCCCGCTGCGAAGAACCGGTCACGCAACATCGGCGGCCACCCGGACGGTGATCATGCGGTCGGGATGGGCGGGCGGTTCGCCACGGGTGATCTTGTCCACATGTTCCATCCCCGAAATCACGCGGCCATAGACGGTGTATTGGCCGTTCAGGAAATGGTTGTTGGTGAAGTTGATGAAGAACTGGCTGTTGGCCGAGTTGGGATTGGCCGAACGCGCCGCGCCCAGCGTGCCGCGATCATGCGGGATGCGGCTGAACTCCGCCGGAAGGTCGGGCAGGGTCGAGCCGCCCGTACCCGCACGGCGCAGGTTGAAGTTGTTTTCCATGTTGCCGTTTTCCACATCGCCCGTCTGGGCCATGAAGCCGTCGATCACGCGGTGGAAGGCTACGTTGTCATAGGCTTTCTCGCGCGCCAGCACCTTCATGCGTTCGGCATGTTTCGGGGCGATGTCGGTCAGCAGCTCGATCACCACTTCGCCATCCTTCAGCGTCAGGATGATGGTATTCTCGGGATCTTTGATCTCGGCCATGGGGGAATCCTCCGTTTGTCCGGGCGGGAACCTAATGGGGCGGGCGGGCCATGGAAAGGGCGAAAGCCTGCGGCATGGGGCCGGTGGGCAGGGGACGGCCAAGCTTGCCACGGTTGGCACGGTTGCCGTGGTTGCCACGGTTGACTGTCGGGGCGAAGGCGCGGCAAGAGGGGCCACAAGTTCCTGTGATGGAGGCGAGGATGGGCTGGAAGACGCTCGACGATGTAGCGCTGGCGGGCAAGACCGTGCTGGTGCGCGTGGATATCAACGTGCCGATGGAAGATGGGCGCGTGACCGATGCCACGCGGATCGAAAAGATCGTCCCCACAGTCGAGGATATCATCGCGCGGGGCGGCAAGGTGGTGCTTCTGGCGCATTTCGACCGGCCGAAGGGCAAGGTCGTGCCGGAGATGAGCCTGTCGCACGTCGCCCCCGCCCTGCAGGCCGCGCTGGGGCGCAAGGTGGTGTTCGGGGCCGATAGCGTGGGCGAGGCGGCAGCCGCGGCCATCGCGGCCGCCGCGCCGGGCGATGTGGTGCTGTTGGAGAATACCCGTTTCCATCCGGGCGAGGAAAAGAATGACCCTGCCCTCGCCCAGGGCATGGCCGCGCTGGGCGATGTCTATGTGAACGATGCCTTTTCCGCGGCGCACCGGGCGCATGCCTCTACCGCCGCCATCGCGGGGCTCTTGCCCACGGCTGCAGGCCGGTTGATGGAGGCAGAGTTGCGCGCGCTGGAGGCGGCGCTGGGCCATCCGGTGCGCCCGGTGGTGGCCGTGGTGGGCGGGGCGAAGGTTTCGACCAAGCTCGATCTTCTGGGCAATCTGGTGACCAAGGTCGATCATCTGGTGATCGGCGGTGGGATGGCGAACACCTTCCTTGTGGCGCAAGGGGTAGAGGTGGGCAAAAGCCTTGCCGAGCGTGACATGGCCGATACGGCGCGCGACATTCTGGGTAAGGCGCGAGACGCGGGGTGCACCATCCATCTGCCGGTGGATGTGGTCGTCGCGCGCGAATTCAAGGCGGGGGCCGCGCATGAGACGGTGCCAGTGGCCGCCTGTCCCGCGGATGCGATGATCCTTGACGCGGGGCCTGCCACGGTGGCCGCGCTGGTGGGCGTTTTCGAAGCGTCGAGAACCCTGATCTGGAACGGCCCCCTCGGCGCCTTTGAGATCAAGCCCTTTGACGCCGCAACAAATGCGGCGGCGCAGGCGGCGGCGCGGCTGACACAGGCGGGCAGCCTCGTGTCGGTCGCGGGTGGGGGCGATACGGTGGCCGCGCTGAACGCGGCGGGGGCAGCGGGGGATTTCACCTTCATCTCTACGGCGGGCGGGGCCTTCCTCGAATGGATGGAAGGCAAGGACCTGCCCGGCGTCGCCGCGCTGATGGGCTGAGGCAGGCCCCTGGGGAGGTCGGAAGATTCCGGCGTCCCGTTGGCGCTAACTGGATTGCGGGCCGTGCGGGGGCTGGGCTATGTCCTTGCGGAGTGCGCATTTTACAGGGAGAGCCGACATGACCACCGCCGCGATGACCGAAAAGATGCGCGAAGGGCGCGGGTTCATCGCCGCGCTCGATCAATCGGGCGGCTCTACCCCGAAAGCGCTGCGCCAGTACGGCATCGCCGATGACGCGTGGAAGACGGAAGACGAGATGTTCGATCTGATGCACGCCATGCGCGCCCGCATCATGACCGCCCCCGCCTTCACGGGCGAAAAGGTGATCGGCGCGATCCTGTTCGAGCAGACGATGGACCGCATGGTGGATGGCATGCCCACGGCCACCTACCTGTGGCAAAAGCGCGGCGTGGTACCGTTCCTCAAGATCGACAAGGGGCTTGAGGCGGAAGCGGACGGGGTGCAGCTGATGAAGCCCATTCCGGGGCTGGAGGCGCTGCTCGCGCGGGCTCGGGCGGCGGGGATTTTCGGCACCAAGGAACGCTCGGTCATCAGTGCCGCCCATCCGGGCGGGATCAAGGCCATCGTCGCGCAGCAATTCGCGCTGGGCGCGCAGGTGGCGGCGGCCGGGTTGATGCCGATCCTGGAGCCGGAGGTGACGATCTCCATCCCAGACAAGGCCGAGGCCGAGGCGATCCTGCGCGATGCCCTGCTGGAGGCGCTGGATGCGCTGCCGCAGGACCGTCAGGTCATGCTGAAACTGAGCTTGCCCAGCGTGGACAACTTCTTTGCGCCGCTGGTGGATCATCCGCGCGTTCTGCGCGTGGTGGCGCTGTCGGGCGGCCATGCGCGGGATGCGGCCAATGCGATTCTGGCGCGCAACCGGGGTGTGATCGCAAGCTTCAGCCGCGCCCTGAGCGAGGGGCTGAGCGCCCAGCAATCCGACGCAGCCTTCAACGCCACGCTGGCCGAGGCGATCGAAGGGATCTGGTCGGCCTCTGTCGGGGGTTGATCGAACGACAGCTGCGCGCGCGGGGCGGGCGGCAGATCCCGCCGCGCGCGGCCCGCTGTGGCATGGAAGCCCCAGATCGCCATCCCTGACCCTGTGGCAGGGGCGAAGCCCTTGGACGGGCGCGCGCTTTGTGGTTCAAATTCCGTAAAGCGTCCCCGTCAGAGGGGCGATCGAGGCAAGATCAGATGAACCAGACATCCACCCGCCCCTCGCTTGGTGCCATGGCCTATTTCCTGATGGCCTTCACGCTGGGCAGCTATTTCACCTTCGCCGCCGTGCAGGGCGATTACGGCGTGTTCCGTCAGGTGGAAATCGCCGCCGAGGCCGAGGTGCTGCACGCCGAGCGGGACCGTCTGGCCGCCGAACTGGCCGAGATGGAGAACCGCACCCGCCGCTTGTCGGATGATTACCTCGACATCGACCTATTGGATGAACAGGCGCGCGCCGTGCTGGGTTATGTCCGCGCCGATGAGATCGTGATCCAGTAAGGGCGGCCCCGTTCCGGGCCCGACCTGCCCCCCTATCGCCACAGCGCGCCGCCCCTTGAAGGCCCCGTATCAAGCCCGGGGTGCGGTTCCCCTGCCTTTCCGGCAACGCATGGCAGCCATGCGCCGGCCCACAGGACGGGCCGGTTTTTTGTTTTGACCCAAGAAACCCCGATACGGTATAGATCGTTTAACGTTGAACTAGTTTTGCCGCCGACCAAGGGGAGGATACCGCCGATGGCCGCGAAGAAGCCAGCCGATCGACCGAACGTGTCGAAGGAAGAGTTGCTGAAATTTTACCGCGAAATGTTGCTGATCCGCCGGTTCGAAGAGAAGGCGGGGCAGCTCTACGGGATGGGCCTGATCGGGGGCTTCTGCCACCTCTATATCGGGCAGGAAGCCGTGGTCGTGGGCCTTGAGGCCGCCGCCAAGGAAGGCGACAAGCGCATCACCAGCTATCGCGACCATGGTCACATGCTGGCCTGCGGCATGGATGCCAAGGGCGTGATGGCAGAACTCACGGGCCGCATCGGGGGCTATTCCAAGGGCAAGGGCGGCTCCATGCACATGTTCAGCAAGGAGCGCCATTTCTACGGCGGCCACGGAATCGTGGGCGCACAGGTGCCGCTGGGCGCGGGTCTGGCCTTTGCGGACAAGTATCTGGGCAATGACAACGTGACTTTCGCCTATTTCGGCGACGGGGCCGCCAACCAGGGCCAGGTCTATGAGACCTACAACATGGCCGAGTTGTGGAACCTGCCCGTGGTCTTTGTGATCGAGAACAACCAATACGCCATGGGGACCAGCGTGAAGCGGTCCACCAAATCGCCCTCTCTGTGGGAGCGCGGCGCGGCCTATGGGATCAAGGGCGAGGCCGTGGATGGCATGGACGTGCTGGCGGTCAAGGCCGCGGGCGAAAAGGCCGTCGCGGCCTGCCGCGCAGGGGATGGGCCCTATATCCTCGAAATGATGACCTACCGCTATCGCGGCCATTCCATGTCGGACCCGGCGAAATACCGGACGCGCGAGGAAGTGGAAAAGATGCGCAGCGAAAAGGACGCGATCGAACATGTGCGCGACCTGCTGTTGCAGGGGGGCCTTGCGTCGGATGACGACCTGAAGGCCATCGACAAGGAGATCAAGGCGCTGGTCAACGAAAGCGCCGAATTCGCCAAGGAAAGCCCAGAGCCCCCGCTGGAGGAGCTCTGGACGGATATCTACGCGTAAGGGGGGAACCAGAATATGGCAACGCAAGTATTGATGCCCGCGCTTTCCCCGACGATGGAGGAAGGCACGCTGGCCAAGTGGCTGGTGAAGGAAGGCGACACGGTCAAGTCCGGCCAGATCATCGCCGAGATCGAAACCGACAAGGCCACGATGGAATTCGAAGCCGTCGATGAAGGCACGGTGGGCAAGCTTCTGGTGGCCGAAGGCACCGCGGGCGTGAAGGTGAACACGCCCATCGCCGTGCTGGTGGAAGAGGGGGAATCGGCAGACGCCGCCCCTGCCCCGGCCGCTGCCCCTGCGGCCTCCCCGATTGCCGCCGCCGCGCCCGCTGCTGCTTCGGTGCCTGCGCAGGTGGCCGCCCCCGTCGCCACCCCCGTCGCCGCCGTTGGCTGGCCCCATTCGGACCTGCCCGAAGGTGTGGCAACCAAGACCATGACCGTGCGCGAAGCGCTGCGCGAGGCGATGGCCGAAGAAATGCGCGCCGATCCCAACGTCTTCCTGATGGGCGAAGAGGTGGGCGAATATCAGGGCGCCTACAAGATTTCCCAAGGTCTCCTGGATGAATTCGGCGCCAAGCGCGTGGTGGATACCCCCATCACCGAACACGGCTTTGCCGGTATCGCCGTGGGGGCCAGCTGGGGCGGATTGCGGCCCATCGTCGAATTCATGACCTTCAACTTCGCGATGCAGGCCATCGACCACCTGATCAACTCGGCCGCCAAGACGCTGTACATGTCGGGCGGCCAGATGGGCAGCCCGATGGTCTTTCGCGGCCCGAACGGCGCCGCCGCCCGCGTGGCCGCCCAGCACAGCCAGGATTACGCGGCATGGTATGCCGCCATACCGGGCCTGAAGGTCGCGATGCCCTATTCGGCGGCGGATGCGAAGGGCTTGCTCAAGACCGCGATCCGCGATCCGAACCCGGTGATCTTCCTTGAAAACGAAATCCTCTACGGCCGCTCCTTCGAGGTGCCGGTGCAAGAGGATTTCACCATCCCCTTCGGCAAGGCCTCGATCCTGCGAGCGGGCACGGATGTGACCGTCGTCTCCTTCGGCATCGGCCTGACCTATGCCCTGCAGGCGGCGGAAGAACTGGCGAAAGAGGGGATCAGCGCCGAGGTCATAAACCTGCGCACGCTGCGCCCCATCGACTATGACACGGTGCTGGCATCGGTGATGAAGACGAACCGCTGCGTCACGGTCGAGGAAGGCTTCCCCGTCGGATCCATCGGCAACCACCTTGCGGCCACGATTATGCAGCGCGCCTTTGATCATCTGGATGCGCCGGTTGTGAACTGCACAGGCAAAGACGTGCCGATGCCCTATGCGGCGAACCTTGAAAAGCTGGCGCTGACGACGACCGCTGAAGTGGTCGCCGCCGTCAAATCCGTCTGCTACCGGTAAGGGAGGGGAACATGGCAACTGAAATCCTGATGCCCGCCCTCTCTCCCACGATGGAGGAAGGGACGCTGGCGAAATGGCTGGTCAAGGAAGGCGATACCGTCAAATCCGGCCAGATCATCGCCGAGATCGAAACCGACAAGGCCACGATGGAATTCGAGGCTGTGGATGAAGGCACGGTGGGCCGTATCCTGATCGCCGAAGGAACGGCGGGGGTGAAGGTGAACACTCCCATCGCCGTACTGGTGGAAGAGGGCGAAAGCGCCGATGCCGCCCCTGCAAAGGCGGCGGCTCCGGCAGCTGCCGCGCCTGCGGCGGCCCCGGTTGCAGCGTCGGCGGCCCCTGCCCCCACAGCACCCGCCGCAGCACCCGCCGCAGCTAGGGCCGATGGCGCGCGCGTCTTCGCCTCGCCGCTTGCCCGCCGCATCGCAGCGGAAAAGGGCCTTGATCTGACCAAGGTGCAGGGCAGCGGCCCCCATGGCCGCATCGTGAAGGTCGATGTCGAAGGGGCCAAGCCCGTGGCAGCCGCGCCTGCCCCGGCGGCGGCCCCCGCGCCGGCGGCAGCAGCAACTGCCGCCCCGGCGGCGGCCATGCCCACCGGCCCCTCTGCAGAGACGGTGCTGAAGATGTATCAGGGCCGCGACTTCACCGAGATGCCGCTCGACGGCATGCGCCGCACCATCGCGGCGCGGCTGACCGAAGCCAAACAGACGATCCCGCATTTCTACCTGCGGCGCGAGGTGCGGCTCGATGCGCTGATGGCCTTCCGCGAGCAGATCAACAAGCAGCTGGAAGCCCGCGGCGTGAAGCTGTCGGTCAATGACTTCATCATCAAGGCCTGCGCCTTGGCATTGCAGGCGGTGCCGGATGCCAATGCCGTCTGGGCGGGCGACCGCATCCTGAAGCTGAAGCCGTCGGATGTGGCGGTCGCCGTGGCCGTGGAAGGGGGGCTGTTCACCCCCGTCCTGAAGGACGCGCATCAGAAATCCCTCTCGGCCCTGTCGGCCGAGATGAAGGATCTGGCGACGCGGGCCAAGACGAAGAAACTCGCCCCCCACGAATATCAGGGCGGTAGCTTCGCCATCTCCAACCTCGGCATGTTCGGGATCGAGAATTTCGATGCCGTCATCAACCCGCCCCATGGCGCGATCCTTGCCGTGGGCGCCGGGATCAAGAAGCCCGTGGTGCAGAAGGATGGCAGTCTCGGCGTGGCAACCGTGATGTCGATGACGCTGTCTGTCGATCACCGCGTGATCGACGGGGCGTTGGGAGCGCAACTGTTGCAGGCCATCGTCGACAATCTGGAAAACCCGATGGCGATGCTGGCCTGACGGCAGGATGAAAAAAAGCCCCCGGAAGCAACCGCTTCCGGGGGCTTTTTCATGCGTCACATCAATCGCAGTCGACGCAACCCGTCAGCTTGTGATCCATCGACACGGCGGGCTGCGAACAGCCCGCCTCTCCCACGATCCGCGCCGGAACGCCCGCCACCGTCTTCATCGGCGGGATGTCCTGCAGCACCACCGAGCCCGCCGCGATGCGCGAGCAATGGCCGATGGTGATATTGCCCAGAACCTTCGCCCCCGCCCCGATCAGCACGCCATTGCCGATCTTGGGATGGCGGTCGCCATCCTCTTTCCCTGTCCCGCCCAGCGTCACGGAATGCAGCATCGACACATTGTCGCCCACCACCGCCGTCTCGCCGATCACGATGGAATGGGCGTGGTCGATCATCAGCCCCTTGCCGACCTGTGCCGCCGGATGGATATCCACGCCAAACACCTCGGACACGCGCATCTGAACGAAATAGGCAAGGTCGATCCGCCCCTGTTCCCACAGCCAATGGCCCACACGATAGGCCTGTACCGCCTGATACCCCTTGAAGAACAGGATCGGCTGGATGAAGCGGTGGCAGGCCGGGTCGCGGTCATAGACCGCCATCAGATCGGCCCGCGCCGCCGCGCCAAGTTCTGGGTCGCTGTCATAGGCCTGATCGGCGATTTCACGCAGGATCTGTTCGCTCATCTCGCCCGAGGCGAGCTTCAGCGAAAAGCGGTAAGCCAGCGCCCGCTCCATCGTCGCATGGTGCAAGAGGCCAGAATGCATCAGCCCGCCCAAAAGCGGCTCTGTCGCGATCGCCTCGCGCGCCTCGTCACAGACACGGGTCCAGACCGGATCGACGGCTGTCACCTTCGGCTTGATTTCGGCCATACCACGCCCTCCTTGCAGAGGCCCTGTTCTAGCACATCGCTTCGGCACAGGACAGACCAACCATGGTCGCGCCTTCCACGCGGCAATCGCGGTGGCGGCCCCGGCCAAGGCCTTTAGGGCGGCCGGGCCATAGCCATGGCCCAGCCGCCCCCCCTCCGGCCCCAGCCGCGCCATCAGGCTGCCATCGCCCCAGCGCGGGTGGGGCCGCCTCATCCGGCGCATGTAGCGATGCGCGGCATGGGCCTCGGCAAGGGCGCGGGTGGCACGACCCTCGTCCTCGGCCAGCGCCGCCGCCAGCGCCAGCAGATCGCCCACCAGCACCCGCCGCATCACGCCACCTGCACCGCCCGATAGGGCCCCGCGCCGAATCGCGCCGACAGTTGCGCCACCTCTACCGTCACCGGGTCCGGACCATCGGCCTGCCGCCATGCGGGCGGATAGGTCCATTCCGGCACCGTCACCTCCACCTCGCGCAGCACCACGGCCCCCCGCCGTACCCGCAGGTGATAGGCCTCTCGCTCCTCGCCCAAAGGCACCTCGGCCGAGGTCCAGTTGTCCCCGTCGATCCGCGTCCGCCGCAGCCAGTGCAGGCGCAGCCCCCCCGCCCCCGGCCCTGCCCGCAGATGCCCCACCGACAAGGGCCGCAGCCCGATCCCGGCAAAGCCCAGCCGCCGCTCCACCACATCCGGGTCGTCAAAGCCGCGCTCCGCCGCCCCGATGCGCCAGGTCCGCTCCAGCCCGCGCAAGGACGGCGGCAGGTCGATCTGCGTCACCGCCGCGTCGATCAGCACCACCTGGCTTCCTGCCGGCCAGAAGGTCGGCATTTCCGCCTCTGTCCCGGCCTGCCCCCGCAGCCGCATCGACAGATCCCAGGTGTTCGGCCCAACCAGCGCCGCCCCCGCGAACTGGAACAATTCCCAACCCTCCGCGCTGCCATCCCCGATGGCCGCCAGATTGGCCCCGTTCAGCACCGCCCCTTCCGCCGCCGCCGCCACCGCGCCGCTGGCAAAACGCACCCGCAGCGCAGGCCCCCGGTCCCACAAGCCCGCCCGCGCCGCGGCCAGCGCATTCTCTGTCTCGCCCATCACGGCGGGCTGCGTGCGCAGCCCGTTCAGCGTGAACCCATCCGCCCCATCCGCACCCCACAGCGCCACCCGCCCGGGCCAGGGCGTGGCCGTCACCGCCAGATGCGGCGCCTGCGGCTCTTCCTGCCCGGTCATCAGCGGTAAATCGAGGAACAGGGGATAGACCGGCACCGCCGGCAGGAACGGCGCGATGCTGCCCCGCGCGCGCCCATCCGGCCCCGGCAGATAGACCCCCGGCTCCACCCGCGACGCCTCCACCCGCATGAGGCCCGCCTGTTCCGCCCGGTCGATCCGCCAGCGCTGCCCGGCCAGCCGCACCACATCGCCCACGGCCAGCCGCACGCCCGATGGCGGCAGCGCAAAACGCGCCACGTCGCGCCCCACCCGCGCCTCTGACAGCCAGCGCTCCGCCATCGCCCGCGCCTCTTCGGGCAGCAGCGCCAGAGGCACTTCCTGATCCAGCGCCGCCGCCCCCGCATGATCGGGGCGCAACACATCGGCCACCAGCCGCCGATACTCCCCCTCGCCGTCCAGATAGGCCACGCGCAGCCGCCCCGCCGCCTCGGCCTCGGCCCCGCGCTGGATCACCAGCGCAGGCTCCTCCCCGTCCACCGCCAGCGCGGCCTCCTCCACAACGCGCGCCACCCGCGCCATGCGGCGGCGAAAGGCCAACCGCCCACCCCGCTCTGCCGCGTCAAAGCCGCAGGACAGCATCAGCGGCTGGATCGCCGCCCGCCCCGTGCTCAGGCTGTCCAGCGCATAGCCGCGCACCACGCCCTGCACGCCGTCCAGATCGGGCAGATCCAGCCCGGCGCGGCCCGCGATTTCCGCCAGCACCGCCTCCACCGGCTGCGCCGTCGCCCGCCCGTTTAGCCAGTGGCCCCGCGCATGGTTCGGGCCATCCGCCCATACCTCTTCGCGCAGGGGAAAGGCCGGATAGGGCCGCGCATCCCAAGCCCAGGCATGGGCATGGCCCAGATCTACCATCGGCCCGCCATAGACGGGCGAAAGCGGGTTCACCCCCGCCGTCCCCCAATGGGACAGAAGGGCACGGTAATACTGCATCTGGATCAGGTCATCCCGCATCCCCCTCGACGCGCGCGGCAAGGCCCCTTCGGATGAGGCGGCATCGAAGAACAGGTTCGGCTGGTTCGTCCCCTTGTCCACAGCCGGGCAGCCATATTCGGTGAACCAGATGGGCTTGCCCATCGGCACCCAGTCCGTCGGCAAAGCCGCACGCACCCCCCCGATACGTTCATGATGCGGCAGGCCCCACCAGTTGCGGATATCCTTCACCCGCCAGATCCACGGCTCCCCCGCGCCGTCGGTGATGGGTTCGCGCCGCTGCGCCGCCTCGCCCTCGGGCGCGGCATAGAACCAGTCATACCCCTCGCCCCCTTCGACATTGTCCCGCAGGTAGCGCAGATCATGGATGCCGCCCCGATCGGCATCCGCGTGATCCTCGCCCTCGCGCCAATCCGACAGGGGCATGTAATTGTCGATCCCCACGAAATCGACCGCCGCATCCGCCCAGAGGGGATCGAGGTGAAAGTACCGGTTCCCATCCCGGTTCAACCCGGAATACTCCGTCCAATCCGCCGCATAGCCGATCTTCACCGCAGGCCCCAGGATGGCCCGGCAGTCCGCCGCCAGCGCGCGCAGCGCCGCCACGGCGGGAAAGCTGTCACCCGCGCCCCGGATGGCCGTCACCTCGCGCAGTTCCGATCCGATGCAGAAGGCCTCAACCCCGCCCGCCGCCGCGCACAGATGGGCGTAATGCAGGATGAACCGGCGCAGGCCCCAATCCTCGGCCGGGCCGGTATAGGTAATCGTCTCTCCGCTGCGCGTGAAATGCGCAGGCAGCGCCGCGCCGAAAAAGGCCGCGACCTCGGCCGCCGCCGCCACCGTCCGGTCGGGCGTTCCCGCCCGTCCCGGTGCGACCGACAGCGTGATCCGCCCCCGCCACGGCAGCACCGGCTGATCCTCTGCCCCGCTATAGGGATCGGTCAGACCATTGCCCGCCACCTGCTCCATCAGGATGAAGGGATAGAACATCACCCGCTGGCCTCCCGCCCGGATCGCGCGGATCGCCTCGATCACCGCCGCATCCGCAGGTGTGCCGCCATAGATCGACCGGCCCGCGACGCGCGGCACCTCCGCCGCCTGCGCCCGCCCGATTCCGCCCGCGCGCCACGGCATGCCGATGCCGTCCAGCGCCACCTGCTCCACCTTCGGGCGGATGTCGCACTGCCCGCAGCGCAGATCACTGCCGAACCAGGACACCACCAGCGAAACCGACTCCACCCCCGGCAGTTCCCGCCGCATCTGCCCCAGCGACACCGCCAGATCGCTCTCGCCCGCGGGGCTGTGCTGGTTCACCACCGTGCCGCCGCCCAGTCCCCCGGGCAGCGTCACCTTGCGCATCGCCAGGCTGTATTCCCCCGTCCCGGGAATCAGCGCCACGCCCCGGATGGCCGCCGCGAAGGGCGGCACCTGATCGGCCAGCGCCCCCTGTGCCGGTCGGATCACCTCAAAGGTGAATTGCGGCACCCGGTTGCCATACTCGGCCAGCGCCAGATCTTCGAACACCACATAGGCCGTGCCGCGATAGGCGGGCGCCGCTGCTGCCCCCTCTACCGCCGCGATCTTGGGATCGGGCAGCTGCGTCTCCGACCCCGGATAGACGCGCATCCCCAGCCGCGCCGGATCGACCTCCGTCCCATCCGCCCAGACCCGGCCCACGCCTTGGATCACGCCTTCGCACAGCGCCACCGCCACACTCACGCCATAGCTGTAGCTTGTCACCGTCGGGCGCGGGGCTCCCTTCCCGCCACCGCCCGATTGCGACACCATCTCGGTGAATGGCGCGGCCCAGATCACCTGCCCGCCCACCCGCACCCGGCCCCAGACCATGGGCAAGGTCCCACCAAAGCCCGATGACATCAGCCGCAGCCGATCCAGTCGCCCGGTCGCCACCGGCTCCGACCCTGCGCCGAAAAGCCGCTGGTCGATGGCGCGCCCCACCGTGGCCCCCACGGCCCGCCCGATCACCGCGCCCGACAGGCCCAGCACCGTGCCGCCAAAGCCCGCGCCCACAAAGGCCCCCGCCGCCGCAAGGATGATCGTCGCCATGTCTCACTCCTGAATTGGAAAGGCGAACCGCCCCACGATCCGCCGCGCCCAAGGCGCGCTAAGCGAGCTCTCCACCACCCCATGCCCGGTATAGGCATGGACAAACGCCTCACCCTGCGCAGCCGGCACCGAAATCCCCAGATGCTTGGCCACCGCCCCCTGCCGCATCCGGAACAACAGCACCTGCCCCGGCCCCGCGCGCCCCGGCGGCAGCGGGATCAGCCAGCGCCCCGCCGCCGCCCACAGATCCTCGCGCCGCGCGGCCTCGGACCAGTCAGGCGTATAGGGCGGCACCGCCTCGGGCTCTGCCCCCAGCACCTCGCGCCACACCCCCCGTAACAGGCCAAGGCAATCCGTGCCTGCGCCTTTCGCACTGGCCTGATGCACATAGGGCGTCCCGATCCAACCGCGCGCGGCCGCCACGATCCGCGCGCTCACGCCGCGCCCGTGCGCATGCTGCGGCGGGGCGATGCGGTGATCCAATCCTCATCCGGCACATGCGGAAAGCCCCGGAAATTCATGAAATTGCTGAATTTAGAACGACACGTCTCCGCCATCCGGTCACAGCCGGCGCGCAGATCGACCCGGTCCCCCGGCGCGGGCAGGATCGCGGGTTCCTCCCACAATTCCACCAGACGCAGCCCATCCTCCACCGCGTCCCGCTTCACCGATCCACTCAGACCCGCCGCCGCCCCGTCCAAGATGCGCAGCGTGCCTTGCGCGAACCACCCCGCCGCGAACCCGCCCGCAAGGGCCAGCACCAGCACCCGGCCCTCGCGCACGGCCTCTACCGCGAACACCCCGCCAAACTCCGGCAATGACAGGTCCACCCCACAGCGCGCATCCCCCAGCACGGCATCGCAGCCCGGCTGCAACACCCGCCCCTCCGTGCGGTTCAACGCCTCGCTAAGGCCCCGCAATTCCGCCCGGAACTCTGCCCCCGCCTGCGTCACCTCGCCAAGCGTGCCGCGAAAGCGCATCTCGCGCGCCGCCACATCCTGCCAGTTCACCTGCCACAGCCGCACCGCCGCCCCGTCGAACCGGCCCGCGGTGATATCCTCGGCCCGCACGCCCGCATCCGACAGCGCCCCCACCGCCTCGGAATTGTCCACCGCCAGCCCGGCCACCTGCGCCAGCGCCCGCGCCGTAAGCCCGGTCCCCGCGCGGAACGTCACCCCCTCGAAGGCCAGATCGCGGTCATGGTCGGTGAACCCCATTTCCACCCCGTCCCGCCGCGTCACCGCCCAGCACAGGCAGGTGGTGGTGATCCCCCCCGCCAGATGATCCGCCAGCCCGCTCACAGCCGCACCTCCACCACCGGCACCGAAGGCACCTCGCCCGCCTGAAACGACGCGACCGATACCGCGATCCGGTCCGTGTCGAACCGCACTGGCACGTCGAATTCAAACCCCGCCGTCACCGCTGTGCCCACATCTGGTGGCAGGACAAAGGTCACCGTCCCCACCGCCGCATCCAGCACGTAATCCACCGTCTCCACCTGCCGGTTCCCCGCCACCGCCACCACCACCGTACCCGCCACCGGCTTCAGGATCGGGCGGTGAAAAGCATGGCCCTCCGGGTCATAGGTCTTGGCCAGTTGAAACACCGTCGCCGCCCCGTCCCCGGTTCCGATGGCCTGATCCAGATCGGACACCTTCCCCGACGGCCTGCAGGATTTGAAATCCGCCCAATCCTTCCAACGAAACCCGAACAACTGCCCCCGCCGCGCCTCGAAGAAACCCAGCAGCGCGGCCACGTCGTCCAGCGACCGCAGGCCCAGCCCCGCATCATAGCGCCGCCGCGATTGCGCCCAGGGCGTGTTGCGCTCCTCGTACCCGTTGGCCAGCGTGACGATCTCTGTCCGCCGCTCCGGCCCGCCGGTGGAGCCAAAGCTCAGATTCGCCGGAAACCGCACCTCATGGAAACCCATGCCCACCCCTCACCTGTTTCTCTGCCCGCGCGCCAAGGCCCGCGCCGCCTGCGCCGCGATCTGGCTCTGGCTCCTCTGGAACCCCGCCACATCCGGCGTCGCGATGTTCATCACCACCGTCACCGGCCGCGCCGCCCCGCCGCCCGCCTGCACGCCCAGCCGCCCATCTGCGCCCCGCGCCAGGGGCAAGATCGCCTCCGGCCCCGCCTCGCCCATCAACCCGATCCCACCCCGCATCGGAAAGACGGCAGGCGACGCCACCACCCCGCCATGGGCGAAAGGCGTCACCCTGCCCTGCGAAAACGCGCCCCCCTTGGCAAAAGGCAGCACCCCCGACAGCATCCCGTTGATCCCCTCGGCCAAAGCCCCGCCGATCGCGGTTTGCACGGGCCGCATCGCCACCGCATAGACCGATGCCGCCATGCTCGCCGCCACACCGCGCAAGGCATCCGACAGGCGCATCCCGTCAAACATCACCCCGTCGAAGGCCCGCCGCAGCCCCCCACCCAGGGCACCGGAAAGCGATGTCACCTCGCGCCCCGTGAACAGCATGGTCTGCGACAGCCGCGCCAGTTCCGCCTCAAAGGCCGCCGCCACCGGCAGCGCCCCCTCCATCCGCGCCTCCAGCGCCGCCAGCGCCTCCACTTCCGCCATCCGTCATCCCTCCATCAGGAAAAGCCGCCACAAGTTCCGCCAGCCGTGCCCGCGTCAGGGGCGGCACCGCCACCTCCAGCCCCAGCATCAGCCGCAATTCTGCCGGCGTCAGTCGCCAGAACAGCGCCGGGTCCAGCCGCAGCCCGCCGATCCCTGCCCGCATCAACCCGGCCCAATCAATCACGCGCCATCCCCGGGCAGCGCAAAGGCCCGCGCCAGCAACTCTGCCGCCGCCCGCGCCGCCCCCACCGGGCCGCCGCCGATCTCCACCGTCATCAGATCGCCCGCGCGGCCCTGCCAGCCGCCCCCGCGCAAGCCCGCCACCAGCAGGGCCAGCACATCGCGGCTGGAAAATCGCCCCGCCTCGAACCGCGCCACCAGATCCATAAGCGACCCCTCGCCCAGGCCCGCCTCCAGCTCGGCCAGCGCCCCCAGCGTCAGCCGCGCCACATGCGGCCGCCCATCGAGCAGCACCTCCACCTCGCCCGCCCAAGGATTGGCCATCACAGCGCCGTAAAGGTCAAAGCCCCGGCCGAGGCGAGCGAAAGCTCATAGGTCGCCTCGCCATTGAAACTTCCGGCATATTCGATCGCGGTGATCTGGAACGGCCCCTCCACCACGCCGAAATCGGGGATGATCACCTGAAACCCTGGCATCTCGCCATCAAAGAAGATCTGCCGCGCCCGCGCGTCGGTGTCCGCATCGCGGAACACCCCCGCCCCGCTCACCTGCGCCGACCGCACGCCCGCGCCCGCCAGCAATTCGCGCCAGCCCCCCGCGCTTTCCAGACTGGTCACATCCACCGTCTCGGCGTTGAAGCTGATCCGCGTCGCGCGCAGCCCCGCCACCGTCTCGAACTGCCCGTCCCCGGTCAGATCCACCTTCAAAAGCAAATCCTTGCCGTTCTGCACCGCCATCACGCGCTCCTCATGCCTCTACCCGCAACCGAAAGGTCAGATCGACCCGCCGCTCCGCACCATCGTCCGACCGCACCGCCTTCGCCTTCTGGAACCACACGCCCACGATCCGCCCTTGGGCAAGCGCCAGCCCCTCCATCGCGCCGCAGACCGCCGCCGCCACAGCCTTGGCCGCCAGAAACCCCGCCGCATCCGACCGGACCGAAATCTCCACCCGGTGCTCCGCCCCCGCGCCTGTCACGTCCGACGCATCGCGCACCTCGTCCGCCCCGATCAGGACAAAGGTTCCCACCGCGCCCCCCGGCGGGACGGCATCCATCACCGCCACCCCCGCCAGATCGGGATGGGCCGCCAGCGCCCCATGCACCGCCACCTGCACGGCCCCCGCAAGGCCATAGCTCATCCTGATACCTCCTCTGCCGCGCAGATCAGAAAACGCCCGCCCGCATCCGCCTCGGTCACCGCCAGCAGGCGGAACAGCCGCGCCCCGTCGCGAAACCGCATCCCAGCCGCGGGCCGCATCGCATGGCCCGCAGGCAGGCCGCGCACCACGATCCGCAAAGGCTGCACCGCCACCGCCGCACCCAGCGCATTGCCCGAGCGCCCCGCACCGGGCCGCACCTCGGCCCAGACCGTCCCCCGCACCTGCCACACCTCGGCAAAGCCGCCCGCACCATCGGCCACGCGCGCCGCCGCCTCCAGCACCAGCGCCCGCGTCAACCGCACCGCCCTCATCACGCACCCCCGCCCAACAGGCGCACCGTCCGCCACCGTTCCAGCAGCGCCTGCACGGTCAAGGGCAGCCCGGCCACCCCATCCCCCGCGTCATGCCGCGTCTCGTAGAACTGCGCCGCCAGCAGCATCACCGCCTGCTGAAGGTCCGCAGGCACATCCGCCCAATCGGCGCCAAACCCTGCCGTCAGCGCGATCTCGACCCGACCGCTGGCCGGGATCATCGGCAACGTGCCCGCCACCATCACCAGCCGGGGCCGATGCGCATCCCGCTCCAGCCGGTAGCGCGCCGCCTCCAGCACGACCCGCGCGCCCGCGCTGTCCACCAGCGCCACCTCATCCAGGGCCGAAACCGGCGCCAGCGGCAGCGCCTGCGCCGCAATCCCGCGCCACGCGCCAAGCAGGATCCGAAACTCCCGCGCCAGCAGCGCCTTGCCCGTCCGGCCCTCCACCACCGCAAGGGCCGCGCGCAACAGGCTCTCCAGCATCGCCGCCTGCGCCAGATCGCCCTGAAAGGCCGTCCCCAGCCGCAGATGATCGGCCAGCGCCGCCACCGGCAGCGCCGCAGCCGGCACCACCCCCGTCTCTTCCAGCACCATCATCGCACCCCCAACCACACCCAAAGGGGGGCCGGGCCACCGGCCCGACCCCGGCACCGCTTACGACACCGCAAACCGCAACAGCTTGATCGCCGCGAAATCTGTCACCTCACCCCCCACACGCTTGGAGGCGTAGAACAGCACATGGGGCTTGGCGCTGAACGGATCGCGCAGGATGCGCAGATCGGGCCGCTCCGCGATGGTGTATCCCGCGCGGAAATCGCCAAAGGCGATGGCATGGGCGCCCGCCGCGATATCGGGCATGTCCTCGCAGATCAGCACCGCATAGCCCATCAGCCGCGCAGGCTCTCCCGCCGCCAACCCGTCCGACCACAGGAAACGCCCATCGGCATCCTTCATCTTCCGCACAGCGCCGGCCGTCTTGGAATTCATAACGAAGGTCGCATTGGCGCGATATTCCGCCCCCAGCGCATAGACGAGGTTGATGATGCAATCCGCGGGATTCGTTGCGGAAAAGTCCGAAGCCGCGCCAGACGGCACATAGCCAAGGCTCCCCCAAGCCCAGGACGCATTGGCCACCTTGGGCGGGGTCAGAAACCCCTTGGGCTTGTCCACCCCGTCGCCCGACACAAAGGCCGCCGACTCCGCCCGCAGGAACCGCGTCGCGATCTTGCCCGCAAGCCAGCCCTCCACGTCAAAGGCGCTGTCATCCAGCAGGCGCTGGCTCGCCTTCGGCATGGCCGACAGTTCGTGCAGCTTGATCGACACCCGCTCCAGCAGCGGCGTGGCCGTTTCGGCCTGTGCCGCCGTCTCGGTCGCCCAGCCCGATCCCACCTCCGACCGGTCGATCAGCACATCAAACGACGCCGCCTCCACCTGCACCACCTGCGCGATCGCCCGGATGGATGCGGTGGACACCAGCATCGACCGGATCGCCTCCGCTGTCTGCGGATCGACCAGATAGCCGCCATCCGCCGCCACGGCGGAGTTCAGGGCCTTGCCTTCCAGCACCAGCCCGCGCAGCCCGTCATCATCGCCCGTCCGCACATAAGCGTTGAACGCCTTGCGATGCGGCGCCCCCGTCTCGGCCACCGCCAAGGGCGGGCGCCCATATCCCGTCATCTTCCGATCCAGCATCGTCATCCGCGCATCCTGTTGTTGCACCAAAGCCTTCACTTCCCCCTGAAATGCGCTGACTTCGCTCAGAAAATCCGTCAGCGCGGCCTTCACGTCCAAAACCGCCTCCACCCCGCGCGGGGCATCATCCCCGGCGGCCACAGCTTTCGCTTCCATCGTCGTTCCTTCCCTCAAACAGGCGCGCTCACCGCGCCGCCAACCTGTCCCGCGCGCCGCGCAGAACCCACGCCAACTCTCCCAGCAGACCCTCCGCCGCCTTGGCCGCCACCCGCGCCGCGGGCAGCATCGGGAATGTCACCAGCGACACTTCCCACAACTCCACCTCTGCCAGCCGCCGCTGACCTCTTGCATCACGATCTGCCCGCAACGTCCTGTATCCGATGGACAATCCGTCCATCGCCCCCGCCGCCAAAAGCGCCGCCGCCTCGCGCCCCTGCGCCAGATCCGTCAAGAGCCGCCCCTTCACCCACAGCCCCCGCGCATCCTCGCGCACCTCGTCCCACACCCCGATGGGTTGCGCCGGATCATGCTGCCACAGCATCTTCACCCGCCGCCCCTCTGCCGCCAGCCGCTTCAGGCTGGCCGCATAGGCGCCGGGCAGCACCACATCGCCCCCCTGATCCGCCACCCCAAAGACCGAGGCATAGCCCTCCAGCCCCGCCCCCGTCACCGCCAGCCCGCCTTCGGCGCGCGTGAACTTCCGCTCCAGTTCCATCCCTCACCTCACCATCGCCGCCTGCACCAACGCCTCCGCCCCCTGCGCCAGCAGAAAGGCCGCCCCGCCAAAGACCATCACCCAGATCCGCCGCTCCAGCCGCTCCAGCGACGTCTCGATATGGGACAGCCGGTAATCCAGCGCCGACCAGCGTTCCTCGGCCACCCGCTCATTGGCCTCGATCCGCGCCGTGGCCGCATCGAAACTGTCGAACAGGAAGCGCGACCCGCCCCCTGAACCCGCCGCCCCGCCCCGCGCCGTCATTCCACCTCCAAGGGCGGCAACCCCAGCGCCTGGCGCTTCTCGCCCGCCGTCAGGAAATCTGCCGCCGCCACCCGCGCCCAGGCCGCATCCCGCTCCACCGCCAGCGCCGGGATCAGGTCCAGATCGGGGCGCATCTCCACCGCCTCGCCGGTAAAGCCCGCCAGCCAATGCGACAACGCCGCCAAGACCCGCGCCGCCAAGGGCAGCACCGTCAGCCGATAGAAGGCGCGGTTCGCCTCGGCATAGTTGGCATAGGTCGCATCACCGGGAACCCCCAGCAGCATGGGCGGCACGCCAAAGGCCGTGGCAATCTCGCGCGCCGCCGCCTCCTTGGTTCGCTGGAATTCCATGTCGCTGGGCGAAAACCCCATCGGCTTCCAGTCCAGCCCCCCTTCCAGCAACATCGGCCGCCCAGCATTGCGCGCGCCCTGATGGTGGCTCTCCATCTCGCCCACCAGCCGCTCATATTGCTCGGCCGTCAGCATGGATTGCCCCTCCACGCCCCGATAGACGATCGCCCCCGAAGGCCGCGCCGCATTGTCGAGCAGCGCCTTCGACCAGGCAGAGGCCGCGTTATGCACATCAATCGCCACCGCCGCCGCCTGCAGCGGCGAGAACCCGTAATGGTCATCCTGCGGATGGAAGCTGCGGATATGGCAGATGGGCGCCGTCTGCCCCCGCATGTCGAACCGATGCGTCCGCCCCGCCACGGTGTAATCATAGGCCACCGGCCACCCATCCGCCCCCGGCACCACCGCCATCCGATCCGATCGCAGCACATGCACCTCATCGGGCAGCGCCCCCTCCCCCGGAACCGCCTCCAGATAGGCATTCCCGCTTAGCAGAAGCTGCCCATAAATCGCCTCCAGCAGCTCCGCCCGCCCCTGCGCCGCGTTGGGCCGCGCCATTAGCGCGGCCAAGGGATGCACCTCGTATCGCCGTGCCGCATCCTGCACCACCACAGGCAGCGCCGCCGCCGCCTCGGAAATCAGCCGCACCGCGCGAAACCCCACCGGGTTGCCCATGAACCCGCTGCGCGACAGGCTCCCCACATCCCGCGCCGACCACGCCACACGGCCCCCCTGTCCCCAGGCCACCACCCGCCCCACCGCACTTGCCTTCACCTCAGGCACAGCCACCGGGGCCTTCCGCAAGAACCGCAACACCATCACCCACGCCTCCCTTGCCGGCCGGCCCAAGGCCGCCAGAGGTCAAAACCCGCCACTCGTCCGAAAGTCAGAGCGTCCGCACCTGCGGCCGCCGCCAGCCCGCCGCCGCGTCCAGCATCAGATCGGTCAGCGCCCAGACCAGCGCATCCACCCGGTCCGGCGATCCCCGGCCCACAAAGCCGGCCCGCGTCATCTGCCCCATCTGCGCCTCAAGGCGGCCCAGACCGCCCAGATGCCCCACGCGCCCCTGCTCATAAAGCGCGGCGATGGGTTCGGCGCGCACCGATTTTCCCTTGCTCGCCCGCACCATTCGCAGGGGCAGGAACGGGTCCTGCTGGCGGATCACGGCGGCCACCAGATCGCCGCCCATGTTCACCTCCGCCACCATCCGGTCGGCCCCGTGGCGGCGGAACGCCTCCACCGCAACGGCGGCCCAATCAGCCGCGCCCTTGCCCTGAACGCTGGCATCCTCCAGCACCACGGCGCGCCATTCCTGCGGCGGTCCTTCCAGCCGGGCGCCCACCACCACGATGCCACATTCATCCGCGCCCTCGCCCACGCTGGCGGGCGGGTCCACCGCCACCACCACCCGCGTCAGCCCCTCGGTGCCCGCGCCCTGCGCCGCCTCGATCATCTGCCGCGTCCAAAGCGCCCCCTCGGCATCCTCGACCAGCAGCCCCTCCAACTCCTCCATCCCGCGCCGTGTGCCGCCATAGCGCGCCTCCATCTCATGCAGGAAGGACGCCGCCAGATTGGCCTTATTGGCCTCTGTCGGCGCATGGGTCACAACGGTGGAGGGGTTCTTCAGGATCGCCTTCAGCACCGGCACATTGCGCGGCGTCGTCGTCACCACCGCCTGCGGCAGATCGCCCAGTCGCAGCGCGAATTGCAGCATGTCCCACGTCTCCTGCGCGCGCGGCCATTTCGCCAATTCATCCGCCCATGCGGCATCGAATTGCGGCCCCCGCAGGCTTTCGGGATCATGGGCGGATACCACCTGCGCCACCGCCCCGTTCGGCCAGATCAGCCGCTTGCGCCCCGCCTCCCAGACCGGGCGGCGGTCGGGGGGCGCACAGGCCATGATCCCACTTTCGCCAAAGATCATCACCTCGCGCACTTGATCCACCGTCTCGCCCACCAGCGCCACGCGGCGCGCGCGCCCCGCATCGGCCGGCCCGGCCCCTTCCACCTGCCCCCGCACCCATTCCGCCCCGGCGCGCGTCTTGCCCGCACCGCGCCCGCCCATGATCACCCATGTCCGCCAGGCCCCATCGGGCGCGATCTGGTGCGGCAACGCCCAGAACTCGAACAGCCAGGGCAGCGCCAGAAAGGCGCCCTCGCTCAGGCCATGCAGGAACTCAGTCACCACCTCCGGCGTCGCGGAGGCGAGCCAGACGGCGCCCGATCTCATCGCGCGCCGCGTCAAGGTCGAGCGTCCGTCCCCCGACAACGCCGGCCACTTGGTTGCGAAGCCTTTCAATTTTCACCCTTTCATCCATCAAGACGGCCAGCGCCGCCTGAAGATCCCGCACCGCCTGCAAGGTGCGATGCGATCCATCGCCCCCGCTCCGCCGCACCCCTACCAGTGCCGCCGCCACATCCGCCGCCGCTGCGTCAAACACGCGCAGCGCGTGGTCCAGCAGTTCCGCCCCCGTCAGGGGTGCGCCACCCCCGCTTGCATCCTGCATCTGCCACTTCGCCCTCTGCCGGCCCTCCGGCGGAAAAGGAAAAGCGGCACCGGGTCTCCCCGTGCCGCTTGCCCACCTGTCTCATCATGCAACAATCTATAGACCGGACCGCCCGCCAAAGTCAAGCATTTTCCCGTTTCTGGTCAATGCCTTAGCGACCGCCGCCTTCACCCTTTCTTCATCTTTTCGCAGCCCCCGAACGCCTTGCCGCCCCCCGGCCCGTGACCCCCGTATCGCCCCCGTTGCCTGTGCGGCCTCCGCGATGCCCTCCCGGCAAAGACCACGCGCACCCAGGTTCACGGCGCCCGCAATCCGGGCCCCACCGCTGCCGCGGCCCCTCTGCTCCGGCACCAATCAGACACCACCGCCGCGGATTGCGCGGTGGAACGACAGCCAGACCACCCAAGGCCCGCAGGTGGATGCTGGCCTCATCGGCCAAGCCCCCGGCCAGTCATCCCTGCGGCGCGGCGCTCAGTCCTGCACCCCTGTCGCCGCCTCCTCGCCCCGCTCGCGCTCGATCGCGCGCCAGCGGGCGACATTCTCGTTATGCTCTTCCAGCGTGCGGGCAAAGGCATGGCCACCCGTGCCATCGGCCACGAAATACAGGTAATCCGTGGTGTCCGGGTTCAAAGCCGCCTCGATCGACAGCCGCCCCGGATTGGCAATCGGCGTCGGCGGCAGCCCGTCGATCACATAGGTGTTCCACGGCGTCTCGCGCCGCAACTCGCTCTGCCGCAGCCCGCGCCCCAGCACGCCCTCGCCCCGCGTCACGCCATAGATCACCGTGGGATCGGTCTGCAGCCGCATCCCCATCCGCAGACGGTTGACGAACACCCCCGCCACCTGCCGCCGCTCCTCGGCCACCCCGGTCTCCTTCTCCACGATGGAGGCCATGATCAACGCTTCTTCCGGCGTCTCATAGGGCAAGCCGTCCGCCCGCGTCGCCCAAAGCTCGGCCAGCGTCGCCGCCTGCCGCTCTGCCATAAGCGCCAGCAGCCCGGCCCGATCCGCGCCCCGCTCCACCTCATAGCTGTCCGGCGCCAGCGTCCCCTCGGGCGGCACCTCGGCCAATTCGCCCGTCAGGAACTCCGCCCGCTTCAGCGCCTCCACCACCTGCCAGCTTGTCACGCCCTCGGCCAGCGTCACCCGCCAGCGGATGTCATCCGCCTCGGCCACATCCAGATATTCCGCAGGCGCCGCCGCCGTGGCGGGATCAAAGGCCACCACCTCCACATAGCGGTTCGTCGCCGGGTCCAGCTCGCGCAGCACCATCTCAGCGCTCGCCACCGAAATGCGGTAATTCACCTCACGCCCGCAGGTCGATTGCCCCCCCGCAGTCAGGCTGTCGAGGATCTGCGCCATCGACTGCCCCGGCGTCACCAGGTAGGACCCGAATTTCAGCCCATCCGCCTTGCCCGAATAATCCGCCCCGATGCGGAAGATGCGCGCATCGCTGACTGCACCCTGTTCCTCCAGCGCGCGGCTCACCGCCGAAAGCGATGCCCCCCGCTCCACCCGGAAACAGATCGACTGGTCCAGCGGCCCCGGTCCCGCAAACTCTTCCCGCCCCCAGGCCAAAAGCCCGGCCATGGCGACCAGCAGCACGACAAACAGCGTCAGCGCGTTCGACGCGATCGACCGCCACATCAGCCTGCAACCTTACCCAGCACGAGGCTGGCATTGGTGCCACCAAACCCGAAGGAGTTTGACAGCGCCACGTCGATCTTGCGCTTCACCGCCTTGTTCGGCGCAAGGTCAAGCTTCGGCTGCACGGCAGGGGTATCAAGGTTGATCGTGGGCGGCGCCACCTGATCGCGGATCGCCAGCACGCAGAAGATGGCCTCCACCGCGCCCGCCGCGCCCAACAGATGCCCGATGGAGGATTTGGTCGAACTCATCGTCGCGCCCGCCGCCGCATCGCCCAACAGCCGCTCCACCGCGCCCAGCTCGATCGTGTCGGCCATGGTGCTCGTGCCATGGGCATTGATATAATCCACCCGGTCCGGCGTGATCCCCGCCCGCGCCAGCGCCGCCGCCATGGACCGATACCCGCCATCGCCATCCTCGGATGGCGCGGTGATGTGATAGGCATCGCCCGACAGCCCGTAGCCCAGCACCTCGGCGTAAATCTTCGCGCCGCGCGCTTTGGCGTGCTCATACTCCTCCAGCACCACCACACCCGCGCCCTCGCCCATCACGAACCCGTCGCGATCCGCGTCATAGGGGCGCGAGGCCTTGGTCGGATCATCCGCCCGCTTCGTGGACAGCGCCTTGCAGGCGTTGAAGCCCGCGATCCCGATCTCGCTGATGGGGCTTTCCGCCCCGCCCGCGATCATCACATCCGCATCGCCCCACTGGATCAGCCGCGCCGCATCGCCAATGGCATGGGCGCCCGTCGAACAGGCCGTCACCACCGCATGGTTCGGCCCCTTGAAGCCGAAGCGGATCGACACCTGACCCGAGATCAGGTTGATCAGCGCGCCGGGGATAAAGAAGGGCGACACCCGCTTTGGCCCCTTCTCCTTGATCAGCACCGCCGTCTCGGCAATCGAGGTCAGCCCCCCGATCCCCGATCCGATCATCACGCCGGTCCGCAACCGGCTTTCCTCATCCTGCGGCTCCCATCCCGCATCCCGCACGGCCTGCGTTGCCGCCGCCATGCCGTAGAGGATGAAGTCATCCACCTTGCGGCGGTCCTTGGGTTCCATCCAGTCATCGGGATTGAAGCTGCCATCGCTGCCATCGCCGAAGGGAATCTCGCAGGCATATTGCGTCACCACATTCGCAGGATCGAACCGCGTGATCGCCCGCGCCCCGGACTTGCCCGCCAGCAGACGGCTCCAGGTTTCCTCCACCCCGCAAGCCAGCGGCGTGACCAGACCCAGACCCGTGATGACAACCCGACGCATTCGGCCCCTCCATGAACGCATGCCTGCCCGGGTGATACACGGGGGGGGCGGGCCGTGCAACACGGGGGCCACCCCGCCGCCGCGCCACATGCCACTCGCCGCTTATCTTGACCGCGCGCGGGGGGCATAGGCCCCCAAGCCATCCCACCGGCATGTCGAATGGGCCCCGGCCACCCTCACCGCGCCGCTGCCGCTCCAACACCACCCGTCGCGCCCCACGCACCGCCTATCTGCGCCCGCCACGCATGGCCTGCCGACCATCCCTCGCGCGAAAGCCGATCCGCCGCTTGCCATCGCACCTACGGCACGGCAGATCCCTCCCCGGCCGATCCGCCCTGCCCTGACCACGCCCTCGATCCAGTCCGCCACCTTCCTCGCACAGGCCGCCCTCCATCTTGCCACCCCTGCCGCTCTTCTGGCCTTGGGGCGGGTCTGGGTATCGACCCTCGTGCCACCCATCCCGGCCAGGGGCGCGAGTCCGCAAACACCGGGCGCGGTCATGGCCCTTTCTGCAACGGATCGGCACGGCACGGCAGGGCTTGTCCGTCCCTTCGTCGATCCCCCGCATAGGGGCATGGGCCATGGCAAGGCGCTTCTCCACCACGCCCTCACCCTTGGCCGCAGCGAAGGCACGCGCCGCCTCCGCGTTCTGTCCGATCCCCAGGCCAAAGCCTTCTGACGCACCCAAGGGGCCATCCGCACCGACACCGCCCCCTCCGACGCCATCCCCGGGCGCGGGTTGCCCGTTCTGGAATGGCGCCTGCCCTGAACGCCTCGCCCCGGCGAGCCCCTCCAACCGCCTGCCGCCCTGCGCCGCTGGCCGACCGCACCCTGACCATCCGCCGCATCCCGCTGCGCAGCTTTCCAACCAGCCCCCCCCCATCGCACCCCCTGCAAAGCCAAGCCCCGTTTGCTCAAGGCCCTCATGCCCACATCCGTCAGGACCAAAGCCCCCGCAATCCGGTGCGATGCTTGACCATCAGGCCGCGATCACTCCGAAACCCCGGCGACCATTCCCGCGTTGAAGATGGGGCAGCACCCGGCATCCACTGCGATCGTCGCGCTTCGCGTCGCCCGCCGCCATCTCCGCTCCTCAAGGTTGCCTGCAAACGCCCAGCACGGCCCGCCCAGCAGCGTGACAGCCCCGAAGATCTGCCCGCACCGCCTGCGCATCAGACACCCGCAGCGCGCGCAACCGGCCACTCTGGCGCCCGCCCTCCTCGTTGTTGATCAAGACGCGCCGCCACGGTCCCGGCATCCCGCCCCAACCCAAGACCCTGCCCCCCCGCGCCCCATCCGCCTCGCCGGGCAAACACACCCCGGTCACAGCCCACCAGCCCGCCCCCTCCAGCAGGGCGCGCCTGACCCAGCGACGCACTCAACCGCCGCGACGCTCGCGACTAGCGTTAACCTTAACGCCCCAAGAACACGGCGCGCGTTTGCCTTCCCGCCTGCATGCCGCCCTGCAGGCCAGCCGCGCCCCATCCGCCAGGCCGGGCAAACAGCCTCCGGTCACAGCCCGTCAACGCGCCCCCTCCAGCAGGGCGCGCCTGCCCCCGCGACGCACTCAACCGTCGCGACTCTCCCGACCAGCGTTAACCTTAACGCCCGGAAAACACGGCGCGCGTCTGCATGCCCGTCTGCACGCCTTCCTGCACGCGTTCCTGCATGCCCGCAGCGCCCCGTTTTCCGGCATTAATCCAGCGTCCGCAGCGCCTTAGCCCTGCCGCGCAATCACCCCCATCGCCCCCGCCAGAAGCTGCGCCGCCACCATCGCCCCCAGCCCGTCAATGTCGCGCTCGGGCATGAACTCCACCATGTCAAAGGCCACGATCCGCCCCTTTTCGGCCACAGCCCCGATCAATTCCATCACCTGCCAGTAGCTCAATCCCCCCGCCGTCCGCCCGATGACGGCGGGCATCACGCCGGGATCCAGCGCATCGACATCCAGACAGATCACCACCTCCGCCCCCTCCGGGATCAGGTCCACCGCCCGCCAGACGCCCGCCCGCGCCACCTCGCCCGCCGGTACGAACTCCACCCCCGAGGCCAGCGCATCGGCCACGTCGCCCATCCGCGCCGATCCGATACCGCGTTGGCCCACCTGAACAATCCGCTCCACATGGGCCATCTCGCTCGCCCGCCGCATGGTCGAGGACAGCCCCCACCGCTCCCCCTGCACCTCGTCGCGCCAGTCGATATGCGCGTCGATCTGCAGGATCGTCACCCGCCGCCCCGCCTCACCCAGCGCCTGCAACATCGGAATGGGGATCGAGTCATCCCCCCCGATCAGCACCGGCACCGCCCCCGCCGCCAGCACCTGCCCCACCGCCGAACGCAGCCGCGCGCGGTTGCCCTCCGGATCGGCCTCCGACACGGGCACATCGCCCGCATCCACCGCCGCTGTACCCTCCGGCAGGATCGGGCCGCCCAGATCGAAATTCATATGCGCAAGGTTCGCCGCATAGGCCGCCCCCGCCGCCCGGATCGCCGCAGGCCCCCCGCCGCAGTAAAATCCCACCGAAGGATAAGGCGTGCACCCCGCCGCCCCCATCAAGACGATCCCCGCGCCGGGCCGCGCCAGATCGGGGCAGCCGGGCAAGCCCATGAACGTATTCACCTCTTCCGCCCCAAACATCGCACCGAGACTGGCCATCATCTGCTCCCTGCTGATGCTTCCATCCTCGGCGCGGCAGCGCCGATTCTGCGCGCCCCTTTGCGACGTGCCAAAAGCAAACGGGCGCCCGCAAGGGGCGCCCGTTCCGCTTCTGCCGTGACCCGATGGGATCAGGCGGCTTCCGAGATGAACTTCACCGCATCGCCGAAGGTCTGGATGGTCTCGGCGGCGTCATCGGGGATCTCGATCCCAAACTCTTCCTCGAAGGCCATGACCAGTTCGACCGTGTCGAGCGAATCCGCGCCCAGATCGTCGATGAACGAGGCGTTCTCGGTCACCTTGTCCTCTTCGACGCCCAGATGCTCGACGACGATCTTCTTCACGCGTGCAGCGATGTCGCTCATGTCATTCCTCTTTCCGTTGCGGGATCGCATCCCGTCCCTTGTCCCTGCCCCGAAAGGCACCTGACCCGCATTTCCACACGGGAAGGCCGGGTTTCATCCCGGCCCAGTCGCCGCGCCTATAGCAAGGGCGTTCCGCCAAGGCAAACGCTTTCCAAGACCACAGGCGCGTGGCGATCCTCAGACCATGTCCATCCCGCCGTTCACATGCAAGGTGGCACCCGTCACATAAGCCGCTTCCGGCGACGAAAGATACAGAACCGCCGCAGCAATCTCGGCCGGGTCGCCCATCCGCCCGGCGGGCACCGCCGTCAGGATGCGCGCCTTCTGCTCGTCGTTCAGCTTGTCAGTCATGGCCGTGGCGATGAAGCCCGGCGCCACGACGTTGACCGTGATCCCCCGGCTTGCCACCTCGGCGGCCAGCGATTTCGACAGGCCCAGAAGCCCCGCCTTGGCGGCGGAATAGTTCACCTGCCCGCCATTGCCGGTGGTGCCGACGACCGACCCGATATTCACGATCCGCCCCCAGCGCGCCTTCATCATGCCGCGCACCGCGGCCCGGCACAGCCGGAAGGTCGCGGTCAGGTTCACGTCGATCACGCTCGCCCAATCCTCGTCGCTCATCCGCATCACAAGGCCGTCGCGCGTGATGCCTGCATTGTTCACAAGGATATCGACCGATCCCATCGCCTCGGCCGCGCGCTTGACCAATCCTTCAACCTCTTCCGCCACCGACAGGTTGCAGGGCAGCACATGCGCGCGCCCGCCCAGTTCTGCCGCCAGCGCCTCCAGCGGTTCCACCCGCGTGCCCGACAACCCGACCGTCGCCCCGGCCTTGTGCAGCGCGCGCGCCACATCGGCCCCGATCCCGCCCGACGCCCCGGTGATCAGCGCCGCCTTTCCCGTCAGATCGAACATCCGTCCGCTCCCTCAACTCCAGAAACTCAGGGTTTCCCTAGCAGCATCAATAACCGCGTGCCAGCCATTGCGCGACCCCGCCCCTTTCCTGCACAGTGATAGCGGGGGCTTATGGCCGATAGGCACAAAGCCATGATGAACGACATCTCCTTCAGTGACGCGCTGGCGCTTCTCGCCATTACGGCGGTCATCGCCCATGCGCTCTACCTGCACCTGCGCCCGCGCCGCCGCCGCCGCCGGTCGCATCAGGGTCGCGAACAGTTCAGCCATTGGGAAGGCAAGGCCACGCCACGCCTGCGCGCCGTGCCGGATTCCGCCCCTTTGCCTCCACCCCCGGCCCCCGACCTGCGCGATCCGGCGCAGCAGCTTCACGCCATCGCCCGGGTGACGTTCGAACCCACGCCCCTTCTCAACCGGCAGGAGGCCCGGCTCCTGCCCCTGCTCGAATCTATCACCCGCGATCTGCGCACGGGCCACCGCGTGATGGCACAGACCAGCCTGGGAGAGCTGATCCGCCCCAAACCCGACAGCGCGACCGAAGCCGACCGCAGCGCCGCCTTCGCCTCGATCAACGCAAAACGGCTGGACTTCGCGATCATCGACCGTGGCGGTCGCCTTGCCGTTGCGGTGGAGTATCAGGGCGAGGGCCACCACCAAGGCAACGCCTTCCTGCGCGATGCCATCAAGCGCGAAGTGCTCCGCCGTGCGGGCATCCCCCTGATCGAGGTAGAGCCGGATTTCGACGCCGCTCATCTGCGCCGCCGCCTCACCGGCCATCTCGCACCGCCGCAGGGGGCCAGCGTCACGCCGCTTGACAGCCGCCGCAGCTAGCCCCGCGCCGCCAGCGCCGCCCGCGCCTCCGCCTCTTCCGCCGCCACATGCGCCGGCGCCGCGGCGGCAAGCGCGCTGTCGATCACGGCCACAAGCCGGAACTCCTCCCACCACAGCCACATCTCCGGGTCAAAGGCCCCGGTAGGGGTGAAGTACTCCTCATGCGCCTGCCGCCAGAAGGCAAGCGATCCATCCCCCTCACCCTCCAGCGCGGCGAAATCCGCGTCGATGTCGCAAAACCGCCGCCGCCCCACGGCCACGGTCTCCATCACCGCTACGACACGCCCCCGCGCCATCACCGCCCATCGCTTGCCGGGCGCGGTCGGGTTCTCTTCCCGCCCGTCCCAGACCGTGGCCCGCTTGCGCCCGACAATCACCAGCGCCGCCAGGCGCTCCTCGATGTCGGGGGACGAGCCAAAGGAACAGTGCGGCAGCAGGCCAAAACCCGGCACCTCTACCTCGTCCTCAGCCATGCCATTCCTCGCTTGCAGAACCATCCGCGTGGGATGGCAGGGCCGCACGGCCCCACCGTCACGCGCCTGACGTCAACCCTTCGCCGCGACCACATCATCGGGCGTGCCGATGGCGCGCGTCACCACATCGCCCGTCACGATCCGCTTGACCATCCCCGACAGCGCCTTTCCGGCCCCGATCTCCCAGAACTCGGTCACGCCCGCGCCTTCCATCCACATCACCGACTCGCGCCAGCGCACCGCGCCCGTCACCTGCGCCACCAGAAGATCGCGGATGCGATCCGGCTCTGTCACGGCTTCCGCACGCACGTTCACCACCACCGGCACCACCGGCTTTTCGATCACCACGGCGGCCAGCGCCTCGGCCATCACATGGGCGGCGGGCTGCATCAGCGCGCAATGGAAGGGCGCGCTCACCGGCAGGATCAGCGCCCGCTTCGCGCCGCGCGCCTTCGCGATCTCCACCGCCCGCTCCACCGCGGCCTTGTGGCCCGACACCACAACCTGCGCGGGATCGTTGTCATTGGCCGCTTGGCACACCTCGCCCTGCGCGGCCTCGGCGGCCACCGCCATCGCTGCCTCGTAGTCAAGGCCCAACAGCGCCGCCATCGCCCCAAGGCCAACCGGCGTGGCCTCCTGCATCGCCCGGCCCCGGATGCGCAACAACCGCGCCGTATCGGCAAGCCCAAGCGCCCCCGCCGCACAGAGCGCTGAATACTCGCCCAGCGAATGGCCCGCGACAAAGGCCGCATCCTTGGCCACGGTGATCCCTTCCGCCTCCAGCGCGCGCAAGGCCGCGATTGATGTGGCCATCAGCGCGGGCTGGGCATTCTGCGTCAGCGTCAGTTCCGCGATGTCGCCCTCCCAGATCAGCGCCGAAAGCTTTTCCCCCAGCGCGGCATCCACCTCGTCAAACACCGCCCGCGCTGCCGGATAGGCCTCGGCCAGCGCGCGCCCCATGCCGATGGTCTGCGCCCCCTGCCCCGGGAATACGAATGCACGGCTCATCGCCTGCCCCTCCATGATCACCCCGGCCCGTCCGCGCGGGCCCTGCTCCCGCCTTACCCAAAGCGCCCCCGCCGCGCAATCGTCCCCGCCCCGCCCCAAGCCCCGCCCCATCCCCGTGTGGCACGCGCAGGTGGCACGGCAAATGCAACGCCTGCAACCAACGGTAAACCGATGGCCTGTACGGTCGTTAGACTATCGAGTCTCGCAGGGCGGCCCCTCCGCCCGCGCAGGCCCACAAGACGGCCCCCCGCGACTGCCCAGAAGAAGGTGCCCATGAAAGACCTGATCGCCGCCGAACTGCCCCCCTTGGACACCCCCCCCGGCCCGTGCGCAGCCCCGGACGACGCCCCGCTCGAGGTGGCCGTGATCCGCGAGATCGCCGCCGAGGTGGGCACGCTTTCGGTCTCGCTCGCCGACGTGTCCGGCGCGGTCGAGGATGTGGATCGCCTGATGCACAGCCAGGTGGAAACCCTCACCAATCTGCGCAGCCTGTCCGAGGCGCTTGCCCAGGGCAATGACGCCATCCGCGGCGCCGCCGGCAGCGCGCGCTCCGCCACGGTCGAGGCGCGCCAGACCGTGGCCTCAGGCCAGACCCGGATCGACGCCGCGCTCGCCGATGTCACCGCGCTGGCCAATCAGGTGGCCGCGCTCAGCGACCGGATCGAGGCGCTGACCGGCGCGCTGACAAAGGTCGCCCGGGCCGCGGGCGATATTGATGCCATCGCCCGCACCACCAACCTCCTTGCCCTCAACGCTTCGATCGAGGCCGCGCGTGCCGGGGCGGCGGGGCGCGGCTTCATGGTCGTCGCGCAAGAGGTGAAACAACTCTCCAGCCGCACGCAGGACGCCACCCGCCAGATCGAGAACAACCTCGCCGATCTCACGCGCGAGATCACGGCCTTCGCCGAAACCGGCCGCGCCGCCGCCGACAGCGCCGCCAAGGTGCGGCGCGAGGCAGGCCACGTCGCCCGCGTGATGACGGAAATTGACAGCGCCGTTCTCACCATCGCCAACCGCCAGGACCTGATCACCGAAACCACCGAAACCGCCACCGACCTCGTAACCGCGACCGAGCAGGGCTTCCACGGCATCGGCGCTGGCGTGACACAGGCCGCAGGCCGCCTCTCCGCCGCCAAGGCCAGCCTCTCGGGCCTTGTCGATGCCAGCGAACGGCTCGTCTCCTCCACCGCGCGGCTGGGGGTGGAAACGGTGGATACCCCCTATATCAACGCCGTGCAGGCCGCCGCCGCGGAAATCTCCGCCCTCTTCTCGGCCGAGGTGCAGGCTGGTCGCATATCGTTGCGCGACCTCTTCGATCATGACTACCGCCCGATCCCCGGCAGCGATCCGGCACAGGTCATGGCCGCCTTCACCACACTCACCGATCGCCTGCTCCCCCCCGTGCAAGAGCCGCTCCTTGCCCTGTCGCCCGCCGTCGTCTTTTGCGCGGCGGTCGATGTGAATGGCTATCTGCCCACCCATAACCGCAAGTTCTCGGCCCCCCAGCGCCCCGGCGATCCCACCTGGAACGCCGCCAACTGCCGCAACCGACGCATCTTCGCCGATCGCGTGGGGCTGGCGGCAGGCCGCAACACCAATCCCTTCCTGCTGCAATCCTACCGCCGCGACATGGGCGGCGGGGTCTTCGCGCTGATGAAGGATGTTTCGGCCCCGATCTTCGTGCAGGGCCGCCACTGGGGTGGCCTGCGTCTGGCCTATCGGGTCTGACGCGGGCTCCTGCCCGCGCGGCCCCTTGCCGCCCCGCCACAGGCGTGCCAGATGCCGCAGCATGGCCCTGCATGACCGCCCCCGCCTCCGCCGCCTGATCTATGCCACCACGTTCGAGGCGGGCGGGATCCTGCTGTCCACCCTCCTGCTCCTCGCCATGGCCGAGACGACGGCCGGCAAAAGCCTCGTCTTCTCGGTCATGGCTTCCACCATCGCCATGCTGTGGAACCTTGCCTTCAACGCCGGATTCGAGGCGTGGGAGACGCGCCAGCCCGTCCGTGGCCGCAGCCTCGCCCGCCGCAGCGCCCATGCCCTTCTGTTCGAGGCGGGGCTCGTCCTGTTCCTCCTGCCGCTGACCATGTGGTGGTTCGTCGTGCCGCTGATCGAAGCGCTGGCCTACGAGGCCGCGCTGATCCTGGCCTTCCTCGTCTATACATGGATCTTCACCTGGGCCTTCGACCGGCTCTTCGGCCTGCCTGCCTCGGCCCGCTGAAGCGTTTTCTGACGCAGAAAACGCGCCGAAATCCGACACAGATTTCGCCACCCGCCGGTCGCCCTCGGCCGTCTGCGCCAGAATGGGGGGCGACGTTTGCGTCAAACGTCGCCCCCGCGTCCCGCCTTTCCGCGCGCGCTTGCACTCTGCCCGCCTTTCTGTATAAGGCCGCATCCTTTCCGCACTCACGTGAACCGGTGCAGCCTCTCGTGGACGGGCCGCGGAAAGGCCAAACGCCCGCCCTATGAAATGCACCCTGACCAGAACTGGAGTGAACATGGCTCTTTACGAGCATGTCTTCATCGCGCGCCAGGACCTTTCCAACGCGCAGGCCGAAGGGCTGATCGAACATTTCTCCACGGTTCTCGCGGACAACGGCGGCAAGGTCGTCGAGTCGGAGTACTGGGGCGTCAAGACGATGGCCTACAAGATCAACAAGAACCGCAAGGGCCACTACGCCTTCCTGAAATCGGATGCCCCCTCGGCCGCCGTGCAGGAAATGGAACGCCTGATGCGCCTGCATGACGATGTGATGCGCGTCCTGACCATCAAGGTCGATGCCCATGGCGAAGGCCCGTCGGTGCAGATGCAAAAGCGCGATGACCGCGAGCGGGGCGAACGCTCCGAAGGCGGCTTCGGCGGCGGCGAACGCCGCGAGCGCAGCTTTGGCGACCGTCCCGACCGTGGCGGTGACCGCGGTGCAGATCGTGGTGGCGACCGTGGTGGCGACCGCGGCGGCTTCCGTCGTTGATCCGGCCAGGGAAAGGAACCTAAACCATGGCAAACAAACCGTTTTTCCGTCGCCGCAAGGTCTGCCCCTTCTCGGGCGACAATGCCCCCGCGATCGACTACAAGGATGTCCGTCTCCTGCAGCGCTACATCTCCGAGCGCGGCAAGATCGTGCCGTCCCGCATCACCGCCGTCTCGGCCAAGAAGCAGCGTGAACTGGCACAGGCGATCAAACGCGCCCGTTTCCTCGCGCTCCTTCCCTACGCCGTGAAGTAAGGAGCGACGAACATGCAAGTTATCCTCCTTCAGCGCGTGGCCAAGCTGGGCCAGATGGGCGAAGTCGTGAACGTCAAGGACGGCTACGCCCGCAACTACCTCCTGCCGCAGGGCAAAGCGCTCCGCGCCAACGAGGCGAACATCAAATCCTTCGAAACCCGGAAGGCGCAGCTCGAAGCGCAAAACCTGGAAACGAAGAAAGAGGCCGAAGCCGTGGGCGCCAAGCTCGACGGTCAGACCTTCGTGGTGATTCGCTCCGCCTCGGACGCCGGCGCCCTCTACGGCTCGGTCACCACGCGTGACGCGGCCGAAGCCGCCACCGCCGCCGGTTTCACCGTGAACCGCGCGCAGGTCGTGCTGGACCGCCCGATCAAGGATCTGGGCCTGCACTCCGTCTCGGTCGTGCTGCACCCCGAAGTGGCCGTACGCATTACCCTGAACGTGGCGCGTTCGCCGGAAGAAGCCGAACTGCAGGCCTCGGGCAAGTCGATCCAGGAACTGGCGGCCGAAGCCGAAGCCGCAGCTGATTTCGAAATCGCCGAGCTTTTCGACGATATCGGCGGCGCGGCCTCCGAAGACGCGTAAGCGCCTTTCCACATCACAGCAAAGCAAACCGCGCAGGGCAACCTGCGCGGTTTTCTCCTTCTGCCCCCCCCCCCCGGCACGCGCGACACAGGCAGACGCGACAGCGGCATGTCGCCCGCGTCCAACCCCGCCCCGCCCGCGCCCCCTAGCTTAGGGCGTGGAGAGCGCAGCATGACCACCACCCCCCATCCCCTGCCGGGCCAGACCGCGAAAGGCATCGCCTTCCTTGTCGCGGGCGTGGCGGTGTTCTCCGTGCAGGACCTGATCCTGAAACTCCTCTCGGGCGCCTATCCCCTGCATCAGGCGATGCTGCTGCGCTCGCTCACGGCGATCCCGTTCCTCCTCTTCCTCGTGCATTGGGAGGGGGGGCTGCGCAGCCTCGTCACCCCCGGCACCCGCGCCATGATCCTGCGCGGGCTGGTGATGTTCGCGGCCTATACCTGCTATTACCTAGCCCTCGCCGCCCTGCCTATGGCCACGACCGTGGCGCTTTACTTCTCCGCGCCCCTCTTCATCACCATCCTGTCGGTGGTCTTCCTGTCCGAAACGGTCGGTCCACGGCGGTGGATCGCGCTGATGGCGGGCTTTGCGGGCCTGCTCATCATGGTGCGCCCCGGCGGCGCGCTGTTTGACTGGGCGGCCCTCCTTCCCGTCCTCTCGGGCCTCACCTATGCCATCTCCATGATCGCCGCGCGCCGCCTCGGCACGTCCGAAACGGCCTCCGCCTTGGCCTTCTGGGGCAATGCCGTCTTTCTGATGGGTGCGATCCTGCTGTCGCTGATCTTCGGCTCCGGCGCGTGGGAGGGCGACGCCCACCCCTCGCTCGCCTTCCTCCTGCGCGGCTGGGTGATGCCGACCGCGCTCGACCTTGCCCTCATGATGGCCTGCGGCATCATCGCCGCAGCAGGCCTCACCCTGCTGACACAGGCCTATCGCGTGGCCGAGGCCTCGGTCGTCACACCTTTCGAATATACCGGGCTGATCTGGTCGGTCCTTTTCGGCTGGCTCTTCTGGCGCGACTGGCCCGACGGCACCGACTGGGCCGGAATCGCCATCATCACGGGCGCGGGGCTCTACATCCTGTGGCGCGAAGCCCGCCGCAGCGCATGAAAAAAGGGCCGGGGAAACCCCGGCCCTCTCTCCCTGCCCAAAGGGCGCAGCCCTTACATCTCGTCCAGAGCCTCGATGGCCTTCTGCAGCTCGTCCTTGCCGACTTCCTTCTCGGTCACCTTGGCACCCGCCACGATGTGATCGACAACCTTGTCCTCAAAGATCGGCGCGCGCAGCTGCTGCTGCACCTGCTGGTTCTTCTGCACGAACTCGAAATAGGCGCGCTCCTGCCCCGGATAGTTGCGGGCCTGCGCCAGCACGGCCTGCGTCATCTCGGCATCCGTCACCGTCACCTCGGCCTTGCGGCCCACCTCAGCCAGCAGCAGGCCCAGCCGCACCCGACGCTCGGCCAGCGTCTTGTGCTCTTCCGTCGGCTCGATATTGCCGTGGTTATGGCCGTGCTCCTGCGGGTTTTCCTCGTGCCACAGCTGATGGGCGATCTGCGCGGCTTCCGCCTCCACCAGACGCGCGGGCAGGTCAAACTTCACCTGCGCATCCAGCTGGTCGAGCAGCGCCCGCTTCAGCACCGCGCGCGAGGCGCCCTTGTACTCCGCCTCCAGCCGCTCGGCGATCTGGCCCTTCAACGCGGCCAGATCCTCGGCCCCGTATTTCTTGGCCAGCTCGTCGTCGATCTCGGCGGGCTTGGGCTCCTTCACCGCCTTGATGGTGCAGGCAAAGACCGCCGCTTTCCCGGCCAGATGCTTGGCGCCATATTCCTCGGGGAAGGTCACGTTCACCGCAACCTCGTCGCCCACCTTGGCGCCGATCAGCTGATCCTCGAACCCGGGGATGAACGACTTCGACCCCAGCACCAGCGCATAATCGTCAGCCGAGCCACCCTCGAACAGCTCACCATCGACCGAACCCTTGAAGTCGATCACGACCTGATCGCCATCCTTGGCCTTGGCGCCCTTCTTGCGGTCCTCGAAATTCTGCGCGGTCGCGGCGAGGTTTTTCAGCGCCTCTTCCACATCCGCATCCGCCGCCTTCACGACCAGCTTCTCCAGCGTGATCTTGCCCGCATCCACATCCGGGATCGGCGGCAGCGCCTCGTAGGACATCTCGACCACGACATCCTTGCCTTCCGACCAGGACTCGCCATCGACCATCTTCACTTCCGGCTGCAGCGCCGGGCGGTCACCGGTCTTGTCGAAGTGGTCCTTCATCGCGCCGTCGATCGCGTCCTGCATCGCATCGCCCAGCAGGCGCTGACCGAACTGCTTCTTCAGGATCGCCAGCGGCACCTTGCCCTTGCGGAAACCCTTCATCTCGATCTCGGGCTGCGCCTCGACCAGCTTTTCCTGAACCTTCGCCTCCAGCTCGGCCGCCGTCACCGTGATGGTGTAGGCGCGCTTCAGACCTTCGTTCAGGGTCTCGGTGACCTGCATGTTTCCGTCCTTCTCATCTCATCCCTGGTGCGGGCGAAGGGACTTGAACCCCCACGCCGTAAGGCGCCGGAACCTAAATCCGGTGCGTCTGCCAATTCCGCCACGCCCGCAAATTGCTCAAAGCCCGCCAGTCCGTCCCCTCAGGTCCGGCCCAGACGCGCCCTGAAAATTCCGCGCCCTTCTAGCAAAGCACCAAGGGGGATGCGAGAGGAAAATGCCAAGCACCACGCCCGCCTCCGCGACCCAAATTCCTTCGAAGGAATTTGCAATTTTCTTCGAAGAAAATTGGCCTCACACTCCCAACCGCCGGAACACCGCAGGCAGCATCTCGGGCAAATCCTCCGCGATCAGCCCCGGCCCGAACTCCCGCGCGCATTCCACATGCAGCCAGGCCCCCGTGCAGGCCGCATCGAAGGGCGAAAACCCCCGCGCCATCAGACCCGCGATGAAGCCCGCCAGCACATCCCCCGACCCCGCCGTGGCAAGCCACGGCGCCGCCCGCTCATAATGCGCCGAATTCACCGCGCAGCGCCCATCGGGTGCCGCAATCACCGTATCCGCCCCTTTGAACAGCACCACGCACCCCGCCCGCGCCGCCGCCTCCCGCGTCGCATCCACCTTGGAATAAGCAGGCCCCTTGGTGGCAGGCACCGCCAGCTTCTCCGCAATATCCGGAAACAGCCGCGCAAACTCCCCGCCATGCGGCGTCAGCACACAGCGCCCATGCAGCGCCCCGAACAACCCCGCCTCCCGCGACAGGATCGTCAGCGCATCCGCGTCCAGAACAAGAGACGCGGCTCGCTCCGCCCCCCTTGCGCCCAAAGCCGCCGCCACCAGCCCCGCCTCCCGCGCCCCGGTCCCCAGCCCCGGCCCCAGACAGACCACCCCGATCCGCCCATCCTCCAGCACGGCATCCAGCGCCGCCCCATCCTCCACAACCCGCAGCATCACCGCATCCAGCCGCGCCGCGTTCTCGACCAAGGCCTCTGCTGGACACCCCACCGTCACCAGCCCCGCGCCTACCCGCAACGCCCCCCGCGCCGCCAGCCGCGCCGCGCCGCCGCGACCGGACGGACCGGAGAGGATGAAAGCATGGCCGTGGGTGTATTTGTGACCGCCCTCGGCACGTCGGAGCCGCTGCATGGCCTCAAAGTCAGCTTCGGGCGACCGCGTAAGGTATGTCCCGTTCCGCAACGGGTGTGACGTCACGCAATCTTCGAACTTCGAACCAGCCAAACCAATATCCACTACTTTCAGCTTTGTGCAAAAGCGGGGACCGTCCTCTAGAAAGTGACCCACCTTTGGTCGATGGAAGGTCACCGTCAGATAGGCGGCATAGGGTTCATCGGGCCCTTCGCCATTGGCATCCCGCAACTCACGTCCAGAGTCGGCACACATCCCCGATGGTTGATCAATGGCAACGATCTTTGCAGGATCCTGCTTCCCAACCCACCAAAGACTGTCGTTGAAGAGACGGTGCAACACATAGTTGTGGGGTTCAAGAAGCGGTGCCGGGCGCGCAAGTCCGATGCCGAACAGGGCGTCGACCACCAAATCGGCTTGCCAAAAGCGGTCAAAATCGTCGCGACTGAAATCCTTGGCGGAAATGTCCCGCACCTCCCCCATCCCCACCCACCGCTCATAATTCACCCGCGCGTCCGGCGGCATCCTCTCCGGGTCACCGTAGAGGAACACCTCCACCTCCCACCCCCACTCCTTCAGCAGCCGCGCCACCACGAACCCGTCGCCGCCATTGTTGCCGGGTCCGCACAGCACCACCGCCCGGAACGACCCCGCTCGCAACTCCGGCCATTCCGCAAAGATCGCCTCCACGACCCCCCGCCCGGCGCGCTCCATCAGCTCCAGCCCGGTCACCTGACCGCTGGCAATCGCCGCCGCCTCGATGGCGCGCATTTGGGCAGAGGTCAGCAATTCCGTCATTTTCCCGCCCATTTCATTCGCAAACCGCACACCGGAAAGGCTTATTGCACAATTTTTAATCACGCCGCCCGGAAACCCATGGCGAAGCGCCCGATCCGGCCCGCCCGCAATTGTGGCCCCCATGCGAACATGGTCAGACGTCCTTGGCAAGCCAAACGGGGGGAGAGTCGGCCCATGAAGAAGATCGAGGCGATCATCAAGCCGTTCAAGCTGGACGAGGTGAAGGAAGCCCTGCAAGAGGCCGGCATCCAGGGCCTTTCGGTGACAGAAGTCAAAGGCTTCGGCCGCCAGAAAGGCCATACCGAGCTTTACCGTGGCGCCGAATATGTCGTGGACTTCCTGCCCAAGGTGAAGATCGAGGTCGTGCTGACCGATGACATGGTCGATGCGGCGATCAACGCCATCGTCTCGGCCGCCCGCACCGACAAGATCGGCGACGGCAAGATCTTCGTCACCCCCATCGAACAGGCCATCCGCATCCGCACCGGCGAAACCGGCGACGACGCGGTCTGACGAATACCGACCGCCCGCTTGGCGGCCCGGCACCTGCAACACCCAAACCGAAAGGCATGATGATGAGCGCAGTAAAGAATGCTCTGAAGCTGATGAAGGACGAGGAGGTCGAATATGTCGACATCCGCTTCACCGACCCGAAGGGCAAGCTTCAGCACGTCACCCTGGTGGCAGACCTCGTGGATGAAGACTTCTTCGAAGAAGGTTTCATGTTCGATGGCTCCTCCATCGCCGGCTGGAAGTCGATTGACCAGTCCGACATGAAGCTCATCCCCGATGCCTCTTCGGTCTATATCGACCCGTTCTATGCCGAAAAGACGATGTGCGTGCATTGCAACGTCGTCGAACCCGACACGGGCGAGGCCTATTCCCGCGACCCGCGCGGCACCGCCGCCAAGGCCGAGGCCTATCTGAAATCCTCCGGCATCGGTGACGCGGCCTATTTCGGGCCCGAGGCCGAATTCTTCATCTTCGACGACGTCCGCTACTCGGTGGCACCCAACAAGGTGTCCTACCAGATCGACGCCGAAGCCGCGGCCTGGAACACCGACACTGTGATGGAAGGCGGCAACCTCGCCCACCGCGCCAATTACAAGGGCGGCTACTTCCCGGTGAACCCGATCGACGAAGCGCAGGATCTGCGCGGCGAGATGCTCTCCACCATGAAGCGGATGGGCATCAAGGTTGACAAGCACCACCACGAAGTGGCGACCTGCCAGCACGAACTGGGCATGATCTTCGGCGGGCTGACCCAGCAGGCCGACAACATCCAGAAATACAAATACGTCATCCACAACGTCGCGGCCGCCTATGGCAAGACCGTGACCTTCATGCCCAAACCCATGAAGGGCGACAACGGCTCGGGGATGCACGTGAACATGTCGATCTGGAAGGACGGCAAGCCGCTCTTCGCAGGCGACAAGTATGCCGACCTGTCGCAGGAAGCGCTCTACTTCATCGGCGGCATCCTGAAGCATGCCAAGGCGCTGAACGCGATCACCAACCCCTCCACCAACAGCTACAAGCGCCTGATCCCCGGCTTCGAGGCCCCGGTCCTGCGCGCCTATTCCGCACGCAACCGCTCGGGCTGCGTCCGGATCCCGTGGACCGAAAGCCCGAAGGCCAAGCGGGTTGAAGCACGCTTCCCCGATCCGTCGGCCAACCCCTATCTGGCCTTCTCGGCGCTGCTGATGGCGGGCCTTGACGGTATCAAGAACAAGATCGACCCCGGCCCCGCCTCGGACAAGGATCTCTACGATCTGCCGCCCGAAGAACTGGCCGCCATCCCCACCGTCTGCGGCTCGCTCCGCGAGGCGCTGGAAGAGCTGGAAAAGGATCACGAATTCCTGCTCGCGGGCGACGTCTTCACCAAGGATCAGCTTGAAGGCTACATCGCGCTGAAGTGGGAAGAGGTCTATGCCTTCGAACACACGCCGCACCCGGTGGAATACATGATGTACTATTCCTGCTGATCCTTCGGATCGGTGCGAAAAAAGGAAAGGCCGCCCCAATCGGGCGGCCTTTTCCCATTCCTGCCACAGGTTTCGGGCCAGCATCGGGCAAACCCGGAATCACCGCCCGGCGGGCTCATCAACATTTGCAGGCAATACGCCAAGACGCGCCACAGAAAGCGCAAAATCTCGTCACGATTCGGTGGTTCGGTTAACTAAACCTAAAGGAGATGCCGCCATGCTGGATAGTGACGCTTCCTTCTTCCTCGTGCCCGAATTCCAATCCTCCCACGGGGCGCGCCGCAGCCGCAGCGCACCCTCGTCAGATCTTGTCAACGATGCCGCACAGGGCACCGAGTTCTGCCTTCCGCCCCTGTCCGATGCCGGCGCACCGGGCATCACGGCGGGCGTGGCGGCGCTGGCCGCCTTCGGCTTCCCCTCTGCAAGCTTCATGCCAGAGGAAGCCCGCATCGCCGCCGATTTTTCGCGCACAGACGGGGTCATCGCCCCCGTCGCGCTGCCGATCCTTGCCGATGCCCCATCCGCAGGGGGTGAGTCGCGCGCCGATGATATCATGGACGCAGGCTCTGACAGCCTTTTCCTCGAATCAGGCGAAGACACCGCCGCCCTGCCGACCGAAGCCCGCGCCATCACCCCGCGCCGCCCCATGCGCTTCACCTTCGCGCGCGAGACGCCGGAACCGGGCCGGATCGCCCTGCCCGCGCCCAACCTCTTTGACGGCGTCTTCGACAGCAACACTCTCTCGGGCGCCGACATCGACCCGCGCCTGCAACGCAGCCGCGCCCGCGCCCTCGCCCGCTTGGCCGCCCATGAGGCCACGCTTCCGCCCGAGGCGCGCAATCTCTGGCATGATGACGGGGCCGAACCCGATGCACCGCTTGCCGCAACCGAAGCAACAGAGACCGCCCCCGCAGTCCTGCCCGACGCGACCCCGCCCGCGATGACCATGACCGCCCCCGAGAGCGTGGCAGACCCCTCTACCGCCACGCCTGCCGCACCCGTGACGCCGCGCCGTGCCGTGCGCCAGATCGCCGTCACCCGGCGCACGCCACGCCCGCGGCCCGAGATCGCCGCGATCCACGATCCGCTGCAGGATCACCTGCACCAGATCCGTGATGCGCTCTACGCCCCGCTGCCCGACACGGCCGACGCGGCCGAGGCAACCGCCACCTCGCCCATCCCGGCCCGCGCCCCGATCCTCGCCCGGCTTGTGGCACTGATCATGGCGCTGGCGGTGATGCGGACCCTGCTCACACTGCACCGCGCGCTGACCCGGCCGCGCGCGCCGCGCTTCCCCGCGCTCCTGCCCGCGCTGCGCCGCCTGATGGTCAGCCCCCTGCGCCTGCCCGCACGGGCGGCGGCGATCACCGCGCTGATCCTCGTGCTGGCCCAGACAGTCCCGCGCGATCTGATGTAGGGGGCCAGCGCCACATCCTTGTGTTGTGCACCCCCCCGCTCCCCACGCTTGCCCGGCAGAGGGATCGGCCACGGATCGAAAACAAAGCCACCCGGATCGGCGGTTTTCCGCGCGAAAGCCGCAAATCGGGCAACAATCGGGCAAAAGACGGCACCGTTCTCGTGAAGTTCCGCAAAGCCACCCGAAAATCGGCGCAATTCGGGATCAACCTGACGGTGACAAGAGCTGAATCAAACGGCTTGGATAACTGGGGCAAGACCATGGCACTCGACGACAGCACCATCGCGCAGTTCGTCTTCGATCGCGACCCTGCGCTCAAACTTCCGCTTCTCGTGCGCGAACTGGATGAGGCGCTGGCCCGCTCTGGCGCGGGGGATCGCCACATCACCTGGGACTGCGAAGATCTGGTCTTTGTCGATCTCCACGGCGTGCGCTTCACCCTGTCCTATACCGGCGAGGCCGCCCTCGGCCTGCCGTCCAGCCTGATGATCTCGGTCGGCCCAGGCCCCCATGGCCGCGACGATCCGCGCGATCGCCGCCGCTACGAAGACCTCTGCCATCTCATCGCAGACCGGCTCCGCGCGCGCTTTGCCCCGCGCGAAACGCTCTGGCATCAGGTGGCCGGTCCCGTCACAGCCGATCTGGTGGACGATCTCTTCGACCGCCTGCCCGATTTCGACGGCACGCGCACGGCCTTTCCCCTCACCCGCCGCTCCCCCCCGGCCGAGGCGATCCGCGCCTTCCCCGAGGTCGATGGCGGCATGCCCGTGTCCTTTGTCGAAAAGGCCATGGCAATCAAGGCGGCCAAGGCCGAACGCGCCCGCGCCGCCACGCTTCAGCCCGCCAACAGCCAACCCGATCAGCCGCGCCCCAGCCTTGGCGCCAAGACCGCCCCCAAGACGCCCGATCTGACCCGCATCCGCAGCGCCCTATACCCCGAGGCGCCCGAAAGCACCGGCCAGAACGTGCGCATGCGACTGGCCGCCTCCACGCTCGATGTCACGCTGATGATGGTCTACCTGCCGATGGGCGCGGCCATGCTCACCCATTCGCTGCTGCGCGGGGGCGATGTGACCGCCTCCAGCCGCGTCATGGCGCTGACCTGCACGCTCTTGGCCTTTGGCCAAGTCGCAGGGCTGGATGCCGTCCTGTCGGTGATCTGACGCGGGGGTGCGGGGGGGGGCGCTACAGCCCCGCCGCCACCATGCCCGCGCGTTCGGCGTCCGAGAACCGCGCCATCGGCACCAGATAGGTGTGGATGGAAAACACCACCGCCTGCGTCTGGGGCAGGCGCAGGATGCATTGCCGCTCCGATCGCATGTACAGCCGCTCCACCGCATAGGGCCGCTTGTCGAATTCCAGCCGCGGGTTGTGCAGCGCCGGATCGTCATAGACCAGCGCATTATAGCGCTCCAACGGCTGGCCCACGCGCACCATATCGAACAGCCGCTGCACCCGCCGCGCGATATCCTCGTCGTAATGGTGCACCGGCTTGTGGATGCCGGTCATCGGGCGCCCGATCTTCTGGGACAGCGTCCAACTTGCCGGAAAGCACAGGATCGCCCCGGTCAGCACCGACTCCTCGCCCTGCTTCTGCATCAGGCACAGGTCCTCTTGCACCAGCCGCCCCAGCGTGACCATGGGAAAGGCCGCGTCCACCCGCACCACTGCCCCATCGGGCCGCGTGACGCGGTCCCCCGCCACCCCATAGCCGGGCCGCCGCGCCAGCAGGTCCAGCACCACCGCCAGCAGTTCCGCCGCCGCCGCCCGCCCCTCGGGCAACAGCGCATGGACAAGCGGCTGGCGCGTGGCGATCAGCCAGTCCCGCTCGGCCATCTGGCCCGCAAAGGCCTCATCCTGCCGGATCCAGTCCTCCGCCTCGCAGGGCAGCATCCCCGGCAGCCGCCAGGTGCGGGCATCCGTCCAGGGCATATGCGGCAGGGCATCGTGAAAAACCGGCTCTCTCATGCCCCCTGCCTAGCGTCCCCGCCCCCGCCCATCAAGCCCGGCCAAATGCGACGCGCGCCACGTCGCCCTCAGGCAATCGCCCAGACCACGCCTGCCCGACCATTCCCCTTAGTCATCAGGGGGGCCACGCCATGAACCAGCACCACGCCGACCGCCGCAAGATCGACCCGACCCGCGGCCCCCGCCTTGCCGATGGCAGCCCCAATGACAACAACCGGGTAGAGATCGGCCCCACCCAGCTTGCCTTCGCGGAATGGCAGGCCGCGGGCCTCACGCCGCCCGATCTCGATGCCATGCGCCACTACCGCTGGGATCGTCTGGTCCGCGCGCTGCAGGCGCGCGATTACGGCGGGCTCCTGATGTTCGATCCGCTAAACATCCGCTACGCGACCGATACCACCAACATGCAATTGTGGAACACCCACAACCCCTTCCGCGCCTGTCTTCTCATGGCGGATGGGCATATGGTGATGTGGGAATACAAGAACTCCCCCTTCCTCGTGACCTTCAACCCGATCGTCCGCGAACTGCGCTCCGGCGCCACCTTCTTCTACAACTCCACCGGCGACCGGGGCGAGGCGGCGGCCAAGGCCTTCGCCCAGCAGGTGGATGATCTGATGCGCGAACATGCCGGCACCAACCGCCGCCTTGCGGTGGACAAGATCATGATCCACGGCCTGCGCGCGCTCGAAGCCATCGGGTTTCAGGTGATGGAGGGGGAAGAGGTCACCGAACGCACCCGCGCCATCAAGGGGCCTGATGACATGCTGGCCATGCGCTGCGCCGCCCATGCCTGCGAAACCGCCGTCGCCGCGATGGAGGCCTTCACCCGTGAGAATGTTCCCAAGGGCGGCATCTCGGAAGATGACATCTGGTCGGTGCTCCATGCCGAAAACATCCGCCGCGGCGGCGAATGGATCGAAACCCGCCTCCTCGCCTCCGGCCCCCGCACCAATCCCTGGTTTCAGGAATGTGGCCCAAGGATCGTGCAGAACAACGAAATCGTCGCCTTCGATACCGATCTGATCGGCGCCTACGGCTTCTGCATCGACATCAGCCGCACCTGGTGGGTGGGCGACGCGCGCCCCAGCAATGCGATGATCGCGGCCTATGCCCACGCGCTCGACCATATCCGCGACCATCAAGCGCGGCTGAAACCCGGCGTCTCGATCCGCGAGCTTACCTTCGGCGGCCATCAACTCGATGATCAGTATTGGAAGCAGAAATACTCCTGCAAGATGCACGGGGTCGGGCTCTGCGATGAATGGCCCTATGTCACCTATCCCGATGGCTGGATGGAAGGCGCCTTCGACGCCGTTCTCGAACCCGGCATGACGATCTGCGTCGAGGCGCTGGTCAGCCCGGAGGGTGGCGATTTCTCGATCAAGCTGGAAGATCAGGTGCTTATCACCGAAACCGGATGCGAGAACTTAACACGCTACCCATTCGACAAGGCCCTGATGGGCGCCTGAGGCGGGGGATGCACCCCGCCCCGGCCGCAGCCAGCAAAATCAGAATTAAAGGCGTCAAATCAGTTTGTTAAGACCGCGCCCGAAAGTGCCACCTTAACATTATCACCACAATCCACGGTTCACTCTGCCACGAACCCCGCCGCCTTGTGGCTGCCATCACAATAGGGCTTGTTCTTCGACGCCCCGCAGCGGCACAGCCACACTTGCGTCACCCGGTTCACCGTCCGTCCTGTCCCCGACACGATCTCCAGATTGCCCACCACCTTCAGCGGTCCGTCCTTCTGCGGCTCCACCAACACCGCCTCGTCCCGCGCCTCCAGCGCCGCGCTCTCCTTCGCCGCAGGCTCCCCCGTCGCGGTGAACCCCGCCGCCACATGGCTGCCGTCGCAATAGGGCTTTGTCGCCGACGCCCCGCAGCGGCACAGCGTGGCGCGCACCCCCGCCTCTGCCCCCTGCACAAGGATCGGCGCCTCGATCGCATAGGGCCCGTTCTCCCGCACCCGCAGCGTGTTTACCACCGGCGCCACCTCCGACGACCCCGCCCCGTCATTGCGCGCCACCCGGATCGCCCCCGACGGGCAGTTGAACCCGATCCGCAGCACCGCCTCCGCCGGGGCGGCATCGGGGAAGATCCACTCCCCCTTCACATTGGGGACAAACACCTTCGGGTTCCCAAGCACGCAATTGCGCGAATGCACGCATTTCGCCCCGTCAAAGGTCACCGTCACCTCGCGCCCCTTCACCACCTCAACCATGCTGTCCTCCCTGCACACCGCATCCCGCAGCATGCCACGCCCCGCCCCAACCGCCAAAGCCTTTCCCCGGGGCAACTGCCTCTTGTTCCGCCCCCGCTCCCGGCGTAAGGCGTCCGCGCATCCCGCGACGCAGCGCAAGGACAGACCCGCCATGATCCCCCGCTATTCCCGCCCCGACATGGTCGCCCTCTGGGACCCCCAAACCCGCTTTCGCATCTGGTTCGAGATCGAGGCCCATGCCTGCGACGCGCAGGCCGCGCTCGGCGTCATCCCCAAGGCCAATGCCGAAGCCGTCTGGAAGGCAAAGGACGTCACCTTCGACGTCGCCCGGATCGATGAGATCGAGGCCGTCACCAAACATGACGTCATCGCCTTCCTCACCCATCTGGCCGAAATCATCGGCAATGATGAGGCGCGCTTCGTCCATCAGGGGATGACCTCGTCCGACGTGCTCGACACCACGCTGAACATCCAGCTTGCCCGCGCCGCAGATCTGCTCTTGGCAGGCGTGGACCGGGTGCTTGCCGCGCTGAAGACCCGCGCCTTTGAACACAAGGACACCGTCCGCATCGGCCGCAGCCACGGCATCCATGCCGAACCCACGACCATGGGCCTCACCTTCGCGCGCTTCTACGCCGAAATGGCCCGCAACCGCGCCCGCCTTGTCAACGCCCGCGCCGAAATCGCCACCGGCGCCATCTCCGGCGCCGTCGGCACCTTCGCCAATATCGACCCGGCGGTCGAGGAGCATGTCTGCAAGATGATGGGCCTTCTCCCCGAACCCATCTCCACGCAGGTGATCCCCCGCGACCGCCACGCCATGTTCTTCGCCACGCTGGGCGTCATCGCCTCCAGCATCGAAAACATCGCCATCGAGATTCGCCACATGCAGCGGACCGAGGTGCTGGAGGCCGAAGAATTCTTCAGCCCCGGCCAAAAGGGCAGCAGCGCCATGCCGCACAAGCGCAACCCGGTGCTGACCGAAAACCTCACCGGCCTTGCCCGCCTCGTGCGGATGTCGGTCACGCCTGCCCTGGAAAACGTGGCGCTCTGGCACGAACGCGACATCTCGCATTCCTCCGTCGAACGCGCCATCGGCCCCGATACCACCATCACGCTCGACTTCGCGCTGCACCGCCTTGCGGGCGTGATCGAAAAGCTGGTCATCTACCCCGAAAACATGTTGAAGAACCTCAACAAGTTCAAAGGCCTCATCATGTCGCAGCGCGTCCTCCTCGCGCTCACGCAGGCCGGTGTCAGCCGCGAAGACAGCTACCGCCTCGTGCAGCGCAACGCGATGAAGGTCTGGGAACAGGGTGCCGATTTCAAGACCGAACTCCTGGCCGACCCCGAGGTGACCGCCGCCCTGTCGCCGGCCGAGATCGAAGAGAAATTCGATCTGGGCTACCACACCAAACATGTGGACACGATCTTCGCCCGCGTTTTCGGCAGCTGAGACCGATCACGCAAGCGTGAGAGGCGCTTCCCCGCAGGGGCGGAAATTTCCGCCCTTGCATCGCGCGATTCCGTGCTACCCTTTTTGTTACGTACCGGATGCGGATTTTCCGACCGCCGGTCGCCCTGCTGACATTCACATGCCAAACAAAGGACGACCCATGAAAATCAAGACCACATTCATTGCGCTGACCCTCTCGCTCGCTCCGACCTTCGCCCTCGCCGGCGGGGGCTGCAACTGGGAGAAAACCCAGCAATCCGCCTCCTCCTGCGCCGAGGGCACGGTCTACGACGCCGCCTCGGGCACCTGCATCCCGCAGACCACGTCCTGATCGCGCTAAGGGCCGGTTAACCCGGCCCCGCTACCTTCCCGAAGACAACTTCGGGAAGGACCACGATGCAAGACGAAAGCCCCGTCGCACTCGCACGCATCACACCAGTCGCCATGACACCGGGGTCTGCGCCCGGGGCGATCGTTCCGCGCCAGACATCCCCCTCTGAAAAAGCCGCGATCATCGTGCGCCTCCTTCTGGCCGAAGGCACGCCGCTGCCCCTGACCAGCCTGCCCGAACATCACCAGACACGGCTCGCCGAACAGATGGCACGCATGGGGCTGGTGGATCGCGCCACCCTTGCCGCGGTGGTGGATGATTTCCTCGCCGCGCTCGATGCCACCGGCCTCACCTTCCCCGACGGGATCGACGGGGCGCTGGCGCTGGTGGATGGCCATATCTCCCCCAATGCCGCCAGCCGCCTGCGCCGCATGGCCGCCTCCACCGCCAAGGGCGACCCGTGGGAAAGAATCGCCGCCCTCCCGCCCGAGGAACTGCTGCCCCTCCTTGCGGATGAGGCGGCCGAGACCGCCGCCGTCGCGCTGTCGAAACTGCCCGTCGCCCGCGCCGCCGACCTCTTGGCGCAGATGCCGGGCGATCGCGCGCGCCGCGTGGCGCTGGCCATGTCGCGCACCGCGGCCACCGGGCCGGAAACGTTGCGCCGCATCGGCACCGCGCTCGTAGCCCAGCTTGACGCCCGCCCCCCGCGCGCCTTCTCCACCGGCCCGGTGGACAGGATCGGCGCAATCCTCAACGTCTCGCCCACCGCCACGCGCGAAGATGTCCTCGCCGGTCTGGATGAGGCCGACGCCGCCTTTGCCGAACAGGTGCGCCGCGCCATCTTCACCTTCGCCCATATCCCCGCCCGCATCGCGCCGCGGGACATGCCGCGCCTCCTGCGCGCCGTGGACCCGGCCCAGATCATCACGGCCCTTGCCGCCGCGCAGGCCGATCCCGCCCTCGCCCCCGTAGTCACCGCGATCCTCGACGCGCTCTCCCCCCGCATGGCCCAGCAGCTGCGCGATGACATGGACATCCGCGGCGCCGTCCCCGCGAAAGAGGCAGACGCCGCCTACACCGCCATCACCGCCGCCATCCGCCAGCTTGAGGCATCCGGAGAGATCACGCTGAAAACGGATGAAGGGTGATCCCGCCCCGCCTGCACCACCCGCCGCCACCCTGTGCGATGATCGGCGCCTGCGCCAAACGAACACCCATCGCTCAAGGCGCACCACCTGCCACAGCCTGGGCCCACCCCGCCCCCGGGGCGCAAGCCCCCCGCAACGTGGCCCGCCCCACCTTGCCCCCGCCCGCCGCCGCGCCTAGGGTCCGCTCCGACGAGGGGATCCATCCATGCAGCAGCCGACCGAAGCCTCCACCCGCCAGGGCATCCTTCTGATGCTCCTGTCGCTTCTCCTCTTCACGGCCATGGATGCACTGGCCAAGGGGCTGGTGCAGCGCTACCCCACGCCGCAGGTCGTCTGGGCGCGCTTCGCGGGGCAGCTCTTCCTTGTCATCCTCATCCTCAACATCCGCCTCGCCCCCGCCCTGCGCACCCGCCACCCGCGCCTGCATGCGCTGCGCTCGCTCACCCAAATGGGCGCGACCGGGTTCTTCTTCGCCTCGCTCACCCATATCGGCCTGGCCGAGGCGACGGCACTGGCCGACATCAACCCTGTCCTCATCACCCTTGGTGCGGCGATCTTTCTGGGGGAAAAGCTCGGCCCCCGCCGCCTCGCGGGCGTCTTCGCCGCCATGATCGGCGCGCTCATCATCATCCGTCCCGGCGCGGATGTCTTCACCCCCGCCGCCCTGCTGCCGCTGGCCTGCGCTGTGTGCTACGCGGCCTCGGCCCTCCTGACGCGCAAGGTCGGCATGACCGAAAGCCCGTGGACCGCCATGTTCTACGGCGCCCTCCTCGGCACGCTGGCGACCTCCGCGCTCATGCCCGCGGTCTGGCAGCCGATCGCCACCGCAGATCTGTGGCTCTTCGCTGTCGTGGGTTGCCTTGGCACCGCCGCGCAGATCTGCCTGATCCGCGCCTTCTCCATCGCCGAAGCGGGCGCCATCGCCCCTTTCGGCTATGTGGGCATCCTTCTCGCCACGCTCTGGGGCGTGCTGTTCTACGATGAATGGCCCGACGCGCTCACCTTCCTCGGCGCAGGGATCATCGTTGCCTCGGGTCTCTACATCTGGCATCGCGAAACCCGCGCCAGACGGCAGGCACAGCCCTAGCGCAGCCGCGCCGCCGCCAGCACCGCCGCCGGCCCCGGCTCCTGCACGATCACCACCACCGGCGCATCGCCCGGCGCCTCCGCCTCGATCTCCAGCGGCGCCACACCCGGCCAATCGGCCAGCTTCGTCCATTCCGTGACGATGTTGTGATAGGTCACCACGCGGCCTGCGTTTTCGCCCCGCTCGATGGTCACCTCCGCCTCGGGCGTATAGCGCACCAGTTGCACCTCCGCCGCTTGCGACAACGGCCGATCGGCCACGGCGCGGATCACCACCCGGTCGCCCTGACGCTCCAGCGTCACCTCCACCGACCGGTCCAGCGCCTTGTGCTTGCCGATCAGGTTCACCACGGCGTCGGGCGTGTTGCCCTCCACCCGGTCCACCCCGCCCACGATCATCTGCGGGGTATAGATCATCCGGCTTTTCACTGCGCGCGCATACATCTTCTGCCGCTCGGTAAAGGCGGCCTGGGCAAAGCTGTCGGTCCAGCCGATGTAATCCCAGTAATCTACATGCAGCGCCAAGGGGATCACCTCGTCATGCACGGCCAGCTCCGCCAGAAAGGCATCCGCCGGGGGGCAAGAGGCACAGCCCTGGCTCGTGTACAACTCCACCACAACCCCTTCGGTCGATTGCGCCATCACTGGCGCAGAAAGGAGCAGAACCGCCCCGCAGGCGGCGCTGACGATATGTCGCATCTGGTCCTTCCCGATCGTTCCGTCCCGTTCCCGGCCCGCGCCCTAACAGCCGCCAGCCTTCCCCGGGTGTAACAAAAAGCCCGCCCGCGTCGCCAATCAAGGTTTTGCGATTGCCCCGCGGGGCATTTTCACATGCGGTTGTGACCTGTAACACGCACCCCCGCGGCCGCGTATGGCGCGCGGGGCTGTGAAAAACCTTGCCCGTCAGGGCTGGATTTTCGGCATACAATTGCATACAACAATGCAGACGCCTTGCCCGACCAGATTCTTTCGGGCATCCGGTATGTCGCATCCGCCCTGTTTCCGGGGCAGTCCGCCAACGCCAGCCATAGCCAGGAGGCAAGCATGACCGTCACCGTCGGACATGACAGCGCAAAGACCCGCCAGACGCTCACCGCAGGCGGCAAGTCCGTCGCCTATTACTCCATCCCCGCCGCGCAGGCCGCAGGTCTTGGCGATTTCGCCCGCCTGCCCGCCGCGCTGAAGGTGGTCTTGGAAAACATGCTGCGCTTCGAAGACGGCAAGACCGTCACCGTCGATGACATCCGCGCCTTCGGCGACTGGGCCAAGATGGGCGGCCAGAACCCGCGCGAAATCGCCTACCGCCCCGCCCGCGTGCTGATGCAGGATTTCACCGGCGTCCCCGCCGTGGTGGACCTTGCCGCCATGCGCGACGGCATCCTCGGGCTGAAAGGTTCGGCCGCCAAGATCAACCCGCTCGTGCCGGTGGATCTCGTCATCGACCATTCGGTGATGATTGATGAATTCGGCACCCCGCGCGCGTTTCAGGCCAACGTGGACCGCGAATACGAACGCAACATGGAACGCTATGTGTTCCTGAAATGGGGCCAGAACGCGTTTGACAATTTTCGCGTCGTGCCGCCCGGCACGGGCATCTGCCATCAGGTGAACCTCGAATACCTCGCGCAAACCGTCTGGACCGACAAGGATCAGCACGGCGATGAGGTCGCCTATCCCGACACGCTGGTGGGCACCGACAGCCATACCACCATGGTCAACGGCCTTGCCGTCCTCGGCTGGGGCGTCGGCGGGATCGAGGCCGAGGCCGCGATGCTGGGCCAACCCGTCTCGATGCTGATCCCCGAGGTTGTGGGCTTCAAGCTGACAGGCGCCATGCGCGAAGGCACCACCGCGACCGACCTCGTGCTGAAAGTCGTGCAGATGCTGCGCAAGCATGGCGTAGTGAACAAGTTCGTCGAATTCTACGGCGAAGGGCTCGACAACCTGCCGCTCGCCGACCGCGCGACCATCGCCAACATGGCCCCCGAATACGGCGCCACCTGCGGCTTCTTCCCCGTCGATGACGAAACCCTGCGTTACCTGCGCCAGACGGGCCGGGATGAGGCCCGCATCGCGCTGGTCGAAGCCTATGCCAAGGCCAACGGCATGTGGCGCGGCGCGGATTACGATCCGGTCTACACCTCGACCCTGCATCTCGACATGGGCGAGATCGTCCCCGCGATCTCGGGGCCGAAACGCCCGCAGGATTACCTGCCGCTGACCGATGCCAAGGCCTCCTTCGCCAAGGAAATGGAAGCCACCTTCAAACGCCCGATGGGCGTCGAAGTGGCCGTGAAAGGCGAAGATTACAAGCTCTCCTCGGGCAAGGTGGTGATCGCCTCGATCACCTCCTGCACCAACACCTCCAACCCCTATGTCCTGATCGGCGCAGGGCTGGTGGCCCGCAAGGCGCGCGCGCTGGGTCTGACCCGCAAGCCCTGGGTGAAAACCTCGCTCGCGCCGGGATCGCAGGTCGTGTCGGAATACCTCAACGCTGCAGGCCTGCAGGAAGACCTCGATGCCGTGGGCTTCAACCTCGTGGGCTATGGCTGCACCACCTGCATCGGCAACTCCGGCCCCCTGCAGCCGGAAATCAGCGCGGCCATCGCAGAAGGTGATCTCGTCGCCACCGCCGTCCTGTCGGGCAACCGCAACTTCGAGGGCCGCATCTCCCCCGACGTGCGCGCCAACTACCTCGCCTCGCCGCCGCTGGTCGTGGCCTATGCGCTGGCGGGCGACATGAACATCGACCTGACCACCGAACCGCTCGGCACGGGCAAGGACGGCCAGCCCGTCTACCTGCGCGACATCTGGCCCACCAACAAGGAAATCGCCGATCTCGTCCACGCCACCGTGACCCGCGAGGCATTCCTCAAGAAATACGCCGATGTGTTCAAGGGCGATCCCAAATGGCAGGGCGTCAAGGTCACCGATGCCGAAACTTATGACTGGCCGGCCACCTCGACCTACATCCAGAACCCGCCCTATTTCCGCGGCATGTCGAAAACCCCGGGCACCATCAAGAACATCACTGGCGCCCGCGTGCTTGCCCTTCTGGGCGACATGATCACGACCGACCACATCTCCCCGGCGGGCAGCTTCAAGCCCACGACCCCGGCGGGCAAATACCTTGTGGAACGCCAGGTCCCGGTGTCGGAGTTCAACTCCTACGGCGCCCGCCGCGGCAACCACGAGGTGATGATGCGCGGCACCTTCGCCAATATCCGCATCAAGAACGAGATGCTGGATGCGGTTGAGGGCGGCTACACCAAAGGCCCGGACGGCGCGCAGACCTCCATCTACGATGCCGCCATGGCCTATATGGAACAGGGCATCCCCACGGTGATCTTCGGCGGTATCGAATACGGCGCGGGCTCCAGCCGCGACTGGGCCGCCAAAGGCACCGCGCTGCTGGGCGTCAAGGCCGTGATCGCGGAAAGCTTCGAACGCATCCACCGTTCGAACCTCGTCGGCATGGGCGTGATCCCCTTCGAATTCACGAATGGCGACACGCGCAAATCGCTGGGGCTCAAGGGCGATGAAGTGGTCAGCATCGAAGGGCTTGAAGGCGATCTGAAACCGCTCTCCATCGTGCCGTGCCACATCACCTATGCCGATGGCACCACGAAGACGATCCAGATCAAGTGCCGCATCGATACCGAGATCGAGATCGAATACGTTGAACACGGCGGCGTGCTGCACTACGTGCTGCGCGACCTCGCCGCCGCCTGATCCGGCCCACCTGATCCGGCACGGGCCTTGCAGAACCAAACGCCCCGCGGCCGAAATGCCGCGGGGCGTCCGCTTTTGCGCCCCAGTCCTGCCGCAATTCCCGATCATTGGTATGGGCATTGCAGCGGTATGCAGGCCCCGGCCTCTGCCGCGCGCGCCCTTGCGCGGAAACCGACTGTTTCCAACAAAGCGGACTGATTCCCGCCCGCAATCGGCTATGCTTTCCCTGTCGCGTATGAGTGTCCCCTCACGCCAGGAAAGCCAGATGATTGTTCTCACCCCCCCTCCCCCGGCGGCAAGCCGATCGCTGCGCTCTGGCCTCAGTCTGCCCTTGGGCGAAGGGCTCTTCCTATTCGCCCTCCTTGCTTTCGTGCTTTCCGGTATCTGACGGCTCCGCCCGTGTGATCTGAGCGCGTAACCAGTTTCCCGATGACCGCTTACCCTTGGGCGGAAGTCGAAAGGGGGGGCCCGCTCAGCCCCCCCTTTTCAGTTTCCCAGCCTCAGCCAGCCTTCAGCTCGATGCCTCTTCCGCCAGCGCCGCCTCCAGCGCCGGCACGAAGCGCGCCTCGTAATCCGTCCCCACCAAAGGCCCGATGAAGCGGAAGGCCACCGTCCCATCGCCCCGCACGATGAAGGTCTCCGGCGGGGCGGTCACACCCCATTCCACCCGGTCCCGCCCGCGCGGATCAAAGCCCACCGCAAAGAAGGGGTTCCCCTCCTCCTCCAGATATTTCAGCGCCGCGCCCTCGTCATCCATCATGTTCACACCCGCCACCCGGATGCCGCGCGCGGCCATCTCCAGCAGCACCGGATGCTCGGCCCGGCAGGGCGGGCACCAGCTCGCCCAGAAATTCACCACCGTCACCTCGCCCGTCCGCAGATCCGCCGCCGTCAGCCCGGGGATCCCCGGCAGGGCCTGCGCCGGCACGGCCGGTGCCTCCCGGTCGATGAACACCGACGGCAGGTCATCGGGGTTCTCCCGCTGCATCCCCACATAAAACAGCCCTGCCAGCCCCAGAAACAGGACCGGCGGCAGCGCCATCAACCATCTACCCATCGCGCCCCTCCTGCCGTGCTTCCACCTCGCGCAGCTGCGCCTTCACCCGCGCCCGCTGCCACAGGCTTGCCCCCACGATCGCCGCCAGCAGCGCCACCGACGCCCCGTAAGAGGCCAGCACCGCAAAGGCATACTTTCCCAGATCCGGCATCATGCCAGCCGCTCCCGCGCGATCAGCGCCTGCAACCGCCGCGCCCGGATCTCCGTCCGCGTCCGCATCAGGACCAGCGCCACGAACAACAGCACAAAGCCCGCGATACAGACCAGAAGCGGGAACCAGAACACATCCGCCACGTTCTCCTCCTTGTCGAGGCTGAGCGACGCCCCCTGATGCAGCCCCTGGTTCCAGAACAGCACGGCATAGCGCGACAGCAGTGCAAAGACCGACCCCACCAGACACAGCACCGCCGTCAGATCCGCCGCCGTATCGGGGTTCTCCACCGCCTGCCACAGCGCAATATAGCCCAGATAGAACAGCGTCAGGATCAGGAAGGACGTGAGCCTGGGATCCCACGCCCACCACGTCCCCCACATCGGCTGCCCCCACAGCGCCCCAGTCACCAGCGCGATCACCGTGAAGGTCAACCCCACCGGCGCCGCCGCCTTGGCCGCCAGCGCGCTCACATGATGCCGCCGGATCAGCCAGATCAGGCTCGCCACCAACATCATGACCCAGGCGTTGATCGCCATCATCGCACTCGGCACATGCAGATAGATGATCTTCACCGTGGACCCTTGCCGGAAATCATCCGGCGTAAAGAAATAGCCCCAGATCAGCCCCACCAGCAGGCACAGCCCCGCCATCCCCCACACCCATGGGAGCAGCCAGCCCGTGCTGGCCATGAACTTCTTCGGATTGGCATATTCCCAGATCGACATAGGCGTTCCTTACGTCCTCCCGGCCCCGGCCTCAATTCCCTACCATGCCCTGCTCATCGCAAGTTGATGCGGATTGCCGCAGCCGCCGCAAAGGGCAAGAGCGCCGCCGCCCCCAGCGTGATTCCCGTCATCAGCAGCAGCGGCACCTCCGCCGCCTGCCCCGCCACCCCGCGCGACACCGCCTCTGCCCCGAAGATCAGCGTCGGCACATAAAGCGGCAGCACCAGCAGGCTCAACAGCAGCCCCCCCCGCTTCACCCCCACCACCAGCGCCGCGCCAAAGGCCCCGATTACCGAAAGCGCCGGCGTCCCCAAGGCCAGCGACAGCACCAGCCAGCCATAGCCCGCCGCAGGCAGATTGAGCAGCACCCCCAGCACCGGCGCCGCCAGCGTCAGCGGCACCCCGGTCACCAGCCAATGCGCCAGGGCCTTCACCGCCACAACCCCTTCCAGCGGGATCGGCGCCGTCGCCAGCAGGTCGAGCGACCCGTCCTCGAAATCCAGCGCGAAAATCCGGTCAAGGCTCAACAGACAGGCAAGCAGCGCTCCCACCCACAGGATACCCGGCGCAATGCGGCCCAGCACATCCCCCTCCGGCCCCACACCCAAAGGCACCAGCACCGCCACCAGCAGGAAAAACGCGAGCCCCAGCCCAAAGCCCCCCCCGGCCCGCACTGCCAGCCGCAGATCGCGGATCAGCAGCGCCCACATGCCTGCCCCCCCCGCCACGCCAAAGCCTGCCCAACCGTCCCGGCCGCAGCCAAAGCCCCGCCCACTTCCCCGTTGCAAAAACATCCTCGGGGGTCCGGGGGCAGACAGCCCCCGGTCCGCAGCCACCACAGGCGCGACATCCCCCTCATTGAAAAGCCTCGTCAAACGCGCCCATCCGCCCGCCCGCCACACGGCCCCGCGCCCTGAACGGCTCCAGATCCAGCACGTCCGCCTCCGCCAGTCCCAAATCAATATGCGTGGCCATCAGCGCCGATCCACCGCCCGCCAGATGCGCCCGCACCGCCGCGCCGAACAGCGCGACCGATGCCACATCCAGCGAAACCGTGGGCTCATCCAGCAGCCAGACCGCCCGCCCCGTCACCAAAAGCCGCGCCAGACCCAGCCGCCGCTTCTGCCCCGCCGAAAGGTTGGCCGCGCGCCGGTCGCGCAAGGACAACAGGTCCATCGCCACCAGCGCCGCCTCCACGTCCCGCAGCCCATGCACCGCCGCCCAGAAGCGCAGGTTTTCCTCCACCGTCAGCACCGCCTTCAACCCGTCGGCATGGGCGGCATAGGCCATGCTCTCGGGCGGCACCGACACGCGGCCCTCCAGCGCTGGTTGCAGGCCCGCGATGGTGCGCAGAAGCGTGGTCTTGCCCACGCCATTCGGCCCCCGCAGGATCAGCGCGCGCCCGGGCTGCAGACGGAATGTCACCCCCTCCAGCACGGGGATCCCCCCGCGCGCCACGGCAAGGGTATCGACCCTCACCTCCACGCCCAAATTCCTTCCAAGGAATTTGCAAAACTTTTCCAAAAGTTTTGGCACCCGGCCGTCACGGCCCACCCACCACAGGGTTCACCGGCAAAAGCGCCGCCGCGATGCGGCGGCCTTCGCTCAACAGCACGTTATAGGTCCGGCAGGCCGCAGGCGAAGACATCACCTCCACGCCGATGCCCCCCGCCTCCAGCGCCTCGCGAAAGGCGCGGGGGGGATGGGCGATCTCGGCCCCCATGCCAAGGAACAGCACGTCGATCCGCCCGCCCAGCGACAGGGGCGTGGCCGTATCCTCCAGCCCGCCCCAAAGCCCCGCATCCCACGGCGTGATCAGGCAGGCCCCGCGCAGCACATGGCCGCCCACGCGAAAGAAGCCCGGACCATAGCCCTCGATCGGCTGGGCAGTGCCATAGCTGATCTCGGTCAGCCGCATCCCCGCGCCTCAGGCGTCGATATTGGCGAACTCGTCCGGCGTGCCGGACTTCTTCGCCTTATCGCTGCGGTCCAGCCCGATGAACAGCACAATGTTCTTGGCCACATAGACCGAAGAATAGGTCCCGAACAGCACACCCAGAAAGATCGCCAACGAAAACCCGCGCAGCACGTCGCCGCCAAAGATCAGCATCGCTCCCACCGCCAAAAGCGTCGTCAGCGCCGTCATCAGGGTGCGCGCCAGCGTCTCGTTCACCGACAGGTTCATCACCTCGCGCAGCGGCATCTGCTTGTATTTCTGCAAATTCTCGCGCAGCCGGTCGAACACCACCACCGTGTCGTTGATCGAATAGCCAAGGATCGTCAGCAGCGCCGCCACGATGGTCAGGTCGAACTTGATCTGGAAGATCGCAAAGACGCCGATGGTGATGATCACGTCATGCAGCAGTGCCAGCACCGCGCCCACCCCGAACTGCCATTCGAACCGCAGCCACATGTAGATCATGATCGCCACGCTCGTCACGATCAGCGACAGCACCGATGTCCAGACCAGCTCGCCCGAAACCTTCGGCCCCACGCTTTCCACGCTGGGGAAGGTCATGTTCGGGTCGATCGCCGCGCGCAGCACCTCTTCCACCTGCTGGATTTGCTCGGGCGTCACCGCCTCGGCCTCATCCTCGGCGGCGATGCGGATCATCGTCACATGCTGGTCATCGGCAAAATTGGGATCGAACACCTCGGTGATCGAGATATCGCCCAGCGGCAGCCCCTGCAACGCGTCGCGATAGGCCCCCACATCCACCGCCACCGTGGATTCGGTGCGGATCGTGGTGCCGCCCTTGAAGTCGATCCCGTAATTCAGCCCCATCACCGCCCAGGCAACGATGGCCATCACCGAAAGCATCAGCGACCCGCCAAAGGTCACCCATTGCCAGCGGAAAAAGTCGAAACTCGTCTTGTCCGGGGCCAGTTTGAAACGCCATGCCATGATCCGGTTCCCCTTATACGACCAGCGTCTTCGGCCGGCGCCGGTTGTGCCAGTAGGTCACGATCAGCCGCGTCACGTTGATCGCCGTAAAGACCGATGTCACGATCCCAATGGCCAGCGTCACCGCAAACCCCCGGATCGGCCCGGCCCCAAGAAAGAACAGCACGCCCGCCGTGATCAGCGTCGTCACGTTGGCATCCATGATCGCCGACAGCGCCCGCTCGAACCCAAGCTCGATCGCCCGCGCCGCGTTCTTGGCCCCGTTGCGGATCTCGTCGCGGATGCGTTCATAGATCAGCACGTTGGCATCCACCGCCATCCCGATCGTCAGCACCAGCCCCGCGATCCCCGGCAGCGTCAGCGTCGCCCCGATCATCGACATGATCCCGAAGATCAGGCCAAGGTTGATCGCCAGCGCCACCACCGCAAACACCCCGAACAGCCCGTAAGAGGCGATCATCAGAACGCTAACCGATCCGGCCGCCACCAGCGTCGCCACCCGGCCCGCGTCAATCGAATCCTGCCCCAGTTCCGGCCCGATGGTCCGCTCCTCAAGGAAGGTCATCGTCGCAGGCAACGCCCCCGCCGACAGCAGCACCGCAAGACGGTTGGCCTCTTCCACCGTGAAGTTGCCCGTGATGATCCCCGACCCGCCCGGAATATGGCTCTGGATCACCGGCGCGCTGATCACCTCGCCATCCAGCACGATGGCAAAAGGCGCGCCGATGTTCTGCGCCGTGTAATCGCCAAAGGCCCGCGCACCGCGCGCATCGAACTGGAAGGAAACCGCAGGCCGCCCGTTCTGGTCGAAATCGCCCTTGGCATTGGTCAGGTCCTCGCCCGACACCACGGGGACTTCCTCAACCGTATACCACACGCCCTCCTCATCCATCGACGGCAGGCTGATATTGCCCGCCCCCGGCGTCTGATCCTCGGACGTGCCGCGCCGCACCACCGGGTTGAAGGTCAGCTTGGCCGTCGTCCCGATCAGCGCCTTCAACTCCGCCGCCGATCCGATGCCGGGCACCTGAATCAGGATGCGATCCGCCCCCTGCCGCTGGATCGTGGGTTCCCGCGTGCCTGCCGTGTCCACCCGCGTGCGGATGATCTCCAGCGATTGCTGGATCGTGCGCTGGTCCACCTGCGCCCGCTCGGCCTCGGACAATTGCACGATCAGCACATTGCCCTCGGCGGTCACGTCCAGATCGCTCTGCCCCACGCCGGTCAGCGTGATCACGTTCGACGCCAGCGCCCGCGCCGCCTCCACCGCGGCGGCCATGCCGGCCGCATTCTCGATCTCCACGCGCAACTCGTGGGCCACCTGCGTCGGCTGCCGCCGCACGCTGCCCACCTGATCGCGCACGTCCCGCAGCGCATCGCGCAGCTGCGGCCACAGCCCATCCATCCGCGCCTTATAGACGTCGGTGACCTGCACCTCCGCCAGAAGATGCGCCCCCCCCCGCAGATCAAGCCCGAGGTTCACCAGACCCGACGGCATCCAGTCCGGCCACTGGTCCAGCGCGGCCTGCTGTTCGGTGGTGGCGAAACCCGCCTCCTCCACCGACTTGGCCGCATCGTTATGCGCCTCAACCTGCACATAATACAGGTTCGGCACCGCCAGAGCCAACCCGGCCGCCACCGCAAGCCAGGTCAGGATCTGCTTCCACAGGGGGAAATTCAGCATGGCGCGCGTCCGGTCCGGCTCAGGCCGCGGCCGGTTCGGTCTTGTTCATGACCTGCGCGATGGTGCCCTTGATCACCTTGACCTTCACACCCTCGGCGATCTCCACCTCGACCATGCCATCTTCCTGCACCTTGGTCACCTTGCCCACGATGCCGCCCTGCGTCACCACCTGATCGCCCCGCCGCAGCGCCTCGATCATCGCCTTGTGTTCCTTCAACTTCTTCTGCTGCGGACGGATCAGCAGGAAATACATGATCGCAAAGATCAGGATCAGCGGAATGAACGAGGCAAAGGCAGAACCGGCACTGGCTCCGGCGGCCTGTGCATAGGCGGGGGTTGCGAACATGGGCGTCCTCTCACTGTCTCAGGGCCGGGCTCCCCCCGGCGGAATGGCGCGCACCCTAAAGCCGGGGCCATGGGAAGGCAAGGCAGCCCCGTGGCGGCACCCCTGCCCATATATGAACGCCCCGACCGATTGCCAGCCCCCGCCCGATCCCGGCCTGCGCGGGGGCGCTGAACAGTCGCGCTACAGCCGCATGACAGCATGGCTCTTGGGCCGTCACATCAGCCGCTCGGTCCAGATCTCGCCAGCCGGGAACAGGCGCACGATCTCGGACCGGTGCAGCACGGTCGCCCCCTCGATCATCTCGCACCACGCAGCCACGGTGCGGCGCCAGCGCGCGATGAAGGACCGCTGCACCGCAAAGGCGGGGGGGGGAGAACCACCAGAAGGGCAGATGGCTAAGCCCCTCGATCGGAAACCGGATCGAGGGCGTCCGTATCCAATGGCGCCGCGCCGGCCGCCGCACCTCGCGCACCATCGCGGCCCCCGTCTCGGGCCTGCGTCCCAGGCCTTCGTCACGGGCCCGCCCACAGGTCCGTACACCGAATTGCCGAAGGCGATGTCGAAACTGTGAACGGCACATCGCGGCAGATCGCAGGCATCGCCCCCGCAGAGATGATGGTGTGATCCTTTCCGGGGTCCTTCCCGATCCCGCCGGGCAGGTTCACCATGACGGTGTCCCGCACCGGCTTCACATCCACCCATATGCACGGCGCGCCGTCGGAGGTCTGGCCAACGTGCCCCGCACCCTCTGCCGCGCTGTCCCCGCGCCCCCGCCCGCGTCCTGCCCGCGTCCTGCCCGGACCCCCGCCCTGCACCCCGCCGCACACCACAAAGACAAGGGCCAGTTTAGCCCCATCCGGTATGCACATCTGTCTGCACACCTTCCTGCACGCGTTCCGGCACGCCTCCCGCCAGGCTTTCCCCGCAGGATCAGCGCCTTGCCGCCCCCTTCCCCTTTGCCCGCAAAACGGGCATACCACCCGCGTTCTGGTGAAAAAGGGCCGCCCCATGCACGACATCCGCGCCATCCGCGAAAACCCCGCCGCCTTCGACGAAGGGCTGCGCCGCCGTGGCCTGCCCCCTGCCTCGCCCGACATCCTCGCTCTCGACGCCGACCGCCGCGCCAAGATCGCCGCCGCCGAATCCGCCACCGCCGACCAGAACCGCGCGTCCAAGGACGTGGGCGCCGCCAAGGCCCGCGGCGATGATGCCGAATTCGAACGCCTCCGCGCGCTTGTGGCTGAAAAGAAAGCAGAAATCGCCCGGCTTACGGCCGAGGCAGACGCACAGGATGCCGCCCTGCGCGACATGCTCATGCGCATCCCCAACCTGCCGCACGCGGATGTTCCCGAAGGGCGCGACGAGAATGACAATGTCGAAATCCGCCGCTGGGGCACGCCCCGCGCCTTCGACTTCGCCCCCCGCGAACATTTCGACATCGCAGGCGTCAAGCCGGGGATGGATTTCGAAACGGCCGCCAAACTCTCCGGCTCCCGCTTCGTCGTCCTGCGCGGCGCGGTGATCCGCGTCCACCGCGCGCTCGCGCAGATGATGCTCGACACCCATGTGAACGACCATGCACTGACCGAAACCTGGACCCCGGTTCTGGTCAAGGAAGACGCCATGTATGGCACCAACCAGCTGCCCAAATTCGCCGAAGACAGCTATCAGACAACCGATGGCTACTGGCTCGTGCCCACGTCTGAGGTCACCCTGACCAACACCGTCGCGGGCGATATTCTTGAGGAAAATCAACTGCCCATCCGCATGACCGCCCATACCCAATGCTTCCGCTCCGAAGCCGGATCCGCGGGCAAGGACACCACCGGGATGCTGCGCCAGCACCAGTTCGAAAAGGTGGAGATGGTGTCGATCACCACCCCCGACACCAGCCTGGCCGAACACGAACGGATGACACGCTGCGCCGAGGCGATCCTCGAAAAGCTGGAACTCCCATACCGCACCATCGTGCTCTGCACCGGCGACATGGGCTTTGGCGCGCAGAAGACCCATGATCTGGAGGTCTGGCTTCCCGGCCAGAACCGCTATCGCGAGATTAGCTCCATCTCCGTCTGCGGCGATTTTCAGGCCCGCCGCATGAACGCCCGCTTCCGCCCGGCCGCAGGCGGCAAGCCCGAGTTTGTCCACACGCTGAACGGCTCCGGCCTCGCCGTGGGCCGCACCCTGATCGCGGTGCTGGAAAACGGCCAACAGGCCGATGGCTCCGTCACCCTACCCGCCGCGCTGCACCCCTATCTGGGCGGCAAGACGCGGATCGCCCCCGATGGGTCGCTCGCATGAAGACCCGCGCCGCACTCCTCCTCCTTGTCACCATCGCCTTCGGCCTGGCCCCCTTCGTCACGCCGCCCTTCACCGGCTATGACCCGGCGCTCTTCCCCGTCCAGATCGCCGAACCGGCGATCCAGCCCGCAGGCTATGCCTTTTCCATCTGGGGGCTGATCTACCTCTGGCTCATCCTGCATGCAGGCCTGGGCCTCTTCCGCCACGCCGACAGTCTCGCTTGGGATGCCCCGCGCTGGCCCCTGATCCTGTCTGTCGCGCTTGGCGCGGCCTGGCTCTCCATCGCGCCGGTCGCCCCGATCCTTGCCACCGTCACCATCTGGATCATGGCGCTGGCCGCCATCGCCGCGCTCCTGCGTGCCGACACGGAAACCGACCGCTGGCTCCTCTCGGCCCCCATCGCCATCCTCGCCGGCTGGCTGACCGCCGCCGCCTCCGTCTCCACCGGCGTCGTGCTGTCGGGCTACGGGCTTCTGCCCGATACGGGATCCGCCGCGGTGATGCTGGCCGTCACCCTCGGCCTCGCGCTCTGGACGCAGGCGCAAAAGCCGCGCATGCCCGTCTATGGCCTGACGGTCATCTGGGCGCTGATCGGCGTCACGGTCAAGAATGCGGGGGTCAACCCGACGGTCGCCATCCTTGCCGGTCTCGGTATCGCGCTGGTGGCCTTCACCCTGCGGCCACGGCGGCACGCCTGATCCAAACCCCCTTCAGCTTGGCCCAAATACCCAAATCCGCGGCCGCCCCCCTCCCCCGGGTCGCCTCACGGCGCCCTCCCCTCCCCCGCAGGCGGGGGAGGGGCCGGGGGTGGGGGGGCCTGTCGAAGAGTGACCCCGCCCGAAAGGATCAGTCCTTCCGCCCTTCCTTGTGCTTGCGCAGGCGCGACGGCGTGTGGAACTTGCGGTCCTTGAACGGGTTCCGCTCCGATTGCGACCGGAACATGATGCGGATCGGCACGCCCGGCATCTCGAAATGGTCGCGCAGACCGTTCACCAGATAACGCTTGTAACTTTCGGGCATCTCGTCGGGCCGCGAACACATCACCACAAATCCCGGCGGCCGCGCCTTCACCTGCGTCATGTAGCGCAGCTTGATCCGGTGCCCGCCGGGGGCGGGCGGCGGATGCGCCTCGGTCATCGCGCCCAGCCAGCTGTTCAGCCGCGCCGTGGTGATCCGCTTGTTCCAGATGTCATGCGCCCGCACGATCGCATCATGCAGCCGGTCCAGCCCCCGCCCCGTCTTGGCCGATACCGTCACCAAGGGCGCGCCGCGCAACTGCGGCAGAAGCCGCTCGAACATCTCCTTAAGTTCGGCCAGCTTTTCCTGCTTCTCGTCTTCCAGATCCCATTTGTTGACGGCCACCACTACGGCGCGCCCCTCGCTTTCGGCGTAATCCGCAATCCGTAGATCCTGCACCTCGAACGGGATCTCCACGTCCAGAAGCACCACCACCACCTCGGCAAAGCGCACCGCCCGCAGGCCATCGGCCACCGACAGCTTTTCCAGCTTCTCGGTCACCCGCGCCTTCTTGCGCATCCCCGCCGTGTCGAAAATGCGGATCGGCGTGCCCTGCCAGTCGGACCGCACGGAAATCGCATCCCGCGTGATCCCCGCCTCCGGCCCCGTCAACAGACGGTCCTCGCCGATGATCTTGTTGATCAGCGTGGATTTGCCCGCATTGGGGCGCCCGATCACCGCGATCTGCAAAGGCTTTTTCGCCGTCGGGCGATGGGCCACGGGATCGACATCCTCATCCCCAAGCTCTTCGGCGATGTCCACCTCTGTCTCGGGCGTGTTCGCCGCCTCGCGCGCGGCAAATTCCTCGCGGAAAGGCAGCAGGATGCGGTAGAGGTCATCCATCCCCTCGCCATGCTCGGCCGACAACCGCACGGGTTCGCCAAGGCCAAGGCTCCACGCCTCAAGCGCGCCACTGTCACCCGCCGACCCTTCGGCCTTGTTCACCCCGAGGATCACGCGCGCATTCTTCTTGCGCAGGATATCGGCAAAGACCTCGTCGCTGGGCATCACCCCCATCCGCCCGTCGATCAGGAACAGGCAGACATCGGCCATCTCCACCGCGCGCTCGGTCAGCCGCCGCATCCGGCCCTGCAGGCTGTCATCCGTCACCTCTTCCAGCCCCGCCGTGTCGATCACGGTGAAGCGCAGGTCGAACAGCCGCGCATCCCCCTCGCGCAGGTCGCGCGTCACGCCGGGCTGGTCATCGACCAGCGCCAGCTTCTTGCCGACCAGACGGTTGAACAGCGTGGATTTGCCCACATTGGGGCGACCCACGATCGCAAGGGTGAAGCTCATCTTCCACTCCGGACTTCGGAAAGAGGCACCCCTTACACGGGGATGCCGTCAACGGAAAGCGTGAAGTTGCCCGTTGGCGCTGACGACATAGAGCATCCCGCCCGCCAGCGCCGGCGGCGCCGAGGCCCCGCCCGGGATCTCTGCCCCGCCCACAAGCGTGCCGTCCACCGGGTTGAACAGCCGCAGCTGCCCGTCGCCCGACACCACCGCCAGCCGCCCGCCCGCGAGGACCGGCCCGAAATGCGGCACGATGGACACCTGACGCTTGGGCTTTTCCTCGGTGAAATAGGGCATGTCGACCGCCCAGATCAGCGCGCCCGTCTCGGCATCCAGCCGCACCAGACGGTTCTCGTCATTCACCACGAAGACCGATCCGCCCACCACCAGCGGCGGGTTCAGCGCCCCTTCCACCGCAGTCCAGATCCGGTCACCCGATGAGGTATCCACCGCCGCCGTCCGGCCCGAGGCCGTGCCGACAAAGGTCCGATCCCCGATCACCACGGCATCGCCCGTGATGTCGGTCACGCCCGCATAGGCGCGCCCCACGCGCTGGCCCGTCACCGGGGCCTGCCAGACCTGCACGCCCGATACCTTCAGCGCCGCCGTGATCGACCCGTTGGCAAAGGGGAACAGCACCACATTCTCGCCCACCGACGGGCCCGAGGCGCCGACCATCCCGGTCGTCCCCGCCGCGCCCGGCACGGTCCAGCGCACGCGCCCGGTATCCGCCGCGATGGCCCAGCCCGAACCGTCACGCCCCGACACAAAGACAGTGCCACCCGCCAGCGTGGGCGCGCCCGTCACCGGGCTGTCCAGCCGCTGACGCCAGACGATGCCGCCGCTTGCCGCGTCCATCGCCACCAATTCGCCATAGGCCGTCGCGGCATAAACGCGGCCACCGCCCGCCGCCAGCCCGCCGCCCGACACGCCGCCATCCCGGTCGAACTCGGCCGTCAGATCCGCGCGCCACAGCGCCGCGCCATTCGTGCCGGTCGCCTGCACCACCGCCGCCGCATCCATCGTGTAGATGCGCCCATCGGCCACCACAGGGGCCGCGCTCACCCGGTTCCTGCGGCTGTTGCCCTCGCCGATCGTGGCAGTCCAGACACGCGCCGGGGCCGCCGACAAGGCGCCATGCGGCTGCACATGGTTGGCCGCGCCGCCGCGCTGGCCCCATTCGGCATTGGTCACCGCGCCGGGCAGCGAAATCGGGGCCGACTGGTTTTCCGGGCGCAGGGGCGGCGCCACCGGCGCAGGCTGGCCCTCCACCGGGATCGATGCCTCCAGATCGGCCCGCACCGGGAACCGTTCGCCCGGCAGGATCAGTTCCCGTTCGCAGCCGGCAAGGGCCGTCGCCATAGCGAGCCCCGAGATCGTAACCCAAAACCTGCGTTTCACCGTCCCGGCCCCCGTGTTGCCTTGCGTCCGTCTGTCACCGGGGCCACGCGGCCCCGCCGTCCTGCCTGCGTCAGCCCGCATCATCCGCCGCCGCCTCCGGCGCCGGGGCGGCCTCCGCCGCCGCCGGATCGCCGCCAAGGGCCACGATCATCTCCTGCGCGCGCGACCGCACGCCGCCCGGCGCCTCCTGATCGCTGATCAGCGCCGTCAGCGCCGTGATCGCCTCGGCATCACGCCCCTCTTCCACCAGAAGATAGGCCAACTGTTCCAGCGCCATCGTGCGGTAGGGCCGCCCCGGCGCGGCGATGGGGTCCAGCGCCGCCCGCCGCTCGGCCAAGGGCAGATCCGCCCCCGCCACGACCACGCGCCGCAGCACGGCCAGATCACGATAGCTGGGCGGCTGGCTCTCATCCGCCGCAAGCGCCTCCAGCGCGGTCAGCGTCGCCGCCCGGTCGCCCACCGGGTCTGATGCGAGCAGCAGTCGCAACACCGCCGCCTGTTCGCCATCCGCGGGGATCGTGCCAAGCGCGGCCACACGCTCTGCCGGCGCGCCAAGGTCCAGCGCATCCAGCACCGCATCGCCAAAAGCCTCGGCCTTGGCCGTGGCCTGCGCGCGCTGCCATTCCGTCCAGCCCGCACCGCCCACGATGCCCAGCACCACGACCAGACCGATCCAGCCATATTTGCGGAACAGCGCAAACAGCCGGTCGCGGCGGACCTCCTCGGTCACCTCATCAATGAAGCTGTCAGGATTGCTCACGCGCCTCTCCAGTCCTTTTCCCCCGTCTTACACGCAAGCGGGAACCCTTGCCAAGCCCTGCCCCCATCCAGCCGCCCCCCTGCGCGACATCCGCCCGCCTGCCCCGGCAACACCGCCAAGCGGTCAAAATTTCTCCACATCGGCCGCGCAGCCTGTCATTGTGTGAATGTAACCAGTAGCGGATCGTGACATGGGTATCGAGTTTATGATGTGGCCGCTCCTCATGCTGGGGCTTGTGGCCTATGATCTCGTATCCGGCGAGGATGACCCCGATCCCGTGGCGCCCGATGGCCCCGATGACGACTACCTCCCCACCACCGATACCGCAGGCGCGAAAAGCGAAACCGGCGATCCCGATGCGGCCGCGCTCTTTGATCAGGCCGACTACACCGACACCCGCAGCGGCAGCGCGGGCGATGACACGCTCACCGCCGCCGATGGGGAAACCGATCTCGCCTTCTTCGGTGGGGCCGGCAATGATGCCGTCGCCGGATCGGGCGATGACGACTGGGCCGAAGGCGGCAGCGGCGATGACGGCCTCGCGCTTGGCGATGGCGATGATTTCGCCTTTGGCGGCACCGGGCGTGACACGATCGCGGGCGGGACGGGTGCCGATTTCCTGCATGGCGGGCTGGATGAGGATGGCCTGACCGGCGGCACCGGCGCCGACAGCCTGCATGGCGGCGCTGGCAATGACGGTCTCGCCGCCGAGGCGGGCGATGATTTCGCCTATGGTGGCAGCGGCAATGACAGCCTTGACGGCGGCAGCGACAATGACAGCCTCTTCGGCGGCACGGGCAACGACAGCCTGACCGGCGGCGATGGCAATGACGGCATGGCCGGGGATGCAGGGGATGATTTCCTGACCGGCGGCAGCGGAAATGACACCGCAACAGGCGGCGACGGGGCCGATACCGTTCAGGGCGAGGATGGCAATGACCTGCTCCTCGGCCTTGATGGCGATGACACCGTACTCGGCGGCGCGGGCAATGACACCGTCTCGGGCGGCAATGACGATGACGTGGTCGATGGCGGCGTCGGCAACGATTCCCTCCTGGGCAACGCGGGCGAAGACACGCTCGATGGCGGTCAGGGCAATGACACGCTGACCGGCGATGGCGGGCAGGATATTCTGTCCGGCGCCGAAGGCGATGACAGCCTCTCCGGCGGGGATGAGGACGACATCCTGATCGGCGGCACCGGCAATGACACGCTGACAGGCGGCACGGGCGCGGATGATTTCATCGTTGAAACGGCGGGCAGCCCCGAAGGCGTGACCACCGTCACCGATTATGCCACGGGCGACCGGCTGGTGGTGGAATGGACCGGCACCACCCCGCCCGAGGTCACCGTGACGCGTGATACGGACACCAACCGCTCCACCATCCTTGTCGATGGCGTGGTGGCGGCGTTGGTGCAGGGCAATGCCACATTGACCGCCGATCAGATCACCCTCACCCGGGTGACGTGACGCAAGCCCGCCTATTCCGCCGCCAGCGGCTCGTCCTCTTCTGCCGATTGCCGGGCCCACATAGCGGCATAGCGCCCGCCCCGCGCCAGCAGGTCGTCATGCGTGCCACGCTCGACGATCTCGCCCGCTTCCAGCACGACGATCTGATCGGCATCCGCGATGGTCGACAGGCGGTGCGCGATGGTGATCACCGTCCGGCCCTGCCCCATCTCGCGCAGGCTGTCCTGAATGTCCCGCTCGGTCTGGGTGTCCAGCGCGCTGGTCGCCTCGTCCAGAATCAGGATCGGCGGGTTCTTGAGCAGCGTGCGCGCAATGCCCACCCGCTGCTTCTCACCCCCCGAAAGCTTCAGCCCCCGCTCCCCCACCGTGGTATCATAGCCATCGGGCAGCGACATGATGAAATCGTGGATCTTCGCCGCCCGTGCCGCCGCCACGATCTCATCCTGCGTGGCATCGGCCCGCCCATAGGCGATGTTGTAGCGCACCGTATCGTTGAACAGCACCGTATCCTGCGGCACCACCCCGATCTGCGCATGGATCGACCCTTGGGTGACATCCCGCAGATCCTGCCCGTCAATGCGGATCGCACCGCCATTCACGTCATAAAAGCGGAACATCAGCCGCCCGATGGTGGATTTGCCCGATCCCGAAGGCCCGACCAGCGCCACCTTGTGGCCCGCAGGCACCGTCAGGCTGATCCCTTTCAGGATGGGCCGCGCGGCATCATAGCCGAACTCCACCTGGTCGAAGGCCACCGTCCCGCCCTGCACCACCAGCGCGGGCGCGCCCGGCTTGTCCACCACCTCTGCCGGCTGCCCCAGCAGCCCGAACATCTCGCCCATATCCACCAGCGCCTGCCGGATCTCGCGATACACCGTGCCGAGAAAGTTCAAAGGCATGGTGATCTGGATCATGTAGGCGTTCACCATCACGAAATCGCCCACCGTCAGCGTCCCCCGCTGCACCCCCATCGCCGCCATCGACATCACGATCACCAGCCCGGTGGTGATCAGGAAAGCCTGACCTGCGTTCAGGAACGAAAGGCTCTGCCCCGTCTTGACCGCCGCCACCTCATAGTGCTGCATCGCCCGGTCATAGCGCGCGGCCTCGCGCCCCTCGGCGTTGAAATACTTCACCGTCTCATAGTTCAGCAGGCTGTCGATGGCCTTCTGGTTGGCATCGGTGTCCTGATCGTTCATCTCGCGGCGCAGCTTCACCCGCCACTCGGTCACCTTGAAGGTGAACGCCACATAGAGCGAGATCACGATCACCACGACCGCCATGTAGGAAAAACCGAACAGCACGGCAAAGATCACCGCCACCATCAGCAGTTCCAGAAGCAGCGGCCCGATCGAGAACAGCATGAAGCGCAGCAGGAAATCCACGCCCTTCACGCCCCGCTCGATGATGCGGCTCAATCCGCCCGTCTTGCGCGTGATGTGATAGCGCAGCGACAGGCGGTGGATATGGGTGAACGTCTCCAGCGCCAGCTTGCGCAAGGCCCGCTGCCCCACGCGGACAAAGATCACGTCGCGCAATTCCTGAAACGCCACCGTTCCCAGACGCGCCACGCCATAGGCCACGGTCAGCCCCACCGCCGTCAGGCCCAGAAGCGTGCCCGTATCCGGCGCCTCGCCCGCCAGCGCATCCACCGCGCCCTTGTACAGAAACGGGGTGGAGACGGACACGATCTTCGCCGCCACCAGCATCAGGAACGCCCCGACCACCCGGCGCTTCACCCATCCCTCGCCCGCAGGCCAGAGATAGGGCAACACCCGGCGAATGGTCACCCAGCCGCTGGCCGCACGGTCCTGCGGGATGTCTTGGCTCGTGGCAGTGCTCTTGCGCATGTCAGGGTCCCTTTCGCACCCTGCTTACGCAGCTTCACGCCAAAGCACCAGCACCCCGGACGCAGGCCCATTTGTGCATCCCTGCAAAGGTCACTCCGCCTCGGGGATGGCAAAGACCTGCCCGGGATAGATCAGGTCAGGATCGCGGATCTGGTCACGGTTGGCCTCGAACACCTGCACATAGCGCACCCCCGCGCCCAGCTGCTCCGTCGCGATCTGCCACAGGGTAAAGCCCGGCTGCACCGTCACCGACACAGGCCCGGGCGGCGCAGCAGCGGCCCCTGCATCCACCGCTGCCTCCGCATCTCCATCCACGGCGGTATCCACGCCCGTATCGGCCATGGCGCCCTCCGCGGCGCCTCCGGCCTCCGGCGCAGGCACCCCCGCTCCCGTCTCTCCGCCCGTTTCACCGTCCGCCGCCGCTGCGGCCAGCGCTTCCACCGTCTCGCGCTGGAAGGGCGTCTCGAACCGGCTCGTCACGGCGCCCGCCGCATCCACCTGATCGGCGCGCAGCGTATAGCGCCCCGGCGCCACCTCGGGCAGTGTCACCGCCCAATCCCCCGCGCCCGAAATCGCCGCCTCGGCTACCGCCGCATTGTCCAGGTAGAGACGCACCACCCGCTCGGGCGTGCCACGCCCGGCCAGTTGCACCGCACCCTCGGGCGTATAGGTGATCGTGTCGATGGTCACATTCGCCACAAGCTCGGGCGGCAGGTCGCTGGCCGATTGCAACACCCGCGCCCCCTCCTCCGTCACCAAAAGCGCGGCCGGCGCCTCGGCCACCTGTGCCGGTTCCGCTGCAGCCGTCTCTGTCTCTGTCGCCGCCGTTCCGGCCACCGCGACCGGCGCCACCGTCGGCGCGATCACAACCGTGCCTTCGGCGGGAACCTCCGTCCCGTCCGGCATCTCCATCACCAAAGACAGCACGCGCGGCGCCGGGCTTGGGGCAAGGTTGAACATGGCCACGAAATTGCCCTGCCCATCGGCAGGCATCGCCACGATCTCCTGCCCCGTCACGCGCAGCGACAGCGCCGCCCTCGGTGCCGCCGACCCGGCCACCAGCGCCGATCCGTCCTGCTCCACCCGCACCAGATCAAGCTTTGGCGCCTCCACTTGCACCGCGGGCGGCTGCTCAGCCGCCGCCGCGGCCTCGCTGCCCGCCCGATCCTCCGTTGCCACTGCCTCAGGCGCGGGTTCTGCGGGCGCAGGTTCTGCGGTCGCCACTTCTTCGGGCGCCACTTCTACGGGTGCCGATTCATCGGCAGCAGGTTCCGCAGTCGTTGAACCTGTCGCCTCAGGCGCGGCAGGCACCGCCTCCGCAACCGAATCCGCCTCAGGCGCGGCCCCAGGCTCCACCGCGCCCTCCACCGCCGCTTCAGGCGCCGCTTCAGGCGCCGCCTCCGCCGTCGCCGCACCCTCCGGCGCGGGCGCGGCTTCTGCCGCGACCGGCGCCTCGGGCGCCTCCGGACGGCTCACCGTCCAGGCCCCGTAAAACAGCGCCGCAATCACCGCCGCCACGCTGCCCATCACGCCGCCGCGCTGCGCCACCGACATCTCTGCCCAAGGCTTCATTCCGTATCCCCATCTCCCTGCCGGCCGATCCGCGGATTTCTGCCATCCACGCCCGGCCGGGGCCTGTTCTCGGCCCCTTCTTCACCTTAGATAGTGAAGCCCGATAATCCGGTTTCAGGCAACCACCCAGCCCCAGAAAGCCCGCCGCATGACCCCGCTTCGTTCCGTCTGTGTCTTCTGTGGCTCACGTCCCGGCCTGCGCCCGGCCTATGCCGCCGCCGCCCGCGATCTCGGGCAGGCCATCGCCGCCCAAGGCTGGCGCCTTGTCTACGGTGCGGGCGACGTGGGCCTGATGGGCGAAGTGGCGCGCACCGCCCAGGGGGCCGGCGCCGCCACCATGGGTGTCATCCCCACCCATCTGATGGCCCGCGAACGCGGCCGCCGCGACCTGTCGCAGCTTGTGATCACCGAGGATATGCACGAACGCAAGAAGGTGATGTTCATGAACTCCGACGCCATCGTCGTCCTGCCCGGCGGCGCAGGCACGCTGGACGAATTCTTCGAAGTACTGACCTGGCGCCAGATCGGCCTGCACCGCAAACCCATCCTCCTGCTCGATACCGATGGCTACTGGCAACCCCTCGTCGGCCTTGCCCGCCACGTCATCGACGAAGGCTTCGCCGAGGAGACGATGCTCGACTACTTCGCCACCGTCCCCGACGTGCCCGCGCTGGTCGAACGGCTTCGCGCCGCCCTGTCCTGACGCCACCCTTCCAGCGACCAGATCGCCAGCGCCCCCCAGATCAGGGCGAAGGCCCCCTGATGCCAGCCGGTGAAGGCCTCGCCGAACACGGCGACCGCCACCACCGCCTGCAGGGTCGGGTTAAGGTACTGCACCACCCCCAACGTCGCCAGCCGCACCCGCTGCGCCCCCCAGGAAAACAGGATCAGCGGCCCGCCCGTGATCAGCCCCGTCACCGGCAGCATCAGCGTCGAAAAGACATCCCGCCCGAACCAGCCCCCTGCGACCACGCCGCCCTGCGCCAAGGCCAGCCACGCCACCGCCAGCGGCGCCAAAAGCATCACCTCCGACGTCACCGACACCGCCGCCGGGGCCGCCATCTGCTTCTTGATCAGCATGTAGGGCGCAAAGGTCAAAGCCAGCGCCAGCGCCACATAGGGCGCCACCCCCAGCCCATAGGTCAACAGCGCAACCGCCCCCGCAGCCAGCGCCACCGCCACGGCCTGCGCCCGCGTCAGCCGCTCGCCCAGCACGACGACACCCAGAAGCACCGTCACAAGGGGAAAGATGTAATATCCAAGGCTCGCCTCCACCGCATGGCCCGCCTGAATGGCCCAGATGAACAGTCCCCAGTTCACCGCCACGATCCCCGCCGCCAGCCAGACCCGCCCCCGCTGCGGCCCCCGCATCAGCGCAACCGCCGCCCCAAACCGCCCCTGCACCGCCAGAAGCACACCGAAGAAGACAAAGGTCCACACCGTCCGATGCGCCAGCACCTCCAGCGGCGGCACATGGGCCATCACCTTGTAGTACAGCGTCGCCAGCCCCCAGATCGTGCAGGCCGCCACGATCGTAAGAATGCCCCTGCCCGCCTCGCTCACCGCCCCATCCCCGCCCCGCGTGCCGCCCCCCGCGCGCGCCATAGGCCTTCCTCGCACCGCCCTCCTCCGAAGGAAAGCCGCCCCCCCTTCATCTTGGCAAAAAATACCCTCTGGGGGTCCGGGGGGCGAAGCGCCCCCGGGGGTCTGCCCCCCCCCGCGCCCCCGACAAAGGAAAAGGCCCGCCGCAGTTCCCCGCGACGGGCCCTCCCGATGCTCAGCAGCAGATCACAGCCGCGCCGCGACCGCTTCCCAGTTCACCAGCTTTTCAAGGAAATTCGTCAGATAGGCCGGGCGCTTGTTGCGAAAATCGATGTAGTAGGAATGTTCCCACACATCGCAACCCAGCAGCGCCGTCTGGCCAAAGCACAGCGGGTTCACCCCGTTCTCCGTCTTGGTCACCTTCAGCGCGCCGTCCTTGTCCTTCACCAGCCAGCACCAGCCCGACCCGAACTGTCCGGCCCCGGCGGCGGCGAAATCTTCCTTGAACTTGGCGACCGACCCGAAGCTTTCCGCCAGCGCCAACTCCAGCTCGCCCGGCATCTTCTTGTTTTCGCCCGGCCCCATGATCTCCCAGAACAGGTTGTGGTTCCAATGCTGCGAGGCGTTGTTGAACAGCCCGCTCTGCGCCACCGCACCCGCCTGATAGGTGCTGGTGATGATGTCTTCGAGGCTCATCGCCTCGTATTCCGATGCCGCCAACAGCTTGTTGCCATTGTCCACATAGGCCTTGTGGTGCAGGTCGTGGTGGTATTCCAGCGTCTCCTTCGACATGCCGAGCGATGCCAGCGCATCATGGGCATAGGGAAGATCGGGAAGCGTGAAAGCCATGGGAGGGTTCCTCTCTGTTCGCGTGTCACGGGATGGCGCAGATAAGAGACCATGGGAAGCCAAGGTCAAGGGCGAAAGCGACCCGCCCCCGTCAACTGGGCTCCCACCCGCCGCACAGGCCCTGCGCGGCGGCACGATGGAACCGCCCTCAGGCAACCCTCATTCCGGCGTCACCCGCCGCAACACGGCCAGATTCTGCGCCTCATCCGCCACCACCACCTCGAACACGTCGCGGAACCCGCCCCGCGGTTCCTCGCCGAAGGCTGCCATCCCATACCAGTCGGCCAGCCAGCGGATCTTTTCGTTCTGGACGACGTAATTGAAGAAATGCCCCTCGGTCAGCAACGCCGCCAGCGCATCGGGGTTCACCTTGCCGTCGAGGTTGATCGTCCGATCATGCCAGAACCCCAGCGTCCCCGTCTGCACCGCAGACACCCAATCCTCTTCGGGCACATTCTCCCGCACCCAGTTCACCACCTGAAAATGCCCCTGCACATTCTGCCCCGGCCGCGCAAGGTTCAGGGTCAGCGCCACGCCCAGCAGGATCGACGCCGCCAGCCCCGCCTCCGCCAGCCGCATCAGCCGCAGCCGCCCCGCCAGCCAGATCAGCTGCGCCACCGCCGCCGTCACCAGAAGCGGGCTCAGCGGAAACAGGTAGCGCGACAGGAAATGCGGGGCGCCGAAGAAGGTGCCATAGTAAAAGCACTGCAGCACCCCGAACAGCGAATAGCCCAGCAGCGCCAGCCGCAGCGGATGCCCCGCCCGCCAGATGCGCCACAAAAACGTGCTCCAGACCACCAGCACGATCAGGCTCAGCACGATCTGCACCGGCAGGGATGTCTCAGCAAAGCCCGGCAGGGGCAGCATCGGGAACATCGTCTCGAACAGCTTGGCCGGCAGGATGTCGAGGTTGCCCCCGATCGCCGCCGCATGCGATTGCGACGTCCCGCTGATCGGCACGAAGGACCCGAAATAGATCTTGTTGTGCAACAGCCACGGCAGGCCGATCACCAGCGACACTCCGCCCGCGACCAGCCCCTCCCAGAAGGCGCGCGCAAACCCCACCGCCGCCAGCGTCCAGCCATAGACAAAGCGCACGAAGAACAGCGACGCGATCAGGAACACCGCATCATTGCGCGCCCAGAAGGCCAGCCCCGCCATCGCGCCCAGCGTCAGCATCTCGCCCGTCTCCAGCCGCCGCGCCTGCCCCGCGATCCGGCCAAAGACCAGCACGAACAGCACCACGCACAGCACATAAAGCCCGGTCTCCAGCGCGTTCATGCTGTGGCGGACCGACAGGGGTCCAACCGACCACAGCGCCGCCACCGCCCAGGCCAGGATGCCCGCCCGCAGCCCAGAACCCTCCCCGTCATCCGGCCCCAGCACCGCGCCCGCAAAGCGCCGCACCGCCAGCGCCGCCATGATCCAGATCACCACCATCAGGCCCAGCACGATCGACACGCCGCCCAGCTTGTCGCCATCCACCAGCCAGAACGCCACCGCATAGATCAGGGTGGCCAAAGGCTGCACCCCGTTCGAGGCGATGGTCCCCTCCGACACGCTCAACCCCAGCCCGATCGCCAGATTGCGCGCCAGCGTCAGCATCAGATAGCCGTCCTCGGTGATGAAGAATTGCGTGATCCGCTCCGCCCCCATCGCATAGGGGTGAAGCCGGAACAGCAAAGCAAAGACAAGGGCAAAGGCGGCGATCCCGCCCAGAACTCCGATACGCGCCATGGCACATCCTCAACTGCGAATTAACCAGAGTTAAGGTTCACCCCCGCGCCTTTGGCAACCCGCCAAAGGTCCCGCGTCGGTCCGGCCCGCCCCTGCCGCGCTGCAGCGTCCCCGCCTGTTGCCCGGGCGCCACGGTTTCACAGCCCATGCCAAAGCCTATCCCGGCCGCTTCACCTTGGCCCAAATACCCATGCCCCGGAAGCCCCCCGCCGCAACGCCCCGTAGGACACGCCCTCCCCTCCCCCGTCCTTCACGGGGGAGGGGCCGGGGGTGGGGGGCGCCCGGTCAGAGCCAAGCCGTGCCAACCGCTCCGATGAAAAAAGGGGGGCCAAGCCCCCCCCATCTCCCGTCCTGCCTCGCCGCACGGCCGGGCGTCAGCCCAGCTCCGACCCGGGCTTCGCCCCCGTCGCCAGCAGATCAAACACATAGCGCGCCACCGACCGGAAGCAGACCACGGTAAACCCGTCGCCATCCTTCCAGAACGCTGCCGCCACCTGCGCCGCCCGCGTCCGGCGCAGCTCGCCCGTCGCAAGCGCGCCGAAATCCACCGGCGACAGCTTGGCCAGCACCTGCTCCGCCTTCGCGCCCTCCACCCGGAACACCGCCCGCGCGTCCGACACATCGACCGCCAGATGATGCGACCCAGCCATCGCCTTGCCCACGGCCTCCAGCGCGCCGCCCACCGCCGCATAGGGCAGGACCAGCAGATATTCGTCCGGGCTCATCCAGCCGCAGGCGCGGTCGCCCTCGGTCACGATCCGCCGCACCTCCGGCAGGCCGGTTCCCGCCGCCGCCTTCACCGCCTTGGCCAGACCCGCCGCATCGGGTTTGGCCCGCAGCGTGATCATCCCCACCGGCCCGATCTCGCGGATGGTGACGAACCCTTCCGACACCGCCCCGCCCAAGGCGCTTTTCGGTTCAGACATTCTGCTTCTCCCCGTCCTTGTCGTAGAAGACCGGATCCACAACCCGCGCCTTGACCGTGCCGCCGGTGACAGTGTTGAACTCCACCACCTCGCCCATCCGCGACGGGCCGCGCAGCAGCAGGCCCATGGCGATGCCCTTCTTCAGCGTGGGCGAATAATAGGTGGATGTGACGCGGCCCTGCGTATTGCCCTGCCCGTTCGCATTCACCCCCGGCGCCACGACATAGCTGCCATCTGGGATAACCGATCCGTCCAGCGTCTCGAACCCCACCAGTTTCCAGCGGTCCGCGCTGGCGAGGAAGTTCCGCGCCTGCCCCCGCTTGCCCAGATAATCCGCCTTCTTCTTCGAAATCGCCCAGTCGAGGTTCAGATCCTGCGGGATCACCGTGCCGTCGGTCTCATCCCCGATCATGATGAACCCCTTCTCGGCCCGCATGATATGCAGCGCCTCGGTGCCATAGGGCATGGCCCCGAACTCCGCCCCCGCCGCATGCAGCGCCTCCCAGAAGGCCGCGCCGTGGCTGGCCGGGACCGCGATCTCATAGGACAATTCGCCCGAAAAGCTGATGCGATAGACCCGGCAGGGGAACCCGCCCAGGGTGCCATCGGCCCAGGTCATGAAGGGCAGCGCCTCTTTCGAGACATCCATCCCCCCCAGCTTCTCCAGCACCTTGCGCGCATTCGGCCCCACAACGGCGACTTGGGCATATTGCTCGGTCACATTGGCGGTAAAGACCTGCCAATCCCACCATTCGCATTGCAGCCAATCTTCCATCCAGGCATGGATGCGATCCGCCCCGCCCGATGTGGTGTGGCACAGCCACGTCTCCTCGTCGATCCGCGCCACCACGCCGTCATCGGACAGGAAACCCTGCTCGTTGCACATCAAGCCATAGCGGCACTTGCCCACCGGCAGCGTGCTCATCACGCCCGTGTAGAGCATGTCGAGGAAACGCCCCGCATCCGGCCCCTTCACGATGATCTTGCCCAGCGTCGATGCATCCAGCAGCCCCAGCCGTTCGCGCGTGTTCACCACCTCGCGATGCACCGCCTGCTCATGCGTCTCCCCCGCCCGGGGGAAGCAATAGGGCCGCCGCCACAGGCCAACAGGTTCGAAATAGGCCCCGTTCCGCTCGTGCCAGTCATGCATCGGCGTGCGCCGCAGCGGCTGGAAGATCTCGCCCCGCGCTTCGCCCGCCAGCGCACCCAGCGTGACCGGCACGTAAGGCGGGCGGAAGGTCGTCGTCCCCACCTGCGGGATATCGGCGTTCAACGCGCCCGCCAGCACCGCCAGACCGTTGATATTGGACAGCTTGCCCTGATCCGTCGCCATCCCCAACGTCGTGTAGCGCTTGGTATGCTCGACCGATTCATAGCCTTCCCGCGCGGCCAACTGCACGTCGCTGACCTTCACGTCGTTCTGGTAGTCCAGCCACATCTTGGACTTCAGCTCGACCGAAGCGCCCTGTGGCATGATCCAGACCGCTTCCATCGGCCCTTCCGCCACCGCTTCGGCCACGGGGGCCTTGGCGCGCTTGGGCTTCATCCCCAGCGCCGCCAGCACCGCCCCGGCCTGCTCGGTCGCATCGGCCAGCGCGGCGGCGGCGGTCATCTCGCCATTGGACGCGCCCGCCGCATAGACCATCGCCCCGCCATCATGGTTCAGCGGCGCGCGGCCCGGATCGGGCCGGAAACAGGCCTGCACCCGGTCCCATGTCAGCTTGCCGCCGCAATGGCTCCACAGATGCACCACGGGCGACCAGCCGCCCGACATCGCCACCGCATCACAGGCGATCTCGTCGATCACCGCGCCCTCACCCGCCTGCAGGCAGATGGCGACCGAGGTGACACGCTTGCCGCCCTTCACCTTGGCAATCCCGCGCCCGGCCTCGATCCGCAGACCCAAGGCCCGCGCCTTCTCTACCAGCGCACCGGCAGGGGCCGACCGCGCATCCACGATGGCCGGCACCGCCAGCCCCGCCTCGCGCAGCGCGATCGCCGTGCGATAGCCGTCGTCGTTATTGGTGACGACAACCGTACGATCCCCCGGCGACACCGCCCAGTTCACCACATAATCCCGCACCGATGCCGCCAGCATCACACCCGGAATATCGTTCCCGGCAAAGCTCAGGGGCCGTTCGATCGCGCCCGTCGCCGTCAGGATCTTGCCCGCCCGGATGCGCCACAGCCGATGCTTGGGCCGCCCGTCGCCGGGCGTGTGATCGGCCACCTTCTCATCGGCCAGCACATAGCCGTGGTCATAGACCCCCGCCGCCATGCAGCGCGCGCGCAGGGTGACGTTCTCCATCCCCTCCAGCGCCGCCACGGCCTCATCCACCCATTCCCCGGCAGGCTTGCCGTCGATCACGTCGCCATCGACCGGCGCGCGCCCGCCCCAATGGGCGGCCTGCTCCAGCAGCAGAACCCGCGCGCCCGCACGGCCCGCCACCAGCGCCGCCTGCAGCCCCGCAATCCCGCCGCCCACGACCAAGAGATCGCAGAAGGCATAGGCCTGCTCATAACGGTCCGCGTCCCGATCCTTCGGCGCCTTGCCCAGACCGGCCGACTGCCGGATCACGGGTTCGAAGACATGTTTCCAGAACGGGCGCGGATGAATGAAGGTCTTGTAATAGAACCCTGCCGGCAGGAACCGCGCGGCATAGTTGTTCACCACGCCCACATCAAACTCAAGGCTCGGCCAATGGTTCTGGCTCGTGGCCTCCAACCCGTCGAAGAGTTCCGTGATCGTGACGCGCTGGTTGGGCTCCAGCCGCGCCCCGGACCCGAGGTTGACCAGCGCATTGGGCTCTTCCGGCCCCGCCGCCACGATGCCGCGCGGGCGGTGATACTTGAACGACCGGCCCACCAGCATCTGGTCATTGGCCAGCAGCGCCGCGCCCAGCGTGTCGCCGGCAAAGCCCTTCATGCGCTTGCCGTTGAAGGTAAAGTCCAGCGCCGCCGACCGGTCGATCAGACGGCCCCCTTTTGCAAGACGGGTGCTCATTTGTACCCCTTCCAGTCCGGCCTGCGGGCCTTGATCTTCTCAATAATCTCGGCAGGCGGCTCGCCTACCTGTGCGGGATAGGTGCCGAACACCTCCAGCGTCGCCGTGCAGCGGGCGGCCAGGAACCACTTCCCGCAGCCGTAAGTGTGCCGCCAGCGTTCGAAATGCACACCCTTGGGGTTCTTGCGGGCAAACATATAGGCCTCGAACTCCTCGTCGGTGGAGCCGGGTCCATACCGCTTCAGATGCGCCTCATAGCCCGGAGAAAGCTCCGTCTCCTCGGCCTTCACGCCGCAATAGGGACATTCAAGCAGCAGCATTTTGCACCCCGTTCTTCCTCGTCCGCGCCCGCATCAATGCGCCACCCCGGCAGCCACCGACTCGTCGATGAACCGCCCTTCCTTGAACCGCCACATGTCGAACTCGGCCGCCAGCGGCCCGGGTTCGCCCTTGGCCATCAGTTCCGCCATCGCCCAGCCAGACCCGGGGATCGCCTTGAACCCCCCCGTCCCCCAGCCGCAGTTGATGAAGCAATTGCCAAGCGGGGTTTTCGAAATGATGGGCGACCGGTCCCCCGTCATGTCCACGATCCCGCCCCATTGCCGCAGCATCTTGAGGCGGCTGATGATCGGGAAGGTCTCGATCAGCGCCCGCAGCGTTTCCTCGATGTGATGGAAGCTGCCGCGCTGGGTATAGTTGTTGAAACCGTCCGTGCCGCCGCCGATCACCATCTCGCCCTTGTCGGACTGGCTCATATAGCCATGCACGGTATTGGCCATCACCACGATATCCATGCAGGGCTTGATGGGTTCGGATACCAGCGCCTGCAGCGCCACTGCCTCGACCGGCAGGCGAAACCCGGCCATCTCGGCCACCTGCCCAGAATGGCCCGCCACCACGATGCCCAGCTTCTTGGTCCCGATATAGCCCTTGGTCGTCTCGACGCCCACGACCTTGCCACCCTCGGACCGGACGCCCGTCACCTCGCATTGCTGGATGATGTCCATGCCCATGTCGGAACAGGCCCGCGCATAGCCCCAGGCCACCGCATCATGCCGCCCCGTGCCGCCCCGGGCCTGCCACAGCGCCCCCAGCACCGGATAGCGCGGCCCCTCGATGTTCAGGATCGGGCAAAGCTCCTTCACCCGCTGGGGCGTGATGAACTCTGTCTGCACGCCCTGCAGCGCATTGGCATGGGCCGTGCGCATATAGCCGCGCACCTCGTGATGCGTCTGCGCCAGCATCATCACGCCGCGCGGGGAAAACATCACGTTGTAGTTCAGATCCTGGCTCAGCGTCTCATAGAGCGAGCGGGACTTCTCATAGATCGCCGCGCTCGAATCCTGCAGATAGTTCGACCGGATGATCGTCGTGTTCCGGCCCGTGTTCCCGCCGCCCAGCCAGCCCTTTTCCAGGATCGCCACATTGGTGATCCCGTAATTCTTGCCAAGGTAATAGGCCGTGGCCAGACCATGGCCCCCCGCCCCCACGATGATCGCGTCATAGGCCGCCTTGGGCGCGGGGCTTTTCCACGCCCGCTCCCACCCGGTGTGATAGCGCAGCGCCTCGCGCGCAATCGCAAAGACCGAATAGCGTCTCATCGCCCCAACCCCGTGCTGCGCGGCATCACAGGCCGCCCCTTATTGCCCTTCTCTTACGCCCCGCCCATAAACCCCCACCCACGAGCGGCACAATCGGGAAAATTGCGACACATTCCCCCTGCGACAGCGTCGCAGGCGTCACATTCGCGTTTGCGCCTTCCGCCCGCGCCCCCAAATGTTTACATCCGCCCCAAAGAACCGCAGCGCGGGATCGGCAAGGCAGGCCCTAGGGATGGAAATGATCGCATTCTGGATCGCCGCAGGCGGCATCGGACTGGTGGTGCTGGCCCTCTTCGTGCTGGCCCTGATCCGGGCACGGGCCGAAATCGCCTCGGCCGCCGAATATGATCTCAAGGTCTATCGCGACCAGCTGGCCGAAATCGACCGCGACCTCGCGCGCGGCACCCTGCCGCCCGACGAAGCCGATCGCCAGCGCACCGAGGTGTCGCGCCGCCTGCTCGACGCCGACCGCGCCCGTGCCCGGGGCGACACCAGCGCCAGCACGCGCGGCATCGCCGTGGCCGTGGTGCTGATCGCCGCGCTGATCGGGGGCAGCTACTGGGCCTATCTGCGCCTCGGCGCGCCGGGTTACCCGGACCTGCCCCTCGCCACCCGCCTTGCCATGTCGGACGAGCTGCGCGCCAACCGCGCCCCGCAGGCCCAGATGGAGGCCGACGCCGCCGCCAACCGCCCCGCGCCCATGGAACCCGAACCCGAATTTGCCCAGCTGATGGAACAGCTGCGCGCCGCCGTGGCCGAACGGCCCGACGATGCGCGCGGTCTGGAACTTCTGGCCACGAACGAGGCACGGCTGGGCAACCTGCCCGCCGCCCGCGTCGCGCAGGAAAGCCTGATCCGGCTGAAAGGCGACGCTGCCACCGCCGAAGACCATGCCGCGCTGGCCGAACTGATGATAATGGCCGCGGGCGGCCTCGTCTCGGCCGAGGCCGAGGATCAATTGACCCGCGCCCTTACGCTTGACCCCACCAACGGCACGGCGCGCTATTATTATGGCCTCATGGCCGCGCAGGTGGGCCGGTTTGACCGCACCTTCGGCCTGTGGGAGCCGCTTCTGCGCGAAGGCCCGCCCGACGCGCCCTGGATCGCGCCCATCCGCGCCCAGATCGCCGATGTCGCGGCCCGCGCGGGCGTGGCCTACACCCCGCCGCCCGAGGCCACGCTGCCCGGCCCCGATGCCGATGCGCTGACCGCCGCGGGCGAGATGACCGAGGCGGACCGTCAGGCCATGGTCGAAGGCATGGTGGCCCAGCTCGGGCAGCGCCTCGCCACCGAAGGCGGCACGGTCGAGGAATGGGCGCGCCTCATCTCGTCCCTCGCCGTCCTGAACCGCCGCGACGAGGCGCAGGAAATCTTTGCCGAGGCGCTGGAGAAATTCCAAGGCTTCCCCGCACAGCAAAGCTTCTTGCGCGAAGCCGCACTGAACGCAGGGCTTGATCCGGATCCGGCCCCATGATCTGCGACAGCATCGAGGCCTTCGCCGCCACCCTGCCCCCCAACCGCGCCATCGCGGGGCTGGATTTCGGCGACAAGACCATCGGCATCGCGATTTCCGACCTGCGCCGCATGGTGGCCACCCCGGTGGAAACCCTGCGCCGGGTAAAATTCACCGAAGATGCCACCCGCCTCCTCGCGCTGCTCGCCACGCGGGGGGCGCATGGCATCGTACTGGGCCTGCCCTTGAACATGGACGGCTCCACCGGCCCGCGCGTGCAGGCCACGCAGGCCTTTGCCCGCAACCTGACGCGGATGACCGACCTGCCCATCGCCTTTTGGGACGAACGCCTGTCCACCGTTGCGGCAGAAAGGGCACTGCTGGAGGCGGATACGTCGCGAAAGCGTCGGAAAGAGGTGATCGACGCCGTCGCTGCGGGCTATATCTTGCAAGGCGCCCTCGATCGCATGGGCCATATGGGAAACGGGGTGCAGGCGTGAAGGACGATGTCTGGCAGCGGGACGAGGTGCAGTCGCCCTGCGTCAATCTGTGCACGATCCACCCGGCGGAACGCATCTGCGTGGGCTGCTACCGCACCATCGACGAAATCTCGTCCTGGTCGCGCCTGACGCATGAGGCGCGCAGTGCCATCATGGCCGAACTCCCCGCCCGCGCCCCCCGCCTTGCCAAGCGCCGCGGTGGCCGCATGGGCCGCTTGCAGGACTGACCGCCGCAGGGTGGCCATCCGCCCCCCCTGCCCCCCCCCTCTCTCCGACGCCGGCGCAGCGCCCTTTGGCGGGCCGTGGGATGTGGGTATTTTTTCCAAGATGAAGGGGCATGGCCGTCATACTCCTGCCCCGCCGCCTTTCCAGTTGCGAGTCCGTTCCGACGGGGCGCCAGCGGCGCGTCGGGCGCGTTAACCTTAATGCCTTGTCGGGATGACGCGGGGGGAGGCGACCGACAGAGCCGGCACCCTGACCGCAAGGCCCAGACGGCGGGACCGCAGCGGGTGGCCCTGCTTTGCCGCGAAAGGTCAGTCCCCGTCCCGCAGCCATGCCGCGACCGTTGCGCAGAGCGGGCGGAAATAGGCCACCATCCGCCCCGGTGGATCGGCCTCGGCGCCTGCGGCCCAGGGTGCGACGCCATGGATCAGGTGGCGGTGCAGGATGACCGCCTCACCAGGCCTGCCCGGCAGTTCCACGCGCGGGCAAGTGGCGAAGACCGCGCGCCGGGCCGCCTGATAGGCCTCGGTGATATCCGTGTCCTCTGGCGCCCCCGCCGTCATCGCCCCCGCAAGTGCCGCCCGCAGCGCCTGCCCCATGATGCGGTGGCTGCCCTCCCAGACCACCAGCGGCGCGGCCCCGGCATCCGCCCGGTTCAGCGGCAGGCCGAGGATCCAGTCATGCGGCTCCTTGACCATCCGGCGCTTCTGCGGGCCCACGGGCAAGAGCCCATCCAGATGCGCGGCATCCCGATCCCGGCGAAAGGCGAAGGATGCGGCACTTTCCCCGGGATCAGGCTGCGGATAGCCGGCCCGCGTGACCGAGATCTGCGCCGGATGCAGCGGCACCGGCGCGAGGCCCAGATCCCCCCATGGCAACGTTACGCCGCCCAGGCTGCCATCCGCGCCGTTGGGCAGCGCGTCCAGACCCACGAACCACGTCCCACCCGCCCGCCACGCCACATCGCTTTGCGCCACCGCGCGCGCGGCAACGGGGGCCGCCGCCGCCGCCCATCGCGCGATCCCCGCGGTCGCCACGCGCCGCCATCCCCGGTCCGACATGCCCGCTCCTTCTGCCCGCCCCTTAGCCTAGCGCTTTCCCCGGCGGGGAAAAGCCATGCGCCCCGCAGCGCCGGGCGGCCGCCACAGGTCTGGACCCCGCCTGCAAAAGCGCGTAGGCCTGCGTTTTCATTTCGCACAGGTCCTTTCATGACGGATCACATCCTGCGCCCCGCGCTCATCCTCGGGCTCTTGTCCTGCATCGGTCCCTTCGCCATCGACATGTATCTGCCCGCCCTGCCCGAGATCGGGGCCGCGCTCGGCACCTCTGTTCCGGCGATGCAGACCACGATCACGGCCTATTTCATCGCCTTCGGTCTGGCGCAGCTTTTCTACGGCCCATGGGCCGATCAGGCCGGCCGCAAGCCGCCGCTCTATGCGGGGATCGCCATCTTCCTTGTGGGGTCCATCCTCTGCACGCTGGCCCCCACGGTGGAGTGGCTGATCGCCGGCCGCTTCGTGCAGGGCCTTGGCGGGGCGGCGATGATGGTGGTCCCGCGCGCCATCATCCGTGACATGCACACCGGCCATGCCGCGACCCGGCTGATGGCCGCGGTGATGCTGGTCATTTCCGTCTCGCCCATGCTGGCGCCGCTGACCGGATCCATCCTGATGACGGTGACCGGCTGGCGGGGCATCTTCGGCGCGCTGGTGGTGGCGGGCATGGCCAGCCTTCTGGTGCTGGCCTTCGCCCAAGCCGAAACCCTGCGCCCCGAACACCGCCAACCCTTCGACCTGAAGGCCACCCTGCGCGGCAGCCGTCATCTGCTGGGCGACCGGGTCTTCATGGGGCTCACCTTCCTCGGCGGCTTCGGCATGGCCAGCTTCTTCGTCTTCATCGCCTCGGCCAGCTTTGTCTATACGCAAAGCTTCGGGCTCTCCCCGACCGGGTTCTCCATCGCCTTCGCCATCAATGCCGTGGGGTTCTTCGCCGCCTCGCAGGCGGCGGGGACCTTGGGCCAGCGTCTGGGCGCGCGGCGGGTGATGGGCTGGGCGACGCTCGGCTTTGCTGCCAGCACGGCGGCGCTGCTCGGCCTTGCGCTGATGGGGCTGGCCAGCCTTGCCGTCTGCGTGGCCGGGCTTTTCATCGCCAATGCCTTTCTCGGCCTGATCATCCCGACGACGATGGTCATGGCGCTTGAGGAGCACGGCGATATGGCAGGTCTGGCCTCATCCCTTGGCGGGACGCTGCAGATGCTGGCCGGGGGGGTGATGATCGCGGCCACGGGGCCGTTCTTCGACGGCACGCCCACGCCCATGCTGGCGGCCATCGCACTGTGCGGCCTGCTTGCGCTGGGGCTGTCGCGCCTTGCGCTGGCGCGGCCTCAGCCGACCGCGGCCTGAACGTCCGCCCCCGGCGCCACCTCGGCCAGCGCCGCCTCCAGCACCTCCAGCCCTGCGCCGGGGCGGGCGACCCCTTCCGACAGGACGCGTCGCCAGCCCCGCGCGCCGGGGCGGCCATGGAACAGGCCCAGCATGTGCCGGGTGATCTGATGCAGCCGCCCGCCCCGCGCCAGATGCGCCGCGATATAGGGGTGCATCGCCGCCACGACCTGCAGAGCATCCCGGCCCGGCCCATCGCCCCACAGCCCATCCGCCCCGATCAGCACCGATCCGGGATCGTGATAGGCCGCGCGCCCGATCATCACGCCGTCCACCCCCCGCTCCAGCAGCGCCCGCGCCTGATCCAGCGACGTGATCCCGCCATTGATGCAGATCGTCAGATGGGGGAAAGCCGCTTTCATCGCCACGACCAGATCGTAATCCAGCGGCGGGATCTCGCGGTTTTCCTTGGGCGACAGACCCTGCAGCCACGCCTTGCGCGCATGGATCACGAAATGCCGCACGCCTGCCGCCGAAACCCGCTCCAGAAAATCGGGCAGCACCGCCTGCGGGTCCTGATCATCCACCCCGATGCGGCATTTCACGGTAACGGGTACCGGGCTTGCCTCCTGCATCGCGGCCACGCAATCGGCCACAAGCTGGGGCCGCTCCATTAGCACGGCCCCGAAACAGCCCGACTGCACCCGATCCGACGGGCACCCCACATTCAGGTTGATCTCGTCATAGCCATAGGGCACCGCCAACCGCACCGCCGCGCGCAACTCCTCCGGGTCCGACCCACCCAGTTGCAGCGCCACGGGATGTTCGGCGCGGTTGAACCCCAGCAGACGGTCGCGGTCGCCATGCACCACTGCGGGGGCCGTCACCATCTCGGTGTACAGCATCGCGCGCCGCGTCATCAGCCGGTGGAAATACCGGCAGTGGCGATCCGTCCAATCCATCATGGGCGCCACCGACAGGCGGTGGGGGGGATGTTCCATGGTCCTTCACTCTCGATCCGTGGGCGGGCGCGGGTCCCGCGCGCTACCCGTGCTGCTACACCGGATCGCGCCGGGCTTCGACCGGAAATTCTGCCCCTCCCCCCGGCGCAACGCCCCTCCCCCAAATGCGAACATCCCCCGGCATCGCTGCCGGGGGACGCCCGTCACAGAGGTCTTGCCCCGTTTACTGCATTGCGCCGATCGACCAGAACAGCGTCTCGCCCGAACTGTCCGCCACGCCGTCATTGTCGGTCACGACCCAGGCCGTCCCGCCTGCATCCACGGCAAAGCCTTCCACCTTTTCCGGGATATAGCCGTTCAGCACCGCCAGATCGGGCATCAGGTCGCGCACCAGTTCCTTCGTCACCACCGGCAGCGCCCCGCCCAGTTCCGCCGGCACCATCTGCGACAGCGCCACGCGGTAGATCTTCTTCACCCCTGCCGCCGCACCGATCTGGTTGTCACGCTCCACGATATAGACCCAGTCGCCATGCACGGTGATCTCCGACAGGCCCATCCACGCCGTCTCGGCCGCGCCGTCCGCCAGCGCATCCAGCGGGTAATGCACCGCCCCCCAGGTTTCTTCGGCCGTGTTGTAGCCCACCAGCTTCACCATGCCTGCGGGATCATCCTTCCACTCGCGCTGCACGGCCATCCACAGCCAATCCCCGGCCACCGTGATCCCCTCGAACCCAAAGCGGATCTCATGGGCCAGCAGCGCCTCGGGCAGGGCGATCTCTTCCACGATCTCGCCCGCCGCATCGACGCGGTAGATGGCATGCGGGATCAGCCGATCGCTGCGCCCTTCCGAGGCCAGCCAGAACCCGCCCTCCCCATCCGCCGCGATCCCTTCGAGGTCGAGCTTCTGCGCCGCCTCCCCGCCGCGCGTCACCAGCCGCGCCTCGGTGATCCGCGCGGGCGTCTGGGTGGCGTCGATCGTATAGATCATCGGCATCGCGCCATAGACGCTGTCCGACACCGCATAAAGCCGCCCCGCCTGCGCCGGATCGGCCGCAAGGCCCGACAGCGCGCCCCAGCCGATCAGGCGCTCCGTCCCGGCCGAGGTGATCATCGGATAGGCCGCCACCGCGCCTTCCGCCCCCTCATAGATCATCACATGGGCGCGTACGCCACCATCCTCGACCAGATCCACCTCATTGGCCGTGACAAACAGGTTGCGCGCGGGGATCGCCACCATCCCTTCCGGCGACACACCCGACGGCAGCAGTTGCCGCAGCACCGGCGCTGCCGGATCGGTCAGGTCATAGACCCCGATCACCGACCCCCGCTCGGAGGCGACAAAGGCCATGGGCGTGCCGCCAAAGGTCGCGATCTCCACCGATTCCAGTTCCACGCCCTTGGAACCCGACCGCGCTTCGGGATAATGCCCGATCTCGGCAATCGCACGCTCAAGGCTCGCGCCCGCCTCATGCACGACGGTGCCATCCTTGCGGAAGATCGTCCAACCCCGGCTGCCGCCTTCGTAATCACCCTCATTCGCCACCGCGAAATGATCCGCGTCCAGCCACTTCGCCCCGTCCGGCTCGCGCAGCACGCCCGTCTGCGATGCGCTGAAATCCAGCCGCCCGTCGCGCGAATCGTCGATCCCTTCCAGATCGGTCGCGCCCGCGCTGAAATGGCTGGCCACCGCGCCATCCGCGCCGATCACCACGATGTGGTTGTTCTCCTGCAACGTCACGACGATCTCGCCGCCCGCGTTCACATCCACGAATTCGGGCTCCGGGTCTTCCCCGGCCACGGCGGCAAGCCCCACCAGTTCCACCCGCTGCAGGCCCGCGCAATCCACCGCACCCTCCACGATGGGCAGCTTCACCACGAAACCGGCCGGCATCTGCGGGATCGCGCCGTCATTCACATCCTCATCCCGCTCATTCTCGATCGCGATGGCCAGGAAACTGCCATCCGGCTCCGCCGCCACAGAATCCGGCTGCCCGCCCAGATCACATTCCGCCGTGATCGCCCGCGTCGCCAGATCGACCGTCACCATCTTCCCCGACGGGTTCACGAAATCGGCCGACGTATTCACCGCGACAAAGGCATTGCCCCCAATGATCTTGGCCGTCGTCGGCTCGCCGCCCATGTCGATATTGCCCATGGCCTTGGGCGCGCGCGGATCGGTGATGTCGATCAGGCCCACCACACCCAGCGGGCTGTCGGTATAGATCAGCGTCATCCCGTCGGACGAGGCCGAGATGATCTCGGCGCTCGTAGGCCGCGCGCGATCCTCGCCCTCGGACATGTTGTCGGGGGTGGCAAAGGTGGCCACACGGTTGAACGTCACGTCCGCCAGCGCGGGCATACCCGCCACCAGCGCGAGAACAGAAGTCAGACCGATAAGTTTCGAAGACATGGGGAAACCGTCCTGCTTTGGGGAACTCGCGCAAAGCCATAGGGTTCCAAGGTAACGGTCAGACGACAGTTCCGCCGCGCCTGATCCCGGAATGATCCGCCCTCAGCCCAGCAGTTGCGTCCCCGCCCAGACCGCGCCGATCAGCACGGGTTGATGGACCAGATAGATCGCCAGCGAATGGCGCCCCGGCCAGGCCAGCCGCCGCAGCCACGGCCCCGCCGGCACCTGCGCCGCCCGCGCCCAGAGCCCCGCCCCCGCGGCCAGCCGCGCCACCCCCATCCCGGCCAGCAACGCGCCCAGCCAAGGAAAGACCGGCACGAAATCCACCGACAGCGGATGCGCCGCCGCCAGCCCGGTCCAGGCCAGCCAGCGGCTGTTCAACCCCTCCAGCGCCACGCTGCGATCCACCAGCACGACCGCCACCGCCAAGGCCAGCAGAACCACGCCCGGCAGCCGGATCACGGCAAGGCCCAGCAGGCTGCAGAGCGCGATGGAATGAAGGATGCCGAAATAGACAAAGGCCTGCGGAAAGGCGGCATAGGTCGCCCCTGACACCAGCACCGCCGCCGCCACCAGCTTGCCCAGCCGCCGCCAGACCCCCGGCCAGCGGATCGCACGCCCATGCGCCAGCACAAGGCTCACCCCGGCAAGGAACAGGAAAGACCCCGCCACCAGCCGCGCAAACACCGCCCATCCCCCCGTCACCGACGTGCCGGGCGGCAGATGGCCGAACATCTCCAGATCAAAGGTGAAATGGAACACCGCCATCCCGATCAGCGCGATGGTCCGGGCAAGGTCGATCACAACCAGCCGCGTCCCCGTCTCTTCCATCCCGCCCATCCTTGCCTTGCCTCTCCGCTCCAGCCCTTTCTGCGGACATTCCCCGCGCCCTGCAAGCGGCGCGCAGCCCCGCGCGCGCCCCGCTGCCAACCCCTTGCTGTGACCTTGGCCCGCACCCCGGCACGACCATTCGCAGATTGACATGCGCCCCCACCTGTGGCCCCATCAGGATCAGGGAACCGGAGAGGGGCCACCACAGGCCCCCGGATTATCAAGATGACATCCGATTACGCATACCACGGCCTCCCGGGGGCGCGGTCACAAAAGTCGCACACCGACCGTCGCTTCACCGCGGCCCGGGGCGATGTGGCGACCTTGGCGAGCGAGGCCCTCCAACGCGTCGCGCGCCGCGCCGTGGCCCTGCGCGAGGCGCGCGATCAGGGGGCGATCCACGATGCCGCCCGCAGCCTTGCCGAAGGCACGGATGAGGCGGCCTTCACCATGCTCGACCGGCTCGATGAGCCCAACCGCAGGCTCGACTGGTTCCTCGCCGAACGGCTCGGCCCCATCGCGCGCGAAATCGGCGCGCTGTGGAACAGCGAAGACATCTCCGCCCCGCAGGCCATGACCGCCGCATCGCGCATCTATTCCTACCTGCGCTACCGCCACCGCCCCGGCACGATCCCCGATCACGGCCTGCGCAAATCCGCGACCTTCGCGCTGGTGCCGGGCGACATGCACACCGTGGCCATCGCGGCCGCCGCCGATGTGTTCCGCGCCCGTGGCTGGGATGTCACCCTCCTGATCGGCTACACCAACGAAGAACTGACCGCGCATTTCCAGAACTCGACCGACCGCATCTTCGGCTTCGCCGCCGGATCGGCCGGGTCGCTGGAACAGCTGGGCCGCCTTGTCGTTGCCCTATCCGACCTGCGCCCCGAAGCATCGGTCCTCCTCGCCGGCCATGTCGCTGCGGACCCTTCCCCGCTCCTTGTCCTGCCGGGCGACGATTTCCACGATGCCGAACTTGAGGCGACCGTCCACTGGTTCGAAGCGCATACCCCCGCCCATGGCGATTGACGGGGGCCACGGCCCTACGCCAGTCACATGGGCGCACCATCGCCCTTGCGCTCAGCCGCCCCGCCGCCATGGCGGCTCGACAGCCGACGGGGCGACACGCCATAGCGCTGCCGGAACGCCTTGGTAAAGGTGTTCGTCGCATTGAACCCGCAGCCATAGGCCACTTCCGCCACGGGCATATCTGTCTCGGTCAGCAGCGCGCGCGCGCGTTCCAGCCGCAGCCCGTTCAGATACTGCTTGGGCGACATGCCGACATAGCGCTGGAACAACCGCTCCACCTGCCGCCGCGATACGCCCAATCCTTCCGCCAGCGCGTCGATCTCCACCCCCTGCTCAAGGTTCTCCTCGAACTGCCGGATCGCCGCCACCAGCACCGGATTGCGGATCCCCAGCGTCGAAGACAGCGACATCCGCTGCCGCAAATCCGCCGGTCGCTGCTGGCCGTGCAGGCACATCTTCAACACCGCATCCGCCAACCTGTCCCCGTAATTCTTCGCCACGATCTCGATGAACAGGTCCGTCGCCGCCGCGCCCCCCGCGCTGGTCAGGATGCGCCCGTCGATGCAGTAAAGCTGCTCCAAGGGCCGCAGATGGGCGAAGGTCTCCATGAAGGGCGGCAGGTTCTCCCAATGCAGGGTGAAACTGCGCCCCTCCAATATCCCCGCCTTGGCCAGCGCATAGGCCCCGGTACACAGCCCCCCCACCGTGCGCCCCTGCCGCCACTGCCCGCGCACCCAATCGGCCACCTTGCGGCTGGCCGATTTTTCGGGCTCAACGCCCGCGCAGACAAAGACCATGGCCTTGGGGCGCGTCTCGCCCAAGGGGCCATCCACCTGCAGCTTCACCCCGTTCGAACAGGCCACCGCCAACCCCGTCTCCGACAGCACCTCCCATTCGAACAGCACCTGCCCCGCCAACTGGTTGGCGATCCGCAAGGGCTCGATGGCCGAGGAAAAGGCGATCAGCGAAAAGTTCGGCAACAGCACAAAGGTCATGCGCAACGGCTCGCTCACCGGCGGCACCGCCACATGGGCCACGCCCTTGGGTATGAAATTCGCCGTCATCGCCCGCTCCATCCTGCCTTACCCGTTCCTTCCCCCCGTCGCCCCGTCCCGCGCGCCCGCATCCTCCCGCGCCGCATAGGCCCAGTCCCGAAAGGCCTGCGCCGCCTGCATCTGCGCGCCCTCCATCAACCGCCCCGTCACCAGATGATAGCCCCAATCCTCCATCACCGACACCTCCGACAGTTGCACCAGACGCCCCGCCTCCAGATCGGGCCGGATCATCGCCAGCGGACACAGCGCCACCCCCTGCCCCGCCAGCGCCGCCGCCCTGAGCAGGTTGAAATCCTCAAACACCGCCGCCCCCGTCCGCACCTCCGCCGTCATGGGCAAAGGCACGCCCGCGCGGCGGAACCATTCCGCCCAGCCGCCCGTATCGGTGTCATGCAGCAACCCCAGCGACAGATAATCCGAAGGCCGCTCCGCCCGCCTTCCCTGCAGCAGCGCGGGGCTGCAGACCGGCACGCTCGCCCCCGAAAGGAAGGGCTCCGCCCCCACACCCGCCCCTTCCAGCGGCCCCTTGGCAAAGACAAAGGCCAGATGCACATCGCGGTAATCCACATCCCGCCCATGCATGGCATAGATCACGCGCAACTCCACCTCCGGATGCGCCGCCCGGAACCCCGCCAGCCGCGGGATCAGCCAGCACACCGCCACCGACGGGATCGCCGCGATCACCAGTGGCCCCGCCCGCAACCCCGCCCGCGCCCGGTCGCAGGCCGCCTCCATCTCGGCCAGCGACAGGCTCACCGCCCGCGCCAGATCCTGCCCCGCAGGCAGCAGCCGCGGCCGCCCCCCCGCCCGGTCAAACAGCGGCGCGCCCAGCCATTCCTCCAGATGCCGCACCTGATGGCTGACCGCCGACTGCGTGACAAAAAGTACATCCGCCGCCGCCTTGAACGATCCCGTCCGCACCACCGCCTCGAACGCACGCAAGGAATTCAGGGGAATCTGCATCAAAGACACCCATCCGTCGAATGAGATTTTCTCACACATCGCATGAGAAACCCTCTTTTGACAATCGCCCCCATCCCCCCGACCCTGCGCCGCAATCCGCCAAGGAAAGGGACAGCCCATGCAGCGCGAAAGACTTCAGGATTACACCGGCAACGGGGCCCGCCCCACGCCGACATTCAGCGACTCCGAGATGCAGCGCCGCCTCGATGCCATCCGCGCCGTGATGGCCGGGCTCGATATCGACGCCGCGCTCTTCACCAGCTACCACAACATCAACTATTACAGCGATTTCATGTTCTGCCAGTTCGGCCGCCGCTACGGCCTGCTGGTCGATCACGCACTCTCCACCTCCATCTCGGCAGGCATCGACGGCGGCCAGCCATGGCGGCGCACCTTCGGCGGGCGCAACGTCACCTATACCGACTGGCAGAAGGACAACTATTTCCACGCCATCCGCCAACTCACCGGCGGCGTGAAACGGCTCGGCATCGAATACGACCACATCACCCTCGACACGCTGGCGCTCCTCAAGCACGAATTCCCCCATATGGAATTCGTCGATATCGCCGCCCCGGCCATGCGCCTGCGGATGATCAAATCGGCCGAAGAAATCGCCCATATCGAAAAGATGACCCGCATCGCCGATATCGGCGGCGCCGCCTGCGTCGAGGCCGCACAGGTCGGCGTCCCGGAACATGAGGTCGCGCTTCATTCCACCGCCACCATGGTGCGCGAAATCGCCCGCATCTGGCCGGATGGCGAACTGATGGACACCTGGACCTGGTTCCAGTCCGGCATCAACACCGACGGCGCGCATAACCCCGTCACCTCGCGCCGCATCCAGCGCGGCGATATCCTGTCGCTCAACTGCTTCCCGATGGTCGCGGGCTATTACGTCGCCCTCGAACGCACGCTCTTTGCCGAAACCGCCACCGACGAACACATCCGCCTGTGGGACATCAACTGCAAGGTCCACGACCGCGGCAAGGAACTGCTGGTCCCCGGCAACCGCTGTTCGGATATCGCCAAGGAACTCAACGAACTCTACGCCGCCGAAAACCTGCTCCAATACCGCAGCTTCGGCTATGGCCACAGCTTCGGCGTGCTCTGCCACTACTATGGCCGCGAGGCGGGGTTGGAGCTGCGCGAAGATTGCGACACCGTGCTGGAACCCGGCATGGTCGTCAGCATGGAGCCGATGATCACCATCCCCGATCACCTGCCCGGCGCGGGCGGCTACAGGGAACACGACATTCTGGTGATCACCGAAAGCGGGAACCGCAACATCACCGGCTTCCCCTACGGTCCCGATCACCTGATCGTCGGCAACCGGGCCAAGGCGGCGGAATAATCTGCAGGCGCGACGGGCAGGCGGGGGCCATGGCATCATGGCCCCCGCCGACTTTGCCGGTTCTACAGCAGGAAATCCTGCTCGGTCAGCACAAGCAGCGCATTCACGCGGATCACCGCCTCGGCCCGCGCGTCGCCATCCACATCAATCTCGATCAGCGTATGGTCGAAATACGAACCATTCAGATCAACCTGCCGGAACCGGATTTCCCCCGCAGTTGCGCTGCCAAAGCGGTCAGTCCCGACGAACAGGAACGCATCATCCGCACTGGTCCCCGCAAAGGCATCAATCGCCCGCAGGTCAATCACATCCTGCCCCTGCCGGAAGTCGATGATCTCATCCGGCAATTCGGATGGCCTGACCATGTCGCGCATGGATTCAAAGACAAATCGGTCATTGCCGGCGTTGCCCGACATGAAATCGCGTCCCTGACCGCCGATCAGAACATCCGCGCCCTGACCGCCGAACAGCCAGTCCGCGCCCGCGCCGCCGATCAGCCGATCCCGCCCGTCATCGCCGCGCAGCGTATCATGCCCGCCCCCGCCGTTGATCGTGTCGTTCCCGTCATAGCCCAGCAGGAAATCCGCCCCGAACCCTGCCGTGATCCGGTCATTCCCCGCGATCAAGAGGTTATACAGCGCGACCGAGTTCCCCTCTGCCAGCGTCTGCGAAAACGTGGTCGCCGGAATGTTCAGACCGCTGATCGAAGCGGCGGTCACCCCCGTGGACAGCACCGCTTCCAGCCCAGTGATCCGCCCCCCCGTAATGGCACTGACATCACCGAACGAGTCAAAGCTATAGGTCAGCCCGACACCCAGAAAGGACAGCGTCAGGTCCGAATAGTTCAGGGTAAAGCGGGTCGGGCTCGTTGTTTCGAACTGGCTCTCAAAGATGATGTCAACAAAAGCCTCCCGATCCGACAGCATGTCGAAACTCTGCCAATCCGGATTGCTCTGGCTGGGGGTAAAGGTCACACGCGCCATGATGATGTCCTCTCAAGGCCTACCATACTCAACAAATCGCCACCGCCCCGATGGGCGCAGACCCCACCTGTGTGCCACAACCCCAAGGCGCAAAACAACCGCAAAGACATACCCCCGCCGGCCCCCATCGGCCCCAAGGCAACGCATGGTTAACGCGCGCTTTCCCCGGCGCGCGTATGCACGCCCTGCTGAACGCTTTCCTGAATGCTTTCCGGCACGCCCGAACCCCGGCCCCGCCCCGAATTTACGCAGCGCCCGCAGTCCCTTGCCACGCCCGCCCGCAGCCCGACGATGAAAGGGAAAATGGTGCCCCCAGAGGGGCTCGAACCCCCGACCCCCTGATTACAAATCAGGTGCTCTACCAGCTGAGCTATAGAGGCACACCACCGCCCAGATAGCCCCTTTCCGCCCCCCGCGCAAGGCGGCGGCTCAGGCCCGGTTCGCCCGCGCCAGCAGCGCCACCGCCACCAGCCCCACCGCCATCACCACCAGCGCTGCAGGTGCGGCCTCGCCCAGCCGCTCCAGACTGGCCAGCTCATAGACCCGCGTCGCCAAGGTGTTGAAATTGAACGGGCGCAGCAGCAGCGTCGCGGGCAATTCCTTGACGCAATCCACAAACACCACAAGCAGCGCCGTGGCCACCGATCCCCGCATCATCGGCAGATAGACCGCCGTCAGCGTGCCGCCCGCACTGCGGCCCAGCGACCGCGCCGCCATGGGCAGGTTCGGCGACACCCGGCCAAAGGCCGCATCCGCTGCCCCCTGCGCGATGCCGAAGAAGCGCACGACATAGGCCAGCACGATCGCGGCCGACGTGCCCGTCAGGATCAGCCCGGGATCATACCCGGTCACGGTCAACACCGCATCGGCTACGCGATTGTCCAACGCCGCCAAGGGGATAAGCAGCCCCAACGCCAGCACCGCCCCCGGCGCAGCATAGCCAAGCGTCGTCAAGGGCAGCACCACCCGCGCCACGCCCCGCCCCGCCATCCGCACCGCATAGACCAGAAACAGCGCCGCCCCCACGGTCAGCACCGCCGCCGTGCCGCCCACGATCACCGTATTGACCAGCGCCGCCATCAACCCCGGCGCCACCCAGACCTCAAGGTTCGACAGCGCGTGATCCAGCATCACCGCCACCGGCAGCACGAAGCCGAACCCGAAAGGCACCAGACACAGCCCCGTCGCCACCCAGCACCGCCAGCCGCGCAATACCGCGCGCTCCACCGGCCGCCCCGACCGGCCCATGCGGTGGAACCGCGCATTGCGCCGCCCCGTCCGCTCCAGCGCCACCAGAAGCAGGATCAGCATCAGGATCACGCCCGCAATCTGCGCCGCGCCCCCGGCATTGTTGCCGTTCAGCCAGGTCGAAAACACCCCCGTGGTCAGGGTCTGCACCCCGAAATAGGCCACCGTCCCGTAATCCGCGACCGTCTCCATCAGGGCCAGCGCCACCCCCGTGGCGATCGCGGGCCGCGCCAGCGGCAGTCCCACCCGCAAGAACACCCCCCACGGCCCCGCTCCCAAGGCCCGCGCCACCTCATAGGCACAGCCCGACGTTTCCCGAAACGCCGCCCGCGCCAGCAGATAGACGTAAGGATACAGCGCCGCCGACAGCACAAGCACCGCCATCTCGCGCGACCGCACCTCGGGGAACCAGTAATCCCGCGCGCTTTCCCACCCCATCATCGCCCGCAAGGCACCCTGCAACGGCCCGGCATATTGCAGGAAATCCACCAGCGCATAGGCCCCCACATAGGCCGGGATCGCCAGCGGAAACAGCAGCGCATGGTCCAGCCAGCGCGACCCCGGAAAGCGGAACATCGTCACCAGCCACGCCGCCCCCGTCCCGACCAGCGCGGTCAGCAGGCCCACCCCGGCCATCAGATACAGTGTCGTGCCAAAGTAACGCGGCAGTACGGTTGACAGCAGATGCGGCCAGATGTTCTCGGTCGGGTGCAGGGCGATCCAGACCACCGCCACCATCGGTGCCAGCACCACAGCCGCGATCACCAGCGCGCCCAGTGACCACAGGTCCGGCCGCGGCCACCGTCGCGCCATAGGTACTTGACTGTTTTGCTCGGTCATCATCGGCGCCCGGACTATCCGAAACCAGTTCCCCTGTCCAGAAAAGCCCGTATAGTCTGCGTCAAAAGACGGCAGCGAGCAGTTCAGTCCACATGCGTATCGTTTACCACCTTGGCGCCCATTGTACGGATGACGAAAGGCTCATCCGCTGCCTCTGGAAGAACCGTGAAACCCTGTCATCGCAGGGGATCATCGTCCCTGCGCCCACCCGCTATCGCGCGCTGCTGCGGGATACGGCCGTCACGCTGAAGGGCCGCGCTGCCAGCCGCGACACGCAGGCCGTGGTGCTTGACCAGATCATGGAAGTGGAACGCGCCGATCGGCTGATCCTGTCCTGGGACAATTTCCTCAGCTATCCGCAATGGGTGATCCGGTCGCATCGGCTCTACCCCGCAGCGGCCGAACGCATCCGCGCCTTCACTCAGATCTTCCCCGAGATCGAGGCCGAATTCCACATGGCCATCCGCAACCCGGCCAGCTTCCTGCCCGCGCTGCACAACAGCCTGCGCGGCAAGTCGATGGACGAGGTGATGGGCGGCGCCGATCCGCGGGATGTCAGCTGGTTCCGCCTTGTCGAAGAGGTCCGCACCCTGAACCCCGACGCCAGCCTCACGATCTGGAGCGACGAAGACACCCCCCTCATCTGGCCCGAGGTTCTTCAGGCCGTCTCGGGCCACGCGCCGGGCACCGTGCTCACCGATACCGAAGATCTGCTGGCCGATCTGATGTCGCCCGACGGGATGGAACGGATGCGCGCCTATCTGCGGGCCAATCCGCCATCAGGCCCCACGCAAAGGCGGCGGATCGTGTCCGCCTTCCTTGACAAGTTCGCCCTGCCCGAACGGATCGACATGGAGCTTGATCTGCCCGGCTGGGACGAAGACCTGATCGACGCGCTCACGGAAAACTACCGCCGCGACATCGCCCAGATCCGCACCGTGCCGGGCGTCACCTATATCGACCCCTAGCTGGCCGCCTGCCGGCGGGCGGCGCCCGGCTCAGCTCATGCCAAGCGCGGCCTTGTACATCTCCAGCACCGCTTCTTCCTCGGCGATCTCATCGGGCTTGCGCTTGCGCAGCGCCACGACCTTGCGCAGCACCTTGGTGTCGTAGCCGCGCCCCTTCGCCTCGGCCATCAGCTCTTTCTGCTGCTCCGACACGTCCTTCTTTTCCGCCTCAAGCTGTTCATAGCGTTCGATGAACTGACGCAGCTCGTCGGCGGTCACATTGTAGGCATCGGTCGGGTCGCTCATCCTTGGCCTCGTGCTGATACGGAAAAATCGAAGCCCCTCCCTACCCTGCCTTCGCCACGGGTTTCAAGCCGCCGCCGCGCCAGTGCGCGATCGGCCCAACCCTTCGGCCCAACCCTCTTGTCCGCCACTCCGCCTCAGGCTAGGACCGCGCCGGGGCAGATACGGAGCAGGCAGCATGGATTACGTGATCTGGGGCGGGGCCGCGCTGACGGTGATCGGCATCCTCGGGCTGGTGTGGTGCATCGTGCTGGCCGTCCGGGCCAAACGGTCCGGCTTGCCCGATGATCAGGTCAAGGCGCAATTGCAACAGGTGGTTGCGCTGAACCTCGGGGCGCTGGCCGTCTCGGCCCTTGGCCTCATGCTGGTCATCGCAGGCGTCATCCTCGCCTAGGCGCCCGCGATCCCGCGCCCCTCGGCGATCAGCCGGTCCAACAGCGGGGCCGGCGTAAACAGGCCCGGCGCCTCATGCGCCCAGAGCCGCAGGTCACGGCGCAACACGATCAGCCCACGCTGATCGGCCTGATGCATTGGCCCCCCGGTCCAGCGCGCCACGATGCCCGCCGCGATGGCCACCGCATCCACCGTATCGCCGTCGCGGGCCGTGCCCGCCTCCATCAGGCGCGCCCCGGCATTGGCCAGCGCCCCGAAACAGCGCCGCGCCACCGCCTCTTCAGCCGGCCGCGCGGCACCTGCCCGCCCCTCGCCCGCGATCCCGGCAAGGGCCAGCCCCTGCGCGATCAAGGCGCGCGGCACCCCGCGCCCCTCCAGAAAGGCCACCGTATCGGCCAGCGCCGTGGCCAGCGCCACCGCTACCGGCCCGCCCGCACCCACCGGCAGCACCGCCCAGCCCAGCCGCCGCCCCAAGGCCACCGCCTGCGCGGCGCGGGCGGGTGCGGCGCCCCCGTTCAGCACCGTCTCATCCAGCACCATCTCGGCCAGCGGTGCGTCCTGCATCACCAGGGACAGCGGCACCGCCCCCTTGGGCGCAGGCACCCCCAGCGCCAGCACAGCCCGCGGCGCGCCCAGCACGAGATCGGGCCGCGTGGTCAGCACGACCTCGGCCTCGCCCAGCCGGTCGCCGCCCACGACCGGCACCAGCCGCGCCCAATCGGCATCGCGTGCCTCGGGCGTCATGCGCCCGGCCTGCACGGCGGCCTCCTGTCCCGCAGCGACCTGTTCCAGCGCAGCAACCAGCGCCGCCTTGGACGGATCCGCCAACTGCACCGTCATCCCGGCCTGCAAGGCCTGCAGCGCGATCCCCACTGCATCGCCCGTCGCGCCCCAGATCGCCAGACGCTGCGGCATGGCCACCGTTCCCAGCGCGGCCAGCGCCGAAGGCATCCGCCGCGCCGCACGCTCGGCCCGGAAGGCGTGGCGCAACCCCTTGGCCTCGGATGTGTCCGACAGATCCTCATGGGCCGCTGCCTCAAAGGCCAGGCCCTGATCAAAGGGCAAAAGCAGCGCCGCCTCGACGCAATCCACGATCCGCACGGGCGCCGGCAGCCGCCCGCCCCGCTGCGCGCCGCGCGCCGCGGCGATGGCGGCGCGATAGGCCGCCACATCGCGAAACCCGTCCCGCACCTCGTCCGTGCGCCGCCAGACGCCCCCCTGCATCCGCTGTTCGGCCAGCGCCCGCGCCGCAGCGCGCGCCGCGGCCACAGGTTCGGCCGTCACCACCCGGTCGATCACCCCGATGGCCAGCGCCTCGGCCGCGCCCAGAACCCGCCCCGTCAGCAGGATGTCCAGCGCCGCCGCCCCCACCAGCCGCGGCAGGCGCTGCGTCGCCCCCGCCCCTGGGCATAGCCCCAGGATCACCTCGGGCAGCGCGATCTGCGCCGTCTCGTCGGCCAGCCGCAGATGCGCGGCCAGCGCAAGCTCGGCCCCCGCGCCAAGGGCAGGCCCCTGCAGCAGAACCACCACCGGACAGGGCATATCCTCGATCCGGCGGCACAGGGCGCGCAGCGCAGCGACGCCCTCGCCCGCGGCCGCGCCTGTCTCGGCCAGATCCGCCCCGGCCGAGAAGACCCCGCCCTCGCCCCGGATCAGAACCGCACCCACACCCTCCAGCCCGGCCAGATCAAGGGCATCGTTCAACGCCCGGCGCAAACCTGCGTCCAGCGCATGCACCGGCGGATGGGCAAAGGCGATGTCCAGCACCGGCCCCACGCGCCCGATCCGCAGCAACTGCCCCGTGCCCTCTGCCATGCCCACCCGCGCCTCGCCTGTTTCGGCGGATTAAGCCCTGTGGACACGGGCTTGGCAATGGTGCGCCTGCAGGGCGGGGGCGGGTCGCGCTGTCCGTCAGACCGGCATGTTGTCGAACCCGGCCTCCCGCGCCGCCTCATCGTCGCGCGCCCGCGCTTCGTCCGCAGCCGCGCCCGGGGCCCGTGCGGCTGGCGGCAGCACATGGGCCAGCGCCTCCATCTCGGCCCGCAGCAGCGCCAGCCCCATGGCCTGACCCGCTGCCATTGCTTCGACCGCCTCTCCTACAAGGGCGGCCATATCCGTCGGCGCCGCTCTGTCCTTGGTCATCTTAAGCCCCCCTCAGCCCGCGCAGCGGCGGCACAGCGGCGTGAAGGGCAGCGCGTCAAGGCGGGCCTCGGCGATCGGCGCACCGCATTTGGCGCAGATGCCATACTCACCCTCCGCCATGCGCTGCAGCGCCGCCACGATCATCCGGCTTTCCTGCTGCGCGTTCAGGCCAAGGCTTTCCAGCACCTCATCGCCCTCCCGCTCGGTGGCAAGGTCTTCCCAATCCTTGGCCTCATGCGAATCAAGTTCGGCCTCGATGCCCGCCAATCTTCCGCGAAGATCGGCCAGCCGGGCCTCCATCTGCGCCTTTCGCATCTGCACTGACGTCATCGCCTGTCCTCCCCATGCTGCAGATCGCAGTCTGCACCTTTCCGCCCCGCCGACCTTGACCTCGATCAAGGCCTTGCCGTTTCATCGGCCACGCGGATATGGTCGCGCGGGCGGCGCCTGACGCCGGATGCGACGCGCGGTCCCGCGCCTCTGTCCGGCCGCACCGCCCCGGCCCGCAGGCCGCCCCTGACCGAGGAGAAACCGATGGATATCCGCGCCTTGACGCCAACCTATGCCGTGTCCCCGCAGATCGACCCTGCCGATCTGCCCGCGATCAAGGCGGCCGGATATGCGGTGATCATCGACAACCGCCCCGATGGCGAGATCCCGCCCGACCTGCACACCGAAGTGATGCGCCGCGCGGCCGAGGCGGCGGGTCTGACCTTCGTCGCCAATCCGGTGATCAGCGGGGCGCTGACCATGGACAACGTCACCGCCCAGCGGGCGGCGATCGACGCGGCCAGCGGCCCGGTCTTCGCCTATTGCGCCAGCGGGAACCGCTCCTCCGTGGTCTGGGCGCTGGCCCATGCGGGGCGGCTGCCCACGGATGATCTGATCGGCATCCCGGCGCGCTTCGGCTATCAGCTGGAACATCTGCGCCAAACGCTGAACGGGCTCGCCCAGCAGGGCTGACAGCGTTCCGCCCGCCCGGGGATCAGCGCCGCTCCACCCGCGCGGGCACGGGTGCGGCGGGCAAGGCGGGCGCCTCCGCCTCGGCCACCAGCCGGATTGCGCGCAAACTGCCGTTGCGGCCCAGCTTTCCCGTCGCCACCCGGCGCCCATCCAGCCCCTCGATGAAGACGCGCGCAATATCGGCGCGCGGCAGCGCAAGGTCTTGGCCCACCTGCAACTCCATCACCGCGCCCAGCGGCAGCGTCAGCCGGATCAGCACGGCCTCAAGCCGCGCCTCGGCCCCGCCCACCTGCTGCGCCAGCGCCGCCGTGAAATCCCCATCCGCCACCACGGGCGCCAGCATCCCGCCCACCGCCCGCCCCTCCGGGAACGCCAGCAGCACCGCGCCCTGCCGGGCGCCCGCCGCGATGTCCACCTCGGCCGCCAGCAGGCGGTAAGGCACATCCTCCAGCAGCAGCGACAGCCCCCGCGCCCCGTCCACCGTGGCGGCAAAGCGGAAGCCGCGCGCCAGATCGGACAGCCCCGCCTCATTCGCCCCCGCCTCAAGCGCCGTCAGCGCGCGATCCAGAACCGGGGCCAGCAGCGCAGCATCGGTCCGCGTCGGGCGGCGTGCGCCGCCGCGATCGGCCGGGGTGATGACACCGGTCGTCATCGCCTCGACCATGCCCGCCATCAGGGCCGCGTCCAGCACGGCCACACCCGTGGCCTCCCCCGCCCCTTCATCCAGCGCGCAGATAAGCGCCATTTCGGGCAGCATCTCGGCCAGTTCGCCCAGACTGCGGCGTTCCAGCCGAAACCCCGTGATCCGCAGGGGAACCCCCATCTCGTCCTGCACCGCCCGTGCAAGGGCAAGCGACCAGATCCGCTCCGCCGCTTCCGAATCCATCGCCAGCAACGCGTCCGCGCGCTTCATCCGAACCAAGGCCATTCGCCGATCCCGCACCTGTTTTCGCCACAGCTTCGGTCAGAACCGCCAAGAAAAGGTTAAGCCGCCTTCTGTTCCAGTCGCAGCGGCAAGGTCACCCGAAAGGCCGCGCCGCCCTGCCCCGGCAAATAGCCGATGGTCCCGCCCAGATTGGCCATCACCTCGCGGCAGATCGCAAGGCCAAGCCCCGCCCCGCCGGCCCGCGTCTGATCGGTCAGGCGCGCGAACTTCTCAAAGATGATCGCCTGGCTCTCCTTCGGGATCCCCGATCCGTTGTCCGCGAAATCCACCGACACCCGCCCCGCCCGCTGCCGCACCGTGATCTTCAACTCGGGCGCTGCAGCATCACAATATTTCCGCGCGTTCGAGATCAGGTTGATGAACACCTGCACCAGACGGTCGGCATCGGTCCGCACGAACAGGTTTTCCGATGGCAGATCGCGATGGATGATGAAGATGCGTTCGGGCCGCGTATGGCTCGCCGCCGCCAGCGCCCTGTCGATCAACTGCTGCAGGTTCGCCAGCCCAAGGTTCAACTGCACCGATCCGTTTTCAAGCACGCTCAGATCCAAGAGATCGTCCAAGAGCCGCGTCAGGCGGATCGCCTCGTCATGGATGATGCGCCCGTAATGCGCCACCATCTCGGGCGGCAGATCGCCCTCGGTCAGGATTTCCGAAAAAGCGCGGATGGATGTCATCGGCGTGCGCAGCTCATGGCTGATCTGGCTCAGGAAGGCATCCTTCTGCACCGAAAGCTGGGTCAGCTTTTCGTTCGCCTCGCGCAACTGGCGCGCGGTGCGGGTCAGTTCCTCGCGCTGGCTTTCCAGTTCGGCCGAATACTCCATGATCTGGGCCGTCTCATTGGCCACCGCCATCAGATCCTCGACCGAAACCGTCGCCCGCCCGACGATCTGGCTGATCATGGCATGGGCCGTCGCGGCCCCCACCGATCCGGCCAGCCGCCGCTCCAGCCCCGCCACGAAATCGGGCGTCGCATCGGGCAGATAGCCCTCCTTGCCCTGCGCCCGCGCCTCGGCGGCAAAGACCGCCAGCGCCGCCTCCTTGCCAAGGATGCGCTGCGTCATCACCAAAAGCGCCTCGGGCTCCGCCCGCCCCCGCGCCCATCCCTGCGGCCCGGCCGTCTCGGTGTCAAAGACGTTGACGAAAGCCGCGCCCTGCATCCGTTCCACCGGCCCGGGGAATGTGAACAGCGACACCACGCAGAAGCCGGCCGTATTCAACGCCAGCGACCAGATCAGCGCATGCAGCAGGGGATCCATCCCCTCCACCCCGAACAGCGCCTGCGGCCGCAGCCAGCCGATCCCTGCCGGGCCCTGTTCGAACACCGCCACCGACAAGGCCGCCCCCGGCCCCAAAGATGGCAGATAAAGCGTATAGGCCCAGACGACAAACCCCGTCACCAGCCCCACCACCGCCCCGGCTCGCGTCGCCCCCCGCCAGTAGAGCCCGCCCACCAGCACCGGCAGAACCTGCGCCACACCCACAAAGGCGATCAGCCCGATCGACGCCAGCGCCGTCGATCCCCCTGACAGCCGATAGTAAAGATAGCCCAGCGTCAGCACCGCCACGATGGCCAACCGCCGCGACAGGATCACGATCCGCCGCACATCCCCCGACATCGCCGCCTTGGGCCGCAGCCGCAGCCAGATGGGCATCACCACATGGTTCGACACCATGGTCGCCAGCGCGATGCTTTCCACGATCACCATCGACGTGGCGCTGGAAAAGCCGCCCAGAAAGGCCAGCATCGCCAGCGCGCCCTGCCCTTCGGCCAGGGGCAGCGTCAGCATGAACATGTCGGGGTTGGATCCTTCGGGCATCCGCTCCAGCCCCATCACCGCGATCGGCACGATGAACAGGCTCATCAGCATCAGGTAAAGCGGGAAGGCCCAGCTTGCCCGCGCCATGTGGCGCTCTTCCCCGTCCTCCACGATCATCACCTGAAACATGCGCGGCAGGCAGATCACCGCCGCGCCTGCCACGAAGATCAGCCCCGCCCATCGCCCCGGCATCAATTCCCAATCCGCGATGGCCGAGGCGTCGATCCGCGCCATCATCTCTCCCGGCCCGCCAGCCAGCCCCCAGACGACAAAGATCCCCACCGCCAGCAGTGCCGCCAGCTTCACCACCGCCTCCACCGCGATGGCCAGCACCACGCCGTGATGCTGCTCCTTTGCGTCCAGATTGCGCGTGCCGAACAGAATGGTGAACAGCGCCAACCCCCCCGCCACCCAGATCGCGGTGGAATCGCGGTCCGGCAGCGCCCAGCCTTCGGGCGTCTCGCTGGCGAAGACGCCAAAGGACAGGGTCACCGATTGCAGTTGCAGCGCGATATAGGGCGTCGCCGCGACCACCGCGATGACCGTCACCACCACGCCCAGCAGGTTCGACTTGCCAAACCGGGATGAGATCAGGTCGGCAATCGACGTCACCCGCTGCTGCCGCCCGATCACCACCAACTTGCGCAGCAAAAGCCACCACCCCACGAAGACCAGTGTGGGGCCCAGATAGATGGTCACGAACTCCAGCCCCGACCGCGCCGCATAGCCCACCGCGCCGTAAAAGGTCCACGCCGTGCAATAGATCGACAGCGACAGCGTATAAATCAGCGGCGACCGCAGCCACCCGATCCGCCCCATCGAAGCCCGCCGTTCGGCCACGAAGGCCACGGCGAAGAGAAACGCCACATAGGCTAGACAGGACAGGACCAGCAGATCAAAGGGCATCGTCTAGCGCTCCTCGCCCTCATCGCCCGCGCTATCCTCGGCCAACCCCGGCGCCATCAGCGCGGCCACAAGGACCAGCACGATCCAGACCGCGAACAGATACAGACCATCGGTCGCGGTGTCGGCCTCGGCGGTTTCACCCGGCGACCACAGGATCGGCAGCAGAAACAGGAACAACCCCAGCACCGGCAACATCCGCGCCCCGTCGCGCAGACGCCGCTTGCGATAGCTGCCGCGCTTCAGGAACAGGGGCGCCCGCGTGCGTTTCATCGTGCCAGCAACGCGCGCACCGAAGCCAGCATGTCGGCATTCGAAAAGGGCTTGGTCATGAACCGGTCCACACCCGCCTGCTCCGCCGCCTCGCGGTCGCGCCCCTGACCCTTGGCCGTCAGCATCAGCACCGGCACGGCCTCGGTCGCGGGATCGGCCCGGATCGCCTTGACCACATCCAGCCCCGAACAGCCCGGCAGCATCAGATCGACGATCACCAGATCGGGACGATCCGCCCGCACCGCCTCGGCCGCGCCCAGCCCATCGGCAAGGGTCGCCACCTGACAGCCATCCCGGTTCAGGATGAACCAGATCGCCTCGGCAATGTTGGGCTCGTCCTCGATCAGCAGGACACGGCGCGCCATTCCACTTTCCCCTCCCCTTCGGCCTCGGTCCGTCTGACGCGTCCCTGCTCTCCCGCCGCGCCTCCGCGCCGGATCCGGCCTTCCCGCGACGATGCGCAATTCCGCACGCCCTGTCAAAGGCGCGATGCGGACCAAGGGGGGGCCGACCGGCCACCCGCCCCCGCAGCGTTCCCCCGCGCTCAGCCGATATCGCCCACGATCGAAGGCTCCCGCCGCGCGGGACAGCCGCCCCGGGCGCAGATCCGGCAACTCGTCCCCACCTCCAGCGCCCTGCCCCCCAGGGCCCCGGCTCCGCCCCCCAGCGGCCAGATCAGCATCCCCGCCTCGCGCAACTCCACCCCACCCACGCCATCGGGATGGCGCAGATCGCACCAGGCCAGCGCGCGGAACCGCCGCGCCCCCCGGCCTGCCGTCACCACATCCCACAACACCGGGCTTCCCGGACGGGCCAGCGCGGCAAACAGCGGCCAAAGCGGGCAGGCCGCCCCGAAACGCGGCACGGCAAACCCCTCGGCCGGCTTGCGAAAGGTCAGCGTCCCCGACCCGTCACACAGAACCAGACCCGCCGCCGACCCCGGCATCAGCGCCAGCCGTCGCAACACCGCCACGACCGAAATCCCCGCCTGCCGCGCCAGCAGCACGGGATCGGGCGGCTCTGCCACGCCCGCGCCTGCGGTCTGCAACACCGCCAGGGGCAGCGCCCGTGCCTCGCCAGCCGCGCGTTCCAGCCAGGCCGCGGCCAGAACCCGCGCCGCAGCCGAAAGCGCCCGCACCCCGTCCGGCTCCGCGTCCGCCGCCTCCCCCGCCGCCACGCCGTCCCGCGCCCCGACATCCGGCTCCAGTTCCGGCAGATGCCAGCCGCGCCCGGCCAGCCATGCCTCGAACTCCTCCTGCGGGGACACGATCCCCTGCAACCCCTCCTGACCCGCACCATCCAGATAGGCCACAAGCGCCTCGGACCCCGCCGCCAGCCGCTCGCTATCGGCAAACAGGTTGCGCAGGAACCGCTCCCGCCACGCCGGCGCGATCTCGCCCGGCTCGGCCAGGATCTCGGCCGTCGACCGCACCGAAGACACGGCCGACAGAACCTCATGCAGCGAGGCCGACAGATGCGGATCGTGCGTCATGCGGTCATTCAGCGCCTCCACCGCCCGCTCCAGCCCCGCCGCCCGCCGCTCCAGCGCGACCACCACCGCCGCCCAGCCGGGAAAGCGCCCGGCAAACTCTTCCACCCGGTCCAACTCGGCACCGCCCGCCGCGCCCGCCCCCGCGCCAGCACCGCCCCCGGCCCCCGCCCGTGCTGCAGCCGCCCGCAAATCCTCCAGCAGCGCCCCGCCCGCCCCATCCTGCAGCGCGGCAGCAGGCAGCCCCAGCACGCCCGACAGCGCCTCCAGCACCTCCACCGTCACCCGCCGTCGGTTATGTTCGATCAGATTGAGGTATGACGCCGACACCCCCGCCGCCTGCGCCACATCCGCCTGCCGCAGCCCCAGCGCCAGCCGCCGCTCCCGCAGCCGCGTCCCCGTCAGCGCCGAAATCGGCATCTCCGCACGCCCCCCCAAAGCAGGGCCGCAGATTTACAAAGCGATGAAAACTTTACAACCGCCGTTTCACCTTGGCCCAAATACCCAAATGCAACGCCCCCCGTCCCCGACGGACGAAACAGAAAGGGCGCGCACAGGCCCCTGCCCATGCGCGCCCCCCGTCTGGGCCGGTTAGGCGATTACTGCAGCGCCTTGTCCGTGATCGCCGTGGTAAAGGCCCCCGCATCCGGCGCCTTGGTGATGGCCGGGTTCTCCGGGCTCACCGCCGCCAGCAGCGCCTCCACCGTCGCGTTGAAATCGGCCGGGTCCAGCGCCCCGTTCGATCCGGCGGTGAGCTTCGCCACCTCGCCCATCATGTAGGTCTGGTGCTCCAGCGTCTGCAGACCGGTCTGGTCGGCATCCACCACGATCTGCGCGGCCTCCGCCGGGTTCGCCTCGGCATATTTCCAGCCCTTCATCGAGGCGCGCACGAACCGCACCATCTTGTCCTCGAAGGCCGGGTCCTTCAGGCTTTCCTCCAGAACGTACAGCCCGTCCTCCATCACCTTCACGCCCTGCTCGCCATAAGAGAAGAAGGTCAGCTGTTCCGGCGTCAGCCCGGCATCCAGCACCTGACCATATTCGTTATAGGTCATCACGCTGATGCAGGCCGCCTGCCCGTTCAGAAGCGCCTCCACGTCGAAGGCCTGCTTCAGCACGGTCACACCGCCCTCGCTGCCATCTGTGGCAAGGCCCAGCTTCGCCATCCAGGCGTAGAAGGGATATTCGTTCCCGAAGAACCACACCCCCAGCGTCTTGCCCGGGAAGTCGGCGGTCGATTCCACGCCCGCATCCTTGCGGCAGACAAAAGACAGGCCCTGATTCTTGAACGGCTGCGCGATGTTGACCAGCGGCACACCCCGCTCCCGCGCGGCCAGCGCGGCGGGCATCCATGTCGTGATGACATCCGCGCCACCGCCCGCGATCACCTGCTCGGGCGCGATGTCCGGCCCGCCCGGCAGGATCGTCACGTCAAGGTTCTCCTCGTCATAGAACCCCTTCGCCTCGGCCACGTAATAGCCGGCGAACTGCGCCTGCGTCACCCATTTCAGCTGCAGCCGCACCTGATCCTGCGCATGCGACGCTCCCGCCGCCATCAGCGCCATCAGCGCACCCGCCACCAAACCCTTCATCATGTGTCCGACCTCCATGTCGCCAGTTTGACTTGTTTCTTCATTATCCCCGCACTCTCTGGGAGGGGTGCCAGAACGTGACCCGTCTTTCGATCATGGCCACGAAACCGTAAAACAGCGTGCCCGACAGGGCTGCCACGAAAATCTGCGCCCAGACCATCGGCAGCGCAAGCGATCCGACAGCGGTCGAGATGCGAAATCCCATCCCCCGCGTGGGCGAGCCGAAGAATTCCGCGACGATGGCCCCGATCACCGCAAGGGTTGTGGCTATCTTCAGACCGTTGAAGATGAACGGCATCGCACTCGGCAGCCGCAGCTTGAACAGCGTCGTCCAATAGCCCGCCGCATAGGTCCGCATCAGATCGCGGTGCATCCGGTCCGCTGCCGTCAGCCCGGCCACCGCATTGACCAGCACCGGGAAGAAGACCATCGCAAAGACCACCGCCGCCTTCGACTGCCAGCCAAAGCCGAACCACGTCACCATGATGGGCGCCACGCCCACGATGGGAAGTGCTGCGACAAAATTCCCCACCGGCAGCAATCCCCGCGTCAGCAGGGGCGACCGATCCACCAGCACCGCCACCACCAGCGCCGCGCCGACGCCCATCGCATAGCCCGAAAAGGCCCCCTTCACGATGGTCTGGACGAAATCCCCCCACAGCAGGCCCAGATTGGCCCCCACCGTCGCCATCACCACGCTCGGCGCAGGCAGGATCACCTCGGGCACGCCAAAGGCCCGCACCGCCCCTTCCCACAGCGCCAGCACCGCCAGACCGAACAGGACCGGCGGCACCAGCGCCACGATCCGCCCCCGCGCGCGCCGCGCGATCCACACATTCGCGCCCCAGGCCGCGATCCAGAAGACAATGGCCAGCCACAGCCCGCTCATGCCCGAACCCCCATCGCCCGGTCCGCCGCCCGCTGCAGCGCGCCCACCCCAAGGATCAACAGCCCCGCCACCAGCGCCGCCGCGAACAGCGACGCCCACATCAGCAAGGGCTGGCCGAACTGGCTCGCCACCAGCATCCGCGCGCCAAGCCCTTCCACCGCCCCGGTCGGCAACTCACCCACGATGGCCCCCACCAGCGCCGCCGCGATGGCCACCTTCAGCGACGCAAAGAAATAGGGCATCGACGCGGGCAGCCGCAGATAAAGGAAACTCTGCCAGCCGCTCGCATTCCACGTGGCCAGCTGGTCCAGCTGCATCGCATCCGGGCTGCGCAACCCCTTCACCATGCCCACCAGCACGGGGAAGAAACTCAGATAGGCGCTGATGATCGTCTTCGACACCAGCCGGTTCTCCAACCCCAGCGCCTCACCCAGGCTCAGCGTGTTGGACAGCACCACGATCATCGGGGCCAGCGCCACGATCGGGATGGTCTGGCTGATCACCGCCCAAGGCATCACGGTCATCTCCATCACCCGGAAATAGACGATGCCCACCGCCAGCGACACGCCCAGAACGATCCCCAGCGCAAAGCCCGCCAGCGTCGCCTCCAGCGTCACCCAGCCGTGATAGACAAGGCTCCGCTTCGACGTCACCGCCTGCCCGGCGATCCCGTCCCACAAGGCGGCGGCCACCTGATGCGGCGCGGGCAGCATCGGGCGCTCCAGCGCCATGGTCGCCGTGACCAGTTCCCCAAAGCCCACCGTGCGCCCGTCGCGGCCGGCCTGATCCTGGACCCAGGCCGCATTCTTCCACACCGTGCAGATGTACCAGATCACCACAATGATCCCCAGCACGACCAGAACGGGAACCGTCTTGCCCTTCATCGTCCCGCCCTCACCCGCGCGCGCCCTGCGGCCAGGCGATCAGGGCCACCGCCACGATCCCCAGCACCACGCCCGCCGCCTGCATCCCCGTCAACCGCTCGCCGAACCACAAGACCCCGATCAGCGCCAGCGCCACCAACTGCACCACCCACGATATCGCCACCGCCAGCGCCAACCCGCTTTCCCGCATCAGCCGCACCATCATCAGGTTGCCCACCAGAAAACAGCCCAGCGCCAGCGCCAGCGTGGGCCACGCCCCCGATCCCGCATAGGCCCGCAGCACAGAATTGGCCGCGATGAAGGCCAGCATCGCACCGCCCAACCAAATCAGCAGCGCCCCGCTCACGCCACACCCCCTGCTTCATCTTGGCCCAAATACCCAAACGCGCCGATGCCCCGACGCACCACGCCGCAGGTCATGCGCCCTCTCCCTCCCCCGGCACGGGGGAGGGTCGGGGAGGGGGTCAAGCGCCCCACCTCACACCTCATCGCCATGCCCCGCGCGCAAACCCTCGCGCACCCGATGCGCGATCTCGATGAATTCGCGGCTGTCGCGGATGTCCAGGGGCCGCTCCTTCGGCAAGGGGCTGTCGATCACATCCGTGATCCGCCCCGGCCGCGGGCTCATCACCACGATCTTGGTGGACAGATACACCGCCTCGGGGATCGAATGGGTGACAAAGCCGATGGTCTTGCCCGTCGCCGCCCAGAGCTTCAGCAATTCCTCGTTCAGCCGGTCCCGCACGATCTCGTCCAGCGCGCCAAAGGGTTCGTCCATCAACAGGATATCGGCATCAAAGGCCAAGGCCCGCGCGATGCTCGCCCTCTGCTGCATCCCCCCCGACAACTGCCACGGAAACTTCTTCCCGAACCCCTTCAGTTCCACGAGGTCGAGCACCCGCTCCACCCGGCGCGCCTGCTCGTCCTTGTCAAACCCCATAATCTCCAAGGGCAGCCGGATATTGCCCGCGATCGTCCGCCACGGATAAAGCCCCGCCGCCTGAAACACATAGCCATAGGCGCGCTTCATCCGCGCCTCGTCGGGCGTCATCCCGTTCACGGTCAGGCTTCCCCCCGTGGGATGCTCCAGCGCGGCCACACAGCGTAGGAAGGTGGTCTTGCCGCAGCCCGACGGCCCAATGAAGGACACGAAATCCCCCCGGTTCACCGTCAGGTTCACATCCTTCAGCGCATGGACCGGCCCATCCCCCGTCTGGAAGGTCAGGTTCAACCCCTTCGCCTCGATCACCGGCGCGCCCGTGTTCAACGTATCCTTCATCCCACCTGTTCCCCGGCACACGCCCGCGCACCGTCATGAAATCTTCGCGCCGCCGTGGCACCCTTCGCCTGCGCCCCAAAACGGACCCCCACGCCCATGCCCGGCACACTCGCCTTCGCCCCCACGCCCGAGGATCTGGAAGATGACCTCTTCTCCGTCCCCGTCCTCACCTTTGCCCCGCCCCTGACCGATGAGACGGCGGAAGAAGAAGAACAGGGCTGACGCCCACCCCCGCCCCGTGCCATCCTGCCGCGGTCCACAGACCGGAGCCTTTCGCCATGACCAGTGACACCCGTCCCCCCTGCCGCAAGCTGCGCCCCTCGGCCGATCATACCTATGCCGGCAAACAGGGGTTCAGCTATTTCGAAGGCATCGCCCGCGAAACGACCGGCGCCCACGCCATCTGCATGCACCTCCTGACCATCCCGCCGGGCGGCCGCGCCAAGGCACACAAGCACGCCACGCACGAAACCGCGATCTTCATGCTGGAAGGCACCACCACCATGTTCTGGGGCGACGCGCTCGAACATCGGATGGAGGTAGAGGCCGGCGATCTCCTCTACATCCCCGCCGACATGCCGCATCTGCCCTTCAACCCCGGCCCCGGCCCCGCCCGCGCCGTCATCGCGCGCACCGATCCGCATGAACAGGAAAGCGTGATCCTGCTGCCGGAGCTTGAGGCGCTGGTCGCGGACTGACCTCATACCGACCTCGTCAATCCGCCATCGACGCGCAGGTTCTGCCCGGTGATATACCCCGCCCCGTCCGAGGCCAGGAAACCCACCACGGCGGCAATCTCCGCCATCGTGCCATAGCGGCGCATCGGCACCATCGCCGCGCGCTCCTCCGTCCCCGGCAGGCTGTCGATCCAGCCCGGCAGCACATTGTTCATCCGGATATTCGCCGCCGCATAGGTATCGGCGTAGATCTTGGTGAATGCCGCCAGCCCCGCCCGCGCGACCGCGCTGGTGGGAAACATCGCGGATGGCTCAAAGGCCCAGGCGGTGGAGATGTTGATGATGGCCCCCCCGCCCTGCGCCTGCATGATGGGCGTCACCAGCCGCGTCGGGCGCACCACGTTCAGGAAATACACCTCCTGCCCGCGCATCCAATCCTCGTCCGTGATGTCCAGAAGCGCCCCGCGCGGCCCGTGGCCTGCACTGTTCACCAGCACATCCACCCGCCCCCAGCGCGCCATCGCCCCATCCACCAGTGCCTGCAGATCAGCGACCGACTGATTGGATCCCGTCACCCCGAACCCGCCCAGCGCCGCCCCCAGGGCCTCGCCCTTGCCCGACGAAGACAGGATGCCCACGGCAAACCCGTCCTCGGCCAGCTTGCGCGCCGCAGCGGCCCCCATGCCGCTGCCCCCTGCGGTGACGAGGGCGACCTTCACATCACACCCCCGTCGCCGGAATACCCGTCCGCACCACAGGGCGCGGCGCGGTCAGGTCCTTCCACTGGCTCAGCGCCCGGTTCACCGCAGGCCGCGCCTCGCGCCCGACGAATTTCCCGTGCCCTTCCTGCGTCTTGACCGCCCCGTCATCCACCGCAACCTGCCCCCGCGTCAGAACATAACGCGGCAGCCCCTTCACCTTCTGGCCCTCGAACACGTTGTAGTCGATCGCCGATTGCTGGGTGCTCGCCGAGATGACCTTCTCCTTCTCGGGGTCCAGCACCACCAGATCGGCATCCGCCCCCACCAGCACCGCCCCCTTCTTCGGGTACAGGTTCAGGATCTTGGCGATATTGGTGGACGTCACCGCCACGAACTCATTCGGCGTCAGCCGCCCCGTCCCCACTCCATGCGTCCAGAGCATCGGGATACGGTCCTCAAGGCCGCCCGTCCCGTTCGGGATCTTGGCGAAGTTGCCCACCCCGAACCGCTTCTGCTCGGTCGTGAAGGCGCAGTGATCGGTGGCCACCACCGACAGCGACCCCGACATCAACCCCGCCCAGAGCGACGCCTGATGTTCCTTATTGCGGAAGGGCGGGCTCATCACGCGCCGCGCGGCATGGTCCCAATCGGGATGGAAATACTCGCTCTCATCCAGCGTCAGATGCTGGATCAGCGGCTCCCCCCACACCCGCTTGCCCGCCGCCCGCGCGCGCCGGATCGCCTCATGCGCATCCTCGCAAGAGACGTGGACGACATACAAAGGTACGCCCGCCATATCGGCGATCATGATGGCGCGGTTCGTGGCCTCGCCCTCTACCTGCGGCGGGCGGGAATAGGCATGGCCCTCCGGCCCGGTATTGCCCTCGGCCAAAAGCTTCGCCGTCAGTTCCGCCACCACATCGCCATTCTCGGCATGCACCATGGCAAGCCCGCCCAGATCGCCCACGCGACGGAAGGACGAGAACAGCTCGTCATCATTCACCATCAAGGCGCCCTTATAGGCCATGAAATGCTTGAAAGAGGTAATCCCCGCTTTCACGCTGTCGGCAATGCCCTCCCAGACCTTCTCGCCCCACCATGTCACCGCCATGTGGTAGGAATAGTCGCAATTCGCCCGGCCCGATTTGTTGTGCCACATCTGCGCGGCATCCATCAGCCCCTGCCCCTGCCCCGGCAGCACGAAATCCACCACCATCGTCGTCCCGCCCGACAGCGCCGCCCGCGTCCCGCTCTCGAAATCATCCGCGCTATAGGTGCCCATGAAGGGCATCTCCAGATGCGTATGCGGATCGATCCCGCCCGGCATCACATAGCAGCCCGTCGCATCCAGCTCCGTCCCGCCCTTGAGGCCCTGCCCGATCTCGGTGATCTTCCCGTTCTCGATCCGCACATCGGCCTTGTAGGACAGGTCGGCGGTCACAACGGTGCCGTTCTTGATGATGGTGGTCATGGTACGCCCCCGTTTCTATCGCTTGACTGTCTTTTCGGACATCAACTGGACTATTCCCTTGATGTCAGTTCCCTTCAGAAACTCAAATTCAACCATACCCATCCCAGACAACCAAACCTTAAACTCAGCGTCCAAGTCAAAGCTTCCAGCACTTTCGCAAGAAAACGCAGTGATGGCGGAGAACGAAATTGACATATACTCTTTCTTTCGACCTGTAATTCCTTGAGGGTCAACGGTAATGAGCCTGCAATCGGTCAATAGCAGCACATCCCTAATGGATTTAAACTCCATTATAACATTTTCACCCGGAAGGAGCATGTACTCGTAAAGATCCTTACTCTCACCAACTTTTCTTGGCGAAAGTGCGATTATTTTTTTGCCATCCCAACCCAATCTCTTAATCTCCTATGCAGATAAACTGGAACAAGGCGCGAGTACTCACGCCACCACCTCCGCCACCTCAAGCGCCGCATGCAGCAAAACATCCGTCCCCGCCGCCGCCCATTCCGGGGAAATCGCCTCCGCCTCATTATGCGAAAGCCCGTCCACGCAGGGACACATGATCATCACCGTCGGCGCCACGCGGTTGATCCAGCAGGCGTCATGCCCCGCGCCCGACACGATATCCATGTGGCTATAGCCCAACCGCTCCGCCGCGCCCCGCACCACCTCCACCAGACCGGGGTCAAAGGTGACGGGGTCGAAATGCCCCACATCCTCGATCTCGCAGCCCAGACCCAACTCCTTCGCCACCGCATGGGCCGCGCGGATCACTTCCGCCTTCATCGCATCCAGCTTGCCCTGTTCCGGGCTGCGGATATCCACCGTGAAGACGACCGTCCCCGGAATCACGTTGCGCGAATTCGGGAACACCTTCACCTGCCCCACCGCGCCCACCGCGTTCGGCTGATGGCTCATCGCGATCTGATGCACCCGCTCGGTGATCCGCGCCATGCCCAGGCCCGCATTCACCCGCATGTTCATGGGCGTCGATCCCGTATGCGCATCCTTTCCCGTCAGCGTGATCTCCAACCACCACAGGCCCTGCCCATGGGTCACCACGCCGATCGTCTTCCCTTCGGCCTCAAGGATCGGCCCCTGCTCGATATGCAGCTCCAGCATCGCATGCATCTTCCGCGCGCCGACCTTCTCGTCGCCGACCCAGCCGATCCGCGCCAGCTCCTCGCCAAAGACCTTGCCCTCAAGGTCGCGGCGGCCCTTCGCATATTCCTCCGTATGGATCCCCGCAAACACGCCCGAGGCCAGCATCGCCGGCGCGAACCGCGCCCCTTCCTCATTCGTCCAGTTCGTCACCACGATGGGGCGCCGCGTCCGCACCCCCATGTCGTTCATCGTCCGCACCACCTCCAGCGCGCCCAGAACACCCAGCACGCCGTCGTATTTCCCGCCCGTCGGCTGCGTATCCAGATGGCTGCCCATATAGACGGGCAGCGCGTCCGGGTCCGTCCCCGCCCGTGTGGCGAACATGTTGCCCATGGTGTCCACCCCCATGGTCATCCCCGCCGCCTCGCACCAGCGTTTGAACAGATGCCGCCCCTCGCTGTCGGCATCGGTCAGCGTCTGGCGGTTGCAGCCCCCGGCCACGCCCGGCCCGATCAGGGCCATCTCCTCAAGGCTGTCCCAAAGCCGCGCGGAATTGATCCGCAGGTTCTCCCCGGGTGCTGGCATAAGCTTGCTCTCCCTGTGCGCTGCGGGCGTCTTCCGGCCCGCTCACCCACGTCGTTGATCGACTCGCATCCTGACCGTATGGTCAATACGAAGGCGACCACAACCTGACCATACGGTCAACGAAAAACACGAGGCCGAATGCCCGACACTGCCCGCATTTCACGCATCCGTTCCGGCCGCCGCACAGATATCCGGCAACAGAACGAACGCCTCATCCTCGAAGCGGCGGAACGCGTCTTTGCCGAGGCGGGCTTCGGCGGCGCGACCATGCAGCTGATCGCCGACATGGCCGGTCTGCCCAAGGCCAACCTGCATTACTACTTCCCCACGAAAGAGGCGCTCTATCGCCGCGTGGTGCAGAACATCTTCGAAATCTGGCTCGATGCCGCCTCCTCCTTCGATGGGGCGGCTGGCCCGGTGGAAGGCATCGGCGCCTATGTGCGGGCGAAGATGGACATCTCCCGCCGCCATCCGCACGGATCCAAGGTCTGGGCGGCAGAGGTGATGCACGGCGCGCCGGTCATTCAGGATTACCTCGAAACCACCCTGCGCGCCTGGACCGAAGGGCGCATGGCCGTGATCCAGCGCTGGATCGACGAAGGCAAGATGGCCCCCATCGACCCGCGCCATCTGCTCTACATGCTCTGGGCCACCACGCAGCATTATGCCGATTTCGGGCACCAGATCGAAACGCTGAACGCAGGCGAGGCGCTCTCTGACCGGCAATGGCGCGAGGCAACCGAAAGCGTGACGCAGATCATCCTGCGCGGCATCGGCGCCATCTGACGGCGGCCCGCAGACCCACGCCCCCGGCCCCAGTCCCGGCCAAGACACAGCCCAGCCCCCATCCCCGCCACCCCATCCCGTCTGCCATGACGGATGCAGACAGGAGACACCGCATGACCCTCGAAGAGCTCGAAGCCGAAGCCGCCCGGCTGATCCTCTCCGAATTCACCGAAGAGACGGCCCTCCGCCTTGGCCTCACGCTGATGAACATGTCCAAGCTCGACCGCCTGCCGGTGGTGATCAACATCCGCACCAATGACCGCACCCTCTTCCATCTTGCCATGCCGGGCTCGGCCCCGGTCAATGACCGCTGGGTGCGGCGCAAGTCGAACACCGCGCTGCATTTCCACCTCGCCTCGCTCCATGTCGGCCGCAACATGGAGGCCAAGGGCGAAACGCTGGCCAAGCACGGCCTGTCGGATGCCGAGTTTGCCGTGCAGGGCGGTGCCGTGCCGCTCTGCGTGGCAGGCGCCGGTCTGGTGGCCTGCGCCACGATCTCGGGCCTTCCGCAGCTTGAAGATCACCGCCTCGTCGTGCGCGGGATCGAAACACTGCTCCCGGGCCGCTAGGGCAGGCGCGCAAGGGGAAGCGGTGCCATGGGCAGGGGCGCAAAACTCGGGCCTGCGGCACCCTTCAAAATGCCGGTCCCTGCCCTATCTTTGCGTCACGGACACAACAGACAACGAGGGAAGCCATGAAATTCAAGGGATTGACCCGCTCACTCGCCATCATCACCGGGATGCTGGTGGGTGTGCCTTATCTGATGATCCTCGCCGTCGAATGACGGCCCTGGCATGGGGGGCCACGCCCCCCGCGCCGCCATCCGCCCCACCGCCATCCGCAGCACTGGCCCCCCAGCGCCCTACAGAATCTCCACCTCGACAAAGCGCATGTCGGCCGTCCCGGCATTGATGACATTGTGCTCGACGCCCGCCGCGCGCCGATAGGCCGTGCCCGCCGGAACCAGCACCCGCCGCCGCGCGCCCCCCGGCTCTTCCAGTTCCATGTCGCAATCGGTCAGGGCGGTGATCACATAATCCGCCTCATGCCGATGCCACCCCGTCTCGGCCCCCGGCGCAAAATCAAAGCGCGTCACCCGCACCCGGGCATCCTCCACCAACACTGTCGCCTGACACGCGATCCGCATCCTGTCCCCCACCCTTGCCGTTACCGCTTTGCATCCGGCGCAGAATTCCGCCAAGGTCGCCAAAGCGGCCGCCCCGCGCAAGAACAAAGTCCCGACCGATGACCAGACCTCGAACCCGCATCCAGCAGAAGAATTCGGAAACCATTCTGGAAGCCGCGCTTGAGGTGTTCTCCACCTACGGCTTCCGGGGCGCGACGCTCGACCAGATCGCCGATGTGGCGGGCCTGTCCAAACCCAACCTTCTCTACTATTTCCCGTCGAAAGAGGCGATGCATCAGGCCCTGCTGACGCGCCTTCTCGACACCTGGCTCGATCCCTTGCGCGAATTGGATGAAGCCGGGGATCCCGTCACCGAAATCCTGGCCTATGTGCGCCGCAAGATCGAACTCAGCCGCGACTATCCCCGCGAAAGCCGCCTCTTCGCCAACGAGATCCTGCAAGGCGCCCCACGGATGCAGGCCGCCATCGAAGGCGATCTGAAGCGGCTGGTGGACGAGAAATCCGTCATCCTGTCGCGCTGGATGGATCAGGGCCGCATCGCCCGCCTGCCCCCCCAGCACCTGATCTTCTCAATCTGGGCGCTGACGCAGCATTACGCCGATTTCGACAGTCAGGTCCGCGCCGTGCTCGGCCCCGGCCACGATCCCTTTGCCGAGGCGGGCGACTATCTCGACACGCTGTTTCGCAAGCTGCTCGCCCCCTGAAGCGCAGCCAAGAAATCATCTTGGCCCAAATACCCAAGACGGCACCGCATCAAGGCAAACCACGGCCTGTGAAAGCGCGTGTCAGGCCGCCCGCGCCTTGTCCACCAACCCCGCCAGAACCCCCGCCGCGATCTCGAAGGACCGCAGCCGCGCCACGGGATCGTGGATCATGCCGGTGACCATCACCTCGTCCGGCTGATAGCGGTCCAACAACGCGCGCAACTGCCGCGCCACTGTCCCCTCCGCCCCGACCGCCGAACATCCCAGCGCCATCTCGACCTCTGCCCGCATCCCTGCGGGGATCTCGGACAGATCCTCCACCGGGCGGGGCAGCGGCCCCGGCCGCCCCATCCGCAGCCGGGAAAAGGCCAGGATCTGCGACGACCGCAGGAACTGCGCCTCGGCATCCGTCCCCGCCGCACAGACACCCACGCCCATCATCGCATAAGGCGCCTGCAACCATTGCGACGGCCGGAACGTCCGGCGATACACCTCAAGCGCTTCGTCCAGCATCTGCGGCGCGAAATGCGACGCAAAGGCATAGGGCAGCCCCAGCCACGCCGCCAGTTGCGCCCCGTAAAGGCTCGATCCCAGAATCCAGACAGGCACCTTGGTGCCGACCCCCGGAATCGCCCGCACCCGCGCCTCCGGATGATCCTCATCGAGGTAGGAGATCAGCTCCGTCACATCCTGCGGAAAGGTATCGCTCTGCTCCATGTGCCGCCGCAAGGCCCGCGCCGTGGCCATATCCGTACCCGGCGCCCGCCCCAGCCCAAGGTCGATCCGCCCCGGAAACAGCGTGGCCAGCGTGCCGAACTGTTCGGCAATCACCAAGGGCGCATGGTTGGGCAGCATGATCCCGCCTGCCCCCACCCGGATGCGCGACGTCCCCGCCGCGACTTGCCCGATGACCACCGCCGTGGCGGCCGAGGCGACACCGGCCATGTTGTGATGCTCGGCCAGCCAAAAGCGGTGATAGCCCCATCTTTCAGCATGACGGGCAAGATCAAGGGTGCCCGCCAAGGCGTCAGCGACCGTGGCGCCCTCTGGCACCGGCGACAGGTCAAGGATCGAGAAATGCTGCATAGGATAAGGATAGGCATCGCAGAAGGTGGGGACAATGCCGGATTAACCCGTCCTTAACGCGATTCGCGCAACGCTCTCCGCCATGGCACAAGACATGACCGTTTCCCGCCGCCCATCATGGGCAGACAGCCTCTTTGCCGCCAAAGCGGTGGCCAAGGGTGGCGTGATCCGCCGCGCCATCCGCGATGTCGCGCGCGACATCGGTCGCGCTGCGTTTGAACTGGAGGTGCGGCGCCGCGGCTATCACCTGATCGAGTGTGACACGCAGTACATCGTGATCTGCAACGCGGGCCGCATCAACGTCATCTGCTGAACGGGCGCGCAAGAGGCGGAAAGTTTTTCAAAAAACTTTCCGCCCTCGCCACACCAAAATTTTCCATTGGAAAATTTTGGTCCTCCGCCCCGAAAATCTTTCAGGAAAAATTTTCGGATCCGGGGTTCGCGCGAAGGCCTGTCCGGGACAGGCTACTCCGCTGCCTTGGACATCGGGTTGTTGGGATGGCTCGTCCAGTTGGCGTAATCCGCCACGACACGGCCCGTACGCGGATCGGTCGCCCCTTTTGGCATTTCCACCATGGTGATGCAGTTCTCCACCGGGCAGACATTGACGCACAGGTTGCAGGCCACGCATTCATCGTCCTTCACGGTGAAGACGCGTCCGGGCCCCATGTCGATGGCCTGATGGCTGGTATCCTCGCAGGCCGCATAGCAGCGTCCGCATTTGATGCAGGCGTCCTGGTCAATATGCGCCTTGGTGACGTAGTTCAGGTTCAGATACTGCCAGTCCGTCACATTCGGCACTGCCCGCCCGATGATCTCGTCAACCGAGGCGAAGCCCTTCTCGTCCATGTATTGCGACAGGCCCGAGATCATCTCCTGCACGATCTTGAACCCGTAGGTCATGGCGGCCGTGCAGACCTGCACGTTCGATGCCCCCAGCGCCATGAACTCCACCGCATCGCGCCATGTGGTCACGCCACCGATGCCCGAGATGGGCAGACCCCGCGTCTCGGGCGACCGCGCAATCTCGGCCACCATGTTCAGCGCGATGGGCTTCACCGCAGGCCCGCAATAGCCGCCATGGGTGCCTTTCCCGTCGATCATCGGTTCAGGCGAAAAGCTGTCGATATTGACCGACGTGATCGAATTGATCGTGTTGATCAGCGACACCGCATCCGCACCGCCGCGCTTGGCGGCCTCGGCCGGGCGGCGGATATCGGTGATGTTGGGCGTCAGTTTCACGATGCAGGGAAGTTTGGAATACATCTTCACCCATTCGGTGACCATCTGGATGTATTCCGGCACCTGCCCCACGGCCGAACCCATGCCGCGTTCGGCCATGCCGTGCGGGCAGCCGAAGTTCAACTCCACGCCATCCGCCCCGGTATCCTCGATCCGGTGCAGGATGTCCTTCCAGCTTTCCTCGTCGCAGGGCACCATCAGGCTGATGATCATGGCGCGATCGGGGTAGTCCTTCTTCACGCGCCGGATCTCATCAAGGTTGGTCTGCAAGGGCCGGTCGGTGATCAGTTCGATATTGTTCAACCCCAGCAGCCGCCGGTCTGCCCCCCAGATCGCGCCATAGCGCGGCCCGCTCACGTTGACGACGGGCGGCCCCTCGCTGCCCAGCGTCTTCCACACCACGCCGCCCCAGCCCGCCTCGAAGGCGCGGCGGACATTGTATTCCTTGTCCGTGGGCGGGGCCGAGGCCAGCCAGAACGGGTTGGGCGAGCGAATCCCCAGAAAATTGGACGTCAGGTCAGCCATCAAAGCCTCCATGTTGGCGCGCGGGACCGTCGCCCGAAGGCGCGCCCGTCGTTTTGCTATGTGTGAAGGAAGGGGTCAGAACCCCAGCAGGTTCCAGATCCAGCCGACGATGATCCCGCCGACCTCGCCGAATTTCGGGATGACATAAGCCCAGGCCAGCGCCGCGGCCACGTTCACCCCGCAAAACAGCGGAAAGTTCATCCGCGTCATGCCTGCGAACAGAAAGATCACCGGGCGCAAGGGGCCGAAGAAATGGCCCACGATCACCGCGCCGATCCCCCATTTGCGAAAGGCGTCGCTCGCCTGTTCCACCAGATCGGGATGGTCCCGCAGCGGCCACATCCCGATGATGCGCCCGCCATAGCGCCGCCCCAGCCAGTAGCTGAAGGTCGAACCGATCACCGCTCCCAGCGCGGCCCCCGCCCAGATCGGGAAGAAGGGCAGCGCCCCGGTCGCGACCGTGGCGCCCACGCCCACCAGAATGGCCGTGGATGGCACCGCGATGGACAGAAAGGCCGTCGTCTCGGCCGCTGCAAACACCAAGGCCAGCCAGAACGACCATTCCTGATGCCGTTCGATGAAGGCGATTACCGCCTCGGTCCACGATTCCATGCGGCGCCTCCTGCAACGGCACCGCATGTGGGGCCTTTCCGCGCCCCGGTAAAGGGGGGCGGGCGAAAATCATGCCCGCGCCGCCATCAGCGTGGCATGGATGTCCTCAGCCGCATCGCGCCCCTCGGCCACGGCTGTCACGGTCAGGTCATCGCCCCCCGCCGCGCAATCGCCCCCGGCCCAGACGCCCGCCACCGAGGTCCGCCCCGCGCCCGACACGGCGATCTTGCCCCCTGAAACGGTCAGCCCCTCGGGTGCGCCGGTCAGCGTTTGGCCGATCGCCTTGAACACCTGATCCGCGCGCAGCCGGAACGTCTCGCCCGTGGGCTTCAACCCGTCCGGGCCGTCGGCCATATAGGCAAACTCCACCTCCACCCCGGCGCCTGCGGGATGCACCGCCACCGGGGCCGCGTTGCAGATGATCCGCACGCCGGCGCTGGTGGCATGCTCCTGCTCATAGCCGCTCGCGCTCATGCGGTCCTGCCCACGGCGATAGACGATGCTCACCGTCTCGGCCCCCAGAAGCCGCGACTGCACCGCCGCATCCACCGCCGTCATGCCGCCGCCGATCACCACCACATCGCGCCCGACGGGCAGCGCGGCCTTGTCCTTGGCCTGACGCAGCTCTGCGATAAAATCCACCGCATCGCGCACCTGCGCCAGATCCTCGCCCGGTGCGCGCAGCGCGTTAACGCCCGCCAGCCCCATGCCCAGAAACACCGCGTCATGGCCCGCCTGCAATTCGGCCAGCGAAACCTCGCGCCCCAGCGCCATCCCGGTCTTCACCGTGATTCCGCCGATCCGCAGCAGCCAATCCACCTCGGCCTGCGCGAAATCGCCCACGGCCTTGTATTGCGCGATCCCGTATTCGTTCAGGCCGCCCGCCTTGGGCCGCGCGTCATAGATCACCACGTCATGGCCCTTCATGGCCAGCCGGTGCGCACAGGCCAGCCCCGCCGGCCCCGCCCCTACGACCGCCACCTTCCGCCCCGTTGCCGCCGCCCGTGCAAAGGGATGCACCCCCTTCTCCATCAGCGTATCGGTGGCAAAGCGCTGCAGCCGCCCGATCTCCACCGGCTTGCCCTCGGCCACCTCGCGCACGCAGACCTCTTCGCACAGCGTCTCGGTCGGGCAGACGCGGGCGCACATGCCGCCCAGGATGTTCTGCGAAAGGATCGTCCGCGCCGCCGCCTCCGGCGTGCCGGTGGCGATCTGGCGGATGAAAAGCGGGATGTCGATGCTGGTGGGACAGGCCGTCATGCAGGGCGCGTCATGGCAGAAATAGCAGCGATCCGCCGCCACCCGCGCCTCATGCGCGGCAAGGGGTGGTTCGTGATCGCTGAAATTCCGGGCAAGCACGTCGGCTGGCAGACGCCCCGGCACCACGCCGGGCGTAAGCGGGCTGTTGGACAAGGCCGTTTCTCCCTGTTTGCTGTTCTTGTTCCCGAAACGCTGCCATGGGTTCCTTTTTTTATCAAACGGTAAAATTCATGCGATCCAAGATTTTTCGCCCCTCCCCGACCCAAGCCGCTTTGGATGCCCGAAAATCAGGCGTTCCCGCCCCGCAGATCGCCGCTTTTCACCCCCGGCATCGTGGCGTATAAGCACCCAGCACAACATACCGCATCTGGCGCGGCCCCTCTGGCCACCCCAGATGAACAGGCAGAAACAACACGGGCGCAACGTCGCCAGCAGAGGACCGGCATGAGCAAGCACACTTCCGAAGCCGATGTCGCCTTCATTCAGGCGCTCGCGGAACTTCTGAACAAGAACGAACTGACGGAACTGTCGGTCAAGCGCGAATATGGCGAAGATGACAGCCTCGAGGTGCGCGTGGTCAAGCAGGCCAATGTCGTGACCGTGGCCGCCGCCGCGCCCGCCTATGCCGCCGCGCCCGCCGCTGCCGTGGCCGCCCCGGCCGCCGCTGCCGCAGCGCCCGCAGCGCCGGAAGACCCGGCCCAGCATCCGGGCGCGGTCACCTCGCCCATGGTGGGCACCTGCTACCTCGCCTCCGAACCCGGCGCCGCCCCCTTCGTGACCATCGGCGCGACCGTGGCCGAAGGCCAGACCGTCCTCATCATCGAAGCGATGAAGACGATGAACCAGATCCCCGCCCCCCGCGCAGGCACCGTCAAGCGCATCCTCGTCGAAGACGGCACGCCGGTCGAATACGGCGCGCCCCTCCTGATCATCGAATAAGGGAAAGCCCATGTTCGAAAAGATCCTGATCGCCAACCGGGGCGAAATCGCGCTGCGCGTCATCCGCGCCGCCCGGGAAATGGGGATCAAGTCGGTCGCCGTGCACTCCACCGCCGATTCCGACGCGATGCATGTTCGCATGGCCGACGAATCCGTCTGTATCGGCCCGGCCTCCTCCACCGCCTCCTACCTCAACAAGGCCGCCATCATCTCGGCCTGCGAGATCACGGGCGCGCAGGCGGTGCATCCCGGCTATGGCTTCCTGTCCGAGAACGCCGCCTTCGCGCAGGCGCTGGAAGACCACGGCATCACCTTCATCGGCCCCTCCGCGGAACATATCCGCATCATGGGCGACAAGATCACCGCCAAGGAAACGGCCAAGGAACTGGGCATCCCGGTCGTCCCCGGCTCTGATGGCGGCGTGCCGGATTTCGACACCGCCCGCGGTGTGGCCGAAGGCATCGGCTACCCCGTCATCATCAAGGCCACCGCCGGCGGCGGCGGTCGCGGGATGAAGGTGGCCAGGAACGCCGAAGAGCTGGAGGTCGCCTTCCGCACCGCGCGGAGCGAGGCCAAGGCCGCCTTCGGCAATGACGAAGTCTATATCGAGAAATACCTCCAGAAGCCCCGCCATATCGAAATTCAGGTCTTCGGCGATGGCAAGGGCCGCGCGGTGCATCTTGGCGAACGCGATTGCTCGCTCCAGCGCCGCCACCAGAAAGTGTTCGAAGAGGCGCCGGGTCCCGCCATCACCCCCAAGATGCGGTCCGAGATCGGCAAGATCTGCGCCGAAGCTGTGGCCAAGATCAATTACATCGGCGCCGGCACGATCGAATTCCTCTACGAGGACGGCAAGTTCTACTTCATCGAGATGAACACCCGCCTGCAGGTCGAACACCCGGTGACCGAGGCCATTTTCGGTGTCGATCTGGTGCGCGAACAGATCCGCGTGGCGGCAGGCCTACCCATGTCCTTCACCCAGGAGGATCTGGAAATCAACGGCCACGCCATCGAGGTGCGCATCAACGCCGAGAAACTGCCGAACTTCGCCCCCTGCCCCGGCAAGGTGCGCGTCTTCCACGCGCCGGGCGGCCTTGGCGTGCGGATGGATTCGGCGCTCTATGGCGGCTATTCCATCCCGCCCTATTACGACAGCCTGATCGGCAAGCTGATCGTCCACGGCCGCGACCGCCCCGAGGCGCTGGCGCGCCTCAAGCGCGCGCTGGGGGAATTGATCATCGACGGGATCGACACCTCGGTGCCGCTCTTCCACATGCTGCTGGCCGAGCCCGACATCCAGAACGGGGATTACAACATCCACTGGCTGGAAAAATGGCTGGCCGCGCAATTCGCGGAATGATCTGTAGGATGGGCAGAATTGCCCATCCTACGCCCATGCCATGATCGCCAATGCCCTGACCCCGGATATCCTGCTGCGCGCCTATGCGGCGGGTATCTTCCCCATGGCCGAAAGCCGGGACGATCCGCAGATCCACTGGGTCGATCCCCGCCGCCGGGGCATCCTGCCGCTGGATGGCTTCCACATCTCGCGCTCGCTCCGCCGCCGCATCCTGCGCAGCGATTGGCGCGTCAGCGCCGACACCGCCTTCGCGCAGACTGTGCAGGCCTGCGCCGCGCGGGATGAGACATGGATCAACGCCACGATCTATGACACCTACCTCGCCCTCCACCGCATGGGCTTTGCCCATTCTCTTGAGATATGGGATGGCGACACCCTCATCGGTGGCGTCTATGGCGTCACCCTCGGCCGCGCCTTCTTCGGCGAAAGCATGTTCTCCCGCCGCACCGATGCGTCAAAGCTCGCGCTGGCCTACACCGTTCACCGCCTGCGCGCCGGAGGCTTCACCCTGTTTGACACCCAATTCCTGACCGCCCACCTCGCCACGCTGGGCGGGATCGAAATCTCGCGCGGCGATTACCACCGCCGCCTCGGCGCGGCGCTCGAAGGCCGCGCGCAGTTCCACCCCGACAATTACTCGCCCGCGCCCTCGGACGTGGCCGGATCGGCGGGGGCGGCCGCCTCGGGATAGGCGCAGCGCAGCACCCAGACGTCATAGCGCGGATGATCCAGCGCCGACAGCGCCGGCGAAGACGCCACCATCCACCCTTCAAACACGGGCGCCTCCACCCCCGCATCGCGGATCGTCAGATGCGCCTGCGCGTCCGAGGCCGGGTTATCCGCCGGATAGCGGCAGGCATCCAGCCGGATCGACAGCCGCCCCGACACCGCCTCCTGCCCCAGCACCAGTTCGATATCCGCCGTCTCGCCCGTCAGCTTGTCAAGCCAGCGCAGGATGCCCGCATCGCTGTCCGTAAAGCCCTGCGCCCCGGCAGACCCTGCCCACAGGACCATCAGCAGCACCGCCCCGACCGCGCGGATCCTCATTCGACCGCCGCCCCGTCCTCCGGCGCCGCCGCCTCATCCCCGCCGCCCGCGAATTTCATCATCAGCGAGATCACGGACACCGCGCCCTGCGTATCCTCGATCTCCGCCCCGGGCGTCAGGTTGTCCAAGGCCCCACCCGGCACCAGTTCCACGAAATTCCCGCCCAGCAGCCCTTCCGACGAAATCAGCGCCGCCGAATCCTCCGGCAGCAGCACATTGCCCTGTACCGACAGACGCGCATCGGCAAAGAAGGTCTGCGGGTTCAACGCCAGCCCCGTCACGGTGCCGACCTTCACCCCCGCCAGCCGCACATCGGTGCCCACGCGCACCCCTTCGACCGACCGGAACGAGGCTACAAGCTCATAGCTGTCCCCCGCGGCGGTCGTGGCCCCGGTCTCCCGCCCGGCATAGACAAGAAAGCCGATCGCCGCCGCCAGAACCGCTGCCCCGGCCAGAATTTCTGTCCGATTTTCCGCCATCACTCGGGCTGCCACGCCTCATAGTCCCGCCGCGCCACCGGCTCGGGCCGGCGGATGGATCCGGGCGGCGCATAGGCGGCCTCGGTCCCGGTCAGGTTCTCCTGATGCGGCTTCTCCCACGCCTTGTGCTTCAAGGGCGCCTTCGTCGGCGGCTGGTCCCAGGTGTGGTGCAGCCAGCCATGCCAATCGGGGGCCACACGGCTCGCCTCTGCCTCGCCGTTGAAGATCACCCAGCGGCGCTTGCCGTCGCGCGTCTCGTAATAGACATTGCCCTGATCGTCCTCACCCACCTTCACGCCCTTGCGCGAGGTGTAAAGCTGCGTGCCCAGCGTCTGGCCGTTCCACCATGTGACAAGCCGCTTGAGGAAATCCATCGTAACCCTCCGGGAACCCTTTGCGTTCCATATGGCCGAAGCCCGCGCAAAGGTCCAGCGCCAAGCCGCCGCGCCCAGCGGAAAGTGACTGTCTCTGCTTAACCTCATGTTCACTTTTCCCTTCGACCGTATATTGTGTATCTGAAATCAGGAGCGGCTATTGATGGATTCCGTTGAACTCTGTGCGGGCGCTGGCGGTCAAGCTCTCGGGCTTGAACTGGCCGGTTTTTCGCATCGCGCAGCTGTCGAGATTGACGAGGCCTGTCAAGCAACACTTAGACACAATCGCCCACACTGGAATGTACAAAGCGGAATTCAGGCCGACGTCACTCAGTTTGATGCCGCTGCATACAAGGGGATAGACCTTCTTGCGGGTGGCTTGCCCTGCCCTCCTTTTTCGGTGGCCGGTCACCAGCTTGGCGAAAAGGATGAACGAAACCTGTTTCCCCATGCAATCAGGATCATAGACGAGTGCAAACCGAAAGCCGTAATGATTGAGAACGTCAGGGGGTTCCTTGATCCCGTCTTCTCCGACTATCGAGAATTCCTACGGCATCAGTTTTCGAGGCTCGGCTATCACGTGGATTGGCGGCTGTTCAACGCTTCGGACTTTGGCGTTTCTCAACTGCGTCCGAGGGTCGTCATTGTAGCAGTCCGCAACACTCTCAAAGACCGTTTCACTTGGCCGAAAAGGCATGAGACCCCTCCTCAAGACGTCGGTTCGCTTTTGCGCGATCTCATGGCCGCTGATGGATGGCAAGGTGCGGATGCATGGGCAAGACACGCCAAGGGAATTGCTCCAACCCTCGTTGGCGGTTCCAAGAAGCATGGCGGCCCCGACCTAGGGCCTACCCGCGCACGGAAGGCGTGGGAATTGCTCGGCGTCGACGGGAAAGGCGTTGTTGACTGTCCACCTTCTCCCGATTTCTCTGGGATGCCTCGTCTAACGGTTCGGATGGCCGCGCGCATTCAGGGCTTCCCTGACGATTGGCATTTCGTCGGTCGCAAGACGGCAGCCTACAGACAAGTGGGCAATGCCTTTCCACCTCCCGTCGCAAAAGCGGTCGGACACAGCCTCTCCCTCGCACTCGGTGCGGGTCACGCTGATGAAAAATGGGTGGTGAATGGTTAGGGCTTCCAGCGGTGGCGCGAGAGCGCGGTTGCGCCAGCATTTCTTGGCAAATCTCGGCCGCGTGATGGACACGGAAGAGTTGCGTGACGTCGCTGGTGGAATCTCGGAATGGGCACGACGCGTTCGGGAATTAAGGACCGAGGAAGGCTACCAGATCCTTACGCATAACGACCGAAGTGATCTGAAACCGGGACAATATCTGCTGCTTACACCTAAGCCGGAGCCCGCCTTCGAAAGGGCGATCTCGAAAGAAACGCGCGCCTTCGTTCTTGATCGCAATGGGTTCACCTGCCAGATGTGCGGTGCCGTGGCAGGTGAGCCTCACCCCTACGATGACACGCGCAAAACCCGGTTACACATCGGGCATGTTATCGACAAATCCATGGGTGGTTCGGACGACCCGGCCAATCTGCGGGCGATCTGCTCCGTCTGCAACGAAGGCGCCGCCAACTTGACAGCTGACCGTCCGAGCTCACAGAAACTTTTGGCGCAAGTGCGGCGCGCCACCGCCACGGATCAGCGCGAGGTTCTGCGTTGGCTGTTGCGCAAATTCCCGCAAGAGCTTGACTCCAAAAGATAAAAAAGAGCGGCCAAGTCTTGGCCGCCCCCCTGCTGGAACCGATTAAATCATCACCCCGCCGTGGCAGGTTCCTTCTTCTTGGCATCGGTGTAGACAAGCATCGGCTTCGCCTCGGCGGCATTGACCGCCTCTTCGTTCACCACGACCTCGGCCACGCCATCCATGCCCGGCAGTTCGAACATGGTATCCAGAAGGATATCCTCCATGATCGACCGCAGCCCCCGCGCGCCGGTCTTGCGCTTGATCGCGCGCTTGGCGATGGCCGACAGGGCATCCGGCGTGAAAGTCAGCTTCACCCCTTCGATTTCGAACAGGCGCTGATACTGCTTGACCAGCGCATTCTTCGGCTCGGTCAGGATGGTGACCAGCGCCGCCTCGTCCAGATCGTTCAGCGTGGCGATCACCGGCAGACGGCCCACGAATTCCGGGATCAGCCCGAATTTCAACAGGTCCTCCGGCTCCAGCTCCTTGAACAACTCGCCCACGCCGCGCGCGTCCGGGTCTTTCACATCGGCGCCAAAGCCGATGCCCGATCCCTTGTTGCGCTGCGCGATGATCTTCTCCAGCCCGGCAAAGGCGCCGCCGCAGATGAACAGAATGTTCGTCGTGTCCACCTGCAGGAATTCCTGCTGCGGATGCTTGCGCCCACCCTGCGGGGGCACGCTCGCCACGGTGCCTTCCATGATCTTGAGCAGCGCCTGCTGCACGCCTTCGCCGCTCACATCGCGGGTGATCGACGGATTGTCCGACTTGCGGGTGATCTTGTCCACCTCGTCGATATAGACGATCCCGCGCTGCGCGCGTTCGACGTTGTACTCGGACGCCTGCAACAGCTTCAGGATGATGTTCTCCACATCCTCGCCAACGTAACCCGCTTCCGTCAGCGTCGTCGCATCCGCCATGGTGAACGGCACATCAAGGATGCGCGCCAGCGTCTGCGCCAGCAGCGTCTTGCCGCAACCCGTGGGTCCGATCAGCAGGATGTTCGACTTCGACAGTTCGATATCCGTCTTCGACGAATTGTTCAGCCGCTTGTAATGGTTGTGCACCGCAACCGACAGCACCCGCTTGGCATGGATCTGCCCGATCACATAATCATCCAGCACCTTGCAGATCTCGCGCGGGGTCGGCACCCCTTCGCTGGATTTCAGCCCGGTCGTCTTGGTCTCTTCCCGGATGATATCCATGCACAGCTCGACACATTCGTCGCAGATGAACACGGTCGGCCCGGCAATCAGCTTGCGCACCTCATGCTGGCTCTTGCCGCAGAACGAACAGTAAAGCGTGTTCTTGCTGTCGCTGCCGGAGTTATTCGCCATTCGGTCGTCCTTTGCCAGAACCCGGCCCCGCGACCGGTCGTAATCGGGAAGTCTAGGCCAAGGCCCGCGCCCCCACAATGCCAAAAAGCCCCCGCCCGGCCCGCCCGGCGGGGGCGCACTCTCACTTCGACGTGTCGTCCGCCTTGCCGCGGCTTTCCACGATCTCGTCGATCAGGCCCCAGGCCTTTGCATCCTCGGCCGACATGAAGTTGTCCCGCTCCAGCGCCGCCTCGACGGTGTCGTAATCATTGCCGGTATGCTTTACATAGATCTCGTTCAGCCGACGCTTCAGCTTTTCGGTCTCGCGCGCATGGATCATGATATCCGTGGCCTGCCCCTGATAGCCGCCGCTCGGCTGGTGCACCATCACGCGGCTGTTGGGCAGCGAGAAACGCATCCCCTTCTCCCCCGCCGTCAGCAGAAGCGACCCCATGGATGCCGCCTGCCCGATCACCAGCGTGGAAACCTTGGGCTTGATGTATTGCATCGTGTCATAGATCGACAGACCGCTCGTCACCACGCCGCCGGGGCTGTTGATATACATGCTGATCTCCTTGGACGGGTTCTCCGCCTCAAGGAACAGAAGCTGCGCGCAGATCAGGCTCGACATGCCGTCATGCACCGGGCCGGACAGGAAGATGATCCGCTCCTTCAACATGCGCGAGAAGATGTCATAGGCCCGCTCGCCCCGGCTCGTCTGTTCGACGACCATGGGAACGAGGGTATTCATGTAGTGGTCGACGGGATCGCGCATTTCGGCCTGCCTTTGTGTCTCACATGATCTAAACGACGGACTGTTGCCAGAGTCTTAGTTGCGTGGACGGGGGGCTGCAAGGGCACCCGGTCCGAATGGCGCAAAGCGACCGCCCGATGTCGCGGGCAACGCGGGCCTGACGCACCCCGCCCCCACCCGACCGCCCCTCCTTTCGGCCTCCTGCGGCGGCCCGCCGCGCCGCCTTGCGGATCGCGCTTTCACGCCTAGCTTGCCCGCCCATGACACAGCTTCCCCTCCCCCTCCCTGCCACCCGTGCCGCCGCCACCGCACGCCTTGCCGCCTTCCTGCCCCGCGCCGGCGCCTCCTACGCCGCCCGCCGGAACGAGGATCTGCCGGGCCATCCTTACGTCTCGGGCCTCTCGCCCTATATCCGCCACCGCCTCGTGACCGAGGCAGAGGTGCTCGATGCCACGCTGCGCGCCCATCCCCAGGGCGCCGACAAGTTTCTGGCCGAGGTGTGGTGGCGCACCTACTGGAAGGGCTGGCTCGAACGCCGCCCCGCCATCTGGTCCGCCTACCGGCAAGGCCTGACCGAGGCGCTCAACCGCGTGCAGACCGAGGCAGGCCTGCGCGCGCAGTGGGAGGCCGCCTGCAAGGGCGACACGGGCATCGACGGCTTTGATCACTGGGCGCGCGAACTGGCGGCGACCGGCTATCTCCACAACCACGCCCGGATGTGGTTCGCCTCGATCTGGATCTTCACCCTGCGCCTGCCTTGGGAGTTGGGTGCCGATTTCTTCCTGCGCCACCTGATCGACGGCGACCCTGCCTCGAACACGCTGTCCTGGCGCTGGGTGGGCGGGCTGCACACACCCGGCAAGACCTATGCCGCCACGCCCGACAACATCGCCAAGAACACCAACGGCCGCTTCCGCCCCACGGGCCTTGCCCGCGACTGCCGCCCACTGTCCATGGCCCCGCACCCCGCCCCGCGCCCGGTGCCGGATGGCGATGCGCTGCATCCGGGCGCGGCAACCGCGCTTCTCCTGCATGAGGATGACCTCGCCGGCGATGGCTTCCCCGGCCTGCCCGCCGCGACCCCGCTCCTCTTCCTTGTCACCACCGCGCGCCGCTCGCCGCTCGCGGTCAACCCGCTCGTGACAGGCTTCGTCGATGCAGCGCTCACCGATACGGCGGCGCGGCTGGGCCAGCCCGACGCCCCCCGCTTCACCGAAGGCGATCTCGACGCGCTGGCCGATCACCTCGCCGCGCAGGGCATCCGCCAACTGGCCACGCCCTATGCGCCGATCGGCCCCACCGCCGCCGCGCTCCAGCGCCTCGCCCCGCTGCTAGATGCGCGGGGCATCCGCCTCGCCCGCCTCCTGCGCGATCATGACGCGCAGGCCTGGCCCTACGCGACGCATGGCTTCTTCCGCTTTCGCGAAGGCGTGATGGCCTGATCCAACGGCCCCGGGAGGGCGCGGCATCCCACCGCCACACCCTTACCAACGTCAAAAGACACCGTGCGCTGCGTGCATACATTTTGCTGCACGCCTGTCTGCATACGCTCCTGCACGCCTCACGACAGCCGCCGAAACGTCCGCACCGCCAGCCAGACCCGCGCCCCCGCCGTCACGAAACACAAGGCGCCGAATACCCATGCGAGGGGCGCAAACCACCCCGGCACAAGGCACAGGATCACGAAAAACCCGATCGTCTCCGTCCCTTCCAGCAGGCCCGCGGTGAAGTACAGCGACTTCTCCCCCCGCTCCCGCGTCGCCATCCCGCGCTTCTCGGCCAGCACGGCATAGCCCAGAAAGGTGGTGCCATTCACATAGAACGAGGCCAGCAGAAATGCCCCCGCCACCGCGTTCACGCCCGGATCGCGCAGCACGAAAGCCATTGGAATCGCAGCGTAAAAGACAAAATCGCACACGATGTCCAGATAGCCGCCGAAATCGGTCTTGCCGCGCGCCCGCGCCACCGCCCCATCCAGCCCATCCGCCACCCGGCTGGCCAGCAAAGGCATCAGCGCCACCCAGCCCGCCCCCCCCAGCGCGATCACCCCCGCCGCCACCAGCCCCAGCGCCAGCCCCGCCAGCGTCACCCCATCCGCCGTCACGCCCCGCGCCGCCAGCCGCAGCCCCGCCGCATCCAGCCCCGGATCCATCCACCGCCGCATCCAGCCATCCAGCACGCCATCACCTTCCCGTTGTCATCCTGAAAAACTGTTGCCACCCGCCCCACGCCCTAGCTATCCCGTCAAAGCCGCACCCCACAAGGACAAGCCATGCACCGCCGCAGCGCCCTCAAACTGATTGCCAGCCTTCCCGCCTTCGCCGGGCTTTCCACAAAAGCCCTTGCTTCGGAATGGGATGGCATCCTGTCCCAGGCGCGCGGCCAAACCGTCTACTGGCACGCCTGGGGCGGCGATCCCAAGATCAACGACTTCATCGCGTGGATCGGCGCGACGGCCTCTGAACGCTACGGGGTCACGCTGGAACATGTGAAACTCGCCTCCACCGCCGATGCCGTGGCCCGCGTGCTGGCCGAACAGCAGGCCGGGCAGACAACGGGCGGCGCGGTCGATCTCATCTGGATCAACGGCGAGAACTTCGCCGCGATGAAGGCGCAGGGCCTGCTGTTTGGCCCCTTCACCGAAACCCTGCCCAACTGGCCCCTTGTCGATACCACCGGCAAACCGGCCACGGTGACGGATTTCACCCTGCCCACCGAAGGTTTCGAATCCCCCTGGGCCATGGCGCAACTGGTGTTCGAATATGACAGCGCGCGCCTGTCCCAGCCGCCGCAAACCCTTGCTGCGCTTGCAGATTGGGCCGCCGCGAACCCCGGCCGCTTAACCTATCCCCAGCCGCCCGATTATCTTGGCACCACCTTCCTCAAACAGGTGCTCTACGGCGTGATGGACGACCCCGCCCTTCTGCAATCCCCGGTGGACGAGCCGCGCTATGACGCGCAGGTGGCCCCCCTCTGGGCCTTCCTCGACCGCCTCCACCCCAATCTCTGGCGCGCGGCACAGGCCTTCCCGCAGAACGAACCCGCGCTTGGCCAACTGCTCGCGGATGGCGAGATCGACATCGCCTTTGCCTTCAACCCCGGCCGCGCCAGCGCCGAAATCGCTGCCGGAAACCTGCCCGACAGCGTGCGTACCTTCGTGCTGGAAGGCGGCACCATCGGCAACGCCTCCTTTGTTGCGATCCCCTTCAACGCCGCCCATCAGGCGGGCGCGCTTGTCATCGCCAACCTGATCCTCGACCCCGAGGTACAGGTGCGGGCGCAGGATCCGGCCATCCTCGGCTTCCAGACCGTGCTCGACCTCGCCCGCCTCTCGCCCGAAGACCGCGCACGGTTCGAGGCGCTGGAACTCGGCGTGGCCACCCTGTCGCCCGCCGAACTCGGCCCCGTGCTGCTGGAGCCCCACGCCTCGTGGATGACCCGCATCGCGCAGGACTGGACCGCGCGCTACGGGGTTGCCCAGTGACCGACGCGGCGGCGCCGGGCTGGCTTCGGCTGGTCCCGCCCCTGACACTGGCGCTGATGGCGCTGCCGGTTGCGGCAGGGCTGGCGGGAACCGCGCTTCCCGCCTTTCGCGACGGGGCCGCCGCCTTTGCGACGCTGGCCGCGTGGCCCGGCCTGCCCCGCGGCGCGCTCCTGTCGCTCGGCACCGGGATCGCCGCCACGCTGCTGTCGCTGACCCTCACGCTCCTGATCCTTGCCGCCTTTGCCGGCACCCCGACCTTTGCCCGCATCCGGCGGCTGATCGCGCCGCTCCTGTCGGTTCCCCATGCCGCGGCGGCCCTCGGCCTTGCCTTCCTGATCGCGCCGTCAGGCTGGATCGCCCGCGCCCTTTCGCCGTGGGCCACCGGCTGGCAGGCCCCGCCCGACCTGCTGATCCTGAATGATCCATGGGGGGTGTCGCTGACGCTGGGCCTTGTGGCCAAGGAATTGCCCTTCCTCCTGCTCATGGCGCTGGCCGCCCTGCCACAGATCGACGCCGACCGCCGCCTCGCCACCGCCGCCACGCTGGGCTACGGGCGCATCGCGGGCTTTGCCTTCACCACCCTGCCCGCGCTTTACGCCCAGCTGCGCCTGCCCGTCTACGCGGTCCTCGCCTATGGCATGACGGTGGTGGACATGGCGATGATCCTCGGCCCGACCCTGCCCCCCACGCTTTCCACCCAGATCGTGCTCTGGATGGGCGAGGCCAGCCTTGGCCAGCGCGACACCGCCGCCGCCGCCGCCGTGCTGCAATTCGCCCTCGTCCTAGCGGCCATCGCCCTGTGGCGCCTTGCCGAGGTCGCAGGCCGCCGCCTGCTCATTTCCATCGCCGTCCGGGGCCACCGCCATTGCGCGCTCGACCGGCCCGCCGCAGGCGCCGCGCGGCTGGCCGCGGCGATCACGGGCGGCAGCCTGATCCTCGGGCTGGCGGGCCTTGCGCTCTGGTCGGTCGCGGGGCTGTGGCAGTTTCCCGATGCGCTGCCCGAAAACCTGTCCTTGCGCACCTGGGCGGGCGCGGCCCCGGTCCTGAGCGAAACCATGGCCCTCACCCTCGCCATCGCCGCCGCCGCCACGCTGGCCGCCCTCGCCCTCAGCCTCGGCTGTCTGGAGGCCGAGGCGCGCTTCAACCTCACCCCCACCCACCGCGCGCTCACGCTTCTCTACCTGCCGCTTCTCGTGCCGCAGGTGGCCTTCCTGCCGGGCCTGCAGGGGCTGGCCCTGGCGGCCGGGCTGGACGGGGATGCCCTCGCCGTGGCGGCCGCCCACCTGATCTTCGTGCTGCCTTACGTCTTTCTCTCGCTCGCCGGTCCCTTCCGCGCCTGGGACCGCCGCATCGCCATCAGTGCGGCCACCCTCGGCGCCTCGCCCGCTGCGATCTTCTGGCGCCTGCGCCTGCCCATGCTGCTGGCCCCCGTCCTGACCGCCAGCGCGGTGGGCATCGCTGTGTCCGTCGGGCAATACCTGCCCACGCTCCTGATCGGGGGCGGCCGCGTCGAAACCCTGACGACCGAGGCCGTCGCCCTGTCCTCGGGCGGCAACCGGCGCCTGATCGGCGCTTACGCCGTGCTGCAGATGGTGCTGCCCGCGCTCGGTTTCGGGCTGGCCCTGCTCATCCCCGGGCAAATCTGGCGGAACCGGCGCGACATGCGGGGGGTGGCATGAGCGGCACGCTGGACCTGCAAGATCTGCGCATCACCCTGGGCGACCGGCGGCTGGTTGACCTGTCGCTTGCCATTCCGGCGGGTGGCACGCTCACCATCATGGGGCCGTCGGGGGCAGGCAAATCCACCGCGCTTGCCGCGATCACGGGCACACTCGCGCCTGCTTTCCGCCTGTCCGGGCGCATCCTGCTGAACGGGCGCGACATCACGCATCTGCCCACCCGCGCGCGCAGCGTCGGGCTGATGTTTCAGGACCCGGTCCTGTTCCCGCATCTCTCGGTGGGCCAGAACCTCGCCTTCGGCCTGCCCGCCCATGTCTGCGGCCAGACGGCCCGCACCGCCCGGATCGCGGCCGCGCTCGCCTCGGCCGGACTGGACGGCTTCGCCAACCGCGATCCGGCAACGCTGTCGGGCGGGCAGAAGGCCCGCGTCGCCCTCCTGCGCACGCTGCTCGCCGAACCCTGCGCGCTTCTGTTGGATGAACCCTTCTCGCGGCTCGATACCGATCTGCGCGACCAGATCCGCCGCTTCGTCTTTGACCGCGCCGCAGCGGCGGGCATCCCCACGCTCCTTGTGACGCATGATGCCGATGACGCCCGCGCCGCGGGCGGCCCCGTCGTCGATCCGCTCGGCAAGCCGTTGCCGCTCTGACGCGTCCCGCTTCCCGCCCCCCGGTCCGGCAGGCTAGACTGCGCGGACCCCGTCCGCCCCTCCTGCCCAAGGTGCCCCATGCCCCGCCGCGCCCTCGCTTCGCTTTTGTCCGTGGCCATGCTCCTTGCTGCTGGCCCGGCCCTCGCCTGCCGCCTGCCCGAAGGCGCCGCCCGTCTGGCCGACGCCACGCTGGCCGCGATCAATGCCGAACGCGGCCAGCGCGGCATGGCCCTTCTCGACCCTGATCCGCAACTGACCGCCGCCGCGCAGGCCCATGCCTGCGACAGCGCCGCCCGCAACCGGATGAGCCATCGGGGCAGCGACGGCAGCACCATCGCCCGCCGCGTGCAGCGCGAAGGCTACGCCTATCGCATCATCGCCGAAAACGTGGCCGCAGGCTATCGCAGCGCGGGCGCGGTGATGCAGGGATGGATGAACTCGTCCGGCCACCGCCGCAACATCCTGGACCGCACCGCCCGCGACGTGGGCATCGGCCTTGCCACCGCCCGCGACGGGACGCTGCACTGGGTGCTCAACCTCGGATCGCGGCGCTGACCGCGCCGCCGCCGCCCTGCGCCTCAGCCCCGCGTCACGTCATGGCCGTATAGCCAGTCGAACCGCCGCAGCGCCAGCCCCGGCGCCACCCGCCCCGCCACGTGTAGCGCGGTATGGCCCACGACCCGCGCCATCCCGCGCAGGTGATAGTTGCGCGCATTGGCATCCGCCGCCGCCACGATCCGCGCACAGCGCGCGGCCCGCGCCTGACGATAGGCCGCAAGCGCCGCCGCGTCCCCGTCATGCCCGGCCAGCGCCGCCGCCAAAACCCACGCATCCTCCAGCGCCATATTCGCCCCCTGTGCAAGGAAAGGCAGCGTCGGATGCGCCGCATCACCTAGGATCGCCACCGCCCCCTGCGGCAGCGCCCGCCCCCAATCCGCGACCACGGGATGGCGGAACAGCCCCCACAGCCACACATCCTCCACCCGCTCCAGCCAGCCCCGCACCCGCGGGCCGAACCGGGAAAAGGCCAGACGCAGCTCCATCGGATCGTCGCGCAGCGACCAGCCTTCCTCGACCCAGCGCCCCCGCTCTTCCACCGCCACGATGTTGCGCCACGCCCCGCCGCGCAGGGGATAGCTCACCAGATGCCGCCCGGGGCCCATATGCACCTCGGCCTCGACCGGATCGCCGGGATCGTTCGGCACCACCGCGCGCCACGCCACCTGATGGGTAAAGAACGGCGCCACCCGGCCATTCAGCGCCACGCGCACCGGGGAATGCAGCCCATCCGCCCCGATCAACAGCCCCGTCTCCACCTCCCCGCTCTGCGCCATCCTAAGCCGGGGCCGGTCGCCCGACAGATCCACCGCCTCCGCCCGCTGCAACAGGCGCAGCGTGACCCCGGCCTCTTCGGCCCCCGCGCGCAGAAGCGCGATCAGATCCGCCCGGTGGATGAAGTGCCAGCCCTGCCCGGGGCGCAGCCCCGCCAGATCCATCCGCAGCACGGCCGCGCCGTCCCGCCCATCGCGCAAGACCACCGCCTGCGCCCGGAGCGACGCCGCCGCCAGTTGCGGGCCAAGGCCCAATGCCGCAAGCACCGCCGCGCCATTGGGCGAAACCTGCAGGCCCGCGCCCACCTCGCGGATGGCGTCGGCCTGTTCCAGCACCGTGACCGCCGCCCCCCGCAGGGCCAGCGCCCGCGCCACCGCCAGCCCCGCCACGCCCGCGCCCAGCACCGTCACCGGCCGCCCGATCAGGCTCATCCCCCGCCCCTCTCCGCCACAGCAAAACGCCGGACCCGCAGGCCCGGCGTCAGTTTCTGCCGATGGGTGCCGCCCCGCAAGGGCCGCGCCCGCGTTCAGTCGTCGCGGTGCACCTTTTCGCGCCGTTCGTGCTTTTCCTGCGCCTCAAGCGTCATCGTGGCGATCGGGCGCGCATCCAGCCGCTTCAGGCTGATCGGTTCCCCCGTCATCTCGCAATAGCCGTATTCGCCATTCTCGATCCGCCGCAGCGCCGCGTCGATCTTGGCCACCAGCTTGCGCTGCCGATCCCGGGTGCGCAGTTCTAGCGCGCGGTCGGTCTCTTCGCTGGCGCGGTCGGCGATATCGGGCACGTTGCGCGCCGAATCCTGCAGGTTGTCGATCGTCTCGGCGGATTGTTCCAGCAGCTCGTTCTTCCAGTTGATCAGCTTGCGCCGGAAATATTCCAGCTGCCGATCATTCATGAACGGCTCGTCTTCTGCCGGGCGATAGTCGTCTGGAAGAAAAACCTCGGGCTTCATCACTGCTTTCTCCGTCTGGTCGGATCGCGCCGACAGGGGGTCTGCTGGCATGGCGCGCTCCTGTTGGCGCTGCGTCTAGACCATAGACAAAGGATTGTCACTAGCAGTTGCGACGGAAAAGCGCGGGCGCTAGGGTCCGCGCTGCCCTGTCCCGTCGCCCTGCGAGCCCTGATGAAATTCTCCTCAACCTCCGGTTATGTCGCCACCGATGACCTGACCCTTGCCGTCAACGCCGCCGTCTCGCTGCAGCGCCCGCTCTTGGTCAAGGGCGAACCCGGCACGGGCAAGACGGAACTGGCGCGGCAGGTGGCGCAGGCGCTGGCCATGCCGCTGATCGAGTGGCATGTGAAATCCACCACCAAGGCGCAGCAGGGCCTTTACGAATACGATGCCGTCTCGCGCCTGCGCGACAGCCAGCTCGGCGATGCCCGCGTCCATGACGTGAAGAACTACATCCGCAAGGGCAAGCTCTGGCAGGCTTTCGAGGCGCCCGCGCGCGTGGTCCTGCTGATCGACGAGATCGACAAGGCCGATATCGAATTTCCCAACGACCTTTTGCAAGAACTCGACCGGATGGAATTCCACGTCTACGAGACGGGCGAAACCATCCGCGCCACCCACCGCCCCGTGGTCATCATCACCTCCAACAACGAAAAAGACCTGCCCGACGCCTTCCTGCGCCGCTGCTTTTTCCACTACATCCGCTTCCCGGACATCGACACGATGCGCGCCATCGTCGAGGTGCACTTTCCCGGCATCAAGCCCGCGCTGCTGACCGCTGCGCTCACCCAGTTCTACGAGCTGCGCGATGTGCCGGGGCTGAAAAAGAAACCCTCTACCTCCGAGGTGCTCGACTGGCTGCGCCTCCTTCTGGCCGAAGACCTCTCGCCCGAAGACCTGCGCCGCGAGGGCGGCCCCGCGCTGCCCCGCCTGCACGGCGCGCTGCTGAAGAACGAACAGGACGTCCACCTGTTCGAACGGATGGCCTTCCTTGATCGGGCCCGGCGCTAGCGCGACTCACCCAATCTTTGCCGCAACTTGGCCGCAGTTTCGCCACAAAGCGGTCACGGAAAACCGCATTTCTGACACAATCCGCAACACGGCGTGATCGTGCCGTGCAGATAGAGTATGCTGGCGCGCTGCTGCCGCGATCCTTAGTCCGACCTCTGTCTCGGACTTTTCCCGGAATTGACACAGGCGCGCCCTCGTAGGGACATTCTCTAATATCTTTCTGCGGGCAACCGTTTCTCAGTTTGATGGTGTTCTGGTGCCTGTGGTTCTGTTCGAAATCCGGCTTTCTGCCCCGCGCTGCGCGGGTCTGGCCGGTCGCGGACAGGCTGCCGGCCAGAACGGATGGAGCGGTTCCGGTCTGATGACGCGGGGGCGTCAGCGGGTCCGGGGTGACGGAACCGCAGCCTGCGGAGCGTGTTCCGGTGTTGGTCGGGTCGCAAGGCCCCTTGGTAAAAAAGAAAGCAGAGCTGCCACTCATGCGCATGTTCCCGGCCGTTGCGGCCCTGTCCCTGATCCTCTCCGCCTGTTCACCCGCCCCGGTGGCGCAAGTGACCATGAACCGTCCCGCCCAAGCCATGTCCGGCACGGCGCTGCCGCCCCTGCAGGCCTTCGCGCCGCAGGCGGCCCCGGCCGCCGGGCGCAGCAACGCTGACATCGCCCGCGACATCCTCGATCTGGAGTTTCTGCTCGAAAGCGGCCGCGCCCTGCCCGCCCTGTCGCGGTTCGAAGGGCCCATCACCGTGGCCATGACCGGGGACGTCCCCGCCACCGCCCCGCCGGATCTGGCGCGCGCCCTGTCGCGCCTGCGGGCCGAAGCCGGGCTTGACATCCGCGCCGCCACCACCGGCGCGCCCGCCTCCATCACCATCGACTTCCAGCCCCGCGCAACGATGCGCAGGCTGGTCCCCTCCGCCTCCTGTTTCGTGGTGCCGCGCGCCACATCGCTGGCCGAATACCGCGCGCTGCGCGGATCGCCGCAGGTGGATTGGGCCAGCGTCACGCGGCGCGACCGCGTGGGGATCATCGTGCCCTCCGACACCACCCCGCAAGAGGTGCGCGACTGCCTGCACGAGGAACTGGCCCAGGCCGTGGGTCCCTTGAACGACCTCTACCGCCTGCCCGACAGCGTGTTCAACGACGACAACTTCCACACCGTCCTGACCGGCTTTGACATGCTGGTGCTGCGCGTCCATTACGATCCCGCGCTGCGCCCCGGCATGTCGCGGCAAGAGGTGGCCGCCCGCCTGCCCGCGATCCTCGCCCGGCTCAATCCCGCCGGCGAAGGGCGCGCCAGCGCCGGGGGCACCAACATGGCCCCGCGCGCCTGGATCGACGCGGTGGAAACCGCCATCGGCCCGCGCGGCTCGGATGCCGCCCGGCGCCGTGCGGCGGAACGGATGCTGTCCATCGCCCGGGCGCAGGGCTGGCAGGACAACCGTCTCGCCTTCTCGTGGTTCGCGCTGGGCCGCGCGCAGGTGGGCAGCGACATGGCCGCCGCCAGCCGCGCCTTCCTCGAGGCGCGCCGCATCTGGCAAGGCCTCCCCGGGGGCGACATCCGCGCCGCGCATGTGGATATGCAGCTTGCCGCCTTCTCGCTGGCCCAAGGCCGCTTTGCCGAGGCGCTGGCCCTGTCCGACCGCGCCATTCCCGTGGTGCGCCGGGCGGAAAACGCGGCGCTCCTTGCCACGCTCCTTATGATCCGGGCCGAGGCGCAAACCGCCCTTGGCCGCCCCGATCTGGCGAAATCGGCCCGTCTCGACAGTCTGGGCTGGGCGCGCTATGGCTTCGGCACGGATGCGATGGTGCGCGCGCGGCAATCCGATATCGCGGGCCTCGCCGCATCCGGCCGCAGCGGCTGAGACGGGCGGGCCCGGCCTGCCCCGGCCACCGCAAAGATAGGGGCAGAACGGGCATGATCGTGATCGCGGGTCTGGTGTTGGGCGCAGCTTACGGCGCGCGCAAGGCGCTGAAAGCGGGGGGCAAGCGGCTGGACGCGCTGCAATATGGCGCAGGCTTCGGCATCGCCTTCGCGCTTCTGGGCCTGTTCCTGACGCTGTTCATCGACCGCATGGTGTAAGGGCGCGGCATGTTCCTGCCCTTCTTCGCAAGGCTCAGGCAGGAGGGCGTGCCGGTCAGCTTGCGCGAATACCTCGCCTTTCTGGAAGGCATGGAGGCAGGCCTCGTCACCTATGACGTGGACGGGTTCTACCACCTCGCCCGCGTGGTGATGGTCAAGGATGAACGCCATCTGGACCGGTTCGACCGCGCCTTCGCCGCCGCCTTCAACGGGCTGGAACAGATCAGCGCCGATCAGGTGCTGGAGGCCATCGACCTGCCGCGCGACTGGCTCGAAAAACTGGCCGAGCGCCACCTTTCGCCCGAAGAACGCGCCCAGATCGAAGCCCTGGGCGGGTTCGAGGCGCTGATGGAAACCCTGCGCCAGCGGCTGGCCGAACAGAAGGGCCGCCATCAGGGCGGATCGAAATGGGTGGGCACCGCCGGCACCTCGCCCTTCGGCGCCTATGGCTACAACCCCGAAGGCGTGCGCATCGGGCAGGACCAAAGCCGCCACCAGCGCGCGGTCAAAGTCTGGGACCGGCGCGAATTTCGCAATCTCGACGATGGGGTGGAACTGGGCACCCGCAACATCAAGGTGGCGCTGCGCCGCCTGCGCCGCTGGGCGCGCGAGGGCGCGGCGGATGAGCTTGATCTCGAAGGCACGATCCGCGCCACCGCAGGTCAGGGCTGGCTCGATGTGCAAACCCGGCCCGAACGGCGCAACGCGGTGAAGGTGCTGCTCTTCCTCGATGTCGGCGGCAGCATGGACCCCTATGTGAAGGTGATGGAAGAGCTTTTCTCCGCCGCGCGGTCCGAATTCCGCCACCTCGCGCCCTTTTACTTTCACAACTGCCTCTACGAAGGCGTCTGGCGCGACAACCGCCGCCGCTGGGATGACCAGACCCCGACGATGGATCTCTTGCGCACCTATGGCCCCGACTGGAAATGCATCTTCGTGGGCGATGCCAGCATGTCGCCCTACGAAATCCTGCAGGCGGGCGGCGCCAACGAACACTGGAACCCCGAACCCGGCAAACTGTGGCTGGAACGCGCCTGCGCGCAATGGCCGCGCCATCTCTGGATCAACCCCCTGCCCGAGGCACATTGGCACTACACCCAATCCACCCGGCTGATCCGTGACATCTTTTCAAACCGCATGGTTCCGATGACACTGGACGGAATCGCGCGGGGGATAAGGGAACTCAGATGATCGGGCGGCTCTGGCGCAAAAGTCCGGCCCTGACGCTTGCCTTCGCGCTTGCGCTGGCCGCGACGCTGTTCTTCGGCGGGCGGGCGATCATGTTCGCGCTCACCCTGTCCTACCGTGCCGAACTGCCCGTCGCGGGTTGGATGACCCCGCGCTACATCGCGCGCACCTATGACCTCGACCGCGACGATCTGAAAGACATCCTCGACATCGCCGACCGCGACGATCTGCGCCTGCCGCTTTACACCATCGCCCGCGAACAGGGCGCGCCGGTTACCGATCTGATCGACGCCGTGCAGGCCGCCGTTGACGCGCAGGACAAAGACGAATGACCCAAACCCTTCTCGCCCTCGTGCCGGAATGGGGGGCGATCCTTCTGGCCTTGGCCAATCTTCTGGCCTGCCTTGCCCTGCCGATCCCGGCTTCGCTGGTGATGCTGGCCGCCGGGGCCTTTGCCGCGGCGGGGGATCTTGATGCCCTGCCGCTCTGGATCGGGGCGATGGCGGGGGCGCTCTTGGGCGATCAATGCGGCTACTGGATCGGGCGCGGCGTCGGGCCGCGGCTTCTGGTGCGCCTGTCGCAGCGGCGGCGCAGCGCGGCGCTTCTGCGCCGCGCCGTGGCCTGGCTTGAACATCGCCGCCTGCCGGCGATCTTCCTGTCGCGCTGGCTGGCCTCGCCGCTGTCGCCCTACATGAACTTTGCCGCCGGGGCCGCGCGCATCAACTGGCTGGGCTTCACCCTGCCCGCCATGGCGGGGGCCAGTGTCTGGGTCTCGATCTATATCGGTCTCGGCTACAGCTTTTCCGGCGATCTCGAGGCGCTGGGCTCCGTCCTCGGCAACCTTGTCGCCGCCATCGCGGCAGGGGTCGTGGCCATCGTGCTGTGGCAGCTTCTGGGCCGCAATGGCGATGGGCTGGCCGAAGATGACCTGCCCAACGATCCCGCCAGCGATCCCGTCACGCCCCCAGCTGCGCCCGCCTCCCTGGATGCCGCCGCCCCGTCTGCGCCGTCTGCGGATCGCCCTGCGGCGGATCGTCCCCCCACGATCCCGCCCACCACGCCGCCCTGACCCTTCCCCCGCGCGAATTCCTCCCCATATTCTGCCCCATGGCCGCGCTACTCATTCCCACCCTTCTCGCCATCGCCTATGCGCTGATGATGTACCGCTTCTCCGTCTGGCGGACGGCGAAGATGCTGGATGCGCAGTCCCGCCCCCTGACCGATCCCTCCATCACGCGGCTGGCCGACCGCATGGCCGCCGCGCTCGATCTGCCCGCGATCCCGGTCCATGTGTTTGAGGTGGACCCCGTCAACGGCCTTGCCGCCCCCGACGGGCGCATCTTTCTCACCCGCGGGTTCCTCAACCGCAAGATGCGGGGCGAGGTGACGGCCGAGGAACTGGCCTCCGTCATCGCGCATGAGATGGGCCATGTCGCCCTCGGCCATACGCGCCGTCGCATGATCGACTTCACCGGTCAGAACGCCGTCTTCGTCGTGCTCTCGGCAGTCCTGAACCGCTTCCTGCCCTTCATCGGCTTCTGGATCGCCAACCTGATTTCCGCCGCCCTCGCCGCCCGCCTGTCGCAACGCGATGAATATGAGGCGGACGCCTATGCCACGGCGCTGCTCCTCAAATCCGGCATCGGCACGGCACCGCAGAAATCGCTCTTCCGCAAGCTCGACGCGATGACCAAGGCCAACCGGGGCGACACGCCGGCATGGCTCTTGTCGCACCCCTCCAGCGCCGACCGCATCGCCCAGATTGAGGCGAACGAACGCCGCTGGCTTCAACCCGCCCGGCTGCCGTCCTGAGTGACGGCCTTCGCCAGCCGCGGCAGCGATGCCCGCTTGAGCAGCGCCTTCAGGGACACAGGCCCCCCCGCCATCTCTTCCGCCCGGGCGTGAACCCGCGCGATCACCGCGCCCGCCCCCGCGGTGTCGCCCGACCACAATTCCCACAGAAACCCGTCCGGGTCGCGCCGATCCACCCCTTCGCCCGCCAGCACATGGCGCGGAAAATCGGCTGCATTGAAAGTGACGATCGCATCCGCCCCGCTGGCCACCGCCGCCGCCAGCACATGGCGGTCATTGTCATCGGGCAGCACCAGCCGCGCCTCCACCCCCGGCGCGGGCGCCACCATCGCGCGGGGAAACACCTCGCGCATCAGCACGGCCGTCCCGCGTGCCTGCGCCTCGGCCCCCGGCCCCAGCTTCACCGTGGCCCGCGCCCATTCCTCCAGGATCCGCTCCGACCAGCGCGGCTCGTAAAGCCCCGCCTCGGCAAAGCCCAATAGCAGGTCCCGCAACACCGGCGGGAACAGGACGCAGGCATCCAGAACCGCCCGCATCAATCCAGTCGGAAGAACAGCGATTTCAGATAACCGCTTTCCGCCAGTTGCGGCAGCATCGGATGGTCCGGCCCGGCAAAGCCCGTATGCAGAAGCTGCCCCCGCCGCCCGCCGCGCCCGATGCCCCGCGCGCTGGCATTGCGGAAGGCCGCCAGATCGGCCGCATGGGAACAGGAACACAGCACAAGGTATCCCCCCGGCGCCACCAGGGGCGCTGCCAGCCGCGCGATCCGCTCATAGGCCCTGAGCCCCGCCTCCAGCGCAGGTTTCGCAGGCGCAAAGGCAGGCGGGTCGCAGATCACCAGATCGAAGCGCGCCCCTTCGCCGCCCAGCGCCTCCAGCACGGCAAAGGCATCGCCCTGCCGCGTGCTGAACCGCTCCGCCACGCCCGTGGCCCGCGCCCCCGCTTCCGCCAAGGCCAGCGCCGGGGCCGAGGCATCCACCGCCAGCGCCTGCTCTGCCCCGCCCGCCAGCGCGGCAAGGGCAAATCCCCCCACATGGGTGAACACATCCAGAACCCGCGCCCCGCGCGCCAGCCGCGCCGCAAAGGCGTGGTTCGGGCGCTGGTCATAGAAGAGGCCGGTCTTCTGCCCCCCCGTCACATCCGCCATATAGACTGCGCCATTCATCGGCACCGGCACGGGCGCATCGACGCCGCCGCACAGCACCGCCGTCTCTTCCGCCAACCCTTCAAGACCCCGCGCCCGCCCCGTGCCGTTCTTGACGACCGTCGTCACCCCCGTCACCGCCCGCAACGCGGCAACCAGCGGCTCCAGCAACATATCGGCCCATGCCGCATTGGGCTGAACCACCGCCACATCGCCGAAACGGTCGATCACCACGCCGGGCAGACCATCCGCCTCGGCATGGACCAGCCGGTAGAACGGCGCCTCGAACAGCCGCTCCCGCAATTCCAGTGCGCGGGTCAGACGCGCCGCGAACCACGCCTCATCCACCACCGCCGCCGGATCGCGGTCGATCATCCGCGCCACGATCTTCGATTTCACATTGACGGTCACAAGGCCCAGCGCCCGCCGCTCGCCATCTTCCAGCACGGCCAGCGCGCCGGGCGCTATGTTGCCGGTCCGCCGGTCCATGACCAGCTCATCGGCATAGACCCAAGGGAAACCATGGCGGATCGCCCGCGCCTCGGCCTTGGGCTTCAGCCGCACCACGGGAAGGCCGCGCGCGGCGGCCCCATCATCGGAAAATGAGGAAGGGGAGGACATCATGCCCTCCCCTTACCCCGTCCTGTCCGTTTGCGAAAGGCTCAGCGCGCGACGATCACCGGCACGGCCGGGTTCTGCGTGGCCCGGGCGACCAGCGACGGATCCGTCACCGGCCCCGAAAGCTCGCGCCGCAGCGTCTCGACCAGCTTCTCGACCACCACAACCTTCTGCGTCCGTCCGGCCTGTTCCTCGGCAATCGCAGCCTGCCCACCGGCGGCCCGCGCATTGGCCTCCACCCGGCGCGGTCCGTCGATGACCGCCCCCGTGGCCGCATCGCGCACCGTCAGGTTGAACACCATGTTATGCGTGCCGCCCACCGTATAGCGGGTCTTCTCAGTCACCCCGTGGAAACGCACGATCTCCAGCGCCAGCACGGCCTGCCGCGGCCCAGCCATGCCCGCCGTGGCCCGATCCGCCGCCGCCTGGAACAGCGCGGCCACCTGCTGGTGGCGGTCCCCCATGGGGTCGCCCCGCCACACGATATCGGCCAGCGGATAATAGCCATTCGCTTCCGACACCTGCAGCGACCGCGGCACCGCGATCTGCACATCGGTGATCGTGTAGCGCGGTGCCACAACCCGTGCCGCGCCCGTCGCGCCGCTTTCCGCCCCGCGCGAGGCCAGCGTCAGCGGATCATTGGAAACGCTGCGGCTGGCAGGCTCGCTGCTCACACAGGCCGAAAGCGCCATTGCCATCGCCAGACCTGCGAATTTCGTGAAACCGTTCATATCCATACCTCCGGGCTCCTGCCCAATGCACTGGGAAGAGGTATGCGAATCGATTATGGCCAAAATTGGTTAACGGCAGAGCCTTTTCAGGATTTAGTTTTGTTTTGGAAACAATCCCTGCCACAATCGCCATTCCGGCAACAAAACCCGCACCTTTGCCACGCGCCTGCGCAGAAAGCCGCGCATCGGCCCCCGGCCGACGCGGCGCCTGATCCGGGACATCCTGTCACAACCTTCCCGATGCGAGGTGGTTGTTAGCGCTAACACATTCTGCTACCCTGCCGCCAGCCGCCGCCGAAGGAGTCGTCCATGTCCCTCAACCCCGCCATTGCCCGCGTCACCGACCGCATCCGCGCCCGGTCCGAGAACAGCCGTGGCACCTATCTGGAGCGGCTGGCAAAAGCCGCCAAGGACGGCCCCGCGCGCAGCCATCTCGCCTGCGGCAATCAGGCCCATGCCTATGCCGCCATGGGCGCCGACAAGGACAGCCTCGCCGCGGGCCGCGCCCCGAATATCGGAATCGTGACCGCCTATAACGACATGCTCTCCGCCCATCAGCCGTTTGAAACCTACCCCGCACTGATCCGCGCCGCCGCCCGCAAGGCAGGCGCCACGGCGCAGGTGGCGGGCGGCGTTCCCGCTATGTGCGATGGCGTGACCCAAGGCCAGCCGGGGATGGAACTGTCGCTCTTCTCGCGCGACGTGATCGCGCTGGCGGCGGGCGTGGCCATGTCGCACAACACCTTCGATGCGGCCCTCTATCTCGGCGTCTGCGACAAGATCGTTCCCGGCCTCATCATCGCCGCCGCCACCTTCAGCCATGTCCCCACCATCTTCGTCCCCGCCGGTCCCATGACCTCGGGCCTGCCCAATGACGAAAAGGCCCGCGTCCGCAACGCCTATGCCGCGGGCCAGATCGGGCGCGAAGCGTTGATGGCGGCCGAAATGGCCTCCTATCACGGCCCCGGCACCTGCACCTTCTACGGCACCGCCAACACCAACCAGATGCTTATGGAGTTCATGGGCCTCCACCTGCCCGGCGCCTCCTTCGTGAACCCCGGCACGCCCCTGCGCGACGCGCTGACCACGGCCGCCGTGGAACGCGCGGCCCAGATCACGGCACTGGGCAACGATTACCGCCCCGTGGGCGAAATCCTCGACGAACGCGCCTATGTGAACGGCCTTGTGGGCCTGATGGCCACGGGCGGCTCCACCAACCTCGTCCTGCACCTGCCCGCCATGGCCCGCGCCAGCGGGGTGATCCTCGATCTGCAGGATTTCGCCGATATCTCGGAAGCCGTGCCGCTGATGGCCAAGGTCTACCCCAACGGCCTTGCCGACGTGAACCATTTCCACGCTGCGGGGGGCTTGTCCTACATGATCGGCCAACTTCTCGATGCAGGCCTCCTCCACCCCGATGCCAAGACGGTGGCGGGCGACGGCCTCTCCCTCTACAGGCAGGAGCCAAAGCTGAAGGACGGCAAACTGCACTGGGAAGACGGCGCGAACGCAACCCTCAACGACAAGATCCTGCGCCCCGCCACCGATCCGTTCCAGCCGACCGGGGGCCTCAAGCAACTCACCGGCAATCTCGGCCGCGGCGTGATCAAGGTCTCCGCCGTCGCCCCCGAACGCCATGTGATCGAGGCGCCCGCCCGCATCTTCCACGATCAGGACGATGTGAAAGCCGCCTTCAAACACGGCGAATTCACCTCCGATTGCGTGGTCGTCGTTCGCTTCCAGGGGCCGAAGGCCAACGGGATGCCCGAACTGCACTCGCTCACCCCCACCCTCTCCGTCCTGCAGGAACGCGGTCTGAAAGTCGCCCTCGTCACCGATGGCCGCATGTCGGGCGCCTCGGGCAAGGTGCCGGCCGCCATCCATGTCTCGCCCGAAGCGGCGACCGGTGGCCCGCTCGCGCGCCTGCGCGACGGCGACATCATTCGCCTTGACGCCACCGCAGGCACGCTCACCGTGCTCGCCCCCGATTTCGACAGCCGCACCCCCGTCACCGCCGACCTCTCCGCCAATGAGTTCGGCATCGGGCGCGAACTTTTCGCCGCCTTCCGGGCCCATGTCGGCCCCGCCGAAACAGGGGGCGCGGTCGTCGTCTGACGCCGCACCTTCCCCTCCTTCCCCGTTGCGAAAACATCCTGCGGGGGTCCGGGGGCGCAAAGCCCCCGGGTCTTTCCACCAGACCCACGCCAGAGGATCGCCATGACCCCCGCCGAACAATCCGCCGCTGCCCTCCGGGTTTGCCAACTCGCCCCCGTCGTCCCGGTCCTCGTGATCGACGATCTCGCCCATGCCGCCCCCCTCGCCCGCGCGCTGGTCGCAGGCGGCCTGCCCGCGCTCGAGGTCACGCTCCGCACCCCCGTCGCACTCGACGCGATCCGCGCCATGGCCGATGTCGAAGGTGGCACCGTGGGCGCAGGCACCCTTCTCACCCCCGCCGATGTGAAGGCCGCGAAGAAGGCCGGTGCCACTTTCGGCGTCTCCCCCGGCGCCACCGACCGCCTCATCAAGGCCTGCGAGGATGAGGGCCTCCCCCTCCTGCCCGGCGCGGTGACGGCGACGGAAATCATGACGCTCCTCGAACGCGGCTATACGGTGCAGAAGTTCTTCCCCGCCGAACAGTCGGGCGGCGCGGCTTTCCTCAAATCCATCGGCTCCCCCATCCCGCAGGTGCGCTTCTGCCCCACCGGCGGCATCAGCCTGAAAAACGCGCCCGATTACCTGTCGCTCAAGAACATCCTCTGCGTGGGCGGCTCCTGGGTCGCCCCGAAAGAGGCGATGGCCACGGGCGACTGGGCCGCGATCACCAAACTCGCGACCGAGGCGCGCGCCCTGCGCTAGGCGCGGGTCCCGCCCCTGCGGCGCGCGCGCTCTCCCCGCGATCTGTGGGCGGGCGCATAGGCCCCCCCTGCCGCCCTGATCGCAGCCCCCCTATCCGAAGGGGATGGCACAGACCTGGCTACTGCGGTGCAGGCGGGGTCACATCCGCAAGAAAGCGCCTGATCTCCGCCTCAAGCCGGCTCGGTGACGTTTTCAGATCAATCGTTGGGATGTGAATTCGGTCGATCTGCATCAGAAGACCAAGGCGCCCAAAGACCCGATAACTGCCATTCCAGTCCAACCGCCGCAGCCCTTCCGCCGAAAGCGTAAGCATGAGTTGTGCGCCTCCCCACCAATTCACAGGGGTGATGGTCACATCCGTCACATCCGTCCAGGGAATCTCGCTGCGGAACTGGCGCCTGTCCAGTATCCCGGTTGACCGCAACCGCACCGGAAACCTCGGGCCGAACACAAGGCGCCGCAGCGCCACAAGCGCCGCGATCCCACTGAACAAAAAACCGAACCAGCCCATGACGATGCTGACGGGGCCATCCCGCCGCAACACGATCCACCCTTCCCCGATGGCCAGTGAGACAGCCGCAAAGCCCAAGGCGCCTGCCAGCAGGCCAACCAGCCCCGCGACAGAGCGCGCGATCCTCACCTCATCCCTGGCGCCGTGATCGGCCATGCTGCCTCTCGCCCTGACTGCGGATCCGACATGTCCCGACAGGCCGCCCGCCTAACGCCACTCTGGCCCACATCCACTTGCCAAAAAAGGGCTTTACCTCGGTCCATCCCAAATCCGCCCGCGCTGCGGGGGGCGGGCGTGACGGGGTCAGTGTGCGGCCTCCCTGCCCCGCAAGACCGCAAACGTCAGCGGCACAGGCACGCCCACCCCCCCGGTCTGTTTGGACCACGCAAAGGTCGCACCCGACGGCGCGACCTCCCCCCAAACTTTCCCAAGAGTTTCCCTCAGACCCCGCCCACCCGCGCGGCGCGCCCCCCGCGCCGCTTCGGCGCGTCCGGCGTCTTCAACCCGTCTTCCAACACCTGCGACATGGGATGGCCGGGCGCGCCCAGCGCATATTCCGCGATCAGCACCCGGACCGCATCCTTCATCGGCGCATCCACCGGCAGGCTCAGCGCCCAGTCGACAAAGATCGACCGGCACTCCCCCAGCGTGATCCCCTCGATCCGATAGCTTTCCCGCACCAACCCCTTGGGGTCCGCCTCATCCAGCCGCACTGCCCGTCTCCCCATCCTCTGCCCCTCGCGCCGCGCCCCCAAGCAGGGCAAGGATCACCGCCTCGGCCTGCCCCGCCACCCGTTCCAGCCGGTCGGTCAGGCCCGCCTCCGCAGCCTCTCCCGTCTCGCGCAGCAGGAAGGCCCGTCCCCCCTCGCCCAGCCGCGCCGGGTCCAGCGTGCCTTCCGTGATCAGCCGGGTCCCGGCCTGCAGGCGCCACATCAACCTGTAGGCCGCCAGCAGCGCCGTCGCGCCCGAATCCGACAGGATACCGCCCTTTCGCCCCGCCTCGATCTGCCGTTCCACCCCGCGCGCGGGCGACCCGGTCAGCAGCGCTGCCATCTGCGCCGTCAATTCGATGTCCATCAACCGCCCGGGACCGTTCTTCGCCTCCCACACCCCGCGCGCGGGTTTCGCCTGCGCCAGCCGCGCCCGCATCTCGGCCACGTCGCGCCGCACGCCCGGCCCCTGCCCCTTGCTGGCGACAACCGCGCGCCGCACGGCCTCCACCTCTGCCATCACCTCGGGCGCCCCCGCCATGGGCCGCGCCCGCGTCAGCGCCAGATGCTCCCAGGTCCAGGCCTCGGTCTCCTGATAGCTGGTGAAAGACTGGATCGACGTCGCCACCGGCCCACCCCGCCCGCTCGGGCGCAGCCGCATGTCCACCTCGTAAAGCCGCCCCTCCGCCATCTGCGCCGTCAACGCCGTGACCAGCGCCTGCGTCAGCCGCGCATAATAGGCCCGCGTCGCCAGCGGGCGCGGGCCCTCCGACATCTCCACACCCTGCGCATCATAGATCACGATCAGGTCAAGGTCCGATCCCGCATTCAGCCGCGCCGCGCCCAGCGATCCCATGCCCAGCACCGCCGCGCCCCGCCCCGGCATCGCGCCATGCCGGCCCGCAAACTCGGCCACCACCACGGGCCACAGGGCCACGATCACCGCCTCGGCCAGATCGGCATAATGCTTGGCCGCCTCGAAGGCATCGACCAGCCCGCGCAGGTGATGCACCCCCACCCGGAAATGCCACTCCTTCATCACCCGCCGCGCGGCATCCAGCTTCTTCTCATAATCCCCCTGTTCCGCCATCGCGCGGCCCAGCGCCTCGGCCAGCGGCCCCACCTCTGGCCAGGGCGCAAAGAAGGACCCGCCGATCACCCCGTCCAGCACGCCCGCATTGCGCGACAGATACCGCGCCAGCAGGGGCGAGGTACCTGCGATGTCGATGATCAGGTCCACCAGCGCAGGGTTGGCCTCGAACAGCGCAAAAAGCTGCACCCCCGCCGGCAGCCCCGCCAGAAACCCGTCCAAGGCCAGCAGCGCCTCGTCAGGATTGGCCGCCCGCATCAGGCGCTTCAGAAGCACAGGCCGCAGGCGGCGAAAGATGGCCTGCGCCCGCTCGCTGCGCAGGGCGGGATACTGGCCCCAGCCCTCCACGACCGCCCGCGCGGTGGGCGACAGGTCCGGCAGCGCCTCCACCTCGCCCGGGGCAAAGAACCCCTCGGTCAGCGCATCCACCCGCGCCAGCCGGTCCAGAAGGCCCGCCCGAAAGGCATCCTCGCGCTGGCCGCAAAAGGCCGCGATCCGCGCCACGCCCTCCGCCGTGACCGGCATCACATGGGTCTGCGCATCGCCCACCATCTGCAGCCGGTGCTCCACCTCGCGATGCGCGCGGTAAAGCGTGGTCAACTCCGCCGCCACATCCGCCGGGATCCACCCCTTCGCCGCCAGCGCCGCCAACCCGCCCACCGTGCTGCGATCCCGCAGATCGGGATCGCGCCCCCCCGCAATCAACTGCCGCGTCTGGGTGAAGAACTCGATCTCGCGGATGCCGCCCTGTCCCAGCTTCATGTTATGCCCCTCCACCGTCAGGGGGCGGTTCAACTGCCGATGCTCGCGGATGCGCAGCCGCATGTCATGGGCATCCTGGATCGCCGCGAAATCCAGATGCTTGCGCCAGACAAAGGGCGTCAGCGCCCGCAGGAACCGCTCCCCCGCCGCCAGATCGCCGCCACAGGGCCGTGCCTTGATATAGGCCGCGCGCTCCCATGTGCGCCCAACGCTTTCGTAATAGCTCTCCGCCGCCGCCATCGAGATGCAGACCGGCGTCACCGCCGCATCGGGCCGCAGCCGCAGATCCGTGCGGAACACATAGCCCTCCGCCGTGTTGTCCGACAAAAGCGCCGCCATCTTGCGCGTCACGCGGATAAAGGCCGCCCGCGCCTCCTGCGCGGCCTCGCCATAGCGGGCATCATCGAACAGGCAGATCAGGTCGATGTCGGACGAGTAATTCAACTCCCCCGCCCCCATCTTCCCCATGGCCAGCGCCACCATCCCCGCCCCCGTCGCCGCATCCTCCGGCACCGCCCCGGGCAGCTTGCCGCGCCGGATCTCTTCGGCCACGAAGGCCCGCACCGCCAGATCCACCGCCCGGTCGGCCAAGGCCGTCAGCGCCCCCGTCACCGCCTCCAGCGGCCAGACCCCCCCCAGATCGCACAGCGCCGTCAGCAGTGCCGTGCGCCGCTTGGTCACCCGCAGCGCCACGCCCAGCGCCTCGGCCCCCTCAACGGCATGAAGATCGGCCAGCATCCCCGCCATCGCCGTCTCCGGCGTCGCCTCCAGCGCGCCGCGCAGCCAGGCCCCCTCCTGTGCCATCAGCCCCTTGAGAAACGGGCTACACCCCGCAACAGCCCCGATCAGCCCCGCCACCTCGGGCGGCAGATCGGAAAAGGCACGCGCGGAATCCCGCGCCGCCTCGGTGTCATGGGCGATGGGGGAACGGGTCAGGCGGGCGGCGAAATCGGCATGGGTCATGACCCGCACCATGCGCCGCAGGCCACATCCCCGTCAACGCACCCCCGTCAACGAACCCTCAACGTACCCCTCAACGCGCGCCCCCCCGCAGCCCCCCACAGCACCCCCCGTTGCCCTCCCCCCATCCGCAGGCTACACCGTCCTTCCGCAATCGGAGCCCCGCATGAGCAAGAGCCTCGCCCGCGTCACCGCCGCCCTGCACGCCTCCGGCCTGTCGATCACCCCGCTCGAGATGCCCGCCGAAACCCGCACCGCCGCGCAGGCGGCCGCCGCGGCTGGTGTGACCATCGACCAGATCGCGAAATCCATCCTCTTCGCCGGGGCCACCACGGGGCAGCTCTACCTCTTCCTCACCGCAGGCGGCAATCAGGTGGATCCCGACCGCGCCGCCACCCTCGCGGGCGAGGCGCTGGGGCGCGCCGACATCAACAAGGTCCGCGACATCACGGGTTTCGCCATCGGCGGGGTCGCCCCCCTGGGCCACCTCACCCCGCTGCCCACATGGTTCGACCCGCGCCTGATGGAATTCTCCGTGATCTGGGCCGCCGCCGGCACACCGCGCCACATCTTCCCCATCGCGCCCGCCGACCTGCACCGCATCACCGGCGCCACCCTGGCCCCCTTCACCGCCTGACCCCCAAGCGCCCCCCTCACGGCCCCTCGCTTCATCTTGGCCCCAAATACCCTCAGGGGGTGAATTGGCGCACGCGCCAAGAGGGGGCGGAACGCCCCCCAACGGGCCCCGCACGCGCCGCATGGCGCGGGTGGGGAGAACAGGCTTGCGCGGGCCGCGCCCGCGCGCCGCAAGATCACCGCAGCCACGGCAGGGCAGCGATGTAAATTATTTTAACATACCCCCTTGATCCGACCCCCCGCACCCCTCATCTTCCCCAATGTGAAAGAGCTTCACATACACGATCAACGGGAGAACGCCGATGAACACCTCCTCCACCGCCGCCCGGGTCCAGGCCTATGTTCCCGGCGGCCTCCTCTCCTGGCCCCGCCGGGCCGAGGCCTGGCTCGACGGCCATGGCCGCAAGGCCTGGATCACCGCCATGGTGCTGGGCTTCATCTTCTTCTGGCCCGTGGGCCTTGCCCTCGTCGCCTATATGACCATGACCAACCGCTGGAGCAAAACCATGTTCGGATCCACCTGCCGCAAGTCCCGCCGCGCCGAATGGGGGGCGCACCGCGTCTATGCCTCTTCGGGCAACAGCGCCTTTGACGCCTACAAGGCCGAAACCCTGCGCCGTCTGGAAGACGAACAGGCCGCCTTCGAGGGCTTCCTCAACCGCCTGCGCGAAGCCAAGGACAAGCAGGAGTTCGACGCCTTCATGGCAGACCGCGCCCGCACTCCCCGCCCGGGGAACGACCTTCCCCCGCCGGCCGAGGCCTGATCGCCTGACGCCACGACACCGGCTTGATCCGGTGGCACTTGATCCGGTGGCCCGCAAGGGCCACCTCTTCCCCATCCGCCCGCAGGAACCCGCCGCAATGATGACCGACAGCCTGATCCACGTCCAGCCCGACCCCGACCGCCACGCCGAATTCTACAGCGGTGTCGCCTTCAAGCGGGGCATCGCCTGGATCGTCGATACGATCTTCGTCACGCTCATCGTGGCCCTCGTCGCCATCGTCACGGCGCTGACGGCGCTGTTCATCCTGCCGCTCGTCTGGCTGGCCGTGGGCTTCCTCTACCGCTGGATCACCCTGTCGGGCAATTCGGCGACCTGGGGCATGCGGCTGATGTCGATCCACTTCCTCGATCGCTACGGCCAGCGGTTCGACGCCGCCACCGCCTTCCTGCACACCTTGGGCTATTCGCTCTCCATGGCCTTCGTGCTGCCGCAGATCCTCTCGGTCGCGCTGATGATCATCAGCCGCCGCGGTCAGGGCCTGACCGACTTGGTGCTGGGCTCCGTCGCGATCAACCGCGCCGCCTGATCCCCGCACCCGGCCCCCCCACGCCCGCCCCCCGCACCTTCCGGCACCCTCCGCCCGGGGGCGCTGCGGCGGTTTTCGCAAGGCGGCGGTGTTTTCCACGGAAATCGGCGGAAAACGCCCCGCTCTCGCCCCAATCCCGGCTTGGCGGCGACCATCTCCCTTGCTAGGGTTGCCTCTGTCCCGAGGTTGATCGCAAGATGCGCCACACCCTTCCCATCGCGCCCCAGTTCTATGTGACGGCCCCGCAGCCCTGCCCCTATCTCGAGGGGCGGATGGAACGGAAGCTGTTCACCGCGCTGCAGGGGGAACATGCGCAGAAGCTGAACGACACGCTGTCCAAACAGGGCTTCCGCCGCAGCCAGAACGTGCTCTACCGCCCCTCCTGCGCGGAATGTTCGGCCTGCCTCTCCGCCCGCATCCGCGTGGCGGATTTCGAACCCCGCCGCACCCAACGCCGGGTGCTCAAGCGGTGCGGGGACCTGCGCCGCAACGCCACCTCGCCCTGGGCGACCGAAGATCAGTTCTCGCTCTTCCGCCGCTATCTCGACACGCGCCACGCCGATGGCGGGATGGCCGACATGGACATCTTCGAATTCGCCGCCATGATCGAAGAGACGCCGATCAAATCCCGCGTGATCGAATATACCCGCCCCGCCGGCCCCGGCGAACGCGGCCGCCCGCTGGCCGCCGTCTGCCTGACCGACGTCTTCGATGACGGGCTGTCGATGGTCTACAGCTTCTATGACCCCGACCTCGCCGATCTGTCGCTGGGCACCTACCTGATCCTCGACCACGTCGCCATCGCGCGCGAAGCGGGGCTGCCTTACGTCTATCTCGGCTATTGGGTCCCGGGCAGCCGCAAGATGGGCTACAAGGCGGGCTTCTCGGCGCTGGAGATCTACAAGGGCGGGCGCTGGCAGGACATCGGCGATCCCGCCGCGCACAAGGCCGAACTGCACCCGCTGTCGGTCGATCCCATCGCCGAACAGGTGGCGCGCATCAGCCTGCCCGAAACCCGCACCCCGCGCGACGCCTGATCCCGCGCGCGCCGGACGTGACCTTCGCGCCACGCGCGGCGGCAATTCCCTGCCGGAACGCGGAAAATCGCCACCCGGCACCTTGTCCCGGCCGATCCGCACCCGATGTGGGGCACACAGCGTTCGCTCATGCGGGGAATTAAATGACCTACCTTCTGTTCGTGCTGGGCCTTGTCGCCCTTTTCTTCGGCGGCGAATACCTCGTCCGCGGGGCCACCGCGATCGCCAAGCACTTCCGCCTCTCGCCCATGGTGATCGGCCTGACGATCGTGGGCTTCGGCACCTCTGCCCCCGAAATGCTCGTCTCCGTGCAGGCCGCGCTGGCGGGCCAGCCCGCCATCGCCATCGGAAACGTGCTCGGATCGAACATCGCCAATATCCTGCTGATCCTCGGCCTCTCCGCGCTGATCGCGCCGCTGATCATACCGGTGCGCAAGCTCTGGCGCGATCTGGGCTTCATGCTGCTGGCGTCCGCCGTGATCTGGGTGATGCTGCTGGATGGCAATGTCACCCGGCTCGATGGCGCGCTCCTGATGGCGGGTCTCCTGATCTTCCTCATCGTGGCCTTCCTCACCGGCAAGGCCGAGGATGACGATGCGGCCTCCGGCGACATGCCGCAATGGAAGGCCTGGGCCATGACGCTGGGCGGTCTCGTGGTGCTCGTGATCGGCGCGCGCCTGCTGGTTGACAGTTCAACCGAAATCGCCCGCGCCCTCGGCATATCCGAAGCGGTGATCGGCCTGACCATCGTCGCCGTCGGCACGTCGCTGCCGGAACTGGCCACCTCCGTGATCGCCGCGATCCGCAAGCAGACGGAAATCGCCGTCGGCAACATCGTGGGGTCGAACATCTTCAACATCTTCGGCATCCTCGGCACCACCGCACTCATCGCCCCCATCCCGTCCGAGGCGCGCTTTGCCGCGATCGACATGCCTTGGGTGGCAGGCTCGGCCATCGGTCTGACGGTCCTCGCCTTCGTGCTGGGCGGCCTGCCGCGCATCGCCGGGGTGATCCTTCTTGTCACCTATGCAGGCTATGTCGCGCTGATCGGCTCCTGACCACGCATCCAGCATGCAAAAGGCCCGCGCTTCCCGCGCGGGCCTTTTTTCGTTCCTGAACCCACAGGCTTACTTCAGCAACCCTTCCGCCTTCATCGCCGCCTGCACCGCAGGCCGCCCCGCGATGCGCGCCCGCAGCGCCTGCAACAGCGAGAAGGCCGACAGGTCATGCCCGATCCCCTTCGACCAGTTGGTGACGGTGAAGAGATAGGCATCCGCAGGGGTGAAGTCCGCACCCAACAGGTACTCCCGCCCGTCGGCCAGCTTCGCCTCCACCAGCGCCAGACGGCTGTTCAGAAGCGCGATCTGCGCCTCCTTCGCCGCGCCCTCCAACCCCCGGAAGAAGGGCGAGTAGGTCTTGTGCACCTCGGTTGACACGAAGTTCAGCGCCTCCTGCAACCGCGCCCGCGCCAGCGTGCCCGGCGCGGGCAGCTTGCCCGGCGTCACGCTGTCGGCCACGAACTGCATGATCGCCACGCCCTCGGTCAGCACTTCGCCATCCTCCAGCACCAGAACCGGCACCGCCCCGCGCGGGCTGATCGCGGTGAAATCCGCCCCCGTCTCGGTCTTCTTGGCCCGGATGTCGGCCCGCTCCACGCTGTAGGTGGCCCCGCTCTCGGCCAAAACGATATGCGAGGCCAGCGAACAGGCCCCCGGAGAATAGTAAAGCTTCATCAAAGCAACCCTTTCGGCATCGGGGCCGCACCGCACCGCCCCTTTCCGCGCCACATAGGCAAAGTCGCGCGCGATGCCACCCCCCTTTTGCGACTCATGGGGGCAAAGCCCCTGTGCATATCTGCAAGATTTGCATTAGTTGCGCCGAAATAGACGTCAAGGAAAGGAAGTTGCAAAATTTCCCCCCGATGCGACACTTTAGGCCCGCTTTTGCGGTTGACGCCCCATCCGGCCCGCCCTAGTGTCCCCGCCGATGGCAAGGAGAACGGATATGTCCGGCATTCTCGTACTTGTAGGACGATGGCGCATGGGGCGGTAACGCTGGCCATATGGCACCCATGCGCCCCCGGATCGAACCCGGGGGCTTTTTGTTGCGCGATGACGGGGCGGATGCCCGGCAAGGGGAACACAGACGATGACGAAGGCGATGAGCGGCGCGAAGATGGTGGTGCAGGCCCTGAAGGAACAGGGGGTCGAGGTCGTGTTCGGCTATCCGGGCGGGGCCGTGCTGCCGATCTATGACGAAATCTTCCAGCAGAATGACATCCGCCACATCCTCGTGCGGCACGAACAGGGCGCCGTCCACATGGCCGAAGGCTATGCCCGCTCCACCGGCAAGCCCGGCGTGGTGCTCGTGACCTCCGGCCCCGGCGCGACCAACGCGGTGACGGGCCTTGTCGATGCGCTGATGGATTCGATCCCGCTTGTGGTCCTCACCGGTCAGGTCCCCACCTTCATGATCGGCACCGACGGCTTCCAGGAAGCCGATACCGTGGGCATCACCCGCCCCTGCACCAAGCATAACTGGCTGGTGAAGGACACGGCCAAACTGTCCGAGACGATCCATCAGGCCTTCCACGTCGCCACCTCGGGCCGCCCCGGCCCGGTGCTGATCGACATCCCCAAGGACGTGCAATTCGCCACCGCCGACTACACACCCAAGGAAAAGACCCGCGTCGCCCATTACCAGCCCCGCCTGAAGGGCGACCCCGACGCCATCCTGCGCCTCGTCGAGATGATGGAGGCGGCCGAACGCCCCATCCTCTATACCGGCGGCGGCGTCATCAACTCCGGCCCCCATGCCAGCCGCCTGCTGCGCGAACTGGCCGCCGCCACCGATTTCCCCGTCACCTCCACGCTGATGGGCCTTGGCGCCTATCCGGCCTCGGGCAAGAACTGGCTCGGCATGCTCGGGATGCACGGCCTCTATGAGGCCAACCTCGCCATGCACGGCTGCGACCTGATGATCAACATCGGTGCCCGCTTCGACGACCGCATCACCGGCCGCGTCAAGGATTTCTCGCCCCATTCGAAAAAGGCCCATATCGACATCGACCCCTCGTCGATCAACAAGGTGATCCGCGTCGATGTGCCGATCCTCGGCGATGTGGGGCAGGTGCTTGAAGACGTGCTCACCCTGTGGAAGGCGCGCGGATCGAAGGTCAACAAGGCCGGCCTCACCAAATGGTGGAAACAAATCGAAGATTGGCGCGCGGTCAACTGCCTCGCCTTCAAGAACAGCGAAAAGACGATCAAGCCGCAATACGCCCTGCAGCGGCTCGAGGCGCTGACCAAGGGGATGGACCGCTACATCACCACCGAGGTGGGCCAGCACCAGATGTGGGCGGCCCAGTTCCTGGGCTTCGAAGACCCCAACCGCTGGATGACATCGGGCGGCCTCGGCACCATGGGCTACGGCCTGCCCGCCTCCATCGGCGTGCAGATCGCCCATCCGCAGGCGCTGGTGATCAACGTGGCGGGCGAGGCGTCGTGGCTCATGAACATGCAGGAAATGGGCACCGCGATGCAATTCCGCGCGCCCGTCAAGCAGTTCATCCTGAACAACGAACGCCTCGGCATGGTCCGCCAGTGGCAGGAGCTTCTGCATGGCGAGCGCTATTCGCACAGCTGGAGCGAAAGCCTCCCCGATTTCGTGAAACTGGCCGAGGCTTTCGGGTGCAAGGGTATCAAGTGCCAGGATCCCAAGGATCTCGACGACGCGATCATGGAGATGATCCGCTACCCCGGCCCGGTCATCTTCGATTGCCTCGTGGAAAAGCACGAAAACTGCTTCCCCATGATCCCGTCGGGCAAGCCGCATAACGAGATGCTCTTGGGCGAGGCCGACACGCAGGGCGTCATCGGGGCCAAAGGGGCGGTTCTGGTGTGAGGCGTCGGACCGGGGGTTTCACACCCCCGGACCCCCGTGGGATATTTTCAAACAAGTGAAGGGAGTGGCGGATGTCCGCGCTCAATATCAAAAAAGGCTCCACCAGCCATTCGGCCTATGACCTGCGCGATCACAACGCGACCGTCATCGAAAGCCACACGCTGGCCGTGATCGTCGAGAATGAACCCGGCGTCCTCGCCCGTGTGATCGGCCTCTTCTCAGGGCGTGGCTACAATATCGACAGCCTAACCGTGGCCGAGGTCGACCATACCGGCCACCGCTCGCGCATCACCATCGTCACCTCCGGCACCCCCGCCGTGATCGACCAGATCGAGGCGCAGCTGGGCCGCATCGTATCGGTCTACGAGGTGCATGACCTCACCGCCGAAGGGCCCTGCGTGCAGCGCGAGCTTGCGCTGTTCAAGGTGGCGGGCAAGGGCGAGGCACGGATCGAAGCCCTGCGCCTGGCCGAGATCTTCCGCGCGAATGTGGTGGATTCGACGCTCGAAAGCTTTGTCTTCGAGATGACGGGAACGCCGGAAAAGATCGACGCCTTCGCCGAACTGATGCGCCCCCTCGGCCTGCGCGAAATCGCCCGCACGGGCGTGGCGGCCCTGTCCCGCGGCGCCTGACCCCCGCAGGACACAGCGCGCTGGTAGGATGGGCAATATTGCCCATCCTACGCGTCAGGCCCCGGTAAACCGCGCCGGGCGCTTTTCCAGAAACGCCGCCACGCCTTCGCGGAAATCCGACGTCGCCCCCGCCTCGCCCTGCAGGCGCGCCTCCAGCGCCAACTGCTCCGCGAGCCCGTTGCCCGGTGATGCCCGCAGCGCCTGCTTCACCAGCCGGTAGGCCGCCGTCGGCCCCGCCGCCAAGGCCCCTGCCCGCGCCGCCACATGGGCGGCGAAGCCCTCATCCGGCACCGTCTCCCAGATCATGCCCCAGTCGGCGGCCTGCCGCGCCGTCACCTTCTCGGCAAACAGCGCCGCGCCCATCGCCCGGGCCATCCCCACCTGACGGGGCAGCCAATAGGTCCCCCCCGCATCGGGGATCAGCCCGATCCGCGTGAAGGCCTGGATGAAGCTCGCGCTCTCGCAGGCGATCACCACATCGCAGGCCAGCGCCAGGTTCGCCCCGGCCCCCGCCGCCGCCCCGTTCACCGCGGCGATGGTCGGCACCGGGCAATCGTAGATCGCCTTCAGAAGCGGCTCGTACTCCTCGGCCAGCACGCGCCCCAGATCAAACGATCCCAGCGCCATCGCGTCCTGCAGATCCTGACCCGAACAGAAGGCCCGCCCCGCCCCCGTCAGCACGATGCAGCGCGCCCGCGCCTCCACCTCGCGCCACGCGGCCAGAAGTTCGCCCCGCAGCCGCGCCGACAGCGCGTTCATCACCTCGGGCCGGTTCAGCGTGATCGTCGCCACCCCGCCTGCCTCGGCCAACGTGATCGTCTCATAAGCCATCGGATTCCTCCCCTTTGCGCCCACCCTATCCGGGCGGCGCGCCGGGAAAAGCCCGACGGCACGTCACTCCTTCAGGATTTCCGCCAAGCGCGCGCGCTCCGCCTCGTCCAGCGTGTCCCCGCTCACGGCCGAACGGCGCCGGAACGAGGCAAAGGCGATCCCCACCCCGGCCAGCAGCATCGCCGGCCCCGCCACCCAGAGCAGCAGGTTGGCCCCCGTCGCCGGCGGGTTCAGCAGCACATATTCGCCATAACGGTCCACGAGGAAGGCCACCGCCTCCGCATCCGTATCCCCGGCCACCAACCGCTCGCGCAGCAGGATCCGCAGGTCGCGCGCCAGTTGGGCATCGCTGTCGTCGATGTTCTCGTTCCGGCACACAAGACAGCGCAACCCTTTCGACAGCGCGCGCGCCCGGCTTTCCAGCGCCGGATCGGCCAGCATCTCATCGGGCTGTACCGCCTGCACCGGGGCGGCCACCAGCAGGCCAAGGGCCACGGCCGCCGCCTGCAGGCCAAGGGTCACCCGGCCGCGCGTCCCCGCCCCGCTCATTCCGCAGGCACCCCCGCCACGGGCGCGCGCCGCGCCCCCGCCGCCACGCGATACCGCCGGTCGCTCAGGCTCAGCAACCCGCCCAAGGCCATCAACATGCAGCCGCCCCAAAGCCAGTTCGCAAACGGCTCGATATAGGAACGCACCGCCCAGCCGCCATTCTCCTGCGGATCGCCGATCACCAGATAGACATCGCGCCAGAAGCCATAATCGATCGCGGCCTCGGTCGTGGGCATGCCCGCCACCGGATAGATGCGCTTCTCGGGGAAGAGGACCGCCACCTCCTCGCCCCCGCGCATCACGCGCAACTCGGCCATGGTGGATTGGTAATTCGGCCCCTCCACCTCGCGCACATCGACGAGCGTCACCTCATAGGGACCCAGCGCATAGCTTCCCCCCGGCATCACCACGCGGATATCCTCGGTCTTCCAGGCAAGCATCGCGGCCACCGCAAAGATCGTCACGCCAAGGCCGCCATGGGCCACGGCCTTGCCCCAGTCGGCCCGCGGCAGGCGACCCAGCCGCGCGAACCGCCCAGCCAGAGCCCCGCGCCCCGTGCGCGCCCAAAGGTCCACCAAAGCCCCGCCCAGCACCCAGACACCCAGGATCACCCCCACCGGCCCCAGCGCCGTCCGCCCCGTCTGCATCGACCAGGCCAGGGCACCGAGCGCCATCGACAGCACCAGCACCGGCCACAGGGGCCGCATCGCCCGCGCCCCGTCGCCCCGCTTCCAAGGCATCATCGCGCCCAAAGGCAGGATCGCCGCCAGCGCCACGACAAAGGGCGAAAAGGCCGCGTTGAAAAACGGCTCCCCCACGCTCAGCTTGCGGTCAAAGACCATCTCCGCGACCAGCGGCCAGATCGTGCCGAAGAACACCACGAAGGCCGACACCGCCAAAAGGATGTTGTTGGCCACCAGCGCGCTTTCGCGGCTGACCATCCCGAACACCCCCTTCGCCTCCAGCACCCCGGCCCGCGCGGCAAACAGCGTCAGCGCCCCCCCCATGAACACGCCCAGGATCAGCAGGATGAACACCCCCCGCTCCGGATCATTGGCAAAGGCATGGACCGACGTGATGACGCCCGACCGCACGATGAAGGTGCCCACCAGCGAAAAGCCGAAGGCAAGGATCGCCAGCAGGATCGTCCAGGCCTTCAGGCTTTCCCGCTTCTCCACCACGATGGCCGAATGGAGCAGCGCCGCCGCGATCAGCCACGGCATGAAGGACGCATTCTCCACCGGGTCCCAGAACCAGAACCCGCCCCAGCCCAGCTCGTAATAGGCCCACCACGATCCCAGCGCGATGCCGATGGTCAGAAACACCCAGGCCGCCAGCGTCCAGGGCCGCACCCAGCGCCCCCAGGCCGCATCCACCCGCCCCTCGATCAGCGCGGCCACCGCGAAGGAGAACGACATCGAAAGCCCTACATAGCCCAGATACAGAAATGGCGGATGGATGGCGAGCCCCGGATCCTGCAACAGCGGGTTCAGATCCTGCCCATCCAGGGGCGGCACCGCCAGCCGCAGAAAGGGGTTCGACGTCAGCAGCATGAACAGCAGGAACGCCACCCCGATCATCCCCTGCACCGCCAGCACCCTCGCCTTCAGCTGCGGCGGAAGGTTCCCCCCGAACCACACCGCACAGGCCCCGAACAGGGCAAGGATCAGCACCCAGAGCAGAAGCGATCCCTCATGGTTCCCCCAGACCCCGGTGATCTTGTAGATCATGGGTTTGAGCGTGTGCGAATTGCTCACCACCAAGGACAGCGAAAAGTCCGACACGACAAAGGCATAGGTCAGCGCCGCGAAGGAAAAGCCAACCAGCAGGAACTGCACCACCGCCGCCGGATCGCCCACCGCCATCCAGGCCGCATTGCGCCGCTCGGCACCGATCAGGGGCACGGTGGATTGGATGATCGCCACCGCCAGCGCCAGGATCAGCGCGAAATGTCCAAGTTCCACGATCATCGCGGACCCTCCCTCTTGTCGCGCAGACCATAGGCGCAAACCGCGCCCGCTCCAATGGGGATGCGCCCCCGCGTCGCAGGCCCTGACGAAGGCTTGATCGCGCCCCGCGTCCGCCCCCACCGGCCCGGACATGGCCCTGCCACGGCCCTTTCACCTTGGCACAAATACCCCTGACTCCGGCCGACACCCCTCCCCCGGCCGACTTTCGGCGCCCTCCCCTCCCCCGCATTCGGGGGAGGGGCCGGGGGTGGGGGTGTCGCGCCCTTAGCGTCGTCCCGCCTTCCGCGTGGACAAAAGCAGGTTCGTCTCCGACACCGTCACCCCCTCCATCGCGCGGATGCGGTGGATCGTCTCGTCCAGTTCCAGCAGGGTCTGCGTCCCCAACTCCACGATCACATCCCAGCGCCCGTTCGTCGAATGCACCGCCTGCACCTGCGGCAGGCCGCCCAGCCGCGCCATGATCTTCTCGCCCCCGCGCCCCTCGATCCCGATCATCATCAAGGCCCGCACGGGCGAGGCACTCACATCCCCCCGCGTCAGCACGGTAAAGCCCGCGATCTCGCCCTTCGCCGTCAGCCGCTCCATCCGCGCCCGCACCGTGGCCCGGCTCAGCCCCAGCCGATCCGCAAGGTCCGACAGCGCCGCCCGACCGTCGCGGCGCAACTCCGCCACCAGCCGCTGGTCCACCTCGTCCATCATGGCCACGATCTCCGCCGTTTCGATCAAAACCTTGTCCATATTGACCATAACAACGCTAGAATTCGCCGCAAGCCGGAAAGACCCTGCACAGCAAGGAGAACCTCCATGTCCAACACCATCCTCATCGGCGCCCCCATCGACTCCGGCCAGCGCTATCCCGGCTGCCTCATGGGCCCCGCCGCCTATCGCGTCGCAGGCCTCGCACAGGCCATCCGCGATCTGGGCCACGGGGTGCAGGACTGGGGCGATGTCGGCCTGCCCGACCTCAGGCCCGTCACCTGCGCCAACCCCGCCGTCCATTCTCTGGCCGAAACCGTCGGCTGGACCGAGGTCCTCGCCGACCGCACCGATGATGCGCTGTCAAAAGGCGGGCTTCCCATCATCCTGGGCGGCGACCATTCCCTCGCCCTGGGTTCCGTCGCCGGGGCCGCCGCCTATGCGCGGCGTCAGGGGCGCCCGCTCTTTCTCCTGTGGCTCGATGCGCATAGCGATTTCCACACGCCGCTCACCACCACGTCGGGCAATCTGCACGGCACGCCCGTCGCCTATGTCGCGGGGCGCGACGGCTTTGACGCCTTCCCCCCCTTCCCGCATCCGATCCCGCCGCAGAACATCTGCCTCTACGGCATCCGCTCGGTCGATCCTGCGGAACATGCCGCCCTTCTCACCCATGACATCGCCATTAACGACATGCGCGTGCTGGATGAGGCGGGCATCGTCGCCCCCCTGCGCGAATTCCTGACCCGCGTCCGCGCGGCAGGCGGGATGCTGCATGTCTCGCTCGACGTGGATTTCCTCGATCCCTCCATCGCCCCCGCCGTCGGCACCACCGTCCCCGGCGGCACCACCTTCCGCGAGGCGCATCTGGTGATGGAGCTTCTCCACGAATCCGCCCTCGTCACCTCGCTCGACCTCGTGGAACTCAACCCCTTCCTTGATGAACGCGGCCGCACCGCGCGGCTGATGGTCGATCTCGTGGCCTCCCTCATGGGCCGCAAGGTGTTCGACCGCCCCACCAGAGGCCATATGTGATGCTGACCCAACCGGAAAAACTGAACGTCGTCCCCTTCGTCTCCGTGGACCGGATGATGAAACTCGTCCACCGCATCGGGGTGGAGCGGATGCTTGCCGATCTGGCACAGGCCATCGAAACCGACTTCCTCCGCTGGGGCCAGTTCGACAAGACGCCGCGCATCGCCTCCCATTCCGAGGTGGGGGTGATCGAGCTTATGCCCACCTCCGACGGGCAGACCTACGGCTTCAAATACGTCAACGGTCACCCCTCGAACATGAAGCGCGGGTTGCAGACCGTCACCGCCTTCGGCCTTCTGGCCGATGTCGAAACCGGCTACCCGGTCCTGCTGTCCGAAATGACCATCCTCACCGCGCTGCGCACGGCAGCCACCAGCGCGATGGCCGCCAAATGGCTCGCCCCCAAAGGCGCCGCCACCATGGCCCTGATCGGCAACGGCGCGCAGGCCGAGTTTCAGGCGCTGGCCTTCAAGGCCGTCTGCGGCCTGCGCGAGGTGCGCCTTTACGACATCGACCCCGCCGCTACCGCCAAATGCGCCCGCAACCTCGCAGGTTCGGGCCTGACCGTCACCCAATGCCGCACGGCGGAAGAGGCCATCCTCGGCGCGCAGATCATCACCACCGTCACCGCCGACAAGACCAACGCCACCATCCTGACCGACAACATGGTCGGCGCAGGCGTCCACATCAACGGCGTGGGCGGCGATTGCCCCGGCAAGACGGAACTGCACCGCGACATCCTCACCCGCTCCGCGATCTTCGTCGAATACCCGCACCAGACGCGGATAGAGGGCGAGATCCAGCAACTCGCCCCCGACCACCCGGTGACCGAACTCTGGGAGGTCATCGCCGGCCGCGCCGCAGGCCGGACCGACGCCGCGCAGGTCACGCTCTTCGACAGCGTGGGCTTCGCGATCGAGGATTTCTCGGCGCTAAATTACATCCGCTCCAAACTGGCGGAAACCGGCCTCTACGAAGACCTCGACATGATCGCCGACCCCGACGATCCGCGCGACCTTTTCGGGATGCTTCTGCGCGCCGCCTGACCGCGATCAACCCCGCCCCGGCCCTGCGCCGGGGCCGCCAGCCGACTACCGGCATCCCTCATGGCCCTTGCCAAACCCTCACCAGGGCGCCCGCTGCGTGCATACGCTTTGCTGCACTGCGCTGCTGCACCACTGGCTGCACCCGTCAATGCAGCCGGAACTCCCCCACCACGTTCCGCCACTCGCCGGGGTTGATCAACTTGCGATGGGTGAATCGCACCGAATGAAGCGGCCCCTCGATCTTTTCCTGCCAGAACTCGATGAAGCGGAAAAGTTCCGGGTAATCGGGTGCCAGATCATAGTGCTGCCACACGAAGGTATTGAGAACATTACGATAATCCGGCATCCGGTAGAAGATCTCCGCCGTCGTCAGACCATATCCCCGCAGCATCAACTCCGTCTCGCTGCGCCCGTCCAGTGAAGCCATCCGCGCCTCCTTGCTTGCCCCCCCAAGGAAAGGCTGCATCGATTCGCGCTTTCTCGCAATGATTTCAATATGTTGTCACTCACCCGACCATGCTGCCAAAACCCCCGCCCTTCGCGCATTGCACCCCATATGCGGGATGGTGTAAGGTCGCGCGCAACAAGATATAGCGCACGCGCAGGAAGTCAGAGGCCCACGTGAACGACACGCCCGAAACCCCTGAAAACGCAGATGATTCCGCCCCCAAGAACCCGTGGCATGGCCCCCAGGTCTCCATCGCGGACGAGATGAAGACCGCCTATCTCGACTACGCCATGAGCGTGATCGTCTCCCGCGCCATCCCCGACCTGCGCGACGGGCTGAAGCCGGTCCACCGCCGCATCCTTTTTGCGATGCAGGAATCCGGCAACACCCACGACAAACCCTACCGCAAATCCGCCCGCCCCGTGGGCGACACGATGGGGAAATACCACCCCCATGGCGATAGCGCGATCTACGATGCCCTCGTCCGCATGGCACAGCCCTTCAGCATGTCGCTGAAACTCCTTGATGGACAAGGGAATTTCGGTTCCATGGACGGCGACGCCGCCGCCGCCATGCGCTACACCGAAGTGCGGATGGACAAGCCCGCCGCCTTCCTTCTGGCCGATATCGACAAGGAAACGGTCGAATTTCAGGACAATTACGATGGCAAGGACCGCGAACCCACCGTCCTTCCCGCCCGCTTCCCCAACATGCTCGTCAACGGTGCGGGCGGCATCGCCGTCGGCATGGCGACCAACATCCCGCCGCATAATCTGGGCGAGGTGATCGACGGCACGCTTGCCCTGATCGAAAACCCCGACCTGTCGACCGAAGCCTTGATGGACATCATCCCCGCCCCCGATTTCCCCACGGGCGGCGTGATCCTTGGCCGTTCTGGTGCGCGCAAGGCTTACCTCGAAGGCCGCGGCAGCGTCATCATCCGCGCCAAAACGCGGGTGGAAGAAATCCGTAAGGATCGCTTCGCTATCATCGTGGACGAGATTCCCTATCAGGTGAACAAGGCGTCGATGATCGAAAAAATCGCCGAAATGGTGCGCGACAAGAAGATCGAAGGAATCTCCGGCGTCGCCGACGAATCCGATCGGATCGGCGTGCGCGTGGTGATCGAACTAAAACGCGACGCCACGCCCGATGTGGTGCTGAACCAGCTTTACCGTTTCACGCCGATGCAAACCTCCTTCGGCTGCAACATGCTGGCGCTGAACGGCGGCCGCCCCGAACAGCTGTCCTTGCGCGATTTCCTCACGCATTTCATCACCTTCCGCGAAGAAGTTGTCGCCCGCCGCACGGCGTTTGAACTGCGCAAGGCGCGCGAACGCAGCCACATCCTCTGCGGTCTCGCCGTCGCCGTGTCCAACGTCGATGAGGTCGTCCGCACCATCCGCGCCTCTGCCGACGCCGCCGAGGCGCGCGAAAAACTGATGACGCGCCGCTGGCCCGCCGCCGATATCGCCGCCTATATCCGCCTGATCGACGATCCGTCGCACACGATGAACGAGGACGGCACCTACAACCTGTCCGAAGCGCAGGCCCGCGCCATCCTCGATCTGCGCCTGCAACGCCTCACCGCGCTGGGCGTCAAGGAAGTCACGGACGAGCTGGAAGAGCTTGCCGCCAAGATCAAGGATTACCTCGACATCCTGTCGTCGCGCGACCGCATCATGGCGATCATCTCGGATGAGTTGCGCGAGGTGAAATCCCTCTTCGCCGTCCCCCGCCGCACCGAGATTCAGGATTGGTCCGGCGACATGGAGGATGAAGACCTCATCGAGCGTGAGGATATGGTCGTCACCATCACCTCGGGCGGCTATATCAAGCGCACGCCGCTGGCCGAATTCCGCGCGCAAAACCGCGGCGGCAAGGGGCTTTCGTCGATGCAGACGAAAGAGGATGACGTCGTCACCACCCTCTTCGTCGCCAACACCCACACCCATCTTCTCTTCTTCACGACCGATGGCATGGTCTACAAGATGAAGACTTGGCGCCTTCCCCTCGCGGGCCGCACCGCCAAGGGCAAGGCCATCGTCAACATCCTGCCCATCGAAACCGGCGTCTCCATCGCCGCCCTGATGCCCGTCGATGTGCCGGAAGAGGACTGGGCCAGCCTGCAGATCGTCTTCGCCACCTCCGATGGCGATGTGCGCCAGAACGACCTCAGCGACTTCACCAATGTCAAACGCAACGGCAAGATCGCGATGAACCTGCCCGAAGGCGTGTTCCTCGTGAACGCGGCCATCGCGGATGAAAACGATGACGTCATGCTGGTCACCGCAGGCGGCCGCGCCATCCGCTTCCCCACAACCGATATCCGCGTCTTCAAATCGCGCGGCTCCACCGGCGTGCGGGGCATCCGTTTGGCCGAAGGTGACAGGGTCGTCTCCATGGCCATCATCCGCCACTTCGAAGCCACGCCGGAAGAACGCGAAGCCTATCTGAAACAGCGCCGCCTCATGGCAGGCGCGGTAGAGGACGACGCCGAAGCAGACGATGATGAAGAAAGCGTCACCGCAGCGGTCGGCCAGCTTTCGCCTGAACGCTATGCCGAAATGTCCGCCGCCGAAGATCTGATCCTGACGATCACCGCAGGCGGATCGGGCAAGCTCTCCTCCTCGCACGGCTACCCGGTCCGGGGCCGGGGCGGCATGGGCGTCAAGGCGATGGATGGCGCGATGCGCGGCGGCAAGCTGGTGGCCAGCTTCCCGGTGGAGATGTCGGATCAGATCATGCTCGCCACCTCCACCGGCCAGTCGATCCGCGTGCCGGTAGACCAGATCAGCTTCCGCTCCCGCTCTGCCGGGGGGGTGAAGGTGTTCAACGTCGGCGCGGATGAGGAGGTCGTCTCCGTCGCCCGCGTGGCCGAACAGGGCGATGATTGATGGCGGAATGGGTCATCTACGCCATCGGCGCGCTGACCCTGATCGCGGTGCTCTTCGGCATCGTGCGCTATCAGTCGCGGCAGTATCAGGTCTATCTGTCGCGCCATACGGAAACCTCCGAAGGCATCCTCGCCGAACAGCGCCGGACACAGGCCGCCATCGACCGCCAAACGCTGGCCCTCGAACGCATCGCCCTTGCCCTTGAACAGCGCAAGTCTTGAGGCGCGGCTCGACGCGCTGGCGGCCTCTGGCGGCACCATCACCTATGGCGCGCTGGCCCGCGATCTGGGCTGGCGCGTCGCCGACCTGACGGCGGCGCTGGAACGCCTGATGGAGGAAGACGCCGCCGCAGGCCGCCTCCAGCGCGCCGCCCTTCTGGAAGGGCGCCTGTCGAACGGCATGCCCGCCCCCGGCTTCTTCCTGAAACTGGCCGAACTGGGCCACACCCCCGCCGATCCTGCCGCCTATGTCGCGGAAACCCGCACCCGACTGCGCGGTTAACCACCTCTGCATCTGCGCACATCGGCGGCGCGTTCAGCGCTATTTGGTGCGCACCCGTCCGATGCTATCCCTTGCCGCAACCGGCCGACATGCCGGGAATGTACAGTCAGGGACAGAACCTATCATGCAAGCACTCTCCACCTTCGGCCCGCTCGTGGGCCGCATCCTCATCGGCCTGCTCTTCCTCATCGCCGGCATCGGCAAGACCGGCGACGTCGCGGGTTTCTCCGGCTATCTCGCCTCGGGCGGCCTGCCTGCCTTCCTCGCCTGGCCTGCGGTGATCTTTGAAATCGCCGTCGGCATCCTGCTGATCATCGGCTACCAGACCCGGATCGTGGCGCTCGCCACCGCCGCCTTCTGCGTGGTCGCAGGCGTGCTCTACCACTTCGCCCCGGCCGACCAGATGCAGATGGCCATGTTCCTCAAGAACCTCGCCATCGCGGGCGGCCTGCTGATGTTCGCGATCCACGGCCCGGGCAAGTTCGCGCTCGACAAGGCCTGATCCAAACCCACCGCGCAAAGGGCCGGGGCCATCGCCTCGGCCCTTTCCTATTCCCGCCAAAGCGCCTAAATCCGCCGCATGACAGAGACACTCCACATCATCGGCGGCGGCATGGCCGGGGCCGAGGCCGCCTGGCAGGCCGCCCGGATGGGCGTGCGCGTCGTGATCCATGAAATGCGCCCCAAGGTCGGCACCTTCGCCCATCGCACCGGCAGCCTTGCGGAAATGGTCTGCTCCAACTCCTTCCGCTCCGACGATGACGAACGCAATGCCGTGGGCCTTCTGCATTGGGAAATGGGCGCCGCCGATGGGATCATCATGGCCACCGCCCGCGCCCATCGCCTTCCCGCAGGTGGCGCGCTGGCCGTGGACCGCGACCCCTTCGCCGAGGCCGTCACCCGCGCCCTGCGCGACCATCCCCTGATCACCGTTGAGGACGGCGAGATCACCGAACTCCCCACCTCCGGCCACTGGATCATCGCCACCGGCCCCCTCACCTCCAACGCGCTGGCCGAAAGCATCCGCGCGGTCACGGGCGCCGAACACCTCGCCTTCTTCGACGCCATCGCCCCCATCGTCTATGCCGAAAGCGTGGACATGTCGGTGGCCTGGATGCAGTCGCGCTACGACAAGGGCGAAACGGCGGAAGAACAGACCGCCTACATGAACTGCCCGATGGACAAGGCGCAGTATGACGCCTTCATCGACGCGCTGCTGGTGGCTGAAAAGACCGAATTCCACGAAGGCGAAACCGCCGGTTACTTCGACGGCTGCCTTCCCATCGAAGTCATGGCCGAACGCGGCCGCGAAACCCTGCGCTTCGGCCCGATGAAGCCGGTGGGCCTCACCAACCCCCACCGCCCCGATGTCAAACCCTATGCCGTTGTGCAACTGCGCCGCGACAACAAGCTCGGCACGCTCTACAACATCGTGGGCTTCCAGACCAAGATGAAGTATGGCGCACAAACCGCTGTTTTCAAAACCATTCCCGGCCTTGAAAACGCCTCCTTCGCGCGCCTTGGCGGCATCCACCGCAACACCTTTATCAACTCGCCCACGCTGCTCGATGATCGGATGCGCCTGAAATCCCGCCCGAACCTCCGCTTCGCAGGCCAAGTCACGGGCGTCGAAGGCTATGTCGAATCCGCCGCCATGGGCCTGCTTGCAGGCCGCATGGCCGCCGCCGAAATCCTCGGCCGCGACCTCGCGCCCCCGCCCCCCGACACGGCCATGGGGGCGCTGATCACCCACATCACGGGCGGCGCCGATGCCAAGACCTTCCAGCCCATGAACGTCAATTTCGGCCTCTTCCCCCCGATCGACGCCAAGGGCGGGCGCCGTGGCCGCAAGGACCGCTACAAGGCCTATACCGACCGCGCGAAGGACAGCTTCCAAGGCTGGCTTGCCACCCAATGACCTTCCGCACCCGGTTCGCCCCTTCGCCAACCGGGCCGCTGCATCTCGGCCACGCCTATTCCGCGATCCTTGCCCATGACATGGCCCGCGCGGCGGGGGGCGCGTTCCTCCTCAGGATGGAAGACACCGACCTCGACCGCTGCCGCCCGGAATGGGAAGCGCAGATCGCCGCAGATCTTATCTGGCTTGGCCTCACATGGGACGGCCCCATCTACCGCCAATCTGACAAGATCGCCGCCTATAACGCGCGCCTCGAACCGCTGGCGGAACGCGGCCTCCTCTACCCCTGCGCCTGCACGCGCGCCGATATCCGCGCCGCCCTCTCCGCCCCGCAGGAAGGCGTGGCGTTCAACGTCTATCCCGGCACCTGCCGCCACCGCCCGATGTCCAGCCGCCAGCCCGGCGATGCCCTGCGCCTGAACCTCGCCGCCGCGCTTGACGCCCTGCCCGCCCCCCCCCGCTTCACCGAAACGGGCTCCGCCCATGCCGGCACCCACCAGATCGACCGCGCCACCGCGCTGACCCGGATCGGCGACGTCGTCCTGTCGCGCAAGGGCGAAGACATCGTCGCATATTTCCTCGCCTCAGCCTTCGACGATGCCGATCAGGGCATCACCCATGTGATCCGGGGCGAGGATCTCTTCGACTTTACCCCCGTGCAGGTGATCCTCCAGCGCCTCTTCGCCCTGCCCACCCCCACCTATCACCACCACAGGCTCATCCGCGACGACGCGGGCAAGCGCCTCGCCAAACGCGACGACGCCCGCGCCATCGCAAAGTACCGCGCCGAGGGTGCCACCCCGCAGGACATCCGCCAATTGGTCGGCCTCTGACGCAGTCCCCCTGACACCGCCCCTGACACCGCTCCTGCCGTTTCCCCGTTGTCCAAATATCCTCAGGGGGTGAATGGCCCGCAGGGCCAGAGGGGGCGCGAGCGCCCCTTGCCCGTCACACCATCGGCTCCGAGATCACCACCTCGCCGCCATCCCGCACCGCCGTATAGAAACAGGACCGCCGGTTCGTATGGCAGGCCGGCCCCTCCTGCTCCACCAGCGCCAGCAGCGCGTCGCGGTCGCAATCCACCCGCAACTCCACCAGCCGCTGGGTATGCCCCGACGTCTCGCCCTTCACCCAGAACGTCCCCCGCGACCGGCTCCAATAGGTCACCCGGCCCGTCGCCACCGTCCGCGCCACCGCCTCTGGCGTCATCCAGGCCATCATCAGCACCTCGCCCGTGGCATGATCCTGCGCGATACAGGGGATCAGCCCGTTCGCGTCATACTTTAGGCTTGCAGGGTCAAAGGACATCGGTCCTCTCCTTGGCAGGGGCGTCAGACGGGTCTATCTAAAGAACAGTCAGCCGGAGGGAAAGGCATGAGCGACAGCGACCTCGTCAAGCTCTATTCGGGCCGCATCCTTGAACTCGCGGCAGATATCCCGCATCATGGCCGCCTCCCCGCGCCCGACGGGACCGCGCGCAAACGCTCGCCCCTTTGCGGCTCCACCGTCACTGTGGACCTCACGCTGGAGGGCGACCGCATCGCCAGCTACGGGCAGGACGTAAAGGCCTGCGCGCTGGGTCAGGCTGCGGCCTCTCTCACCGCCCGCGCCATGATCGGCCGCACACGGGACGAGGTGGCCCGCGCCCGCGCCGAACTCGAAGCCATGCTGAAACGCGGCGGCCCCGTCCCCGCCGCCCCCTTCGACGGGCTCGAGGTTCTGCTCCCCGCCCGCGACTATGCCAACCGCCACGCCTCCATCCTTCTGTCCCTCGACGCAACGCTCGCCGCGATGGACGCGGCGCTGACGGCCCGCGCAGCGGGCTGACCGTCAACCCTGCCTTAACCCGCGCATGAAAAAACCGCCGCACGTCCTGAGACGGCGGCGGTCAGTGACTTCGTTCGATTTGGACAGGCAGGGCTGCCATCCGCGCGCCGCTTGGGGACAGGCGCATCAGAACAAAGCAGGCAGAAAATCAGGCAGACAGAATGTGCAGTGACAGCACCAGCATGGAAAACAGCGCGACGACACCCACCAGATCCTCGATCACCGTGGCACGGGAGCGGGAGAGAATATCCTTCATATCCGTCAGCATTGTGGCCTCCATGTTTCTGTTGCTACTTTGTTCTCATGATTCTCGGGTTCTGTAAAGAACTTTTTAAGAACATTTCGGATCATATCCAGAACGCTCCCTCCCCCAGTCATGGGGGAGGGTCGGGGAGGGGGTTGCCACGTCAGGAAAGAACGGCGGCATCGGCAGCACAGGTGACGCCCGTCCGCCCGCTCACCCCACCCCGATCAACCGGATCGCCCGGTCCTGATCCAGCAGCCACAGCAGCATCCGCGCCGCCTTGCCCCGCGGCCCGTCCAGCGCAGGATCATCCGCCAAAAGTCGCCGCGCATCGCTCTGCGCAATCTCCATCAGCGCCCCCTGCCGCTCCAGATCCGCCACCCGGAACCGGGGCAGCCCCGATTGCGCCGTCCCGATCAGATCGCCCGCCCCCCGCATCGCCAGATCCTCTTCCGCAATGCGGAATCCGTCCTCGGTGTCGCGCAGCACCTTCAGCCGCCGCTCGCCCCCCTCGCTCAAAGGCGCCTGATACATCAGCAGGCAGGTGGATTCCGCCGCCCCCCGCCCCACGCGCCCCCGCAGCTGATGCAGTTGTGCAAGGCCAAAGGTCTCTGCCCGCTCGATCACCATGATCGACGCATTGGGCACATTCACCCCCACCTCGATCACCGTCGTCGCGACCAGAACCTTCGTCTCGGCTGAGACAAACCGCGCCATGGCGGCATCCTTTTCGGCAGGCGGCATCTGGCCATGCACCATGCCCACCACATCGCCCAAGGCGGCGCGCAGATGCTGGAACCGCGCCTCGGCACTGGCATAATCCAACACCTCCGACTCCTCGACCAAGGGGCAAACCCAATAGGCCTGCCGCCCCTCATCCACCGCACGGGCCAGATGCCCCACGACTTCCTCCATCCGCGCCGTGCTGACCAGCGCCGTGCGGATCGGCTTCCGCCCCGGCGGTTTCTCGTCCAGCACGGACACATCCATATCCCCATAGGTCGCCAGCGCCAGCGATCGCGGGATCGGCGTCGCCGTCATCACCAGCGTATCGGTCGCCGCCCCCTTGGCCCCCAGTTCCATCCGCTGCGCCACGCCAAAACGGTGCTGCTCATCCACCACCGCAAGCCGCAGGTCATGGAACAGCACATCCTTCTGAAACACCGCATGCGTGCCCACCAGCACCGCGATCCGCCCCTCGGCCAGCTCGCGCAACTTGGCCGCCCTCTCCGCCCCCTTGTCGCGGCCCGTCAGCAACTCCAGCCGCACCCCCGCCGCCGCCGCCAAGGGCTCCAGCCCCGCGAAATGCTGCCGCGCCAGAATCTCGGTGGGCGCCATCATCACGCCCTGCCCCCCCGCCTCCACCGCGATCAGCAGCGCAAGGAACGCAACCAGCGTCTTCCCCGCCCCCACATCCCCCTGCAACAGCCGGTTCATGCGGAACGGGCCTTCCATATCCCCCGCAATCTCCGCCACCGCCCGCGCCTGCGCCCCCGTCAGCGCATAGGGCAACCCCGCCACCACCTTCGCCCGCAAGGACCCGTCGCCAACCGTCGGCACCCCCTTCTGCTTGCGCAGCGTCGCCCGCGCCAAAGCCAGCGTCAGCTGATGCGCCAGCAACTCGTCATAGGCCAGCCGCTGCCGCGCCGGATGGGTGGGCGCCAGATCCGCCGCCCCCGCAGGCCCATGCACCGCCAGAAGCGCAGCGCGCCATGAAGGCCAGCCCTCCCGCGCCAGCAAGGGCCCGTCGATCCATTCCGGCAGGTCAGGCGCGCGGGTCAGCGCGCCCGCCACCGCCTTCGCCACCACCTTCTGCGTCACCCCGGCGGTCAGGGGATAGACCGGCTCGAACAGCGGCAGTTCTCCCGCCTCCTCGGGCCGCAGCACATGGTCGGGATGCACCATCTGCGCCACCCCGTCGAACAGCTCCACCTTGCCGGAAATCAGCCGCCGCTGCCTCGTCGGCAGCAAGCGCTGCAGGAAATCCCCCCGCGCATGAAAGAAGACCAGCGTGAAGTCCAGCGCCGCATCGCGCACCTGCACGCGGTAGGGCTTGCCCTTCGTGCGCGGCGGGGAATGCGCGCCGACCTCCACCTCCACCGTCACCGTGCAGGGCGGCACCACATCCCGGACCGACGCCTTCCGCGCCCGGTCCACCCCGGAATGCGGCAGCAGGAACAGCAGATCCTTCGGCCGCTCCACCCCCAGCCCGGCAAAGGCCTTGGCCGTCTTTTCCCCCACGCCCTCCAGCGTGTCCAATCCCGCAAACAGCGGGAAAAGTTCCACAGGCCGCGTCATTTATCCCCGATGAGGGCGAGCCACGCATCCTCGTCGATCATTTTCACGCCCAGCCGTTCCGCATCCTTGGCCTTCGACCCCGCACCGGGACCGGCCACCAGAAGATCGGTCTTGGCCGAAACCGACCCCGCCACCTTGGCCCCCAGCGCCTCGGCCCGTGCCTTGGCCTCGGCCCGCGTCATCTTCTCCAGACTACCGGTAAAGACCACGGTCAGCCCCGCCACCGGCGATTGCGTCGCCCGCGCCTCGGGCGGCAGCACCTCCAGATGCGCGACCAGCCGCGCGATGGAGGCGCGCTCTTCCGGATTGGCCAGCGTATCGGACAGCGACAGCGCCAGAACCGGCCCGATCCCATCGCCCGTGATCAACTCCTGCCAGGCCGCCGCCGCCGTCCCCGGCACGGCCAGCGCCGCCACGGCCCGATCCCGCGCTTCCTTCACCCGCGCGCGCCGCCCGTCGGCCTGCGCCGCCGCGCGTTCCTCCATCTCCGCCTCATCCGCCGCGCGATGGGCCAGCGCCGCAGGGCGCGCCTGATCGACCGCCGCCACCAGCGCGTCCCACGTCAGGTAATGCCGCGCCAGATCCTGCGCCGCCACCTCGCCCACATGCCGCATCCCAAGCGCAAAGATCAGCCGCGCCAGCGAGATGCGCCGCCGCTCCTCGATCGCAGCCCAAAGATTGGTCACCGACTTGTCGCCGAACCCGTCGCGATTGCGAAGCTTCTGCAAGGGGTTGGCGGCATCTCTTGCAGCAAGGGTGAAGATGTCCGCAGGCTCCTTCACCGGCAGGATGTCATCGGCAAAGAACATCTCCACCTGCTTGCGCCCCAGCCCTTCGATGTCAAAGGCCGCGCGCGACACGAAATGCACCAGCCGCTCCACCGCCTGCGCGGGGCAGATCAGGCCCCCGGTGCAACGGCGCACCGAATCCCCCTCTTCCCGCACGGCCTCAGACCCACATTCCGGGCAGCGATGCGGAAAGACGTAAGGCACCGCCCCCTCGGGCCGGCGCGCAAGGTCCACATCCGCGACCTTGGGGATCACATCGCCCGCGCGATAGACCTGCACCCAGTCGCCCACGCGGATATCTTTGCCCTCCCGGATCGCCTCGCCGCGCGAGTCGCGCCCCGCGATGTAATCCTCGTTGTGCAGCGTGGCATTCGACACGACCACGCCCCCCACAGTCACCGGCGCAAGCCGCGCCACGGGCGACAGCGCGCCGGTGCGCCCCACCTGGATGTCGATCGCCTCCAGCCGCGTCCAGGCGAGTTCGGCGGGAAACTTGTGCGCGATGGCCCAACGCGGCGTCGTTGCCCGGAACCCCAGTCGCGCCTGAAGCGACAGGTCATCCACCTTGTAGACCACCCCGTCGATATCATAGCCCAAGGATGCCCGCATCGCCTCGATCCGGGCGTAATGCGCCAGCATCTCTGCCGGTCCAGCACAAAGAACCGTCAGCGGATTAGTCTGAAATCCCAACGCCTTGAGCCGCTCAATTGCCGCGAACTGCGAAGCGGCCAGCGGTTCGGACAGCGCCCCCCAGGCATAGGCAAAAAACCGCAGCGGCCGCGCCGCTGTGATGCTGGCATCCAACTGCCGCAGCGACCCCGCCGCCGCGTTGCGCGGATTGGCAAAGACCTTGCCGCCCGACGCCGCCTGCCGCGCGTTCAGCGCGGCGAAATCGGCATGGGACATATAGACCTCGCCCCGCACCTCCATCACCTCGGGCGCGCCCACCACCCGATGGGGAATGTCGGCGATGGTCAGCGCGTTCTCGGTGACATTCTCGCCCACCTCGCCATCGCCGCGCGTAGCAGCCTGCACAAGGACGCCCCCCTCATACCGCAGCGAGAGCGACAGCCCGTCAATCTTCGGCTCTGCCGTGTAATGGATCGCACCGCCCGCCCCTAGGAAACTGCGGACACGCGCATCGAAATCCACAACCTCCGAATCCTCAAACGCATTGGCCAGCGACAGCATCCGCACCGCGTGGCGGATCTGGCCAAACCCCTCGGCCAAGGCAGCGCCCACCTGCTCGCTGGGGCTGTCGCCCCGCTTCAGTCCGGGAAAGCGCGCCTCGATCGCCTGATTGCGGCGCTTCAGTGCATCGTAATCGGCATCCGAAATCTCGGGCGCGTCCAGCGTGTGATAGGCCGTGTTTGCCGCCGCAATCTCATGGGCAAGGCGGGCCAGTTCCGCCTTCGCCTCAGCTTCCGACAGCAGCCCTACATCTTTTTCCGCCGCCATGACTTCCCCCACTAGCCGCCCCCAAAGGTTTAGGGGGCGACCATGGGACAGTCCAGCCTCGGGCGATCAGCTTGCCGCCGCAATCGCAACGCGGCGCAGCGCCACCTCCGGCACCGGGTCGCGCATGACATAGCCACGGCCCCAGACGGTTTCGATATAGTTCTCGCCCCCCGTCGCCTCGGCAAGCTTCTTGCGCAGCTTGCAGATGAACACGTCGATGATCTTCAACTCCGGCTCGTCCATTCCGCCATAGAGGTGGTTCAGGAACATTTCCTTGGTCAGCGTAGTGCCCTTGCGCAGGCTGAGGAGTTCAAGGATCTGATACTCCTTCCCGGTCAGATGCACGCTCTTGCCGCCCACATCGACAGATTTGGCATCCAGGTTCACGTTGACCTGCCCGGTGCGGATGATGGATTGGGAATGTCCCTTCGACCGGCGGATGATGGCATGGATCCGCGCGATCAACTCTTCCCGATGGAAGGGTTTCGTCATGTAATCATCGGCGCCGAAGCCGAAACCGCGGATCTTGTTGTCCGTGTCATCCGACCCCGACAGGATCAGGATCGGCGTCTCGATCCGGGCCATGCGCAACTGGCGCAGCACTTCATGGCCGCTCATGTCGGGCAGGTTCAGATCCAGCAGGATCAGGTCGTAATCGTAAAGCTTTGCCAGATCGATCCCGTCCTCACCAAGATCGGTGCAATAGACGTTCAGGTTGGCATGGGTCAGCATCAGCTCGATGCTCCGCGACGTCGCGGGGTCGTCTTCAACCAGAAGTACTCGCATTTTTACACTCCGTAAGGTCGCCTTTCGGCAACTTTGCAGACCACTCATTAAACAAAGATTACTATGGCAGCATTTGCACCAAAGACAACTTAAAATTGACGATACTGCTGGATCTTGGTGACCCGCAGCGCCGCCTCTCCGTGGCTGCGCACGGCGGTTTCCCACAGACCGAACTCCTCATCCGTCAGGGCATAGCGCGCCAGCGCCTCTTCCCGCTCGATCAAGCCATGGGTGACCGCCTGCACCACCACGGCCTTGCGCCGCGCCACCCAGCGCCGCGTGTCGGCAGGTGGCAGGTCGGCCCGGGTCAGAATGGTACCATCCGGCAGCGTCACATGGCGCGGGCCGGATACGCGCTTGATGTACATGGGCAGGTCTCCTTCGCTCTGCACCCAGTATCGCGCCCGTTCCTTAAGTCTTGCTGAACGCGTCCGCGCCACAGGAACCCGCCTGCGACGGGGCGCCCCTTGTGCCTGTGCCCTGTTTTCCTGTATTCCGACGGTCTTCCGCATCCGAACGCCCCGCCGCGTAAAGGCCCGCCCCATGCCGCTTGACCAACCGCTCAATTCCCTCGGCCTGCCAAAAACCCCGGCCGATACCCGTGTGGTCGTCGCCATGTCGGGCGGCGTGGATTCCTCGGTCGTCGCCGCGATGCTGGCGGAAGAGGGCTATGATGTGGTGGGCGTCACCCTGCAGCTTTACGATCACGGCGCCGCGCTGGCGAAAAAAGGCGCGTGCTGTGCGGGCCGCGACATCCACGACGCCCGGCGTGTGGCCGAAACCATGGGCTTTCCCCATTATGTCCTCGACTACGAGAACACCTTCCGCGAAGCAGTGATCGAGGAATTTGCCGATGCCTATCTCGCGGGCGCGACCCCGGTTCCCTGCATCCGCTGCAACGAACGGGTGAAATTCAAGGACCTGCTCGCCACCGCAAAGGACCTTGAGGCCGATTGCATGGCGACCGGCCATTACATCCAGCGCAAACTGGGCGCACAGGGGCCGGAATTGCACATGGCCACCGACCCCAACCGCGACCAAAGCTATTTCCTCTTCTCCACCACGGCGGAACAGCTGTCCTACCTGCGCTTCCCCCTCGGCCATCTTGCCTCCAAAGCCGAAACCCGCGCGCTGGCGGCGCGCTACGGCCTGCCCGTAGCCGACAAACCCGACAGTCAGGACATCTGCTTCGTCCCCAACGGAAACTACGCCGCCGTGATCGAAAAGCTGCGCCCCGGCGCCGCCGATCCGGGCGAGATCGTGGATCTGTCGGGCCGCGTGCTGGGCCAGCATCGCGGTGTGATCCACTACACCATCGGCCAGCGCAAAGGCCTTGGAATCGGCGGCCTGGGCGATCCGCTTTACGTAGTGAAGCTTGACCCCGACACCCGCCGCGTGATCGTCGGGCCAAAAGAGGCGCTCTCCACCCGCACCGTGCCACTGCGCGAGATCAACTGGCTGGGCGATGCCCCCCTGACCAGCCGCCCGGAATGGCACCTCAACGTCAAGGTCCGCTCCACCCGCCCCCCCCGCCCGGCGGTGATCCGCCCGCTGTCCGAAACCGAGGCAGAGGTGGAACTCCTCTCGCCCGAGGATGGGGTGAGCCCCGGTCAGGCCTGCGTCTTCTACGCCCCCGAAGGCGGGCGCGTCTTTGGCGGCGGCTGGATCTGGAAAGGACGAGAAGCCTAAGATTTTTCTCGAAAAATCTTAGGCTGACCCCATCAAAATTCTTCTGGAAGAATTTTGATTCATCCTGCGCCAAAATTCTTCCAGAAGTATTTTGGCGCTTCGGCTTGCGTCAGAGCACGGCAAGAACAGATCGCGCGGCCCGCACACCCGGCGCCTCGCCACCCTTGCCAAGGCGCTCCATCGTCAGGGCCATCGCGGCCTGCTGTGCAGACGGATCACCCAGCACCGCCTCCACTGCCGGCACGATCAGATCCGACCGGCACCGCTCTCCGATGAACTCGGGCACAACCCGTGTTTCGGATACAAGGTTCACCAGCGTCACCGTGTCGATCAGCGCGGCCCGCCGCATGAGCCACAGGGTCAGCGGGTTCATGTCATAGGCGATGACCATGGGGCATCCGACCGCCGCAAGTTCCAGCGACACCGTGCCAGAGGCCGCGACCGCCACATCCGCCGCCGCAAAGGCCCCACGCTTCGCACCGGCCTCTTCCACGATCTGCGGTGCGACCGTCCAGCCCGCGGAAAAACTGCGCACGAGGCCTGCCACAGCGCCAACTGTCGGCAAGGCCACGCGCACCCCCGGATGCTGCGCCGCAAGCCGCCCCACGACCTCACCCAAGACCGGCATCAGCCGCGTCACCTCGCCCCGCCGCGATCCGGGCAGGGCCAGCACCAAGGGCCCGGTGCCTGCCCAGGCCGCCCGCTCGGCATCGGATGCGCGGGGTTCGGCCACCACCGGATGACCCACGAAATCGCAGGTCATGCCCGCCGCCTGCATCAGCGGCGGCTCGAAAGGCAGGAGCGCCAGCACATGATCCACATGCCGCGCCATCTTGGCCGCCCGCCCCGGCCGCCACGCCCAGACCGAGGGCGCCACATAATGGATCGTCCGCAGCCCGGGCCGTGCGGCCTTGACCAAGGCCGCCACCCGCAGCCCGAAATCGGGCGAATCGATCGTCACCAGCGCCGCGGCATCGCTGGCAATCACGGCGTCCGCCACCTCGCGGATGCGCCGTTTCAGGTGGAAGTATTTGGGCAGAACCTCGGCGATGCCCATGACCGAAAGCTCTTCCATCGGGAAGAGCGACGCCATCCCCTCCACCTGCATCAGCGGTCCCGCAACACCCGCAAACGCCACCCCCGGTGCAAGCTGCTTCAGCCCCGCCATCAACGCCGCGCCCAGACGGTCGCCCGAAGGTTCCCCGGCGACGAGGAAGATCTTCATGGCTCCCGCGCCCAGAGGAACAGGCCGGCGGCCTGCGCTTGTGCCACCATCGCGGGTTGGTCCAGACAGATCACCCCGCCCGCCTCCCATGCGATGCCGCCAAGACCCGCCGCCGCCACGCGGCGCACGGTTTCCACCCCAAGCGCGGGCAGGTCGATCCGCCGATCCTGCGCGGGTTTCGGCGCCTTGAAGAACAGGCCCCGCGCCCCGGCAGGCCGCAGCGCGGCCGGGATCGCCGCAACACCGGCCAGCATCGCATCCGTGCCGGGCAAGGCCTCGACCGCCAGACACAGCCCTTGCTGCACCACCGCGCCCTGCCCGACATCCACCCGTCCCAGCGCGCCCACGATCTCTGCCGCCCGCGCGGCATCCGCCCGGTCTCGCTCTGTCACCGTGCCGCACAGGACCTCGGCCCCCGGCACCAGCGCGGGCGCGATCTCCGGCACGCCCGCCAGCGCGAAACCCGCCTCCTCGAAAATCGCCAGCACCTCGCGCAGCGTGGCATCGTCGCCCTGCCCCATCGCCGCCAACAGGCGGGGAACCATCCCCGCCGTGTCGGGATCAAACAGCGCCGGGTCCAGCCGGGGCCGCTGCACCGCGCCTGCGAAACAGACCCGCGTCACCCCTGCATCCTCCAGCGCGCGCAGGAAGGGTACCAGCCGCTCCACCCGGAAGCGCATATCAGGCGTCACGCCGGCCGGATCGAACCCCTCAAGCGCCGCCACAAAGGGCCGCTCGGTCATCGCCGCCACCAGCGCCGCGGGCAAGCCGCCCGCGCCTGCAATGATCGCCGTCCGCGTCATTTCGGCGTCAGGAAAGACCGGTCCGAGGCGGACAGGATGAAATCCGTCACCTCGCGCACATGAGCACTGTCGGTTTCCTCGGCCAGCCGCCGCGCCCGGTCAAGGAACGTCCCCTCGCCCTGCGCCAGCATCTGATAGGCCGCCCGCAGCGCCGTGATCTCGGCCCGCTCCACCCCACGCCGTTTCAGGCCCACAAGGTTCAGCCCGTCCAACTCGCCCCGCGGTGCCTGCACCAGGCCATAAGGGATCACGTCATTCGTCACCATCGTGACCGCGCCGATGATCGCGCCCTGCCCGATCCGCACCCATTGATGCACGCCCGACAGCCCGCCCACGATCACATCATCGCCCAGCACGCAATGGCCCGCGATGGCCACATTGTTCACAAGGATCACCCGGTTGCCGATATGGGCATCATGGCCCACATGCGCGCCGGTCATGATCAAGACGTCATCGCCCACTGTCGTGACGCCGCCGCCGCCTTCCGTGCCAAGGTTCAGCGTCGCCCCCTCGCGGATGCGGCAGCGCTTGCCCACCACCAGCCGGGTCCGTTCGCCCTTGTATTTCAGGTCCTGCGGCACCTCGCCCACGGTGGCAAAGGGAAAGATCACCGTCTCTTCCCCGATCTCCGTCCGCCCGGTCACCACGGCGTGGCTCTTCACCACCACCCGGTCATGCAGCACCACATCCGGGCCGATCACGCAGAACGGCCCCACCTCGCAGCCCGCGCCGATCACCGCACCGGGTTCGACAACGCTGGTCGGGTGGATGCGCGCCTCAGGGTGAATTGTCATCCGCGTCACGCCTTCGGCACGTCGAACATGGCCATGAAGGTGGCCTCGCAGGCCAATTCACCCTCGACCATCGCGCGGCCCTCGAATTTCCAGACCCGCCCGCCGCCGCGCAGCGCCCTGACATGCAGTTCCAGCACATCGCCCGGCACCACCTTGCGGCGGAACTTCACCCCATCCACGCCCATGAAGAAGACATTGGCATTCTTGTCCACCAGATCCATCGACAGGCCCACAAGGATGCCGCTCGTCTGCGCCATCGCCTCGATGATCATCACGCCCGGGAAGATCGGCATTCCGGGGAAATGGCCGGTGAACTGCGGCTCGTTTACGGTCACGTTCTTGATGCCCACGCAGCTTTCGTTGATCACGATATCGCGCACCTTGTCGACCAGAAGGAACGGATAACGGTGCGGGATGATCCGCTGGATCAGGGCGAGATCGGCGAAAGTGACGGGGCTTTCGGTCATCTGGGTCTCCTAGACGGCTGCGGCTGCATCCGGCCCGGTCCGCGGCCACTGCATGCACCCGATGGTGACTAGCAACTTGGGTGGGCCGAAACAAGCGTCCCCGGCCTAGGGTGCCACGTCCCCGCCCATCCCCGGGGCTGGCGTGACCCCGGCGCCGTCATCGGGTGCCTCAGGCGGTTCGGGGTCGCCCTCAACCGAAGGCAGGGAAGATCCATCACCAAGCGCCGCGTCGATCCTCTGGATCGCCTCATCCGTGATATCCACCCCGCGCAGCGACAGAATCACCATCTCCTTGTCGAAAATGGCCACTGCCCCGGCATCGCCCATCAATTCGCCCAGAACGGGCACCGCCGCCTGCAGGAAGCGCTGCCGATCAGCTTCGCGTTGCGCGGTGATCGCGCGCGATTTGGTATCCTGCGCGGCGCGGATTGCCTCGGTCTTGGCATCAAACTCCTGCGCCAGCGTCTGAAACGCCTCAGGCTCCAGCGTGGCACGCTGATCGGTCAATTCCCGCTCTTCCGTCTCCAACGCCTGTTCCAGCCGTAGGTTTTCGGCGATCAGCGCCTTGCTCTCTGCCTCGAACCGCGCCTCGGCGGCACGGCCAAAGGCCGATTCTGCAAAAAGGCGGTTGCGGTCGATCATCAGGATCGGCGCGCGCGGAAGCGCGGCCTCCTGCGCGGCCACGGGCGCAGTGATTGGCGCGGCGCTGGCCAGCAGCACCACCACCAGCCCCGCCGCGATCCGGCCTGTCCAGCGCCCGCGCGGCATCAGAACGTGGTCGAAACCGTCAGGTCGAAGTTCTGCTCGAGGTCATAATCTTCTTTGACCAGCGGGGTCGAGAAGTTCAACCGCAGTGGCCCGACCGGCGTTGTCCAGAACACCGAGAAGCCGACGGAAGACCGCAGGTTGAGCGAGTCGTCCACCGCCACACCGCCACCCACACCACCATTGATGTTATCAAGGCTCCAGACGGAGCCGACATCAAGGAACAGGCCGCCCGTGATCCCATACTCTTCCGGCAGGCCCAGCGGGAAATCCGCCTCGAACCGCGCCACGGCGAACATGTTGCCGCCCAAGGCTTCGTTGTCGGCCGACAATTCCCGCGGCCCGATCCCGCCCGGCTCAAAGCCGCGGATCTTTCCATTGCCGAAGAAGCGCTCGGTGATACGGCTGTTGGTCCCGCCCAGACTGTTGATCATCCCGCCTTCAAAGATGGCGCGCAGCGTCACCTCTTCCTGACGGATGCGCGTCTCGGCCAGGGCCAGCACGTTCGTCATCACATATTCGCTGTCGCCGCCAAGCCCCGCGAAATCTTGGCCAAAGCGCAGCAACACCCCGCCCCGCGGGTTCAGACCGCTGATACGGGAATCGTAGCTGTAGGTATATCCGACAGAGCTGGTCGTCACCGCGCCCTGCGCCTGTTCCAGCTGAAGGATGTCGGACGCCGTCGCGGGAAGGCCGGTGATCTTGCTGTCCTGATAGGTATAGCGGATCTCCAGCCGGCTCAGTTCGCCCACCGGGAATTCCAGCGCGGGCGAGATGCGCCCGACCCGCGTGTCAAAAGTGGCCGAATTCTCGTTGTCGGATTCGCGGTACGAGATGCCGAACTTCAACGCCACATCCCGGCCAAGGAAGGCCGGTTCGCGGAACGTGAAGCTGCCCTCCGATGCGTCCGTCCCCGATGTCAGCGACAGGCCCACCGCCTGCCCGCGGCCAAGAAAGTTCTGCTCGCTAAGGCTGATGTTGAACCCGATGCCGCTGGCCACGCCATAGCTTGCCCCGAAGGTGAGCGAACCCGTGGGCTGCTCTTCCACATCCACGTTCACCACCACCTGATCCGGGGTGCTGCCCGGCTCGGCATTCACCTGCGCATCCGAAAAGAAACCCAGCGCCCGGATCCTTTCCGCCGACTGGCGGATTTCGCGCGCGTTCAGCGGGTCGCCTTCCGCCGTGCGGAACTGGCGGCGCACCACCTGATCCAGCGTCGTGGTGTTGCCCTCGATGTCGATGCGTTCGACAAAGATGCGCTCGCCGCGCACGATGGCGAATTCCACATCCAGCACGCCGCCACGTTCGTCCCGCGTGATCCGCGGATCGACGCGCACAAAGTTCAGCCCCTTGCGCAGCGCCAGATTTTCCATCCGCGCGATGTTGTTGTCGATCAGCGCGGGCGACCACACCTCGCCCGGACGGATCCGCTGTACGGCGGCGAATTCGGCCGCCTCCAGCCCCTCGATCTCGGACACGGTCGATACATCGCCGATGCGGAACTGCTGGCCTTCGCGGATGGTGATCGTCACGAAAAAGGCATCACGCTCGCGCGCCACATCCGACGTCGCATCCAGAACCTGCACATCGGCATAGCCGCGCGCCAGATAGAAATCGCGCAACAGCTGCTTGTCGAGTTCCAGCCGCTCCGCCACGAAGGTATCGCTGCGGATGATCTGGCGCAGCAGACCTGCCTGTTTCGTCTCCAGCACCTGCCGCAGGCGGCGGTCGCTGAAGGCGCGGTTGCCGACAAAGGCCAGACGCTCGATCTCGGCCACGCGGCCTTCGGTGATCTCGAACACCAGATCCACGCGGTTGCCGTCGCGGCGGATGATGCGCGGCTCCACCGTCGCGGCGATCCGGCCCCGCTGCCGGTAGGCATCGGCGATGTTCGCGGCATCCTCTTCGGCCTGCGACGGCGAATAGACCAGCCGCCCCTTCGACTTCGCGATCTCGGCCAGTTCCTCGTCGTCGAGGCGGCGGTTGCCCTCAAAGTTCACGATGTTGATCATCGGGTATTCCACAACCCGGATCAGCAGCGTGCCGCCCTGCGGGACCAGCTCGACAGATTCGAACAGGCCGGAGTTCACGATGGCCTGATAAGCATCATTCAGACGCGCGGCCGAAACCGTCTCGCCCCGCCCGATTCCGGCATAGGCGACGATCGTCGCGCTCTCGATGGCCTGATTGCCTTCGACCTGAACGCTGGAAAAGCTGTAGCTCTGCGCCGCCGCCGGTGTGAGGAACGGGCCAGAAATCGCTGCGCTGGAAAGGAAAAGGGCCATAAGGGCGGGCCGCATAACCCCCGTGCGCGAACGCGCCTTCAAGGTCGCTTGCGCTTCGAACGCCCCTGTCGTGTCCCGCATTGCCCTGGCCCCGCCTTTAACAAAGTCTTGTGCTCTGACTACTCGGAAGCGCAGGACTTGTCAAAAGGCTGAGGCCGTTTTGACAGATTTCAGTAGCCGATCAGGGTCGAGCCGAGGAAGGCCCCCGCCATCAGCCCGGCCACCATCGTGCCGACCGTAAAGATACGGTCCGTATTCAGCACCATGATCAGGGAAAGACCACGATAGCCCTTGTTAAACGTCCGCATGATCCAATCTCCGTCCCGGTCTGCAGGGTGACAGCTAGGGTCGGAATGTGGCGCGAGTTTGGCCCGCGCCCGGCAGTTTCAGGACGCAAGGCGCCACGCAGCCCAACCGGCACGCCGCTTGCAACCGGGGCCTTTCGCCCCTTCAGGGGCAGAACAGATCGTTGCTCAGCGCGAAGACCATCAGCGTCAGGATCGCCGCCAGCCCGATCGACATCAGCACCCGCAGCGCCTTGGCATTTGGCGGTTTGCCCGCCACCGCCTCATAGGCGTAGAACACCAGATGCCCGCCATCCAGCACCGGCACCGGGAACAGGTTCATCATCCCCACCGCCGTCGAAAGCATGGCGATGAACCAGATGAAATTCGTGATCCCCGCGCTGGCCGCCGCGCCGGATGTTTCGGCAATCCCGATGGGGCCGCGCAGGTTGCACGATGAAATCGCCCCCGTGATCATGTGCCAAAGCCCCGAAAGCGAGGTGGTGGCGATATCCCAGCTTTGCGTCGCGCCAAGCCCGATGCTTTCCAGCACACCCGGAACCCGCGTTTCGGGATCGAAATACAGCGCCCCCGTCAATCCGATCAGCCAGCGTGTCTCGAACCCGCCCTCGGGCAGGGGCAGATCCACCCGGCGCGGCTGCAAATCCAGCGTGATCTCCTCGCCCCCGCGCATCAGCGTCAGCCGCAATGGCCCACCATCCGACGCCCCCACCACCTCGCGCAGTTGCGCGAATGTCGTGACCGGCTGGCCATCCACCGCCGTCACGATGTCGCCCGCCTGCACGCCCGCCTCAGACGCCGCCGAATCCGGCTGCACCGTCTCCACCAGGGGCGGCAGCGGATGCGAGTCGGTCACCTCAAGCGTCTGGCCGCCCCGCTCTACCCGGTAGGTCGTCTCTGCCGCCGTGGGCAAAGCGGCGGCCGCCGCCATGAAGGCCGGAAAATCCGGCGTCTCCTGCCCCCCCAGCGCGATGATCCGGTCCCCCGGCTCCAGCGCCGTGGCGATGCCCGGCACGGGCTTCACCGTCCCCACCGTCGGCGCATCCGTCGCCACGCCAGACAACAGGAAAATGCCCGCGAAAACCGCAATCGACAGGATAAAGTTGAACACCGGCCCCGCCGCCACCGTCGCCGTCCGCGCCCAAAGCGGCGCGCCCTGCATCGTCGCCCGCCGCTGTTCGGCGGTCAGGTCGCCCAGATCCTCCACATGGCCTGCCGAGGCCGCGTTGGAATCCCCCATGAACTTCACATAGCCACCCAAGGGCAGCGCCGCCAATTGCCAGCGCGTCCCCCGCCTGTCCACCCGCGACCAGATCACCGGCCCAAAGCCCAGCGAGAATACCTCCGCATGGATGCCCGACCAGCGCCCCACGATGTAATGGCCGTATTCATGCACAAAGACGATGATCGACAGCGCCAGCACAAAGGCCAGGATCGTATAGGCCAGCCCGCCAAAGCTCGGGATCAGGTTGATCAGTTCCACGCGCGCCCACCTTCTTTGCGTTTCAGGGCCAGTTCACCCGCCCTCGTCCTTGCCAGATGGTCCATCGCCAGCACGTCTTCAAGCGTTCCCACCGGCGATGTCAGCGCCACCTCGGCCGACAGCCGCTCCAGCGTGTCCTCGACCACCGCCGCCATGTCCAGAAATCCGATCCCGCCCGCCATGAAGTGATCCAGCGCGATCTCCTTGGCCGCGTTGAACGCCGCCCCCGCAAGCCCGCGCAGTGCCATCACCTCGCGCGCCAGCCGCAGCGCCGGAAAGCGCCGGTCATCGGGCGCCTCAAAGCTCAGGCTGCCCAGCCGCGCCAGATCCAGCCGTTCCACCGGGATATGCCCACGGTCCGGCCAGTGCAGCGCAAAGCCTATTGCGTGCCGCATGTCGGCCGGCCCCAGATGCGCCATCACGCCGCCATCGCGGAACCCCACCAGCGCGTGCACGATGCTCTGGGGATGCACCAGCACCTCGATCATCTCGGGCGGAAAGCCGAAGAATTCCCGCGTCTCGATCAATTCCAGCGCCTTGTTGAACATCGACGCGCTGTCGATGCTGATCCGGTTGCCCATCGACCAGTTGGGATGTGCCTTTGCCTCGGCCACCGTCGCGCGCGCCAGCCGCTCCAGCGGCCAGTCGCGAAACGGCCCGCCGGATGCCGTGATGATCACCCGCTCCACCGCGCCGGCATCTTCGCCCGTCAGGGCCTGAAACACCGCCGAATGTTCGCTGTCCACCGGCAGGATCGTCGCGCCATGCGCCGCCGCCGTCGCCATCAGCAAGGGCCCCGCCGTCACAAGGCTTTCCTTGTTGGCCAGCGCCAGGGTCCGCCCGTGGCGCAGCGCGCGCATCCCCGGCACCAGCCCCGCCGCGCCCACGATCCCGCTCATCACCCAATCGGCAGGGCGATCCGCCGCCTCGGCAAGCGCCGCCGCGCCCGCCGCCGCCTCGACGCCCGATCCCGCCAGCGCCGCGCGCAGATCGGGCAGCAGCGCCTCATCCGCCGTCACCGCCACCTCGGCGCGCAGTTCCCGCGCCATTTCGGCCAAGCGGGCCACGTTGCGCGCCCCTGTCACCGCCACGGTACGATAGGCCGCAGGCCCCCCCGCCCGCTGGATCAGGTCAAAGGTGCTCTCCCCGATAGAGCCGGTCGCCCCGAAGATGGAAATCGAACGCATGGACATCTCAGCCGATCGGAAGATCCTTGAAGAACAGCCCCAGCGTCATGACCAGCACGGTCGCCCCGATCAGCGCATCGAACCGGTCCAGCAGGCCGCCATGCCCGGGGATCAGGTTTGAACTGTCCTTCACCCCCGCCCGCCGCTTCAGCCAGCTTTCCACGATGTCGCCCATCTGCCCCGCCAGGGCGATGAGCGGGGACAGGATCACCAGCACCCAGCCGCCAAAGCCCGCCAGCACGAAGCCAAGCCCCACCACCGCCGCCCCGATCCAACCCGCGATGGTGCCTGACCATGTTTTCTTGGGGCTGACCTTGGGCCAGAACTTCGGCCCCCCCACATAACGCCCCACGAAATAGCCCAGCACATCCGATGTGATGACGATGATCACCAGCCACAGGATGCCGATCGTCCCCGATTCCTCGCGGAACTCCACCAGCCCGTAGCCCGCCACCATGATCGCCGCCGCATAGATCGCCGCGATCTGCCGGTCGCGGCGCGGCGTCAGCGCCAGCGCCAGCGCAGGCACCATCAGGAAGGCCGCCGCCAGATCCGACCGCAGGACGAGGGCCGCCGCCAAAGCGCCGCCCGCCACCCCCCACAGGACAAGCGGCCGGTTCTTCTGCTGCGGCGCCGTCATCTGCGCCAGTTCCCAGATCATGCCCGATGTCAGCAGCACAATCAGCGTGGCAAAGGAACCGCCCCCCAGCCAGATCTCTGCCGCCCCGATGGCGATCATCACGATGGCCGATACCACGCGCGGGCGCAGATCGTCCCACCGCCCGATCACCGCGGCGAGTGTCGGCTCCGGCGGCTTGTAATCCTCGGTCTCGACCTGCGGCGCGGCGTCGGGTGCGGCGGCCCGATCGGCATCCGCCGACGCCGCTGCAAGATCCGGCCCCGGCTGCGGGCCGGGGTCGCTGTCGCCGTCCCCCCCCGTCATTCGCCCGCCACGCCACCAAAGCGGCGTTCACGATTGCCATAGGCACCCATGATCAGCGCAAGGTCCTGCGCACTGAAATCCGGCCACAAGGTGGGTGTGAATTCGTATTCCGCATAGGCCGCCTGCCACGGCAGGAAATTCGATGTCCGCGTCTCGCCGCTGGTGCGGATCACCAGATCGGGATCGGGCAGATCGCCGGTGTCCAGCCGCGCCGAAATCAGCGCCTCGTCCACCGCTTCTGGCGCAAGCAGGCCCGCCGCCACGTCGCGCGCGATCGCGCGCATGGTCCGGGCGATCTCATCCCGCCCGCCGTAATTGATCGCCACCGTCAGGTTCAGCCGCCCTCCATGCGCCGTGCGCGCCTCGATCCCCGCCATCATCTTCTGCAGCTTCGGATCCAGCCGGGTGCGATCCCCGATGAAGCGCAACCGCACGCCTTCCACCGACAGCCGATCCGCCTCGCGCTCGATATAGCGGGCAAAGATCGCCATCAGACCCAGCACCTCTTCGGTGGACCGTTTCCAGTTCTCGGTCGAGAACGCGTAGATGGTCAGCCAGCGGATGCCCAGATCCGGGCAGGCGCGCACGATCTCGCGCACCCGTTCCGCCCCGCGCCGATGGCCCACAAGACGCGGCCATCCGCGCGAGGTGGCCCAGCGTCCGTTCCCATCCATGATGATGGCGACGTGCTCCGCAGGGCGGGGCCGGCGCTTCGGATCGGTGGTGTTGCCTGTGCCCAAGCCCTGCTCCCCCCACACACAGCCAGACAGGGCACCCCGCCCTGTCCGCGCCATGTCAGACCTGCATGATTTCCGCCTGCTTCTGTTCCAGCTGCTTGTCGACCGCGGCGATCGCCTTGTCGGTCAGGTCCTGCACCTCGTCCGACCACATCTTCTGGTCATCCTCAGACATGCCCGCCGCCTTGGCCTTCTTGATCTGGTCCATCCCGTCGCGCCGCACGTTGCGGATCGCCACCTTGGCGCTTTCGGCATATTGCGCCGCCACCTTGGTCAGCTCCTTGCGGCGCTGCTCGTTCAACTCCGGGATCGGCAGGCGGATCAGCGGCCCGTCGGTGACCGGGTTGATGCCCAGCCCGCTTTCGCGGATCGCCTTCTCGATCTTGGCGATCATGCCCTTGTCCCAGACATTGATCACCACCATGCGCGGCTCGGGCACGTTCACCGTGCCAAGCTGGTTGATCGGCGTCATCTGCCCATAGGCATCCACCTGAATGGGCTCAAGCATCTGCGCCGAGGCCCGCCCCGTGCGCAGCGACGCGAATTCCGTCTTCAGCGCATTCATGGCGCCATCCATGCGCCGCTGCAGCGCATCGAGATCGATGTCGAGATCGTCAGCCGACATAGGGTCTTCCTTCCTTCTCCAGCCCGCGCCCACCTCTGGGACCGGGGCCGTTCGTTGCTCTATACCAGAGCCTTACCGCAACGGAACAGGTAGAATGGCCGGAACTGCGGGTCCACGCGCCCGCCCGGCCTGCCGTGCCGGGTCAGCCCTGCACGCGGGTATAAGTGCCCTGCCCGCTCAGGATGCCGCGGAACCCGCCCGGCTCGTCCAGCGAAAAGACGATGATGGGCAGGTTGTTGTCGCGCGCCAGCGCGATGGCCGAGGCATCCATCACCCCCAGATGCTTGGCCAGACATTCATCATAGGTGACGGTCTCATAGCGCGTGGCATCGGCGTGCTTCTTGGGGTCCTTGTCATAGACTCCGTCCACCTTGGTGCCCTTGAAGATCGCCTGACAGGCCATCTCGTTGGCACGCAGCGTGGCCGCCGTGTCGGTGGTGAAATAGGGGTTGCCCGTTCCGGCCGCAAAGATGCAGACGCGCTTCTTCTCCAGATGCCGCACGGCGCGGCGGCGGATATAGGGCTCGCAGACCTGATCCATCGGAATCGCGCTGATCACCCGGGTGAACACGCCCACCTGTTCCAGCGCCGATTGCATCGCCAGCGCGTTCATCACCGTGGCCAGCATCCCCATGTAATCGGCCGTCGTCCGCTCCATCCCCTGGGCCGACCCTGCCAGCCCGCGAAAGATGTTGCCGCCCCCGATCACCATGCAGATCTCGACGCCCAGATCATGCACCGATTTCACCTCGCGCGCGATCCGCTGCACCGTTGGCGGATGCAGGCCGAACCCCTGATCCCCCATCAGCGCCTCGCCCGAGATCTTGAGCATCACGCGGCTGTAGGTGACCGCAGCGTCAAGACCCGGTTTGGACATGGAGGACCCCGCTTAATGCTATATCAGTTGGACTGCGGCGCAAAATGTATGAAAAGCGCAGCAGGTTCAACCGGGATCGACAGCCCCCCCGCCGGGGAGGGCGCCCCGCCCTCCCCGGACCCCTCCCCTGCGCGGACGGCGTGCCGCGCGGCCAAGCTGAAACCGAAAGGACCCGCCCCGCCTTGCGCTTCGACATCTCCACCCTCTCGCGCGAGGCGCCCGTCCTGATCGCCGGCCCCACCGCCAGCGGCAAATCGCAGCTTGCCATGGACATCGCCGCCCGCGACGGGCGGATGATCGTGAACGCCGATGCACTGCAGGTCTATGACCGCTGGCGCCTTCTGACCGCGCGGCCCAGCCCGCAGGACGAGGCCGCGCTTCCCCACGCCCTTTATGGCCATGTTCCAGCGCAGGCGACCTATTCCGTCGGCCACTGGCTGCGCGAAGTGGCGCCCCTCCTTGCGCGCCCCGTTGTCATCGTGGGCGGCACCGGCCTTTACCTTTCGGCCCTGACCGAAGGTCTGGCCGATATCCCGCCCACGCCCCCCGCCATCCGCGCCGAAGCCGACCACCGCATCGCCACCCAGGGCGCCGCCGCCCTGCTGGCCGAACTGGACCCCACTACCGCCGCCCGGATCGACCGCCTCAACCCTGCCCGCATCCAGCGCGCGTGGGAGGTGCAGGCCGCCACCGGGCGCGGCCTTGCCGCCTGGCAGGAGGAAACCGCCCCCCCGCTCCTGCCCCTGTCGCAGGCCGAGGCCCTGGTCCTTCGCCCCGATGTGGACTGGCTCAACACCCGCATCGACCGCCGTTTCGACCAGATGATCGCCCAAGGCGCGCTGGACGAGGCGCGCGCCGCCCTTCCCGGCTGGACGCCCACCCTGCCCTCGGCCCGCGCCATCGGCGCGCCCGAACTCATCGCCCATCTGCGGGGCGATCTGTCCCTGCCTGATGCCATCGCCGCGGCAAAGACCGCCTCCCGCCAATATGCCAAACGCCAGCGCACATGGTTCCGCTCGCGCATGGGCGGCTGGCGCGGCATCACGCTGCCCTGATCCGTCGCCGCGCGCGCCCGCGCGCCCCGCGCCCCCGTCGGATGCGCGCGGCAGAACTGCAACAACCCGAGGTTATCAACAGACTTCTTTCGCCTTGTGGATAACTCCACGCCTTTGCCATTTTTTTGCTTGGGTTCGTTGCGATAGGATGGCAATGATTTCTGAAGAACGCGACGAAAGCCCAAGTATGCACGACGAAAACCACTCAGCGGCCGGGTCGGGCTTGGCGGGCGGGGAACCCCGTCTGCTGGCGATTCCGCGTCTGGCCGCAGGTGGCCGCTGGCGGGTGGAGGCGATGCGCGCCATCTCGGAACCGTTGCTTTTGTGGTTCACCAAGGGGCAAGGCCGCATCACCGTGGCGGGCGTCACGCGCGGCTACACCGCGCACAACGCCATCTTCATCCCGGCAGGCGTAATGCACGGCTTCGAGGTCGGCCCGCAGGTCTTTGGCAATGCGATGTTCTTCGGCAAGGATTGCGGCATCCCGCTGCCCGCCACGCCGCAGATCCTGCGCATCCGCGAAGTGCACGCCCAGCAAGAGGCGAATGTCATCTTCGACATGATACTGCGCGAGATGAATTCCGACAGCCCCGCCCATGAACGCGCCACCCGCCATTACATGGGCCTTCTGGGCGTCTGGCTGGAACGGCAGGTCGCCAAGGCCGCACCCGAACAGACCAAACCCGATGCCGCGCGCCGCCTCGTCGCCCGCTACACGGCCCTGATCGAACGCGATTTCCGGACCGGCGCGGGCGTGGGCGATTTCGCCGCCGCGCTGGGCGTGACCCCCACCCACCTGTCGCGCTGCTGCCGTCAGGCCTGCGGGCGTTCCGCCATCACCATCCTGCAGGACCGCCGCATCTTCGAGGCGCGCCGACTTCTGGCCGAAACCCGGATGCCCGTGGGCGAAATCGGTGCCAGCCTCGGCTTCACCTCGGCCGCCTATTTCACGCGCGCCTTCCAGCACCTGACCGGCAAATCCCCCACCGAATTCCGCCGTTCGCTCTGACAGCGGCACCGACACCGCGCCCCCCGCCGACACCGGCGGCGGGCGTTTTTGGCCTGTCTAAGGGTTGCACTCCCGCCCAAAGTCTGGAACCGTCAGAGATATGTCGCGATCAGGCAACGAACTGGCGAATCCAAGCGTTGACGGAACGCCGAAAAAGATGCGCTATGGTGTTTACGCATGCTGCGTGACGGCTTTTTCGGGGGCTTCCCCGTCCTGAAAATGACAGGACGGCCCCGATCAACCGGAACGCGAAACCGCCATAACAAAAACAACACGACTGCCAATTCAGGGAGACCGAAATGAAAGACACGCTCGACACCGCCGTTCTGCATCCGGCGGCCAGAATGTATGCCGAAGAGGTCCGTCAGGGCCTGCTGTCGCGCCGCGAATTCCTCGCCCGCACCACCGCGCTCGGCGTCTCTGCCGCGGCCGCCTACGCCCTGATCGGCGCCGACGCCCCCGCCATGGCGCAGGACACCCCCGCGATGGGCGGCACGCTGCGCATGTCGATGGAGATCAAGGCGTTGAAAGACCCGCGCACCGCCGACTGGTCGCAGATCGCCAACGTCACCCGCGGCTGGCTGGAATACCTTGTCGAATACAACAATGACGGCTCCATCCGCGGGATGCTGCTGGAATCGTGGGAGGCCAATGCCGACGCGACCGAATACACGCTCAAGGTCCGCCCGGGCGTGAAATGGAACAACGGCGAGGATTTCACCGCCGATGACGTGCTGCACAACTTCACCCGCTGGGGCGATGGCAGCGTCGAGGGCAACTCGATGCCGGGCCGCATCACCAACCTTGTCGATGCCGAAGCCAAGACCCTGCGCGAAGGCGCGGTCACCGTGGTCGATCCGCTGACGGTGAAGCTCACCCTCAGCGCGCCGGATGTCAGCCTGATCGCAGGCCTTGCCGACTATCCCGCCGCCGTCGTCCACAAGACCTATGAAAACGGCGATCCGACGCAGACCCCGGGCACCGGCCCCTATTTGCCCGAAACGGTCGAGGTGGGCGTGCGCGCGCATCTGGTCAAGAACACCAACCACACCTGGTGGGGCACCGCCGTCTATGGCGGCCCGTATCTCGACCGGATCGAATATACCGACCTCGGCACCGATCCTTCGGCCGAGGTGAACGCCGCCGCCGCGGGTGAGATTGACGCCACCTATCAGTCCACGGGCGAATTCATCGAACAATTCGATGCACTGGGCTGGACCAAGTCCGAAGCCGTGACCGCCGCGACGCTGGCCGTCCGCTTCAACCAGCTGGCCGAAGAATACAAGGACGTCAACGTCCGCAACGGCCTGATCAAATGCGTGGACAACAACGTCGTCCTCGAACTGGGCTATTCGAACCTCGGCAGCGTGGCGGAAAACCACCATGTCTGCCCGATCCATCCCGAATACTATGCCCTGCCCCCACTGACGGCCGATCCGGCCGCCGGCAAGCAGATGGTCGTCGATGCGGGCAGGGGTGATTTCGAGTTTGAACTGATCTCGCTCGATGACAGCTGGCAGGCTGCGACCTGCGACGCCATCGCCGCGCAGATCCGCGACGCGGGGCTCAACATCAAGCGCACCGTTCTGCCGGGCTCGACCTTCTGGAACGACTGGCTGAAATACCCCTTCTCGGCCACCGAATGGAACATGCGTCCGCTCGGCGTCCAGATCCTGGCGCTGGCCTACCGCTCGGGCGAAGCGTGGAACGAGGCGGCCTTCTCGAATGCCGAATTCGATGCCGAACTGGCCAAGGCGATGTCGATTTCCGACGCCAAGGCACGTTCGGAAGTGATGAAGCGTCTGGAAGAGATCATGCAGGAACAGGGCGTCATGGTGCAGCCCTACTGGCGCTCGATCTACCGCCACTTCGACCCCAAGGTGAAGGGCGCCGACATGCACGCCACCTTCGAACACCACCACTACAAGTGGTCGATCGCGGCGGCTTGATCGCCCTGCCCACGACACAGCACGCGCGGAGGCCCTTCCCCGCGCGTGCAGCCGTCATCCGCCAATCCTGACCATCGCCTGCGATCCCATGACCGGGAAAGGATGAGCCATGCTCATGTTCGTGCTGCGACGCATCGGCGTCATGATCCTGACCGCCATCGCGCTCACCTTCATCGTCTTCTACATGACGAACCTGCCGCCGAACCTCGAGAAACTCGCCAAGTCCGAGGCATCGGTCCGCATGGATGATGACGCCGTCGCCAGCTGGCTCGAACGCAACGGCTATGGCGGATCGGTCTTCGTCCGCTATGGCGAATGGCTGGGCGTGATGCCCGGCTGGACCCTGACGGACGAGGACGGCACCACCCGCGGCCGCTGCATCGCCGAAGGCACCGATCCGGCCGCAGCGCCCACCTTCTGTGGCCTCCTTCAGGGAAATTGGGGCTTTTCCACCGTCTTCAAGCAGCCGGTGACCGAGGTGCTGGCCCGCTCGCTGGGTGCCACCGGCTGGCTGATGCTCTGGGTGATGATCGTGATGGTGCCCTCGTCTCTCCTCCTTGGCGTGCTGTCCGGTATGCGCGAGGGCAGCCGCACCGACCGCGTGCTCTCCACCTTCGCCATCACCACCACCGCCACGCCCGAATATGTCTCCGGCGTGATCCTCATCGCCCTTCTGGCCTCCGCCACCGCCGGCATCTCGCCCATCCTTGCCGATGCAGGCTGGATCTCGGGCAAGACGCTCTTCCCCGGCACCGCCACCTCCGCCATGGATGACATCACCTTCTGGAACTTCTTCCTGCCCGTGATGACCATCGCGCTTTACGGCATCGGCTACATCGCCCGCATGACCCGCGCCAGCATGACCGAGGTGATGACCCAGCAATACATCCGCACCGCCCGGCTGAAAGGCGTGGGCTTCCGTCAGGTCGTGATGCGCCACGCGCTGCGCAACGCGCTCATCGCGCCCTTCACGGTGATCATGCTGCAATTCCCGTGGCTTCTGAACGGCGTGGTGATCGTGGAAACCCTCTTCAACTACAAGGGCTTCGGCTGGACGCTGGTCCAGGCCGCAGGCAACAACGACATCGACACCCTGCTCGCCTGTTCGGTCGTCGCCGTCTTCGTCGTGCTGGTCACGCAGCTGATCTCGGATATCGGCTACGTCTTCCTCAACCCCCGCATCCGTCTCGCGTAAGGAAGGCCCAGAATGGACGACGCACTTTCCTGGGGCTCGATCTTCCTGCGCATCGCCGCGCAGCTCCTGCCGGTCTGGGTGGCCCTCATCGCCACCTTCGCGCTCTCGATGCAGTTCAAGCGCCGCCTCGGCCTCTATGGCCGCATCTTCGACAGCCCGGTGGGGATGACGGGTTTTGGCCTTGTGATGTTCTGGGTCTTCACCGCGATCTTCGCCAACTGGATTATCACCCATGATCCCTTGGCCCAGTTGTCGGGGATGAAGAACATCGCCCCCGGCGCCCCCCTCGCCGACCCGGCAGAAGGCGCCTATCCCTATTACCTCCTCGGCGGCGACCACCTCGCCCGCGACGTCTTCAGCCGCATGATCATGGGCGCACGCGAGGTGCTGAAAATCGCCCCCGCCGCCACCGTCATCGCCTTCATGGTGGGCATCACGCTGGGCCTGCCTGCGGGCTATCTGGGCGGCAAGCTCGACACCACGATCAGCTTCCTGTCGAACCTCGTCCTCGCCTTCCCGGTGATCCTGCTCTTCTACCTGCTGGTCACGCCCGAAATCCGCGTGACCGGCATTCCCATCGTGCTGGCCGCGATCCTGTTCATCTTCCCCGTCATCTTCCTCGTCATCCTCTTCAACTCGCGCTTCTTCACCACACCGGCCAAGCGCAACCTCTATGTGGGCCTCACCCTCCTCTTCGGGCTCTGGGCCTATTCCGGCCTCGCCTTCAACGCCGATCCCTTCGGCGTCTGGTCGATGGACCCGAACATGCTCAACGTCTTCGTCTCGGTCGTCTTCGTGAACTCGCCTGGCGTTTTCCGCATCGTTCGCGGCATGGTGATGGACATCAAGACCCGCGACTATGTCGCCGCCGGCCAGACCCGCGGCGAAGGCCCGTGGTACATCATGCTCTGGGAAATCCTGCCCAACGCCCGCGGCCCCCTGATCGTCGATTTCTGCCTTCGCATCGGCTACACCACGATCCTGCTCGGCACGCTCGGCTTCTTCGGCCTCGGCGTCACACCCGAATCCCCCGACTGGGGCTCGACCATCAACTACGGCCGCCGCCTCCTCGCCATCGCCCCCCACCCGGCAGTGGTCCCCGCCTTCGCCCTCATGTCGCTCGTCCTCGGCCTCAACCTTCTGGCCGACGGCCTGCGCGAAGAAAGCATGAAGGACTGATCGGCATGACACAGCGCGCCAGCCGCCCCTCCTCCTTCCCCGTTGTGCAATTATCCCACGGGGGTCCGGGGGTGTGAAACCCCCGGTCCCGCAGCCAGCCAAAAGCGCGAGGCCAGAATGTCCGACACCACCTGGGACCCGTCCAAACCCATCCTGGAAATCGAGAACCTCTCGATCTCCTTCTTCACCCGCCTGCGCGAAATTCCCGCCGTGATGGATTTCTCCTGCACCGTGATGCCGGGCGAGGCGATGGGTCTGGTGGGCGAATCCGGCTGCGGCAAATCCACCGTGGCGCTGGCCGTCATGCGCTACTTGGGCAAGAACGGCCGCATCACCGGCGGCTCCATCCGGTTCAAGGGGCGCGACCTGACGAACATGGACGATGAGGAACTCCGCAAGATCCGCGGCTCCGAAATCGCCATGATCTATCAGGAACCGATGGCCAGCCTGAACCCGGCCATGAAGATCGGCGCGCAACTGGCCGAGGTGCCGATGATCCACCAAGGCATGTCCAAGCAGGACGCCTGGAAACTCGCCCGCCAGATCGTGGCCGATGTCCGCCTCCCCGATCCCGACCGCATCATCAACGCCTATCCGCATCAGCTGTCCGGCGGCCAGCAGCAGCGCATCGTCATCGCCATGGCGCTGATGTCGAAACCCGCACTCCTGATCCTCGACGAACCCACCACCGCGCTTGATGTGACGGTGGAGGCGGGCATCGTCGATCTGGTCAAGGATCTGGGCGAAAAATACGGCACCTCAATGCTCTTCATCAGCCACAATCTCGGCCTCGTGCTGGATGTGTGCGACCGGCTCTGCGTGATGTATTCGGGCGAGGCGGTGGAGACCGGCAATGTCGAAGAGGTCTTCGACAAGATGCGCCACCCCTACACGCAGGCGCTCTTCCGCTCCATCCCGCTGCCCGGGGCCGACAAGAACGCGCGCCCCCTCGTCGCCATCCCCGGCAACTTCCCCCTGCCGCATGAACGCCCGAAGGGCTGCAATTTCGGCCCGCGCTGCGACTACTTCATCGAAGGCCGCTGCAACGCGCAGGATGTGGCCATGGTCCCGGTGCCGGGGGATGACCGGCACGAAACCCGCTGCCTCCGCTCGACCGAGATCGACTGGCACGCCCCCCTCGCCGCCGCCAAGGTGACGGAAAAGACCGAGGTCGGCCGCGTCGTGCTGAAACTCGATGACCTGAAGAAATACTACTCCGTCTCCGGCTCTGCCTTCGGCGGTGGCGTGGGCAAGGTCGTCAAAGCCAATGAGACCCTCACCTTCGAGGCGCGCGAAGGCGAAACCCTCGCCATCGTGGGCGAATCCGGCTGCGGCAAGTCCACCTTTGCCAAGGTCCTGATGGGGCTGGAAACCGCCACCTCCGGCCAGATCATGCTGTTTGACGAAAACGTCCAGAACACGCCCATCCAGATGCGCGATACGGGCACGATCTCAAAGCTGCAGATGGTGTTCCAGAACCCCTTCGACACGCTCAACCCCTCCATGACGGTGGGCCGCCAGATCATCCGCGCGCTGGAGATCTTCCAATACGGCAATTCGGATGAGGAACGCCAGGCGCGGATGCTGGAACTCCTCGACCTCGTGAAACTGCCCCGCGCCTTTGCCGACCGGATGCCGCGTCAGCTTTCGGGCGGCCAGAAACAGCGCGTGGGCATCGCGCGGGCCTTCGCGGGCGGGGCCAAGGTGGTGGTGGCCGATGAGCCCGTCTCGGCGCTGGACGTGTCGGTTCAGGCCGCGGTCACCGATCTGCTGATGGATATCCAGCGCAAGAACAAGACGACGCTGCTCTTCATCAGCCACGACCTGTCCATCGTGCGCTACCTGTCAGACCGGGTGATGGTCATGTATCTGGGCCATGTGGTCGAGATGGGCACCACCGAGCAGGTCTTCCAGCCGCCCTACCACCCCTATACCGAGGCGCTCCTCTCTGCCGTCCCGATCGCCGATACCCGCGTGCAGAAACAGCGCATCGTGCTCGAAGGCGATATCCCCTCGGCGGTAAACCCGCCCCCGGGCTGCCCGTTCCAGACGCGCTGCCGCTGGAAATCCCGCGTCGCGGGCGGGCTGTGCGAAAGCGAGGTGCCACCGGTGCGGATGCTGGAGGGCGGGCATCAGATCAAATGCCACCTGCCCGATGACGTGCTGGCCAGCATGGAACCCGTCATCAAGATCGCTGCGGAGTAAGCGAATTCTGACGCAGATTTGGTGCCGTTTCCTGCCCACAGGAAACGGATCCCACCCGGTATGAATCCGGAATTTGCGCCAAATCCCGATGCGATATTTGCGTCAGAGATCGCCCTCAGATCCGATTCGCAGGGCCGAAATTCTTCGAAGAATTTTGCAAGAATTTTCGAAAGTTCTTGCCCGCGCCCGCCCGAAAGCGCTGCGCGGCGACCCTAGCCGAGGATCGCCTTCACATAATTCTCGGTCTCGGCATAGGGCGGGATGCCGTCATGCGTCTCCACCGCCATCGGCCCAGCATTATAGGCCGCCAGCGCCAGCCGCCATGATCCGAACCGGTCATACATCATCCGCAAATAGCGCGCACCGCCGTCAAGATTCTCTTCCGGGTCGTTGATATCGACCCGCAGCAGCCGCGCCGTATCGGGCATCAGCTGGGCCAGCCCGGTCGCGCCCTTGGGGCTGACCGCGCCCGCGTTCCACCCACTCTCCTGCTGCACCAGCCGCAGGAAAAGGTCCTCGGGGATGTTGTGCCGCCGCGCTGCCGCCTTGGCCACCTCAAGGAATTCCCCCTTGTAGTTGCCGCGGAAGGCCGGCAGCGGCCCCTCGTCCTCGTCATCCTCGCTCTTGGGCTTCAGCCGTTCGGAGCCGGAATACTGTTTGGCGAGGCGGCCATCGAGCAGTTCCTTTTGCCGCTCAAAGATTGCCGTCCGCGACATGCCCGATCCGGACAGCGTCAGACCATCGGCCAGCACCGCCCCCGAAGGCAGCGCCGCCCAGACCGCGACCAGTGAGCCAAGACCGAACCGACGCATCATCCCACCCGGAAAACCAACCGGGCGGAGACTATAGGATCAGGCCCCCGCTTGACCAGACCCTTCATGCCGATCCGTCGCGGATCCCGCCGTCCCGCGCGGCAGGCGCCGCCACTGCCCCCGGCAGGGGCACCATGCCCAGCCGCGCTGTCGCGCTCTCGCCGGGAAGCAGGGGCGCGTTCAGCAGATCCTCGATCAGCACGCTCACCAATTGCCCGCGCCCCTGCACGCCCGCCTTGCGGTAGATGGCGTTCAGATGCGTCTTCACCGTGCCCTCGGCCGATCCCCGCATCGCCGCGATCTCTGCGATCGAACAGCCCTTGATCGTAAAGGCCGCCACATCCGCCTCGGAAGGTGTCAGCCCCCATTCGCGGAAATAGGCCTCCATCAGCGCGCCCAGCGCGCCCGCCGCCACGCCCAGAGACCGCTCCATCACCGCCTGCCGACGCAGCAGGTCAAGCAGCAGCCGCACCTCGAAGACCAACCCCACGAACAAGCCCAGCGTCGCCCCGAGTTCGGGCAGCATATGCGCGAGGGTAACGCCGCCCTCGGCAAAGTCCTCGACGATATCCACCACGAAGAAGGCCGAACACAGCAGCTGGAACGCGATCAGCGCCATCAGCATCCGGGGCCCCCGCGCGCCGGACCTTGCCGTTGCACGGGTCAAAACGTCCTGCTCCGACATCGGCACACCCTTCCTTCGCAGATCATGGCCCAAATCACGGCAATGTCTTGTAGCCCGTCACCATGGATTTCGGAAGGTTCACCCCAAGCCTGCGGCTTTCCACCACCACCGCCAGCACATGCACGACCACCGAAATCTCGGCCCAGACCACCAGCATCTCATGCACCTCTTCCACCCAGCCCACGCCGAAGAACGTCACCGTGGTCATGGCATAGCCAGACGCCGCCAGCCCGGCCATCGTCAGGATCAGGTTCACGATCATCAGCGCACCCAGCGGCGAATGGCCCTCATGCACCCGGCGCCGCCCCGTCGCCATATCGGTCAGCTGCCCGACCACCGCTTCGGGGCGCGGCAGGAAACCGGCCAGACGCGCGTGCCGCGTCCCCACGATCCCCCAGATCAGCCGCAGCACGATCAGCCCGGCCACCGCATAACCCACCCAGCGATGCGCCGCCTTGCCATGCGCCGTCACAAAGATATTGGCCGCGAACCCCGCCACCAAGGACCAGTGGAACAGCCGCACCAGCGGATCCCACACCTTCACGACACGTGCCATCTTTCCGCTCCCTTCTGCATCAGAGGGGCGGCCGCATCACCGGCCGCCCCGCATGTATAGGCCGCGCGATCAGCCCTCTTCGCCTTCCTCATGCTCAACCTGCTTCAGGCTGGCATCGAACCACAGCTCCTCCATCTCGCCATCCTTGACGACATAGACCTCGATCAGCCCGTCCTCGGCCTTGAACTGGCGCACCTCATAGCCCTCGGCCTGCAGCTGCGCGGTCAGCGTGGCCTGCGCGGCGGCATCCACCTCGCCCTCCCCGGCAAAGGCGGCGGGCGCGGCGAGCGAAGCCGCGAACAGCGCGGCGGCAGTCAATGTACGGATCATTTCATCTGCTCCATCTGGTTTGGCCCGACGCAGCCCTGCCGCGCCGGATGCCCCCCATCTGCCCGCCGCAGCGCAGCGCCGCCATCCATCGCAGGTCTGGGATGGCCCCCACGCGGCCCATCTCATCCCAAAGGTGCAGATGCCCCCCACCCCCGATTGCGGCTTTCGGCCCGGGGGTCTATAGCGTTTTTTAACCATCAGGGGGCTAGGCTCCCCACGCGATCATTCAACGGGAGAGAACGCCATGGCAGGGTCGGTCAACAAGGTTATCATCATCGGCAATCTGGGCCGCGATCCTGAGGTGCGCAGCTTCCAGAACGGGGGCAAGGTGGTAAACCTGCGCATCGCCACCTCGGAAACGTGGCGTGACCGCAACTCGGGCGAACGCAAGGAACGCACCGAATGGCACTCCGTCGCCATCTTCAACGAGGCTTTGGCAAAGATCGCCGAACAGTATCTGCGCAAGGGATCGACCGTTTACATCGAAGGCGCGCTGGAAACCCGCAAATGGCAGGACCAGTCCGGTCAGGATCGCTACACCACCGAAATCGTGCTGCGCCCCTATAACGGCAACCTCACCCTGCTCGGTGGCCGTGGCGAAGGCGGCAGTGGCGGCGGTGCCTCGGGCGGCGGCGATTATGGCGGCTATGATGATTATCAGGGCGGCGGCGCCAGCAGCGGCGGTGGCGGCTACTCGGGCGGCGGGCGCAGCGGCGGCGGCGCCCCGGCGGGCGGGCGCAGCGACATGGATGACGAAATCCCGTTCTGATCGCGCGGCACCGCAGGGCGGAACCTGACATAACGGCAAGGGCGCCCCCCTCCTGGGGCACCCCGCTTCCTGCACTGGACCTTGGCCCGCAGATTCCCTATATAATTGCTCAACAAACCCATCCGGAACCGCCATGACCAGTGTGGAACAGATCGAAGGCGCCCCGCTCATCGCGCCTTCCAGCACCGACCATCCGCTGTACGATGATGTCGTCGAGGCGTGCCGTACGGTCTTCGACCCCGAAATTCCGGTCAACATCTTCGACCTCGGCCTTGTCTATACGATTGATATTTCGTCTGAAAACGATGTCGATATCACCATGACGCTCACCGCGCCCGGCTGCCCCGTCGCGGGCGAGATGCCGGGTTGGGTGGCCGATGCGGTGGAACCGCTCGCCGGGGTGAAATCGGTCAACGTCAAGATGACCTTCGATCCGCCCTGGGGCATGGACATGATGTCCGATGAGGCGCGGCTCGAACTGGGCTTCATGTAAGGCAAAAGATTTACCTTGCATTTTTGCCCTGCAAGCTTTTTCCTTTGCAAGTCACCCATGCAAGGAAATCCGCTTGCCAGACACTGCCGCCCTCCATGCCGTCATCACAGGCGATCTTGTCGCCTCCACCCGCCTGCCCGATGATCGGCGCGACCGCGCCGTGATGGCGCTGCAAGGCGCGGCAGAGGTTTGGGGGGATCTGCACTTCACCCGCTTCCGGGGCGATGGCTGGCAGGTCCTGATCCACCCCGCAGGCCGCGCCCTGCGCATCGCCCTGTCGCTTGCCGCCGCGCTCACCGCCGCCGATACGGGCCTTGCCACGCGGCTTGCCATCGGCTTCGGCCGCGCCACCCGCGTGACCCCGGGCGATCTGTCAGCAGCGACCGGGTCCGCCTTCCACCGTTCGGGCCGCGCGCTTGATGCGCTGCCGCGCGGGCGCCACTGGGGGATCGCCGCAGCACCCGGCCTGCCCGACTGGATCGCCGCCGCCATTCCCCTCGCGGAATGGCAGGCCGCAGGCTGGACCCGGGGGCAGGCCGCGGTGGTTGCGCAAGTCCTCCACCCGGACGCGTTGACGCAAGAGGAATGGGCCGCCCGCATGGGCCTCTCGCGGCAGGCCTGGGCGTCGCGTCTTGCAGGCTCTGGGATCACCGCATGGCTGCCGACCCTGCAGGTCTGGGAAGGCTGGAACGGCGCAGGCCTCACCGATGATTGAAACCCTCGCCGCCCTCGTCCTCGCCCATGTCGCGGCCGATTTCCTCCTCCAGCCTGACCGCATGGTGGCCGGGAAACGCAAACCCCTCTGGTTCGCCGCCCATATCGCCATCGTGCTGGCCACGGCCTGCGCCACCACCGGCACCCTGCACCCCGCGCTCCTTGCCCTTGCCTTTGCCCATGCGGTGATCGATGCGGGCAAGCTGGTCCTGCCCCGCCAGAACGCCGCCTCCTTCGCGCTGGATCAGGTGGCCCATGGCGCCACCCTGATCGCCACCGCCACTTTCCTGCCCGGCCTTTTCGCCAGTGGCCTCTGGTCCGCACAACCGGCCCTTCCCGCGCTCTTCGCCCTTGCCGCAGTCGCCATCTGGACGGTGCGCGCGGGCGGCCATGCCATCGGCCTCCTGATGGCGCCATGGACGGCGCTGATCCGGCTCGACGGGCTGCCCAATGGCGGCCGCGCCATCGGCCAGCTGGAGCGCGGGCTGATCTTCCTGATGATCCTCGGCGGCCTGCCCGAAGGCATCGGCTTCCTGATCGCCGCGAAATCCGTCCTGCGCTTCGGCACCGTGCGGGAAGAGGCGAAGCTGTCGGAATATGTCATCATCGGCACGCTCGCCTCCTTCGCCTGGGCGATGCTGGCGGCATATGCCACGCTTGCGGCCCTGCAGGCCCTGCCGCCTCTTGGAATTCCTGACTTTTCGCCTTAGGTTAGTGCAGACAAGGAGATCCCTCATGTTCGGCATCCCCGGCAAACAGGCCGTCACCCTCACCCCCGCCGCGATCCGGCAGATCACCCGGCTGATGGAAAAGCAGGGCAGCACCGGCCTGCGCATCGGCGTCAAGAAGGGCGGCTGTGCGGGCATGGAATACACCATGGATTATGTCAGCGACATCAACCCGATGGATGAGGTGATCGAACAGGACGGCGCCCGCGTGATGATCGCCCCCATGGCGCAGATGTTCCTCTTCGGAACCGAGATCGACTATCAGACCTCGCTCCTCGAATCCGGCTTCCGCTTCAACAACCCCAACGTGGCCGAGGCCTGCGGCTGCGGCGAGTCGATCAAGTTCAAGGATCAGCCCGCCGCCTGAGACGGCGCCAAATTTCTTCGAAGAAATTTGCAAAAATCTTCGAAGATTTTTGACCTCTGCGGCATCACCCGCAGCTTGGCCGCTCCGGCGCTTGCGCGCATACAGGTGTCTGCACCGTTTGCTGCACAAAACGCGGTACACCCCTTTTCCTTCAAACCCTTTCCCCGTAACGCTGTGCGCGCTTACACCACGGGAGGGGACAGATGCGCAAACTTGCCGCCGGAAACTGGAAGATGAACGGCACGCAGGCCGCCCTTGCCGAAGTCTCCGCCCTCGCCCAGGCCAATCCTGCGCCCGGCTGCGACGTGCTGCTCTGCCCCCCCGCCACCCTCATCGCCCGCATGGCCGATCTGGCGCGCGGCACGGCGATCCGGGTCGGCGGGCAGGATTGCCACGCAAAGGCCTCGGGCGCGCATACCGGGGATATCTCTGCCGAAATGCTCGTGGATTCAGGGGCTTCCCACGTCATCCTCGGCCACTCCGAACGCCGCACGGACCATGGCGAAACTGACGCGCAGGTCCATGCCAAGGCCGTGGCCGCGATCAAGGCGGGTCTGACCGCCATCATCTGCATCGGCGAGACCGAGGCCGAGCGGGACGCGGGCCGCACCCTGGATGTGGTCGGCACCCAGCTGCACGGCTCCGTTCCCGCCGATGCCACGGCGGCGCATCTGGTGATCGCCTATGAACCCGTCTGGGCCATCGGCACCGGCCGCACCCCCACGCTGGCCGAGATCGCGGATGTCCACGCCTTCCTCCGCGCCCGCCTCACCGCCCGCATCGGCGCGCAGGCGGCCAATGTCCCCCTGCTGTACGGCGGCTCTGTAAAACCTTCGAACGCCACGGAAATCTTCGCCATACCCCATGTCGATGGCGCGCTTGTGGGTGGCGCCAGCCTGAAGGCCGCCGATTTCGGCGCCATCATCGCCGCCCTCTCTGCCGCCTGAACGCGCCCTTTCACGTCGCCCCCGGAACAGCCTGCCGCCCCGGCAGGGCAGAAGCTGCGAGGATGATTCAGGACATTCGATGACAGCCCTTTCCCCCGCCCGTTCGCCGCTTTCGGCCAATCTGATCTGCATGGCCTCCATGCTGATCTGGGCCGCAGCCCTGCCCGCGGCCGAGGTGCTGATCCGCGCCGATCCCGCCCCCTTGCCCCCCATCCTTCTGAACGCCGGGCGCATGGTCATGGCGGCGGCCTTCCTGCTGCCGATCTGGTGGCTGGCAGAAGGGGCGCAAAGCCTGCGCCGCGCCAACTGGACACGCGGGATCATGGTGGGCAGCCTGCTTGCGCTGGGGGCGCTGTTTCTCGTCCTCGGCCAGACGCGGACCTCGGCGGTGATGGCGGCGGTGGTCTCTTCGGCCATGCCGCTGATCGGCATGACGCTCGAGGTGATCTTCGACGGGCGCAAGCTCACGCCCAACATCGCGCTCGGGCTGATCCTGTCGATCATCGGCGGCGTGCTTGCAGCGGGCAACTTCGACGGCGGCCTGTCCTTCGGCTTTGGCGCGCTGCTCTGCCTCGCCTCGGTCATCACCTTCACCCTCGCCTCGCGCTGGACCGTCACCGCGCTGCCCGGCCTCAGCCCCCTCGGCTCCACCAGCCTCACCGTCTGCGGCGCGGCGATCACCGGCACGGCCTTTGCGCTGGCCAGCCTCGCCTTCGGCCTGCCCGGCCCGAACCTTGAAGCCTTCGGCTGGACCGAATTCTCGGCGCTGGCCGTTTATGGCATCGGGGGCCTTGCGATCAGCCAGCTCCTCTGGATCATCGCCGTGGGCCGCCTCGGCATCGCCATGTCGGCCCTGCACATCAACCTCACGCCCTTCTATGTCATGGTGTTCATGCTCGCCCTCGGCGGAACGTGGAGCTGGGTGCAGGCGCTGGGCGCGGGCCTCGTCGCCATGGGCGTGCTGGTGGCGCAGGGCCTGATCGCCCTGCCCCGCCGCTGACAAGGCCCCACCCAACCGATGCAGACCCTCTCGCAATCCCCCACCGATCCGGCCTTCGTCCAGAACCCCTACCCCTTCTACGACAGCGCCCGCGCCACCGGCCCGTTCTTCCACTGGCAGGACTACGGCCTTCTCTGCACCCCGAACGCCGCCGCCGTGAACGGGATCCTGCGCGACCGCCGCTTCGGGCGCGAGGCCCCGGCCGAGCTTGCCCCCGCCATCCCCGATCACCTGCGCCCCTTCTACGCGGTCGAGGCGCATTCGATGCTGGAACTGGAACCGCCCCGCCACACCCGCCTGCGCGGGCTTGTGTTGCGCGCCTTCACCTCGCGCCGCATCGCGGCACTGGCGCCAGAGATCGCGCAGCTTTCCCATGACCTGATCGACGCGCTGCCATCGGGCGATATCGACCTGCTGCCAAGCTTCGCCCAGAAACTGCCCGTCATCATCATCGCCCGCCTGCTGGGCGTGCCGGAGGCGATGTCAGACGATCTCCTGCGCTGGTCCAACGCCATGGTCGCCATGTACATGGCCAACCGCACCGCGGCGATGGAAGACCGCGCCATCGCCGCCACCACCGATTTCGTGGATTTCCTGCGCGGCTACATCGCCGCTCGCCGCGCCGATCCGCGCGACGATCTGATCACCCACCTGATCGCGGCCGAAAGCGAAGGCGACCGGCTGACCACCGATGAACTGATCTCCACCTGCATCCTCTTGCTCAACGCCGGGCATGAGGCGACGGTCCACACCATCGGCAACGGCGTCAAGGCGCTGCTGGAAACGCACACATCCCCCACCGCCCTCGCCCCCGACCGCATCGAGGCAACGGTGGAAGAGATCCTGCGCTTCGACCCCGCGCTCCACCTCTTCACCCGCTGGGCTTACGAGGATGTCGATGTCATGGGCCACCGCTTCCGGCGCGGGGATCGCGTGGGGCTGCTGCTGGCCGCCGCGAACCGCGATCCGGGCGTCTGGGATCAGCCCAACCGCTTTCTTCCCGACCGCCCCGTCAAACCCCATGCCAGCTTCGGCGCGGGCCTGCATTTCTGCGTGGGCGCACCGCTTGCGCGGCTGGAATTGCAGGTGGCACTGCCCATCCTCTTTGCCCGCCTGCCGGGCCTGCGGCTTGCCGGGCGCCCGCGCTATGCCGACCTCTATCACTTCCACGGGCTGCAATCGCTGCGCCTGCACCGATAGGGGCGCCCCCGACTGCGCCTCAGACGGGCCCCGTCTCAGACGGGCAGCATCGTCGTGGCCTTGATCTCTTCCATGCTCAACAGCGCGGTTACGTTATAGATCCGCACCTCCGAAATCAGCGCCTGATAGAAGGTGTCATAGGCGCGGGCATTCTTCACCCGCACCTTCAGGATATAGTCGATGTCGCCGGCCAGACGGTGCGCCTCCAGCACTTCCGGCCGCTCGCGCAGCGCCTTCAGGAACCGCCGCTGCCAGTCTGCCTCATGCTCGCTCGTGCGGATCAGCACGAAGAAACAGGCCTCCAACCCCAGCGCCTCGGGGTCAAGGATCGCGATTTGCCGGGTGATGACGCCCGCCTCCTTCATCCGCCGGATGCGGTTCCAGACCGGAGTCTTGGAAGAGCCCACCTTGCGCGCGATCTCGTCCAGCGATTGCTCTGCATCGGCCTGCAACTCGGCAAGGATTTTCCTGTCCATATCGTCCAGCCGGACCGCCATTCGCGAATTCCCCCATTTGCCAGAAACACGTTCCATCAGGCGCCAGTATCGGAACGAATGTTCTTATCTGCAAGGGATACTGGCCCCAATCCGGGAAATAATCCTATATTCCTCCTATCTTTTGCCGGGACTCCCACCATGACCGACCTGCCCCAGATCGCCCCTGCACCCGTCGCCGTCACCTTTGTCGGCGCAGGTCCCGGTGCGGCCGCGCATCTGACGCTGGGCGCCTTCCGCGCGCTGCAGGCGGCCGATGTGGTGATCCATGACCGTCTGGTGGGGGCCGAGGTGCTGGCCCTCATCCCGCCGCATGTCGCGCGGATCGACGTCGGCAAAGAAGGTTTCGGTCCCTCCACCGCCCAGGCCACCATCAACGCCACCCTCGTTGCGCAGGCCATGACGGGTGCGCGCGTCGTGCGCCTCAAGGGGGGCGATTGCGGCATCTTCGCCCGGCTGGATGAAGAGATCGCCGCGCTCGATGCTGCGGGCCTGTCCTTCGCCATCCTGCCCGGCCTCACCTCTGCCACCGTTGCGGCGGCGGCGATCGGCCAGGGCCTCACGAAACGGGGCCGCAACCGCGCGCTGCGCATCGTCACCGGCCATGCGCTGGACGGCTTCGCCGAACAGGACTGGCGCGGCATGGCCCGCGCGGGCGAAGTGGCCGCGATCTACATGGGCAAGAAATCCGCCCGCTTCCTGCAAGGCCGCCTGATGATGCACGGCGCCGCCCCCGAAACACCCGTCACCGTGGTCGAGAACGTCTCGCGCGCCGATCAGCGCGTCCTTCCGGCCACGCTTGCCACCCTGCCTGACGCCGTGGCCTTGACGGACGGCCCCGCCGTCCTTCTCTACGGCATTGCCCCCCGTCGCGCCGCACAGGCGCTGACCGACCTGAAGGAAGCCACCGCATGAGCCGCCGCTTCACGCCCAAGATCGTGACCGCCAACCGCCTGCGCGAAGGCGATGTGGTCTACCTCACCGCCGATGACCGCTGGTCCCCGTTCCACCACGAGGCGGAACTGATCGAGGACGAGGCGCATGCCCAACTGCGCCTGCTGCATGCCACGGCGCAAAAGCTGGTGGTCGTGGGTGCCTATCTGGCCGATGCCAAACCCGGCCCCAACGGCCCCGAACCCACCCATTTCCGCGAAGAATTCCGCACCCGCGGACCTTCGAACTACAATCACGGCAAACAGGCCGATTACGCATGACCGGGGGCGGGCTGAACCCCGCCCCACCCAATCCGTCGCGCGGGGTGCACCCCGCCTCCCCCTAGGCAAGACCGATCCAAAGGCCGCACCGATGTACAGCTATTCCGAATTCGACGAAGCCTTCGTCCGCGCGCGCGTCGCCCAGTTCACCCAGCAGGTGGAACGTCGGCTGGACGGTTCGCTGACCGAAGAGGAATTCCGCCCTCTGCGCCTGATGAACGGCCTCTACCTCCAGCTTCACGCCTACATGCTGCGCGTGGCAATTCCCTATGGCACGATCAACCCGCGCCAGATGCGCCAGCTGGCCCATATCGCCCAGACATGGGACAAGGGCTATGGCCACTTCACCACTCGCCAGAACATCCAGTTCAACTGGCCGAAACTCGAAGACGTGCCCGCGATCCTGCAGGCCCTCGCCGATGTGGGCATGCACGCCATCCAGACCTCCGGCAATTGCGTGCGGAACGTCACCGCCGACCATTTCGCCGGTGCTGCGGCGGATGAAATCGAAGACCCCCGCCCCGTGGCCGAACTGCTGCGCCAATGGTCCACCGACCATCCGGAATTCCAGTTCCTGCCGCGCAAGTTCAAGATCGCCATCACCGGCGCGCCGCACGACCGCGCCGTCACGCGCGCCCATGACATCGGCCTGCGCATGGTCCGCAACGCCAAGGGCGAGCCGGGGTTTGAGGTGATCGTCGGCGGCGGCCTCGGCCGCACGCCCATGATCGGCCACACGGTGCGGGACTTCCTGCCCAAGGCCGACCTTCTGCCTTACGTCGAGGCCGTCCTCAGCGTCTACAACACGCTCGGCCGCCGCGACAACAAATACAAGGCGCGCATCAAGATCACCGTGCATGAGACAGGCAAGGAAGAGATCACCCGCCTGATCGAGGATCGCTTCGCCGAGTTGCGCCCCCTTTTCGGCGGCAACGACCAGAAACTTCTGGCCGAAATCGAAGAGGCCTTCGCCCCTCCCGCCTTCCGCAACGCGCCCACCGATGCCTATGACGCCTTCTACAAGGCTGACCCGACCTTCCGGTCCTGGGCCGATACCAACCTGACGGCCCATCGCAACGCCCAATATGCCATCGTCACCATCAGCCTGAAGGCCCATGGCGCCACCCCCGGCGACGCGACCGCCGATCAGATGCGCCTGATCGCCGATCTGGCCGAACGCTACGGCCATTCGGAAATCCGCATCAGCCACGAACAGAACGTCATCCTGCCCCATGTCCACAAATCCGACCTGCCCGCGCTCCATGCCGCGCTGGTGCAGGCCGGGCTCGGCACGGCAAATGTCGGCCTCATCTCCGATATCATCGCCTGCCCGGGGATGGATTACTGCTCCCTCGCCACCGCCCGCTCCATCCCGATCGCCCAGCAGATCGCCACCCGCTTCGATGAACTGAAACTGGAGCACGAGGTTGGCCCGCTGAAGATCAAGATCTCGGGCTGCATCAACGCCTGCGGCCATCACCATGTGGGCCATATCGGCATCCTCGGCCTCGACCGCGCCGGGGTGGAGAACTACCAGATCACGCTGGGCGGCGACGGCACCGAAACCGCCGCCATCGGCGAAAAGACCGGCCCTGGCTTCGCCTATGATGAAATCGTCCCGGCCATCGAACGCATCGTGCGCGCCTATCTCGACGTGCGGCAAAGCCCCGAGGAAACCTTCCTCGAATGCTTCCGCCGCACCGGGATCGACCCGTTCAAGGCCGCGCTCTATGATGGGGAAGGCGAGAAAGATGCCGCGTGACACTTCCACGCCCGAGGGGAACGTCGCCACCCGCGTCGCCCTCCTGAACGCACGCTACCGCCACCACGGCGCGACTGCGGTGCTGGAACATGCGCTCAAGGATGCCGATCTGGGCAAGGTGGCGCTCGTCTCCTCCTTCGGGGCGGAATCGGTGGTGCTTTTGCACCTCGTCTCCGTCATCGCGCCGGAAACCCCGGTCCTCTTCATCGACACGCGGATGCTGTTTCAGGAAACGCTCGATTATCAGCGTGAACTGGCCGAAAAACTCGCGCTTTGCGACATCCGCACGATCCGCGCCAACCCGTCCCGCGTAAATTTCGAAGATCCCGACGGCACGCTGCACCAGTTCAACACCGATGCCTGCTGCGCCGTCCGCAAGGTGGAACCCCTCGAACGCGCGCTGGCCGATTTCGACGGCTGGATCACGGGGCGCAAACGCTATCAGGGCGCGACCCGCGATCAGGTAGAGTTTTTCGAGGCCGAGGGCGAAACCCGCATCAAGGTCAATCCCCTCGCCCATTGGGGGCGCGAGGATCTTGAGGAATACATGGTCGAAAACCGCCTGCCCCGGCACCCGCTGGTAGCCAAGGGCTACCCCTCTATCGGCTGCGCGCCCTGCACCAGCCCGGTGAAACCGGGCGAAGACCCGCGCGCGGGCCGCTGGCGCGGCAGCCAGAAAACCGAATGCGGCATCCATTTCATCGACGGCAAGCCCGTCCGTACCCCCAAGGAGAACGCGGCATGACCGTGATCGTCACAGATACCGGCTTTGTGGGCGAAGACTGGAACGCCCCCATCGTGGCGCTGGCCGACATCGCCGCCCATCAGGGCGCGGTCGATCTGTCCCATACCGACGACCCGCAGGCGCTCAGCCCCCATCTTGCCGATCTCAAGCTGATCCGCGTGGCCTTCCCCGCCTTCAACGACGGCCGCGCCTTCACCATCGCCCGCCGCCTGCGCATGGCGGGCTTCACGGGCCGCCTGCGCGCCCTCGGCCCGGTGATCGCCGATCAATACGCCATGATCCGCCGCGTCGGCTTTGACGAGGTGGAAATCCCCGACGACCTCGCCGCCCGCCAGCCGGCCTCCCAATGGGCCTTCCGCGCCAATTGGCAGGATCACCATTATCAGGCCCGCCTGCGCGCCTGACCGGCCACACCCCTCCCCCTGCGACGCCCCGCGCTCTGGCGGCGCGGCGCACCCTGCCTTAAGGGACCCGCAACCATGACCGAACCGAGTGCCACGATGGACGCCCCGCAGAACGCCCCCGCCGCAACGACCGCTAAACCGCACCTGCCCGACGCGCAGACCGTCACGCAGGTCACCCATTGGACTGATCGCCTCTTCTCCTTCCGCGTCACCCGCCCCCGCTCCCTGCGCTTCCGCTCGGGCGAATTCGTGATGATCGGGCTCTTGGGCGACAACGGCAAACCGCTCCTGCGCGCCTATTCCATCGCCTCGCCCGCCTGGGATGAAGAGCTTGAGTTTTACTCGATCAAGGTGCCCGACGGCCCCCTGACATCGAAACTCCAGCATATCCAGCCGGGGGATGAGATCATCCTGCGCCCTAAACCCGTGGGCACGCTCGTGCATGACGCGCTTCTCCCGGGCAAGCGGCTCTGGTTCCTCGCCACCGGCACCGGCCTTGCCCCCTTCGCCAGCCTGATGCGCGAACCCGAGACGTATGAGAAATACGATCAGGTCATCATGATGCACACCTGCCGCGAGGTGGCCGAGCTTGAATATGGCCGCCAGCTGGTGGAAAGCCTCAAGGACGATCCCCTGATCGGCGAGCTTGTGGGCGACAAGCTCCTCTACTACCCCACCACCACGCGCGAACCCTTCCACCACATGGGCCGCGTGACCGACAACCTCACCTCCGGCAAGGTCTTCACGGATCTGGGCCTTCCCCCCATGAACCGCGACGAAGACCGCGCCATGGTCTGCGGCAGCCTCGCCTTCAACATCGACGTGAAGAAGATCCTCGAAGATTTCGGCCTGACCGAGGGCGCGAATTCCGATCCCCAGCAATTCGTGGTCGAAAAGGCCTTCGTGGGCGACGGCATCTGATCCCCGGGCCGCATCACCCCCGAATGAACAAAGGCCGCGCCGGACACCCCGCGCGGCCTTTGCCATTTCACCTTGGGAAAAATACCCAGATCCACATCTCCACCCCACCGACGTCAGGTCAGCGCGGCGAAGGGGGGGCCGGGGGGAAGACCTTCCCCCCGGGTCCGCGTCACAGACCCAGCGCCTGACGCACCTGGTCAATCGCGGGCTGCACCAGTTCCGGGCTGCTCGCCGCCGCCTCGACCGCCGCCTTCAGCGTGGTCTTGGTCGTGGCATCAAGCTGCGAGGCATCAATCAGCGCCGAAATGCGCGCCGGGTCGAAATTCGCCGGATCCAGGGCCGCGGCGGCCTCGGCCTGCACATTGGCCGCGCCTTCCGCCGCCCCCTCGGTCAGGGCCGCAGCCCCCTCGGACACGGCATCCGCCGCATTGGTCGCGGCCTCGCCCACAGCCTCCGCCGCCCCTTCGGCAGCTTCCGTCACGGCCTGCGCCGCGGCAGCGGCGGCAGCTTCTGCCTCGGCCTCAGCCTGTGCCGCGGCGGCAGCGGCCGCCTCGGCCTCGGCGGCGGCGGCGGCTTCCGCCTCGGCGGCAGCAGCGGCCGCCGCCTCTTCCGCAGCTGCGGCGGCTGCCGCGGCTTCTTCCGCCGCGCGCTGCGCAGGCACATAGCTGAACTGGTAGTATCCAAGCCCGGCCAGAACGACGACCGCAGCGCCAATCAGGACATTTCTGTTCATCTTCTGTCTCCCATTACCGGACCCACCTCCGGTTGCCCCGCCCATATGGACCCTTCGCCGCCGGATTTGAACCCCTTACCCGTTCCAAACATCGTGCGCCCCCGCCTTTCCATCGCCTCCGCACACCCCTTTGCCCTTGCGCGCAAAGCGATTCCCGTTGAAACAGCGCGCACCGCCGATTAGATTGCGCAGGCCGAGAAACCGCAGAAGGACCACCACCATAGCCCGCAGACCCCACAACGCCCCTCCGCAGCGCGAGACGGGCCCCCGCGTGAACGAGCGTATCCGTTCCCCCGAAATCCGCCTGATCGGCGCCGATGGCGAAAACATCGGGGTTGTCACCCCCGCCCGCGCCATGGCCATGGCCGAAGAGGCCGGTCTGGATCTTGTCGAGATCAGCCCCAACGCGGAACCGCCGGTCTGCAAGATCATGGACTTCGGCAAGTTCAAATACGAACAACAAAAGCGCGAGGCCGAGGCGCGCAAGAAGCAGAAGATCATCGAGATCAAGGAAATCAAGTTCCGCCCGGGGACCGACACGCATGACTATCAGGTCAAGATGCGCTCGGTGCTGAAATTCCTCGAAGAGGGCGACAAGGTGAAGGTCACGCTGCGCTTCCGTGGCCGCGAGATGGCCCACCAGGACCTCGGTCTGGAACTGCTCAACCGTGTGGCCGCCGATGTGGTGGATCACGGCAAGGTGGAATCGATGCCCAAACTCGAAGGCCGCCAGATGGTGATGATGATCGGCCCGAAGTAACGGCCGTCAATCCGGACAGAACCAGAAGGGCGCATCACCGATGCGCCCTTTGTCATTTTTCCGACGTCCACACCGAATTTTCGCAGGAAATTCGCCCGCCTCCCCCCGCGAACCGGCAGGGCAGAGGCAAACCGCCCCAGTTCCACCCGCGGGCCACGGGGTTCCACCCCGCCCGCCTTCCCCCGAATTTTCGCAGGAAATTCGCCCCTTACTCAGGCTCGCGCAGTTGCGGGCGCAGCGGGATCTCCTTCAAGAGCCCCCCCACCCCCATGGCCGCGATATCGGCGTCGCCCACCGTCAGCCCGCAGGCATAGCGCTCCAGCACCCAATCCGCCCCGTTCAGCGCGGGCGACCGCGCACAGCCCGGCAGGCCGATCACCGGCCGCGCGCCCAACCGGCCGTGGAACAAAAGATTGCCCGGATCGACCGGCATCCCGAAGCGGAACACCTCGCCGCCCGCCAGACGCACCCCCTGCGGCGCCGTGTCAAACAGATCAGACGTCGCCGTCCCGGTCAGGATCAACACCATCTCGCCGGGCAGGCGGCCCAGCGCCGCCGCGATCGCGCCCGCATCATGCGGCACGGTCTCCACCCCCGCAAGCCGCATGCCCAGCGCCCGCAACCGCCCCTCCATCGCCCGCCGCCCCTTGGCCACCAGCTTGGGCTCCAGCCCCGGCGCATCGGTCAGCACCAGCCCCGCATCGCGCAACACCACCGGGCGCACCCGGATCGCCCCCCGCGCCGCCGCGCAGGCCGCCGCCAGCGCGGCCTCGGCCACGCCATAGGCGATGATCTTCACCGTCCCAAGCAGCACCCCCTCCGACACCCGCTGCCACGGCGCCAGCGTCGCCAGCGTGATCGCCGGATGGATCAGGTTCAGCCGGTGGATCGCCGCCGCATCCACCTCCACGATCCCCGGCCCCACCGCGTTCAGGTTCACCCGGCCGGTAAAGGCCTGCCCCACACGGATCCCCTGCGCCACCGGATCGGGCACCAGCGCCGCCGCCAGACGCGCGGCGGCGGCATCCTCGCCCACATCGCCCGCCTCCATCCGCGCCACGGTCACGCGGTCCAGCCCTGCCGCCCGCAAGGCCGCGATCTCGCCCGCCCCCAGCACCACGCCCTTGCGGATACGCCCGCCCAGCACCGCCTCGGAATGGGCCAGCACCGCCCCTTCCGCCGCCTCCAGCGCCACCTCGCCAAAGAACATCTCAACCCTTCCGCAAGGTGGCGGTGATCTGCGCCATGACCGACACCGCGATTTCCGCCGGGGTCTTGGCCCCGATGTCCAACCCGACCGGGGCATGGATGCGGGCGATCTCGGCTTCGGTGAACCCCTCGGCGCGCAGCCGCTCCACCCGCTTGGCATGGGTCCGCGTCGATCCCAGACAGCCAAGGTAGAAGACGGGGGATCGCAGCGCCACGCGGATCGCCGGATCGTCGAGCTTTGGGTCATGCGTCAGCGTCACGATGGCCGTGCGCGCATCGGGGGCCAGCGCCTCCAGCGCTTCGTCGGGCCAGTCCTCGACGATCCGCTCCCCCGGAAAGCGCGCGACAGAGCCGAAGGCGGATCGCGGGTCGATCAACGCCGGATCATAGCCGCAGAGCCGCGCCATCTGCAAAAGCGGCTGCGCAATATGCACCGCCCCCACCACGATCAGACGCAGGGGCGGGTTGTGGATGGCGATGAACCGCCCGTCCTCTTCCATCCCCGACCGATCCGCCCGAAAGCGCGCATCCACCGCCGCCTCCACCCCGCGCCGGATCAGCGCGCGATGCCATCCCTCGGGCGTCACGGCCATCGCCACCGCCGCACGCGCCGCCCGCGCCGCCACCAGATCCGCCAGCATCGCCTCAGGCAGCGCCTCTGCGCCTTCCCCCACCGGCTCCACCAGCACCCGGATGGTGCCGCCACAGGCCAACCCCACGGCAAAAGCCGTCTCATCGCTGACCCCGAAGGTCAGCACCCGCGACCGCCGGTCCGCCAGCGCCGCCAGCGCCTCGGTCACCACCGCGCCCTCGACACAGCCGCCCGAGACCGATCCCATGATCTCGCTTGCGCCCGAAATCGCCAACTGGCTCCCCGCCTGACGCGGCGCCGATCCCCATGTCTCGATCACCGTCGCCAGCACCGCGCCGCGCCCGTCGCGGTGCCAGGCCAAGGCGATCTCGGGGATGCTGTCATGGTCGCTGCGCCCGGCAGACTGCGCGTGTATCTCGGTCATCGGCACCTCCATCGGCCGGGATCATGCGCCGCCTGCGCAATCCGCGCCACTGGCAAAAGGTGCCATCAGCGCAAGGCCGTGACGATCCCTCCGTCCGTCAGAGGCTTACCCCTGCCCCCCTGCCCGCCTCCCCGCGGGCGGCCTGCCGGATCGGACATCGCGCCCTCCCCGGGAAAGGCACTCGCACAGGCCAGGTTCTCGGCCATCACGATACAGGGCTCGCGGGTGACGATGGCATGGTAGAAGACCGGCTCATCCCCGCCTTCCATCCGCGCCCGATGGGGGCCAAGGGCATCCGCCCGCAGCGCGGACGAAACGCCCGCCCGCTCCACCACCACGCGATGCGCCGCCGACAGGCGCAGGTCGCGGCGCGGGATGCCGGGTCCGAAGGCATTGGCGAAGATGCGGATCGGACGGCCCGGATCATCGCTTGCGCCGCCCTGCGGCTGCCACGCACAGCCCCCCTGCCACAGCACGAAATGCGGCCGCCCCTGCGGATCCATGACCGCCTCGCCCGGTTCGATTTCTTCCACCGGGACGGGGCCATCCATCGTTAGGAGATGCGTCCCGCGCAAGAACCCCCCGCGCCCCCATGGTGAAAGCGGCGGGGCGGCCGAAAGCGGCAAGGGCGGTGCAAGGGCGGGCATATGTGCAATCATGGCTATCATGACGGCCAAACCCGCCCGCAGCTTAGCCAAGGCCCGGATCTATGGCCGAAAATGACCGCGCCGCGGATCCTGCGATCCGCGGCGCGCCCAAATCATTCAACGGCTGCGCCGGTCAGCGGATCTCTGCCGTCCGCAGAAGCGGCGTGATCACCCGCACCGCCACGCGGCGGTTCTGCCGCTCGGCCTCTTGCGTGTCGATCCGCAGGTCCGATTCGCCATAGCCCTGCACGACCAGGTTCTCCGGCGGCACGTCGAAATATTCAGTCAGCGCCAAGGCCACGCTTTCCGCCCGACGATCCGACAGCGTCAGGTTCAGCGCGGCCGAGCCGACGGCATCGGTATGCCCCTCGATCAGGAAGATCTCGTTGGGGTTCTCCTCGATCATCGACTGCATGAAGCGGCCCAGCGAGGCGAGCGATTCTGCCTGTCCCGGCTGGATCGCCGCCGACCCGGTCTCAAAGGTGATGTTGTTCACATCGACCGTCGCCGCCAGACGCCGCACTTCGGGCACGTCGCGGACCTGCCGCAAGCTGAAGCTGCGCCCCAGTTCCTGTGCATCCAGCGCCGCCATCCGGGCGCGCAGCAGCGCGTCCCCCTCAGACGAGGACAGGCTGATCACCCGCCCGCGCGGTTGCGGCAGGGTTGCCACGTCAATCCGCTCCTCGGGATAGAGGTCGTCGATCAGCACGATCTCGCGGCCCAGCTCATCATAGGTCGCCCGGCGCAGCACGCGGCCCGTCGCATCGCGGATCGTCACCACCTGCGTGCCATCCCCGCGCTCCACGATGGTGCGCGTCGATCCGTCACGGAAGGTTTCGGTCCGCACGTTCGACCCCGGCCGCCGCAGAAGCGTGTCATCATCGCGATAGACGTAGTAATCGCCGCTCCCGCGCTGCACCACGACCCGGTCGCCCGTATTGGCAACGACCCGATCCTGATTGGCGTTGATGATCGCGCCCACGGCCAGCGCGCCCAGCGCGACAAGCCCGAACTTCTGCAGATCGGTCAGGCCGTCATCATCGTTCGATGCCGCCGCCGCCGCCGCCAGATTGGCCGAGGCGGGGGCCGCGAAATCCTCGGCCGACGATCGGGTGGTGGCCTCGGTGATCTCTTGCACGATCACATCGGTCGCGTCGGGGGATTCCGTGATCTCCACCGGCTGGCCTTCGATCACCTCGACCGGGGCCAGCGCCGCCGCCTCGCCCACCGCTTCGGGGCTCACGCCTTCTGGCGTGGCGAGAAGGGTGCTCAGCGTCTCCACCGCTTCTTCGGTCGGGGCCTCGGGGGCGGCCGGATCCACCAGAACGGCGGGATCGGTAACCGCTTCCACAGCCACGGCCTCCTCGGCGGGGGCTTCTTCCGTCGCGGCGTCTTCGGTCACCACTTCTTCGGCAGGCGCTTCTTCCGTCGCAGCCTCGTCAGTCACCACCTCCTCGGCAGGGGCCTCTTCCGTCGCGGCCTCGTCCGTCACCACCTCTTCGGCGGGCGCTTCTTCCGTCACGGCCTCGTCGGTCACCACCTCTTCGGCAGGGGCTTCTTCTGTCGCGGCCTCGTCAGTCACCACCTCTTCGGCAGGGGCTTCTTCCGTCGCGGCCTCGTCAGTCACCACCTCTTCAGCAGGTGCCTCTTCCGTCGCGGCCTCGTCGGTCACCACCTCCTCGGCAGGCGCTTCTTCCGTCGTGGCTTCCTCGGTCACCACCTCTTCGGCAGGGGCCTCCTGCGTGGCCGTTTCATCAGGGGCAATTTCCTCCGGGGCAGCGTCTTCCGTGACGACCTGCTCTGCCGGGGCTTCCTCGATCACCAATTCCTCGGCGGGGGCCTCTTCCGCTGCGGCGGCTTCTGCGGCGGCTGCCGCCTCGGCCTCTTGTTGCGCGGCGATGGCAGCGGCAGCTGCCGCTTCCGCCTCAGCCTGCGCCGCCGCTTCGGCGTCGGCCTGTGCCGCAGCCTCAGCCTGTGCCGCAGCCTCCGCTTCCGCCTGCGCCGCGGCTTCCGCCTCGGCCTGTGCCTGCGCCTGGGCGGCGGCCTCTGCCTCGGCCTGCGCTGCGGCTTCTGCCGCGGCTGCGGCAGCCGCTTCCGCCTCTGCCTGCGCGGCGGCTTCCGCGGCGGCGGCGGCCTCTGCCTCTGCCTCTGCCTGCGCGGCCGCTGCCGCCTCGGCCTCGGCCTGGGCTGCGGCCTCGGCGGCCATCTGCTCCATCACGGCATTCAGATCACAGGGCGTCTCGCCGCCGCCTTGGCACAGAACGGTGCCGTCCGGCGCGATGATGCTGCCATCCTCGGTCATGCTCTGGGCCATGAGCGGCAAGGGCGCGATCTGCGTGAGCGCCACCGACAGGGCCGTGGTCGAGATCAAAAGCCTTTTCATACGCAACATCCTTCCAATTGATGCCCCCTACACTTGGGCGCAGCTGTCCCCTGATGCACGTTTTTGCCCCTGCTATGCGATATCATGCCCATATCCCGGGCCTGATTTCGGCAATCAGCCGCCTAATCCGCGCCGATCAGCGCCATAAGACGCGCCTTCTCGCCGGTGTCGTGCGCTTCGGATATGGCCTGCCCCAAAGCCTGCAACGAGGCGATGGAATGGCCCGCGCGAAAGCTGTCCACATGCGGCAGCATGGCGCGGATGCCGCTGGCGCGCGGGGCAAAGCCTTCCCAGCGCAGCAGGGGATTCAGCCAGATCAAGCGGCGACAGGACAGATGCAGCCGCTCCATCTCGGCCGCCAGCGCGCCGGTGTCGTCGCGATCCAGCCCGTCGGTGATGAGCAGGACCACCGCCCCCTGCCCCAGCACCCGGCGCGACCAGTCGCGGTTGAAGGCCCGCAAACAGGCCCCGATCCGCGTGCCGCCCGACCAATCCTGCGCCTCGGCCCCTGCCGCCTTCAGCGCGGCATCCACATCGCGGTTGCGCAGATGGCGGGTGATGTTCGTCAGCCGCGTGCCAAAGGTGAAGGCATGCACCCGCGCCCAACCTTGCCCCTTGCGGTTGGCCACGGCATGGACGAAATGCAGCACCAGCCGCGAATACTGGCTCATGGAGCCCGAGATATCGCAAAGCACCACAAGGTTCGGCCACCGCGCGCCGGGTGCCTTGTGCATCAGCCGCGTCACCTCGCCGCCCTGCCGCAGCGCCCCGCGCAGCGTGCGCCGACCGTCGATCCGCCGCCCGGCAAGATCGGCCACCATCCGCCGCGTAATCAGGGGCCGCACCGGCAGCGCCAGCCGCGCCAGCATCCGCTTGGCCTCGGCCACCTCGGCCATGCTCATCTGTTCGAAGTCGAGCGTCTTGAGCCGCTCTTCATGCGACATGGTAGAGGAGGCATCGATCTCGATCTGCGCGTCATCGTCCCGCGCCTCGCCCTCGCGGTCGGGCAGGTCGATCCCGTGGCCATCAAGCAGCGCCTCTGCCGCCCGCTTCTCGGCCGCATCGGCAAGGCGATCCTCCTGCACGCCGCGCACCGCGGGCAGAAGCAGCGTCATCATGTGTTCCAGAAACTGCGGATCGCGCCAGTAGAGCCGGAAGACCTGATCATAGACCGCGCGCTGTTCCGGGCGGCTGACGAAACAGGCATGCAGCGTCCAGTAGAAATCCACCTTCTCGGTAAATCCTGCCGCCTCCACCGCCCGGATCGCGTCGATCACGCGCCCCGGCCCGATGGGCAGCCCCGCCCGCCGCAGCGCGCGCGCGAAATGGGCGATGTTGTGGGAAAGCTTGCCATCCTCTGGCAGGGCCGGTGCGTCCATCACTGTGGCCTACCTTGGGCGAAGCGGGGGGGCAATCGTCCCCCCGTACCCCCCCGATCCCCTCCTTCACCGAAGGCGCCCGGGGCAGATGTCGCAAGATGGGTATTTGGGCCAAGATGAAGGGGCCATGTCACGTGAAGACCAAGCCTTTCTTGACTTCGTCGAGCAGTTTCTTCGCCTCGGATCCCTGCAGCTTCTGGATGTCGTCCTGATATTTCAGGATCGCCCCCAGCGTGTCGGCGATGACCTCGGGCGACAGCTGGATCACGTCAAGCGCCAGCAGGCATTTGCACCAGTCGATGGTTTCGGCCACGCCGGGTTTCTTGAACAGGTCCTCCGAGCGCAGGCGCTGCACGAAGGCCACCACCTCGCGGCTGAGGCGGTCCTGCGCTTCGGGGGCGCGGGCGCGCAGGATTTCAAGTTCGCGTTCAAAACCGGGATAATCCACCCAGTGATAGAGGCAGCGCCGTTTCAGCGCGTCATGCACCTCGCGCGTGCGGTTCGAGGTCAGGATGACGATGGGCGGCGCGGGCGCCTTGACCGAGCCAAGTTCCGGGATCGTGACCTGGAAATCCGACAATGCCTCAAGCAGGAAGGCCTCGAACGGCTCGTCGCTGCGGTCAAGCTCGTCGATCAGCAGGACCGGCGGGCCGCCCGCCTGCGGGCGCATCGCCGCCAGAAGCGGGCGTTCGATCAGATAATCCTCGGTGAAGAGTTCCGCCCGCAGCGTCTGCGCGTCGGCCCCTCCTCCCGCCTCGGCCGTGCGGATCGCGATCATCTGGGCCGCAAAGTTCCATTCACAGACCGCCGAGGCCGCATCCATCCCTTCATGGCATTGCAGCCGGATCAGCCGCCGCCCCAGCGCCGAGGCGAGGACCTTTGCGATCTCGGTCTTGCCGACGCCCGCCTCGCCTTCCAGAAACAGGGGCCGACCCAGCCGCAGCGACAGGAACACCACGGTGGCCAAGGCGCGCGAGGCAACATAGCCCTGCCCCGCCAGAAGCGTCTGCACCGCGTCGATGGATGATGGCAAATGCTGCACCGCTCTCTCCTGCCTCGGGCTGCCCGGCTGCGCGCGGGTCATGGCTATGCCCCGGTGGCGCCCGGGTGATGGTTGGCCCCTCCCCTCCATGGGGTCAAGCGGCCACAGGCTGGCATGCGACCAATGGAGGGGGGCGTTCCCATCCCCCCACCGCCCATGCTATCGCTGCTGTCATGCGTGTGCTTGCGATCCTGACCGTCCGCAATGAAGGCAGCTTCCTTCTGGAATGGCTCGCCCATCACCGCGCCGCGGGCGTGACGGACATCCTCGTGTTTTCGAACGATTGCACGGATGGCACCGACCTGATGCTGGACCGGCTGGCCGAACTGGGCTGGCTCACCCATGTCCGCAACGACGGCCCGCATGACAAGGGGCCGCAATGGCAGGCGCTGCATCTGGCGGCGCGCCATCCGCTGACCCGTGCGGCCGACTGGATCATCGTCCTCGACGTCGACGAGTTCGTGAATGTCCATGTGGGGGACCGCACTATTCCGGCACTGCTGCGCGCCCTGCCCGAGGCCGATGCCATCACCCTGACCTGGCGCATGTTCGGCAATGCCGGACAGGTGTCCCTGACCGATGCCCCGGTGACCGCAACCTTCACCCGCGCGGCGCCCGACCCGTTGGAATGGCCCTGGCGCGCGGTGATGTTCAAGACGCTCTACCGCAACGATGGCCGCTTCGGCCAGCCGGGTGTCCACCGTCCGAAGGGGCAGGTGAATGACCGCCAGCGCTGGTTCGACAGTGCCGGCCGTCCCCTGCCGGGCGGGCCGCAGCGCATCTTCTCGGCGCTGGGGCAACCGCATTACACGCTTGCCCAGATGAACCATTACGCGCTGGGAAGCATGGAGGGCTATCTCGTCAAGGCCGACCGGGGCCGCGCCAATCGCGATGCCTCGGGCTTTGATCTTGGCTACTGGATCGACCGCAACCTCTGCGACAGTGAGGATCGCACGATCCTCGGCCTGCCGAGCCACGCCCTTCTGGCCGAACTCATGGCCGATGCGGCACTTGCCCGCCTGCACCGCGCGGCTTTTGACTGGCGTCGCGCCCGGTTTCAGGCCTTGATGCGCGACGAAGCCTTCCGCGCCCTCTTCGGCCGCCTGCTGATGACGCCCCCCACGCGCCACCTTTCGGCGGCGGAGGCGCGGCTCATCTGGACCCACGCGGTGCCCCCCCGCTAGTCGGCAATTTCTTGCGGAAATCCCCAAGGACCGCCACCGAACGGCTTTCCAAATGCCCCGTTCCGCACCCTTCATGCCACAAACTTGCCGTTTGCCTTCGCTAGGCTGACGATCAAGTGTCGAAAGACCCGAGTCCGGGACATGCCCGCGACCGACCCGAGCAGAAAAGGCCAACGCCGATGAACGACCGCGCCGATGGCGATGTCACAGACATGGATCCCGACCTGGCCACGCCGTCCAACGACGCGGCAGCGCCAGCACTGCCGCGCGAAGACTGGATCGACCGGATCGAGGAGCTTTGTGCCGAAGAGGGGTATTTCGAACCGCTCGGATCCCGGCACTGGGCCTATTTCCACGATGACGGCCCGATCCTTCTGGTCTCCTTCGAATCGCTCGACCGCATCCTCGCCCGCAAGGGGCAGATGCCCTTTGGTCATGACGTGGCCGTCGCCAATGGCTGGTCGCATCTGACCGTCATCTGCGACGGCGAGACATGGTTCCGCGACCCCAAGGTCTGGGGTTATTTCGACCGGCTGGTGGATGAGGCGTTCTTCGAGGATTTCGACCGCGTCCTGTTCTACGGTGCAGGCGATGGCGGCTATGCGGCCTGCGCCTATTGCGTTTGCGCGCCGGGCGCCACGGTGCTGGCCATCAGCCCGCGCGCCACGCTCGATCCGGCAGTGGCCGGTTGGGATCAAAGGGCGACGGCCAAGCGGCGGCTCGATTTCACCTCGCGCTATGGCTACGCGCCGGACATGACCGAAGGCGCGGCACGGGTCTTCGTGATCTATGACCCGCACCTCCCCGAAAACGCCATGCATGCCGCGCTGTTCCGCGCCGATTGGGTAACCCCTCTGCCCGCCCGGCATTTCGGCGATTCGATCGAGAACGCGATCGAACATACCGGCCTCCTGCCCGCGCTTCTGACCGCGGCCTGCGAGGCGCGGCTTGACCGGCAGAGCTTTGCCCGCCTCTGGCGCATCCGTCGCCGCTTCGCCCCCTATTTGCGCAACATACTGCGCAAGGCCGAACTGGCCCAGCGCCCGCGTCTGGCGCTGATGATCTGCCGGTCCGTGGTGCGCCGCCTCGGCGGGCCGCGCTACCGCCGCAAGATGCTGGACCTTGAGGCGAAACTTGGCCTGCCGCCCGGGGCATCCCCCGCAATCGACCCCGCGCCATCCGCGCCAAACGGCGGCGCCGGCACCGGCAGCGCGACCACTGATTGACCTTTTGGGTGCGGGGCAGCGCCGACACAGCAGCGCGCCGATCGTCGCCCGCCGACGCGGCGCGTCATTCTGCACTGGAAAGCCTGCCAGCGTTGCGCTAGGCGCAAGGAATGACCCAGCGCCTCACCCTCCGTCGCCCTGATGACTGGCACCTCCACCTGCGCGACGGCGCGATGCTTCAGGGCGTTCTGCCCGAAAGCGCCCGCCACTTCGCCCGCGCCATCATCATGCCGAACCTCGTCCCGCCCGTGGTGACGGGGGCACAGGCCGCCGCCTATCGCGACCGCATCCGTGCCGCCCTGCCCGAGGGGATGACCTTCACCCCGCTGATGACCCTCTACCTTACCGAAGGCACAGATCCCGCGGATGTCGCGGCGGCCCATGCCGAGGGCATCGTGACCGCGGTGAAACTCTACCCCGCGGGCGCCACCACCAATTCCCATTCCGGCGTGCGTGACATCGCCAAGGTCATGCCGGTGCTGGAGCGGATGGCCGAGATCGGCCTGCCCCTCTGCGTCCATGGCGAAGTGACCACGCATGAGGTCGATATCTTCGACCGCGAGGCCGTCTTCATCGACACCGTCCTCGATCCGCTGCGACGCCGCCTGCCCGAACTGCGCGTGGTAATGGAACATATCACTACCGAGGAAGGCGTGGCCTATGCCCGTGCAGGCAATGACACCCTCGGCGCGACGATCACCACCCACCACCTGATCATCAACCGCAACCATATCCTCGCGGGCGGGATCAAGCCGCATTACTACTGCCTGCCCGTGGCAAAGCGCGAGAAGCATCGCCTTGCCCTGCGCGCGGCGGCCACCTCCGGCGACCCGCGCTTCTTCCTCGGCACCGACAGCGCGCCGCATGTGGATGCGCTGAAGGAACATGCCTGCGGCTGCGCGGGATGCTTCACTGCGACCAATACGATGCAACTTCTCGCCCATGTGTTCGAAGAAGAGGGCGCCCTCGACCGGCTGGAAGCCTTCGCCGCGCTCAACGGTCCGCGCTTCTATGGCCTTCCCCCGAACGAAGAGCGCATCACCCTCACCAAAGGTGCGGCGGCGCAGTGGCCCGCGAAGATCTTCACCGAAGCAGGCCCCGTCACCGTCTTTGATCCCGGCTTCCCCGTGCACTGGCATGTGGAGGCCTGACCTGCGCGAAAAATTTTCGCAGAAAATTTTTCGCCCCGCCGCCGCGCCGAAGAATTTTCGGCGAAAATTCTTCTCTCCCGCCCGAAAATCTTTCGTCGAAAGATTTTCGGGCTCGCCTACCGGAGTTGCCAGATGATCCCCACCGCCTTCCCCCCGAGAGAGGAAATCGCCCGCCTCACCGCCCGTGCCCTGCTGGAGATCAAGGCCGTCCATTTCAACGCAGAGACGCCCTTCACCCTGGCCTCTGGCCTGCCGTCGCCCACCTATATCGACTGCCGCAAACTGATCAGCTACCCGCGCATCCGCTCTGCCCTGATGGATTTCCTCGCTGTCACCGTGATGCGTGACGCGGGGTTCGAGGCGTTTGACAACATCGCCGGTGGCGAAACCGCAGGCATCCCCTTCGCCGCGCTGGTGGCGGAACGCCTCGCCCTGCCGATGACCTATGTGCGCAAGAAACCCAAGGGCTACGGCCGCAATGCCCGCATCGAAGGCGCGATGACCGAAGGCCAGCGCGTGCTTCTGGTCGAAGACCTGACCACCGATGGCGGCTCGAAGCTTTCCTTTGTCGATGCGATCCGCGAAACCGGGGCGACCTGTGGCCATACCGCCGTCATTTTCTACTACGGCATCTTCCCCGAAACGACCCAGCGCCTTGCCGATCACGGCGTGGCCCTGCACCATCTTTGCACCTGGTGGGACGTTCTGGCCGAGGCCCGGGCCAGCAAGGCCTTCGACAACGCGACACTGGCCGAAGTCGAGGCGTTCCTTCGCGATCCGCGCGCGTGGCAGGCCGCCCGCCAGTCCGCTGGCGTGAAATCCTGAACGACAGGTAAAGATTCCTGTGGGTGGCCTTGTGGGTAATTTGTGCAGGACTCAGCGCCTGCCAAATGGACACCAACCCCGGCTGGGGGCAGTCTCGGACAAGTCCCGCAAGATATGGTAGGATGAACCTCCGGCGCGCGACTCGCCGCGCGCTTTTCCACAGGGTTGTTCCCGCCTGTTCCCGCAGGCCGAACCGGGGCATATGCGACCCCGGCCGTCAATAAACCGAGGCAGACATGACCGAAATCGCGACCCTCCGCCCCAACCTGCCCAGCGTCGCCCCCGCCCCGGAACCCGAGGCGCTGCCGCACAACATCGAGGCCGAACAGCAACTGCTTGGCGCGATCCTCACGAACAACGATGTGTTCGACCGCATCTCCAGCCTTGTGAAGGCCGACCATTTCTTCGATCCGGTCCATCAGCGCATCTTCGACAAATGCGCCGCCCGCATCCAGAAGAACGCGCTTGCCTCCCCTGTCACCCTCAAACCTTTTTTCGAGGATGATGACGGGCTGAAGGAACTCGGCGGCCCCGCCTATCTCGTCCGCCTCGCCGGGGCCGCGATCTCGGCCTTCGCCGCCCGCGACTATGCCCAGATGATCTACGATCTCGCCGTCCGCCGCGAACTCATCTCGCTTGGCCGCGACATCGCCGCCAAGGCCGCCAAGGTCGATGTCACATCCGAGCCCCGCGAACAGATCACCGAGGCTGAACAGCACCTCTACAAGCTCGGCGAACAGGGCACCGCCCAGCGCGGCTTCGTCTCCTTCCTGCGCGCCACGACCGAGGCGGTGAATTCCGCCAATGCCGCCTATCAGCGCGGCGGTGGCCTTGCCGGCATTTCCACCGGTCTCGTCGATCTCGACCGCAAGCTGGGCGGTCTGCACCCCTCTGACCTTCTCATCCTCGCGGGCCGCCCCTCGATGGGCAAGACCTCGCTCGCCACCAACATCGCCTTCAACATCGCCAAGGCCTATCGCCGGGGCCGCACCCAGGATGGCAGCGAAGGCGCGGTGGATGGCGGCGTCGTGGGCTTCTTCTCGCTTGAGATGAGCAGCGAACAACTCGCCGCCCGGATCCTGTCCGAGGCGTCCGAAGTGCCCTCCGAACAGATCCGCCGCGGCGACATGACCGAAGAGGAATTCCGCCGCTTCGTCGACGCGGCCAAATCCCTCGAATCCTGCCCGCTCTATATCGACGACACGCCCGCCCTGCCCATCAGCCAAGTCGCCGCCCGCGCCCGCCGCCTGAAACGCACCCATGGCCTTGACGTGCTGATGGTGGACTATCTCCAGCTGCTCAAAGGCACCGGCCGGGGCGAGACGAACCGCGTGCAGGAAGTCTCGGAAATCACCCAAGGTCTCAAGGCCATCGCCAAGGAACTCAACATCCCCGTCGTGGCCCTGTCCCAGCTCAGCCGGACGGTCGAATCCCGCGACGACAAGCGCCCGCAACTGTCTGACCTGCGCGAATCCGGCTCCATCGAACAGGATGCCGACGTCGTCATGTTCGTCTATCGCGACGAATACTACCACGAACGCCTCAAGCCGCCGGAGGATGATCCGCGCTTCGCCGAATGGTTCGACAAGATGAACCGCGTCCATGGCAAGGCCGAGGTGATCATCGGCAAACAGCGCCACGGCCCCATCGGCACGGTGGAGCTTAGCTTCGAAGGCCGCTTCACCCGCTTCGGCAACCTCGCCCAGCCCTGGCAGGGCGACGGCGGCGGATATTGAGGGGGGCATCATGGACCTGCTGCTGACCGACAAGGTCGTCATCGTCACGGGCGGCGGCCAAGGCATCGGCGGCGCGATCAGCCGCCGCCTCACCGCAGAAGGCGCCATCCCCGTCATCCTCGCCCGCCGCGCGCCCGATCCGGCCTTCATGGCCGAATTGGCCGCGCTTCAGCCGAAATCGGGCTTCGTGCAGGTGGATCTGTCGCAAGACGACCAGATCACCCGCGCCGTGGATGATGTCCACGCCCGCTGGGGGCAGGTCTATGGCCTTGTAAACAATGCAGGCACGAATGACGGGGTGGGTCTCGACGCAGGCCCTGCCGCCTTCCGCGCCTCGCTCGACCAGAACCTGATCCATTACTACACCCTCGCCCATCTCCTGCAGGACGACCTCAAGGCGCAAAAGGGCGCCATCGTTAACATCTCCTCCAAGACCGGCGTCACAGGCCAGGGCTCCACCTCGGCTTACGTCGCCGCCAAGGCCGCGCAACTGGGCCTCACCCGCGAATGGGCCGCCGCCTTTGCCCCCCATGGCGTGCGCGTCAACGCCGTCATCCCGGCCGAGGTCCTCACCCCCATGTATGACGCCTGGCTCGACACCTTTCCCAACCGCGCCGAAAAACTGGCCGAGATCACGCGCCGCATCCCCCTTGGGCAACGCATGACGCTCGATAGCGAAATGGCCGACACGGTCGTCTTCACCCTCTCGCCCCGCGCAGGCCATACCACCGGCCAATGGCTCTTTGTCGATGGCGGCTATGTCCATCTCGACCGCGCCATGGCGGGCCTGCGCGACTGATCCGGATGCCACCCGCCTTCATCTTGGCGAAAAATACCCTCAAGGGGTGAATGGCCGGGCGCGCAGCGCACGGACAGAGGGGACGGAACGTCCCCTGACAGCGGAGCCGCAGCGCGGCAGCGCGCAGGCGACAGGAAAGGCACGCGGCGCGAGCCGCTCCCCAAGATCACGCCGCAAGATCACGCCTCCGCCACCCGATGCCCCCCGCCACCAGAATTCCCTTGACCCCGCACCCGCCCCTGCCGAAAACGCGCGGACCATGGCCACAGCACTCCTCACCATCGACCTCGACGCCATCGCCGCCAATTGGCGCGCGCTGGATCGCCACTCCGCCCCCGGCACCCAGACCGCCGCCGTCGTCAAGGCCGATGCCTACGGCCTCGGGATCGACCGTGTCGCCCCGGCGCTGGCCCGCGCGGGCGCGCGGCGCTTCTTCACCGCCGTCGCTGAGGAAGGCGCAAGATTGCGCCAGATCCTCGGCCCCGGCCCGCAGATCGGCATCCTTGGCGGCCATATGGCGGGCGATACCGAGATGATCCACGATCTCGACCTCACCCCGATGCTGAATTCGGTCCAGCAGGTCACCCGCCACCTCGAATCCCTGCCCGGCCATCCCTTCGGCATCCAGCTTGACACGGGCATGAACCGTCTGGGTCTGGAAGAACCCGAATGGCGCGCCATCGCGCCCATCGTGCTGAAGGCGGGGCCGGAATTCCTGATGTCCCACCTCGCCTGCGCCGATGAACCCGACCACCCGATGAACCAAGGCCAACTGGCGCAGTTCCACCGCATGACCGATGGCCTTGGCATCCCGCGCAGCTTTGCCGCCACGGGTGGCATCCTTCTCGGCCCCGACTACCATTTCGATCTCACCCGCCCCGGCGTGGGCCTTTACGGCGGCCAGCCCTTCGCGCAGGCCCACCCCGCCGTCACCCTCTCGCTTCCCGTCATCCAGACCCGCGCGGTGGCGCAGGGCGAAACCGTGGGCTACGCCAACAGCTGGACCGCCGACCGCCCCACCACCGTCGCCACCCTGTCAGCGGGCTATGCCGATGGCCTGCCCCGGACCCTGTCGAACAAGGTCCATCTCTGGGATGGCGACACGCCCGTCCCGCTGATCGGCCGCGTCTCGATGGACCTCATCACCGCCGATATCGGCCATCTGGCCGAGGTGCCGCGCAGCCTCGACATCCTCGGTCCGCATCAGGGTGTCGATGACCTCGCCGCGATCGCTGGCACGATCGGGTATGAAATACTCACCTCGCTCGGCCCCCGCTACGCCCGCCGCTACGTCACCCGTCAGGGGGGGCAGGCGTGACCGCGCTCACCGCGCCCCTTGCCGCAATCGGGCGGCCCGTGCTGGCAGCACTCGCCGCCATCGGGCGCGTGGCCCTTTTTGCCGCCAGCGTGATCGGCCATATCTTCCGCCCGCCCTTCTACCCGCGCGAATTTTTCCACGCGCTGATGCAGATCGGCTGGTTCTCGCTGCCCGTCGTGGGCCTGACCGCTGTCTTCACCGGCGGCGCACTGGCCCTGCAAATCTACTCCGGCGGCGCGCGCTTCAACGCAGAGGCCGTGGTTCCCTCCATCGTCGCCATCGGCATGGTGCGCGAGCTTGGCCCGGTCCTGGGCGGCCTGATGGTTGCCGCCCGCGTCGCCTCCTCCATCGCGGCGGAGATCGGCACGATGAAGGTCACCGAACAGATCGACGCGCTGGTGACCCTCTCCACCAACCCGATCAAATACCTCGCCGTGCCGCGCGTGTTGGCCGCCACGCTGGCCGTTCCCGTCCTCGTCGCCGTGGGCGATGCCATCGGCATCGCGGGCGGCTGGCTGGTGGGGGTCAACCGCCTTGGCTTCAACTCCACCACTTACCTGCAGAACACGGTTGATTTTCTGGAAACCTGGGACGTGGTGTCGGGCATCTGGAAAGGCGCCGCCTTCGGCTTCATCGTGGCGCTGATGGGCTGCTATCACGGCATGAATTCGGGGCGCGGCGCGCAAGGCGTAGGGACTGCCACCAAATCCGCCGTGGTGGGGGCCTCCGTCCTGATCCTTGCCGCCAACTACATCCTCACCGAACTGTTCTTCTCCGCATGATCACCCTCTCCGGCGTCACCAAGACCTTCGGCAAGAACCGCGTCCTGCGCGGGGTGGACCTGACCATCCCGTCAGGCCAGAGCATGGTCATCATCGGCGGCTCCGGCACCGGGAAATCCGTGCTGCTCAAATGCATCCTCGGCCTCGTCCAGCACGACACGGGCACCATCACGCTGGACGGGCAGGATGTCACCACAGCCGACCGCGATGCCTTCCTCGCCCGCTTCGGGATGCTCTTCCAGGGCGGCGCCCTCTTCGACAGCCTCCGCGTCTGGGAAAACGTGGCCTTCCGCCTGATGCGCGGCCCCACCAAACGCCCAAAGGCCGAGGCACGCGACATCGCCATCGAAAAACTCCGCCGCGTGGGCCTGAAACCCGAAACAGCCGACCTCTTCCCCGCCGAACTTTCGGGCGGGATGCAAAAGAGGGTGGGCCTCGCCCGCGCCATCGCGGCAAGCCCTGAAATCATCTTCTTCGACGAACCCACCACCGGGCTTGACCCGATCATGGCCGGCGTCATCAATGACCTGATCCGCGAGATCGTGACAGAGATGGGCGCCACCGCCATGACCATCACCCATGACATGTCCTCCGTACGCGCCATCGCCGACCGCGTCGCCATGCTACATGACGGCCTGATCCAGTGGACCGGCCCCATTGCCGATCTCGACACCACCACCGATCCCTACGTCCAGCAATTCATCCACGGTCGGGCCACTGGCCCCATCGCCGCGGTGCGCTGATGGAGGCGGTCGCGGAACAGGCGCTTGCCACCCTCTCCGCCTCCGGCCTGATCCGCGGCCTTGTCGCCGCCGTCCCCGCCACCATCGCCGTGGCCGCCCTTGCCGGATGGCGCCAGCGCGTCGAAGGCGCGGGCGCGCTGGCCCTGTTCGCCTGCGCCTTCTGCCTGTGGCTCGTGGCCCCTTGGCAGCCCGCACTCCCCGAGGCGCAGCAGATCAGCCTCGTCTTCTCCATCCTCTGCTGGCTCTGGCTCGTCTGGGCCTGGGGGCGGCATGTGCTGGGCGAATGGCCCGCGCCGATTTGGGGGCACTGGATCGTGGGCACGCTTCTCTGGGTGCTGCCCGTCTGCGCCATCGTGGTGCTTTTCCGCGCCTGATTGTTTCGCTTATCGAAACGATCACCCACCGCCCCCGCGCACTGTCCCAGTCCATCCCCGCCGCGCGCAAAACCATTTGCCGAATCTGGTGCGCCTGCGCTTGCCTGTGCAACGTGGTAAAGAGTGTGTGAGTACGCCCGATGTCCCCCGTCCTTTCCGGCAACCTGCGCATGGCCCTGCGCGCGCTGCAATCCGCTGCCCATGGCCTCTTGGTGATCCTCGCGCTCGCCCTCGTCACGCTCAGCGCCACCGCGGCCTTGGGCCACCTGCCCTGGCCCGCGCTCATACTTTCCTTTGGCCAGACGGCCCTGCCCGATGCCGGCATGTGGGCGCAGCTTGGCCTGACCGCGCTCCTCCTCCTCCTGTGCCTCTTTCTGCCTGCCAATGCCCGCATGGCCCGGCTGGAACGCAGCCACCGCAACTTCGCCATGGGTCTGGAAGACGTGGCGCAGGCCTATCGCATCGCCCATGCCGCCGATCGCGCCGGGGTCTTTGCCCTGTCCGGCGAATTCGAAGCCATCCGCGCCCGGCTCGCCCACCTGCGCCAGCATCCCGACCTTGCGCATCTGGAACCCGAATTGCTGCAACTCGCCGCCGAGATGAGCTTTACGACCCGCGACCTCGCCCGCACCTATTCCGATGCCCGCGTCACCCGCGCCCGCGCCTTCCTGCAACAGCGCCAGGAAGAGGTGCAGGCGCTGACCGACCGCATCATGCTGGCCCGCCAGACGACTGATGAACTGCGCCGCTGGCTCACCGATATCGAGGCCGAGGAACGTCAGGCCGAACAGCAGATCAAGCGGCTGGAGGCCGACCTGCGCGAGATCCTGCCCCAGCTTGGCTACGCGCTCGAGGCTGATGATCCCCGCGACGCGACCGTGGTGCAATTGCCCAAACCGGCCTGAGCCGCGCCCACGCAGGGGCTTGCACCGCACCGGCGCATGGCGCCCAATGCGCCCATGCGCGCGCCCGTCCTTCTGAACCTGTCGCTTCTGGTGCTTTTCCCCATCGCGTGGTTCGCGCCGCTCCTGCGCGCGGGCCTTTTGCCGCTGCTCGGGATGGCGGAAATCTCGGTCGTCACCGGCCTGCAAACGCTCTGGGATGCCGATCCCGCATTGGCCCTGCTGGTCAGCTTCCTCGCCCTCTTTGCCCCTTACGCAAAGGTGATCGGCGTGGCGCTCATCGACTTTGGCCTCCTCTCCCCCCGCGCCCTTCCCGCCCTGCGCCTGATGGGCCGGCTGGCCATGGCCGATGTCTTCCTCATCGCGCTCTACATCGTGCTGGCCAAAAGCACCGGCCTTGCCAAGGTCGAAACAGCCTGGGGCCTGTGGCTTTTCACGGCCTGCGTGGGCCTTTCCCTGATCCTCTCGCACCGTCACCGCGCTTGAACCCCCCGCCCCCAACCGCTACCAGAGGGGGCATGAGCAAAGCCCCCCCCGCCTTCACCTGCACCGCCTGCGGGGCCGTCCACCGCAAATGGGCGGGCAAATGCGATGCCTGCGGGGCGTGGAACACCATCGTGGAAGAGGCCCCCCTCTCCACCGGCCCCAAATCGCTGGGCGCCAAGGGGAAGACCATCCCCCTCACCGACCTCGCCACCGAAGAGGCCCCGCCCCCCCGCGCGGCCTCCGGCATGGATGAACTTGACCGCGTCCTCGGCGGCGGCCTCGTCCCCGCCTCGGCCATCCTCGTGGGCGGCGATCCCGGCATCGGGAAATCCACCCTTCTTCTGCAAGCCACCGCAAGCTTCGCCCGGCGCGGCCTCAAATGCCTCTACATCTCCGGCGAAGAGGCCTCGGCACAGGTCCGCATGCGCGCCCAGCGTCTGGGCCTTTCGGATGCCCCCGTGGCGCTTGGCGCCGAAACCGCGCTGCGCGACATCCTGACCACGCTCGATGCCGAACGCCCCCAGCTTGCCATCATCGATTCGATCCAGACCATGTGGCTCGACACGGTCGAAGCTGCCCCCGGCTCCGTCAGCCAGGTCCGCGCCGCCGCGCATGAACTTGTCACCTTCGCCAAACGGCGCGGCGTGGCCATCATCCTCGTCGGCCACGTCACAAAGGAAGGCCAGATCGCCGGCCCCCGCGTGGTGGAACACATGGTCGATACCGTCCTCTATTTCGAAGGCGAACGCGGCCACCAGTTCCGCATCCTGCGCGCGGTGAAAAACCGCTTTGGTCCCGCCGACGAAATCGGCGTGTTCGAGATGACGGGCGACGGCCTCGCCCAGGTCACCAACCCCTCGGCCCTCTTCCTGTCGGATCGCGGGCAAACCACCCCCGGCTCCGCCGTCTTTGCCGGGATCGAAGGCACGCGCCCCGTCCTGACCGAAATCCAGGCCCTCGTCGCGCCCTCGAACCTCGGCACACCCCGCCGCACCGTCGTGGGCCTCGACAGCGGCCGCCTCTCCACCATCCTCGCGGTGCTCGAGGCGCGCTGCGGCATCCCCTTCGCGGGCCTTGACGTCTTTCTCAACGTCGCGGGCGGGATGCGCGTCGCCGAACCCGCCGCCGATCTCGCCGTTGCCGCCGCCCTGCTGTCGGCGCGCGAAGACGTGGCCCTCCCCCCCGACATGGTGCTTTTCGGCGAAATATCCCTCTCTGGCGCCCTCCGCCCCGTCGGGCAGACCGAAAACAGGTTGAAAGAAGCCTCGAAACTTGGTTTCTCACAGGCGATTGCGCCGGACCGCTCCAAACTCGGGGCGGATGCGGGGATGCGGGTGCGTCAGATGCCCGACCTCACGGCCTTCGTGGGCGAGATGTTCGGGGCAGGTTGACGCCCCGGCAGGACAGGAGCAGGACGGCAAATGGAAGGTTTCACCCTGATCGACGCGGTCGTCGCCGGCGTCATCGTGCTCTCGGCGATCCTCGCCTATAGCCGTGGCTTTGTGCGCGAAGCCATGGCCATCGTCGGCTGGCTCGGGGCCGCTGTCGTGGCCTTCCTCTTCGCCGCGCCGGTGCAGCCCCTTGTCCGCGAATTGCCCGTGGTGGGTGAATTTCTCGGCGACAGCTGCGAATTGTCCATCATCGCGGCCTTCGCCGTGGTCTTCGCCGCCGCCCTGATCGTGGCCTCGCTCTTCACGCCGCTGCTGTCTTCGGCCATCCACCGCACCGCGCTGGGTGGTCTGGATCAGGGTCTGGGCTTTCTCTTCGGGGTGGTGCGCGGCGTCCTCCTCGTCGCGGTGGCCTTCCTCGTCTATGATCGCGCCATCGCCGCCGAGTCGATCCCGATGGTGGATGAAAGCCGCTCCGCCCGCGTCTTCGCCTCCTTCCAGGAAAACATCGACGCGCAGATGCCCTCTGACGCGCCCGGCTGGATCGTCGCCCGCTACAATGACCTGACCCAGGTCTGCGTGGGCGAGGCCGCCCCGGCCGAGACAGCCCCCACCACCTCTGGCTGATCCGCGCCCTGCCGATCTGTGCACCCCCGCACCGCCGCGGCGCGGCAAAGGGGGCGTGACAGCGGCATGACAAAGCACTAGATCATGCGGCAACCCATCCCCGGATTCGGAGGCCCCATGCGCCCCTTCCTCGCCCATCCCTTCGATGATGACAAATTGAAGGAGGAATGCGGCGTATTCGGCGTGATCGGCGTGGCCGACGCGGCGAATTTCGTGGCCCTCGGCCTGCACGCGCTCCAGCATCGCGGGCAAGAGGCGGGCGGCATCGTCGCCTACCACCCCGAACACGGTTTCAACTCCGCCCGCCGCTTCGGCTATGTGCGCGACAACTTCACCAAGGCCGAGGTGATGGACACCCTGCCGGGTGAATTGTCCATCGGCCATGTCCGCTATTCCACCGCAGGCTCCAAAGGCGCGACCGCCATCCGCGACGTGCAGCCTTTCTTCGGCGAGTTTTCCATGGGCGGCGCCGCCATCGCGCATAACGGCAACCTCACCAATGCCGCCGCCCTGCGCCGCGAACTGATCGAACGCGGCTCGATCTTCCAGTCTTCGTCCGACAGCGAATGCATCATCCACCTGATGGCGCGGTCGATCCAGAAGAACATCCCCGAACGCATCAAGGATGCGCTGCGCCGGGTCGAAGGCGCCTTCTCCGTCGTGGCCATGACGCGCACCAAACTCATCGGCGTGCGCGATCCCTTGGGCGTCCGCCCCCTCGTCCTCGGCCGCATCGCCGATCACGGTTGGGCGCTGTCATCGGAAACCTGCGGGCTTGACATCATCGGCGCCGATTTCGTGCGCGAGATCGAGCCGGGCGAAATGGTGGTCATCGAAAACGGCAAGGTCGAAACCTTCCGGCCCTTCGCACCGGCCAAATCCCGCTTCTGCATCTTCGAACATGTCTACTTCTCGCGCCCCGATTCGATCCTCGGCGGCCGCTCGGTCTATGAAACCCGCCGCCAGATCGGCGTGGAACTGGCGCGTGAGGCGCCGGTGGAGGCCGATCTCGTCTGCCCCGTGCCCGACTCCGGCACCCCTGCCGCCATCGGCTTTGCAGCCGAATCCGGCATCCCCTTCGGCCTCGGCATCACGCGCAACCAGTACATGGGCCGCACCTTCATCGAACCGACCGAACAGATCCGCAACATGGGCGTGCGGCTGAAACTCAACGTCAACCGCGCGCTGATCAAGGGAAAGCGGGTGATCCTCGTGGACGACTCGGTGGTCCGCGGCACCACCAGCCGCAAGATCAAGGACATGATCCTCGACGCCGGCGCCGCCGAAGTGCATTTCCGCATCGCCTCGCCACCCACCGCCTGGCCCTGCTTCTATGGCGTCGATACGCCCGAACGCTCAAAACTCCTCGCCGCCACCATGTCCGAGGATGAGATGCGCGACTGGATCGGCGTGGACAGCCTGAAATTCATCTCGCTCGACGGTCTCTACCGCGCCGCTGGCGAAGCGGCAGGCCGCGATCCTGCCAGCCCGCGCTATTGCGATGCCTGCTTCTCCGGGGACTACCCCGTTGCCCCCTCGGACAAGATCGAGGAAGGCTTCCAGATGAAGGCCGCCGAATAAGCCCCCCGCGTCCCGCAAGGCGCAAGGAACCGCCCCCGCTCCGGGGCGCGCGCGCCCTTGCCCCTTTACCTTGGATAAAATACCCACGCCCGGCCAGCCACGGAGCCTGACGCATGACCCAGAAGATCGCCCTCGTCACCGGCGCCTCGCGCGGCCTCGGCGCGGCTTTGGCAGAACAGCTTGCCCTGCGTGGCTGGCATGTCGTCGCCGTCGCCCGCACCGTGGGCGCGCTGGAGGAACTGGATGATCGCGTGAAATCCGCAGGCCTTCCCGGCGCAGGCGGCCTGACGCTTGCGCCCATGGACATCACGAATGACGATGCCATGCGCCACCTGTGCAGAAGCGTCCATGATCGCTGGGGCCATGTCGATCTCTGGGCGCATACGGCCATTCATGCCGCCCCGCTCGCCCCCGCCGCCAGCGTCGACGCCAAGGACTGGGACAAGTCCATCGCCATCAACGCCCGCGCCACGGGCCTGCTGATCCCGATGATCGACCCGCTCCTCCGCGCCGCCCCGCAGGGCACCGCCCTCTTCTTCGATGATCCGAAAGGGGCCGCGAAGTTTCACGCCGCCTATGGCGCAACCAAGGCCGCGCAGATCACGCTTGCCCGCGCCTGGGCGCTTGAGGCCGCCAAGCACGGCCCGCGCGTCCTGATCGCAGAACCCGCGCCGATGCCCACCGCCACCCGCGCCCGTTTCCATCCCGGCGAGGACCGCAGCCACCTCGCCGATCCGCGGGATGAAGCCGCCCGCCTGATCGGGCTGCTCTGATCCGCCCGCGCGGGCGCCACTAACATGTCAGTTTGCGCTTGCCCCCGCAGCGCGCATCCGCTTGACTGCCGCGGAACGCGATCAGGGGGGAACCAGCGATGCGCCTTGCCGGCAAGACAGCCTTTTGTACCGCCTCGGGCGCAGGCATCGGCCTTGCCACCGTGCGCGCCTTCCGCGCCGAAGGGGCGCGCGTCATCGCCACCGACATCAACAGCAAGGCCGTGGACGCCCTGCGCGACGAGGGGATCGAGGCGCACCGTCTCGACGTCACTGATGCCGCAGCCGTGGCCGCCATCGCCCGTGACACCGGCCCGGTGGACATCCTGTTCAACTGTGCAGGCTTCGTCCATCACGGCACCCTCCTCGACTGCGAAGAGAAGGATTTCGACTTCTCGTTCGAGCTGAACGTCAAGGCGCCCTACCGCGTCACCCGCGCCTTCCTGCCGGGCATGCTGGAACAGGGGGGTGGGTCCATCGTCAACATCGCCTCGGTCGCGTCCTCCATCATCGCCGCGCCCAACCGCTTTGTCTACGGCGCGACCAAGGCCGCCGTCATCGGCATGACAAAATCCATCGCTGCCGACTACGTGACGCGCGGCATCCGCTGCAATGCGATCTGCCCCGCCACGGTGGAATCCCCCTCGCTGGAGGCGCGGATGCGCGCGCAAGGCGATTACGAGGCCGCCCGCGCGGCCTTCATCGCGCGCCAGCCGATGGGCCGCATCGGCCAGCCGGAAGAGATCGCGCATCTTGCCGTCTACCTCGCCTCGGACGAGGCGGCCTTCCTGTCGGGTCAGGCCATCAGCATCGACGGCGGCTGGACGAATATCTGAACATACCGAAGGCCAAGATTTTTCATGAAAAATCTTGGCAAAGCGCCTGCTCTGCAGGCGCCGAATTTTCGGAGAAAATTCGCCCTCCGAAAATTCTTCTCCGAAGAATTTTCACACCACCGCCAACGCCTCTGCGATCCCGTCCCACAGCGCCTCGACCGGTTCCACCCCAATGGACAGGCGGATGAATCCTTCCGGCACCGCATCGCCCCAGCGCGCGCGCCGCTCGCCTGCCGAATGGGTGGCACCAAAGGATGTGGCCCGCGCCAGATAGGGGCAGGCCGCCAGAAAGGCCTCGGCCTGATCGGCACTGTCCAGCGTCATCCCGATCAGAAAGCCGAAGCCCCGCGCCTGCCGGACCGTCACCGCGTGCGACGGATCGTCGGGCAGGCCCGGATAGCGCACCGCGCGCACCTTGGGATGGGCGGCCAGCCGCTCGGCCACCACCTGCGCGCTGGCACACATGCGCGACAGGCGCAGTTCCAGCGTCTCCATCCCGCGATGGACAAGCCACGCCTCGAACGATCCCGGCACCGCGCCCGACAGCTTGCGCCAGTCGCGCACCCGCGCCATCACGGCCGCATCCCGGCCCGCGACATGGCCGAACAGCACATCCGAATGCCCCCCCGGCGCCTTGGTATCCGCCGCCACCACCAGATCGGCGCCAAGGTCGAGGGGCCGCTGCAGCACGGCGGTCATCGTCGTGTTGTCCACGATCACCACAGCCCCCGCCGCATGGGCCCGCGCCGCCACGGCGGCGATGTCGCAGACCTCAAGCCCCGGATTGGACGGCGTTTCCAGATAGACGATGCCTGCGCCGGTGAAATCGGCCTGCCCCATCGCGAGCGTCGGCACATAATCGACCGGCACCCCGAAGCCCTTCAGGAACTGCTCCGCAAAGAGCCGCACGGTGTAATACCCGTCCGACGGCAGCACCACCCGCCGCCCCGGCACCACCGCCGCCATCAGCGCGGCCGAGATGGCCGCCATCCCCGACGGAAAGCTCACGCAAGGCGCGCCTTCCAGCACTGCCATCTGCGCCTCCACCTCATCCCAGGTGGGCATCGTCGTCCGACCATAGACATATCCCCCCACATCCGCCCGCGGCAGATGGTAGGTGGCCGCGCTGACCAAGGGCGGGGTGATGGGATCCCCCTGTTCCAGCCTTGCGCTGCGGTGGTGCAGCAGATCGGCGAAGCGGCGGTCGTCGTCATTGCGGATGGTCATGGGTCGGGTCTCCTTTACGGTGATCCTTCCCCCGGCGCAGGGGCGGATGCAACCCCGCACCGTCGCCCGGCGCCACAGGCGCGGGAGGGCGACCTGCCCTCCCGCCCCTTCCCGGGGATCGTGTCAGACAGACGATGACCGGCTCATTCCAGCCGTGCCGGAAACCCGTCCGCCCGCAGATCGGTGCCCAGCGCATCCTCCAGCAGCTTCACGATCTGCGTCGATTGCGCGGACCCGCCATAGACGGCCTTGCCCTTCATGAAGGTCTGGTTGGTCAGCGAGGCAAGGTCCAGCGGCACCCCGAACTCGCGGCCGAAGCCCATGGCAAAGCCCAGATCCTTCAACGCCAGATCCATCGAAAACGCGATGTCATAGCTGCCGTTCAGGATCAGCTGCCCCTCCGTCTCATGCACGAAGGACGTACCCGACGAGGCCGCGATCGCCTCCCACGCGGTCTTGAGGTCAAGCCCCCCCCGCTTGGCCAGCATCAACGCCTCGCCATCCGCGACCAGATGGATGAAGGCCAGCATGTTGGTGATCACCTTGATCACCGCCGCACTGCCCAAGGGGCCCATGTGGAAGATGCGGTTGCCAATCGCCTCCAGCGCGGGTTTGTGCAGCGCGAACAGGTCCGCATCGCCCCCCACCAGCACCGTGATCTCGCCCCGAGCCGCCAGATGCACGCCCCCGGTGACGGGGGCCTCCAGCAGCCGCACGCCCCCCGTGCGCGCAAGCCCTGCCAGACGCAGGATGTCATCCCGGCCAAGTGTCGAGTTTTCGATCCAGGTCGCGCCCGGCTTCATCGTGGTGAGAAGCTGCGCCAGCACCGCCTCCGACACGGCAGGCGACGGCAGGCAGGTGAAGACGTCATCCACCTCCGCCGCCAAGGCTGCCGGGCTTTCGGCCACGCGCGCCCCCATCGCCCGGTGCCGTTCCGCCAGCGCCGGATCGCGGTCATAGACCGTCACCTCATGCCCCGCGCGGATCAGGCTGGCCGCCAGATGCCCCCCGAGGTTGCCGAGGCCGACATAACCATATTTCATGCCCGTTCCTTACGCCCCATGCCCCACGATGGCCTTGACCTCGCAGAAGTCATGGATGCCCCAATCCGCATATTCCCGCCCGTTGCCCGATTGCTTGTAGCCGCCAAAGGGCGCGAAGGTATCCCAGGCCGGGTAGTTCAGGCTGATCTGCCCCGCCCGCAGCCGCCGCGCCACGGCCACTGCTTCCGGCGTCGGCCCCTGCACATAGGCGGCAAGGCCGTAGACCGTGTCATTGGCCATCGCCACGGCGTCATCCACCGTGTCATAGCCGATCACCGAAAGGACGGGGCCAAAGATTTCCTCCCGCGCGATGGTCATGTCATTGGTGACATGGCCAAAGACCGTGGGCCGCACGAACCAGCCCCGGTTCACGCCCACCGGACGGCCCACACCGCCGGTGACCAGCGTCGCGCCCTCGTCGATCCCCTTCTGGATCAGCGCCTGCACCTTGTCGAATTGCAGCTTGGAAACCAGCGGCCCCATCGTCACCGCGGCATCCTTGGGATCGCCCACGACCACGGCCTCCGCCGCCTCCTTGGCGACGGCCAGCGCCTCGTCCATCCGGCCTGCGGGCACGAACATACGCGTCGGCGCATCGCAGGATTGCCCCGTATTGCCAAAACAGCCCTCGACGCCCCCCTTCACCGCCGCTGCCAGATCGGCCGTTGGCAGGATGATGTTGGCCGATTTCCCGCCCAGTTCCTGCGCCACCCGCTTCACCGTGGGCGCCGCCGCCGCCGCCACCGCCGTCCCCGCCCGGGTGGACCCGGTAAAGGACACCATATCCACCTCAGGGTGCGAAGACATCCGCGCGCCGACCTCCGGCCCGGTCCCGTTCACCAGATTGAACACTCCCGCCGGCACCCCCGCCGCATGGCAGACCTCGGCGAACAGGATCCCCGACAAGGGCGCGATCTCCGACGGCTTCAGCACCATGGTACAGCCCGCCGCAATCGCAGGCCCCACCTTGCAGGCGATCTGGTTCATCGGCCAGTTCCACGGCGTGATCAGCGCGCAAACCCCGATGCCTTCGCGCACCAGCAGCGTCTCGCCCCGCATCTCTTCCCAGTGGAATTCCTTCGCCGCCTTGATCGTGGCCTCCAGATGCACCTGCCCCGCCCAGGCCTGCGCCTCGCGCGCCCAGGCCATCGGCGCGCCCATCTCGGTGCTCATGGCAACCGCGAAATCCTCATAGCGCTTGTTGTACTCGGCCAGGATCGCCTCCAGAAGCGCGATCCGGTCCGCCGCCTTCCAGGCGGTAAAGCCGTCAAAGGCCGCCCGTGCCGCAAGGATCGCCCGGTCGGCATCGGCCACGGTCCCCAGCGCCACCTGCGCCACGATCTCCTCGGTCGCCGGATTCTCCACCCCCATCGTGGTGCCACCCAAGGGCGCCACCCATTCCCCGTTGATGTAGAACTTAGAAAGATTCGCGTAGGTCATTGTTCCCTCACCGGAAATAGATGTTGAACCGCGCGCGGATCGCGGCATCAATCTGGGGATCGACCACGCAGCCCGCCTTGGACAGGATGTCATTCTTGCGCCGGATTGCGGTGTCCAGCAACAAGGGTTTCCCCGCCTCGTTCCATTCCTTCGGGCTCATGCGGTTGCCCACCTTGGGATAGACATATTCCGTCTGCATCAGGCCCAGCGTCTGGTCCGACCCCAGGTAATGCCCCGGCCCGCCCAGACAGACCTCCTTCATCGCCTCGATCGAGGTACTGTCCTCCGTCACGTCGATCCCCCGCACCAGCCGCATCGCCTGCCCCAGCAAGTCATCGCCCAGCACCAAGGACTCCAGACAGAACCCCAGCAGCGAGGCATGCATCCCCACCGCCTCATAGCACATGTTCAGCCCCGCCAGACCCGCCAGCGCATTGGTGATCCCCTGCTCCCACCCGGCCTGCATGTCGGGCAGCTTGCTGTCCGAAATCCCCGATGCCGCCCCACCGGGCAGCCCATAGAAACGGTGCATCTGCGCGCAACCCGCGGTCAGCAGCGCCTGCTCCGCAGACCCCCCGCTCATCGCCCCTGTCCGCAGGTCCGAAACGAAGGGCCAGGTCCCGAAAATCGCGGGCGCCCCCTTCTTGATCGCGTTCACATAGACGACGCCCGCCAGACATTCCGCCACCGCCTGCACGATGGCCAGCGCGATGGGCGCAGGCGCCGTCGCCCCCGCCTGCCCCGCGCTCAGCAGCAGCATGGGCATCCCCCGCCGAATGCAATCCTCCATCGTGATGCAGGATTCTTCCGCAAACTTCATCGGCGGCACGACGAAACAGTTGGAATTGCTGACAAATGGCCGCTCCACCCATTTCTCCTCGCCGCCCGCCACCATGTAGAGCATCTCAAAACAATCGGCGACATGCGACGGATCGCTGAAGGATGTCCCCACATGCTTCCGCGTGCCCGCAAGGCAGGCATAAAGCGTGTTCAGGTCCATCTCGCGATTGTCCACCACATCGCGGCAGACCATCGTGCGCTGGTAGAAATGGATGTTGTCGAGGTTATCCACCAGCCGCGCCCCGTCATAAAGGTCCTGCGCGGTGGAATCGCGATAGTCCAGCGTGATCGGGTCCACGATATGCACCGCCGCCCCTGCCGTGCCGAAATGCACATTCGTCCCGGTCAGATGCAGGTCATGCTTGGGATCGCGCGCATAAAGCGTGATGTCCCGCGCCGCCACCGCCAGCATGTCCTCCACCAGCGCGCGGGGGAACCGCAGCCGCCCGTCATCGCCTTGGATGGCCCCGGCGGCGGTCATGATCTCCACCCCCGATTTCGGCGCCTGTGACAGCCCGATCACCTCCAGCGCCTCCAGCGCCGAGGCATGGATCTTCGCCATCCCGGCCTCCGTCAGCGGCTTGTACTGCCCCCCCGGCATGCCCCCGCGCACGGGCCGAACATCATCGGCCAGCGGCGCCGCCCGCAGCGCCACCCGCGCCGAGCGGCCCCCAGCCCTGCCCCCAGACCGCCCCCGCGCGCGCGCCGGTTCACAGACCTCGCCCACCGCGCCCGCATCCACGCCTTCAACAGCCTCAGCCATGACCCGCTCCCGTCATTCCCCGTTGTCCAAATATCCTGCGGGGGGTCCGGGGGGCGCAAAGTCCCCCGGTCCCGCAGCCGATCACCCGCGCACCCGCTCCGATTTCGGATCGTACATCGGCACCAGCGACGCCACGGCCGGGTGCCGCACCCCCGCCACCTCGATCTCATAGGCCGACGCCAGCACCTCTTCCTCGCTCTCGCCCGCGCAGGGCACATAGCCCATGCCCACCGCACCGCCGAGGAAATGCCCGTAATTCCCGCTCGTCACCGGCCCCACGATCCGCCCATCCCGCACGATCGCCTCATTGTGGAACAGCATGACCTCTGGGTCCTCCATCCGGAACTGCACCATCCGGCGCGACAGCCCCGCCTCCGCCTTCCGCAGCACCGCCTCGCGCCCCATGAACCCTGCCTTCTTCTTCGACACGGCGAAGCCCAGTCCCGCCTCCAGCACATGATCCTCGTCGGTGATGTCATGGCCCCAATGGCGATAAGCCTTCTCGATCCGGCAAGAATCCAGCGTGTGGATACCGCAGAGCGTGAAGCCCAACCCCGCGCCCGCCGCCTCCAGCGCTTCGAAGACATGCGCGGTCTGGTCGGAACTGACATACAGCTCCCACCCCAGCTCGCCCACGTAAGTCACCCGATGCGCGCGGGCCAACCCCATGCCCACCTCCACCTCGCGCGCCATCCCGAAGGGATGCGCGGCGTTGGAGAAATCGTCCGGCGACACCGCCGCCATCAGATCGCGCGCCTTGGGTCCCATGATGCACAGCACCGACTCCGCCGCCGTCATGTCGGTGATGGTGACGAACTCCTCCCCAAGACAGCGCCGCAGATGCGCCAGATTGCGCTGCAAGGTCGCGCCCGGCACCACCAGCAGATAGGCCGTCTCCGACAGCCGCGTCACCGTCAGATCGGCCTCGATCCCGCCCCGGTCGTTCAGGAACATCGTATAGACGATGCGCCCCGGCGCCACATCCACCTCCGCCGAACAGACCCGGTTCAGAAAGGCCGCCGCATCCCGCCCCTCCACCCGGATCTTCCCGAAGGACGTCATGTCAAAGAACCCGACCCCCTCGCGCACGGCCATATGCTCGGCCTTCTGGTTCTCAAACCAGTTCTGCCCCTTCCAGTCGTACCGATACTCCCGCTCCTGCCCCGGACGCGCGAACCAATTCGCCCGCTCCCACCCGGCAACCTCCCCGAACACGGCACCGCGCGCCTTCAGATGCTCATGCAACGGCGTCCGACGCACACCCCGGCTCGTCTCCACCTGCCGGAACGGGAAGTGATCGGCATAAAGCAGGCCCAGCGTTTCGCTCACCCGCTCCTTGAGGTAAGCCCGGTTCCGCTGGAACGGCTGCGCCCGGCGGATATCCACCTCCCACAGGTCAAAAGGCGGCTCCCCTTCCGTGATCCACGCGGCCAGCGCCATCCCTGCGCCACCCGACCCCGCGATACCCACGGAATTATACCCCGCCGCGATCCAATACCCCCGCAGTTCGGGTGCCTCGCCCAGATAATAGCGGTCATCCGGCGTGAAACTTTCGGGCCCGTTGAAGAACGTATGAATCCCGGATGTCTGGAACAGCGGCATCCGGTTCATCGCCTGCTCAAGGATCGGCATGAAATGATCCCAATCCTCGGGCAGCGTGTCGAACATGAAATCCTCGCGGATCCCCCCCATCCCCCAGGGCTTCGCCTTGGGTTCAAAGGCCCCGATCATCATCTTGCCCGCATCGGATTTGTAATAGGCGCATTCATCCGGCACCCGCAGCACCGGCAGATGGCCGAGGCCCTCCACGGGTTCCGTGATCAGGTAGAAATGCTCGCAGGCATGCAGCGGCAGCGTCACGCCGGATTGCGCCGCCAGATCGCGCCCCCACATGCCGCCGCAATTCACCACCACATCGGCGGCGATGAACCCCGGCTCCCCATCCGCGCCCACATACTCCACCCCGGTCACGCGGCCGCCCGCCTGACGCACCCCTGTCACCTTGGTATGCTCGAAAATTTGCGCGCCCCGCATCCGCGCGCCCTTGGCCAGCGCCATCGCGATGTTGGCCGGATCACACTGCCCGTCCAGCGGCAGATGCACCGCCCCCACCACATCCGACACGTTCAGATCCGGATACATCTCCTTCACTTGCGTGGGCGAAATCTCGGCCACATCCACCCCGAAGATGCGCGCCACCGTCGCCTGCCGCAACAATTCCTCGCGCCGATGCTCGGTCAGCGCGACCGAGATGCTGCCCACCTGCCGCATCCCCGTCGCCACCCCCGTCTCCGCCTCCAGCTTCACGTAAAGATCAGCCGAATACTTCGCGAGCCGCGTCATGTTCGCCGACCCGCGCAACTGCCCGATCAGCCCCGCCGCATGCCACGTCGTCCCGCTGGTCAACTGCTTGCGCTCCAGCAGCACCACATCGCTCCACCCGGCCTTGGCCAGGTGATAGGCCACCGAACAGCCCGACACGCCGCCCCCGATCACCACCGCCCGCGCAGTCGCCGGTATCGCTGCCATGATCCTCTATTCCCCGTTTTCCAAATATCCCACGGGGGTCCGGGGGTGTGAAACCCCCGGTCCCGTCCGAAATCACGCGCGCAACCGCTCGTTCTTCGCATCCCACAGCGGCGCGTCCTCGCAGACCACGGCCCTGTGGCGCTCCCCGAAAATCTCCACCTCGACCGCCGTCCCCGGCACCGCCAGATCCGCCCGCAGCATCCCCAGCGCCACCACCTTTCCCACCCGATGGCCGAAATAGCCGCTCGTCGTCTCGCCCACGACCTGCCCGCCCTGCCAGAGCGTGCTCATGTAGGGCGGGTCACACTCCCCCGCCTCCACGGTCAGCGTGACAAACCGCTTCGTCACCCCCCGCTGCCTTTCCGCCTCCAGCGCGGCCTTGCCCCGGAAATCGGGCTTGGTCCAATCGACGAACCGCTCCAGCCCGCCCTGCAGCACGGTGTAGTCGGTGGAAAGATCACCCTTCCACGCCCGATACCCCTTCTCCACCCGCAAGCTGTTCAGCGCGAACATCCCGAAGGGGCGCAGCCCCAGCGGCCGCCCCGCGGCCATCACGGCATCAAAGACCGCAGGCGTATCCGCCACGCGGGAATGGATCTCCCACCCCAGCTCGCCCGCAAAGCTCACCCGGAACAGCCAGACCTCCGCCCCCGCGATCCGCGCCGTCTGGAAGGTCAGCCAGCCCTTGGCAAGGTCCGCCTCCGCCCCCGCCGCCACCAGCACCTCGCGCGCCTTGGGTCCCGTCAGGATCTGCGTGGACCAGGCTTCCGTCTCATCCACCAGCGTCAAATGGGCGGGCAGCGTGGACAAGAGCCACTCCTTGTCATGCAGCTGCGCGGTGGCCGCCGTGATCAGCAGCACCTCCTCCTCCGCGATCCGCGCGACCGACATCTCGGTGACGATCCGCCCCTTCTCATCGGCGAAATAGGCCAGACCCAGCCGCCCCACCCCCGGCACCTTGCCCGTGATCTGCGCCGACAGCCAATCCACCGTCCCGGCCCCCGTCACCCGATACCGGCTGAACCCCGGCAGATCGAGGATGCCGCAGGCATCGCGCACGGCCAGACATTCCTCGCGCACCGCGCCGAACCACGGCCCTTCCCGCTCCCATGTCCGCTGGGCGTCCTCGCTCACATCATCGCCCGCACGCGCATACCACAGCGCCCGCTCCCAGCCGTTATAGGGGCCGAACTGCGCCCCCAGCGCCGCCGTCCGGTCATGCACGGCAGACAGCTTCTTGCCCCGCCCCACCGGCCAGACGTGATGCGGGAAATGGATGGCATATTCATGCCCGTACACCTCCATCCCCTTTTCGACGCAATATTGCGGGTCCTCGAACCCGGTGAACCGGCGCGGATCGCAAGACCACATGTCCCATTCCGTCGCCCCCTCCGTCACCCATTCCGCCAGCACCTTGCCCGCGCCCCCCGCCTGACAGATGCCAAAGGTGAAGACGCAGGCCTCAAAGGCATTGGGCACGCCGGGCATAGGCCCGATCAACGGGTTTCCGTCCGGGGTATAGGGGATCGGCCCGTTGATCACCTTGGTCAGGTTCGCCTGCGCCAGCAGCGGCACCCGCGCCATGGCGTCATTGATATGCCATTCCAGCCGCTCCAGATCGTCGGGGAAAAGCTGGAAGGAAAAATCCTCCGGCATCGGATCATCAGGGCTGGCCCAATGCGCGCGGCAGGGGTTCTCATACGGCCCCAGATTGAAGCCATATTTCTCCTGCCGCAGGTAGTAAGACGAATCCACATCCCGCAAGAGCGGCAGCTTGTGCCCCACCCCCTTCGACCAGCTTTCCAGTTCGGGGATCGTGTCGAACAGCAGATACTGATGGCTCATCACCATCATCGGCAGGTCGCGGCCGAACATCTTGGCCACCTCGCGGGCGTAGTAACCAGCCGCGTTCACCACGATCTCGCAGCGGATCTCGCCCTTGGGCGTCTCCACCACCCATTCGTCGCCTTCCCGCCGCACCCCCGTCGCGGGGCAGAACCGCTCGATCCGCGCCCCCATCTGTCGCGCGCCCTTGGCCAAGGCCTGCGTCAGTTGCGCCGGGTCAATGTCGCCATCGTAAGGGTCATACAGCGCGCCTTGCAGATCATGCGTCTCAAGAAAAGGATAGCGCGACCGGATCTCATCGGGGCCAAGGATATCAAGGTCCATCCCCTGATACCGCCCCATCCCCACCACGCGCTTGAATTCCTGCAACCGCTCGCGGCTATGCCCCAGCCGCACCGATCCGGTCACATGGTAGTTCATCGGGTAATCCACGGCCTCGCCCAGACCGCGATACAACTGCGCCGAATAGCGCTGCATGTTCATGATCGACCAGCTGCTGGAAAAGGTCGGCACATTCCCCGCCGCATGCCATGTGCTGCCAGCGGTCAGCTCGTTCTTCTCCAGAAGGACGCAATCCGTCCACCCCGCCTTGGCGAGGTGATAGAGCGACGACGCCCCCACCGCGCCCCCGCCAATGATCACCACCCGCGCGCTCGTGGGAAAATCCGCCATCACATCCTCCGGTCCTGTCGCGCGGAAGGATGACAGCGACAGCCTCCCCTTTCAATTCGGCGCAGACGCGCCTATTGATCGGAAAATCCGATCAGGGCCCGCCATGCAGATCGACCATCTCGAAACCTTCCTCGACCTCTGCGACACCCGCAGCTTCAACCGCACGGCGGAACGGCTGGGCCTCACCCAATCCACCGTTTCCGCCCGCATTGCCGCGCTGGAACAGGCGCTCGGCGCGAAACTCTTCACCCGCTCCCGCGCCGGCACCGACCTGACCACCGAAGGCGCCCGCTTCGAACCCCATGCGCGCGCGCTCCGCCACGAATGGCACGAGGCGCGGCGGAGGATTCAGGTCCCCGACCGCGCCGCCCATCTTGTCCGACTTGGCATCCAGAACGACCTTGCCGCCCAGCATATCGGCGAATGGATCGCCGATTTCCGCCGCGCGCTGCCCGATACGGCCTTCTACATCGAACCCGATTATTCCAACCAGATGTGTGCCGATGTGCTGACGGGCATCCTCGACTTCGCCGTGATGTATTCGCCCAAACCCCACCCCGATCTGCACTTCTCGGAACTGGGCGATGTGACCTATCGCATGGTCAGCACCGATACCGACCGGCGGGCCGGGGTGAACCCCGAAACCTTCATCTTCGCCCATTTCTCGCCGATGTTCGAAGCGATGCACCGCGAGCTTACGCCGGAATTCGCCTCTGCCCCCGTGTCGGTCGGCCAAAGCGCCACTGTCGCCTCGCTTCTCACCGCCATGGGGGGGGCGGGATATGTGCTGGAACGCACCGCCACCCAGATGCTGGCCACAGGCCGCTTCCGCGAGGTGGCCGATGCCCCCGTCCTGCGGCAGCCCGTCTATGCCGCCACGCATCTGCGCCACCGCGTGACGCCCCTGCACCGCCGCCTGCACCGCATCGTGCAGCGCCGCCTGTCCTCTCGCTAGCCGCGCACCGTCACGGCCAGAACAGGCACTTCTGTGCGCGGATTTGTATGCACACCCGTATGCACACCCGTCTGCACCGTGTTCTGCATCCCTGTCACAACATCGTCCGCAACCGATAGCCCGGTCCATGCAGCAGCCGGACAAAGGTGATCGGCGCCTCGGCGGCCCATGTCATCCGCTCGGTCACAAAGACCGGATCACCCGCGCAAAGCCCCAGTGCCGCGGCCTCTTCCCCGCTGGCGGCTTCGGCGGAAAAGGCAATGTCTCCCGTAGTATAGGCGATGTTCTGCACCAGCCATTCATTGGCGCTGACACGGTCGAAATCGGGGATTACACCCCCCGGCACTACCACGGGGTTAAGCCAGCGCACCTCATGCGCAAAGGGCCGCCCGCCCGCCAGATGCAGCGTCTCCAGAAACAAGAGCGCCGTCCCCGCGGCCACCCCCATCCGCACCGCCACGGCCAAGGGCACAGCCTCCATCCGCCGTGCCAGAACGCGGTGGCCGTAACTTTCACCCCGCGCCTCAACCTCCTGTCGGATAACGGGAATATCCAATGTCGCCCGGCGCACCGGCAACAGCGCCACCCGCGTTCCCGCCTTGCGCCGCCGCTCCAACAACCCCGCCTCGGCCAGATCGCGCAGCGCCCGGTTCACCGTTGCCCGCGCCACCCCGAACTCCACCGCCAAGGTCTCCTCACCCGGGATCACCGCCCCCGGCGCCCAGTCCCGCGCCCGGATGCGGCGCAGCACCTCGGCCCGCACATCCTCCCACCCCGTCATCATGCCCGCTCCCGCAGGTCGCGCATCACCGCGCGGAACCGCGCCGCCACGGCGTCGCGCGCCACATGCCGCCCGCCCTGCACGATGTGCCGCCCGCCAGACCAGACCTCGGCCACCAGCGCATCATGTCCGGCAAAAACAAAGGCATCAAGGATCTCATCCCCCCCGCGCCCCTCCAGATGCAGGCTTTCGGTGTCCAGCGCCACAAGATCCGCCAGCGCGCCCTCGGCGATCACGCCGCCCGCCCGGCCCGCCGCCTGCGCCCCGCCCGCGACCGCCCCCTCCCACAGCACCCGGCCCGTAGACCGCGCGCCCTCCGCCAGCATGGCCCGCCCCCGATCCCGCAGCCGCTGCGAATATTCCAGCAGCCGCAATTCCTCGGCGAGGCTGATCCTCACATTGGAATCCGACCCCACGCCCCAGCGCCCGCCCGCCCCGACAAAACGCACCCCATCAAAGATGCCATCGCCCAGATTCGCCTCGGTGATCGGGCACAGCCCCGCCACCGCGCCCGACCGCGCCAAGGCCAGCGTTTCAGTAGGCGTCATCTGCGTGCAATGGATGCCGCACCAATGCCCATCCACCGCGAAATTCCCCAAAAGCCATTCCACCGGCCGCGCGCCATAGGCGGCCAGAACCTCTTCAACTTCCGCCACTTGCTCGGCCACATGGATATGGATCGGCGCGCCCGGCGCGATCCCCTCCGCCAGCCGCAGCCCCGCCACATCCACCGCCCGCAACGAATGTGGCGCAACCCCCGTCACCCCGTCCGGCACGCGCCTCACCGCTGCCGCTGCCCCCTCCCACAGGGCGGCAAAGCGCTCCGCATCATTGCCAAACCGCATCTGCCCCTGCGTCAGCGCTCGCCCGTCGCAGCCCCCCCGCTGATACAGCACCGGCAGCAGCGTCAGGCCGAACCCGGTCTCATCCGCCGCGTTGACGATCCGTTCAGACATTTCTGCGAGGCTTGCATAAGGCGCGCCTCCGGGCTGATGATGCAGATAGTGGAATTCCGCCACGGCGGCGAACCCGGCCTCGGCCATCTCCACCATCACCTGCGCGGCGATGGCCTCCACATCCTCGGGCGTCAGCCGATCCAGAAAGCGGTACATCAGGCTCCGCCAGGTCCAGAAACTGTCCTGCCCCGCGCTGCGCCGCTCCGTCATGCCCGCCATCGCGCGCTGGAACATGTGGGAATGAAGGTTTACCGGCGCAGGCAACAGGCAGCCCACGCGCAGCCCCGCCCGCCATTGGCTTCCCGGCAGGGCGGAAGCGATGCGCCCGCCCTCGATCCGCAGCGCCACATCCCGCGCCCAACCCCCCGGCAAAAGCGCCCAATCGGCATGGATCTGCATAAGGCCCCTCGCTTGACATCCGTCATTATGTATAGACATAATACCGTCATGTGCAGACAAAAGGCAAGGGGCCATGGCGATTCTCCTGACCGGGCTACAAGCGGCAACGATGATCGGCGGCTACGGCCTGATCCCCGATGCCGCCCTTCTGATCGAAGGCCCCCGCATCGCCTGGATCGGCCCGCGCGACAGCGCCCCCACTGGCCACGAAACCCGTGATTTCCAAGGCCGCCTTCTGACGCCGGGCCTGATTGATGCGCATAGCCACATCGTCTTTGGCGGCCACCGCGCGGCCGAATTCGAGCAGCGCCTGCAGGGGGCCAGCTACGAACAGATCGCCCGCGCCGGAGGCGGCATCCTCTCCACCGTCACCGCCACGCGGGCAGCGACCGAGGATGACCTTGTCGCCCAAGCCCTGCCCCGGCTGGATGCGATGATCCGGCAAGGCGCCACCACGGTCGAGGTAAAGTCAGGCTACGGCCTGACTGTTCGGGACGAAATCAAGATGCTGCGCGCCGCCCGCCGCCTCGGCCAGATGCGCGCGGTCACGATCCGGACCACCCACCTCGCCGCCCACGCCGTCCCGCCCGAATATGCGGGCCGCGCCGATGCCTATATCGAAGAGGTGGCCATCCCCTCGCTGCGCGCCGCGCAGGCCGAAGGGCTTGTGGATGCGGTGGACGCCTTCTGCGAAACCATCGCCTTCTCGCCCGCGCAGGTGGATCGCCTCTTCACTGCCGCCCGCGCGCTCGGCCTGCGGGTGAAGCTGCACGCCGAACAACTATCCGATCTGGGCGGCGCCGCGCTGGCCGCCCGCCATGCCGCCCTGTCGGCCGATCACCTCGAATATCTCTCGGCGGAAGGCATCGCCGACATGGCGCTGGCAGGCACCGTCGCCACCATCCTGCCGGGGGCCTTCTACACGCTGCGCGAAACGCAAATGCCCCCCATCGCCGCCCTACGCGCGGCAGGTGTGCCGATGGCCGTTGCCACTGATTGCAACCCCGGCTCTTCCCCGATGACATCGCTCACGCTTGCCATGAACATGGCGTGCACCCTGTTCCGCCTCACGCCGGAAGAGGCGCTCCTCGGCACCACCGCACATGCCGCCCGCGCCCTTGGCCTGTCCGACCGTGGCACCCTCGCCCCCGGCCAGCGCGCCGATCTCTGCCTGTGGGACGCCACCCACCCCGCCGAACTGTCCTATCGCATCGGGGCCGAGGCCCTGCACACCCGCATCACCGGAGGCCGCCTTGACGCCTGAAACCCTGCCCCCCAAAACGCTGGTTCCAGAAACGCTGGTCCCGGGCGAAACCACACTGGCCCAGCTCGAACGTCTCTACCGCAGCGGCGCGCCGGCCCGCCTCGCCCCCGCCGCCCGCGCAGGCGTCGAGGCCGCCGCCGCCCGCATCGCAACTGCGGCGGCGGGCGACGCGGCGGTCTACGGGGTGAATACGGGCTTCGGCAAGCTCGCCTCGCTCAAGATCGCGGCCAAGGACACGGCGACGCTCCAGCGCAACCTGATCCTGTCGCATTGCTGCGGCGTCGGCCCGGCCATGCCGCGCGATATCGCGCGGCTCATGATGGCCTTGAAACTTCTCTCCCTCGGACGCGGCGCCTCCGGCGTGCGGTGGGAGGTGGTCGCCCTGATCGAAGCCATGCTAGAAAAAGAGGTTACCCCCATCATCCCCGCCCAAGGCTCCGTCGGCGCCTCCGGCGACCTCGCCCCCCTTGCCCATATGACCGCCGTGATGATCGGCGCGGGCGATGCCGAGTTCGCAGGAAACATTCTCTCCGGGGCCGAAGCCCTTGCAAAGGCAGGACTTTCCCCCGTAACGCTTGGCCCGAAAGAAGGCCTCGCCCTGATCAACGGCACCCAGTTCAGCACCGCCTATGCACTGGCGGGCCTCTTCGACGCCTGGCGCAATGCCCAAGCCGCCCTCGTCACCTCGGCCCTGTCAACCGATGCCATCATGGGCAGCACGGCCCCCCTCCACCCCCAGATCCACGCCCTGCGCGGCCATGCCGGCCAGATCGAGGCCGCCGCCACCCTGCGCGCCCTGCTCGACGGTTCGGAAATTCGCGAAAGCCACCGTGACGGCGATACCCGCGTGCAGGATCCCTATTGCATCCGCTGCCAGCCACAAGTGACCGGCGCAGCGATGGACATCCTGCGTCAGGCCGCCCAAACCCTTGAGATCGAGGCAAATGCCGCCACCGACAACCCGCTGGTGCTGGCCGACGGCCAGATCGTTTCGGGCGGCAACTTCCACGCCGAACCCGTGGGGTTCGCCGCCGACATGATCGCGCTCGCGATCAGCGAGATAGGCGCCATCGCCCAGCGCCGCGTGGCCCTGATGGTGGACCCGACCCTCTCCTTCGACCTGCCGCCCTTCCTGACCCCGAACCCCGGCCTCAACTCCGGCCTGATGATCGCCGAGGTGACCACGGCGGCGCTGATGAGCGAGAACAAACACCTCGCCCATCCCACCGTCACCGACAGCACCCCCACCTCAGCGAACCAAGAGGACCATGTCAGCATGGCCGCCCATGGCGCGCGCCGCCTTTGCCAGATGAACGCCAACCTCGCCCGGATCCTGGGGGTCGAGGCGCTCTGCGCCGCGCAGGGGATCGAGTTTCGCGCCCCGCTGCAAACCTCCGTGGCCCTGCAGGCCACGGTGGCCCGCCTGCGCCGCGACGTCGCCACGTTGGGCGAAGACCGCTACCTCGCCCCCGATCTCGAAACCGCCGCGCGCCTTGTCGCCAACGGCGATCTGGCACAAGCCGCAGGCCTCCCCCTTCCCACCCTCTGAAAGGGCAACCCCATGAACACCCGTCACAATCTCCGCGACATCTACCCCCCCACCGGCCCCGAGATCACCGCCAAAAGCTGGCTGACCGAGGCGCCGATGCGGATGCTCATGAACAACCTGCACCCCGACGTGGCCGAAAACCCGCATGAGCTGGTGGTCTATGGCGGGATCGGCCGCGCCGCGCGCACGTGGGAGGATTTCGATCGCATCGTCGCCACGCTGAAGACGCTGAACGATGACGAAACCCTGCTTGTGCAATCCGGCAAGCCCGTCGGCGTCTTCCGCACCCACAAGGACGCGCCCCGCGTCCTGATCGCCAATTCCAACCTCGTGCCGCACTGGGCGACCTGGGATCACTTCAACGAACTCGATAAGCGCGGGCTGGCCATGTATGGCCAGATGACCGCCGGGTCCTGGATCTACATCGGCACCCAGGGCATCGTGCAAGGCACCTATGAGACCTTCGCCGAAGCCGGCCGCCAGCATTACGGCGGCGATCTCAAGGGGCGCTGGATCCTCACCGGCGGCCTGGGCGGCATGGGCGGCGCGCAGCCGCTGGCCGCCGTCATGGCGGGGGCCTGCTGCCTTGCGGTGGAGGTGGACGAAACCCGCATCGATTTCCGCATCCGCACCAGATACTTGGACGCCAAGGCGAAGACGCTGGATGAAGCCCTCGCCCTCATCGCCGACTGGACGGCGAAGGGCGAGGCGAAATCCGTGGGCCTTCTGGGCAACGCCGCCGAGGTCTTCCCCGAACTCGTCACCCGCATGAAACAGGGCGGGCCAAGACCGGACATCGTCACCGACCAGACCTCGGCCCATGATCCCCTGCACGGCTACTGCCCCGTCGGCTGGACCACCGCCGAATGGCGCGCCAAACAGGAAACCGCCCCGAAAGAGGTAGAGAAAGCCGCCCGCGCCTCCATGCGCGCCCATGTTGCCGCGATGGTGGATTTCTGGAACGCAGGCGTCCCCACGCTCGACTACGGCAACAACATCCGTCAGGTCGCGCAGGATGAAGGGCTGGAAAACGCCTTCGCCTTCCCCGGCTTCGTTCCCGCCTATATCCGCCCCCTGTTCTGCAAGGGCATAGGCCCCTTCCGCTGGTGCGCGCTGTCGGGTGACCCCGAGGATATCTATGCCACCGACCGCGCGATGAAGCAGCTTTTCCCGGAAAATGCCCATCTCCACCGCTGGCTCGACATGGCAGGCGAACGCATTGCCTTTCAGGGCCTCCCCGCCCGCATCTGCTGGATCGGTCTTGGCGACCGCCACCGCGCAGGGCTGATGTTCAACGACATGGTGAAATCGGGGGAACTCAAGGCCCCCGTCGTGATCGGGCGCGACCATCTGGACTCAGGCTCCGTCGCCTCGCCCAACCGCGAAACCGAGGCGATGAAGGACGGCTCCGACGCCGTCTCCGACTGGCCGCTTCTGAACGCGCTGCTGAACACCGCCTCTGGCGCGACATGGGTCTCGCTCCACCACGGCGGCGGGGTGGGCATGGGGTTCAGCCAGCATTCCGGGATGGTCATCGTGGCCGACGGCTCTGACGACGCCGCGCGCCGCCTGAACAACGTGCTCTGGAACGATCCGGCCACCGGCGTGATGCGCCATGCCGATGCGGGCTATGACATCGCGCTCGACCACGCCCGGGCGATGGACCTGCGCCTGCCGGGCATACTGGGGAACTGAAACAGGAAGGGGGGCTTTGCGCCCCCCTCTTCGCCTGCGGCGAATTCACCCCCCGCAGGATATTTTCACAACGGGGAAGGCCACTTGGCCCTATCCCCCTCTTTTTCACTCCCCCGCTCCTTCCCCGTTGAGCAAATATCCTGCGGGGGGTCCGAGGGGCGCAAAGTCCCCCGGTCCAACCTCAGGTCCGGGGATTGCCCCCCTCCACTTCGCGCCAGAACGGGTTGGACCATGCCCGCCTTCCCGCCGCGTCGATCACCGTCACGCGCAGCCATGGGCTGTTCAGAAGCCGCGCCAGAGGCACCTCCGTCCGGGTCATGGACGCCCCATGCACCCCCTTCGCCCCTGTCCCCCACCCCTGCACGATCACCGAGGATACGGCGCTGCTTTCCACCACCAGCCTGTCGTCCTCGATCCGCACATCGCGCAATTCCGGCCCCTGCGAGGAATAGAAATCCCCCCGTTTCAGCGCCGCCAGCAGCGCCTCGGGTTCATTCGCCTGCGATTTCACCATCACCCAGCCGCCGAAATGATCGGGCTCGGAGAAATGCGCGTCATCCGTGGCGATCATGGTCAGGTTGCGCCCTTCGGTCAGCAGCAGGTCGGTGATGGCGAAACCGTCCGGCCTGTCGCAGCCGGTGGCGCAGCCATGATTGTAGACCTCCACCGCATGGGCGGCCGTCACCGCTCGCGCATCCGCCAGCGTAAGGCCCGACCATTGCGGATGGGCAATCGCCACGAAGGCCCCCGCCGCGACCGCCCGCGCCGCGATTTCGGCCGCTGTTTCCTGATCGGGGCGCGGCACGAAATCCGGGGAATTGGACGGCGCGAAATCGGGTGGCAGGCCAACGGCGAGGATATGCCACAACTCGCCATTCGCCATCGCCCCAGAGTGAAGTTCCGCCCCGAGGATGGTGGTGAACCCCTCTGTCCGGAACGGCACCGTATCCACGATCGGATAGTCCCACAGCCCCACGAAGTGATCGGTCAGCGCAAGGAAATCATACCCTTCCGCGCGATAGCGGCGACAGACTTCCTCTGGGGACAGAACACCGTCAGACCGGGTGGAATGGGTATGTAGGTTCCCCCGCCAGAAGCGGCCGGGGGCAGTGAAGGCGGAAAGCGGTCGGGTCATGTTCGGCATCCCTCATGAGTCGCCTTCAGAGTAGAACACCCCCCGCAGAAGGGCCGTCTGGTCGCGACCTCGACCACCAAAGGCGACCCGCTGCGACAAAATCGTGAACAAAACACCACAAACTTTGTGGCACGCGGTCTTCACAGATCGGCCTTTCGATCACATGTCTCACGTGGCGCGCGCCGTCTGCCTTCGTTTAACCGCCATCGCGTGGCATCGTGGGGGCCCGGTCGGCGCGCTGGCGATGGATGGGGGGGGACATGCAGGTTCACGCGCCAGAGGCGGGATTTGGGGTGGCAGTGGAAGCGGGCGACGCAGACAAGCTGCCCGTCGCCCAGATGACGGCCCGCGCAACGACGGCGGCGGCCTTTCTCAAGGCCCTGTCGCATGAGGGCCGCCTGATGATCCTGTGCCACCTCTCCACCGGCGAGAAATCGGTGACAGAGCTTGAACGCCTGCTCGACAGCCGTCAGGCCGCCGTGAGCCAGCAGTTAGCGCGCCTGCGGCTCGAAGGGCTGGTCGCCTGCCGCCGCGAAGGCAAGGCGATCTATTATTCCATCCAAGATCCCAAGGTCAGCCGGACCATCGCGCTGGTCTATGACATGTTCTGCTGCGGGGCGTGATCATCCCCGCCCGACAAACGGCATGTCCCGCGCCATGATGGTGAGGAACGGGATATTGGCCGACAGCGGCAGGTTGGCCATGTGCATCACCGCCTCTGCCACATGGGTGACATCCATCACAGGCTCGGCCCGGATCGACCCGTCGGCCTGCAGCACGCCTTGCGGAAAGGCGGCGGCCATCTCGGTCAGCGCGTTGCCGATGTCGATTTGACCGCAGGCAATGTCAAAGCGCCGCCCGTCCAGCGCCAGCGTCCGTGTCAGCCCCGTCACCGCATGTTTCGACGTGGTATAGGGCGCCGATCCGGGGCGCGGCGCATGGGCCGAGATGGACCCGTTGTTGATGATCCGCCCCCCCTGCGGCGATTGCCGCCGCATCTGCCCAAAGGCCGCCCGCGCGCAAAGGAACATGCCTGTAATGTTCACCTCGCACAGCCGCAGCCAATCTTCGACCGGGATCTCGTCGATCGGGGCGGCCTTGGCCGAGATTCCCGCATTGTTGAACAGCACATCCAGCCGCCCCCAATGCCGCGCAAGCTGTGCAAAGGCGCGATCCACCTGATCGGGCTTGCCCACATCGGCGGGCAGGATCAACGCCTGTTCCCCCGTCGCGGCCCCCTGCGCGGTTTCTTCCAGCGCGTCCGCGCGGCGCCCCATCAGCGCCACGCGCCATCCCGCCGCAAGGAAGGCGCGCGCCGTGGCCCGGCCGATGCCGCTGCCCGCGCCGGTGATCAGGATGGTCCGGGTCATGTATCCTCCGTTTCGGCATAGTCGTACTTCATCAGCCAAAGAAGGCAACGCTCCACCTGCGAGGGCGCGCGACCCAGAGCGGCGGCCAGTTCCGCCGCCGTGGCCGCGTCCCGCGCCGACAGGGCGGCGCCCACGGCCTCTACCGTCTCGGGCGTCTCGAAGATGCGCTTGGTCGCGGGGTAATCGCGCAGGGCCATCATCTGCACAACCGGCAGGCTGTTGCGGCCGGTCCAGCGATAGCGCGCCGTCTTCGACAGTTGCACCGTCGGGAAGGCCTGAAACAGGGCCATGGGTGACGGCGCGACCGGCAAGCCGGCGGCAGGAAGCGGGGGGTGGCGCGCGGGATCGGCGTGGCGGCGGCGGGCATCGAGATCGGCAAACAGGTCCTGCATCACCGGGACCACCACCTTCCAGTCGAACAGCGCCCGCGCCCGCGCCCGCCCCGCCGCTCCCATCGCCGCCCGCAGATCGCCATCCGTCATCAGCCGGCGCACGGCCTGCGCCATCAGCCCCACGTCGATCCGCGTCACGGCAGAGACCTGGCTCAGATACTGGATGTAGTTGTCGGTGCCCCCGTGATAGCGCTGCCCCGGCACGGTCACATGTTCGGGCCGTGCGCCCGTGGTCGGGATGCGGAACCCCGTCCCGTCGGCCACGGTATCCCGGATGCCATCCCAATCCGATGCAACGACTGGCAGCCCCGCCGCCATCGCCTCGACCGGGGCGATGCCAAAGCTTTCCTGAAGGTTGTCGATCGGAAAGAGAAACATCTCGGCCGCCGACAGCGCAGCCAGACGGCGCGCAGCATCGCGATGGGGCAGATGATGCAGCGCGACATCCGGCATCACGTTGCGCGCAGGGTCAAGAAAGACGCGCCGCGAATAGCCATCCGGGAAATCCCCATACAGGATCAGGTGCAGCCTCCGCCCCGCCCCCGCCTGCGCGCGCTGCAGGGCCAGATAGACCGGAAGGGGATCAAATTTCTCATGCGGGCTCAGCCGCGCCACGATCAGCGCCACGCAATCACCCGCCGGAATGCCAAGTTCGGCCCGCAGCGCCAGCCCGGCCGCGGGATCGGGTTGAAATGCATCACAATCCACGCCCAGCGGGATTACGGGCAGTTGCGGCCGGGGCGGCAGCACCCCGCCAAAGCGCTGCGAAAGGAAATCGTCGATCAGGTCCATCTGCAGGCCGACCGCCGCCCGTACCGCGCGCGAGGTGCAGATGATCGCGTCCCATTCCGCCTGTGGCGCGGCGCGCAGGTGCCAGAGCCCCTCCATCACCGCTTTGGTCGAGATGGTATGGGTGATCCCGCAGATCGCATAGGCCGTGGCGCCCCACTGGCTTCGCCGCCAGGCTTCGGTCGCGAAGTTGGGGCCGGAGATGAACAGACTGCCCACAGGGGCGATGGCGCGGGCATTCTCCAGCCGCTCCACCCTGGCGGGGATGTCCGGGCGGGCGGACCCTGCCAGATCGCGGAACACCTGCGCATCGGTCGGCCCATGGGTCAGGGCCAGCCATTCGGCCACCTCGGCATGGCGGAACCAGCCGCGCAGGAAGCTGTCCCCCGCCATGCGGCGCCCGTTCACCCCTTTGGCCGGATCATAGCCATCCGGGGCGAACCAGATGGCTGCGTTGCGCGCGGGATCGGCTGTCACGGCATCCTCCGGCGCATCCAGAGCCACGGCGTGGGCGTGGACCGCCATTCCCACAGCAAAAGCAACCGATCCAGATCGCCAAGGCCGTGGGACCAGTCCGGCAGGCCGCTGTCATCAATCCGGCGCTCGATCAGGCGGATGTCGTGGGTGGCGGCAAAGCGTTGCGACAAAAGGGAAAGAAGCCCGGGTCTCATGCCTTCATGCACCTCGACCAGCAGATCGACGCGCGCCAGATCAGGCGCGGCAACGGGATCGAGCAGGTCCCCTTCCCCGCTTTCGATATCGCAGATGATCACGGTCCGCCCCCGGATCAGGCTGGCGATGCTGCTGGGCACCACCGCGCCACCGATTTCCAGCCGCGCCTCCACCCCATTGGCGCGGGCCAGTTCGGCACAGGCGACCTGGGCCTTCGGATCGGTGTCGCGCGCGATCACCCGCGCTTGCGGCATGCGCAGCGCCAGCCCGACGGCGTAATACCCTTCTGCCGAACCGATATCGACGACCGTATCATAGCTTTCCGTCACGATCTCCTCGATCACCGGGGCGAGGCAGGCCTCATAGCAACCGATAAGGCGCGGGTTGCGCGCACCCTCAGATGTCGGCAGCGCGTAGAGCATGCCCTTGAACGGCCCCGCCAGCACGCGGTTCCCGGACCGCTCGACCAGCACCTGCTCCAAGGCCTGCGCCCGCCACTTCGCCAAAAGGCGCAGCGCGGCATTCAGGCGTTTCGGCGTCGGCTCGCCCGACAGCAGCTCCGTCACCCTGCGCCACACGCTTCTGCTTAGTTGCATCGTTACCACCGCACCCGCGACACTTCTCACCAGGATCATGCTAGGATGCCACGCTTGCCCGGTCCAGCCTGCGGGCCGGCGCGCAGGATGCTTGACGCCCGCTGCGGCAACAGGGCATCAGGGGAGGGTGAAACAGTGCAAGGGTCGCGGATGAAGGTGGATCGCAAGGCAGAACGGCCGCGCGGGGCCTCCGATCTCTGGGGAAGCGTTCCCTTAGCGCTGAAACGCCATATCAGCCCCCATGGTCAGGTCACTGCCGTGTCGATGATGAAGGACGAAGGTCCCTTCGTGATCGAATGGGTCGCCCATCATCTGGCCGTCGGCTTCACCGATCTGGTGGTCTATACGAATGACTGTTCCGACGGCACCGACGACATGCTCATCCGGCTGGAGGAGCTGGGGCTTGCCCATCACCGCCGCAACGTGATCCCCGAAGGCCTGCGCCCGCAGCCCAGCGCGTTGAACCACGCGCAGGAAGAGCCGGTTGTGGGCAAGTCCGACTGGGTCATGGTCTTTGACGCCGACGAATTCCTGTCGATCCGATATGGCGACGGCACGCTGGACGACCTGATCACCGCCGCCAAGGCGCAGGATGCCAATGGCATCGTGGTCACATGGCGCATCTTCGGATCGGGCGGCGTGGTGGATTGGTCGCGCGCCCCGGTGACAGAGCAGTACCTCTATGCCGCGCCGCCGATGTGGAACAAGGGCTGGGGCGTCAAGACACTCTTTACCTTCGATCCGGACTACTGGAAGCTGGGCATCCACCGGCCCAAGATGAAGAACCGCCACATCGACACAGGCTTTCCCGACACGGTCAAATGGCTGACGGGATCGGGGCGCGAGATGGAGGATTACTTCAAGTTCCGCGGTTGGCGGTCCATCACCCGCACCATCGGCTATGACTGGGTGCAACTGAACCATTACGCCGTGAAATCGGTGGACAGCTACGCCATCCGCAAGATGCGCGGCAACGTGAACAACAAGAAAGACAAATACAATTCCGACTACTGGTCGCTGCAGGACCGCAACGAGGTGTTTGACGACACGATGCTGCGCTATTCGGACCGGCGTAACGCGATCATGGCGCAGCTTCTGGAAGACCCGGTTCTGAACCGCCTGCACCACGCCGCCATCGACCGCGCCGAGGCGCGGCTGGCCGAGCTGAAGCAGACCGAGGCCTATCACGAACTGGTGGCCGATCTGGCCCGCGCCTCGGCGGTGCCCATCACCCAGATCACCGCCAAACCCCCGCAGGCGCGCGACAAGGAAAAGATCGCGGCCCTGATGTCGGATGTGGAAAAGCGCCGCAACGCCAAGGCGAAAGAGGACCGCAAGGCCGCCCCCGCCGCGCCAAAGCCGCCGATCACGCCGATGGGCAGCTATGTCACGGGCCGCATCGACGCGGCATTGGAGGCGCCGATGGACTGGAAGGCGAACCACGCGGTCGACGTGCCGATGGATCCGCGCGTGTTCACCCCGCCCGCCCTTCTGGTGATCGAGGCGGGCAAGTTTGAACGTGGCCTTGCGCGGCGGATGCCGCAGGTGCTACCCAAGGACGCGACGCTGCTGGTGGTGGGTGCGGGATGCGGCTTCTTGCCGGTGCATCTGTCGCGGGTGCGGCCCGATCTGGCCATCGTGATGCAGGAAAGCGAGGCCGGACTGCATCCTGTCATCACCCGGCTCTGCGCGCGCAACGGGCGCGCCTTCGACGACCGCTTTCGCCTGATCGACGGCCCGCTGGGCAAGGATGGGCTGGTCTCGCTGGTGGCCGTACATCGCCCCGGCGCGGTGATCCTTGCCGATGCGGGGCTTGGCCCCGACGACCTGATCGCCACCCTGCCCGCGGTTGCGCCGCTGCCCGCGCAGCTATTTCTGACCGGGCGCTGGATCGAGGCATGGCATCCCGACGTGGCCAGGGTTGAGGCCGCGCTGGCCGAGCGCGGCTGGCATGGACCGCAATTCGGCTTCGATCCTGTCCTGACCCGCGGCTACGGGCGTGTCGCAGGCCCCACACCCCCCACCGATGCGCGCGGATGACCCCGATTTTCTGGACAGCGCCCGCCCCCATCGGGCATCCTTGTGACAACGAAGAAGAAGCCCCCATCGGGCAATGTGAGGCATGATGTCAGTACCCCAGCGCCGTCCCGTCGCATCCCTCTGGATTGGTGAGACGCTCCACTACCTTAACCAGATCTGCCTGTTGTCGCATGTGCGCAACGGACATCCGACGATCCTGTATTGCACGCATGAGGTGAAGAACGTCCCCGAGGGCGTCGAGGTGCGCAAAGCCACCGACATCATGAAGATCGACATGGACATCGTGTCCCAGACATCGGAATCCTTTCTGTCCAACGTCTTTCGCTACAAGATGATCAAGACCATCGACGCGGTCTGGATCGACTGCGACGCCTATTGCCACAAGCCCTTTCCCGACGAGATGGATAACATCTTTGCCGGTCACGGGTTCCGCGGCGCGCTGAATTGCGGGGTGGTCTATATCCCGCCGAAGGGCGAGTTGATCGACCAATTGCTTGACTACTATGAAAACCTGCCCGAAGCGCCGGCATGGTTCAACAAACAGCAGCGCAAGAAACTGGAAAAACAGGATCGCAACCTGCCGCAGGCCGTGCGCATCTACAATGCCGAGCGCACCGCTTTCGGCCCGCAGGCCTTTACATGGTTTGCCCAGCAGACCGGCGATTATGACAAGGCGCTGACGCCGGATTACCTCTATCCGGTGCCGTTCCAATTGAACGACGTGTTCTATGATCCCTATGGCCGGGTCGAGGGGCATTTCACCGACAACACGCTGTCGGTCCATCTTTACACCAACGGGACGAAACCGTGGTGGCGCAGGAACCCGCCGCTGCCCAACAGCTATGCCGCGCGCATGTGCGAAGTGGAAGGCGTGGACCCGACCAAGGCCTTGGAGGAATGACCGCCTGCCTCTATTCGGCCATGCGAAACGAAGGGCCGGATGTCGTTGAATGGGTGGCATGGCACCGCTTGATCGGCTTTGACCGGATCGTTGTGTGGACCAACGATTGCACCGACAAGAGCGACGAATTGCTCGATGCCCTTCAGAATCTCGGCTGGGTTGAACACCACCGTCATCACCCGGCGGCCGGGGCATCGGTGCAGGGTCAGGTCGCAGAACACGCGCTGCGCTGCCAGACGATTGCATCTGCCGAATGGCTAATGTGGCTGGATGCCGATGAATTCCTTGTCGTGAAACAGAAAGATGGTCGATTATCCGATCTTCTTTCGGTACTTTCCGATGCGGATGGAATGGCGATCAATTGGCGCCTATTTGGTGACAGCGGTTACGACCACAGCCCGCCAGCGCCTGTGACGGAGAGTTTCGTTCAGGCGTCGCAACTGCGATTTCGGTTGAACCGCAGTGTCAAGACGATCCATCGCATGGATAAGCGAGTGAAGGAGCTGTTCATACATCGCCCGGTCTGGCACCGGGATGCCCTACCCGCGATACGGCTGCTCGCCGGGGACGGGCGGCCCCTGCCTGAAAGTTTTGTATATGGAATAAAGGACAACGGGAACCCGCAGGAAATGGTCGAGAAAGGCCGTCAAAGCTGGAAAATTGCCCAGATCAACCATTACGCCGTGAAGGCGCTGGAAAGGGTGGCGGCAAAGCGGCTGCGGGGGGATGGGCTTTATGCAAATTGGTCCGATCGCTTTGATTTCCGCTACTTGAAGCGGTTCAATAAGAATGACGAAACAGATACAACTGCGCACCGGCATTTGCCCGAATTGAAGGCGATGATAGCGCAGGCCCTGTCAGACGCAACGGTGGCCTCGGCCTATCGCGCTTGTGAGCAAGCGTTTAGTGCCATGCTTGCCGACTTGGGGCAGCAGACCCAGTTTCTTGCGAAAGACCGCTATGGTTTATCGGCTGGTTGATCCGCAGATGCATCTTTCCGGCGCTTGCTGCGGCGCGGGATGATGAGAAAATTCTCATTTGCGCGATAGCGGCGGTATCGAGATTTCACGGAGTACCCGTTGGTTTCCACCCAAGCGAGGAATGCCTCGCGATTTTCATTGTCCACTTCGATAAATATCGTCGGCTTATGTGCGGCAATGGTCTCGACAAGCCCTTTTAGTACGCGGATTTCCATACCCTCCACGTCAATCTTGAGAAAGGTCGGCGCTTCACCATGCAGAAGCTCATCGCCGCAGACGACCCGCAGTTCACCGGCGCCTTCGACCATGCGACCACCACCCAGATTTCGAGAAGGTGCGTCGATGTGAAGACCTTCTGCCGCCACATCGGACAGCCCATAACCCAGATGAGAAAGGTCGCAAATTCCAAGGACGCCGTTCAGACCCAGATTTGCGCGCAGATGCTGAATGGCTACAGGGTTCGGTTCGAAACAGATGACCTTTTTCGGATACAGAAATTTGGCGACATAAAGGGAATGGTTGCCGATATTCGCCCCGATATCTGCAAACACAGCGCCGGGTGGACAGGCAGCACGGATGATTTCCAGTTCTTCCTCCTCATAAAACCGCCCGGCGCGATGATGCTTCTGGATCGCGTCGCGCGGATTGGTGACGTTGAAGAAAATTGGTTCTCCCCAGATTACATTGCGCACTGTAATACCGGGTAAAGACTGGCAGAGGCCACCGTCCGCAGTGCTGCCGTCGGCATTTGTCGGTCGCATGTGCAGGAACCTATTCTTATACTGTTTCTGTTGACTGATCTTTGTCAGAGGCGGCAAGGAACTTGCCCACCTGCGCGATGCGCCGCACGCCGGCGTGTCGGGCCAGCATGTCCTTGGCGAAGCGCGAAAGCTTGTGTTCCTTCACGATCTCCCAGTTGCGGTAATGCACGGTGAAGATCTCGCGGTCCTGTGGCAGGGGTTCACCCCGCTTGCGACCGCCAAGGATATAGTGCTGTTCCTTGGGCAGGATGTGCCAGTTGAGCCCCGCCTTGCGGATCGCCAAGGGCAGCGTCATCTGATCCAGATAGGGCCGCTTTGCCGGGATCTCGGGATCCGCCTCGATCCGGGCAGCAACCTGCATCCAGACCTCGGGGAAGCGCAGCCCTTCGGCGTTGCGATGGTGTTCGGGGAACACAAAAAGGCCGGAACTGAAATAGGGCATCCGGTCCTTGCCCCCCGTCTGGTTCATCAGACGGATGCGTTCTTCGGGCATGTCCATCCCCGCCCTCTTGTAGATTGACGGCCAGATACCCTGCCCCGCCCAGCCCATGGAAGCGGCGGGGGTCAGGCTGACATGGCCGGGATGGACAAAGTTCGCTGGATCATTGGGTCGCAGGAAAAGGATGTCGGAATCCAGAAACCCGCTGAACTCTGTCGCGCGTGGCTGCAGGGCGGCGATCATCTTGTTGCCATGGGGATAGGGCGGGTCGAACCTGCCTTCGGTTTCCATCGCCCGCAGGGGGCAGCCCATGCGCGCAAGGATCGTTACGACGTCCGGGTCCACCTCGGCCATCCGATGGGCAGGGCAATAGCCGACCATGCCGACCTTGTCGCCGAACGCTTCGCGGATGGACGCGGCAAGATAGCAGGCCATGACCTGATATTTCTGCGGCTCCACGATGAAGAAAAAGGTCAGATCGGGCATCAGGCTTCCTCGTCATCGGCATGGCGTTCGCCCGGGCGCAGCGGGCGCAGGCTGCCGCCCCGGCGTTCGGTGAATTCGGCCAGAAGGGCAGCCATGCCCTTGGCATCCGGCAGGCGCGGACGGAAGGACTTGGTCACGTAGCCCTGCGCGGCCAGCGCGGCGAACAGCGCGGCAAAGTCAATCTCGCCGACAGAGCGGAAATCGACGCGGTCTGATCCGCCCGACACCCAATCGGTGCGCACGACGTCGATCACATCCAGCGCCACATCGCAGAACGCGCGGAACTGGCGTTGGTAATCCGCCGCCATCGCCTTGGACCGGCGCAGGATCATCGCCACGCGGGTGCCGGGATCGGTGACATATGCCGCCAGATGCAGCGCCGATCCGTCCAGCGCGACGATGCGTTCGGCCGCGCGGTAGCGGGCGATCTGCACATCGACGGGGTGCTTTTCGGGATGGAAGATCTCATACCCCGCACGGGCGAGGTTTTCCTCGATCACCGTCTCGCCCAAGATGCCGCCGCGCTGTGCGGCAAGGCGGGCGCGCGAGATGTAGAGCTTCTTGCCCCCCTCGGGGGCGACCGCCGCCCGCAGACGGCCCTGCATGAAGGCGCGGTAGGCGGGGCTTCCCGCATAGCGTTCGGCCCAGCCAAAGCCCAGTTCGGGGACGAACAAACGCTCTACCCGCAGCGGGGTGCCGAAGGTACGCACGGGGATGTCGATCCCCAGCAGACGGTAAAAGCGATCATGCCCCTCCATCACCCGCTCGATCGCCCCGACCTCGCCCCGATAGGGCAGGTAGAGGATGCTTTCGGGGGCGGTGGGCAGATGGTCCATCGCCCAGAGGCGCGCGGTGGACTCGACAAGGAAATGGCCGAAATGGCCCCGGAAGTTACCACCGAAAAGATGCGTGCCGGGAAGTGGCGTGATCGGTTCGTCTGGCCGCAGCGTGGGGGCGGGCATCGGGCGGCGGGCCCGGATCCAACCCTGCGACAGGGCGCAGAATTCGCCATCCGCGCGCAGGACCCCGGCGGCAAGCTTGGCGTCCCCGTCGCGTTCCGGCACCACGATTGCCTGCGCGAGGTCGAGGATCAGGCCTTCAAACGGCGGCTGCGGCGCGCCGTCCGTCACCACGATGCGGCGTTCGGGTTCCGGCGGCACCACAGGCGCAGGGGACGCCGCAGCAGCGGGATCGCCCTTGCGCAGGCGGCGCGCCTCGCGGCGGGCATAGCCGCTTTCGGGATTGGTGCGCAGCAACGCCTTTACCGCGCCGGGAAGAAGGCGGCTGTGGCCACGCGCGGTCACCTCGGCCACAAGGGACCGCTGCCAGGCCACGCCGGCGCGACGGGCGCGGAAGGTTTTCCAGAAGGCGGGCCAATCCGGGGTTCCCCGCAGGACACCTTCGATCAGTTCCTGCAGCCCGCCCACCGCCTTGATCTGACGGATCGCCTTATGCCCCATCAGGGGCACCGGCACATGCCTTACCCCAGCGCCCACGATGCGCCGCGCATGGGCGCGGTCTTCGGGAACGAAGGGATCATAGACCAGCGTCACCTCGGCCCCGGAGCGGCCGGCCTCGGCCCCGTCGAGATGGGCGGGGGTGGACCAGTCCCATTTGCGCTGCGCATAGCGGTAGCGCCGTTCGAAAGGCGCAAGGTCGTGCGACAGCGTGCTTTGCGGGCTGAAAGCCAGCACCGCAGCGCCGGGGACCATGGGCGCATAGGCCAGCGCAGAGAACCCGCCCATCGAGGCGCCGACAAAGACGATGCGGCGAAAGCGATCGAACAGCCCGGCCGCGCGCAGGGCAGCGATCAGGGCGGGCGTATCGGGGTTTCGGTACCAATCCTTGCGGCTGGCCATCAGACCCAGAAGCGAGACGCCTGCCTGCTCCACCCTCCAGCGGAGCCACGGTTGGGGCGGATCGTATTCCCCGATGGAGGACAGATTGTCGAAGGTGACGGCAAGGATATCCGATCCGGCCCGTGCCTCGAACCATGCGTCCACAAGACCGCCCCGGTAAAGGAAGCGGTCCGTCTGCACCGCCTGGGCGAGGTCCGTCATTTCGGGCGGAATCTGAACGGTGACCTTGCGGACGCGCCGTTCCTCGGGCGTCTCGTCGTTCATGTGCGGCGCATCCGTGCGGCCGCAGGGCCCGTCTGACCGCGCCGCTTCGATCTGGCCCTGTGCTGTGCCTGTCCGGGGTACTGATACATGGCCCCACTCACCCTTCTGCCCGTTGGCCTGCCCGCCGATCCGCCCTTCTGTCCATGCGGGGCGTGTGATGGTTTGGACGATAGGGGTCAAACGGGCATGGGTCAAACTGCGTGTCCGAAAGGGCGTAAAGGAAGGCCCGACTGTGGCGCGCGGATTTCACCGGATCGCGCGGTGGTTTGCCAAACGGGGGTTGCAACAGGGATGCGGCCACAACCCCTGATCGAGTTGCGCGGCTGCGCTTGCGCAAACCGGCATCTTTCCGGGGGCGGAAGTCCCCTGCGCGGTGGGGTTGTTGCGAAATCTTCTTTTGCGTCCTTCGCGAATCGTGCCACGAATAGTGGCAAGACCGGCAACAACGCACGGTCCTGAAACCATGTGCCGGACACTGGCACAGGGCCACACCATGGGGAGCCAAGATGAAGAAAACCTATTCTCGGATCGACCGCCGCACATTGCTCAAGGGCACCGCGCTGGGGATCGGCGCGCTGGCCGCACCCGCCATCGTGTCGCGCAAGGCGCTGGCATCTTCGGGCGAGCTGAACTTCACCGGCTGGGCCGGCTATCCGCTCTTCGCGGAAAAGGTCTTTCCCGCCTTTACCGCCGCGACCGGCATCACGATCAACTTCAAGGAACTGCCTGATCAGGACACGATGTTCGCCGATGCGAAGGTCGCGCTGGAGGCGGGCGGGATCGACCTGATCGAGCCGACGATCGACCGGGTCGGTGCGTGGAACGACAATGGCCTGCTGGGTGCCTTCGACGAATCCAAGCTGGCCATGGCCAACTACCTGCCGGGTCTGGCGGATGGCGCTGCGGGGGAACGGTCGCGCAAGGATGGCGCGCTACTCTATGTGCCGTCGGTCTGGGGCACCGAGTCGCTGGTGGTGAGCGAGGCTGACGCCGTGCTGTCGGACCCGCCGTCGCTGGGCGATCTGTTCAAGGCCGAGAACCAGGCCGTGCTGCGCCCCCATTCGGCGCTGGCCGCGATGGGCCGCTGGCTGGATGCGCAGGGCAAGCTGCCGCGTCCGTGGATGGATGGCTATACCGACATGGCGGCCATGGCCGAACTGTGGGATATCGCGCTGGCCGAGGCGACCAAGGCCAAGGGCAACGTGGTGCAGTGGTGGTCGGGCGAGAACGAGGCCAATGCCGGCTTCACCGCCAATGGCGCGACCGTGGGCCTGTGCTGGGATTCGACCGGCTTCAACCTGCGCAATGATGGCTACAAGTACCTCGCCCCGGTGGAAGGTGCCTTTGCGTGGCATCAGGGCTTTGTCCTGATGAAGAACGCGCAGAACGTGGATCAGGCGCATGAATTCGCGAAGTGGATCTCGTCGGCGGAAGGCGCGGCGATGTGGGCGACGGCCTTCTCGGCCAACCCGGTGGGCAAGGGCGCGGCAGATCTGATGGATCCCGAAGTGTCGGCCTATTACAACGGCACCTTCAACGACGAGGCGCTGTCCAAGCTGTGGTGGTGGCCGGACCAGTCGGCCGAATTCCTCGCCAAGCGGGCGGAATACGCCGACAAGTACAAGGCCGCCTGATCGGCCGCGCACGACAAACACGCCGGGCCATTGGTCCGGCGTGTTCATTTGTCGGGCATCGGCGCCGCACCTGGACCGATCCGGGGGCGCAATCTGGCGATACACATTGCACCCCGGCAGGGGCCTGCTAGCGTTACGTCAACGAAAACAAAATCACGACAGGGGACCACGACGCGATGAGCGCCGGAATTGATCTTGAAAATGTCAGCTGCGACTTCGGCACCTTTCGCGCGGTGGATCATGCGAATGTCTCCATCAAGCCGGGCGAGTTCTTTTCTTTCCTCGGGCCGTCGGGCTGCGGCAAGACCACGATCCTGCGGATGGTGTCGGGCTTTATCGAACCCACCCAAGGCGTGATCCGCATCGGCGGCAAGGACATGCGCGGCCAGCGGCCCAACCAGCGGCCCACCGCGCTGATCTTCCAGAACCTTGCGCTGTTTCCGTTGATGTCGATCTGGGAAAACATTGCCTTCGGGCTTGAGGTGCGCGGGGTGGACAAGGCCACGCGTCGGGCGAAGGCTGAGGAATTGCTCAGGCTTGTGGATTTGCCGGGGGCGGCGGACAAGATGGTTTCGCAACTGTCGGGCGGGCAGAAGCAGCGGGTGGCGATCGCCCGCGCCTTGGCGGTGGAGCCGCAGGTGATGCTTCTGGACGAGCCGCTTTCCGCGCTGGACCTGAAGCTGCGCCAGCACATGCGGGCTGAGCTGCGGGCGATCCAGAAGCGGACGGGGGTCACCTTCATCTACATCACCCATGATCAGGGCGAGGCGCTGGCCATGTCGGATCGGGTGGGTGTGATGAGCCATGGCCGCATCCAGCAGATCGCCGATCCGCGCGACATCTACAACAATCCGGTGAACGGCTTTGTTGCGTCTTTCGTGGGCGAAAACAATGTGTTCGAAGGTGATCTTGGGGCGGTTTCGGATGGCATGGCCACCCTGTCCACGCCGCATGGGCAGTTCCGCGCGCGCATCAATGCGGGCGTGTCGGGCAAAGGGGTAAAGCTTTATGTCCGGCCTGAACACACGATCATCAGCGCCGCCGCGCCGCCTGAGAACGGGGTGCACGGGACGGTGCACGAAGTATCCTTCGAGGGGGCCTTCATCGCCGTTCATGCGGTGTCGGACAGTGGCATGAAGATGGTGGCCGAGCTGCGCAATGACGGATCGCAGGTGGTTCCGGCCATCGGCGATCAGGTCTGGATGGGATTTGACGCGCAGCGCGCGGCGATCCTGCCCGATGCCGACACCAAGAGGTAAGCCATGCAGGATCTGATCCGCCGCTACGGATTGGGGCTGACGGGCCTGATGTGCCTGATCGTGGCCTTCTGGCTGTTGATGCTGGTGATCATTCCCAACATCACGCTGTTTGAAAGTTCCTTCCGCCCCTATCTGCCGGTCACCGAGATCGGGGGGCCGCGCGACACCTATTCCTTCGACAATTACCTGAAGGTGTTCGACGGCAGCATCGAGACCACCTTCCTCGGCATCCCGATCACGGTGCCGGTCCATGTGATGACCTTCTTCCTGACGATCTGGTATTCGGTCGTCGTGACCGTGATCTGCTTCGCGCTGGCCTATCCGATCGCCTATTACATGGCCAAGATCGTGAACCCGCGGTCGCTGCCCACGATCCTGCTGCTGCTTTTCGTGCCCCTGTGGGTGTCCGAAGTGCTGCGCGCCTTCGCGTGGTGGATCATCCTTGCCTTCAAGGGGCCGCTGAATTCGCTTTTGCTGTTCATCGGCGCGATCGACAAGCCGGTGCGCTGGATCACCGATTACGACGCGGTCATGATCGGGCTGGTCTATACCTATATCCTGTTCATGCTGTTCCCGCTCTACAATGCCATCTCTTCGCTGGACACCAACCAGATCGAAGCGGCCGAAGATCTGGGCGCGCCGTGGTGGAAGATCCACTGGCGGATCGTGCTGCCCCATGCCAAGCCGGGGGTCGCGTCGGGTTCGGTGATGGTGTTCATGCTGTCGGCCGGGTCCCTGCTGGTGCCTTCGATCCTTGGATCCACAACATCGCAATGGTTCACACAGACCATTCAACAATGGATGAACGATGCGCTCGACTGGAATACGGCCTCGGCCTATGCGTTCCTGCTTTTGTTCCTGTGCACCCTCTTTGTCAGCGTGGTGATGTGGATTTTCCGCGTCAAACTGTCTGATATCGCGAAGTAAGGGGGGCGGGACATGCACAAGCTTCGACAGAACCTTGCCCATCTCTACATGGCGGCCTTCCTGATCTATCTGCTGATCCCCTTGGCCGTGATGGCGGGGGCCGCGTTCAACGACAGCCGGTTGCCCTCCATCGTGCCATGGAAGGGCACGACGGGGCGGTGGTTCGTGGAACTGGCCGCGGATGAGCGGATGTGGGTGGCCTTCCGCAACACGATCCTTGTGGCGCTGGCGGTGGCGGTGCTGGCGGTGATCGTGGGGACGGCGGCGGCGATCCTGATCAACTCCATCTCCGGGCGGATGCGGTCGGTGATCTATGGGTTGATGATTTCCACCATCCTGATCCCGGGTGCGGTGATCGGCATCTCGACCCTGCTCATGTGGAACAAGCTGGGCGTGCCGCCGGGGCTGCATCTTTCGGTGCTGGGGCAGGTCAGTTACATCGCCGCCATGGTGATGCTGCTGGTGCTGGCGCGGTTGCAGAGTTTCGATGCAGCGCTGGAGGAAGCGGCGCTGGATCTGGGGGCGAGCCACGCGCAGGTGATGCGCCGCATCCTTCTGCCGCATCTCTACCCCGCGATCGGGGCGGGGGCGGCCGTGGCCTTCTTCCAGTCGATCGAGAATTTCAACGTCACGCAGTTCACCCGTGGCGGGGCGGATACGCTGACCGTCTATGTGTTCTCCAAGGTGCGCGCGGGGATCACACCGACGATCAACGCCTTGGCGGTGATCATGATCGGGATCACCATCGTGGCGGCCATCCTGTACGAAGTGCGGCGGCGGCGGATCGAACGTCTGATGGCGCGTGGGGCGGAAGAATAATCTCGCGCGTCCCCGCGTGAGACGGGTCTTGGGGAGGGGGGGCAATTCCGCCCCTCCCCCAAGCCGGAAAGCGGCCCAAAATCAGCCTCTTGACCTGTGCCGACTGTGCCGCTTGCCGGGCAGCAACGTGTGCAGTTGTCTGTGGTCACGCACAGGACGGCGCGTTTCCCAATGGGAAAGGTTTGATCCGCGATACTTTCGAGCGCGCGCGGGTGGATGGCGGCTTGACGCCGGGCGGCCCGCAACTGGTATGATGACCTGCTGAGTTTGAATTGGGATGCAGGCGTCATGGCATATCGCGGGGTTCTGATCGGCTGCGGCTTCTTTGCGCGCAACCACATGGCCGCCTGGGCCGATATCGCCGATGTCGATATCGTTGCTGTCATCGACCGCGATCCGGCCCGGGCCGAAGCCTATGCCCGCGATTTCGGCATCCCGCGCTGGGGCAGTGATGCCGAGGCGCTGCTGGCCGAGGTAAGGCCTGTTTTCGTTGATATCGCAACGACGGTCGCATCCCATCGCGCGCTGGTGGAACTGGCGGCCCGCCATGCGCGGCTGGTGATCTGCCAGAAGCCCTTTGCCGAGACGCTGGAGGATGCCACCGCCATGGTGGCGGCCTGCGCGGCGCAGGGCGTGCAGCTGGCGGTGCATGAGAATTTCCGCTGGCAGCGCCCGATCCGCGAGGTGAAGGCGCTGCTCGATCAGGGCGCGATCGGGACCCCGCGCTGGCTGCGGCTGTCGTTCCGGCATGGCTATGACATCTATGCCAACCAGCCCTATCTGGCCGAGGTGCGCGATCTGGCGCTGACGGATATCGGGTTGCATCTGTTCGACATGGTGCGCCACCTGATGGGTGATGCCGTGCGGCTGTCCTGCGAGGTGCAGCGTCGCAATCCGCAGGTGGCGGGGTTTGATGCCTTTCACGCGGTGCTGCGACATGGGTCAGGCGCGGTGAGCAGCGTAGAGTGCAGCTTTCATTCCCAGCGGTCGCCCGATCCCTTTCCGCAAAGCCTGCTGGTGGTGGAAGGCGATAGCGGGACCATCGAGGTGACGGAGGGGTTCCGTCTGCGTCTGCACCGGCCGGGCGGCGTGGAGGAGCGGGATGTCGAACCGCCCTGCCCCGTCTGGGGCGCGCGGCCATGGCACCTGATCCAGGAGTCAGTGGCGGCGTTTCAGGCGCAATTGCCCGCCGCCCTGTCCGGCGGGGCGGAGATGGAACCGTCCGGGGCGCATAACCTGCAGACGCTGGCCATGGTGATTGCCGCGATCCGGGCGGGCGATACCGGCGAGACGGTCACGCTTTAGCGCCAGCCGTCCGGGCCGCGCATCCACTGCGTCTGGGCGTCGGGCTGGAAATGGCCGTCGCGCGTGGCGCGGTAATGGGTGATGGCGGCGCCGTCTTCGGTCAGGTCGATGAGAGAGAAGGCATTGCCATCCTTGCGCGTCCGGGTGGACAGGCAGGTGCCCGCCTGAACCGACAGGATGCCCGGCGCGGCAGAGAGCGGGGCGACATGGGTGAAATGCAGATGGCCCGAAAGCAGCATCTGAACCCCCATTTCGGCAAAGGCGCGGATGGCCGCATCGGCCCCTGTCAGCGATGGCGCCTCACCCTCGGGCGGTTCGGGGGGGTGGTGCAGGGCCACGATGCGGCGACGATCCCCCGCGCGGGCAAAGAGCGCGGCGAGCCGATCGAGTTGCGCAGATCGGATCTGGCCATCCTTCCAGACAAGAGGATTGGCGGTGTTGATCCCTGCGATGATGGCGCGGGGGGTGGTCACCTCGGCCTCGAGCGGCAGGGACAGGCCCCGGTGCCAGTTGCGCCAAGGCGCGATCAGGCGCAGCGGCAGGTTGAAGAGCGGCGCGTCATGATTGCCCGGGATCGCCAGAACCGGCGGCGGGCAGGCCGCAAGGAACCGGCGCGCGGCGGCGAATTGCGGCGGGCGGGCGCGCTGTGTCAGATCGCCCGAGACGATTGTGACATCGGGGGAAAGATCCCGCAGCAGCGCGGCCAGCGCCTCGGGCAGGCCCGGCACATCAGTGCCGAAATGCGGATCGGACAGATGGATCACGCGCGTCATGGGGTGACGCGATCCCCGTCATCGGGGATGATGATGGACAGCGCGTCGGGCAGGATCTCGAATTGCAGGGGCGCCAGCATCTTGCGCTTTTCGCCGTCGAAGGCCACGCGCGGGCGGCGCTTGGCGGTGTGGATCGTCATGCGGTGGGCGCTGAACAGCTCGACATCCGTGCCCGGCACCAGTCTTTTCCGCGCAAGGTGGAAGGCCACCTTCATCAGGTGCCAGCGCGTGCCGGTGCGGGCGACGAAGACGGCGAAACGGTCATCGCTGATGATGTCGGCACCCGAAAGGCCGAAGCGTTCCAGCTGATAGGCCGAGCGGGCGATGAAGATGAGCGGGGTGCGCAGGGCGCGGGTGCCGTCCTCGGTTTCGATCCGGAAGGAGGGCGTACGCTGCGCCCGCAGGATGGTGGCGAGCACGGTCCAATAGGCCAGCACGCGAAAGCGGCCGTAGCGGGCATACATCGCCTCACGCTCCGACAGGATGCGGGGATAGAGGCCGAGGCTGACATTGTTGAGAAAAAGCTGGTCATTCACCGTGCCCACGGAGATGCGGTGCGGGTGTCCGGCGAGGATGGCGCGGGCGGCGGCCTCGGGGTCTTCCGACAGGCCGAGACCGCGGGAGACGAAGTTGAAGGTGCCAAGCGGCAGGATGGCAAGGTGCGCCTGCGTGCCGAGAAGCGCCTGCGCGATGCCGGTGACGGTGCCATCGCCGCCGGCGGCGACGATGGTGGTGAACCCATCCGCCAGCGCCACCTTGACCGCATCGGCGAAAGTCTGGCCTTCGGTCAGGCGGCGCAGGGGGACATCGGGGCCGAACACCGCCATGGCCTTGTCGATGGCCGTGGCGTCGCGGCTGGCACGCCCCGATCCGGGGTTGGCGAGGACACAGAGCGTGGCGGGATCGACTGGCATTGCGGAAAGATAGCGGGATTGCCCGTCGATGGAAGGGCTAGCCTGCGGCCAGCGTTTCGAGAAGCCGGGCCACGCCTTCGGCGCCGGGATCGTTGAAGCCTGCCAGTTTGTCGGCCGACAGATAGGAGGCGCGGCCCGCCTTGGCGCGGGTCATGCCTGCGGTGGCATCCGCCCCCTTGCGCGCGGCGGCGGCGGCGGCGGGCAGGCCTTGCGGCAGGGCGGCCAAGGCGGGGGCCAGCGCGTCGATCATGGTGCGGTGGCCGGGCGCGGCACCCCCCACCTGCATCACGCGATCAAGCCCGGCAGAGAGCGCGCCGATCCAATCCTTGCCGGAGGCAGAGGCATCGCCAGCAGCGGCGAAGAAGATGGCGAGCAGCACGCCGGACGATCCGCCCATCGTCTGCGCCAGTTCCACACCGATGGCGCGGTAAAGCTGCGTGGGATCGGCCAGCGGCAGGCGGTCCAGCGCGGCTTGCAGCGCGCGGGCGGCCCCGGCGAGGGTGGAGCCGGTATCACCATCGCCGGACTTGGCATCGAGCGCGTTCAGATCGGCTTCGCAGGCGATGAGCGCATTGCAGCAGCGGTCAAGCAGCGCGCGGCGGGCGGGATGGGCGGATGGGACAGGCTGGATGGGGGCGAGGCCATCCGGCAAAGGCCGCGTGAGGACAGGGCTGAGGGTGGCCAGCGGCGGCCAGGATGGCGGGGCGGCGGGGGCGCCGAGGTGGGCGACCTCTTCCGCCGTCACAGGCAGGAGCGATACGGAAAAGCCGTGCATGTCGAGCGAGGTCATCAGGGGCGCAGGACCGATCATCCATTTGATGCGCGCGCCGATGGGGGAGCGGGCCAGTTCTTCGGCCAGCACCGACATCTCAAGGGGCGTGGTGGCGCCAAGGTTGTTGAGAAGCGCCACATGGTCACCCTGCCCCGTATGCGGCATCAGCTTTTCCGCCACCATCTGCATGGCCGAGCGCGCGCCCGAGAAATCCACCTGTTCGATCCCGGCCTCGCCATGGATGCCAAGGCCAAGTTCGGCCTTGCCCGCGGCGATACGGTCTTCCTTGGGCGAGCCGGGGACGGTGCAGGTGTCCAGCGACATGCCGATGGAGATGGCCCCGTCGATCACGCGGCGGGCGGCGGCGGTGATGGCGTCGAGGTCGGCCCCGGCTTCGGCCATGGCGCCTGCGATCTTGTGGACAAAGAGGGTGCCCGCCACGCCGCGCGCCTGCGGCAGATCGGGCAGCGCCACGTCATCATCGACGATGACCATGGACACCTTCAAGCCGAAGGCGCGGGCGCGTTCGGCGGCAAGGCCGAAATTCAGCCGGTCGCCGGTATAGTTCTTGACGATCAGAAGGCAGCCCGCCTTGCCCGTGACGGCGAGGATGCCGGCGAGGACGGCATCGACAGAGGGCGAGGCAAAGACATCGCCACAGACGGCGGCGGTCAGCATCCCCTGCCCCACGAAACCGGCATGGCTGGGTTCATGCCCCGACCCGCCGCCCGAGACGAGGGCCACCTTGGAGCGGTCCCAGTCGGTGCGGACCACGACCTTGATATGCGGATAGCCATCGAGCCGCGCCAGCCGCCCGTTCGAGGTGCGGATCAGGCCATCCAGCGCCTCGGTCACGAGGGTTTCCTTGCTGTTCATGAACTGCTTCATGGCGGGCTCCTGTCAGATGCGGTTGCCGCTGGCGTCGAACCAGAGCGGGTTCTCGGGGCGGATGGAGAGGCTGTCGCCGGGGGCGAGCGGCGTGTGGGGATCGGCCAGGGTGACGATCTCATGCGGCTTGAGCGTCAGGTGCAGGCGAGTCTGGTCGCCCAGATGTTCCACGCGCCGCACGGTGGCGGGCTGGCCTTCCCCGACGGCCACATGTTCGGGGCGCAGGCCGATCTGGGCCGCCCCGGGGCGGCCCGGACCGAAGGCATCGGCGGGCAGGAGGTTGATGCGCGGCTGGCCCAGACGGCTTGCGACATAGGCCGAGACGGGGTTTTCGTAGATGTCGCGCGGGGTGCCGAACTGCACGAGCCTGCCCTGATCCAGCACGCCCACATGGGTGGCCATGGTCATCGCCTCGATCTGGTCATGCGTCACATAGAGAAAGGTTGCCCCCAGTTCGGCGTGGATGCGCTTCAACTCCACCCTGAGGTCGGCGCGGAGTTTGGCATCAAGCGAGGAGAGCGGTTCATCCATCAGGTAGATGCGCGGATTGCGCACCAGCGCGCGGCCGATGGAGACGCGCTGCATCTCGCCCCCCGAAAGCTGGGTGGCCTTGTTGTCAAGCTTGTGGGCGATGCGCAGCACCTCGGCCACCTCGCCCACCTTGCGGGCGATGTCGGCCTCGGGCCAGTTCAGGACAGGGGATCGCAGCGGGAAGGCGAGGTTGTCGCGCACCGTGAGGTGGGGGTAGAGCGAGTATTGCTGGAACACCATGGCCACGTCACGTTGGGCAGGTGTATCGGCAAGGACCGAACGGCCGGCGATGGCGACATCGCCGTTGTCGGGGCGGTCGAGCCCCGCGATCAGGCGCAGGGTGGTGGTCTTGCCCGCCCCGGTGGGACCGAGCAGCACCACGAAGGCGCCGTCGGGAATGGTCATCGTGACATCCGACAGGGCGCGGGTTGCGCCGAAGGATTTGGTCAGGCCGGACAGCGCGACTTCAGCCATGATGCACCCCCGCATTCGCCGCCGTGCGGAAGGCGCGGCCTGAGTTTGCATCAAACAGCGCGAGGGTGCGCGCGTTCAGGCGCAACCCCACCTTTTCGCCCACCCGCGCCACCTGCCCCGAGGGGATGCGCGCCTTGACCGGCCCATGCGCGGTGGAAAGCGTGACGATCTGGGTGGTGCCCAGATATTCCGCCGCCTCCACCCGCCCGCGATAGAGCGCGTCATCGGCCAGCGTCACATGTTCCGGGCGCACCCCAAGGACCAGGGCGCCGGCGGCATCCTCTTGCAGTTGGGGCAGGTCCATCACCGTATCGCCCAGCGCGATGCTTTGCGCCCCCGCGCGGGCCTGCCCGTCGAAGCGCAGGAAGTTCATGGCGGGGCTGCCGATGAAATCGGCCACGAAGAGCGTGGCGGGATGGTCGTAGATTTCCTGCGGGGTGCCGAACTGTTCCACAACGCCGTGGTTCATCACGACGATCTTGTCGCCCATCTGCATCGCCTCGAGCTGGTCATGGGTGACATAGACGGTGGTGGCGCGCATCCTGTCATGCAGGGCGCGCAGCTCTTCGGCCATGTGTTCGCGAAACTCGGCGTCCAGCGCGCCGAGGGGTTCGTCCATCATGAAGGCCTTGGGGTTGCGCACGATGGCGCGGCCCAGCGCCACGCGCTGGCGGTCGCCGCCCGACAGCCCGCCCACGGGTTTGTCGAGGATGTCTTCGATCCCGAGGATGCGCGCCACCTCGGCCACCTTGGCGGCGATCTGGGACTTTGGCACGCCCTGCGACACCAGCGGATAGCTGATGTTGCGCCGCACGTTCAGATGCGGATAGAGCGCGAACATCTGGAACACCATGGCGATGTCGCGCTGGCTGGCGGGTTTCTGGCTGACATCTTCGCCGTCGATCAGGATCTCGCCCGATGTGGGCAGTTCGAGCCCCGCGATCATGCGCAGCGTCGTCGTCTTGCCGCAGCCGGAGGGGCCGAGCAGCATGAAGAATTCGCCATCCCGGATGGTGAAGCTGGAGCCCTTGACGGCGGTGAAGGCGCCGAATTCCTTGCGCAGGTTTCGGATGACGATTTCGGCCATGGCTAATCCGGGAAATGCGAGACGATGATGAACATCACCGTGCCCGCCAGCGTGACGAGGAAGCTCCAGGTATAGAGCGCGAGGGCGAAGGGCTGCATCAGCATGAAGACGCCGAGGCCGATCAGCAGCGTGGCCAGCAGTTCCCACGGGCCGCGGCGCAGGCGCAGGAGGCCAGAAAGGAAGCGGGTCATCTGTGCCCCTCCGCGTGACAGGGGCGAATCTCCTTCGAAAATTCGGGCGTTGCGGGACGGTGCAAGGGTTTTTGGGTCATTTGCGCACGGCTCCGAAGGTGATCCCGCGCAGAAGGTGTTTGCGCAGAAGGATGGTGAAGATCATCACCGGCAGCAGGAAGATGGTGGCGCCGGCCGCGACGGCGGGCCAGTCCTGCCCGCCCACGCCGATGATGGTGGGGATGAAGGGCGGCGCGGTCTGCGCGGTGCCGGAGGTGAGGAGCACCGCGAAGGCGTATTCGTTCCAGGCAAAGATCAGGCAGAAGATGGCGGTGGAGGCGATGCCCGTCGCCGCCTGCGGCAGCACCACTTTGCGGAAGGCCTGAAAGCGGGTGTAGCCATCAATCAGCGCGGCCTCTTCGTATTCGCGGGGAATCTCGTCGATGAACCCCTTCAAGAGCCAGACGGCGAGGGAAATGTTCACCGCCGTGTAGAGCAGGATCATGCCCAGATGTGTGTCGGACAGGCCCAGTTCGCGATACATCAGGTAGATCGGGATGGCGACCGCGATGGGCGGCATCATGCGGGTGGAGAGGATGAAGAACAGAAGGTCATCCTTGAGCGGCACCTTGAAGCGCGAGAAGGCATAGGCCGCCAGCGTGCCAAGGAAGATCGACAGGAAGGTGGAGCCGAAGCCGATGATCACCGAGTTGAGGAAGCGTTCGCCAAAGCGCGAGGGGCCCGCGATGACCATGCCGCTGTCGCGGACGATCTCATCATACCATGTTTCGGGCGGTGGAAGGTTCTGGAACTCTTCCGCCGCGACGCGGGTGCGGGTGGTGAAGAGGTTCACATAGCCTTCGAGCGAGGGGTCGAAAACGACCTTGGGCGGGTAGCTGATGGAATCCGGCCCGGATTTGAAGCCGGTGGAGATGATCCAGACCAAGGGCAGCAGGGTGACGACCGCGTAAAGCGTGACGAGGAGGCCCGCGACGAGTTTTGAGCGACCGGTAGGTTCGGTGACGGAATAGGCGCTCATGCCTGGGCTCCCTTGGACTGTCTGGGTGACCCTGTGCCGGGCTTGACCCGGGGCCTTGCGGCGGCGGTGGCGCGCGGGCCGGTCAGAGGTTCCGGGGCATGCCCGGGACGGGGGTGGTGGGGGGCGGCGAGCGGGGACATCACCGTTCCTTCACCTTGTTCAGGGCCTTCACATAGATGGAGGCGAGGCCGAAGACGGTGACGAAGAGGATGATGGCATAGGCGGAACTGTATCCGGTGCGCCATTTCTCGAACGCCTCCCGCTTGAGGTCGATGGAGGCGAGCAGCGTCTCATTGCCGGGGCCGCCGCCGGTGAGCAGGACGACCATGTCGAACATCTTGAAATTCTCGATCCCCCGGAACAGCACAGCGAGCATCAGGAAGGGCAGCACCATCGGGATCGTGATCGTCCAGAACTGCCGCCATTTGGAGGCGCGGTCGATCTCGGCCGCCTCGTAGATGTAGTCAGGGATGGAGCGCAGCCCCGCGAGGCAGATGAGCATGACGAAGGGTGTCCACATCCATGTGTCCACGATGACGATGGACCAGGGCGCATAGCCGCCCGGGCCGAGCATCGAGAAGGACGAGGCCGGGGTGCCGGTGACCAGTTCGACGACGTAGTTCACGAGGCCGATCTGCGGCTGGTAGAGGAAGGTCCAGAAATTGCCCACCACGGCGGGCGACAGCATCATGGGCAGCACGATGAGGGTGGTGAGCAGATCGTTGCCCTTGAACTTGCGGTTGATGAGCCAGGCGAGGGTGAAGCCGATCAGGACCTGGAAGAACAGGGTCCAGAACAGGAAATGGGCCGTCGTCTGCATGTTGGCCCAGATGCCGTCATCGGTGAGGATGCGGACGTAGTTGCGCAGGCCCACCCATTCCACCTCTTCGTTCGGGCGGTTGGCGCGGTAGTTGGTGAAGGACAACCGGACCGTCCAGATCAGCGGGAAGATGTTGATCGCCAAGAGCAAAAAGATGGTGGGGGCGACGAAAAGCCAGGCGATGGCGCGGTCAGACAGGCCGCGCACCTTGCGGGCGATCGGATCGGGGGTGGCACGGGCGACGGCGGCGATGGGGTCTGGCATGATCTCGTTTCCCTGCGGGAGGAGAGGGCCGGGAAGGCCCCCTCACCCTGCCCTCTCCCCGATGGGGAGAGGGTGGCGTTGCGCTGTGAGAGGCCCCAGGCACCCGGCGGGGCAGCCGGGCGCACTCCCCTCTCCCCCGAACGGGGGAGAGGGGGCGGGGGAGAGGGGGATTAGAGCTTGCCTTCGTCTTCGAAGACTTCGGTCCAATCCGCGATCAGGCCATCGAGCGCCTCTTGCGCGGTGCCCTGATCGGCGACGACGTAGTTGTGCAGGCGTTCCTGCATCGCGAGCAGGAGCGAGGCGTAGGCCGGTTCCTGCCAGAAGTCCTGCACTGCCCCCATGGCTTCGAGGAAATCGCCCGCGAAGGGGGCGGAATTCACGAATTCCGGGTCCTCCAGCACGGCGCGATGGCAGGAATAGCCGCCCATCGACCACCACTTCTTCTGCACGTCGGGCTGCGCGAACCATTTGATATAGGCCAGCGCGCCATCCATGTTGTCGGTATAGGACACGACCGAGATGCCCTGACCGCCAAGGGTGGAGGCGGGCTGGTTCTGGGCCGGGTTCACGAAGAAGTCGATCTTGTCGCCCCCGGTGTTCGGATCGGCATAGAGGCCCGGGAAGAAGGCGAACCAATTCATCGCCATCGCCACTTGGCCCGATTTGAAGGCGTCAAGCGACTGTTCCATATAGGCGTTGTCATAGCCCGGAGGCGTGGCCGTCTTGTACAGTTCCTTGTAGAACTCCAACCCTTCGACCGCGGCGGGGGAGTTCACGGCGCCTTCCATATCATAGCTGCCGGGGGTGTTTTCGTACTTGAAGCCCCAGGCGTAAAGCGCGCCGGTCGCGCCCATCGTGATGCCTTCAGACCCGCGTTCGGTGAAGATCGAGGCGCCGTAGACCGTCTGGCCGTCGATTTCGCGCCCCTGGAAGAACTGGGCGATCTCGAGCAGTTCCTTCTGGGTCTTGGGTTCGGCCAGATCGCGGCCGTATTTCTCTTTGAATTCGGCCTGAATCTCGGGCCGCGCGAACCAGTCCTTGCGGTAGAACCAGCCGTTCGCATCGCCCATGGCCGGAAGCGCATAGTAGTTGGGCGTGCCCTTGGGCCATGTGGAATAGGCATAGACGGTCGCCGGGGCGAAATCGTCCATGCTGATGCCTTCCTTGTCGAAGAAGTCGTTCAGCTTGACGTAGTGGCCGTTCTCGGCCGAGCCGCCGATCCACTGGCTGTCACCGATCAAGAGATCGCAAAGCTGGCCGCCCGAGTTCAACTCGTTCAACATGCGATCGGCAAAGTTGGGCCACGGCACGAATTCGAAGTTCATCTTGATGCCCGACTGGGCCTCGAAATCCTTGGACAGTTCCACCAGCGCGTTGGCCGGATCCCAGGCCGCCCAGCACAGGGTCAATTCGTTGCTCTGCGCAGAGGCACCGCCCGCAAAACAGAGCGCAGCCGCCGAAGTGGCGGCAAGAAGTCTGGCCTTCATCGTCATTCCTCCCGGTTCAGATTTTGTCTGGCGGGCCTGTTGGGACGCTCCTCCATCCTCAGGCCTTCTGTGGGGAAACGATAGGCGCGGTTGGGCGAGTCTGTCCATCGAAATTTGAGGTACGTTCCTCAAATCTTAGTACGACATTTTTCCGCGCGGATTTCGCCTTTCAGATCAACCGTCAGGCGGCGTCGCTGTGGCGGCTTTCCTGTGGTTCTTGCGGCAGGTTCTCGCGGATCACGACCTCGATCCGCAGTTGTTCCTGCCCTTCGTCGATGGGCTGACGGTCGGCCTTGGCGCGCAGCACGCGCAGGGCGGAGCGCGCAAGATGACCGGGGTTCTGCGCGATGACGGCGTCGAGATGACCGGCCCGCAGCGCCTGCCGGGTATGCGGTGTCAGTTCGTGGCCGATCACCACGAAGCGGCCCAGAAGGCCGCGGTCGCGCAGGAAGGTGGCAAGGGCGCGATGTCCGGCGCCGAGAAGGTAGAGCCCCACCACGCCCGGCGTCGCGTCAAGGCAGTTGCCCAGCACGCTGTGCAGCGTTTCGGCCGTGCCATGGGTTTCCAGAGTCGGCAGCGCCTCGAGCGCGGGGAAATCGGTGAGCAGCACCTCATCAAAGCCGCGGCGGCGTTCGATGCTGTCACGCAGGAGCATGCTGTCGGCGATCACGAGCACGCGCCCGGAAAGCCCACGGCAGAAGCGGCCCATCAGCACCCCAGCCGTGCGCCCGGCGGCATGGCTGTCGATCCCGACGAAATGATCGCGCCCGGTGTTGGGCAGATCCGATCCGATGGCCACAAGCGCGATGCCCCGGGCGCGCAGGGCGCGCACGGCATCGCGGATCACCGGCGTCTCTGGGGCCATCAATGCGACACCGGCCACATCGGCGGGGTGAAGCGCGGCCAGATGGCCGACCAGAACATGCATGTCCTCGGGCGGGTAGCGCCGCAAGTCAAGCTGCAGGCGCGTCGCGGCGGCGAGCGCGGCGGCCTCTTCCAGCGCCTGTGCGAGGGTCTGCACAAACTGGCCGTCACCATCGGGGAGGAAGGCCACCATCCGATAGCTTCGGCTGCGGGCAAGGGTCGCTGCAGCCACGTCGCGGACATAGCCCAGACGGTTGATCGCCTCGGTCACGGCGTGGATGGTCTTGGGCCGCACCCCGGGGCGGGCGTTCAGCACGCGGTCCACGGTGGCGAGACTGACGCCCGCTTCGCGCGCAATGTCGTTCACAGTGGGTCTGGTCATTCTGCCACCCTCCCCCACGCGGTTGGGGAAGCATCCTTTATCCGGGCAGAAATGAGGTACGTCAATCAATCCTTGGTCGCGACATCGCGTCATAAGATGAAAAGGGCCCGATCACCCCTGCTGCCGGGTGATCGGGCCTGAGTATGTCGGCACGCTTTCAGGCGTGGGCGCGGGGTGCGCCGTGTCCGACGAGACAGACGATGCTTTCGATCCCCGTTGCAGAGATCGGCTTGGGAAGAAACCCGTTCATCCCGGCATCAAAACAGTTGCGGCGCGAGTCATCGTCGATGTGGCGGGTGAGCGCCACGATCGGCACCGTCGCGCCGCGGCGCGACGTGGCGCGCAGGCTGCGGGTGGTTTCCAGCCCGTCTTTGCCGGGCATGGCAAGATCCATCAGGATCAGGCCCACGTCATTCGTTGCTGCAAAGGCTGCGATGGCGGCATCGCCGTCTTCGGCCTCTACGACTTCGTAGCCGCGTGCCTCGATCAGCACACGGGCGACAAGACGGTTGATGGCGTCGTCATCCACGACAAGGATACGCGGCCTATCTGCGGGTGCGGGGCGATGAGCTGTCACGTCGTTAATCCTGCCTTGGGTAGCTTGAACTGTCGGCATTGCACTGACCTGCAATAAGGTATCGTCGGGCGCGGTGTGCTGCGGAGGCCCCCACCAAGACCTGACCCGCATCAACCTTGCATCCAAGGTGAGCGCAGTTCGGGAATCAGGCAATGGGGGGGAACGGCGCGCGGGGCGGATCCGGGGCCGGTTTGAATACCCCGTTTATCCCCCTAAACTTTGGTTTATGCGATTGTTTTGGCCGATTTGGCGGGGCTTTAGGGGGTTTGTTTCGCGCACCACACCAATAAGGCGAGCTGTGCGCGATTGTTTCCGTATCGGGCAAGGGCCGCGGGGGCGCTGTCAATCCGCCACGGGCGCCCAGAGCACGTCATCGATTCTCGGCGCCCCGGTGGCCAGCATGACAAGCCGGTCAAACCCCAGCGCGATGCCCGAAGCCGGGGGCATATGGGCCAGCGCGGCGAGGAAATCCTCGTCGATCGGATAGCGTTCGCCGTAGATGCGTTCCTTTTCGTCCATCTCGATCTGGAAGCGGCGGCGCTGTTCAGCGGGGTTGGTTAGTTCGCCAAAGCCATTGGCCAGTTCCACCCCGCAGGCATAGACCTCGAACCGCTCGGCTTCGCGCGGGTCGTCGGCGCAGGCGCGGGCAAGGGCGGCCTCGGCCGCCGGGTAGCGATCAAGCACGGTGATGCGGCCAAGGCCGAGATGTGGCTCGATCCGGGTGACGAGAACCTTGGAGAGGAGATCGGACCATGTATCATCCTCTGACACTGCCATCCCCTGCCCCGCCATCTGCGCGGCCAGCGCGGTGCGGTCAGGCGTGCCGTCGGCATGGATCGTGGCCAGAAGGTCAATCCCGGCATGGCGCGAGAAGGCCTCTGCCACCGAGAGCCGCTCATAGGGGGCGTGGGGATCGCAGGTGCGGTCGCGGTAGCGCAGAAGGGCCGCGCCAGCGGTGTCTGCGGCAAGGCGCAGGAAGGCGGCGGTGTCGTCCATGAGCACCGCATAATCCTCGCCCGTGCGATACCATTCGAGCATCGTGAATTCGGGCGAGTGCAGCGCCCCCCTTTCGCGGTTGCGCCAGACATGGGCAAAGGCCGCGATGCGGGTTTCGCCCGCCGCGAGCAGCTTTTTCATCGCGAATTCGGGGCTGGTGTGCAGATGCATCCGCCGCGCCGCGCCGTCATGGCCCAAGGCATCGGTGGTGAAGGCGTGCAGATGCGCCTCGTTCCCCGGGGACACCTGCAGCGCGGCGGGGTCCACTTCCGTGAAGCCCTGCGCATCGAACCAGCGGCGCAGCGCTGCCTGGATGCGGTTGCGCGCCAGCAGCACGGGGCGGCGGTCGGCGTGGCGGGTGGGATGCCACCAGGGGGTTGGTGCGGCGTGGTCGGTCATGGCATGGCGCTTTCGGTGCGGGGCGCGTTTGGGGCGTAGCGCTTTCGGTTTGAGATTTGGCGAAAGATGCGCTAGGTGCAGCGCCAATCGCCTGCTGGATTAAGCGGGCTTACCCGAAACCGCAAGGAAACGACCCCGTGAAAGTCATCGCTTCTTCCCTTCGCAAGGGCAACGTCGTCGAGATGGACGGCAAGCTTTACGCCGTGCTCAAGGCCGAAAACTTCCACCCCGGCAAGGGCACGCCCACGACCAGCGTGGACATGCGCCGCATCTCGGACGGTGTGAAGGTGTCGGAACGCTGGCGCACCACCGAGATGGTGGAGAAGGCCACCGTGGACGAACGGGAGTATGACTATCTGTACGAAGATGGCGAAGGCTATCACTTCATGGAGCCGAACACCTATGAACAGCTCGTCGCCACGCCCGATGTGGTGGGCGAGGACAAGGTGTTCCTGACGGAAGGGATCAAGGTCTTTCTGCGCACCTTCGAGGGCGTGCCGATCGCGCTGGAACTGCCGCAGAAGGTGGTGGTGGAGATCACCGAGACCGAGCCGGTGGTGAAGGGGCAGACGGCGTCTTCCTCGTACAAGCCGGCGATCTGCTCGAACGGGCTGCGCGTGATGGTGCCGCCGCATATCGGGGCAGGCACGCGGATCGTGATCAATACCGAGGATCATTCCTACGTGGAACGCGCGAAAGACTGATCCTGTCGCAGGGCGTGCGGCAGACCGGACGGGCGCCTTCGGGCGCCCCTTTTGCGTTTTTGCCGCGCGCCGCAGTGCAAGGCGGAAGGATGTTTCGCTGCATCGGCAAGGATGCACCTGCAGAAGAACAGCGTTTGGCGGATTGCCGCCAGTTGGAACGATGTTCTGGAACCGGGGAAGATTTCAGAACCCGAAACATTGCGTGATGCTGTATTCTTGGGTGGAATCGAGTCCGAGGAGCACTGCCATGCCAAAGACATTGTCGATGACCCGCGCCGCCCCTGCCCGTTCGGCAGCACCGTCCGACAAGGGCAGCCAGCGTGCGGCAATCGTTCTGTTCCTGCTGGCCTATATTGCCGTGCTGGGCGTGCTGTTCGCACCCAAAGGCTTTTTCCTGGGTGAACCCGCGCCGGTGACGCAGAACGCGTCCGTGACCGAGTGATGGGCGCGCGCCGCCCGGCGTGGCGGCGGATGCAACAGTGACCGTGCGACCTGCGATTGATCGGGGCTGACGCTTGCCCCCCCTTCCGCCCTGTTCTAATCAGAACGGGAGCAAGGCAGGGAAAGCATGCGTATCCTGATCACCAATGACGACGGCATCAACGCCCCCGGGCTGGCGGTGCTGGACGAAATCGCCCAAGCCATTGCCGGGCCGAAAGGCGAGGTGTGGACGGTGGCCCCGGCTTTCGAACAATCGGGGGTCGGCCATTGCATCAGCTACACCCATCCGATGATGATCGCGAAGCTCGCCCCGCGCCGCTACGCCGCCGAGGGAAGCCCGGCAGATTGCGTGCTGGCAGGCCTCTATGACGTGCTGGAGGGCGCGCGGCCCGATCTGGTGCTGTCGGGGGTGAACCGGGGGAACAACTCGGCCGAGAACGTGCTGTACTCCGGCACCATCGGCGGGGCGATGGAGGCGGCGCTGCAGGGTATCCCGGCGATTGCCCTGTCGCAGTTCTTCGGCCCCGAGATGGAGGGGATGGCCGATCCGTTCGAGACCGCCCGCCGCCATGGCACGGGCGTGGTGCGCGCGCTGTTGGACCGCGGGATCTGGACGAATGACGACTACCGGGTGTTCTACAACGTGAACTTCCCGCCCCTGCCCGCCGACCGGGTGAAGGGCGTGAAGGTCGCTGCACAGGGCTTTCGGCGCGACACCGCCTTTTCGGCCGAGGCGCAACTGTCGCCCACGGGACGGCGCTATCTCTGGATCAAGGGCGGGCCGCAGCAGACGCCCACCCTGCCCGGAACGGATGCGGCGGTGAACCTAGACGGCTATATCTCGGTCACGCCGATGCGGGCGGACCTGACGGCGCATGATCTTTTGTCTGATCTCGAGGCGCGGCTGGCATGACGGGGGGGGCGGACTTTGACGAGGATGGGTCCGCCGCCGAACGGAAGATGCGCTTTCTCTTTGCCTTGCGGTCGCGTGGCGTGACCGATGCCCGCGTGCTGTCGGCGATGGAGGCCATCGACCGGGGGCATTTCGTGCGCGGTCTGTTTGCCGAACGCGCCTATGAGGACATGCCGCTACCCATCGCCTGCGGCCAGACGATCAGCCAGCCCAGTATCGTGGGGATCATGACGCAGGCCTTGGCCGTGCAGCCGCGGGACAAGGTGCTGGAGGTCGGCACGGGGTCGGGCTATCAGGCCGCGGTCCTGAGCCAGCTCGCACGCCGGGTGTATACGGTGGACCGGCATCGCAGGCTGGTGCGCGAGGCGGATGCAATCTTTCGCGCGCTGGACCTGACCAATATCACGGCGATCACGGGCGATGGCAGCTTTGGCCTGCCCGATCAGGCGCCCTTTGATCGCATCATAGTGACGGCCGCCGCCGAAGACCCGCCCGGCCCCCTATTGGCGCAGTTGAAAACCGGGGGTATCATGGTATTGCCCGTCGGGCAGTCGGACACCGTGCAGAGCCTGATCAAGGTGACGCGGACCGAGAGCGGATTTGACTATGACGAGCTTCGCCCGGTGCGTTTCGTGCCGCTGGTCGAAGGCATTGGCACGGAATGAATGGAATGGCTTCGGGGTTTCAACCCGGACCGTCGGCAAAGAGGCAGAGCATGACCCATCCACCCCGGACGTTGCGCGCAGTTGCACTTTCGACGTCGCTTCTGGCGCTGGCCGCCTGCACCGGTGGCCAGCCGGGCATGCTGAGCGATCTGGACTGGGATTTCCGCAGCGGGGCGGGCACCTTTGACACGACCGATGCCGCGCGGCAGGCGACGGCCGCCCGGCCCACGCCGGATGCCAACGGGGTGATCAGCTATCCGGGGTATCAGGTGGCCGTGGCGCGGCGCGGGGATACGGTGGGCAGCGTGGCCGCGCGGGTGGGGCTGAACCCGGCAGAACTGGCCAGCTACAACGCCATCCAACCCAACGCCCCCCTGCGCGATGGCGAGGTGCTGGCCCTGCCCCGCCGCGTGGCGGCGGCGGGCAGCGGGGCAGGCGCGGGTGCAGTCATCAGCGGGGGCAATGTGGCGGCGGCACCGCTGCCCTCGACCGGGGGCGGCGCGGTCAGCGTGACGAGCATCGCCACCACCGCGCTGGACCGCGTGGACAGCGGGGCGGCGGCCCAGCCTGCGGCGGCACCGGCGCCGAATGACAGCGCGCTTGGCGCCATGGCGCCCACGCGGCATCAGGTGAAGCGGGGAGAGACGGCGTTCTCCATCGCGCGTCAGTACAACGTCTCGGCACGGGCGCTGGCCGACTGGAACGGGCTTGGCGCAAATCTGGAGGTCCGCGAAGGCCAGTATCTGATGATCCCCACGCCCTCGGGTGCGCCGCCCGAGCGCACGGTGGAGGCGGTGACGCCGCCGGGAGCAGGCTCACCGACGCCGGAGCCGCCGTCGGCGGCCAAACCCCTGCCGGATGAGGAGACGGTTCCGGCCGCGCAGGGGGCGCAGGGTCGGCCAGCTTCGCCCGATCTGGGCGAGGCACGCACGAGCGCCTCGGCCGCGCAATTCGCCATGCCGGCGGCTGGCAACATCATCCGCGGCTATGAACCGCCCCGCAATGAAGGCATCGACATCGCCGCCCCGGCAGGCACGCCGGTCAAGGCGGCGGCAGCGGGCACGGTGGCGGCCATCACGCAGGACACCGCCCAGACGCCCATCGTGGTGATCCGGCACGAAGGCGGGCTGCTGACCGTCTATGCCGGGGTGGCCGGGATCACCGTGAAGAAGGGCGACACGGTGACCAAGGGGCAGACCATCGCGAATGTGCGGTCGGGCGATCCGTCCTTCCTGCATTTCGAGGTGCGGCGCGGCGCGGCGAGTACCGACCCGATGCCCTTCCTTCGCTGAGGCAGGGGGGGCAACAGCCCCCCCCGGCCCCCCCTTGCGCCCCTGACTGAGGGCGTTTCGCGAGGGGTGATTTTCTTTTTGGGTATCTTTCCCAAGGTGAAAGGGCGAAGGGAACCAGCCAAGACCCCGCCGTTTGGCGTATGCCCATGGACCTGACGCGAGGTGGGGCGTCTTTGGTTGGGATGCGTCAGGCGATCCGGCTGACCAGCACCTTGTCGATGCGGCGGTCATCGAGGTCGATGATTTCGAACCGGTACCCTTCGGCGGCCGTCGATTCCCCCAGACCCGGCAGCCGCCCAAAGAGATTGAGCACCAGACCGGCCACGGTTTCATAGCCACCCGCCAATTCGCGCGGGATGGCAAGCCGATCGCAGAATTCATCGGCGGGCATCCAGCCCGAGACGAGGAGACTGCCATCCTCGCGCTCCAGCAGGGCGGGTTCGTCTTCTGACTGGACAGCGACGGTGCCGGTGATCGCCTCGAGAATATCGCCAGAGGTGATGATCCCTTCGAAATGGCCGTATTCGTCATAGACGAGCGCCAGATGGTGGGCCGATCCGCGCAGGATGTCCATCACGTCCAAGGCATCGGCCTTGTCCGACACTACCGGCACTTCGCGCAGGAGCCGCGCGGGATCGAGGCTTTGGCGGCGCGACAGGGCATCGAAGGCATCGGTCAGGGTGATGATGCCCACGACTTCGTCGGTTTCGGGGTTGCGCACGGGCATACGCGGGCGACCGATGCGGCGGATCGCGGCAACGGTTTCCCCGGGCGAGGCGGTGATGTCGAGCATCTGCACCTCGTGCCGCGGGGTCATCAGGGCGCGGGCGGTCCGATCGGCAAGGCGCATGACGCCGGCCATCATCTCACGCTCTTCGGGTTCGATGAGGCCTTCGGCATGGGCCTCGGTCAGAAGGGTGTGCACCTCTTCCTCGGTCACTTTCCCGCCGCCTTCGCCCGAGGCCCCGAGCAGGCGCAGCAGAAGCTTGCCCGACCGATCGAGCAGCCAGACGATCGGCGCGGCGACCCGGGACAGAAGGTTCATCGCCGGGGCCACGCGGATGGCGATCGCCTCAGGGTTGCGGAGGGCGAGTTGCTTGGGCACCAGTTCGCCGATGATCAGCGAAAGGTAGGTCAGCATCACCACAACACCGCCCACCCCGAGGGTGGAGGCGAGATCGGCATCAACCCCCTGCCCTGCCAGCCAGCCCGCCAGCCGCGCGCCCAGCGTGGCGCCCGAAAAGGCGCCGGACAGCACGCCAACAGCGGTGATGCCGATCTGGACGGTGGACAGAAAGCGACCAGGGTCTTCCGACAGTTGCAGTGCTGCCGCCGCGCCCCGCGATCTTGCCTCAAGCGATTTGAGCCGCGCCGGTCGGGCCGAAACGATGGCCAGTTCGGACATGGCGAGCACCCCGTTCAAAACGATCAGGGCCACGACGATAAGGATTTCGGTGAGCATCGGATGCCAAATGGAGAAAACAGGGGCGATAGATAGGGTAAACCACGGGCTGCCGCAAGCGGCCCGCCCCGCGCGAGATCAGAGACGAACGCCTTCGCGCGCGGCGAGATCGCAGAAGAACTGCCATGCCACACGGCCTGACCGCCCGCCGCGCGTGGCCTGCCATTCGATGGCCTCGGCCCGCAGGCGATCTTCCGCAACCATCACGCCATGCGCCGCGCAATAGCCGCGGATCATGTCGAGATAGTCATCCTGACTGCAGGGATGGAACCCGAGCCAGAGGCCGAAACGATCCGAGAGCGAGACCTTTTCTTCCACGGCCTCGGACGGGCTGATGGCGGTGGAGCGTTCGTTTTCGATCATGTCGCGCGGCATTAGATGGCGGCGGTTCGACGTGGCGTAGAAGAGCACGTTTTCCGGCCGTCCCTCGATCCCGCCATCCAGCACGGCCTTCAGGCTTTTGTAATGCTGGTCATCATGGCTGAAGGACAGGTCATCGCAGAACAGGATGAAGCGCAGGGGGGAAGCCGCCCGCAGATGGTGCAAGAGGCGGGTGACGGAGGGCAGATCTTCGCGCGAAAGTTCCACGATCTTCAGGTCATGGCCTTCGGCGCGGATCGCCGCATGAACCGCCTTCACGAGCGAGGATTTCCCCATACCGCGCGCGCCCCAGAGAAGCGCGTTGTTGGCCGGAAGGCCCATCGCGAAATGCCGGGTGTTTTCAAGCAGGGTGTCGCGCGACCGGTTCACCCCGAGCAGGAGGCCGATATCCACCCGCGCCACGCGGGACACGGGTTCCAGCCGGTCAGGCTGGGTGTGCCAGGCGAAGGCCTCGGCCGTGAAGTCGGGCGCGGGCATCGGCGCCGGGGCCAAGCGTTCCAGCGCGGCGGCGATGCGGGTCAGCGCGTCTTCGGTCATGCCTTGGGGCTGTCCTCATCGACGACATCATCAACCCAGAGCCCTTCGGCGCGCAGTGCCGCCTCGCGCTTCCTCTCGATCCGGCGGATGAGGAAGATGGAGATTTCATAGAGGGGGTAGATGGCAGAGAAGAGGATGATCTGCGACATCATGTCGGGCGGTGTCACAACCGCGGCGACGACGAGGATCAGCACGATGGCATAGCGGCGCATGCCTGCAAGACCGGCCGCCGAGACAAGCCCCGCCTTGCCCATCAGGGTAAGTAGCACGGGCAATTGGAAGCACAGGCCGAAGGCCATGACGAAGCTGGTCGTCAGCGAGAGGTATTGTTCCATCGAACCCTGGAACACGATGCCCGCGGGCGCGTCCGTCGCCGGGGTGCCGGTGGTCAGGTCGCCGCCGTAGCCCTGCTGGAAGTTCAGGAAGAAATCGAAGGCGATCGGCAGCACAAGGTAATAGGCGAAGGCCGCGCCGAGGAAGAACATCGCGGGCGAGGCCAGAAGGAAGGGGAGGAACGCCTGTTTTTCAGATTTGTAGAGGCCGGGCGCGACAAAGCGCCAAAGCTGATAGCCGATGATCGGGAAGGACAGCGCAAAGCCCCCCATCACCGAGATGCGGATCGCCACGAAGAAACCTTCCTGCAGCTTGATCAGCACAAGCCCGCAATCCTGCTGCCGTGAGGCGAGCGCGTCGCAGATGGGCTGCGTGAGGAAGTTGAAGATCGGGTTCCACACGCTGAAACAGATCACCATGGCCACGAGAAAGGCCGCAAGCGAATAGAGGATCCGGTTGCGCAGTTCGGTCAGGTGTTCGATCAGCGGGGCAGAGCTGTCGTCTATCTCTTCGGTTTTGGCGGTCATCTCATTCCTCGCCGGTCAGGTCGCCAAGGATGCCGTCGCCGGTCTCCTTGCGGGCGGGCGGGGGTGCGGCAGGTGTGGCTGCGGGCGCGGGCGGCTGGCCCACGGCGCGCAGCTTTTCTGCGGCTTCCTGCGCGATGGCCTTGCGTTGCGCCTGTTGTTCGGCAAGCGCGGCGGTGGCAGGCCCCATCGCGGGCGCGGCGACCGCCTCAGCGGCTTGCGTGGGCGTTGCGGCGGCCGTCTGGGCTGGCGTCGCGGGCATTGGCGGTGGGGTGAGCGGTGCGCGGGGCGGGGTGGGTGATGTGGGGCGTGCCGCGTTCTTGAGCGGGTCCCATTTTTCGAACTTGTCGGCCGCGCTTTTCACGGCTTCCAGCCCCATGGATTTGGGCGATGCCACGGTCTTGAGGTCTTTTGCCACCTCATCCACCCCGGTTTCGCGCGCGGCCTGTTCCATCGCGCGGCTGAAATCGCGCGCCATGGCACGGGCCTTTGCAGTAAAGCGCCCGAGCGTCCGGAACATTTCCGGCAGGTCCTTGGGGCCGATCACGATCAGCGCGACCACCCCGATGACCATCAACTCGGTCCAGCCGATTTCCATGCGCGATCCTCCAGCCTGTCAGCCCGTGGGGGCGTTCAGACCTTGTCCTTGTCAGCAGCGGCCGGAGCGGCGGCGGTGGCGGGCGTCACATCACGCGCGCTGTCGGCGGCCTCTTTCTCGATCTCTGCCTGACCATCGTTCACGCCCTTCTTAAAGGCGGTGATCCCTTTGCCGACCTCGCCCATCAGCGCCGAAACCTTGCCCTTGCCAAACAGCACGAGCACGACAACGGCGATGAGAAGAAGGCCGGGAAGACCGATATTCTGTAGCATGGCATCTCTCCATCCTGAGGGCCCGGAGCGCGGGCGATGATCCATATCCTGAGCGTTTGAATAGGGCGAAGGGCGGGCGCGATTAAAGGGGAAAAGGGCTTTGCTCATCGCTCAACTGACAGTATTTTGTCAGTTGCCCCAGCAGGATGGCCCAATGAAACGCGACGACCGTCTTTACGACCTGATCCAGATCATGCGCGACGGGCGCCTCCACACGGCGGCGGAACTTGCGGCGGCGGTGGGTGTTTCGGCCCGTACGATCTGGCGCGACATGGCGGTGATGGCCCAGACCGGCCTGCCGGTGGAGGGGGAGCGGGGGCTGGGCTACATCCTGCGGTCGCCGCTGATGCTGCCACCCACGCTGATGACGGCGGATGAGTTGGAGGCGCTGGTCGAAGGGCTGCGCCATGTTGCCGAGGAGGACGCGAACCCGCGCGCGCGGGCGGCGCGGTCCCTGCTGAGCAAGGTCGCGACCCTGATGCCGCAGGCGGGGATCGAGCCGGAGGGGTAAAGGCTGCCGACAGGCTGTTGTCAGTTGGACCCTGTCAGAAGGGGCGCACCCTGATATGTCGAAGGCAAGACATGATGCGCCCGATCCTGACCCTTGCCCCAGCCTTTGCCATCGCCTTTGCCCTGGCCCCCAGCCTTGCCCCCGCAGATGGAGCGCGGGGCGCGCCTGCCCCTTGCGTGAAGGTGGTGACCTTCCGCCTTGTGCCCGGGACGGAAGAGGCGGCCTTCCTTTACGCCGCGCGCGCGACGGAGGGATCACTGCGGAAACAGCCCGGTTTCCTGCGCCGCCGTCTGGTGCAGGGGGGCGACAGGCAGTGGTCCGATTGGGTGGAGTGGCGCGACGCGGCCTCGGCCCATGCGGCGGCCGATCCGCCGGTCTGGATCTTTCCGGGGGCGGAAGCGCTGGCCGCAGCCCAGCACCTGCCGGACCTGCGGCGCGCGATCCGGCTGGGGGCGTGTCTGGACGCTGGCCACATGGTGCGAGGCGCGCGGGGATTTCCGCAGCTTCCGCGTGGACCAGATCGCGGAGGTGCGCGACACCGGGCGGGTGGCGCGCCCCGAGACGGGGCGTGATCTTGCAGCCTAGCAGGCGCAGGCGGGGATCAGCGGCTGACCGGGAAGACGAAGCAGCGGTCGCGGCGGATCATCAGCCAGAGCGCGGTGCCGGGCTTGGGAAGGAAAACCCCGGGGACAGAGGCGGTCAGGATGGAGCCGTCATGATCCATGCGGAAATCCACAAGGCTTTCGCGGCCCAGATAGCGGGCGCGCTGCAACACCCCGCGGGCGGGCGTGCCGTCCTGCGCGGTGGGATTGGGGCCGCGACCGCCGCGGTCAAAGTCGATCTTCAGGTGCTGGGGACGGATGATGATTTCCACCTCGGCCCCATCGGCGAAGCCGGGGGTGAGGAAGGCGCCGAAGGGCGTATCGGTCAGCGCCCCGCGCGACGTGCCACGGATCACGTTGATATCGCTGAAGAAAGCTGCCGCCGCCTTGTCTACGGGCTTGTTGTAGATGTTGTAGGGCGCGCCCCGCTGCACGATGCGCCCGCCGCGCATCAGCGCGATCTCGTCGGCCATGCGCATCGCCTCGTCCGGTTCATGGGTGACAAGGACGACCGCGGTGCCTTCCTCTTTCAACACCTCGAGCGTGGTGTCGCGGATGCCGTCGCGCAGGCGGTTGTCGAGGCCCGAGAAGGGTTCATCCATCAGCATCACGCGCGGACGCGGGGCCAGCGCGCGGGCCAGTGCCACGCGCTGCTGTTCGCCGCCGGACAGCTGATGCGGGTGTTTGGGGCCGTAGCCGGACAGGTTGACGCGTTCCAGCAATTCCTCCACCCGGCGCTGCCGCGCCGCGCGGTCGGTGCCCAGGCCGAACGCCACGTTCTGCGCCACCGTCAGATGCGGAAAGAGCGCGAAATCCTGAAACATCAGGCCGACAGAGCGCGCCTCGGGCGGGGTGAAGGTAGTGGTGTCGCAGATCAAGCGCCCGTCGATGCGGATGCTGCCGCGATCCGGCCTGTCCACCCCGGCGATCATGCGCAAGGTGGTGGATTTGCCGCAGCCGGAAGGCCCGAGGAGGCAGGTCACCTGCCCCGCCGCCACCTCGAGCGAGACATCATCCACGACCGGCGCGCCACCGAAGGCGCGCGACAGGCCAGAGACGACGAGGCGGGGCGGCGAGGTGTCGGGCATGGGTTCCCTAGAAAATTGATCGGGAATGTCCCTAGCAGGCAGGGCGGGCAGCGGCAAGCGCCGCGGGCCGCCCTGCCCTGCCCCAGCGATCACAGCGTGGCGAGGGTCTGCCCACCATCGAGAAGGATGTTCTGCCCTACGATGAAGGCCGCCTTCTGCGAGCAGAGGAACGCGCAGGCCGCCCCGAAATCCGCCGGGTCGCCATAGCGGCGGGCGGGGATCGACGCCTCGCGCCGGGCGCGCGCCTCTGCCATGCTGATGCCTTCGGCCTTGGTCACCCCCTGATCGAGCGATGTGGCGCGATCCGTGGCATGGATGCCGGGCAAGAGGTTGTTGATCGTCACGCCATAAGGCGCCACCTGCCGCGAGGTGCCCGCGACATAGCCTGTCAGCCCCGCGCGGGCCGAGTTGGAAAGGCCAAGCTGCGGGATCGGCGCCTTGACCGATTGCGAGGTGATGTTGACGACCCGGCCCCACCGCCGGTCGATCATGCCGGGCAGCAGCGCCTTCATCAGCGCGATGGGCGTCAGCATGTTGGCATCGAGCGCACGGATGAAATCGTCGCGCGTCCAATCCGTCCACAGCCCCGGGGGCGGGCCGCCCGCATTGGTGACCAGAATATCCACCCCAGCGGCGGCCTGAAGCACGCGGTCCCGGCCTTCATCGGTGGTGATATCGGCGGCAATTGCGGTGACGTTCACGTTATGGCGGGCGCGGATGGCGGCGGCGGTCGCCTCCAGCGCCTCAGCCCCGCGCGCGTTCAGGATGAGGTCCACCCCGGCCTCGGCCAGCGCCTCGGCACAGCCTTTGCCCAGCCCCTTTGACGAGGCACAGACCAAAGCGCGCCTTCCCCTGATGCCCAGATCCATCCCGGCCTCCCTGTCTGATTTGCCTGCCATGCGTAGCGGCCCGGGCGCGGGGCGGCAAGGGCGCGCTGCACCAGTGGACGCGCCGCGCGCTTTGGGATAAGGGCGCGTCATGCTGGACAATCGCCCCACCCTTCCGCCCGAAATCGCCCGACGCCGGACCTTTGCCATCATCGCTCACCCCGATGCGGGCAAGACGACGCTGACCGAAAAGTTCCTGCTGTTCGGGGGCGCCATCCAGATGGCCGGTCAGGTGCGCGCCAAGGGCGAGGCGCGGCGGACGCGGTCGGATTTCATCAAGATGGAGCAGGAACGCGGGATTTCGGTCTCGGCCAGCGCCATGAGCTTTGATTTCCGCGAGTTCCGCTTCAATTTGGTGGATACGCCCGGCCACAGCGATTTTTCCGAAGACACCTATCGCACGCTGACGGCGGTGGATTGCGCGGTGATGGTGATTGACGGGGCCAAGGGCGTGGAAAGCCAGACGCGCAAGCTGTTTGAAGTCTGCCGCCTGCGCGACCTGCCCATCCTGACCTTCTGCAACAAGATGGACCGCGAGGCGCGCGACACCTTCGAGATCATCGACGAGATCCAGGAAAACCTGGCCATCGACGTGTCGCCGGCCAGTTGGCCCATCGGTCAGGGGCGGGATTTCCTTGGCTGCTATGACATCCTGAACGACCGGCTGGAACTGATGGACCGGGCCGATCGCAACCGGGTGGCCGAAACCATCCAGATCAACGGGCTGGACGACCCGAAACTGGCGGAACATGTGCCTGCCGACCTGCTGGCCAAGTTGCGGGATGAACTGGAGATGGCGCGGGAACTTCTGCCCGCCTTTGACCGAAACGCCCTGCTGAACGGGTCCATGACGCCGATCTGGTTCGGGTCGGCGATCAATTCCTTTGGCGTGAAGGAATTGATGGATGGCATCGGGAAATATGGCCCCGAACCGCAGCCGCAGCCCACCGCGACGCGCAAGGTGGCGCCGGAAGAGGCGCCGGTGACGGGCGTGGTCTTCAAGGTGCAGGCCAATATGGATCCCAAGCATCGCGACCGGGTGGCCTTTGTCCGCCTTGCGTCGGGGCATTTCGAGCGGGGCATGAAACTGCTGCATGTGCGGTCGAAGAAGCCCATGGCGGTATCGAACCCCGTCCTATTTCTGGCCGCCGACCGGGAATTGGCCGAAGAGGCCTGGGCGGGCGACATCATCGGCATCCCGAACCACGGCCAGTTGCGCATCGGGGACGCGCTGACCGAGGGCGAGGCGCTGCGGTTCACCGGCATCCCGTCCTTCGCGCCGGAACTGTTGCAGGGCGTGCGGGCGGGCGATCCGATGAAGGCCAAGCATCTGGAAAAGGCGCTGATGCAGTTTGCCGAGGAAGGCGCGGCCAAGGTGTTCAAGCCCATGATCGGATCGGGCTTCATCGTGGGCGTGGTGGGCGCGCTGCAGTTTGACGTGCTGGCCAGCCGGATCGAACAGGAATACGGCCTGCCCGTGCGGTTCGAGCCGTCGCAATTCACCAGCGCGCGCTGGGTGGCAGGCCCGAAGGATGAGGTGGACCGCTTCGTCAACGTCAACAAGGGGCATATCGCCACCGACAATGACGGCGACATGGTTTATCTCACGCGCCTGAAATGGGACATCGACCGGGTGGAGCGGGATTATCCCCTGCTGAAACTGACCGCGACCAAGGAAATGATGGCCTGACCCGGCCTGCGCGTCACATGCGACGGCAGGCTCGGACAGGACGCCCTGCAACCCGCGGGACTGGTGCGCCAGATCACGGCGTCGTTGCCATCCCGCCCTCCCAACAGGCCGCCAAGGCCACAAAACCCGTGATTTCTTGGGGTCTCAAGGGTTGTCAGCCATGGCAAACCTTGACCCTGCAGGCCATTTCCGCTAGATGCCCGACAGGTGGCGTGGCCACCCTCGACGCCGGGACGCCCGGACAGCAGCGTCCCTTCACCTTTGCGGGCCGATCCCGCATCTACAAGGACGCTTATGACCAAATTCTCCGATCTCGCGCTGGACCCGCGCGTACTTCAGGCCGTTGCGGAAGCGGGCTATGAAACCCCGACGCCTATTCAGGCGCAGGCCATTCCCCATGCGCTGCAGGGCCGCGACGTGCTGGGCATCGCCCAGACCGGCACGGGCAAGACCGCAAGCTTCACCCTGCCGATGATCACCCTTCTGGGGCAGGGCCGCGCCCGCGCGCGGATGCCGCGCAGCCTCGTGCTGGCGCCCACGCGGGAACTGGCCGCGCAGGTGGCCGAAAACTTCGACATCTATGCAAAGCACACCAAGCTCACCAAGGCACTGCTTATTGGCGGCGTGTCCTTTGGCGAACAGGACAAGCTGATCGATCGGGGCGTGGACGTGCTGATCGCCACGCCGGGCCGTCTGCTTGACCACTTCGAACGCGGCAAGCTTTTGCTGACCGGCGTGCAGATCATGGTTGTGGATGAAGCGGACCGCATGCTCGACATGGGGTTCATCCCCGACATCGAACGCATCTTCCAGCTGACTCCCTTCACCCGCCAGACGCTGTTCTTCAGCGCCACCATGGCGCCCGAGATCGAGCGCATCACCAACACCTTCCTATCGAACCCGGCCAAGATCGAAGTGGCACGCCAGTCCACCACATCGACGACGATCGACCAGAAGCTGATCCAGTTCACGCCTTCGCGCAAGGATCGCAGCTTCACCGAAAAGCGCGCGCTGCTGCGGGCGTTGATCCGGGCCGAAGGCGAAAGCTGCACCAACGCCATCATCTTCTGCAATCGCAAGATGGATGTGGATGTGGTGGCCAAATCGCTCAAGTCGCATGGCTTCAATGCCGCCCCGATCCACGGCGATCTGGATCAATCCGTGCGCACGCGCACTCTGGACGGTTTCCGGGATGGGTCTGTTCATCTGCTTGTCGCCTCTGACGTGGCGGCGCGCGGGCTGGACATCCCGGCGGTGAGCCATGTGTTCAATTTCGACGTGCCGAGCCACCCGGAGGACTATGTCCACCGCATCGGGCGCACAGGGCGCGCGGGCCGTCTGGGCAAGGCCTTCACCATCGCCGTGCCGATGGATGACAAGTATCTCAGCGCCATCGAGAACCTCGTGAAGCAGCCGATCCCGCGCGGCGAGATGCCCGAGGGTCTGGATCTTGCGAGCGAGGCGTCAGACCGCCCGCGCGAAGAGCGCAACCCCCGCGGCGGCCGCGAGTCCGGTCGCAGCCGGGGAGGAAACGGCCGCAACGACCGCGCCCCGCGTGACCCGCGGGCCGAGGCCCCCGCCGCCGTGGAGAAGCCCATCGAACTGGCCGAGAACCCCACACCGCAGCCGCGCCGCGAAGACCGGCCGCGCCGCGAGGATGAGCGTCGCTCGGACGGGCGCGGCGATGACCGTCGGACGGATGGGCGTGACCGCCGGGATGATCGCAGGGATGACCGTCACGATGACCGCCGCGATGACCGTCGGTCGCGGGATCGCGACGACCGCAGCGGTCCGCCGGTGGTGGGCATGGGTGATCATGTGCCGGACTTCATCCTGCGCAGCTTCAAGATCGCCAGCCCGGCGAGCGACGACACTGAAGAAGACATGGCCGCCAGCGGCACCGAAGGCTGATCTGCGAGACGCTTCGACCCAAGACGCAAAAGCCCCGCATCGCGGGGCTTTTTTGTAGCTTGGGGGGCGAAAATTCTTCATCGAAGAATTTTCCAGTCACAAATTTTCCATGAAAAATATGGCGTCCTTCGCAGAAGGACGCGTTGGAAAATCTTCGTCGAAGATTTTCCGCCCTACTCCGCCATCAAGCGGCTGACCACGACCGTCACCTCGGGCTTCTTGCCGATTTCCTCCATCGCGACCTGCCGCACGATCCGGCGCAGCGCCTCGTCCAGCTTGTCGTCGTCGCGCAGGATCTTGCGCCCTGCCCCGTTCAGGAACTCGGCGAGATCGGCTTCCATCGTTTCGGCCAGCGGGCCCGATCGCCCCTTGGTGGACAGACCCATGATCTCCACCCATGCGTCGCCCAGAACTTCGGCATCATCGTCGAGGATCACGGTCACCATCACATGCCCGTTCAGCGCCATGCGGATGCGGTCACGGATCACCCCTTCCAGCGCGCCCACAAGCGAACTGCCGTCCAGGTAAAGGCGTCCTGTCTCGATATGGCCGACAACGGTCGGGGCCTCGCCGCTCAGGTCCACCATCATGCCATTCGTCACCACGGCCGTACTGATGCCCGCTTCGGCCCCGATGCGGGCGTGTTCGCGCAGGTGGCGATGTTCGCCATGCATGGGGATCAGCATGTCGGGCACAAGCAGCCGGTGGACATGTTCCAGATCGGGGCGGTTGGCATGGCCCGAGACGTGGTATTTGCCCCCCGCATCGTCCATCACATCCACGCCCATCTCCGAAAAGTTGTTCACGATGCGCAGAACGTCGCGTTCATTGCCCGGGATCGTCTTCGATGAGAACAGGAACAGATCGCCCTGCTTCATTTCCATCCCCAGATACTTGCCGCGCGACAGCTGGGCGCTGGCCGCCCTGCGTTCGCCCTGCGACCCGGTGACGATCAGCATCAGGTTGCCGCGCGGGATGTCGGCGGCGTCTTCGGGCGCGACAGTGCGGGGAAAGTCGGTCAGGACGCCCGCCTGTTCCGCTGCCGCGACCATGCGCTTCATGGCGCGGCCCATCAGGCAGATGGACCGGTCCGCCGCGCGCGCGGCTTCGGCCAGCGTCTTCAACCGGGCCACGTTCGATGCGAAGGTCGTCGCCACGACAAGACCGCCGCGCCCGGCGACCAGGTCACGGATCGGTTCGCGGATCGAACTTTCCGATCGCCCCGGATGCAGCGAGAAGACATTGGTGGAATCGCACATCAAGGCCTTGATCGGGCGCTCGGCGGCCAGTTCCGTGAAGCGCCCATCTTCCCATGGCTCGCCCACAACCGGATTGTGATCCAGCTTGAAATCGCCGGAATGGACGATGCGGCCGGCAGGCGTGTCAATCACAAGCGCGGCGCTTTCGGGGATCGAATGGCTGACAGGCACGAACTGCACCTTGAACGGCCCCGCTGTCACCGTTTCTGGTCGCGGCAGGACGGTGCGGATCATCTCGACAGGCAGACCGTGCTCTTCGAACTTCAGGCGTCCGACCGTTGCCGTGAAGCGGCGGGCATAGACCGGTTTCTGCAGGCGGGGCCACAGGTGCCCCAGCGCGCCGATGTGATCTTCATGCGCGTGGGTGATGAAGATCGCCTCAAGCCGGTCGAGATTGTCCTCAAGCCAGCCCAGATCGGGAAGGATCAGGTCCACCCCCGGCGTCGTGTCCATGTCGGGGAATGTGACCCCAAGATCGACAAGGATCAGCCGTTCCTTGCCGGCCGGGCCATAGCCATAGACATAGGCATTCATGCCGATCTCCCCGGCGCCGCCGAGGGGAAGATAGATCAGCCGGTTTGCGGTCATGCGGTTTCCATTTCCTTGTTGTAGCGGTCGATGAGCATCAGGCCATGCATGGTCAGGTCATCCTCGACGCTGTCAAATAGTGCGGTATCCTGCGCGAAAAGGGAGGCGAGGCCGCCGGTTGCGATCACCTTCATCGGGCGGTCGCGTTCCTTGCGGACCTCGCGCACGATGCCTTCGATCAAGCCGATATAGCCCCAGTACACGCCCGACTGCATGCAGGCCACCGTATTCGTGCCGATGGCGCGGGCGGGGCGGCTGACATCCACATGCGGCAGGGCCGCGGCGGCCATGTGCAAGGCCTCGAGGCTCAGGTTCACGCCGGGCGCGATGACGCCGCCGATATAGGCCCCATCGGTATCCACCACATCGAAGGTGGTGGCGGTGCCGAAATCCACCACGATCAGATCCCCGCCATGCCGGTCATGCGCGCCCACCGCATTCACCAGCCGGTCGGGGCCGACGGTCGTACCCTGATCCACGCGGGGGGCCACGGGCAAGCGACATTCCGGCTTGCCCACGACCAGCGGACGGCAGTCGAAATAGCGGTTGCACAGGACGCGCAGGTTGAAGACCACGCGCGGCACGGTGGAGGAGATGATGGCATCGGTCACCGTGGCTTCGGTCTTCGTCAGCATCATCAGGGAGGACAGCCAGACATAGTATTCATCCGCCGTCCGCTTGTGATCGGTCGCGATGCGCCAGGTGGCGATGAAGCGGTCGCCGTTCCAGATGGAAAAGACGGTATTTGTATTGCCGCAGTCGATGGCGAGGAGCATGCGTGTTCCCCTGTCAGAAGAAGACTTCCGCCGCCGGGATGGCGACAGGACCATGGGATTGGCGCAGGATGAGGGCGCCGGTTTCGTCAATCGTCTCGAACCGGCCTTCGCGGGTTTCCGTGCCGGTGCGGGCGCGTATGGTTTCGCCAAGACGGGCCGCATGGGCCAGCCACGCGGCGCGCAAGGGGGCAAAGCCTTCGGCGGCGAAGATCGCCTCCCACCGCGCATAGGCGGGGGCGAGGGCGTCAAGAAACACCTCGGGTGCGATGCGCAGGCCGGTTTCTTCCAACAGCGACACGGGCCGCAGCGCGCCCTGTTCCACCTGCGTGGCCTCTGGGGCGGCAATGAGATTGACCCCGATCCCGATGGCAAGGTGCTGCACCCCCTGCCCCGCCCCGCTGCTTTCCAGCAGGATGCCTGCGACCTTGCCACCGTTCAGCAACACGTCATTGGGCCATTTCAGCTTGAACGCATCAGGCAATCCGGTCAACGCAACGAAGGCATCGCGCAGCGCCAGCGCGGCGGCGAAGGAGCGCAGCGCGACGGTCGCGGCGGGTTCCGTGGGATGCAGCAGAAGCGTGCCGTGGAAATTGCCGCGCGGGCTGGTCCAGGCGCGGGCGCGGCGGCCCCGGCCTGCGGTCTGTTCGCCCGCCACGAACCAGCACGGCCCCGTCAGATGCGGGGCCGCGCGGAACGCCTCGGCATTGGTGCTGTCGACCGTATCGAGGAGGCGGCGCGCCACCCCCTCGGGCCAGTTGGCCTTACCGGACAAGGGCTTCTGCCGCGATGGCCGCGGCGGGTTCGATGCCGAACAGGTTCACGATCCCCGCCACCATGATCACCGCGACCGCCACCAGCATCGCCCATTGCGCCGGGGCCATGCGGGATTCCATGCCATCGGCTTCCTTGCCGAAATACATGAAGAAGACGATGCGCAGATAATAGTAGGCCCCGATCACCGAAGCCACCGCCCCCGCCAAAGCAAGCCACGCCATATCGGCATCGACCGCGGCCTTGAGCACATAGAACTTGCCGAAGAAGCCAACCATCGGCGGCACGCCCGCGAGGCTGAACATCAGGACGAGCATCGCGAGGGCCTTCAACGGCTCGGCCTTGGCAAAGCTGTTCAGGCTGTCGATCGAGGTGACGGGGCGGCCGTCGCGTTCCATCGACAGGATAAAGGCGAAGGTGCCCACGTTCATGGTGACGTAGATCGCCATGTAGACCAGCATCGCCTGCACGCCTTCGGCCGTGCCGGAGGCGAGGCCCACCAGCGCATAGCCCATATGCGCGATGGAGGAATAGGCCATCAGCCGCTTGATGTCGCGCTGGCCGATGGCGGCTAGGGCACCGAGGAACATTGACACCACCGCGAGCGCGGCCAGAACCTGGCTCCAGTCGCCCGGGATCGCGCCGAAGGCATCCCAGGACAGGCGGGCCAGCAGGGCCATGGCGGCCACCTTGGGCGCGGTGGCGAAGAAGGCCGTCACCGGGGTGGGTGCACCTTCATAGACATCCGGCGTCCACATGTGGAAGGGCGCGGCGGAAATCTTGAAGGCCAGACCTGCGACCATGAAGACCAGACCGAAGAGCAGGCCCAGCGGTGCGCCTTCCTCGAGCGTGGACAGGATCCCCGAGAACAGCGTGGTGCCTGCATAGCCATAGGTCAGCGACGCACCGTAGAGCAGGATGCCCGAGGAAAGGGCGCCGAGGACAAAGTATTTCAGACCGGCTTCGGTCGATTTCACGCTGTCGCGCCGGATCGCCGCCACGACGTACAGCGCCAGCGACTGCAACTCGAGCCCGAGGTAGAGCGCCATGAGATCGCCGGCAGAGACCATCATCATCATGCCGACCACCGCCAATGCCAGCAGGATCGGGTATTCGAAGCGCAGCAGATCGCGCCGGATCATATAGTCCTGCGACATGATAAGCACGGCGGCGGCAGAGATCAGGATCGTCACCTTGGCGAAGCGGGCAAAGGGATCGTCGATGAACATGCCGCCAAAGGCAGCGCGCTCCCCCTCACCGCCCGCGCCGATCCACAGGGCGAGCGCAAGGAACAGCCCGGCGGTGGCCCAGCTGATCAGCGGGGCGACCTTGTCCTTGCTGGTATAGACGCCGAACATCAGCGCGCCCATCGCAAAGAGCGCCAGCACGACCTCGGGCAGAACGGTCGAGAAATCTTGCGGGGTCATCTTGTCCCGTCCCTTCAGTTGTTCGCAAGCTGCGTATCGCCCGCATCAGCGGGGATCGCGGCCTGATAGTCGGTGACCAGCGCCTCGACCGAGGGGCCGATGATATCGGTGACCAGCGCGGGATAGACGCCGAGGAGCAGCGTCATCGCAACGAGCGGGGCGAAGATCGCCTTTTCGCGGCGGGTCATGTCGGTGATCGACTTCAGCGCTTCCTTGATCAGTTCGCCCATCACCACCCGGCGATAGAGCCACAGCGCATAGGCCGCCGACAGGATCACCCCCGTCGTCGCGATGGCCGCCACCCACGTGTTGACCTGGAACACGCCCATCAGCGTGAGGAACTCACCGATGAAGCCCGAGGTCCCCGGCAGGCCCACGTTTGCCATGGTGAAGAACATGAAGATCAGCGCATAGGCCGGCATCCGGTTCACCAGCCCGCCATAGGCATCAATCTCGCGCGTGTGCATCCGGTCATAGATCACACCCACACAGAGGAAGAGCGCGCCCGAGATGAAGCCGTGGCTCAGCATCTGGAAGATCGCGCCATCCACGCCCTGCTGGTTGGCCGAGAAGATGCCCATAGTCACATAGCCCATGTGGGCCACGGACGAATAGGCGATCAGCTTCTTCATGTCCTGCTGCGCCAGTGCCACCAGCGAGGTGTAGACGATGGCGATGGCCGACATCCACAGCACCAAGGGCGCCAGCAGATCGGACGCCACGGGGAACATGGGCAGGCTGAACCGCAGGAAGCCATAGCCCCCCATCTTCAGCAGGATCGCCGCCAGAACCACCGATCCCGCGGTCGGCGCCTGCACGTGGGCATCGGGCAGCCACGTATGCACCGGCCACATCGGCATCTTCACCGCGAAAGAGGCGAAGAAGGCCAGCCAGAGCAGCGTCTGCAACCCGCCCACGACATGGATGCCCAGAACCTGCATGTCCTCGGACCCGAAGTTATGCGCCAAGAGCGACGGGATGTCGGTGGTGCCCGCATCCATATACATCGCGATCATGGCAACCAGCATCAGCACCGACCCAAGGAAGGTGTAGAGGAAGAACTTGAAGGCCGCATAGATGCGCTCCTTCCCGCCCCAGATGCCGATGATCAGGAACATCGGGATCAGCCCTGCCTCGAAGAACAGGTAGAACAGCACGAGGTCCAGTGCGCAGAACACGCCCAGCATCAGCGTTTCCAGCAGAAGGAAGGCGATCATGTATTCCTTGACGCGGTGCTCCACATCCCAGCACGCCGCAATGGTCAGCGGCATCAGGAAGGTGGTCAGCATCACGAAAAGGACCGAGATGCCATCGACGCCCATCTTGTATTTCAGGCCAAGGATCCAGTCGTATTCCTCGACAAACTGAAAGCCGGTATCCGCAGGATCAAAGCCTGCAAGCACGAAGAGCGACAGCAGGAAGGTGGCCGTGGTGGCCAGAAGCGCCAGCCACTTGGCATTGCGCTGCGCCGCCGCGTCATCGCCGCGCAGGAACAGCGCAAGGATCGCCGCCGCCACCGCCGGGATGAAGGTGATGATGGAGAGAAGGTTATCCATATCAGTTCGCGCCCCCTGCGAGCGTCACCCAGGTGATCAGGGCGGCAATGCCCAGAACCATGGCAAAGGCATAGTGGAACAAGTAGCCAGACTGCGCCCGCGCGGCGAGCCGGGTGAAGAAGGGGATGATCCCCATGGCGATGCCGTTGATCGAACCGTCGATCACCGTGCCGTCGCCCTTCTTCCAGAGGAACCCGCCCAGCCATTTCGCAGGCCGCACGAAGACCCAGTCATAAAGCTCATCGAAGTACCACTTGTTCAAGAGGAACAGGTACAGCGGGCGCTGCTGTTCGGCCAGACGGCCGGGCAGATCCGGACGGCGGATGTAGAACTGGAAGGCCAATAGGAAGCCCAGCACCATGGCCACGAAGGGCGACACCTTTACCCATTTCGGCACCAGATGCGCCTCGTGCAGCACGTCGTTTTCCGGGCCGATGAAGATTGCACCCTGACCGGGCAGCGGCTGCGGATAGGAGTGGGCCTCGCCGTGGTCGCCCTCGGTGCCATGGGCGGCATCGGCCGTGACCGTGGCCTCGCCCTCGGGCGCGGCGGCCGTGTCGGCCGTGGCCTGATCGGTGCCGTGATCGGCACCCTCGGCATGGTCTGCCCCGGACGCGCTGTCTTCGGTTGCGGTGTCTGCGGTCGCAGAATGTTCGGTCGCGGCATGTTCGGCCACGGGCAGGCCGAACCATGCACGAACCTTACCCTCTTCGCCGAAGAACACGTTGTACCAGATCATGCCCGAGAACACCGCCCCCAGCGCCAGCACGCCCAGCGGGATCAGCATCACTGTCGGGCTTTCATGCGGCTCGTGGTGGTGGTCATCATGGTGATCATCATGGCCGTGCCCATGCCCATGACCATGACCATGGCTGCCGGCCCGGCTTTCGCCATAGAAGGTCAGGAACATCAGCCGCCACGAATAAAAGGACGTGAAGCCCGCCGCCACGACCAGCAGCCAGAAGGCATACTGGCTGCCGACATAGGCGCTTTCGATCACCGCGTCCTTCGACAGGAAGCCGGCAAAACCGTAATGCGTCAGGGGGATGCCCACGCCCGTGATGGCCAGCGTGCCGATCATCATCGCCCAGAAGGTGACGGGGATCTTCTTCCGCAGGCCGCCATAGTTGCGCATGTCCTGTTCGTGATGCGTGGCATGGATGACCGAGCCTGCGCCGAGGAACAGCATCGCCTTGAAGAAGGCGTGGGTGAAGAGGTGGAACATCGCGACTGAATAGACGCCCACGCCCGCGGCCACGAACATGTAGCCCAGTTGCGAGCAGGTCGAATAGGCGATCACACGCTTGATGTCGTTCTGCACCAGACCGACGGTTGCCGCGAAGAAGGCGGTGGTCGCCCCCAGCACCGTGATGAAGGCTGTGGCCTGCGGCGCGTATTCATAGAGCGGCGACATCCGGCAGACGAGGAATACACCCGCCGTCACCATGGTGGCGGCGTGGATCAGTGCCGACACCGGCGTCGGCCCCTCCATCGCATCGGGCAGCCAGGTGTGCAGGATGAGCTGCGCCGATTTCCCCATCGCCCCGATGAACAGCAGAACCCCGATCAGGTTGGCCGCGTTCCATTCCCCCCAGAGGAAGGTGAGGTTCGTCTCGGCCAGTTCCGGCACCTTCGCGAAGATCACGTCAAAGCTGACGGAGTCAGTCAGGAAGAACAGCGCGAAGATCCCCAGCGCAAAGCCGAAATCGCCCACGCGGTTCACGACAAAGGCCTTGATCGCCGCGGCATTGGCGGACGGTTTCTTGTAGTAGAAGCCGATCAGCAGATAGGATGCCACCCCCACCCCTTCCCAGCCGAAGAACATCTGAACAAGGTTGTCAGACGTCACCAGCATCAGCATGGCAAAGGTGAAGAAGGACAGATAGGCGAAGAAGCGCGCCCGGTAGGGCTCGTCCTCCCGCCAATTGTCATCATTCGCCATGTAGCCAAAGCTGTAGAGGTGGACGAGGGCAGAGACAGAGTTCACCACCACCAGCATGATCGCCGTCAGCCGGTCCAGCCGGATCGCCCATTCCGTGGCAAGGCTGCCGCTCTCGATCCAGCGCATTAGGACGACCTGTTCGGTCACGCCGTCATGCGTCAGGAAGATGATCCACGACAGGATGGCCGCAAGGAACACAAGCGCGGTGGCGATCACCTGCCCGGCCTTTTCGCCGATGAAACGCCAGCCGAAGCCGCAGATCAGCGCGCCGATCAGCGGCGCAAAGAGGATGATCGTTGCCATGGCGGCTTAACCCTTCATCACGTTGACGTCTTCCACGTCGATCGTTCCGCGGTTGCGGAAGAACACGACGAGGATGGCAAGGCCGATGGCGGCCTCGGCGGCGGCGACGGTCAGGACGAACATGGTGAACACCTGCCCGACCAGATCGCCCAGGAAAGAGGAGAAGGCGACAAGGTTGATGTTGACCGCCAGAAGCATCAGCTCGATCGACATCAGGATGACGATGACGTTCTTCCGGTTCAGGAAGATGCCAAAGATCCCGATCACGAACAGCGCCGCAGCGACCGTCAGGTAATGTTCAAGTCCAACCATCGTCTCAATCCCTCAGCGCGGTTTGCGCCCTACATACGTTTGGGGCCGCATCACGCGGCCCGGTCCTCTCAGGCCGCGCTGGCGGCCAGTGTCGTGCATTGTTCGGCGCCCTGCCCGGGCAGCAGCGTGACCGGCACGCCTGCGGCGCGCAGCGCGGCCTCGGTCGCGGCGAGATCGACCAGACCCACGCGCAGGCGCAGCCGGGCCTGCTCTACCGCGGCCGTGTTGTTGTAATCCGGGCCGCGGCGGGCCTGATCGGCGCTGGTGCGGGTGACGCCCGCGCGCAGCGTGGCGTTGCTGCGGCAGTCGATCAGGTCGAGCGTGCTTTCGGTATAGCTGTCACGGCGCGGCCCACGGCACACTTCGGTATTGGCACGGGTCACATAGCGATCCACGGGATCGCCCAGCTTGGCCACCACGCCATCGGCATCGCATTGCGTGGCAAGGCCCATGTCGACGGCCTGCTCATCCGAGATGCAGCCCGACAGGGCCAAGAGCGCGGCACAGCCCAGTGCCGCGCCCCAGAGGCGCGCGCGTCCCGATCCTTGCATCCACTGTCCAACCATCTTCGGTTCCCTCGGGCCTTTGGCCCTTTTCTTGTTCAGGATGGGCAGCCTGCCCATCCTACACTTCTGTAGGATGGGCAAATTGCCCATCCTACCTTTTGGTCACAGCCCCTGCCCCGGTTTCACGTCTTTCAACTCCATCGCCTTGGCCGGATCGCGCCACATCTGGGCCAGAACATTCTGACGCTTCACATCCTTGCGGTGGCGCAGGGTCAAGAGGATCGCCCCGATCATGGCGACCAGCAGCACAAGGCCGGACGCCTGGAACAGGTAGATATACTTGTCATAGATCAGCAGACCCAGCGCCTTGGTGTTCTCCACCTGTGCCGCATCGGGCGCTACCGCCTGCCGCAGGCCCAGTGCGCCATCGGCCTGCACCCATGCGCCGATGCCAAGGGTCAGTTGCATCAAGAGGATGACCCCGATCAGCAGGCCAAGCGGCATGTAGCGCGCCATCTCGCCCTTCAGTTCGGCAAAGTCGATATCCAGCATCATGACGACGAACAGGAACAGAACCGCCACGGCGCCCACATAGACGATGATCAGGAGCATCGCCACGAACTCTGCCCCCAAGAGCACGAAAAGCCCGGCCGAGGACAGGAAAGCCAGGATCAGCCACAGCACCGAATGCACCGGGTTGCGGCTGACCGTCACCAGAAGTCCGGCCGTGACCGCGACGATGGCAAAGGCGTAGAAGGCGTAATCGGCCACGGTCATGCGTCTTTCTCCTCAACTTCCGCGAAGACGGTCTGGGCGATTTCCAGGGCCTTCTGCATGGCGGGCAGGCCGCCGAACATGCTCATCTGCCAGATCACCTCGGCGATCTCGCGTTGGGTGGCGCCGGCCTCCAGCGCGTGCCGGACCGCCAGTTTCAATTGCGGCTCCGCCTGCGCGCCCAGCACTGTCAGCGCGGCGATTGTCACCAACAGCCGCGTCTTGGCATCAAGGCCTTCGCGGTTGAAGGTCTTGCCGAACCACATCTCCATCATGTCCTTGGACATGGTGGGGAAGAACTGATCGAACCCCTTCACCTGCAGGTTCTCCAGCGCAGGATTGAAGGCGCGCACCATTTCCTGGCTGCTTTCCATCATCTGCTGGAACATCTTGGTGAAGGCGTCATTCATGGCCGGTCACCGATAGGGCGCGTCAAGTTCAAGGTTGCGCGCGATTTCGGCTTCCCACCGGGCGCCGTTTTCCAGAAGCTTTTCCTTTGTGTAGAACAGCTCTTCCCGCGTTTCGGTGGAAAACTCGAAATTCGGCCCCTCGACGATGGCATCCACCGGGCAGGCCTCCTGACAGAAGCCGCAATAGATGCACTTGGTCATGTCGATGTCGTAACGCGTGGTGCGGCGGCTGCCATCGTCGCGCGGTTCGGCGTCGATGGTGATGGCCTGCGCCGGGCAGACCGCCTCGCACAGCTTGCAGGCGATGCAGCGTTCTTCGCCATTCGGATAGCGGCGCAGCGCATGCTCACCCCGGAAGCGGGGCGATAGCGGCCCCTTCTCATGGGGATAGTTCAGCGTGGCCTTGGGCGCGAAGAAATACTTCATCCCAAGGGCAAAGCCCTTGATGAAGTCCTGCAAGAGGAAATAGCGCGTGGCGCGGGTCCAGTCGATGTTGCTCATCTGTCAGCCTCCAATCGTCCATTTGGCCCGGAAGAAATCCGAACCCGCATACTTCACGTGGTGGGTAATCATGTCTGCCTGCATGTCATGACCCTGGACAATGTTTGCCCGCGGCAGCGATTATCCGCCTGAGGATTTGGACCTCCTCACCTGATCGGGCAATCGGCATTGCGAGGCTCGACATGTTCTCGCACATGAACTTCCCACTTTCGCTGGCGCATGGCTCATCACGCATAAATGTGCAGGACTCAAGCCTGACCGTATGCAGGACGGCCAAAAGCGCGTTAGTGTTGGGATACCTGTCGTTGACAAGCGCCAGCAGGTACTCTGCCTCAGATCTAGCGTCCACCGGGTTCATGGCAGGCGACGCCCGCATGAACGCGAACTCCAGTTGCGCACCAAGGATGGTAAGTCTGCCGTTCGGGGTCAGAAGTTCCGTGTCCGTGGTGTCAAGGCATATGCGGGCCTCAGTGTAAGCGCAGGCATAGTCGCCAGCCTTTCCGCAGGACTGGAGCTTGTCAGAATTGCAAGTATCCGCCAGCGACGGACCACCCGAAGCAAGACACAAGGCAAGAGCCATTAGGCGAACTGCGACCGTGTCGTGCACGCTCATCCTCCAATCGCCCAGCGGGCCCAGAAGCCGCCGAGCACTTCGAATTTCGCCAGGAACGCCACGATCACCACCCAGGCGAGCGACAGCGGCAGGAACACCTTCCAGCCGATCCGCATCAGCTGGTCATAGCGGTAGCGGGGCACGATCGCCTTCACCATCGCGAATAGGAAGAAGAAGAAGGCCATCTTCGCCACCATCCACCACCACCCGTCGGGCAGGCCCGGGATGGGCGACAGCCAGCCACCGAAGAACAGGATGCTCATCAGCGCGCACATCAGGTAGATGGCGATGTATTCGCCCGCCATGAACAGAAGGAACGGGGTGGAGGAGTATTCCACCATGAACCCCGCCACCAGTTCGGATTCCGCTTCCGGCAGGTCGAAGGGCGGGCGGTTCGTCTCGGCCAGCGCCGAGATGAAGAACAGCGCCACCATCGGCAGATGCGGCAGCCAGAACCAGTTGAACAGGCCGAGGTTGCCATCCTGCGCCTCGACGATGGCGGACAGGTTCATGGACCCGGTCGAGATGATGATGCCGATGATGATCAGGCCCAGCGACACCTCGTAGGAAATCATCTGCGCCGCCGACCGCAGCGACCCGAGGAAGGGGTATTTGGAGTTCGACGCCCAGCCGCCCATGATCACGCCGTAGACTTCGAGCGAGGACATGGCGAAGACGAACAGGATCGCCACGTTGATATTGGCCAGCACCCAGCCGTCATCGAAGGGGATCACCGCCCAGGCCATCAGCGCCAGCACGAAGGACAGCATCGGCGCGAGGAAGAAGACCGGGCGATCCGCCCCGGCGGGAATGACGATTTCCTTGAAGACATATTTCGCGGCATCGGCCACGGTCTGCAACAACCCCCACGGCCCCACAACGTTCGGCCCCCGGCGCATCTGGACGGCTGCCCAGATCTTGCGGTCGCCGTAGACGAGGAACAGCATCGACAGCATCACGAAGCCGACGAGCAGCAGCGTCTGCGCCGCCACCAGAACCGCCGTCCCCATCCCCGTTGCAAAAAACTCGTTCATGATGCCTTTCCCTCAGACCGTCGGTATCCCGAGTGACCCGCAATCGCGCACCGTCACTTCGGCGTCGATCGTGCGAAAGCCCTTCGGAAGGGCGGCAGAGATGGTATAGACCGCATCCCCCCGCCAGATTTCACCCGTTTGCGCCACAGTCGTGCGCACGTGCCGCGCAAAGCCCGCGCCGCGGATCAGCGCATATTGGGCCGCCGCGCAGCGCGCATAGGCCTCGACATCCGCATTGTTGCGCGCGCCTGTCATGGCCACACGAAAATTTACCAGATCGCCATCCAGCAGGATCGTTTCGATCCCGTCATAGCCGGGGGTGAAGCTGCCCATGCTGGACACGTCTGCCGCAGGCGCGCAGGCGGCCAGCGCCGCTGCCGCGACCCCTGCCCTTGCCATGCTGCCTGCGTTGCGTGTCATGCCCTGCCTCATTCCGCCGCAAGTGCCACGCGGGCACGGTCGGCCGCAAGGGCCGACAGTTCCGCCATGAGAACTGATGCCCGCGCAACCGGGTTCGTGAGATAGAAATCACGGATCGCGGGGCGGAAGTCGGCCTTGGCCGGGGCCTTCACCTCCAGCGGTTGCCAGTCATTGCCGGCCACCTCGTCGATCCGGCCCAGATGCGGATGCGCCTTCACCAGTGCCGCACGCAGCCCGGCAAGGCTGTCCCAAGGCAGGGTGGCCCCCAATTCGCCCGACAGGGCGCGCAGGATGGCCCAGTTCTCTTTCGCCTCGCCCGGCGCAAACCCGGCGCGCAGCGCAAGTTGGGGGCGGCCCTCGGTGTTCACGAAAAGGCCGTTCTCTTCCGTCCAGGCGGCACCCGGCAGGATGACATCGGCGCGCATCGCGCCCCGGTCACCATGGCTGCCGTGATAGATGACGAAGGGGCCCGGCGCGATCTCCACCTCATCGGCGCCGAGGTTGTAGATCACCTCTGCCCCGTCGGTCGCCGCAGCCAGACCGCCCTCGGTCACCGCGCCCACATCCATCGCGCCCACGCGCGACGCCGCCGTGTGCAGCACCAGAAGCCGCGCCCCCGTCGCTGCACAAAGCGCCATGGCTTGGGCTAGCACTGCTTCGCCATCCGCTTCGTTGATGGCACCCTGCCCCACGATCACCACACCGGGCTTGTCAGACGGCTTGGCCGCTGCCACCGCTGCCACCAGCGCGGCGCGATCCGTGCCCGCATGGGTGTAATCATAGGTCAGATCGTCCGCCGGGCCGATCACGGTGACCGCCGCGCCGTTGAGCCACGCCTTGCGGATGCGCGCGTTCAGCACCGCCGCCTCTACACGCGGGTTGGTGCCGATCAGGGTGATCGACTTGGCGCTGTCGATATCCTCGATCGCCGCAATGCCGACATAGGCCGACCGGTTGCCCGCAGGCAGGCGCGCGCCATCGGTGCGACATTCCACATGTCCGCCCAGACCTTCGATCAAAGTCTTGAGGCTGAAGACAGCCTCGACCGGGGCCAGATCGCCCACCAGACCGGCAACCTTCTTGCCCCTCATGGCGGCGGCCGCCGCTGCCAGCGCCTCACCCCAGCCTGCTTTGCGCAGCTTGCCATTCTCGCGGATATAGGGCGTATCGAGCCGCTGGCGGCGCAGGCCATCCCAGACAAAGCGCGTCTTGTCGGAAATCCATTCCTCGTTCACGCCGTCATGGTTGCGCGGCAGGATGCGCATGACTTCGCGGCCCTTGGTATCGACCCGGATGTTCGATCCCAGCGCATCCATCACGTCGATGGTTTCGGTCTTGGTCAACTCCCAAGGCCGCGCGGTAAAGGCATAGGGCTTGCTGGTCAGCGCGCCGACCGGGCAGAGGTCGATGATGTTGCCCTGCAGGTTGCTGGAGAGCGTTTCGTTCAGATAGCTGGTGATCTCGCTATCCTCGCCCCGCCCGGTCTGGCCCATCTGGGTGATGCCCGCCACTTCCGTCGTGAAGCGCACGCAGCGCGTGCAGGAAATGCAGCGCGTCATCTTCGTGGCGACCAGCGGGCCGAGGTTCAGGTCATCGGACGCACGCTTGGGTTCGCGGTAGCGCGAAAAGTCCACGCCATAGGCCATGGCCTGATCCTGCAAGTCACACTCGCCGCCCTGATCGCAGATCGGGCAATCGAGCGGGTGGTTGATCAGCAGGAATTCCATCACGCCCTCGCGGGCCTTCTTGACCATTGGCGACTTGGTCTTGACGACCGGAGCTTCGCCATTCGGGCCGGGGCGCAGGTCGCGCACCTGCATGGCGCAGCTGGCCGCAGGCTTTGGCGGGCCGCCCACCACCTCGACCAGACACATCCGGCAGTTGCCCGCGATCGTCAGGCGTTCGTGATAGCAAAAGCGCGGGATTTCCACGCCCGCCACCTCGGCGGCCTGAATGATGGTCATGGCGCCATCCACCTCGACCTCGATGCCGTCGATGTTGATCTTCTTGAGGTTAGACATGAACCCGGTCCTTCCGCAGCAGCCCGAACGCCGCGTCGCGCAGCCGGGCCAGCAGCCCCGTCTGGCGCGCGCCGGGGGCTGCCTGTTTCGTCCTATCCTGTTCAGATGACAGGTGTTTCACACGCGCCTCGATATCGCGCATCGCAAGTTTCGGATCGAGGTTTCCGTAGCACATGCCCGTCACTCCGCCGCCACTTGAGTGCAACGGTGGGATTTCCACAGCTGCGCCTGTTCCAGATATGTCCAGCCGAAGGCGTGGTCGCTGTCGCCATGCGCCTGAAGGTGCGCCAGCCGCGCCAGCGCCTCGTCCAGAGAAGGGCGATGCCCGGCGGGCACCCACCACATCACGAAATGCATCTTTCCCAGAACCTCGAACCATTCCGCGCGGCGTTCATAGAACTGGCGGTGGACGGTGTTCCAGACAAAAGCCTCCAGCGTCTCGACACTTTCCCAGACGGTCAGGTTCGACACGAATTGCGGATCGCCGCCGATCTTGGCCTCGGTATTGCCGGTCCCGGGTTCGCCCGAGCCTTCCATCATCCAGACAAAGCCCGGCATCCGCTTGCCCAGACCGTTGACACGGTCCAGCGCCGCCATGAACTCGGCCACGCGCGGGTCGTCGGTGGGGGCCAGCAGGCGCCCCACGTTCAATTCGGCAAGGTGCATCGCTTGGGTCATTCGGTATCCCTCAGCAGATATCCGATCAGCGAGTTCTTCGCGATCTCTTCCCGCCCGATGCGGCAGTATTCCTCGGTCTTGCCGGGTTCGGCCCCCTTGGCGCGCAGCCAATCGGCGGCCTGCGCCTTGCCGCGCGCCTTCTCGGTATCGCTGGTTACGAAGGCGCGGATCTCGGACACGCTGTAACCCTTTTCCTGCGCATAGGCGCGCAGCTTGTTCAACTCGCCCAGCGCACGCATCCGGCGTGGCTCCAAGGCGGGGCAATTGTCGGCGATGGCATCCCCGATGAAGCCCTGGAGCAGGACGTTGTTGATATGCGGTTCGGTGTTGATCGGCTCCAACGCGTGGGCGGGAAGCGCGGCCAGCAGCGCAACGAGGGAAAGGGGGGCGGAAAGGGGGGCAAGTTTCATCGGTATCTCCTTGGCTATCCGTGCCATGAAGATGGGGGCTTTGGGCGATGATATGCCATCACAAGGCCGGGTGCGGCGGAAGGCAAGCGGTGTGCCAATCATGCGCAACCCCCCGGATAGACCCAGACGCCCGCCTCGAACCGGTCGTAGATGCCGGTGCGCAGGGTTGTGCCACGGGCCGCACATTCCGCCTCGGCCATCTGGCGCGCAGCGGCGCCTTCGTGATTGGCGAAGGGTGTGCCGTTGTTGGTCACGCGCAAGGGGCCTGACGATGCAGGCGCCACGGCCGCAGGGGCGGCCACGCACCCCGTCAGTGCAAGCGCCACAAGGCAGGGCGCGAGGGCATGGGGACGGGCGGCGATCACGAAAGCCTCCCCACCCGGGAATGAACCGGGCGATGCGCCGGCCCCTTTTCCAGCACGACAAAGGAGTCATGCAGATGCAGGCCCGTCACCCGGCCTGCAAGCGCCGGATAATGCGCCGCACCGTCATGATACCAGTGATGCATATCATCGACCATGCGGCGGATATCGTTGAAGAAATTGCCGGCCACGTCGCGACCGCCCCCATAACCGGGCCAATAGGCGGTGTGCAGATCCTCGATCACATAGAGCCCGCCATCCGACAGATGCGGAAACAGGGTCATCAGGCTGCTGCGGATGTGGTCCATGACGTGGCTGCCATCATCCAGCACCACATCGACGCCCCCCATTTCTTCCACCACTTGACGAAGGAAGTCCGGGTCATCCTGCGAACCGATCCTTACCCGCCCAGCCAGACCGTCGAACTCGGCGCAGTTCGGTTCAATGTCGATACCGAACAGGATCGCCTCCGGGCCAAGGTAGTTTCGCCAGATTTGCAGCGACCCACCCCGGGAAACCCCAAGTTCAAGGAAACGTACGGGCTGGCCGCGATAACGGCCAAAGTAACGATCGTAAAGCGGGATGTAGTGATGCCATTTGTGGACAACGGCACCCTCGTTCTGCGCATAGATCGTCAGCAGATCGCCATCGAACCCATATTTCGAACGGATGTCGGCGGCGACATCCTTATCTTGTTCGAATTTGAAGGGTTTGATGGCCATCTGCTTATACCTGACTTGTCACTGGCACTTATTCCGCAGCGACCGCCGACAGGCGGCCCGTCTTCTTGGCCTTGATGCGGTCCTCGATCTCATCCCGGAAAGCCCGGACGAGGCCCTGGATCGGCCATGCCGCCGCGTCGCCGAGGGCGCAGATCGTGTGGCCTTCCACCTGCTTCGTCACCGACAGCAGCATGTCGATCTCTTCCACTTCGGCGTCGCCGCGCACGAGGCGATCCATCACGCGCATCATCCAGCCCGTGCCTTCGCGGCAGGGCGTGCACTGGCCACAGCTTTCGTGCTTGTAGAACTTGGACAGCCGCCAGATCGCCTTGATCACGTCGGTGGACTGATCCATCACGATCACCGCCGCCGTGCCGAGGCCCGAGCGCTGTTCACGCAGCCAGTCGAAATCCATGATCGCGTCATCGCACTGCGCCTGCGTCAGAAGCGGCACTGATGACCCGCCCGGGATCACGGCCTTGAGGTTCTTCCACCCGCCGCGCACGCCGCCACAGTGGCGATCCAGCAATTCCTTCAGCGGGATCGACATCGCCTCTTCCACCACGCAGGGGTTGTTGACGTGGCCAGAGATGCCGAACAGTTTGGTCCCCGCATTGTTCGGGCGGCCAAAGCCTGCGAACCATTCGGGGCCACGGCGCAGGATCGTGGGGACCACCGCGATGGATTCCACGTTGTTCACCGTGGTCGGGCAGCCGTAGAGGCCCGACCCCGCCGGGAACGGCGGCTTCATCCGGGGCATGCCCTTCTTGCCTTCAAGGCTTTCCAGCAGCGCGGTTTCCTCGCCGCAGATATAGGCCCCGGCCCCGTGATGCAGATAGAGGTCGAAATCCCAGCCAGACTTGGCCGCGTTCTTCCCCAGAAGGCCCGCGTCGTAACATTCGTCGATCGCCGCCTGCAGCGCCTCGCGCTCGCGGATGTATTCGCCGCGGATGTAGATGTAGCAGGCATTCGCCCCCATCGCGAAGGACGCAATCAGCGCGCCTTCGATCAGGGTGTGCGGATCATGGCGCATGATCTCGCGGTCCTTGCAGGTGCCGGGTTCGGATTCATCGGCATTGATCACCAGATAGGACGGGCGCCCATCGCTCTGCTTGGGCATGAAGGACCATTTCAGGCCCGTGGGAAAGCCCGCGCCGCCCCGGCCGCGCAGACCCGATGCCTTGACCTGTTCGATGATCTTGTCCCGCCCGCGCGAGATGATCTCGGCCGTGCCGTCCCAATGGCCGCGCTTCTTCGCCCCGGCAAGGGTGCGGTCATGCATCCCGTAGAGGTTGGTGAAGATGCGGTCCTGATCCTTGAGCATGTCTTGCCCCTCAATTGCCCCGGCGCTTGCGCCAGATTCCGAAAGTCACGACCAGCGCCCAGATGAACGCGGCGATGGCGGCGAGGTCGAAGAGAAAGGCAAAGCGGGTTTCCCAGCCCAGCCTTCCCCCGAGGAAGCTTGCGCCCATCCACAGGATCATGGTCCCCGCCAGCACGAAGGCGACGGTGCGCGCCTGCCGGGCTAGGGCCTTGTCCTGTTCGCTGGGCGCGGTCATCCCTGACCTCAGTAGTCGTTCGTCTTGGCGCGACGGAGGAACTCTTCGATCCCCACCTCGCCGATCAGTTTCGCCTGCGCCACCCACTTGTCACGGGTCACGCGGCCCTTGAAGCCTTTCAGGTTGCCATCCATCCACGCCACCTCAGCCGCGCCCCAGGACGCGATCTGATCGATGTGGAAGATGCCGTTCTCATTCAGCAACCGCTCCAGCGCGGGGCCGACGCCTTCGATCACCTTCAGGTCATCGGCCACACCTTTGCGAGCCGCCTTCAGCGCCTTGGGCTTTACCCCGCCTTCGGGCGCGGGCGCGGAGGTGGCCCTCGCCTTGGGTGCGGCCTTCGCCTTGGGTGCGGGCGCAGGGGCGGCGGGGGCTTCGGCCAGCGGGGCCGACGCCGCCACAGCAACCGGGGCGACGGGCGCCGGGGCCGCAGCGACCGGTTCGGATGTCACGACCGCCGCCATCAGCGGTGCGGCTTCGGCCACCGGCGCGGCGGGTACCGCAGCGGGCGCGGCCACAGATGCGGCCACTGGCGCGTCATGGCCATGGTCTGCCGCCACTTCGGGCTTTGGGATACGGTCCGCCGCGCCCCAGGGCATGCCCATCACAAGACCGGCCACCCCGGTGATGACGGCCGCAAAGAACCCCGAGGTCGTGTAGTCAAAGCCACCCACGACCTTGGCCACCACAAAGGCCAGCACCCCTCCCGCAGCGGCGATGATCCAGCCGTTGAGAGAAGGGGCATTCAGATTGTCGACTCGTTTCATGCGCGTATCCCTGTTTGCGGGGCGTCAGGTCCGCCCCTCCCTTCAGTGTTCCGTCATTCCTTGTCGGTCTTTTTGGCGCGCGGGGCGCGGGCAGGCTTGGCCGGGGCGTCGGCGGCTGCCTCTGCCTTGGCCTTGGTCGTGGTTTTCCGCGCGGGCGCGGGTTTGGCCGGCGCGTCAGCAGCGACAGCCGTCGCTGCCGCCTTCTTCGCCGGGGCGGCCTTGGCGGGCTTGCCCAGCCACGGCGTCAGGATCGGCACCTCGGTGCCGTCGATCCGCTTCACCGTATCGCCGATATCCACCGCAAGCTGTGCCGAGGCATTGAACTGCTTGCGCCCGCTTTCGAACTCTTTCAGCGTGGTCAGGCCCGACAGCGGCTCTGCCGCGTAACGGCCATTCTGCGGCCCCGGCACCGGCACCTCGCCCTTGGAGAAGCGCGCGATCAGATCGCGCAGCTTGTCGGCGGTCAGGTCTTCGTAATAATCCTTGCCGATCTGGGCCATGGGCGCATTGGCGCAGGCGCCCATGCACTCCACCTCTTCCCACGAGAACTGGCCGTCCTTCGACAGGGTATGGGGCGCGGGCGCGATCAGTTCCTTGCAGACCTTGATCAGGTCTTCCGCCCCGCAGATCATGCAGGATGTCGTGCCGCAGATCTGCACATGGGCGACAGAGCCCACGGGTTGCAGCTGGAACATGAAGTAGAAGGTCGCCACTTCCAGCGCACGGATATAGGCCATGCCCAGCATGTCGGCCACGGTCTCGATCGCTTTGCGGGTGAGCCAGCCTTCCTGTTCCTGCGCGCGCCACAGAAGCGGGATGATGGCCGAGGCTTGGCGGCCTTCGGGGTATTTCGAAATCTGCCCCTTCGCCCATTCCAGATTGGCGGGCGTGAAGGCGAAGCTGTCAGGCTGGACAGGATGCAGGCGGCGCAGCATTAGCGGTCGATCTCCCCGAACACGACATCCATCGTGCCGATGATGGCGGACACGTCGGCAAGCTGGTGGCCCTTGCAGATGTAATCCATGGATTGAAGGTGCAGATATCCCGGCGCGCGGATCTTGGCGCGATAGGGTTTGTTGGTGCCATCGGCGACAAGGTAGACGCCGAATTCGCCCTTCGGCGCCTCGACCGCGGCATAAACCTCGCCCGCGGGGACGTGGAAGCCTTCGGTATAGAGCTTGAAGTGATGGATCAGCGCCTCCATCGAGGTCTTCATCTCGCCCCGCTTGGGCGGCGTGATCTTGCCCCGCGCCAGCACATCGCCTTTTTCCACCCGCAGCTTGGCGATCGCCTGCCGGATGATGCTGGTCGACTCGCGCATTTCGGCCATCCGGCAGAGATAGCGATCATAGCAATCGCCGTTCTTGCCGACGGGGATCTTGAAGTCGAACTCGTCATAGCATTCGTAGGGCTGCGCGCGGCGCAAATCCCACGCCAGACCAGATCCGCGCACCATCACGCCAGAATAGCCCCAGTTCTGGATATCCTCTTCCGTGACGATCCCGATATCGGCGTTGCGCTGCTTGAAGATGCGGTTTTCCGTGAGCAGTGTGTCGATGTCGTCCAGCACCTTGGGGAACCGCTCGGCCCAGGCGTCGATGTCATCCAAGAGCGCGGGCGGCAGGTCCTGATGCACGCCGCCGGGCCGGAAATAGGCCGCGTGCAGGCGCGCGCCGCAGGCACGCTCGTAAAAGATCATCAGCTGTTCGCGTTCTTCGAACCCCCAGAGCGGGGGCGTCAGCGCGCCTACGTCCATCGCCTGCGTGGTCACGTTCAGAAGGTGGTTCAGCACACGGCCAATCTCGGAAAACAGCACCCGGATCAGGCTGGCGCGACGCGGCACGACCGTGCCGGTCAGCCGCTCGATCGCCAAGCACCAGGCATGTTCCTGGTTCATCGGGGCCACGTAATCCAGCCGGTCGAAATAGGGCAGGTTCTGCAGGTAGGTCCGGCTTTCCATCAGCTTTTCGGTGCCGCGATGCAAAAGCCCGATATGGGGATCGCAGCGCTCCACGATCTCGCCATCCAGTTCCAGCACGAGACGCAGCACACCATGCGCCGCCGGGTGCTGCGGCCCGAAGTTGATGTTGAAATTGCGGATCTTCTGTTCGCCCGTCAGCGCGTCGTCAAAGCTGCCGTCCATCATCTCACCTCGCATCGCGTGCAGCCCCGCCCGTCACCGGATGGGGATGTGCCCTCAGGCCTTCTTCTCGTCGCCGGGAAGGATGTATTCAGCCCCTTCCCACGGGCTCATGAAATCGAACTGGCGGTATTCCTGCACCAGCTTGACCGGCTCATAGACCACGCGCTTCTGCGCCTCGTCATAGCGGACCTCGGTATAGCCCGTGGTGGGGAAATCCTTGCGCAGCGGAAAGCCCCGGAAGCCGTAATCCGTCAGGATGCGCCGCAGGTCGGGGTGGCCCGAGAAGAGGATGCCGAACATGTCGAACACCTCGCGTTCGAACCAGTTGGCGGAGGGGTGGATCGCCGTCAGCGACGGCACCATTTCCTCTTCCCCGATGGCGATCTTCACGCGGATGCGGTGGTTCTGGTACATCGACAGGAAGTGATAGACCACGTCGAAACGCTCTGCCCGGTCCGGGTGATCCACCGCCGTGATGTCCACCAGGCTGCTGAAGCGGCAGGCGCTGTCGGCGCGCAGGAATTCCACCAGCGCCTCCAGACGTTCCGGCACCGCGACCAGCGTCAACTCACCGAAGGCGACGGTGGCGGATTGCACCGCATCGGCCTGTTTCAGCGCGATATGGGCGCCAAGTTCCTGCAAGGCTTCCGACATGGCCCCCTCCCTCAGCGCGTGATCGTGCCGGTGCGGCGGATTTTCCGCTGCAACTGCAGGATGCCGTAAAGCAGCGCCTCGGCCGTCGGCGGACAGCCGGGCACATAGACATCAACCGGAACCACCCGGTCGCAGCCACGGACGACGGAATAGGAATAATGGTAATACCCCCCGCCATTAGCGCAGGAGCCCATCGAAATCACATAGCGCGGCTCGGGCATCTGGTCATAGACCTTGCGCAACGCAGGCGCCATCTTGTTGGTCAGGGTGCCCGCCACGATCATCAGATCCGATTGCCGGGGCGAGGCGCGCGGCGCCGTCCCGAACCGCTCCAGATCATAACGCGGCATGGAAGTGTGCATCATCTCCACCGCGCAGCAGGCCAGACCGAACGTCATCCAGTGCAAGGACCCGATCCGCGCCCAGTTGATGATGTCCTCGGTCGAGGTGAGCAAAAAGCCCTTGTCCTGCAACTCGCGGTTCAGCGCCTGCACGGCCACCTCGTGGTCGCCCCCGGCCTGGTTCAAGGATGTGCTCACTCCCATTCGAGTGCCCCTTTCTTCCATTCATAGGCAAAGCCGACCGTGAGGATGGCGAGGAACACCATCATCGACCAGAAGCCCGTCATGCTCATCTCGCCAAAGGCCACGGCCCAGGGGAACAGGAAGGCCACCTCGAGATCGAAGATGATGAACAGGATCGACACGAGGTAGAACCGCACGTCGAACTTCATCCGCGCGTCGTCAAAGGCGTTGAAGCCACATTCATAAGCCGACACTTTTTCCGGATCCGGATTGCGCACCGCCAGCACGGCCGCCGCCAACAAAAGGACCAGACCCAGACCGACCGCCACGGCCAGAAGAATGAGTATGGGAAGATACTCTCGGAGAAGTGGGTCCACGAGGCGCTCCTTCGGCTGGCGACATGCGAGCTGCTGGCCACTGGCGGGCCGCTTGTTCTCTGCGGATCGTTTACCCCGCCCCCCGGCCTTGGTCAACCAATGGCAGGGCCTAAAGTCGGGCCTGCGACAAGGGGATGCGCCCCCCTGACCGGCCTTGTATGCAACGGCACACGATCCGCACCGCCGGTTCGCGCCGCATCGCGGCATGTGATTTCGGATCGACGCCTGTCCCGCCACCCGTGCAACCGGCACCATGGTGCCGAATCTGCGCATCGCTCTGGCATCCGCCACGGGCTTGCGCTTCACTGCGCTGGCCACAACCGGAGTGACCGCCATGACCGCCCTGCCCCGATCAGACGCCAGACCCGTGACAGCGGCGCTGCTTGCGCTCTGCCTTCTCTCAGCGCCGGCCTTGGCCGAAGAAGTCGGCACCGTGGGCGTGGACTGGATCGGCAACGACATTCTGATCGAAGCGCTGCCCGATCCCGACGTGCCGGGCGTCACCTGCCATCTGGCCTATTTCGAACGCTCCACGCTGGACCGGCTGGTGCAAGGCAACTGGTTCGAGGACCCGTCCAATTCCTCCATCGCCTGCCGCCAGACCGGGCCGATCACGCTGGGCGACGTCGCGCGCGGATCCGAAGGCGAAGAGATCTTCTCCGAACGCCAGTCGCTGCTGCTCAAGACCCTGTCGATCACCCGCATCTATGACGAGGCGAACAACACGCTGATCTACCTCGCCCATGCCCGCGAGGTGACCGAAGGGTCCGCCAAAATGTCGATCTCGACCGTGCCGCTCTGGCAGGCCGCCCCGGCCCCCTAGCGCGCAGAATTTTCCACGAAAATTCTGTCCCTGGCGATTTTTCTCCGAAAAATCGCGATCCTTCGCAGAAAGATCGACGCGAAGAATTTCCCGTGGAAATTCTTCGCCCCTCAGTCGGCCAGAGGCACCGCCGCGTCGGCCTCTTCGCCCGCCTGCTGCACGGCCAGCACCTCGGCCCGGATGATGCGCGCGATCAGCGCGCAATCCTCGGGCGTGAATGTCAGCGGCACCCGCATGTCGATCAGACCGGCAAGCAGCCGGTCGGTCTGCGGCAGGGGCGTGGGGTTGGCATAACGCCAATGGTCATAGCGGCTGGTAAAGGCCACAGGGTCGGGCGCGCCGAACCACTTCAACTCCACCCCGCGCGCGGCGCAGCGCGCGATCAGCGCGCGGATACGGCCTGCGGACCAGTCAGGCAGCAGGAACTGGAACGACGAGCCTACATAAACCTCATGCGCGGGTCGCGGGATCAGGCGCAGCGCGGGCGTGTCCGCTAGCCCTGTCTCCAACGCACGGTACAGTGCGCCCCAGCGCGCCACGCGGTCGGCCAGCAGCCGCAATTGCGGGCGCAGGATCGCCGCGCGCAGATTGTCCATCCGGCCCGAGATGTTGGGCGTGTCCAGCCGGATGCCATCGAACGCCTCGGGCGGGGGCGCGGCGCGGTGGCGGGCATAGAGCATGTAGGACCCCGACAGCAGCACCGCCCTTGCGGCAACCTGTGCGTCATCGGTGATGATGAAGCCGCCCTCGCCGGAATTCACATGTTTGTAGGTCTGCATCGAATAGCAGCCCACCCGTCCGTGCCGCCCCGAGGGCACACCGCGCCAGGTGGCGCCCATCGTATGGGCGCAATCCTCGATCACCGCGACATCCAGCCGGTCGCACAGCGCCATCAGCGCCTCCATGTCGCACACATGCCCGCGCATGTGCGACAGGAGCAGCACCCGCGCGCCGCTGGCCTGCGCCTGCACCTCCAGATGCGCAAGGTCGATGGTCAGATCTTCCGTCACCTCCACAAATACTGGCCGCGCCCCGACCGAGGCGATGGCGCCCGGGACCGGCGCAAGGGTAAAGGCGTTGGACAGAACAGGATCACCCGGCCCCACCCCCACAGCGCGCAGCGCGCAGGCCATGGCATAGCCGCCCGAGGCCACGGCAAGGCAATAGCGCGCCCCGGTCAGGGCGGCGAATTCCTCTTCCAAAAGGGCCGTCTCTGCCACCTCGCCCGGTGCGGTGTTGTAACGGTGCAGCCGCCCGTGGCGCAGAACGGCGAGCGCGGCCTCGATCCCGTCTTCGGGGATCGGTTCCTGCTGGGTGAAACTTCCCTCGAACCGTTCCATCAGCGCACCAGCCTTTCCGCAAGTTCCGGCAGATGGTCGAAATGATCCAGCAGGGCGTCGGGTTCAAGGCGCGCGATGTCGCGCCCCTCGGGCCCGAAGGTGACAAGCGCAACCGGAACGCCCGCCGCGCGGGCGGTCTTGCGGTCGGTGTCGGTATCGCCCACCAGCATGGACCGCGGCACCCGGCCCCCGGCCCGTTCGACCGAGGCCGCATAGGGTGCCACGTCCGGCTTGCGCGTGGGCAGCGTATCCGCCCCGATCAGCGCATCGAACAGGCCCCGCACCCCAAGGCGGGTGACCAGCGTCTGCGCCAGACCTTCCGGCTTGTTGGTGCAGATCGCGGTGGCAAAGCCCGCTGCCCGCAGGGCCTCCACCGCCTGCACCGCGCCGGGATAGAGACGGGTATGGGTGTCGATGCCGTCGGCATAGGCCGCCAGCAGGCGGGGATATTGGGCATCCACATCGGCCTCGGACAATGCGCCCAGCCGCGAAAAGCCCAGCCGCAGCATGGCCCGGCCGCCGTGAAAAGCTGTCAGCGCATCGGCGGGGGTCAGCAGGTCGCCATGGCCCAGATCGCGGAAGCAGGCATTGGCGGCGGCCAGAAGATCGGCCGAGGTATCGGCCAGCGTGCCATCCAGATCGAAAACCACCGTGCGCATCGCCTGCAATACCCCGAAATCTCATGTGAAGCGGGCAAGGCTTGCGGCCCGCCTTAATGGGGGTAAAACGGGCGCAACACAAAGGAAAGGGGCAGTATGCCGGTCTCGCTCATCATTCTGGCCGCGGGCCAAGGCACGCGGATGAATTCCGACCTGCCCAAGGTGCTGCACAAGGTGGGGGCCGCGCCGCTTCTGCATCATGCCATGCAGGCGGGCCGCGCGCTGGAGCCGGAGGTGACGATCGTCGTCACCGGCCACGGGGCCGAGGCCGTGGCCAAGGCCGCCCGCGCCTTTGACGAAGACGCGCAGACCGTCCTGCAGAAAGAACAGAAAGGCACCGCCCATGCGGTGCTGCAGGCCGCACCGCTGTTGCAGGGCGTGGCGGGGGATGCGCTTGTCCTTTATGGCGACACGCCCTTCATCCGCGCCGAGACGCTGGCCGCGATGCTGGCGGCGCGCAAGCGCCATGCGGTGGTGGTGCTGGGCTTCCATGCCGCCGATCCGGGCCGCTACGGCCGCCTGATCGCCACGGGCGAGGATCTGGAACGCATCGTCGAATGGAAGGACGCCTCGCCCGAGGAACGGGCGGTAACCCTCTGCAATTCGGGGGTTCTTTGCGCCGATGCGGCCACACTGATGCGGCTGTGCGCGGCAGTGGGCAATGCCAATGCGGCGGGGGAGTATTACCTGCCCGACGTGGTGGCGCTGGCGCGGGCCGAGGGGCTGTCGGCCGGTGTGATCCTGTGCGACGAGGCCGAAACACTGGGCGTGAACACGCGGGCGGAACTCGCCGGGGCCGAGGCGGCCTTTCAGGCGCGCGCGCGGGCCGAGGCCTTGGCAAATGGCATCACCCTGACCGCACCCGAGACGGTGTTCTTCGCGCTGGATACGGTCGTGGGGCGGGATGCGATCATCGGGCCGAACGTCATCTTCGGCCCCGGTGTCACGATGGAAAGCGGGGCCGAGGTGAAGGGGTTCTGCCATCTGGAAGGCTGCCATATCAGCCGGGGCGCGCAGGTGGGCCCCTTCGCCCGCCTGCGCCCGGGCGCCGAACTGGCCGAAGATGTGCATGTCGGCAATTTCGTGGAAATCAAGAACGCCATCCTCGATGAAGGCGTGAAGGTGGGCCACCTGACCTATCTCGGCGATGCCCATGTGGGCGAGCATACAAATATCGGCGCAGGCACCGTTACCTGCAACTATGACGGCGTGATGAAGCACCGCACCGTGATCGGCAAACGCGCCTTCATCGGGTCGGACACGATGCTGGTGGCGCCCGTCACGGTGGGCGATGGCGCGCTGACGGGATCGGGGTCGGTGATCACCGAGGATGTGCCGCCGGAGGCTGTGGCCATCGGCCGGGCCAAACAGGTGAACAAACCGGGGCTGGCGACCAAATTGTTCGAAAAGTTAAAATCCATCAAGGCAAACAAGGCCAAGGGGCAGGAATAATGTGCGGAATTGTAGGGGTCTTGGGAAATCACGAAGCGGCGCCCTTGCTGGTGGAGGCGCTGAAACGGCTGGAGTATCGCGGCTATGACAGCGCCGGGATCGCCACGGTGAATGGCGGACGGCTGGACCGCCGCCGCGCGGTCGGAAAGCTGGTGAACCTGTCGGATCTTCTGGTGCATGAGCCGCTCGCCGGGAAGGCGGGCATCGGACATACCCGCTGGGCCACACATGGGGCGGCAACGGTTACCAATGCCCATCCCCACCGTGCGGGGCCGGTGGCAGTGGTCCATAACGGGATCATCGAGAACTTCCGCGAGCTGCGCGAGGAACTGGCGGCGGCGGGCTATGTGCAGGAAAGCCAGACGGACACCGAAACTATCGCCCTGCTGGCGCAGATGCACATGGCGCGCGGGATGACCCCGGTCGAGGCCGCGCGCGAGACGTTGAAGCGGCTGCACGGGGCCTTTGCGCTGTGCTTCCTGTTCGATGGCGAGGATGACCTGATGATCGCCGCCCGCAAGGGCAGCCCGCTGGCCATAGGCCATGGCAAGGGCGAGATGTTCGTGGGATCGGATGCCATCGCGCTGGCGCCCATGACCGACCGGATCACCTATCTGGAAGAGGGCGACTGGGCCGTAATCACCCGCGCAGGGGCCGAGATTTTCGATGCCGCCGACCGCCGCGCCAACCGTGCCGAGACGCGCATCCAGATTGATCAGGCCCGGGTGGAGAAGGCGGGCTACAAGCATTTCATGGCGAAGGAGATCGCCGAACAGCCCGTGGTGATCGCGGACGCGCTGAAGCATTATACCGGCGGCGGCGTGAACCCCGCCCTGCATCTGCCTGAAGGCGTTGACTTTTCCGGCGTGGACCGGATCACGATGGTGGCCTGCGGCACGGCGTCATTCGCCTGCCATGTTGCGAAATACTGGTTCGAACAGATCGCGGGGCTGCCTGCGGAAATCGACATCGCGTCCGAATTCCGCTATCGCGAACCGCCCCTGTCGGACAAATCCTGGGCGATCTTTGTCAGCCAATCGGGGGAGACGGCGGATACCCTTGCCGCGCTGCGCTATGCCAAGGAGCGGGTGGCGAAGGTCGTGTCGGTGGTGAATGTGCCGACATCGTCGATCGCGCGGGAAAGCGACCTGAGCCTGCCCATTCTGGCGGGGGTGGAGGTGGGGGTCGCTTCAACCAAGGCCTTCACCTGCCAGCTGACGGTGCTGGCGCTGCTGGCGATCAAGGCAGGGCTCGACCGGGGGCGGCTGGATGCGGAGGCGGCGCGGGAACTGCTGGGCGCCTTGCGCAATCTGCCGGGCCTGATGAACCACGCGCTGGCGCTGTCGGCCCCCATCGCGGCGATTGCCGAGGAACTGGCCGAGGCGCAGGATGTGCTGTTCCTCGGGCGTGGGGCGATGTATCCGCTGGCGCTGGAAGGGGCACTGAAACTGAAGGAAATCAGTTACATACATGCCGAAGGCTATGCGTCGGGCGAGTTGAAGCATGGCCCCATCGCGCTGATTGACGCGCGCGTGCCGGTGATCGTGCTGGCCCCGCGCGACGGGCTGTTCGACAAGACCGTGTCGAACATGCAGGAGGTGATGGCGCGGCATGGCAAGGTGCTGCTGATCTCGGACGCGGCGGGGGTGGCCGAGGCGGGTGCGGGGACCTGGCGGACGTTGACCCTGCCCGAGGTGCCGGCGGCCTTTGCCCCGATCCTTTATGCCGTTCCGGCGCAGCTTCTGGCCTATCACACGGCGATCGCGAAGGGCACGGATGTGGACCAGCCGCGCAATCTGGCGAAATCGGTGACCGTCGAATGAAAAAGGCGGTGGAATGATAGACACGGCGCTGGCGCGGATGGAGGCTTTGGCCGATGCGGGCAAGGCCGCCGAAATGGCGGCCTATCACAAGGTTTCCCGGCGATATCTTGGGGTTACGGTGCCGCAGGTGGAGGAACTGGTCGCCGAATGGCGGGCCGGGCTGGACGTGGAGGGGCGCGTCGCGCTGGCGGCAGGGCTGTGGGACAGCGGCATCCACGAGGCGATGGTGGCGGCGGCGAAGCTGCTGACGCAGGCGCGCATCCGGCCGGACGGGGCGGTGTGGGATCTGATCGCGGGCTGGAGCCTTGGCTTTGAGGGCTGGGCGGTGGCGGATCACGCGACGAGCGCCGGGCAGAAGCGGCTGGTGGCGGAGCCTGCGCGGATCGAGGTGGTTGCGGGCTGGACGGGCAGTACCAACATGTGGACGCGGCGCGCGGCGCTGATCATCACCCTGCCCTATGCAAAGATGAATTTCCCGAAGGAACAAGACCTTGCGATCCGCGAGCGGGCGCTGGGATGGGCGGCGGACTATGTGGCGGACCGCGACTGGTTCATCCAGAAGGCGGTAGCCTGGTGGGTGCGTGACCTGTCAAAGCACGATGCCGCGCGGGCGCGGGCGTTCCTCGACGGCCCCGGGGCGGGGTTGAAGGCCTTTGCCCGGAAGGAAGCGGGACGCCACCTCTGAGCGGTGCGCGGGGTGGTTCGCCGCCGGCGGTTCCCCCCGGACCCCCAGGGTATTTTTGCCAAGATGAAGGGGCTTGGACGCGGGGGCGTTAACCTTAATGCGGGGTTGCAGGATTAGACGCGGGTTGGCCTGCGGTGTTTTCAATGGCGCGCGCTGGGGAGGCGCGGGATATGCGACGAAAGAGTGATGCAGGAAAGCGGAAAGCGGGTGCGTCCTGCCTTGCGAGGGCGACGCGGAGTTCTTAACACTGTGTCATGGATGCGCGCCCTGCCCCGCTGATCGACCCTTTTGCCCGACCGATTTCCTATCTGCGGGTGTCGGTGACGGATCGCTGCGATTTCCGCTGTGTCTATTGCATGGCGGAGAACATGACCTTCCTGCCCAAGGCGGATCTTCTGTCGCTGGAGGAGTTGGACCGGCTGTGTTCGGCCTTCGTGCGGCTGGGGGTGGAAAAGTTGCGGATCACCGGGGGCGAGCCCCTTGTGCGCAAGGGGATCATGACGTTTTTCCGCGCCATGTCGCGGCATCTGGAAAGCGGCGCGCTGCGGGAGCTGACGCTGACCACGAACGGATCGCAGCTGCGCAAGCATGCCGCCGAATTGGCCGCCTGCGGGGTGCGGCGGATCAATGTGTCGCTCGACACGCTGGATGATGCGAAGTTCGCGCGGATCACCCGTTGGGGGCGGCTGGCGCAGGTGATGGACGGGATTGCCGCCGCGAAAGAGGCCGGGCTGCGGGTGAAGATCAATGCCGTGGCCCTGAAAGGGTTCAACGAAGACGAGCTTTTTCAGATGGTTGACTGGTGCGCCGCCGAGGGGCACGACCTGACCTTCATCGAGGTGATGCCGATGGGGGATCTGGGGAATGAGGACCGGCTGGATCAGTACTGGTCGCTCAAGGACTTGCGCGCGCGGCTGGCGGAGCGCTTCACGCTGACCGATCTGGCCGAGCGGACGGGGGGGCCTGCGCGCTATGTCCGGCTGGGCGAGACGGGCTCGAGGGTGGGGTTCATCACGCCGCTCACGCATAATTTCTGCGAAAGCTGCAACCGGGTGCGGCTGACCTGCACGGGCGAGTTGTACATGTGCCTTGGTCAGGAGGACATGGCCGATCTGCGCGCGCCGCTGCGCGCGAGCGCGGATGACGCGGTGGTGGAGGCGGCGATTCGGGCGGCCATCGCGCGCAAGCCCAAGGGCCATGATTTCGACTATTCCCGCGCCCGGGTGCAGGGGACGATGTCGCGGCATATGAGCCATACGGGCGGTTGAGGGGCGGGCGGTTGAGCGGCGGAGCCAAGCCCTTGGGAACGCAGCATTAACCCCTCGATTTCGGTGGTTCCGGATGTGCCGTAACGCGTGCCGTTGCGCGTGCAGAAGGATGTGCAGACGCGCGCCAGGGAGAGGCATCATTAACTTTTCCCCGTTACGGACAGGCTGTCGCATGGGGCAGCCGGTCGCATACCCCTCGAATCCCGCAAGAGGCACCCTAGATGGGGGAGGAAAGGAAAAGGTGCATCATGGATACCCTGTTACTCTCACGCATCCAGTTCGCGGCCAACATTTCGTTCCACATCCTCTTCCCGACGATCACCATCGCCCTGGGGTGGGTGCTTTTGTTCTTCAAGCTGCGGTTCAACCGCACGGGAGAGCGGAAGTGGATGGATCTTTACATGTTCTGGGTGAAGGTCTTCGCCCTGTCCTTCGCGCTGGGTGTCGTGTCAGGGATCACCATGTCGTTCCAGTTCGGCACGAATTGGCCGGGCTTCATGGAAACGGTGGGCAACATCGCGGGCCCGCTGCTGGCCTATGAGGTGCTGACGGCCTTTTTCCTTGAGGCGGTCTTTCTTGGGATCATGCTGTTCGGGGCAAGCCGGGTGCCCGGCTGGCTGCATACGACGGCGACCTTCCTTGTTGCCTTCGGCACGACGATGAGCGCATTCTGGATCCTTGTCCTGAACAGCTGGATGCACACGCCTGCAGGCCATGAGGTGGTGGATGGCGTGGTCGTCGCACGGGATTGGTGGGCGATCATCTTCAACCCGTCCATGCCCTATCGCCTGGCGCATATGCTCTTGGCCAGCGGGTTGACGGTGGCCTTCCTGATCGCGGGTCTGTCGGCCTATCGCTGGCTGCGCGGTGACCGCGCGCCCGCCACGGCGACAGGCCTGCGCGTCGGCGTGATGCTGGGCGCGGTGCTGATCCCCATCCAGATCCTCGCAGGGGACATGCACGGGCTGAACACGCTGGAACATCAACCGCAGAAAGTGGCGGCAATGGAGGGCAACTGGGAGACGCAGGGCAACGTGCCGCTGCTGCTGTTCGCCCTGCCGGATGAAGACACGCGCAGCAACGCCTTCGAGATCGGGATCCCGTCGATGGCATCCGTCATCCTGAAGCATGATCCTGCGGGCGTGGTGCCGGGCCTGAACGATTTCGTGGCGGAGGATGGCACGGTGATGCACCCGCCGGTGGCGCCTGTCTTCTGGTCCTTCCGCGTGATGGTGGGCGTGGGCATGTTGATGCTGGTTGTCGCTTGGGCCGGGGCCTTCCTGATGTGGCGGCGCGGGGCGGAAAGCCTGCCGCGGCCCTATCTGTGGGGTCTGACGGGGATGACCTTTGCCGGATGGGTGGCCACGCTGGCCGGTTGGTACACGACCGAGATCGGCCGTCAGCCCTGGCTGGTGCAGGGGGTGCTGACCGTGGAACAGGCGGTGGGTGACATCGCGAGCGGGATGGTGCTGTCGACCCTGCTTGCCTACATGGCCATCTATGTGGCGCTGCTGGCGGCCTACATCGGGGTGCTGTTCCACCTCGCACGGCGGGGCGGGGTTCTGTATGAACCCGTGTCCAGCCCCGGCATGCAGCCGGCGGAGTGACGGGCGATGTTTGATCCGGTTGTCCTGCCCTTCATCTTTGCCGCGCTGATGGGCGTGTCGATCCTGCTCTATGTCGTGCTGGACGGGTTCGATCTGGGGGTGGGCCTGTTGTTCCCCTTCGCCGATGAGGCGGAGCGGGATCGGATGATCGCCTCGATCGGGCCGTTCTGGGATGCCAACGAGACATGGCTGGTGCTGGCGATCGGGCTGCTGCTGGTGGCCTTTCCGGTGGCGCATGGCGACATCCTGACGGCGCTTTACCTGCCAGTCGCCGTGATGCTGATCGGGCTGATCCTGCGCGGGGTGGCGTTTGAGTTCCGCGCCAAGGCGCCCTTGGGGCATAAACGGCCCTGGGATGTGGCCTTCTGGGCAGGGTCGTCGATGACGGCGCTTTCGCAGGGCTTCATGCTGGGCATGTATATCATGGGCCTGCAATGGACATGGCCCACAGTGGCCTTTGCCACGCTGACGGCCGGCGCACTTGCCGTTGCCTATTCCTTCATCGGGGCGGGCTGGATTATCCTGAAGACCGACGGCGCCTTGCAGCGCAAGGCGGTGGACTGGGCCAAGGGCGGCATCTGGGGCGTTGTGCTGGGCATGGGGGCGGTATCGGCGGCGACGCCGCTGGTGTCGCAGCGCATCTTCGACAAGTGGTTCAGCTTCCCCGAGGTGGCGCTGCTGGCGCCGCTGCCGCTGTTGTCGGGGGCCTTGGTGGTATCGCTGTGGTGGGCGCTGCGCCGCCTGCCGATGGAGGGGGACCGCTTTGCCTGGTACCCGTTCGTGGGGGCGACCGCGCTGATGGTGCTGGGGTTTGGCGGCATGGCCTACAGCTTTTACCCCTATATCGTGCCTGAACAGCTGACGATCTGGGAAGCGGCATCCAGCACGGAGGCGCTGTCGATCATCCTTGTGGGCACGCTTTTCGTGCTGCCGGTGATCCTTGGCTATACGGTGCTGGCCTATTTCATCTTCCGCGGCAAGGCCACGAAGCTGAGCTACGACTAGACACCTGCCCGAACGGCCGCGATGGCGATGGCGGCAGGAAGCGCCTGAATGAACAGGATCCGGCGAGAGGCGGTGGCGGCCCCGTAAAGGCCCGCAACAAACACGCAGCCAAGGAAGAACAGCGCAAGGGGGCGGCCAGCGCCCCCTGCCCCTTCGATCAGCGCCCAGAACAGGCCCGCGGCGAGAAACCCATTGTAGAGCCCCTGATTGGCGGCCAGAACCTTGGTCGCACGGGCGAAATCCTCGGTGGTGCCAAAGGCGCGGCGGGTGCGGGGATGCTCCCAGCGGAACATCTCAAGCAGCATGATATAGACATGCAGCGCCCCGATGGCGGCGGTCAGCCCGGCGCCGATCATGCGGCGGGCATCCGCGCCTCGACCATGCCCGCATACCAGCTGGCGCCGAAGGGGATGACGTTGTCATCGAACGTATAGGCCGGGTGGTGAACCATGGCCGTGTCGCCATTGCCCACGAAGATATAGGCGCCGGGGCGTTCGTTGAGCATGAAGCTGAAATCCTCGGCCCCCATCAGGGGGGCGGTGTCGGGGTCCACCTGACCCGAGATCTGGCGCGCCACCTCGACCGCATAATCGGTGTTCTCGGGCGCGTTGACGGTGACGGGATAGCCGCGGGCATAATGCACCTCGGCCCGCGCGCCCAGGGCGAGGGCCGTGCCAGAGGCCACCTCGGACAGGCGGCGTTCGACGAAATCCTGAACCGCAGGATCCATGGTGCGGACGGTGCCTTTCATCTTCACCACCTGCGGGATCACGTTATGGGCGGTGCTGTCGGTTTCGACCGTGCAGACAGAAACGACGACCTGTTTCAGCGGGTCCACGTTGCGGCTGGCAATGGTCTGCAACGCCACGATGATATGGGCGGCGACCACGGTGGTGTCGATGCAGTCATGCGGCTTGGCGGCGTGGCCGCCCTTGCCGGTGACCACGATTTCGAACTGGTCGGCGGCGGCCATCAGCGCGCCCTTGCGGATGGCGAATTTTCCCACAGGGATGCCGGGCATGTTGTGCATGCCGTAAACTTCCTGGATCCCCCAGCGGTCCATCATGCCATCGGCCACCATCTCGCGCCCGCCGCCGCCGCCCTCTTCGGCGGGCTGGAAGATCACGACGGTCGTTCCATCGAAATTCCGCGTCTCGGCCAGATATTTGGCCGCGCCCAGCAGCATCGCGGTATGGCCGTCATGGCCGCAGGCGTGCATCTTGCCGGGGATCGTGGACGCATAGGGAAGCCCGGTCTGTTCCTTGATCGGCAGCGCGTCCATGTCGGCGCGCAGGCCCACGACGCGGCCCGCCGTATCGGTCTTGCCCCGGATCACGCCCACCACGCCGGTGCGGCCGATGCCTTCCACCACCTCGTCACAGCCGAAAGAGCGCAGCAGTTCGGCCACGCGCGCCGCCGTGCGGTGGACATCAAACAGCAGTTCGGGATGTGCGTGGAAATCGTGGCGCCAGGCGGTAATCTCGGGCAGCAGTTCGGCGAAGCGGTTCTTGACGGGCATGGCGGTCTCCTTTCCTGCCAGCCTAGCCCGTGGCGGGCCGGGTGCAAGCGCGATCAGCCAAAGCGGCGGCGGGCGTCCATCGCAAGGCCGGTGCCGACCGATCCCAGCATGTCGCCGGTGGCGAGCCTTGCCGCAGGCAGCGCCGCGGCCAGCGTGGCGCGCAAGAGGGGCATCTGCGATGACCCGCCGGTGAGGAAGGCGGTGGCGATGCGGTCCGGGGTCAGGCCTGCGGCGGCCACCGTGTCGTCGATCAGCGTGCGGATGCGGGCCACGGGCGCGGCGACGGCGGCCTCGAACCGGTCGCGCCGGGCCACGGGGTTCGGCCCGCCGGTGAGGGTGGACAGCGACAGACGCGCGGCGTCATCGCCCGAGAGGGCGATCTTGGCGCCTTCCACCTGCATGGCCAGCGCATGGCCGTGGCGATGGGCCAGAACATGCCGCATCCGCGCCAGCCGTTCGGGATGGTCGGCCTCTTGCCACAGCGCCTTGATGTCGGCGGCGATGCGGGGCGTGTAAAGCGTGTTGATCCGGTGCCATGTCGCCAGATCCTGCCAGTAATGGCGCGGCATGGTCCCCTGCCCGCCCCGCGTGGTGGACAGATAGCCCAGATGCGGCATGACCTCGGCCAGCGACAGCAGGCGGTCGAAATCCGTGCCACCCACGCGGATCCCGCCATTGGCAAGGATATCCGCCGCCCGATCCGCCGCCCGGGCGCGGTCGGGCGACAGGCGCAGCACCGATATGTCGGAGGTGCCGCCGCCGATGTCGAAGACCAGCACGATCTCTTCGGCGCTCAGCCGCTGTTCATAGTCCAGCGCGGCGGCGACGGGTTCGAACTGAAACTCCACCTCGCGGAAGCCGCAGGCGCGGGCGATCTCTTCCAGCACGGCCTGCGCGGCAGCATCGCCCGCCGGATCATCATCGACGAAATGGACAGGCCGCCCGAAGACCGCCTGGGTCAGCCCCGGCTGCGCCGCGTCCAGACCCTGCCGCAGATGGGCGATGAACCGCTGCAGGATGTCGCGAAAGGCCACCGCCCGCCCCCCTACGGCGGTGCGTTCCTGCACCAGCCCCGATCCCAGCGTGGATTTGAGCCCCCGCATCAGGCGGCCCTCCTCGCCCTCCAGATAGGCGGCCATGGCTGCGCGGCCGAAGACGGGCGCCCCCTCATCTGGAAAGAACACGGCCGAGGGCAGCGTGACCTGATCCCCTTCCAGCGCGATCAGCCGCGCGCCATCGGCATCGGCAAGCCCGACGGTGGAGTTGGAGGTGCCAAAGTCGATCCCTGCGAATGCCATCACCCTGCCCCCCTGATCAGGCCGCGCGACCTAGCCCGGCACCGTCGCGAAGTAAAGCGGAACCAAGCCCCTTCATCTTGGTCCAAATACCCCGGGGGTTTGGGGGTGGAACCCCCATCAGCCGAGCCAAGCGCGCAGGCGCGCAGGCGAGACAAAAGACTTGCGCAAGCCCCCTTGGTGGCGCGCTCCATCTGGCTACAGCGACGGGCCGGGAACGAGGGTGGATCCGTCGGTGAAGCGCGACAGGCGGAAGCGGCGCAGGTCGTGGCCGGGGTCGTGACCTGCCACCAGATCGGCCACCACCCGGCCCATGCCGGGGCCGATGCCAAAGCCATGGCCGCTCATCCCCGTGGCGATGGTCAGGCCGGGGATCGCGGCCACCCGGTCCACCACGGGCACCACATCGGGCATGGTGTCGATCATCCCGCCCCAGGCCGCGCGCAGGCGCGGGCGGCCCAGCCCCGGGAAGGCCTGTGCGAAGAAGGCCTGCACTTTGGCGATCCTGTCCATGTTGGGCGCGGGATTGAGGACGCGGGTCCGCTCGAAAGGCGAGACGTCATCCCCGCCCCAGCGGCGCGGGGTTCCCCAAGCATCGGGATATCCCGCAGGCGCCATCGGGCGAAAGCCGGTAGAGCGGAAATCCTTTTTCAGGACGGGCAGATAGGTGCCAAAGTTGCGAAAGGCATCAGGGCCGATCCAGAAATCATGCCCCGATCCCGGCGCGATGGAATAGCCGCCATCGGCGCGGCGGCGGAAGGCGAAATCGTCGTCGCAGGCATTGCCGGGGAAGATCTCGGCCATGGGTTCGGTCGCCGCGACCGAGGCGAGGACGGAAAGCTGCGGGATCGCCACGCCCTCGGCGCGCAGGAACAGCGCCGACCACGCGCCGCCCGCCACCACCACCTGATCGCAGGCAATGCGGCCCTGTTCGGTGAATACCCCCGTCACGCGGCCCGCCTGCACATCCAGCCGCCGCACGGCGCAGTTCTCCACGATCACCGCCCCGCGCGCGGCGGCACCCGTCGCCAGCAGGGGCACCGATTGCCACGGCTCGCCCCGCGCGTCCGATGGCGTGTGCAGCGCGCCGACCCAGGCCTTGGCCGACCCTTTCAGCCGCTCTGCCACCGCGCCGCCCGACATCATGTGGCTGTCCACGCCATGGGGGCGCGCCTCGGCAAGCCATGCCGCGAACCGGCCCATCTCGGCCTCGGTCTTGGCCAGATAGAGCACGCCCTCCTGCCGGAAGCCCAAGGCTTCGCCGAATTCCTGTGCGAGCGATTTCCAGATGCGCAAGGATTCCATCATGATGGGCAATTCGCCCATGTCGCGGCCCTGCTGGCGGATCCAGCCCCAGTTGCGGCTGGATTGTTCGCCCGCGATGCGGCCCTTTTCGCAGAGCGTGACCTTCAGGCCCCGCTCGGCCAGAAACCATGCCGTCATCACCCCGATCACGCCGCCGCCCAGCACCACAACGTCGCAGGCGGCGGGCGGGGGCCCGGGAAAGCGGAGGGGCGAGGCTTCCGAGATCGGGAAACGCATCATCGGGCCAGTTCCTCCACCAGTCTTTGCATGAAGCGGTGGCCCGCCTGGAATTCCGACAGGGCCAGCCATTCATCTGCCTGATGGGCCTGCGCGATATCGCCGGGGCCGCAGATGGCGGCGGAATAGCCCGCCTCCTGAAACTGGCCGGCTTCGGTGCCATAGGACACGACGCCGGCGGCATTGTCGCCGGTCAGGCGGCGGACCAGCGCCTCGGCCTCGCCCCCCGGTTCGGGGGTCAGCGCGGGGACACCAAAGAAACGGTCCAGATGGATGGCGGCCTCGGGGCGGATCGCCTGCATCGCGGCCTCTATCCGGGCCACTTCCGCGATGAAGGCCTGCGCGTGGGTTTCCACTTCTTCCCCCGGCACGACGCGCATTTCCAGCGCAAAGCGGCAATCGGCGGCGGTGATGTTATGGGCGGTGCCGCCCGCGATCATGCCCACATGCAGCGTGGTGAAGGGCGGATCAAAGGCCAGCGCCTGCGGGCTGCGCGGGGCGGCCTGAATGGCGGCGTTGCGGTCATTGGCCCACTGGATCAGCCGCGCGCCTTCCATGATGGCCGACACGCCATAGGGCAGGAGCGAGGAATGGACCTCGAACCCCTTCACATGGACATGAAAGCCCGTGCCACCCTTGTGGCCGTTGATCACCTTCATCAGCGACGGCTCGCCGATGATGGCGGCGGCGCCTTTCGGCAGCACGCCTTGCATGGCGGCGATCATGGGGGGGGCACCGGTGCAGCCCACCTCTTCATCGTAGCTGAGCGCGATCTGCAGCGGGCGCTTCACGCCGCGCTGATGCGCCTCGACCAGCGCCCAGAGCGCGAGGGCATCGAATCCCTTCATGTCGCAGGTGCCGCGCCCGTAGAGGCGGCCGTCGCGTTCCGTCACCGTCCATGGGTCAGAGGTCCAGGTCTGCCCATCCACCGGCACCACATCCGTATGGCCGGACAGCACCACCGCCCCCTCTTCCCACGGCCCGACATGGGCGAACAGCGCGGCTTTCCGCCGATCCTCGTTCCAGTGGCGATGCGACATGATGCCGTGCGAGGCGAGGTAATCCTCGACCCAGTCCACGAGCGGCAGGTTGCTGTCCCGGCTGACGGTGGGAAATTTGACCAGATGATCAAGTATTTGCCGGGGAGAGAGGGTGGGTGCGGCGGGCATATGCGGCTTTCCTGATTGCTTTGCGCAGGTTGGCGGCTGTTCTTCGGGCGGTCAAGGCATCCGCCACTGACGCAAGGTCATGCCGAACAAGCGGCTTGCGGGATTGCGCAAAATCTCTAACACTCTGCCTCAGTCGCCGGGCATCCGCACCGATCCAAGATCGGGCCGCATCGGAAAAACAAGAATAAACACATGACCTTGGGGGGTCTTTATATGCCCGATGGGGCGGAACCTGTCCTCGATGTGCGGGGTCTCAAGACCGTTTTCAAAACGCGCGGCGGCGAAGTTCATGCCGTGAATTCCGTGAGCTTCCATCTGCGCCCGGGCGAGCTTTTGGGCGTGGTGGGGGAAAGCGGATCGGGCAAGTCGGTCACCATGATGTCGCTGATCGGGCTGTTGCCTTCGCCCCCGGCCGAGGTGCGGGCGGGCGAGGTGCTGTTGGGGGGGCGCGACCTGCTGAAGCTGTCGCCGCGCGATCTGCAGGCGGTGCGGGGCGCGAAGGTGGGCTTTGTGTTCCAAGACCCGATGACAAGCCTGAACCCCGTCTTCACCGTGGGCAACCAGATCATGGAGCCCCTGATCAAGCATATGGGGATGACCAAGCCGCAGGCCGAGCAGCGCGCGGCAGAGCTTTTGGCGCTGGTGGGGATTCCGGATGCGAAGAAGCGGCTGAAATCCTATCCGCATCAGTTTTCGGGCGGGATGCGGCAGCGGGTGATGATCGCCATCGCGTTGGCCTGTGATCCGGATGTTCTGATCGCGGATGAGCCGACGACGGCGCTGGATGTGACGATTCAGGCGCAGATCATCGAATTGGTGAAGGATCTGCGCCAGAAGCTGGGCATGGCCATCGTCTGGATCACCCATGATCTGGGGGTGATCGCGGGCATCGCGGACCGGGTGATGGTGATGTATGGCGGCCAGGTGGTGGAGCAGGCCCCGGTGCGGGAATTGTTCACCAATCCCCGGCACCCCTATACCCGCGCGCTGCTGAAAACCGTGCCATCGCTGACCGGCGAACGCGCGGCGCGGCTGGAGGTGATCCAAGGCCAGCCGCCGCTTTTGCTGGGGGCGCCGGTGGCCTGCCCGTTCCGGGCGCGCTGCGCCCATGCCTTTGACCGCTGCGAGGCGGAAAATCCGCAGCGCCGCGCGGTGGATGGCCTGCCCGTGGGACAAGGCCATGACGTGGCCTGTCACTGGACGCCGGAGGCGGCGCATGGCTGACGGGGGGGGCGCAGAGGGCGGGCGCATGACGCAGGGCCAGCCCTTGGTGCAGGTGCGGAACCTGAAGATGCATTTTCCCATCTACGCGGGGATCCTGCGCCGCAAGGTGGGCGCGGTGAAGGCCGTGGATGGTGTGAGCTTTGACATCCTGACCGGCGAAACGCTGGGGCTGGTGGGGGAATCGGGCTGCGGCAAATCCACCGTGGGGCGCGCCCTGCTCAGGCTTTATGAACCGACTGCCGGATCGGTGGTGATCGACGGCGAAGATATCGCCGCCCTGCCCCCTGATGCGCTGCGCAAAAAGCGCCCCACCATGCAGATGGTGTTCCAGGACCCGCAGGCGAGCCTGAACCCGCGCATGACCGTGGCCGCGATCATCGGTGAGCCGTTGGACGAACATACCGACTGGACCGAGGCGCGCAAATCCGAGCGGGTCTATGAGTTGATGGATCAGGTCGGGCTGAACCGGCGTTTCGCCAACCGCTACCCGCATGAATTTTCGGGCGGGCAGCGGCAGCGGATCGGGATCGCCCGCGCGCTGGCCCTGAACCCCAAGTTCATCGTCTGCGACGAACCCATCGCCGCGCTGGACGTGTCGATCCAGGCGCAGGTGGTGAACCTCCTCGAGGATCTGCAGGACAGGCTGGGGCTGACCTATCTGTTCATCAGCCATGACCTTTCGATGGTGCGCCATATCGCGGACCGGGTGGCGGTGATGTATCTGGGCCAGATCGCGGAACTGTCCCCGCGCGATGCGCTTTATGCCCGGCCCCTGCATCCTTATGCCAAGGCGCTGCTCTCTGCCGTGCCCGAGGCCGATCCGGCGCTGGAGGCGCAGCGGCAGCGGATCATCCTGCGGGGCGATGTGCCATCGCCCGCCAACCCGCCCAAGGGATGCAATTTCTGCACGCGCTGCCCGGTCGTGATGCCGGTCTGCCGTGACGTGGAACCGGTCCTGACCGAGGTGGAGCCCGGGCGCTTTGTCGCCTGCCATCTGGTCAGCCCGAACAATGCCGGGGGGCACGCATCCCCCGGTGCCGAGGTGCGTGAGCACAACCAACAAGGAGAAGCGAAATGAAATTCAAGACCGCCCTTCTGGGCGCTGCGGCGGCCTTCGTGCTGGCCCCGGCGGCCCATGCCGAACGGGGTTCCGACGGCGAGGTCAGGATCCTTTACTATCAGGCTGTTTCCACGCTGAACGCATATCTGTCTTCCGGGACCAAGGACGTGGAGGCCGGGTCGCTGGTGCTGGAGCCGCTGGCCGGGTTCGATCAGGACGGCCAGCTGTTCCCGCGCCTCGCCGCCGAAATCCCGACGGTCGAGAATGGCGGCGTGGCCGCTGACCTGACCTCGATCACCTGGAAGCTGAAGGAAGGTCTGGTCTGGTCGGATGGCACGCCGGTCACCAGCGCCGATGTGAAATTCACCTGGGAATACTGCACCCATCCCGAGGGCGGCTGCGCGCAAGGCGCGAAATATGAAGGCATCGCCTCGATCGACACGCCCGATGACCTGACGGTGGTGGTGAATTTCGAAGGGCCGAAGCCCTATCCCTATCAGCCCTTCACCGGCGGCACTGCGCCGATCCTGCAAAAGGCGCAGTTCGAGGCCTGCCTCGGCCCGGCGGCGCAGACCTGCACCGAGCAGAACTCCAAGCCGATCGGGACCGGCCCCTTCGTCGTGACCGATTTCAAGGTGAATGACGTGGTCACCCTTGAGGCCAACCCGAACTATCGCGACCCGGCCAAGCCCGCCTTTGCGACCGTCACGCTGAAGGGCGGCGGGGATGCGCTGGCGGCGGCCTCGGCCGTGATGGAGACGGGCGAGTTCGACTATGCCTGGAACACCCAGATCAACCCCGAACAGCAGGCCCAGATGGAAGCCGGCGGCAAGGGCAAGTTCGTCAACGCCTTCGGCACGCTGGTGGAGCGCATCGAGATCAACCTCACCGATCCGTCGGCCGATCTACCCGAAGGCGAGCGGTCCACGGTCAAGCATCCGCACCCGATCCTGAGCGATGCCAATGTGCGCAAGGCGCTGTCGATGGCGATCGACCGGCAGACGCTGGTGGATGTGGGCTATGGTGGCGCGGGTCGCCCGACCTGCAACCTCGTGCCCGCCCCGGCCTTCCAGGCATCGGACAACACCGGCTGCCTGACGCAGGACATGGAAGGCGCCAAGGCCCTGCTGGAAGGCGCGGGCTGGACCGACAGCGATGGCGACGGCATCCGCGACAAGGACGGCAAGAAGCTGAGCCTTGTCTACCAGACCACCGTCAACCCCGTGCGTCAGGATTTCCAGGCGCTGGTCAAGGGCTGGTGGAACGAGCTGGGCGTGGAAGTGGAGCTGAAGGCCATTGATCCGGCGGTGTTCTTCGGCGGCGATGCCGCATCGCCCGACACGTTCCAGAAGTTCTATGCGGACGTGGAAATGTACGCCAACAACTTCGATGGCACGGATGCCGAGCCCTACATGTCGCAATACCTGTGCGACAAGATCCCAGGGCCGGAAAACCAGTGGCAGGGCGAGAACATCAACCGCTTCTGCGACCCGGCCTATGACGCGCTGGTGAAGGAGCTTTCCACCACCTCGGGCATCGAGGCGCGCGGCGCGCTGGTGATGAAGCTGAACGACATGCTGACCAAGGACAGCAACGTGATCATCCCGCTGGTGGATCGTGGCCGGTTCTCGGCGCAGTCCAACACGCTGGGCGGGTTCGTCATGAACTCGTGGGATACCGAGCTGTGGAACGCGCAGGACTGGACCCGCGCGGAATGAGCCGGGCCTGAACACGGGGGCGCGGCGGGATGTTTCCCGCCGCGCCCTTCATTCACCTCGTGCATCCCTTTGGCGTGATCGTCTAGCGGACAGGTAACCCATGCTTTCCTTCACCATACGGCGCTTGCTGACGGCGATCCCGACGCTTTTGCTGATCAGTCTGGTCATCTTCCTGCTGGTCGATCTGGCACCGGGAAGCCCGCTGTCGGATGTGCCGCTGACCGTGCCGCCCGAGGTGCGCCAGAAGATGCTGGAGGCGATGGGGGCCGACCAGCCGGTGATGGTGCGTTATCTGTTGTGGTTGAAGCAGTTCTTCTGGATCGAGCCGCTCTATGGCATTGACGCGCTGTTCGGCACCGATTTCGCGCAAGGGGCGCAGCGGATCATCAGCTGGCAGTCCAAGGTGCCGGTGTTCCAGATCATTGGCGAACGCCTGCCCCAGACCCTGACCGTGGTGGGGACGGCCTATCTGATCGGGGTGCTGATCGCGCTGCCCATCGGCATCTATTCGGCCTATCGGCAATATTCGTGGTTCGATCAGGCGGGCACCTTCTTTGCCATGGCGGGATTTTCGGTGCCCACCTTCTTTACCGGCAACCTCTTGATCCTGATCTTTGCGGTGAACCTTGGCTGGTTCCCGACGATCTATGACACCAATCTTGAGGTGGTGGACTGGGCCAGCTTCAAGGAGATGCTGGCGCAGATGGCGCTGCCCGTCACGGTGCTGGCGCTGTTCAACGCGGCCGAGATCAGCCGCTACACGCGGTCTTCGGTGCTGGAGAACCTTGGGCAGGATTATGTGCGCACGGCGCGGGCCAAGGGGATGGGCGAAGGCCGGGTGGTGCTGAAACATGTGCTGCGCAATTCGCTGATCCCGGTCGTGACGGTGGTGGCGCTGGGGCTGCCCACGGTGTTCGGGGGCGCAATCGTGACCGAGCAGATCTTCAAGATCAACGGCATCGGCGCGGCGCTGATCGGGGCGATCAACGTGTCCGACCTGCCCACGGTGCAGACCGTGACCTTCATCTTTGCGGTGCTGATCGTGCTGTTCAACCTGATTGCCGATATCCTATACGGCATCCTTGATCCGAGGATCCGCTATGACTGAGATCACGCTGCAGACCGAAAAGGTGCGTGGCCCTTGGGCCGATGTCTGGGCGCAGTTCCGCAAGCACAAGGGCGCGATGTTCGCGCTGTGGACCTTAGGCACGCTGGCGGTGGTCTGCCTCTTGGGGCCGCTGGTTTGGCGGATCGACCCGAACTTCATCGAAAGCGATACGGTGAAGATGTTCCGGATGCGCAATCAGGGGCCGTCGCTGGCCCATCCCCTTGGCACCGATCAGCTGGGCCGCGACATGCTGGCGCGGATGATGTTCGGGGGGCGTATCTCGCTGGCGGTGGGGCTGGTGGCGATGCTGGTCGCCATCTTCATCGGCACGACGGTGGGGGTGATCGCGGGCTATTTCCGGCGGCTGGACGGGCTGTTGATGCGGCTGACCGATCTGTTCCTTGCGCTGCCGCTGCTGCCTTTGCTGCTGGTCATGATCTTTCTGTTCCGCGATCCGGTAGCCGGCGTGCTGGGCCCCCGGCTGGGGACGTTCCTGCTGATCGTGATGGCGATCGGGCTGACAAGCTGGATGCAGGCCGCGCGCGTGGTGCGGGGCGAGGTGCTGGCGCTGAAGGAGCGGGAATTCGTGCTGGCGGCGCGGTCCATCGGCACGCCGTCGCGCCGGATCATCACCCGCCACATCCTGCCCAATGTGCTGTCGCCCGTCCTCGTGGCGGCGACGCTGGGGATCGCCGCGGCGATCATCACGGAATCGGTGCTGTCCTTCCTTGGCCTTGGCTTTCCGCCGGATTTCCCGACCTGGGGGCGGCTCTTGTATGACGGGATCGCCGAGATCCGCACCTATCCGGAGCGCGTGATGTGGCCCGGCATCGCCATTTCGCTGACGGTGCTGAGCGTGAACTACATCGGCGATGGCCTGCGCGACGCGCTGGACCCGCGGATCCGCGGGCGGTAGGCGGCGGAGAGGGCGATTTTCCTACGAAAAATCGGTGAAGGGGGCTGTCTGCCCCCTCTGGGCGCAGGGCGCCCATTCACCCCCGAGGATATTTGACCAACGGGGAAGACCGAAGGTGGGGCGTCAGTCGAAATGGTTGCGGATGCGGCGCACCATCAGCCAGACCCCCACCAGGACGACGGGCGTCAGGATCGCGAGGAGCGCGCCGTGGGACAGGTGCACGCGATCGGCGAGCGGTTCGAGCGCGTAGGCCGCGAGGTTGACGGCGTAATAGCTGATGGCCACGGTGGACAGGCCTTCGACCGTGCGCTGCAGGCGCAGTTGCAGATCGGCGCGTTTGTCCATGCTTTCCAGAAGTTTCTGGTTCTGCGCGCTGCGTTCCACATCCACCCGGGTGCGCAAAAGTTCCGCCGCGCGCTGCGCGCGTTCGGCCATGCTTTTCAGCCTGGCTTCAGCCGATTTCACCGTGCGCATCGCCGGATCGTAGCGGCGCATCATGAATTCGCCGAAGGTCTGGCGGCCCTGGATGCGGGCCTCGCGCATCACCTCGATCCGCTGGTTGACGATCGCCTCATAGGCGGCCGTCGCGCCGAAGCGGAAGGAGAACTGCACGGCGAGGCTTTCGAGTTCCGAGGAGATCGTGAGAAGCTCGTGCAGCGCCTCTTCGGGCGAGCGTTCGGAGGTGTCGAGCGCGGAGACGAGGCCCATCAGTTGGGGATCCAGCGCGTTGAGGCGGCCGGTGAGCTGGCGCGCGCGCATCAGGCCCAGCATGGACATGGAGCGGTAGGTTTCCACCTCGCACAGGCGCTGCACGATGCGGCCCACACGGCGCGAGCCGGTGCCGGGACGGACAAACACGGCAAAGCGCATGTGACCGGCAGGGTCGATGCGGAAATCGCCCGCGACGATGGCCGCGCCGTCCACGACACGGCTGACGGCGAGGCTTTCGGGAACGAACCAGTCTTCCAGCTTGGCCATGACGGCATCGTCAGCGTCGGGCAATTCCTCGACCCGGATCAGGACGGAGCAGATGCGCTTGCCCGGCGCGGCGGCGAGCCAGTCTTCGGGGAAGACTTCGGCTTCGGCCGGATCGAAGGGGCGGGTAGAGACACCGGGGCCGAAGGCGGAATAGGTGACGAACTCGGTATGGCTTTCCCATTTCAGGTCATGCCGCCCGATGGGGCCGGAGAAATGCGTGGCATCGGGCTGCGGATGGGCGGAGGCGTGGCGGTCGAGCAGCGAAAGAAGATGCGCGCGGTCCTTCGACCGGTCGCGGTTGGCCGCATCCACCGGTTCCTTGAAGGCCATGTAGACGGCGTGACAGGGCACATCCAGCGCGGGGAAGGGGCGCGCATGCAGTTCGTTCACAAGCGAGTAGCGAAGCGGGTGGTCCATGGAAGCGGGCATGATCGTCCTGTCGGTCCTTGCAAGCGAGGTAGGATGCACGCGCCGCAGGGGCCAGTGATTTGGTGGAATACCGGGGTATGCCGGGCGGATGTTGCAGAAAAGCCCGGCAAAGGCGGGGCGGGTTGCACAAGAAAACGGCCCCGCCCTTGCGGGCCGGGGCAGGTAGGATGGGCAGGACTGCCCATCCTACGAGAAGATGTCCTGCGTAGGATGGGCAATCCTGCCCATCCCCTGTTCAGTCGATCATCGGCAGCAGCGCGTCGATGCTCTTTTTCGCATCGCCATAGAACATGCGCGTGTTCTCTTTGAAGAACAGCGGGTTCTCGATGCCCGAATAGCCCGTGCCCTGCCCGCGCTTGGAGACGAACACCTGCTTGGCCTTCCAGCATTCCAACACCGGCATCCCGGCGATGGGGCTGTTGGGGTCTTCCTGCGCGGCGGGGTTCACGATGTCATTCGACCCGATCACGATCGCCACGTCGGTTTCGGGGAAGTCCTCGTTGATCTCGTCCATCTCCAGAACGATGTCGTAGGGCACCTTCGCCTCTGCCAGAAGCACGTTCATGTGGCCGGGCAGACGGCCCGCCACCGGGTGGATGGCGAAGCGGACGTTCTTGCCCTTGGCGCGCAGCTTCCGCGTCAGTTCCGACACCGATTGCTGCGCCTGCGCCACCGCCATCCCGTAGCCGGGGATGATGATGATGCTGTCGGCATCGTTCAGGGCCGCGGCCACGCCTTCGGCGTCAATTGCGATCTGTTCGCCCGTCACTTCCATCGCGGGGCCGGTGGTGCCACCGAAACCGCCGAGGATCACGCTGATGAAGGACCGGTTCATCGCCTTGCACATGATGTAGGAGAGGATCGCGCCCGAAGACCCCACCAGCGCGCCCACAACGATCAGGAGGTCATTGGACAGCGAGAAGCCGATCGCCGCCGCCGCCCAGCCGGAATAGCTGTTCAGCATCGACACGACGACGGGCATGTCCGCCCCGCCGATCCCCATGATCAGGTGATAGCCGATGAACAGCGCGGCCAGCGTCATCACCAGAAGCGCCAGCGTGGAGCCGGACTGCAGGTAGACGAACAGCAGCACCAGCGAGATGATCGCCGCGCCCGCGTTCAGCACATGGCCGCCGGGCAGTTTCTTGGCCTTGCCGTCCACCTTGCCCGCAAGCTTGCCGAAGGCGATGACCGACCCGGTGAAGGTGACCGCGCCGATGAAGACGCCAAGGAAGGTTTCCACCCGCAGGATCGCCACTTCCACGGCCGTCTTTTCGGCGACCTTGGCAGCGAAACCGGTCAGCGCGGCGCGCGCGGTTTCATCCATCCCCGCGATGGAGGCCAGTTCGATATGGGTGTTGAAGCCGATGAAGACCGCGGCCAGACCGACAAGGCTGTGCATCGCGGCGACAAGCTGGGGCATCTCGGTCATCTGCACGCGCTGCGCCACGACATAGCCGATGGCGCCGCCGACCGCGATCATGATCAGGCTGAGGAACCAGTTGCCCGCGCCGGGGCCGATCAGCGTGGCGGCAATCGCCAGCGCCATGCCGACGATGCCATACCAGACGGCGCGCTTGGCGCTTTCCTGCCCCGAAAGGCCGCCCAGAGACTGGATGATGAGGACCGCGGCCACGACATAGGCGGCGGTGGTGAATCCGTATTCCATCGCGCGAGCCTCCTTACGACTTCTGGAACATGGCGAGCATGCGCCGGGTGACGAGGAAGCCGCCGAAGATGTTGATGCCGGCCATGAAGACCGACAGCGCGGCGAGGATCACCACCAGCCAGTTGCCCGATCCGATCTGCATCAGGGCACCCAGAATGATGATCGACGAGATGGCGTTGGTGATCGCCATCAGCGGGGTGTGCAGCGAGTGCGACACGTTCCAGATGACCTGCACGCCGACATAGACCGACAGCACGAAGACAATGAAATGCGACATGAAGCTGGCCGGGGTATAGAGCCCCGCCAGCAGGATCAGCGCGCCTCCCGCCACCAGCATGGCGACCTGATCGCGGGTCTGCTTCTTGAAGGCCGCCAGTTCCTGCGCGCGTTTTTCTTCGGGCGTGAGTTCCTTGGGCTTTTCCTTTGGCTTCGCTGCCGCGATGGCCGCGATCTTGGGGGGCGGCGGCGGATAGGTCACCGCGCCCTCATGCGCCACGGTCGCGCCGCGGATCACGTCATCCTCCATGTTGTGGTGGATCACGCCGTCCTTCTTGGGCGTCAGGTCCGTCAGCATGTGGCGGATGTTGGTGGCATAGAGCGTCGAGGCCTGCGCCGCCATCCGGCTGGGGAAATCGGTGTAACCCACGATGGTCACGCCGTTTTCCGTGACGATCTTTTGATCCGGCACCGTCAGGTCGCAGTTGCCGCCGCGTTCGGCGGCAAGGTCGATGATCACGCTGCCGCGCTTCATCATCTTGACCATGTCCTCGGTCCACAGCTTGGGCGCGGGGCGACCGGGGATCAGGGCGGTGGTGATGACGATGTCCATCTCGGGCGCAAGCTCGCGGAACTTGGCAAGCTGCTTTTCGCGGAACTCGGGGCTGGAGGGGGCTGCGTAGCCGCCCGTCGCCGCGCCGTCCTGCGCCTGTTCGAATTCGAGAAAGACGAATTCCGCCCCCATCGATTCGATCTGTTCGGCCACTTCGGGGCGCACGTCGAAGGCATAGGTGATCGCGCCGAGCGAGACGGAGGTGCCGATGGCGGCAAGGCCCGCCACGCCCGCCCCCACGATCAGCACCTTGGCGGGCGGGATCTTGCCCGCTGCTGTGACCTGCCCGGTGAAGAAGCGGCCGAAATTATTGCCTGCCTCGATCACCGCGCGGTAGCCCGCGATATTGGCCATGGACGACAGGGCATCCATCTTCTGCGCGCGGGAGATGCGCGGCACCATGTCCATCGCGACGACCGTCGCGCCCTGATCGGCCACCTGCTTCAGGAGCGCCTCGTTCTGGGCGGGCCAGAAGAAGCTGATCAGCGTCTGGCCGCGCTTGAGCAGCGCCGCCTCTGCGGCTTCCGGCCCGCGAACCTTGACCACCACATCGGCGGCGTCGAACACGGCCTTGGCACTGGGCAGAACCTCGGCCCCCGCCGCACGGTAGGCGTCGTCGGAGAAGCCGGCCTTGGCGCCCGCGCCCGCCTCGATCACCGACGTATGGCCCAGCTTGGCCAGCGCCACCACGGAGTCGGGCGTCATCGCCACCCGGTTCTCGCCTTCGAATATCTCTCTTGGTGCCCCGATCTTCACGCTCTCTCCCCCGTTCTTCGCCGCAGGCGCGGCCCCCGGATGTTCAACCTTGCGCCACTTATCACCGCGCAAGAATATTTCAAACCCCTGCATCCCCTTTTCCGACTGTTGCCGGATTATCGGGTGCCGCGCGCATCATAGCCAGCGCCGCACGCGGGCGGCCCAATCGTCAAACGCATCGCCGAAGGCAGCGCGCAGGCGCGCCTCCTCCCCCCGGATAAAGCGGTTGCGGATCAGGATCATGAACAGCGGCACGAGGGGCAGCGCATGGGGCGCGTCCCACCACAGGATTGCCGCCGTCAGAAAGCCCGCATCGGCCAGATAGATGGGGTTGCGCGACAGCCGGAACACGCCCGATGTGATCAGCGCCTGCGGCAGGCGGTGCGGGATCACCGTGGTGCGCGCCCGCGCAAAGGCCCGCAGCGCGCCGCCGAACAAAAGCGCCCCCGCCCCCGCCAGCCCCGCCGCCAGAAGATCGCCCAGCGCGCCGAAGAGGTTGACCGGGATCAACCGGTCCAACCCCCAGACGGCCGCCACGAAGGCCACCAGCCAGACCGGCGGCAGGTCGATCCATTTCGGCACGCACGCCCCCTCTTCGCCTCTTGCGCCGTTTGTTCCGTTCCGGGGCGGGAATGGCAAGCCCCCCGGGGGCGGAAATCGACATTCCAGCCCCCGAAACCGGCATCCTGCCGGTTGCAGGGGCAGTTGTGGCGGGCGCAGCGACGCGGCATTGTGCACCCGCAAGAGGAGAGACACCCATGACCACCGATTTCGCCGCCACGCGCGCCGCCTTTGTGCTGCCCGAGGGGATCATCTACCTCGATGGCAATTCGCTGGGCCCCCTGCCCAAGGCGGCGGCAACACGCGTCGCACAGGCGGTAGAGGCGGAATGGGGCCAGATGCTGATCACCGGCTGGAACCGCGCCGGGTGGATGGAGCAACCCGCCCGCGTGGGCGACCGGATCGCCCGGCTGATCGGGGCGGAACCCGGCACGGTGGTGATGGGGGATACGCTGTCGATCAAGGTCTATCAGGCGCTGGCCTCGGCCTTGGAGATGAACCCCGGGCGGCGGGTGATCCTGTCGGATACCGGGAATTTCCCGTCCGATCTGTACATGGCGGATGGCTTGGTGCGGACCTTGGGCGATGGCTATACCCTGCGCACCGTGGCGCCCGAAGAGGTGCTGGACGCCATCGATGAAACCGTCGCCGTGACGATGATCACCGAGGTGGATTATCGCACGGGCCGCAAGCATGACATGGCGGCGATCACGGCGCGGGCGCATCAGATGGGCGCGCTGACGGTGTGGGATCTGGCCCATTCGGCGGGCGCGCTGCCGGTCGATCTGGCCGGGGTGGGCGCGGATTTCGCGGTGGGCTGCACCTACAAATACCTCAATTCCGGCCCCGGTGGCCCCGCCTTTATCTATGTGGCCCCCCGCCATGCCGACCGCGCGCGCCCTGCCCTTTCGGGCTGGCTGGGGCATGAGGCGCCCTTCGCCTTTGACCTTGCCTATCGCCCCGGCCGCGGGGTGGAGCGGATGCGCGTCGGCACCCCGCCGGTGCTGCAACTCGCCGCGCTGGAGGCGGCGATGGATGTCTGGGACATGACAACCATGGCCGATGTGCGCGCCCGGTCCATCGAACTGACCGAAGCCTTCATCAAGGGGGTAGAGGCCGCCTGCCCCAGCCTGACACTCGCCAGCCCGCGCGACCCCGAAAGCCGGGGATCGCAGGTAAGCTTCCGCCACCCCGAAGGCTATGCCATCATGCAGGCGCTGATCGCGCGGGGCGTGATCGGGGATTTCCGCGCGCCCGACATCCTGCGCTTCGGGTTCACGCCGCTCTATATCGGGCCGGAAGAGGTGGCCGCTGCCGTGGCCGTTCTGGCCGAGGTGATGGACAAGGGCCTGTGGGACCGCCCGGAATACAAGACCCGCGCCCGCGTGACTTGAGGGCGAGTGACCTGCCCGTCTGACCTGACCCTGTGACCTGACCGCGAGAGGACAGCATGACCACGATCCGCCGCTGGAACCCCGAAGGCATCGCCGCGCCCGCCTCGCGCTATGCCCATGCCGTGCTGGTCGAGGGGGCGGTGCGCTGGCTGCATCTTTCGGGGCAGATCGGCACCCTACCCGATGGGCGCGTGGCCGAGGGGTTGGCGGCGCAGCTCGATGCCTGTTTCGCCAATGTGGCGGCGGGGCTTGCGGCAGCGGGCATGGGCAAGGGCGATCTGGTGAAGCTGACCATCTATCTGACGGACGGCACGCCCGAGGCGGTGGCCACCTACCGCGCCCGGCGCGACGCCTGGGTGGGCGACGGCCCCTTGCCGGCCGCCACCCTGCTGATCGTCGCGGGCCTGGCCAGCCCGGCGCTGCTGGCCGAGGTGGACGCGGTGGCGGCAAGCTGATGCACGGCCCGGACTGTGGCCAAAGGGCGACTCTGGCCGCACCAGATGCCCTGCGCCACGGGGGAATGCCCGGCTGGCCCGCTTTGTTTCTTTGACGCAAGACCTTGCAAACGATACCGTTGCGCCCGGAAACCCCCGTGCAGGCGCTGCTCGCCCTGCCGAACATATGGACCAATGACGTTATGCGCGCCCGTTTTGCTGCCCTGCTCCGCCTTTTGACTGTCGGCGCCTTTGCCGGCCTTCTGTCTGCCTGCGTGCCCGATCCGGCCATGATCGAGGCGGGCCTTGCACAGGCGCCGGCCCCGAAGGAGGTGCCGAACGCCTATCTGGCCACCAAGGATGCCAATATCGACATCCCCGCCCTGCCAGTGGAGGAAATCCCCCAGCAGTTCCGTCGCCAGACCGTCTATTTCCCGACGGATGAGGTGCCGGGAACGATCATCATCAACCCGTCGCAGCGCGTGCTGCATTATGTGACCGGCAAGAATCAGGCGATCCGCTATGGCATTGCCGTGGGCCGGGCCGGGTTCGAATGGTCGGGCACCGCGATTGTCAGCGAGAAGAAGCCCTGGCCCACCTGGACCCCGCCGGCCGAGATGATCGCGCGCGATCCGAAGCTGGCGAAGTGGAAGGATGGCCAGCCGGGCGGGCCGACCAACCCCTTGGGTGCGCGGGCGATCTACCTGACGACGAATGGCGTGGATTACGGCTATCGCATCCACGGCACGCCGGAATGGCGGTCGATCGGGCGCAATGCCTCATCGGGCTGCATCCGCATGATCAATCAGGATGTGATCGACCTGTATAACCGCCTGAAGGGCGGGGAGAAGGTCGTCGTGCTGACGCGGGATGGGCAGTATCCCACCCGTCTGGTGCTGCCGCCGCCCGCGCCGAAACCCGCTGCCGTGGCTGCCGCGCCCGCGCCCGCGCCGGTGGTGGTGCCCGCCGCGATGCCCACGTTCAATCCGATGCTGCAGGGCGTGCCTGCCGCGCTGCAGACGCCGCCCGCCGCCCCGGCGACCAGCGGCTGAGGCCCTGCATGAAAAAAAAAGGCGCGACGGGGGACCGTCGCGCCCTTTTCCTTTTGGCCGGCGCCTCAGGCCAGCCAGCGATCGTAATCGGCCACCAGCAGGTGGGTGGGGGCCACATCCTCTTCGATCTGCGAGAAGCGGCCGATCTTCTTTGACACGAAGACATTGTCGGTCACGTCGTCATTGACGGTGGACACCTCACCGATCAGCACATCGCCACCTTCGCCCCAGAAGGCGTGCCAGTCGCCGGGCATCAGCGTGACGCTTTCGCCGGGTGCAAGCAGGATCACCTCACCCCCGGTGAAGGGGCGCGGGATGCCGTCGCACAGGACCACGCCGCCCTGCGTTTCGGAGAATGTGCCGTCGGGGTTCGATCCGTTCAGCCGGACGGCCAGCTTGGCCCCGCCCCGGTTGATGATGTCCTCGGCCTTGACCACATGGGTGTGGCAGGGGGAATGCTGATCCTTGCGCGAGATCAGCAGTTTCTCGGCATAGCACATGCCGCCGCCGCGCTGCAGGTCGGCCAGCCGCCCGTTGCGCAGGGTAAAGAGGAAAAGGCCAAGCTCGTCGAACGCGCCTTGCCCGTAATCGGTGATGTCCCAGCCCATCCGCGCGGTGATGATGGCCTGCGCCTGCCCCTTGCGGGCCTTGAATTCGTCGGGCGACCAATAGGCGAAGGGCGGCAGGACAAACCCGAAATGGCGGATCATGTCATCCGCCGCCGCCATGATGTCATTGATGCGCGAGCGTTTCATCGCTTCCTCCCCCCGCCTTGCGTTGCGCGCATCTAGGCAGAGGCGGGCGCCTCCAACAAGGCCGTTTTGCGCCAGAACCGCACCGCCAGCGCCGCCCCTGCGCCCGCCAGCGCAAGGATATAGCCCGCCCAGATGCCCGACGGCCCCATCCCGCCCCAATGGGCCAGCGCATAGCCCAAGGGCAGTGCCACCGGCCAATAGGCGATGGCCGATACCATGGCGGGCCATGCCGTATCCGACAGGCCGCGCAGGGCGCCCAGCATGGCCGATTGCACCGCATCGCTGATCTGCATCGGCGCGAAGACAAGGAAGATCGCCGCCGCCACCGCCACCACTTCCGGGTCATCCGTCACAAGCCGCGCGATGGCCTCTCCCCGCAGCGCCAGCGTCAGCGCCGCCGCCACAAGCCAGACCCCCGCGACCGCCACCGCAGCCAGCGCGATGGGGCGCAGCGCGGCGGCATTGCCCGCCCCGCGTTCTTGCGCCACGCGGATCGCCACCGCCCCCGCCACGCCAAGCGGAAGCATGTAAAGCAACCCCCACCCCACCGCCTGCGCCACCTGATTGCCGGCCAACGCCACGGTGCCGAAGGCCCCGATCATCAGCGTGGCCACGCTGACCGAGGCGGTCTCCACCACATACATCGCGCCAAGCGGTGCGCCTTCGCGGAAGGTCAGCCCCATCTCGCCCAGCGCCACTTGCCGCCGCAGGCGCAGGCGGCGCATGGATGGCGCGGAACGCCACCACAGGAAGGCCGCGCCAAGCGCGATGGTCTCGGCAAGGAAAGAGGCCAGCCCCGCCCCCGTCAGCCCCAGTTGCGGCAAGGGGCCAAGGCCCCAGATCAGCGCATAGTTCAGCGGCACGTTCACGACCACGCCCAGAAAGGCGAAGGCGGTGCCGAGCCATGGCTTTTCCACCGCCTCGAAGGCTGATTTGAAGGCCGTCAGGATCGCAAAGGGAACAAGGAAGGCGCAGATCCAGAACCAATAGGCGCGCATCGCGCCGATCACCTCTTCCGGTTGCCCCAAAAGCGGCAGCAGCGGCCAGAGCGCGGCCATGACCAAGGCCGACCCGATGCCCACCAGCGCGCCCAGCGCAAGGCCCGACCGCAGGATGCCGGAAATCGCGCGCCCCTCGCCCGCGCCCCATGCCGCCCCGATCCGCACCGACAGCGCTGACAGAAGGCCGTAGATCGCCGCATAGAACAGCGCTGCCACCGCCCCCGTCAGACCGACCGCCGCAAGGGGCACTGGCCCCAGCGGCGCAAGCATCAGCGAATCCGTGACCCCGATCAGGGTGCTTGCGGCAAGGCCCATCACGATGGGCAGCGCCAGACCCACGATCCCCGGCACCTCGCGCCAGATCGCCGCCACCCGTCCCGCCCGCTGCACTTGCCCTCGCCGTCCGTTTCACATACGCTTCGTATGTGAACCAACTAACTCACATACGGACCGTATGTCAACTGGACCAACCCCCACCCCGCCACGCCCGCAGGGCCGCGCCGAGGCTGCGGAACTGACCGCGCTCCGCCTTGTCGCGACGGCCCGCCGGGCCTTTGCCGTGCAGGGTTTCGCGCAGGTCTCGCTGGACGCGCTGGCGGCCGAGGCCGGGGTCACCCGCGGCGCGCTGCATCACCATTTCCAGAACCAGGCCGGGCTTTTCGAGGCCGTCTTCCGCGCCGTGGATGCCGAGATCGGCACCGAACTCGATGTGGTATACGAAGCGCAATCCGATCCTTGGGCGGGGATGAAGGCCTGCTATCACGCCTATCTCGACCTTGCCTTGCGCCCCGATAGGGCGCGCATCCTGTTCCGCGATGCGCCTGCCGTGATGGGCGCGCGGGCGATGGACATCCTGATGAATTCGGGCTTTGCCACCATCGTCGAGGATCTGGCCGATCTGATCGCCCATGGACGCCTGCGCCCGCTCGACCCGGTGGCGACGGCGCATCTCCTGAACGGGGCGGTCATGGCGCAGGCGCTCTGGCTTGCGGGATGCGAGGGGGGGACCGACGCGCAGCGCAGCGCCGCCCATACCGCGCTGGAGGCCGTCTTCGACGGGCTGACGCTGCCGCCCTATGCCACCCAAACCGCGCTGGACGTCTTTCTCGACAGCCTGTCCGAGCAGCCCTGACCGCGCGTTCAGGCCTGCCGCAGATGGCGCGCGGGCATCCCGCGCCGCGTGCCCGCCCATTCCGCCACGGCCTGCCCGAAGGCGGTGAACAAGGGCCGCGATACCGGATCGCCCGCCGCGTTCCATTCCGGGTGCCACTGCACCGAAAGGGTGAAACCCGGCGCATCCTTCACATAGATCGCCTCGGGCGTGCCATCGGGGGCCTCGCCGTCGATCACGATGCGGGGGCCGGGGCGGTTGATCCCCTGCCCGTGCAGCGTGTTGGTCATCACCTCTTCCGCCCCCATCAGGCGGTGGAACACGCCCCCCTTGGTGAAGCGCACCGTGTGGCGCAGGGCGAATTTCTCCTCCAGCGTGCCGTCGGGCGGCATGCGGTGGTTCATCCGCCCCGGCAGATCGCGGATTTCGGGGTAGAGCGTGCCGCCCATGGCGACGTTCACCTCTTGGAAACCCCGGCAGATGCCGAGGAAGGGCTGGCCCCGCTCCACGCAGGCGCGGACCAGGGGCAGCGTGATCGCATCGCGGCAGCGGTCAAAACAGCCATGGGCGGGGGTTTCCTCTTCGCCATATTCGCTGGGATGCACATTGGGGCGCCCCCCGGTCAGCAGGAAACCGTCGCAAAGCTCCAGCAGTTCGGCGACGCCCACGAAGCGCGGATCGGTGGGGATGATCAGGGGCAGACATCCGGCCACACCGGCCACGGCTTCCGAATTCAGGGTGCCGCTGGCATGGACGGGGTATTCCTGATTCATCAGGCCCATATTGCCGATGATGCCGACAACCGGGCGGCGCGGGGCGTGCGTCATGGTTCTGTCATCCCTCCGTTGCCTCAAGGATAGGCAGAGCGCGCGTCCAAGCAAAGGGCCGATCCGCCGCATCTTTGTGCCTGAGCGCAGGGTTTGGGTGCGGATCGGGCATCGCGCGGGCGGTCTGCCCGGAAAACGACCGGGAAAACGGCCCCGTTGCGGCTCACGCCGCCGTGACTTGCCTTCCGGCGGGGGGAAGGTTGCACAACGGGCCTTGCATATGTTCCAAAAGGAGGAAACCCGATGTCCCGCGCCCTGATCCTTTCGGTGGCCCTTCTGGCCGCCGCCCCCCTTGCCGCGCAGGAAGCGGGCCATGGTGGGCATGGTGGGCATGGCGACCATGCCGGGTCGATGATGGGCGAGGAGGCCCCCTCGACCCAAGCCTACAGGGCGGCGAATGATCGGATGCACGCCGGCATGGGCATCGCATTCACCGGCGATGCCGATGTGGATTTCGTGCGCGGCATGATCGCCCATCACCAAGGCGCCATCGACATGGCGCGCGTGGTGCTGGAGCATGGCGATGACCCGCAGGTGAAGAAACTGGCCGAAGAGATCATCGCCGCGCAAGAGGCCGAGATCGGCTGGATGACCGAATGGCTGGCCAAGAACGGCGGCTGACGGCCTGCTGAACGGTGCCGGGCGCCGCCCTAGCGCGCGCCCTCGGCCACCACGGCAGCGGCGGCCGACAGCGCGCCCGGCCCGAAGGGAATGGAAAGCGCGGTCATCCCCGCCTCCATCACCGCCAGCGCGCCCAGCGTCATATGGGCATTCACATGCCCCATATGCGCCACCCGCAGAAAGCCGTGATAGGCGGGATCGTTCGGCGCGGCCATGCCCAGCCCGATGCCCAGCGTGACGCCGCCCTTATGCTCCGTCCACTCCCGCAGGCGCGTGGCGTGGGGTGCGCCAAGCCGCGCTGCCGTGACGGACCGCCCGCGATGGGCGGGATCGGCCACGTTCAGCGCGATGTCGGGATTGCCCGCAGACCAGCGGTCAAAGGCCGCCCAGACCGCCTGCGCCAGAACCTCATGCCGATGCCAGACGGCGGGCAGCCCTTCCTCATCCAGCAGCATGGTCAGGCTTTCGCGCAAGCCGAACAGGTGATGCGTGGGCGCGGTGCCGTTCCAGTATTGCCAGAACTCCGCCGCATCGGCGCGCGGCGTCCAATCCCAATAGGGCGTGCGCAGGTCCGACGCGCGGCACCGCTCCCGCGCCTTTTCCGAAAACCAGACAAAGCCGATCCCCGGCGGCACCATCAGCCCCTTCTGACTGGCCGCGACCAGCACATCCACGCCCCAGGCATCCATATGAAATTCGTCGCACCCCAGCGAGGCGATGCAATCCACCGCCAGAAGCGCGGGATGGCCCACCGAATCCATCACGGCCCGCAGGCGGGGGATATCGGTGCGCACGGTGCTGGCCGTATCGACATGGGTGGTCAGCACGGCCTTGTAGCGATGCGCGGCGTCCGCGCGCAGCGCAGCCTCGACCTGGGCGAAATCGACAGGGGCGGATTTGCCGAAATCCAGCACCTCCACCTCCACCCCCAAGGCACGCACCGATTCCGCCCAGGACAGGCCAAAGCGACCGGTGGCCAGAACCAGCGCGCGGTCGCCGCGCGAGAACAGGTTCATATTGGCCGCCTCCCACACCCCGTGGCCATTGGCGATATACAGCGCCACGTTCTGCGTCGTCCCCGCCACCCGGCGCAGATCGGGCCAGAGCGTTTCCACCATCTCGGGCAGGGCGCCGTCATAGATGTTGGGCGCGGCGCGGTGCATGGCCGACAGCACCCGGTCGGGCATCACCGATGGGCCGGGAATGGCAAGATAGGGGCGGCCATGGGCAAGGGTCATCGTCATCTCCGAATGGGTGAGGAATGGCTATGCCCCTGACGGGCGAAGGTCAACCGGACCTGCATCGCTTGCCCCGGGCGGGCAATCGCGCTAGTCAACGGCTTGACAGGCCCCCTCCGGCGGGCCGCCAGAGCAAAGGCCGCCCTGCCCCGTGCCCGATCCGCACAAGCCACCCTCCAGCATCGCCGACGCGCAGCCCATCGACCGTACCGGCGACGGCGATCCGGCCTATGCCTCGCGCCCGCTGTTCCGCAGGCTGTGGGCGGGCTACCTGCGGCCGCATGTCGGGCTGATGGTGCTGGCCTTTATCGTGATGTCGATCGAAGGCAGCACGCTGGGCCTTCTGTCCTGGATGATCGAGCCGCTGTTCGATCGCGTCTTTGCCCCCGGGGGCGAGGGCGCGCTGGTCTGGGTGGGGGCGGGCATCCTTGGCCTGTTCCTGTTGCGCGCGGTCACCACGGTGGTGTCGCGGTCGCTGCTGACGCTGATCTCGGTGCGCATCGCATCGGCCATGCAGATGGACATGCTGCGCCACATCCTGCGGCAGGATGGCGGCTTCTTTCAACGCAACCCGCCCGGCGCGCTGATGGACCGGGTGCAGGGCGACACGGGCGCGGTGCAGGGCATCTGGCAGACGGTGATCGTGGCGGCGGGGCGCGATCTGGTGGCGCTGGTGGGCCTGTTTGCCGTGGCCATCGGGATCGACTGGCGCTGGACGCTGGCCGCGCTGGTGGGGGCGCCGCTTCTGATCGTGCCATCGGTCATCCTGCAGCGCTATCTGCGGCGCAAATCGGCGCAGATGCGCGACGCGGCGGCGGCACGCTCCACCCGGCTGGACGAGATCTTTCACGGCGTGAACGCGATCAAGCTGAACCGGCAGGAAGACTATCAGACCGGGCGCTTCCGTCAGGTCCTGAGCCTGTTGAACCGCGCCTACGGCAAATCGGTCGTCGCCGCGCAGACCATGCCCGCCATGATCGACATCGTCACCGGCGTGGGCTTTTTCGCCGTGCTCATGTTGGGCGGGCGCGAGGTGGCGGAAGGCGAGCGCACGGTGGGCGAGTTCATGTCCTTCTTCACGGCCATGACGCTGACCTTCCAGCCGATCCGGAGGCTGGGCGAAATGGCCGGCACATGGCAGATCGCGGCAGCAAGCCTTGAGCGGATCTTTCGCCTGCTCGATACCGATACGGCCGAGACCCGGCCCGCGGTGGGCGCGCCGCTGCCCGCGGGCGTGCCGGGGATCGAACTGGCCGATGTGCGTTTCGCCTATCCCGGCGTGCCGGTGCTGAACGGGCTGACCTTCACCGCCGAGGCGGGCCGGATGACGGCGATCGTCGGCCCGTCCGGCGCGGGCAAGAGCACGGTCTTCCACCTGCTCACGGGGCTGGCCGAACCCGATGCCGGGGTAATCCGCATCGGCGGGCAGGATGTGCGGGCGCTGTCGCTGTCCGACCAGCGGTCGCTTTTCGCCACGGTGTCGCAGGACACTGCGTTGTTCGACGAATCCCTGCGCGAGAACATCCTGATGGGCCGCGACGGGGTTTCGCCGGACGAGCTTGCCTCTGTCGTGCAGGCGGCGAACCTGACCGATGTGGTGGCAGGCCTGCCCGGTGGCCTTGACAGCCCGGCCGGGCCGCGCGGATCGGCGCTGTCGGGTGGACAACGCCAGCGCGTGGCCATCGCGCGCGCCTTGGTGGCCGATGCGCCCGTGTTGCTGCTCGACGAGGCGACATCCGCGCTGGACGCGCAATCCGAAGCGGCGGTGGCGGCGGCGCTGTCTTCGCTGGCGCAGGGGCGCACGACGCTGGTGATTGCGCATCGCCTGTCCACCGTGCGCGAGGCCGACAAGATCGTGGTGCTGGACCGGGGCCGCGTGGTGGAAGAGGGCCGCCATGACGACCTGATCGCGCAAGGCGGGCTTTATGCCAGCCTCCATGCCTTGCAGTTCAAGGATTGATCCCACATCTTCACGGCCCATCTTGACCGGGCAGGAGACAGCGATGACGGGTGAGGCAGCGGCGGATCGGCGTGTGGTGGCCCTGACGGGGGCGGATGTCCTGCCCTTCCTGCAGGGTCTGGTGACGAATGATGTCCTGCCTCTGGCCAAGGGGCGGGGGATCGTCTGGGCCGCGCTGCTGACGCCGCAGGGGAAGTATCTTGCGGATTTCTTCGTGGTGAATACGGGCGCAGCGCTGCTTCTGGACCTGCCCGAGGCGCTGGCCGATGCGACCCTGCGCCGCCTGACCATGTATCGCCTGCGCGCCGATGTGCAGCTCGCGGCCAGCCCGCTGCAGGTGCAGCGCGGCCTTGGCGCGGCGCCTGCCGATGCGCTGCCCGATCCGCGCCACCCCGCGCTTGGCTGGCGGCGCTATGCGGATGCGCCCGGCACTGCGCCCAGCACTGGCCCCGCCATCGACTGGGACGCGATCCGCGTGGCCCATGTCATCCCCGAGGCCGCGCGCGAATTGCTGGTCGATGACAGCTATATCCTCGAGGCGGGGTTCGAACGCCTGCATGGCGTAGATTTCCGCAAGGGCTGCTATGTCGGGCAAGAGGTGACCGCGCGGATGAAGCACAAGACGGAACTGCGCAAGGGGCTGGTCCGGGTGCGCCTGCACGGCGAGGCCGGTTTCGGGGCCGAGATCACGGCGGATGGCAAGGCGGCGGGTACGCTTTTCACCCGCGCAGGCGATCACGCCATCGCTTATCTGCGGCTGGACCGCGCCACGGGGCCGATGCAGGCGGGCAGCGCCACGGTCACGCTGGACCCCGCGCCTTAATCCGCCGCCGCCCCCATCGTCCAGCCATGGGTGGCCGCGAAATGCGCCTCCAGCGCCGCGACCACGGCATCATTGCCGCCGCCCCGGTTGAAGGCGCGCCACAGGCTGGGGCCGCCTGTGGCCACCTCGGGCAGGGCCACGCCCTGCCCCACCACCTGCGCCCTCACGCCCGCCCGCGCCATATGCCAGCGCAACCACAGGTCATCCGCCGTCGGGGCGATGGCCTGCGCGGTGGCGATGTCCAGCATCTCGGGCGGGAAGTCGCGGCCGGAATACAGCACCCCGTCCTTGCCGATGGGCAGAACGCGCAGCGCAGGGCCATCGGGCAGCGCCGCGCCGAACCAGCGGCCATATCCTGCCACCGCCCCGCGCCGAACCACGATCGGATGCCCGCTCCACGCCGTGACCGCGCCGGTGGACAGCCGCCCGGCCACCAGCCGCGCCAGCCAGCCCGGCGGATAGGCCGTGTCGTCATCCGCCGTCACCACCCAGCGGTCGGTCCCTGCGTTCTGCGCCGCCCAAGGCAGGATCTTGCGATAGGGGCCGGTATTTTCCACCCAGATCACCTGCACGCGCACGCCATCCACCAGCGCGGCCAGAGCGGCGGGCAGGTCGCTGATCCCCTCATCCAGAAGGTAGGGCCCGCGCGACAGATGGATCAGCACCCGCGCCGGCGCGGGGTCCTGCGCCAGAAGCGAGGTGATGACCGGGGCAAGGCGGGCGATGCGCGGGCTGATCGCTGTCAGGCTTATGTCAATCTCTGGCACCACGCGCATACTCCACACCATCCGCGCGGATCATGGCCGAGCCTGCGCAAAAGAAAAAGGCCGGTCACGCGGACCGGCCCCTGTGTGCAAGGCACCCGCTCAGGCGCGTTCGGAATATTCCATCAATTCGGTATGCACGATGATGTCTTCCTCTGCCCCGATGAAGGGCGGGATCATGATCCGCACGCCGTTATCAAGGATCGCGGGCTTGAAGCTGTTGGCCGCCGTCTGCCCCTTGACCACCGGCTCGGTCTCCACCACCCGGCAGCGCACCTTTTGGGGCAGCGTCACGGCCAGCGCCTCATCGCCGTAATAGCGCACCGTCGCGGTCATGCCGTCCTGCAGAAAGGGGCGGCGGTCGCCCAGCAGTTCGGCATCCAGTTCGATCTGTTCATAGGTTTCGGCATCCATGAACACCAGCCGCCCGTCGGTTTCATAGAGGAACTGCTGATCCTTGTTCTCCAGCCGAACCTCTTCCACCTTGTCCTCGGATCGGAAGCGTTCGTTCAGCTTGCGCCCATCGCGCAGGTTCTTCAGTTCCACCTGTGCAAAAGCGCCACCCTTGCCGGGTTTCACATGATTGGCCTTAACAGCCGCCCAGAGCCCGCCGTCATGTTCCAACACCATGCCGGGCTTGATTTCGTTACCGTTGATCTTGGGCATGTCGGAAATCCGTCCTGATTGGGCCGCAAATGGTTGAAGAATGATGAAGCTGGCCTATATCTTGCAGGCTGATCCGAGGCAAGCCGACGATATATTGTACCGATACAGGAAAGACATGCGGCAAATGCATGGCGGTCCTGATAAAAGAACAATACCGAATCGTGACCAAATGGTCATATTCGCCGGACGCCAGAAAAGACAAGACAAGAACAGGAAAACGACGAGATGCTCGATTTCGTTGATGGCACCGCCTTCAATTACGAACAAGGCCAGCGGGCGCGGAAGCTCTTTGCTGCCGTGGTCCTTGCCGCGCTGGATGACGCGATTGCAGACGACAAGAAATACGGCAACGGGCCGGAACAGATCGCCCGCTGGGCGCGGTCGCGCGACGGGCGCGAAGTGCTGTCCTGCGCCGGGATTGATCCGAACGAACGCGTGGTCAAGGGCCTGATGGAATTCGTGGCCAAAGGCGTGCGCACCTCGGTCGCGCTGTCGCGCGAGGAATCCGAACGCCGCCACGCGCTGGAGGCGGATCAGGCCGAAGCGGCCTGATCGTTCCACCGAACGGCACAAAGCAAAACGCGCCCCCAGGGGCGCGTTTTTCGTTCAAAGCCTGCCTTAACATCGCCCCGCAAGGCTGCGGCAAGGCGCGCTTATTCGAAATCGCGCACGGCCAGCGCCCGGGCAATTTCGGCCCTGACCAGCTTGCGCACATTGCGCGTGATCCGTTCACCCAGCGCGCCCTGCAATTCTTCGCGGATGATGTCGCGCACCAGATCGCGCAGCATGTCCTCATCGAAGGGGCGGTCATCGAGATCGTCATCGGCAAAGCGCGCAAAGGCGGAAGCGGTCACCTCTTCCTCAAGCTCGCGCCGGATCTCGGCCTCGGCCGCATCTGCCCAGCGCGGGTCGCGCGCGGCGGGGTCGGGATCGGGCCTAGTGGGGGCCGCGGTCTCTGCCTGCGCCCAGTCGGCCAGATCCTCGGCAAAGGCATCACCCGCCCGCGCCATGCGCGGCGAAAGGGTGTCGGGGTCGTCCTTGTCGATCATCGCAGCCTCCTCGGCCATGGCGACAGGCGCAATCGGTTCGGCAGCCGTCAGGTCGGGCGCCGTCCATTCGGGCGCGGCCCAAGCCGGCGCGGGCGCATCGGCCATGGCTGCGGCGGGCGAAGGCTCGGCCCAATCGGGCGTCAGGAGATCGGGCGCGGGCCAATCGGGATTTGGCCAGTCGGGCGTGGGCCAACTGCCGGGAAGGCGATCCTCGGCCCCGGCCTCCGCGCCAGGCAGGAACTCCACCTCGCCCGGGCGGGCCGACAGATCGCCCCCGTCCCCGGCGGCCAGCACCTCGCCTGCGTCCCGGGTGGTCCCGAAATCGGTGTCGGGCTCTGCCGACAGATCGGCAAAGGGCGCCTCGGGGCCAAGATCGCCGCCCCTATCTGCATGCATATCTGCAAGCCCATCAGACACAGCGTCGGGCCGGGCATCGGCGGCCTGCGCCGCCGCGCGGTCCTCTGGCGTGGCTGACCAGTCCGATGCGAAATGCGATGGCGGCTCTGCCGGGGCTTCCCAGTCGCCCTGCCCGGGGGCAAGCCCGCGCGCCACCTCCCCCATCACGGCATCCAGCCGTGCCGTGGCGGGCGGCGCCCGGCGATCGGCGCGGATCGACGAAAAGGACATGGGCGCATCCGCAGCGGCCAGCGGCGCGGCGGCGGGTGCCGGATCCGCGGCCGGTTCCGGCTCTGGCGCGATGCGCAGCGCAGGCGTCAGGATCAGCTTGTCGGCCTGCGGATCGACCACAGGCTTGGGGCCTGCCGCCGCGGGCGATGTCACCGGTGCAGTGACCGGCGCGTCGGATGGCCCTACCGCCGGTGCCGCCCCCTGCCCCATGGGCCGCTTGTCATCCGACACAAGACGACGGATCGACGACAGCACATCTTCGATATCGACGGAATTCAACCGTTCGGACATTTCGGGTCGAACCTCCTCGGCATTCGGGCCGTTATGGCTGATTCTATCGCCCACAACCAAGGCGATATCAAGGAACACGCAAAGGCGAGGCGTTCATCACGCCCCGCCGTGACCGGGTTGCACCCGATCAGTTGTCGATCTTGTCGAGGATGCGCTGCAGACGTTTGCCCTGCGTGCTGGTCGCCGGGGCATTCTTCACGGCGTTGTAGTAGACCGACGGGTCATAGGTCGGCACCCCGAGGTTCAGATGCTCCACCGTCAGCAGCCCCATCTGCGACAGAAGGGTATAGACGCCCACATAACGCTGCGCCTCGGCCTGCAGGCGGGTGTTGCGGGCGTCGAGCAGTTCCTGTTCGGCGTTCAGCACATCCAGCGTCGTCCGCGCGCCCAGCGTCGCCTCTTCCCGCACGCCGTCAAAGGCGGTCTGCGCCGCCTGCACCTGCAGCGCACCCGCCTGAATGGAGGCCGCCGCCACTTCCAGCGCGGTCCAGGCATTGCCGACGTTTTCGCCCACGGTGATCGTCGTCTGCAAAAGGTTGGCCTCTGCCGCCTCTTTCTGGGCCAGCGCCGCGCGATAGGCCGATGACAGCGACCCGCCCGCATAAAGCGTCTGGTTGAAGGACAGCGACAGGCTGTCACGGCGCACATCCTCATCCAGCCCCTGGCTGATCGAGGCATTGAGGTCGATGCTGGGGCGCGTCGCGGCCTTTGCGGCCTCGGTCCCCAGCTGGGCGACCGTCACCTGACGCTGCGCCTGCAGGATGCTGGAATTGGTGCGCAGCGCGATCATCCGAGCCTCTTCCATCGACCGGGCGGTGGCAGGCAGCGGCGGAAGGCCCGCCAGATTGCCCGGATAATCCCCGACCACCGCGCGATAGCGTTCGCGCGCCACCTGGAAATCGCCCTGCGCGGCGGCAAGGCCCGACCGCGCGGCCGCCAGCCGCGCCTCGGCGATGGCCACATCGGTGCGCGTCACCTCGCCCACCTCGAACCGATCCTGCGCGGCGCGCAATTCCTGTGTGATCAGGCGCACGTTGGATTGGCGCAGCGCCACGATCTCGGCCTGCAGGCGGACATCGACAAAGGCGCTGACCGCCGACAAAAGGACCTGCGATTCCAGACCTTTGAGCGCCTCGCGCGTGGCGAGCACGGTTTCCTTGGCAATCTCGACGCCCAGCCGGTTGCGGCCGAAGTCGAACAGCGTCCATTGCGCGGCCAGCGACAGGGTCGATTGCAGCCCATCCGTCGCCAGATCGGGTGTGGTCTGGGTGTTCTGCGCCTGCGCCACAAAGCTCACCACCGGGCGCAACCGGGCCACGGCCTGCGCCACGTCCTCATCCGCCGCGCGCAAGAGCGCCTCGTTCTGGTCGAGAAGTTGCGAGTTTTTGTAAGCCGATGCCAGCGCATCGGCCAGCGTCTCTGCCTGCGCCGGGGGCGCCGCAAACCCAAGGACGGACACCGCGACCGCTGCCAAGAAACCACGCATAGAATGACCTGCCTATCCGAAATGGGCGGGGACCCCGCCGTCGTTATCCTTGCGCGCCGTTCTGCCTGGCCCGCGAACGGGCATGGGGGCGGCGTCCCGTATCACCACATCACAGCACGAAGCCGCGCGGTGCCGCAAATCCCGGCAGCACCGGCGCCGCCGCGTTGAAGGCCGGGCGCCACGACACGATACCATCAATCTTGTAACCGATCTTCACGGTCCCCAGCGCGCCTTCCATGAAGACGGCACCGATCCGGCCCCCTTCGCGCAGCTGCGCCAAAAGTGCCTCTGGCACCACCTCGACACCGCCCTGGATCGTGATCACGTCAAACGGCGCGTGGCGGGCATCGCCCGCCGCCAGCGGGCCCACCACCACGGCGGCATTGTCGGCCCCTTCCGCGGAAAGCGCGCGCTGTGCATCGGCGGCCAGCGCCTCATCCTCTTCCACGGCCACGACCGCATCGGCCAGCCGCGCGATCACCGCCGTCGAATAGCCAAGGCCGCATCCCAGATCGAGGACGAGCTCCGTCGGCTGCACATCCAGCGCATCCAGCATCTTGGCCAGCGTCCGCGCCTCAAGCACCACACGCCCCGGCCCGATGTCGAGGTTCTCGCCCACATAGGCCGCCTCGCGCCGGGCATGGGGCACGAACACCTCGCGCGGGATGGTCAGCATCGCCTCGATGATCGGGAATTTGGTCACGTCAGACGGGCGCACCTGCGTGTCCACCATCATCACCCGCCGGGTCGCGAAATCGCTCATCATCGGAACTCATCTGTATGGTCGCGTTCAATAACTCTCTGCCACACTTCCCGAAAGGGGGCAACGGGCCAGACGCTTTGGGATCGCGCAGGCTGTTCACCATGTCGTAGGAAGGACACGCCGGAGGTCCATCGCTTATGGGGTTGCAAATACTGCCGCTTCGCGTTTCCCTGCCGCCGCTGATTTCGGGGAGGATGACATGAAATTGTTGCGCGTGGGCGAAGCTGGGGCCGAAGTGCCGGCCATGATGGATGCGGGCGGGACGCTGCGCAGCCTTGCGGGCGTGGTGCCCGACATCGCCGGTGCGGTGCTGACGCCGGAAGGGCTGGACCGTCTGCGCGCCATCGACCCCTCCACCCTGCCCGCCCTGCCCGCCGACGCCCGCATCGGCCCCTGCGTGGGCAATGTCGGCAAGTTCATCTGCATCGGCCTGAACTATGCCGATCACGCGGCGGAATCGGGCTTGCCCGTCCCGCAGGAACCAGTGGTCTTCCTCAAGGCCAATTCCGCCATCACCGGCCCGAATGACGACGTGCTCATCCCGCGCGGATCGGAAAAGACCGATTGGGAGGTGGAACTGGGCGTGATCATCGGCAAGCGCGCCTCCTATGTGTCCGAGGCAGAGGCAATGGATCACGTCGCGGGCTATTGCGTGATCAACGACGTGTCCGAACGCGCCTTCCAGATCGAACGCGGCGGCACCTGGGACAAGGGCAAGGGCTGCGACACCTTCGGCCCCATCGGCCCGTGGCTGGTGACGGCCGACGAGGTGGCCGATCCGCAGAACCTGTCGATGTGGCTGGAGGTGGACGGCCACCGCTACCAGAACGGGACGACCCGGACGATGGTCTTTGGCGTGCGTCATCTGGTGCATTACGTGAGCCAGTTCATGACGTTGCATACGGGCGACGTGATCTCCACCGGCACGCCGCCGGGCGTGGGCATGGGCCAGAAGCCCGAGCCCATCTACCTGAAAGGCGGCGAGGTGATGCGACTGGGGATCGAAGGCCTCGGCGTGCAGACCCAGCGCGTCGGTCGCGCCTGAGGTCGGGCGTCAGGCGGCCCCCACGAATTTCCTGCGAAAATTCAGGGGCCGCCACGCATCATCCGGCGCTGCCTGATTTTTCGCAGGAAAATCGTAGGCGGCGCTAGATGATGCGCAGCCCGGGACGGGTGATCGTTTCGACCCGCCCCAGTGCGGCGCGGATCGTGGCCGCGATATCCTTTGCTGTCAGCCCCGCCCAGGCATACATCTGCGCGGGGCTTGCCTGATCTATGAACCGGTCGGGCAGCGTCATCGTGCGGATCGCGCGGCCCTTCTCCAGCCCGCCCGTCTTGGCCAGATGGTGCAGCACCAGCGCGCCGAAGCCGCCTGTCGCCCCTGTCTCCAGCGTTATCAGCGCGGGATGATCCTCGACCAGAAGGTCGATCAGCGCGGTATCCAGCGGCTTGGCAAAGCGGGCATCGGCCACGGTCACCGAAATTCTCTCTGCCTCCAGCAGTTCTGCTGCCGCCAGCGCCTCGGCCAGGTGCGCGCCATAGGACAGGATCGCCGCATCCGACCCCACCTTCATCACGCGGCCTTTGCCGATCTCCAGCGGCACGCCGCGCGCGGGCAGGTCCACCCCCATCCCCTCTCCGCGCGGATAGCGGAAGGCGATGGGACCTTCGTCATGGGCGATGGCGGTAGCCAGCATATGCACCAGATCCGCCTCATCCCCCGCCGCCATCACGGTGAAGCCCGGCAGGTTGGCCAGAAAGCCGATGTCGAAGGCCCCGGCATGGGTGGCCCCGTCCTGCCCCACCAGACCCGCCCGGTCGATGGCAAAGCGCACGGGCAGGCCCTGCAGCGCCACGTCATGGACGATCTGGTCATATCCCCGCTGCAGGAAGGTGGAATAGATCGCGCAGACCGGGCGCAGGCCCGCTGCCGCCATGCCTGCGGCAAAGGTGACGCCATGCTGTTCGGCGATGCCCACATCGAACACCCGCGCGGCAAAGCGCTTCGCCATGATGTCGAGCCCCGTCCCCGACGGCATCGCCGCTGTGATCGCCACAACGCGCGGGTCGCGCGCGGCCTCGTCCGTCAGGGCATTGCCGAAGACGGTGGTATAGGCAGGCGCATTGGATTTGGCCTTGGCCTGTTCGCCTGTCTCGGGGTCGAACTTCGACACGCCGTGATACTTGTCCGCCGCGCTTTCGGCCGGGGCGAAACCCTTGCCCTTGACCGTCACCGCATGGATCAGGACCGGCCCCGTCGCCCGCGCCCGCGCCGCGCGCAGGGTGGCCAGCACCTGCCCCATGTCATGCCCGTCGATGGGGCCGACATAGGAGAAGCCCAACTCTTCGAACAAGGTCCCGCCACCGGGCATCCCCGTCACCAGCGCCCGCGCTCGGCGCGCGCCATCGCGCACGGGGCCGGGAAGGTGGCTTTCGAACTCTTCTGCCGCCGCCTTGAACAGCGCCAGCGGCCCCTTGGCCGCGATCTCGTTCAGGTATTTGGACAGCGCCCCCACCGGTGGGGCGATGCTCATGTCATTGTCGTTCAGGATCACGAACAATCGCTTGCCCAAGTGGCCCGCGTGATTCATCGCCTCATAGGCCATGCCTGCCGTGATCGCGCCATCGCCGATCACCGCGATGGTGTCGCCCACGGGCATCCCCATCTCGCGCCCCATGGCAAAACCCAAGGCCGCGCTGATCGAGGTCGAACTATGCGCCGCGCCGAAAGGATCGAAATCCGATTCCGACCGTTTGGTGAAGCCCGACAACCCGCCGCCCTGCCGCAGCGTGGCCATCCGGTCGCGCCGCCCGGTCAGGATCTTGTGGGGATAGCATTGGTGCCCCACGTCCCAGATCAGCTTGTCACGCGGCGTGTCGAAGACGGCATGAATCGCCACCGTCAACTCCACCACGCCCAACGAGGATCCCAGATGCCCCCCGGTCTGGGCCACGGTGTTGATCACGTCGCGCCGCACCTCATGGGCCAGCCGCGCCAGTTCGCCATCCGTCAGCGCCTTGAGATCGGCCGGGCCGGACACGCGGTCAAGAAGCGGGGTATCGGTCATGGTCATTCTCCCTTTCGCGGAAGAAAAAAGTGCCGTGTGGAGGAACCCACACGGCACCAGGTCCCTGTCGCCAACAGGAAGGGAACCGGGCAGTGGTTGCGCCCCGGATCCGGGCCGGCGTATGGCCCGAATGTGAAAGGCCCGGGCGGGTGCGCCGCCCGGGCCGATTGCGTCAGGCCTGCCGCACTTCGGCGGGGGCCGTGATCAGATATGCGTTGGGATCAGGCGCCTGCTTGCTTTCCTCGGGCAGGAGAAGCCCCACCCCCCAGACCGCCAGCAGGATCGCGCCAACCGCGAGCAGGAAGAGCGCCGCCCACCCCGCCCCGGCGAGCATCTGGTAGAGTGCCCAGGATCTGAGGGCGCTACCGGGTTTCTGGTCGTAAAAGTTGTCAGACATGGTTCTCCCCTCAATCCAGCGGCGCGTAGCCGTGGTCCTGTGCCCAGACATACCAGTTGTCCACGACCGTCCCCGTGATCAGGATGCCGATCCCGCCTGTCAGCGTCACCAGCACCGCAAACCACCAGGCCCAGCGGTGGATGCCTTCCATCGTCGCGTTGAACCCCATGGTCCAGCGCCAGAACAGCGCCGCACGTTCCGATGCGGTGCCCCGGTCGGCAATCTGCTCCAACTCGCGGTCGCCACCGAAGCGCGACACCGCAAGAATGGTGGCCCCGTGCATCGCGAACAAGAGGGCCGACCCGTAGAGGAAGGCGATGGAGAGCGCGTGGAACGGGTTATAGAACAGATTGCCGTAGGTCAGGCTGAAGTTGTTGGTCCAGTCGAGATGGGTGAAGATCCCGTAAGGCACCGCCTCCGACCACGACCCCATCAGGATCGGGCGGAACAGGCCCAGCACCAGAAACAGCCAGATCGCGCTGGCAAAGGCCCAGCTCACATGCTTGCCCATGCCCAGCGCCTGCGCGCGCAGATAGGTGCGCACCCACCACGACAGGACCGAGATCAGCAGGAAGAAGGACGCGATCAGCCACAGCCCGCCTTCGGCGATGGGCGCAAAGCCCAGACCGTATTCGGATGATGGCGGCTCGAGCGAGAACCAGAACAGGTCACGCAGGAACACAGCCGGGTTGAACCCCGCCTGATACCAGTACCACCCGCCCACCAGCATGAACCAGACCGCGCCGGACATCAGCGAGATCACCCCCATCGTGCCCAGATAGACGGGGCCAAGCTGGGCGTTGCCGAACCAGCCTGCCAGCGTCGAGAAACGCGCGCTCTTGCTGCGGTTGGAAAGCTCCACCTCTTCGACCATGCCCATCTCGGGCGTGGCCTGCACCTGCACTTGGGTGAAGATGTTCTGATACTCAGCCATTTACGCCTCCTGCGATGTCGGCCCACCACGGCAGTTGCAGCCACCAATCCCACCAGACCACCCACTGGTCGAACCAGATGGTGCCGGAGATGACGATGCAGACCGCGCTCCAGAACCCGGCATTCAGCGCCAGAAGCAGGCCAAGCCGGTGGATGCCGAGGGTACCCACCGAATAGCCGATCAGGTCGCGGAAATAGGTGTCCTCGTGATCGGGGGTCCGCATCTCCTTGCCCTTTTCGGGATTGGCGGCGGACAGGATCAGGGCACCGTGCAGCGACAGGGCCAGCGCCGTCGTGAAGAAGAAGGTCACGGCGATCATGTGGGCGGGGTTGTAGTGGAAGTTGCCATAAGTGTAGCCGACATTGGACACCCAGTTCAGGTGGGTCCAGATGCCGTAGGGAAAGCCGTGGCCCCAGGCGCCCATCAGAAGCGGGCGGAAGACGACCAGCGTCGAATAGGCAAAGATCGCGACACCAAAGGCGAAGGGCACATGATAGCCCATCCCCAGCTTGCGGCAGATCTCCACCTCACGCAGCGCCCAAGAGATGAAGGCACCATGCGCGCAGATCGTGATCAGCTGCCACAGTCCCCCCTCCATCAGGGGCGCCCAAGCCAGCCCGTTTTCCACGGGCGGGGGTTCGATTGAAATGAGCCACGGGTTCCAGACGCCTTCCATGGCGGTGCCGTAGAAGATCAGGATCGTGCCAAGCGCCGCGAAGAAGAATGTCGTGACGCCAAAGAAGCCGACGTAGAAAGGCCCGACCCAGAAGTCGAACAGGTTCCCGCCGATCAGCGTGCCTCCCGGCACGCGGTATTTTCGTTCGAAGCTGAGCAGTGCCATGCTTCCCTCTCCGCTGTGTTGCGCCCGGCGGTCGCTGGTGCCGTCGGAAAAACCCGTTCGGGGTCGCCGCGGGCGAAGGGGTCAGCCCTCCGCCCGCAGCCAGTGCCTTGCGGCAAGGTCACTCGGTTGCTGCGACGGGCGCGCCACCAGCCGCGGCTGCGGTCTGGAACCAGTTCACGCCGTTGCTCAGAACCACCAAGTGGATCATCGCAGCCAGCAGGAACAGGAAAACGCCCTGCGCGACAAACACGCGACGGGGATCGAAGATGAGCCAGATCTTGTAGAATTTGGACATTGCTTGATCCTCCTCAGAACCACGGGCGCCAGATGAACGTCGCGATATGAGCAACGACAGCGATGGCCGTGAACAGCCAAAGCCCGCTCATATACACCGAATGCAGTTCCTGCGCCTGCTCGTCGGTCAGACCTGTGAAGCTCAGGTCACTCTTATCAGCCATAACTATCCTCCGGATGGACTAGACTGAGCCGCAAACCCTGCGGCGGGGTTACGGTCGGGCGGAATGCCGTTCCGTTTTTTTCACCGTCCCGCGATGGTCTGCGGGGCGGCGAAGCGGTGACGGGCTGGGCGCAACCCGGTAGTGTCGTCTCGCCTTGGTTAGGGGCGAAAGATATTGGGCGTGATCGACCCCGCCTCGCGCCAGGCGCGGGCCAAGGGTCCATGCACGGGCAACCGCCGTTCGGTGATCGTCTGGAGGATCCAGGCGACCAGCGCGAAGGGGATCACCGCGAGGAAGATCACGGCGAAATAGGCGTAGAATTCGACACGCGGCGCGCGGTGGCTGTGATGCCCATGGCCGCCTGCGGAATGATCGCTCATGCTGTTCCTCCCTGTGTTGTCGGGCCGAGCGCGCCGCGAAGCGCCTCGACGGTTTCGCGCACCACGCGTTCGGCCCCCTGATCGAGCGCGGCCTTCTCGGCCGCATCGCGCAGGGTGCGCGCGGCGGAAATGCGGGTCAGGATCGGATGTTCGGAAACGATCCGGTCCAGTTCCGCCTGCGCATCGACATCCCAGGGGAAATCGCGGCGCAGGGTCGTGGGGGTGGCGGCGGCACTGTCCATCTCGGACCCGAGGGGCAGGATGTGGAACAGCGCCTCGAACAGGCCGTTGCACACCTCTTGCAGCAGCCAGACGCAACCCGCATAGCCCATGAAGGGCGTGCCGGTATGGCGGCGGATGGCGGCCCCGGGGAAGGAGGCCGCGATGAAATGCGGCTGCGGTCCGTGACCGGCTTTCAGTTCGGCCAGATACATCTTCTCGTTGATCGACCCCATCACCACCAGCGGGCGGTGCTGGCGGATCAGCGCGCGCACCTGTTCGTTGTTGGTCTTGGCCCCCGCCATGCGCGCCACGGCAAAGGCGCAGGGAAGGCCCAGATCATTCTCGAGGAAGTTGCGGATGCCGCGGGCATAGGTCTCATTCGCGACGATGGCGAAATTCGCGGTCGCAAAGAAATCCTGCGTCACCGACCGCCACAGATCCCACAGGGGCTTCAACGTGGAATGTTTCTCGCGCGCGATGAAGGGCTCGGGGTCCAGACCCAGAAGCTCCCCCAGCTTGCGCAGGAATTTCGTGGTGCTGTCCAGCCCGATGGGCGCCTGCAGATAGGGCTTGCCCAGCACTTCCGCGAGGCCCCGCCCGAACTCGCGGTACATGACGATGTTCACATCCGCATTCACAAGGTTGCGCATCTCGGCCAGATGCGCGCCCAAGGGCATGACCATGTTCACCTCGGCCCCGATCCCTTCGACCAGACGGCGGATCTCGTGCAGGTCGGACGCCATGTTGAAGGTGCCATACATGGGGCCAAGGATGTTGACGCGCGGCTTGTCTCCCGCTTCGCGCTTCTTCTCCACCGGCATCCGGCCCTTGGTCATGCCGAATTCGGTGAAGATCCAGGTCATCGCGCGGTCCGCGCATTGCCACTGATCCTCGTCGATGGTGCGCGGCAGGAAGCGCTGGATATTCGTGCCCATGGGCGTGACGCCACCGCCGATCATCTCGGCGATCGAACCTGTCACCACCACGGCGGGCAGCGCCGGATCGAGCGTCTTCCACGCCCGGCGCATCGCGCCCTCAGTCCCGTCGCGGCCCAGTTCTTCCTCGCCCAGACCCGTCACCACGATGGGCAATTCATGCGGCGGCAGCGCGTCGGTGTAATGCAGCACGGATGTCACCGGCAGGTTCTCGCAGCCCACGGGGCCGTCGATCACCACCTGCAATCCCTTGACGGCGCAGAAGGCATAGATCGCCCCCCAATAGCCGCCCGCGCGATCATGATCCTGGATCAGCATGCGCGCCCCCAAGACCCACGATTTTCCTGCGAAAAATCGGCACCCGGCAGAAACCGCGCCCGAATTTTCGCAGAAAATTCCTTGCTCTGAATTTTCGAAGGAATATCGTGGCGACGGTTCATATCATCGCCTCCGCTGCCGCCACCTTGGCGGCCTTTTCCAGCTTCTTCTGATGCGCGGCGCGGAAATCGGGCCGCAGGTTCGGCGCGCCTTCCCAGATGCCCGCGGTATCGCCCTCGCCCACGCCTTCGAAGAAGGCCTGCATCCCGTCCATCCGCCCCTTGTTGGCAATGGCGGCATTGACGACCTGCCCAAGGCTTCCCGCCCCCGCCGGCCCCATCAGGGGCCGCGCCGAGATCAGGTTGGTGAAATAGAGCGCAGGGATGGCCAGCTCCTTGGCCTTCTGCACCACCGGCGTGGTGCCGATGGCCAGATCGGGGCGGAAGGCCTCCATCGCGGCGCAGTCATCCTCCAGCGAGGCGCGGTATTTCACCGCCACGCCGCGCGCCTCCAGCCAGGCGCGATCGGCCTCGCTCCACTCATTCCTCGCGCAGGCGGTGCCGACATAGGCCACCTCCGCCCCGCTTTCGATCAGCAGCCGCGCAACGAGGAGTTCGGACCCCTCATAGCCCGACAGCGTGATCCGGCCCTTGACCGGGTTCGCCGCCAAGGCCGCCTTGATCGCCGCGCCAAAGGCATTCTGCGCCGCCGCCACCTGCGCGGGCGCCACGCCATAAGCATCACCTATGGCCGCGAGCCAGGCCATCGTGCCGTCATGGCCCACCGGGGCCGATCCCACGATCTTGCGCCCCGCCGCCTGAAACTCGCGGATCGCCGCCGTGTAGAAGGGGTGAATCGCCGCCGCCACGCCGCAATCGAGCGCGGCATAAAGTTCGCGCCATTCGCGGCACGGCACGACCGGCCCGGCGGCAAGGCCCATGGGCGCCAGCATCGCGCCGATCATCATCGGATCGGCGGGGAACATCTCGCCCAGCAGGGCCACGGTCGGGCGGTCCGAGCGGCCACGTTCCGGCGCGGCCACGGGGCCGGCCTGCACTTCAGCGCGGGCATACTTCAGCATCGCGCCCGCCAGCACATCCTTGGCCTCGGCATGGGTCGGCACGCCAAAGCCCGGCACGTCGATCCCCACGATGCGCACACCGTTGATCTCATCCGGCAACAGCTTCAGCGGCACGCCGCTGGCCGTAGGCACGCACAGGTTCGTCACCACCACCGCGTCATAACGGTCGGGATCGGCCAGTTCATGCACGGCGTCGCGGATATCCTCGAACAGCTTGCCCGTGACCAGCGTTTCCGAATTGAACGGGACATAGCCTACCGACCGCCGCGCGCCGTAGAAATGGCTCACGAAGGTCAGGCCATAGACACAGCAGGCCGATCCCGAAAGCACCGTCGCCACCCGCCGCATCCGCAGCCCCACGCGCAAGCTGCCAAAAGCCGGGCACATGCTCTGCGGCTTGTCATGGGGGCCTTGCGGATAGTCGGCGGCGTAGCGATCAAGGATTTCGGAATTCCCCGCCGCGCGCGCCGCGGCCTCCATCTCGGCCGCCCCGGCATGGCATCCCATGCCATCGGCCGGCGCACCCGCCGCGACAGGCTGCGCCTGATCCCGGACCCCTTCGGTCACCGGGGTCTGGTCTGCCATGTCATAGCGGGCCTCGATGGTCATTCCTTGGTGCCTTTCCGGGCAAGGACGCGCAGGGCTTCTTCCAGTTTTTCAAGGGCATGCAGATCAAACATCGTCGTAGACCACTTCCAGCGACTTCACCTCGCCCGCGAAACTGCCGCGCATGTCGGCGTCATTGGCAGGCTCCAGCACGAAATCCGCGCCCGTCGTCTCGGCGTCGAACAGGCCCAGCAGCCCATCCTGCGTCAGCGGCTTGGGGCGCAGCGGCGGCGCCTCGCCCACGTTCTGGGCCAGTTCGGTGAACAGCCCGCCCCATTGCGTCGCGTTGGTGCCGACGATCTGGTAATTGGCCGATTTGCGGCGCAGGTCGTCATCGGCGGGGATCGAGGCCAGCACCGGGATATTCACCGCTGCCGCAAAGGCCGCGGCTTCGCCCGTGCCGTCATCCTTGTTGATGACCATGCCCGCGACGCCCACATTCCCGCCCAGCTTGCGGAAATACTCCACCGCCGAGCAGACGTTGTTCGCCACGTAAAGCGATTGCAGGTCGTTCGAGGCGACCACGATCACCTTCTGCGCCATGTCCCGCGCGATGGGCAGGCCAAACCCACCACAGACCACGTCGCCTAGGAAATCCAAGAGCACATAGTCGAAATCCCAGTCATGGAACCCCAGCTTTTCCAGCAGTTCGAACCCGTGGATGATCCCGCGCCCGCCGCAGCCCCGGCCCACTTCCGGGCCGCCCAGTTCCATCGCGAAGACCCCGCCCCGCTTGAAGCAGACATCGCCGATCTTCACCTCTTCCCCCGCCAGCTTCTTGCGGGTGGAGGTCTCGATGATCGTGGGGCAGGCCTTGCCGCCAAACAGCAGCGAGGTCGTGTCCGACTTCGGATCGCAGCCGATCAGCAGCACGCGCTTGCCCATCTCGGCCATCATGTGGCTCAGGTTGGCCAGCGTGAAGCTTTTGCCGATCCCGCCCTTGCCGTAGATCGCGATGATCTGCGTCTTCTTCGACGGCGGATCGCTGGGCACTTCCAGTGAGGGCTCCTCATGCGCCTCGTCCCGCAGGCGGGTGTCGAAGTCCTTCAGGTTCGGAACGTCGTTCATGCGTGGCCCTTCCAGTCGAGGATCATCTTCAGGCAGGCCGCATCCTCGAACGCGGTTGCATAGGCTTCGGGTGCCGCCGTGGCGGGCCGGGTGTGGGTGATCAGGCCCGCCAGCGACAGCGCGCCGGATTCGATCAGCGCGCGGGTGGCGGTCAGATCCTCGGCATTCCATTCGGAAGCGATGCGGATGCGCGCCTCTTTCATGAAGGCCGGGGGAAAGACGAAAGAGACAGGTTCGGTATAGAACCCGGCCAGCACCACCTCGCCGCCCTTGGCCAGGCGCTGGATCAACTGATCCAGCAGGCCCTTGGCCCCGCTGGCATCATAGATGGCGCGATAGTCGCGGCGCGGGTCATCCTCGGGCGCGATGCAGGCATAGCCTGCGGCACCCTCGCGCCGCGCGGGGTTGGTCTCCCAAACGGTCGGCGCTGGCGCGCCCGCCGCAATCGTCAGCCGCGCCAGCAGGCGGCCCAGCGTGCCATGGCCCACGATCAGATCGGGCAGCGCGGTGTCAAATCCCGCCAGCGCATGGCGCGCGGTCGCGGCCAGCGCCAGAAGCGCACCCTCTGCCCCCATGCCCCGGTCGATCCGGCCCACGCGATGCGCAGGCGTCACCAGATGGCGCGAGGCGCCACCAAAGAGGCCCTTCACATCGCCGGTAAAGCAGTTGGCCCCCGGCACGAAGACATGATCGCCCACCTTGAAGCCGCTGCCCGCGCCCGCCTCCACCACCTCGCCCGCGGCCTCGTAGCCGGGGACAAGCGGATAGCCCATGCCCGGGAAGGGCGGCATGGTGCCGGTGTAGAACAGCTTTTCCGTGCCGGTGGAGATGCCCGTATGGGCGATCTCGACCACCAGATCCCCGTCGCCGGGGGCAACAAGCCCCAGCGTGGCAAGGGAAAGCTCCCTCGGCCCGGACAGGATGACGGCGGTCGTTCTCAACGTGGTATCCCCCAGCGCGCACGCACCCGACGGTTGGGTGCTATCACGGCTATGTGTAAGTGTAGACTTACAGAGCGTAGTGTCAATTTAATTAGACACTTTTTTAGACTTCTCCGACATTCGGCCGTCTGGCTGTGACAACAGAGGTGACGAAAGACCGAAATCCCGGCCGGATCTGGATGTCGGCAAAGCCCGCATCCCCCAGCATCCGTGCGATTTCGGCGCCGGAACGGGTTCGCCCTGTCTGCATCGCAAGGGTGTACAGCGAAAAGTACACATCCGTGGCCGGATCGGGCCGCGCGCCGCCCGACATGGGCTCGGACACCACGACTCGCCCCCCCGGCGGCAGCGCGTCATGCACCGCCCGCAACAGCGCGGCGACCGTGGCATCGGCATGGTCATAAAGCACCCGGACGAGCGAGATCGCCTCCGCTCCGCGCGGCAGGGGATCGTCGCGGAAAGAGCCGGGGCAGATCGTTACCCGATCCGCCACCCCCGCCGCCGCCAGCCGCGCGGTCGCCCCCGGCACCACGGCGGGCAGATCGAACAGCGTCATCCGCAGCGACGGATGCGCCGCCCCGATAGCGGCCAGAAAGGCCCCCGTCCCGCCGCCCACATCCATCAGATGCGTCACACCACCGAAATCCACCAGCCGCAGCGTATCCGCTGCCACCAGACCCTGACTGTCGGCCATCAGATCGGAATAGCGCTGCGCCAGCCCCGGATCGGCCGCACCCCCCGCGCCAAAGACATAGGGCCAGAACCCCGCCAGTTCCGGCTGCGTTTCGCCCCGGAAAAAGGCCACGGGATCCGCCAGATCGCGGTAAAGCACCGGGTGATGGCGCACCATCGCCTCCAGCCCCGGCACAGCGAGGAACGCCGCCCCCCGCACTGTCAGCCGCCACAGGCCCCGCCGTTCGGCCATCAGGCCCAGCCCCGCCCCGGCCCGGGCGAGGATCGCCATCCGTTCCAGCGGCACGCGCGCAGGCCCCGCCAGCGCGGCAAGGGCGGCCGGCCCCTCGGCCAGCCGGTGCAGCACGCGCAACTCCACCAGCGCCAGCAGGGCCTGCGACTGCACGAATCCCTGCACGATGTCGAACAGCGCCGCCCCTTCCGCCCGCGCGATGTGGCGCAAGCCCGGCACCCGGGCGCAAAAGGCATGAAAGCGCGGCGACAGGCCCAGCCGCACCGCTAAAGGCTGCCGGCGCCGCCGCGATGGCGCCGCCGGGCCTGCGGCTGCGTCCGTCATCCCCGCACCGCCCCGCGCGCAGGCTGCAGATCGACCGGCGTCATGCGTTCGGCATAGGCGCGCACCATGGCGGCCAGCATCGCCTCGCCCGGGCAGGACGGGATAGAGGCGATCGCACCCCCCAGAATATCCTTCAGATGGCGCACCGCCCCCTGCACGCCCAGTTCCCGCACCGCCGAGGGCCGCGCATGGGCCGCATCCTGCCCCGCAGGCTTGCCCATCTCGGCCTCGGTCAGCAGCGCATCCTTCAGGTCATCGGCCACCTGAAAGGCCGCGCCGATCCGCGCGCCCAGTTCTTCCCAGGGCTCGGCCTCCTGCCCCGCGGCGATGGCCCCCATCTGGGTGGCCGCGATGAACAGCGCCCCGGTCTTGGCCCGGTGATAGGCGGCGAGGTTCACCTCTGCCTCGCTCTCCCAGCCCTGACCCGCGCAGATGCCACCCGGCATCCCCGTCCGCTGCGCCAGCACGCGGATCAACTCCACTGCGCGCCGCGGATGATCGCCGGCCGCCCGCGCCAGCACCTCGAAGGCCAGCACGATCAGCGAATCCCCCGTCAGCACCGCCACCGGCTCGCCATAGGCGCGATGCACCGTGGGCTTGCCGCGCCGGATATCGGCATCGTCGAAACAGGGCAGATCGTCATGGACCAGCGACGCGCAATGGATCAGTTCCAGCGCCGCCGCCGCCGCATCCGTCAAGGCCGGGCGGTCATCGCCACAGGCCCGCGCGACCGAGATCAGGATGGTCGGCCGGATGCGCGCGCCGCCCGGAAAGACCGCGTGATCGAGGGCCGCGCGCAGCTTTCCCGGCGCCTCCGCCCCGTCCGCAGGCCCCTGCCCCAGCGCCAGTGCCGCCGCCACCGCCGCCTCGATCCGCACGTCGATTCCGCCGATCTGGCCCATGACCCGCCCCTTTCGCTAAGTTGGCTTAGTCTCGCACCGCCGCCGCAAGGTGTAAACTAAATCTTACACCTTGTTGTAATTCATGATGGACAACTTCAAGGGCTTGCCTAAACTCCCCCCATGGATCAGGACCGCGTCATCGTGATCGGGGCGGGGATGGGGGGGCTTGCCGCCGCCATCCGGCTGGCGGCCAATGGCCTGAAGGTCACGGTCCTCGAAGCGGCCACCGGCCCCGGCGGCAAGGCGCGCGCCATCCCCTCGCCCGCCGGGCCGGTAGATACCGGCCCCACCGTGCTGACGCTGCGCCACGTCTTCGACGCGCTTTTCGCGCTGAACGGCGAAAGGCTGGACGACCACCTCACCCTGATCCCGCAGCGCCTGCTGGCCCGCCACTGGTGGCCGGGGTCGGACGCGCTCGACCTGACCCCCGACCGCGACGAGAACGCCGCCAGCATCCGCGCCTTCGCCGGCCCGCAAGAGGCCGAGGCCTTCCTGCGCTTCGATGCGCTGGCCGAAGAGATGTTCACCGCCTTCGACGCCCCCGTGATGCAGGCCGCCCGCCCCGATCTGCCCGCCATCGCCCGCGCCGCACTGGCCCGCCCGCGGCTCTGGCCTGCCCTGCGGCCCGGCCTGTCGCTGGAGCGCTGGCTAAAAGGCCAGTTCCGCGATCCCCGTCTGATCCAGCTTTTCGCCCGATACGCCACCTATGTGGGCGGGCGCCCCGGCCATGCGCCCGCCGTGCTCGCCCTCATCTGGCGGGCCGAGGCGCGGGGCGTCTGGGCGGTAGAGGGGGGGATGCACCGCCTTGCCGCCGCGCTGGCCGCCTTGGCCGAACGCATGGGCGTGACCTTCCGCTATGCCACTCCCGCCACGCGGATCCAGCGCCAGAACGGCCGCGTCACGGGCGTGCAGATCGCCGATGGCCGCACCCTGCCCTGCAGCGCCGTGGTCTTCAACGGCGACCCGGCCGCACTGGTGACGGGCCGGATGGGCAGCGCTGCCGCTGCCGCCCTGCCCCGCGCCGCTGCGCAACCGCGCAGCCTGTCGGCCCTCGTCTGGGCCTTCGCCGCCACGCCCGACGGGCCAAAGGCGCCCGCGCTCGCCCATCACAACCTCTTCTTCACCGATGACCCCGCCCGCGAATGGGGCCCCATCGGGCAGGGCCGCATGCCCGAGGCGCCCACGCTCTATCTCTGCGCCGAAGACCGCATCCACGGCCCCGGCAGCGTCGCGCCCGCCCAAACGCCCGAACGCTTCGAGATCATCCTGAACGCCCCCGCCGCCCTGCCCGCCCTGCGCCCCGAGGAGTTCCGCCAATGCCGACAGATCACCTTCGACCGCCTCTCCCGCATGGGTCTGACGCTGGCCGCGCCGGGGCCGGAGGCGCTTCTGTCACCCGCTGCGTTGGATCGGCTGTTTCCGGGCTCTCAGGGCGCGATCTATGGCCGCTCGCCCGAAGGGACGTGGGCGAGCTTCCAGCGCCCACCCGCCCGGACGGCGCTGCCGGGGCTCTATCTCGCGGGGGGCGGGGCGCATCCGGGGGCGGGGGTGCCGATGGCAGCCCTCTCCGCGATGCACGCGGCCGAGGCGATCATGCAGGACCGGATTTCCGCGTCGAGGTCGGCCCCGACGGCTATGCCTGGTGGTATGTCGATGGCATCTCGGATGACGGGCGGCGCGCGGTCTCGGTCATAGGGTTCATCGGATCGGTCTTCTCGCCGTGGTATGCCTGGTCGGGCCGCCGGAACCCGCAGAACCATGTCTGCCTGAACGTCGCCACCTACGGCCCCGGCGGGCGCTTCACCATGACCGACCGCGGCACCGCCGCCCTGCACCAGTCGAAAGACACCCTCACCATCGGCCCCTCGCGCATGCACTGGACGGGGCGCGAACTGGTGATCGACGTGGACGAGGTCTCCTCGCCCCCCCTCATCTCCCGCGTGAAAGGCCGGATCACACTGACGCCCAGCGCCGTCACCGGCGTGGAACTGGCGCTGCATCCCCGGCACCAGTGGCGCCCCTTCGCCCCCACCGCCCGGATCCGGGTGGACCTGACCCAAGGCCAGACCTGGGAAGGCCACGGCTATTTCGACGCCAATTTCGGCACCACCGCGCTGGAGCGGGATTTCGATTTCTGGACATGGGGCCGCTTTCCCATGCGCGACCGCGCGCTCTGCCTTTACGATGCCACATGGCGCGATGGCACCCAGCAGGATTTCGCCCTCGAAGTCACCCCCTCGGGCGAGGCGCGCGAGGTGGCGGCCCCGCCCCGCACCCCTTTCGCCCGCACCGGCTGGCTCGTCCGGCGCGAAACCCGCGCCGATCCGGGCACCCGGCCCCGGCAGGTGCTGCCCATGCTGGATGCGCCCTTCTACAGCCGCAGCGTGGTGGAAACCCGGCTGGATGGCGAGACGACCCAAGGCGTGCACGAGGCGCTCGACCTCACCCGTTTCCGCCAGCCGCTCTTGAAGCCCATGCTCGCCGTCCGCGTACCAAGGCGGGCAGGCTGGGCCTTCTGACCCAAATTTCTTCGAAGAAATTTGCAAAGTTCTTCAAAGAATTTTGGTCAGTCCTGCCGAGGGCCGTAGCGCGCCAGCCCGGCAGACCGCACGCCGTGCGGAACGGGCCGTGGCCACGCCGTGCGGCACAGCCGCTTTGGGCCGAACCTCTGTTACGTTAGGCCGCCACTGCGTTGCGCACCCAAACCGACCGGTTCAGCATCCCCGCCACCGTCACCCACAGCAGGTATGGCGCGAAAAGCGCCCCCGCGAGCGTGTCGTGATGCCAGAAGGCCACCATCGTCGCCGCCACGGCCAGCCACAAAAGGAAGATGATCACCAGCCCCGCCCCGATCCGCCGCAGGCCAAAGAAGACCGGCGTCCACAGCGTGTTCAGCGCGATCTGCACCGACCACAGCGCCAAGGCCTGCCCCGTGCCGGGGATCAGCGCTACCCGCGCCGCCGCCGCCGACATGCACAGGTAAAGCACCGTCCAGGCCACCGGGAACAGCCAGTCGGGCGGCGTCCAGCGCGGCTTGTTCAGGGCGCGGTACCACTCGCCCGGCTGGAACATGGCCCCTGTCGCCGCCGCCGCGCCACAGGCGGCTAGATAGGTCAGAAACAGGGTGAAGAATTCCATCGCATCGCTCCCGATCCAGTCAGACCAAGCGATCTAGCGCGCCCGTCCCGCACGTCCAAGCGGAAACGGGGCAGGAAGGAGTTTCCGTCTTTTCAGGCATTTGCCCTGCGCGTTCGCCGCAGGGCCGTTCAGGCCAGCCCGCGATCGCGCGCCTCGAGCTGCGCCAGGACAGTGAGCAGCGCCTCGCTGCGTGCGGGCCGCGCGCCCCCCCGCGCCGCCGCCTGTACCAGAAAGGCCACCTCGGGCGCAGGCGCGGCATGCAGCACCGCCGGGCCGGGCGCGACGGTCGAAACGCCTGCCCGCAGCGCAGCCATGGCCAGCCGGGCCATCTTCCAGCCCCGCCCCGTGCGCGCCCGCTGCGTCACGCTGTCGCCGCGCGCCTGCCGCACGCGCCCGCCGATGCCATCATAGATCAGCCGCGCGGCATAGATGCCGGGACGGCAGGACAGAGGCAGCGAGGGGACCCCCGCCTCGGCCCGGATGTAGAACCGCTCCGCCTCGTCCAGCAGCCGCAGGGTGGCCCGCGCCACGCCGGGATAGGCCTTCGGTCGCGCCAGAAACGCCTCGGGGTCGATCCCCTCGGCCATCAGCCAGCGGCGCGGAAGGTAAAGCCGCCCGGCCCGCGCATCCTCGCCCACATCCCGCGCGATGTTGGTCAACTGCATCGCCAGCCCCAGATCGCAGGCCCGCGCCAGCGCATCCGCATCACGCACCCGCATCAGGACGCACATCATCGCGCCCACCGCCGCCGCGACGCGCGCGGCATAGTCCAGCACACCCGACAGATCGTCATACTCCCGCCCCGTCGCATCCCAGGCAAAGCCTTCGAGCAGCGCCTCGGGCAGGGCGCGGGGCATGTCGAACGCCTCGACCACGCCGGCAAAGGCCCGGTCCGCAGGCTGGTTCAACGGCCGCCCGCGATAGACCAGATCCAGCCGGTCGCGCAGCGACAGCACGGCGGCGGCCTTGTCTCGCCCCTCGTCCACCGCGTCATCCGACATCCGGCAAAAGGCATAAAGCGCCAGCGCCGGGTCGCGCACCCGCCCCGGCAACAACCGCGATGCCGCGTGGAAGGACAGCGATCCGGTGCGGATCGCCTCGCGGCAATGGGCCATGTCGCGCGGGTCGATCATGCGGTGGGGCAAGCGGTGGGTCATTCGGCCGCCATCCGCAACTCGCGCGTCTCGGCCAGACGGCGCGGCGCATCGGGCACCAGCTGACCCAGCACTTCCGCCGTGCCGATCACACCGGGCAGCCCCGCCCCCGGATGGGTGCCCGCCCCGGCAAGGAACAGGCCCGGCAGTTCCTCGGATATGTTGTGCGGCCGGAACCACGCCGATTGCAGGATCCGCGGCTCGATCGAGAAGCCCGCGCCATAGGGCGACAGATAGCGGTCGCGGAACGTCTCGGGCGTGAAGACCACCTCTTCGGTGATCCGGTCGCGGAAGCCGGGGATCAGCCGGTCTTCCAGCATCCGCGCCATCTTGGCACGATAGCGCGGCTCTTCCTCGGCCCAGTCCACCCCGTTGTCAAAGCCCAGATGCGGCACGGGCGACAGCGCATAGAAGGTATCGTCACCCTCGGGCGCGCAAGACGGATCGGTCACGCTGGGGCGGTGGACATAAAGGCTCATGTCATCCGCCAGCTTCCCGCGGATGAAGATGTCCTTGATATGCTCACGATAGCGCGGCCCTACGACGATGGAGTGATGCCCCACGTCGCGCCACATCGCGCGCGTGCCCTTGGTCCCGAAATACCAGACATACAGCCCCATCGACCAACGGGCATCCTTCACCTTGCGGTCGGTCCAGCGCTTCCGCGGCAGGTTGCGCAAAAGCCGCGTATAGGTATGGCCCGCATCGGCATTGCTCACCACCAGCCCCGCGCGCATCACCTCGCCGCCCGTCAGGCGCACCCCCGCCGCACGGCCGTGTTCCACAACGATCTCATCCACTTCCGTGTTGTGGACAACCTCGCCCCCCTGCGCCGCGATCACCCGCGCCATGCCATCGGCAATCGCCTGCACGCCACCCATGGCGTAATGCACGCCAAAGGCCTTCTCCAGATGGCTGACAAGGATATACATTGACGTCACGTTGAACGGATCGCCCCCGATGAACAGCGGATGGAAGGACAGCGCGAAACGCAGCCGGTCATCCTTCACCCGCCCCGCCGCATGGGCATAGACGGACCGATCCGCCCGCATCATCCCGAATTTCGGCAGCACCTTGACCAGATCGGCAAGCCGGTGCATCGGCCGCCGCCCAAGGTCTTCGTAACCAAACCAGTAGCGCGCCTCGCTATCCTTCAGGAACTTCTCGTAACCCCTTGCATCACCGGGGGAAAGCCGCGCCACCTCGGCCTTCATGGCGGCCTCGTCCTGCCGCGCGGTGAAGGTGGACCCGTCCTGAAAGCGGATCTCATAGAACGGGTCCATCGGCACCAGCCGCACATCCCGGTCAAACTCCCGCCCGCAGGCGGCCCAGAGATCGCGCAAGCCCTGTGGCACCGTCACGATGGTCGGGCCCAGATCGAAGCGATGCCCGCCTTGCGTGATCGAAGAGCCGCGCCCCCCCACCCGGTCCAGCCGGTCGATCACCGTGACCCGCCACCCCTTCGCCCCCAGCCGCATGGCCGAAGCCAGCCCCCCCAGCCCCGCCCCGATGACAATGGCATGATTGGGGGCATGGTTGGCCTCCGGCGAAGCGGCAGAGGGGGCCGGGGCTGCAACGGGGCGGGGGCGCGGTGTCTGGGTCATGAGGATAGATGATAGAGTGTCCATTTTAATTTACAATATCCGTGACGAAGCCGCAAAAAGGCGCATTTAGTCTTTCGCTGCGCGGCATATACTGTCAGAGTAGGTTTACACACCCTGCCCGGGAGGGCCGTGCCATCGCCGTCACCAGCCTCAGCCTCTTCCGCTTTGACGGAGCTCTGCCGCGCCTGTGGGTGATCGGGCAGATGGCCGCCGCCCGCTATGCCCTGCGGCAGGAACGGCGCGCCCTGTTCTGGAAGCTGTGCGGATCAGGCACCGGCGAAGGCTTCACCCCCCGCCCCAACTGGGGTGTCTGGGCCATCCTCGCCGTCTGGCCCGACGAGGCCGCCGCCCGCAGCGCCACCGCCACCAGCCCGGTCTGGCGCCGCTGGCGCGCCCGCGCGGCGGAAAGCTGGACCGTCTTCCTCGATCCCGTCTCGGCCCGGGGCCGCTGGGCCGGGGTGAACCCCTTCCTGCCAGACGGCCCGCCGGGCGATATGTCCGGCCCGCTTGCCGCGCTGACGCGCGCCACCGTGCGGCCCGCCCGCGCGCTGCGCTTCTGGCGCCGCGTCCCCTCCATCTCGGCGGTGATCGGGCGCGATCCGAACGTTGCCTTCAAGATCGGCATCGGTGAGTTGCCGCTCCTGCATCAGGTGACCTTCTCGGTCTGGCCGGACGCCGCCAGCATGGCCGCCTTTGCCCGGGGCGATGGCCCCCATGCCCGCGCCATCCGCGCCGTGCGCGACGGCAACTGGTTCGATGAAGAACTCTACGCCCGCTTCCGCCCCCTTGGCAGCGCGGGCACATGGAACGGGGCCGATCCGCTGGCCCATCTGATCCGGGCGGAGGCGGCATGACACAGCCCAGCCCGACGCCACAGCCTGCCTTCGATCCTTCCACGAAGGATCGCACCGAATTTTCGCAGGACATTCGAAACCGCGGATCTTCGCAAAAGATCCGCCGCCTGACGGTGACGCCATGAAACAACCCTTCCCCTTTTCCGCCATCGTCGGACAGGAGGCCATGAAACAGGCCATGATCCTGACCGCCGTCGATCCCGGCATCGGCGGCGTCCTCGTCTTCGGTGACCGGGGGACAGGCAAATCCACCGCCGTCCGCGCGCTGGCCGCCCTCCTGCCGGAAATCGACGCGGTGGAAGGCTGCCCCGTCAATTCCGCCACGCCTGATCAGGTGCCCGTCTGGGCCGAAGGCGCGACAGGCCGCGTGATCCGCAAACCCACCCCTGTGGTCGATCTGCCCCTCGGCGTGACCGAGGATCGCGTCGTGGGCGCGCTCGATATCGAACGCGCGCTCACACGGGGCGAGAAATCCTTTGAGCCCGGCCTTCTGGCCCGCGCCAACCGCGGCTATCTCTATATCGACGAGGTCAACCTGCTCGAGGATCACATCGTCGATCTCCTGCTCGACGTGGCCCAGTCGGGCGAGAATGTGGTGGAACGCGAAGGCCTGTCGATCCGCCACCCCGCCCGCTTCGTGCTGGTGGGCTCCGGCAACCCCGAAGAGGGCGAATTGCGCCCCCAGCTTCTGGATCGCTTCGGCCTGTCGGTCGAAGTGACCAGCCCCCGCGACGTGGAGACAAGGGTCGAGGTGATCCGCCGCCGCGACGGGTATGAATCGAATTACGGCGCCTTCATGGAAACATGGCGCATGCAGGATGCAGGCCTGCGCGACCGCATCCTCGCCGCCCGCGCGGCCCTGCCGCAGGTCAAGACGCCGGGCAGCATGCTGCATGATTGCGCCGCGCTTTGCATCGCCATCGGGTCCGATGGTCTGCGCGGTGAACTCACGCTGCTGCGCGCCGCCCGCGCGCTTGCCGCGTTCGAAGGGGATGACACCGTGGGTCGCCTCCACCTCAAGGCCGTGGCGCCCATGTGCCTGTCCCATCGCCTGCGCCGCGATCCACTGGACGAGGCGGGATCAACCACCCGCGTCATCCGCGCCGTGGGGGAGGTCCTGCCCTGACCGACACCGATCCCTGGGGCCGGGTGGAAACCGCGCTCGCCTGTCTCGCCCTCGATCCGGCGGGCCTGCGCGGGCTGTGGCTGCGCGCCCGCGCGGGCCCGGTGCGCGACCGCGTGACGGCGGCCCTTGCCGCCCTGCCCCTGCCCCAGCGCCGCCTGCATCCCGGCATCGCCGATGACGCGCTGTTCGGCGGGCTGGACCTAACGGCCACCCTTGCGACCGGCCGCCCGGTGATGACGGCGGGCCTGCTGGCCACCCCCGCCGCGCTGGTCCTGACCATGGCCGAACGCTGCCCGCCCGGCCTTGCCGCCCGTCTTGCCGCCGCGTTGGACGATGGCGCGCATGGCCTGATCGCGCTGGACGAAGGGGCCGAGCCTGACGAAGCCCTGCCCCCCGCCCTGACCGACCGGCTTGGCCTCTTCCTCGACCTGACCGACATCCCCCTGTCGCACAGCCGCCCGCTGGCGCTGGATGCGCCCGCCCTCGCCGCCGCCCGCGCCCGCCTGCCCGGCGTCACCCTGCCGCCCGAGGCGCGCGATGCCCTGACGCGGGCCGCCGCGGAACTGGGCATCGCCTCGCTGCGCGCGCCGCTTCTGGCCA
>NZ_JAAATW010000004.1 GCF_009908315.1 Paragemmobacter ruber
CGCAATCGCCCGTCCCGCTGCACGCGATGAAAGTTCCGCGCGCCGGGTGATTGCTCAACCCGCGCCGAAGGGCGTAGATCAGCTACCGGCTCCGGTCGCAACTGGATGATAGACCAGTGGCAGGTCAACTCCCCCCGCAGAGCGCAGCGTCCCTTGACGTGGCTGCAGCCGGGCCGAACGCCGCCCCCGACCAAAGGCCCAAGCGCATCGCGACGTTTAGACGGTCACGTGTGAGGCGCAGACCAACATGGCAATCTGGGCGGGGCTGAGTGAGCGTGAGGGCTGGATCAACCCATCAGTGCCGCCAGATTGACGGCGGGGAGTAGATCGTTCTGTTCGCCGAACTTTGTTCCATAAAGGGCATCGACCAGTGCCAGACCCGCCTGATGCAAGGGTACCGCCACCCCGGCAGCTGCGGCCAGAGTGATGATCTCCACGATCCCGAAGGGCACGTCTTCGGTGATGAATCGCGTGTCCAGCGTCACGGGTCCGGGTGGCCCACCGCGCCTTTGATGGATCTGTGCCGCCATTTCAGCCAGGGCCATTCCGTCGGGCAGGCCAAAGCTCATGCGGAAATGATCTTCCACGCTGCGCACCGACAGGCCGAAGGCCTGCGCCACTGACTGCCGCTCGGCATCCAGCGCTAGGATGAGGCGCGCGACTGACTTCGTCATGCCGTTGTAATTGAACCAGGTTTCGCCGTTCTCGATCCGCGTCAGATTGCAGAGCGCATTGGCCAGATGCACGGGCGGATTGAGATTGCCGAGCGCGATGGCCAACAGGCCGGGCTCGGGCTGAAAGCGATCTCCAAAGAGGGTGCGGCACAGGGCAAGCGCGCTGTCCATGCGGGAACTGGGCAGAACAGCCATGGGCACCGCGGGACGCAAGCCACCGATCTGCACGAAGCCCGGCGCGCTTTGCCGCCCCATGACAACCGTGGTGCCCCAGCCGATGACCGTCGCATCCATACTTCGCGCCACAAGCTCCTGTCGCAGGTAGGCCGCCCCCAGCGAGAGTTGCGCGCTGACGATCACGCAATGCTCTTTCGTCAGATGCGGGATCGCCAGATCCATCACCCGACGGTGCCCATTCGCCGGCAACGCCACCACCACGACCGCTGCGGCCTTCACGGCCGTTGCAAGATCGTAGGCCAGATCAACGCGGAACCGGGCCTGTAGCGCGCCGCTGGCCTGAAGGTCGGTCTGCGCAAGATCGACAACGCCCTTGCCCGACGGCGACCAGAGCAAGGGCTGATGTCCGCCAAAGTGTAGCAGCGCGGCCATGCCGCGGGCGATACCGCCGGCCCCAAGGATCAATACCCGCATCCGATGCCGCCGTCAGGCTGGAAGACAGCGGCCATGATCGAGGAAATCCTCGATCCGGGCGCGCCAGGGGGCAATGTCGATCTGCTGCTCGGCCAGCCAGTCATCGTTGAAACAGGTGGCGGCATAGCGGTCACCACTGTCACAGATCAGCGTCACCAGCGCGCCGGTGCGCCCCTCGCGGCGCATCTGCGCGGCGATGCAGAGCAGGCCATAGAAATTGGTTCCCGACGATCCGCCCACCCGGCGGAAGAGCCGTTCGGAAAGCACATGCGCGGCGGCAAAGGACGCGGCATCAGGCACGCGGATCATGTGATCAATCACGCCCGGAATGAAGGACGGTTCGACCCGCGGCCGTCCGATCCCCTCGATCCGGCTGCCCGCAGCGGTTGCCCCCCTGTCGCCACTGCGCCAGGCCTCGTAGAAGGCAGAGCCTTCGACATCCACCACGCAAAGCCGCGTCGCCAGATTGCGATAGCGGATATAGCGCCCTATGGTGGCCGAGGTCCCGCCGGTGCCTGCGCTCATCACCACCCAATCGGGCACGGGTTCTGCCTCGGCCTGCATCTGATCAAAGATGCTTTGCGCGATGTTGTTATTGCCGCGCCAGTCCGTTGCACGCTCGGCATTGGTGAACTGGTCGAGGTAATGACCGCCGGTCTCGCGGGCAAGCTGTTCGGCGACGGCATAGACTTCAGCCGCGTGATCCACGAAATGACAGGCGCCACCGAACTGCCGGATTGCCGCAACCTTGGGATGGCTTGTCGAACGCGGCATCACGGCGATGAATTTCAGGCCCAGAAGACGGGCGAAGTAGGCCTCAGACACGGCGGTTGACCCGGAGGAGGCCTCGATCAGCGTGGTCTCGGGGCCGATGTGCCCATTGCAGATGCCATAAAGGAACAGAGACCGCGCCAGCCTGTGTTTCAGGCTGCCGGTGGGATGGCTACTTTCATCCTTGAAATAGATGGAGATGCCCGGAAGGCCCGTGAAAACAGGCTTGATCATATGGGTATCGGCCGATCGGCGCGCATCGCCCAGCAGCAGCTCGATCGCGTGACGGCCCCAGTCGCGAACCGGGTTTTCACCCGAGGGAAGGGTCTCGGTAAAACAGCAGTCAGCCCGCATGTCAGGTCTCCGGCAAGGCGATGACGGCCTCGACCTCGATCTGCGCGCCTTTGGGCAGGGCCGAAACTTCAAAGGTGGCGCGGGCGGGGTAGGGGGCCACGAAGGCCTCCGCATAGGCAGCGTTGATCTCGGCAAAGCGCGTCAGATCGCGCAGAAGCAGGGTGGTCTTGACGGTGCGGTGCAGGTCGGTGCCCGCCGCAGCGGCAATGGCTGCGATGTTCTTCAGGCACTGTCGCATCTGGTCCACCGGATCCTCTGACGGGAAGGCGCCGGTTGCAGGATCAATCGGCAGTTGGCCCGACACGAAGAGAAAGCCGTAGCAGGCGATGGCCTGCGAATAGGGGCCGATGGCGGCGGGCGCCGCCTCTGTGACGATGGGGGTCATGGGGAAACCTTCAGGTGGGGGGCGCGGGGGAACTGCCCCCCGCATCCGTTTGGTCATCAGGCGGCGCTGCGTCGGCCCTTCCACATGCCCCAGAGCGGCACGCAGAGAATGAACAGCGTCAGCGCCACGATGATCATCGACATGGGCGAAGACACCAGCGCCAAGGGATTGCCACCCGAGATGGTCAGCGCAAGGGACAGCTGGCTTTCCGCGATCGGGCCAAGGATCACGCCGAGGATGATCGGCGCACTGGGATAATCCAGCTGGTCCATCACATAGGCGAAAACCCCGATGCCCAAGAGCAGATAAAGATCGAACATGGCATTGTTCACTGCATAGACACCGATGGCAACGAAAAGCAGGATAAGCGGGGCCAACACCACATGCGGCAGGCGCAAGGCCTGGCCGAAGATCCGGGTTGCGGCAAGCCCGCCGACCAGCATCAAAAGCCCTGCGGACAGCAGCATCTGCAGCATGAAGCCATAGACGACATCGGGATGGTCGGAAAACAATTGCGGTCCGGGGCGCAGCCCATGCACCAGCAAGCCGCCGAGGATCACCGCCGCGACGCCCGATCCGGGAATGCCCAGCGACAGGGCAGGGATGAGCGAGGCTGCATTGTCCGCGCCATTCCCACATTCCGAGGCGGCAACACCTTCGGGGTTGCCTTTGCCAAAGCTTTCGGGATTGGGCGAGCGGCGCTTGGCATCGTTGTATGCCAGATAGCAGGACATCGAACCCCCCGCGCCGGGCAGAATGCCGATGATGATGCCAATGACCGAAGACCGCGACCAGACCGGGAGATAGCGCCGCCAGTCGCGCAGCACCGACCCCTCTTTGCGAAGCTTCAGCAGGTCCTTCGACATCCCCTGATGGCTGGCGGTTTCGATCATCCGGATCACCGGCGGTACCGCGAAAAGCGCGGTCAGAAGTACAACGATATCCAGACCATCGGCAAATTCCAACCGGCCAAAGGTGTAGCGTTCCGTCCCGGTGGCGAGATCTGTACCCATGGTGCCGATCAGCAGGCCGATCACGGCTGCGATCAGACCCTTCACGAAGTCATCGCCCAAAAGCGAAGCGACCGTGGCCAGACCCAACAGCGCGACCCAGAAATACTCGGCAGGCCCGAACATGAGGCTGACCTTCACCAGCGACGGCGCAAAGACGATCAGCGCGACCGCCGACAGCGCAGAGCCGATGACGCCTGACACGACAGCGACCTGCAGCGCATAGGCCGCCTTGCCCTGTTTCGTCATCTCATAGCCATCAAGCAGCGTGGCGACCGACGCGGGTGTCCCCGGCACCCGCAGCAAGATCGCGGGGATGGCGCCGCCATAGCTCCCGCCATTGTACATGCCGGCCATCATGCCCAGGGCAAACAGCGGATCCATGCCGAAGGTCAGCGGGATCAGCACGGCAAGGCCGGTCGTCACGGTCAAGCCGGGCAGCGCGCCGACCAGCAGGCCCGCAACGGTGCCCAGCAGCACGGCAAACAGGTTGGCAGGCGCCAGCACATGCGGCAGCGCGCTAAGCAGGGCGTCGATCATCGCAGCATCTCCAGCAGCGGGTCGAACAGATCCGAAGGCATCGGGCGTTCGAGGATCACAGCAAAGACCAGAAGAATGAAGCCTATCCCGCCAAGGGCGGCGAGAACGGTCAGACGCAGATCGCGATAGCCCAGCAGCAGCGGCAGCAGGACAACAAGGGCAAAGCTGGGCAGGATGTATCCCAGCAGGTCGATCCCGATGACATACAGCGCCATGGCGGCAAAGCCGAGCAGGCAGCGGCCCGGGTTCGCCATCAACGGCACCCGGCCGTTGTCACCGTTCTGCCGCCAGGCCCGCGCCAGAACCACGATTGCGCCACAGCCCAGCAGGACAGAAAGCACCCTAGGATAGGTGCCGCTCGCACCGGGATAATCGCCCGCTGTGACAAAGCAGAGGCCTGCGACGGCAAGAAGCACCGCCGCAAAGCCCAGCTCTCCTCGGCGTCGGGAGGGGGAGGAGATCAGCGCCAAGGGGTGACCTTCCATGTCTCGGCCAGTTCGCCCGTGATCTGGTCGATCAAGGTGCGGTAGGCGGGCGCATCCAGATAGGCAAGCGGGATCTCAGCCTCTTCCGCGGCCTTCAGATATTCGGGATCCTCCATCGCTGCCTTGAGCGCAGCCTGAAGTTTCTCCACCACTTCGGGCGGGGTGCCTGCGGGGGCAGCCAGCCCGCGCGATGCGGTCACGATCAGGTCGTACCCCTGTTCCTTGAACGTGGGCGCATCCGGCAGATAGGGCGACCGTTCGGTTGACATGACGCCCAGCAGGCGGATGTCGCCGCTGCGCACCAGCGGCAGGGCTTCGGACAGGTTCATGGTGGCAACCGGGACATGGCCCCCGAGAAGGGCCTGACGCACCGGCGCGGTCGATCCGAAGAAGGCCGGGGTAAAGCTGGTTCCGGCGGCACGGTTCAGGTTCAGGATGCCGATATGCTCGGAAGAGCCGGCAGCGCCCGAGGTGCCCACCACGATGGCGCCCGGCGCGGCCTTCGACGCCTCGACCAATGCGCCGAGGGACTCGTAGGGGCTGTCCTTGCCGACAACCAGGATACCGGGGTCAAGCACGATGTTCCCGATGGGCTGGAAGTCATCCATCGTGTATTTCGCCTTGCCCTCGACGGCGAGCGCCACGAAAGAGGGCGGGTTGATCATGCCGATGGTATAGCCATCGGGTTCGGCCGTCGACAGCGCGGTCCAGCCGATTTCGCCACCGGCGCCGGGCTTGTTGATGACCGCGATCGATGCGCCATTGCCCAGATGCTTTTCCATGAACATGGCTATGGAGCGCGCCGCCACATCCGTGCCGCCGCCGGGCGCGAAGGCCACAATCATCTCGATGGGCTTTTCGGGAAACTCTGCCAGCGCCGGCTGGCCAAAGCTCATGGCCAGGGCAAGGCCAAAAAGGATATTCGAGCGTTTCATCTGTTCCTCATGCTGTTGTGTCGGTGTCTTTCTTGGTCAGGCCGACGGTCCGGCCCTCCGTGATCTTTGGCAGTCACGGTATCAGGCAGCCACGGTCTGCGCGGCATCGGGGCCGGTCAGACTGCGGACGAAATCGCGGATCGCATGCATGGTCTGGGCCGAAAACCCGGCGCGGATCGCGCAGCTGGGGGCGATGATCAGATCGCCCTGTCCCGCGACCGCGCGAAGGGTTTCCAGTATCTGCCGCTGCACGGCGGGCACGTCATTGCGGGTGATCGACCAGCGATCCACCCCGCCCACGATGCATTTGCCCGAGGTGAGCATGCCAGCGGCCATGCTTGGCCGCGTTTCCCAGTTGTGCCAGTTCAGCGCCTGCACCGGGTAATCCTGAATCTCGCGGAAGCGGATCTGTGCGCCATGGGCATGCAGGATGTTGAACCGCCCCCGCTGCGCACCCAAAAGCGCCTCGATGTCATAGGGCACCACGAACTCGCAGAAATCATCATAAGACAGCAGGTCGCGCCCGGTGTCCTGATGGGCAAAGAATACGCCATCGGCGCCGGCCTCGATGGCGGCCTGCGACAGGGCGCTGACGCTGCGGGCGATGCGGTCCAATCCGACATGCACGGCCTCGAGCGAGACGCGCTCCGCGATCTGGGCGTGGATCCGGCCGCGGCTGAGCTTGGACGCGATGGTCATCGGGCTGAAGACGGTAAAGACGATCGGCACGCCGGGCATGGCCGCCCGCATCAGACGCAGGGCGCGCAACTCGCGCGCCAGCGCGCCGCGCGCAAGATCGGCTTCGGGCAGGCGCAACCAGGCGTCGGGGGTGGCGTAGGGGGTTTCAGTGACCTTTGCGACACCGCCCTGCGGCACGTCCGAGAAATCGACCTGAACGCCAAGGTCCTCGACGGCATACATGCCATTGGGGGCGGTTTTCACGAAATCCAGATCGAACGCGCGCTGAAAGTCGATGGTGGCCTCGGCCAGACGGTCGGCATCGAGATCGGCATCGGGAAAGTGGCTCCAGAAGGAAAACAAGGGCGCAGCGCCAATCCTGGTGCCAAAAATGCTTTGGACTTGCGCGCTGTATTTCATCCTGGCTTGCCCTTTTGTCGGCAGCAGACCCTGCCCTGATACAGAAATAATTTACAAAAAGGCATCGCGAAAATATTATTTCGCGATAGTTTCCATATCAAGTCGCGATAGGCTTGCCATGCGTCTGGACCATCTGCGATACTTCGTCGAAGCCGCGCGCAGCGGCAGCATCTCTGCTGCGGCGCGCAATGTGCGCCTTGCCCAACCGGCCTTTTCGGCGCATATTCGGGCACTTGAGCAGGAACTTGGCCTGACGCTGCTGGAGCGCAGCGCCAAGGGCGTGACCCTGACCGAAGCAGGCACCCGCCTATATGACGGAGCCCTGTCGCTGTTCCGCCATGTGGATCAGGTCCGCGAAGAGACGGTCAATGCCCAGTCCAGCCTCACGGGCGAGGTGCGGGTGGTCTTGGCGGCCTCGGCCGCGCCGCTTCTGGCGGGGCAGCTTTATTGGGCCGTGCGTGAGGCCCATCCGCAGATCAGGCTGGTGATCCTCGACTTGATGCGTGTGGAAAGCGATACGCTGGTCACATCCCGCCAGGTGGATTTCGGGCTCCTGCCCAATGTCTCGACGCTGGTCGGCGCGGCGTCCGAACCCGTGCTGGCGCAGGACCTGTATCTTGTGGGACGCACCCGCCCGCCAGAAGCGGGCGAAGAGATTGCCTTTTCCAACCTGCAGCATCTGCCGCTGGTGATGGGCGGTCGCAAGAACCAGTTGCGCATCGAAATGGAACACACGGCAGCGCGCATCGGTCACCGGCTGAACGTGGTGGTGGAACAGGACTCGCTGTCGGTGTTTCGCAGCATCGCGCTCAGCGGGCGTGCCTATACAGTGGTGCCCTATTCGGCCTTCGCCATGGAAATCGAGGCCGGGCTTATGGTGGCCTCCCGCATTGTCGATCCGGGGATCGAGCGGACCTTGTCATTTGTCTGGCATGAGTTTTCCGAACTATCCCTCTCGGCCCGGGCGGTGAAAGAGGTGTTTCGTGACCTTGTGAAGACGATGATGCAGCGCAATCAGATACGCGGGCGCCTATTGCTGGCCAGCGAGGCTGATTGATCGGCAGCAAGGCCGCCGCCGGGTCGCCCAATGCCGCTGCGTGGCGCTGATGATCGCGTGCTGGTCTTTACGCGCCTTGTTCTGTCTGCCCCCATGGCCCGGCGCGACTGGCCCTCCCAACACTCCCGCCAGTCGTTGAAAACGATCATGAGGCGGCCGCATCGGGCCCCGAGTGACCAAAGAAAAGTCACCTCGCAAGCCGATGATCAAAACGGCGCCTTCATCGACGGGCGACGCGCTCTTCGATGAAGCCTGCAAGGGCGGCGGCGGCGGGTGGGAGTCTTGCCTGCCCAAGCAGGGCGATCTCGACCTCGGCCAGTTCCGGCCAATCGTGAAGAACGACAAGTTCGGTCGGCACCATGGCGCGCGGCATCACCGCATAGCCCAAACCCGCCCGCACCGCCGCAGCCTGCCCGGAGAACGACGGTGACGTGAATACACCGCTCCACGTCACGCCGCTGGCTTCCAAGGTGCGGGTCGCCCTGCTGCGATAGACACAAGGCGAAGGGCTGAGAACCAATGGCAGGGGGCCGCGCGTTGCCTCGGCAAAGGGCCGCGAAAGCGATGTCGCGGCCACCCAGACCAGCCTTTCGCGCCAGATGGGACGTGATGCCGGATAGCGCTTTTCCGGGTCTTGCTTGACGATGATCAGATCCTGCGCGCCTGCCTCGAACTCCTCGACCAAGGGCAGCGTCAACTGGCAGGTGACGTGCAGTTCCACCGCCGGATGGGCTGCTGCGAAAACGCCAAGGATGTCGGGAAGATAGGCAGAGGCAAAATCTTCTGGGCTGCCAAATCGCACCTCCCCCGCGATGTCAGGGGCGCGAAAGCGCGCCAGCATCGCATCCGCCTGCGCGACCATCGCACGGGCATGAACCAGCAGATGCTCACCCTCGGCGGTGAGACGCACGCTGCGCGTCGTCCGTTCAAGCAGCGTGCGGCCAAACAACTCTTCCAGCTTGCGGATCTGTTCCGAAACGGCTGATTGCGACCGCCCCACCATCACGCCCGCGCGTGAAAAACTGCCGGTTTCCGCCAGCGCCAGGAAGGTGCGCAGAACAAAGGTATCGACATCGTGCATGGGTGCAACCTATCGGGTTTTCGAATGAATGTGATGTAAACTTCGCGTTTCTCTTTTCAAATGCCGTTCGGCAAAACGGCGCGGCACACCGAGCGGAGCTTTGCAGACCATGGATGCCATCCTGATCGAGAACCTGATTTCGCCGATCACCCTGTCCTTCATTCTGGGGATCATCGCCACGTTGATCCGGTCCGATCTGGAAATCCCGGAACCTGTGATCCGTATCTTTGCGATCTTTCTTCTGTTCTCCATCGGCTTGCAGGGCGGGCGCGAACTGGCGACCGCAGACCTTTCCAATGTTCTTGGCGCGGTGACGGTGACGGCGGCGATCGTGCTGTTCATCCCGCTGCTGATCTTCGTCGTCGCGCGCTATATCGTTCGGCTGTCGATCGTGGATTCCGCCGGGGTGGCGGCCTTGTACGGGTCGGTATCATCCGTGACGTTCGTGGTGGCCCGGGCCTATGCCGAAGGCGCGGGCTTCCCGATGGAGGGCTATGTCACAGGCCTTGTCGCCTTGATGGAATTGGGCATTCTGGTGGCCTTGTTCTATGGTCGGGTTGCACTGTCACGGGCGCAAGGCGTGCAAGGTGTGGCCCTGTCGGCGATCCTGAAGGAAACGTTGCGGGGGCGGGGGCTTTTGCTGTTGGGGGGCGGATTGGTGATAGGTGCTGCCTCGGGTGAAGCGAATTTCGCCAAGGTAGAGCCGTTCTTTGTCGATCTCTTCCGTGGTGTCCTCGTGCTGTTCCTGCTGGAAATGGGCATGACCGCCGGGCGGCAGTTGCGCGATTTCGCAAAGGTCGGCGGACGGATGCTCGCCTTCGGGCTGGCCATGCCCATGGTCAACGGCTTTGCGGTCAGCGGCCTTGCCACGCTGGCGGGTCTGCCGATGGGATCGGCCTTCGTCCTTGGCGCGGTGGCGGCATCGGCCAGCTACATCGACGCCCCCGCTGCCGTGCGGGCGACGTTTCCCGACGCCAATCCCTCGGTCTATCTGACGTCGTCGCTGGGCATCACCTTCCCCTTCATGCTGATCGCGGGGGTGCCGCTGGTCTGGCAGATGACCGCGTTCTGGCAGGGTCTGTGACATGGGATTGCCACAGCGCGTGGCGCTAGGAACGATGCACGGCAAAGAGGCGGCGATCGCGCCGCATTTCGCACGCATCGGCATCACGGTCGAACGGGCCGCCATCGACACAGATCGTTTCGGCACCTTCTCCGGCGAGATCGCCCGCATGGGAACCATGGCGGACGCCGCCCGATCCAAGGCGCGCGCCGCCGCCGAGGTGACAGGCTTGCCGGTCGGTCTGGCCTCTGAAGGGGCCTATGGCCCCCACCCCGTGATCCCGTTCCTGCCCATCGGACAGGAACTCCTGCTCTGGCTCGATACGGAAACCGGACACGAGATCATCGAGACGATGACCGACGAACGCCCCAGCTACGATCAGCAGATCGTCACTTCGCCAAAGGACGCCGTGGCCTTTCTCGCGCGGACAGGCTTTCCCGCCCAAGCCGTGATCGTGCAGTCCGTACAGGCCATGGCGCCGGTGGCAAAGGGGATCACCGATCCCGCCACCTTCGACAAGGCGGTGGCACAGGCGTTGGCCCAATCGGGCCAGGCCCATCTTCAGATCGACATGCGCGCGCATATGAACCCGCGACGGATGGCGGTGATCGGGGAACTTGCCGGACGGCTGGCCGCCCGTCTGAACACCCCATGCCCGGCCTGCGCCGCACCGGGTTTCGGCCGTCTGCGCACAGTCGCCGGCCTGATCTGCCGTGACTGCGAAACCGAGACCGGCCTGATCGCGGCAGATGTGCATGGCTGCACCGCCTGCCGGCATGAGGTTGTCCTACCCCGCGCAGGCTTTGCTGATCCCGCCCATTGCCCCAGTTGCAACCCCTGAAGGAGCCCGACCATGACCTCCCGTTTCGACAAATCCCGCCTGCCGAGCCGCCATGTCACCGAAGGCCCCGCGCGCGCACCCCATCGCAGCTATTTTTACGCCATGGGGCTGAGCGAAGAGGAAATCCATCAACCTTGGGTCGGCGTCGCCACCTGCTGGAACGAGGCGGCGCCCTGCAATATCACGCTGAATCGTCAGGCGCAGGCGGTGAAGGCCGGCGTGAAGGCGGCGGGGGGGACGCCGCGCGAATTCACGACGATCACCGTGACCGACGGTATCGCCATGGGGCATGAAGGGATGCGCTCCTCGCTCGCCTCGCGCGACGCGATTGCCGACACGGTCGAGCTGACGATGCGCGGTCATTGCTACGATGCGCTGGTGGGCTTGGCCGGGTGCGACAAATCCCTGCCGGGCATGATGATGGCGATGGTGCGGCTGAACGTGCCATCCGTCTTCATCTACGGCGGTTCGATCCTGCCGGGTCGCCTCGATGGGCGGGATGTGACGGTGCAGGACGTGTTCGAAGCCGTGGGCAGGCATCAGGCAGGCAACCTGTCGGATGCCGAACTGGCGATCCTCGAAAGGGTGGCCTGCCCGGGTGCGGGGGCCTGTGGCGCGCAGTATACGGCCAACACCATGGCCTGTGTGTCCGAAGCGATCGGCCTCGCCTTGCTGAACTCTTCCGGGGCGCCAGCCCCCTATGAAAGCCGCGACCATTACGGCCATACCAGCGGCGAAGCCGTCCTTCGCCTGATCGAGAAGAACATCCGCGCCCGGGATATCGTCACCCGGAAATCCTTGGAAAATGCCGCGCGCATCGTAGCCTGCACCGGGGGCAGCACCAATGCCGCGCTGCACCTGCCCGCCATCGCGCATGAGGCAGGGGTGGATTTCGATCTGTTCGACGTGACCGATATCATGCGCGACACGCCCTATTTCTGCGATCTGCGTCCGGGCGGGAAATATGTGGCAAAGGACCTCTACGAGGTGGGCGGCGTTCCGGTCGTGTTGAAGGAACTCCAGAAGCTCGGCCTCATCCATGGCGATTGCATCACCGCCTCGGGCCGGACATTGGGCGAGGAGCTGGATGATATCCGTGGCGAGGCGGACGGCCGCGTGATCTATCCCGCATCAACACCGCTCACGCCCACGGGCGGCGTGGTCGGCCTGCGCGGCAACCTCGCCCCCGACGGGGCCATCGTCAAAGTCGCGGGCATGACCGCAGAGGAACAGGTCTTCACCGGCCCCGCCCGCGTCTTCGAATCCGAAGAAGAGGCATTCGAGGCCGTCCGCGCCCGCGCTTATAGCGCGGGCGAGGTCATCGTGATCCGCAACGAAGGCCCCGCCGGTGGCCCCGGCATGCGCGAGATGCTGGCCACCACCGCAGCCATCTCGGGGCAGGGGATGGGCAAGAAGGTCGCCCTCATCACCGATGGCCGGTTCTCCGGCGCGACCCGTGGCTTCTGCGTCGGCCATATCGGGCCCGAAGCGGCCCATGGCGGGCCGATCGCGCTGATCCGGACGGGTGATGTCATCACCATCAACGCGATCACCGGCGAGTTGTCCGTGGCACTGAGCGATGCGGAACTCGCCGCCCGGCGTGCCGCGTGGTCTGGCCCACGCCCCACCCAATATGCCACAGGCGCCATCTGGAAATTCGCCAAGCTCGTCGGCGGTGCCCGCTGGGGCGCGGTCACCCATCCGGGCGCCAAGGCGGAAAAGCACATCTACATGGATCTATGACACCTGACGCCGGCGTGGAGCGCTGATCCCCAACCCAAACGAACGGCAAAGGCCCTGCGTGAGCGGTGCCTTTGTCCAGAGGCCTGCCAAAAGGCACAGGGTCGCGCTGTCGCGGGACCATGCTGCCGTTCCCGCCGATCAGTCGTTGTCGGATGTCCCCGCCCCGGCATTGTTGCGGGACGCAGCCGATGGCGGCACGGTCGTCCGCAAAGCCAGCCCGTCGAGGCAGTCGATGACCGATGCCGCGGCGATTGCGCGGTCCGCCCACTGGCGCAGCGGGCGGGCCGGTCCGATTTCCCAGCTTCTGGATGTGTCACGCCAAGCCGGGCCAAACATCACATGGCCCGAAGCCTCGACACTGACGACAATCCCGCTGGGATCGGTGATCCCCACGCTGCCAAATGTTCCTGCCACCCGATGCAGAAACGGCAAGAGATAGCCAGGCCCCGCCAACCCGTCGGGTATCGCCACGGTGCTGCCTGCCGCAATCCCGCTTGGCAGGCTGTCGGCCAATGCCGCGCCAAAGGTGACGGGATCGCCCCTGCCTTCGCAACATGCCGCCAGCCATGCCGCTGCCCAATCGGCCGCAGGAAGGGCGCGGCGCGACAGCCAGTCAGCAGCCCATCCCGCCTCCTCCGCCAGACCCCATGGCAAACCCGCCCCCCGCGCCGCCTTGGTCACAAGGGTGCGGATCTCGGAATGGGCCATGTCCAGCGATGCGACCATCAGCCGGCCAATTCGTCAGGAAAGGGCTGCCCCTGAAACAGGCTGATCCGAACCCAGCGGTCAGAGCGGGGATCAAACCGGTTGGCACCGAAGAACGCCAGTTTGCAGCGCAGGATGTCGATGGGCAGCATGCCATGATCCAGAACATTGTCACGGATTTCGGCATAGGAAAGACCCTGCAGCATCTGGATCCGGCGCACCATATGCCGATGCTCGGGATGACGCAGCAGGAAGGCCGCGACGGGCCCGTCCTCTGGCCAGCCCTCCAGAGCAGCCGCCAGATCGCGAATGGCCCGCGCGATGCCCAGCGGTTGCTCCCGCTCCTGTCCGGCTTCTTCGTGGCGGTTGCCAAGCCGGGGTTCCAGCTTTTCTTCCGACACATACCAGAACCGCGCCACCTGTGCGGGGTCGTCAAAGTCGAACCTGCCCACCCAGCCATAGTCACGCGCCAGCACATCGCGCAGACGCGCCACGGTCAGCGCTCCGTCGATGGCGAAACCCGCCTCTTCATCGGCATGCAGGTGGTCCGACAGATCGTCGATCCATGCACCCTGCGGTTCAAGCATGAGGGACACCAGACATTCCTGCCCTTCCATCGACAATCGCGCCTCGGCCCACCGCCACAGCGCATCCCAAGGCCGGTGGCCATCTTTCTCCCAGCCCGTGGCGACATGATCCGCGATGCAGGCAAGATCGGCCCGCAACTGGGAAAGCTTCGCGATTTGCGCCGGATGATCGCTGTGCCAGGACCGGGCGTTTTCGGTCGCGCTGGCCAGGGCCGCCAAGAACCCCTCAAGCGCGGAAGGATCAACCGCGGGCAGCGCGCGCACGCGCGCCAGCGCGGTTTCGCGCACGGTGATCCAGTTGTTCAACAGGCGCGGATGGCGGACAAGGAAAGGCGCCATGCCCAACCCGGTAGAGTTGCCAACACCCAATCTGCGCCGCAAATCGCGGGCCAGCGGAACAGCCCGGTCTCCGCCTTTCACCCGCGCCAGATGCTCTGCGATATCCACCGTAAAGGCACGGATCAGCCAGACGGAAAGCATCTCGGCCTGGAAGGGCGCCTGCAACTCTGGCCGATCGGCGATCTGATCCCGGTCCGCTGCGCCGAACTTGCCCGAACCATAGACGGCGGTCGTCCGCATCAGATAGCCCACCGCGTCGATTTCCGCGATGTCGGGTTGCCGCCCCTCGGCCAGCCGGTCAACGACATGCGAAAACAGCCGGACGGAACGGTTGGCCCGGCTCAGGCACAGCTCGCGCGCGCTGATGCGACCTGCCTCTTGCACGGGGACATTGGCCGCCAGCCGGTCAAGATCGCGGGTCGTCGGTTCGCCATCGACCAGCGCAAAGGTGGCGTCCCATGCGGTGGCGATCACGCGGTCCGACCGCATCTCATCGGGCAGGTCATGGGCAAATGCGACCAGACAATAGGTCCGCTCCGGCCCGCGTGCGCGATACACCGCGCGCCCCACACCCCGGCTGTCCACCTCCCACAGGGGGCGGTCGAAACGCCAGCCTTCCGCCTTCAGCCGCCGCAACAAAACACGCAGGAAGGACAGCCGCATCGGATGGGCCGATCCCATGCGCAACAGCCGCATCACGCAATCAGGATCGCGCAGCGGAATGGTCGTCTCCGTATCCTTGCGTTCCGCGATGGTCATTCCGCCGCCCTCTTCGCCACGGTCCCCGCTGCGGCCGCCCCAAAGGACGTTCCAAAGAACCGCGCCCAGTTGCCGCCCATGATCGCCTCCACCTCGGCGGTCGAGAACCCGGCCACCCGCAACCCATCAGCGATATTCCTGAAATCGCGATTGTCCCGGAACCAGCCCGGCATCGCGGGAAAGCCCGGCGCGTCCTTGCTGCCTTCGCCATAGTCGATGGCCTTGGTCCAGCGCCCGGTCCGCATCCATTCCACGACGCTGTCAGGCTGGTTCTGGCACAGATCGGTGCCGATCCCGATGAAATGCGTCCCGAACCGTTCGGCAGTACGGGCGATCATCGTGCAGAAGTCCTCGATCCGGCAGGCCGAGCCGCCCGCCAGATGGTGCGGATAGAGAGAAAAGCCAAGCATCCCCCCCGTTTCCGCCAAGGCCCCGATCACCGTTTCCGATTTGTTGCGCCGTGCGGGGTGCCACAGGGCCGGATTGGCATGGGTGATGGCAATAGGCCGTGCCGATTGCTCCACGGCCGCCAGAGTTGAGCGTTCCCCCGAATGGCTCATGTCCACGACCATGCCCACGCGGTTCATCTCGGCCACGACCTCGCGGCCCATCCGGGTGAGGCCGGTGTCCTCTGTCTCATAGCAGCCCGTCGCCAGAAGCGACTGGTTGTTGTAGCTCAACTGCATGAACCGCAGCCCGAGCCGGTGCAGCACCTCGACCAGACCGATGTCATCCTCGATGCAGGAAGGGTTCTGCGCCCCGAAAAAGATCGCCGTCCGCCCGCTGGCGCGCGCCGTTGCGATGTCATCGGCGGTAAAGCCCTGAAAGATCAGTTCCGGCCAGCGCTCGAACCAGCGGTTCCAGCGTTCGATGTTTGCCACCGTCTCGCGAAAGTTCTCGTGATAGACCAGCGTCACATGCACGGCATCCACGCCACCTGCGCGAAGTTCGTGAAAGATGGCCTCGGACCAATTCGAATACTGCAGCCCGTCGATCAGGTAACTCATTCCGGCGCCCCTGCCGCCATGTAGGCGGTCTTGACCGTGGTAAAGAACTCGGCGGCATAGCGTCCCTGCTCACGCGGACCAAAGGACGACATTCCGCGCCCGCCGAAGGGAACGTGATAGTCCGTTCCCGCCGTGGGCAGGTTTACCATGACACAGCCCGCACGCATGTTGGCACGAAAATGTGCCGCCCGTGCCAGACTGCGGGTCATGATCCCGGCGGTCAGTCCGAAGGGCGTGTCATTGGCGATGGCCAGCGCCTCGGCATAGCTGTCGGCGGGAAGGATGCAGGTGATCGGGGCGAACAGTTCCGTGCGGTTCACCTGCATGCTGTTGCTGGTTCCGGCTAGAATGGTGGGCGCCATGTAGTGGCCTTTCGTCGGGCGCTCCAGCGCGTCCCCGCCAGTTAGAACCTCTGCCCCTTCCGCCCTGCCCCGCGCCACCCAGTCCAGATTGGCGGCCAGCTGTGCCGCGCTCACCACAGGGCCGATCTGCGTGCCCTCGGCCAGCGCATGGCCCACCCGCAGGGCTTCTGTGGCGGCGACCAGCCGGGCGGTGAACGCCTCCAGCACCTTGCGATGCACGATCAGGCGCGACGCGGCGGTGCATTTCTGCCCCGTCCCGCCAAAGGCCGCATTGCAGGCATGTGCCACGGCCAACTCCATGTCGCAGTCATCCATGATGAGCATCGGGTTCTTCGACCCCATCTCCATCTGCAGCTTGGCACGATTTGCCAGCACGCGGGCGGCGATGCCCTGGCCTACCTCCACCGATCCGGTGAAGGTGACCGCCGCCACGTCCGGATGGCCCACCAGCGCATCGCCCACCGCGCGCCCGGGTCCAAGCACCATGTTGAACGCTCCCGCAGGCAACCCTGCCCGCGCGATCACCTGCGTCAGCGCCACGGCCGAGGCCGGGGTCAGGTTGGCGGGTTTCCACACCACGGCATTGCCATAGGCCAGCGCCGGGGCAATCTTCCACGCGGGCGTCGCCACGGGAAAGTTCCACGGTGTCACGATCGCCACCACGCCCACGGGTTCGCGCCGAACCTCGATCTCTATCCCCGGGCGCACGCTTTCCGCTTGGTCGCCGTGGCAGCGCAAGGCCTCGGCGGCGAACCAGGTGAAGAACTGGCCCGCACGATAGACCTCGCCTTTCCCCTCGGCGAAAGGTTTGCCCTCCTCCCGCGACAGGACTGCGCCGATCTCGCCCGCGCGGGCCATCAGTTCCGTGCCGATCTGCATCAGCGCGTCATGCCGTCGCTGGATTCCCGCGGCGGCCCATTTCGGCTGCGCGTCGCGCGCAGCGGCCACCGCGCGATCCATGTCTGCGGCCGAGCCTTGCGCATAATTGCCGATCACATCGGACAGGTCCGACGGGTTTACATTGGCGACCGTCGCCTCCCCCTCGCACCAGTCGCCCGCGATGTAGTTGCGTGTTTCCAAGTCCATCATCCCTGCCCCCGCGCCAAGGCTTCCATCACGCGCTGCGGTGTCAGCGCCCCGGCGATCCGCCCGTCACCATCGCGCACCGCCACGACCGGCGCCCCGCCCGCGAAGGCGGCAAAAGCGGCCTCCAGCGTCGCCTCTGCCCCGATCACCGGCGCATCCGGCGCGGTGCTCAGGCCCGCATCGGCAAAGGCGCCGCACAAAAGGATGCGGCTGCGGTTCACGTCGCGCACAAAGCGCGCCACATAGTCATCAGCCGGGCGGGCAAGGATCTCTGCCCCGGTGCCCACCTGCCGCAGCGTGCCGTCCTTCAGGATCGCGATGTGGTCGCCCAGCATCAGGGCCTCGTCCAGATCATGGGTGATGAAGACGATGGTCTTGCCCAGTCGCGCCTGCAGTTCCTTCAACTGCACCTGCATGTCATGGCGGATCAGCGGATCCAGCGCCGAAAACGCCTCGTCCATCAGCAGGACCTCGGCATCGGTGGCCAGCGCGCGTGCCAGCCCAACGCGCTGCTGCATGCCCCCCGAAAGCTGCGCCGGATAGCTGCCCTCGAACCCCGACAAACCCACCAGCGCAATCTGCTCGCCCGCGCGGCGCAGGGCCTCGGCCCGGGGCACGCCATCCAGAAACAGCCCATAGGCCACATTCTCGGCCACCGTCCGATGCGGCAGCAGCGCGAAACGTTGAAACACCATCGCGACCTTGCGCCGCCGGAAGGCCTGCAGGCGCGCCGCGTCGTATTTCAGGATATCGTCCCCATCGAACAGGATACGTCCCCCGGTCGGCTCGATCAGCCTGTTGAAGTGACGGATCAGCGTGCTTTTCCCCGACCCCGACAGTCCCATGATGACAAAGGTCTCGCCCGCCCGGATGTCCAGCGTGACGTCATGCAGGCCCAGCACATGGTCCGTCTCGGCCTTCAGTTGCCCCTTGTCCATTCCCGCCCGCACCTTTGCCAAGGCGCCTGCCGGATCACGGCCAAAGACCTTTGATACGTTTTCGACCCTGATCTTCACCGGGCGCATCACTTCCCCTCCCGATGCAGGTTCGCCTGCACGCGGCGGCCATAGCTTTGTGCGATGCGGTCAAAGATGATCGCCAGCAAGACGATCCCCAGCCCCGCGATCAGACCCCGGCTCACCTCAAGGCGTTGGATGCCCTGCAGCACCTGATAGCCCAGCCCCCCCGCCCCGATCATCGACGCGATCACCACCATGGACAGCGCCATCATCGTGGTCTGGTTGATTCCGGCCATGATCGTCGGCATGGCCAGCGGCACCTGCACCGTCCACAACTGCTGGCGCGGTGAGGCGCCGAAGGCGCGCGCCGCCTCCACGATCTCGGCATCCACCTGCCGGATGCCCAGGTCGGTCAGCCGGATGACAGGCGGAATGGCAAAGACGATGGTCGCCAGCAGGGCCGGGATCTTGCCGGGGCCGAACAGCATGACGAACGGGATCAGATAGACGAAGATCGGCATGGTCTGCATGATGTCGAGCACGGGCAACATGCCACCCCGCACCCGGTCGGATCGCGACATGGCGATCCCCAAAGGCACGCCGATCAGCACCGACAGGACGGTTGCAGCCAACATCAGCGCAACTGTCGCCATCGCGTCGTTCCAAACGCCCAGAAGGCCCAGCAACACCAGCAGGGCGGCGACAACGATTACCGGCACCACCTTTCGGCCTGCCCCCCAGGTCGCGGCGCAGAACAGCGCAACCACCACCCACCAGGGCAGGAATTGCAGGCCCCGCTCCAGCCCGGTGATGGCCCGCAACACGGGCATGAAAATGATTTCCAGCGTCTCGCCCCAGTTGGCGACGATACCGTTGAAGGCGGCGTCGAGGGCGCGGCCAAAGCTGCGCGTATCCCAAAGTTCCGGGAAGCCGGAGGTCATGGCTGTCGTCCTTCAAAATGACGTGCCGCCCGCTCCACCAACGGGGGGCGGCACGCGCTGGCGCTGCTCAGAGGCTGGCCTTCACCTTCGCTGCCACCTCGGCGGGGACCCACGCGCTCCAGATCGCCTCGTATTCCGCCAGGAAATGTTCGGCGACCTCCTCAGCCGTGGCCCCGTTGTCATCCCCCCAGGCGAGGACGGTGCTGATCTCGTCATTCGGGACCTGCATCTTCGACAGGAACTCCGCCACCGCCGGTGCCTGCGTCTTCAGATCCGACACCACCGCCACCGCCACCTCTCCCGCGGCCCAGCCGGTGACTTGCGGATCGGCACAGTTGGCATCGGTCAGGCAGGTGAATTTTTCCCGGTCACTCTCGGGCATCCCGAGGCGGACAAGGTTGAACTTCCCGACCACATCCGACGGCCCCCAGTAATAGCCAACCCAGGGTTCCTGCTGCGCCACCGCCCGTGCGATGGACGCCTTCAGGTTTTCCCCCGAACCCGGCGAGAAAAGTTCGAACTCGTCCTCAAGCCCCAGCGCCTTGTAATAGTTGGTGATGATGACTTCGCTCGCCCAGCCGGGCGGCCCGTTGTACAGCCGTCCCTTGCCAGGGCTCTGGTTGTCTTCGAAGATCTGCCAGTTTGCAGCCAGATCCTCGATGGTCTTGATCTGCGGGTTCTGCTCCAGCACGTAATCCGGCACCCACAGCCCATCCTGACCCCCGCCCGCAAAGACATCGGACGCCTTGTAGACATTTCCCTTCGCCTGCATCTCGTCCCATTGCGCCTGCACGGTAGACACCCACAGTTCGGGCGCCACCGTCGGCTCTGACCGGGTCAGCATCGACGTCGCCGTCGGCACCGTGTCCCCGGGAACCAGCTGCGCATCGCAGCCATAGCCTGCCGCCATGATCTTCTGCGCCACATGCGCCAGCGTGGCCGCCGAAAGCCATGTCATTTCGGCCACTGTAATCGTTCCGGCCGTGCCGCAATCCTGTGCGGCGGCGGGCTGGGCCTGCGTCATTCCCGCAACGGCAAGTGCGGCCAGCGCGGGGAAACCTATCTTCCGTGTCATCGCGAACCTCTCTGTTAGGCAGGGCTTTCCATGCCCCTTGTGGCGGCAGTGTCCGGCAGGGTTGAACTTCAATCAAACGACAACGAATGAGATTGATTTCAGTTTTGCTGAACCCCAAGGCGCTGCGCGAGATCGCCATCCACCTCGACACCGTCCCGCATCGTGCGCGCCCGCGCGGCCTGCCGCCGCGCCCCGGGCAGCCGCGCGCCCGGTTGCGCCTCGATCGCGGCAACGAGGCCGGCCATGCGGTCGGTGAAACCCGCGGCAAAGGCGGCTGGATCCAGCGCGATGAAGCATTGCCCCGTCCCCGGCGGCCCACCGACCGGCCCGGAAAACGGGCTGGCCTCCCGACTGGCCACCGCCCCGGCCAGCGCTGATGCCAGAACCTCCACCAGCAACCCCATGCCGAAACCCTTCGTCCCACCCGCTGGCAACATCGACCCTTTAAGCGCTTTGTCCGGGTCCGTCGTCGGCGCACCGTCGGCGTCAAGGGCCCAACCTTCGGGGATCGCCTCGCCCCGCCTTGCCCGCAGGATCACCTCTGACTTCGCCACGACACTGGCGGATTGATCCAGCACGAACCGCGCCCCGCCAACACCGTCCGGAACCGCCAGCGCAAAGGGATTGGTCCCGATCACAGGCACCCGCCCGCCCGGTGGCGCGATCGAGGCCGGCGCATGCGTAAAGCAAAGACCGACCAACCCCGCCTCGGCGATCCGCTCCGCGTGATGGCCAAGGATGCCGCAGTTATACGACCGGTGCAGCGTCATCGCCGCGATGCCGCAGGTGCGCGCGGCCTCGATCAACACGGGCAGGCCCAGATCGACGGCTGGATGGGCAAAGCCATGCGCCGCATCCACGGTCACGGCGCCCGGTCGCGGCTGTGCAAGCTGCGGTTCGGCGCTGCCGATCACCTTGCCGCAGGCCAGATGCTCGGCATAGATCGGCAGATACATCAATCCATGCGACCGCACACCGTCCCGCTCGGCCAGACGGATGGATCGTGCCACCGGCATCGCCTGCGCCCGGCTCGCCCCGGCGCCGATCAGTATCCGCAAGGCCAAAGCCTCTATCTCGTCCAGCCCGATCCGCAGCGACATCCGCAACCTCCATCCTGCCTTGACGCAGCATTCCGATTGCTCGCTTCAACTCAACGCAGTACTTCTTTGGTAGATTTCAGGGAAATTGAACATGATCCGCCTCGAAGCCTTGCGCGCCTTTGTCGAAGTGGCCGATCACGGCAACATCAAGGATGCCTCGGAACGGCTGTTTCGTACGCCTTCGGCCCTGTCCATGACGCTGAAACAGATCGAAGACCGGCTGGGATGCCCGCTGTTCGAAACCGATCGCAAGTCCAGCCTCACCGACATGGGGCGCTTCCTCTACGATCAGGCCGTTGTCCTGTTGCGCGACTACGACCGCGCGATGGAGCGGATCGACGCGCAGTCCAAGGCGCGCAGCGGGCGCTTGCGCATCGCCTCTGTCCCATCGGTGGCGACGATGCTGCTGCCCGCCTTCCTGCAGGAATTCATTTCCACCCGTCCCGATCTTGATGTCGAACTGGTCGATACCGACAGCACCGATGTCCGCCTTCTGGTCGAGACGGGGCAGGTCGATCTCGGCATAGCCGGGTTTTCGGCCGATCAGCCCGGCATCGCCACGCGGCCCGTTTTCCGCGATCCCTTCCTTCTGGTCTGTCGCACGGACAGCCTGCTTGCCGCCAAGGGGCCGGTGCTCGACTGGGATGATCTGAAAGGCCAATCCCTCATCGTGAACGAGGCGGCCCGCGGCCTGCCGTCAGACGGGTTTCAGGCACTCGTCCGAGAGGCGCGCTTTTCGGTGCGCAACGTGGCATCCCTGATCGCCATGGTGCAATCGGGCATGGGCGTCACGCTTCTGCCCGCACTGGCCACGGTCAATCTGCCCGCCGCGCTGACCGCCCGGTCCCTGCGCGATCCGGCCTGCCTGCGCACGGTCAGCCTGCTCTGGCGGGCGGGCCGCGTCCACAGCCCCGTCGCCCAGCGGTTCCTGCAGGACTTCGTGCTTGCCGCGAGGCAGACAACACGCAGCCTTGGGCTCGAAGCCATGGGGTGAACCGGGCTTCGCCGCGCAGCACCACGTCCCTCCGGCCGCGTTGACCATTGCAGCACCGCCAACGATCCGGCACGTCATTCCGGTCGCGGTCGGGGCGCCGCAGCACCAGCGAACGGCACAGCCCGGCTATGGCGAAAGAAGCGCACTCACTTCCCCAGGGCCGCGATGCACCTTCCCGCCGCCAACCCGACCTCCTGGTCGGCGCCGCGCAGCAGGATGACGCAAGTCATCCCGACCGCGATGATCCATTTATCCGGGTTTGGCGCCGCGCGGTCAGGATGGTTCGGGTTGACGCAAATTCCCCGTCAACGCGGCCAATCCAAAGCACGGCGGCAGCCGCGTCGTGAACATGCCGTCGCGCGGCCCCGCCCTGTGCTACACCGTCAGAGGTTCAACCCTACCCAAGCCCCATTGCGCGCCGAGGACCGGGCACAGGCATCGACGAAGGCCACGCCCTCCAGCCCCTCCCGCAGGCCGGGGAAAGTGGTCCCCTCCGGCAGGGGCGTGCCCGACTTGGCCGCGCGGATCGCGCGCGCCGCTTCGGTGTAGATCGTGGCGAAACCTTCCAGATACCCTTCCGGGTGGCCCGGCGGCACACGGCTGACCCGGCCCGCCTCCGGCCCCGAACCGGCCCCGCCCCGCGTGATCAGCCGCTTGGGTTGTCCGAATGGCGTGAACCACAGATAGTTCGGGTCTTCCTGCGCCCATTCCAGACCGCCCTTCGATCCGTAAACCCGCAGCCGCAGCCCGTTCTCGTTGCCTGGCGCCACCTGGCTGCACATGAGCGTGCCTTTCGCCCCGCCCCGGAACCGCATCAGCACATGGCCGTTGTCATCCACCCGCCGCCCCGGAACGAACGCACTTAGGTCCGCCGCCAGTGCCTCCAGCGAAAGCCCGGTCACGAAATTCGCAAGGTTGAAGGCGTGGGTGCCGATATCGCCCGTCGATCCGCCCACCCCCGACCGCGCCGGATCGGTGCGCCATTCGGCCTGCTTGTTGGTCACCGCCTCGGTCAGCCAGTCCTGCAGGTATTCCACATGCACCACGCGGATCTCGCCCAGCTCGCCCGCCGCCACCATGGCCTTGGCCTGCCGCACCATCGGATAGCCCGTGTAATTATGCGTCAGCGCAAAGACCACGCCCGACGCCTCCGCCGCCTTGGCCAGCCGCTTTGCTTCGGGCAAAGTTGCCGTAAGCGGCTTGTCACAGATCACATGGATACCCCGCCGCAGGAACTGCATCGCCACCGGGGCGTGCATGTGGTTCGGCGTGACGATGGCCACCGCGTCAATCCCGTCCTTCCGCCGCGCCTCGCGCGCGGCCATGTCGGCAAAGCTCGTATAGGCCCGCGCCACCCCCAGATCGGCGGCCGAAGCCAGCGCCTTCTCTGGATCGGCCGAGAACGCGCCAGCCACAAGTTCGTACTGGTCGTCGATCCGGGCCGCGATGCGGTGAACGGCACCGATGAACGCGTCCCGGCCCCCCCCAACCATCCCGAGGCGCAGGCGCTCCGGGCGGGCGGTATGTGCGGCATCAATGGGCATGAAAGCACCTCGCTTATTGATTTTTGTCCAAGACCGTATGGCGGGCCGCGGGCGCACCCCGGCCCGCCCGCTCATTCCAGCCGCTTCATTCCAGGCCGAGCATCCGGCGGTTCGCGGCGCGGTCCGTTCCGGCATCGGCGAAATCGTCAAAGGCCTTTTCCGTCACGCGAATGATATGGGCCGCGACAAAGGCCGCCCCTTCCCGAGCGCCGTCTTCGGGGTGCTTCAGGCAACATTCCCATTCCACCACGGCCCAGCCGTCAAAGCCGTATTGGGTCAGCTTTGAAAAGATGCCGCCGAAATCCACCTGTCCGTCACCCGGACTGCGGAACCGCCCCGCCCGGTTCACCCAGGATTGGAAACCGCCATAAACCCCCTGCCGCCCCGTCGGGTTCAACTCGGCATCCTTCACATGGAACATGCGGATCCGGTCGTGATAGATGTCGATGTGGTCCAGATAATCCAGATGCTGCAGCACATAATGGCTGGGATCATACAGCATGTTGGCGCGGCCGTGACCCTTTACCCGATCAAGGAACATCTCAAAGCTGATGCCGTCATGCAGATCCTCGCCCGGGTGGATCTCATAGCAGACATCCACCCCGCATTCCTCGGCATGGTTCAGGATCGGCAGCCAGCGCCGCGCCAATTCGTCAAAGGCCTCTTCCACCAGCCCCGCCGGGCGCTGCGGCCACGGATAGACGAAAGGCCACGCCAGCGCGCCGGAAAACGTCGCATGGGCCGACAGGCCAAGGTTGCGTGACGCGCTCAGCGCCTTCTTCACCTGATCCACGGCCCATTCTGCACGCGCCTTGGGATTGCCCCGCACGGCAGGGGCGGCAAAGCCGTCAAAGGCCGTGTCATAGGCCGGATGCACGGCCACAAGCTGGCCCTGCAGATGGGTGGAAAGCTCGGTCACGGCGATGCCGTTCTCGGCCGCCTCGCCCTTGAATGTGTCGCAGTAATCCTTCGACGTCGCAGCCTTCTCCAGATCAAACAGCCGCGCATCCCAGCTTGGCACTTGCACGCCCACATAGCCGCAATCCGCCGCCCAAGCGGTGATCGACCGCCACGAATTGAACGGCGCAGCATCGCCCGCAAACTGCGCCAGAAACAGCGCCGGGCCCTTCATCGTTTTCATCTGATCCCTCCTCCCTTTTCGGCCCGCTTGGTGCGGACCTTGATCCCTCTGCAGGGGCCAACCTGCCCTGCTCCTCCCCATCTGTCCGTCACGGTTCCGATATGCTGGCCGATCCCATGTATCCTGTCCACCTCGCAATTGCCGCCCTCAGGCGCGTCCGCTTCGTCCTTGCAAGATAGACAGCATCCGCTTCGCCGCCGCCTCTTCGTCGCCGTGATCAACGGCGCCCACCAGGGCGTCGTACTCGGTCGCCACCGCACCTGCCAAACCCTCGCGCGGCGCGTTGCCATCACCATCCAGCCGCGCCAGCACCGCCACGGCCACCCCGAATTCGATCACGGACGTGGCGGCCCGCAGAAAGGGATTGCCCGACGCCTCGGCCACCAGTCGATGGATCTCGAACAGCGCAAGCGCAAAGGGTTCGGGTTGATGCGACTGCACCGAAAGCTGGTTCTTCCAGTACTGCATGAGCCGGATCTGCTCGGCCTCGCGGTTGCGCGCCGCCAGCCGCGCCGCCTGCACCTCAAGGCTTTCACGGATCACGTCGAAGGCGGCAAGGAACCCCTCCGTCGGCCCGCTTTCCAGCTTCCAGGTCAGCACCTGCCGGTCGAACATGTTCCACCGCGACTGCGGCAGCACCCGCGTCCCCACCTTGGCCCGCGCCTCCACCAGCCCCTTCGCCTCCAGCGTCTTCAGCGCCTCGCGCAGCACGGTGCGCGACACGCCGAAGCGGTCCATCATCTCGGCATCGCCGGGCAGGCTTGATCCCACGGGCATCTCTCCGGCCACGATGGCCCGCCCGACCTCGTTGATCACATAAGAATGGAAGTTCCGCGCCGCTTGCCGCCCAGAGAGCGTTCGGATCAGGCTCCCGGGTTCGCTCATCTTTCTCGGTCCAAGGGATCAGGTTCTTCGCGGCCCGGCCCGGAAGACCAGCCGCTGCAGCACGATGAACATAAACAAAAGCACACCGACCACAATCTTGGTCCACCAACTCGACAGCGTTCCATCGAACACGATGTAGGTCTGCACCAAGCCTTGCAGCATCACGCCGATGAACGTGCCCGCCACGAACCCGTATCCGCCCGTCAGCAGCGTGCCCCCGATGACCACCGCTGCGATGGCATCCAGTTCAACCCCCAGCGCGTTCAGCGAATACCCCGCCGATGTGTAAAGCGAAAACACCACCCCCGCCAAACCCGCCAGCGCCGATGACAGCGCATAGATCGCGATCGTCGTGCGCGCCACCGGCACACCCATCAGCGCGGCCGAGGTTTCCGATCCCCCCAGCGCATAGATGTTCGATCCGAACCGCGTCCGATGTGCCAGAAGGATGGCCAGAGCAAAGACCGCCAGCATGATCATCCCGATCACCGTAAGCCGCCCACCGCCCGGCATCAGGATGTAGCTGCGCGACACGGCGGTGTAGAAGTCATGCTCGATCCCGATGCTGTCGGGCGACAGGACCGATGCGCCGCCCCGCGCAAGGAACATCCCTGCCAGCGTCACGATGAAACTGGGCACCCGCAGGTAATGGATCGCCGCCCCCATCACCGCCCCGAACAGCGCCGCCACGGCCAGCGCCACCGCAAAGGCCGCCAGCGGGTGCAGACCCACCCACATGATCAAGACGGCGATCAGCACCGTGGTAAACCCGATCACCGCCCCCACCGAAAGGTCGATCCCGCCGGACAGGATGACAAAGGTCATCCCCACCGCCGCGATCCCCAGAAAGGCATTGTCGGTCAGGAAATTCCCCACCACCCGGGTGGACAGCATCCCCGGATGCTGGCCCACCGCCATCAGATAGGCGAACAGGAAGATCAGGGCGGTCGCCAGAAGCGGGCGCAGGCTACGGTTCATTTCGCTTTTCCGGAATTGCCGCCCGACCGGCCACGGAACATCCGCGCCGACAATGGCGATTGCAGGACAAGGATCACGATGATCACGGCAGACTTCACCACCAGATTGAACTCGGGCGAAAAGCCCGAAATCAGGATGCCGGTGTTCATCGCCTGAATGATGATCGCGCCCAGCACCGCCATGGGAATGGAGAACCGCCCCCCCAGCAGGGATGTGCCCCCGATCACCACCGCAAGGATGGCATCCAGTTCCAGCCACAGGCCCGCATTATTGGCATCCGCCCCCCGGATGTCGCCTGCCACGATCAGCCCGGCCACCGCCGCGCAGAACCCGGCGAAGGTATAGACGATCAGCAGCAGCGCCCCGGCAGACAGCCCGGCAAATCGCGCCGCCGACCGGTTCACCCCCACGGCCTCGATCAGCAGGCCAAGCGCGGTGCGCCGCACCGCCAGCGTGGCCGCGATCATCAGCAGCAGCGCAATGACCACCGGCGTGGGCAGGCCAAGGATCGACCCCGTCCCGATGAACACCAGCACCGGGTCCGAAAAGGTGACGATCGACCCTTCGGTGACAAGCTGCGCCAGCCCGCGCCCCGCCACCATCAGGACCAGCGTCGCGATGATCGGCTGGATGTCCAGCACCGTCACCAGAATCCCGTTCCACAGCCCGCACAGAAGCCCGGCCCCCAGCGCCGCCGCCACTGCAACCGGGGCGGACACGCCGGAACTCACCAATGTCGCCGCCACCGCGCCGGAAATCGCCATCACGGCGCCCACCGACAGATCCACCCCCTTGGTCGCGATCACCGCCGTCATCCCGATGGCCAGAATGGCCACGGGGGCGCCCCGGTTCAGCACGTCGATCAGGCTGCCGAACAGCCGCCCGTCCTGCCATGTGATGGTGAAGAAACCGGGAAACAGCATCCAGTTCACCAGCAGCACGGCTATCAGCGCGATGACCTGCGGACGGGTGAAGAAGGCATGGATCGGCCGCGCGCGCGGATAGGGCGGCTGCGTCGTCGGGCGCAGATCAATCGTCGGCCGCGTCATGCCCGTGCCTCCCGTGTCGTGCCTGCAATCGCCTCGACAATCGCCTCCGGGGCGATCGCATCGCCCTCCAGTTCCGCCACCATCTCGCGGTCGCGCATCACCACCACCCGGTTCGAATAGGCCACCACCTCATCCAGTTCGGACGAGATCACGAACAGCGCCAGCCCCTCCTCGCGCAGGCGGTTGATTGTCCGCACGATTTCGGCATGGGCGCCCACGTCGATGCCCCGCGTTGGCTCGTCCAGGATCAGGAACGTCGGATCAATCGCCAGCCAGCGCGCAAGGATCACCTTCTGCTGGTTCCCCCCGGACAGAAGCTTCACCGGCATGTCATGGCTTGCCGCCCGGATATCCAGCGCTTCGGCATAACGCCCGGCCAGTTCGATCTGATCCTCGTGGTTCAGCGCCCGGAACCAGCCCAGCTTTGCCTGCAGCGCGATGATGATGTTCTCGCGCACCGACAGATCGCCAAAGATGCCGTCCAGCTTGCGATCCTCGGGACAAAAGCCGAAACCCGCGGCCACCGCCTGCGCCGGATTGCGCACCGAAACCGCCTCACCATCCACCCGCACCTCGCCGCCCTCGGCCGCATCCACGCCGAACATCAGCCGCGCCACCTCGGTCCGTCCCGATCCGAGCAGCCCCGCCACCCCCACGACCTCGCCCTCATGGATGGCCAGATCGAAGGGCGGCATCCCCTTGCGTCCGATCCCCTTGAACTCCACCCGCACCGCACCGCGCGGCCCGCCCGCCAGCGCCGAAGGGTGATGCTCAAAGGCCATGTCCTTGCCCAACATCATCCGCACCACATCCGTGGTGTTCAGCGCCGCCAAGGGTTGCGTCGCCACCCGCGTGCCATTGCGCAGGATCGTCACCCGGTCGGCCAGCGCAAAGACCTGATCCAGAAAATGGGTGATGAAGATGATGGCAAGCCCATCCGCCCGCAGCCCGCGCACCACGTCGAACAGCCGTTCCACCTCGTTGCGGTCAAGGCTGGCCGTGGGTTCGTCCAGCACCAGCACCTTGCCCGACAGTTCCACCGCCCGGGCAATCGCCACGATCTGCTGCACCGCGACCGAAAACTCCGAAAGCTCCGCCCGCACGTCGATATCCAGCCCGTACCGCGCCAGCAGTTCGCGCGCCCGCCGCACGATCCCGGCCCGGTCCACAAGGCCGAAACGCGTGGGTTGGCGGCCAAGGAACAGGTTTTCCGCCACCGAACGGTTGGGCAGCAGGTTCACCTCCTGATACACCGTTCCGATGCCAAAGCTCTGCCCGTGCAGCGGGTTGCGCAGTTGGATCGGCGTCCCGTCCAGCCGCAACTCGCCCTCATCGGGCTGATAGGCCCCGGTCAGGATCTTGATCAGTGTCGATTTGCCCGCGCCGTTCTCTCCCAGCAGGGCATGAACCTCTCCCGCATGGGCCGTGAAATCGACGCCATCCAGCGCCCGGTGCTGGCCAAAGATCTTCACGATCCCCTGCGCCTCGAGCACCGGCCTTCCGCCCGGCGCCGCCATCTCCTCGGCCATGCCAGCCCCCTCGCTTCCCATCATCTCACTGTCCGCCGATCCGGCGGATAACGCAATTCCGCCGGGCGGGGGCAAACCCGCGCCCGGCGGCGCCTCGGGGAGGAAACCTTAGTATCCGAGGTCTTTACGACGCTCATACTCCCCCTGCGGATCGTCGGTCGGGGTATAGAGCTTGCTTTCCGTGATGATGAATTTCGGCGGCACCGTGCCCGCATCCCAATAGGCCTGCAGCGCGTCAAAGGCCGGGCCGGCCATGTTCGGCGTCAGTTCCACCGTTGCATTGGCCTCGCCCGTCGCCATGGCGGAAAAGATGTCTGGCACAGCGTCGATCGACACAACCAGAATATCCGCCCCGGGCTTCAGCCCGGCATCCTTGATCGCCTGGATCGCGCCCACCGCCATGTCGTCATTATGGGCGTAGACGGCACAGATATTCGCGCCGCCGCCTTCGGCCTTCAGGAAGCCTTCCATCACTTCCTTGCCCTTGGAGCGGGTGAAATCGCCGGTCTGGCTGCGGATGATCGCCAGGTTGTCCTTGCCCGCGAGGGCCTCTTCAAAGCCCTGCTTGCGGTTGATCGCGGGCGACGAACCGACCGTCCCCTGCAGTTCCACCACATTGCACGGCTTGTCGCCGACCGCGGCCACCAGCCACTCGCCCGCGACCCGGCCTTCCACCACCTGATCCGACGCGACCGATGTCAGGTACAGGTCTTCCGGCGCCTCGATCCCGCGGTCCAGCAACACGACCGGGATGTTGGCTTCCTTCGCCTCGGTCAGCACTTCCTCCCAGCCGGTCGCCACGACAGGCGCCACAAGGATCGCGTCCACGCCCTGCGCGACAAAGCCCCGGATGGCCTTGATCTGGTTTTCCTGCTTCTGCTGCGCGTCGGCGAACTTCAGGTCGATCCCCCGCGCTTCCGCCTCGGCCTTGGTCACGCTCGTCTCTGCCGCGCGCCAGCCGGATTCCGATCCGATCTGCGAGAAGCCGATCACCTTGCCGTCCAATCCTTCCGCCCACGCTGCGGAAAGCAACAGGCTTCCCAGTCCCGCGCCAAGCGCGAGAGTCTTGATTCCCTTCATCTATTCCTCCCTTGGATGTCGATGCCACTCTCCTCAGGTGGCTCTCTTTACGGTAGCAAAAGTAATACTATATGCAAGAATTCTGTCCGGGGGCGGTCGCTGCTCTGCAGCATGGCAGCCCTGCCGGGCGCCCGCATCCGCAATCGTGAAACAGTTTCAGACACCTGCCGAATGCTGCAGCGCAACGCGGGCCGGGGTCTTGCCAGGGCAACTTCCGGCGCCTGGCCCGACCTGACACCCGGCGCGGGCGCGTCCCAGCCATGCGCAAACCCGGCGTTCCCTGGCCCGCGCCGCGCATGATTCGCGCCCCCGTTACGGCTCCCGCGCCCGCTGCGTGTTGAACAGCTGCATGAACATCAGCCGCCGCGTGCGGGACACAGTCGCGCTGTCGCCGTTCACAAGCTCAAGCGTGATCTGACCGTTCTCCTCGTCACGCACCGATGCGATGGCCGAAAACGCCACCCATTGCGACCGGTTCACCTGCACGCCGTACCGCCCGTCATGCAGTGCCGCGACATCTGACAGCTTTGCCCGCACCATGCTGCGCGCCGTGCGTGTGACCACGTTCAGATAATGGTCTTCCGTCCGCACCGATTGGATTTCGCTTATCGTAAAGACGCGATCCGCGATCCGTACGATGGTGCGGTCTGCAAAGGCATCAGGTGCCACGGGCGGCTCGCTGGTCGCGTCCCCCGGCAACCGGTCGGGTTCGCCCGATGATGGCACGGCCTGCCGCATCTCTTGCGGACGCGCAGCCTCGACCGGCGGGGATTGCTGCCGCGATCCTGCGGGCGCTGGTGTCTCTGCCTGTTGTTCGACCTGCGCCAGCGGGTGCTGGGGCACCACGAACTGCACATGCATCATGTCCATAAGGAGAAGCACCAGAAAATCTTGCGTCACGGACATCAGAAAGATCGGGACAGGCAGCCAATCCCCCGCCTGGAGCAGAACCACGACACCCTGCCGCGTCATCTCGGCAATCATCACGATCGGCAACAGGATGAACGGCGTGTAAAGCCGCCGGACATGGCGCTTGCGAAAAAGGTGCAGCATCCACCCGCCGATCAGCACATAGCCAAGGATCACCGCCAGGGCCATGGAAAGCCATAGCACCGGCAACTGCCAACCGATCAGGCGATCAGTGGCATGGCTTTCGTCCAGCAGGGCATGGATGCCGACACAAAGGATCGCGAACCGCAGAAAAACCGGGTGCAAAACGTAATCCGCGGCCGAATCACTGCGTATGAAAAAGCTCGTTCCAAACGCAGAAACCACATGCGCGTTAGAAACAATGCTGCGCTGCTCACTCATAGGCTACTCACACCCTAACAAACTCAACCCACAGTTCTCGATTACGGCATTTGCCACCGCAACCCGGCGCTTCCTTTACACCGCACCAACGGGTCTGACCGCTCCAGAACAGCCACAGCGCAGGGCGCGAAGGTCCGCTTCCGCCAAAGGCAGTGGGGCGAGTCACAATTTCCCGCCACCAATGGCCGTCCACGCACATCGGAAACAATATGGCGGCGCCAATGGCGTTGTCCACGGGTCGCAAGCAGTACTTCGTGCCTGGTGACTGGCGCCAACCGACGTTGCCGACATTTCGACGGGTTTTTTCCCCGTTTTCGACTGAGCGCGCCACGAATTCCGAAGAAACCTCTAACAGTTTCAATTGTATCGGTCTTTGACGGCTGTCCGTCGCCTCCGATGCGCTGCGTTTCTCGCAATTTGGCCGGGTCTGCTCCGGTGCAAGGCGGGATGGGGGCACGCGGCGGCATCCTGGCGGGTCTGGAAGGCAGCTTAGGGGACAGTGTGTGTGTAATCAGTAAAGGCAGCTGCCATGCCCTCGTTCTTCCTACCGCCGCGACAGGCGTGCGGTCACACTTATGCGGACGGGCATGATGCCGCCCGCAATCTCCATCCCGAAAGACAGGCCACGCTGTGGCGCCTTGCGGCGCGGTCCGCGCGCTCGGCGCTCGGCGGCCCGCACTTGGCACGGCATGTCGCGCGCCGCGTCCGCCTAGGCCACGCGTGGCCCGCGTCTGCGCCCTCCACCGGCTGCCGACGCTGGTCGGCCGGTTGCCCCGCTGCCGCCAGCGCGCCCGCAGCCTTCCCCGCGTTTCGCCCCCTTTGAATTGATCCGCCGGGCCCGGCCCAGGCGCGAGAGAATGGAGATACACCATGGCCTTCCAGATCAACAGCACCGCAATCCAACCGCTTGCCGCCCTGATCCAGCTGAACTTCAGCACGGCAACGACGCAAACCATCAACCTGACCTTGAACCTGGGTCAGGTGCTGACGCAGTCGGGAACGCTCAACGCGGATGATCCGAACAACAACGGCCTGATCACCCGGGGCGAGACGATCGACCACAACAACCCCGATGGCGTGTTCGGCCTGCTCGATGCCATTCCCGATCTGCACAATGCCAGTGTCCTTGGCGTCGGGAAGATGAGCGCGCTGGTCACCGGGCTGCTGGTCGATTACCCCGTGCTCCTCGTCCAGAGCGGCGGCGATCAATACCTGATCTATCCCAACGGTGGCCCCGATCTGCTGTCGGTCGTCACCGGCACGATCAACACCAACATCACCTTCTTCAAGGATGGCGCGATCGACGGCGGCGGCAAGCTTGTCACGCCACCTGCGGCAGATGGGGTGGTGAACGGGACCAGCGGGGCTGATCTGATGAACCCCGGTTTCACCGATCCGCAGCTGGATCAGGTCGATGGCAAAGACGGTGTTAACGATGTGATCGCGGCCGGCGCGGGCAACGATACCGTGAACGCCGGTCAGGGCAATGATACGGTTGACGGCGGCACGGGTGCCGACGTCCTGAACGGCGGTGTCGGCAATGACCAGATCGGCGGCGGCGAAGGCGCCGACACGATCACCGGCGGCGCGGGCGATGACCTGGTCGAAGGCGGCGTCGGCGACGATGTCCTTTACGGCGATGACAGTGCCACCAGCGTCGGCCCGGTGGAACAGACCGTCGCGCCAGTACCCGGTGCAAAACACACGCTCCTCGTCTGGCAGCTTGACCAGGTCACCGTCACCAACCTGGGCAAGAATGACTTCCCCTTCCCGGATGATGCCAGCGGCGAAGAGGATGTCGCCGGCTCCACCTTCCGCATCAACAGCAACGCGGTGCCTGTGGCGGTCGGGGTCAACGACGATGACAAGAAGTTCGACGATGGCGACGGCGATCAGGTGCTGGCCAAGCCCATCACCCTCAATGGCATTTCCGAACCCGAAGGCAAGCGGTTCACGCCCGAATATGCCTACTGCGTCCGCGCCTCGGACGGGACGATCATCAACGTCTATGCTGTCGAACTGGAAGGCAACAACACCGTCGGCTTCGTGACGGACAAGCCGTTGACGGTGGGGGAGACCTACACCTTCCTTGGCCGCATCACCACGCATCCCGAAATCAACTATGACGCCCTGACCGACAGCTGGGTTGTCAGCACGGCACCAGCGACCCCCGGCGTCGGGAACGACACCGTGAACGGCGGTGACGGGAACGACCATCTGTTTGGCGGTGCAGGCAACGATACGCTCAACGGCGATGCCGGCAACGATCAGATCAACGGCGATGCCGGGAACGACGCACTCTCTGGCGGCAGCGGGAACGATACGCTTACGGGCGGGGCCGGATCCGATGTTCTGGCCGGTGGCGAAGGCAGTGACAACCTCGCCGGCAATGATGGCGACGACGATCTGATCGTGTCCAGTGGCGACCGTGCCGAAGGCGGCTCGGGGGATGATGAATTCCGCGTGGACCCCACGACGACGGGTAACGCCACCATCACGGTGATTGGCGGTGAAACCGGCGAAGACCTGTCCGATCCCACGAACGGGGGCGCCGGGGACGTGCTCGACCTTCGCGGTCTGACGGGGGTTACCGTTACGCCCACAGGGGCCGAAAGCGGCGTGGCCACGTTTGTAAACAACCTCAATCAGACGGTCACGATCAACTACTCTGAAATCGAACGTGTCCTGCGCGATACCAACGGGGTTGTTGACGGCACCGCAGGCAACGATGTGATCACGCCCACCTCCGGGCCCGGCGGCACGCCTTTTGTCGATGCCGAGGGCGACCAGCTGGACGGCGCACAACTGAACGACACCATCGCCGCGGGCGCAGGCAATGACAGGGTCGATGCGGGTCAGGGCAATGACACCGTGTTTGGCGGCACGGGTGCTGACAGCATCACGGGTGGCATCGGCAACGATGTCATCAACGGCGATGAAGGTGCAGACACGCTTGTCGGCGGGGCCGGCAATGACGCGCTGAACGGCGGATCGGGGGATGACGATATCGCCGTCGGCGGCGCGGATACCGCTTCTGGCGGGGCAGGCGACGACGTCTTTACCGTCGATGCCACCGATCCGGCAACCGACATCAACGCCACCATCGACGGCAATGGCGACGCCACCTCGGGCCAGCCCGAAGATGCCGCCAATGGCGATGCCGGCGATATCCTCGATCTGTCTTCCGGCACGTCGGGCCAGGTGGTGACCTACGGGACCAACCCCGAAACCGGCACCGTCAACGGCTTGGATGGCGATGCAGCAACCGACATCGGCTTTGCCGAGATCGAGCGCGTGCTCACCGGTTCCGGCAATGACACGATCAATGGCGGCGCCGCCAATGGCCCCATCGTGGTGGATACCGGGTCGGGCAACGACACGGTAACCGGCGGTTCGGGCAATGACAGCCTCAACACGGGTGCAGGCGACGATACCGTCGCTGGTGGCGGCGGAAACGATTCCATCGCCGCGGGCGGCGGTGACGACTCGGTCGATGGGGGCAGTGGCGACGACACGCTGCAGGGCAACGAAGGCGAAGATACGCTTGCGGGTGATCAGGGCAATGACAGCCTCGACGGCGGTGCAGATGACGACAGCCTGACCGGCAATGACGGCAACGATACGCTGAACGGCGGCACCGGCGACGATACGCTGGATGGCGGCGCGAATGACGACCGGCTCACCGGCGGCGATGGTCAGGACAGCATCGTCGGCGGCACCGGGAACGACACCCTGGCGGGCGACGGCGGGAACGACACGCTGAATGGCGGCGACGGCGCTGACAGCATCGGCGGCGGCACCGGCAATGACAGCATGATCGGCGGCGATGGCGCGGATACGCTGTCGGGCGGTGAGGGGGCCGATACGCTGCAGGGCGGCGCGGGCAATGACTCGCTGATCGGGGGCGATGGCGACGATGACATCGTGGCCGCCGCCGGCGACGTGGCCCAGGGCGGCGCGGGTGACGATGAATTCACCATCGACCCCACGCTTGCCGGCGCGGCGCCGATCACCGTGATCGGTGGCGAAACGGTCGAAGAAGCGGTGATTGATCCCACCAACAACCCTGCCGGGCGCATTGGAGATGTGCTCGATCTGCGTGGCCTGACGGATGTGGCGGTGGTCTACACCAATCCTGATCCGATCAGCGGCACGTCTGAAAGCGGCACGGCGACCTATCGCAACACATCGGGCCAGCTTGTCACGATCAACTTCTCGGAAATCGAGACGGTGCTGACCAGCGCCGATGGCGTGGTCGATGGCACGGGTGGCGGCGATCTGATGACGCCGACCAGCGGCCCGGGTGGCGCGCCCTTCACCGATCCGCAGGGCGACCAGATCGACGGGGCCGATGGCTTGAACGATAGTGTCGCCGCAGGCGCGGGCAATGACACCGTGGATGCAGGTCAGGGCAATGACACCGTGGATGGTGGCACCGGCAACGACGTGCTGGCCGGTGGCGCGGGCGATGACAGCCTGATCGGCAACACCGGGGCTGACACGCTCGATGGCGGCGCGGGCAACGATGTGTTGTCGGGCGGCGCGGGCGATGACAGCCTGAGCGGGGGTATCGGCGACGATACGCTCAACGGCGATGCCGGGCGCGACACGCTGGCAGGCGGTGCAGGCAATGATCGCCTTGTCGGCGGGGATGACGATGACACCCTGTCGGGCAACGAAGGGCGCGACACGCTGTTCGGCGGTTCGGGCAATGACCTGCTCGATGGCGGCGACGAGGCCGACAACCTCAACGGCGAAGAGGGCAACGATACCCTCCTTGGCGGTGGCGGGAACGACACCATCCTTGCCGCTGCGGGCAACGACTCGGTCAACGGTGATGGCGGGGACGACTCGATCATTGCGGGGCAGGGCGATGATGTTGTCGATGGCGGTGCAGGGAACGATATCCTTGTCGGCAGCGAAGGGCAGGATCTGCTCCGGGGCGGCGATGGCGCGGATGACCTGATCGGCGATGTGGGCAATGACACGCTCGAAGGCGGGGCAGGGGCAGATACGCTGTCGGGCAATGCCGGGTCTGACTCGCTGACCGGCGGCGAAGGCAATGACAGCCTCTTCGGGGGCGGCAATGACGATGACATCATCGTCGGCGCGGGCGACCGGGCCGATGGCGGGGATGGCGACGACGAATTCCGCGTCAACCCGGCCCTGTCGGGCAACGCAAGCATCACCGTCATCGGCGGCGAGGCGGGCGAAGACCTGACCGATCCGACGAATGGCGGGAACGGTGACGTCCTCGATCTGCGCGGCCTGACCAATGCCACCGTCGCCTTCTCCGGCGCGGAAAGCGGCACGGCCAGCTATCAGAACGGCGGCGGCCAGACCGTCACCATCGCCTTCTCGGAAATCGAGCGCGTCCTTCTGGACAGCAACGGCGTGGTCGATGGCACCACGGCGGGCGATCTGATGACGCCCACCTCGGGTGCGGGCGGCACGCCGTTCCGGGACAACCAGGGCGATCAGATCGACGGCGCCGATGGCCTGAACGACACGATCGCTGCCGGTCAGGGCAATGACACGGTCGATGCCGGCCAGGGTGATGACACCGTCGATGGCGGCACCGGCAATGACAGCCTCACCGGCAATGTCGGCAATGACAGCGTCATCGGTGGCGCGGGCGACGATACGCTTGCGGGCGATCTTGGCGACGACACGCTTGCCGGCGACGAAGGCGCCGACAGCCTGTCGGGCGGCAACGGCAATGACACGCTGACCGGCGGCGAAGGCACCGACACCCTGCTGGGTGGCATCGGCAACGACCTGCTGGATGGCGGGACCGAAGCCGACAGTCTCGAAGGTGGTGCAGGCAATGACACGCTGCAAGGCGGCACAGGGTCCGACACGCTGCAAGGCGGGGCCGGGGCCGACAGCGTGGTCGGCGGCGCGGGCGATGACGACATCACCGTCGGCGGGGCCGATACAGCCAGCGGCAACTCTGGCGATGACGTGTTCACCGTCGATGCCTCTGATCCGAACCTCGCCGCGCAGATCTTTGGCGGCAGCGACGGCACGGATGGAAACCCGGATGATGCGGCCAATGGTGATGCGGGCGATCTGCTCGATCTCTCCGCGGGCACCACGGCACAGACGGTGAACTTCGATGCCAACCCGGAAAACGGCACCGTCAACGGGTTGGACGGCGATGCGGGGATCGACGTCACCTTCGCGGAAATCGAACGGGTCCTCACCGGGTCTGCGGGCGATACCGTCAACGGGGCGGGGGCCAATGGTCCCATCGACATCGGCACGAATGGTGGCAACGACACCATCACGACCGGTGCCGGCAACGACATCATCGACGCCGGTGCCGATGACGACCTCGTCACCGCAAATGGCGGCAATGACAGCATCCTCGGCGGGGCCGGGAACGACACGCTGGATGCAGGCGCAGGCAACGACACCGTCGATGCGGGTTCGGGGAACGACTCCGTCTATGGCGGCGACGGGCGCGATCTTCTGTCGGGTGGTGACGGCAACGACACCATGGATGGCGGTGCCGCGAACGACACGCTCGCTGGTGGCGCAGGCGACGACCGGCTCACCGGCGGGGATGGCGATGACAGCGTCACCGGCAACGAAGGGCGTGACACGCTCATCGGCGGTCCGGGCAACGACACGCTGGATGGCGGCGACGATGCCGACAGCCTGCAGGGCGGCCAGGGCAATGACAGCATCATCGGCGGTGGCGGCGATGACACGGTCGAAGGCAACCTCGGCAATGACACGATCCAGGGCGGCGATGGCAATGACAGCCTTGCCGGCAATGAGGGTGACGATCAGATCGACGGTGGCGACGGAAACGACAGTGTCCTTGGAGGGGACGGTCGGGATCAGGTCATCGGCGGTGCCGGGAATGACCTCATCAACACCCGCGCCACGGCGGCGGTCCCTGATGAGGCGGGCGCCCTGTCCGATCCCAACCCGAACGATGACCGTGACACCGTGTTCGGCGGTATCGGCAATGATACGATCCTGACGGGCGACGATGCCGATCTGATCGACGGCGGCGATGGGAATGACTCCATCGACGCGGGCGTGGATGATGACACCATCCTCGGCGGGCAGGGCGACGATACCATCATCGCGGAAGAAGGCGATGACAGTGTCGATGGCGGGGTCGGCAATGATCTGCTCTATGGCGGGTCCACAACCGAAACCGCGGCCGATCTGCCCAATGACGGCAGCGATCCGCTAGTCAGCAACAACGAAGACACGATCCGCGGCGGTGAGGGCAACGACACCATCTTCGGGCGTGACGACAACGACACCCTGATCGGCGATGCCGGGAACGATGTCATCTTCGGCGGGCTGGACGATGACAGCATCGACGGCGGCATCGGCAACGACTCGCTGTCAGGCGACGCAGGCAATGACACGCTGACAGGCGGCACCGGCAACGACACCCTGCAGGGTGGCGAAGGCCGCGACCGTCTGGCAGGGGGGGGCGGGGCCGACCTCATGGTCGGTGGCATCGGGGCAGACCTCTTCGTTGCCGAAGGCACCGACACCATCACCGACTTCGATGCCACCACCGGCATCCAGGGCACCGATGGCGCAACGACCGATGACAACGACTTTGTCGATCTGTCGGGCTTCTACAACGAGGCGAACCTCGCCGCCTATAACGCGGCCAATCCGGGCGCGACCTTCGACAACCCGCTGGAATGGCTCCGCGCCGATCAGGCGGATGGCGTCCTGCAAGGGGCGGCGGGTCTGCGCATCCAGAACGGCGGCGCGGCGGTGGCGGGCGATCTGCTCAACGTCGAAAACACCGCCGTTGTCTGCTTCACCCGGGGCAGCCGCATCCTGACGGCGGAAGGCGAAAAGGCGATCGAAGATCTCGCCGCGGGCGATCTGGTTCTGACCATGGACCACGGCTATCAGCCGATCCGTTGGATCGGGTCCAGCACCGTCGCCGGCAAGGGCCGCTTTGCCCCGATCGTGATCGAGGCAGGCACCCTCGGCAACACCCGCACCCTGCGCGTGTCGCCGCAGCACCGTATGCTTGTGTCCGGTTGGCAAGCCGAACTTCTGTTCGACGAACCCGAGGTGCTGGTGGCCGCCAAGATGCTGGTCAATGACCAGACGATCCGTGCCGAAGAGGTGGATCAGGTGGAATACTTCCACATGCTCTTCGACGCGCATGAAATCGTCTACGCCGAAGGTGCACCGTCGGAAAGCTTCCATCCCGGCCATGTCGGCTGGGGTGCGCTGGCCGAAGCCGCACGCGAAGAAATCCTGTCGCTCTTCCCGCAGCTGGAAGACATGGATTTCGCCGCCTATGGCCCATCGGCCCGCCGCAGCCTCACCGCCGCCGAAGCGCGCGTCGCCCGCGACACGATCTTTGGCGACGGCGTGACCCGCGCCGCAGAATAAGCGTCGCAACGAACCAGACGAGCGGACCCCGAACCGGGGTCCGCCGCCCCATCCGACCTTTTGCCAACCCTGTCCCTGCCAAAGGTCTGATCACGGGCCCAACCTTTCGCCCTGCACTTCCGCCGCCAGCTGCGCAAATCTGCCAAGGCAGTTCCGCAGCCATGCTCTGCGCAGGAAGGGGGCAATTCTGTCAGCCCAGTTTGCAAAAGCCCTGTTCGCGGCGACCCGCGTCATTCTGCCCGTGCTGTCGCGGGGAAGCCTGATCGTTCTGGGCTTCCTGCTGGGCTTTCTGTTCAGCGGTCGCTGGGTGTTCTGATCTCCCCGCCCAAACATCCCAACCGCCCGGGCGCGGATCATCGCTGCTGTCGGATATGGGCGGTTGCGTGGCGGGAATGGATGGAGGTTTTCGCGCGCCCCGGCGCATATTCCGGCGGAGTGTTCGCTGGGCCGCAGACCGCAAGGCCCGCATCAGAATGGACTGTACCGATGCGCTATTCCGGCTTCCGTGTGATCGCCGAGGCCCTCACCGGCCACAAGGGATGGAAACCCGCATGGCGCGACCCAGAACCGCAATCTTCCTATGATTACATCATCATCGGCGGCGGCGGCCATGGTCTGGCCACGGCCTACTATCTGGCCAAGGAATTCAAACAGGCCCGCATCGCCGTGCTGGAAAAGGGCTATCTCGGCGGCGGCAATGTGGGGCGCAACACGACCATCATCCGCTCCAACTATCTGCTTGATGGGAACGAACCCTTCTACGAGTTTTCCCTGAAACTCTGGGAAGGTCTGGAACAAGACTTCAACTACAACGCCATGGTGTCCCAGCGCGGGATCATCAACCTGTACCACACCGATGCCCAGCGCGATGCCTATACCCGTCGCGGCAACGCCATGATCCTGCACGGGGCCGATGCGGAACTGCTGAACCGCGATCAGGTTCGCGCAATGTATCCCTTCCTAAATTTCGACAACGCCCGCTTCCCCATCAAGGGTGCGCTGATGCAGCGGCGCGGCGGCACCGTCCGCCACGACGCCGTGGCCTGGGGCTATGCGCGCGGCGCAGACCAGCGCGGCGTGGACCTGATCCAGAACTGCGAAGTCACGGGCATCCGCACGGAAGCAGGCCGCGCGACGGGCGTTGACACCACGCGCGGCTTCATCGGCGCGAAGAAGGTGGGCGTCGCCGTGGCGGGCAATTCGTCCAAGGTCATGAGCCATGTGAACATGCGCCTGCCCATCGAATCCCATGTGTTGCAGGCCTTCGTATCCGAAGGCCTCAAACCCCTCATCGACGGTGTCATGACCTATGGCGCAGGCCATTTCTACGTCAGCCAGTCCGACAAGGGCGGTCTTGTGTTCGGCGGCGATATCGACGGCTACAACTCCTACGCCCAGCGCGGCAACATGCCGGTGGTCGAAGACGTGGCCGAAGGCGGCATGTCCCTCATCCCCATGATCGGCCGCGCCCGCCTGCTGCGCTCATGGGGCGGGATCATGGACATGTCGATGGATGGCAGCCCCATCATCGACAAGACCGATATCGACGGCCTCTATTTCAACGGCGGCTGGTGCTATGGCGGCTTCAAGGCCACCCCCGCCTCCGGCTGGTGCTTCGCGCATCTCCTCGCCACCGATCAACCCCATCCCACCGCCACCGCCTATCGCTTTGATCGCTTCCGCAAGGGGCTGATGATCGACGAAAAAGGGCAGGGCGCGCAGCCCAACCTGCACTGAGGGCAAGCAGATGATCATCAACCACCCCCTCCTCGGCCCCCGCGACGCGCAGGAATTCACCTATCTTGGCGACGCCGCCCTGATCGACCGGCCCGATGGCATGGCCTTCCCTGACGCCACCGCCGCGCAGGACGCCTTCCACGATTACCTCTACCTGCGCGACAACCCCGCAGGCGAACACCGCGAGCTTTGGTTCCACGAACAGGGCGACCGGTCATGGCTCGTCGTCACCCGCAACACCGTGACGCATGAAATCACCAAGGTCGAATTCGCCCGCGATGTGGCCCGCAGCCGGGGGCGCAGCAAATGACGCAAGAAAACCGCATCAAGGGCGGCCAGATCGACCGCACGAAAACGCTCCGCTTCACCTTCGACGGCCACCCCTATACGGGCCATCCGGGTGACACGCTGGCCTCTGCCCTGCTGGCGAACGGCGTCCGCCTGATGGGGCGCAGCTTCAAATACCACCGCCCGCGCGGCCCGCTTTCGGCGGGGTCCGAAGAACCCAATGCCATCGTCGAACTGCGCACCGGCGCGCGGCAGGAACCCAACACCCGCGCCACCGTTGCGGAACTCTTCGACGGTCTGGAAGCCAACAGCCAGAACCGCTTCCCCTCGCTCAAATTCGATCTCATGGGGATCAACGACCGCCTGTCGCCCTTCTTCGCCGCAGGCTTCTACTACAAAACCTTCATGTGGCCCGCGGCCTTCTGGGAAAAGATCTACGAACCCATCATCCGCCGCGCCGCAGGCCTCGGCTCGCTGACCCGCGAAGAAGACCCCGATCAATACGACAAGGGCTTCCTCCACTGCGACATCCTCATCATCGGCGCTGGCCCCGCAGGCCTGATGGCCACCCTCACCGCCGCCCGCGCCGGCGCGCGCGTCATCCTTGCGGATGAAGATTTCCGCATGGGCGGCCGCCTCAACGCCGAAACCCTCACCGTCGGCAACCATTCCGGCGCCGACTGGGCCGAAGATACCGTCCGCACGCTGGCGCAGATGCCCAACGTCCGCCTCATGCCCCGCACCACCGTGCTGGGCGCGATGGACCACGGCATCTATTCCGCCGTCGAACGCGTCTCCGACCACCTCCCCATCCCGGCCCCCGGCAAGCCGCGCCAGATCCTCTGGCGCATCTATTCGGCCCACGCGATCCTCGCCGCAGGCGCCACCGAACGCCCCATCGCGTTCGAGAACAACGACCGCCCCGGCATCCTCCTCGCAGGAAGCTTGCGCACCTATGCCAACCGCTACGCCGTGGCCGTGGGCGACCGCGTCGCCGTCTTCACCAACAATGATGACGGCCTGCGCACCGCGACCGACCTGCAAGCCAAGGGCATCGACATCGCCGCCGTCATCGACACGCGGCAGGAAGGCGACCTCCTCCCCGGTATCCGCCACCTCAAAGGCGCGCAGGTGATCGACACGAAAGGCAAACTCGGCCTGAAATCCATCACCATCCGCCACGCGAACGGTCGTTCGGAAACCCTCTCCGTCAACGCCCTCGGCGTCTCGGGTGGCTGGAACCCGAACCTCAACATCGCCAGCCACCACCGCGGCCGCCCGGTCTGGAACGACGCGATCCACGCCTTCACGCCCCCCACCGGCGGCCCGAAGAACCTGACTGCCGCAGGGGCAGCCGCAGGCGCGCTTTCCACCCATGCCGCCCTGCAAACAGGCGCTGCCCAGGCCAATGCCGCGCTTGAAGCCTTGGGCCTCAAAACCCACACCCCCGACCTGCCAAAGGCCGAGGACGCCCCCCTCAACCTCACCCCCTTCTGGTATGTCGGCGAAGGCAAGGGGCGGGCCTGGATCGACCAGCAGAACGACGTCACCGTGAAGGATGTCAAACTGGCGAAACAGGAAAACTTCACCTCCGTCGAACACCTGAAACGCTACACCACGCTGGGCATGGCAACGGATCAGGGCAAGACCGGCAACATCCTCGGCCTTGCGATCATGGCCGAACTCACCGGCCGCTCCATCCCGCAGACCGGCACGACCATCTACCGCCCGCCCTACACCCCCGTCGCCATGGGTGCCCTCGCAGGTCGCTCGCGCGGGCCTGAATTCAAACCCACCCGCCTGACGCCCAGCCACAAATGGGCCGCCGAACAAGGCGCGATCTTCGTCGAGGTGGGCATGTGGCTCCGCGCCCAATGGTTCCCCAAGGCGGGTGAGACCACATGGCGCCAATCCGTGGACCGCGAGGTTCTGCAAACCCGCGCCTCCGTCGGCATCTGCGATGTCACCACCTTGGGCAAGATCGACATTCAGGGCTGCGACGCAGGCGCCTTCCTCGATCGCGTCTACGCCAACACCTTCTCCACCCTCCCCATCGGCAAGGTCCGCTACGGCCTGATGCTGCGCGAGGATGGCATCGTCATGGATGACGGCACCACCGCCCGCATGGGCGAAAACGAATGGGTGATGACGACAACCACCGCCAACGCCGTCCCGGTCTTCCGCCACCTCGAATATGTCCGCCAATGCCTCTATCCTGACATGGACGTGCAGCTCATCTCCACCACTGAGGCTTGGGCGCAATTCTCCGTCGCCGGTCCCAATGCACGCAAACTGCTGCAAAAGGTGGTGGATCAGGACATCTCCGATGCTGCCTTCCCCTACATGGCCTGCGGCAACATCACTGTCTGTGGCGGCCTGCGCGCGCGGCTCTTCCGCATCTCCTTCTCGGGCGAACTGGCCTATGAAATCGCCGTTCCCACCCGCTATGGCGATGCCCTGATCCGCGAGATGATGAAGGCAGGCGAAGAGTTCGGCGCCGTCGCCTATGGCACCGAATCCCTCGGCGTCATGCGCGTCGAAAAGGGTCACGTCGCGGGCAATGAACTCAACGGCCAGACCACCGCCCTCAACATGGGGCTGGGCAAGATGGTGTCGAAGAAGAAAGACAGCATCGGCATGGTCCTGTCGCAACGCGAAGGGCTGAACGCGGATGATGGCCTCCGCCTTGTCGGCGTCAAACCGGTGGACCCGTCAAAACCGCTCACCGCAGGTTCCCATTTCCTCGATATCGGCGCGGCCCCGGTGGCGGCCAACGATGGCGGCTGGCTCACCTCCGTCGTATATTCGCCCCACCTCAAATCCTCCATCGCGCTGGGCTATCTCAAGAACGGCACCGCCCGCATCGGCCAGAAGATGCGCGCCGTGAACCTGCTCGCCAAGACAGAGGTGGAGGTGGAAATCGTCTCGCCCCACTTCTTCGACCCGGAAGGAGACCGCCTCCGTGGCTGACCATCGCTTGCACCCGATCACGCCCCTCGGCCACGACACGCCCCACAGCGTGACCATCGGCCCCGTAACGATCACCGAAGTCACCGACACGGCGCTTGCCTCCCTCGCCGCCCGTCTGGGCGAGGGGAAGGCCGTGGCCGACATCGCGGATACCGCAGGCATCCCGCTTCCCGGCTCCGGCCACGCCGCGCAGGGCGCGACCTTCGCCGCCTTCTGGCTCTCGCCCGACATGTGGATGGTAGAGGCGCCCTTCGCCACGCATGAGGATATCGTGGCGATCCTGAAACCCCATTTCGGCGAAACCGCCTCCCTCACCGAACAGACCGACGCTTGGGCGCGCTTCGATGTGACGGCCCCCGACCTGCCCGCCATGTTCGAACGGCTCTGCAATTTCGACCTGCGCGCGCATGGCCCCGGCGCGGCCACCCGGACGGTGATCGAACATCTGGGCTGCTACGTCGTGATCCGCGCGCCGGGCCATCTGTCGGTGCTCGGCCCCCGCTCTTCGGCGGCCTCGCTCTTCCACGCTCTGGAAACCGCCGCGCGCTCGGCCTTCTAGGCTGGCAACCCGTCCCGCGGTTCATTTCCCTGCCGCATGGCCACAGGGCGCGGCCCAACATGCCGCGCCGCCGTTTGCAGACGGCCTTGCCGACTTGTCCAATGCGCTTTTTTCCCTATAGTAAAAAACCATTCGTATATGTTCACTATGGGGGAAGTGATGGAAGATCTCGACACCGCGTCCGAAGCCGCGTCCGACGCTGCTCTCCCCCGCTCCAAACCGGTGTTCAGCCAGGATCCCCACCGCGTCCGCGAACTGGCCGAACGCAATCTGGAAATGGCCATCGGCCGCTCCGTCCGCGCCTTCCGCCGCCAGCAGGGCATGACCGTGGCCGATCTCGCTTCGGTGACCGGTCTTTCGATCGGGATGCTGTCCAAGATCGAGAACGGCATCACTTCGCCCTCGCTCACCACCCTGCAGATCCTGTCACACGCCTTTTCTACCCCCATCACCTCCTTCTTCCGGGGCTATGAAGAACGGCGCGAGGTTCAGCACGTCAAGGCAGGCGAACATCTCGAAATCGAACGCCGCGGCACCCGCGCCGGGCATCAGTATCACCTCCTGGGTCATATCGGATCGAACAGTTCCGGCGTGGTGGTGGAACCCTACATCATCACCCTGACCACCGAGTCCGACACCTTCCCCGCCTTCCAGCATGACGGGATCGAGCTTCTCTTCATGCTCGAAGGCGAAGTCACCTATCGCCATGGCGACAGCCTCTTCCACCTCGAACCCGGCGACAGCCTGTTCTTCGATGCCGATGCGCCGCATGGGCCGGAAGTGCTCGTGAAACTCCCCGCCCGCTATCTGTCGATCATCAGCTACCCGCAGGCCTGAAAGTCGCCCGTAATCGAACCGGCACTGCCTCGGCATGCCGGGCATTGCCCATTTTTTACACGTTCCAAAGAAATTCATTGCCCAGCAGTTAAAAAAGTTTCTTGCCAGTTGAGCGGCGACACCTTCGATGCTAGCTTCCTCTCAAGCAGACGAAGCAGAGGAGTCGACGCCATGTGCGGAATCGTCGGTCTTTTCCTGAAAGACCCCAAGCTGGAACCGCAACTCGGTGCCATGCTCACCGACATGCTCATCACCATGACGGACCGCGGCCCCGACAGCGCCGGGATCGCCATCTATGGCCGCCCCGAAAAGGGCAAGGCCAAGCTGACCGTGCAATCCGCCAACCCGGATGCCGATTTTGCGACCTTGGCCGATGATCTGGGCAAGGCCATCGCGGGCAAGGTGACCGGCGTGGTCAAGGACACCCACATGGTCCTCGAACTGCCCGAGGATCGGCTGGAAGCCGCACGCCATGCCATGCGCGATCTGCGCCCCAAGGCAAAGGTCATGTCGGCGGGCGAAGGCATTGAAATCTACAAGGAAGTCGGCCTTCCCAAAGATGTTGCCGCGCGCTTCGAAGTCTCGCGCATGTCCGGCACCCATGGCATCGGCCACACCCGCATGGCCACCGAATCCGCCGTCACCACCATGGGCGCACACCCCTTCTCCACCGGCGCGGACCAGTGCCTCGTGCACAACGGCTCGCTCTCCAACCACAACTCCGTCCGCCGCGTGCTGCGTCAGGCGGGCATGACGTTCGAGACGGAAAACGACACCGAAGTCGCCGCCGCCTTCATCAGCCACAAGCTGCAAGAAGGCGCCAAACTGGGCGAGGCGATGGAGGCCACGCTGACCGACCTCGACGGTTTCTTCACCTTCGTCGTCGGCACAAAAAACGGCTTTGGCGTTGTCCGCGATCCGATCGCCTGCAAACCCGCCGTCATGGCCGAAACCGATCAATACGTGGCCTTCGGCTCCGAATACCGCGCGATGGTCAACCTGCCGGGCATCGACAACGCCCGCGTCTGGGAACCCGAACCCGCCACTGTCTATTTCTGGGAACGCTGAGAACCATGCAGACATTCGATCTCGCCGCCCAAGGGCTGCGCGCGCTGAACTCCACGCTCCATGGCCTCAAGGGCCAGACGAACCAGACCGCCTGGGAAATCATCAACCCAAAAGGCGCACATGCCATCGCCGTGGGCCTTGATGCCCCCGTCGATGTCACCGTGCGCGGCTCCACCGGGTATTACTGCGCCGGGATGAACAAACAGGCGACCGTCCGCGTGAAGGGCTCTGCCGGCCCGGGCGTGGCGGAAAACATGATGTCCGGCACCGTCATCATCGACGGCGACGCCAGCCAATATGCAGGCGCCACCGGGCGCGGCGGCCTTCTCGTCATCAAGGGCAACGCCTCCTCGCGCTGCGGGATTTCGATGAAGGGCATCGACATCGTGGTCCATGGCAGTATCGGCCACATGTCCGCCTTCATGGCCCAGTCGGGCAACATGGTCGTCCTCGGCGATGCGGGCGAAGCGCTGGGCGACAGCCTCTATGAGGCGCGCCTTTTCGTGCGCGGCTCGGTCAAATCCCTCGGCGCCGACTGCATCGAAAAAGAAATGCGCCCCGAACACCTCGCCCTGCTGGCCGATCTGCTGAAACGCGGCGAGGCCGACCATCTGGCGAAACCCGAGGAATTCAAACGCTACGGTTCCGCCCGCAAGCTTTACACCTTCAATATCGACAACGCATCGTCCTACTGAGGCCGCAAGAAGAATGTCCGATTTTCCCCGTACGCCGCCCAAGCAGTCGTGGACCTTCTCCAACGACATCAACGCCGAAATCCGCCGCGCCGCCGCCACCGGCATCTATGACATCCGCGGCGGTGGATCGAAGCGCAAGCTGCCGCATTTCGACGACCTCCTGTTCCTCGGGGCCTCGATCTCGCGCTACCCGCTGGAAGGGTATCGTGAAAGATGCGCGACCGACGTCTGGCTCGGCACCCGCTATGCCAAGAATCCGATCCACCTCGACATTCCCATCACCATCGCGGGCATGTCCTTCGGCGCCCTTTCCGGCCCCGCGAAGGAAGCCTTGGGTCGCGGCGCCTCGGCCGCTGGCACCTCCACCACCACCGGCGATGGCGGCATGACGGAAGAGGAACGCGGTCACTCCAAAACCCTCGTCTACCAATACCTGCCGTCGCGTTACGGCATGAACCCCGACGACCTGCGCCGCGCCGACGCGATCGAGGTCGTGGTGGGGCAGGGGGCCAAGCCCGGCGGCGGCGGCATGCTCCTCGGCCAAAAAATCTCTGACCGCGTCGCCCAGATGCGCAACCTGCCCAAAGGCATCGACCAGCGTTCCGCCTGCCGCCACCCGGATTGGACTGGGCCGGACGATCTTGAAATCAAGATCCTCGAACTGCGCGAAATCACCGATTGGGAAAAGCCGATCTATGTAAAGGTCGGCGGCGCGCGCCCCTATTACGACACCGCCCTTGCGGTGAAGGCCGGGGCGGATGTGGTGGTGCTCGATGGGATGCAGGGCGGCACCGCCGCCACACAGGACGTCTTCATCGAAAACGTCGGCATGCCCATCCTCGCCTGCATCCCGCAGGCCGTGAAGGCGCTGCAAGACCTTGGCATGCACCGCAAGGTGCAACTCATCGTATCGGGCGGCATCCGCACCGGGGCCGATGTGGCCAAGGCCATGGCGCTGGGCGCCGATGCCGTTGCCATCGGCACCGCCGCCCTCATCGCGCTGGGTGACAACGACCCTGCCTATGAGGCGGAATACAACAAGCTTGGCACCACCGCAGGCGCCTATGACGACTGGCACGAAGGCAAGGATCCGGCCGGCATCACCACGCAGGACCCCGAACTCTTCAAGCGTTTCGACCCCATTCTCGGCGGCCGCCGCCTGAAGAACTACCTCAAGGTGATGACGCTGGAAGCGCAGACCATCGCCCGCGCCTGCGGCAAGAACCACCTCCACAACCTCGAACCCGAAGACCTCTGCGCCCTCTCCATCGAAGCCGCCGCCATGGCCGGCGTCCCGCTGGCGGGCACCAATTGGATACCGGGCCGCAACGGCGGTTTCTGACAACAACGGCACAAAGCCGATCTGAATAAGGACAGGGAGCTAGACATGGCCAAAGACCTCGCCAAATGGGCCAAGGACAAGGGCGTCAAATACTTCATGATCTCCTACACCGATCTTTTCGGTGGTCAGCGCGCGAAACTCGTGCCGACGCAGGCGATCAATGACATGGCCGAGGAAGGGGCAGGTTTCGCAGGCTTCGCCACCTGGCTCGACCTCACCCCCGCCCATCCGGACCTGATGGCCGTGCCGGACCCCGACTCGGTCATTCAACTGCCGTGGAAGAAGGACGTGGCCTGGGTTGCCGCCCGCGCCACGATGGAAGGCGCGCTGGTCGATCAGGCCCCGCGCAACGTGCTCGAAAAGCTGATCGCCGAAGCCGCCAAGGAAGGCCTGCGCGTCAAGACGGGGGTGGAGCCTGAATTCTTCATCCTCAACGCCGAAGGCACCGCCGCGTCAGACATCTACGACACCGCGGAAAAGCCCTGCTACGATCAGCAGGCCGTCATGCGCCGCTACGACGTGATCTCCGAGATCTGCGATTACATGCTCGAAATGGGGTGGGAACCCTACCAGAACGACCATGAAGACGCGATCGGCCAGTTCGAGATGAACTGGAAATACGACGACGCCCTGCAAACCGCCGACAAACACAGCTTCTTCAAGTTCATGGTGAAGTCGGTGTCGGAAAAGCACGGCTTCCGCGCCACCTTCATGCCGAAACCCTTCAAGGGCCTCACCGGCTCGGGCTGCCATGCCCATATCTCGGTCTGGTCGCTGGACGGCAAGAAGAACGCCTTCTCCGACCCGTCGAAGGAACTGTCGCTGTCGGATCAGGGCCGCAACTTCCTCGGCGGGATCATGAAACACGCCTCGGCGCTGGCCGCGATCTGCAACCCGACGGTGAACAGCTACAAGCGCATCAACGCGCCCCGCACCTCGTCCGGCGCGACATGGGCCCCCAATACGGTGACATGGACGGGCAACAACCGCACGCACATGGTCCGCGTCCCCGGCCCCGGCCGGTTCGAACTGCGCCTGCCCGATGGCGCGGCCAACCCCTACCTCCTGCAGGCCGTCATCATCGCAGCTGGCCTTGATGGCGTCCGCACAAAGGCCGATCCCGGTCGTCGCTACGACATCGACATGTATCAGCAGGGCCATACCGTGAAGGGCGCGCCGAAGCTGCCGCTGAACCTGCTCGATGCGCTGCGCGAATACGACAAGGACAAGACGCTGAAAGCGATGATGGGCGAGGAATTCTCCTCTGCCTACCTCAAGCTCAAGACGCAGGAATGGAACAGCTACGTCTCTCACTTCTCCCGCTGGGAGCATGAGAACACGCTGGATATCTGACGCCCGCGCCGCATCCGTGTCATCCATCCCCGCCGGAGCAATCCGGCGGGTTTCTTTTTGCCGCCCGATGCGCTATATGGACTAGCCTAGCTAGGGTAATCCGATGCAATACAACATCCACGCCGCAAAGACCCAACTGTCGCGCCTGATCGAATCCGCCCTTGCCGGCGAAGACGTCGTCATCGCCCGCGACTCGCAGCCCGTCGTCCGTCTGGTTCCGATCCCGCAATGCGGCTTTCACCTCGGCCTGCTTGCAGGGCAACTCGGGACGCCGCCCGACTTCCTCGCCCCCCTTTCCCCCGAAGAACTCGACGGGTGGGAGCCCCGCGATTGACCGCCATCCTCCTCGACACCCATGCATGGGTCTGGTCCCTGTCGGGTGACGAAAACCTCTCCCCCCGCGCCCGCGCCCTGATCACGGGCGCAACCTCGGTTCAGGTCAGCCCCATCACCTTCTTTGAAATCGGCCAGAAAGTGCGCCTCGGCAAATGGCCCGAGATGGAGCGTCATGTCCACGACCTCTCCGCCATTCTCAACCGTCAGGGTGGCAGTCCCGCCCCCCTGACGCCCGACATCTGCCTGCGTGCCGCGACCATGCCATGGGATCACCGCGATCCCTTCGACCGCATCCTCGCCGCGACCTGCGAAGTCACGGGCCTTCTCCTGATCTCCAAAGACCCCGCCTTTGCAACCCTGCCGGACCTTCCCTGTTTCTGGTGACTTGCCGGAAGTCCCCGATGAAATTATACAACGTATAATTAAATCGGAACCTCCCCATGCTTCCCACCACCGGCCCCACCACCGGCCACGTCTTCATCGCCACCAGCCTCGATGGCTTCATCGCTCGCCCCGACGGCAGCCTCGACTGGCTGCTCTCGCGCGATGACCCGACCGAAGACCATGGCTATGACGCCTTCATCGCCGGAATGGATTGCATCGTCATGGGGCGCGGCAGCTTCGAGACGATCCTGCAGTTCGCCCACTGGCCCTACACGCTTCCGGTCCTTGTCCTGTCCCGCAGCCTGCGCTCCATCCCCGACCACCTGCAAGGCAAAGTCACCCTCGCCAACCTCTCCCCAAACCGGGCGATGGACCACCTCGCCGCCCAAGGCCACCGCCGCGCCTATATCGACGGCGGCCAGATCATCCAATCCTTCCTCCGCGACGGCCTGATCGACACCCTGACGATCTCCACCGTCCCCGTCCTTCTGGGCCAAGGCCGCCCCCTCTTCGGCACCCTCCCCGCCGACATCGCGCTGACCCATGAGGCGACCACGGCCTTCCCCTCCGGCCTCGTCCAATCCACATGGCGCATCGCATGACCGCAGGCCGCCCCACCACCCCGCGCCTGACGCAGGACGCGATCCTGACCGAAGCCCTCGCCCTCCTCGACCAATCCGAAACCGCCCTGACAATCCGCGCCCTGGCGGCACGGATGAACGTCACCCCCATGGCGATCCAGCACCATATCGGCACCCGCGACGCCCTGATCCACAGCCTTGCCGACCGCACCTACAGGGGCGTCACGGGCACCACGATCCGTGAACTCCTGACCGCCTACACCGCCACCATCCGCCGCCACCCAACCCTGACGCTCGCCCTCTTCCGCATCCCCGGCCCCCTACCGATAGGGGCGCAGCGCATCACCGACACGCTCGACGCGCTGCTCCGCCAGACCCTCCCCGAAGCCAAGGCCAAACTCTGGCGCGACATCCTCATCGACTGGGCGCATGGCATGGCTCTGGCGCAGGCCCCCGAAGACCCGCGCCCCGCGCTGGACGCCCTGCTGGGCGCCCTCAGCCCCGGATGTAATGCACGCCCGTGAACCGCGCCCGCATCTCGCGCACCCGCGCGGCCACGGCCCCCGGATCATTGCCCCGCAGCCCCTCGGCAATCAGCGCCGCCAGCGCCGGCGCATCCGCCACTGTCACCCCCCGGCGCACCAGCTCTGGCGTCCCGATCCGCAACCCGTTCAGATCGCCCTCCACCGCGGCAATCGGCAGCCCGATTCCGCAGGCCAGAAACCCCGCCTTCCGCAAGGTCTTGCTCGCCGCCTGACCGCCCCCGAACGCCGCCGCTTCCACCGCAAACTGATGGCTCGTCGTCATCCCCCGGTCGGCAGCAAAGACCGGCAGCCCCAACGCCGCCAACTCCCCCGCCAGCGCCCGCGCCAGATCCACCATCGCCTGCGCATAGGCCCGGCCATGCACCCGCCAGTCCAGAAGCGAAATCGCCAGAGCCGCCGACTTCGCCGCATCGAAATTGGCCGTCATCCCCGGAAAGGCGATCCGGTCCAGCCGCTCGGCAATCCCGGCATCCCGCGTCACGATCAACCCGCCCGCAGGCCCGCCAAGGCTCTTGTAGGTGCTCATCGTCATCAGATGCGCCCCCTCATCCAACGGGTTCGCCCAGACACCCCCGGCGATGATCCCGCATTGATGCGCCGCATCGAACAGGACCCATGCCCCCACCTCATCCGCGATCGCCCGCACCTCGCGCACCGGATGGGGAAACAGGTTCAACGATCCGCCGATGGTGATGATCTTCGGCCGTACCCGCAACGCCATCTCGCGCAGCGCGCCAAGGTCCACCGTATAGCCATCTGCATTGACCGGCGCGTCATGCGTCACCAACCTGTAAAGCCCCGCGCAGCCCGCCTTGTGATGCGTCACATGCCCGCCCACCGCTGGGGGCGGCGCGATGATCGTATCCCCCGCCTGCGCCAGCGCCATGAAGCCATACAGGTTCGCCATCGCCCCCGACGCGCACCTGATCTCGGCGAACGAGGCGCCGAACACCTCTGCCGCCAGTTCCGCCGCGATGACCTCGATCTCCTCGATCGCCTCCAGCCCCATCTCGTACTTGTCGCCCGGATAGCCCAGCGATGGCCGCGATCCCAACCCCCGCGCCAGCGCCGCCTCTGCCCGCGGGTTCATCACATTGGTTGCGGGGTTCAGGTTGAAACACTCCCGGTCGTGGATATCGCTGTTCCAGGCCATCAGCGCCTCCAACCGCGCCTCCACCGCCTCGGCCGTCCCGGCAGCGGCCTGCGCGGCCAGCGTCATCACATGATCCTCGCAGGCGGCAGGCACCCAGCCGCGGCGTTCAAGATGGGTCATCGGCGGAAACTCCTCTGTTGCCCGCCCATCCGACCACCATCCCCCCTTGCCCGCAAATCAGAAATGCGGAAATCTAGGCTCAGAAAATCTAAGTCTTGCGATGCCCGTCTCCCCACCCCGCCCCAAGGACCTCCCCCTCACCGCGCTGCGCGCGTTCGAAGCTGCCGCCCGCCTCAACGGCTTTGCCGCCGCCGCGCAGGAACTGGGCGTCACTCCCGGTGCGGTGACAGCCCACATCAAGCAACTGGAAGCCACCCTCGGCGCGCCCCTCTTCACTCGCACCCCGCGTGGCGTCCGCCTCACCACCTTGGGCCAGCAGGCGCTGCCGCACTTCACGCAGGCCTTCGACGCGCTTGGTCAGGCCGTCAACGATCTCCGCGCTGCCGCAGCCCCGCGCATCGTTCATATCGCCACGCTGCCCGCCATCGCCCAACTCTGGCTCTCCCCCCGCCTGCCTGCCCTGCGCGCGGCCGCGCCCGACATCACGGTTTCCATCACCGCCCTCGAAATCCCGCCCAACCTCAAGCGCAGCCCCTACGACCTCTCGCTCTTCTACTCGGACGCCGCCGAAGGACGCCTGACCCAAGACACCCTCTTCCCTGTCTGCGCCCCCTCCCTCGCGGCCCGCCTGAAAACCCCGCAGGACATCGCGCACCATCCCTGCCTGTCAGATGCGACATGGTCCGACGACTGGCAGCTCTGGGCGCAAACCCTGCCCGACCCGCCGCACATCCCCCAAGGCCCCACCTTCTCGCTCTATGCGCTGGCGGTCGAGGAATGCGTGAACGGCGCAGGGCTTCTCATCGGCCACGAAACCCTGATCGCCAATCACCTGAAGGACGGTCGCCTGATCGCCCCCTTCCCGCAGCGCCTCACCCTTCCCACAGGCCTCCGCCTCTGGTCCGACCGCCCCCTTCGCCCCGGAACGGCGGCGCGCTTCGTGGCCGACTGGCTTCGCCGCAATCCGATCGGATAACGCCCTTGGCTTCCCCGCCGCCGCCCGCTACCCATCGCTGATGGATCCTGAAAAACCCCGCACGATCATCGGCATCGCCCTCATGCTGGGCGCCATGGCGGTGCTGCCCTTCCTCGATGTCGTGGCAAAGATGCTGGGCAATCAGGGGATGCCCATCCTGCAAATCGTCTGGGCCCGCATGGCGTTCTCGGCACTCCTCACACTGCCCTTCACCCTGCGCCACGGCGGCATTCCGGCCATCCGCCCCGATCGCCCGGCCTACCACACGCTGCGCGCCGCCCTCCTCATCGCGGCGACCTTCCTTTTCTTCTCGGCGCTGAAATACCTGCCCATCGCCGACGCCTTGGCGATCTTCTTCGTTCAGCCCCTGATCCTCACCGCCATCTCGCCCATCCTGCTGAACGAAAAGGTCGGCCCCCGCCGCTGGGCCGCCGTGGCTGTGGGCTTTGTGGGCACCCTTATCATCATCCGCCCCGGCTTCACCGACCTGAACCCCGGCACGCTCCTCGCCCTCGGCGCGGGCGCCTCCCTCGCCGTCTATTTCGCCATGACCCGCCGCATCGCGGGCAGCGCCCCCGCCATGGTCACCACCTTCCACACCAGCCTGATGGGTGCGATCCTCACCACCCTCGCCGTGATCCCCCTCTGGGACCCCCCGACCGCCGCGCAATGGGGCCTCCTCTTCCTGATCGGCTGTTTCGCGACCGTGGGCCATTTCCTGATCGTGCGCGCCTACGACCATGCCGAGGCATCGCTCCTCGCGCCCCTCGCCTATACCGAAATCATCATGGCCACCCTCGCGGGTTGGTGGTTTTTCGGCGACTTCCCCGATGGCTGGACGTTCTTCGGTGTCGCCATCCTGATCGCCTGCGCTACCTATATCTCGATCCGCGAACGAAAGGCGGCCCTCAAGGCAATTGCGCCACGGGCCTGACCCGGGGCCCCACCGCATGTGAATAGGTCCCGCGTCACGCCCGGGAAGGGGCCGCGCAGCAGCCTCAGATCAGGCCCAGATCCCGCGCCACGATCACCGCCTGCGTGCGGTTCGATGCCGTCAGCTTCTTGCAGATGCTGGTCACATGCATCTTGATCGTGGGTTCCGCCAGCTTCAGATCGTTGGCGATTTCCTTGTTCTGCTTGCCTTCTGCCAGATAGGACAGGACCATCATCTCCTTGTCTGACAGGCGCCCGTTCTTGGTCGTCCGGCCCGCGTTATGCCGATCCCGCACCAGCTCCAGCGGCATATAATGCTCGCCCGCATGCATGAAACGGATGGCATTGGCCAGCGACCGCACCCCGGTCGTCTTCAGCACGATGCCGGACGATCCGGCATTCATGATCTCGTCCAGCATGCGCGGCGTGGGGTTCCCGGTAATGATGGCCACCGGCTTGCCCGCGTTCAGCTTGATCGCCCGGCGCAAACCCGCCACGCCATTCATGCCCGGCATGTTCAGGTCCAGCAGGACCACGTCATAGGGCCCCTCCGCGCTGATCCGCTCCACCGCCTCGTCCAGCGTTTTCGCCGTTGTCACCGCCATGTCCGAGGCCGAAGACAGGTACATCGCAAAGACATCCAGCACCATTTCATGGTCGTCAGCGATCAAAATGCGAATCTTATCTGCCGCCATACCGTTCAACGCGCTCATTTGACTGCCTTGCTCCATTCCTTCGCCCACACACACATTCCTTGGGCCATCTAAACAAACAGTTACGGTTCAAGGGCCTGCATCACCCAGACCTAACGATACGACGTTTACGCGATAAAACAATCATACACAGGCCCCGGCCCGACTAACTTCACCACGTCCCATACTTTCGGATGGGAATGCATCCGTAATTGGAATCGTGAATCCAGGGCGTTGCGCTATCCTGTCCGCCAAGAAGTTCCGGTTTGGGAGAGTGTGATGATCCTGTCCTTCGCAAGACGCCGCATCGCGGCGGTTTCGGCTGTTCTGCTCATGACCATCGGCCAGCCCGTCGCCGCCGAAATCGCCACCCCGACCGATGAGGTGATCCTCACGGTCAACGGCGCCGTTTCAACGACAAATAGCGCCGATGGCGCAGAATTCGACATGGCCATGCTGCAGGCGCTGCCCGCCTCTGGCTTTGACACCACCACGACCTGGACGGAAGGCATGACCCGCTTCGACGGGGTGCCGCTCAAGGTGCTGCTGGACGCGGTGGGTGCCAAGGGCGCCACGGTCACCGCCACGGCGCTGAACAACTACAGCGTCGAAATCCCCTTCGACGTGATCGAGGATCAGGTCCCCATCATCGCCTACCACATCAACGGCGAACCCTTCTCGCGGCGGGACAAGGGCCCGCTCTGGATCGTCTTTCCCTATGATGCCGGTCCAGACTATCAGACCGAACTGGTCTATGGCTGGAGCATCTGGCAATTGTCGGGGCTGACGGTCAACGAATGAACCGTGGCGCTGCGCCCATGCGGGGCGCCGCGCCGTCAGCGACAGCAAGGCCGGTGCCCCGGATCCGTGAATGAGCCAGTTCTTTGACGAAGTCTTGCAGGAAAGCCGTATCGCCCGCGCCGCGGTGCGGATTCGGCAGGTCGTGCTTGCGCTCGTCATTCTGGTCACGCTGGCGGTGATGGCCAATGTCTTCCTCCAGATCGACCACGAACTGGAACGCTCCTCCTCGGTCAATTCCGACAACGCCACCTGGACCATGGCCCAGGTCGAGGTGGACACGCTGAAACTGCAACGCGCCATCCTCGTCGCGATGGATCGCCCGGGCGATCCGCAGGCGCTCGATGATCTGCGTCTGGCCTTCGATATCTTCTACAGCCGCTTCAACGTGCTGGCGCAATCCGGCCGTCTCGAAGGCCTGCCGATCAACAATTCGCTGCGCAGCGCGCTCTGGGCCGACGGCGCGTTCTTCGACCGTGTTACCCCCCTCATGGATGGCGATGATGCCGCGCTCGCCACGGCCCTGCCCGCGATCCGGGATGAGATGAACGGCGTCGCCGAACAGGTCCGCACCGATGTCGTGCAATCGCTGCAGGCCCTCCTGGCCAGCGGCGATGCCCGGCGCGGCGAACTGCGCCGGTCGCTGCAGATCTTCGCCGCCTCCGCGCTCGGCCTGCTCGCCCTGATGGCCGCGCTTTCGGTGGTCATCGTCCAGCAGAACCGCGCCCAGGCCCGGCGCGCCCAAACCACCGTGCGCGCCGTCCACAACCTGCGCGCCGTCATCGAAAGCTCGCTCGACGCCCTCGTGATCTGCGATGCGCTGGGCCGCATCACCGATTGCAACGGTGCTGCAGAAGGCCTGTTCGGCCGCCGCAGGGACGAATTCAGCGGCCTCAATCTCGGCGACATGCTGTCGAAAGAGGGCCTTGAAGACCCCTTCGCCACCCTGCGCACCCAGTTCCGGGATGGCGCGGCCGATCTTCAGGATGGCCGCCTGCAGATGATCGGCCACCGTCGCGATGCCACCACCCTGCCGATCGAGGTCGCCCTCGCCGAAGCCATGAGCGCGGATGGCGCCCCCATGTTCATCGCCTTCATCCGTGACATTTCGGAACGGATCGAACGCGAGGAAAGCCTGCGCAAGGCCCGCAACGACGCGCTCAAGGGCGAAGAGGCCAAGGCCCGCTTCCTCGCCGTCATGAGCCACGAGATGCGCACCCCCCTCAACGGCCTCATCGCCGCGACGGAACTGCTGCAAACCTCCACCGATCTCGACAAACGGCAAGCGTGGCTGTCCGACATCGTGCTGTCCTGCGGCACGGCGGCCCTGGATCAGGTCAACAACGTGCTGGAACTCACCCGCCTCGGCGCCAATCGCACGGGCGGCGATCAGGTGACGGATTTCTCGCCCGTGCAGGTGGTCCGCGATCTGGTGACCCAGCACCTTCCCCATGCGGGAAAGCGCGGCAACCGGCTGGTCTTCGAAGAACCCGCCGATCCGATCCCGCGCGTCACCGCCTCGCAGCATCTGTTCCTGCGCGCGCTCTACAACCTGCTCGGCAACGCGATCAAGTTCACCGATGCGGGGTCAATCACCGTTTCGCTGCGGGCCGACACGCTGGAAGACGGGCGCCGCCTGCACCTGGCGGTGGACATCACCGACACCGGGATCGGGATCGCGGAACAGGATCTCGAACGCATATTCCATAACTTCGAAACCCTCGATTCCTCCTTCGCGCGCATGCGCGATGGCACCGGGCTGGGCCTTGGCATCGCCAAACTGTCCGCCGAGGCGATGGGTGGCGCGATCCGCGTCGTCTCCACCCTCGGCAAGGGCAGCACCTTCACCCTTGACGTCACCCTTCCGGTCGCGGTCGAAGCCACCCGCCCCAGCGCCGCCACCCCGCCCACATCCGATCAAGAGGCCCCCGCGCTGCACATCCTCGTGGTCGAGGACAACCCGATCAACAGCCTGCTCCTGAGCGAGATGCTCCGCCTGCGCGGCCATACGGTCAGCAATGCCGTCGATGGTGTCGAAGCGGTCGAGAAGGCGGAAACCACCGCCTATGACATGATCCTCACCGATATCTCCATGCCGCGCATGGATGGCATCGAAGCCACCCGCCGCATCCGCGCCCATGGTGCCTGCCGGACCGTGCCGATCATCGGTGTCACCGCCAACGCCATTCCCGAACGGATGCCCGAATTCCTCTCTGCCGGCATGACGGACGTGCTGGCCAAGCCCGTCACGCGCAGCGCGCTCATGGCGGTCATCGCCACCCATGCCCGGGGTGCCGCGCCTGCGCAGGCCATCCCCGCCGCGCCCCCCGCAGCAGAACCCGCCATCCTCAATCTCGATGTCCTGCGCGAAGCACAGCGCGAAATGGGTGCCGAATTCGTGGATCGCATCGCCAGCCGCCTTCTGAACGAGGCGGACGCCCTGATGATCGAGCTTGAGGAACTGGGTCTGAAGGCCGCCTTCGATCAGGCCGCCAAAGCCGCCCACAAATCTGCGGGTGCTGCGGCCTCGATCGGGCTTGCCGGTCTGCATGCCGCACTCCTGCGCTATGAAACCGCCGCCCAGGCGGGGGATGCCCCCGCCGCCGCCACGGCACTCACCGCCGCGCGCAAGGTGCTTCTGCGCACGGTCCTCGATCTGCGCGACAATGGCGTTACGCTGAACGCCGGTCCCGCCCTCGCGCTGTAGCGCCGCCTCAACGGCCGCCATCCGATCCATCGCCCAGACCCTTCATCGCCGCAAACTGCGCCGACAGATCCATCGCCACGCCCTTCCCCTTTGCGGGTGCCGCAGCGGGCTCCTCTCCCGTCAGCAGCGCGGCAAAGGCCGCGCCGGGATCGGCCAACACCCCTTGCGCCTTGCCGCGCTTCGGTGCCTTCGCCGGGGCCGCCGACCCTTGGGCAGACGCGGGCGCTGCCAGCGCGGCAAAGGCCGCAGCGGGATCGCTCAACGCCGCACCCGGTTCCGCTGCGGGCGATGCAGGCGCAGCCTCCGGCGCCGCAGCGGGTTCCTCACCCGTCAGCAGCGCGGCAAAAGCCGCGCCGGGATCGGCCAACACCCCTTGTGCCTTGCCGCGCTTTGCGGGTGCCTTCACCGGGGCGGCAGCCTCGTCCGCGGCCAGCGCGGCCAAGGCCGCGGCGGGATCGCTCAACACCGCACCCGGTTCCGCTGCGGGCGATGCGGGCGCAGCCTCGGGCGCCGCAGCGGGTTCCTCGCCCTTCAGCAGCGCGGCAAAGGCCGCGCCGGGATCGGCCAGCACCCCTTGCGCCTTGCCGCGCTTGGCGGGTGCCTTCGCCGGGGCAGCAGCCCCGGGCGCGGCCAGCGCGGCCAAGGCTGCGGCGGGATCGCTCAACGCCGCACCCGGTTCCGCTGCGGGCGGTGCGGGCGCAGCCTCGGGCGCCGCAGCGGGTTCCTCTCCCGTCAGCAGCGCGGCAAAGGCCGCACCGGGATCGGCCAGCACCCCTTGCGCCTTGCCGCGCTTGGCAAGCGCCTTCGCCGCGCCAGAGGCCGCCGCGAAGACGGGCGCCTCGCCCTCAGAAACCGCCCCCGCCTTGGCGCTCTCTGCCATCGGCGCCCATTGATCCCAATCCGCCCCCGGATCGGCCGACGCCATCCCCGGCACCTCGCCCGGATCCAGCCGGGCGGCCGTATCTTCCCAATCCAGCGCTGCAAAGGTCGCGGCCGGGTCCGGCAGCACGACCCCAGGCACAGGAACAGTCTCAGGCGCAGTTTCGGGCTCGGGTGCAGGCTCGGATGCGGGGGCAGGGGGCGGCGCGGGGGTCTCTTCCTGCGCCGACAGCATCCGCGCCACGTCATCAAGGTTGATCGACATCATCACCCCCTTCGACAGGGGCTTCGGCGCCTTCACCACCGGCACCACCACCGGCTCCGGCTCGGGGTCTGGCGCGGGCGGCGGCAACACCAGCACCGGATCAGGCGCATCCAGCGCCCGGCGCATCACGGCAATCCGCGCCGCCAGCAGCGCGCGCCGCCGCAATCCCGCAGGCTCGCGGGCGGCATACTCGCTCAGCCGTACCACGGCAGCCGCCGATGGCAGATCGGCAACCGCCTTGACCAAGGCCTTGCTCACCGTCTCCAGCGCTGATCGCTTTCGCCGCACGCCCATGTTCCGCCCCAGTTGGCACGCCCCTTGCACATCCCGCGCCAGAAAGGCCGGGCCGCCCGGCGCAGAAGGATCAAGGTCAATGACGGTCAGTTTCGCGGAATCGATAGGCCTGCACGCCCAATCCCTGATGCTGCGCGAAAAACGCGGCGAAATCCTTGCCTCCAACATCGCCAACGCGGCCACCCCGAACTTCAAGGCCCGCGACTTCGACTTCGAGGCCGAACTTTCCCGCGCCAATGGCGGGTTCGACCTTGCCCGCACGGCGCCCGGCCATCTGGGCGGCGGCTTCGCCGATGCAGGCCTTGGCTATCGCGTGCCCCTCAACGCCTCGCTTGACGGCAACACCGTCGAACTGCCCGTCGAACAGATGGAGTTCGCCGAAAACACCCTGCGCTACCAGACCAGCCTGCAACTGCTGAACCGCCGCATCTCGGGTCTGATGACCGCGATCAAAGGGGAGTGATCATGACGGATATCCGCAACGTCTTTGATGTGGGCGCCCGCGCCATGGCCGCGCAGATGGTGCGCATGAACACCGTGGCCTCCAACCTCGCCAACGCCTCCACCGTCGCCACCACGCCCGAGGATGCCTTCCGCGCCCTCCGACCGGTGTTCGAAACCGAATACGCAAAGGCCAATTCCGGCCTCTCCACCGCCACCGTCGAAAGCGTCGTCATGCTGGACCGTCAGCCGGAAAAGCAGTTCCGACCCGATCACCCCTCCGCCGATGCCGAAGGTTTCGTCTACGCCGCCGCCGTGAACACCGAAGAAGAGATGGTGGAAATGGTGGAAGCCAGCCGCCAGTACCAGAACACGCTGGAAACCATGACGACACTCCGCGCGCTCATGGCACGAACCCTGCAGATGGGCCAGTAAGCCCCGCCCCCATGGCCTGCCCGGACTGCCCCCGAAAGGACCGCGATGATCACCTTCAACACCACCGTTCCCGCCGCCACCAGCACCGCCAACGCCACGGCCGCCTCCAGCAATGCGGCCACCGCGAACGCGCTCGGCCAGCAGGATTTCCTCACCCTCATGCTCGCCCAGCTCAAGAACCAGGATCCCATGCAGCCCATGGAAAACGGCGAATTCCTCGCCCAGCTTGCCCAGTTCTCCACCGTCAGCGGGATCGAGAAGGTGAACGACACGCTCGAAAGCCTCGGCGACGGGATGCGCGATTTCCGCATCTCCACCGCCGCCAACCTTCTGGGGCATGAGGTGCTGGTCCCCGGCAACATCGCCCGCGCGGGCAAGGACGGCACCATCAACGGCGTCGTCGATCTGCCAAAGGCCGCAAGCTCCGTCACCGTCAGCTATTCCGACGCCACGACCGGCACGCTTCTGCACACCGAAAGCTATGCCGCGCAATCGGCGGGGCTCATGGGCTTCTCCTGGGCGGGCCTGCCGCCCGCCATGGTGGAAAACCGCAGCCCTGTCCGCGTCACCGTATCGGCCACCACCGATACCGGCACCGCACAGGTCGGGCCTTCCGTCTTTGCCAAGGTGCTGTCGGCCCGCAACGGCGCCGACGGGGCCGACCTGACCCTTCAGATCGAAGATTACGGCGCGCTCAACGCGCTCGAAGTCGAAGCCTTCCGCTGATCCGCCCCCAACCACCGTCCCCCAAACACGTCCCCAAGATACGAACCAAAGGACAATCCGCCCATGTCGATGAGCACCGCCCTTTCCGGCCTGATGGCCGCCCAGACCGAAATCTCGGCCACCTCGCACAACATCGCCAATGTCGGCACCGTGGGGTTCCGGGGCAGCCGCGTCGAATTCGCCGATGTCTTCTCCTCCTCGCCCATGTCCAACCAGCGCACGGCGGTGGGCTCCGGCGTCAACGTCCAGCGCGTGGCGCAGGATTACACGCAAGGCAACGTCGTCACGACCGGCAACCTTCTGGATCTCGCCATCGAAGGGCAGGGGTTCTTTGCCATCCAGCAGGCACCTGTCGGCGCGGCCATGGCGGGGGAAACCCGCTTCACCCGGGCCGGGGCCTTCAACATGGATTCGACCGGCCGCGTGGTGAACGCCTCGGGCGATTCACTCCTCGCCTGGCCGGTGGGGCTCGACGGTGTGGCGCTGACCAACCAGCTGTCGCAGGCCGTGCCCCTGACCATTCCGGCGGAACTCGGCGCGCCGACGCCCACCAGCACGGTGGAACTGCAGGTGGATCTGCCCTCCGATGATGCGATGCTGGGCCAGCAGGATGCCGTCCCGCCCACCAACGCCTTCGATCCCGACGATCCCACCTCCTATGCCTTCCGCACCGCGATCCCGATCTTCGACGCCGCCGGCATGCCGCAAGAGGCCGAGGCCTATTTCTTCAAGGTCTCCGGTCCCGATCCGATCACCGCAGAGACGGTCTACGAACTGCGCCTGATGGTGGAGGGTCAGGAACTGGCGCCCACCGATCCGCTGATCCTGCCCCGCGTCACCTTTGATGGGGCGGGCGCGATCACGGCGGGCGGATCGCTTGACTTCGGGCCTGGCGGGCTGACGGTTGATCTCGGCGGCTCGCGGCTGATTGACGATCCCTTCGTCGTGCAATCGGCCTCGCATGATGGCGCCCCGGCGGGCGGTCTGACCAACCTCGAACTGGATGCCGCAGGCGGTGTCTGGGCCACCTATGGCGACATGGGCCGCCGCCCGATGGGCCAGATCGCGCTGGTGAACTTCGCCAATACGCAGGGCCTCAAGGTGCAGGGCAAGGCCAGCTTCGGCTCCACCTCCGACAGCGGCCCGCCCATCGCTGGCGCCCCCGGCACCCCCGGCTTCGGCAACCTGCGCCCCGGCGCGCTCGAACGCTCCAACGTCGAACTGACCGAGGAACTGGTCAACCTCATCTCCGCCCAGCGCAACTATCAGGCCTCGGCGAAGGCGATGGAAACCTCCACCTCGCTCATGCAGACGATCATGAACATCCGCAGCTGACGCGCCCCCGGCGGATGACCTGACATGGACAAGCTGATCCACACCGCGCTCAACAGCATCGCCCATATCCGGGGCGCGCAGATCGCGAACGCGCAGAACCTCGCCAACCAGACGGTTCCGGGGTTCCGCCGCGACATCATGCCCGAAGGTCAGGCCTTCGTGATGGAGGAACAGGGCGTCCTGCAATCCCGCGCCTACCAGATCCCGCAAGAACATGCCGCCTTCTCGGATCTGGCGGGCTTCATCAACCAGACCGGCGAACCGCTCGATCTGGCGCTGGCCAATGAAGGCTGGTTCTACGTCCGCCCCGACGAAGGGCAGGGCGGCCCGGCCCTCACCCGGCGGGGCGATCTGCGCGTCACCCCCGAAGGTGCGCTCGTCAACGGCGCGGGCGAGGCGGTGCTGGATCAGGGGCTGCAACCCATCACGCTGCCCCCCTTCCGCTCCATCATGGTGAACGAGATCGGCACCATCACCGTGGAACCACTGGATGGCCAGCCCGGCGAACGGGTCGAGGTGGCGACCATCGCCACCACCCGTGCGACAGGCCTCTCGCTCATCAAGGGGCTGGATGGCCACATCCGCCCCACCCCCGGCACGCCCCTGCCGCCCCCCGATCAGACCGGCCGCATCGCGCAGGGCGCGCTCGAAGGCTCCAACGTCAACGCGACCGAAGAGCTGATCTCCTCCATCGAACTGCAACGCAGTTTCGAACTGAACATCCGCATGATCACCACCGCCAAGGAACTGGACGAGGCCGGGTCGCGCCTCCTGCGGATGCCGGAATCCTGATTTTTCGCCCGCGCCGCTAAAATGCAGCGCGGGCCGGTCGGGGGATGGCACGGGGCTTGCAGCATCAGGCGTGACAGACACGCAAAGAGGTGCCCCCGATGTCGACCGATGCAATGCATGTGGCCAAGACCGGCCTCAATGCCCAGCAGCTGCGGATGCAGGTCATCGCCAACAACCTGGCGAACGTGAACACCACGGGCTTCAAGCGCGACCGCGCGAATTTCGAAAACCTTCTCTACCAGAACATCCGCCCCGCCGGCGCCCCCACGTCCGAAGGCACGGCGCTGACCACCCCCCTCGCCGTCGGCACCGGGGTGCGCGTGGTGAACACCGAAAAGCTTTACGCCCAGGGCAGCCTTGTCACCACCGACAACGCGCTCGACCTCGCGATCGACGGGCAGGGGTTCCTGCAGGTCCTGCTGCCCGATGGCCGCATCGGATACACCCGCGACGGCACCCTGTCGCGCAATCCCGAAGGCACGCTCACCACCACCTCGGGCTATGTGATCCAGCCTGAAATCCAGATCCCCGATGGCGCCACCGCCATCAACATCTCGGCCGATGGCATCGTCTCGGTCCAGATCCCCGATCAGGTCGAAGCGCAGGAGGTGGGCCAGATCACGCTTGCCGCCTTCAGCAACCCGCGCGGCCTGGAACCCATCGGCGAGAACTTCGTCGTGGAAAGCTCCGCCTCCGGCCCCGCCATCGTCGCCGCCCCCTATGAAAACGGCATGGGCAAGCTGGTCCAAGGCGCGCTCGAGGCCTCCAATGTGAACGTGGTGCAGGAACTGGTCGACATGATCGAAACCCAGCGCGCCTACGAGGTGAACTCCAAATCCATCTCCGCATCAGACGAGATGATGCGCTTCCTTTCCAACAAACTCTGATCCGAAGAACCTGAGGCCCCCTGATGAAATCCGCCCCCGCCCGTCTTTCCGCGACCCTCGCCCTGCTGCTGGCCACCGCCGCCTGCACCCCCACCTATATCGAGGAGAAAGAGTCGCTGAACTTCGCCCCGGTCTTCCCCGAAGACGCCTATACCGACAGCGCCGCCCTGCCGACGGGCGGGATCTACACCGCGTCCTCGGGCGGCATCTTTGCCTCCGACCGCCGCGCCGCACGGGTGGGGGATATCCTCACCGTGCAATTCGAAGAACGCTTCCAGGCCTCCAAGACGCAATCCACCTCCGGCTCGCGCACCAATGACTATTCCATCGACATGCCCGATGCCCTGACGCTCGGCCTTGATGACGGGGTGCTCGACAACGGGACCGATCAATCCTTCGCCGGTCGCGGGCAGGCCCAGCAGTCGAACTCGCTGTCGGGCCGCCTCTCGGTGCAGGTGGTGCGCGTCCTGCCGGGCGGGATGCTGGAGATCATGGGCCAGAAACGCCTGACCCTGAACAATGGCAACGAATATGTTCGCCTCACCGGCGTGGTCCGCCCCGAAGACATCAGCGCCGACAACGTCGTTCTGTCTGATCGCATCGCCCATGCCGTGATCAAATATGTGGGCGCAGGCACCGTCCACGATACCTCGCGCCCCGGCTGGTTGCGCCGCGGCCTTGATGTGGTCTCGCCGCTGTGATCCGCGCGCTGCTCCTCGCCCTGACCCTGACCCTCGGCCTTGCCCCCGTGGCACAGGCCGACCGGCTCAAGGATATCGCCTCGGTCGCCGGGGTGCGCTCCAACCCGCTGGTGGGCTATGGCGTGGTCGTGGGCCTGTCCGGGTCGGGCGATGGCAATTCCGGTCTCACGCTGCAATCGCTGCAATCGCTGATCTCGCGCCTCGGCCTGACGGTCGAGACATCGGATCTCAACGCCCGCAACGCCGCCGCCGTGATGGTGACGGCCGAACTTGGCCCCTTCATGAAGGAAGGCCAGACGATCGACGTCACCGTGTCCACCGTGGGCTCGGCCAAGTCGCTGAAAGGTGGCACGCTCCTGATGACACCCCTGATGGGCGCGGATGGCGAAATCTACGCCATCGCGCAGGGCAACCTTGTTGTGGGCGGCCTCGGCGTCGATGGGCAGGACGGATCCTCGCTCACCGTGAACATTCCCACCGTGGGCCGCATCCCGCGCGGCGCGATGGTGGAACGCATGGTGCAGGCCCCGTTTCAGGATACCGAAAACCTGATCCTGAACCTCAACCGTCCCGATTTCTCCACCGCCGCCGCCGTGGCCAAGGCGGTGAACGCCGTCTTCGGCGAGGGTGTCGCCACGCCCCTCGACGGCACCTCCGTTTCCGTCCGCGCGCCGCATGATCCGGGCCAGCGCGTCACCTTCATGGGGATGCTCGAGAATATCGAGGTCACGCCCGACGCCCCCGCCGCCCGCGTGGTGGTCAACGCCCGCACCGGCACGGTCGTCATCGGCGGCCATGTCCGCGTCACCCCCGCCGCCGTCACCCATGGCTCGCTAACTGTCTCCATCTCGGAAGACCCGCAGGTGAACCAGTCCGCCACTGTCGTCTCGGGCGACGGCACCGTGATCGTGCCGGGCGAAACCACCGTCACCCCCGACAGTACGGTGACCGCGACGGAAGAGGCCAACCCCGCCTTCGTCTTCGATCCGGGCGTCTCGCTCACCTCGCTCGTCGATGCGATCAACGCCGTGGGCGCGTCACCCTCCGACCTTGTCGCCATTCTCGAAGCCCTGCGCGAAGCGGGCGCCCTGCGCGCCGAACTTGTGGTGATCTGATGGACCTCAAGCCGATCAACGCAGCCGCCCCCTCGCTCTCGCCCACCCGGGGCAGCGCTGCCGACCTGCGCCGCGCCGCCGAAGGGTTTGAAGAACTGTTCCTCACCCAATTCCTCAAGGCCGCCCGCTCGGCCTCGCTGGGCGAAGACATCATGGGCTCCAGCGCCGTGGACAAGACCCGCGACCTGTTCGATGCCGAGATTGCCCGCTCCGCCTCGGCCCGCACCGGCCTCGGCATCGCCGATGCCGTGGAACGGCAATTCTCCCGTTTCGTCACGCCCAACGGAAAGGCTGACTGATGTCGAACATCATGGACATCGCCCGGTCGGCGATCGGGGTCTACCGCACCGCGCTGGGCGTCACGGGCGAAAACATCGCCAACGTGAACACCGAAGGCTATCGCCGCCGCGATGTGCAGACCTCGCAGATCGGCGGCGCCCAGACCACGGTCACCACCATGGCCACGGGCGGGCAGGGGGTGCAGATCGAACAGGTCCGCCGCGCCTTCGATGCGCTGCTGGCCCAACGCCTGCGCACCAGCACCTCCGACGTGTCCGCCGCCCAGGTCCATCTCGATGCCGCAATGGCGGTGGAAACCCAACTGCTGCCCAATACCGGCGGGATCGACGCCGCGCTGGAGGATTTCTTCGCCTCCATCGGCAGCCTTGCCGCCTCGCCTGCCGACACCTCGCTGCGCCGCGTGGCCATCGAATCCGGCCGCACCCTTGCCTCTGCCTTCCAAGGCATCGCCGCAGGCCTGATGCGCCTGCGCGAAGATACCTTCGCCGCCGCCGAACTGGCCGCCACACAGGCGACGGGCGATCTGCGCGACCTGCGCGATCTGCAATTGCGCTTTTCCGCCAGCAACGGGCAGGTGGGCGCCCTGAACCCGCTGCATGACGAACGCGACCGCCTGCTTGCGAACCTGGCCGAAAACCTTGGCATCTCCGTCTCGCTCGATGATGCTGGCCGCGCCACCGTCACGCTCGGCACCCAAGGCGGCGGCCCCCTCCTTCTGAGTGAGAACGGCGCCTCCACCCTGTCCGTCTCGGGCAGCACCGACCTCACCCTCACCATCACCCGCGACGGCACCACCCGCGACAGCCGCATGATCGGCACCGGGGCGCTGGGCGGCTATGTCACCGCGCTGGGCGCCATCAACACCGCCCTGCAAGAGATCGACGCGCTCGCGCGCAAGATCGCGGGCGAGATGAACGCCGTCCACGCCGCAGGCCTCGATCTGACCGGCGCGCCGGGCGGCGACATGTTCGCGCTCGACGGCTGGGTGATGTCGCGGGCCATCACCAATCAGGGCTATGCCCGGACTGTCGTCACCTCGACCGGGCCGGATGTGACTGGCCCCATCACCCTGATCCGCGATAATACGCTGAATGTCTGGCGGGCCGAAGATGCGCTGGGCAATGTCTTGGGCAGCGCCGAACGCCTGCTCGTCCTGCCCGGCGTGACGATCGAGGTGGAAGGCGAACCCGCCGATGGCGACCGCCTCACCTTCACCCCCACGACCGGGCTTGCCGCCAACATGCGCTTCCTGCCCGATGTGCCGGAACGTCTTGCCGCCGCCGTCGCCACGCTGGTGGCCCCCGCGCCCGGGAACCGGGGCTCCGGCTCCGTTGCCATGGCGCCCACCACCGTGGCGCCACCCACCGTTCCCGCCATGGCAACCCAACTCACCGGGGCGGGAACGGCGGCAGGTGCCGCCACGCTGCTGGCGCCGGGTGTCGTGGGCTACATCCCCGCCGGTACCACGGCGGCCAGCCTCGCCAGCCTTGGCGCGCAATCCTCTGCCGATTTCGCGCTCTCCGATGCCGCCGCTGCCACCACGACCAGCCTTTCGGTCACGCTGGACGGCGTCCCCTACACGTTTGACCTCACCACCCTCGCCAATGGCACCCCCCGCCCGGCGGGATGGACCTCGGCCCAGCTTGCCGCCGCCCTGACCTCAGGCCAGTTCGACACCGCCGCCGGCGACACCTTCGCCAGCCTCGGGCTTGCCGCCGCAGGCACCGACGGCGGCTTCACCCTGTCGCGCGCGGGCGGCAACATCACCGCCGCCACGCTGGACGCCCAGCCCGCCGCCCTGTCGCCTGCCAGCGCACAGGGCGGCACGCTCCAGATCTTCACCCGCGAAGGGCGCCAGATCGCAGGCACGCCCATGTCGGCCGCCGACATCGCGCTGCTGTTCACCACGGCAAACGGCTTCCTGCCCGGGGCGCAATACAACACCGATTATCTCGAGGCACCGGGTGGCACCGGCTATCGCGGCCTGTCGCTGGCCAGCGCGCAAGGCACCGGCCAGCAATCGGCCACGCTCCTGCCCCCGCCCCCCGCCACATGGTCCGGCAGCGTGCAGGCCCCCGCCACGCCCGCCCGCACCGTGCTTCTCGAACAGCCCGGCGCCGCGCCGATCACCCTGACCCTGCCCGAAGGCAGCAGCGCCCGCCGCCTGGCCGAGATGATGACCGCCGCCTATCCTGGGCTCGAGGCCAGCGCAGAAACCTCCGTGGCCCTCTCCGTCACGGCCGATGGCCCGGTGCAGTTTCAGCTCGAAGGCACGAATGGCACCGCTCTCTCCGTGTCCGGCAACGTCGCGGGCGGGCGGCTCGACAGCCTCCTTCTCGCCGTCAATGCCCTGACGGGGGCCACCGGGATCACGGCGGAACTTTCGCCCGATGGCACCCGCCTGCTGCTCACGCAGGGCTCCGGCGCCGACATCCGCATCACCGGCTTTTCCCATGGCGCGGGCGGCACCGCCAGCCTGCAACCCTCCGATGCTGCGGGGCAGCCCGCAGGCGCCCCGGTCCTGCTCGGCGCGGGCCAGACCTCCGCCCGCCTGTCCGGTCAGGTGACCCTGACGCAATCCTTGGGCTTCACCGTCACCATCGACGGCAACCGGATTGACTCCGCCGCCGATCCCCTGTCGGGCGGGCTGATCTCCTCCACCTCCGCCGCAGCCGGGGCCGAACGCACGCTCACCTTCGCCTTCAACCCCGCGCTCGATGCCTCGGCCCCCGCCGCCGATGGCAGCGCCGCCGTGGCAGGCCCCACCACCTATGGCCTCACCCTCGGCGGACGCACGGTCTCGCTCAACTCTGCCACCGTTTCGGCCACCTCCTCTGCCGACATCGCCGCCGGTCTCGCCGCCCTTCTGCGCGAAGACATGCCCACCGCCAGCCTAACCGGCGCGGCGCTGGCCCAGCTTCCGGGCGAAGGCGCCTCCACCGTGATCCAGCTTGACGGTCAGGATTACGTCCTGCGCATGACCGGCGGCGCGGTGCAGGTCACCGGCCCCGAAAGCGGCCGCGTGACCGCCGCCTTCGACGCGGGCAACCGCCTGCAGATCGCCGTCAACGGCGGCTCCACCGATGCAGGCTTCATCACCCTTCCCACCTCCACCTCGGCAGCCAGCTTCGGCCTCGCCGCCGCGCAGGCCCCCGTCACCCGCCTGACCGGCCAGCCGGTCACCGGCGCGGGCCTGCCCACCGCCATGACGGTGGAAATCGGCACCACCACCTACACCGTCAACGTCACCCCCGGGCCGACCGTCACGCTGCCCGGCGGCTTCCCCGGCACGGCCAGCGTCGATGGCACGGGAGCCATCACGCTGGAACTGACCGGGGGCGCCAGCCGCGCGCGCATCCTGCCCGGCGCCGATGCGGCGGGCTTCGCCTCGCTCGGCACCGCCGTCTCGGCCAGCGGCGGCAGCCTCGATCTGCTCTCCTCCGATGGCAGCGCGCTGGACGTGGGCGCCACGACCGCCTCCCTCGCGGGGCAGCGCCTCTCGCTGACCAACCTGCCGCCCGAGGATCTGATCGTCGTGATGACAGGCGGCGGCACCCTGCGCCTTGCGGGCAACATCACCGCAGGCCCGCCCCCCACCACCGCCCCGGCGGTGGAACTGCGCGTCCTCGATGCCGCCTCGCGCACCGTGGGCCTGTTCGACATCGCCACCGGCCACTCCATCGGCACCCGCGTCCTTGATGCAGGCGGCGGCGCGGTGATCGACGGCCTCTCCATCGCCGTCACCGGCAACCCCGTCACCGGCGATGCCTTCCGCCTCACGCCCAACACCGACGGCCGCAACGACGGCCGCGCGCTCGATGCCATCCTCGCCCTGCGCTTTGCCGATGTCGCCACCGGGCGCGGCGGCTTTGCCCGCATCCTGTCGGACCTGCAATCCGAAACCGGGGTCCGCGCCGCCGCCGCCGACCAGACGCTGGGCGCCCGCAAGGCCGTGAACGACACCATCCGCCGCGCCGATGCCGAACAAGGCGCCGTCGATCTGGATGCCGAGGCCGCCCGAATGCTCGAACTGCAGCAGAACTATCAGGCCGCCGCGCAGGTGATGACCGTGGCGCAGGAAATGTTCGACACCCTCCTCAACTCGCTCTGAAAGGCTGATCCATGACCGCCAGCATCGGCAACGCCCTTTTCGGCAAGATCGCGATGGAAAGCTTCAACCGCCTGTCGGCCGAGGTATCCGATCTTCAGGCGCAGATCTCCTCAGGGAAAAACGACCCCCGCCCCTCGGCCGATCCGATGCGCGCGGCCAAGCTGTCGGTCGTCACCGAACAGCGCGCCGCCGTCGCCCGCTTCACCGACAACACCGCGCTGGCCACCGACCGTCTCGATCAGGCCGATCTCGCCATCGGCGAGATGGGCAACATCGTCCGCCAGTTCCAGCAGATCGCCATTCAGGCCGCCAACGACACCCTGACCGAAGAGGGCATCGCCGGCCTCCGGGCCGAAGCCTTGTCGCTGCGCACCGCGCTCAAGGCCGTGGGCAACAGCCGCGATACGATGGGCCTGCCCCTCTTTGCAGGCTTTGGCAGCAACGAACCCTTTGCCGAAGGCCCGAATGGCATCGAATATCGCGGCGACGGGGGCCGCCCCACCCTGCGGATGACCGAAACCGCCATGCTCGCCACCGGCCTGAACGGGTCTGAGGTGTTCATGTCCGTGCCCACCGATGACGGCGGATCGACCAGCATCTTCGACATGGTCGATGATCTGATCGCCACCCTCAGCCTGCCGCTCAATCCCGCGCGCCCCGACCACCGCGTCGATCAGCGCGGCCTCTTCAGCCCGGCCACCACCCGCGATCCGGCCACCCTGTCCTTCGATCTCACCGGCCCCGACGGCACCGCCCGCATCTCGGCCGAGGTGATGACCGGCGCGCCGGGGGCCATGCTGGCGGCGATCAACGCGGCCACCCCGACCACCGGCATCACCGCCCGTCTCGCCGATGACGGCGAAAACATCATCTTCGAATCCCGCGGCATGATGACCGTCAGCAACTTCGAACAGCCCACCGCAGGCCGCCAGCCCGTCGCTCAACTCGTGGCGCTGGATACGGCCTTCCAGCCCGATGCCGTGGGCGTCGCCCTGCGTACCGAACGGATGTCGGCCAGCCGCATGGTCGGCGCCTTTGCCGATGCCGTGGGCCATGTCGCCGCCCAGCGCGCCGAGGTGGGCGCCTTGGGCCGCCTCGCCGAAGACCACGCGCAGGTGCTGGCCGACCGCAAGCTGCGGATGGATAAATCCATCGCCGGTCTGCAGGATCTCGATGTCGCCGCCGCCATCACCCGGCTGCAGCAGCTTCTCCTCACCGAACAGGCCGCGCAGCAGACCTTCGTCAAGATCAACAGCACCAGCCTTTTCGACTTCATCCGCTGATCCCGCCGCAAGACAGCCCCCAACTGGCCCGGCACTTGCACCATGCCCCGCATGATCCGCGCGCCCCTCCTGTCCCTCGTCCTGTCCCTCGCGCTGCTGGTTCCCGGCCTTGCCGCGGCCCAGGATTGCGCCCGCCTTGCCGCGCAGGCGGGGGCAGAGGCCGGGCTTCCCGAAGGCCTCCTTCCCGCCATCGCGCTGGTGGAATCCGGGCGCGGCACGGGCAGGGGCGGCATCGCGCCCTGGCCCTGGACGCTCAATCAGGGCGGCAAGGGGATGTATTTCGATACGCGCGAAGAGGCGCTCGCCTATCTGAAACAGGCCGTGGCCGAGGGGGTCACCAATATCGACGTGGGCTGCATGCAGCTGAACTGGAAATGGCATTCCGCAGGCTTTGCCAGCCCCGAAGACATGATCGACCCCGCCCGCAACACCCGCTACGCCGCGCGCTTCATGGTAGAGCTTTACAACCGTCTGGGTTCCTGGGACGTGGCCGCCGCCGCCTACCATTCCACCACGCCCGACCGTGGGCAGCGCTACCTGCAAAAGGTGCTCGCCGCCCGCGACAGCTTCCGCGCCCATCCCCCGCTGCCCGGCGATGCACCCGACGGGATGCCCGATGGCGCTCTGGCCGGGGCAGGGGAGGGGGCCGTCCTTCTCACCGCCATCCCCACGCAGCTGGACGGCATCCTCGCCCATGCCGGATCACCGCTCTTCGCCATCGCCGCGGCCCCGCCCGCTGACGGCTTCACCGGGGAAACGCCTTCCGATGATCCATCGGTTTCGGCCTCTGCGGGTGAAGCTCCCGCCCTCATCGCCGCCGCAGACCGCCCGCCGCCCGCCCGCCCGGATGGCAGGGGGACCGGCGCGACAGCCGCCCGCAAACCGCCGCCCGACCTGCCCATGGTGATCGCCGCCGCCACAACCAGCCTCGCCCTGCCGGAAAACCTGCCCCCCCGCCTGCGCCACCGCTGGAGCGAGGTCGAAGCCATGCGCGCCATCCTCAGCGATGCCCCGTGACGGCAGGATCCGGGCATGATCCGGGGTGTGGCAACCGATTGTAAATGAACAAGAAACCCCCCATCCGAAAGTATGGCATCCCCCCGCACCAAAGACCGTCCGCCATCCGTTTCACCAAGGCCCGACCGACCGTGAAATGATTGCTAACCCGCCGCTCTGGCTATCATGTGAGCGTTAATTGCCGTTGGAGGTTCCTTATGACGACTCATTGGATCGACCGTGACCTTGCCACCAAATCCGTCTTCGTTCCGGTAGCCACGATCGACCGTATCATCGTCGGAGAGACCGCCCCGATGCGCACCCTCAAGCGCATGATCAGTGCTGTCGCCCCCTCCGATGCCGCCGTCCTCGTGCGGGGTCCCACCGGGGCCGGCAAGGAACTGGTGGCCGAGGCGCTCCACCGCGCGTCGGGCCGGCTTGGCGCGCTCGTGGCCGTGAACTGCGCCGCGATCCCCGCCGATCTGCTGGAAAGCGAACTCTTCGGCCATGAGAAAGGCGCCTTCACCGGCGCCGAACGCGCCCGCCCGGGCCGCATCGAACAGGCCGCCGGCGGCACGCTGTTTCTGGACGAGATCGGCGACATGCCGCTGGCGCTGCAGGCCAAACTCCTGCGCGTTCTGGAAACCCGCCGCATCCAGCGCCTCGGCGGCACCGCCGAACAGACGGTGGATTTCCGCCTCGTCACCGCCACGCATCGCGACCTTGCCGCCGCGGTCGAGGCTGGCACCTTCCGCGCCGATCTCTTCTATCGCATCTCGGTCTTCCCGCTCACCGTGCCCAGCCTTGCCGAACGCAGCGCCGACATCCCGCTGATCCTTGGCCGCCTGATCGAAGACTACACCGCCGCCAACCCCAGCGCCGAAGTGCCGCATTTCGACCTTGGCGCCCTGCGCGCCCTGTCCGCCCATCCCTGGCCGGGCAATGTGCGCGAATTGAAGAATGTCCTGATGCGCGCCTTCGTCATGCTGCCGGGCCGCATGGTCACCGCCCGGCATGTGCGTGACAACCTTCTCGGCATGGAAATGCCCTGCGCCGACAGCGCCGAGGTGGTGCTACCCGAACCGCCCGCCCCCACCGCCAAGGGCGGCCTGCCCGACCCGACCCAGTTCCACGATGCGCTGGGCAAGCTGGGCGATATCGACCTGCGCGGCTACATCCGCGATATCGAGGTGGCGCTGATCGAAGCCGCGCTTGACACCCGTCAGGGCAATGTCGCCCAGGCCGCCGACGCGCTGCGCCTGCGCCGTACCACGCTGATCGAAAAGATGAAGAAGTTCGGCATCCGCCGCGGCCTCGTTGCCTGATCACTGGCACCGGCCGGGGGGGGCAACGGCCCCCCCGGGACCCCCCTTTCGCCCCATCCTGAACCGCCTGCGTCAGCTGTCCTTGTTCCACTGCGCCACAAGGTTCGTCAGGTAATTCCCCGTGCTCTTGAGCGACGCGATCGCCGTCTCCATCGCCGTGAACCGCTGCAGATAGCGCCGCTCCAGCAGCACCGCCCGCGCATCCAGTGCCGTGATCTCATCCGTCGCCGCCAGCACCCGCTCGTTCAGCTGATCTTCCCGCTCGGTCAGGCTGTTCGCCCCGCTCGACAGGGCCGCATCCAGCATCGTCTCCAGCGACGACAGGAAGCTCTTGCCATAGCGCACCTCGGTCGATGTCAGATCATCCGGCACCGTCACGATCAGCCCCGAATACTCCCCCCGGAACAGGAAATACTGCGTCCGCCCATCCGGCTGCGACAGGCCCAGCATCTGTTCGCCATTCAGCGTGGCCGTCCCCGTCGCCGGATCGCGGACAAAGGCCAGATTGCCCCCCTTGGCCGTCGATCCCAGGACACCCGTCACCTCCACCCCGTCGGTGGAGGAAGAAAAGCGGTCCGAGAAAACCTTGTCGAACGCCCCCGGATCGGCGGCAAAGGCCGCCTCGAACCGGCGATTGTCCAGCCGGAGCGAGCCGTCCCGATTGGTCGCCACCCCGAAATCGGCCAGCCGCACCGCCGCCCCGCCATAGCCGCTGATCGGCGCCGTCAGCAGGCTGCCCAGATCGGCCTTCAGCTTTTCCACCAGCCGATCCCCGGCCAGCGCGCCGGCATCGGCATCCCCCACGCCCCGCGCCGACAGGTCCGACAACAGCTTGCGCGTGCCGTTCAACTGCTCCACCAGCGCCTGCATGTTCAGCCGCGCGGTTTCGATGTCGCGGGTAAAGCTGATCGCCGTCGTTGTGCCTTCGGGCGCGGTGATGTCCAGCTCCACCCCCGGGATCACATCCGTCATCACGTTTCCGGGTCGCGACACGGCGATCCCGTCCACCAGCAGCACCGCATCCTGTGCCGCCTGGATCTGCCGCGTCTCGTTCGTCAGCGTGGTGTCAAAGACGGCCAGTCCCGGCGTTGTCTCGGCCACGGTAAAGCGCAGCGCCTGGCCCGCGCCTGTCTCGCTCACCACCCCCAGCGAAAAGGTGCCATCCCCCTTGTCCACCACCCGCGCCGACAGGCCGGGCAGCACATCCAGCGTCTCGGCCAGCATCGACAGCGTGGCCCCGGCAGGAATGTTCAGCGTGTTCACCGTGCTCTCGGGGTTCAGCGCGAAGGCCGGATCGCCATTGGCATCCTCGAACCAGACCCCCATCTCGATCTGCAGCGACCCCGCCCCCACCAACGCATCGGCCGAGGTGAAGCCGCCAAACTCCAGCACCTGCCGCTTCGCGATCTGCTCCACCTCGATCGACGTGGTGGCTGTGGACACTTTCGACGGATCGGTGATCTTCACCCCCACGCCCGCATTGCCCGACCGCGCCGCCAGCACCGGGTTTTCGCGCAGCGTCGTCACCGCCGCATTCAGCGCCGTGAACTGCGCCCGCACCTGCCCCAGCGCCGAAATCGACAGCTGCGCCGTCTCGGACCGCGTGGTCTGCCGCGCCTTCAACGGGTCGATCTCGGCCGCCACGAGCGACGTGGTCAACTCGCGGATATTCAACCCCGAGCCGTTGGTGTTCAGCTTTGAAAGGATGTCCACGGTCATGCTGCGGCCCTATGCTTCACCACCCATAACGGCACAGGGCCGCCCCGGGTTTAGGGCATCCCTGCAGAATTCGCGCCACCTTGATCGCCGCCATAATCAATCTCGATCTCGATCCGGCGATTCTTGGCGCGGCCTTCCTCTGTCATGTTGTCGGCGACCGGCGCCGTCTCACCCCTGCTCACCGCCACCACCTGCGACGGATCAACCCGCCCGCTTTCCACCAGTTCCCGCACCACCGATGATGCCCGCGCGGCACCCAGCCCGAAATTGTCCTCATAGGGGGATCCCGACAGGGGCACGTTGTCGGTATGCCCCGTCACGGTGATCTTCGCGTCCGGCCCCAGCGCATTGGTGGAAATCTGGTCCAGGATCTCTTGCGCCTCCGCCGTCAGATCGGCCGAACCCGATGCAAAGGCCCCGCCCGCGCCCACGGTCACAAAGACGCTGCCATCGCGCCGCTCCACCTCGACCAACCCCTGCGCGCTCTGCTCGCGCAGCGCCACGCTCAGCTTGGCCTCGGCAAAGCCGGGGCTCGTGGCGCGCCCGGCCGACGGGCCGCCCGCGCCACCCGATCCCGGCGCCGCCTCGCCGCTGCCCGCCTCGGCGGGCTGGTCCGGCACCGCCACCTGCTGATCCGGCAAGCTGCCCGGCGCGGTGCCGGTCGGTTCCGGCGTATCCCCTGTCAGCGAGGCCAGCGCCTCGGCCACCTGCTCGGCGCTGGGCTGGCCCGCGCCTTCCGGCAGCCGCACCGTCACGCTCTGGTCGCCCTGTTCCACCTGCAACTGGCCCGAGGCCAGCGCCTCCATCAACGCCTCGGCCGCCGCTTCCGCCGCCTCCTGCCGTTCGATATCCTCGGGCGATTGCCCCGGATCGGGGCCATCGCGATTTGGGGCGCGGCCTTCATCCCCGGTCGGCGGTTCCTCTCCCTGCTCGGCATCGGGGGGCAATCCCTGCGGCTTGAAATCCAACTCCAGCACCGTCCCGCCCTCATGGTTCTCCAGGATCGGGGCCACCATCTCGGTGCCAAAGGTTTCGCGCATCGACCCGGCCATCTTCTTGAAGCTCACCTCGTCGAACTTCGCAAAGCCAAGGATCAGCACGAAGAACGCCATCAGGTTGGTCGCGATATCAGCAAATGTTGCCAGCCACGCAGGCGCGCCGACAGGCGGACAGCGCGGCGCGTCGCCGTCATCCTCCTCTTCGATGACGGGCGGCGGCGGGGGCCGCAACATGGTGATCTTTGCCGATGCCGCCATGGCGCAACCCCGCTCAGGCCGCCATCAGCCGCGCCTGCTCGCGCGGGGGCAGCACGGTGACCATCTGATCCTGCACCATGCGCGGGCTTTCCCCGCGGGCAATGGCGCGCAGCCCCTCGATGACCATCTCGCGATAGGTCACCTCGTCGGCGGTGTAACCCTCCAGTTTGGAAAGCACCGGGCCAAAGATCACGTTGGCGATCAGCGCACCGTAAAGCGTGGTCAGCAGCGCCACCGCCATGGCCGGACCGATGGATTTGGGGTCCGACATGTTGCCCAGCATCAGCACCAGCCCGATCAGCGTTCCCACCATCCCCATCGCCGGGCCATAGTCGATCCAGGCCTTCAGGGCGCTGTGGAAACCCTCATGGCGGGCCTTCATCGCCTTGATCTCCTGCTTCATCGCCTTGACCAGCTTCGCCTCATCCGCCCCGTCGATCAGCATCTGCAACCCGCGCTCGAAGAACCGGTCCGGCACCTGCTGGCCCTCCAGCGCCATCATCCCGTCCTTGCGCGCCAGCGCGGCCAGCTCCACCGTCCGCTCCACCACGGCAGGCATGTCAAAGGTCGTGGGTTTGAACGCCTTACCCATCGCCTTGAAGTGGCCCAGAAACACGCCCATCGGCATCTTCATCATCACGATGAAGAACGTCCCGCCAAACACGATGATGACGGAGGCATAATCAACAAAAGGCGCAACACCGCCCGCGTAAATCATCGAGCCGACGATCATAACGATCGCGCCGACCAGCCCGACAAGGGTTGCGATATCCATTCTGCCACTCCCGGGGATTTGGGTCTGGCCCCTAGAACGGCAGCATTTTCGCGGATGATACCCCCTCACGAATTTATCATGAGGTTTCCCTACGCGCGCCCGCACGGGCCCCCGCGCGTCTCGCGCGCATGGCGCAGAGGCACATGTCGCAGGTGCACGGGGGTAAAGGCGGCGCCCCCATGTTTTGCAGGATTTTGCGCCACCCCGCTAAACATCCGTGGATCAGACCGTTGTCATTCCCGAGCGCAGAGTTCGGCGCGATGAAATTCTTCAGGAGGCTGAGACCATGACGACGATCAATACCAATATCGGTGCCATCGCCGCGCAGGCGAACATGACGAAAGTGAACGACGATTTCAATACGGCCATGACCCGCCTGTCCTCGGGCCTGCGCATCAACGCCGCCAAGGACGACGCGGCCGGTATGGCGATTGCCGAAAAGATGACCTCGCAGGTGATGGGCATCAATCAGGCCATCCGCAACGCGGCTGACGGCAAGAACCTGCTGGACACCACGGAAAGCGCGCATGTCGAAGTCTCGAACATGCTGCAGCGTGTCCGCGAACTGGCCGTGCAGTCGGCCAACGATACCAACACCGGCTCTGACCGCGGCAACATCACGGCCGAAGCGCGCCAGCTGATCGCGGAAATCAACCGCGTGGCCGAGAACACCACCTTCAACGGCATGAAGGTCATGGACGGCTCGTTCCAGGGCAAGCAGTTCCAGATCGGTGCCGATGCGGGCCAGACCCTGTCGATCTCGATCGACTCGACCGCCGCCACCAAGATCGGCTCCTTCGACAGCGCCTCGACCGCGTCGATCGCTGCCACCGGCGGCGTCGCCTCGCAAAGCCTCGTGATCTCGGGCTATGCCGGCAACGCGACGGTTCCGGGCGTCGCGGCACGTTCGGCCAAGGAACTGGCCTCCGAAGTCAACGCCGTGTCGGCCCAGACGGGCGTGTCGGCAACCGCCACCACCAAGGCCAAGATCTCCTTCTCCACCGGTGCCGAAGCGGGCCGGGTGACCATGGACATCAACGGCGTCTCCATCGGTGACAACGTTGCCATCTCGGAAGATGCCAACGGCGATCTCGACCTGCGGTCGCTGCGCGACGCCATCAACAGCAAGACCTCGTCCACCGGCGTGACCGCCACGATGGGCGAAAACAACTCCGAAATCATCCTGACCGACGCGACCGGCGGCAACATCGAGATCAGCAACTACGAATCGACCGAAACGCCGACGACCGCCGCAACGCTGGAAGTCGAAGCGCTGGATGCTGATGGTGAATCTCTGGCAACCCCGGCCACGCTGACGCTGACCAACGCGGCAGACGATGCCAACATCACCGGTCAGGTGAACTTCTCCTCGACCCAGGCCTTCGCGATCAACGCGCAGGAAGTGGCGGGCGGCTTCTTCGACACCACGTCGCAGACCTCGTTCAACGCTGAACTGAACTCGGTCGCCGACATCGACCTGTCCACCGCCGAATCCTCGGCCAAGGCCATCGGCGTGATCGACGTCGCCCTGCAGAAGATCAGCCAGGCGCGCGGTAACCTCGGTGCCCAGTCCAACCGCCTCGACTCGACGATCTCGAACCTGACCAACATCTCGGTCTCGGTCCAGACCGCCAAGTCGCAGGTCGTGGATGCCGACTTCGCCAAGGAATCGACGAACCTCGCCCGCGGCCAGATCCTGTCGCAGGCCGCCACCGCGATGCTCGCGCAGGCGAACTCGTCCAAGCAGAACGTCCTGAGTCTGCTCCGCGGCTGACGGTTTCCTGACAGACGAAAGGATGCCCCCGGTCCATCCGAACCGGGGGCATCCCTTTTTTATCAATGGCTTACAGGGTCAATAACCCGCATCTTGCCCCAGCTTTGCCCGATTTCACGGTGTCAAACGGATGTTTTGCGCGACACGCGCAGGTTGCGCCAAACTTGCTGCAAGGAGACCAAACTCATGCAGCTTTTCACCGCCCAGTCCATCGGACAACGCCAGTCGGTCGTCGTGACGGCCCAGCTTCAGCAGGCGATCCAGCTTCTGCAGATGGGCAATACCGACCTGCAATCCTTCATCGAATCCCAGGCCGAGGAGAACCCCTTCCTCGAGGTGGGCACCCGCGCCGCGCAACCGCGCAGCAGCCGCGACCTCACCCTTCCCTCGCAGCTGCGCTCGGGCGGCGACGACTGGGATCGCATCGGCCAGCTGGCCGCCGATCCCGGCCCCTCGCTCTATGCCCATGCGGCGGCCGAGATCGCCCGCCTCCCCCTCTCGCCCGCCGAGGCGATGATGGCCGAGGCCTTCCTCGATGCGCTGGAACCGTCGGGCTGGCTGGGCCAGCCGCTGGCTGCCATCGCTGACCGGCTCTTCATCACCGAAGCAGAAGCCGAACAGTTGCTCGTTAAACTGCAGCGGGTGGAACCTGCGGGCCTTTTCGCGCGCAACCTTGCCGAATGTCTGGCGCTTCAGGCCGCCGATCGCGGCCTGCTCACGCCCGCCTTCTCCACCCTGCTCGACAACCTGCCGATGCTGGCGCAGGCCGATCTGCGCGGCCTCTGCCGCGCCTGCGATGTGGGCATGGATGACCTCAAGGCGATGCTGCGCCACCTGCGCAGCTTCAACCCCAAACCGGGCGCCACCTTCGACGCCACCCCCATCCCCCAGCGCGCGCCCGATCTGATCGTCACGCGCGGCGAAGGCGGCTGGCGCGTCGATCTCAACCGCTCCACTCTGCCCACCGTCGTCGTGCGCAGCGATGAGGCCCGCCGCATGTCGCGGCGCGAGGTCACCGCCAACGCCTATGTCGCCGAGCGCCTGTCGGTCGCGCGCTGGCTGTCGCGCGCCGTCGAACACCGCAACCAGACCACGCTGAAGGTCGGGGCCGAGGTGGTGCGCCGCCAGATCGACTTTCTGGAACACGGCCCCGCCCGGATGCGCCCCATGGTCCTGCGCGAGGTGGCCGAAGCCATCGGCGTGCATGAAAGCACCGTCAGCCGCGTCTGTTCGGGCATCCTGATCGCCACGCCGCAGGGCACCTTCCCGCTGAAAACCTTTTTCAGCGCCGCGCTCGCCAATCGCGAAGAGGCGGGCGAAGCCGGCTCTGCCTCTGCCGTCCGCCACCGCATCCAGAAGATGATCGCCGCCGAAAACCCCGAAGAACCGCTCTCCGACGATCACATCGCCCGCATCATCGGGCAGGAGGACGGTGTTCAGCTTGCCCGCCGCACCGTCGCGAAATACCGCGAACAGCTGCGCATCCCCTCGTCGGTGGATCGCCGCCGCCGCGCCATCGTCTCCCGCATGTAGGGTCGCTCACAACCCGAACCGCCGCGACAGGGCCCGTCATCGACGGGCCCTTTTGCAATCCCGCGATCAGGCGGCCTGCGCCGCCTGCGCCGTGGGCGGGGCGAACAGATAGCGGTCCTGCGGATGCAGGCGCAGATGGGCGGCATGGGCGGCCGCCTCGCCCTTCGCGGCAATCGCGCCCTCGAAGGCCAGGCCCCGCATCATCCGGTCCGCCCGCAGGAAGGCCGCCGCCGACTGGCGCACCCAGACGCCCGCCGCCGCCCAGACACCGATCCCCAGCAGGGGATGCACCACCGCCGCCGCCGCAAGCGCGGCCACCAGCGTGGCCCCCGGCGCCCAGAGCCGCATCTGCAACAGCCACAGGGGCGGTGCGACCACGGCCAGCGTCGGGGCCGCCACGGGATAGAGGTCATAGACACCCGCCGCAGACCGCATCACCTCGAAATTCTGCAACCCTGCGGGATCCACCCGCTCGGGCGTGGCGCCCTCGGGCAGGGGGCAGGGCACCGCCTCCCACCGCCCCAGCCGCGCCGCATCCACCAGCACAAGGAACGTCTCCGCCCCGCGCCGGAACTGCAACGCCAAAGCCTTACCCCCCCGCGCGCCCAGTTGCGCGCGCAGCGCCGCCTCGTCCCCGCGAAAGGGCAGACCGTTGATCGCCTCCAGCTGATCGCCCGCCTTCAGGCCCAGCCGCCGCGCGGCAGGCTCCATCCCATCCGCCCGCAGGCGCAGGGCGGTGACGGCGGGCTCCGTGGCAGGGTCGGGCGTCTGCATGGCTCAGGGATAGGTAAAGGGGTTGGGTTCCGCGGGCGGCGGCGTGATCCGTGACGGACGCGGCGCCGCCGGAGCCGCCGGGGCCGATGCCGGGCGCGCTGCGGGCCGGTCCTGCGGCTTTGCCGCCGCTTCCCCCGCCGCTTCCCCTGCCGCCTCCCGCGCCGCGACCAGCGCGCGCACGCCTGCCAGCAGTTCCACCATTTCCGGGTTCTCCGTCGCGCCCAGATCGACCTCGGCCAGCGCCATCAGGATCTCGTCGCGCAGCAGGTCCAGATCCTCCTTCACGCCCGCGCGGATCGCATTGGCCATCTGCGCCTCCATCGCGCCGGCTTCCGGTTCAGGTTCGGGCGTCACCGCGGCCATGGCGGCGCGGCGCACCTCGTCCTTCACCAGCTCCAGCGTGGCCAGAAGATCCTCCTTCATCAACGCCTGCTGCGCCTCCACCGTGTCGCCGATCCCGTCGATCTGCTTCACCTCCTCGACCAGCAGCTTGGCCGCATCCGTCTGCACGGCCGCCGCGATCCGCAGATCCTCGACCGACCGGAAATAGACCAGCCCCGCCAGCACCAGCGCCACCGCCGCCCCGCCCGCCGCTCCGGCCGCCAGCAGGGTGTTGCGCTTCTGCCCGGCCATCACCGCCTGCGCAAAGGCGCGGTGCGACGCCGACAGATCGGCCATGTCCTGCGCCGCCTCATTGGCGGCCTGTGCCGCATCCAGCGCCCGCCGGATCTCCTGATCCACGGCATCCCCGGTTGCGGCGTTCTGGGTCGCGCCCTCATCGCCCGCGACCGCATCGGTCGCGTCCAGCGGCGTCTTGTCGGCCTCCGTCGGCATGGCCTTCTCCTTGCGATTTCGTCCCTTCACAGCAAGACCCGTGCCATCAGCGCCATTCCTTCCGCCACCCGGTCCGCCATGCATCCCACAGCGCGGCGATCACGAACCGCCCCGCCGCCGCAAACCCGCCCAGCGCCCCCAGCGCCAGCATCGCGCGGCGGGCCGGCTCGGCCTCGGGGTCCATCGCGCCCCCCATCAGGACCAATCCGCCCCCGGCGAAAACGATGGTCGAGATCACCTCGCCCGAACTTTTCTGCGTGCGTTTTGTCATGCGTCACCCCTTGCTTCACTTTGACCGAATTCGCTGAACCGCAGTTCGGGCGGCAGATCGACCTCGGGTGTCGCCGACCCCTCGCCCCGGTCCAGCCGATAGACATGCGCCAGCACCGCCGCCACGGCGGCGTAAAGCTGTTCGTTGATCTCCGCGCCGATATCGCCCGTGAAATACAGCGCCCGCGCCAGCAGCGGGATCTGCACCGGCGCCAGCCCCACCTTGCGTCCGCGCGCGATGATCTCCAGCGCCATCGGCCCCTTGCCCATGGCCAGGATCACCGGCGCCCGCGTCTCGCCCGGCACATAGCGCAGGGCCACCGCGAAATGGGTGGGGTTCGTCACGATGGCCGTGGCGCGCGGCACATCGTCCAGCGCCTTGCGCCGCTTCGCCCCGTTCCGGCTTGCTTCCATCTGCAACTGGCGCAGACGGCCCTTCACCTCGGGCGAGCCGTTCTGTTCCTTGTTCTCTTCCTTCACCTGCTGCAGCGTCATCATCAGCTGCTTGCGCAACTGGAAAATCTGCAAGCCCACATCCAGCACCGCAATCGCCGCCAGCCCCAGCGCCAGCCCCGCCATCAGCCGCAGCGTGGCCTCGCCCATCACGGCGGCAGCGGCCCCCGGCGTCTGCTGCCACAGCCGCTCCAGCGCGGGCAGCGCGCCCTCCATCATGCCCCAGGACACGGCGCCCAGCACCACCACCTTGGCCAGCGCCTTGCCCAGTTCCATCAGCGCCATGCTGGAAAACATCCGCTTGAACCCGGCCATCGGGTCGATCCGGTTGCCCTTGAACCCCATCGCCTTGGGCGACCAGTGCAACCCGCCCAGCACCACCTGCGCCGCGATCGTGGCCAGCATCATAGGCACCGCCACCAGAACCGAAATCCACAGCACCTGCCAGAACGCCGCCCCGATCCGCGCGGTCATCACGCTGTCCAGCTCGGCCACGGGCGCCAGCCGGAAATAGGCCCCCCATTCCGGCACCATCTGCGGCAGCACGGCCGGCGCCATCGCCGTCAACCCCGTCCCCACGGCAAAGCCCGCAAAGACCAGCGCCTCCTTCGATGTCAGGACCGTGCCTTCCTCGCGCGCGTCATCCTTGCGCTTCTGCGTCGGTTCCTGTGACTTTTCGGCGCCGTCATCATCCGCGGCCATCGCCACCTCCCGCGCCCACGGGGGCCAGCAGCAACTCGCCCAGCAGCCCCACGCCTTCGAACACTACCTCTTCCATCGCCGTCGCCATGCCGGGCGTGGTCAGGTACAAAAGCACCAGCGTCACCGTCATCGTCATCGGAAAGCCGAAGGAAAAGATGTTCAGCGTCGGCGCCGACCGGGTCAGCACCCCGACCGCAAGGTTCAACAGCAACAGCACCGCCACCACCGGCAACATCATCGCCATGCCCAGCGCGAACATCCGCCCGCCCGCCGTCAGCCCCGCCTGCACCAGCCGGGCCAGATCAATCTCCGATCCCGGCGGCAGCGCGACATAGCTTTCCAGAACGATGCGGATCACCGCCAGATGCCCGTCCACGGCAAAGAAGACCATGGTCAGGAACAGCCCGAACAGCTGCGCCACCACCGGCGTCTGCCCCCCGGCCGAGGCATCGTATTGCGCCGCAAAGCCAAGGCCAGCCGTCGCCGCGATCCGGTCCCCCGCCAGCGACGCCGCGCCGAACAGGATGGTCAGCACCAGCCCCGCCACCAGCCCCACCGCCAATTCCCCCAGGATCATCGGCAGCGCCTGCAACCCCGCCAGATCGGCCGGGGCGGGCAAGGCCACGCCCCCCGCCATCACCGGCAGCGCCAGCACCACGCTGGCCACGATCCGCACCGGCAAGGGCACGAAACGCCCGCCAAAGAAAGGTGCCGCCAGAAGGAAGGCCCCGATCCGCAGCATGGCAAACAGATAGACCGTCAGCCAGTCCACGATGGCCGTCAGCCCCATGCCGGGCAGGGGAAAGGTGCCGTCCCCGCCCATCACCGTATCGCCCGGATCGTCTCGAATATGGTCTGGAAATAGTCGGTCATCACCGTCAGCATGAACCCCGACGCCAGCGCCATGGTCAGCATCGAAATCGCCAGCTTGGGCACGAAGGACAGCGTCTGCTCGTTGATCGACGTCGCCGCCTGCACGATCCCGATGACAAGGCCCACGACCAGCGCCACCACCAGCACCGGCCCCGCCACCATCAGGATGTGCCAATAGGCCTGCTGCAGATGGCTGATATTCGCATCGAACTCCATCTCAGCCCCCCACGCCATAGGTGGCCGCCAGCGATCCCACGGTCAAAGCCCAGCCATCCACCAGCACGAAGAGAAGCAGCTTGATCGGCAGCGACACCAGCATCGGCGACAGCATCATCATCCCCAGCGCCATCAGGATCGACGCCACCACCATGTCGATCACGAGAAAGGGCAGAAAGATCAGGAACCCGATCTGGAACGCGGTCTTCAGCTCCGATGTGATGAAGGCCGGCAGCAGCACCGACAGCGGCACCTCGTCCTGGCTGGCATAGGGGCCATCGCCCGCCAGTTGCTGGAACATCATCAGATCATTCTGCCGCGTGTTCTCGATCAGAAAGGCCTTGATGATCGCCGTCCCCGTCTCGATCGCCTGATCGGCGGGCATCTGGCCATCCAGATAGGGCGCCAGCGCCTCATCATAGAACTGCGTCATCGTGGGCTGCATCACGAAGAAGGTCAGAAACAGCGCCAGCGCCACCAGCACCTGGTTGGGCGGCGTCTGCTGCGTGCCCAGGGCCTGCCGCAGGATCGATAGCACGATGATGATCCGCGTGAAGGCCGTCATCCCCAGCACCAGCGATGGCAGCACCGTCAGCAGCGTCATCAGCACGACGATCTGGAACGACAGCGAATAGGTCGTGGTGCCATCACTTTCGGTCATCGTGATCGCAGGCAGGCCCTGCGCCATCGCCGCGACGGGCAGCAGCACCAGCGCCGCGGAAAGGATCAACCGCTTCATGCCGCATCCTCCGGCTTGGCCTCGGCAGATGGGGCAGGGGGGGGCGCACGGTCGGGCAGGGCGGTCAGCACCGGCGCCTCGCCCCGGCAGCGCAGGATCAGGAATTCGCGCCCATCCACCGCCAGGATCATTGCCCGGTCCGTGGGCGACAGCGCCGTCACCTCCACCAGCGCCATGCGCCGGTTCCCGGCGATCCGGCGCGCCAGCCCGCCCCGGTTCATCTTCACCACCAGCCAGCCAAGGCCAAGCACGGCCATGAACAGCGCAAGCGTCAGGATCTGGTCAGGTCGGATCACATCCAAGGGGCGGCACTCCGGCAAAAGGCGACATCTTGGCCCTTCCCCTGCAAACCCCGTGCCGCTTTCTGCCCCGATGGTGCGAAATCGCATCAAACGGTTTTTGACGCAAAAACCGGATCGGAGTCTGACGCAAATTCCGACGCCCGCCGGTCGGCGGGTAGGCCCCGGCCTGCCCCGGTTCCTGCGTCAGGAACCGTCGCAAAGTCTGCGTCCGACGGCGCCCCTGGCCGGCGCGATCCGTGAACCATTCGTCACCGCGCCGCCCGCTGCGTGCAGACGCTTTGCTGCACTGGCCTGCTGCACCCGTTGCTGCATCCCCCGGATCACGGGGCCTACAGCGTTTCCGCCCGCTTCTCTGGGTCCACGATCTGGCCAAAGCGGATGCCGAAGCGTTCGCCCACCATCACCACCTCGCCCTTCGCGATCAGCGTGCCGTTGACCAGCACATCCAGCGGATCGCCCGCCAGACGGTCCAGTTCGATCACCGAACCCTCTGAAAGCCTTAGCAAATCCCGGATCGTCAGCTCGGCCCGGCCGACCTCGACCGTCAGCCGCACCCCGATATTCTCCAACAGACGCAGCCCGTCGCTGCCGGTCTTGACCGCTTCGTTCATCGTCCCTCAACCCCTTATGCGTTTGGTGATGCTCAAGGCCGACTTGCCCGCAATCTCGCCCGGCACGGCCTCGTAGAAAGGTTTCCCGTCGATCAGCACTTCCACCTTGTCCGTCACCTTGGCGGGGATCACGTCCCCCTCCTTCAGGTTCGCCAGATGCCGCAGCGCGATGTCGGGCTCGCACAGCCGCGTGCGCACCTCCAGCGGGATGGACAGCACCGCCCGCTCCAGCCGCTCGCGCCAGCTGGCATCATCGTCCAGCGAATCCGACTGCGTGCGCGAACGCAACTGGCTGGCGATGGGTTTAAGTGTCTGAAACGGATAGAGAATGTCGAAACTCGCCGGCTCGGCATCGGGCAGCTGCACCATGAAGGAACAGTTAACGATCATGTCGTCGCCATCGACGAAGGCCGCGAATTGCATGTTCTCCTCGCGGCTCACCACGTTGAAGGACAGCTGCATCAGATCGCGCCAGGCCAGTTGCAGCGCGTTGTTCAGCCGGTCGGTGACGATCTCGATCACCCGCTGCTCGGTCGAGGTGAACTCGTTCCGCCCGTTCTTAACATAGCGGATCGACCCGCCGTAATAGGCATCCGTCAAAAGGCTGATAAAGGGCGGCGGGATCACGATCAGGTGGTTCCCGCGCAACTCCTCGATCCGCGTGTTGGTCAGCGAGACAAAGTTGTCCTGGCTGTTGCGATAGTCGTCAAAGGTCCGGGTCTCGGCCGGAAAGGCCGAAATCCGCGGCTGGATGCGCAGCAGGGGCAGAAAGACCGACCGCGCGATCCGGCAGAAGCGTTCGTTGATCATCCGCAGGGCGTGGTAATCGCCCATCATGGATATGTCATTGGAACCAAAGACATAGGGCCGCACCTCGGCGCCGTCTGCCGATGTGCCGAACCCGGTCGTATCGGTCAGCCCGCCCACAAGGGCGGCCACCTCATTGGCGGAAAGCTTGCGCGGCGTGTTGGCCATGCCGACCCTCATCATTGCATCATGAAGGACGGGAAAAACACGTCCTCCACCCCGCCAAAGCCCTCCAGCTTCTCCAGCCGCTCATTCACCGCATCCTTCAGCGCATCCGCCAGACGCTGTCGCCCCGCCGTTCCCGCCAGATCCTCGGCGGTAAAGGTCGCCATCACGGCCAGCATGTCCGATTGCAGCGCCAGTTTGTGGGTCTCCACATTGGTGATGACCTGCGCGTCATATTGCGTGGACACCCCCACCTGCACCTGCAGGAAGGTCTTCGACTCGCGCAGGTTGGATGTCAGGGGTTCGGGAAAGGTGAAATACGAGGTGACGAAAAGATCCGTCTCCGGCATCTCCTTCACCTGTTTCACCGGCATCTCGCCATCGGTCGCGGCTTCGGCCTCGGCGGCCTGTTCCGGCTCGATCAGGCGCAGCATGTCCTGCGTCGGCGAAAACGGATTGGCAAAATACACATAGCCCGCCGCAAAGCCGCCCCCCGCCAGTGTGGCGGCAAGGATCAGCTTGCCCAGCAGACCGAACAGCCGGCGCATCTTGCCGGGTCGCATCGCGGGATCGACGATTTCAACGCTCATCTCTCATTCCCTCAGGCAATCAGGTTCACCAGCCCGCGCGGGGCCGGGCGTGCAGAAGGGGCCACCATGGCTTCGGCCCCCCGTTCCAGAAAGCGGGCCACCGGCCCATCCCCCCGCGCCGGGCGCTGGTCGCCCTGCGGGTCGCGGCTCGCGGTTTCCTGGCCGCCCAGCGACAGGCCCGCCCGCGACATCGCTTCCGAGAGACGGTGTTCGTTCTGCTGGATCAGCCGCGCCGCTTCGGGCGTCTCGGTCACAAAGCGCACCAGCGCCTGCCCGTCCGACATGTCCAGCCGGATCTTCAGCCGCCCCAGATGGTCGGGCGCAAGCTCCAGATCAATCTGCTGCCCGTCCCCGGACAACTCGGCGCTGATCCGATCCGCCAGCGCGGTTTCCCAGCCCGGCCGTTCGGTCAGGATCGGGCCTGCGGGGGCAAAGCCGGGCATCCCGCCCGCCATGGCAGGCGGGGCGGTGCCTTGCGGCTGGGCGGGGGCAGGGGACGTGCTGCCCGCCGTCGTATTGACCACCGCCTCGACGGCCTTATCGGCCCGCGCCTCGGCACCGGCCTGCGTCGCCGCGCGGTCCACGGCCTGCGCCAGTGTCGGGGTCAGCCCCGCCCCTTCGCGCCGCTGCGCGGCCTCGGCCACGGCGCCAGAACCGGTTGCCGGGGTGGCGGAACCCTCGGTCCCTTCGCCCGCCGTCTCGGCCGCGCCCTCGCCTGCCTCTGAGGGAAGAACCGATGCCGGGGCGGGCGGTCGCACCTGCGCCTGCATCATGGGCTGCATCGCCCCGCCCGCAAGCGCCGCGCTCACGGCCTGCCCCAGCGCGGCCTCGCCCTCGCCTTCCGGCACCAGCGCCGCAGGCACGGGCGCGGCGGGCGCCATGGCCACCACAAGGGCCGGGTCCACCGCCAAGCTGGCATCGCCCTCGCCCTCTGCATTGTCCGCGATCGGGCTTTCCGCCCCGCCCTCTGCCACCTCGCCCTCGGCCACCTTGCCGGTTGCCGCCATCTTCGGCGGCAACAGCGCCGCCGCCGCTGCCTGCAGCGCGGCGGGGGTCGGGGCCTCGGGGCTCGTTGCCTCGGCAGGGGGAAGCTCGGCGCCCATGCCGGGCAGGCGGGCGGCGGCCTCTTCCAGCGCGGCCATCCCGGCGCCAACGCCGGGCAGCAACGCCGCCACCTTGCCCAGATCATCCAGTGTCACGCCGGGCGCATCGGCCGTGGCGGCATCACCCGTGTGCCCCGTCGTGCCCCCCGTCCCCGGCTGCACGACCGTGGCCCCGGCCTCCGGCGCCGTGTCGGCGCCTGCCTCGGGCTGCATCGCTCCGGCCAGTGTCTGGGCAAATCCATCCGCACCCCCCGCTGCCGATCCTGCCACGACCGGCCCGGCAGCAGGGGATGCCGCCTCGGGCATCGCCGGGGCGCGCACAATCGCTATGGCATCGGTCATGGTCATCGCGTCGGGGTCCTCTTTAAGGTCTGCGTCACTGTCCATGGGCTGGACAGGGCCACCTGCGGCCTGTCTTGCAAATCCGGTGCCAACTCACCGCCGACGCGGCGGCATCGCCCCGTCGCGCAGGGCCAGCCGCTCCTCGGCCTCGGTCCGCCGGACCGATCCGGCCTTGTCGGTCAGCGTCTGGTGGCGCTGCTCCTGCTGCGCCAGCCTGGCGCGATCCTCGGCCATCCGCGCCGCCAGCGCCGCCTGCCGATCCTCCAGCCGCGCCGCCTCGGCCAGAAGCTGCGCCGCCATGGCGCGTTCCGCCGCGATCTCGCTGGCCAGCCGCACCCCCTGTGACTGCCCCTGCCGCTGCAGCGCCTCGCGCAGGCGCTGGGCCATCCGCTCGGCCTCGGCCTTCTGCGCCGCCGCCTGCCGCAGATCGGCCAGCGTGCCCGCGATCCGCGCCTTCTCCTTCAGCGCCATCAGCCCCAGCGTGCGTGACTTGCCGCTCATCCCTCACCCCCGGCCAGCGCCAGCAGCGCCTCGCGGCTGGCGGCGAAATCGGCGGGCTCATGCGCGCCCTGCCGGATGAAACCCTCGATCTGCGGCCAGAGGCGGATCGCCTCGTCCAGCCGCAGGTCCTGCCCCGGCACATAGCCGCCCATCAGCATCAAGTCGCGGTTGTCCATATACAGCGTGATCATCCGGCGCAGCTTCTGCGCCGCCGCGCGATGCTGGGCATCGGTGATGTCGCCCATCACCCGGCTGGCCGATTGTGGCAGATCCACCGCCGGATAGACGCCCATCTGCGTCTGGCGGCGGCTCAGCACGATATGCCCGTCCAGGATGGCCCGCGCCGTATCGACCACCGGGTCGTTCGTGGTGTCGTCGCCATCCGCCAGCACCGTATAGATCGCCGTGATCGCCCCCTCGCCGGGCAAACCCGGCCCCGTCCGTTCGATCAGCCCGGGGATCAGCGACACGACCGATGGCGGATAGCCCTTCGCCGTGGGCTGCTCACCCAGAGCCAGCCCGATCTCGCGCTGCGCATGGGCCACGCGCGTCAGGCTGTCCATGATCAGCAGCACCTGCTTGCCCTTGCTGCGGAAATGTTCGGCAATCGCCGTCGCCCGCCGCGCCGCGCGCAGACGCAGCAGGGGCGACCGGTCCGCCGGCACCGCCACCATGCAGATGCGCTTGGCGGCTTCCCCCTGCATCACGGACCGCACGAAGGCCCCCACCTCGCGCGCCCGTTCGCCGATCAGACCCACCACGATCACATCCGCCTCGGTGTAGCGCGCCATCATCTCCATCAGCACGGATTTCCCCACGCCCGATCCGGCGATGATCCCCACGCGCTGCCCACGCCCCACGGTCAGCGCGGCATTGAGGATCCGCACCCCCACATCCAGCGGCCGGTCCACCGGCGTGCGCGCCAGCGGGTTCATCAGCCGCCCGGCCAAGGGCCATGCCGCATCGCAGCGCGGCGCGGGCAACCCGTCCAGCGGATGCCCCTCGGCATCCACCACCCGGCCCAGAAGCGCCTCGCCCACCTCGGCCATCTGCCCGCCGTCGATCACCCGCACCCGCGCGCCCGCAAGGATCGCCGCCCCGGGCTGGTTGAGGAACATCATCACATGACCGCGCGCGAAACCGATCACCTCGCCCTGCACCGGATCGCCGGTCTGGGTGGCGATCTCGCACAGCGTGCCGGGGCTGGCGGGAAACCCCGTCGCTTCCAGGATCAGGCCGTCATAGCGCAGCACCCGCCCCTCGATCCGGGGCGCGGGCGCCGCGGCCCGCCGCGCCACCTCGGCGCCCAGCTGCGCCATCAGGCTCATGCCCGCGCCTCCAGCAGATCGGCCAGCGTGATGCCTTCGGCCCGCACCTCCACATCGCCGCGCGCCAGCCGGTCATCGGCCATCAGCGTGGCCGCACCCGCCACCTCGCACCCGGCCAGATGCGGCGTGATCGCGGCCAGATCGGCGGGATGCAGCCGCACCGACACCGCCCGCACGCCCTGCGCCACCCGATCGGCCATCGCCTCCACCCGCGCGGCGAATGCCGCGGGCAGCGCATCGATCATCTGGCCCGCGCGTTCAGCGGCGAGCTTGCGCACCGCCTGCCCGATCACCTCGGCCATGTTTCCGGCGGCATCCGCCCCGCCCGTCAGCCCCGCCAGCGCCGCGACAAAGGCATCGCGCGCCGGAACAAGCCCCGCCTCCGCCTCGGCCAGCGCGGCGGCGCGCCCCTCGGCGCGGCCTTCCTCGATCCCGTCGGCGCGGCCTGCGGCATAGCCCTCGCTCCGCGCCTCGGCCAGCCGCCGCGCGGGGTCTTCCACCACCGGGGCAGGGGTCACCTCCACCGCATCGGCGGCCAGCACTTCGCCCCCCAACACGGCGCCCCCCATCCCCGGCTCCGCGCCTGCCGTCCCGTCGTCCAGCATCACCGCAGACGGGTCGATGCGCCGCACCTCTTCCAGCCGCGCGCGGCGGAAGGTGGCATCCTGCGGCGCCAGCGGCGCCGCCCCGGTAAATCCCTTCTGCGCCGATGCCCGGATCAGCGCCATCACCTCTGCCGGGCCCATGGACCGTGCTTCGCTACCATCCATGGCTTACACCATCTGCTCGCCGCCGCGGCCCGCCAGCACGATCGTGCCTTCGTCCGACAGCTTCCGCGCCGTGGCCACGATGGCCTTCTGCGCCTCCTGCACATCGGTCAGGCGCACCGGGCCAAGCGCCTCCATCTCGTCCTTCAGGTTGGCGGCGGCCCGGCTCGACATGCAGCCCAACAGCTTGTCGCGCAGGCCCTCGCTCGTGCCCTTCAAGGCCAGCACAAGCTGTTCGTTGTCCACGCTGCGCAGCAAGGTCTGCAGCGACCGCTCGTCGGACTGCTCCAGATTGTCGAAGACAAACATGTTGTCCATGATCGACTGCATCAGATCGCGGTCCTCCTTCTTCACCTCGCGCAGGATGCGTTGCTCCATCGCCGTGCGGGTAAAGTTCATGATCCGCGCCGCCGCCTTGACCCCGCCGATCTGGCTCGCCCGCGTGGTGGCCGATGCCTTGAACTTCCGCTGCATCACCTGTTCCAGATCGCGCAGCGCCTCGGGCTGGATCGACGACAGGTCGGCAATGCGGCGGATGATGTCAGGCTGGCTTGCCTCTGGCAGCAGCGTCAGAACATCCGCCGCCAGCGCGTAATCCAGACAGGCGATCACCAGCGCGATGATCTGCGGGTGTTCATCCACGATCAGCTCGGCGATGGAACGCGCATCCATCCAGTCCAAAATCTCGATGGGCCGCTCGGCCGAAGACGGGTTGATCCGGCTGATGATCGACTGCGCCTTGTCCTCGCCCAAGGCCTCGGTCATCACCGACCGGATATAGACCGGCGCGCCATGGTTCAGCCCCGTCTCGCGGTTCAGGCCGACCAGAAATTCCTCCACCACATGTTCCAGCGTCAGCTGGTCCACATCGCCCACCGAATACATCGCCGCGCCCAGATGCTGCACCTCCGTCGGCGTCAACTCGCGCAGCACGGCCGCCGCACCGCGTTCGCCAAACAGCATCATCAGCACCGCGGCGCGCTGGATCGGCGTCAGCTGATCAAGCGGCTGCGGCATGGGTGGGGCAGGGGCGGCGACAGGGCGGGGGGCGGGCATGGTCTGCTCCTCTTCTTCACTTCGTCTTCAGGTCGGATGCGGCAGGGGCTCAGGCCCCCGGCATCCGGTCCAGATCATCCTTCATCATCCGCTGCAGGACGGATGCGATCCGCCCCGGGTCCTCGGCCACGATCTGGCGCAGCACGGCGAACTTCTCCTCGCGCGTCACATTCGCGCCCAGCGCGGCGCTTGTCAGCTTCGCGCGGCGTGCCTCCAGCCGCGCCTGCACATCCTCCAGACTGTCGCCCGCCGCTACCTCCACGCCGCTCAGGCCGCCAAGGTTCATCCCGCCGCCCTGCGCAGGCCCCTCGCCGGGCATCGACACCCGGGTAAGCAGCGGCCGGATGATCCCCAGCGCCACGATGGCGATCAGCGCGATCATCCCCAGCTGGCGCAGCACTTCAGGCAGCCAAGACAGATCGGCGGGCGGTTCCACCATCACGGTATCCATGAAGGGTTGCGCCGTGATGGTGATCGTGTCGCCACGCTCGGCATCAAAGCCGATGGCGGTCTGTGCCAGCCGCTCCAGATCGGCGCGCAGATCGTCGGGCAGCAGTGGCGCGGGCGGCGCGCCCTCTTCCGCCGGGGCGGCGGGCGGCATCGCCCGCATCAGGATCGCCGCGCTGATCCGGGTGATCTGCGCCGTGGCGGGCTGGGTGGTTTCCACCGTCCGGCTCACCTCGTAGTTCCGTGTCGTTCCCGACGACCGGTTGGTGATCGCGCCTGCCAGAGGCTGCGCCTCGGTCGCCTCGCCCGCAGGCACCAGATCCGCCTGGTTCGGGGGGGCATTGGCCACCGCGCCGGGGATCCCCCGCGCGGGCGGCTCGCTGCTTTCCACCAGTTCCGATTGCTCCGACCGCAGCGCCGTCGCGGCGGGGTCCACCCGTTCCTCGGTGATCTGGCTTTGGGTGAAATCCATGTCCACCGTGACCTGCACCGACAGGTTGCCCGCCCCCGCGATCGGCGTCAGCAGCGCCTCGATCCGCTCGCGGTAGAGCTTCTCCACCTCCAGCCGGTGCTGCAACTGCCGGTCCGACACCTGCGCCGCCGGGTCGTCCGACCCGCGCGACAACAACCGCCCCATCTGATCGACCACCGACACATCGCCCCGCGCCATGCCGGGCACCGATGTGGCCACCAGGTTCACGATGGCCTCCACCTGCGACGCCTCGAGCACCCGCCCCGGCGCAAGCTGGACAAAGACCGATGCCTTCGGCGGCTGCATGTCGCGCAGAAAGGCCGATTTCTCGGGCAGCGCCAGATGCACCCGCGCCTGCGCGATGGACGAAATCTCGGTGATCGACCGCGCCAAATCCAATTCCTGCGCCTGCCGCAGCCGCGCCCCTTCAACCGACCGGCTCGCCCCCATGGGCAGTTCCGTCAGCACGTCATTCGCATCCGGCAGCGATTGCGGCAGTCCCTGCGCCGCAAGCTGCATCCGCGCGCGGTGATAATCGCCCGTCGGCACCTCGACCTGGCCCGTCACGCTGTCCACCGTCGCGTTGATCCCCGCCGATCCCAGCACATCCATCACGCGGGCCTTGTCGGCCTCGGCCAGCCCGGGGAACAGCACCATCCGCGCGGGTTCCCGCAGCAACAGCCAGCCCCCCACCGCCAGCACCGCCACACCCAGCATCAGGATCGCAGGCATCGCGCGGCGCAGCGCGGGCTGGTTGCCCATCCGCATCACCTGGCTCAGCGCGCCCTTCGCCTGCGCCATCAGCGCATTGCCACCACTCATCGGAACCGGGGTCATCGCCATGGTCAGTTATTCCTCAATCCGGCCTTCGCCCTGCCTCAGACTGGCATGTTCATGATGTCGCGATAGGCGCCCAGCGCCTTGTTCCGCACGTTCAACGCGAACTGGAACCCCAGCGACGAAATCTGCTGATCCACCATCACCGAGGCGAGGTCGGTCTCCCGCCCCAACTCGAAGTTCCGCGCCGATTGCGACGCCTTGGCTTGCGCTGCCGCCAGATCGTCGATCGCGCCCGCGACCCGCGCGCCAAAGCCCGGGCCATCCGCGCCCTGTGCGCCCAAGGGTCCCATGGCAGGTCCCATGGCCGCGCCCGCCTGCTGCGGCGCCTCGGGGCGGATCACCCCTGCCGCAAAGGGCGAAAATCCGTTGACCGGTCCCACCGACATCGCTCACCCCCTGCGATCAGACGGCGCGCGCCATCAGCCGCGTCACGGTGGGCGTCGCGGCATGGATCAAGAGGTCGGCCGCCGTGATCCGGCCACCCTCCTGCATCACCAGCGCGCGCTGGATCACGTTTTCCAACTCGCGCACATTGCCCGGCCAGTCATGCGCCACCAGCGCGGCCAGCGCCTCCTGCGTCAGCATTGGCAAAGGCTGGCCTGCCGGCGTGTGCCGCCGCACCATCGCCACCGCCAGAACCGGGATGTCATCGGGCCGCTCGCACAGCGCCTGCGTGGTCAGCGGGAACACGTTCAGGCGATAGAACAGATCTTCCCGGAACCGCCGCGCCCGCACCTCTTCCGGCATGTCGCGGTTCGACGTGGCGATCACGCGGATATCCACCGGCACTTCCTTTTGCGCCCCGATCGGCGTCAGCGACCGCTCTTGCAACACGCGCAGGAGTTTCGACTGCAACCCCATCGGCATTTCCGAAATTTCGTCCAGCATCAGCGTGCCGCCTTCCGCCGCGCGGATGATGCCCTTGTTGGCGTTGGAGGCGCCCGTGAACGCGCCCTTCTCATGGCCGAACAGGATGGCCTCCAGCATGTTCTCGGGGATCGCCGCGCAGTTGATGGCAACAAAGGGCGCATTTGCCCGGCGGCTCGCCGCGTGCACCTGCCGCGCCAGCACTTCCTTGCCCGATCCCGTGGGGCCGTTGATGAACACGGTCACATCCGTCCGCGCCACACGCCCCGCCAGATCCAGAAGCTGCCCCGTCTCGGCATCGGCGGCCACCATGGCCTGCACCTGTCCGCCGATCAGATCGACCAGCATCATCAGCCCCGCATCGCGCAACGCGACCTGCCCCGTGGTCGGCAGCGCCACCCGCAGCATCCGGCCGCCCAATTCCTCGGTCACGCCAAAGATGGCCGCGCCCTCGCTCACCACCACCAGCGATTTCGCCCCGCAGGCCCGCGCCATCTCGGCCAGGCCCTTCGTCCCGCCCAGCTTCGCCTCGGCCGCCACCGATGCCACCAGAACCTGCACCCCGACCGCAGGCTTTGCCCCCCGCTCTACCGCCACGCGGCGGCGGGCCAGCAACTGCGCCACCGGCGCTGCGGCGTCAAATGCGTCATCGAGGATGTGGATCAGGGCCATGGTCTTGCTCCGCCAATTGATCTGTCAGTCGGGGGACAAGAGGCAGGAACCGTGCCAGCCGCGCGGCGCGACGAAAAAAAACGTCTCAAATGCTCTAAACTTGCGATCTAGACGGCCGTTTCACACCCGTGCCACAGGAAGGACACAAGAATCCCGACAGGGCAAAAGCCCCGCTCCGGGGCCACGCGGAAATCCGACACGACTTTCGCACCTGCCCGCCCCATACCTTTGTCGGGGGCCTGTCCTGACCGGTTGCCGCGGCCCCCGCCGCCCCCCGCGATCCGGCCGAGACAGGCGGCATCCGCCGGGCCGATCCATACCAAAGTCGGTATCACATTCCGCCGCCCCCCGCCGTTCCTGTGACAGCAAGTCCGACCTAACCGGGGCCCTGTCCGATGCTTTCAAAAACGTATCATCTCAAGTTTCCCAGCCTCGACGCCGCGCAGATTGCCGCGCCCTTCGTCATCGAAGCCTTGGGCAACGCCATCCCAAGCTGCAACCTCACCGGCCTTAACGTCCTGATTTCAAAGGAAGGAGACGTGTCGATCAATGTCTTCTTCCCCTCGGTCGGTGAGTTGAAGAACTTTGAAAAGAACCACGGCGGCTTCCTCGACACGATGAAGAAGACCTTCCTGTTCAAATCCACGGGCTTTGACGGGGTCTGCATCTTCAACTTCGACCGCAGCGACGAAGCGGCCTGATCCCGCCCCGAAACGATGCCCTGCCATCCCATGCCGGATGGCGCGGCACTTGCAGAACACCGCAGCGAACAGACCGGCCACAGGCAGACCGGACCCACCCGCCAGCAGCGCCCGGCGGGCAACCATCGCAGGGGTACGCCATGCCACGGCCCGGACAGGTGAAGGAAGGACCGAACACATGACGTCTCGCAGCCGGGACAGCATCGCCAGACCGCCCCTCGGGGCCGGAGGTGCCGCATGAGCACGGCCCCGGACAACAGCGCCGCCGATGGCGGCCTGATGCGCGTGTCCTCCGACAAGATCAGCCGCCTGATGGATCTGGTGGGTGAACTGTCCCTTTCCGTCTCTGAAACCGTGCAGTCCTCCGATCTGGCAGGTCTGCAACTGACCAATTTCGATGCCGCCGTACACCGCCTCAACATGATCGTGCGCGAGGTGCAGGACGCCGCCACCGAACTGCGGCTCGTGCCGGTGGATGACGTGTTCCGCCGCCTGCGCCGCATGGTGCGCGAACTGGAACGCCAGACCGGCAAGCAGATCGAGATGGACATCGAAGGCGGCGACACCGCCATCGACAAGCTGGTGGCCGACCGTCTCTATGATCCGCTCCTGCACGTTGTACGCAACTCTGCCGACCACGGGTTGGAAGGCCCCGAAGAGCGCGTCGCCAACGGCAAGCCCGCACAGGGCCGCATCGTCCTTTCCGCCGCGCAGGTCGGGTCCGAGGTGCGCATCACCGTGGCCGATGACGGGCGCGGCCTGTCGCGCGAAAAGATCCTGAAGAAGGCCCGCGAAAAGGGCTTCTTCGGCTTGGACGAGGAACCCGAACCCGCCGCCCTGTGGAAGGTGATCTTCGAACCCGGCTTCTCCACCGCCGAGGTGGTGTCGAACCTGTCGGGGCGCGGCGTGGGCATGGATGTGCTCAATGCCACGATGCAGGCCCTGCGCGGTCGCATCGGCGTGGACAGCACGGCAGGGCAGGGCACCCGCGTGGCGCTGCACATCCCGGTGTCGCTGGCCTTCCTCGACTGCATCATCCTGCGGCTGGGGCATCAGCTCTTTGCCGTGCCGATCGACGTGATCTCCGAAATCGCCAAGCCCGCCCCGGAAGAGCGCATGGCGATCTCTGCCGGCACGGGGTCCGAGATGTTCCGCCTGCGCGGCGCCTTCATCCCGATCTGCCGTCTGGATGATTTCTACGGCACGCCCATGCGCCCGGCTGGCAGCCCGCCCGAACCCGTGCTGGTGGTGTTCAACACCGCCTCCGGCCCCATCGCGGTGCCGGTCGATGAAATCCTCGACCGCCAGCAGGTCGTGATGAAGCCGCTCGTCGGCCGTCTCGCCCATGTCCGCGCCTCCTGGGGCTGCGCGCTTCTGGGCACGGGCGAGGTGGCGCTGGTGCTCGATTGCGAACGTCTGGCGGCAGGCTCGGCAAATGGCGGGGGGCTCCAGTGACCCATGCCGATCGCCACGGGACCGAGGTGATCCGCGGCTGGCTGGCCCAGCATTGCGGCATCCACTTTCCCGAACACAAGCTCGATCAGCTGCGCCAGCGTCTCGCCAAGGTGCAGCGCGAGTTTGGCGTGCCCGACCTCGCCGTGATGGCGGGCAAGCTCGACATGGCCGACAGCACCGCCCTGCAACTGGCCGTGATGCACGCGGCATCGACGAACCACACCTATTTCTTCCGCGAAACCGACGTGCTCGACATCTTCCGCACGCAGGTTCTGCCCGGCCTCGCCCTGCGCGACGAGATCCGCATCTGGAGCGCGGCCTGCTCCACCGGGGATGAGGCCTATACCCTTGCCATGATCGTGGCCGAAACGCTGGGTGCGCCTGCGCTGCGTCGCACGATGATCCTTGGCACCGATATCTCCAGCCCTGTCGTGGCCGAGGCCGAGGCCGCCACCTATCCCGCCAACCGGCTGGATCGCATCGCCCCCGATCTGCGCGCCCGCTGGTTCGAACCGACCGAGACCGGGCGCTTCCGCGTGCGCGCCGACCTGCGCGATGTCTGCACCTTCCGGCAGATGAACCTCAAGACGCTGCCCTATCCCTTCCGGCACAGCTTTCAGGCCGTCTTCTGCCGCAACGTGCTTTACTACTTCGAACGCGACGATCAGATCGCCACGCTGCGCGCGCTTTACGATGTCACCGAACCGGGCGGCTGGCTCTTCACCAGCGTCACCGAAAACGTGCGCGAGGTCTGCCATCCGTGGCAGCCCGTCGCCAACGGCGTTTTCCGCAAAGGGGGGGCCTGATCCATGCCCCGCCCGATCCGCGTGCTGATCGTCGATGACAGCGCCATGGTGCGCAAGGTGCTCTCGCTCGGCTTTTCGGCCGATCCGGGCCTTGAGGTGATGGGCGAGGCTTCCAGCGCCGAAGCGGCGTGGGAGATCATGCAGAAGGACCGCCCCGATGTCGTGACGCTGGATGTCGAGATGCCGCGCATCGACGGGCTCACCTTCCTGCGCCGCTTCCTGCCCATGCTCCCGGTCCCGGTGGTGATGATCTCGTCCCTCACCCGCGCAGGCGCCGAAATCACCGTGCAGGCCATGCAGGCCGGGGCGGTGGACGTGATCTCCAAGCCAAGTCTCGGCTTGGCCGCGGGCCTGCCTGCGATCATGTCCGACATCTGCACCCGCGTCCGCGCCGCCGCCGGCGCCCGCGTCCGCTATGGCAGCCCCGACGCGGCCCGCCTGCCCGCCAGCCCGGCCAAGATGCCCGCCGCAGGCCCCGCGGCCCCTGCCATCGTCCCCGTCCCGGCCGCCCCCGCGCCGCAGGCGCCCGATCTTGCGCATCGCCGCGGCGGGCCGCGCCACGCAGCACCCCTCATGGCCATCGGTTCGTCCACCGGAGGCGTGCAGGCGCTCACCTCCATCCTGCCGGATTTCCCTGCCGCCTGCCCCCCCATCGCCATCGTCCAGCACATGCCCGAAGGCTTCACCGGCCCCTTTGCTGCCCGCCTTAACACCCTGTGCCAGATCAACGTGCGCGAGGCCGCCGACGGCGATCTCGTGCATCCCGGGCAGGCGGTCATCGCGCCGGGCGGCACGCGCCACATGGTCATCGAACCGCATGGCCGCCACGCCTATCGCATCCACCTCATCGACGGCGATCCCGTCTGTTTCTCGCGCCCGTCGGTGGATGTGCTGTTCGAAAGCGTCGCCCTCTGCGCGGGCCAGAACGCCATCGGCGCCATCCTCACCGGCATGGGCCGCGACGGCGCCCGTGGCCTTCTGGCCATACGCCAGCACGGCGGCGCGACCTTCGCTCAAGATGAGGCGACTTCTGTCGTTTATGGAATGCCGATGGCAGCCCGCGAACTGGGTGCCGCCCGCGAGGTGCTGCCGCTGACCGAAATCCCGGCCCGAATGCTTCAGGCCGTCACCGCCCCCCAGGCCGCCCGCGCCTGAGGGACCCTAGAAAGAGAAGAGCTGAGAGGAGACCGAAATGGCCCAAGAGACTGCCGAAGCGACCCGGTCCCGCCCGGATGGGCTGCCCCTGGGGGAGGCCGACAACATCGAACACATGTACCTCACCTTCGCGCTGGGGTCCGAAGAATATGGCGTCACCATCGTGGGAGTGACCGAGATCGTGGGGATGCAGCGCATCATGCCCGTGCCGGACGTGCCCGCCTACATCAAGGGCGTGATCAACCTGCGCGGCAAGGTGATCCCGCTGATGGACGTGCGCCTGCGCTTTGGCATGCCGGAACGCGCCTATGACGAACGCACCGTGGTGATCGTGATGGATGTGGGCGATGCCCCCATCGGCCTGATCGTCGATGGCGTGTCCGAGGTGCTGGAAATCCCGCCCGGTCAGGTGGACCGCCACACCCAGTTCGGGCGTGCGACCACCCGCCCCGTGATCGCGGGCATCGGCCGCATCGGCGACCGTGTCGCCGTGCTGCTCGATACCTCGGTCCTCGTCTCCGACAGCGATGTCAGCCTGCCTGCCGACATGGCCGCCTGACCTGCTGCCCGAACCGCCGACCGCACCGCAACATCGGAACCGCCAGATGACCGATACACCGTCCCGCCCTCGTCCCCGATCGCAGCCCAAGCGCGCCGATCCGCCCCGGGTCGATCCGCTGGACCTGATCGAAGACACTGCCCCTCCGGCCGCTCCGGCCACCGAAGAAAGGACCGAACCCATGTCCGCCGACGCGCCATGCCCAAGCCCGACCGCCGCCACCCTGCCGCTGTGGCAGGATGCAGCCGGCCTCGCCGCGCTTGACCGCATCGCCACGCCCCTCCTCGTGGCCGACGCCGACATGGTGATCCGCCATGCCAACCCCGCGCTGGCCCAGATGTTCCGCCCCCATGAGGCCGACATCCGCCGCGACCTGCCCGCCTTCTCGGTCGCGGGTCTGGTGGGTCAGACCGTGGATATCTTCAGCGGTCAGGCAGCGCGTCCCTTCGCGGGCCTGCGGGACAAATCCGCCCGCCAGTCCGGGCAATTCTCCACCGGGGGGCGGCACTACGCCTTTTCCGTCTCGCCGCTGATGGATGCGGACGGCGCCGCCTGCGGTGCCATCATCGAATGGCGCGATGAAACCCGCGACCATGCGGCCCGCGACGAAGCCACCCGCTTCATCGCCGCCGTCGGCGCCATGGCGGATGCCCATGGCAAGGGCGACATCGACCATTTCCCCGAGGCGCGGGGATATTCCCCCGGCAATGCCGAGGTGCTGGAAAGCGTCAACCGCATGGTGCAGCGCCATATCGAGGTGAAGCGCCAGATCATCGACTGCATCACCGCCTTCGCGGCCGGCAATTTCGACGCCCCGCTCGCCACCTTCCCCGGCAAATCCGCCTTCATCAACGAGGCGATGGAAGGCGTCCGCGCCAGCTTCAAGGCCATCTTCCGCGAGATCGAGACGATGTCCGAAGCGCTCGTCGATGGCAATCTCGACCACCGCCCCGACACCGCGCGCTATCAGGGTCAGTTCCAGCACCTGATGGGCACGCTCGACCGCGTCCGCGTCACGTTCCGCGATGTCGCGGCCGAGGTTGAGCGTCTGTCGAACGCCATCGTGGCGGGCGAATTGGACACCACCACCGATGCCGCACGCCATTCCGGCGCCTATCGCCGCATCATCGAGGCCTTCGAATCCGCCTTCCAAAGCCTGAACGGCGCCTTCAATGCCATCGGCCATCAGGTCGGCCAGGTCGGGGCCACCGTGCGCCAGCTCAGCCAGTCGTCCAAGTCGCTGGCCAGCAACTCGCAGGTGCAGTCCTCCTCGGTCGATGAGGTCTCCGCCACCGCCGAGGAAACCGACATCCAGGTGAAGTCCAACGCCGCCGCCGCCGCCTCGGCCCGCCAGCTTGTCACCGGCGCCTCCGAAGTGGCCGCCAGCGGCAAGGCCAAGATCTCAGAGATGGTCGCCTCCATGGAAGGCATCCGCGCCTCCAGCCAGGACATCGCCAAGATCATCAAGGTGATCGACGAGATCGCCTTCCAGACCAACCTGCTTGCGCTCAACGCGGCGGTCGAGGCCGCGCGCGCAGGCCAGCATGGCCGCGGCTTCGCGGTCGTGGCGCAAGAGGTGCGCAACCTTGCCGGGCGCTCTGCCCGTGCCGCCCGCGAAACGTCGGACCTGATCGAAGACGCCTCCACCCGCGTGCAGGCGGGCGTGCGCATCGCCGATGAAACCAGCCGCGCCTTCACCTCCATCGCCGACGACATCGAAAAGGTGAACGTGCTCGTGCGCGACATCGCCACCGCCTCCGACGAACAGTCGCGCGGCGTGGCGCAGATCAACAACGCCATCGGCGAGATCGCGAAATACGCCCTCTCCACCAGCCAGCAGGCCGACGAACTCGCCGGCTCCGTGGCCGAGATGGAGGCCGCCACCACCTCGATGCAGGCCGAGCTTGACCGCTTCCACCTGCGCCGCACCAGCACGGCGTCGCTGGGCAGCCTGCCCGATCTGGGCGCGATCCCGGCCGATCTGATGGCCGAGATTCAGGCCATGGTCGCGCGGCACAGCGCCCCGCAACCCAGCCCGCAACCCGTTCCGCAGCCCGCGCCGCGCGCGGATGCGGCGGCCAAACCCGCCGCGGTGGTGCGGCTGTCCAGCAACCGTGACCAGCGCGGCTTCGCCAACTTCTGACCCAGTATCGAAACGACATCTAAACGACATCGAAACGACCGGGCCGCAGCCTCCCTGCCGCCCCCTGAACGGAGAAAACCAGATGCCCTACAACGTCATGATCGTCGATGATGCCGCCATGATGCGGCTCTACATCGCCTCGTTCATCAAGACCCTGCCCGATTTCAAGGTGGTCGCCCAGGCCGCCAACGGGCAAGAGGCGCTCGACAAGCTCGGCACCGTGTCCGATGTCGACCTGATCCTTCTCGATATCGAGATGCCGGTGATGGACGGCCTTGAATTCCTGCGTCACGCAAAGCTCAAGACGCGGGCCAAGATCTGCATGCTGTCCTCGGTCGCGGTGTCGGGCTCTGCCCATGCGGCCAAGGCGCGGGAACTGGGGGCGGATGGCGTCGTGGCCAAACCCTCGGGCACCGTCTCGCATGATCTGATGGAAAAGACCGGCGACGAACTGGCGCGCACCATGCGCACGCTCTGCGCCGCCTGATCCTTCGCCTTCCTCTCTCCGCTTCCCTCCGCCCCGGGGCAGTCTGCCCCGGTCGGCCATGCACGAGGTCGCCATGTCTGACGAAATGGATGAAATCTGGGCCCTTTACGCCGATGACGGCGCTCAGGCGCTCGACGCGATGGAAAGCGCGCTTCTGGCGCTGGGCAATGGCGGCAGCGCCGATGCTGCGGCCCATGTCAGCGCCCTGTTCCGCGCCGTTCATACCTTCAAGGGCAATTCCCGCGTGCTTGGCCTTGCCGTGGTGGAAAGCCGCGCCCATTACGCCGAAGACCTGATCGGTCTTGTGCGCGATCAGGGCGTGCCGTGGGACGCCGAGATCAAGGATATCCTGCTTCTCGCCTCCGACACGCTGCGCGTGATGCTGGAAGAAACCGCCGCCACCCGCGCGGACGTGGCGCCTGAATCCTCCGAAGGCCTGATGACCCGGCTGAAGGACAAGATCGCCCGCGCCTCTGGCGCCGCCCCCGCCGACACGCCCGCCGAGACGCCCGCCGAACCCGCGCAGCCGGTCGCCGCGCAGCCCGAACCGCAGCCTGAACCGGTCGCCGAACCCGAACCCACGCCCAAGCCCACCCCGGAACCCGTGGCCGTCGCCGCCGAACCGCAGCCCGGCCCCGCGCCCGCTAGGAAGCGCAAGCAGAAGGCCAGCGCGCCCGCCGAAGCCGCACCTGCCGAGGCCCCCCCCGCCACGCCCCCCGCCGCTCAGGACGCCGCCCCGCCGCCCGCCGAACCCGCGCGCCCGGCGGCCAAGCGTCTGGCCGATGATCCCGCCTATCGCGACATCTTCCGCGGCATGGCCGAAGACGCCACCCGAAAGCTCACCGCCCTGCTCGATACGCCCGGCCCCGATCCGGTAGGCCCCCGCGCCCGGCGCGAGGTGGACAACCTCGCCCATGCCGCCCGGCAGATGGGCCTTGATGACTGGGTCGCCGCCCTGCAGGCCTGCCCCGCCGATCCGGGGGCCGAGGCGATCGCCGCCCTTCTTCTGTCGCTGGCCGACCTTTCCGAACAGACCTTCGGCATCGTCCAGCCCGCCCAGCCCGAAACCGGCGCCCCCGCGCCCGCCTTCTTTGACCGCATCCGCGATCCGCTGGCCGAAATCGCCCGCTTTGGCACCGGCTTCTTCTGCGGTGAAACGCCCGATCCGCAGATCGTGGCCGACCGCGTGGCCGAGATCCGCGCCGCCGCCCATGACGCCGGCTATGCCCGCGCCGAAGAGGCCGCCGCCCGCATCCCCGCCGCTGCCACCGCACAGGAATTCCACGCCGCCGAACTGCGTCTCTACGAAGAACTCGCCGCTATCGAGGCCGTCCTTCCCGATGCCGCCCGCGCCTCGGGCATCAGCCCGCGCGAAATGCTGCAGGTCTGGTGCGCCGAACACGTCTTCTCCACCCTGTCGGAACTCGAGGCGACGCTCGACCGCCTCAAGACCACGACCGATCCCGATACTGATTACCTCCGCATCGACCGCCTGCTGCGGCTGGTTTTCTACGCCTGCGGCCATCACCGGGTGGAAACGGCAGGCCAGCTGTCCATGTCGCTGATCGACCTGTTCTCGCGCCTGCACGCCCGGGGCGAGACACCCGATCCCATCCTCGCCCATGTCGCGCGCGGTTTCATCGACACGATCGAACTTGTTTTCGACGCGATCACGCAGGGCCAGACCCCCGACACCGCCTCACTCGAAAAACTGTTCGAAGAGGCCTCCAACATCTGCTTCGTGCAAGGCGGCCTGATGACCGCCTCCGCCATCGAACGCCGCCTTGGCCTGCCCAAGGAATTCCACCGCGTCCTGTCGCCCGAAAGCGTGCGCGCCGCGTCCGAGGCGATCGAGGAAGGCCTGCGCTTCTTCATCGTCCGGGCCGACATCAACAGCGACGAACGCCTGGCCGAGGCCTTCATCGGCTGGCTCTCCTCGGGCTCTGCGCGCTCCATCACCAACGTCACCGTCTTTCAGGGCGACGAGACGCTGTTCGACTTCCTCCTCGCCTCCGCGCAGGATGAGGCGGGGCTCTCCGGCGCCATCGCCGCGATGGATCCGTCGGGGCGCCAGTTGCGCCTGACCCGGATGCTGGTGCCCACATCCGAGACGCCGGAAACCGCCCCCGCCGACCCCGAGGCCGCGCTGGCCCAGATCCCCCAGCCCGGCATCAGCGCCGAAATGGTGGAACAGATCGGCGAAATCGCGGCCAGCCAGTCGATGATCAGCCACATGCTGACCGAACTCGCCGAGAATGATCTGTTCGATGGTCTGGATGCGCTGGTGCGCAGCCACGGCAATGATTGGAAACGCGCCCGCGCGCAGGCCCGCGCCGTGCTCACCCGGCACACCACGCGCCTGCAGGAACTGGCGCAGCTGGAAACCCAGCTTGTCGGCCAGATCACCCGGCTTCAGGAAGAAACCGTCCAGATCCGGTCGCGCCGGATCGAGACGATCTTCCGCCCGCTCGAGGCATTCATCCAGACCCATTCCCGCCGCAACCGGCGCGAAGCGGCGATGTCCTTCGCCGGGGGCGAACTGACGCTGGATCTGACCATCCTTGAAAACCTGCGCCGCATCCTGCGCAACCTTGCCGTCGCCCGGCTGGAATCCGGCCCGGGCGCCCCGCGCAAGCTGCACATCTCTTTCCACCGGGATGAAGAACGCGTCCTCGCCATCTTCGAAGATGACGGCAGCGCCGCCGATCCCACCCCCGCGATGGAAGAGGTCCGCGCCGCCATCACCCGCATGGGCGGCGAGTTGCGGCAGGTCGCGCTGCCCGGCACGGGGATGCGCTTCCACGTCTCGCTGCCGTTGGCCATGGTCGTGCTCGAAGGCATGGTGGTGGGCGTCGATGGCGTGCGCTACGTCGTGCCGGTCGATGCCATCCGCACCATCCTGCAACCCGATGCCGAAAAGCGCTTCCGTGTCTCGGCCGCCGAGGGGCGCGAGATGCTGCGCATCGGCAAGGATGAGATCGTCCCGATCCAGGCGCTGCCCGGGCCGCGCGGCCTGATCGAGGGGCCGGAAACCGGCCCCGCCGCGCGCCGCCATGTCTTTGTCGTCCTGGGCGTTCACGGCCGCTCTGTCGCCGTCCCGGTGGACGAGCTGATCGGTCAGCAGCTGGTGCTGCTGCGCCCCCTGAAAGGCGTGCTTTCGGGCGTGCAGAACATGACCGGAATCGCGCTTCTTGCGGGTGGCGATGTGGGTATGGTGGTCTCGGCCAACCTGCTCTGCGCTGCCCATGCGCCCACCCACAGCGTCGATACATCCTTGCGGATGTAGGCTGTCCAGACCCGGATGCCGCCTCCCGCGGCATCCGTATCGCTCCTCAGTTTACCCATCAAGAATCACCCAAGTGGACGTTATAATTAAGGAAATCAACCACGCGAGATGGCAACGGAAACGACCCCGCTCCCACCCCGCCAGTTCCTTAAAGGTCCACCATGCAAGCGATCCGCAAGTTCTTTCCCGCGCAGACCCAGGCCGAAGCCGCCCCCCAGCCGTTCGAGCGCGCGCCGCTGCACGCCGCCGTCCTGTCGGACCGTCCCGCCCGCCTGATGGCCGCCCTCGCGCTGCAGGGCATCGCTGCGGTGGATGCCGCCGATTGCGATCTTGCGCTTCTGCTGCGCGACGCGCCCGACATGCTGGTGATCGACCTTGATCCCGCCCACATCCCCGCCCGCCGCATCGCCCTTCTGGTGGCACAGTTGGGCTGGCTGCGCCGCGATCTGGTGGTTGCCGTTTCGCGCCGCTGCGCCCCGCAGGCACGCGGCTTCGCCATCGACGTGATCTTCGACGCCGATGCCGATCCCGACACGCTCAGCCTCGGCCTGCACGAGGCCGCGCGCCTGCTGCGCCACTCCCGCCTCCGCCCGGTCGAGGCCGCCGCCCCCCGCCACGCGGTCCTGCACCATCAGGCCCCGCGCCGCGCGCGCCTCTTCGGCTGATTGCACCACACCGGCGCTGCATCAGGGCGGGTCACCCGGCAGGGTGGCCCGCCCTTGCACATCCGGCCTGCCACGGCGGCGCGCCCGACCCCACCCGTTCGGACACCCCGCCCAGCCTAAAACCCAGCCCGGACAAGCCGTTTCTCTTTGCATGACCGGCAGTTACCGCCCATCGAAAGGACCCGTGCCATGACCTTCCTCAATGCCCGCGCCCAGTACCGCCGCACCGACAATGGCGAGGCGCTGGCCGTCGAAAGCCCGCATGGCATCATCCTCGTCACGCTGCGCGAATTGGAACGCTCGCTCCGCGTCCTCGCCGCGGCCGAGCCAGAGCGGTCCTATCCCGCCCAGCATATCAACCGCGCCTTCACCGCGATCTACATCCTGCAATCCAGCCTCGATTTCGAAAAGGGCGGCGAGATTTCGGACAATCTCTTCAGCGTCTATGAATACTGCCGCCTCCGCGTGGCCGAGGCGTTCCGCCGCGAAGCCACGCCCAAGATGGCCGAATGTGCTGACCACATCGCCAGCCTGCTCGAAGCCTGGCAGCAGATCGGCGCCGTCCGCACCGGAAACGCGGCATGACCACCGCCCCCGATCCCGTCGATCTTGAACTTGCGGTGATGGCCGGCACCCTGCAATCGGCCATCGCGGCCGAAGATGTGGTGCAGATCCTCGTCACCACCGCCGCGCTGGATCGCATGGCCCGCTGCCTCGGCCCCCATCAGCAGACCGCCGCCAGCCATGCGCGCGATGTCGTCTCGCAGGCGCTCACCGCGCTCGAGGCTGCGGTGCAGCAGGGCCGCCGCGAACCGCTTCAGACCCGCCTCATGCGCGCCGCCTACACGGGGCAGGCGGGCGGGGGCCGATAGGGGATCGCCATATGGCCGACCTGTCCCCCGAACCTGGCCTCGCGCCACCCGAACCCTCGCCCGCCGCGGGGCAGGGGGCGCAGGCAGCCATGCAAAAAGGGGCGCCAGACCTGCCGCCCCCCTGCACCCGATGCCTCAACATCCGCTGGTTCCTGATCGCCGCCGCGCCGCTGCTGGCGCTCGGCTTTGCCGATCCGGTGCTGACCGACCGGCTCTTGCGCAACCTGCCCGACCTGCGCCAGCTTGTCCTGTGGTTCCCCCTCGTGATCGTGGGAACCTTCCTGCACCGCCTGCTCAGCTGGCGTCGGCAGCAAGACCGCTGACCTTGCCCGACAAGGGCGCCAGCAACCCCGCCAAGGGCAGCAGATGCCGCCGCTTCGGCCGGTCCGCGTGGTCAAAGACCACACATTCCACGGCCATGCCCGGCACCACCACACCCTGCGCCATGGCCTGCATTTCCTTGTGATCCGGTTCGTGGCTCATCCAACCCTCCTGCCATTGTCCTGTGGCAGGGGGTCTGCAAGTTCCATGCCGCGCTAGCGCATGACCAGGGACGTGATCAGCACCTCATCCACCGGCTCGGGCCAATCCTCGCTGCCGATCACGTCATTCACCGCCGCCCGCACCCGGCCCGGCAATTCGGCATGTATCCGCTGGCTTTCCGCGCCTTCCGCCACCATATCCTGCGCGGTCCGCACCACGGCCGCCTCGATCAGGCCGATCTGCGCCTGCACCCGCGTGGTCAGCCCCAGCAACTCTTCCGTCGAACCCCGCACGGCAAAGGTCAGCCCCGCCTCCATGCGCGGCCCGCCCTTCTGCAACGAAATCGTCAGCACATCGGTCAGCGGCACATAAAGGCGCGGCCCACGCGGCGTCTCTTCCGGCTCCGGGGCCGCCTCTACCGCATCGCGCCACGGCAGCGCGGGCGCCTCGCGCAGCAGCACGGTCGCAAGACCCACCAGCGTCGTGCCGCCCACCAGCGCAAAACCCGCCACGACCGGCCAGATCATGCCCCTTGCCTCCCGTGCCATCCGCAATCCATGCCTTTCCCCTGCGCTTGCCCCCTCAGTTACGGCCGAACCGGGCAAAGCCTTAGGCCCCGCCCGCCCGCGCGCCCGGGGCATCCTTTTTTCACGCCCGTCGCTAAAACGGACGTATGCGCTGCCGTTCCAGCCATGGCAGAGAACCGTCATCAGGGAAGGGCCGTGCAGATGAAAGAGAGGATGTCCCGGGCGCTCGTTCCCGTCATCTCTCGCCTGCCCAGCCTGTCCCGCCTGCGCCATGCCGTGGCGCATTACGGCGCAGCCGCGCCTGCCGTTCCGGCCAGCCCGCCCCGCGACTATGATCTGGTGCGCTTCGAAACCCATCTGCGCAACCGCGATCAGGTGGAACGCTTCCTGCCAGACATCCTTGGCCGCGCGCTGGCCCGCATCTGGATCGACCCCGGCTTTCGCGACAGGTTCGGCGCCGATCCCGTGGGAACGCTGGCCGATTACGGGGTGTTCCTGCCCGACAGCATCGAGATCGACTTCGTCACCGAAGGCACCACCCGCCCGCAGGTCGTGGTTTATGAACGGCCCTTCCCGAAGATGCCGCGCAAGCGGCTGCTTTACCTGCAGCTCATCCTGACGGCCGCCAAATGATGCGCCCGGCCTTCCTCGCGCTGCTCCTGCTGCCGACACCGGCCCTCTCGGCGCCCGAGGCGGCGCCCACCGCTGCGCCGGCCGCATCGGCGGGGGCCGCCGCATCCCCAACGCTCGCGGCCGCCATCGCCGCCCTGCGCGATGACCGCGCGCCCGAAGCCGCGCAGATGTTCCTGACACTCGCCCGCAGCGGTGCGCCCGACGCGCAGTTCAACCTTGCGCTCCTCTATGCCAAGGGCATCGGCGTGCCCCAGAACGACCGCGAGGCGCTCTATTGGGGTTGGCGCGCGCGGCTGGCCGGCATCCCCGCCGCCATCGCGCTGATCGACAGCCTGCAACCCACCGCGCCCGAGGATCTGCGCATCGACATCGCCGCCCGCATCGCGGCCGATCTCGATCCGCGCATCGCGGCGGGCGAGGGGCGGGCGATGCTCGAACGCTCGGTCCTGCTTCTGGACCTGCTGCCCGACCCCGATCTTCAGGGCGCCTATGTCTGGCAGGCGCTCTCTGCCGCGCTGGGCACGCCCAACGCGCCCGCCGCGCGCGATGCCACGCTTGCCCGGATCGACCCGAAGGACCGCATCGCCGCACAGGATGCCACGCTGGCCCAGCTGCGCGATCTCTGCGCGGCAGGGATCGACGCCCCCGCCCTCTGCGCCACGCTGCCCTGACAAGGGCAGACACCCCATATCGTCCCGATGAAATGGACCAAGTGAAAGGGGCCAAGTGAAATGGCCAAAGCGAAAGGGGTCGGACGGTGGCACCCGTCCGACCCCTCATCCTGACCTCGCGGTCACGCCTGCAGCGAAATTTAGTGCTTGCGGAACATCGCGATCGTGGCGGCCGTATCCCGCGTCAGCCCCAGCTCGCGCCCGATGTCATCAGGCTCCAGCCCGCGCTGCGCCATCTGGATGGCCTGCTCGATCATCCGCTCGCCCGCCAGCCATTCCACATCCGATTTCAGATGCTGGATATCCGCCTTCAGCCCGGCCAGCGCCACGGTCAGCACATCGGCCTGCCGCCGCGTCTGTTCGGCAATCATGCCCTCCATCCGCGCGGCCAGCGCCGCCGCCACCTCGGGCGCGGACACAAGGCTCGCGGCAGGAACGGCGTCCGTCAGGTCATGGGGCAGGTCATCGGACAGGTCGGCCACCGATGCCTCGGGGGCAAACTCCACGGCTTCCGCCCGCTGGCGCATCCGCCACAGGCCAACCGTCACAAGCGTTACCCCTGCCGTCATCGTGGCCAGCAGGGCGGCAATCAAGCCAAGTGTCATGGCGTCTTTCTCCGGATCGTCAGCAGGTCAGCGGGGGCGGATCACGAAACCAGTTCGAGATAGTTATCGAACAGGCTTTCGGTAATCGCCTCCAGATCAATGGGATACTTACCCTGGGCGATCGCCTCCTTGATCTCCGCCACGATCGTCAGATCAATGGGGGGACCGGATTTCAATTCGTCCGGCAGGGATGCCGCTGCCGGGCTCAGCGTCACACTGTCGCCCGCAGCAGTGGGAACAGCCGACGCGGAACCCCCCGCAGCGGACCCTTGAACCGGCAGGCCTGCATCTTCCCCCGGGCGCGAAATGCGCGGGCGTGCGGCGGATGTCGAGATTGGGTCTACCATGAGAACCTCCGTTTAGCTGTCATAACGGATCTTTTTCAGCGCATGTTAGTCTGGGCCATCACAGAATTTTGGCCCGTCACCACAACTTTCACTTCGCGCTGGCTCGACAGGTTCAGAACGCGGATCACGTCGCCCATTCCCCCGTCCTCCAGCGCCTCGGCCGGGGCCGAAACCGCAAGGCCCCCCGCCCGTGCCACCAGCACCACGGGGTTGCCCTTGGCCACCATCCAGACCGGCTCCAGCTGCCGCAGCAGCACGGGCCGCCCCTCGCCGATGGCCGCCTTCGTCCGCCGTCCGATCACCTGCGCGGGATCGGTGAAGATCCCCTCGGGGCTGCGCGCGCCTGCCGGGGCGAGGGTAAGGTCCTCTGCCGTCAGCATCGCGCCGCGCGCCACGCTGCGCGCCAGCGTCACCACCATGCGCTCCCCCTCGTCGCCCCCGGGCGCCATGCGCGTGGGCGCGGCGGCGCCCGTCCGCACTGCCCGGCTCCAGACCGGGGCGGCACAGGCCACCTCGGCGGTGGCCCAACTGCCTTGCCGCGGGCGCACCTCCGGCACGGTCGTGCAGGGCGGGAAGGCGCGCATCGGATCGGCGAATTCGGGCACATCCTCGCCCGCCGCCGCCATCGCCGCGCGCACCAGACGGCCCACCTCGGCCCCCGGCACACCCGCCGCATAGTCCATCGCCGCCACGGGCGAGGCCAGCATCAACCCGAGCACGACGCCCCTCATTGCCCCGTCTCCACAAAGCGCACGGGCCGCCCCGCAAAGGCGCGGGCCGGGCGGCCCGGGTCCAGCGGGCGCAGCACCGCGCGATCCGCGCCCAGTTCCACGATCTCCAGCATTTCGGTCGAATGATCGGCATCGGCGGTAAAGGCGATCGCCCCCCGCGTCAGGCCCTGATTGCGGCCCACCCCGGCCACGATCTTGCCGCCCGAAACCGACAGATGCGCCGTCACGGGCTTGCAGGTCTCGATATCCAGAAGCGCGTCCATCTCCGCCTCCACCCCGGAAGTCAGCCGCGCTGCCAGTTGCCGGCGGTCCGGCTCGAAGGCCGCCGCCGCGCGGCCAAAGGGGGAAACCCCGGGCAGCGAGACACTGCGCCGGATCGTCTGGCGCGATTCCGTCCCGTTCGCGGCGATCAGCACCATCTCGGCCGCCATCCGCAATTCGGGCCGCGCGCCAAGGCCGCCCACCTCGATCACCACCACCGGCACGAACCCGTGCTGCCCCTCGCGCAGCCGCACCGAACCGCGCGTCAGCGCGGCATAGTCAAACCGCTCTTCCGCCGCCGACAGCCGGGGCAGGGGCCGGTCGGTCACCCGGACCAGACGCGTCGCCGGATGGGCCTCCACCCGTTTCACCAGCGCCTTCGCCACCTCCATCGCCAAGGGCTCGGTCCAGGCGGGCGCGTCGGGTTCCACCCGGATCAGCGGGCCATAGACCACCACCTCAAGGTTGCGGCGCCGGGCGCATTGGCCCGATTGGCCAAGCCCCACCACCGCCTCGATCACGGCTGTCCACGTCCCGCCATTCTCCGTCAGGCTGATCACCTCATGCCGGATCACCCGCCCCACGGGGCGCACGATCAGCAGGTCGGATGTGACCACGCTCTTGTCCACCACCGTATGCCCTTGAACCGACGCGCCCCCCGACAGCGCCGCCTGCAGCAGCGCATCCGCCACCGCGCGGCGTCGCGCGCTGGCGGCATCCTCGGCGCCCGACTGGATGGCAAAGCCCGTGGCCCGCACCACCAGCCCCTCCGCCGCCCAGACGGGCAGCGCGGCCAGCATCAGGATCAGCGCGACGGCAAAGCGCATCACACGCGCCCCTTCAGCGCGCGCACGATATAGGCCACCGTCTCGCGGTCCAGCACCATCTCCACCTCATAGCTGTCGCTGCCCGACGGCGCGACGCGCACCGTGCGCGCCCCGCGCAGCGTGCCTTGCACCACGGCGGCCAGACTGTCATCGCGCACCACCGCCGCATGGATCGTCGTGGTCGCGTTGATGCGGATGCCATGCACCTGTTCCGTCAGATCGCGCAGCGCATCCATCCGTGCCGCGCGGATCGCCATCAGGCGCTTTTCATTCGTCGTCTTGCCCGGCTGGCCGGAAATCTGCGCAAAGCCCAGCCCCTTCAGGGGCCGCGCCTCATCCGATGCCATCGTCGCGGGCGCGGGCGGCGCGCCCATGCGGTCGGCCGCATCCAGATTGTCCTTCACCTCGGCCAGCTGCACCGTCTGCGCGGTCGCGCTCAGGGGCAGGGCATCGCTCGCCGTCTCGGGCGTCGTCGGCGTGCAGGCCCCCAGCAGAACGCCAAGGATCAGGGAAATCAGCAGGGCATCGGCAAGGCGCATCGCAGGCCTCCTTCTCGCAGGTCTCGGTCGCCCGCTCCCTGCAATCGGCGTGCCAAGCCGCGGCCCTGCGCCCGACGTGCAAATCCTGCCCCCATCCCCCGGCATGGCACGCCGTTTGCACAGATCCCGCCGAAGACGAACCCCAGAACGGGACAGCCCAGCATGACCGCCACATCCCCTTGCCCACGGAAAGGACACCGCGCATGAGCGCCGCCTCCACCCGTACCGGCGCCGGTGCCATCGCAGGCGGCCTCGCCCTGCCCATCGGCATCCTCGCCATCATCGCGATGATGGTCCTGCCGCTGCCCGTGGTCCTGCTCGACGTGTTCTTCGTCGCCAATATCCTGCTGTCCTTGGTGATCCTGATGGTCGCCCTCTACAGCTACCGCCCGCTCGATTTCTCCAGCTTCCCCAGCCTCCTCCTGATCGCGACCGTGTTCCGCCTCGCGCTCAACGTGGCCTCCACCCGCATCGTCCTGGCCGAAGGTCACAACGGCCACGACGCCGCCGGTCAGGTGATTCAGGCCTTCGGGAACTTCGTCATCGCGGGCAATTTCGTCGTGGGTCTTCTGGTGTTCACGATCCTCGTGATCATCAACCTCGTCGTCATCACCAAGGGCGCCTCCCGCGTGTCCGAAGTGTCGGCGCGCTTCACGCTCGATGCCATGCCGGGCAAGCAGATGGCGATCGACGCCGATCTGAACGCCGGTCTCCTCACCCCCGATCAGGCGCGCGAACGCCGCGCCGAAGTCGCGGCCGAGGCCGATTTCTACGGTGCGATGGATGGGGCGGGCAAATTCGTCAAGGGCGATGCCTTTGCCGGCATCCTGATCCTTGCCATCAACATCATCGGCGGCATCCTGATCGGCACGCTGCAGCACGATCTCAGCATCGGCGAGGCGTCCGAGGTCTACCTCGTCCTCACCATCGGTGACGGTCTCGTTGCGCAGATCCCGGCGCTCCTTCTGTCCATCGCCACCGCGATCATCGTCACCCGCGTCTCCTCCTCGCATGATATGTCGGGCCTGATCGCCAAGCAGATCCACCTGCGGCAGGCCTGGCTGCCCGTCGCGGGCGTCATGGCGATCATCGGCATCGTCCCGGGTATGCCCAACGCGATGTTCCTGCTCTTTGCCGCCATCGCGGGCGTGCTGGCATGGTTCGGGGCCCCCGACATGGGCAACACCCCGGCCGAGAAAACGCCCGACGGCAAACCCGCCGCCCCCGGGGCCACGGCCGAGGCCGCCCGTCCGGGAACCGAGGCGATCACCCCCGATGACGTGGCCGACCATGCCGCCGTCTCGCTCCAGATCGGCTATGCCCTCATCCCGCTGGCGGGCGAAGGCGGCGGCGCGCTGGTGCAGCGCATCACCGCCATCCGGCGCGAGGTGTCAAAGGCCATGGGCTTTGTCGTCCCCGGCGTCCGCATCCGCGATGATCTGACGCTCACCCCCAACCAGTACCGCATCCGCATCGGTCAGGCGATCCGGGGCGAAGACGTGGTCTATCCTGACCGCAAACTCGCCATCCCCGGTGCCAATTCCACGCGCAAGCTCAAGGGAATCGACGTCAAGGATCCCTCCTTCGGTCTCGATGCCGTCTGGATCCTGCCCCATCAGCTGCCCGAGGCCGAGGCCGACGATCACGTGGTGGTGGAACCCGAATCCGTCATCGCCACTCACCTGTCGCAGCTTCTCTACAAACATGCGGGCGATCTGATCGGGCCGGATGACGTGCAGGCGCTGCTCGACACGCTGGCCCGCGTCTCGCCCACGCTCGTCAACGCGGTGGTCCCGAAACTCGTGCCGCTGCACACCGTCACCGCCGTCCTGCGCGTGCTTCTGTCCGAACGCATCCCGGTGGGCGATCTGCGCCGCATCCTCGAAGGCGTGGCCGAACTCGCCCCCCGCAACCTTTCCGCGGCCGATATGGCCGAGGCGCTGCGCCCCATGCTGATCCCGCTCCTGTTGCAGCAGATGGTGCCGATCAACACGCCCCTGCCGCTGATCACGCTGGATGCGGAACTGGAACAGCTTCTGATCCGCGCCCGCCGCCAGAATGACGAAGGGCTCGTCCTCGACACCGGGCTTGCCGGCACGCTGGTCAAGTCGATCTCCGACGCGCTGGAACAGGCGACAGGGCAGGGCAAGCAGGCCGTCATCATCGTGGCGGGCCAGTTGCGCCGCAGCTTCGCGCAATTCCTGCGCCCGCACCTGCCCGATGCCATCGTCATGGGCATCAACGAACTGCCCGAATCCCGCCGGGTCGAGGTGGTGGCCTCCATCGGCGGCCAGCAGCAGCTGCCCCGCATGGCGCAGCCCACCGGGCAGCAACCGCAGATGATGGGGGCTGACAGATGACCGCGATCACCGTCCGCGCCCCCGACAGCCGCAAGGCGATGGAGGAACTGCTCCGCCGTCTCGGCCCCGATGCGCTGATCCTGTCCACGCGGCATGTGAACGGCATGGTGGAAATCTCGGCCCTGCCGCCGGATGCCGATCCGGCCAGCCTGCCGCCGATCCCCGCCCCGGCCGCCACTCCGGCCCCGGCCTTCATCCCCAAATCAGACCCGGCCAGCTTTGCCGCCGCGCTACAGGCCTCCGCCCGCCGCGCCGCCGCCAGCGCCCCCGCCGCCGATCCGGTGGAAACCCTCTCGCGCAGCCTCCTCCTGCCGGAAGGCCTGGCCGAGGATTGGCCCACCCGCATCCTCATCGCAGGCCCGCCCGGCGCGGGCAAATCCATGCTTGCCGCCCGCATCGCCGCGCGGCTGATGCTGGCCGAACCCGGCATCCGCCCGCAGGTCATCGCCCCGGTCCCCGCCACGCTGCTGACCGAAGAACGCCTGCGCGGCTGGTGCCGCCTCATGGGCCTCACGCTGGAACGCCCGGGGATCGCCGCCGCCATGGCGCTGCCTGACCCCAGTCCCGCCACGCCCCAGATCATTGACCTGTCCGATTGCCCCGGCGATGCCACAGCTCTCGCCGCGCGGCTGACCGAAACCCCGGGGGCCGAGGTCATCCTCTGCCTGCCCGTCGGCCTGCACCCGGCCCGCGTCGAACGGCTTTGCCAGGATTGGCGCGCGCTTGCCCCCACCGTCACGCTCACCGGCCTCGATCAGTGGTGGCCGGAACGCGACGAATTGCAGGCCATCGCCCGCACGGGCCTCAAACTCACCCGCATCGCCGCTGGCACAGGGCTGATCGACGCCCTCTCCCGCCCCGGCGCTGCCGATCTTCGAACCTGGGCCTCCGGCTGGTCCGCCGCCGTATCGGAGGCTGCCGAATGACCCGCTTTCCCGAACTTTCCAAGAAAGGGCGCGAATGATGCTCGCCAAACGCTATGCCGAACAGGACGGTCCCTCGCCCGAGAAACTGGTCCGCACGCATATGGACCTTGTCCGCAAGATCGCCTGGCACATGCACGGCCGCGTCGGCCGCATGGCCGAGATCGAGGATATGCTTCAGGTGGGCTATATGGGCCTTGTCGATGCCGCCCAGCGCTACACCCCGCGACAGGGCGCCACCTTCGCCGCCTATGCCGCGATCCGCATCCGGGGGTCCATCATCGACTACCTCCGCGCCTCCTCCTCGCTCTGCCGCGCCACCATCGTGATGCAACAGCGGATGCGCGCCTCGGTGCTGAAACTGGAACAGCAGCTTCTCCGCGCCCCGGAAAAGCACGAAATCGCCGCCGACATGGGCATCACCGTGGCCGAGCTTGAAGATTGGCAAACCCAGTTCGGCGCCAGCTCGATCAAATCGCTGGACGAGGTCTATTCCGATCACTCCATGCTCTTCTCCGACAACAACCGCTCTGTCGAAGACAAGATGCAGCAAGACCAGATGCGCAAGATGCTGCGCCGCGCCCTGGGCGACCTGCCCGAGCGCGAGGCGATGGTCCTGCAACTCTATTTCGTGGAAGAACTCAACGTCTACGAAATCGCCGAGATCCTCGGCGTCACCACCGGCCGCGTCAGCCAGATCAAGAAGGCCGCCGTCGGCCGCCTGCGCGAAAGTATTTCCGCCATGGAAGGTGAATGACTGCTCACAAACGCAACTGAAAAACCCGCGGGCACAAACCCGCGGGTTTCTTTCTGTCCACCGCCAGCGCGTGGCGTCAGCCAAAGACCGGCGTCACCTCCGACCCTGCCGCGATCCGCTTTGACCATTCATGCACATCCGCCCCGATCCGATCCGCCAGATCGGGGATCGCCGCAAAGGCTGCCTGCGCCGAAAAATCGCGCGGTGCATCGGGGCTGATATGGCTTGCGTCGAACACGCGCCACATGCCATCGGCCCCCTTCGCCTCGGCGAAATCGGGCGTGCCGCGCACCGACCAGCCCATCCCGTACAGATCATAGACAAACTCGCCCGGCTCGTGGCTGGCGTCGCGGTTGTGGATCATGTGCATCCGCACGTAATCGAAGGTCGCGTTGCGCGTCCGCTTGATGATCTCGGCCGCCATCTCGGGCCAGCCTTCCTCCAGCCCGTTCTCCAGCAGCACCCAAGGCGCCCCCGATCCGGTAATGCGGAAGGCGAACTTGTCGGTCTCCTCATCCCGGGCGATGTCATGATGCACCTCGCCGATGCGCAACCGCGCCATGGTGTGGAACTCTGCCGCCGCTTGCGGCGCCACTTCGACCGGCATCAGCATCACCGGCGCCTCGGCGGGCGCTTCCGCCTCCACCGTCTTGGGATTGGCCAGCCGGAAGCCATGCGTATACAAGATGTCCCGCGCCGTCGGCGTCAGCAGCAGCTTGCCCCCCGACATGTCGGCCAACCCGGCGATGCGCATGGCCATCGCCTCGCCCGAACCGGGCACCCGCCCGGCGGCATAGCGCAGAAGGCCCGTCACCGCAGGCGATACCGCGCCATCCTCGACCTCGGCCAGATCTTCCATCAATCCCAGCGACTGCCGCGCCATGGCGCGGATTGTCGATGCCGCCATCCCGATCCCGCGCGACAGGATCTCTGCCAGCAGCCGCAACTGCGCCAGCGCCGTTTCCGACAATTCGCGCGGCACCTCATCCATCAGGCACAGCACGCCCAGCATCCGCCCATCCAGCGACCGCAGCGTGAACCCGGCCCAGAAGGCCAGATCCGGCAGCCCCGCCGCCTGCATCTCCTGCCGCAGCGACGGCCCGCTCAGCTGCGCCTGTCCGCGCCCGTCCGGCAGCAGGGCAGCCGGCAGATCGCGCACGCCATAGAGCGGCGGAAAGAAGGAAAGCCGCGCCTCGCCCGTCTCGGCATCTTCCAGACGGATGCAGGCCCGCGCACAGCCCGAAATCGACCGCGCCAGTTCGGCGACCGATGCAAAATCCTCCGGCTCCACAGAAAGCCGCGGCGCACGCGGTGCCTCGGATGGGACGGGGTTCAAACCATAAAGATGGGCCACTGCCATTCCTGCCTCCTGCGCGTTGGTCCACCACTCACAACGGCGCCGTCCGCGCAGGGTTTAGGCCGTGATTTCAGAAGAAAATCGCAGAAATCAACGCAATCCAGCCGACCGCACCACCCACCACCGCAGGCAGCAGCCACCAGCCCGAAGGCATCTGGAACTCCGGCATCGTTTCCCCGCGCGCCGCATAGTTCCGCCCGAAGGCTGCGTCATCACCCCCACGGGGCATGGTCTGGATCGCGTTACTCATCTCGTCTCGCCTTGACACGGGAAGCACCGCATCTGCGGCCTCATGTTTACGAACCATAACAAGATGGCATCAATCGGGCGAACCGTCGTTGGGCAGTCGCACATGGCCAATCGTCTGATCCCCATCCCAAAGGATGCCAACCTCGCGCCGGAAACGGGTGCTTCCCAGGCCCGCGCCGGAAAAGTATACAAAGGTATGCGGCTCACCCTGACCCAGATCTATGACCAGCGCATCGCCTCGGGCCAGCTTCGCGCCGATCCGGTGCAGCATGCCGTGCTGCCGATCCTCGAAGACATCCGCCTCTGGCTCGAATCAAACGCCAACCGTCGTGTCGGCCTGTTCGCCGGGCTCTTCGCCCGCCCTGTCACCCCGCCAAAAGGGCTTTACCTTTGGGGTGGTGTCGGGCGCGGCAAATCCATGCTGATGGACCTCTTCACCGAAGCCACCGCCATCACCGCCAAGCGCCGCGTCCATTTCCACGCCTTCATGCAGGACGTCCACCGTGGCATGCACGAGGCGCGCAAGCGCGGCGTCGAAGATCCCATCGCCCCCGTGGCCGAGGCGATCCTTGCCGATACGCGGCTTCTGGCCTTTGACGAGATGCAGATCACCGACATCACCGATGCCATGGTCGTGGGCCGCCTGTTCGAAAAACTCCTCGCCGCAGGCGTGGTCATCGTCACCACCTCGAACCGCCCGCCCGAAGACCTCTATCGCAACGGCCTCAACCGGGCGCTGTTCCTGCCCTTCATCGACCTGATCCGCGACCGCTGCCACGTCGTCGAACTGCAAAGCCCGACCGATTACCGCCAGCACCGCCTGCAAGGCGCGCAGGTCTATTTCCACCCGGCGGGCAAGGTGCGGGGCGAAATGGATGCCATCTGGTCCGATCTCACCGGCGCCGCCCGGGGCGAACCGCTGGTCCTGCCCGTCAACGGCCGCACGGTCGAAGTGCCGCGCTTCGCCAATGGCGTGGCCCGCGCCACCTTCTGGGATCTCTGCGCCCGCCCCCTCGGTCCGAGCGATTACCTCGCCATCGCGGGGGCGGTGCGCGTCCTCCTCCTCGAAGACATCCCCCAGCTTTCCGCCTCGAACTATAACGAGGCAAAGCGCTTCGTCACCCTGATCGACGCGCTGTATGAGGCGCGGGTCCGCCTGATCTGCTCGGCCGCCGATGAACCCGAACGGCTGTATATCGAAGGCGAAGGCGCGTTCGAATTCGAACGCACCGCCTCCCGCCTGCGCGAGATGCAGTCAGCCGATTGGGCTGGCGATAAGGCCTGACGATCTGGCTCTAAAGCCGCCACCGATCGTTAAGGTTAACGTATTAGGATGGCACCGTGCGTGCATACACCTGTCTGCACTGCTTTGCTGCACGGGTTCCTGCACGCCCATTTCAGGCCAAACCCCCGTGGTTAATGGGGATTTCAGGCCCAGACCTGCCACAAAAGCCGCGCCGCCATCGCCGTCGACGTGACCACCAGCAGCGGCTTGATCAGCCGCGCCCCCACCCGCATCGCCAGCCTGGCGCCAAGCGCCGCTCCCGCCACCTGCGCCGCCGCCATCAGCAGGCCCACCCACCACCACACCGCCCCGGTCGGCACGAACACCGCCAGCGATCCCAGATTGCTGGCAAAGTTCAAAAGCTTCGTATGCGCCGTGGCCTTCAGAACGCCAAACCCCGCCAGCATCACGAAGGCCAGCATGAAGAACGATCCCGTCCCCGGCCCGAAGAACCCGTCATAGGCCGCGATCAGGGGCACCGCCGTCAGGGCAAAGATACCGGGCCGCATCCGCTGCACCCGGTCGGCATCGCTCAGCCCCGGCTTGAACGCAAAGAACAGCGCCACCGCCACCAGGATCACCGGCATCACCAGCCGCAGAAACTCGGCCGGCATCAGATGCGCCACGCCCGCGCCCAAGGCGCCGCCTATGCCGGAAATCCCCGCCATTCCAATCTGTTGGCGCAGGTCCACATGGCCCGCACGGGCATAGCTGACCGTGGCAGTCGCCGCACCGAAGGTGCCTTGCAGCTTGTTCGTCGCCAAAGCCTCGATCGGTGATGCCCCCGCCAGCAGCAGTGCAGGCACCGTGATCAGCCCGCCCCCGCCCGCGATGGAGTCGACGAACCCCGCCAGAAAGGCGGCAAGGATCAGCAGCAGCGCAATTTGGGGAAGAACCTCAAGCATCATGCCGCCTTCATTTCCGCCCCCGGCGCCAAAGTAAACCCCGCTTGCAGCCTCCCGCCCCTGCGCTAGTCTGGCGCGAAGGCCCGCTGCGACGGGCGGATCAGAAGGGGATGCCCATGCCACGCCTGCCGCTTGCCCTGTTCCTTTCGCTCGTGTCGGGAACCGCCCTTGCCGACACCCGCTTCACGCTGGACGGCAGCCTGCTGGTCTACAACACCGCCTATCCCGTCGATGCCACCCTGATCGACCCCGACAGCGGCATTTCCCCGGCCGATACCGTGGGCGACATCGCATACGAGGATATTGATGCCCTGCGCTCCATCCTTGCCCGCAACGATGGCAGGGTGCAGACGATGCGCCTCACCTCGGATGGCGGCTATATCGAAGCCGCCTATGAAATGGCTGCAATCATAAAGGATTACGGGCTGAACACCGAAGTGCAGGGCGAATGTGCCAGCGCCTGCGCCATCCTCTTTTCCGCCGGCGAAAGCCGCGTGATGAACCGCGGCGGCCGCATCGGCCTGCACCCGTCCAGCTGGGGCGTCGAGGCGATCCGCAACTATTACGAAGGCACCCGCGCCGACAGCGGCTGGAAGGACGAATTCGCCTTCGCCGAATGGGTCTATGAAGAGGGCCAGCGCGACGCGAACAAGCTGATCACCCATTTCCTGTCGCATGGCGTCAGCGCGGATTTCGCCGTCAAGGTCGTCTCGATCGGCATGAACGGCATGTGGTATCCCACACGGGCCGAGATGGAGGCTGCGAACCTCATCACCGCGCCCGCGGCGGCAGACTGAACGCGCCCTTCACCTTCGGGAAAGGATCGGCGCCCATCCTGCACCACGGTCCCGGAGGATGGTTCGCATGTGCCTACAGATCCAACCGCCGATGCACCCGCCCCACACGGCGCCCGTCCTGCAGGGCGTAATCCGGCTCGTGGCGATAGTCGCGAAAGCCCTGCCGCGCGTAAAAGGCCAGCCCCGGCACGTTGTCGGCCCGGATCGTCGCATTGATGACCTGCACCCCTGCGCTGTTCGCCGCCGCCCGCGTCGCGGCGAAGAGCGCAGCACCCGTTCCCCGCGCCTGCACGTCCGGATCCACGAAGGTGCCGATGTCGCCCCAGCCCTGCGGCAGGTCGCCCGACCGTCCCAAGGCCTGAAAACCGATCAGCCGCCCCTCTGCCTCGGCAATCACACAGCAGATCGCGTCCGGCCCGTCGATATAGCCCCGCACCGCATCCACGCTCCGCTCCGCCTGATAGGCCGTGGTGCCGCCGATCCGGATGATCCGGTTCTGCAGATCGGCCATCGCGGGCGCATCCTCGGGTCTGGCGGGGCGGATGATCACGGATGGAACTCCTCACGCCGATAGCCTTGGATGAACAGAAGCGCCGTCAGATCCCCGTGGTTGATCCGCAGATCACATTGCGCCGCGACCACCGGCTTTGCATGCAGCGCGACGCCCGCCCCCGCCCGGCCCAACATGCCCAGATCGTTCGCCCCATCCCCCACCGCCATCACAGCGGTCTCGGGGATGCTTAACCGTTTGGCAATATCTTCCAGCGCGTCCACCTTGGCCTGCCGCCCGAGGATTGGCTCACCGACCGTGCCATCCAGAAAATCGCCCTGCACATTCAATGTGTTGGCACGATTCTCATCAAATCCCAGCACCGCCGCGATCCGCGTGGTAAAGGCCGTGAACCCGCCCGATACCAGCGCCGCATAGGCCCCGTTCGCCCGCATCGTCGCCACCAGTTCCCGCCCCCCCGGCATCAGCGTGATCCGGTCCCGGATCACCCGGTCGATCACCGCGACGGGAAGCCCTTTCAACAGCCCCACCCGTTCGCGCAGCGCCGCTTCGAAATCCAGCTCCCCATTCATCGCCCGGCGCGTGATGTCGGCCACCCGCGCGCCCACCCCGGCCTCGTCGGCCAGCTCGTCGATACATTCCTGCTCGATCATGGTCGAATCCATGTCGGCCAGCAGCACCCGCTTGCGCCGCCCCTCGGCCGCCTGCACCACCAGATCGACCCGCATCCCCTGCAACCCCTCCCACACCTCCCAGCGGTTCAAGGGCATGACATCCAAAGGAAATTCCGCCGCCACCCCGGGTTCCAGCCAGATCGCATCGCCCCCGCCCCACGCGTTCCGCACCGCCTCTACCGTGGCGCGCTCAAGGATCGGGGTTTGCGGGTTGGTCAGCAGGGTCGCGATGAACATGAGGTTTCCGATAGTGAACAGATGCGTCGCTTTCGCGCGGTGTTTCGCCGCTTTAGGGCAATTTTCCCGCTTGTGCCACCCCGTCCACCCCGCTATTGCCGACAGCGGGACACCCTTCCCCAACGAAGGGCTTTTAGCTGGAAGGCTACCATGACAGACCTGACCCCGCCGGCCAAGCGCCCGGCCAATCCGCGCTTCTCCTCTGGCCCCTGCGCCAAGATCCCCGGCTTCACACTCGATCACCTCGCCGATGCGCCCCTGGGCCGCTCGCACCGCGCCGCGGTGGGCAAGGCGAAACTGGCCGAGGCCATCGAACTGACCCGTGAAATCCTCGGCGTGCCCGCCGATTACCGCATCGGCATCGTCCCCGGCTCCGACACCGGCGCCGTCGAGATGGCGATGTGGACGATGCTCGGCGCGCGCCCGGTCGAGATGCTGGCCTGGGAATCCTTCGGCGAAGGCTGGGTTACCGACGCGGTGAAACAGCTCAAGCTCGACGCCGCCGTGAAAAATGCCCCCTACGGCCAGATCGTCGACCTTGCGACCGTGAACTTCGACGCTGATGTTGTCTTCACCTGGAACGGCACCACCTCGGGCGTCCGCCTGCCCAATGCCGACGCAATTCCCGCGAACCGCCAAGGGCTTACCATCTGCGACGCTACCTCCGCTGCCTTCGCGATGGACCTGCCCTGGGACAAGCTCGACGTCACCACCTTCTCCTGGCAAAAGGTGCTGGGCGGCGAAGGCGCGCATGGGATGCTGATCCTGTCGCCCCGCGCGGTGGAACGTCTGGAAACCTACACCCCCGCCTGGCCCCTGCCGAAAATCTTCCGCCTGACGTCGAAGGGCAAGCTGATCGACGGCATCTTCGTGGGCGAGACGATCAACACACCGTCCATGCTGGCGGTGGAAGATTACCTCGTCGCGCTGAAATGGGCGAAATCCGTGGGCGGGCTGAAGGGCCTCATTGCCCGGGCCGAGGCAAACGCCCGCACCGTCTGGGATTTCTGCGCCGCCAATCCGTGGATCGCGAACCTCGCGGAAGACCCCGCCACGGCCTCCACCACCAGCGTCTGCCTCAAGTTCACCGATCCCCGCATCACCGACGGCGCGGCCTTTGCCAAGGCCGTGGCCAAGCGGCTGGAAAAGGCGGGCGTGGCCTATGATGTGGGCGCCTATCGCGACGCCCCTCCCGGCCTGCGGATCTGGTGCGGATCGACGGTCGAGACCGCCGATGTCGCCGCCCTGATGCCGTGGATCGCCCACGCCTATCAAGCCGAGATCGCCGCACTGGCGCAGGCCGCCTGATCCGTAGGATGGGCAGTAGAGCCCATCCTACCCACCCCCCCAATTCCCAAGACAGGAGCGCCAGATGGCCCCCCGTGTACTCGTCTCCGACGAACTCTCCGAAACCGCCGTCCAGATCTTCCGCGACCGTGGCGTGGACGTGGACTACATGCCGAAACTCGGCAAGGACAAGGAAAAGCTGGCCGAACTGATCGGCCAATATGATGGCCTCGCCATCCGCTCGGCCACCAAGGTCACCGAAAAGCTGCTCGAAGCCGCGACCAACCTCAAGGTCGTCGGCCGCGCCGGCATCGGCGTGGACAACGTGGATATCCCGGCGGCGTCGAAAAAGGGCGTCATCGTGATGAACACGCCCTTCGGCAACTCCATCACCACCGCCGAACATGCCATCGCCATGATGTTCGCCATCGCGCGGCAAATCCCCGAGGCCAACGCCTCCACCCATGCGGGCAAATGGGAAAAGTCTAAATTCATGGGGGTGGAGCTGTTCAACAAGACCCTCGGCGTGATCGGCGCGGGCAATATCGGTGGCATCGTCTGCGACCGTGCCGTGGGGCTGAAGATGAAGGTCGTGGCCTATGATCCCTTCCTGTCGGAAGAACGGGCCAAGCAACTCGGCGTCACCAAGGTGGAGCTGGACGAACTGCTGTCCCGCGCCGATTTCATCACCCTGCACGTCCCGCTGACGGACAAGACCCGCAACATCCTGTCGCGCGAGAACCTTGCGAAAACCAAGAAGGGCGTCCGCATCATCAACTGCGCCCGTGGCGGCCTGATCGACGAGGTGGCGCTGAAGGATGCACTCGACGCAGGCCATGTCGCCGCCGCCGCGCTTGACGTGTTCGAGGTAGAACCCGCAACTGAGAACGTCCTCTTCAACCACCCCAATGTCGTCTGCACCCCGCATCTGGGTGCCGCCACGACCGAGGCGCAGGAAAACGTGGCCCTCCAGGTGGCCGAACAGATGTCGGACTACCTGCTGACGGGCGCCGTGCAGAACGCGCTGAACATGCCCAACGTCACGGCAGAAGAGGCCGCCGTCATGGGCCCGTGGGTGAAACTCGCCCTGCATCTGGGCGCCTTCATCGGCCAGATGACAGATGAACCGATCAAGGCCATCAACATCCTCTATGATGGCGGCGTGGCCGAGATGAACCTCGCCGCGCTGAACCAGTCGGTCATCGCGGGCGTGCTGAAAACCCAGAACCCGGATGTGAACCTCGTCTCCGCCCCCATCGTGGCCAAGGAACGCGGCATCCAGATCTCCACCACCCGGCAGGAAAAGACCGGCGTCTTCGATGCCTATATCAAGGTGACGATGGTCACGGACAAACGCGAACGCTCCGTCGCCGGCACCTGCTTCTCGGATGGAAAACCCCGCTTCATTCAGATCAAGGGCATCAACATCGACGCCGAAATCGGCCGCCACATGCTCTACACCACGAACGAGGATGTTCCGGGCATCATCGGCCTTCTCGGCATGACCATGGGCAAGAACAACGTCAACATCGCGAACTTCACCCTCGGCCGTTCCGGCGTGGGGCAGGATGCGATCGCCATCCTCTACCTCGATCAACCGATCGACCCGAAGGTGGTGCACACGCTCGAATCCACCGGCATGTTCCAGCAGGTCAAGCCGCTGGAATTCGACGTGGCCTGAGACTCGGCCTGAGCTTTGGCCTGAACGGATGGGGAAGGGCGTGATGACTTGCCCCTTCCCCGTTGCTCAAATATCCCACGGGGGTCCGGGGGTGTGAAACCCCCGGGGCTTCCCCTCCGCACCAATGGACAGGCACGATGCGCAGCTACGCCATAGGCGACATTCACGGCCATCTCGACCTGCTTCTGCATGCCCATGACCTGATCGCCGAAGACCGCCGCCAGACCGGCGACCACGATGCCCCGGTGATCCATCTGGGCGATTACGTGGATCGCGGCCCCGATTGCCGGGGTGTGGTGGAATACCTGCGCAAGGGGGCCGAGGCGGGCGAGAACTGGGTCACGCTCAAGGGCAACCATGACCGGATGTTCGCCCGCTTCCTGAACGATCCGTCAGAGCCGGAAGAAGGCCTGCGCTCCGATCTGTCATGGCTGCATCCCCGTCTCGGCGGGGCGGCGACGCTGGCCTCCTATGGCGTGAAGAACGCCGCCGACCGCCCCATCGCCCCCGTCCATGCCGAGGCGCTGGCGGCCGTGCCCCAGTCGCATCGCGATTTCCTGCAATCGCGGCCCACATGGCTGCACCGTGGGGAATGTGTCTTTGTCCATGCGGGCATCCGCCCCGGAATCCCCATGCTGCAACAGCGTGAAACGGATCTGGTCTGGATCCGCGCGGGGTTCCTCGACGATCCGCGCGACCATGGCTTTCTCGTCGTGCATGGCCACACCGCGCTGGATCAGGCAACGCATTACGGCAACCGGGTGAACATCGACAGTTCCGCCGCTTATGGCGGGCCGCTGACGGCTGTGGTGATCGAATGCCGCGATGTCGCCGTGCTTACCGATCAGGGCCGCCGCCCGCTTCAACCCTGACCTTTGCGCAAAAGCGCCCGCGCCGACAGCACGAAAGTCCCGCCAAAGAAGGCCCCGGCGATCCCCACCACTTCCACCAGCCCCGCACCGCGCGGCACGCCCTGCACGGCGAACAGAACGCCGATGCAGGCCAGGCCGAAGATCGAAAAGATCAGCCGGAACAGATGTTCACCGCGGGTGGGGCCATATTTGCTCATGCCCCAGACCTAGCGCCCGAAACGCGCAAGGATAGGGGTGACATCCGCCGTGTTTTCCGTTTCCCTGTCGTCCTCCTTTCCCTGCCCCAACCCCGTTCAGGACCCGATGATGACGCACCGTGACCGACTTCCCTACCTCGTCACCCTGGCGATCATCGTGCTTGCGGCCCTGTGGCTTTTGCATGTGGGGCGCGTGCCGATCTGCGAATGTGGCTATGTGAAGCTTTGGCACGGCCAGACCATGAGCTCTGAGAACTCGCAGCACCTGACCGACTGGTACACGCCCTCCCACATCATCCACGGCTTTCTGTTCTACGGGCTCCTCTGGCTGGTGGCGCGGCGCCTGTCCTTTGGCTGGCGGCTGGTCATCGCCACGGTGATCGAAGCCGCGTGGGAGATCGTGGAAAACTCCGAAGCCGTGATCGAACGCTACCGTTCTGTCACCATCTCGCTCGACTACTACGGTGATAGCGTCATCAACGCGGTGGCCGACATCTTCGCCATGATCGCAGGCTTCTTTCTCGCCCGCGTCTTGCCGATCTGGGCGACGGTCGCCCTGATCATCGGGTTCGAGGTGCTGACGATGTGGATCATCCGCGACGGGCTGGCGCTGAACATCCTGATGCTGGTGGCCCCGCTCGATGCGGTGAAGGCGTGGCAGGCGGGCGGCTGACGGGCAATCACGGGGCGGCGGGGGCAGGGATCAGCCGCGCACCACCTCGGCACTGATCCGGCGCAACAGTAGCAACGACACCACCGCCGCCGCCACCGTCACCCCGGCGATCACCTGAAAGAACCCGCGCTCACCCAGCCCCGCCACAAGCTGGCCCAGCAGGACCGGTGACGCGATCCCGCCCACCAGACCGGCGGCGATAATCGTGGGCGTGACGCGCGGATCATCCCCCATGATACGGGACGCGGTGACGAAAAAGCCCGGAAAGAAAAGCCCCGCGAAGGCCCCCATCGCGATGAAGAACGGCACAGCAGGCAGAAGGATCGCCCCGGTTGCGCACAGGGCCGCGCCCGTCATCGCCCCGGCATAAATGCCGAAGGGCGGCAACAGATGGGCGGTAAAGACCAACACCGTCCGCGCGATCAGGAAGGCCACGAAGAACCCCGACAAGGCCCGCGCCGCCGTCGCCTCATCCGCGCCCGCCGCGATCAGCGCGGTCGGCCCCAGCCCGATCAGGCAGGCCTCCACCCCGATGCAGACCACGCCAAAGCACAACAGGCCTGCCCGGAACCGATAGGGTTTGCTCGCCCCCACGGCGCCTGCCTCCTCGGCCCGGCCCGTCGTCCCCGCTGCCAGCCAGATTAGCGCGCACAGGCCCGCCACGATGGCAAAGCACAGATGCGGGTCCGATCCCAGCGCCACAAAGATCAGGGGCGCGGCAATGGCGCCCACCGCGAACATGGCGTTCAGAAGGCTGACCATCGACGGCCCTTTCACACCAAAGGCGCGCAGGACCCGCGGATTGAACACCACGGTCGATACCCCATAGCCGGTGCCAAAGATGACCGATCCCACCAGCGTGGGCATCCATCCCAGCCCCGCCGCGATCAGCGCCGCGCCCACCGCCATCGCCCCCAGCGCATGGCGCGGCGTGATGCTGCGGCCCCGGAAGAACATCACCGCCACGCCCAGCGCCGATCCGATCCACAACGCCGACACCAGCCATCCAGCCTGTCCCAGCGTCAGCCCGAACTCGCGCGCGAAGGCCGGCAGGGCAGGACCATAGAGCGATTGCCCCGCCCCCATCAGCGTGAAGGTCGTGACCCCGGCAAACAGCAGCGCGGCATGGGTGCGAATGAGGGCGTTCAAGGGCATCTCTCGGAAAATATGTCGCCCCGGGGTTTCCCTTGCCTGCGCGGCACTGTCAACGGGCCGCCACCACCCTGGCGCGAGAAGCCGCGCCGTTTTCAGGCCCGGTGGCCCATGCCGGCGCCCCATCTCGACGTCAGCCCCGACGTTACGTCACCGCTGCACAAATGGCGATCCGCATGCCACTCTGCCCGAAAGAGGAGTGCCCCATGACCGACATCTTCATCCTTTCCGGCGCCCGCACCGCCATCGGCAGCTTTGGCGGCAGCCTCTCCACCGTGCCGCCGATCGACCTTGCCACCACGGCCGCCAAGGCGGCCCTGTCCCGCGCGGGCGTGGAGGGCACGGCGATCGGCACCACCGTCTTTGGCCATGTGATCAACACCGAACCGCGCGACATGTATCTGTCGCGCGTCGCGGCCATGCAGGCGGGCGTGCCGCAAGAGGTGCCCGCGATGAACGTCAACCGCCTCTGCGGATCGGGGGTGCAGGCTGTCGTCTCGGGGGTGCAGGCCCTGCTGGCGGGCGATGCCGACACCGCCCTCGTCGGTGGCGCGGAATGCATGAGCCGGTCGCCCCATACCCTGCCCATCGCCCGCTTCGGCCAGAAGATGGGCGATACCCGCGCCATCGACATGATGACCGGCGCGCTGACCTGCCCCTTCGGCACGGGTCACATGGGCGTGACGGCCGAGAACGTCGCCGCCGCCCATGGCATCAGCCGCGCCGATCAGGATGCCTTCGCGCTGGAAAGCCAGCGCCGCGCCGCCCGCGCGCTGGCCGAAGGCTGGTTTCAGGCCGAGATCACCCCGGTCGAGGTTGCCACCCGCAAGGGGCCGACGGTGTTTGATCGCGACGAACACCCCAAGGACAGCACGCCTGAGGCGCTGGCCGCACTGAAACCCGTGTTCCAGAAGGACGGCACCGTGACGGCGGGCAATGCCAGCGGCATTAATGATGGTGCGGCGGCGCTGATCCTGTCGCGCGGGCGGCGAGATGGCGCGCGGGCGCGGATCATGGGCTATGCCGTGGCGGGGGTGGATCCGCGTGTCATGGGCCTCGGCCCGATCCCGGCCACGCAGGCGCTCTGCGCCAAGCTGGGGATGACCCCGCAGGATTTCGACATCGTGGAATCGAACGAGGCCTTCGCCGCGCAGGCGCTTGCCGTGACCCGCGCGCTGGATCTCGACGCCGAAAAGGTGAACCCGTCCGGTGGTGCCATCGCGCTGGGCCATCCGGTCGGGGCGACGGGGGCCATCCTCGTGGTCAAGGCGCTGCATACGCTGGAACGCACGGGGCAGGGGACGGCGCTGGTGACCATGTGCATCGGCGGCGGGCAAGGCATCAGCCTTGCGATCGAACGGGTCTGACGGCCACAACAGCCGGGGTCAGCGCAGGCGGATGCGCGTGCGGGCTGACCGCCCCTCGGCGTCGATCACCGAAAGGGTGAGGAAGCCCAGCCCCTCGACCGGCAGCAGGACCGCGCGGCTGCGCGCGGCGGTGATCATCGGCTGGCCATCGGCCAGCCATGTGAAAGGTGCCGTCCCGCCCTCCACCCGCACCAATACGCCTTCGGGCAGACGCTCCACCTCTGCCCCATCGGGGGGGAAGGCGACGGCGGGCGCGTCCTGTGCTGCCGCAAAGGCCGCGCTGCGCGACCGGAACCGTTGCAGCGGCGGCGGCAGTTGCGCGGTGGCCACCAGCAGGGTTTCGGGCGGGGCAGGGGGTTGCGGCGCAAGGTCGGGTTTCAGCCGGGCAAAGGCCTGAAACAGCACTGGCGCCGCCAGATCCGCGCCAAAGACACCCGGCACCGGCGTGCCATCCGCCCGCCCCAGCCAGACCCCGATCACATGCCGCCCGTCAAAGCCGATCGCCCAGGCATCGCGATGGCCATAGCTGGTGCCGGTCTTGTAGGCCAGCCGGTTGGCCGGCGCACCCGGTGGCGGGGCCAGACCGCCAAGGATATCCGCCACCTGCCACGCCGCCATGCGCGACACGATCCGCGCGCCTTCCGCGCTGTCCCCGTCCATCCGCCACCGCAAGGGCAGGCTCACCCCCCCGCGCGCAAGGCCCGCGTAAAGCTGCACCATATCCTGCAGGCTGACCCCGATCCCGCCCAGTGCGACCGCCAACCCCGGCGGCCCCTCCGGCAGGCGATAGCGCATCCGCGCCTGATCCATCGCAACCAACAGCCGCGCCGGACCCAGCGCCTCGGTCAACTGCACCACGGGAATGTTCAGCGACATCTGCAACGCCTGCCGCACCCGTACCGTGCCGCGATACTGGCGATCGAAATTCTGCGGCGCATAGGTGCCGAATCGGGTGGGGCGGTCCTCCATCAGCGTTTCGGGATGGGCCAGCCCTTCGTCAAAGGCCAGCGCATAGACCAAGGGCTTCAGCGTCGATCCCGGCGACCGCAGCGCCTGCGTCATGTCCACGAAACCCTGCCGCGCATCGGCGCGGAACGCCGCCGACCCGACCGAGGCAAGGATCTCGCCCGTGGCGTGATCCGCCACCACCATGGCCACCTGCAGCCGGTCGCCCTGATGCTGCACGGTGTCCGCCGCCAGCGCCTCCAGCGCGGTCTGCAACGGGCGGTCGATGGTCAGCCGATGCACCGCCGCGGCAGGGGCCGCGCGGCGGGCGCGATCGGCCAGATGCGGCGCGATGGCGGGAACCGCCCTTCGCGCCACCGGCATGGCTTCGCTGCGCGCCACCCCGGCCTGTTCCGCGTCGATGATCCCCTTGCCCACCGCCCGCGCCAGCACCCGATCCCGCGCCTCCGCCGCCCGGTCCGGGTGGCGGTCCGGCCTGCGGCTTTCGGGGCTTTGCGGGATCGCCACCATCAGCGCGGCCTCTGCCGGGGTCAGCCGCCACGGCTCCTTGCCAAAATAGGCCAGCGTCGCCGCGCGCAGCCCTTCGATATTGCCGCCATAGGGGGCAAGCTGCAGATACATCCCCATGATCTGCGCCTTGGTCAGCCGCTGTTCCAGGGCCAGCGCCACACGCATCTGCCTGATCTTGCCGTCCAGCCGCCCGGTCCCGCTGTCCTCCAGCAGTCGCGCCACCTGCATGGTCAGCGTCGATCCGCCCGAAACGACCCCGCCGTTCCACAGCGCCTGCGCCCCCGCCCGCAGAAGGGCCAGCGCATCCACCCCGGCATGATCGGGAAAGCGTCCATCCTCATAGGCAATCAGCATGGCGGTGAACATCGGGTCCACCGCATCGGGCGCCAGCGCCATGCGCCAGCGGCCATCGGCCACCGTATAGGCGCGCAACAGCCGCCCCTCGTGATCCTCGACGATCACCGATGTTTCGGGCACCAGCGGCGGCAACACCGTTGCCGCCACCCAATCGTCAAACCCGTCACGCAGCAGGGCGGCAAGGAACAGCCCTGCCGCCAGCCCGAATACGGCGCGTGCCCGGATCACGGGGTTATTCCGTCACCATGACACGCCCGCTCTCGCCCACGGCGCGGAAATCGGGGCGATACATATCCTCGACCGATGGCGCGGGGTGATGGAAGCTGCCCGGCGACACCGCCCGCACCACATAGGCAAGGCGGAAGGGCTGGTTGTCCATCCGGTCCACGGCGGCAAGGAAACGGTCCTGCCGGTATTCCGCATGGGCCACCACGTCCAGAACCTCCAACCCCTCCAGCGCGGGCAGGCTTCCGGCGGTCATCAGGTTGGGATTGTCGATCTCGAACCCGGCAGGCAGCGGATCGTTCACCATCAGCCGCGCCTCGCCGCGCGCAAAGGGCGTCACCTCAAGGACCGCGATCATCCGGGTGCCCACGGCGACCGCGGCAGGATCAACCGCCCCGCCATCCATGCCGATATAGCGCCGCGTGATCGCATAGCCGTTGCCCGAGGCTGGTTCCGCCACCTCTGGCACACCAAAGGTGGTGACGGTCAGCGTCGTATCCGCCCCGCCATTCGTCACCGCCACCGGCACGGCGCCCAGCGTCCGCATCTGCACCAGCGGCCCCTCTGCGGGCTGGCCGTCGATCGTGATGCCCGCCGCATCGGGGGCGTCGATCAACGCACGCGCCGCCAGCAGCGCCCATGTCGTCTCCTGCGTCGAAAGGGCGCCTGCCGTGGCGATCCGATCCGTCAGCGCCTCGCGGTCCACCGCGTTCGATCCCGCCTCGACGGCCAGCGTCAGCACTGCCGCCGCATCGCGATAGGCGGTGCCGTAATCGGCGCGGAAAACCTGCTCCGTCTCGGCCTCGGCGGCCTGCAGAAGCGCACCCGCCCGGGCGAACATCGCATCCGCCCGCGCCTGTTCGCCATAGGCCGCCAGCGCCGCGCCCAGTTGCGCCATCGCCGTGGGGGTGGCAAAGGCATCGCCCTTCACATCGGCATAGTAGCGCAGATCGCCGATCGCCGCCGCGCCCTCGCGCGCCAGCACCATCAGCGCATAGGCCAAGGCCTCGCCGCCAATGTCGAAATCCGGGGCGAAGTTCACCTGATTGCGCAGGTTGTCCAGCGCCATGCGCATGGCCCGTTCCGGCACGTCGAAGCCGCGCGCCTGCGCCCGTGACAGGAAATCCGTCACATAGGCATCGAGCCACAGATCACCCGATCCCGGCCCCCACAGGCCAAAGCCCCCTTCGCTGCCCTGATTGGTCAGGATCTCGGCCACCGCCTCCTGCACGCGGCCCCGCACGTCATCGGACCAGGGCAGGTCCATCGCCTGCGCCACCTGATCGAAATAGAGCAGAGGCATCGCCTTGGATGTCATCTGTTCGGTGCAGCCATAGGGATAGCGGTCCAGCGCCGCCAGCAGCCCCGGCGCATTCAGCCGCGCCAAGGGTCCGATGGCCAGCGTCGCCCGTGCGCCCGGCGCGTATCCGGCCAGCACCGCATCGTCAAAGCTGAACGTCTGCCCCGCCGCGAGGTCGAAGCGTGACACGCGCACCACCTCAGGATCGCCGCGCTGCACGGGCAGGGCCAGCGTCTTGGTCAGCGCCTTGCCATCCGGGGTGGTCAGGGTGACCGCCACCTCCTGCACGCCTTCGCCCTGCGCAAGGATCGGCACGGCCACCACCTGCTTGCCCTTCTCGGGCAGGTTGATGGTCGTGGGCGCATCGCCCAGCGTCACGCCGCGCCCGTCCAGCGCCAGCGCCATGGTCCCGAACGGCCCCGTGGCATGCACGATCTCCAGCAGCACCCGGCTCTCATCGCCCGGCGCCATGAAACGCGGCAGCGACGCCGTCACGACCACCGGATCGCGGACCAGCACATCGGCGCTCGCCTGCCCGACGCCGGTCTTCGACCAAGCCACCGCCATCACCTTCACCGCACCGTTGAAGGCGGGCAGGGTGAATTCGGCCCTCGCATAGCCATCCGCGCCCACCTCCAGCGGCCCGGTGAAATAGGCCACCAGTTCCTCTGTCGGCGGCGGGGCCTGCAGGCGCGCCTGCGCCCCGGCATCCCCGCCGGATCGCACCGTCCCCTCGGCCCCGTTCAGCCCGTCAATCAGGCGCCCATAGATATCGCGGATGCCCACGCCCAGCTTGCGCTGGCCGAAATAGTGGCCTTGCGGATCGGGGGGAACAAAGCCCGTCAGGTTCAGGATGCCCTGATCCACGGCAGCAAGGGTGACATAGGCCGTCTCGCCCGCCGCCACGCCGTCCACCTTCACCGCAACGGGCAGGGGGCCGCGCGGGTCGGCCTCGGCCGCCACCTCGACCGTGGCCCGCAACGCCCGCGCGCCCGGATCAATCGCCGCATGGGCCAGCCCCAGCACGCGGCCCGGATTGCGCCCGGCCGCCACATCCATGGGCCGCAGCACCTGCGCCGTGACATAGACGCCCGCGCCCCAGTCATCGGTCACAGGCAGGTCGATCACGTTCTCGCCCTCGGCCACATCCACCGCCTGCATCGCGATAAGGCGGTTCGACAGAACCATCACCACCGCCTTGCCCGCAAAGCGCGGCACCAGCCGCAGCTTGGCCACCTCGCCCGCCGCATAGGCCGCCTTGTCCAGCGACAATTCCAGCGTGTCCGGCGTCGCCGCCGCGTCCGCCGCGGCAAACCACCCGGCAGCAAAGGTCAGCGATGTGGCCGCCGCACCGCCTGCCTCGGTCACCGCCAGCTCATACTCGCCCCATGTCACCGGCACCGCGATCTCGACCGGGGCATCCAGCGCCACGTCTCCCTCGGCCACCCGCGTGCGGCGGGTGACGGGCTCCCACATCCAGTTGCCAAAGCTCTGATACCATTGATAGGTCGTCTCGACCCGCACCAGTTCCCAGCGGGCCTGCATCGGCACGGCCTGCCCCCCGGCCCCGATCCCGGCAAGGGTGAAGCGCGCCTCGCCATTCTCGGCCACCACGCCGTCGAACAGGGGTTTCACCCCGATCAGTGTGGCGGAGGGCGGCAGGGCGACGGTTGTTACCCGCTCGACCGGGCGGCCCGATCCTTCGGCCACGCGTACGGCGATCCGCGCCTCCAGCGGGCGGCCCGCATCTTCGGCCTCGGGCAGCAGAACCGGCACCCGCGCCTGACCGGCGGCATCGGTGCGCGCGGGATCAAAGCCCTGCATCACCGGGCTGAAGGGTTCGTCATGACGCCCGAAGCGATAGCCGTCCCAGCCTTTAAGGGTTTCCGCCGCACGCAGCATCACCTCGCCCTCGATAGCCAGATCGGCCCCCGGCGCGCCGAACAGGTAGCGCGCCGCGACATCCAGTTCCGCCATGGCACCGGGCTGCAGATCCTGCGGAACGGTCACGTCGAAATCAATCCGCTCGGGCAGGAAATCCTCGACAAGGAACGTCGTCGTGGCCAGCGGGGGCGCATCCACATCGGCCAGCATCTCCAGCCGCCACACCCCGCGCGGGGCCGATCCAAGGATCGGCTGGCTGAAGACATAGCCGCCGCCCCAGTCGTTCACCGCCATGCGCGCGTGCTCCACGCCGTCGGGGCGCCGGACCACAGCCGTCAATGGCAGGCCTTCGATCGCCGCCCCCGCGCTGTCGCGCGTCAGGGCCGTGGCATAGACCGTCTCGCCCGCGCGATAGGCGCCCCGGTCGGTGGTCAGGAACACATCCACCGGCGGCGCGGCCTCGCGCCCTTCCACCCCGCGATCCGACAGGTCGAACTCGGGATCATTCAGCGACAGGAAGGCAAGGTCGGCCTCACCCTCGCGCGCCACGATCAGCGCGGGCGCCGCTGCCCCCACGCCGCGCGTAAGCCCTGCGTCAAAGCGGGCATAGCCCTGCGCATCGGTCACCGCGCTGCCCAGAACCTCGTTCCCGTTCGACAGAAGGTCGATGCCGATCCCTTCCTTCGCCGCGGCGCTGCCAAGGCTGCGCACAAAGACATGCAGGCCGTCCACACCCGACAGCGTGGTGATCCCCAGATCGGATACCGTGAACCACTGCCACCCGGCAGGCACCTCCCACGGCTGCTCTCCGGGCACCGAGGCGCGCAGCGCATAGACACCGGCAGGCTGGCCCTGCAACGCTTCGTCCATCGGCAGGCGGGTGGTCACGTCGCGGTTGACCTCCATCCCCACCGTCGCCGTGCCGGTCCAGACCTCTGTCCCCGTCTGGGCGGTGAAATCGTATTCCTGCCATTCCGCCATGGGCGCCGACAGATAGCCGTTCTGGAAGGCCCGGATCAGGTTGCGGTCGGTCACGCGATACAGCGTCAGATCCAGCGCCTCGGTATTCACCGTCTCCACCGGCAGCGCGGCAGTCCCCGCCTTGGGCAGCACATAGGCCCGGCCCGCGAAGCGGACGCCGGGGTTGCGGTCGCGGATGTAGGAGGTGATATCCACCGATGCCGCCAGCACCTGCCCATCCGCCGCAGGCAGCCCCTCGCGGAAGGTCACCGTCGCCCGCTGGCCATGGGTCAACCCTTCCACGCAGATATCGCGATACTCTGCGGTCACGCTCAGGCCGGGTTCATCCAGTTGCACGAAGCTCGCGTAATCCACGCCCTTCGCCGCCAGATCCTCGGAAAACGTGGCGCAGAGGCGCGGGCGGGCGCTGTCGGATTCCACCCGGTTCTCCACGATGCGGAACCCGTATTTCCCCGCCGCATCCGCCAGATAGGCGGCGGTGTCGTCGCGCATCTGCACCGATTGCGCCAGTCGCAGGGCGCGCACCGTATCGCCGCCCCGCTCCAGCGCCTCCAGCGCCTGCGCCATCTGCACAAGGATCGTGTGCCGCTCCGGCGCGCCCTCGGCCCGCAGATAGGCGTTGACCGATGCGAAATAGGCCCGCTCCACATAGCTGCGCTGATCCGGCCCCTGCACGCCCCCTGCCACCAGCAGCAGCCGCGCATATTCCGCCCATTCGCCCGGCGCATCGGTCAGCGTCACCGCCGCCCCGGCAAAGCGCGCCGCGCTGTCGAAATCGCCCGCGAATTCCGCATCCGCCGCCGCCGTCTGCAGATCGGCCACCGTCCAGTCGCCCGCCATGTGATCGCGGCCCATGCCCGCAGCCTGCTGGGTGATCGACTGCAACTCCCAGTCCTGCACAAAGCCGATCTCGCCCCGCCGCAGCGCCGCCCGTTCTGCCGCGCCAGGCGCGGCGGGCAGGACATAGGCCGAAATCGCCCCGGCATAGGGCGCGGCCTCACCCGGCCCGGATTTCAGAAAGCAGCTTCCATTGCGGGTATTGAAGGTGAACGCCTCGCAGCTTGACCCCGCCAGACAGGCGCGTTCGCAGGCCTCCAGCGTGGTGTCAAAGGCCGATGCCACATCGCCCCCCGGCAGATCCACATCCTGTGACACGACCACCCGCTTCGGTGGCACGAGGTCCTGTGAAAAGGCAGGCAGGGTGGGGATCGAAAGAAGCGCTGAAATCAGAAGGGCATGAACACGCATGGCGGCACCGGTGATGGAAGATGCGCGGGATGCTGACACGCCGCCCGCCCCGCTGGCAATGAGTCGTGCAGAGCGCCAGGGCGTTTACCCCCGGTTTACCGACTTCCCCGATGCTGACGTTTGAACGCAGGGGAATCGCATCACCCATGACATCGGTAGAAAGACTGGCGGCAGAAGGACTGGCGGCCGAAAGACTGGCGGCCGAAAGATTGGCCAAGGAACGCCGCGCGCGGATGGCGGCGGAACGGCATCTGGAATGGAAAAGCCGCGAACTCGCGGCCGCCAACGAAAAACTTGCCCTGCAAGCCCGCGCCCTGTCAGAGCAGGTGGTAGAGGAACGGCAATCCGCCCGCGCCGCCCGGTCCGAAGCTGACCGTCTGAAAGGCCAGAACCAGCGCTATCTTGGCGATCTCGACCGCGCCCATACGGCGGCGGTGATGGCCGAACGGCGCCTGCGCACCTCCATCGACATCATCCGCGATGGCTTTGCCGTCTTCGATGCCGACAACCGTCTCCTGCTTGCCAATCCTGCGTGGCTTCACCCCTTTCCCGAAGGCGCCATCCTTCCCGGCATGGCCTATCGTGATCTGCTGGCCGCCGTTGCCCCCCTGCTGTGCCTGTCGCAGGATGTGGACAGCTGGATCGCCGCGATGTGCGACCGCATCACCGCAGATGACATTCCGCCCGTCGAACTGGCCCTGCGATCGGGCCGCTGGATCCGGCTAGAGGATCGGCGCGCCCGTGACGGCGACCGCGTCAGCCTTGCCATCGACATCACCTCTGAAATGCGCCTGCGCGCTGCGGTCGAGGCGATCCCCGATGGGTTTGTCCTGTATGACAGTCAGGATCGCCTGATCCTGTGCAACCGCCGCTATCAAGAGATCTATGCCCTGCCCGAAGATGCTGTCAGGCCCGGCACCCGCTTCGAAGATGTCCTGCGCGCCGCCCTTGCGCAGGGCCTGCATGCCGATGCCGCGGGGCGAGAGGAGGCATGGTTCGAAGAACGCCTGTCGGATTACCGCGCCGCCGCCGGCGCGGTAGAGCAGCGCCTTACCGATGGCCGCTGGATCCGGGCGCAGGATCACGTCACGCCCGATGGCGGGCGCGTCGGCCTGCGCAGTGACATCACGCTCGCGCGCGCGGCGCAGGAAACGCTGCTCGCCGCCCGTGCGGCGGCCGAGGCGGCAAGCCGCGCGAAATCCGCCTTCCTCGCCAACATGAGCCATGAGATCCGCACCCCCATGAACGGTGTCGTCGGCATGGCCGAGCTTCTCTGCGGCACCGACCTGACCGAAGAACAGCGCCTCTTCGCCGAAACCATCCGGTCTTCCGGTGAGGCCTTGCTGATCATCATCAACGATGTGCTCGACTATTCCAAGATCGAGGCCGGTCATCTGGCGCTGAACCCCGAACCCTTTGATCTGGAACGCTTGATCCACGAAACCGCGATCCTTCTGCAACCGCAGGCCCGCGCCAAGGGGATCGAGCTTCTGACGGATTACGATATCTTCTTCCCCACCCGTCTGGTGGGCGATCCCGGGCGCCTGCGGCAGGTGCTAACCAACCTGATGGGCAACGCGGTGAAATTCACCGAACGCGGCCATGTGCTGGTGCGTGTGGTGGGGACGCAGGCAACGGACGGGATGGCGCGCCTCCATGTCACGGTTGAAGATACGGGCATCGGCATCGCCCCCGACCAGCAGGCCCGCATCTTCGACGAATTCACCCAGGTGGAGGACGCTGCCAATCGCCGCTATGAAGGTACGGGGCTCGGCCTTGCCATCACCCGCCGCCTGATCGCCCGGATGGAGGGCGAAATGTGGCTGGACAGCGCGCCGGGCAGCGGATCCTGCTTTGGCTTCGCCCTGACACTTCCCATCGCCGAAGAGGTGTTGCCCGCCCGCATCCCCACCAGCCTGCGCAACCTTCTGTTCTGCGCGGGCAATCCCACCAACCGCACCATCGTCGAACGGCAGCTTGCCCCGTTTGGCGTGAACCTCACGATCTGCCGCAACGCGGATGAGGTGCTCGATCACGTCCAGATCGGCACGGATGCCGCGATCCTTGTCGATCACGGGCCGGACGGGGTGGATGGCCTTGCCCTGTGCCGCCAGCTTGCCCGACGGGGATTTTCGCAATCCCGGCTGGTGATGGTCACCCCCGACCATCTGCCCGAGGCCGAGGCCGCGCGTCACGACGGTCTGGTGGATGATGTTCTGGTGAAACCCGTGCTGCGCGCCGATCTTTGCCGCGCGCTGACGCGGTTGACGGGCGATCCCCTTCCGCTCGCCGTGCCGCCGTCGCCGGAAAGACAGACGCGCCGGATGCGCGTTCTCGCAGCCGAAGACAACAAGACCAATCAGCTGGTCCTGACCAAGATGCTGCGCGATCTCGATCTGGATCTGCGCTTTGCCGATAACGGGCGGCAGGCGATCGAAAAGTGGCACGAGATGCGACCTGATCTCATCTTCATGGATATCTCGATGCCCGAACTTGACGGCTGCACCGCCACATCCGAAATCCGCAGGATCGAGGCGGGGCGGGCGCATGTGCCCATCATCGCCCTGACCGCACATGCGTTGGAGCAGGATGCAATCCGCTTCCTCGCCGCCGGAATTGATCGACACCTAACCAAACCCCTGCGCAAATCGGCGCTGATCGAGGTCCTGCTGCACTACTGCCCGCCCGAGGCCGATCTGGGCAGTGCCGCCGCCCAAAGCACCGCGGCCTGAGGTTCAGGCCGCCGCCTCGGCCGCCTGATCGCGGGCGAAGACCGGCCGATCCGCCGTGGACCGCGCCGCATCATATGCATAGCCGCCGATGTCGAACCCGCGCAGATCGTCCGGGTCGGTCAGCCGATGTTCGGCGATGAACCGGGCCATCGCCCCGCGCGCCCGCTTGGCAAAGAAGGATACCACCTTGGCCTGCGCCCCCGGACCGTCCAGAAAAACTGGCGTGACCACCCGCAGCTTCAACGCCTTTGCCTGCACAGCGCCGAAATATTCCTGCGACGCGCAGTTCACCAGCACGTCACTTCCCACCGCCGCCGCCGCGTCATTCAGGGCCCGCGCGATCCGCGCGCCCCACCAGGCATAAAGATCGCCCCCCTTCGGATTGGCCAGCTTGCTGCCCATCTCCAGCCGGTAGGGCTGGATCAGGTCGAGCGGCCGCAGCAATCCGTACAGGCCCGACAGGATCCGCAGCCGATCCTGCGCCCAGCGCAGCGCATCGGGGTTCAGCGTCCGCGCCTCCAGCCCGGCATAGGTATCGCCGTCAAAACAGAAGGCCGCCGGTTTCACCGCCTCTGCCCCGGGCGTGACGGTGAAGGCGGCAAACCGCGCGGCGTTCAGCCGCGCCAGCGGTTCCGAAATCCCCATCAGCGCCCGCAAGTCATCGACGCTCAGCTTCCGCGCGATCCGGGCCAGCTTCACCGCATCGGCGGCAAAGGCGGGTTGCGTCGGCGCCATGCCTTCGGGCAGGGCGCGGGGTTCCTCATCCAGGCGCTTGGCAGGGGAAATCACGGTCAGCATCGCACACTCCTTTGACCGGGCAGATAGCCCGGCTCACGCCTCGCGCAAGACATCCAGAAAGGCCCGGCCAAAGCGTTCCACCTTCTGTTCGCCCATCCCCTGAATCCGCTCCAGATCCGACAGGCTGGAGGGGCGCCGTTCCGCGATCAGGCGCAGGGTGGAATGGGTCACCGACAGGTATTTCCCCGTTCCGTCCTCGCCCCGCGACAGCGCAAGGTGCACATCGGCCAGCCGGTCGAAAACCTGCGCCTCGGGCCGCCCGGCCAGCCGCATCCGCTGCGGATGCAGGGGTTCCGCCGCGCCGTTGATCACCTCCAGAAAGGCCGCGCCATAGCTTTCCAGCTTCTTCGCACCCACCCCGGTGATCCCCGCCATCCCATCCATATCGCGCGGGCGGCGTTCGGCCATCTCGATCAGCGTGCGGTCGGGAAAGATCACATAGGCCGGCACACCCGCCGCCTCGGCCAGCGCGCGGCGCTTGGCCTTCAGCGCCGACAGAAGCGGCGCATCCTCGTCCGACACCAGCGCCCGCACCGCCACCCGCGGCTGCGCGCTGGCCACAGTGTCGCGCCGCAGCGTGATGCTTTCCTCGCCCCGCAGGATCGGCCGCGCCGCATCCGTCATCCGCAGCGCGCCGTGGCGTTCGGGATCGGGGCGCACCAGATCGCGCCCCATCATCTGCCGGAACACCGCGCCCCAGGCGGCCTTGGTCAGGTCGCGCCCCACGGCAAAGGTGGGCAGGGCGTCATGCCCGCGCCCGCGCACCTTGTCGGTGGCGCTGCCGGTCAGGATGTCGATCAGATGGCCCGCCCCGAACCATTCCCCCGTCCGCAGGATCGCCGAAAGCGCTTTGCGCACCGCCTCGGTCGCGTCGAACAGATCGGCCGGGCGCTCGCACAGGTCGCAGTTGCCGCAGGGGTCCGCAGCCTCGCCGAAATAGCCCAGCAGCACGCGGCGCCGGCAGGTCATCGCCTCGGCCAGACCGAGCAGCGCGTTCAGCCGGGCATGATCGGCGGCCTTCCGGTCGGGCGGGGCCAACCCCTCATCAATTTGGGCGCGGCGCAGGCGGATGTCGTCGGGTCCGTACAGCGTCATCGTCTCGGCCGGGCTGCCATCGCGCCCGGCGCGGCCGATTTCCTGATAGTAACCTTCGATGGATTTCGGCAGATCGGCATGGGCAACCCAGCGGATATCGGGCTTGTCGATCCCCATGCCGAAGGCGATCGTCGCCACCACGATCAGCCCGTCCTCGCGCTGAAACCGCGTCTCGACCGCGCGGCGCATCTCGGGATCCATGCCGCCATGGTAGAAACAGGCGACATGCCCTTCGTCCCGCAACGCCTGTGCCAGCGTTTCGGTCTTGGCCCGCGTGGCGCAATAGACGATGCCCGATTGCCCCTTCCGCGCCGCGACAAAGCGCAGGATCTGCGTGCGCGGATTGTCCTTCACCGCAAAGGCAAGGTGGATGTTCGGCCGATCAAAGCCGCGCAGGAAGGTGGCCGGCGCCACCCCGTCGAACAGCCGCGCCACGATCTCGGCCCGCGTCTCTTCATCCGCCGTGGCAGTAAAGGCCGCCAGCGGCACGCCAAGCGCGCGGCGCAATTCGCCGATGCGCAGGTAATCGGGGCGGAAGTCATGGCCCCACTGGCTTACGCAATGGGCCTCGTCCACCGCGATCAGCGTGGTGCCGATCCGCCGCAGCATGGGCAGCGTCGCGGCTGAGGCCAACCGCTCCGGCGCGATGTACAAAAGCTTCAGCCGCCGCGCATCCAGTGCGGCGAAAACCGCTTCCGTCTCGGCCTCGGTATTGCCCGATGTCAGCGCGCCCGCCTCCACCCCCGCCTCGCGCAGGCTGCGCACCTGATCCCGCATCAGCGCGATCAGCGGCGAGATCACCACCGTCACCCCGTCGCGGCACAGGGCGGGCAGCTGGAAGCACAGCGATTTGCCCCCGCCCGTGGGCATGATGGCCAGCGTGTTCCGCCCGGCCAACACTGCGTTGACGATCTCTTCCTGACCGGGGCGGAAGCCGGGAAAGCCGAAAATGGTGTGCAGCAGATCGTGCGGATCAGACATGGGGGGCGTGTTCGGGCCGATATGCGGCGGGCGGCAGGGCCAGCATGGCCTGCGCCCGGTTAACGGATTGCAAAGATCACAGGAAGGCCGAGGCGTTGTTGATCAGGATGATCCGCAGCGCATAGACCGCCAGCAGCACGATCAACGGGGCCAGATCCAGCCCGCCCATCTGCGGCAGGAAGGACCGCACGCGCGAATAGATCGGCTCGAGGATGCGGTTCAGACCGTCCCAGATATTCGCCACCAGCGGCTGGCGCAGGTTGAGGACCTGAAAATTGATCAGCCAGCTCATGATGATATGGGCAAGGATGATCCACTGGGCGACATCAAGGATCAGAAGCAGGATTTGCAGGATCGAGGTCATTCACGGGCCTCCGCATACTAGGGGTTGTGTGCAGAGGTAGCGGTTGGCGCGAAAAAGGGCAACGCCCTTCCGCAGCGTTGCGCCTTGACGTCGCCGGGATCACGGGGCAACCGGGGCGCGACAGGAGATTGCACGATGTATCCCTTCCTCCGCATGGCCAAAGAGTTGTGGAAGTTCCGCAACGCGCCCGCTCTGCCCCTGCTCGGCACCCATGTCAGCACCCATCGCTGCTGGCCATGGGACCTTGACCCTTGGGTGGAACTGAACAACGGGCGCACGCTCACGATCTATGACCTTGGGCGCATCCCGCTCAGCCTGCGCACGGGGCTGCGGACGGTGCTGCAGGCGCAGCGCTGGGGGCTGACGGTGGCAGGCAACACCGTGCGTTACCGCCGCCGCGTGCGCGCCTTCGACCGCCTGACGGTCTACAGCCGCTGCATCGGCTGGGATGACCGCTTTCTCTACATCGAACAGTCGATGTGGAAAGGCGATGACTGCACCAGCCATATCGTGATGCGCATGGCCGTGACCTCGCGCGATGGGATCGTATCGCCTGCCCGGCTTCTGGCGGCGATGGGCCAGCCGGTGGCAAGCCCGGCCCTGCCCGATTTCGTGCAGGGCTGGATCGCGGCCGAGGCCGTCCGCCCCTGGCCGCCGCAGCGCTGAAATCTCTGCCCCATCCATGCAGGCGCGGCTTGCGTGCGGGGCTGTTTCGCGATTCAATCCCTGCCAAGACCAAAAGGGCAGGGGGCAGGGATGGCACTGGCGGGCAGCGCGAAACGGCGCATCTGGGGGTGGTTCTTCTTTGACTGGGCCAGCCAGCCCTACAACACCCTGCTTCTGACCTTCATCTTCGGCCCCTACTTCGCGGAAATCGCGCGCGGCTACTATATGGCCGAAGGCATGGACCCCGAGGCCGCCGGTGCCGCCGCGCAGGCCTATTGGGGGGCGGGGCTCGCGATCGCCTCTGTCATCATCGCCGTCACCGCGCCGCTTCTCGGCGCCATTGCCGACAGCACGGGGCGGCGTCTGGTCTGGGTCTGGTTCTTTTCGGCCTTCTACATCGTCGGTTCCTACGCGCTGTGGTACATCGCGCCCGGGGGTGACAACCTGTTCTGGGCGGTGCTGTTCTTCGGGCTTGGCTTCATCGGGATGGAATTTGCCACCATCTTCACCAATGCACTGATGCCCAGCCTGACCGATCATGATGATCTGGGCGCGGTCAGCGGCAGCGGCTTTGCCTTCGGCTATCTGGGTGGGGTGCTGGCGCTGGCCATCATGCTGGCGCTGTTCGCCGAAAACAGCGCCACGGGAAAGACGCTGATCGGGATCGACCCGATCCTCGGCCTCGATCCCGAGGCGCGCGAAGGCACCCGCGCCGTGGGTCCCTTCACCGCGATCTGGTATGCCGTCTTCATGATCCCCTTCTTCCTCTGGGTGAAAGAGCCGCATATCGAACGCCGTCCGCTGAACCTGTCGCTGGCCTTCGCCAGCCTGCGCGACCTGATCGCCTCGCTGCGCTATCGCGGCAGCCTGTCGGCCTATCTGGCCTCGTCGCTGTTCTACCGCGATGCGCTGAACGCGCTTTACGGCTTTGGCGGTGTCTATGCCTCGGGCGTGCTGGGGTGGGAGATCACCCAGATCGGCGTCTTCGGCGTGGTCGGCGCCGTCACCGCCATGATCGCCGCATGGATCGGCGGCAAGGCCGACCGCCGCTATGGGCCAAAGCCGGTGATCGCCTTCTGCATCGTCGTCCTGATCGCGGTCTGCTGTGTGATCGTGGGCATGACGCGCGAAGGGCTGTGGGGCATCCCGCTCGATCCCGCAGGTGGCGCGTCGGACCGCATCTTCTTTGCCTGCGGTGCGCTGATCGGCGCGGCGGGCGGCGCGTTGCAGGCCGCCAGCCGCACCCTGATGGTGCGCCACACCACGCCCGACCGCGCGACCGAAGCCTTCGGCATCTATGCCCTGTCCGGCAAGGTGGCAAGCTTCATCTCGCCCGCGCTGATCGCCCTTGTCACCGCCATCAGCGGATCGCAGCGCATCGGCATCTCTCCGCTGATCGTGATGTTCCTGATCGGCCTCGTTCTGCTACTCTTTGTGCGCGCACGGGGTGAACAGATATGATTGCACGCTTCTTCGCAGGGCTGGCGGCAGGGCTGGTGCTTGTCGCAACGCTGACGCTTCCCGCGCTGGCCGAGACGAAGGCGAACCAGCTGTTCGGCGCGGCCACCGCCCCGTCGCAGGATCGCCCGATGCCCTTTGGCAGCTATTCCAAAGGCTGCGCCGCAGGGCTGGTCGCCCTGCCCGAAACCGGCCCCACATGGCAGGCGATGCGCCTGTCGCGCAACCGCTACTGGGGCCACCCGGTGATGATCGACTATCTCGTCGAACTCAGCCAGACCGCGCGGCAGATCGGCTGGGCCGGGCTCTATATCGGCGATATCAGTCAGCCGCGCGGCGGCCCGATGACCAGCGGCCATGCCAGCCACCAGATCGGCCTTGATGCCGACATCTGGATGCTGCCGCCCCGCCGTCTCGATCTGTCGCGGCAGGAGCGCGAGGATATCTCCTCCATCCCGGTCCGCTCGGCCGATCAGCGCAGCGTGACCGCGAACTGGACACCCGCCCACCACGCCCTGATGAAGGCGGCGGCCTCTGATCCGCGTGTGGACCGCATCTTTGTCGCCGCTGCCGTCAAGATTGAGATGTGCCGCAGCGCCACCCGCGCGGATCGCAAATGGCTGCAGAAGATCCGTCCTGTCCCGGGGCATGACACGCATTTCCATGTACGTCTGAAATGCCCGCGCGGCGCCCGGCATTGCGAAACCCAGACGCCCACGGTGGCCGAACTTTCGAACGGCGGGGATGGCTGCGACGAGACGCTGATGTGGTGGGTGTCGGACGAATACCTGAACCCGAAGCCCAATCCCGATGCCGATGCTGATGCCGAACCCGCCCCGCGCAAGCGCGGCGCCCGCGACTACACGCTTGCCGATCTGCCCAGACAATGCCGAAACGTCCTCACCTCGCCCTGATGGCGGGGGTGTTTCTGGCGCTTGGTCTGCAAGGCAGTGCCAGCCAGACCCTGCCCGCAGGTCTTGTCGGCGCTTTCGAATGGCGCAGCGCAGATGAAAACCTCGGCGGGCTTTCGGCCATCGACATGGCGCCCGACGGGCTGTCCTTCCTTGTCATCTCGGATCGGGGCGCATGGACACGCAGTCAAGTCACCCGCGATGCGTCGGGCCAGATCACCGGGATCGACGCCCCGCCGATGCGGTTTCTGCGCGGGCGGTCCGAGGCGCCGCTGGAAGCGGGGCGGAACGATTCCGAAGGCATGGCCGTGGCCGCCGACGGCACGGTGTATATCTCGTTCGAAAACGTCGCCCGAATCCTGCAGTATGACAGGATCGACGGGCCGGCCCTGAATCTGCCATCCCCGCGCGAATTCGGGCGGCTGCAACGGAACTCTGCGCTCGAGGCGCTGGCGATTGATGGGTCCGGCACCCTTTACACCCTGCCCGAACGGTCGGGTGAACTGACCCGGCCCTTCCCCGTCTGGCGCTATCGCGATGGCGTCTGGGATCAACCCTTCGCCCTGCGCCGCGACGGCGGCTATCTGGTGGTCAGCGCCGATGTCGGCCCGGATGGCCGCTTTTATGTGCTGGAGCGCGAATTTCACGGTCTGGCCGGGTTCTCCAGCCGGGTGCGCAGCTTTGCGCTGTCCGACACCGCGCTTGCGGACGAACGGACCGAACTGGAAACGCCGCCCGGCCAGCATGACAATCTGGAAGGCCTGTCCGTCTGGCGCGGCCCGGACGGCGCGCTGTGGCTGACGATGATCGCCGATGACAATTTCAACTTCTTCCAGACCACCGAAATCGTCGAATACCGCCTGCAGGACTGACCGCCGCGCACCGGCATCGGTTGACAACCGCGCAGGGCAGGCGTAACCGCGCCCCGTCCCCAATCTGGGGGCCAAGTCTCCGCGACCTTGTCAAAACGGAACAACAGACATGACCCGCATCTTCTCTTATGGCGTCATCGCCATGGCCGCCGTCGTGGTGGCCTCCAACATCCTCGTCCAGCATCCGATTGGCACCTGGCTCACCTGGGGTGCCTTCACCTATCCGCTGGCCTTCCTCGTCTCGGATATCGTGAACCGGCTGGAAGGCCCCGCCGCCGCGCGCCGGGTTGTCTATGTTGGCTTCCTTGTCGGTCTGGCCTGTTCGGCCATCGGCACCCAGATCATGGGGGAATACGGCCCGCTCGTCACCCTGCGGGTGGCCATCGGATCGGCCATGGCCTTCCTGCTGGCGCAACTTCTGGATATCGCGATCTTCGACCGGCTCCGCCGTCAGGCATGGTGGAAGGCGCCCTTCATCTCTACCTTCGCGGGGTCCACGCTGGATACCGCGATCTTCTTCACCATCGCCTTCTCGCTATTGTTCAGCTTCCTTGAACCGGGCAATGACGTGTCATGGGCGGCCGAAACCATGCCGCTTCTGGGCTTCGGCCCGCAGGTCCCCTTCTGGGTTTCGCTGGGTGTTGCCGACTGGTGTGTGAAAATCGCCGTCGATCTGATCGCATTGTTGCCGTTCCGCTTTGCGATCCGCCATTTCGGCGTAAAGGTTGCGTGATTTCTTTTGACAAACACAAAATCTGTGCGAACCTCACCCTACTAGCAACCCATTGAAAGGAGGTGATCCAGTGTCTAGAGCTACATTGGAGAGAGGTGTCGGGACAGTCAGGGGGCGTGTTTTCTGAGGGCAGCCCCTCAGTCGACAGACCATCTGATTGGGCTTGAAACCTAACTGGCCCATCTCCTTGGATCTCGGAAAGGGTCGCCGCGCAGGCGACCCTTTCTCTTGTGAAACCCGCACCATCCACCGCCCATGCTCCGCATCACCGACACGATTGCCATCGCCGATTGGGAACTGTCCGAGCAGTTCATCCGCGCCTCCGGCCCGGGCGGGCAGAACGTGAACAAGGTCTCGACCGCCGTCGAACTGCGGTTCGAGGCAGAGCGCTCCCCCCACCTGCCCCCGCCGGTGAAGGCGCGGCTGAAGCGTCTTGCCGGGCGGCGCTGGACAACCGAAGGCGCCATCGTCCTGCAGGTGGATGAAACCCGCTCTCAGGCCCGCAACCGCGAGATTGCGCGCGAACGTCTGGCCGATCTGATCCGTCAGGCGCTGGTCGCGCCCAAGCGGCGCATCGCCACCAAGCCCACCCTCGGCAGCCAGCGCCGCAGGCTTGCCGCCAAATCCGTGCGGGGCGAGGTGAAATCCCTGCGGGGCCGGGTCGATGGCGACGATGACTGAAGCCGAGGCGCGCGCCGCCGCCGCGCTTTGGCAGGGCCGCGTGTCCCGCCTGATCGTGGCGCGCGAGAATGCGGTGTATGAGATGGCCCTGCCCGAAGGCACCTGCGCCGCCCTGCGCCTGCACCGCACGGGCTATCAGGATGCGGCGGCGATCAGGTCGGAACTTTGGTGGTGCGCCGAACTCGCCGCGCTGGGCCTGCCGGTGCCGGCCCCGCTGCCGCTGCCAGATGGGGAACACCTCGCAACCCTTGCCACGGGACGCCATGCTTCGGCCGTCCGCTGGCTGGATGGAGAGGCGATCGGGGCGGCAGGCAGACCACTGGCCCACAGCACCCCCGCACAGATTGATCTGCATGTCCGGCTTGGCCAATTGCTGCGCCGCCTGCACGAGACGAGCGACCGCCTGACCCTTCCGCCGGGTTTTTCCCGCCCGCGCTGGGATGGGGATGGCCTGATGGGCGAGGCGCCGCTCTGGGGCCGGTTCTGGGAACATCCCGCCGCGTCGTATGAACGTTCGTCTGCACTGCTTGCTGCACGCGTCCTTTTGCGTTCGGCGATCGACCGCCACGCCAAGGCCGGGGGTGATTTCGGCCTGATCCATGCCGATGTGCTGCGCGAAAATATCCTGCGCATCGGCCCGGATCTGGCGCTGATCGACTTCGACGACAGCGGTTTCGGCTTTCGTCTCTACGACCTTGGCACCGTTCTTTCCCAGAACCAGTACGAACCCGCGCGGGATGATCTGCGCGATGCGCTGATGGCGGGATATGGAACGCAAGACGTTGAAATGGTGGAACTTTTCACACTGGCCCGGGTGCTTGCCTCGGTCGGCTGGACCATGCCGCGCCTTGCGCCCGACGACCCGATCCACCGCAGCCACCTCGCCCGCGCCGATATGGTGATCCGCCGCGTGCTGGGCTGATCAGACGGTCACTTCCATCGCCGCCTGCGCCCCCACGCCAAAGACGCGCTTGTAACGCGCGATTTCGGCCTCTGGCCCCATCGCCTTGTTCGGGTTGTCCGACAGTTTCACCGTCGGCCGCCCATTGGCCGAAACCGCCTTGCAGACAAGGCTGAACGGGGCCAGCCTGTCGCCCGCCAAGCCCCTGAAATCATTGGTCAACATGGTGCCCCAGCCGAACGACACCTTCACCCGGCCATGGAATTGGCGATGCAGCTCCTCGATCTTCTCCACGTCCAGCCCATCGGAAAAGATCACCAGCTTCTGTGTCGGATCCTCGCCCCGCGCCTTCCACCAGCGAATCGCCGTCTCTGCCCCGGCGGCGGGATCGCCGGAATCGATGCGGATGCCCGTCCATGTGGTCAGCCAGTCGGGGGCATTGCGCAGGAACCCTTCCGTGCCGTAGGTATCGGGCAGGATGACGCGCAGGTTGCCGTCATGCTCTTCGTGCCAGTCGGCCAGAACCTGATACGGCGCCTGCGCCAGTTCGGCATCGCTCTGCGCCAGCGCCGAATAGACCATCGGCAGTTCATGCGCATTGGTCCCGATCGCCTCGATGTCCCGTTTCATCGCGATGCGGCAATTCGACGTGCCGATGAACTTTGTCCCCAGCCCTTCCTGCATCGCCTGAACGCACCAATCCTGCCACAGAAAGGAATGACGCCGCCGCGTGCCGAAATCGGCGATCTTGAGCGTGTCCAAGCCCTTAAGCCGTTCGATCTTTTCCCACAGCCGCGTCATCGCCCGGGCATAGAGGACCTGAAGCTCGAACTTGCCCATCCCTTTCAGCACGGCCCGCGACCGCAACTCCATCAGAACGGCCAGCGCCGGGATCTCCCACAGCATCACCTCGGGCCAGCGCCCTTCGAAGGTCAGCTCATATTGACCGTCGCGCTTTTCCAGATGGTAAGGCGGCAGGCGCAGGCCTTCGAACCATTCCATGAAATCGGGGCGGAACATCTGCCGCTTGCCGTAGAACATGTTGCCGCGCAGCCATGTGCTTTCGCCCCGCGACAGCGACAGGGATCGCACATGATCCAACTGCTCGCGCAGTTCGCCTTCGTCGATCAGTTCGGCAAGGCGCACGCTGGACGACCGGTTGATCAGCGAGAATGTGACCGCCGTCTCCGGCTTGTTGCGGAAAATCGACTGGCACATCAGAAGCTTGTAAAAATCGGTGTCGATCAGCGACCGGACGATCGGATCAATCTTCCAATTGTGGTTATGCACACGGGTGGCGATATCGACCACGTCACTCCTCCAGCACGACGCCCGCGGCGCGCATCTCTTCGGTCATCCGGGCCAGCGACCCGCCCAGGTCGATGCCCCGGCACGCACCCATCAGGACGGTGGCCCTGAACCCAAGGCGCGCCGCATCCAGCGCAGAATGGGCAACGCAATAGTCGGTCGCGAGGCCCACGAAAGTGACCGCGCCCACCCCCCGCGCGCGCAGATAGCCGTCAAGCCCGGTCGTGGTGCTGCGGTCATTCTCGAAAAAGGCGGAATAGCTGTCGATGGCGGGGCGAAACCCCTTGCGCAGGATCAGCTGCGCCGGATCGACGCGCAACGCCGGGTGGAAAGCCGCGCCGTCGCTGCCCTGCACACAGTGATCGGGCCACAGTATCTGGGGTCCGTAGGCCATCACGATGCTGTCGAACGGCGCCTTTCCGGCATGGTTCGACGCGAAAGAGGAATGGTCGCGCGGGTGCCAATCCTGCGTCAGCACGACGGTGGCAAAATCATCCATCAGTGCGTTCACGCGCGGAATGATCGTGTCGCCCTCTGCCACGGCCAGCGCGCCGCCGGGGCAAAAGTCGTTCTGGATGTCGATCACGATCAGGGCGTGGTCTTCTGCGGGCATGGCGGGCCTCGTGCGCGGATGCAGCTTCCTGCCTAGGAAACCCCTGCCCCCCCGTCAATGGGAGGCGCTTGAATTCGCGTGGATTTAGGGGCATGCCGCAGGGATGCTGACAGTGGCCGCCCTTTATCATTTCACCCGGTTCGATGCCCCTGCCACCCTGCGGGATGGGCTTCTTTCCTGTGCCATGGCGCAAGGGGTGAAGGGATCGCTTCTTCTGGCACGGGAAGGGATCAACGGCACCATCGCAGGCACCCGGCAGGGGATTGATGCGGTTCTGGGCCACATTCGCGCCCTGCCGGGCTGCGCCGATCTGGAATGGAAGGAAAGCCCCGCCGCGGAGATGCCGTTCGGCAAGATGAAGGTAAAGCTGAAGCGTGAAATCGTCACCATGGGCAAGCCGGACGTGGATCCGACGGCGCGTGTCGGCCATTATGTCGATGCCGCCGAATGGAACGCGCTGATCGCCGCGCCCGATGTGGCGGTGATCGACACGCGCAACGATTACGAGGTGTCGATCGGCACCTTTGCCGGCGCGATCGACCCGGGCACCCGCAGCTTCAGCGAGTTTCCCGCGTGGTGGGAAGAGAACCGGGATCGGTTTCACAACAAGCGTATCGCGATGTTCTGCACCGGGGGCATCCGCTGTGAGAAATCGACCAACTGGCTGCTGCAACAGGGCGTGACCGAGGTGTTCCACCTGAAAGGCGGCATCCTGAAATACCTCGAAACCGTGCCCGAGGATCAATCGCTCTGGCAGGGGGAGTGTTTCGTGTTCGACAAGCGGGTGTCGGTGGGCCACGGGCTGGTGCCCGGGCAACTGTCCGTTTGCGGGGCCTGCCGCCGCCCTGTCACACCCGCGGCGCGGCAGCACGCGGATTACGAAGAAGGCGTCTCTTGCCCCGCCTGCACGGATGAATACAGCGAAACGGATCGCGCGCGCTTTCGCGAACGCCAGCGCCAGATGAAACTGGCCGAGGCGCGGGGCGAGCCGCACCTCGGCGCGTGATCAGCGCAGGCGCTGTCCGTCCGCGGCGAAGAACAGCGCGTCACCCGCATCATAGGCAATGCCAACCATGGTGCCGATGGCCGGGGTGACATCGCCCTTCGCCTCGATCACCAGTTTTTCACCGGTCGCCGCCGAAACATGGATGAAGCTGACACCCCCCAGCGCTTCGGTCATCTCGACACGGTGGGTCTCGCCGCCCGTGATGCGCAGATGCTGCGGGCGAAGGCCCACCTCCACCTTGCTGCCCGCGGCCGGAAGGCGCGCCCCGGTCGGAACCGTGCCACCCAGACCCGGCGCTTCGGCCAGACCGGCCGAGACGACGGTCGCCGCGACAAAGTTCATCGCCGGGCTGCCGATGAATCCGGCGACAAACCGGTTGTCGGGATCATGGTAAAGTTCAAGCGGCTTGCCCACCTGTTCCACCCGGCCCTTCCGCAGGACGACGATCTTATCAGCCAGCGTCATGGCCTCGACCTGATCATGTGTCACATAGATCATCGTCGCGCCGATTTCGCGGTGCAGGCGCGCGATTTCCACCCGCATCTCCACCCGCAATTCGGCATCGAGGTTCGAGAGCGGTTCATCAAACAGAAAGACTTCCGGCCCGCGCACGATGGCCCGCCCGATGGCCACGCGCTGGCGCTGGCCGCCAGACAGCGCCTTGGGCTTGCGCGACAGGAGGTCCCCCAGTTTCAGGATACGGGCGGCCTCGGCCACCTTGCGGTTGATCTCCTGCGCCGGGTGACCCGTCATCTTCAGCCCAAAGCCCATGTTCTCTGCCACCGTCATGTGGGGGTAGAGCGCATAGGTTTGAAACACCATCGCCACGCCGCGTTCGGAAGGGTCAATATGCGTCACGTCCCGCGCGCCGATGTGGATCGACCCGCTCGACGTGTCTTCAAGCCCTGCCACCATGCGCAGCAGCGTTGACTTCCCACAGCCAGAGGGGCCGACGAAAACGCAGAACTCGCCATCCTCGATGGTCAGGTCGACACCATGGATGACCTCTGCCTCGCCAAAGCGTTTGACCACCTTTTGCAGCACCACTCCCGACATAGGATTTCCCCCCAAATAAGTCCGTCAATTCTGTTCCGGAAAGCGCCAGCTTTCCGCTTCGGCCGCGATTCGTGCCGCCGTTTCCTTGATCCGCCCTGCCCGGGCGTCCAGCGCCTGCAACGAGGTGCGGGATGTTGTGGATGTCACCGACAGCGCCCCGATCACCCGCCCCGTGCGCGTCAGGATTGGGACGGCGCAGCAGATGATTCCTGGCTCGTGCTCTTCGCGGTCAAAGGCGTGCCCGCGGCCCCGAATCGCCTCCAGCTCGGCCTTCAGCGCCCCGGCGCTGTCCAGTGTCTGGGGGGTAAAGCGGTGAAAGCTCTGGCGTTGCAGCGCGCGCTCCAGCGCATCCGGCGACAGGAAGGCCAGCATCGCCTTGCCGACGCCGGTGCAATAGGCCGGCCCCACCTTGCCGGCCTGTGCAAACATCTCCACCGGCTTTGCGGCGTTGCGTTTGTCGACATAGAGAACCTGACCATTGTCCATCTGCGCCAGATGGATGGTCTCGCCGGTTTCTTCTGCCAATTCATCGAGATAGGGCCGCGCGATCGGGGCCAGCGATGACGTGGCCCAGGCGGCATGGGCAAGGCGGACCAGCCGCACCCCCAGCGCATAGGTCTGTCTGTCGGCGTCATAGATCAGCATGCCCTGATGGGTCAGCGTCTGGATCAGCCGGTAGAGCGTGGCCTTGGGATAGGACGCAGCGCCCAGCAATTCCGAAAAGCGCACCGGATGCCCTGCGGCTGCGACCATGTCGAGCACATCCAGCGCCTTGCCCACGGTTCCGTCGCCCTGTTCCGCCGACATCGGTTTTCCTTGCGTTGCGGTTGACAGCCTTAACGATAGGCCGCATAGTTTTCAATATTCAAGACTAAGTTTCACATAATGGAACCTAAAGGGAGGAAACCGATGGTCCGTTACGCGAAGGGCGCGGCTGCGCTCATGGCAGCCCTGCTGCTTTCGACTGCTGCAGTGGCGCAGGAAAAGCGCATCCTGACCTTCATCACCGACAACAACGATCCGGCGCCCAAGGCGGCGTGGGAGCAGCTGGTGGCGGATTTCGAGGCCGAGAATGCCGATATTGATGTCGAGATGAACATCATGGATCGCGAAGCCTACAAGACGGCGATCCGCAACTTCCTGACCGCCGATCCGCCGGATGTGGCAAACTGGTACCCCGGCAACCGAATGAAGCCCTTTGTCGATGCGGGCCTGTTCCTCGATATCTCGGATGTCTATGCGTCCAACAACCTGACCACCGAACTCGCATCGACGCTTCCCGTGGTGACGCAGGATGGCAAGCAGTGGATGGTTCCCTACACCTACTACCAGTGGGGCATCTATTTTAACCGCACCGTCTATGAACAGGTCGGCGCGACCGTGCCCACCACCTGGGAAGAATTCATCGCCAATTGCGAAAAGTTCAAAGCGGCGAACATCGACTGCCTGACCACCGGCACCAGCCAGCTTTGGCCCGCGGCGGGGATCTTCGACTATCTCAACCTGCGCACCAACGGCTATGAGTTCCACCGCCAGCTGACGAATGGCGAAGTGGCGTGGACCGATGATCGTGTCCGCGCGACCTTTGCGGAATGGGCGAAGGTGGTGCCGTACACGACGGCCAATCACGCGGCGATCGACTGGCAGGATGCCGTTCCGCTGGTCGTGCAGGGCAAGGCTGCGAACTATGTGATGGGCAACTTTGCGGTGGCCGCCCTCAAGGAAGGCGGGATGACGGACGAGACGCTCGGGTTCATGCCGTTCCCGACGATCAACCCGGATGTTCCGCGCGCCGAAGAGGCGCCCACGGATGCGGTGTTCATTCCGGCCGGTGCGGAAAACGTCGAAGATGCCAAGAAGTTCATGGCCTTCGTGGCGCGCGCCGATGTGCAGACCAAGCTGAACCAGAACCTCGGGCAATTGCCGGTCAACGCCGGGGCGACCGTCGGGGAAGACCCGTTCCTGCAGGCCGGGTTCGAACTGCTGTCGACGACGCCGGGCGGGATCGCGCAGTTCTTTGACCGGGATGCGCCGGCGGAAATGGCCAAGGTCGGGATGGAAGGCTTCCAGGAATTCATGGTGAAGCCCGAAAATCTGGATGCGATCCTCGAGCGGCTGGAAGCCGCACGCCAGCGCATCTACCAGTAACGCGAATTCCGGGCGCGGGTGGGCCAAAGGTCCGCGCCCGGTATAAGACCCCGGGGCTCCTCCTCCCCCGGGGTCGCATTTTCCCGCCCCCTGCTTTCCCAGCCCGCGCGAGAGGCCAGCATGCCATCACGGACATTCAACCAGCGCAGCCTTGCGCCCTGGCTTTTCCTTGCGCCGGGGCTTTTGATGTTCATCGTCTATGTGATCTGGCCCATCGGCGAGAGCCTGATGCTGTCGCTTTACGATTGGGATGGGCTTTACAACCGCGAGGGGGAGTTCACGGGACGGTTCATCGGTCTGGACAACTTCCGTGAACTTGCCACCGATCAGGCCTTCCTAGTCTCGCTCTACAACAACGTGATCTGGCTTGGCATGTACATGCTGGCTGTGCCTGCCGGGCTGCTGGTTGCGATCTTTCTCAATCAGAATGTCCGTGGCATCCGGCTTTACAAATCCCTGTTCTTCTTTCCCTTCGTCATCTCGCAGGTGGTCGTGGGCCTGATCTTTTCGTGGTTCTACGCGCCGAATTTCGGCCTGCTTTACCTGATCCTCGAATGGTTTACCGGAAGCGGCGTGGCCATCCTCGCGGAAGAGCGCTATGTCACCTATGGCATCATCGTCGCCGGGCTTTGGCCGCAGATCGCCTATGTGATGATCCTCTACCTTACAGGTCTGAACAACGTGGCCCCCGATCAGGTCGAGGCGGCCCGTCTGGATGGCGCGAAGGGGTGGCGGATGCTGTGGTATGTCATCCTGCCCCAGTTGCGCCCGGCGACCTTCATCGCCGTTGTGGTCACCGTGATCGGCGCGCTGCGGTCTTTTGACCTTGTGTCGATCATGACGGCGGGCGGTCCCTTCGGTTCGTCCCGCGTGCTGTCCTACTACATGTATGAACAGGCCCTGTCGGAATACGGCTATCGCATGGGCTATGGCGCGGCCATCGCCGTGGTGCTGTTCGCGATCATGATGATCTTCATTTCGGGCTTCATCTGGAAGATGTGGCGCGACGAGACGGAGCGCTAAGATGTTCCCCAGACCGATCGAACAAAGCGCCCCTGCCGTCCAGTGGATCTACAAGATTGCCCTGCCTGTTGCGCTGGTGCTGTGGTTGCTGCCGCTTTTGGGTGTGGCCGCCACATCGGTGCGCCCGGCATCGGATCTGGCACAGGGGAACTATTTCGGAATCCCGTCCTACCTTGCCTTCGAGAATTATGCCGACGTGTTCCGCAACACGCCGATGGCGCGCTACATCCTGAACAGCTTCATCGTGACGATCCCCACGGTGATCGGGGCGGTGGCGCTGTCGCTGATGACGGGCTTCGCGCTGGCGGTCTACAGGTTCAAGGGCAACCTGATCCTGTTCTTCATGTTCGTCGCGGGCAATTTCGTGCCGTTCCAGATCCTGATGGTGCCGGTGCGCGACCTCACGCTCAGCCTTGGGATGTATAACAGCTATCATGGGCTGGCGCTGTTCCACATCGCCTTTCAGACGGGCTTTTGCACGCTGTTCATGCGCAACTTCATCAAGGCCCTTCCCAATGAACTGATCGAGGCCGCGCGCGTCGAAGGTGTGGCGGAGTGGCGCATCTTCTGGTTCATCGTCCTGCCGCTGATGCGGCCTGCCATCGCCGCGCTGTCCGTGCTGGTGTTCACCTTCATCTGGAACGATTTCTTCTGGGCGACGGTGCTGACGTCCAGCCCCGATGCGCAGCCCATCACCGCCGGTCTGTCATCGCTCAACGGTCAGTGGGTGGCGGCTTGGCATCTTGTGTCGGCCGGGTCGATCCTTGCCGCCCTGCCGCCTGTCCTGATGTTTTTCCTGATGCAGAAGCATTTCATCGCGGGCCTCACCCTGGGGGCGGTGAAGTGACGGAATTCAGGCTGGATGCCGGGACTGGCGATCAGGCGCAGACCATCGCGCTGACCACGGCGGGCGGTATCCCCGAGGTGATCTGGTGGGGTGCCCCCCTGCCTGAGGATGAGGATCTGGCGCAACTGGCGGCGGCGTCGCGGCACGATCTGACGGGGGGGATGCTGGATGTCCTGCCGTCCCTATCGCTCTGCCCCGAGGCGGGGCGTGCCTTCCAGGGCCAGCCAGGGCTGGTTCTTTCGGCGGCCGATGGGGCGCCGATGCTGCCCAGCTTCACCTTCGAGCGTGTGGAAGAGGCGCCGGGCCGTCTGCGGCTGGTCAGCGTGGCGGAAGGGCTGCGCCTGACGCATGAGCTGCGCGCCTATCCCACCGGGGTGATCGGGCTGACCACGGTGCTGGACGCAAAGCAACCCGTGCGTCTGCACTGGCTGGCCGCGCCCGTGCTGCCCGCCCCGCAAGAGGGCGCGATCATTGATGTCCATGGCAAGTGGACGCGCGAGTTTCATCTGAACCACATCGACTGGACCCCCGGTATCCGTCTGCGCGAGTCGCGCACGGGCCGATCGGGGCATGAACATCCGCCCTATGCGCTTTTCGCCGGCGCGGGGGCGACCAATGCGCAGGGCGCGGTCTGGGCGCTGCATTACGGCTGGTCGGGCGGGCACCGCATGGTGGCCGAGGAATTGCCCGATGGTCGCCGTCAGGTGCAGTTCGGCCATGCCTGGGGGGCCGAGACGAAGCCGGGCCAGCATTTCCAGACGGCAGAACTGTTGGCGCTGTGGTCCGGGGCGGGGTTGAACGGGATTGCAGCCACCTTCCAGCGCGATATCCGCGACCGGGTGGTGACGTGGCCCGATCCGGCGCGCCCGCGCCCGGTGCATTACAACTGCTGGGAAGCGATCTACTTCGACCATAACCTCGCCGACCTTGCCGCCATTGCCGACCGTGCCGCCGATATGGGGGCAGAACGGTTCGTGCTTGATGATGGCTGGTTCGGACGGCGCGACGACGACACCACGAGCCTTGGCGATTGGACTGTCGATCGGCGCAAATGGCCTGACGGACTGCACCCGCTGATCGACCATGTGCACAGGCGCGGCATGACCTTCGGCCTGTGGTTCGAACCTGAAATGGTGAACCCGGACAGCGATCTGATGCGCGCCCATCCGGACTGGATGCTGGGGCCGGCCGATCAGGTCACGGGGCGCAACCAGATGGTGCTGGATCTGGCACGTCCCGAGGTGCGCGAACATCTGTTCAACGCCGTGTCCGAGATTCTGGCCGAATACCCCATCGACTACATCAAATGGGATCACAACCGCCTGCTGCCCGTGGTGGATGCGGCGCAGGCGCGCGGGATCTATGATCTTCTCTCTGCGCTGCGCCGGGCGCATCCGGGGGTGGAAATCGAAAGCTGCGCCAGCGGTGGTGGGCGGATCGACGCGGGCATCCTTGCCCATACCCAGCGGGTCTGGCTGTCCGACAGCATCGACGGGATCGAACGGCTGCGGATGCAGCATGAGGCCGCCCTGTTCCTGCCTGCGGCGGTGACCGGCAGCCATGTCGGCGCGCGGCGCAGCCATACGGCGGGGCGGGTTCTGCCCATGTCCTTTCGCGCCTGGGTCGCGGCGCAGCGTCATTTCGGGTTCGAGATGGACCTGCGCACGCTGACCGAGGAAGAAGCCGCAACGCTGCGGGCCGTGACAGGGTGGTGGAAGGCCAATCGCCACTGGATGATGGCGGGCACGATCCACAGGATCGACAGTGACGATCCTGCCGTGGTGGCCGAGGTGCAGGTCGCGGCAGATGGGGGGAGGTTCGTGCTGTTTGCCGGGCAAGAGGTCACCAGCATGCAGATCCTGCCCCGCCCCTTGCGCCTGACGGGGCTTGACCCTGCGGCGCGGTATCGGTTGCGTCTGGTCAACCCCGAGGACGCCCCGCCGCAATCGCGCGGGCCGAATGTGCTGAAGTCCGGGGAGGTGATCCTGTCGGGCCTCGCGCTGATGCAGAAGGGGCTTCATCTGCCCGTCGCATGGCCGGCGACGATGTGGGTGGTGGAGGGTGAATGTGTCTGACGGATGGCCCTGCAGGAAGGCGGAACGATGATGGTGGACTGGATCGCGGTCGACTGGGGGACAACCAACCTGCGCGCCTTCGCCATGCAGGGCGCGGCGGTGGTGGCGCAGGCCATGTCGGACGAAGGAATGGGGCGGCTGGATCGCGACGGGTTCGAACCGGCCCTGTTGCGGCTGATCGCGCCGTGGCTGACCGAAGGCAAGGTGACCGACGTCGTCGCCTGCGGGATGGTGGGCAGCCGTCAGGGCTGGCACGAGGCGCCCTATCGCGCGGTTCCCTGCGCGCCGCTCGACCCCGGGTCGCTGGTCGCGGCGCCGACGCGGGATGGCAGGATACGGGTGCGGCTGGTGCCTGGGTTGAAGCAGGCGCAACCCGCCGATGTGATGCGCGGGGAAGAGACGCAGATTGCGGGGACGCTGTCGCTTTTGCCGGGGTTTGACGGGGTGATCTGCCTGCCCGGCACCCATTCCAAATGGGCGCATCTGAGCGCGGGCGAAGTGGTCAGTTTCCAGACCTTCATGACGGGCGAGATGTTCGCCCTTCTGTCGCAGGCGTCGGTCCTGCGTCACGGGATGCAGGGCGAGGGGTGGGAGGACGCGGCCTTTGATGCGGGCGTGGCCGATGCCTTGGCGCGGCCGGAGCGGATCGGGGCAAAGCTGTTCGGCATCCGGGCGGAAGGGCTGATCTCCGGTCTGTCGGTGGCGGCGGCGCGGGCGCGGCTGTCGGGGCTGCTGATCGGGATGGAACTGGCGGCGGCGCGGCCCTACTGGCTGGGTCAGGCGGTGGTGATCGTGGGATCCGAGGGGATCTCTGGCTCTTACGCGCGGGCGTTGAAGACTTTGGGTGTCGAGGCGCGGCTGGTGACCGGGGGCGATGCGGTGCTGGCCGGGTTGGCCGCGACGCGGGCAAAGGTGAATGCATGACGGAACGAAAGATTATCGCGATCCTGCGGGGGGTTACGCCGCCTGAGGCCGTGCCGGTGGCCGAGGCCTTGGTGAAGGCCGGGATCACATGGATCGAGGTGCCGCTGAACAGCCCGCATCCCGTGACGTCGATTGCCGCGATGGTCCGGGTGCTGGGCGCCCATGCGGTGATCGGCGCGGGCACGGTGCTGAGCGTGGCGGATGTGGCCGAGGTGGCGGATGCCGGGGGGCGGTTGATCGTGTCGCCCAATTGCGACCCCGAGGTGATCGCCGCAACCAAGGCGCGCGGCCTGCAAAGCTGGCCGGGGGTGATGACGCCCACGGAATGTTTTGCCGCGCTGAAGGCCGGAGCGGATGGGTTGAAGATCTTCCCGGCCAGCCTGATCGGGCCGGACGGGGTGAAGGCCATCCGCGCGGTGCTGCCCAAGACCTGTCAGGTCTATGCGGTGGGCGGCGCGGGGCCAGAGAATTTCGGCCAGTGGATCAAGGCCGGGGCGGATGGGTTCGGCATCGGCACCGCGCTTTACACGCCCGGGCTATCGGTGGCCGAGGTCGCCACGCGGGCGGCGCGGATCGTGGCAGCCTATGACGAGGCGGTGGGATGATCTTTGATACCCGTGTCTGCGAACTGGGCGAGGGGGCCTTTTGGCACCCGCTGCGGCGGCAGGTCTTCTGGTTTGATATCCTTGGGAAAAAGCTGCACTCGGTCGAGGATGGCGCGCCGCGGACATGGTCCTTTGTGGAGCTTGTCTCGGCCGCCGGATGGGTGAGCCGGGATGTGCTGCTGATCGCGGGGGAGCGGGATCTGTTCCTGTTCGATCTGGAGACGGAAGAGATCGAGACGGTTGCGGAACTGGAGGCAGATGATCCCGGCACGCGGTCCAATGACGGGCGGGCGGACAGGCAGGGCGGGTTCTGGATCGGGACGATGGGCAAGCGGGGCGGGGATGACCCCAGGCGTGGGTCGATCTGGCGGTGGTACCGGGGCGAGATGCGGCGCATCTTCACCGAGCTGACGATCCCGAATTCGATCTGCTTCGCGCCGGATGGGACGCGGGCATATTTTTCCGACACGGTGACGCAGCGGATTCAGACGGTTGCGCTGGATGGTGACGGCTGGCCCGTGGGTCAGCCGGAGGTGTTCGTCGATCTGTCGGCCGAGGGGCTTTATCCCGATGGCGCGGTGGTGGATGCCGATGGCAATGTCTGGAATGCGCAATGGGGGGCGGGGCGGGTGGCCTGTTACGGCCCCGACGGGCGCTTCCTGAAGGCGGTGCCGATCGGGGCGAGCCAGACGTCTTGCCCCGTTTTCGGGGGCGAGGGGTTGGCCACGCTGTTCTGCACCACGGCCCGCGAGGGCATGGATGCGGCGGCGTTGGCCGCCGATCCCGAGGCTGGAAAGACCTTTGCAGTTCAGGGGTTTGGCCCCGGACTGCCCGAACCACAGGTGATCTTGTGAAACGTACGCTTGGCGTCTGCTACTATCCCGAACACTGGCCCGAGGCGAAATGGGCCGAGGATGCCGCGCGCATGGCGGCGCTGGGTCTGACATGGGTCCGCATCGGCGAATTCGCCTGGAGCCGGATGGAACCCGAGCCGGGGCGGTTCGACTGGGATTGGCTGGATCGCGCCATCGCCGTGCTGGGCGGGGCGGGGCTGAAGGTGGTGTTGGGCACCCCCACGGCGACGCCGCCGCGCTGGATGCTGGAGAAGCATCCAGACATGCTGGCAGTGGATGCAGAGGGGCGGCCGCGCGGGTTCGGGTCGCGGCGGCATTACTGTTTTTCGCATCGCGGATACCGGGCGGAATCGGCGCGGATCGTGACGGAGATGGCGCGGCGCTATGGGAAGAACCCGCATGTGGCGGCGTGGCAGACGGATAATGAATATGGCTGCCATGATACGGTGCTGAGCTATTCGGACGCGGCCCGCGAGGCCTTTCGCGAATGGCTGGCGCAGCGGTATCAGAGCCCGCAGGCCCTGAACCGGGCGTGGGGCAATGTGTTCTGGTCGATGGAGTATTCGTCCTTTGATGAGATCGGCCTGCCCAACCTGACGGTGACCGAGGCGAACCCGTCGCACACCATGGCCTTTCGCCGCTTTGCCAGTGACGAGGTGGTGGCCTTCAACCGGGTGCAGACAGAGATCATCCGCAAATTCTCGGACGCGCCGATTGCCCATAACTATATGGGAAGGATCACGGAATTCGACCATTTCGCGGTCGGGGCGGACTTGGATATCGCGTCGTGGGATGCCTATCCCTTGGGCTTCCTGTCGGACCGGCTGGAGGCGAGCGCCGAGCATAAGCGGCGCTTCGTGCGGCAGGGGGACCCGGATTTTCAGGCCTTCCACCACGACCTTTACCGCGCCGTGGGGCGGGGGCGGTGGTGGATCATGGAGCAGCAGCCGGGGCCGGTGAACTGGGCCCCGTGGAATGCCGATCCGCTGCCCGGCATGGCGCGGCTGTGGGCGTGGGAGGCCTTCGCCCATGGGGCGGAAGCCGTGTGCTATTTCCGCTGGCGGCAGGCGCCGTTCGCGCAGGAACAGATGCATGCGGGGTTGCTCAGGCCCGACAGCGCCCCTGCGCAAGCCTTTGAAGAGGCGGGGAAAGTGGCGCAGGAACTGGCCGCGATGCCCGATGTGGGAACGGCGCGGGCGGATGTGGCGCTGGTGTTCGACTATGCCAGCGCATGGGCCTGGGCCACGCAGCCGCAGGGGCGGGATTTCGACTATTTCCGGCTGGTCTTTGCCTTTTATCGCGGCTTGCGGCGGTTGGGGTTAAATGTGGATATCGTGGCCCCAGATGTGGCGGATCTGTCGGCCTACAAGCTGGTGCTGGCGCCGGGGGTGGCGACGTTGTCGGAGGCTTTCCTTGGGGCGTTGAAGGCGTATCAGGGGGCCGCGCTGATCGGGCCGCGCAGCAACGCGAAGACCGTGGAGTTTGCGACGCCTGTCCCGCTGCCGCCGAACCTGCCGGGGCTGGAGGCCGTAGTGGCGTGGGTGGAAAGCCTGCCGCCGGATGTTCCCGTGCCGCTGGAAGGGGGCGGTAACCTGTTGCACTGGCGCGAGAAAATCGAAACCGGGGCTGAGGTGGTGGAGCGCGCCAGCGATGGGTGGCCTGCGCTGATCCGGGCGGGGGGCTTGCATTATCTGGGCGGCTGGCCGGAGGAGGCGGTGCTGGACCGGATGCTGTTGCGCCTGTGTGAGGCGCAGGGGATTGAGGTCGAGGTTCTGCCCGAAGGGCTGCGGCGGCGGGATACCGACACGCATCGCTTCTGGTTCAATTACAATCCGTTCGAGGTGGATTGGGACGGCGTGACGCTGCCCGCCGCCGGGGTGCATTGGGAGGCGCTTTAGGGCGCCTCTGACCCTTCGGACAGTGTGGCGAAGGCCACGCCATTGGGGCCGAGGGTGAGGGTGTCACCGTCGAGTGTGGCACCGATCGAAGGGCCTGTCAGGGATGACAGGCCCTTGATATTTATGGTTATTTCGGAAGGAGACAGGTTGAAGAGGCAGGCCAGCCTGTCGCCGCGGGTGAAGCCGAGGACGGGGTCGGGCAGATCGAGAAAGAGGGTGCGGCCGGTGCGGAGTTCGGGGCGTTCGCTGCGGTAACGAAGCATTAGCTTGTAGTGATTCAGGACCGAGTTGGGGTCTGCCGCCTGTGCCGCGACATTGCGGGCGCGTTGGGGTGCCTTGACGGGAAGCCACGGCTTGCCCGTTGAAAAGCCGCCGTTTTCGGATCCGTCCCAGACCATGGGCGTGCGGGTGTTGTCGCGCCCCACGGGTTCGGGCCAGAAGGCGATGCCCTGGGGATCGGTCAGTTCGTCAAAGCCGAGGTCCGTGTTGGTCTGGCCCAGTTCTTCGCCCTGCCAGAGGCAGATGGAGCCTTCGAAGGACAGGATCAGCGCGGCGGCCTGTTTGGCCAGCGCGTCGGTCGTGGTGCCATGCGCCGCCCAGCGGGTGACGTGGCGCGGGACGTCATGGTTGGAGAAGGCCCACATCGGCCAGCCGTCAGGGGCGCCGGTGAAGAAATCCGCGATCTTCTGGCGGAAGGCGGCGGGGGTGTAGTCGGGCCCCATCATCTCGAAGCTGTAGCATTGGTGCAGGCGGCTGCGCCCGGTGTATTCGCCCATCAGGCGGATGGCGTGGTGGCTGTCGCCCACCTCGCCCACGGAGGCCCGCGCGTCATAGCTGTCGAGCAGGCTGCGGATGCGTTCCATCCAGCCTGTCGTTTCGGGGCGGTTCTTGTCGAACAGGTGATATTGCATCTCGTAGGGGTTGCCGTCGGGGCGGGATTTTTCGCGGAAGTCGGCGGGATTGTCGCGGAAGTGCGGATCGTGGAAGAAATAGTTGGCGGTGTCGAAGCGGAAGCCGTCCACGCCGCGATCGAGCCAGAAGCGCATGTTGGCGAGGTGCCAGTCCTGCACGGCGGGATTGTGGAAGTTGAAGTCGGGCTGTTCTGACAGGAAGTTGTGAAGATAGTACTGCTTGCGCCGTGCGTCCCATGTCCAGGCGCTGCCGCCGAAGACGGAGAGCCAGTTGGTGGGCGGCGTGCCATCCTTGCGCGCATCGGCCCAGACGAACCAGTCGGCGCGCGGGTTATCCCGGCTGGCGCGGCTTTCGGTGAAGAAGGGGTGCTGGTCGGAGCAGTGGCTAAGCACCTGGTCGATAATGATTTTCAGCCCGAGGTCATGGGCGCGCCGGATGAGGGTGTCGAAATCCTGCAGGGTGCCGAAGGTGGGGTCGATATCGGTGTAATCGCTGACATCATAGCCCATGTCGCGCATGGGCGAGGTGAAAATGGGCGAGAGCCAGATGGCATCTACCCCGAGGTCGGCGATATGGGGGAGGCGGGCGGTGATGCCGGGGATATCGCCGATCCCATCACCGTTCGAATCCTGGAAGCTGCGGGGATAAACCTGATAGGTGACGGCCCCTTTCCACCAATCCGATGCTGACATGCGCGCCCCGTTTCTGATTGCCCAAGGACAGTGCTAGCGGGTCAAGGTCTTGATGCACAGGGGGAAAACCTGTGGCGCCTGTTCAGGAACCGGTGCAGCAGGCCAGTGCAGACAGGCGTGCATACAAATCCGGAGAGAGTGAGGGATTTTTGGGCGGGAAGGGTGCGTTTTTGCGCGGGTCCTTGCCTGTGGCGGTGCCGCTGCGGATAGGGTGGCGATTTGGGTATTTGGGCCAAGATGAAGCGGCAGGGTCCGGGAACGGGGGGGCGTCGCCGGATTGTCTGCATCACAAATCTGCATTTGACCTTGCTCGGAGAGGGGCAGAGAACGGCCGGGCGACCTGCTGAGGGATCCCCGACATGACCACCGCCACAACGAAGACCGCGCCGCTGATCACCCCTGTCCTGATCGCGGGTTGCGTCATCCTGATGCTGGGCTTTGCCATCCGGGCGAGTTTCGGGGTGTTCCAGATCCCCATCGCGGAGGAGTTCGGCTGGGCGCGGGCGGAGTTTTCGCTGGCCATCGCCATCCAGAACCTGGCCTGGGGGATCGGGCAGCCGCTGTTCGGCGCGGTGGCGGAGCGATTCGGGGATCGCAAGGCGATTGTCGCAGGCGCGCTGATGTATGCGGCGGGGCTGGTGCTTTCGGCCTGGGCGATCACGCCCGGGCAGATGCAGCTGCTGGAGATCCTTGTGGGGTTCGGGATCGCGGGGACGGGGTTCGGCGTGGTGCTGGCCATCGTGGGCCGGGCGGCGAGTGCCGAGAACCGGTCGATGGCGCTGGGGATTGCCACGGCGGCGGGGTCGGCGGGGCAGGTGATCGGCGCGCCGGTGGCGGAGTTTCTGCTGCAATCCTATGGCTGGCAGGAGGTGTTCCTGATCTTTGCCGTGGTGATCCTGTCATCGCTGTTCGCGCTGCCCTTCATCCGGTCGCCCAAGGTGGCGACGAAGGCGGAACTGGAAGAGAGCATGGGGGTGGTGCTGAAGCGGGCCTTCAGGGATCCGTCCTATACGCTGATCTTTCTGGGCTTTTTCTCTTGCGGCTATCAGTTGGCCTTCATCACGGCGCATTTTCCGGCCTTCGTGACGGAGCTGTGCGGGCCGATTGACCCCGGTGGCATGATCGCGGGGATGGGGATCACGACGACATCGGCGCTGGGGGCGGTGTCGATTGCGATGATCGGGCTGTTCAACATCGTAGGCACGATCACGGCGGGGTGGTTGGGCAAGCGCTATACGAAGAAGTATCTGCTGGCGGGCATCTATACCGGGCGGACAATCGCGGCGGCGGTGTTCATCCTGCTGCCGATCACGCCGGAATCGGTGCTGGTGTTTTCCGCCGTGATGGGGGCCTTGTGGCTGGCCACCGTGCCGCTGACGAGTGGCCTGGTCGCGCATCTGTACGGGCTGCGCTATATGGGGACGCTTTATGGCGTGGTGTTCCTGAGCCACCAGATCGGGGGGTTCCTTGGCGTGTGGCTGGGGGGGATGATGTATGACCTGACCGGGGGCTATACGCTGGTGTGGTGGATCGGCGTGGGGGTGGGGGCGTTTTCGGCCATCGTCCATCTGCCGGTGCGGGAGACGCGGGGGCCGGTGGCGGCCGCCGCCTAGGTGTGCGGCCTGACCTTTACGCGCGCCCCCTGCCGGGGGTCCGGCAGGCGGAGGCCATGCCAGGCTATTGCGGGAGCGGGGTCACGATCAGGATGTCGAGATCGCGGTCGGGGCTGTAGTTCCGTTTGCGAATTTCGAACGTGGTGGGGCCTGTCTTTTCAACCCCCTCGGCGCAGAGGGAGATGATGTTCTCTTCCGCGCCCTTGTCGAGCGTGAGGCGGAAATCCCCGATGGGGCCTGCCCATGAATTCGCGGTCCGCAGCACATAGGCGAGGGAATAGGCCACCCCCATGCCTTGCGCGGGGGCCAGACGTTTGGCGATGCCGCGCGAGGTGCGATCATCAATGCAGTAGCGGGCGGCGTAGCCGGTGGCCCAGTCTTCCGTCGCCGGGTGCTGCCAGTAGAACAGACCACCCGGTGGGCGGTTTTCATAGTCATGCGCGATGGTGAGCGTCTGGCCTGCCGGGAAGGTCTGGGTCCAGTGATAGCGCAGGATGATGGACCAGAGCGGCCAGGTTTCGGGTGGCATGCCCTGTGCGGGGTCGCCTGCGTAGAACTCTGCCAGACCTTCGGCTTGCAGCGCGGCCCTTGTTTCGGCGGGAAGGGCGTTGAGGGTGTCGGTCAGGGCGGCCACGTCGAGGGTGAGGGGGATGCCGTGGCGGGCGAGGGCTGCGGTCACGTCGCGGCCGGGGGTGTCGTACTGTTCGGCGGGGGGGCGGTCTTCCACCCAAGGCGGTTCGATCACGGCGATGCGGTCGATGGTGACGGGGACGGGCTGGCCATCCACCGTGGCGGTGAAATTCACCAGATTCTCGCGGTCTTCGGGAAGGTTGAAGTCGCTGGTCTGGAGGTATTGGAGCGAGATGGGGGGTAGGGGGAAGATCACCTCGCCCGTGACATCGGCATCGGTGCGGTTGCGGAAGGTGTAGGTCACGCGGATGCGGTCGGGGGAGATGAAGAGGTCTTCGCTCTCCATCGCGATGGCATCGGTCTGGGCGAAGTGGAGGCCGGTGGCGGAGAGGCCGCCGAAGCCGTCATTCGCGAAGACGGCAGCGGGGAAGAGGAGGGCGGCGGCGAAAGCGGCGGCGGGGGCACGGAACATGGGGCAACTCCTGACGATGGGGGAAGGATGCCCCTTGGCGGGGGCGGCTGGCAAGAGTGTGGGGTTGCGGTGTGGGGTTGCGGTCGCCTGGCGGGATTGGCAGGGTGCGCGCGGGGATGGAGGAATTCTCAGAATGATTGCGGGGATTGTGGCGCTGGTGGCGGCCTATGTGCTGAGCCAGTTCTACCGGGCGTTTCTGGCGGTGTTGGCGCCGGAGCTGGGGGCGGAGATCGGCGCGGGGCCGGAGGATCTGGCGGCGGCGTCGGGGGTGTGGTTTCTGGTTTTCGCGCTGGCGCAGGTGCCGGTGGGGGTGGCGCTGGACCGGGTGGGGCCGCGCCTGACAGCGGCGGTGCTGCTTGCCACGGGCGGGGCGGGCGGGGCTGCGGTCTTTGCGCTGGCGCAGGGGCCGGGGGCGGTGACGGTGGCCATGGCGCTGATCGGGGCGGGCTGTGCGCCGGTGCTGATGGCGGCCTATTACATCTTTGCGCGCACCTATGCGGCGGCGGTCTTTGGCACGCTGGCGGGGGTGGTGATCGGCGTGGGGTCGATGGGGAACATCGCAGCCAGCCTGCCGCTTGCGGCGGCGGTGGAGGCGTTCGGCTGGCGGCAGACGCTGTGGGGGCTGGCGGGGGTGACGTTGGCGGTGGCTCTGGCGCTGGGCCTGTTGGTGCGCGATCCGCCCCGGGTGGAGGGGGTGGGGCGCGGGTCGATCTGGGATCTGCTGCGGATGCGGGCGCTGTGGCCGGTGCTGATCATGATGGCCGTCTGCTATGCGCCGGCGGCGGGGCTGCGCGGCCTGTGGGTGGGGCCTTATTTTGCCGATGTGTTCGGGGCCGATGCGGCGGCGATCGGCGTGGCGACGCTTGTCATGGGGGTGGCGATGGTGGCGGGCAACTTTGCCTATGGCCCGCTGGACCGCGTGCTGGGGACGCGGAAATGGCTGATCTTCGGGGGCAACCTTGGGGTTCTGTGCTGTCTGGCCGGGCTGTGGGCCATGCCTGCGGCGGGCGGCTTTGTGACCTTGGGGCTGCTGGCGGCGCTGGGGTTCTTTGGGGCGTCCTTTCCCATGGTGATGGCGCATGGCCGGGCCTTTGTGCCGCCGCATCTGGTGGGGCGGGGGGTGACGCTGCTGAACCTGTTCGGGATCGGGGCGGCGGGACTGGCGCAATGGGGGACGGGGCGCATCCATGCTGCGCTGGGCGGCGGCGCGGCAGAGGCGCCTTATCAGGGGATATTCCTGTTCTTCGGGGTGATGCTGGCGGTGGGGATGGTTGTCTATCTGTTCTCGCAGGATCGCACTGACTGAGCGATTGCGCGGGGGGAGCGGAATCCGCTTTTCCCCCTGCACCGCTTGGGGTATGCGGCGCCGTCCCCGTTGGATGGGGACGCAAAAAGGAGATCCATGATGGGCTACAAGGTCGTAGTCGTCGGTGCCACGGGCAACGTGGGCAAGGAAATGCTGAACATCCTCGCGGAACGCGAGTTTCCGGTCGATGAGATCGCGGCGCTGGCGTCGCGCAAATCGCTGGGGACGGAAGTCAGCTTTGGCGACCGAACTTTGAAGACCCAGGATCTGGACACCTTCGATTTCACGGGCTGGGATATCGCGCTGTTCGCCATCGGGTCGGACGCGACGAAGGTCTATGCGCCCAAGGCGGCGGCATCGGGCTGTGTGGTGATCGACAACTCGTCGCTCTATCGCTACGACCCCGACATTCCGCTGATCGTGCCGGAAGTGAATGCGGATGACGTGGTCCGCTACAAGAACAAGAACATCATCGCGAACCCGAACTGTTCCACCGCGCAGATGGTGGTGGCGCTGAAGCCGTTGCATGACCGCGCGCGGATCAAGCGGGTGGTCGTGGCCACCTATCAATCCGTGTCGGGCACCGGCAAGGAGGCGATGGACGAGCTGTGGAACCAGACCAAGGGCATCTTCGTGCCCGGTCAGGAAGTGGAGCCGAAGGTTTACCCCAAGCAGATCGCCTTCAACGTGATCCCGCATATCGACGTCTTCCTCGATTCCGGCGAGACCAAGGAAGAGTGGAAGATGGTGGCCGAGACGAAGAAGATCCTTGATCCCAAGATCAAGGTGACGGCGACCTGCGTGCGGGTGCCGGTCTTCGTGGGCCATTCGGAAGCGATCAACATCGAGTTCGAGGATTACCTCGACTGGGAAGAGGCGACCGACATCCTGCGCGAGGCGCCCGGTGTGCTGGTGGTGGATAAGCGGGAAGCGGGTGGGTATATCACGCCCATCGAATGTGTGGGCGAATACGCGACCTATGTCAGCCGCATCCGGCAGGACAGCACGATCGAGAACGGGCTGAACCTGTGGTGCGTGTCGGACAACCTGCGCAAGGGCGCGGCGCTGAACGCGGTGCAGATCGCGGAAGTGCTGGGCAACCGCTGCCTGAAGAAGGGCTGAGGCGTCCTGTCGGACCGGTTACGGAAGGCCCCGCTGCGGCGGGGCCTTTGCTTTTGGTGCCGCGATTTGCGCGCGGGTGGGGCGTTCGCGGACGAATCGCCTGTCGCGCCCGCGCGGGAAGGGGGGGCGGGGGTTGGTGCGTCGGCCCCGCCTGACGGCGGCGGTGGCCTGTCGCCTGGGCGGTGGGGGATACATGCCAAGGTATCGCCCGCATCCGACTGGCGCCGGGAATGAGGCCCTTGTGTGATTGAGGGGCGGGCGCTGTATCCGCCATCATGACCCCAGTGAGGACGACAATACCGGGGCTGCCAGATGTTCAAGGTTCTTGTGAAGACCATCCTGCAGGATTGCAACGACACCGCCGTGAAGGGCGGGCCGCTGGCCATCGACAAGGCCGAGTTGCAGGCGCTGTTCCGCGACGATTTCGCCGATCACGCGATGCTGGTGAGGTCGCGCAAGGCGGCGCGGCAGGCGCAGTTGCGGCTGGCGGCCTGAGCGGGGATCACGGGGGCGCGCGGCGGTCAGAACCGTTCGGCGCGCAGGACCTGGGTATCGGTTACGCTGACCACGCCGATATGGCGTTCGACCACGGCGAAGGCCGCGTCGAGCAGGGCATCCAGACGGTCGGGCCGGATCAGGCAGATCACCGCGACCATGCCGGCGCGGCCGACCTGCCCTTCGCGCGACCAGCGCCCTGAGCGGCCCGACCCGCCGAGGACGGGCAGCACGGTGAAGCCGGTGACGCCGGCGCGGGTGAGGGCGTCGGTCAGGCGGTTCTCCATCGGGGCTTCGATGATGATCTCTACGCGCTTGGCCTGATGGGTTTGCATGTCAGCCTCCGGTGAGGGCGGTGGCCACGGCGACATAGGCCGGGATGCCGAGGGTGAGGTTGAAGGGGAAGGTGACCCCGAGCGAGAGGGTCAGGTAGATTGAGGGGTTTGCCTCGGGCAGGGCCACGCGCATGGCGGCGGGAACGGCGATGTAGGAGGCCGAGGCGGCGAGCGTCATTATCAGCGCGGTGCCGCCGGGCGAGAGGCCCAAGGCGAGGGCGGCGGCAAGGCCCGCCGCCGCGCCGATGACGGGCATCAGGATGCCGAAGGCCAAGGTGCCCGCGGTGAGGACGCCGCGCGCCCCGCGCAGGCCGCGCCCGGCGACAAGGCCCATGTCTAGAAGGAAGAGGCAGAGCACGCCCTGAAAGGGCGAGACGATGAAGCTTTCGATTCGTGCCATGCCGTCGGCCCCGGTGATGAAGCCGATGAAGAAGGACCCGATCAGGAGGACGATGGAGCCGTTGAGCAGGATCTCGCGCCACAGTTCGGCATCCATGCCTTCGCTGCGCCCGCCCGCGCGGGTGACGATGAAGAGGGCGGAGATGATGGCGGGCGCCTCCATCGCGGCGGCGACGGCGACCATGTAGCCTTCGGCGGCGATCCCCTGCGATTGCAGGACGGAGGTGGCGGTGACGAAGGTGACGATGGAGATGGAGCCGTAATGCGCGGCGACGGCGGCGGCATCGGTGACCGACAGGCGGGTGAGGGTTTTCAAGAGCGCGAAGGCCGCGAAGGGCAGGGCGAAGGAGAGGATCACCCCGGCGGCGAGCGCGGCGATCAGGTTGCCGTCCAGCCCGTGATCGGCGACGGAGGCGCCGCCTTTGAAGCCGATGGCGAAGAGAAGGTAGATCGACAGCGCCTTGGCGGCGGCCTCCGGCACCGTGAGTTCCGACCGGGCCAGCGCGGCGGCGAGGCCCAGCGCGAAGCACAGGATCATGGGCGTCAGCAGGTTCGCGCCTGCCAGCGTCAGGATGTCTTGCATGGATCGCCCCCGCTTGGTTGGCGCGCACTATAGGCCGCTTCACGGCGCTGTGAAGATGCTGCGATGCGGAAAGGCCGGGCGCGCGGTGCGGAGCGTGGCGCGGGGGGGCATGGGTATTTGGGCCAAGATGAAGCGGCGGGATGCCGGAACAGGACCCGCGCGATCAGACCGGGACGAAGGCCGCGCGGATGGGATCGTATTGTTCGAGGGCGCCTTCGCCGGTGTCGTTCCACAGGCCGTGCAGGGTGAGGCGGTCATCTTCGACTGCCGTGCGGACGAAGGGGAAGGTCATCAGGTTTTCGAGGCTGACGAGGACGGCTTCCTTTTCCAGCGCGCGCAAGGGATCGGCGGGCTGGGTGAGGGTGACGCGATCATAGCCGGGGCGCAGGATATCCATCCAGCGGCCGACGAAGGAGGATTTTTCGTCCAGTTCCGGGGCCTTGCCCGAGCACATGTCATGGCAGCCCTTGACCCCGCCGCAGTTGGAATGGCCCAGCACCACGATATGGGCCACGCCGAGCGAGGTGACGGCATATTCCACCGCCGCCGAGGTGCCGTGATATTCGCCGTCCGGGTTGTAGGGCGGGACAAGGTTGGCGACGTTGCGATGGATGAAGAATTCGCCTTCATCCGCGCCGAAGATCGATGTGACGTGAACGCGGCTGTCGCAGCAGGAGATGACCATCGCGCGCGGGTGCTGGCCGCTTTGGGCGAGGCGGCGGAACCAGGCCTTGTTGTCCTGATAGCTGGTGGCGCGCCAGCCGTGGAAGCGGCTGATCAGATAGGCGGGAAGGGGCCTGGCGAGGTGCATGGGGCGTCCCTTTGCAGTGATACCGGGGGTCTTGGTAGGACGAAGTATAAGAAAATTCGAGTGTTTTCTTTGAGCCGCGACAACCTTTTGTTCAGTGGCATGAAACATGCTGTCGGTCGGGTGAGTGCGCATTTGGGGGAAGGCATGGCGGGCAGGGTGGTGACCTTGCATCCGCGCGAGCGGGTGGATGAGGATGAGGGGGCGATCGTCGCCATCCTTGATCGGCTGGGGCCGGATCCCGGGGCGAAGCTGGTGACGCGGGCAGTGGGTGAATTGGCGCTGGCGGTGACGGTGATGTGCGCGCAGGTGGAGCGCTGCGAGTTGGAGACATTGCCGCGCGCGCTGAAGCGCGTGCAGGCCATGGCGGCGGGCGTGGGCATGGTGAGCCTTGCGCATGTGGCCGAGGATGCGCGGGCGGTGCTGATCCGCGGGGATGCCACGGCCTTTGCGGCGGTCTGGGCGCGGCTGGTGCGGGTGGCGGAGCAGTCGCTGGTGCGCTGAGGCCGTCTGCCCTTGCGGGCGGGGCGGGGGGTTCATAGGGTTCGGGCGAGAAGATCTGCCCGGGAACCCAAGCCATGACTGATGCGAGCCTGCCCTACCTGACCCCCCGTTTTGCACATGCCGATGCGCCGTCGTTGCCCCTGTATGTGGTGGCATCGGACGCGCTGGCCGATCTGGCCGGGCAGATCGGGCCGGAAGCGGCGGCATGGCTGACGGTGACGGGGTTCAAGGGTGATCTGGGCGAGGTGCGCCTGCTGCCCGGGGCGGGGGGGGCGCTGGTGGGGGCGGTGGCCGGGTTTGGCACGCCCAAGGCGCGGCGGAGGCTGCGGTTCGGGCTGGTGAAGGCGGTGGCGGCCCTGCCTGCGGGGGCGTGGCGGATCGAGGGTGGCCTGTCGCGCGCCGAGCGGGCCGAGGTGGCGCTGGGCTGGCTGCTGACGCAGTATCGCTTTGGCCGGTATCGCAGTGCGAAGGAGGGCGGTCTGGCCTTGCTGGCCTGTCCCGATGGGGTGGACGCCGCGCGGATGATCGCGATGGCGCGGGGCGAGTTCCTGACGCGCGATCTGATCAACACGCCGGCGCAGGACATGGGGCCGGGCGAGCTTGAGGCGGCTTTTGCCGACTTGGGCGGGCGGTTCGGTGCGGCGGTGACTGTGGTGCGGGGCGATGACCTGTTGGCGCAGGGATTTCCCATGGTGCACGCGGTGGGGCGGGCGAGCCCGCGCGCGCCGCGGATCATGGAGATGCGCTGGGGGTCTGCGGGGCCTGCGCTGACGCTGGTGGGCAAGGGGGTGTGCTTTGATACGGGCGGGCTGAACCTGAAGCCGTCCTCGGGCATGAACCTGATGAAGAAGGACATGGGCGGCGCGGCCACGGTGATGGGGCTGGCGCAGATGATCATGGAGCTGGGCTTGGCCGTGCGTCTGCGCGTGATCGTGCCGGCGGTGGAGAATGTGGTGGCGGGCAATGCGCTGAAGCCGAAGGACATTCTGACCAGCCGCAAGGGATTGACGGTGGAGGTGAATGACACCGATGCGGAGGGGCGGCTGATCCTTGGCGATGCGCTGGCCTGGGCGGGGGAGGAGCCTTGCGACCTGCTGGTGTCGATGGCGACGCTGACGGGGGCGGCGCGGGTGGCGGTGGGGCCGGATCTGGCGCCCTATTACTGCGATGATGCGGGGATCGTGGCAGCGCTGGAGGCGGGGGCGGTGGCGGGTTGCGATCCGGTGTGGCGGCTGCCGTTCCATGACGCCTACGAGGCGGTGATCGAGCCGGGGATTGCGGATCTGGACAACGCGCCGGGCTTTGGCTTTGCCGGGTCGATCACGGCGGCGCTGTTCCTGCGGCGGTTCGCGGACCATCCGCGCTATGCGCATTTCGACATCTACGGCCACACGCCCAGCGATGCGCCGGGGCGGCCCAAGGGGGCGGTGGGGCAGGGGGCGCGGGCCTTGCTGCATGCTCTGCCTGCGATGCTGGGGCTGTGATGGATCGGCGGCTGACGGCGTTCTCGGGCCGCGTGGCGCTGGAGTCGCTGCGGGGGCAGGTGGTGGCGGAGGCCTTCGTTCCTGGTGTGGCGGGGGCGGTGGCGGTGCCGCTGGCGGATCTGTGTGACCGGCCGGGGGGCGCGCGCGATCGGCAGGTGATGCAGGGCGATGCGCTTCTGGTGGTGGACCGGCAGGATGGCGCGGTGTTCGTGCGGATGGAGAAGGACGGCTATTGCGGGTGGCTGGCGGAGGCCGAGGTGGGGCCTGCGGTGGCGGCCACGCATTGGGTGGCCTCTGCCGGCACGCATATCTACCCCGCGCCGCGGGTGCAGGCGCGCGCGCAGGGGGTGCTGCCGCATGGGGCGCGGTTGGCCGTTCTGGAGGCAGATGCGAAATGGGCGCGGGTGGAGGGCGGGTTTGTTCCCGCCCCGCATCTGCGGGCGGTGGGGGATTGGTTTGCCGATCCGGTGGGCGTGGCCGAGATGTTTCTGGGCACGCCCTATCTGTGGGGCGGGAACAGCCGCGAGGGGATCGACTGTTCGGGGCTGGTGCAGGCGGCATGGCTGGCATGCGGGCGGGCCTGTCCGGGGGATAGCGATCTGCAGCAGGAATTGGGCGCGGCGCTGCCCGAGGGGGCGGCGCTGCGGCGGGGCGATCTGATCTTCTGGAAGGGGCATGTGGCGCTGGTGGTGGATGGGGCGCGGCTGATCCATGCCAATGGTCACAGCATGGATGTGCGGCATGAGGAGATTGCCGCCGCCATCGCCCGCATCGCGGCGCAGGGGGGTGGGCCGGTGACGGCACGGCGGCGGGTGTGACGGGTGGGGGGCTGGCGGGGGCGTGTTTGTTGGGGGCGTGTTTGTTGGGGGCGTGTTTGACGGGCAAAGGCGGGGCGGTCTATGGTCGCCGCCTGCTTGGGGATGCGCGAGATGAATGACGACAGCCACGGGATCCGGCGCGGGCGCAAGTTCGATCAGGTGCTGGCGGGCGCGCGTGAAGTGTTTCTGCGCGACGGGTTCGAAGGCGCCTCGGTCGATGACATCGCCCGCGTGGCGGGGGTGAGCAAGGCCACGCTCTACAACTATTTCCCCGACAAGCGGCTGTTGTTCATGGAGGTGGCGCGGGCCGAATGTCGCCGTGCGGCGGATGAGGCGGAGGCGCTGATCGACGATGCCGCCCCGGTGGCCGAGGTGCTGCGGCTGGCGGGAGAGCGGATCGTGGCCTTCGCGCAATCGGATCTGGGCCAGCGGATGCATCGCCTCTGCGTGGCGGAAAGCGACCGCTTTCCGGCGCTGGGGCAGGTCTTTTACGAAAGCGGGCCGCAATTGGTGCGGGAGCGGCTGGCGGTCTATCTGGCCAAGGCGGTGGCGCGGGGCGAGGTGCGGATTGACGATTTGAACCTTGCCGCCGACCAGTTCGCGCAACTGTGCAAGGCCGATCTGCATGATCGGGCGGTGTTTGGCATAGATCCGGCCCGAGCGCCGCGCGAGGTGGCGCGGGTGGTGGAGGGGGCCGTGGCCATGTTCATGGCGCGCTACGGGGTGTGAGGGGCGCGGTCAGCGCAGGAGCCGAACCTTGGCATCCGGACCTTTGGGATCACAGGCGAAGTGTTGTGGGCGTGCCATGAGCCAGGCGCGCCATGTCCTTTCCGGCGTGTCGGTGATGCGGATGCCCTGACGGTGGAGCAGGGGGTTGAGCGCCGCGATGGCGATGCCGTCCGCGCCACCGTTTGCCTTGATCGCGGTGCGGACCTTTTCGAGCAACGGAGGTGGGTCCTGTGCAATCGGCAGGGGTGTTGGTGCGTTCGGGGCGGGCCGGACCGAAACCTGACTGGCTGAGGAAGTGGCGGCCATCCCTGACTTGATCTGGGTGGCCTGCAACCCCATGCGGTGCAGATGCCGGATGAGGGGTTCGAAATCGCGGTCATTCGATGCGATCAGGAAAGAGCCCGCAAGCCCGCGATAGGCGATGTCGAGGGCGGCGATGGTGAGCGTGATATCGGTGCTGTTCTTGCCGGGGCGGCCCTTGCAATGGGTGACGTCGAGCCCGGTTTCGGCGGCCCAATCGGGCCGGGCGGAGAGGTCGCAGAACAGCTGGGTCGAGGCGATCTGACCCAGACGCGCGGCCGTGGCTGCGATGGTCTGGCGGAAGGAGGGGGGGGATGTGGTCGCCGTCGATGAACACCGCCACGCGGGGCGTCGGTTGCACGGGTATGGGGGTGGCGGCGGTCATGGAAAATGCCTTGGGCGCGAAGAACCAAGGGGACGCTGCCGCGTGATTGGGGCGCAAGTTGGGCCGGGGTGGGGAAGGGCGATTTTCCTGCGAAAAATCGGGATTGTTCGGGGAACAATCCTGGGCGGGGTGGGGGCCGGGGTGGGGGGACGGGTCAGCCGTTTTCGCGCAGGATGTGACCGGCGAGGTAGAGCGAGCCGCAGATGAGGATGCGGGCCTGCGGGTTGGTCGCGGCGATGGTGGTGACGGCTTCGGCCACGGAGGGGGCGGTGGTGGCGTCGATGCCCGCGCTGCGGGCGGCGTCGCGCGTCGCCTCGGCCGGGAGGGTGTTCTTTTCGCCGGGGATGGAGACGGCGTGGAGGCGCGTGACATGGGGGGCGAGGGGGCGCATGTAGCCCGTCACGTCCTTGGTGTTGAGCATCCCGCAGATGAGATGCGTGTCGCGGGCGGGCATGCGGGCGAGGGTGGCGGCGACGGCCTCGCCGCCTGCGGGGTTGTGGCCGCCGTCGAGCCAGAGCTCGGCCTTGGGGGCGGCGTCGATCAGCGGGCCGCGGCGCAGGCGCTGCATCCGGGCGGGCCATTCGGCGCGGGTGACGGCGGCCTGACAGGCGGCCTCGTCATGGCCCAGGAACCGCAGCGCGGTGATCGCGGCGCCGGCGTTCTGGATCTGATGGGGCCCCGGCAGATTGGGCAGCGGCAGGTCGAGAAGGCCGGTCTCGTCCTGATAGATGAGCCTTCCGCGTTCTTCCCACACCTGCCAGTGCTGGCCATGGGCGAGGATGGGGGCGCCGAGGCGGGCGGCGGTGGTTTCGATCACCGCCATCCCGTCGGGGTGTTGGGGGCCGACGATGACGGGGATGCCGCGCTTGATGATGCCTGCCTTTTCCGAGGCGATCTTGGGCAGCGTGTCGCCAAGGAAGGATTCGTGATCCATCGAGACGGGGGTGATGATGGACAGGCGGGGGGTGATGACGTTGGTGGCGTCGAGCCTGCCGCCGAGGCCCACCTCAAGCAGCGTCCAGTCGGCGGGAGTGCGGGCGAAGGCCAGGAAAGCGGCGCAGGTGGTGATCTCGAAGAAGGTGATTTCGTCCGGGCCGTTCTTGGCGACACATTCATCGAGCAGGGCGGCGAGGGCGGGTTCTTCGATCAACGCCCCGGCGAGGCGGATGCGTTCGTGGAAGCGGGCGAGGTGGGGGGAGGTATAGGCGTGGACGCGTTTCCCCGCCGCTTCCAGCCCGGCGCGGATCATGGCCTGCGTGCTGCCCTTGCCATTGGTGCCTGCGATGTGGATCGCGGGGGGGATGGCGCGTTCGGGGTTGCCCAGAAGGCCCAGCAGGCGGTGGACGCGGTCCAGCGTCAGGTCGATGACCTTGGGGTGCAGGGTCATCATCCGGTCGAGGATCGCGTCGGAGGGGAGCGGGGTCACGTCAGGCTTCGGCGGGTTGCGCGGTGAGTTCGCCCTTGATCGCCGGGGGCTGGTTGGTGAGCATTCGGAGGATCGTCACCAGTTCCTCGCGCAGGGCCTTGCGATGGGTGACGCGGTCGAGCATGCCGTGGTCGAGCAGGTATTCTGCGCGCTGGAAGCCTTCGGGCAGTTTTTCGCGGATCGTCTGTTCGATGACGCGGGGGCCGGCGAAGCAGATGAGCGCGTTGGGTTCGGCGATCTGGACATCGCCCAGCATGGCGTAGGAGGCGGTGACGCCGCCCGTCGTGGGGTGGGTGAGGACGACGATATAGGGAAGGTTCGCCTCGCGCAGCATCTGCACGGCCACGGTGGTGCGGGGCATCTGCATGAGCGAGAGGATGCCTTCCTGCATGCGCGCGCCACCCGCGGCGGAGAAGAGGACGAGGGGGCGTTTGAGTTTCACCGCGCGTTCGGCGGCGGCGAGGATGGCGTTGCCCACATAGATGCCCATGGAGCCCGCCATGAAGGAGAAATCCTGCGCGGCGGCGACGATGGGCGTCTTGGCGATTTCGCCTTCGGCCACCAGCATCGCCTCTTTCTCTCCGGTCGCCTTTTGCGCGGCCTTCAGGCGTTCGGGGTATTTCTTCTGATCGCGGAAATGCAGGGGATCGGTGACGGGTTCGGGGACCTTCACCTCGGTGAAGATGCCGCCGTCGAAGAGCGCGGCGAAGCGGTCGCGCGGGCTGATGGCCATGTGATGGTCGCAGGAGGTGCAGACGTTCAGGTTGGCCGACAGTTCGCGGTGGAAGAGCATGGTCCCGCATTCGGGGCATTTCGTCCAAAGATTTTCAGGCACTTCCCGGCGGGAGAAGAGCGAGTTGATCTTGGGGCGGACGTAGTTGGAGATCCAGTTCATGCGGGCGTGGCCTTTGCGGGTCGCGTCGGTTGGGTGAGAGATATGCCGGGGGGGTGGGAAATGCAATCGGGCAGGGCGGCGATGGGCGGGATGCACCCGGCCCCCGGCGTGGCGCGGAGGGGTGGCGGGTGATTTGGGTATTTGGGCCAAGATGAAGGGGGGTGGGGCCTGCGGAGGATCAGGTGGTGGGAATGGAATAGAGGATGAAGGGGGTGCGGGGGGCGTAGCTGTCATAGAGCGCGCGGGCGGTGGCGTTGTCTTCGGCGGTGAGCCAGCGGACATTTGGCAGGCCGCGCGCGCGGGCGAAGGCGAGGACATGGTCGATCAGTGCGCGGCCCGTGCCTTGGCCCCGCGCGGCGGGGGTGGTGAAGAGGTCGGACAGGTAGCAGACCATGGAGCCGCCGAGGGAGCGGTGCATCAGTTGGTATTGCACGAAGCCGAGCGGTTGGCCTGTCTCATCGAGGGCGAGGTCGCACCAGAACGGGTTGGCGGGATCGTGGATCCAGCCCCAGACGGTATCGGCCGTCTGGGGGGTGAGGGCGGTGTTGTAGAAGTTGGCATAGCCTTCGAACAGGGGTTGCCAGAGGGCGCGGTCGGCAGGTGTGGCGGGGCGGATCGTGGGCATGGGCATCAGACCGTGAAGCTGTGCGCGGGAAGGCGCATCAGGAGGTTTGCATCGGGGCTGATGTCGGACCAGACGTCCATCAGGCTGGCATGGCCCACGCCGAAGAAGTTGCCGGAGGTGGCGAGCAGGTCGGTGATGATCTGGAAATGGATGTGCGGGGCCCAGCCGCCGTTTTCGGGCCAGTCGCCCAGATGCGCGATGATCTGGCCTGCGGCGACGGTGGCGGTGGGATGGAGGCTGGGCAGGGTTGCGGCGAGGTGGCCGTAGAGGGTGAAGAAGCGGGTGCCGTCCAGATCATGTTCGAGGATCAGGGTATGGCCGTAATCCAGCGGATCGGCATTGTAGGTGAGGTGCGCCACGCGGCCGGGCAGGGGGGCGTGGACCGGCGTTCCGGCGGGGGCGAAGACGTCGATGCCGAGGTGGATGGTGCGCCGTTCGGAGCTTGCCGCATCGGCGAATTGCGGCGTGGCGTAGACGGTGCGGTTCTCGCCATAGAGGCCGAAGCCGTAGCGGATGCCCCTTGCCTGATGCCGGGCGAACCACGCATCGAAGGCGGCGTCTGAGAAGGCGGGCATGTCGGGCCGTGCGCCGGTGGTGGGCAGGGCCATGCCGGGGGCGGTGGCGGGATCGGGCAGGAACAGTGGATGGACGGGCAGCGTGGCCAGCGCCGCGCGCAGGCGGGTGGCGCCCGGCACGGCTTCGCCCTGTGTCACCTTGCGCGCGATGGCGGCGAGGAGGCCCGCATCCACCTGTGCCAGCCGGGCGCGGGTGGCGGGATCGGTGGCGGCGATCAGGGCCGCGATGTCTGGCGCGGCGGACAGGCCGGTGCAGGCCTGCCGCAGCGCTGTGTAGAGGTCAGCGCAGCCGTTCAGCCGCGCGGCGAGGGGGGTGAGATCGGTCATGTGCGGCCAAGGTTCCTTTTCCCGGCCAGAAAAGCGGTTTGTCGGAAGCGATGCAATGGGGGCGCTGGGGGGGCGCTGGGGCGAGAGGTCGGGGCCGAAGAGGCCATGTCCCGCCGGTGGTGCGCCCCGCGCGGGGTGGGGGCGGTGGACGCTGCGCGGCGGGGGCGGTATGCAGCGCTGACGGTGCAGGAAGGGACGCGCGGGGATGGGTGTGAAGGGTTTTTGGTTTCTGGGTGTTGCGGCCCTTGCAGGATGCGTGGCGGCGACGGACGGGGGGATCCGGTCTGTCACGCTGCTGGATGGGGCAGTGGTGGCGGCGGCGCCTGCGGGCTATTGCATCGCGCCGGGCGCCGGGCAGCGGCAGGCCGACAGCGCGGTGGTGATCATGGGGCGGTGTTCCGCGACGGGCACGGCGGTGCCTGCGCTGGTGACGCTGACCGTCGGGCAGGCCGGATCGGCCGGGGCGATGGCCGGGGGCGGGGCGGCGCTGGCGGGTTACTTCACCTCGCCCGCCGGGCGGGCGGCGTTGAGCCGTTCGGGCCGGGCGGGGGATGTGGAGGTGGTGTCGGCCTCGGACGCGGGGGGGGCGTTTCTGTTGCGGGTGCGCGACCGCGTGGCAGGGGAGTACTGGCGCGGGATCGCGGGGTTGCGCGGACGTCTGGTGACGGTGACCGCAGCGGGGCCGGAGGGGCAGGCGCTGGATCCGGCGCAGGGGCGGGCGTTGGTGGAGGCGGCGCTGGCGGCGCTGCGGCGGGCCAATGCACAGGGTGCAACATAAGGCGACGCACGGGGCGCAGCGGCAGGCGGCGCTAACCAGACCGCGACCGGGGGCTGAACACTTCGCTTCTTAGGTGAAAAGGCGGTGGCGCGGGGCAGCCTTTCCGGCAATAGATAGGAAGGTGCCTTGGGCGGTGTTTCGGGACTGGGAATGGTGGGGAAGATCGAGGGCGTTCTGGACCGGCTGCTGCAGAAGCGGGCCTTGCGGCGCTGGGAAGAGATTGCAGAGGCGGCGGCGACGGTAGATCCCGACACGTTGCGGGGCTGGCGCAGCCGGGCGCGGGCGATGCGGCGGCAGTTGGACCGGGTGATCCATCAGGCGGAACACCGGCTGGCGCTGCCGGTGATCGGGTCGAACGCCATGCGCAAGCCCTTGGGCACAGACTGGGCGTGGCGGCCCGATCTGTGGCGCGGGCCGATGCCGGTGCCCGGAGAGGCATCGGTGCCCAACCGGATGCCGTTCTGCGAGGGTGCCACCGTCTTTCATGACTGCCGGGTGAGCGAGCTGACCGTGCGGCAGATCCGCAACGAGCGGGAAAGCGACGTGGCGCCGTTCGGCTTTCGCATGGATGTGTTCCGGTTTGACGGATCGTTCCTGTCACTGGTGATCGACCTGCCGGAGGAGGCGGCGCGGGGGTTGAAGCTGCGCCATCTGATCCGGCTGGATGTGATCGTGGAGTTGGAAAAGCCCCTTGAGATCTTTGCCCGGCTGAACGTGAAGCATGGGCCGAATACGGAACAGATCGTTCTGGAACTGCCGCTGGGCGCGCAGGAGGTGATGGTGGAGTTCGACCTGACCTATTCCAAGATCAATGAAAAGCGGATCGAAAAGCTGTGGATCGACCTGATCTTCGAGGGGCCGGAGATGAACCAGATCATCCTGCGCGACGTGACGGTGAGCCGCAGGCCGCGGGCCGAGATGTGAGGGGTGGGACGATGGACGGGGTGAAGCTGACGAAGACGCGCATCCGGGCCGGGGTGTGGGAGGGCGTGCTGTCGGGGACCGAGCGTGCGGCGCTGGAGGTGCGGCATCTGGAGGCAGAGGTGACGGGCGTGACCGTGGCGCAGATCCCGGACCGGCCCGGCGAATGGGCGGTGCGGGTGCCGATCCCGGTGGCCGCGCTGAGCGAGGGGGTGCAGACCTTCCTGATCCGGCAGCGCGACACGGGCGAGACGCTGGCGCATTTCACCGTGATCACCGGGGTGCCGATGGAGGATGACCTGCGCGCGGAGGTGGATCTGCTGCGCGCGGAGTTGGACATGCTGAAGCGGGCCTTCCGGCGGCATTGCGTCGAGACGCTGGGATAGAGGCGCGCGGGGTGGGGAGGGTGCAGGGGGCGTTCCGCCCCCTCGTCGCTGCGCGCCTCACCCCCTGAGGATATTTTGGCAACGGGGAATGGGCAGGTTGGTGGCCTGCGGGCTTTCCGCGCATGACGTTGCGTTGCCCGTGACAGGGGGCGGCGGGTGCGGCAGTGTCGCGGGCCGGAGGATCCTGCCATGACCGAATATCCCACCCTGCTGTCGCCGCTTGATCTGGGGCATGTGGTTCTGCCGAACCGCGTGCTCATGGGGTCGATGCATACGGGGCTGGAGGAGCGGGGGGATTGGAACCGGGTGGCCGAGTTCTATGCTGCGCGGGCGCGGGGCGGTGTGGCGCTGATGGTGACGGGGGGGATGGCGCCGAACCCGGAGGGCGGCGTGTTTCCCGGCGCGGCGGGGCTGTATACGGGGCAGGACATCGCCAACCACCGGGTGGTGACGGACCGGGTGCATGATGCGGGCGGGCGGATCGCGATGCAGATCCTGCATGCGGGGCGCTATGCCTATGGCAAGGATTGCGTGGCGCCGAGCGCGATCCGTTCGCCGATTTCGCCCTTTGCCCCGCGCGAGCTGGATGCGGCGGGGATCGAGAAGCAGATTGCTGATATCGTGACAGCGGCGGTGCGGGCGCGCGAGGCGGGCTATGACGGCGTGGAGGTGATGGGGAGCGAGGGGTATTTCCTGAACCAGTTCCTTGTCGCCCATACCAACCGCCGCACGGATGACTGGGGTGGCACCTATGAGAACCGGATGCGCCTGCCGGTGGAGGTGGTGCGCCGGGTGCGGGCGGCTGTGGGGGCGGATTTCATCGTCGTCTACCGCATCAGCCTGATTGATCTGGTTCCCGATGGCAGCACATGGGATGAGGTGGTGCTGCTGGCGCGCGCGGTGGAGGCAGCGGGGGCGAGCCTTCTGAACACGGGCATCGGCTGGCACGAGGCGCGGGTGCCGACGATCGCCACGAGCGTGCCGCGGGCGGCATTCGCGCATCTGACCGGGCGGCTGCGGGGGGAGGTGGGGATCCCCGTAATCACCTCGAACCGGATCAACGCGCCGGATGTGGCGGAGCGCGTGCTGGCCGAGGGGATGGCCGACATGGTGAGCATGGCGCGGCCCTTTCTGGCGGATGCCGATTTCGTGGCGAAGGCCGCGGCGGGGCGGGCCGAGGAGATCGCGCCCTGCATCGCCTGCAATCAGGCCTGTCTAGACCACACGTTCAGCGGCAAGCTGACGAGTTGCCTTGTGAACCCGCGCGCCTGCCATGAGGTGGAGCTGACTTATGACCCCGTGGCTGTGCCCAAGTCGGTGGCCGTGGTGGGCGCGGGGCCTGCGGGCCTGATGGCGGCGGCGGTGGCGGCGGAGCGGGGGCATCGGGTGGTGCTGTTCGATCGGGCGGACCGGATCGGGGGGCAGCTCAATCTGGCGAAGATGGTGCCGGGGAAGGAAGAGTTTCACGGGCTGGTGCGCTGGTTCGCGGCACGGATCGCGCGGGCGGATGTGGACCTGCGGCTGGGGACATCGGTCGGGGTGGATGACCTGCGCGGCTTTGACGAGGTGATCGTGGCGACCGGCGTGACGCCGCGCGATCCGGCCATTCCGGGGCAGGCGGCGGCGCTGGGCTATATCGACGTCTTGAACGGGACGCCGGTGGGCAAGCGGGTGGCCATCGTGGGGGCGGGTGGCATCGGGTTCGATGTGGCGGAGTTTCTGGTGCATCGCGGGATGAGCCCGACGCTGGATGCGGCGCTGTGGCGTCGCGAATGGGGGGTGGGCGATCCGGCCGAGGTGCGCGGGGGGCTGGTGGAGCCTGCGCCGGAGGCGCCGGCGCGCGAGGTGTGGCTGTTGCAGCGCAAGGCGGAAAAGCCTGGGCGGGGTTTGGGCAAGACCACAGGCTGGATCCACCGCGCGGCGCTGGCGGCAAAAGGCGTGAAGATGATCGGCGGGGTGAGCTATGAGCGCATCCTGCCTGAGGGGTTGGTGGTGCGGCGCGACGGGGGGGAGGAGTTGATTCCGGCCGATACCGTGGTGCTCTGCGCGGGGCAGGTGCCGGCGCGGGGGCTGGCGGATGCGCTGGCGGCAGCGGGGATCGCGGCCCATGTGATCGGGGGGGCGGATGTGGCCGCTGAACTGGATGCAAAACGCGCCATTGACCAGGGCGCGCGGCTGGCGGCGCGGCTGTAGCGGCGGGGTGCCGGTCGGCGGGCGTTTCCCTGCCTTCAACGATCCCAAGGAAAACCCCGGATCGGCCCCGCCTGCGCCCCGATCCTGCCTGAATTCGCGGTCAATCCTCGGTGTTACGACCTCATAGCTTGCCAGAGGGTAACAATGGACCGACTGACGGAAATGGAAGCCTTTGCCATGGTTGTAGACCAGGGCGGCTTCACCGATGCGGCCAAGAAGATGGGAATTTCGAAGTCGGCGGTGTCAAAACATGTCTCGGCTCTGGAGGCGCGGTTGGGGGCCCGCCTGTTGAACCGGACGACCCGCCGCGTTTCGCCCACCGAGATTGGCCTTGCCTATTACGACCGGGCCCGCCGCGTGCTGAATGATGCAGGCGAGGCGGATGCGCTGGTCACATCCATGCAGTCGGCCCCGTCGGGCCTGTTGCGTATCAGTGTTGCCACCGATTTCGGGGTGAACCTTCTGTCGCCGATCCTTGGGGATTTCCTGCTGGAATACCCCGATATCACGGTGAACATGGTGCTGAACAACCGCTATGTGGAGTTGATCAGCGAAGGGTTCGACATGGCGATCCGGGTGGGGGAGCTGGAGGATTCCAGCTTGCGCGCCCGCAAGCTGACCGAGACGACGAAGCGGATGATCGCGTCGCCGTCGTATTTCCAGAAGTTCGGGCGGCCGCTGAAGATCGACGATCTGAACGAGCACAAGCTGTTGCATTATTCGAATCAGGCCAATGGCAATGTGTGGAAGATCACCGCGCCGTCGGGCGAGAAGCGGCAGGTTCGGTCTGTTGGCTGGTTGACGGTGAATGACGGGCAGTCGTTGCTGAATGCAGCGATCTCGGGCCTTGGCATCGCCTATCTGCCGAGCTTCCTGTATGCCGACGCGATGCGGCAGGGGCTGGTGGAAGAGGCCATTCCCGGCCTGCCGACCGAGGTGCTGGGGATCTATGCCGTCTATCCGCCGGGGCGGTTCACGCAGCCCAAGGTGCGGGCCTTCATTGATTTTCTGGCACGGCAGTTGATCGACAAGGGACCGGACAACTGGTGATTTTCGCCGGTCCCCGGTGACGGGGATCGCGCGCCTCCTGGGGGAGGTCAGAGGGTCGGGGTCGTGATGACCTCGACCCTTCGGTTTTGGGCGCGGCCTTCGGCGGTGTCGTTCGTGGCGATGGGCGCGGCGGGGCCAGCGCCGCGGGTGGTGATGCGGGCCGGGTCGATGCCGAAGCGGGCGATGAGCGCGCTGCGCGCGGCCTCGGCCCGGGCGAGGGAGAGGGCGGTGTTGGCCTGCGCGTTGCCGGAGGCGTCGGTGTGGCCGACGAGTTCGATCTGCGCGGCGGGATTGGCGGCGAGCCATGCCGCCAGACTGGCCAGCGACGGATAGTCACCCGGCGCCAGTTCGGCCCGGCCTGAGGGGAAGACCAGATCGGACAGCGTGGCGGGTTGCCCGGCGGCCAGTGCGGCGGTGAGCGCGTCCTGTTGCGGCAGGGCTGCGGGTTCAGCGGTGGGTGGCACCGATGGCAGGCCGGGCGCGAGGGCGGATTTCGATGACAGGGTCATGTCGGGGGTGGCGACGGGTTCGGCGCCGATCCGCGTCATCTGGACAAAACCGGTATCGGCGGAGCGGCTGATGATCAGGGTGACCCAGTCGCTGCTGCCCGCGCCATCGCGCCGGGCGGCGAGGAAGCGGAAATCGCCAAGGTCCACGTGCATCTGCGGTTCCGGCAGGATGTCGGTGCCGTAGCGGAAGTCGAACCCGCCGCAGGCGGCGGTGGCACATTCGAAGACCGTGGTGAATCCCTGATCGGCAAGCTGGGCGCGCAGGGGTTGCAGGATCTGGAGCGTCGTCTGATCGGCGGCGGGGATTTTCCACGCCGACTGGGAGAAGTTGCCTTCGGCCGTCGTCGTGGGGATGGTGCCTGCCTGCCAAGGGCCGGTCGGCACGTTGTAGGAGGTCAGCGCCTCATGCCGTTCGCCCGACGGGCTGGCCGTTGTGGGCAGGCGCAGATCAAGCGCCAGCGCGGGCGTGGCCAGTGTGAGGACGGCGAGGAGGGCAGCGGTCATGGCCGGAGAACGGCGGTGCCGGTGCGGGACGTGCGGGCGCGTGGCGATCACTGCTCAGCCTTCTGCGGGGGCCTGTTTGCGATAGTGATACTGTCCCACAACCTGCATGTTCAGGGAAGCGTAGAGCGCGCGGGCGGCGGCGTTCCGCTCAGTCACCAGAAGGGTGAGCGTATGCGCCCCGTGATCGCGTGCCCAGAGGGCGGCGGCACGCAATATGTTGTGGGCGCAGCCTTTTCTGCGCTGGTCGGGGGCCACCTCGAGCGCGTGAAGCATTGCAATGTTTTCGTGGATCGCCGTGAAGGCGATGCCGGCGGCGCGGTCGCCGCTGCGCCCCAGGATGGCGGTCTTTGCGCCTTGGGCGCGATCCATCACGGCCTGCCGGGCCGGGCCGATGCCGCCCTGATCCCAGAGCTGGCGCGCGACGGCGAGGGGGGGCCAGTGCGGGAAGGTGGTGAGGAAGGGCGGCGCGGTCGCGGCCAGATCGGCCACCGGGGCGGCGTAGGCGACGACGGGATCATGATGCTGATAGCCGCGGTCGGCCAGCGCGCGATCCAGCGCCGCATCGCCGGGGTAGAGCACGAAGAGCGGCGGCTGGCCCAGGGCGCGCATCGCGGCTTCGGCGGCGGGGATGTCATCCACCGTCCAGTCGCCCGCGGCAGAAGCGGCCGAGACGCGCTGCCCGCCGCCCCGGCCTTCGCGGATCAGCCAAGGCCCCTGCGGCAGGGTGCGGGCGGGGGGCCATGTCGCCTCGGTCACCTGCGCGAGCAGGTCGGGGGTCATTCGGGTGGGCGTCATCCAAACAGGGCCGCGAGCCGGGTCATCGCCGCGTCGATGCGCGCGGGATCGGTGCCGCGGATCACGAGGTTCGTGCCATGGGCGCCGTTTACGTTGAAGGGATAGCTGCCCATCGACAAATCGGGGAAATCGGCGGCAAGGGCGCCGAAATCGGCGGCGATCTCGCCTTCGCCCCGGTTGACGCGGAGCGATTGCGACAGAAGCGGCGCGCCGCCAGTGAGGGTGGGGATGAGGCCGGCGAGCATGGCTTCGAAGATCGAGGGGACGCCCGCCATGACATGGACATTGCCAAGGCTGAAGCCGGGGGCGGTGCTGATCGGGTTGTCGATCAGCACCGCGCCATCGGGGATGCGGGCCATGCGCTGGCGCGCGTCGTTGAAGGGCTGGCCGGCGCGGTCATAATGCGCCTGCAGGAGCGCCATGGCATCGGCGCGGTGGGTGATGGCCACGCCGAAGGCGGCGGCGATGGCATCGGCGGTGATGTCGTCATGGGTGGGGCCGATGCCACCGCTGGTGAAGAGGTGATCGTGCCGGGCGCGCAGGGTGTTGACGGCATCCACGATTGCCGCGTGATCATCGGCCACCACGCGCGCCTCCATCAGGCGGATGCCGTGATCCGTCAGCCGCTTGGCCAGATGGTGCATGTTCGAATCGCGGGTGCGGCCCGACAGGATTTCATCGCCGATCACCAGCATGGCGGCGGTAGGATTGGGCATGGCGCTACTCCGTTCGTCTTGGCTGCGAAGGGTATAGGTCGCGGGGCGGGGGTTTCAAAGGGGCTGCGATGGGCGCGGGTCTGGCCTTTGGGGAAGGCATTGACTATCTAGGCGCTGTTGCAATGGGAAATCGGCCAGTGGACGAGACGCGCGGGCGCATCACGAAGGACGGGATTCGCATCCATGAGGATGCGGATTTTGCGGGCATGGCAGCCGCGGGGCGCGTGGCGGCAGAGATCCTGGATATGGTGGGGCCGCTGGTCGTGCCGGGGGCGACGACGGGCGATATCGACGCCTTCATCACCGAAGAGGTGGCGCGGCGGGGCGTGACCTCGGCCACCATCGGCTACAAGGGCTATCGCCATGCGTCCTGCATCAGTGTGAACCATGTGGTCTGTCACGGGATCCCGGGGGCCAAGATCCCGGGGCGCAGCAGCGATGTGCTGCAGGCGCAGGATATCCTGAATGTGGATGTCACGGTGATCGTGGATGGCTGGTTCGGGGATTCGAGCCGGATGTATGTGGCGGGGACAGCAAAGCCCTTTGCGCAGCGCCTGATCAACGTGACGCATGAGGCCCTGATGCGTGGCATCGCGGCGGTGAAGCCGGGCAATACGTTCGGCGATATCGGCCATGCGATCCAGAGCTATGTCGAAGCCCAGCGGATGAGCGTGGTGCGCGATTTCTGCGGCCACGGTCTGGGCCGCGTGTTCCATTCGCCGCCCAATGTGCTGCATTACGGCCGACCTGGCAGCGGGCCGGTGCTGGAGGAAGGCATGTTCTTCACCATCGAGCCGATGGTGAATCTGGGGCGGCCAGAGACGAAGGTGCTGGCCGATGACTGGACCGCGATCACGCGGGACAAGTCGCTGAGCGCTCAGTTCGAACATTCCGTGGGGGTGACGGCGACGGGGTGCCAGATCTTCACCGCCTCGCCCGCGGGGCTTTTTCATCCGACGCAGTAGGGCAGTTTGTGACGCACAAACTGCGCCGGAATTTGACGCAAATTCCGGGGTCTGACCTTGGGCAGGATTTCTGCGTCAGACTTCGCCTTGGACGGTTGCATCCGTCCCGGTGGCATGAAAGCCTTGCCGCAACAATGCGAGGTGAGCGATGAAGACCGTATCGGAAAGTCGGGCCTTTGGCGGGGTGCAGGGGGTGTATACGCATCCGTCGGGGACCTGCGATTGCGACATGACCTTCGGGCTGTTCCTGCCCGAACAGGCCGAGGACGGGCCGGTTCCGCTGTTGTGGTTCCTGTCTGGGCTGACCTGCACGCATGAGAATGCGATGGTGAAATCGGGGGCGCAGCGCTGGGCCGCCGAGGCAGGCATCGCGCTGGTGTTTCCCGATACCTCGCCGCGCGGGGAGGCTGTGCCGAATGATCCGGCCTATGATCTGGGGCAGGGGGCGGGGTTCTATGTGAACGCGTCGCAGGAGCCTTGGGCGCAGCATTTCCAGATGTGGGATTACATCACGGATGAATTGCCGAATGTGCTGTTTTCGGCCTTTCCCTTGGCCGAGGCCGCGCAGGCGATCACGGGCCATTCGATGGGCGGGCATGGTGCCTTGACCATCGCGATGAGCTTTCCGGGGCGGTTCCGGTCGGTGTCGGCCTTTGCGCCGATTGCCAATCCGGTGGCGAGCGATTGGGGGCGCAAGCAGTTCACCGCCTATCTGGGGGCGGATGAGGCGGCCTGGGCAGGCTATGACGCCACGCTGATGATGCGGCGCTACGGCTTTGACGGGCCGATGCTGGTGGATCAGGGAACGAAGGACCAGTTCCTGGACCTTCTGAAGCCCGAGGCGCTGGCCGAGGCGATGGCGGCGCGGCGGCAGGGCGGCGCGTTCCGCATGCAGAAGGGCTATGACCACAGCTATTTCTTCGTCTCCACCTTCATGGAGGAACATGTGGCCTTTCACGCGCAGGCGCTGCAGGGCTGAGGATGGCGCGGCTGTTCGTGGATGCCGATGCCTGCCCCGTGAAGGAGGAATGCGAGCGCGTGGCAGTGCGGCATCGGGTGCGGATGATCGTGGTGTCGAATGGCGGGATCCGGCCCAGTGCCAATCCGTTGGTGGAGAGCGTGTTCGTGGCATCGGGGCCGGATGAGGCGGACAAGTGGATTGCCGAACAGGCCGGGCCGGGCGATGTGGTGGTGACGGGGGATATCCCCTTGGCCGCGAAGGTGATCGCGGGGGGCGCGGTGGTGGTGAAGTACAATGGCGAGGTGTTGACCGACCGCAACATCGGCAATGTGCTGGCCACGCGCGACCTGATGGCGGACCTTCGCAGCGCGGACCCGTTCCGTCAGGGGGGCGGGCGGCCCTTTTCCAAGGCGGATCGGTCGCGCTTCCTTGAGGCGTTGGAGCGGGTGATGCGGGGCGCGGCGGCGGGCGGGTGATCTGCGCCATGCGATGTCGCGGGGGGGACAGATTTCGCCTTCGCCCGGGCGTTTGCTGACCCCATCATGACCGAGATTTCGACCCGGGCCACGCTGACCGGTATTCTTCTGGCGATCGGTGGCAGCGCGATGCTGTCGATCAATGACGTGGCGATCAAGTTCCTGTCGGGGGATTATGCCCTGCATCAGGTGATCCTGATCCGGGCGGGGATCGGGATGATCTTCCTGTTGGGATTGATGCAGGTATCGGGGACAGGGTTCCGCCAGATCCTGACGCGGCGGGGGTGGGATCATCTGATCCGGGTCGGGTTCGTGATGATTTCGAACGTGTGCTATTTCCTCGGGCTGGCGGCGCTGCCCTTGGCGGATGCGGTGGCGATTGCCTTCATCTCGCCCCTGCTGGTGACGCTGCTTTCGGTGGTGGTGCTGGGCGAGGCGGTGGGGCCGCGGCGCTGGGCGGCGGTGGCGGTGGGGATGCTGGGCGTGGTGGTGATGCTGCGCCCGGGTGACGGGGTGATCCAGCCGGCGGCGATCCTCGTGCTGATATCGGCCTTTTGCTATGCGTCGAGCCACATGATGACGCGGCGGATGCGGGCCACGGAAAGCGCGATGACGCTGTCCTTCTATGTGCAATGCGGGTTCATCGTGGTGTCCACGACCATGGGGCTGGTGGTGGGGGATGGGCATATGGCCGGATCGGGGGATGCGTCGCTGGCCTTTCTGTTCCGGCCTTGGGTCTGGCCGCCAGTGGCGGATTGGCCCTGGTTCCTGGCCACCGGGCTGTCGGTGGCGATCGGGGGATTGATGGTGAGCCAGGCCTATCGCACGCTGGAGGCGGCGCTGGTCGCGCCGTTCGAATATACGGCGATGCCGCTGGCGATCCTCTGGGGGGCGGTGATCTTTGGCACGCTGCCGGACCTGACGGCAGGCATCGGCATTGCGCTGATCTGCGGGGCGGGGCTTTACACGCTGTGGCGCGAGACGGTGCGCCGGAAGAAGGATGTGACGGGTGATCCCAGAGGCAGTGGTCTTTGACATCGGAAATGTGCTGCTGGAATGGCAGCCCGAGCGGTTCTATGACCGCGAGATCGGCGCCGCGCGGCGGGCGCGGCTGTTTGCCGAGGTCGATCTGGTGGGGATGAACGAGGGTGTCGATCTGGGTGCGCCCTTTGCCGCATCGGTGGAGGCGCTGGCCGTGGCGCATCCTGACTGGGCGCCCGAGATCCGCATGTGGCGCGAGCGTTGGTTCGAGATCGCGCATCCGCCGATCGAGGGGTCGATCCGGTTGCTGCGTGCCTTGCGGGCCAAGGGGGTGCCGGTGCTGGCGCTGACGAATTTCGGGGTGGAGACCTTTGATGCGGCGGTGGCGCGGCTGCCCTTTCTGGCCGAGTTCGACCGCGCTTGGGTTTCGGGCCGGATGGGGGTGATGAAGCCCGATCCCGCGATCTATGCCGCGCTGGAGGCCGAAAGTGGTGTTGCGCCCGGGCGGCTGATCTTTACCGATGACCGGGCCGAGAACATCGCGGCAGCGGCGGCGCGGGGCTGGCAGACCCATCTGTTCGAGGGATGGGAAGGCTGGGCAGCGCGTCTGGTTGCGGTGGGGCTGTTGGACAAGGGGGAGGCGGGGCTGTGAGCGTGGATTTCGTGCCCTTCGAGGCAGAGCGGTTCTTGGATTGGAAGGGGCTTTTGGCGGCCTTTGCGGCGGGGCATCGCCGACCCAAGCCCGACATCAAGGATCTGTTCGTATATCGCGGAGGGGATACGATCCTTGACCGGGCGACATGGATTGATGGCTTGGGCGCGCTGGTAAAGGTGGCGACGGTGGTGCCGGGCAATGTGGCGCGGGGCAAGCCCACGGTGAACGGGGCCGTGACGCTGTTTGATGATGTGACGGGCGAGTTGACGGGGTTGGTGGATTTCCACCTTGTCACCAAGTGGAAGACGGCGGGCGACAGCCTGTATGCCGCATCGCGGCTGGTGCGGCCGGGGGCGCGGCGCTTTCTGCTGGTGGGGGCGGGGAAGGTGGCGCAATCCATGGTCGAGGCCTATGGGGCGCTGTTCCCGGAGGCGGAATTCACCGTCTGGAGCCGGTCGCGCGACAGCGCGGCGGCGATGGGCCTGCCGGTGGCAGATGATCTGGAGGCGGCGGTGCGGGCGGCGGATGTGATCTGCACCGCGACGATGGCGACGGCGCCGCTGATCAAGGGGGAATGGCTGCAACCGGGGCAGCATCTGGATCTGATTGGCGCCTACAAGCCGGGGATGCGCGAGGTGGATGATGCGGCGATGGCGCGGGCGCGGATCTTTGTCGATGCGCGGGCGACGACGATCCATCACATCGGCGAATTGATCGACCCGCTCGCATCCGGCGCGATCCGCGAGGCGGATATCGTGGCGGATTACTATGATGATCCGGCGCTGTTTGCGCGCCGGTCGGAGGCGGAAATCACCATCGCCAAGAATGGCGGTGGGGCGCATCTCGACCTGATGACGGCGCTTTACATCCAGAAGGCGTGGGCGGGGCGCTAGGGGGGTGCAGGGGGGGCCGTTGCCCCCCCGCCCGTTGCCGGATCAGGGCAGCGGCTGGAAGGATAGCGCGGCGCCGCCCAGATCGCGGAAGACGCGCTGGCGGCAGGACAGGACGATGATCTGCTGATCCCGCGCTTCGGCGTGCAGCGCATCGAAGATGCGTTCGATCCGGTCGTCATCGGTATAGACCAGCGCATCGTCGAAGATCACCGGGGCGTGCTGGCCGCCCCGCGCAAGAAGCCGCGCAAAGGCAAGGCGGACGAGCAGCGCCACCTGCTCCTGCGTGCCGCCGGACAGGGTGGAGAGGTCTTCTTCCTGCCCGTCGCGGATCAGGGCGCTGGGCAGCAGGCTTTCGCCATCGAAGCGCAGTTCCGCATCTGGCCAGAGCACGCGCAGAAGCGGGTGCAACTCCGCAAGGACGGGGGCGAAATAGCGATCGCGCGCCTCGTTCCGGGCGGTTTCCAGCGCCTGCATCAAGTCTTGCAGGGTGGCCACCTCGAATTGCAGAAGCGCCACCCTGTCCTGCGCGGCTTGCAAGCGGGCGGTGGTGTCGGCCAGTTCCTCCATCACGCCTTCGCCCGCGCGCAGGGCAATTTCGGCATCCAGCCCTGCGCGTTCGGTTTCCAGCGCCTGCATGTCCCGGCGGGCCTGTTCGACGATGGATTGCGCGCGGGCCAGCGCGGCGGCGGCGGCCGAAAGGTCGGGGGCGGCCTCGGTCAGGCGGGCCAGCGTGGCGGCGTGGGCGTCGCGGGCGGTGCGGGCGGCGGCGAGGGCGGCGGTCAGGTCCGCTTCGGATGTGGCGAGCGCGGCGAGCGCGGTGGTCGCCTGCATCAGGGCGGTCTCGGCGCTTTCGGCCTTTGTGACGGCGCGGATGTCGGCTTCGCGCAGGGCGGTGGCCTGCTGCTGCGCGGCGGCAAGGGCCGCCTCTGCCCGGCTCTGGGCCAGCGCGGCCGCTTCGGCGGTGGCCTGCGCGTCGGCCAGACTGGGCAGATCGGGGTGGTCGGCGGGCGGCGCGGGCAAGGTTTCAAGATCGGCCTGCAGGGCGGCGAGGCCCTGCGGGGCAAGGCTTGCCAGCGCGCGGTCAAGGTCGGCCAGCGCCGTGGCGGCCTCGGCCCGGGCTGCGGCTGCCGCGCGGGCCTGGCCCGGATCGGGCTGGCCCAGCCGCGCGAGGGCGGCGGTCAGCGCGGCCTCGGCCCGGTCGAGCGCGCTGTGGTCCGCGCCTGCGCCGGGGGTCACGGTCAGCGCGCCGAAACCGGGCAGGGTGAAGCGGGTTTCGCCGTGGATGGGGCGGGGGCCATCGGGGATGGGGGTGCCGTCCTGCAGGGCGCGGGCCGGGCCATCGGGGTGAAAGGTCAGGTGTGGGGCGCTGCGGTCGCGCAGGGCGCGCTGGACCTGCACCTCTTGCGACAGGGTGTCGAGGGTGGCGATGTCGGGCGCGGTGGGGCCGGTTGCGGCCGCGCGGGCAAGGGCGGTGCGCTGGTCGGTCAGGTTGCGTGCCTCGGTCAGGCGGCGGGTCAGATCGGCGCGGCGGGCGGCGGCGGCGCGGGCGGCTTCGGCCCGCAGGGCCGCGGTGTGGCGCAGATCGGCCGCGTGGCGTGCGGCCTGTGCCGTAGCGCAGGCCGCGCGCAGGGGTGCAAGCCCGGCCTCGGCCTGCGCGGCGGCGGCGCGGGCGGCGGTGGCCTGCGCCTGCGCCCCGGCCTGCGCGGCCTGCGCGCTGTCGCGTGCGGCGCGGGCGCGGTGCAGGGCGGCCAGGCGGTCGGTCAGGGTGGCAATTTGCAGATCGGCGGCCTGCAGGGCGGCGGTCGCGGCGGCAAGGCTGTCGGCATGGCGGCGTGCGGCGTCATGCCTTTGGGTGGCCTCGGCCAGCCGCGACTGGCGGGTGGCTGCGGCATCGGGCGCGGCAAGATCGGACAGGAGGCGCCGAACCTCGCGCCGCCTTGCGAGGGCGCGGTCAAGCTGGGCGGTGGTGGCCTGAAGGGTGGCCTGCCGGGTGGCCAGCGCGTCAAGTTCGGCCAGCGCGGTGGCGAGGGGGCCGCCCTTGGCGGGTTTGCCCGTGGCGGCGGTGACATAGTGGCCGAGGTCTTCGCGCGTGCGGGCGATGGCGTGATCCATGCGGCGACCGCCGGTCAGCGCCTCTACCTCGCCGGTGACGGAGGTGAGCAGGCTGCGGCGGGCCTCCCTTGCCATGTCGCGTTCGCGGCCATTGTCGCCGTCCAGCCGGGTGAGGCCTTGGCGCACCCAGAGCAGGCCCGCCGGGCCGCTGTCCTGCCCGGACTGGACAAGGCGGGCGAGGAAGGCCTCTGCCTCGTCGGCCTGCGCGATCAGGCGGCCGTCGCGATGGATGCTGGCGGCGGGTTTCGACAGCCAGCGCTTTTCGATGCGATGGCGGCCGTCGGGCAGGTCGATCTCGACCGCGACCATCGGGCTGCCGCCGACATGGGGGCGGAGCGAAATCACCTCTTTGCCCTTGGAGCGGTGGGGCTGGAAGAACAGCGCCTGCAGCGCATCGAAGAGGGTGGATTTGCCGCTTTCGTTCGGGGCGGAGAGGACGTTGAGGCCGGGGCCGATGGGGGCGATGCGGACCGGCGCGGTGAAGCGGCGGATGTCGGAGAGTTCGATGGAGACGAGCCTCATGTCCGGGCCTCGGACAGGTAGGCGTAAAGCCGGTTCAGCGCGGCGGCGGCCGTGCGCCGGGCGTCGGGCGGCAGGGCGGCATCCGTGGCGCGGGCGTGCAGGCGTTCGGCGGCAAGGCGCAGGGCGCCGGCCTGATCAATGTGGTCGAGATCGGCGGCCTCCACCTCGGTCGCCAGAGCGGCGAGATCGAGCGCGAGGAAGGCGAAGTCGGCCTGCGCTGCCTGTGCGGCCTGTTCCAGCGCGGCGCGGGCGGCAAGGGTGGCGCGGCCTGTGGCCCGCAGGCGGATGAGGTGGTCGCGCCGGGCGGCGCGGTCGGGCGGCAAGAGGCGGGCCAGCGCGGCGGCGGCATCCTCGCCCGGGATCAGGGGAAGCGGCAGGTCGGACCAGTGGAAGCGCCCGGTCGGGATCAGCTGCACCTCGGGCGGTGCGCCCGGGGCGGGCAGCGTCACGGCGAGGCAGGACCCGCGCCCGTCATGGGTGAAGGCATCCCGTTCCGGCGTGCCGGCGTACCAGGTGCGGTCGCCCACCCGCAGATGGCCGTGCCAATCCCCCAGCGCAAGGTAATCAAGCCGCGCCGTCGCGGCGCGGTCGGGCGGGATGATGGCATCGGCATTGTGGGCGTCCTCGCTGAAGGATTGGATCGCGCCATGGGCCAGCCCGATGCGGAAGGCCTGTGGATCGGTGGGTGTGCTGGACATGGCGGTGGTGAGGTCGCGCCCGGGATAGCGGCGGGGCAGGGGTGCGGGCAGCAGGACAGCACCCGGCGCGATCTCGACCGGGGCGGGATCGGTCAGCGGGTGGACGTTCGGCGGGGCCTGTTCGCAGAGCCGGGACCAGAGCGCCTCGGCCGCCAGACTGTCGTGGTTGCCGGGCAGGAGCCACCAGTGCAGCGCGGGATCGGCGCCCATGGCGAGAAGCGCCTGCCGCCAGACCGGATCGGTCGGGGTTTCGCTGTCGAATGTGTCGCCCGCCAGCAGGATGTGATGCGCGCCGGTCCTGCGGGCGGCATCGGCAAGGCGGTGCAGGCTGTCATGACGCGCCTCAATCAGGCGCCCGCGCAGGTCTTCCGGCAGGGTGCCGAAGCGGCGGCCCAGATGCAGATCGGCGGAATGGATGAAGCGGAAGGATGACACGGGATAAAGGGATGGTCCGAAAAGCGCGGGTCGCACCAGCCTAGCAGACTTCGCGCGGCAGGAAAGGGGCGCGGGGGGAGGGTGCAGGGACGGCTATACAGACCGCGCCCTTGGTTTATGATCGGCCTGAGGGGAGCGGGGGTGGCATGAGCCAGCGGGGAAGACGGTTCTTTTGGGCGGTGCTGGTCGGGCTGGTCTGTCTTGGCCTGACGCTGGCTGTCGCGCGGGTGGCGACGCGGGGCTATCTGTCCGAGGCGCAGGCCCGGGCGGAAAGCACGCTGCGGCAGACGGCGAACGCGCTGGAAGGGCATCTGCGCCGCTTCGAGGCGCTGCCCGAATTGCTGGCCGATGCGCCCGAGATGCGGGATCTGGTCACGCAGCCGGAGGATCCGGCGCGGCGGATGGCGATGAACCGCTGGCTGAAGGCCAAGAACGGGGTGGTGCAGTCGTCGGACCTGTATGTGATGGATTTGGCGGGCGATACGCTGGCGGCGTCGAATTATGACCGGGCTGACAGCTTCGTCGGCCAGAACTTTGCCTATCGGCCCTATTTCCTCGATGCGGCGGCGGGCGGGAAGGGGCGGTTCTTCGCGCTGGGGACGACATCGGGGGTGCGGGGCTATTACTTTGGCGCGCCCATCCGCGACGCGCAGGGGCAGGTGGCCGGGGTGGTGGCGCTGAAGATCGGGATCGACGATATCGAGGCCAGTTGGCGGACGTGGGAATACCGCATCATCGTGAGCGACCCCGAAGGGATCATCTTCATGTCCACCGATCCCGGATGGCGGTATCGCGGTCTGTTGCCGCTGACCGAGGCGCGGTTGGCGCGGACCGAAGCCTCGCGCCGCTATGCCGAGGTGCGTCTGGAGGAGTTGGAGGTGCAGCGCGGCAACGAGGCGGGGTTTGACCTGATGCGCCTTGTCGCCGAGGACGGGCGCGAGCATGAGTATCTGGCCACGGCGCAGGATATGCCGGGGGCAGGCTGGACCGTGCATGTGCTGCTGGATACGGCATCGCTGCGGGCGCAGGCGCGGCTGGCGGTGGCGGCTTTCGTGCTGCTGTTGGCGGTGGCGCTGTCGCTGGCGGTGGTGGTGGTGCAGCGTCGGGCGCGGCTGGCGGAACGGATCGCGATGCAGGCGGCGGCGCAGGTGGAACTGGAGCGGCAGGTGCAGGAGCGGACCGCCGATCTGATGCGGGTGAACCGGCAGATCGAGATGGAGGTGGCCGAGCGGCGGTTGACAGAGCAGGAGTTGCGCCAGACGCAGGCCGATCTGGTGCAGGCGGGCAAGCTGGCGGCGCTGGGGCAGATGTCGGCGGCGCTGAGCCATGAGATCAACCAGCCGCTCGCGGCGGCGCGCAACTATGCCGACAGCGCGGCCTTGCTGATCGAGCGTGGGGATGGGGCGCGGGCGCGCGACAATATCGGGCAGATCCTTGCGCTGATCGACCGGATGGCCGCCATTGCCCGGCACCTGCGCCATGTGGCGCGCAAGCCGGACGAGGTGCTGAAGGTGCTGTCGCTGCCTGCCGTGCTGGACGAGGCGATGGTGGTGGCAGGCGCGCGGCTTGAGGCGGCGGGGGTGGAGGTGGTGGCCGATCTGCCCGCCAGCCTGCCGCCCGTGAAGGGCGGGCCGGTGCGGTTGCAGCAGGTGCTGGTCAATGTGCTGTCGAATGCGGCGGATGCGATGGAAGGGGCGGCGCTGCGGCGCATCGAGGTTTCCGCGCGCGAGGATGGGGGCCGTGTGATCCTGTCGGTGCGCGATCACGGGCCGGGGGTGCCGCCCGCGATTGCCGACCGGATCTTCGATCCCTTCTTCACCACCAAGACGGTGGGCGCCGGGCTGGGGCTGGGGCTTTCGATCAGCTATAATATCATGAAGGATTTCAGCGGCGATCTGCGTGTCGCCAATCATCCCGAGGGTGGCGCGGTGTTCGACATCGTGCTGCAGGCCGCGACCGCGGGGCAACTGGCGGCGGAATGATGCAGCAGGTTCTTCTGATCGACGATGACGAGCCGATGCGCCGGTCTACCGAGCAGGCGCTGGATCTGGCCGGGATGGGTGTGGTGTCGGTGGCATCGGCGGAAGAGGCGCTGACGCTGGCGGGGCCGGGCTTTGGCGGGGTGGTCTTGTCGGATATCCGCATGCCGGGGATGGATGGCATGACGCTGCTGCAGCGGCTGGGCGAGATGGACCGCGATCTGCCCGTGATCCTTGTGACCGGCCATGCCGAGGTGTCGCTGGCGGTCGAAGCGATGCGGCGGGGGGCCTATGATTTCATCGAAAAGCCTTTTGCGACGCAGGATCTGCTGATGGTGCTGCGCCGCGCGCTGGAGCATCGGGCGCTGGTAATGGAGAACCGCCGCCTGCGGGCGGTGGCAGGGCAGCGCGACGATGTGGAGGCGCGGCTGCCCGGGCGCAGCGCGGCGATGATCGACCTGCGCCGCCTGATCCGCACCATCGGGCCGAGCGAGGCCGATGTCCTGATCACCGGGCCGACCGGGGCGGGCAAGGAGGTGGTGGCGCGCGCGCTGCATGACCTTTCGCCGCGTGCGGGCAAGCCCTTCATCGCCATCAATTGCGCGGCGCTGCCCGAGGCCCTGATCGAAAGCGAGTTGTTCGGGCATGAGGCGGGGGCCTTTCCCGGCGCGCTGCGGCCACGCTACGGGCGGTTCGAACATGCGCGGGGCGGCACGATCCTTCTGGATGAGATCGGGTCGATGCCGCTGGATCTGCAGGCCAAGCTTTTGCGGGTGTTGCAGGAGCGGGTGATCACGCGGCTGGGATCGAACGATCCAGTGGCGCTGGACGTGCGTTTCATGGCGACGAGCAAGGTCGATCTGGCGGGCGAGGTGGCGGCGGGGCGTTTCCGCGAGGATCTGTTCTACCGCCTCTCGGTCGCCTTGTGCCGGGTGCCGCCCCTTGCGGTGCGGCGCGAGGATGTGCCGGTCCTGTTCCTGCAGCTGGCGCGCGAGGCGGCGGCGCGGCAGGGGGTGGAGGATCGCCAGCCGCCGCCCGATCTTCTGGCCGCGCTGGCGGCACGGGACTGGCCCGGCAATGTGCGCGAATTGCGCAACGCGGCGGATCGCTGGGTGCTGGGGCTGGAGGGGGATGCGGGCGGCGGCGAAGGCACGCGGCTGGCCGACCGCGTGGCGGGGTTCGAACGCAGCGTGATCGCGGCGGCGATCACGGCGCATGGCGGGCATCTGCGGCGGGTCTATGAATCGCTGGGGATCAGCCGCAAGACGCTGTATGAAAAGATGCTCAAGCACGGGCTGGACCGGCGGCTGATCGTCGATGGAGATGAGTGACGCCGCGTGATGGGTGGATTTCCACCCATGCCCGGCGCGGCCTTGTCACCCTTTCCACCCATGCCGCGCTGCGGCATCACCGTTTTGTGGCGGCGATGTGAAGGCGGCATTTGCGCACCGGGGTGCGGGACGCTCTTCCTAGGTGCTGACCGCGCCCCGCAGAGGAGCGGGCGGCGCGGGCCATAAGCCACGTTGGGAGGACACCATGGCATTGACCAAGACGGTCGCCGGCATCGCCGCCGGCACCCTGCTGACTGCATCCACCGCCTTCGCGCAGACCTATCCCGAACGGCAGATCACCATGGTGGTTCCGTTCTCGGCGGGCGGTCCGACCGATACGGTGGGCCGCCTGATCGCCGAGAAGATGTCGGCCGATCTGGGCCAGCAGATCATCGTGGAAAACGTGGGCGGCGCGGGCGGCACGCTGGGCGCGGGCAACGTCGCGGCGGCGGAAGCCGACGGCTATACCATCCTGCTGCACCATATCGGCATGGCGACCAGCGCCACGCTGTACCGCAACCTTGCCTACAATCCGCTGGAGGCCTTTGACTATGTCGGTCTGGTGACCGAGGTGCCGATGACCATCGTGGCGCGCAAGGATCTGGAGCCTGCGGATTTCGCCTCGCTGGTGACCTATGTGAAGGAAAACGCGGACACGATCACCATGGCCAATGCCGGGATCGGTGCGGCGTCGCATCTGTGCGGGATGCTGTTCATGCAGGCGCTGGAGGCCCCCATCGTGACCGTGCCCTACAAGGGGACAGGTCCGGCGATGACGGAACTTCTGGGCGGGCAGATCGACATCATGTGCGACCAGACCACCAACACGACCGAACAGATCAAGGGCGGCACGATCAAGGCCTATGCCGTGACCTCGCCCGCGCGTCTGGACATTTTCCCCGACCTGCCGACCGTGTCGGAAGGGGGCTTCCCGGGGCTGGAAGTGTCAGTCTGGCATGGCCTTTACGCGCCGAAGGGCACCCCGGCCGAGGTGACGGCGCGGCTGTCGCAATCGCTGCAGACGGCGCTGGCCGATCCGGAAATCGCGGCCAAGCTGGGTGAACTTGGCACCGCGCCGTCGCCCGCTGCCGATGCGACGCCGGATGCGCTGAAGGCCAAGCTGGAGGCCGAGATCGCGCGCTGGAAGCCGATCATCGAAACCGCTGGCGTCTACGCGGACTGATCCGCGGGATGGGGCCGCGCGGGTGACCGCGCGGCCCTTTTTCCATGCGATCCTTGGGAGGGGGTGCAGAATGAAATCCTACAACATCGACCGGACGGATGCGGCGGCGGGTGGCATGTTCATCCTGTTCGGCCTGTTCTTCGGGGTGCAGGCGCTGGGTCTGGAACTGGGGACAGCGTTCCGCATGGGGCCGGGCTTTTTCCCGCTGGTTCTGGCGGTGGTGCTGATCCTGTTCGGCGCGCTGATCGTGTTCAATGCCGTGAAGGCGGCGCCGGGGGCCGAGGCGCCGGGGGCCATTGCGTGGCGCGGGCTGATGTTCATCCTGCCGGCGCCCATCTTCTTTGGCCTGACGGTGCGGGGGCTGGGGTTCATTCCTTCGATCTTTCTGACCACGCTGATTGCGGGGCTGGCCTCGCTCAAGATGCGGCCGCTGCATGCGGTCGGGCTGGCGGTGGCGGTCACGATCTTTTCCACGCTGGTGTTTTCCTATGCGCTGGGTCTGCCGTTCCGGCGGATCGGGCCCTGGCTTTCGTTCTGAGGGGCGGCTGAGATGGATCTGCTTTCCAACCTCGCGCTTGGCTTTGCCACGGCGGCATCGCCCGAGAACCTGCTGTTTTGCCTGATCGGCGTGATCCTTGGCACGCTGATCGGCGTGCTGCCCGGGATCGGGGCGACGGCGACCATCGCCATGCTTTTGCCGATCACGTTCCAGCTGGAACCCGTGTCATCGCTGATCATGCTGGCGGGCATCTATTACGGCGCGCAATATGGCGGGTCGACGACGGCGATCCTGATCAACATGCCGGGCGAAAGCTCTAGCGCCGTGACGGCGATTGACGGCTATCAGATGGCGCGCAAGGGGCGGGCGGGCACCGCGTTGGCGGTGGCGGCGCTGGGGTCGTTCTTTGCCGGGACGGTGGCCACGCTGCTGGTGGCGATCTTTGCCCCGCCGCTGACGGCGGTGGCGCTGCAGTTTGGCGCGGCGGAGTATTTCAGCCTGATGGTGCTGGGCCTCGTGTCCGCCATCGCGCTGGCGCATGGGTCGATCCTGAAGGCGCTGGCGATGGTGGTGCTGGGCCTTTTGTTGGGCATGGTGGGGACGGATATCTATTCCGGCACGCCGCGTTTCACGATGGGGATCACCGAATATGCGGATGGCCTGAACTTCGTGGCGCTGGCCGTGGGGGTGTTCGGGATCGCCGAGATCCTGCGCAACCTTGAGGGCGAGCAGGACCGCACGGTTCTGGGGGCGAAGCTTGCCGGTCTGTTCCCGTCGCGCGAGGAGTTCCGCCGCATGGTGGGGCCGGTTCTGCGCGGCACGGGGATCGGGTCGGTGCTGGGCATACTGCCCGGGGGTGGCGCGGTGCTGGCGGCCTTTGCCAGCTATACGGTCGAAAAGCGCGTGTCGAAAACGCCCGAAGAGTTCGGCCATGGCGCGATCGAGGGCGTGGCGGGGCCGGAATCGGCCAACAATGCCGGGGCGCAGACATCGTTCATCCCGCTTTTGACGCTGGGCATCCCCGCGAACCCGGTGATGGCGCTGATGGTGGGGGCGATGATCATCCAAGGTATCGTGCCGGGGCCGAACGTGGCCACCGAACAGCCGGCCCTGTTCTGGGGCGTGATCGCCAGCATGTGGATTGGTAACCTTATGCTGGTGGTCTTGAACCTGCCGCTGATCGGGCTGTGGGTGCGGCTGCTGAAGGTGCCGTATCATGTGCTGTTCCCGATCATCATGGCCTTCTGTTCGATCGGGGTCTACAGCGTGAACTCGAATGTCTATGACCTCTATGCCGTCGCGTTTTTCGGGCTGATGGGCTATGTGCTGATCAAGCTGAAATGCGAGCCTGCGCCGCTGCTTCTGGGCTTTGTCCTGGGGCCGATGCTGGAGGAGAACTTGCGGCGGGCGATGATCCTGGGCCGGGGGGATCCGTCGGTCTTTGTCACGCGCCCGATCAGCGCCGCGCTCCTGGTGCTGACGGTGCTGGTGCTGGTGGTGGTGCTGTTGCCGTCGATCCGCAAGAAGCGCGACGAGGTGTTCGTCGAGGCGGATTGAGCGGCGCGCATGGCGCTGAACCGGGGCGGCGGGGCGACCTGCCGCCCTGCTGCATTTGTGCAGGTGCAGGCGTGCGGCTGTCGCTGCGGGGGGTTGAGTTGTTCGGGATATTGGTCGGAGCGAGAGGATTCGAACCTCCGACCCCCTGCTCCCGAAGCAGGTGCGCTACCAGACTGCGCTACGCTCCGACCATTGCGGGGTGGGTTACAGCCCTGCGGCGGCATTTGCAAGGGGGATGGGTGGGGAAAAGGCGGGGGGTCAGTCCTGCCGTTCGGGAATCCCCAAGCGCCGCATCATCACGCTGATCCGGGGCATGGTGCCGGTTTCGGGGCGGCTGCGGGTGGACAGGACGGGGCGGTTCTCTGATACGCTGGGCGTGCCTTCGCGCAGCACGATGTAGATGCCGGATGCGATGATGATGGCGCTGCCGAGGGCGGTGTAGAGATCGACGGTTTCGTTGAAGAGAAGTGATCCGTAGAGCGCGGCCCAGAGGATCTGGGAATACTGCATGGGGGCCACGATCACGGCGGGGGCGGTGCGGTAGGCCTTGATCACCAGAAGACCCGCGACAAAGCCGAACAGGGCGATGATCCCCATCATGCCCAGATGCGCCACCGGCATGGGGACATAGACGAAGGGCAGGACCGCGCCCATCGCCAGCACGTTGCCGAGCATCGGGAAGAGCATCAGCACGGCTGAGCGTTCATCGGCCCCGATCTTTCGCACGATGACCGAGGTGAGCGCGCCGGTGATGGCGGCCGACAGCGCGGCGAGATGGCCCAGACCCAGATCCGCCTCGCCCGGGCGCAGGACGACAAGCACGCCGATCAGGCCCACGACGACGGCAATGCCCCGGCGCAGCCCCACCTTTTCGCCCAGCATCGGGATCGCCATCAGCGTGATCAAGAGCGGCATGGCAAAGAAGATGGCATAGGCCTGCGCCATGGGCAGTTGCGAGAAGGCGAAGAAACCCGCCACCCCGGTCAGCACCGCCGAGATGGCGCGGGCGAGGCTCCACCACGGATGGCGGGGGACGAGGTTTTCATCCCGCTTGTCGCCCAAGAGCATGACGGTGACGAGGGGGAAGGACAGAAGGCCCGAGAAGAAGATGATCTGCACGGCGGAATAGTCGCTGCCCAGATACTTCACCACCACGTCATGGGTAGCATAAATGGCAAAGGCAGCCAGCGACAGCACGGCGCCCTTGAGGTTGGATTGCGATGAGGTCATGGGGGGCCTTCGGTCCGGCGCGGGCTGGGAGCGATACCGTAATGGACCGGGACGGGGGCGGGTGCAAGGTGCGGTTGTGCCGACCTGCGGGGGGATGGGCCGGATGGCCCATCCTACGCGGTTGCGCGGGGTAGGATGGGCCGTTGGCCCATCCTACGCGTCAGAGCGAGGCGTCGAGCGCAGCGAGGATCGCGTCGCCCATCTGGGCGGTGGAGACGGGGGTGCCACCTTCGGGGCCCATCAGATCGGCGGTGCGGACGCCGTCCGCCAGCACCTTTTCCACCGCCTTCTCGACCCGCGTCGCCTCATCGCCCATGTCGAAGCTGTAGCGCAGCGCCATCGCGAAGGAGAGGATGCAGGCGATGGGGTTTGCCTTGCCCTGACCCGCGATGTCGGGGGCCGAGCCGTGGACGGGTTCATACAGCGCCTTGGGCCGGCCATTGGCCATCGGCGCGCCGAGGCTGGCCGAGGGCAGCATGCCCAGCGAGCCGGTCAGCATGGCGGCGGCATCCGACAGCAGGTCGCCGAAGAGGTTGTCGGTCACGATGACGTCGAACTGTTTGGGCCAGCGGCAAAGCTGCATGGCGCCGGCATCGGCATACATGTGCGAAAGCGCCACGTCGGGATATTCCTTGTCATGGATTTCCTGCACGACCTGACGCCACAGGATGCCCGATTCCATCACATTGGCCTTCTCCATCGAGCAGACCTTGTTGTTGCGGCGGCGGGCCAGTTCGAAGGCCGACCGCGCCACGCGGGCAATCTCGCTTTCCGTATAGCGCTGGGTGTTGATGCCCACGCGTTCGTTGCCTTCGGTGAAGATCCCGCGCGGTTCGCCGAAATAGACGCCGGAGGTCAGTTCGCGGACAATGACGATATCAAGGCCTGCGACGACCTCTTTCTTCAGCGAGGAGAAGTCGGCCAGCGCGTCAAAGCACTGGGCGGGGCGGAGGTTGGAGTAGAGATCCATCTCCTTGCGCAGGCGCAGGAGGCCGCGTTCAGGTTTCACCGAGAAGTCGAGGTTGTCATATTGCGGCCCGCCGACGGCGCCGAGGAGGACGGCATCCACCGCCTGCGCCTTGGCCATCGTGTCATCATGCAGGGGGGTGCCGTGTTTGTCATAGGCGCAGCCACCGACGAGGTCTTCGGTGACGTCGAAGGTCACGCCGCGGCGGGTGCCGAACCAGGCGATGATCTTCTTCACTTCGGCCATGACTTCGGGGCCGATGCCATCGCCGGCAAGGATGAGAAGGGATGGATTGGCCACGGGGACGCTCCTGCAGGGCTGGGGAAACTTAGCGCGATGGCCTATCGGCTTGGCCAGCGCTGGTCAAGGCGGGATGGCCTTGAGCCGGTCGCCGGTGGGCAGACCGAAAGAGTATCAAATCTAGACTATACCATAGGATAGTTGTCAGACCCGAGAAATGAACTTTTCTTGGACATGGGGATAGGGCGCGCGTTATCTTGGGTGACGGCTGAGGTGCGGGTGTCAGTGGTCAATTTGAGTGTTTGGAATGCCGATTTCGACGGAGACGCCCGCACGTGACGGGCGCATCTACAGGCGCGAAAGCGGGCCGCAGCTTGAATTGCGGTTGCTGAGCGAACGATTGATCTTTCACGACATAAATGAATTTCGCAAAGCAATGCGCCACAGGTATGTTCTTGCCGCCTGTGCAGGGCTTTCGGTCCCGGCGATTGTTCTGCTTTTTGCGTTGGATCGCAGCCAAATTCCCATTGATCTTTATGTGCCCTGTATTGTGGTCGGGCTGGTCACCGCACAAATTCTTTTGATGCTTTATGTCAGGGTGAGCGCGTGGTCGCTCCGACGACTGTTTCCCACAGCGCGCATCCTGACCGTGTGGTTGACGCCGGGGCTGGCGCTGGCCGCGGCGGGGATGCTCGGGGTCGTCGATCTGGTGCATCCGATCATCTTTGCCGGAGCGCACTGGATCACGCTGAATTCCCATGTCCTGCCCTTTGTCAGCGTGCTGTTTCTGGAGGTGGCGGCGACGCTTGTCTTTCGTGGGTCGATGCGTCGCGCCCTTTCGAAACTTCGCAACGGCCAACCGATCCCGGTGGTAGCGGAGGCCGTCGAAAACCCTGCGGTGGTGGCCGAGCAGGGCATCCTGCCCCCGGAGGGCGGCCAACCAGTGGCGGGGCGCGAGATGGTGCACAGGTCGCACGACAATGCGCAGGGCCGACTCTTGCGGCAGGCCGGGATGAAGGGAATCCCCGTCGAGGATGTGCTTCGCCTTGAGGCCAGCGGAAACTATGTGACCGTCGTCACGGTGCGCGGGCGACAGCTTGTTCCGGGGCCTTTCGCGGCGGTGATGGCGCAAATGCCCGTGGACAAGGGGCGGCAGGTGCAGCGATCGCATTGGGTATCGCGCGCAGCGGTTGTGGCGGTGCATCGCAAGGGGCGTGACATCTGGTTGCAAGTGACATGCGGCGCGCAGGTGCCGGTATCTGCGGCCCTGCGGAGCGAAGTTCTGGCGTGGCTCGGACCGCTGGTGGCAACGGCGCCTGCACGCCACGGCCGGGAGCATCGCACGGCCGCGCCACTTGCTGGCAACGGCCGACTGATCCGTGATCTGCAAGGGACCGGTCGTTGACATGATGCGCCTGCCTCCGCCCGCCGACCCGCGCGTCGAGGTGATCCTTTTTTCCGGCGACAGCCTCGTCTTGGGGCCGTTCGAAGTGTTTCGGTCCCTGCTGCATCGGTACATGCTGATGCATTACTTTCTGGTGGGCTTCTTTCTGACGCTATTGGATACGCGCGTCGGTCTGCCGCGCAGCGGCTTTAACGATCGGGCGGTGATTGTCGCCCTGTCGATCATCGGGGCGCTTGTGTTGCTGCTGGCGGTGACGGTCGCGCTTGACCTGATCGCCCGATATCGCGGCCGCGTCCTGCGCGTTCTGGCGTCGCCAGTGCTGGCGGCCATTTCGCTGTTCGGGGTGGCGGTCGGGGATCTGGCGGAGTTCCTGATCCTTGGCTATCGCACCAGTCTGGCCCGATCGGCGGTTCTGTTCGTTTTCTATTACATGCTGGTCGAGATGCTGGCGCATATCGTTATGCTTGTCATGATGCCGCGCATCCTGCGTGACCTGCGGTCGGACGGGACAACGCACGCATCCGAGCCCATGCTGCCCTTGCCGACCGCCGTTCCCGACGTTGTCGAGATCGGCGGGCAGTCCTTCCCGACACGGGATCTTGTGCGGATCACGGCAGAGGGAAATTACCTGCGGGTGCAGACGGTGCGCGAACGGCTTTTTCTGCCAGGGCCGTTCGGGCGGGTGGTGGATCGGCTGCCGGAACGGCTGGGGGTGCGGGTGTCGCGGTCGGACTGGGTGGCCTTGCGGGACGTGCAGACCCTGCGTCGCCAAGGGGGCGAGACGTTTCTCGAACTCAAGGATGGGGTATTGGTCAAGGTGGCGAATACGCGGCAGAAGATGGTGCTGTCGCTTGTGGATGCAGCCAGAGCGACAGCCGAAGACTAGTCAGGAACATCCACGTCAAGCCAGACGGGATAATGCCGCGACGCCGCCTGCAGCGTGGCGGTCAGCGGATCGGTGGCCGGTGGCCAGAGGACGCCGCTGCCGCTGATGCGGAGATCGCGCGAGGGCAGGACGTATTCCAGCCGCAGGCCGCCTGTTTGCGGGAAAAGGGCGGTGTCCTGTGCCGGATCGCCCCGATGGCCGGGCTCTTGCCGTGCATGGGTGCCGCGCGGTGCCGGATCGGCCAGCGCGGGGTGATGGAGCAGGGCCTGCAGCGCCTCGGGGCGGCCATCGCCATCCACGGGATCGAGGTTGGCGCTGCCCATCAGGAGGAAGGGCGGTTCTGGGGGCGGAAGGGGAAGGCGGCCATCCAGAAGGTGGCGCCAGAACGCGGCTTCGTCGGCGTTGCGGCGGCCGTTGCGGTCATCCGCCCCGTCAAAGACCGGCGGGCTGGCGTGCCAGAGCATCAGCGAGAGGGGCCTGTCCCCGGGCAACCGCACGGGAAGGATGACGTGGCTGTGCGATGGCAGGCGCTGGATCGCGGCAAGCCCCGGATCCATGCCGGGGGGGAGGTTCGCCTGTGGCAGATCCGCCCAGAGAAAGCCGGTAAAATCCTGCGCCGCCCCGGCCTGCAAGGGCAGGCGCGACAGGACGGCCATGCCGCCCTGACCGGGAAAGCGGCCCCAGCTTTGCGCATCCCCGGCCCCGTGCGCCTGCTCGTCGCCATCGACATCAAAGCCGGTGGGCTGGCCGCTGTTGGGGCGGGGGGCGTAGAGATGCCGATAAGGGTGGCCCGCCTGTCGCAGGCGGTCTTCCAGCGCAGAGAGGGCGTGCAGAGCGGGATCGTGGTCAAGGTTGGTGAGCACCACGATATCGGCATCCAGCCGGGCGAGCACCGCCACGATGGCGGCGACCTGCGGATCATCGCCACGGGCGATGTCGCGCAGCAGGAGGCCGGGGCCGCTGCGCTGCAATTCGACATTCCACAGCACGAGGCGCAGCGTTTCTGCGCCGAGTTGCTGCGCGCTGAGGAGGATGGCGATGAGCGCGGCGAAAAGGGGCGCGAGAGGGGCCGCGATCAGGCGGCGAGCATGCCTTCCGGCGTGTCGGGTGCGTTTTCGCGCCGCTTGTCGCGGATCATGCGGGCGACGCGCTGCATCGCGATCCCGCGCATGAAGAGGCTGGCTGGTAGGAAGGCCCATGCTGTCATCGTCCAGATCAGGCTGTGCGCGCTGCCAAGCCCGGCGGGATCAATCCCGCCCAGGACAAGGCGCACCACGACCGGGGCGAAGAATGGCAGCAGGAACCCTAACGCAATGTTAACGCGGGCATCGCGTTCCAGCCGGGCGACGATGTCGGGGCCGCTGGTCGGATCGAAGGTCGGCAGGTTGATCCAGACGTTGAAGACCTGTCCCGGACGCGGCCAGGTGCCCATGCGCATGTTGAAGGAGAACAGGATCAGCACCAGAAGCGAGGTGAGATAGGCGGTGCCGGCTGCGGTGCGGACGATGGCGATGTCTGCCTCGGTCGCGCCGGGGGTCAGGGCTTGCGTGGCAAGCCGCACGGGGCTGTAGGGGAAATCCATGGCCATGCCGATCAGGGCGCCCACAGCCTCGACCAGTTGGGTGAGGGTGGAGGGATCGCTGCGCCCCCGTTCGATCAGCGACAGCGCGAGCAGGGTCAGCGCAAGAAGCGTGACGCGGATGCGATTGAAGGGCGGGGCGTCGCGGAATTCGATCAGGCCGGGCGCTTCGGCCTTGTATTCCACGAAGGTGAACAGACCGGCAAAGAGGGCGACCAGGGCGACGGTTTGTTGCGCATCGGAGGAGAGGCCCGGAACGAGCATGGATGGCGCAAGCACAAGCGCCACCATCAGAATTGCGCGCAAAAGCGCCCCGGCAAGCCGCGAACTCACTGCCCTGCTTCCTTTCCGCTGCGCGGCCCGAAGTTTGCCTTCGGTGCCGGTATCAGCGAACTCCCGCACATTATGGCGGATTGCCTCAATCTTGCCCAATTTGTGCCTTCTTTCGCCAATCGTTACAACAGACTTTCGGATGTATGCAGGGCTTTGCGGCCATTTCGGGGACAAGGTGTCGCCGGATTGCATCAAGATTCCGGCAATGAAATGGCCGCCCCGAGGGGCGGCCCAAGATCTTGTGTTTGTTAAATTTTTGTTAACTAAGCGCTGATCCGACGGGGGATCAGGCCCAGGGACGCAGGGTTGCGACTTTTTTCTCGAAGCTGTCGATCGCTGCCGCTTTTTCGAGCGTCAGGCCGATGTCATCGAGCCCGTTGAGCAGGCAGTGCTTGCGGAACGGGTCCACTTCGAAGCGGAAGGACTGGCCATCCGAGGTGGTGACGGTCTGCGCTTCCAGATCGACGGTGATGCGGGCATTGGCGCCCTTCTTCGCGTCGGCCATCAGCACATCCACCTGATCCTGCGGCAGGACGATGGGCAGGATGCCGTTCTTGAAGCAGTTGTTGAAGAAGATGTCGGCAAAGCTGGTGGAGATCACACAGCGGATGCCGAAATCCAGAAGCGCCCAAGGGGCATGTTCGCGCGAGGAGCCGCAACCGAAATTGTCGCCCGCGACAAGGATCTGGGCGTTGCGATAGGCAGGCTGGTTCAGCACGAAATCGGGGATTTCCTGCCCGTCCTGCGTGTAGCGCATCTCGTCAAACAGGTTCTTGCCGAGACCCGAACGCTGGATCGTCTTCAGGAACTGCTTGGGGATGATCATATCGGTGTCGATATTGACCAGCGGCATGGGGGCCGCGATGCCGGTCAGGGTGGTGAATTTGTCCATTGGTCCTGTCCTTACACCTTCTCAGCCATCAGTTCGCGCACGTCGGTCAGGTGACCCGTGATCGCCGCCGCCGCCGCCATGGCAGGCGAGAGCAGGTGCGTGCGGCCGCCGCGGCCCTGGCGGCCTTCGAAGTTGCGGTTCGATGTGGCGGCGCAGCGTTCGCCGGGGGCGAGTTGATCGGGGTTCATGGCAAGGCACATGGAGCAGCCCGCAAGGCGCCATTCAAACCCTGCGTCGATGAAGATCTGGGCCAGACCTTCCTCTTCCGCCTGGGCGCGGACGAGGCCCGATCCGGGGACGACCATCGCGCGTTTGACCTTGATCTTCTTGCCCTTCAGGATCGCCGCCGCGGCGCGGAGGTCTTCGATCCGGCCATTGGTGCAGGAGCCGATGAAGACCGTGTCGATCGCGATATCCGTCAGCTTCATGCCGGGGGTCAGGCCCATGTAATCGAGCGACCGCTTCGCCGCGTCGCCCTTGCCGCCGGAGAAATCGTCGGGCGAGGGGACCACGCCGGTGATGGGCAGCACGTCTTCGGGCGAGGTGCCCCAGGTGACGACGGGGGCGATGTCTTCGCCGCGGATCGTGACCACCTTGTCGAAATGCGCGCCTTCATCGGTGAAGAGGGTTTTCCAGTACGCCAGCGCGGCCTCCCATTTCGCACCTTTCGGGGCGTGGGGGCGACCCTGCACATAGGCGAAGGTCTTTTCATCCGGCGCAATGAGGCCCGCGCGGGCGCCGCCTTCGATGGCCATGTTGCAGACGGTCATGCGGCCTTCCATCGAAAGTTCGCGGATGGCCTGGCCGCAATATTCGATGACATAGCCGGTGCCGCCCGCCGTGCCCGTCGCGCCGATCACCGAGAGGGTGATGTCCTTGGCGGTGACGCCGGGGCGGAGGGAGCCGGTGATTTCCACCTTCATGTTCTTGGACTTCTTCTGGATCAGCGTCTGGGTCGCCAGAACGTGTTCCACTTCGGAGGTGCCGATGCCATGCGCCAGCGCCCCGAAGGCGCCGTGGGTGGCGGTGTGGCTGTCACCGCAGACGACGGTCATTCCCGGCAGCGTCCAGCCCTGTTCGGGGCCGACGATGTGGACGATGCCCTGACGGATGTCGGAGACGGGATAGTAGTTGATCCCGAAATCCTTGGCGTTCTTGTCGAGTGCTTCGACCTGGATACGGCTTTCTTCGTTATCAATGTGCTTGTCACGGCCTGCGGTCGTGGGGACGTTGTGATCCGGCACGGCGATGGTCTTTTCGGGCGCGCGGACCTTGCGGCCCGTCATGCGGAGCCCTTCGAAGGCCTGCGGCGAGGTCACCTCATGCACGAGGTGGCGGTCGATATACAGCAGGCAGGTGCCGTCTTCGGCCTGATGGACGACGTGATCATCCCAGATCTTGTCATAGAGGGTGCGCGGAGCGGTCATGGCTCATCTCTTTCGGATATGGCTGTGAAGGAGGCGTCAAGGCGCCGGACGACGGGGAAGCGGCGTCAGATAAGTCGTGCGAGGACGGACCGGCTTTCGCGGGTGAAGCGCCAGGGCAGGCGGGCGTGATCGGCCATGTCGAAGAAGCGGGTCATGCGCGGGTAGATACGCGCGAATCCCCTGTGTGGCAAGTGCATGGCAAGCGGCGCGGGTGGGCGGGTCAGAGATCCTGCCAGCGGGGCAGGCGGGCGCGGGCGGCCTGGGCGCGGATGATGGCGGCGAAGGCGGCACCGATGCCGAGCGAGAGCGCGGCGACGCCGGGCCAGCCCAGCGTGACGAGGCCGCGGATAGGGCCAGCCGGGACAGAGGACAGAAGGCCCGAGGTGAAGAGCCAGAGCGTGCCGCCGAAGATGGCAAGGCCGAGGCAGACGCCGGAGGCGAAGAGAGAGGCGGTGGATTTGAAATGCAGGGGGCGGACGGGAAGCCCCAAGCGCGCCAGCGCGCGCATGGCGGGCGGGAAGCAGGCGTTCCGGCCGATGCCTGCCGCGCTGGCGGCGGCGAGGGCGCGGTTGAGCCGGTCGCGATAGTGGCGGGCTGGTGGGTGTGGTGCCTTAGTGGGGGCGGTCTGTCCGCGTTCTGATTGGCGCAGGCGGGCGAGGCGGGCCTCGAAATCCGGGTTTGGCATGACGGGGGCCTTTGAGGATTGCACATGGATGAGGGTAATGGGGCTTTCCGGCCGAAATCGGCCAGTGGCGGGGAAATCCTGCGGCGTGGGGAGGCAGCCTGCGGTATGGCGGTGGGGGCGGTAAGGGCGGGCAAAGGACGGGAGTGGCGGATGCGGGCGATCGGATTGGGTCTGGTTCTGGCGGGGCTGCTGGCAGGGATGGCGGGGGCAGAGGGGATGATGCGCAAGGGATATGAGATGCCGCCCTTCGTGGTGGTGGATAGAGAGGGCGCGCGGGACCTGCGCGACTATGGGCCGCGCATGGTGGCCGAGGTCACGGTGCGGGGGGATCGGCGGGCGGCGGTGAATACCGGGTTCCGGTTGCTGGCGGGGTATATCTTCGGGGCCAATGATGCAGGCGGCAAGATCGCCATGACCGTGCCGGTGGAGCAGGCGGAGCAGGGCGAGGGGCTTTGGGTGGTGCGCTTCACCATGCCCGCGGCGGCCGTGGCGGCGGGCCTGCCCGCCCCCGCCGACGGGCGGATCGTGCTGCGTGAGGTGCCTGCGACGCGGATGGTGGTGGAGGGGTTTTCAGGCCTGCCGGACGGCGATGACATGGCCGCCCGGGCGGCAGCGCTGCGGACATGGGCCGAGGGGCGGGGACTGCGCGTTGTGGGCGGGCCGGTCTATGCCTTCTACGATGCGCCCTGGACGCCTGCGGGGGCGCGGTTGAACGAGGTGGGGTGGGAGGTCCGGTAGGATGGGCACTGCTGCCCATCCTACGGGCTGGGGCGATTGCCCTTGCACCTTTGTTCGGTTGACTGTATCGCGCGCGCTTCGCGTGCCGTTGAGATACGGACAGCGCGGTGGTAGGCTTGCGCCATCCCGGCGCCGGGGCGATGCGGCGTGCAACTTCTGGAGGACGATGTCCTGTCTCATTCTGACCCAGCGACCGGGCTTCCGGTCGGGCCGAGGGCGCCGCGCATGAGCGATGCAGCCACGGCGAACGCGCCCACATACACGTCCGAAGAGATTCTGGCCGCCGTCCTGAAATCCGTCGATGACGACAAGGCCGAGGATATCGTGCAGATCGACCTGCGCGGACGGTCGGATGTGGCGGATTACATGGTCATCTGCTCGGGGCGGTCGTCGCGGCAGGTGGCGGCGATTTCGGAAAAGCTGGTGGACCGGCTGAAGCAGGATTTCCGTGTGTCGTCCAAGATGGAAGGCAAGGAAACCGGCGACTGGGTGTTGATTGATACGGGGGATGTGATCGTGCATGTCTTCCGGCCCGAGGTGCGCGAGTTCTATCAGCTTGAAAAGATGTGGCTTCCTGGCAGCGCGCATCGCGGGGCGTGAGGCTTGCGGGTGCATCTTTGCGCCGTGGGCCGGATGCGGGCGGGGCCGGAGCGGGCGCTGGTCGATGATTATGTGACGCGGTTCGATCGGACGGGGCGGGCGCTGGGGCTTGGCCCCGTGACCGAGCACGAGGTCGAGGATCGCAAGGGCGGCGGGATGGAGGCGGAGGCGGAGCTGCTGGCCCGCGCCATCCCGGCGGGGGCCTTCGTGGTGACGCTGGACGAGCGGGGCAAGACCCTGACATCGCCCGAATTTTCCGCCGAGCTGGCGCGGTGGCGCGATGGCGGGCGGCAGGATGTGGCCATTGTCATCGGGGGCGCGGACGGGATCGCGCCGGGCCTGCGGGCGCGGGCGGATTTTTCGATCAGTTTCGGGCGAATGGTCTGGCCGCATATGCTGGTGCGGGTGATGCTGGCCGAGCAGCTGTATCGGGCGGCGACGATTCTGGCGGGCGGGCCTTATCACCGGGCTTAGGATCACCGGGTTCAGGATCGCCGGGCGCTTTATCATCGGCGCAGCGGTCCGGGGCGCCGGGTTAACAATATCAATATGGTATTTCTGGGCCGTGCCGGAACTGGTGCAGGAACGTGTGCAGACGGGCGTGCATACGCACGGTGCCTTTCTGAGCTGTTAAGGTTAACGCTGTGTGAAGCGGTGGCAGCTGTTTGCGGGCGGTGGCCGGGAGGGCAGGGTGCGTGAACGGGGTGCCTTAACGGGGCGCGTGACTGGGGTGCGGACTGGCGCGCGTGACTGGGGGGTAACCGGGGCGAATAACTGGCGCGCGACAGGGGGTGACCGGGGGCCGTGGTGGGGTGAAGCGATGATGGGCGGTGACCTTGGGGGCGATCAGGGGAAGAGGCAGGGGTGAAGTCGGCAGGGGCGAAGTCGGCAGTGGCGGGGCGCGTGGCCGGGTGCGATGGCGCGGCGGCCGGTTGAAGGGCGCGCCGTAGCGGTGGGCCGACGCTGTGTGACGTGAGGGCGGCCGCGGGCGGGGGCGCGGTGACGGGTCGGGCAGTAGCGGGGACGGCGGTGGCGGTGTTCCCGGCGCTGTGACGGACGGGGGCATTGCTGGGCCTTTTCGGGAGGGGGCGCGGGCGGATCGGACAGCCGGGGCGCCCGTGTCGCGCCTATGCGGCAGTGGATTGGGCGGATGGGACGCCGCCGCTGGACGTTGCGAGGGTTTGATCGGAGGGGAGAGGCGCCGGGGGCTGCGGCCCCACTGTGCTGGCGGAAGGTGGGTGCTGGTCGTTGATGTGGAACGGCGCCGCAGGCAGGGCGGCGCAGGCAGGGCGGCGGAAAACTTTGGCCGACAGGGGTGCCGCGCGTTGCCCGGCGGGGCCGGGGGCGGTATGGGAGGGGCAAGACCACGAAAGGGTAGCCTGCCATGACCGTTCCGAAGCCTGTCGTCCTGTGCATCCTTGACGGCTGGGGGCTTTCGGACAGGCGCGAGGGCAATGCGCCCGCGCAGGCGGATGTGCCGCATTTCAACCGGCTGTGGGCGACCTGCCCCCGGGCCACGCTGACGACGCATGGCCCGGATGTCGGGCTGCCGCGCGGGCAGATGGGCAATTCCGAGGTGGGGCATACCAATATCGGTGCAGGCCGCGTGGTGGCGATGGACCTTGGCGCCATCGACCTTGCGGTGGAGGACGGGTCTTTCGCCGCGAACCCCGCGCTGGTGGCCTTTGCCGACAAGGTGAAGGCGGCGGGCGGGGCGGCGCATCTGATGGGTGTGGTGTCGGATGGCGGGGTGCATGGGCATATCGTGCATATGCTGGCCGCCGCTCGGGCGATCACCGCGCTGGGGGTGCCGGTCTGGCTGCACGCGATCACCGATGGGCGGGATGTGGCGCCTTCGTCGGCGCAAGGCTTCGTGGCCGATCTGGTGGCCAAGCTGCCCGAAGGCGCCCGGGTGGCGACCGTGATCGGGCGCTATTGGGCGATGGACCGCGACAACCGGTGGGAGCGCGTGGGCCGCGCCTATGCGGCGATGGTGCAGGGCGCGGGCGAGACGGCGCCGGATGCGGTGGCGGCGGTGGCAGCATCCTATGCCAAGGGCGAGACGGATGAATTCCTCGCCCCCACGGTGATCGGCGATTACACGGGCGCGCGGGATGGGGATGGGCTGTTCTGCCTGAACTTCCGGGCGGACCGGGCGCGGGAGATTCTGGCCGCGATCGGGCAGCCGGGGTTTGATGCCTTCGACGTGGGCGCGCGACCGGCGTGGTCGGCCCTGCTGGGGATGGTGGAATATTCGGACGCGCATAACGGATACATGGCGACGGCCTTTCCGAAGCGGGTGATCGTGAACACGCTGGGCGAATGGGTGGCCAAGCAGGGGCGGACGCAGTTCCGGCTGGCGGAGACGGAGAAATATCCGCATGTGACCTTTTTCCTGAATGGCGGGCGGGAAGAGCCTTTTGCGGGCGAGGATCGGCAGATGCCGAAATCGCCCAAGGTGGCGACCTATGACCTGCAGCCCGAGATGAGCGCGCCCGAGGTGGGGGCGGCGCTGGTGGGGGCGATCCGCAAGGGCTATGATCTGATTGTGGTGAATTTCGCCAACCCGGATATGGTGGGGCATACCGGCGATCTGGGGGCGGCGATCCGGGCCTGCGAGGCGGTGGATGCCTGTCTAGGCGCAGCGGTGGCGGAACTGGAGGCCCGGGGCGGGGCGATGATCGTGACGGCGGATCACGGCAATTGCGAGATGATGATCGACCCGGGGACGGGTGGGCCGCATACGGCGCATACGACGAACCCGGTGCCGGTGATCCTGATGGGCGGCCCTGAGGGCGCCGTGCTGCGCGCGGGGCGGCTGGCCGATCTGGCGCCCACGGTGCTGCATCTGATGGGCCTGCCGCAGCCGCCCGAGATGACGGGGACGAGTCTGATCGCATGAGGCGGCACCTGTCCCTTGCCCGGAAGGCGATGCTGGTCGCGCTGCTGGGGCTGGCCCTGCCTGCCACGGCGCAGACCGTGGCCGAACAGGCGGGGCAGGCGGCGGCCGATCTGCAGGCGGCGGTGGCGGCGATGGAAGAGGCCGAGGGCGCGCGTGATCGGGTGGCCGCGCTGACCCAGACGATCCGCGCCTATGAGGATGGTCTGGCCGCATTGCGCGAGGCCTTGCGGCAGGCATCCCTGCGCGAGACGGCGCTGAACCTGCAGTTCAATGCAGAGCGCGAGCGGATTTCGCAGCTGGTGGGGGTGCTGGGGCAACTGGAGGCGGAGCCGGGGCCTTTGCTGCTTTTGCATCCGACGGGGCCGCTTGGAACGGTGCGGTCGGGCATGATGCTGGCCGATGTGACGCCCGCCCTGCAGGCCGAGGCGGCACGGCTGCGGAGCGAGTTGCAGGAGTTGCGCGATCTGCGCGCCTTGCAGGTGGCGGCGGGCGAGACGCTGGCGCGGGGCCTGAGCACGGCGCAGGCGGCGCGGACGGCGCTGAGCCAGGCGATCAGTGACCGGACGGAACTGCCGCGCCGGTTCACCGAGGATCCCGATGTGCTGCGCGGGCTTTTGGAGAGTGCCGATACGCTGGAGGCCTTTGCCGCGGGCCTTGCGCCGATGGGCGGGGATGTAGAGGATTTCGCCAGCGCCAAGGGGCGGCTGCCGCGCCCGGTGCTGGGATCGGTGTTGCGCCGCCCGGGCGAGGCGGATGCGGCGGGCGTGCGGCGGCCGGGGCTGACGATCGCCACGCGGCCGCGCGCCCTGGTCACCGCGCCGTGGCCGGCGACGATCCGCTATCGGGGGCCGCTTCTGGACTACGGAAATGTGATGATCCTCGAACCGGGAGACGGCTATCTTTTGATCCTCGCGGGGCTTGGTTCCGTCTATGGTGAGGTGGGCGAGGTGGTGGCGCAGGGGGCGCCCCTTGGCCTGATGGGCGGGGCCGAGCCGGAACTTGCAGACATGCTTGCGGCGTCGGAAGATGGTGGTGGCGCGCGCGAGACGGAAACGCTTTACTTGGAACTGCGGCAGGGTGCCGAACCGGTGGACCCCGAACCCTGGTTCACCGAAGGAAGGGAATGAGACCGAGATGAAGAAGTTCGTGATGGCCGCGCTGGGCGGCACGGTGGCCGGGGCTTTACTGACGACGCAGGTGGCCGGGCCGCTGATCGCGCAGGAGGCGGAGCGGAACGAGAATGTGTACCAGCAGCTGGATCTGTTCGGTGACATCTTCGAACGCATCCGGTCGCAATATGTGGAAGAGACGGATAGCCAGCAGCTGATCGAGGCGGCGATCAACGGGATGCTGACGTCGCTCGACCCGCATTCCAGCTATCTGCCGCCCGAGGATTTCGACGACATGCAGGTGCAGACCCGGGGTGAGTTCGGGGGGTTGGGCATCGAGGTCACGCAGGAAGAGGGTTTCGTGAAGGTCGTCTCGCCCATGGATGACACGCCGGCAGCGGCGGCGGGGATCGAGGCGGGCGATTTCATCACCCATGTGAACGGCGAAAGCGTGATGGGCCTGACGCTGGATGACGCGGTGGAGATGATGCGCGGGCCGGTGGGATCGGAGATCATCATCACCGTGGTGCGCGAAGGCGTGGACGAGCCGTTTGACGTGTCGATCATCCGCGACACGATCAAGGTGACGGCGGTGCGTAGCCGCGTGGTGGGCAAGACCGTGGTGCTGCGGATCACCACCTTCAACGACCAGACGACTCCGGGGCTGGAAGAGCAGATGGCGAAATCGGTCGAGGAACTGGGCGGGATGGAGAATGTGGACGGCTTCGTCATCGACCTGCGGAACAATCCGGGCGGGTTGCTGACCGAGGCGATTTCGGTATCGGACGCGTTCCTTGAGAAGGGCGAGATCGTTTCCACCCGCGGCCGCGATCCGGCGGATGGCGAGCGGTTCAACGCGACACCGGGCGATCTGACGGAAGGCAAGCCGATCGTCCTGCTGATCAATGGCGGGTCGGCCTCGGCCTCGGAGATCGTGGCGGGGGCGTTGCAGGATCACCGGCGGGCGATCGTGGTGGGGACGAAGAGCTTTGGCAAAGGGTCGGTGCAGACGGTGGTGCCGCTGCGCGGAGATGGTGCGATGCGGCTGACGACGGCGCGGTATTACACGCCGTCGGGCCGGTCGATCCAGGCGCTTGGGGTGATGCCGGATATCGTGGTGAACCAGCCGGTGGCCGAGCCGCCCGCAGAGGGCGAGGAGGAGACTTCGGCCGCAACGGCGCCGTCGTCCGAGGCCGATCTGCGGGGGATCATCTCGAACGATTCGATGACCGAGGATGAGCGCAAGCTGCTGGAGGAAGAGCGCGCCCAGATCGAGGACGCCGCCAAGTTGCGCGACGAGGATTACCAACTGGCCTATGCGGTGGATATCCTGCGCGGTCTGAACGCCGTCGCCCCGGCGGCCAGCCAGAACTGAGCAAAGGGGGCGGGGCCGCGCAGGCGGCCCCGGCAAGAGCATGGTGGATGCCGACAGCCTGCCCTATCGCCCCTGCGTGGGCGTGGTGCTGATCAACGCCCAAGGCGCGATCTTCGCCGGGCAGCGGCTCGATTCCCCGCATCCGGCCTGGCAGATGCCACAGGGCGGGATCGATGACGGGGAAAAGCCCCGCACGGCCGCGCTGCGCGAGCTGTGGGAAGAGACAGGGGTGACCGCGGATCTGGTGGAATTCGTGGCCAAGACGCCCGATTGGGTGACCTATGACCTGCCGCCTGAGCTTTTGGGCAAGGTCTGGGGCGGCAAGTATCGCGGGCAGCGGCAGAAGTGGTTCCTGTTTCGCTTTCTCGGCACAGATGATCAGATCCGGATCGAGACGGAGCATCCGGAATTCAGCCAGTGGCGATGGATCGGGGCGGGGGAGATGATCGCGTCGATCGTGCCGTTCAAGCGCAAAGTCTATGAAGAGGTCGTAGCGGCCTTCCGGCCGCATCTTGCGCCGTGAACGGGCGGGGTTAACCCCGCCCTAGAGGCAGGTCATTGTGCCGCGACCTTGACCCCGGAGACCATGTCCTTGACCAGCGGGATGACCTGTTCGCCATAGAGGCGGATGCTGTCCATCAGCTGTTCGTGCGCCATGGGGCCGGTGGCGTATTTCATGTCGAAGCGCTGGATACCCAGCGCCGTGACCGTGCCTGCGATCTTGCGTGCCACGGTTTCGGGGCTGCCCACATAGAGCGATCCGTGCCGGATCTCCGCGAGGAAACGGTCTGGCGTGACGGGCGGCCAGCCGCGTTCGGCCCCGATCTGATCGAACATTGCCCTGTAATTCGGCCAGAGCTGTTCGGCCGCCAGTTCGTCGGTCGCGGCGATATGGCCGGGGGAATGGACGCCCACGGGTTTGGCGCTGCGCCCCATCTGGGCGGCCGCGCGGTGATAGAGATCGACATAGGGCTTGAAGCGGCGCGGGTCGCCGCCAATGATGGCCAGCATCAGCTGCAGGTCGTGACGCAGGACGCGGAGCACGGAGTCCGGACTGCCGCCCACCCCCACCCAGACCTGCAGGCCGGGGCCGAGCGTGGGATAGACGCGCTGATCCCGCAGCGGCGCGCGGGTCGTGCCAGACCATGTGACAGCCTCATCGCGGATCAGATGCGCGAAGAGGTCGAGCTTTTCTTCGAACAGGCGTTCGTAATCTTCGAGATCATATCCGAAGAGCGGAAAGCTTTCGGTGAAGGAGCCCCGCCCGAGGATCACCTCGGCCCGGCCGCCGGAGATGGCGTTGAGCGTGGAGAACCGCTGGAACACGCGGATCGGATCATCCGAGGACAGCACCGTGACAGCAGAGCCAAGGCGGATGCGGGAGGTGCGGGCGGCGATGGCGGATAGCACGATCTCGGGCGCGGAGATGGCGAAATCGGCACGGTGATGTTCGCCAAGCCCAAGGAAGTGCACGCCGACCGCATCGGCCAGAACACCCTGTTCCACCACATCGCGCAGCACGGCGTCATGGGGCCTGGGCTGCCCGTCCGGGCCGTGGGTGGTGTCACCGAAGCTGTCCAGTCCGAGGTCAATCTGCATGGGTCTTCTCCTGCTGCACGGCGAAGATAGACAAAGGGGGGCGGAATTTACACTGCGGCCTGATGCAGGCCGTCGGTGCGGGCACGCACCGACTGGCGCAACGGTCGCCCAAAACTTTTCCTGAAAAGTTTTGGGCGGCGGGTGCTGAAAATCTTGGTCCAAGATTTTCAGCGGGCGACGGCCAAAATCCTTCGGGAAGGATTTTGGCGTCTTGGGGATCAGGCGACGTCGCGCATCTGCAACTGGCCGCCGGGGCCGGGGCGCACCTCGAAGCGGCTGATCTTTCGGACAAGGTCCGAAAGCTTGGCGCTGCCATAGGTGCGGGTGTCGAAGTCCGGATTGCCTTGGGTGATGAACTGGCCGACCTGACCCAGCGAATACCATTCGGCATCGGGGTCGATCGCGCGCATGGCGGCGATGATGAAGGGGATGGCCTTTGCGGGCGCCTCTTTCGTGCCGGATTTCGGCGTGTCGGGCTGTTCGGCGCGCGGTGCGCCGCGCGCGGGGGCGGGTTCGGGGTGATCTTCGGCCGCGCCAAGGTTTTCGACATAGATGAAGCGCTTGCAGGCCATGCGGAAGGCTTCGGGCGTCTTCTTTTCGCCGATGCCGTAGACATCGAGGCCTTGCTCGCGGATGCGCGCGGCGAGGCGGGTGAAGTCGCTGTCCGACGAGACGAGGACGAAGCCGTCGAAGAGGCCGGAATGGAGGAAATCCATCGCGGCGATGACAAGCCCGATGTCAGAGGCGTTCTTGCCCTTTGTGTTGGAGAATTGCTGATCTGCAACGAGGCCGAGGGCCGCCACCTGCTTGGCCCATCCAGCCAGGCGCTGGGCGGACCAGTCGCCGTAGATGCGGCGGACCGAAGCTTCGCCAAGGGAGGCTATTTCCTCGAAGATTGCTTCGGCATAGCTGGAGGGCACGTTGTCGGCGTCGATCAGCACGCAGAGGCGGGGGGCGCGGGGGTCGGGCATGGGATTGTCCTTTTTCCCCTAGGGTGCGCCTTTGCGCGGCGGAGGGAAAGGGAAAAGGTCAGGCGATCAGGGCGGCGGCGGTGGCCGGGATGGCCGCAAGCGCATCCTGTGGCGCGATGCCGAGGAGGAGGCCGCGCTGGCCAGCGTTGATCCAGACCTTGGTGGCGGTGGTGGCGGTGGCTTCGATCGCCGTAGGCGCGGGGCGGCGGGGGCCGAAGGGGGAGATGCCGCCGACCTTGTAGCCCGTCAGTTTCTCGGCCTTGGCCGGGGGCATCATGGTGGCGGATTTGGCCCCGAAGGCCGCGGCGACCTTTTTCATCGACAGATGGCGGTCGGAGGGGATGACGCAGCAGGCGGGTTTGCCGTCCACTTCCACCATCAGGGTTTTCAGGGTGAGGGCGGGCTTGAGGCCGAGGGCCTGCGCGGCGGCGAGGCCCACGGCATCGGCGCGGGGGTCGTAGTCATAGGGGTGGAGGGTGAAGGGGATGCCCTTGGCCTTGAGGAGCAGGGTTCCGGAGGTTTCGGGCATGATCCTGCTTTCCTGCGCGCTGGAACCAGCTGTTTCCCTGATCCTGCCCCGCGCCCCGGGTCAGGCCCGTGACGGGGCCGCTTGGCCTTTTCCTGTCATCCGGGGCTGGGCGGGGTTCACCCCGCCGCGCCGTCAGAAGACCACCACCGCGCGGATGGATTTGCCCGCGTGCATCAGATCGAAGCCTTCGTTGATGCGCTCCAAGGGCAGGACGTGGGTGATCATCGGGTCGATCTCGATCTTGCCGTCCATGTACCAGTCCACGATCTTGGGCACGTCCGTCCGGCCGCGTGCGCCGCCGAAGGCGGTGCCTTTCCAGACGCGGCCTGTGACCAGCTGGAAGGGGCGGGTTTCGATCGTGGCGCCCGCGGGGGCCACGCCGATGATGATGGACTGGCCCCAGCCGCGATGGGTGCATTCCAGCGCGTCGCGCATCACCTTGACGTTGCCGGTGCAGTCGAAGCTGTAGTCGGCGCCGCCGATCTTGTCGAAGGGGGTTTTGGTCATGTCCACGATGGCCTGGACGACCGAGGTGCCTTCGGGCAGCGACTTGGGGTTGACGAAATGGGTCATGCCGAAGCGTTCGCCCCATTCCTTTTTCTCATCGTTCAGATCGACACCGATGATCATGTCGGCCCCGGCCAGTTTCAGGCCCTGAATGACGTTGAGCCCGATCCCACCCAAGCCGAAGACCACGGCCTTGGCCCCGGCTTCGACATTGGCGGTGTTCAGCACCGCGCCCACGCCGGTGGTCACGCCGCAGCCGATGTAGCAGATCTTGTCGAAGGGGGCGTCTTCGCGGACCTTGGCCAGCGCGATTTCCGGCAGGACGGTGTGCTGGGCGAAGGTGGAGCAGCCCATGTAGTGATAGATGGGCGTGCCATCCAGCATGGAGAAGCGGGTGGTGCCATCGGGCATGAGGCCCTGACCTTGGGTCGCGCGGATGGCGGTGCAGAGGTTGGTCTTGCGCGACAGGCAGGAGGGACATTCGCGGCATTCGGGCGTGTAGAGCGGAATGACGTGGTCGCCGGGTTTCAGCGTCTTGACGCCGGGGCCGCATTTGACCACCACGCCCGCGCCTTCATGGCCGAGGATGGAGGGGAAGATGCCTTCCGGGTCCGCGCCGGAGAGGGTGAATTCGTCGGTGTGGCAGATGCCGGTGGCCTTGATCTCGATCAGGACCTCGCCTTCCTTGGGATCGTCGAGGTTCACCTCCATGATTTCCAGCGGTTTGCCTGCGGCAACGGCGACGGCGGCGCGGGTACGCATCGGATCCTCCCAAACTTGCGATTTGGGCGCAGGCTGGGCGAAAGTGGCGGGAAATGCAACGCGGGAAACGGCGGGTGTTTGCCGGTTCGCGGCGCGGGGGTTGCCTTGCGGCGGGGCGGGGGAAAAGCTGCGGGGCGGATGCAATGGTCATCCGGGCCCTTTGGGAGACTGACGATGCATGTTCTGGCAAAGACGATGGCGGGGCTTGGCCTTGCGCTGGCGGTGACGGCCTGTGTGCCGGTGGAGGCCCCCGATCCTGGCCCGGCGCCCGGCCCGGTGAACCAGTGCGGGGCGCTGGATCTGCAATATCTGGTGGGGGCGCCGGCGGCGCAGCTGGATACGATCCGGTTCAATAAGCCGGTGAGGGTGATCTATCCCGACACGGCGGTGACGATGGATTACAATCCGGACCGGCTGAATTTCCAGATCGACCGGACGGGGCTGATCGCCCGCGTGACCTGCGGCTGATGCGAAAAGGCCCCCGCCGATGGGGCGGGGGCCTGTTTGCGGCGGGCGTGCCGGGCGCGGATCAGCTGGGCGTGCGATAGGTGCTGTGGCAATCGCGGCAGGTGCCGCCGATGGCGCCCATGCCGGCCTGCACGCCTTCGAGCGTGGTGGCATCGACGGCCTCGGCCGCGGTTTTGAGCGCGTTCGCCTTGGCGAGGTAATCTTCCCAGTTCGTCCAGATTTCGGGCTTCGAGGTGGATTTCGGATCGGTCGCCTGCGGTTCGAACTTGGCCGGAATTTCGGTGGCGGCGGCGACGAGGGCGGCTTTCGCGGCCTCGGCTGCGGCGGCGTCGAAGGGGGTTTCGCCCCCGGCCATCTTGCCAAGGATGCCGGTGTTCATCCCGATCGTATCCATCAGGACCTGACGTTCCCGCACGGTGGGATCGGTGGCTTCGGCGGCGATGGCGGCCCCGGCGACAAGGGCAAAGCCCAGCACGAGGGTCTTGGCGGCAAGCTTCATTCTTCGACTCCCTGATGGCAATGGTGCGTCACTCGAACGTGCAGAGTGCCTTGGCTGCGTCACGTTGTCACCGGGGCATCCGGCATTCTCACGGAAAGTTTTCAGGCGCTTGATCGCGGGGGTGGCTGGACTTTTCGGGGCGATGGGGGAAGATCGGAACAAAACTGGAACATCCATGGACCCGAGTCGCCGTCGCATCCTTTCGCTGTGGTTCCCGCGGCTTGCCGCCGAGCGGGCCTTGCGCCTTGCCCGGGGGGGGGCGGCGGGGCTGGCGGGGCCTTTGGCGGTGGTGGGCGACCAGAACGGGGCGCAGGTGATCGTGTCGCTGGCGGCCGAGGCCGAGGCGGCGGGGCTGACGCCGGGGCAGCCGTTGCGCGATGCCACGGCGATGTGCCCGGCGCTGGTGACGGTGCCTGCCGATCCGGCCGGAGAGGCGGCTTTCCTGACGGGGCTGCGCCGCTGGGCGGGCAAGTTCAGCCCTTGGGTTGCGGAAGAGCCGCCTGCGGGGCTGGTGGTGGATCTGACGGGCTGTGCGCATCTGTTCGGCGGGGAGGCGGCGCTGCTGGCGCAGGTGGAGGCGGATTGCGCCGCGCTGGGGTTGAGCCTGCGGGCGGCGATTGCCGATACGCCGGGGGCGGCATGGGCGCTGTCGCGCCATGCGGGGCAGGGGGTGCCGGTGGCGCGCAGCGGCGATGCCATCCAGCAGGAGGCCCATGCCACCCGGTCGCGCGCGGCCAAGCGGCGCGGGTGGGAGAAGGGCGGGGTGCTGCCGGTTGCGGGGGCGGTGGCAGAGGCGGGCCCGCGCGGGGTGATCGCACCGCCGGGCAAGATGCGGCAGGCGCTGGGGCCTTTGCCGGTGGCGGCGCTGCGGCTGCCGCCCGAGGCGGTGGAGGGGCTGGTGCGGCTGGGCCTGCGGCAGGTGGAGGATATCGCCGTGCTGCCGCGTGCCGCGCTGGCGCGGCGGTTCGGGGCGATGGTGCTGCGGCGGCTGGATCAGGCGCTGGGGCTGGAGCCCGAGCCGGTGACACCGGCGGGGGCGCCCCTGCATTTCGCGGCGCGGATCAGCCTGCCCGATCCCATCGGGCTGTTGTCCGATGTAGAGGCGGCGGTGGACCGGCTGCTGCCGGTGCTGTGCGCGCGGCTGGTGCGGCATGGGCGGGGCGCGCGGCGGGTGCGGCTGCAGGCCTTTCGCGCCGATGGGCAGGTGGAGGTGGCCGAGGTGGGGCTGGCGCGCGCATCGGACCGGGTGGATCGCATCCGGCCGCTGCTGTGGATGAAGCTGGGCGATCTGGATGCGGGCTTCGGGATCGACATGCTGCGGCTGGAGGCGGTGCTGACCGAGCCGCTATCACCGGTGCAGCATCGGGCGCCGAGCGCCGGGGGCGCAGGGGATGCGCTGCCGCGCGGGGGCGCGGGGGATGCGCTGCCGCGCGGGGGGGCGAGTGCCGCGCTGCCGCGTGAGGCGGCAGGGGATGCGGCGCTGGACGATCTGATCGGCAAGCTGGGGGTGCGGCTGGGGACCGAGGCGGTGACCCGGTTCCATCCGGGCGAGAGCCATCTGCCCGAGAAGGGCGCGCAGGTGCTGGCGGCGGCGTGGTCGCGGCCTTTTGCCGGGCCGTGGCCGCGGCGGGCGGCGCGGCCCCTGATGATGTTCCGCCCCGAGCCGCTGGGCGCGCCGGAGGGTGATCCGACGCCGCCCGCGCGGTTCCGCTGGCGGCGGCGCGAGAGGGTGACGCGGGTGGCCGTGGGGCCTGAGCGGATCGCGCCGGAATGGTGGCTGGACGATCCCGACTGGCGGTCAGGGCCGCGCGATTACTGGTGGGTGGAGACGGAAGAGGGCGAACGGCTGTGGCTGTTCTATGCCCATGGCGGGGAGGTGTCGGGGGGGTGGTTCTGCCATGGAGGGGATTGAGGGGGGGCGGGGTGAGCCCCCCCTTCACTGCGACGTCAAGGCCGGGGTCAGAGGTCGTACATCACGTTGATGCGGGCCACGTATTTCGGAACGTCGCCTGTCAGCCTCTCGCCCGCGTGGAGGACGGTGTCGCGGTTCGATCCGTGGCGGAAGAACAGCGCGCGGCCGGTTTTCGGGGTGATGGCGGCGCGGCATTCGCCCTGATCGTAAAGCGTGGTGGCGCCGCCTTGCAGGCCGTCTTCGGCCCCGTTGAGGTAGAGAAGCATGGTCAGCATGGAGTGGGTGCCTGCCCATTGCACCATGCGCGCGCCATCGGGTGACAGGCCGAAGCCCGGCCAATCCCCGTCGATATGCAGGTTGAATTCATCCCCCCGGTCGTAGCGGTAGGTGTTGATGCGGTGGCTGAGGACGGGGGACAGGCGGCGGCCGTCCAGTTCCTGCGGCAGGAGGGGGGCGATGCGGCGGAACATCTCGGCCATGGCATCGCGGGGGGCAATCCAGTGGACGGTCTTGTTGCGGCGCATTCCGGGCGGCGTGTTGATGCCGGGGGCGGCGTCGCGGAAGCCCAGCGTTTCGGTCACCTCGATCAGGCGGGCAGATTCGGCGCGGGTCAGCACGTCCTCGATCACGAAGGCGAGCTTGCCGCCGAGGTCGATTTCGGCCCGTTGCGGGGTGGGGGCGTCCTCTGTGCGCAGAAGGTCTGGCATGTCGAGGGCGTAGATCGGCGTGCCGTCTTCATACCCGCCATCGGGCAGGGTGCCGGTGAGGCGGGCGATGACGCGGGATCTGGAAAGAACGGACGGCATGCAGCACCCATGTATGATGTGCTGCCTGTTTGCATGATAACCGGAAATTGGCAAGGTAAACTTACCAATTTCCGGCTGTGGCCGACGGTATGCGTCAGATCGCCTTGAGCAGCGCCTCGCCGCCCGAGATTTCGCAGGCGCCGGGGCTTTCCTCCAGATGCAGCGCCTTGACGACGCCGTCCTCGGCATAGAGCGCGTAGCGTTTGGAGCGGGCGAGCAGGCCCACGGGGGGCGCGTCAAAGGCAAGGCCCATCGCCTTGGTGAAGCTGGAATCGGCATCGGCCAGCAGGGTGAGGCCGGCGGCGGTGGCGCCGGTGGCTTCGCCCCAGGCCTTCATCACGAAGGGATCGTTGACCGAGACGCAGATGATTTCATCCACGCCCTTGGCGGCGAAGCCGTCCTTGGTGCGGATGAAGCTGGGGACATGGGCGGAGTGGCAGGTGGGGGTGAAGGCGCCGGGAACGGCGAAGATCACCACCTTGCGACCCTTGGCCTTGTCATGGAGCGACACGGCCTCGGCCCCGGTTTCGCCCATGCGGATCAGCGTGGCTTCGGGCAGCGGCTGGCCTACGGAAATCGTCATTCTTGTCCCTCGTGTCGTTGCGTTTCACTTGCGGAGGGATATAGGGTCCGGCCCGGGCTTCGGCCAGATGAAAACGGGGGACGGGCGATGGCGCATGTGGTAATCGTGGGGGCAGGGCAGGCGGGGGCGGCCTGTGCGGCAAAGCTGCGGGCGCTGGGTTTTGCGGGCGAGGTCACGATCATCGGCGAGGAGCCCGCGCCGCCCTATCAGCGGCCGCCTCTGTCGAAGGCCTATCTTCTGGGCGAGATGGAGGAGGAGCGGCTGTGGCTGCGGTCGGCGGAGTTCTATGCCGAACAGGGGATTGCGCTGCGGCTGGGCGCGCGGGTGGAGGCGATCGACACGGCCGCGCGGGTGGTGACGGTGGGCGGCGACGCGGTGGGATATGATGAACTGGTGCTGACCACGGGATCGGTGCCGCGGCGGCTGCCTGCGGCGATCGGTGGCGATCTGGCGGGCGTGTTCACGGTGCGGACGCTGGCCGATGTGGATGCGATGCGGGCCGAGTTCGTGGCCGGGCGGCGGCTGGTGATCGTGGGGGGCGGCTATATCGGGCTGGAAGCGGCGGCGGTGGGGGCCAAGCTGGGGCTGGCGGTGACGGTGCTGGAGATGGCGCCGCGCATCTTGGCACGCGTCGCGGCGCCGGAGACATCGGATTACTTCCGCGCGCTGCATGGCGCGCGGGGGGTGACGATCCTGGAATCGACGGGGCTGGAGCGGTTGCTCGGCGAAGGGCGGGTCACGGGGGTGCGCCTGTCGGACGGGCGGGAACTGCCTGCGGATTTCGTGATCGCGGGGGTGGGGATCGTGCCTGCCACGGCGCTGGCCGAGGCGGCGGGGATCGCGGTGGAGAACGGGATCGCCTGTGACGCGATGGGGCGGACATCGGCTCCCCATGTCTGGGCGGCGGGCGATTGCGCGTCTTTCCCCTGGAAGGGCGGGCGGCTGCGGCTGGAATCGGTGGGCAACGCCATCGACATGGCGGAAGCCGTGGCCGAGAACATCTGCGGGGCGGCCAAGCCCTATGAGGCGCTGCCCTGGTTCTGGTCGGATCAGTATGACACCAAGTTGCAGATCGCGGGGCTGAACACAGGCTATGACCAGATCGCCACGCGGGCCGGGGCGGAGGGGGCGGTGTCCTTCTGGTACTATCGCGGGGCGGAGCTGCTGGCGGTGGATGCGATGAATGACAGCCGCGCCTATATGGTGGGCAAGCGGTTGATCGAGATGGGAAAATCCCCTGATGCGGCGCTGGTCGCGGATGTCGCGGTTGATCTGAAGACGCTGCTGAAGGCATGAGGATCATCGGCGGCCAGTTCCGGGGGCTGCATCTTGCGCCCGTGGGCGAGGGGGATGCGAAGGCGCATCTGAGGCCCACGTCGGACCGGGTGCGGGAAGCGATCTTCAATCTGCTCATCAATGGGGGTTACGGAGACCCGATCACGGGGGCGCGTGTTCTGGACCTGTTTGCCGGGACCGGGGCGCTGGGGTTGGAGGCCATCTCGCGCGGGGCGGCGCGGGCGGCGTTCGTGGATGACGGGGCGGCGGCGCGGGCGCTTTTGCGGCGGAACATCGAACTGACGCGGACGATGGGCGTGACGGATGTCTGGCGCCGGGATGCCACGCGGATGGGGCCGAACCGGGGGCCAGGCTACGGGCTGGTGTTTCTGGACCCGCCCTATGGCAAGGGGTTGGGCGAAAAGGCGCTGGCGTCCTGTGTCGAGGGGGGATGGATCGCGCCCGAGGCGATGATCCTGTGGGAAGAGGGGATGGCGCCGGTGATCCCGCAGGGTTTCGAGCGGCTGGATCAGCGCGCCTATGGCGATACGGTGGTCACCATCCTGAGGGCCGGGGCATGAGACCCGCCGCCGTGATCTTTGATTGCGACGGTGTGGTTGTGGACAGCGAGCATCCGACGCTGATCATGATACGCGACGATCTGGAACGCCATGGCCTGCGCCTGACGCTGGAAGAGCTTGAGACGGGCTATATGGGCGGGACGGTGGAGACGGTGGCGGCCAAGGCGCGCGCCAACGGGGCGCGGCTGCCCGAGGGCTGGGTCAGCGATTTCTACGCACGGATGTATGCGATGCTGCGGGCCTCCGTGCCGCTGATCCCGGGTGTGGTGGGGGTGCTGGACGCGCTGGATGCGGCAGGGATCCCCTTTGCGATGGGATCGAACGGGACGCCCGAGAAGATGGCCATCACGCTGGGACAGCATGGGTTGGTGGAACGGTTTCGGGGGCATCTCTATTCGGGGCAGGCGATGGGCCGGCCCAAGCCTGCGCCGGATCTGTACCTGCACGCGGCAGGGCGGTTGGGGGTCGATCCGGGGGCTTGCGTCGTGGTCGAGGACAGCGCGGCGGGGGCGCGGGCGGCGCGGTTGGCGGGGATGCGGTGTTTCGGCTATGCGCCGAAGGGCGTGCATTCGGGATTGGTGGCCGAGGGGGCGGTGCTCTTTGGCGATATGGCGGAGTTGCCCGCGCTGCTGGGGGTTCGGCCGTGATGGGCTGTGCCGGTGCGCGGGCGCTATCCTGAGCGTGCAGGTCGCGGGTGGGGTGCGGGCTGGGTAGGATGGGCAGGATTGCCCATCCTACGGGATGAAGGGGCGCTGGGTAGGATGGGCAGAACTGCCCATCCTACGGGGTGAACGGCGCAAGTCCTGCGTCACGACCTGCGTCCGGCGATCAGCCCCCGCCGATCAGCGCGCCGGCCGCAAAGACCAGCGCACCGCCGACGACGACCTGCAGGGCCGCGCGGAGGAAAGGGGTTTCCATGAAGCGGTTCTGGATCCATGCGATGGCCCAGAGTTCCACGAAGACCACCACCATCGCGATGATCGTGGCGGTCCAGAAATCTGGGATGAGGTAGGGCAGGGCATGGCCCATGCCGCCGACCGTCGTCATCACACCGGAGGCGAGGCCGCGTTTCAGGGGTGAGCCGCGCCCGGACAGGACGCCGTCATCATGCGCGGCCTCGGTAAAGCCCATGCTGATCCCGGCGCCGACCGATGCCGCGGTGCCGACGAGGAAGGTGGTCCAGGTGTCCTGTGTCGCGAAGGCGGTGGCGAAGATCGGCGCGAGGGTGGAGACGGAGCCATCCATCAGCCCGGCAAGCCCCGGCTGCACCCAGGTCAGGATGAACTGGCGGCGGGCGGTGCGGTCTTCGTCGCTGCGCGCGTCGTCGGTTAGGTGGCGCTCGGCCAGGTCGGTGGCTTTGCGTTCATGGCCAGCCTCGGCTGCGGCGAGATCGCCCAGCAGCTTGCGGGTGGCGGCGTCGGTCGTGCCTTGGGCGGCGCGGGCGTAGAAGCGCTGCGCCTCTTGTTCCATGGCCGCCGCCTCGCCCCGGATCGTGTCGAGCGGCAGGTTCCGGGCCAGCCAGACGGGTTTGCGGGCATAGTGGCCCGCCACGTGTTCGCGGCGGATGAGGGGGATCACCTCGCCAAAGCGGGTGCGGTGCAGGTCGATCAGGCGCTGTCTGTGCTGGTCTTCCTCGGCCGCCATGCCATCGAAGAGGGCGGCGGTGGCAGCAAATTCGCCGCGCAAGCGTTCGGCGTAGCTGCGGTAGATGCGGGCATCGTCTTCTTCCGACGAGATGGCGAGGGCGAGGATTTCCTGTTCCGACAGATCGGCAAAGCGGCGGCGGGTGGTCAGGCCGGGGATCATGAGCGACTCACTGGAATTAGAATAGTTCTAATTTAGAGGGCCATGCAGATTGGGCAAGGTGAAAAATTGAACCGATCTGTTCACTATTGCCTTGAAAAGGTGAACCGATCGGTTCATATTCTTGAGTGAACGAAACAGTTCATTTCAGGAGAGAGAACGATGAAGCGTCTTGCCCCCCTTGCCCTGATCCTTTCTGTCCTTGCCGGGCCGAGCCTTGCGGGAAGTTTTGGGTTTGATCTGCCGACCTTGACCTGGCCCAGCGATGGCGGGGCCGCGCCGGATGGCACCACGGTGATGGGCACGAAATCGGGCCGCTGAGGCGGGCGTCAGTCGATCGGGCGGATGAGCTTGCGTTCCAGCACGCGCAGGACGGCCGACAGGTCGTGGCCGCGGCGCAGGATCTGGCCGTCCATCCCGACGACGGCATACATCCCCTGCCGCGCGCGCAGCTTGGGGTGTTTTTCGATGCGGTAGAGCGGGTTTTCCGCCGTGCGGCGGAAGATGGCGAAGACGGCATATTCGCGCAACGTGGAGATGCCGTAATCGCGCCATTCCCCGAGCGCGACCATGCGCCCGTAGAGGGTGAGGATCAGCGACAATTCGCGCCGGTCGAAGCTGACCTGTTCGGTCAGGCGCAGGGAATTGGGGAACGGGGTCGGGGGCTGGACCGTCATTGGGCAAGCTTACGCGCTTGGGCGGGCAAATCAAGCCTTGGACCTGCCGCGAAGAGTCCGCCGAAATACCCTGATCTGATCTGATTTCCGCCCTGATCGGGGGGCATACACGGTTGCAGACGACAGGCCGGGGTCGATTTCAAAGCCCCCACCAAGCGTCGGCCTCGGCCGGTCTGTCGTAACAGGGGGCCCCCGTCAAGCGCGACGGGGGCCTTTCCTTTTGTGGCGTGGCGATCACGGGAAGGCCGGGGCGCGGCGGATGATGCCGGTTTCCATGCCGCGCCAGTTCTTTTGCACGGCGTCGAGGCGTTTCAACGCGGCCGGATGCGCGGGGTCGAGGACGCCGAGTTTCACCAGCAGGGCGGCGATGGCCCCTTCGGCGCCGCGGGTGCCGCCGTCGGTGATCTTGAGCGCGATGCCCATTTTCCGTTCGGGCACGATGGCGATGAAGACGGCCTCGGCCCCGGTCTTGATGGCGACGCGGCCGTCCATCGCGCGCATGAGTTCGGTGCAGGCGCGGCCTTCGCCGGCGACCATTTCGGGGTGCTGGCCCATGGCGCGGGTCAGGCGGTGCATGGCGCGGTCGCGCGCATCGCCCGTGCCGGTGGCGGCGGCGAAGCGGGCCATGGCGCGGGCGAGGCCGTGGACAGAGGTGGCGAAGTTGGGGGCGGAGCAGCCGTCGATGCCGTAGCCGGGGGAGGATTCGCCCGTCACCTCTTCATGCGCCTGTTTCGCGGCGCGTTGGACGGGGTGATCCACCGCGACATATTCCGCATCGCCCTTGAGGTGGCGGTTGAGGGTGAGGAAGCCTGCATGTTTGCCGGAGCAGTTGTTGTGGCACTGGCAGGGTTTGGCATCGGCCTTGATGAGGCGGTTCCGCTCTGCCGTGTCATAGGGTTCATGCGCGCCGCAGCGCAGGTCGTCATCGCTGAGGCCAAGGTCGGAGAGCCAGCGGGTGACGGCCTCGGTGTGGATCGCCGCGCCCTGATGGCTGGCGCAGGCCAGCGCCACCTGACGGTCGGTCAGGCCATGCGCATCCGCCGCGCCGGATTCCAAGAGCGGCAGGGCCTGGATCATCTTGCAGGACGAGCGGGGGAAGATCACGGCGGCGGGATCGCCCCAGCTTTCGACGATATCCCCGGAGGCGTCGCAGATCACGGCATGGCCGAGATGGGTGCTTTCCAGCATCCCGCCGCGCCAGAGTTCGATCATGGGGGCGGGCAGGGGGCGGGTGGCGGGCATGGGGTCCTCCGTCAGCGTCACAGATGCGCGATTTTCTGCCCAAGGGGCTTTCGCGGATTGGTCTTTCTCGATTAAAAGGGAGTATCGAGTTGGCAAGTCCTGCGCCACAGGAAAAGGTTTGCGCGGCCCCGGAAGGGGCGGCGACAGGGCCGTGGGCGGACAAGAGGCAAAGTGCGGAGGCCTACCCCATGACCACCCTGTTCGGCCGCGTCCTTGGCGCTGCTCTGTTTGCGGCAAGCCTGACCGGCGGCGCGGCGTTTGCGCAGGAATCCGATAACCGTGTGGCGGTGACGTCGGACTGGAACGTGTTCACCGAAGAAGAGCCGAAAGAATGCTGGGGCGTGACCGTCCCGCGCGAGACGGTGAACACCCGCGACGGCCAGCCGGTGCAGGCGCGGCGGGGGGATATCCTGCTGTTCGTGACCTTCCGGCCGGGGCGGCCGGGCGAGATTTCCTTTACCGGGGGCTATCCTTTCGCCAATGGCTCGACCGTGGCGATGAATGTGGATGGCACGAGTTTCGAGCTGTTCACCGATGGTGAATGGGCGTGGCCTGCCTCGCCCGAGCAGGATGCGCAGCTGCTGGCGGCGATGAAGGCGGGGACGTCGGCGGTTTTGACCGCACGGTCGGAACGCGGGACGCAGACGCAGGACACGTTCAGCCTGCGCGGGTTCACCGCGGCGATGACGGAAGCGGAATCGCGCTGCCAGTAAGGGCGGCGGGGATTGCATGGATTTGGCCCCCGGTTCGGGGGCCTTTTCGTTTCAGTCGGGGGCGAGCAGGCGGGCGAGGATGCGGGCGTCATGGTCCTGCCCGCCGAAGAAGATGGCGAGGAGGCGGATCACCTGCCGGTCTTCGATTAGATCATAGTAGAAGATGGCGCGATCCTTCGTGACGCGGCGGGTATTCTGGCCGAGTTCGGGGCAGCGGGTGCCTTGGTACGGCGCGTGGGTCAGGGCGGCGGCGGCGGCCATGATTTCTTCAAGACGCCTGTCGGCCATCGCGATGGCGCGGCTTGGTGGTTCCCCTTTGGCGATTGCGCTTTGCCTTATGAAGCGGGCGATTGAGATCAGGTCCCGTCGAATGCCGGGGACGGCGTCAAGCGTCCAGCCCAAGATCGCCCCGATCCTTGGCGAGATCGTCTTTCACAAGACGCTCCAACTCCTCGAAGGACAACGAAGGTTCTTTCCGCCGCTGTTCCAGAAGCGCGCGCAGGGCATCGCTGGCTTCGAAATCGCGGCGGAGGAGTTCTAGGCCCTGCTGGATCACCGCGCTGAGGCTGCTGTAGCGGCCCTCGGCGACGAGGCGGCGGGCGAAGGCATCCTGCTGGTCGGTCAGGGAGATGGAGGACTTGACGGTCATCTTGAGGCCCTTGGTCGGTGCTACTGGGTAGTATGTGCGGCGGGTGGGGGGGGTGGTCAAGGCGCGGGCGCGGGGGTGGCTTTCGTTTTTCGGGCGAATCCCCTATATCAACGCCTTCCCGGCCTTTCAGGACAGATGACCCATGACCGCTACAGCGCCCATCACGCAGGACGTGCTGACCATCCCGCGCAAGCTGCCGGAGGGGGGGCGGACCAATATCATCGGCCTGACGCGGGATCAGCTGCGCGCGGCGCTGATCGCGGCGGGGACGCCGGAGCGGCAGGCCAAGATGCGGCTGGGGCAGATCTGGCAATGGGTCTATCACTTCGGCATCCGCGATTTCGCGGCGATGACGAACCTTGCCAAGGAGTATCGCGCGCTGCTGGCCGAGCATTTCGTGATCGAGGTGCCGGAGGTGGTGTCGCGGCAGGTGTCGGCGGATGGCACGCGCAAGTATCTGGTGCGGATCGCGGGCGGGCATGAGGTGGAGACGGTCTATATCCCGGAGGAAAACCGGGGGACCTTGTGCATCTCTTCCCAGGTGGGCTGCACGCTGACCTGCTCCTTCTGCCATACGGGGACGCAGAAGCTGGTGCGGAACCTGACGGCTGGGGAGATTGTCGGGCAGGTGATGCTGGCGCGGGACGATCTGGGGGAATGGCCTGTGCCGGGGGAACCCAAGGACGAGACGCGGCTGGTGTCCAATGTCGTGCTGATGGGCATGGGTGAGCCGCTCTACAACTTCGACAACGTGCGGGATGCGATGCGCGTGGTGATGGATGGCGAGGGGCTGAGCCTGTCGCGCCGCCGGATTACCCTGTCCACCAGCGGCATCGTGCCCGAGATCGCGCGGACGGCGGAAGAGATCGGCTGCCTTCTGGCGGTATCCTTTCACGCGACGACCGACGAGGTGCGCGACAGGCTGGTGCCGGTGAACAAGAAGTGGAACATCGCCACGCTGCTGGACGCGCTGCGCGACTATCCGCGCCTGTCGAATTCGGAGCGGATCACGTTTGAATATGTGATGCTGAAGGGCGTGAATGACAGCGATGCCGATGCGCGGCGGCTGGTGAAGCTGATTGCGGGGATTCCTGCGAAGATCAACCTGATCCCGTTCAACGAATGGCCCGGCGCGCCCTATGAGCGGTCGGACTGGGAGCGGATCGAGGCCTTTGCCGACATCATCTACAAGGCGGGCTATGCGAGCCCCATCCGCACCCCGCGCGGCGAGGATATCATGGCGGCCTGCGGGCAGTTGAAATCGGCCACTGAGCGGGCGCGGAAATCGGCGCGCGAGATCGCGGCGGAGGCCGGGCTGGGCGGCTGATCCGGCCGGGTCTTTTGGGATTGGCCACCCCCTCCCCGACCCTCCCCCGTGCCGGGGGAGGGAGGGTGCTTCGCCTCAGGCCGGGGTATCGGTGGGGGGCGGTGGGGCGTGGCGCGCGGTCCAGCGGTCGAGCCAGGCAAAGAGCAGCGGGTTGGCGAGGATCGACAGGAGCGCGCCCGCGACGACGAGATCCTTCGCCTCGGGCGGGACGATGGCGAGTTTCACGCCCATCACGATCAGGATGAAGGAAAACTCGCCGATCTGGGCGAGGCTGGTGGCGATGGTCAGCGCGGTGCCCTTGTCATGGCCGAAGGCGCGCACGATGCCGTAGGCGGCCGCGGATTTCACGGCGAGGATGATGGACACCGTGGCCAGCAGGGCAAGCGGCGCCTCGATGATGATGGCCGGATTGAAGAGCATGCCCACCGAGACGAAGAACAGGACGGCAAAGGCGTCGCGCAGCGGCAGGGTTTCGCGCATGGCCTGCTGGCTGAGCGTGGAGCCTGCCATGACCATGCCGGCGAAGAAGGCCCCCAGCGCGAAGGAGACGCCGAAGATCTGTGACGAGCCATAGGCCACGCCGAGCGCGATGGAGAGGACCGCAAGGCGGAAAAGCTCGCGGCTGCGGGTATGGGCGACGTAGTGCAGGATCCACGGGATCACCTTGCGCCCGACCAGCAGCATGATCGCGACGAAGGCCGCGAATTTCACCAGCGTGACCGACAGCGTGGCGGTGACGGGGCCGAAGCCGAGGCGCAGGACTTCCTGCGCGGCCTCGCCCTCTACGGGCTGGGCGGTGCCGCCGAGGAGCCCCGCGAGCGGCGGGATGAGGACGAGGGCGAGGACCATGACCACATCCTCGACGATGAGCCAGCCCACCGCGATGCGGCCCCGGCCCGTAGCGACAAGGTCGCGGTCCTGCAGGGCGCGCAGCAGGACGACGGTGGAGGCGACCGAAAGCGACAGGCCGAAGATCAGCCCTGCGCCGAGGCCCCATCCCATGAGGAGCGCGAGGGCAACCCCGGCCGCCGTGGCCACCGCGATCTGGCCGATGGCGCCGGGGATGGCGATGCGGCGCACGGAGAGCAGGTCCTTGAGCGAGAAGTGCAGCCCCACCCCGAACATCAGCAGGATCACGCCCAGTTCGGCCAGTTCGGTGGCAAGGTCCTGATCGGCGACATAGCCCGGCGTGAAGGGGCCGATGATGAAGCCCGCCAGCAGGTAGCCCGCAAGCACGGGCAGGCGCAGGCGCTGGGCCAGAAGGCCCATCACGCAGGCTAGAGACAGACCGATGACGATGGTGGCGATGAGCGGTGTATCGTGGGGCATGTACCGTACGGCTTGAACAGAAGGATGGTCTGGCACCGCCGCCGACCGAACGGGCCGGGCAGGGCGATCCATGGCGAAGGGCTGATGAATGAATGAAGAATAGGCGGTTGCTGGGGCGATGCAATCGCGCTGCGGCCTGTTGTGATCACGTTTTTCGGGCGGATTTTTCAGAATGTTGCAAGGCGGGAAGGGCTGGGGGCTTGGCCAGTGCGGGGGCGGGCTGTTACGGCTGTGGGATGAGCGTTCCCCTGATCCCGAATGACCGCGCGCGGCGGCTGTTTCTGGCGCGTCACGCGCTGGCCGAACCGCCGGTGGGGGCGGCGGGTGGTGCGGCGCTGGCGGGGCTGGTCGCGCGGATAGGCTTTGTTCAGGTGGACAGCATCAACACCGTGGCGCGGGCGCATGACATGATCCTGTGGTCGCGTCGCCCGGCGTTCCGCCCGCCCGCGCTGGCGCGGCTGGTGGAGCGGGAGCGCGCGCTGTGGGAGCATTGGACGCATGACGCCGCGATCCTGCCGGTGGGGCTGTGGCCCTATTGGCGGCACCGTTTCGCCCGCGATGCGGCGCGACTGGAGGGCAACTGGCGCCGCTGGTTCCGCGATGGCTATGAGGCGCAATTCGACACGATCCTTGATCGGATCTCCCGTGACGGCCCGGTGACGAGCGCCGAGGTGGGCGCGGGCGAGGTGCGGGGGCGGGGCGGGTGGTGGGACTGGCACCCGTCGAAGACGGCGCTGGAATGGCTGTGGCGGACGGGGCAGCTGGCGATCACGCGGCGCGAGGGGTTTCGCAAGGTCTATGATCTGGCGGAGCGGGTGATCCCTGAGGCGCAGCGCCGGGTGGAGGTGGACGAGGCGGCGCTGGTCGAATGGGCCTGCCTGTCGGCGCTGGAGCGGCTGGGCTTCGGGACGGCGGGCGAGGTGGCGGCCTATTGGGATGCGATCCGGCCGGAGGAGGCGAAGGCCTGGCTGGCGGGCGCCCTGCGCGCGGGCCGTGTTGAAGAGGTGGCCGTGGAAGGCGCAGAGGGCGCGCGGCGGCGTGTTTTCGCGCTGCCGGGGCTGGCGGGGGCCGAGGTGCCGGAGCCACCTGCGCGGCTGCGGGTGCTGTCGCCCTTTGACCCCGCGCTGCGGGATCGGGCGCGGGCAGAGTTCCTGTTCGGCTTCCGCTACCGGATCGAGGTTTTCGTGCCAGAGCCGAAACGGGTGTTCGGTTACTATGTCTTTCCGCTGCTGGAAGGGGCGCGGCTGGTGGGGCGGATGGATGTGAAGCGCGCGGGCGATGTGCTGGCCCTACGCGCGGTCTGGCCCGAGCCGGGGGTGGGTTTCGGCAAGGGGCGGCTGGCGAAGCTTGAGGCGGAACTGGACCGGCTGGCGGCCTTTGCGGGCTGCGGGCGGGTGGAATGGGCGGAGGGCTGGCTGCGCGCGCCCAAACGGCAACCTTGAGTCTGCCTGCTTCCCCGTTGGTCAAATATCCTCGGGGGGTGAGGAGCGTAGCGACGAGGGGGGCAGACGGCCCCCCTGCCAGGCTGCCATCAACGCAGCCGCATCAGGAGAGAGGGCGAGGCATAGCCATCAGGCACCATGCCGATGGATAGCTGGAAGGCGCGCACGGCGGCGAGGGTCTTGGGGCCGATCCTGCCATCCACGCCGCCGGTATCGAACCCTGCGGCGGTGAGCCGGGCCTGCAATTCGCGCCGTTCGTCGCCCGTCAGGGCGCGATCCTGCCGGGGCCATGCCGCGCGGATGGGCGGGCCGCCGGTCAGCCGGTCGGAGAGGTGGCCGATCGCGATGACATAGGCATCGGCGGTGTTGTAGCGCTCGATCGCGCGGAAATTGGGCGTGATGAGGAAGGCCGCCCCCTGCGCGCCTGCGGGCAGCAGAAGCTCGGCCGGGCCGATGTCGGGCAGGGCGCCGCCGTCTGCGCTGCGTAGGCCAAGCGCGGCCCAGTCGGCGATGGGTTTGGCCTGACCGTTGCCGGCCAGCATGTAGTCGATCCCGTTGGGCAGCGTCACCTCGATCCCCCATGGCACCCCGGTCTGCCAGCCGGATTTCGCCAGATAGGCCGCGGTGGAGGCCAACGCGTCGGTGGGATCGTCCGACCAGATGTCGCGCCGCCCGTCGCCATCGAAATCCACGGCAAAGCTGTGAAAGCTGGAGGGGATGAACTGGGTATGCCCCATCGCCCCGGCCCAGCTGCCGGTGAAATTCTCCAGCCGCGCGTCGCCGCTTTGCAGGATGCGCAGCGCGTCGATCAACTGGCCTTCGAAGAAGGCGCCGCGGCGGCCGTCATAGGCGAGTGTGGCCAGTGCCTCGATCACGGGGATATCGCCGCGATTGGCGCCGAAGCTCGATTCCAGCCCCCAGACGGCGACAACCACTTCCCGGGGGACGCCATAGGTGGCTTCCAGCCGGTCAAGCAGGGCGAGGTTGTCGCGGATCGCGGCGCGGCCGTTTTCCACCCGCAGGTCGGACACCGCGCGGTCGAGGTAATCCCAGATGGTGCGGGTGAACTCGGCCTGGTTGCGGTCTTTTTCGATGACGTCGGGGTTATAGCGGAGGCCCGCGAGGGCGCGGTCGAGGATTGCGGGGGAGATGCCTGCGGCCAGCGCCCGGGGGCGGAAACCTTCGGCCCATTGCGCGAGGCCCGACTGGGTGCCGATCTGGATCACGATGCCGTCTCCGGGGGCGATGTGCTGTGGCGTGGCAAGGTGCGGCAAGGCGGCGGGGTCTGCAAGGGCGGGTAGCGGAAGGAGGGAGAGGGAAAGGATCGCTGCACGCATCACGTCACCTGCCTGTCGGATCATTCTTGTGGTTTGGGCAGAAGATAAGGCAGCGCCGCCCCGGCACAAAGATGCCGGGCGCGCGTGCGGGCGGAGAGTTGCCGTCAGCGCCGTTTGCGGATGACCTTGCGTTTGAGTTTCGCATCGCGGGCGGCGGCGGCGCCGGGTTTGCGGGGCGAGAACCGGCCCTTCTTGCCGGCGCGCGGGCTGCGCGGCAGGGGGGCGCCGTCGAGCGAGATCAGTTCCAGCGTGAGGCCACCGGTGACGGGGATCGCCTCCGAGAGCCGCACGGTGACCTTTTGCCCGATGCCAAGCGTCAGGCCTGTATCGGCGCCCATCAGCGTTTGCGTCTGGTCATCATAATGGAAGAATTCGCGCCCCACCTCGCGGATCGGGATCAGGCCGTCGGCTCCGGTTTCATCCAGCTTCACGAAGAGGCCAAAGCGTTGCACGCCCGAGATGCGGCCGGTGAATTCGCTGCCCACGCGGTCGGACAGGTAGGCGGCGAGGTAGCGGTCGTTGGTGTCGCGTTCGGCGGTCATCGACCGGCGTTCGGCATCGGAGATCAGCTTGGCGGTCTCATCCAGGGTTTCGATGTCCTGCGGGGACAGACCGTCGCGGCCCCAGTCGTGGCCTGCGATCAGGGCGCGGTGGACGATCAGATCGGCATAGCGGCGGATGGGCGAGGTGAAATGGGCGTAGCTACGCAGCGACAGGCCGAAATGGCCGAAATTCTGCGGGTGGTAATAGGCCTGCGTCATGGAGCGCAGGGTGGTGATGTTCATCAGCTCGTCAAACTCCGTCCCCTGCGCCTGTGCGAGCAGGCGGTTGAGGTGGGCGGTTTTCAGGACCTGCCCCTTGGCCAGGGTGAAGCCCGACGCCTCGGCCACTTCGCGGAGCGCGTCGAGTTTCTCTGGGCTGGGTTCTTCGTGGACGCGGAAGAGGAGGGGGCGTTTCAGGCGGGTCAGTTCCTCGGCCGCGGCGACATTGGCGAGGATCATGAACTCCTCGATCAGGCGGTGGGCGTCAAAGCGTTCGCGGAAGGCGACGGAGAGGACCTTGCCTTCGTCGGACAGCACGATCTTGCGTTCGGGCAGGTCGAGATCGAGCGGCTGGCGCAGGTGGCGGGCCTTGGTCGCGGCGGCATAGGCGGCGTAGAGGGGGGTGATGACCCGCTCCATCAGGGTGGCGGTGCGTGGGGTGGGGTGGCCGTCCTGCGCCTGCTGCACCTCTTCATAGGTCAGGGACGCGGCAGAGCGCATCATGCCCCGGACGAAACGGTGGGAGATCTTGTTGCCCTCGGCATCCAGTTTCAGGCGGACGGCGAGGCAGGGCCTGTCCACGCCTTCGTGCAGTGAACACAGGTCGCCCGACAGGACATCGGGCAGCATGGGAACCACGCGGTCGGGGAAATAGGTGGAATTGCCGCGTTTGCGCGCCTCGCGGTCAAGGGCAGAACCGGGGCGGACGTAATGGGCGACATCGGCGATGGCGACCCAGGCGATATGGCCGCCGGGATTTGCGGCGTCTTGGTCTGCCTCGGCGAAGACGGCATCGTCATGGTCGCGGGCATCCGACGGGTCGATGGTCACGAGGGGCAGGTCGCGCAGGTCTTCGCGCCCGTCGAGGGGAGCGGGCTTTGCAGCCTCGGCCTCGGCGATGACCGGATCGGGGAAGTGGTCGGGGATGCCGTGCTGGTGGATGGCGATGAGCGAGACGGCCTTGGGCCCCATCGGATCGCCCAAGCGGGCCACGATGCGGGCGCGGGGCAGGCCCATGCGTTTGGGGCCGTGCTGTTCGGCCTCGACCAACTCCCCGTCGCGGGCGCCTGCCGTGTCGTCGCGGCCGACGAGCCAGTCCTTGTCGGTCCCCTTGTCGATGGGGATGATGCGGCCGCCTTCGGCGGATTTGCGGAAGATGCCGAGCAGCTTGACGGGGTTCGATCCGAGGCGGCGGATGAGGCGGGCCTCATACTGGTAGTCATCGAGATCGACCTTGGACAGGCGGGCCAGCACCCGGTCGCCTGCACCGAGGGCCGGATCGCCCTTTTTGGGGATGAAGAGGATGCGGGGGGCGTCTTCGGCTGCGCCCTGCCATTCCATGGGGCGCAGGAAGATGTCGCCCTGCGCATCGGGCGGCAGGGCGGTCAGCAGGGTGACGGGGGGCAGCGTGTCGGGATCGCGGTAGCTGCGGGCCTTTTTGGTGACCGCGCCTTCGTCTTCCAGTTCGCGCAGGATGCGCTTGAGGTCGATCCGTGCGGCGCCCTTGATGTTGAAGGCCTTGGCAATGTCGCGTTTGGCCGAGAGGCCGGGATTATCGGCGATCCACTGGAGTATCTGGGCTTTGGTGGGGATGTCCTGCATGGACCTGCCCTAGCACGGGTTGCAGGGAAAGGCCATTCCTTCGGACGGGGGGCCCGGACGCGCCGCCCGGGGGTGCTTCGCCCCCCGGACCCCCAGAGGATATTTGCGCAACGGGGAAGGGGGCAGGGGGAGGGGGCGCTTGCGGCCGGAGGGGCGCGGGTGGCGAACCTTGCCTTCGGGCAGTCGCCCCGCCGCGTTACAGGGGGAGGGTCATGTCGCGGTGGGGGATGCCTGCGTCCATGTATTCTGGGCCGGCGGGGGTGAAGCCCAGGCGTTCGTAGAAGCCGATGGCATGGGTCTGGCTGCCGAGTTTGGCGATGGTCATGCCCTGGGCGCGCAGTTCCACCAGCGCGGCGCGGATGAGGGCCGCGCCGAGGCCGGTGCCGCGGTGGCTGGGCAGGACGCAGACGCGGCCGATCTTGCCGGTTTGGCCAAGGAGGAGGAGGCGGGCAGAGCCGACGGGCCGGCCCGCATCGGTGGCGAGGAGGTGGATCGCCGCATCGTCCTTGTCGTCGATCTCATCCGCCTCGGGGACGCCCTGTTCTTCGATGAAGACCACGCGGCGGAGGTGGCGGCAGGTGGCGATGTCGCGGGTGGGGGTGATCTGGATCGTCATGGTCAGGATGCCGCGAAGTAATCCCGCAGGATGCGGGTGTAGATGGATTTGAGCTGGTGGATCTGTGCGACCTCTACCCGTTCATCGACCTGGTGCATGGTTCGGCCCACGAGGCCGAATTCCACCACGGGGCAGTGATCCTTGACAAAGCGGGCGTCGGAGGTGCCGCCGGTGGTGGAAAGTTCCGGCGTTACGCCCGTTTCGGCCTGCACGGCGCGGGAGACGAGGGCCGACAGATCGCCCGGGGGCGTGAGGAAGCTTTCGCCGGAAATCTGGATGCGGGTGGCGATGGTGACGCCGGTTTCCTGTTCCACCTTGGCCGCTTCGCTGCGGAGCCATGTGGCGACGGCCTCGCCCGTATGGGCATCGTTGAAGCGGATATTGATGGTGGCGCTGCCGCGGGCGGGGATGACGTTGTTCGCGGGGTTGCCGCAGTCGATCGTGGTGATCTGGAGGGTGGAGGGATCGAAGTGATCGGTTCCCTGATCCAGTTGATCGGGCAGGCGGGAGAGGAGCGTGGTCAGCGCGCGCATGGGGTTCCTAGCGCGGTGGGGATAGGCGGAGTGGCCCTGCACCCCGGTGGCGGTGAACCAGGCGGTGAGCGAGCCGCGGCGGCCGATCTTCATCATCTGGCCCATGTGATCGGGGCAGGTGGGTTCGCCTACGATGCAGTGGGTCATGCCTTCGCCGTTCTGTGCCATCCAGTCGAGCAGGGCGACCGTGCCATCGGTGGCGTCGCCTTCCTCATCCCCGGTGATGGCGAGGATTACGGCCCCGTCGGGGGGCGTGTCCTGCACGAAGTCGATGGCTGCGGCGGCGAAGGCGGCGACGCCGGATTTCATGTCGGTCGCGCCACGGCCATACATCCAGCCGTCCACGACAGCGGCGCCGAACGGGTCTTGTGTCCAGGCGGCGCGGTCGCCCACGGGGACGACATCGGTATGGCCGTTGAAGCCGAAGCTGCGGTTTGCGCCCCGCGTGCCCCAGCGGGCGAAGAGGTTGGCGGTGCCGTTCCTGTCCACCCGGGTGCAGGTGAAGCCTGCCTTGGTCAGCAGGTCCTGCAGCAGCACGAGCGCCCCGCCTTCGGTGGGCGTGACCGAGGGGCAGCGGATCAGGGCGGCGGTCAGGGTGGCGGGATCGGTGGGCATGGCTGTCCTTTCGGCGGGGCGGGACAGGCATAGCCCCTGCGCGGCAGGGCCGCAACCGGGGGGCATCCGTGGCGGAGGCGGGGGTGGGGGTTGGGGCAGCCAGAAATGAGACGGATCGGCGGGGCGGAAGTTTAGGGCGGCCAGACTTCTGCGCGGCCAAGGCCATACTTTCGGACGATTCCGGGTGCAGGGGGGGTGTTAATGTTAGTTAACAGCCCGTGCCGTTGGGCAGGGGCGCAGCGGATGGCATGTCATGGCAACGGGTGCGGAGCTTACCTACAACACCAACGCGACGGCCATTCAGATGGCAAATGCCATCTTTGGCGATGGCGTTACGGTTCTGGGGGCAACCTATACCGGGGATGCACGGGCGAAGGCCATCTACTCGAACGGGCAGTTGGCGCCGGGCGTGGTGCCGTCGAATACAGGTGTGATCCTGTCCACGGGGCGGGTGACGGATTTCACCCAGTCGAACGGGGACCCCAACCGCAACGCCGATACGTCCACCGATACGAACGGGCCGAACAACAATGCGCAGTTCAACGCGCTGGCCGGCGCGAACACCTTTGACGCGGCCTTTCTTGATGTGACCTTCGTGCCGACGGGCAGCGTGATGACGATGCGCTTTGTCTTTGCGTCGGAAGAATACCCCGAATACATCAACAGCAATTTCAACGATGTGGTCGGTGTTTGGGTGAATGGCGTGTCGGTGCGGATGACGGTGAACGGCGGCACGGCCAGTGTGAACAACATCAACGGCGCGACGCAGCAGAACCTGTTCGTCAACAACCAGAACGATGCCTACAACACCGAGATGGACGGCTTCACGGTGGTGCTGTCGCTGTCGATTCCGGTGAATTCCGGCGTGCAGAACACGATCCGCATCGGCATCGCGGATGTGTCGGATGCGTCATATGACTCTAACCTGCTGATTGCCGGGGATTCGATCCAGACCACTGTGGTGGCGGTGGATGATACGGCCACGGTGCGGGTGAACAACGACCGCGTGGTGAATGTGTTGGCCAATGACAGCACGACCGTCGGGTCGCTGGTCATTACCCATGTGAACGGTCAGCCCGTGGTGGCGGGGCAGACGATCACGCTGGCCTCGGGCGAGCAGATCACGCTGAATGCGAACGGGACCTTTACCGTGGTGGCAAATGGCACGGTGGAGACGCAGAGTTTTACCTACACCGTGTCGAACGGGCAGGGCGGCACGGATGTGGGCCTTGTGACGCTGTCGATGATCCCCTGTTTCGTGGCCGGCACGCGCATCGCCACGCCCGAGGGATTGGTGCCGGTCGAGGCGCTGCGGGCCGGGGATCTGGTGCTGACGCGGGATGACGGGGCGCAGCCGGTGCGCTGGATCGGGCGGCAGCGGGTTGTGGCGGAAGGGCGCTGTGCGCCCATCGCCTTTGCCGCGGGCGCGCTGGGGGATCATGGGGCGCTGCGGCTGTCGCCCGAGCATCGGGTGATGGTGCAGAGCGCGATGGCCGAGGTTCTGTTCGGGGCGGCGGAAGTGCTGATCGCGGCCAAGCATCTGGTGAATGACGGCACGATCCGCCGCGTCGCAGGGGGCGAGGTGGAGTATCTGCATCTGCTGTTTGACCGCCATCAGGTGATCTGGGCCGAGGGTCTGGCGGCGGAGAGCTTCTTTCCGGCCACGCAGGCGCTGGAGGCGCTGGAGCGGGATGTGCTGGAGGAGCTGGTGGCGATCTTTCCCGAGATCGACCCGGAAAGTGGCGCGGGTTATGGGCCGACGGCACGGCGCGTGTTGCGCGCCTTCGAGGCTCAGGTCATGATGCGCGACATGATGGTTAAGCCCGCCGCCTGACTTGACGCGCTGGATCGCCCTGTCGGACCAGCCCGATCCGCCCGCCGCGCCGCCGACGGGCGCGCTGGAGCATGGGATCCTGGTGTTCGAGATTGAGATGCCCTTGGCGGGGGCCGGGGTGTTGCTGGATCTGCGCGCGGGCAGCGGGGCGGACGAGGTGGCGCTGTCGCTGTTCCACGATCTGGGGGCGGGGATGGCCCTTCTGCATCGGCAGGGCGGGCGGGTGCTGCGGCATGTGCTGCCCGGACCCCTGCCGCAGAAGATCGGGGTGGCGCGGCTGAGTTTCGGCTGGGACATGCGCGGGCGCGGCTGGTGGATGGAGATGGATCTGGCGGGGCAGCGCTTGCGGGCGGAAGGCGCGGCGGCGATGCCGATCCGGCGGGCGGATCTGATGGCGCTGTGTGCCGGGGGGGCGGGGGTGATCCGGCATCCGGCGGTGCTGTGGTTCGGCGCGATGCAGGGCCGGGCGCAGCCGGGGCCGCTGGGCTGGCTGGGTGTGGCGACGCCGGTGCTGACGCGGCAGGGGCCGGTGGCGGCGGGCGCGCTGCGGCCCGGCGATAGGGTGGTGACGCGGGATCACGGGGCGGTGGCACTGGTGGCCGTGACGCGGGTACAGGTGCCGAGCCGGGGCAGCATGGCGCCGATCCGGCTGCGCGCGCCCTATTTCGGGGAGGGGGGCGACATGCTGGTGTCGCCCGACCAGCCGGTGCTGGTGGCGGGGCCGGAGGCGGAATACCTGTTCGGCGAGGAGGAGGTGCTGGTGCTGGCGCGGCATCTGGCCGACGGGCAGATGGCGGTGGCCGACAGCCGCCGCGCGGTGGCGCAGGGCGTGGTGCTGGATCTGGGCATGGCGGAAGTGGTGGAGGCGGGCGGCTGCGGGCTGGGGATCGCCGGGCCCGAGGGGATGGCCCCGGCGCGGCGCGTGCTGGATGCCTTTGAGGCGGCGCCTTTGCGCAACGCGATGCAGCGGGTGCAGCGGCGGGCGGTTTGAGGTCTAGCAGAATTCCTCAGTGTACTGCCGGATGGCCTGTTCAAGGTCGGTGGCGACATCCTTGGGGAAAATGTACCGTTCCATATGCTCGATCTGTAAGTCTCTGCACGGCGGCCGTCACACTGCGTGCCCGATTTCGTGATCGGCAGAACCTCTGGGTCATTTCTGAACGACGGGGCGATGGAGAACATGAGGACCGAGGTGTCACGGATGTTATCTTCCAGCGAGGAGACCTCCAGTGCATCGGACAGCTGAAGCTCGGTCCTGACGAAGGACAGAAAATCGGGAGAGTGGGAGGGCGTGCAGACGTGCTCCTCGTTGAAGGCGACTTCGACACGCAGCAGGCAAGTCTCCAGTTCTATCCTGCCAGCTCTATCCTGAATTTTCTTTGCGCGAGAGAGGCCGGGAAATCATGGTCGGCCGTTGAGAGCGTTCCACGCGCCTCGATGTCGTTCTGGAGATCGGCGATATCGGTGGGATCGTCGTTCTTGAGTTGCGTATAGGCAATGGCGGCGACGACGCTGATGAACGCCGCAACAGGAACAGCTATCTTGATGTTTTCCGTGTTCATTTTTGCGTTTCACCTTCGTCATGAAATCTGGGTTCGGCGCGGAAGGGACGGGAAAGGAAGGCCCGGACCGGAGCGCCAAGACGGGACGATCCGACGGGCGCGGATCATCGCCTGCGCGACTGCGCGAATTATCACTTCACGCTAGATGCGGTCTGGCCGCGGTGCAACCGCGGTGTTCCTGCGCCGAGGGTGACGGTGAACCCGGCTGCTAGTCGAAGAAGGGGGTCATCTGGGCGACGATGACGGAGTTTTCATCCAGCGCGCGCTGCATGAGGGCGCGTTCTTCGGTGTCGATCTCGTCCCCGGCCTTGAGGCGTTCCTCCAGCGTGCCATAGCCCGAGACATCGAGCGGGGCCATGTCGGCCTGTTTCAGGATGGCGACTGTTTCGCGGACGGCCTCTTCCTCATCCACGCCGGAAGCGTAGATCATGAGCGCGGCGCCGGTGGCCTTGTCGGGCAGGCCGTCGCCGGGTTTGCGGCCCACTTCCACCACCAGCGTATAGACCTGTTGGGGGCGCTTTTCGCGCTTTGGCTTGTCGGATTCGGGCGAGGCTTCGGACATGGGCGGGGCCTTTTCGGGCATCCCCCTCCCCCGGCCCCCCCCCCGGATTCGGGGGAGGGGAGGGCGCCGTCAGGCGACCGGGGTGGGGGTTGGTGGCGGTGGATCTGGGTATTTGGGCCAAGATGAAGGGGCAGGGTCGGATCTGGTGGGATCAGTCGCGCAGAAGTTCGTTGATCGAGGTCTTGGAGCGGGTCTGGGCATCGACCTTTTTCACGATCACGGCGCAGTAGAGGTTGATGCCATTCTTCGAGGGCATGGAACCCGCGACGACGACGGATCCGGCAGGCACCTCGCCATACATGACTTCGCCCGTCTCGCGATCGACGATCTTGGTGGATTTGCCAATGAAGACGCCCATCCCGAGGACGGATCCTTCGCGCACGATGCAGCCTTCGACCACCTCTGACCGAGCGCCGATGAAGCAGTTGTCTTCGATGATGGTGGGGCCGGCCTGCATGGGTTCGAGCACGCCGCCGATGCCGACGCCGCCCGAGAGATGGACGTTCTTGCCGATCTGCGCGCAGGAGCCGACGGTGGCCCAGGTATCGACCATGGTGCCTTCATCGACAAAGGCGCCGAGGTTGACGAAGGAGGGCATGAGGACCACGCCCTTGGCAATATGGGCCGAGCGGCGGACGACGCAGTTGGGCACCGCGCGGAAGCCTGCGGCGCGCCATTGATCGGGGCCCCAGCCGTGGAACTTGCTGTCCACCTTGTCCCACCAGCCGCCGCCCTGCGGGCCGCCGGAATGGTGTTCCATGTCCTTGATGCGGAAGCCCAGCAGCACGGCCTTCTTGGCCCATTGGTGGACGTGCCATTGCCCGTCGGCCTGCCGTTCGGCGACGCGGAGTTTGCCGCTGTCGAGCGCGTTCAGCGTGGTCTCGATGGCATCGCGCGCCTCGCCCTTGGTGGCGGGGGTGATGGTGTCGCGGGTCTCCCATGCGGCTTCGATGGCGTGCTCTAGCGCGGCGTAGGACATGGGCAGTTCCCCCGTTCTGATTGGCTGATCCGGTGCGACCCTATAGAGAGGGCGGATGACCCATGCAACAAGAGGAACGGCATGACACCCAAGGAAGACGGACGCAGCCACCCGTTCCGCGACAGTTCGCAGGATGCGGCGGCGGCGGAGCGGTTGCCGGATACGGCGCAGACGCGGGCGCCGGCCTATCGGCTGGCCTTCACCGACACCGATTTCCTGATGCGCGAGGAGTTGCGCCCGGTGCGGTTGCAGCTGGAGCTGTTGAAGCCGCAAATGGTGCTGGATGAGCGGGGGATCCGGTCCACGGTCGTGGTGATGGGATCGGCGCGGGTGCGGGCGGATGGCACGGGGCCTGCGGGCGGGCTGGCGCGGTGGTATGAGGAGGCGCGGAAGCTGTCCTTCCTCGTCACGGAGGAGAGCCTGAAGAGTTACGGGCGCGAGCTGGTGGTGGTGACCGGGGGTGGACCCGGCATCATGGAGGCGGGCAACCGGGGCGCGGCGGAGGCAGGGGGGCAGTCCATCGGGTTGAACATCGTGCTGCCGCATGAGCAGGCGCCCAATGCCCATGTGACGCCGGACCTGTGTTTCAACTTTCACTACTTCGCCATCCGCAAGATGCATTTCCTGATGCGGGCGCGGGCGATCTGCATCTTCCCGGGCGGGTTCGGCACGCTGGACGAGATGTTCGAGGCGCTGACCCTGATCCAGACGGGGCGGATGAAGCGGGTGCCGTTCCTGCTGTTCGGGCGGGCCTTCTGGGAGGGCGTGGTGAACTGGCAGGCGCTGGCGGATCAGGGCCTGATCAACGCGGGCGATCTGGCGCTGTTCCGGTTCGTGGAGACGGCGGAGGAGGCGCTGGAGGTGGTCTTGGGGGACGTAGGGTGAGGGAGCGGTGCGGTCATGCGTGAGGCTGAGCATGGGATGGGACGGGTTGAGGTGACGGGGCCTTTGGATGCGAAGGCTGCGCAGGCGGAGCGCAATCGCCTTTGGCGCGAGGAGAATCGTGCGGCGCTGGAGGCCCATGCCGAGGAAGTGGCGCGCGAGGGGTTGCCGCTGGCTGCGTTTCGGACGTTCTGAAACGGGCGGTAGATATCCTGTCTGACGGTGTCTGATCCGGCGTGAAGGGCTGGTTTGGGGACTCGTCCTTGGTGCAGATGTTCCTATAATGTTCCTGCCGGAACATCTGCGAATCCCCTGCTGCCCATGGCTTTCGTCGAACTCTCTGCCCTGTCGAATTTCACCTTTCTTCACGGGGCATCGCATCCTGAGGAGGTGATGGCGCGTGCTGCCGCGATGGGGATGGCCGGGGTGGCGGTGGCGGATGTGAATTCCGTGGCGGGGATCGTGCGCGCCCATGCCCATGCGCGGGAACTGGCGCGGCTGGCGGCGGAGGAGGGGCGGGACTGGCCGGGGACGCGGTTGATCCCGGCGGCGCGGATCGTGCTGCGGGATGGGTTCACGGTGACCTGCCTGCCGGGGGATCGGGCGGCGTGGGGGCGGCTGTGCCGGATGATCTCAACAGGGCGGTTGCGGGTGGAGAAGGGGGAGTGCGACCTGTCGCTGGAGGATCTGCTGGACTGGGGGGCGGGGATGGCGATGCTGATCCATCCACCCCAGCGGGGGCAGATGGAGGCGTGGCGGGGCGCGGTGGCGCGGCTGGTGGCGCGCTTTGCCGGGGCGTGTTTCCTGCTGATGGCGCCGCGCTATGACGGGCAGGACCGGGCGCGCTTCGCGCGACTTTCGCGGCTGGCCGAGGGGGTGGGGGTGCTGCCTGTGGCGAGCGCGCTGCCGATCATGCATCACGGGTCGCGGCGGCGGATGGCGGATGTGCTGACGGCGATCCGGCTGGGGGTGCGGGTGGATGATCTGGGCCGCCGCGCGCTGCCCCATGCCGAGCAGCGGCTGCGGTCGGAGGCCGAGATGCTGCGGCTGTTTGCCGGGCATGAGGCGGCGGTGCATCGGGCGGGGGAGGTGGCGGGGCGGTTGGCCTTTTCGCTGGACGAGTTGCGTTATGAATATCCGTCCGAGGTGACGGGGGGCGAGACGGCGGCGGAGCGGTTGGCGCGGCTGGCCTGGGCGGGGCTCGATTGGCGATACCCGGATGGTGCGCCGGAGCGGGTGCGGGCGCAGATGGCGCATGAGTTACAGCTCATCGGGAAGCTGCGGTACGAGCCCTATTTCCTGACGGTGCATGACATCGTGGATTTCGCGCGGGGGCGGGGGATCCTGTGCCAGGGGCGGGGGTCGGCGGCCAATTCGGTGGTGTGTTATGCGCTGGGGGTGACGAGCGTTTCGCCCGAGATCGGGACGATGGTGTTCGAGCGCTTCGTGTCCGAGGCGCGGAACGAGCCGCCGGATATCGACGTGGATTTCGAGCATGAGCGGCGCGAGGAGGTGATCCAGCATATCTATGCGCGATACGGGCGGCATCGGGCGGGGCTGTGCGCGACGGTGATCCATTACCGGGGCAAGCGGGCGGTGCGCGAGGTGGGCCGCGCGATGGGCCTGACCGAGGATACGCTGGCGGCGATGTCGAGCCAGATCTGGGGCTGGGGCGGACCCGGCCAGATCACCGAGACGCGGCTGCGCGAGATCGGGCTGGACCCTGCGGACAGGCGGCTGGCGCTGACCATGCAGCTGATCGACGAGATACAGGGGTTTCCCCGGCATCTGAGCCAGCATGTCGGCGGGTTCATCATCACCGAGGGGCGGCTGGATGAATTGGTACCGGTGGAGAATGCGACGATGGAGGATCGCACCGTCATCTGCTGGGACAAGGACGATATCGACACGTTGGGGATATTGAAGGTGGATGTGCTGGCGCTGGGGATGCTGACCTGCATTCGCAAGGCGTTTGATCTGATGGGCAGGCATCATCAAGTGCATCACACATTGGCGAGCCTGCCCGCCGAGGACCCGGCGACCTATGACATGCTGTGCAAGGCCGACAGTCTGGGCGTGTTTCAGGTGGAAAGCCGGGCGCAGATGAATTTCCTGCCCCGGATGCGGCCGCGGACATTCTACGATCTGGTCATTCAGGTGGCGATCATCCGGCCCGGGCCGATACAGGGGGACATGGTGCATCCCTTCCTGCGGCGGCGGAACGGGCAGGAGGTGGTGACCTTCCCATCCGACGAGCTGGGGCGGGTCTTGGGCAAGACGCTGGGCGTGCCGCTGTTCCAAGAGCAGGCGATGCAGATCGCCATCATCGGGGCGGGGTTTTCGCCCACCGAGGCCGACCGTCTGCGCCGGTCGCTGGCGACGTTCAAGAAGCATGGGAATGTGAGCGAGTTCCGCGACCGGTTCATGGCGGGGATGGCCGCCAATGGCTATGACGAGGCGTTTGCCGCGCGCTGTTTCGCGCAGATCGAGGGGTTCGGGAGTTACGGCTTTCCCGAAAGCCATGCGGCGTCTTTCGCGCTGCTGGTCTATGCGAGCGCCTGGCTGAAGCGGCATCATCCGGGGATCTTCGCCTGCGCGCTGCTGAACAGCCAGCCGATGGGGTTTTATGCGCCGGCGCAGATCGTGCGGGATGCGCGCGAACATGGGGTGGTGGTGCGCCCGCCCTGCATCAATGCCAGCCATTGGGACAATGTGATGGAACCCGACGGGCGGGGGGGATTGGCGCTGCGGCTGGGGTTCCGGCAGATCAAGGGGATGGCCGAGGACGAGGCGCAGTGGATCGTGGGCGCGCGTGGCAACGGATATCGGGCGGTGGAGGATGTGTGGCGGCGGGCGGGGGTGAGCGCGCTGACGCTGGCGCGGTTGGCAGAGGCGGATGGCTTTGCCGCGCTGGGCCTGTCGCGGCGGGATGCGCTATGGGCGGCCAAGGCGCTGGGCGAGAGCAGGCCGCTGCCGCTGTTTGCGGGCGACATGGATGGCGAGGGGATCGTGGAGCCGGCGGTGGTGTTCCGCGAGATGACGGCAGGCGAGCAGGTGGTGGAGGATTATGTCTCCATGCGGCTGACGCTCAGGGCGCATCCCATGGCGCTTTTGCGACCATGGTTGACGCCGGAAGCGGCTTGAAGGGTTCCGGGGCGCGGGGCAGGCTGGGCGCATCTGACAGGAGGGCGCGGGCATGACACCGGAGCGGATGGCGATCGAGATGGGGCTGGATATCCCGGATTTCGACGCGATGGGGTATTACGGGGCGGATTACGGCACGATGAAGCCCTATCACCGGGTGGGGAGCCTGTTGTTCCTGTCGGGCCATGTGGCGCAGATCGGCACCGAGATCACCCATAAGGGGCGGCTGGGGGCAGACCTGACGACGGAGCAGGGCTATCAGGCGGCGCGGCGGACGGGGCTGAACGTGCTGGGCGGCATCCGGCAGGCGGTGGGATCGCTGGACCGGGTGAGCAGCATCGTGCGGACGCTGAATTTCGTGGTCTGCACGCCGGACTATGAGGATGTCCACAAGGTATCGAACGGCCTGTCCGACCTGTTCGTGGAGGTGTTCGGGCGCGAGCGCGGCCTTGGGGGCCGGGCGACCATAGGGGTGATGGCGCTGGCGGGGGGCGTGTGTTTCGAGACCTGGGCCACGGTGGAGGTGGCGGATTGATCCGGCGCGCGCCTGCGCCCTGACCGTGGCCCGGTGCAGGGCGCATTTGCGCCGTCAGTCGTTGTAGAGCGCGTCCATCTTGGCGGCGAGGCGGAGGTCAAGCTCGGTCAACCCGCCGGTGTCATGCGTGGTCAGCGTGACCGTGACGGTCTTGTAGACGTTGGACCATTCCGGGTGGTGGTTCCATTTTTCCGCCCAGAGCGCGGCGCGGGTCATGAAGCCCATCGCATCAATGAAGTTGCGGAAGGTGAAGACCTTGGCCAGCGCGCGGCCGCCTTCGACCGCCGTCCAGCCGGTGGCGGTGAGGGGGATGAGGTCGGCGGGGGTGACGGGGGTGTAGGTGGGCCGGTCTGTCATGGCGATCTTCGGGTCTTGCGGGGGAGGGGCGATTTTCCTGCGAAAAATCGGGCTTCGGGCGGGGTGATTTTTCCTTGAAAAATCGGCGGTATGGCGACCGTGGCGCGACCGGGTTGCGGGGTGCCGCGGGTGGCTGCCCTAGGGGTGGCACCGTATGGCGAAAAGGTCAACATTGCTGTCAGGTCTCGGCGGTGATGCGCCGGAAGGGGCCATAGGCGGTGAGCACCTCGATTTCCTCATCGACGGCGCGGCGTTCGGCCTGCAGGTAATCGGCGACGGCCTTGCGGAAGCCGGGATCGGCGATCCAGTGCAGGGAGTGAACGGGGGTGGGAAGGTAGCCGCGGGCCAGCTTGTGTTCGCCCTGCGCCCCGGCCTCCACCCGCGGCAGGTGGTGGGCGATGGCCCAGTCGATGGCCTGATAGTAGCACAGTTCGAAATGCAGGCAGGGGTGATCCTCGATGCAGCCCCAGTAGCGGCCGAAGAGCGTGTCGCGCCCGATGAAGTTGAGCGCGCCCGCGACAGGGGTGCCGTCGGGGCGTTCGGCCAGCACGAGGAGCATGTCGGCGCGCATCGTTTCCTGCGCATGGGTGAAGAACCGGCGGGTGAGGTAGGGGGTGCCCCATTTGCGGGCGCCGGTGTCTTGATAGAAGGCCCAGAAGGCATCCCAGTGGTGGGGCTCTATCTCATCGCCGGTCAGTTGCCGGATCGTCAGGCCCGAGGCGCGGGCGGTTTCGCGTTCCTTGCGGATCATCTTGCGCTTGCGCGAGGAGAGGTCGCCCAAGAAATCATCGAAGGTGGCGTAGCCGCGGTTTTCCCAGTGGAATTGCTGGGTCACCCGGTGCAGCAGGCCGTAGCGGGCGGCCAGCGTTTCGGCCTCTTCCCCCGTGCAGAAGGTGGCGTGCAGCGAGGACAGGCGGTTCGAGCGGGCGAGGTGGATCGCCGCCTCGACCAGCGTGTCGCGGGCATGGGGCGCATCCGGGGCGGCGAGGAAGCGGCGGCCCGTGGCGGGCGTGAAGGGAACGGCGATCTGGAGTTTCGGGTAGTAGCGCCCACCGGCGCGTTCGAAGGCCTGCGCCCAGCCGTGATCGAAGATGTATTCGCCCTGGCTGTGGGATTTCACATAAAGCGGCGTGGCGGCGAGGAGGCGGTCGCCGTCACGGATCACGAGCGGGCGGGGTTGCCAGCCGGTGCCGCTGCCGGTGGAGCCGGAGGCATCAAGCGCGGCGAGGAAGCGGTGGGTGGTGAAGGGGTCGATCGGGCGCGCGCCGGTGGCCGCTTCGGGGCAGGCGAGGGCGTCCCATTGGGCGGCGGGCAGGTCGGTCACGCTGTCGAGGAGGTGGGTTTCCATGGCCTGCCGGTGCCGGTTCTTGAGGAGGGGGGGCCCGGGGGGGCTTGGCCCCCCCGCCCGACGCCAGACACTTGGCGCGGCGGGGCCGCCCGTCAAGCCGGGATCGGGGCGGGGTATTGTTCGAAGGTGATGTTCTGCGCGATGCGGCGTGCGGCGGCCTCGGCCGCGGGGGATTTGATCGTCCAGCACAGGATGGCGGCACCTTGGCCGGCCAGTTCGGCCACGCGGGGGCGGGCGAGATCGGTGTTTTCGTGGCTGATGAAGCTGGCCTGAACCCGGTCGTAATCCGGGATGTCGCGGAGGCGGTCGCAGGTGGCGGGGGGCAGGGGGTGCCAGTCTGCGGCATCATAGGCCGAGGTGGTTAGGCCGCGCGGCAGCCCGGGCGCGAGGCGGGCCATATGGGCGATGCAATGGGGGTTGAAGGACATCACCGCGACGGGGCCTGCATAATCGGCCAGAAGGGCGGCGGTGGCGGCCTCGAGCCGGCCATCGGTTTCCGCCATGCGCAGGGTCTGATCCTTGAGTTCGATCAGCAGGGGCACGCGGCCCGCGACGAGGGCAAGCACCTCGGCAAGGGTGGGGATGGTTTCGTCGCCGCCTGTGAGCGGGATTTCGGCCAGCGCGGCGGCGGTCATGTCGCAGAGCCAGCCGTCCTGCGGGGTGAGGCGTTCCAGCGTTTCGTCATGGAAGACCATCGGCACGCCGTCGCGCGAAAGCTGAAGGTCGATCTCGATCGCGTAGCCCGCGGCGATGGCCGCGCGGATCGCGGCGCGGCTGTTTTCGGGGCGGCCTTGGGCGCGGTCGTGATAGGCGCGGTGGGCGATGGGGGCCTTGAGGAAGGCAGGCGGCAGGGCGGGGCGCATGGGATCAGCGGATCTCGAAGATGCCTTCGATCTCGACCGCCACGCCGAGCGGCAGCGCGGCCGCCGAGACGGCGGAGCGGGCGTGGCGCCCCGCGTCACCCAAGGCGGCGACGAGGAAATCGGACGCGCCGTTGATCACCTTGGGCTGATCGGTAAAGTCGGGGGTGGAGTTGACGAAGCCCACCAGTTTCACCGCGCGCACGAGGCGCGAAAGATCGCCACCGCAGGCCTTCTTCACCTGCGCGAGCAGCGAGATGGCGCAGGATTTCGCCGCGTCGGCCCCCTGTTCAATGGTCATGTCTGCGCCGAGGCGGCCCTTGATCAGGCCGCCCGCGTTCTGGCTGATCTGGCCCGAGACATGGACGAGATTGCCCACCACCACGAAGGGGACGTAGTTCGCCGCCGGAGCAGGGGCATCGGGCAGGGTGACGCCGAGATCGGTGAGGCGGGCTTCGATGGACATGGTTCCTCCGGGGGATGGGCGATTGCGCGGCTGTTGCGCGGCGGAGGCTAGCCGGGGGCGCGGCGGGCGGCAAGGGTGGGTGGCATCAGGATTCGCGGAAGGCCTGACGGAAGTAATCGGTGAAGGGCTGCAACAGATAGGCCAGCGGGGTGCGCGCGCCGGTGAGGATATAGGCCTCGACCGGCATCCCGGGGACGAGGGCGCGCCCGCCAAGGCGGGCGATCTGATCGGGGGGAAGAGTGATTTCGCCGCGGAAGAAGGTCTGTCCCGTGGTCTGATCGGCCAGCGCATCGGCAGAGACGAGGGCGAGGGTGCCTTGCAGTTCCGGCGCATCGCGGGTGGAGAGGGCAGAGAAGACGAGGCGGACGGGCTGACCCAGCCGCACCTCATCGACATGGGGGGGCGGGATCTGGACGGCGATGACGAGCGGGCGATCCTGCGGGACGAGGTAGAGGATCGGGTCCGCGGGGCGGATCACGGCGCGCGGCGTGGTGACGGCGAGGCTGAGGACGGTGCCCGAGACTGGGGCGCGGATGTCGAGCCGGGCGATGCGTTCGCCCAAGGCGCGGGCGCGTTCGGCCAGTTCCTGTTCCGCCGGGCCGATGTCGCGCAGCTCGGCGGTGGCCTCTTCGCGGCGCAGGGCGGCGAGGCGGAGGGATTCGATGTCGATCTCGGTCATGCGGCCTTCGGATTGGGCGCGCAGGGCGGCAAGCTCGCCCACGCGGCCTTGCAGGCTGGCCGCCTCGCGGCGCAGCGCAAGGACGCGGGCCGCCTGCGCAAGGCCGCGGTCGAGCAGGGATTGCTGATCGGCCAGTTCGCCCGCGATCAGTTCGGCCTGCAGGGTGAGGGCGGCGGATTGCGCGTCGATCCCTTCGATCTGGGCTGCGGTCTGGGCCTTGCGGCGGGCGAGTTGTTCGGTCTGGCGGGCGAGCGTGTCGCGCCGGGCGAGAAAGAGGCGGCGCTGGCCTTCGATCTGTTCGGCCACCTCGGGGCGCGTATCGGCAAGCGCCCTGAGGTCGGGCGGGAAGGCCGGGGCGGGGGCATCGTCACGCTCGGCCTCGAGCCGGGCGCGGCGGGCGCGGAGTTCGAAAAGCTGCGCCTCGACGATGCTGAGTTCGGAGCGCAGGAGCGTGCCGTCCAGCGACAGCAGGAGGTCGCCCGCCTGCACGGCCTGCCCTTCGCGCACGGCGATGGCGGAAACGACCCCGCCATCGGGGTGCTGCACGATCTGACGGTTCTGATCCACCTGGATCTGGCCGGGGGCGATGACCGCACCATCCAGTTCGGTGCCGCTGCCCCAGAGGGCGAGCATGAGGGCCAGCCCGGCAAGCGTAGCAAGGCCCGCGCGGATGTGGCGGCGGGCGGACCAATCGGGGGATGGCGTCATCGGATGCCCCCGGGCGCGACCTTGCCGACGATGTCGCCCGCGTTCTGCACCATCTCGCGCAGGACCTGATCGCGGGGACCGAAGGCGCGGCGCAGGCCATCTTCGAGCACGAGGAGGAGGTCACATTCCTGAATGGCGGCGGGGCGGTGCGCCATGATGAGGGCGGATCCTCCCGCAGCCTTGTGGGCGCGGATGGCGGCGTTCACGGCGAGGGAGCCTTCATTGTCGAGGTTGGAGTTCGGTTCATCAAGGATCAGGAGCACGGGTTCGCCGTAGAGCGCGCGCGCCAGCCCCACGCGCTGCACCTGACCACCTGACAGGAGGCCGCCCGTGCTGTCGAGCCGGGTGTCATAGCCGCCAGGCAGGCGGAGGATCATGTCATGGGCAGCGGCGGTGCGGGCGGCGGCGATGATGCGGGCATCATCGGTGGGGGCGAGGCGGGCGATGTTTTCGGCAATGCTGCCGTCGAACAGGCTAACGCGCTGGGGCAAGTAGCCGATCAGCGCGCCGAGCGTGTCGGGATCATATTGATCGAGGGTGGCGCCATCGAGCCGGATGCTGCCCGAGGCGGGATGCCACAGGCCGGTGAGGGCGCGGGCAAGGGTGGATTTGCCCGCGCCAGACGGGCCGATGACGCCAAGCGCCTGCCCCGGTTGCAGGGTGAAGGACAGGCCGCGCAGGGTGGGGACGGTCTGGCCCGGGGGAATGACGGAGAGGTTCGTCACCTCGATCCGTGCGGCGGGGCGGGGCAGGGCGGTGCGCGGCACGGGCGGCGGGACGCGCGACAGCAGATCGGCAAGGCGCGTGCGAGCCTCTTGCGCGCGGGTGAGGATGGGCCATTGCGCCACGGCCTGTTCGATGGGTTGCAGCGCGCGGCCCATCAGGATGGAGGCGGCGATCATCGCGCCGGGGGTCAGTTCGCCGCGCAACACCACCCAGGCGGCAAGGCCCAGCATGGCCGATTGCAGATAGAGGCGAAACCCGCGCGAGGCGGCAGACCAGCCGCCGCCCGTATCGCCCGCGCGGATGGATTGTTCCAGCGCGGTGGCGCGGGTCTGTTGCCAGCGGGCGAAGGCGGCGCCGGTCATGCCGAGCGCGCGGATGGTATCGGCTTCGCTGCGCATGCGGTCGGCGGTGCGGTCGGCCAGAAGGGCGGTTTCGCTGGCGCGTTGCAGCGCGGCCTGCGTGCTGCGCTGGTTGAACAGGGCCATGGCAAAGATCACCGCGGCCCCGGCGATGGCCAGCCAGCCCAGCAGCGGGTGGAAGATGAAGATGGCGGCGAAGTAGATGGGCGCCCATGGCATGTCGATCAGCGCGCTGACGATGGGCGAGGACCAGAAGGTGCGGATCGCCTCGACATCGCGCTGGGCGGCGAGGGCGGCGCGGTCGTCGGGGGCTACGGATTGGCGGGACAGGGCGGCGCGGAAGGCACGGGCATCGAGCGCGTCCTGCAGGCGGGCGCCGATGCGGGCGAGGATGCGCCCGCGCAGGTGATCGAGCACGGCCATGATCACGAAGAGCGCGGTCATCAGCAGGGTGAGGGCGACAAGCGTCGCTTCGGACTGGCTGCCCAGCACGCGGTCATAGACCTGCAGCATGTAAAGCGGGCTGGTCAGCATCAGCAGGTTGACGGCGCTGGAAAATACTATGGCCGCGACAAACAGCCCGCGCTGGTCTGCGAATGCGTGGCGCAGTTCTGCTACGCCGTCGGCTGGTCTGCCCCGCTTCATGCGACGCCCTCTTACCCAAACACTGGTTACCCGGCGGCTGGCCGCACGCCGAAACGCTAACACGCCATCAGGGGCGGTGCCATGTGGAAAACGGCGCAGGGGGCGGTCTATTCCCTTGGGCGGCGACAGTCGGGCTGCGAAAGAAGACATCCGGCGAGGATCGGCTTGCGTATGCAGTGGAATTGCGGGCCTTGCGGTTCGGGGCCGCACGGTCTGGGGTCCGCCAGGGCGGGCGGGTTTCCGCAATTCGTGACCGGGGCGCGAGGGCGTGGCGGTTGTCAAGGGCGGGGCGGGGGCTTATGGCTGGCGGATGTGTCGCCGGTTGCGATCCGCTTGGGCGGGACGGGAGCAGGGTGAACAGGCGGGACGGTGAGACAGGATGATGGTGAAACGCGATAGCACGGGCGGGATGGCGGCAAGCGGCGCGCCGCGGCCGGCGCTGGTGGTGGCGGGCCTTTGCGCGGCGCTGCTGACGGCCTGCGGCCCGGCACCGATCGCCACAGGCGTCAAGGACCCGAACGAGGCGAGCAACCGGCAGGTCCATGCGTTCAACCGCGGGCTGGACCGGGCGTTGCTGCGCCCGGCTGCCACGACCTATAGCAGCATTCTGCCCGAGCCGGTGGAGCAGGGCATTTCCAATTTTGCCAGCAACCTCGATGCGCCGGGCGATGTGGTGAACAACGTGCTGCAGTTGCGTCTGGGCCGCGCGGCCGAGAACACGCTGCGTTTTGCGCTGAACACGACGGTGGGGATCGGCGGGCTGTTCGATCCGGCCAGCGCGTTGGGGATCGAGGGCGATCCCACCGATTTCGGCGAGACGCTGCATGTCTGGGGCATGCCGGAGGGCACCTATGCCGAGGTGCCGCTGCTGGGGCCGACGACCGATCGCGATTTCATCGGCGTGATCGTGGATGTGGCGGCGAACCCGGTGCGGCTGGCCTTGCCGGAGCCGGAATCCTATTACGCGACGGGCACGAAGGTCGCCTCGGGGCTGAGCCGCAGGGCGCGCTACAGCGACACGGTGGATTCGGTCCTGTATGAAAGTGCGGACAGCTATGCGCAGACGCGCCTGCTGTATCTGCAGAACCGCCGCTTCGAACTGGGCGGCGCGGCGGGCGCGGCGGAGGAGGGGTTCGAAGACCCCTATGCCGCTTTCGAGGATCCCTATTCTGATTTCGAGGACCCCTATGCAGAGTGATCACAACGCGACCCGGATGACGCGCCGGGGATTTACGTCCATCGCGCTGGCGGCATCGGCCGCGTTCGGGATGCCGCTGCCGGTGTTCGCGCTGACGGTGAACGATGCGCGGTCGCTGATTGATTCCGCCGTGGCGGACGTGAACCGCATCATTGCATCCGGCAAATCGGAGAACGCGATGTTTGGCGATTTCGAGCGGCTGTTCGCGCGCTATGCCGATGTGCCGGTGATCGCGCGGTCGGCGCTGGGGCCTGCGGCGCGGCAGGCCAGCCGGGCGCAGCTTTCGGCCTTTACGGATGCATTTCAAGGCTATCTGAGCCGGAAATACGGCCGCCGCTTCCGCGAATTCATCGGGGGCCGGATCGAGGTAACGGATGCGCGCCCGATCAAGAGCTATTTCGAGGTGATCTCGGTCGCCTATCTGCAGGGCGAGGCGCCGTTCGACCTGCGCTGGCATGTGTCGGACAAGTCGGGGCGGAACCTGTTCTTCAACATCATTATCGAAGGGGTCAACATGCTGGCTTCTGAGCGGACGGAGATCGGGGCGCTTCTGGATCGCAATGGCGGCGATATCGACCGGCTGGTGGCGGAACTGCGCACGCTGTAAGGCGCATCCGATAGCATAAGAAAACCCGCCGGGTCTGGTCCCGGCGGGTTTTTTGTTGCGCGGATGCCGGGTCTTGCGCCAGTCAGTATAGGCCCAGCAGATCGCGCAGCAAGGATTCGACCGGGTCTTCCTGCGACCGGTCGCGTTGCGGCTGGGCGGGTTGGTCGGGCAGGGGCTGGGCGTATTCAGGGTATTGCTGCTGTGGCGGGACGCGCGGTTCGGGGATGTCCATCGGCAGGGGCTTCACCTCCACCCCTTCGTGGACGCGGACCATCACCTCGTGCCAGATCTCGGCCGGAAGGCCGCCGCCGGTGACGCCGGTGAGGGGCGTGTTGTCATCATAGCCCATCCAGACCCCCGCGACGTAATCGGCGGTAAAGCCCACGAACCACGCGTCACGGGCGGCCTGTGTGGTGCCGGTCTTGCCCGCCGCAGGGCGGCCTTCGAGCCGGGCGCGGGTGCCGGTGCCGGCCTCGATCACCTGCGACATCATGTAGGTCAGATAGCGCGCGGACTGTTCCTGGATCACGCGTTCGCCGATCCCGCCCGTGGCGCCGATCAGCGGTTCGGATTCGCCCTGCAGGCTGAGTTCCACCAGCCCGTAAGGCGTAACAGCGGACCCGCCGTTCAGGATGCCCGCGAAGGCGCCCGTGGTTTCCAGAAGCGTCGCCTCGGAGGCGCCAAGCGCCATGGAGGGGACGTCGGTCAGGTTGGATTTGATGCCGAAGCCGTTGGCGACCTGCCGCACGGCATCGCGGCCCACCCATTCCGAGACCTTGACGGCGGGGATGTTCCGGCTTTCGGCCAACGCCTGCGTCAGGGTGATCAGACCCTTGAATTCATTGTCGTAGTTCTTGGGCGTCCACGGGCCGGAGCCGGGGATGTTCAGCGTCAGGGGGATGTCTTCGACGAAATCCGACGGGCTGTAACCCAGATCCAGCGCGGCGGCATAGACGAAGGGTTTGAACGTCGATCCGGTCTGGCGCAGCGCCTGCGTGGCGCGGTTGAAGCTGCCTGCCGCCTCGATCTTGCGGCCGCCGACCATGGCGCGCACGGCGCCATCGGCGGACATGACCACGATGGCGGCCTGGGCATTCGATCCCTGCTTGATCTTCGTCTCGAACACGAAGGCCAGCGCCTCTTCTGCGGCCTTCTGCAGCCGCTGGTCGAGCGTGGTGCGGATGACCACATCCTCGGTCGTCTGCTTGGTCAGGAAGGCGGGGGCGGTTTCCATCACCCAGTCGGCGAAGAAGCCGCCGGAACGGGAGGCGGCGGCCTCGGACAGGCGGGCGGGGTTGGCGCGGGCGTCTTCGGCCTGATCGGCGGTCAGGTAGCCCTGTTCTTCCATCAGGCCGATGATCACGTTGGCGCGGGCGCGGGCGCGGTCCATGTTGTTGGTGGGCGCGAAATAGGAGGGCGCCTTCAGCAGCCCTGCCAGCATCGCGGCTTCGGCGGCGTTCACCTCATTGGCGGATTTGCCGAAATAGCGCTGGGCGGCGGCCTCGAACCCGCGCGCGCCCGCGCCCAGATAGGCGCGGTTGAAGTAGATCGTGAGGATTTCTTCCTTGGAGTATTTCAACTCCATCGCCATGGCGTAGGGAACTTCCTTGATCTTGCGCGCGATGCTGCCACGGCGGCAGTCGGCTTCGTAATCGGCCTCTGATTCCCATTGCGCGGGGTCGTAGGGGACGCCGAGGCAGAGGAGTTTGGCCACCTGCTGGGTGATGGTGGAGCCGCCGTTGCCTTCCAGCGGGCCGCGTCCTTCGGACAGGTTGATGCGGATGGCGCTGGCGATGCCGCGCGGCGAGATGCCGAGATGGCGGTAGAAGCGGCGGTCTTCGGTGGCAACCACGGCGTCATGCAGGAAGGGAGAGACGGTGTCGGCGGTGATCATGCCGCCGAAGGTTTCGCCGCGCCAGGCATAGACCTTGTCTTCGCGGTCAAGAAAGGTGACCGACCCGCGCGAGCGGGCATCGACCAGCTGTTCCACATCGGGAAGCTGGGCCAGAAAGTAGAGGATGGCCGCGCCGAGGACCGAGCCGCCGACAACGCCGAGCCGCCAGCCCACACCCCAGACGATCCGCCAGATCAGGCCGAAAAAGCCGAAGAAGACGCGACCGATGGGCCCGCGCTTGCGCGGCGGGCGACCCGAGCCGGACCCGCGCGATGGCCGGCGCGGCGGCGTGCCGCCCCCGCCGCCCGTGTTGCGGGCCGGCGTCTGGCGTGCAGGTGTGTAACGCTTGTCCGCGACGAGCGACCCGCGCCCTTTGCCCGATGCTGCCATGCCTGTCTCTGCCCGTCTTCTGCGTGCTGCTGCGCCGTCAGTCTAGCCTGCCAGCAGCGGAATGTGGAGACAGGATGATGTTCACAGATCGGCAACGATTCGCTTACATTTTATGCTTAAAAATTAGTCACACGTTACAAAAAGTGCAAAAATTGTGCAAAATATGCGGCTGCGGGGGGATGGGCGACGCTGGCTTTCCTTGTCGTGGCGGGCAGTGGCCCCTCTTCATGCCGTCAAGGGCCTAAACGGGCCCCCGCCAATGGAAGGGGAACGACGTGAAACTCATCATTGCTGCAATCAAGCCGTTCAAGCTGGAGGAGGTCCGTGAGGCACTGACCACCATCGGCGTCAGGGGCATGATGGTGACCGAGATCAAGGGATTTGGGTCGCAGTCCGGCCATACCGAAATCTATCGTGGCGCCGAGTACGCCGTGAACTTTGTGCCGAAGGTCCGGCTTGAGATCGTGGTCAGCGACAGCCTGGCCGACCAGGTGGTCGATACGATCCAGAAAACCGCGAAGACCGAGAAGATCGGCGACGGCAAGATCTTTGTTCTGGATGTCGAACAGGCCGTGCGCGTGCGCACCGGCGAAACCAATGACGATGCGCTCTGAGAGACGCAGGGAAGGGGAAACCGCAACAATGAAGAGTTTGATGAAACTGTCCGGCCTTTCCGCGCTTGTCGCGGGCCTGTCGGCGCTGCCTGCCGTGGCGCAGGAATTGACGCCTTATGTCTATGAAAAGGTCGTGGACAAGGGCGACGTGGCGTGGATGTCGGTGGCGACCATCGTTGTGCTGCTGATGACGGTGCCGGGCCTGGCGCTGTTCTATGGCGGTCTGGTGCGCACCAAGAACATGCTGTCGCTGCTGACGCAGGTCTTTGCCATCACCGCCATCGTCTGCCTGATCTGGGTGACCTATGGCTATTCGCTCGCCTTCTCCTACGGCGGGTCGCTGGATACCTATGTGGGTGGCCTGTCGAAGATGTTCCTGGCGGGCGTGGATTACTCGACGCTGGTTCCCACCTTCTCGAACGGGATCTGGATGCCGGAATACACCTTCATCGCCTTCCAGATGACCTTTGCCTGCATCACCCCGGCGCTGATCGTCGGCGCCTTTGCCGAGCGGGTGAAGTTTTCGGCAATCATCGTGTTTGTCGTGCTGTGGGTGACCTTCATCTATTTCCCGATGGCGCACATGGTGTGGTGGTGGGGCGGCCCGGACTTCCTGGCTGAACAGCAGACCGCGCTGCTGATCGCCGAAGCCGCCGGTGACACTGCCGCTGCCGAAGCTGCCGCCGCGAATCTGGCCGCGAACGGGCTGATCTGGAACTGGGGCGCGCTGGACTTTGCGGGTGGTACGGTCGTTCACATCAACTCGGGCATCACGGCGCTTGTCGGTGCGATCGTGGTGGGCAAGCGGATCGGCTATGGCAAGGAATCCATGGCGCCGCACTCGCTGACCATGACGATGATCGGCGCGGCCCTGCTGTGGGTTGGCTGGTTCGGCTTCAACGCCGGGTCCAACCTGGAAGCCAATGCGATCACCTCTCTGGCCATCGTGAACACCTTCGTGGCGGCGGCTGCGGGTGGCGTGGCGTGGATGTTCGCCGAATGGGCGACCAAGGGTCATCCGTCGCTGCTGGGCCTTGTGTCGGGTGTTGTTGCGGGTTTGGTGGCGGTTACGCCGGCGGCGGGCTTTGCCGGGCCGATGGGCGCGATCGTGCTGGGTCTGGTGACGGGCGTGATCTGCTTCATCTTCGTGGGCTTCATCAAGAACAAGTTCGGGCTGGACGACTCGCTCGACGTGTTCGGGATCCACGGTCTGGGCGGCATCATCGGCGCGCTGGGCACGGGCATCCTGGTGAACCCGGCGCTGGGTGGTGCGGGTATCCCTGACTACCTGTCGCAGCCGGGCACGCTGCAGGTGGCCGAGTATGTGTTCTCCACCGCCTTCATGGCGCAGGTCAAGGCCGTGTCGTTCACCATCGTCTTCGTGGGGATCGGGTCGTTCATCCTGTTCAAGCTGGTGGACCTGACCATCGGCCTGCGCGTGAAGCCGGAAGTGGAGCGCGAAGGTCTGGACATCGCCGAACACGGCGAGCGCGCCTACAACATGTGAGATTGGCGGGGCCGCCTGCGGGTGGCCCCGTCAGAAAACGGCGCGTCGGGGTTCCTCCTCCCTTCCTCGGCGCGAAACTGAGACGGCCCGCGGGATCCTCCCCCCGCGGGCCGTTTTTCGTTGCGGCGGGATCAGCGGTCGCGGATGGCGATGATGCGGCAGGGGATGGCGGGGTCGAGGAAGGCATCGTTCACCTTGCGATACACCCATGTGCGGCGCGAGTGGTACCAGCACCAGTCGGCGGCGCGTTGGATCGCGGCGCTCGCGTCCGGCATGTCGTGGGACGATCCCCAGACGCCATAGGGGCTGAGGGCAAATGCGCCCGGCCCTTTGGTCGCCTGCCAGTGCTGGAAGGCGGAGTAGACGTCGGGGGGGACAGGAAGGACGCCTTCCATCTTTTCGACGGGCACATTCATGTGGGTCACGGCGCAGGGGCCTTCGGAGGGGCGGCGCTGGGTTTCGCAGAACAGAAGGGCGATTTCGCGCCCCGCCTCGGGCCAGCCCGCCTCACGCACGGTTTCGCCGCCGTCGCCGCCATTGGCGGCGTGGGTGCCGTGCAGGCCTTTCGGGAGATAGGGTTGCAGCCAGAGCTTCGGCCCACCGGCCAGGTGGATGACATGCGACCGGGTTGCGGGGGCGATTTCGGTGGGTGCGATGGTGAAAGCGGCAGGGTAGAGTTGTGGCCTCGGGCGCAGATCCTCGATCCCCGTCACGCGCAGGACGCGGCAGGGTTCGGACAGGGGGGTATCGGCCAGCGGTTCGGTGGCGCGGCGGGCTTCGCAATCCTCGGCTGCGTCGCGCATAAAGCCTGCACTTCGCCGCCGCTTGCCCAGAAAGTCTGCGCCCCAGGCATTTGCCCCGCCCACTGCAACCGTGCCTTCGCTGAGCATGGAGCGTGTGGCGATGCCCTGTGCCATGGCGCGGGTCAGGACGGGTTCGCTGCGGGACGGGTCGCGGTGGAGGGGAAGGCGCTCTGCAACCACGCGGCAGTCATCGCCGCACAGGGCGAGGGCGTAGGCGCGGGCGAGTTCGGGTTTGCGCGCGCCCGTCCAGACCCCTTGGCGTCCGCCCGGCCCTATGGCGAGGGCGCCGAAATAGTCGCTATTGGCAAGGGCCGTTGCGGCGGCGGCCTGTTCGGCGGCTGTTGCGCCGGGGGCGGGACGGGTTTCCCCTTCGGGGCCGTAGTAAAGATAGGTGCCGCTGGGATCGTCGGATTGTTCGGGGACGGGGTCGAAATAGCCCATCGCGTAGAGGGCAAGGACACCCGCCACGATGATGGCGAAGAACTGGTAGGAAGGAAGTCTGGCAAACACACTGGACATGCGGTGGGTATTGCGCGGATTTCCGGCGCTTTTCAGAACGGTCTTTGGCGGTTTCGCGGCATCACTCCGAATTGCGCCTGCCATTCTCCGAACGGAAAGCGCCCGCCGCAGGGTGCGGCGGGCGCTTAAGTTTCGGTGCCAGTGCCTGTCAGCCCGCTACCTGCGCGATGGCGGCGGCGAGGATGGGGACGGTGCGGGTATTGAGGCCTGCGATGTTGATGCGGCTGTCGCCCACCATGTAGATGCCGTGATCTTCGCGCAGCGTGTTTACCTGCGCCTCGGTCAGGCCGAGGCGCGAGAACATGCCGCGATGGGTGGCGACGAAATCGAAACGGTCGGAATTGGTGGCCTTGCGCAGCTCATCCGCCAGCGATTGGCGGAGGGTGAGCATGTTCAGCCGCACCTCTTCCAGTTCGGTCATCCAGTCGGCGCGGAGCGCGGCATCTTCGAGGATCATCGTCACCAGCCGCGCGCCGTGATCGGGCGGGAAGCTGTAGTTCTGGCGGTTGAGGAAGTTGAGGTTGCCCTGCAGCACGCCCTTGCCCGCGGCAGCCCCGATGCCGATCAGGATGCCGGTGCGTTCGCGGTAGATGCCGAAATTCTTGGAGCAGGAGGCGGCGATCAGCACCTCGGGGAAGGCAGCGGCGATCTGCCGGGTGGCTGCGGCGTCCTGCTCCAGCCCGTCACCGAAGCCCTGATAGGCGAGGTCCACCAGCGGGATCGCGCCTTGATCGGCCAGACGCGCGATGACGCCCTGCCACTGCGCGGCATCGAGGTTGGCGCCGGTCGGGTTGTGGCAGCAGCCATGCAGCAGGACGACATCGCCCGCCCGCACCTGGGCGAGGTCTTCCATCATCCCGGCGAAATCCACCCCCCGCGTGGCAGGATCGAAGTAGCGGTATTCGGCCATGTTCATGCCGAGGTAGCGGATGATCGACGGATGGTTCGGCCAGGTGGGGTTGGAAATCCAGACCGTGGCGGCGGGCGTCGCAAGGCGGATCAGTTCCAGCGCCTGCCGGATGGCGCCCGTGCCGCCCGGCGTGGCGACAGAGGCGATGCGATCAGCCGCCACGGCATCGCCGAGGATCATCGACGACAGGGCCGCGTTATAGGCGGGCTCGCCCGCAAGGCCTGTGTAGGTCTTGGTCGTCTCGGTCTCCCACAGCTTTTTCTCGGCGGCCTTGACGGCGCGCATGACGGGGGTGAGACCGGTCGCATCCTTGTAGACCCCGACACCGAGGTCGATCTTCGTGCTGCGCGGATCGTCGCGATACATGGCGATGAGTTGCAGGATCTTGTCCTGCGGTTGGGCCTTCAACTGGTCAAACATCGGCTATCCCTTTTCCCCTGCGCCTTTTTCGACAGGCAGATCGTCATACATCCCCCATTCCGCCCAGGAGCCATCATAAAGCGCGTGGTTGCGGTGGCCGATCCGTTCCAGCGCCAAGGACAGCACTGCCGCCGTCACACCAGATCCGCAGGTGGTGATGGCCGGTTTGGACAGATCAACGCCTGCAGCCTCGAACGTGGCGCGCAGGTCGGGAATGGATTTCAGCGTGCCATCGGCATTCAGGACCGTGGCATAGGGGATGTTCCTTGACCCCGGAATATGGCCCGCGCGCAGGCCGGGGCGGGGTTCGGGTGCCTCGCCCGCGAAGCGCGCGGCAGAGCGGGCATCGAGGATTTCGGCCTCGCGCAGCTTGGAGGCATGGGCCACTTGCGTGACGTCCTTCACCAGCTGGTTCTGCCGCGACACGGTCATGTGGCGGTCGCGGACCAAGGGGGGGAGGTCTTCGATCTCGCGCCCTTCGGCCCGCCATTTGGGGAAACCGCCGTCGAGCACGGCGACATCGGTCTTGCCCATGAGGCGGAAGGTCCACCAGACGCGGGCGGCGGAGAAAAGACCCGCGCCGTCATAGACGACCACCTGATGCCCGTCGCCCACGCCCATGGCCCGCATGCGCGACATGAACTTTTCCACCGGGGGGGCCATGTGGGGCAGGGCGGAGCGCTGGTCCGAGATTTCGTCAATATCGAAGAAACGCGCGCCGGGGATATGGGCGGCATTGTATTCGGCCCGGGCGTCGCGGCCTGCATCCGGGAGATACCACGAAGCATCGAGGATGCGTAGGTCGGGGTCGCGCAGATGGGCGGCGAGCCAGTCGGTGGATACGAGGGTCTTTGGATCGTCGGTCACGGGTGGGCCTCCGGCCATGCGGTCTGGGGGCAGTTAGCCGGATCGCGCCTTTGTGGCAAGGGCGGGACAGGGTCTCGGGCGATTTCTGACGCAGAAACCGCGACGTTCTCTGCGCGCAGGAAAGGGCCAAAATTCTTTGAAGAATTTTGCAAATTCCTTCGAAGGAATTTGAGTCAGTCCCGCTTGGACATCTTCAGGAGGCGCGCCTTTTCGCGGTCCCAGTCGCGCTTGGCGCTGGTTTCGCGCTTGTCGGCCAGCTTCTTGCCTTTGGCGATGCCGAGCTTGATCTTCACGATGCCGCGGTCGTTGAAATACATGCGGATCGGCACGATCGTCATGCCTTCGCGCGCGGTGGCGTTCCACAGGCGCGACAGTTCCTTGCGCGACACCAGAAGCTTGCGACGGCGGCGTTCCTCATGCCCCCAGGTCTTGGCCTCGCGGTAGGGGGCGATGTAGCCGTTGATCAGCCACAATTCGCCGCCTTCGACGGAGGCGTAGCTTTCGGCGATGTTCGATCCGCCCTGGCGGAGGCTTTTCACCTCGGACCCCAGCAGCATGATGCCTGCCTCCAGATCGCTTTCGATGTGGTAATCGAAGCGGGCGCGGCGGTTTTCCGCGATGAGTTTGGAGTTGGGGTCGGATTTCGTGGCCATGGTCGTGCCGAGATAGGCGATGGGCGGCGCGAAGTCCAGTTATGCCCGGCGCGCGCGGGACAGGGTGTAGAGCCCCGAGGCCACGACAAGGGCGGAGCCTGCCAGCGTAAGGGCGTCGGGGCGTTCCTGAAAGACGACGATGCCGAGGATCATCGCGAACACAAGGCGCGTGTAGCGGAAGGGGGTGACGACCGACACCTCGCCCGTGCGCATGGCGATGGTGAGGGCGTTGTAGCCCGCGATGCCAAAGACGATAACGCCGGCAAGCATGGCCAGCGCGGTTGGATCGGGCAGGCGCGCCCCGCCGGTGACAGACAGGATGACGGCCCCGGCGATGGCGAGCATGGCCATGCCGATGACGCCCAGCTGGCGGTTCGACAGCGCCGGGGGCGCGGCGCGGGTGGCAAGGTCACGGCCCGCAAAGCCCAGCATCCCTGCCACGGTGACGAGGGAGAGGAGGGTGAAACCCTGGGCCCCCGGGCGCAGGATCAGAAGGACGCCCGCAAAACCCAAGGTGATGGCGGTCCAGCGCCGCCAGCCGACCCTTTCGCCGAACAAAAGCGCCGCGCCCGCCACGACGACGAGGGGGGTGGCCTGAAGGATGGCGGAGGCGGTGGAAAGAGGGGTGAGGGCGATGGCGAGGGAATAGAAGAGGCGACCCGCCACCTCGAACCCTGAACGCAGGAGCAGGGGGCGGGAGAGGAGGGCGGGGTGCAGCAGGGTATCGCCCGCGCGCTTTGCCCGGATGGCGAAGAAGGCGGCGCCGGTCAGGCCGAAGATCAGAAGCGCCTGCCCCAAGGGGATATGGGCGGTGACGGATTTGAGGAACATGTCCTCGACCGCGAAGCCCGCCATGGCGGCAACCATCCAGAGCGACCCGCGCAGATTGGCGCTGCGCGGGATCTTTGCCGTCACAGCAGCCCTGCGTGTTCCATCGCGGCCCGGATGCGGGCCTTGGTGGCGTCGGTCAGGCCCACCAGCGGCAGGCGCACCTCTTCGCTGCAGCGGCCCAGGAGGGAGAGGCCGTATTTCGCGCCCGCAAGGCCGGGTTCTAGGAAGATCGCCTCGTGCAGGGGCATCAGCCGATCCTGATATTCCAGCGCCTTGCGGTAGTCGCCCACCAGCGTGGCCGCCTGGAATTCGGCGCAGAGTTTGGGGGCGACGTTGGCGGTGACCGAGATGCAGCCCGTGCCGCCATGGGCGTTGAAGCCGAGCGCAGTTGCGTCTTCGCCCGAAAGCTGGATGAAATCCGGCCCGCAGGAGGCGCGCTGCATCGAGACGCGTTCGATCTTGCCGGTCGCATCCTTGACCCCGATGATGCGGGGTAGTTGGGCGAGTTTGCCCATCGTTTCCGGCGTCATGTCCACGACCGAGCGGCCGGGGATGTTGTAGATGATGATGGGAAGCGTGCAGCAGTCATGCAGCGCGGTGTAATGCGCGATCATGCCCGCCTGTGTGGGTTTGTTGTAATAGGGCGTGACGACGAGGGCGGCATCGGCCCCCACCCGTTCGGCGTGCTGGATCAGGCGGATGCCTTCGACGGTGTTGTTGGAGCCTGCGCCCGCGATCACCGGCACGCGGCCTGCGGCGAATTTGACCACCGCCTCGACCACCGCTTCGTGTTCCTCGTGGCTCAGCGTCGGGCTTTCGCCCGTGGTGCCGACGGGGACAAGGCCGGTGGAGCCGCTTTCGATCTGCCAGTCGACAAGTTTCTTCAGCGTGTCCAGATCAAGGTCGCCGTTCTTGAACGGCGTTACCAGGGCGGGAATGGACCCTTGGATCATGGCACGCGTCTCCTGTCTCTGGGCGCGGTGCGCCCGGTTGCAAACGCGCCCTTCCTAGACCTGTGGCAAAGCCTTGCCAAGTGGGGCAGGCGCTGACGCGCTTGTGGGTTGCGGGGGCGATCCGGGTGCGGCAGGATTGCGCGCAAGGATCACGCATAACCTACAAGAACGATGATCGGGCAGACGATGGCACATTTGCGCCGCCTTGGGTGGCTTTTCTCCCTATTCCTGATGCTGGCGCCGGGGGCGGTGCTGGCCGATCCTGCGGCGCTGCGGCAGGCCATGGCGCAGGCCTCAAGCGGCGATTGGGACAGTGCGGCGGCGACGGCGCGCGGGGCCGGGCAGGTGGGGGCCGACATCATCACCTGGCAGCGGCTGCGGGCGGGCGATGGGCGGCTGGGGGATTACGAGGATTTCCTTGCGCGGCGGGCGGATTGGCCGGGCATGGCGCTGTTGAAGGAAAAGGGCGAAGAGGCGGTGGCGCGGTCCACCGATCCCGGCCGGGTGGTGGCCTATTTCGGGGGCGGTTTGCCGGAAACGGCGGAAGGGTCGCTCGCGCTGATCAAGGCGCTGCGCGCGCTGGAGCGCGGGCCGGAGGCCGAGGCCGAGGCGTTCCGCGCGTGGACGGAACTGGCCTTTTCCGCCGAGGAAGAACAGGACATCCTTGGCCTTTACGGCGAGGCGCTGCGGGTGGCGCATGAGGTGCGGCTGGATCGCCTGCTGTGGCAGAACCGGGTGGCCGAGGCCAAGCGGATGCTGCCCCGCGTCGGCCCGGGCTGGCAGGCGCTGGCGCAGGCGCGCATCGCGCTGCGGGCGGATGCGGATGGGGTGAATGCGCTGATCGACCGTATCCCCGCCGAATTGCAGGCAGATCCGGGGCTGGCCTATGAGCGGTTCGACTGGCGGTTCCGCCGCGACCGGGATGACGAGGCGGCGGAACTGGTGATCGCGCAATCGACCGGGGCGGCGGCACTGGGCGATCCAGAGGCCTGGGCCGAGCGGCGGGCGGCGCTGGCGCGGTCGCTTTTGCGGGCGGACAAGCCGGAGGCGGCCTATCGCGTGGCGGCGCGGCATTTCACCAGCGGTGGATCGGGCTATGCCGATCTGGAATTTCTGGCAGGCTTCATCGCGCTGCGGAAACTGGGGGACGCCCAGACGGCGCTGACGCATTTCCGCAATCTGCGGGAAGGCGTGGCGACGCCGATCTCGGTGTCGCGCGCGCATTACTGGGCGGGGCGGGCGCTGCTGGCGGCGGGCGATCAGGCGGGCGGCACGGCCGAATTGCAGCAGGCGGCGCAGCATCAGAGCGCCTATTACGGGTTGTTGGCGGCAGAGGCGCTGGGCCAGTCGTTGGACCCGGCGCTTTTGCATGACGGGCGGCCTGCGGATTGGCGGGGGGCATCGTTTGCGCAATCCTCGGTGCTGGAGGCGGCGATGCTTTTGTCCCGCGCCGGAGAGCGCAATCTGGCCAAGCGGTTCTTTCTGCATCTTGGGGAAAGCCTGAGCGGGGCAGAGTTGGGGCAACTGGCCGATCTGGCCCTGCAGATGGAGGAGCCGCATATCGCGCTGGTGGTGGCCAAGCAGGCGGCAGAGAAGGGCGTGATCCTGCCGCGCAGTTATTATCCGGTGCCGGCCTTCGTGCCGGGCGATGGGCTGCCGGTGAGCCGGGCGCTGGCCTTGGCGATTTCACGGCGGGAGTCGGAGTTCGACCCGGCGGCGCGGTCGGCGGCGGATGCGCGGGGGTTGATGCAGGTGCTGCCCTCGACCGCCAAGCTGGTGGCGCCGCGGGTGGGGCTGTCGTTTGATGCGCGCAAGCTGAACGATCCGGCCTATAACGTGCGGATCGGGACGGGCTATCTGGCGCAACTCGTTGAACAATTCGGGACATCGGTCGCGCTGATCGCGTCTGGCTACAATGCCGGGCCAGGGCGGCCCAAGCGGTGGATCGGGATGTTCGGGGACCCGCGGGATCCGAATGTGGATGTGGTGGATTGGGTGGAGATGATCCCGTTTACCGAGACGCGCACCTATGTGATGCGGGTGACGGAAAGCCTTGTGATCTATCGCGCCATTCTGCGGGGGGCAGTCGGGCCGGTGGATGTGACGGGCGAGTTGCGGGGGTGAGGGGTCCATTCCCGACGCGATCTGTCGCGCGTGGTGCAGACGGCGGCGCCCGCAGGATGCGCTGATTGCACAAATTTGTGACAGATCATGGCCACCCGATACCTTCCCCTTTTCCTGCGCCATTCGCCCACGCCCAAGGTGCAGAACTTCGCCCTCTTGGCAGGGATCGAGGCGAGCGTGCGGGGCACGCTGATTTCGGCCATGCCTCTGGTGGTCTATGACGCGCTGGGCAGCGCCGAGGCCACGTCGAGCGCCTATTTCTGGGCGGGGATCGTGGCGCTGGTCTGGGGGTTGATGGTGCCGTGGTTCACCCGGCATCTGCCCCGGCGCTGGATGTATACGAGCGGTTGCCTGCTCTATCTGGTGGGGATGACGCTGGCGGTGACGGGGACGGTGGTCACGGTGCCGCTGGCGCTGATGTGCCTTGCGGCGGCGACGGCGACGACCTTTGTCTGCTTCAACGCCTATGTGCTTGATTACATTGATCGCACCGATCTGGGGCGGAGCCAATCCACCCAGATGGTCTATTCCGCTGCGCCCTGGGCCATCGGGCCGATGCTGGGGGTGACGCTGCATGACTGGTGGGCGCCCGCGCCCTTCCTGCTGGCGGGGACATTCGCGCTCTGCCTGTTGGCGGTGTTCTGGATCCTGCGGTTGGGCAACGGCAAGCAGATCGCGCGGGCGAAGGGGCCTGCGCTGAACCCCCTGGCCTATTTGGGGCGGTTCTTTCGCCAGCCCCGGCTGATCGCGGGATGGATGTTCGCGGTGATGCGGTCCTGCGGGTGGTGGGTCTATGTCGTCTATCTGCCGATCTTCTGTATCGAGAGCGGGTTGGGCGACAAGGTGGGTGGGGTGGCGCTGTCCATCTCGAACGCGCTTTTGTTCATCTCGCCCCTCATGCTGCGCTATGCGCGGCGGCGGTCGGTGCGCCGGGCGGTTCGGACGGCGTTCGGCCTGTGCGGGTTGTGTTTCATCGCCAGCGCGGTGTTTTCGCCGCTGCCTTGGGTGGCGGTTGTGGCGATGATGGGTGCGTCGGTGTTTCTGGTGCTGCTGGATGTGGTGGGGGGGTTGCCCTTCCTGATGGCGGTGAAACCGTCGGAGAGGACGGAAATGTCGGCCGTTTACAGCAGCTTCCGCGATGTGAGCGGGATCCTGACCCCGGCGTCGGCCTGGATCGTTCTGGTGCCTTTTGGCGCGCCGCTGGCGGCGTTTTTTGCCGTGACGGGGGCCGGGATGATCGGGGCCTTCGCCATTGCCGGGCGGTTGCATCCGCGACTGGGGACGCTGCGGCCATCGCATGGGCGGCCTGTCCCCGGGGAGTGACAGGGCGAAATCTGACGCAGATTTCGCGACGATTCCTGCACGCAAAAATCGGTATCCGCGCGGTGCGTTGGGGGCCGTTTTCTGCGTGCAGAGAACGCGGCGATTTCTGTGCCAGAAATCGGTGTCGTTAAGGGTTTGTTAAGGTGGCGGGCGGTCGCTGAGGTGAAAAACGCGGACCGGGGGGCCAGTCCGCGTTTGATCCATCAGCGTGACAGGGAAGGATTGATCAATCCAGCAGGCGGCGGGCGATGACCTGCGCCTGAATTTCTGCCGCGCCTTCAAAGATGTTCAGGATGCGGGCGTCACAGAGGATGCGGCTGATCTGGTATTCCAGCGCAAAGCCGTTGCCGCCGTGGATCTGGAGCGCGTTATCGGCGCTGGCCCAGGCCACGCGGGCGCCCAGCAGCTTGGCCATGCCCGCCTCCAGATCACAGCGCTTGTCATTGTCCTTCTGCCAGGCGGAGAAATAGGTGAGCTGCCGGGCGACCATGATTTCCACCGCCATCATGGCAAGCTTGCCCGCCACGCGGGGGAATTCGATCAGGGACTTGCCGAATTGCTTGCGATCCTCGGCATATTTCATGCCGACTTCCAGCGCCGATTGCGCCACGCCCACGGCGCGGGCGGCGGTCTGGATGCGGGCGGATTCGAAGGTCTGCATCAGTTGCTTGAAGCCCTGACCTTCGACCCCGCCCAGAAGGTTTTCGCCCTTCACGTGGAAATCGTCGAAGTTGACGGTGTATTCCTTCATGCCGCGGTAGCCCAGCACCTCGATCTCGCCGCCCGAAAGACCTTGATCCACAAAGGGGGTCTCGTCCGTGCCGGGCGTCTTTTCGGCCAGAAACATGGACAGGCCGCGATAATCGGTGGTGCCATCCACGGTGCGGGCCAGCACCGTCATCACATGGGTGCGGGCGGCGTGGGTGATCCAGGTCTTGTTGCCGTTGATCACCCAATCGTCGCCGTCGCGCCGGGCGCGGGTGCGCAAGCTGCCGAGGTCGGAGCCGGTATTGGGTTCGGTGAAGACGGCGGTGGGAAGGATTTCGCCCGAGGCGAGTTTCGGCAGCCATTTGGCCTTTTGTTCGGCCGTGCCGCCGCAGAGGATAAGCTCGGCGGCGATTTCGCTGCGCGTGCCCAGCGAGCCCACGCCGATATAGCCGCGCGAAAGTTCTTCGGACACGACGACCATGCTGGCCTTGGAGAGGCCGAAGCCGCCGAACTCTTCGGGGATGGTCAGGCCAAAGACGCCCATTTCGGCAAGGGACTCAATGATCTCCATCGGGATCAACTCATCCTTCAGGTGCCATTCCTGGGCGTGCGGGATGACCTTGTCATCGGCAAAGCGGCGGAACTGGTCGCGGATCATTTCCAGTTCTTCATCGAGGCCGGAGGCGCCGAAGGTGGCACGGCCCTGATTGTCGCGCATCAGGGCCACAAGGCGGGTGCGGGCGGCGGCGGTGTTGCCCCGGGCCATAAGGGCCACCGCCGCCGCGCCGGGCTGGGCCGGGGTGAGGCCGAGGTCCTGCAAGCGCGCGACCTCCCCCTGGCTCATGGGAATGCCGCCGTGGATGTGGTGCAGATATTCGCCATAGGCGATCTGAAGGAGGAGCGCCTCCATTTCCGAGAACTGGCCCGCGCTTTCGAGGCGCAGCGCCCAGGCCTGCATCTGGCGCAGGCTTTCGGTATAGGTGGCGAGCCAAGCAAGCGCATGGGCGGCGTACTGGTGTTCCTCCAGCGCCTGTGCCGAGACCTTGCCCGCCACGGTGACCATGGCGCGCAGGTTTTCGCGGGCCTGATGGAAGATCGCCTCGACCTCGGGCAGGGCCTCGGCCGTCAGCGCGGTGAGGTTGGCGAGAAGCGGCGAGGTCGTCATCGGCTGGCCATCGTGGGGCATGGTGGGCACCTTGGAAGCGTTATTCTGCGGTTGCGAGATAGGTAGGGCCTTTGCGGGCGCAGAGCAACTTAATTTCGTGCAGAAAAGATCAAGTGAAGGAAAATGTCGCAGCGGAATTTCCGTGGTTCGCCGGGGCCGAGGGCCGCTGGAGGGCGGACTTGGCCACTCTCTGAGGGCCGACCTTTCAAGCAAGTCTTTGCGGGCGCTGGATTAATCTGTGGTTCTGGGCGATTTTGGTTGTGCCGGAATGCATGCAGGAGAGTATGCAGACAGACGTGCATACGCCGGGAGGGATAACGCTGCGTTAACCCTGTTGTGCCGTGGCGTCACGGGTGAGTCGGGCCAGCGCGCGGGTGGGGCTTGGCTTTCGCGGGGCGGGGCGGCATGGTCGGGCCAGACCCGGGGAAACGGGCGGAGCGGCGCGCGGGCGGGGAGGTAGGGGCATGGACTGGGCGATGGCGGGGCTGGAGCCTGCGGCCTTTTGGGCGGCGATGGCTGTGACGCTGTTTGCAGGCTTCGTGAAGGGGGCGGTGGGCTTTGCCATGCCACTGATCATGATTTCGGCCTTCAACGGGTTTTTGCCGCCGGAACTGGCGGTGGCGGGCCTGATCCTGCCCACGCTGATCACCAACATGAGCCAGTCCACGCGGCAGGGCCTGGGCGCGGCCTGGGAAACGGTGATCGCCTATCGGCGGTTCCTGATCGGGACGGTGGTGTTCATCCTTCTGTCGGCGCCGCTGCTGACGGTGATCCCGCGGACGGCCTATCTGCTGGTGCTGGGGGTGCCGGTAACGGCCTTTGCGGCGGCGCAGCTGATGGGCGTGCCGCTGGCGTTGCCGATCCGGCATCGGGCCCGGGCGGAGTGGGGGCTGGGCGTGCTGGGCGGGCTGTTCGGGGGCATTTCGGGCATCTGGGGGCCGCCCCTGCTGGTGTATCTGCTGTCGGTGGGGGCAGAGAAGGCCGAGACGGTGCGCGTGCAGGGGGTGGTGTTCCTGATCGGCGCGGTGGCGCTGCTGGCCGCGCATCTGCGGACGGGGGTGGCGGATGCGGCGTCACTGGGCTTTTCGGCGGCGCTGGTGGTGCCGGCGATGGCGGGGATGCTGGTGGGATACCGGGTGCAGGACCGGTTGGATCAGGCACGGTTCCGCCGCTGGACCCAAGGGTTGCTGGTGCTGACGGGGCTGAACCTGGTGCGGCAGGCGGTAATGTGAGGTGGGTAGGATGGGCAATCTGCCCATCCTACGCTGGGACCATGTAGGATGGGGACGTGTAGGATGGGCAATCTGCCCATCCTACGTGTAGGGTCACCCGATCGCGGCGGCCTTCACGTCTTCGTCGATGAAGGGGACGTATTGGGCGAAGTTCTTGGAGAACATGTCCACCAGTTTCGCGGCCTGCGCGTCATAGGCTGCCTTGTCGGCCCAGGTGTCGCGCGGGTTCAGGAGCGTGGCCTCCACCCCCGGCACGGCGATCGGCACGTCGAAGCCGAAATTGGCGTCACGTCGGAATTCCACATGGCCGAGCGAGCCGTCGAGTGCGGCGGACAGCAGGGCGCGGGTGGCCTTGATCGGCATGCGGCGGCCAGTGCCATAGGCGCCGCCGGTCCAGCCGGTGTTCACCAGCCAGCAGGTCGCGCCGTGCTTGGCGATCTTCTGTTGCAGAAGCTTGCCATAAACCTCGGGCCGGCGCGGCATGAAGGGCGCGCCGAAGCAGGTGGAGAAGGTGGGCGTGGGTTCGGTGACGCCACGTTCGGTGCCGGCCACCTTGGAGGTGAAGCCCGACAGGAAGTGGTACATGGCCTGCGCGGGTGTCAGCCGCGCGATGGGCGGCAGGACGCCGAAGGCATCGCAGGTGAGCATGATGATGTGGCGCGGGTGGCCGCCAAGACCGGTAGCCGACGCATTGGGGATGGCGTCGAGCGGGTAGGCGCAGCGCATGTTCGCGGTCAGGCTGTCATCGTCGAAATCGAGTTCCAGCGTTTCCGCATCATAGACCATGTTCTCCACCACGGTCGCGAAACGGTGGGTGGTGGCGTAGATGTCGGGCTCTGCCTCGGGGTTGAGGTTGATGGTCTTGGCGTAGCAGCCGCCTTCGAAGTTGAAGGTGCCACGGTCGGACCAGCCGTGTTCATCATCGCCGATCAGCGTGCGGTCGGGCGCGGCGGAGAGGGTGGTCTTGCCGGTGCCCGAAAGGCCGAAGAAGACCGCCGAATCCACCGGGTTGCCGATGGCGTGGTTGGCCGAGCAGTGCATCGGCATCACGCCTTTTTCGGGCAGGAGGTAGTTGAGCAGGGTGAAGACGGATTTCTTGTTTTCGCCCGCGTAGGCCGTGTTGGCGATCAGGATCAGTTTCTTGTCGAAGTTGAGCGAGATCACCGTTTCCGTGCGGCAGCCGTGTCGGGCGGGGTCGGCCTTGAAGCTGGGGCAGTTGATGATCGTCCATTCGGGGGTGAAGCTGTCCAGCTCGTCGCGCGAGGGGCGGCGGAGCAGGTGGCGGATGAAGAGGCCGTGCCAGGCAAGTTCTGTCACGACGCGGACATCGAGGCGATGCACCGGGTCGGCCCCGGCATAGAGATCCTGCACGAAGTAATCGCGGCCCTTCATGTGGGCCAGCATGTCGGCATGGAGCCGGTCGAAGGCATCGGGGGCCATGGGGGCGTTGTTTTCCCACCAGATGGTGTTTTCCACGCCGGGGGTGCGGACGACGAACTTGTCCTTGGGCGAGCGGCCGGTGAACTGGCCGGTGGAGCAGAGGAAGGCGCCGCCCTTGCCGATCCGGCCTTCGCCGCGCGTGACCGCCTGTTCCATCAGGGCGGGTTCCAGAAGGTTGTAGTAGACGTTCCCCAGGCCTGTGATGCCTTGATGTGCCAAGTCATGCGCGGGGTTCACGCGTCCGTTCGTCATCCTGCAAGCTCCTCCGGCCGGGATTGCACCGGCGCTGAATTCCCAACAACTCCCGCCCGGGCCAAGGGGCGGATGCCGGTTTCCGGGCCAAATCGGAAGCGACATTTTGTTGCTATAACACGTCATTCGCCGCAGGGAACAGCCGGGTTGCGATCGTTAGCGCAACCAAGGTCAGTTTTGCGCGATCCCCGGAAACAATCCGGGTGCCCTAGCGGAAATGTGCGGCAATTTCGCCATTCTCGTGGGTTTTCCGCGCCGATCCCGCCCTGCAAATGACGCGATTCGCACATATCGGTTGATTCCCTGTGATGGAAAAATGATCATGCTGCGCAAAGAAAAAAACCAATGACACATGGGCAGTATAGGGATTTCATCATGGCACGGATCGCGCTTGTCGACGATGACAGGAACATCCTGACATCCGTCGCAATGACCTTGGAGGCCGAAGGCTTCGAGGTCGAAACGTATAATGACGGGCAATCGGCGCTGGACGCCTTCAACCGCCGCCTGCCGGACATGGCGGTGCTGGACATCAAGATGCCCCGGATGGACGGGATGGACCTGCTGCAGCGGCTGCGGCAGAAGACGACCATGCCGGTGATCTTTCTCACCTCGAAGGACGATGAGATCGACGAGGTGCTGGGTCTGCGGATGGGCGCGGATGACTATGTGAAGAAGCCGTTCAGCCAGCGCCTGCTGGTGGAGCGCATCCGGGCGCTGCTGCGCCGTCAGGAAGCGATCGCCAGCGGCGAGGTGGCGGTGACGGAAGAGACCAAGATCATGGAGCGGGGCAACCTGCGCATGGACCCGCTGCGCCATTCGGTGACATGGAAGGGGCAGGATGTCGCCCTGACGGTGACGGAGTTCATGCTGCTGCAGGCGCTGGCGCAACGGCCGGGCTTTGTGAAGAGCCGTGACCAATTGATGGATGTGGCCTATGATGACCAAGTCTATGTCGATGACCGCACCATCGACAGCCACATCAAGCGGCTGCGCAAGAAGATGCGGGCGGTGGACGATAACTTTTCGGCCATCGAGACGCTTTACGGAATCGGCTATCGGTACAACGAAGAATAAATGACTGCAGCGCCACGCATGGGAAAGGATGGTCGCCCGGCCCGTTCGGGTGAGGTCATTCTTGGGGAAGACTGGACCTCGGGCGAGGGGCTGGTCGATCCTGCCTTGCGGGCAAGCCGGGATCGGCGGGGGCTGGTGTCGCTGAACCAGTCGCCGCTGGCGCGCAAGATCATCCTGTTCAACCTGCTGGCGCTTTTGGTGCTGGCGGGCGGTGTGCTGTTCCTGAACCCGTTCCGCGACACACTGGTGACGCAGCGCGCGGCGGAACTGGTGAGCGAGGCGGCGCTGGTCTCTGACGTGTTCGAGGCGGTCGGGACGGCGGCGCCGGGGCCGCTGGATGCGGCGCGTCTGACGCAGGTGCTGGAGGGGGTGGCGGTGCCTGCGGGCACGGAGGCCTTTGCCATCGGCGCCGACGGGACGCTGGCCGCGCGCCGCGCCGGGGCGCCGCGGGCGGAGGTCGTGACGCGCCCGACGCCCATCGTGGATACGTTGACGGGGGCATGGAACGGCGTGCGGCGCCTGGTGTCAGGCGGCGCGGCGGAGGTGGAGGGCGCGGACGGCTTTGCGCTGGTCCAGACGCTGGTGCCGGCGGCGCTGCGCGGCGAGGCGGTGCGCGCCGACGGGCGCGGCCCGGATGGCGGGCGGCTGTTCGCGGTGGCCCAACCCGTTGTGGTGAACGGACAGGTGGTGGCGGTGGTGGCGCTGACCGGCGATCAGGCCGGGATCGACGCGCTGGTGCGGGGCGAGCGGGAGCAGGTCCTGCTGTTGTTCGTCGCATCGCTGATGCTGTCTTTCGGGTTGAGCCTTGTGCTGGCATCGACCATCGCGAACCCCCTGTCGGACCTTGCGGCGGCGGCGGAGCTGGGGCGCGACCGGGACGCGCGGAAGATGGCGCCGGGGCGGGTGCGCATCCCCGATCTGGCGGCGCGGCCAGACGAGATCGGGCGGCTGTCGGTGGCCATGCGGGGCATGGTCGCGGCGCTTTATGACCGGATCGACGCGAATGAGCAGTTCGCGGCGGATGTGGCGCATGAGATCAAGAACCCCCTTGCCAGCCTGCGATCGGCTGTCGGCACGCTGCGCGTGGCCAAGCGGGATGACCAGAAGAACAAGCTTCTGGATGTGATCGAGCATGACGTGCGGCGGCTGGACCGGCTGGTGAGCGACATTTCCAACGCGTCGCGGCTGGACAGCGAGTTGGTCAAGGAGGAGGAGGAGGAGTTCAACCTTGTCCGCACCCTTGCCAATATCTCGGAATATCTTGGCCAGCAGGCCAATGAGAAGGGGGTGGAGTTCATCACGGACTTCCCCAATGATCCGATCCTGATCCGGGGGCTGGAGGCGCGGCTGGCGCAGGTCTTTGTGAACCTGATCACCAATGCGATCAGCTTCTGCGAAGATGGCGATGCGGTGCGCGTCTGGGCGCGGCGGCGCGAGAACCGGGTGCTGGTGGTGGTCGAGGATACCGGGCCGGGCATCCCCGAACAGGCGCTGACCAAGGTGTTCAAACGGTTCTACAGCGAACGCCCGCAGGGGCAGTTCGGGGAACATTCGGGCCTTGGTCTGGCGATTTCCAAGCAGATCGTCGAGGCGCATGGCGGTGTGATCTGGGCCGAGAACATCCGCCCGACCCATGCCGATGTCACGTCGGACCCGCTGGGCGCGCGGTTTGTGGTCGGTCTGCCGGTGTGACCGGCGCTGCGCTTGTGCTGCACGCCACCTGCGTGGCGGTGGAGGGGCGGGGCGTTCTGATCACCGGGCCATCGGGGGCGGGGAAATCGGCGCTGGCCTTGCAGTTGATCGCGCTGGGCGCGCGGCTGGTGGCCGATGACCGGGTGGCGCTTTCGTGCCGTGATGGGGCGGTGTGGGCGGCCTGTCCGCCCGCGATCGCGGGGATGATCGAGGCGCGGGGGGTGGGACTTCTGAACGCCGATCCCCTGCCGGGGGCAGAGGTGGTGCTGGCTGTCGATCTGGGGCAGGAAGAGACGATGCGCCTGCCGCCGCGACGCGAGGTTACCTATCTTGGCCAGAGAGTGGACCTTGTGCTTGGGCAGGATACCCCCCATTTTCCGGCTTCGCTCCTGCTCTATCTCAGAGCGGGGCGAAGGGAATGACGGATGTGTCCGGCTTGACGGAAGGGCCTGCAATGCAGGCGGATGTGCCGCAACAGGAGCACCGGCTGGTGCTGGTGACCGGGCCTTCGGGGGCCGGGCGATCCACTGCGATCGATGCGCTGGAGGATCTGGGTTATGAGGTGATCGACAACCTGCCCCTGAGCCTTGTGCCGCGGCTGATCGAGGGGGCGCCCTTGGGGCGGCCCATCGCGCTGGGTCTGGATGTGCGGAACCGGGATTTCAACGTGGCGGCGCTGATCGAGTTGATCGACGCGCTGACGCGCGATCCGCGGGTGGCGCTGGAAATGGTTTATGTGGATTGCGCGGCGAGCGTGCTGATCCAGCGCTACAGCCAGACGCGGCGGCGCCATCCGCTGGCCCCGGCCGAGACACCGGCGGAGGGTGTGGCGCGCGAGATCGACCTCTTGGCCCCGATCCGGGTGCGGGCGGATCACCTGATCGACACCACGGAGATGAGCCCGCATGACCTGAAGGCGGAACTGGCGCAGTGGTTCGATCCGGGCGTGGGGCAGCGGCTGGCGGTATCGTTGCAGAGCTTCAGCTACAAGCGCGGGATGCCGCGCGGCGTGGACATGGTGTTCGACTGCCGTTTCCTGCGGAACCCGTATTGGGAGCCTGCGCTGCGCGATCTGGATGGGCGGGATGCGATGGTCGCGGATTACATCCGCGGCGATGCGCGATTTGCCGAATTCTACGGGCGGTTGAACGATCTGGTGACCTTTCTTCTTCCGGCTATGGTGGAAGAGGGCAAGGCCCATCTGTCCATCGGGTTCGGCTGTACGGGCGGGCAACATCGCAGTGTTGCTGTTGCAGAAATTCTGGCCAAGGCGCTTGCAGAGGCTGGCTGGCCGGTGTCAAAACGGCATCGGGAACTGGAACGCAGGGCGGGCGCGACGCCTCCCTCGGCGGCGGGGTAAGGGACGCGTGATCGGTATCGTGATCGTGGCGCATGGCGGGCTGGCGCGGGAATACCTCTCGGCGGTCGAGCATGTCGTGGGCAAGCAGGATGCGATGCGCGCCATCGCCATCGAGGATGACCATGACCGCAAGGCCAAGCAGGCGGAAATCTGCGCGGCGGCGGATTCGGTGGACCGTGGCGCGGGTGTGGTGGTCGTGACCGACATGTTCGGGGGATCGCCTTCGAACCTGTCGCTCATGGCCTGTGCGGGGCAGGATCGGCGCATCGTCTATGGCGCGAATCTGCCGATGCTGATCAAGCTGGCCAAGTCGCGCGACCTGACGGTGCCCGAGGCGGTGGCGGCCGCGCTTGACGCGGGCCGCAAGTATATCAACAGTTTGGACCTCGGCGGCGGGGCGTGAGCGGGGCACATGACCGGGCGGGTGTTGCGGATCATCAATGAGAAGGGCCTGCATGCGCGGGCCTCGGCCAAGTTCGTGGAAGTGGTCGAAGGGCATGACGCGCAGGCGCAGGTGACGAAGGACGGGATGACCGTTTCGGGGGATTCGATCATGGGTCTTCTGATGCTGGCCGCGTCGCGCGGGACGGTGATCGAGGTGGTCACGGATGGGGCGGATGCGGAGAAGCTTGCCGATGCGCTGGAGGCGCTGGTTGCAAACCGCTTCGGTGAGGACTACTGAGGCGCGTCATATCCTGAAGGCAGAGCCCGCGTGACCGATACGTTGCAGAGCGAAGAGGTGCGCACCCTTGAGGTGAGCGAGGAGGAGCTGGCCCGCCGCAGGGCGGCGCGGGCGGAACGGCCCTATGACATGCGGCGGCTGTCCTATGCGGGCACGTTCAAGAACCCGTTCAAGGCCAACACCATTCGCGCCATCGAATGGCTGACGGCGAAGGTCACGCTCTTGCGCCTGATCCGGGATTTCGAGCGGACCGGGGCGCCGGTGGGCGCGCCGTTCTGGCCCAAGGCGATCCGCCAGATGGGGATCACCATCCAGACCCCGCCCGAGGAGATCGCGCTGATCCCCAAGACCGGGCCGCTGGTGGTGGTGTCGAACCACCCGTCGGGGTTGGTGGACGGGATGATCTTGGCCGAGATGGTCAATCGCGTGCGGTCGGATTTCAAGATCCTGACGCGGTCCTTGCTGACGGGGATCCCGGAGGTCGAGGAGTTCATGATCCCGGTGCCGTTCCCGCATGAGGACAATGCGCGGGAACTGGGCCTGCAGATGCGGGACGAGACGATGAAGCACCTGAAGGCGGGTGGGGTGATCATCCTGTTCCCGGCTGGCAAGGTGGCGATGAGCGAGGGTTGGTGGGGGCCTGCGGTGGAGGCGGAGTGGAACGTCTTCACCCACAAGATCGTGCGGTCTTCGGGGGCGACGATCCTGCCGGTGTTCTTTCCTGGGCAGAATTCCCGCGCCTTCCTGATCGCCAACAAGATCAGCGACACGATCCGGCAGGGGCTGTTGCTGCACGAGATCAAGCGCTGCCTGTTCAAGCCCATCCGCCCGGTGATCGGCGCACCGATCCCGGCGGAGGAGTTGAAAAAGTGGGAGGGGAACCCGCGGGGGTTCCTGGCCTGGCTGCGCGAGCATACGCTGGCGTTGAAGAAATAGGCGGCTGGCCTTGATTTTTCGCAGGAAAATCGTTGGGCCAGCGGGTGGGCATGGGACGGCCCCTTACGATTTTCCTACGAAAAATCAGGGGCCTTTGCGCCGCGTCATCCCGCCATGTCAGCGGGTGGGGACCGGGGTTTCACCCCGGTAGTCATAAAAGCCCCTCTGCGTCTTGCGACCCAGCCAGCCGGCCTCGACATATTTCGTGAGCAGTGGGCAGGGGCGGTACTTGGTATCGGCCAGACCGTCGTGCAGCACGTTCATGATCGCAAGGCAGGTGTCCAGACCGATGAAATCGGCCAGTTCGAGGGGCCCCATCGGGTGGTTCGCGCCAAGCTTGAGGGATTCGTCGATGGAGCGGACGGAGCCTACGCCTTCATAGAGCGTATAGACCGCCTCGTTGATCATCGGCATCAGGATGCGGTTGACGATGAAGGCGGGGAAATCCTCGGCGCTGGCGGCGGTCTTGCCGAGTTTGCGGACGACATCATGCAGGCTGTCCCACGTCTCCTGATCGGTGGCGATGCCGCGGATCAGTTCCACCAGCTGCATCACGGGCACGGGGTTCATGAAGTGGAAGCCCATGAACTTTTCCGGCCGGTCGGTGCGGCTGGCCAGCCGGGTGATGGAGATGGAGGAGGTGTTGGAGGTGAGGATGGTGTGGGGTTTGAGGTGGGGCAGCAGATCCTCGAAGATCGCCTGCTTGACCGTTTCGCGTTCTGTCGCGGCCTCAATGATCAGGTCGGTGGGGCCGAGATCGGCAAGGCGCAGCGTGGTGCGGATGCGGGCCATGGCGGCGGCCTTGTCTTCGGCGCTGACCTTGCCGCGGGCGACCTGGCGTTCGATGTTGCGGTCGATCGTCGCAAGCGCGCGGTCGAGGCTTTCCTGCGCGATATCGTTGAGAAGCACGTCATAGCCTGCCAAGGCAAAGACATGGGCGATGCCGTTGCCCATCTGGCCTGCGCCCACGATTCCGACGCTGCGGATCTCTGCCATGGTGATGCTCCTTCTGTCCGGGGCGACCTTATGCATCCGGGTGGGATCGGCGCAAGATGCGGCGGGTGGCGCGGGATACGGAAAGATTGCGGCGAATTGCGACTTTAGCCCTTTGTTCATCTTTGGCGGCCAGTCTTACCGACGGGTGTTCTGATTGTTGGGGGTGTGTGATGGCCTATGTCTATCCGGGCGAGGAGTCGCTGGATTATTTGCCGTGCCGTTATGGGCGGTCGCGGCTGATGTTTCGTGGGCCGCGGCGTGATGTCAGCGGGCGCTATGCCGTGGTTCTGGGCGGGATCGAGGCCTATGGCCGCTACATCCCCCGGCCCTATCCGGTGTTGGTGGAGGCGGCGCTGGGGCTGCCGGTGGTCAATCTGGGTTGTCCCAATGCGGGACCGGACGCCTGGCTTGGTGATCCGGCGGTGATGGAGGTGGTTGGGCGGGCGGCCGCTGTGGTGGTGCAGGTGCCGGGGGCGGCGGATCTGACCAACCGGCTGTATGCGGTGCATCCGCGCCGGAATGACCGGTTCCTGCGTGCCTCGCCCCTGTTGCAGACGATCTATCGCGGGGTGGATTTCACCGATTTCAGCTTTACCCGGCATCTGCTGCAATCGCTGCATGCGGCGGGGGAGGCGCGGTTTGCGCTGGTGGCTGAGGAGTTGCGGACGGCATGGATGGCGCGGATGGGGGCGCTCTTGTCGCAGGTGCCGGGGCGCAAGGTGCTGTTGTGGATGGCGGATCACGCGCCGGGGCCGCGCCGGGATGTGCCGCTGGGGGAGCCGGTGCTGGTGGATGCGGCGATGCTGGAGACGGCGGGCGCACAGGCGGATGCGGTGGTCTGCGCAGTGACAAGCGCGCGGGCGCGGGCGCAGGGCGTGGCGGGCATGGTGTTTCCGGCGATGGCGGAGCCTGCGGCGCGGGGATTGCCGGGTGTGACCGCGCATGAGGAGGTGGCGGCGGCGCTGCTGCCGGTGCTGGGCGAGATGCTGCGGGATGGAAAAAAGGGCGCGGCCTGAGCCGCGCCCCCCATCAATCTGCGATCCTGCGACGGATCAGAGCTTTTCGATCATCTCCGGCACGGCGTTGAAGAGGTCGGCCACGAGGCCGTAATCGGCGACCTGGAAGATCGGGGCCTCTTCATCCTTGTTGATGGCGACGATGACCTTGCTGTCCTTCATGCCGGCCAGATGCTGGATCGCGCCGGAAATGCCCACGGCGACGTAGAGCGTGGGGGCGACGACCTTGCCGGTCTGGCCCACCTGCCAGTCGTTCGGGGCGTAGCCCGAGTCCACCGCAGCGCGCGAGGCACCGACGGCGGCGCCGAGCTTGTCGGCCAGTTTCTCGATCAGCGCGAAGTCCGACTGCGAGCCCACGCCACGGCCGCCCGAGACGACGATGCCGGCGGAGGTAAGTTCGGGGCGGTCCGACGCGGCGACCTTGTCTTCCACCCATTTCGACAGCGAGGCGTCGGCGGTGGCGGAGACCTTCTCAACCGCGGCGCTGCCCGAGGTGGCGGCGGCGTTGAAAGAGGCGGTGCGGACGGTCAGCACCTTTTTGGCATCCGACGATTTCACCGTCTGGATCGCGTTGCCCGCGTAGATGGGGCGTTCGAACGTGTCGGCATCCACCACGGCGGTGACGTCAGAGATCACCATCACGTCGAGAAGGGCCGCCGCACGGGGCAGGACGTTCTTGGAAAACGCGGTCGCGGCGGCGGCGATGTGGCTGTAGCCGCCCGCGAGTGAGACGATCAGCGCGGCGGTGGCTTCGGCCATGCCGTGATCATAGGCCGCGTCATCGGCGTGCAGCACCTTGGCGGCGCCATCAAGCTTGGCTGCCTCGGCCGCGGCAGCGGCGGAGGTGCCGGCGACGAGGATGTGCACCTCGCCCAAGCCTTTCACGGCGGAGAGCGCCTTGGCGACGGCGTCGGTGGCAAGCGCGCCATCATTCACATCGGCGAGAAGGAGAACGGCCATGTCAGATCACCCCTGCTTCGTCTTTGAGTTTCGCGATAAGTTCGTCGATGGAGCCGACCTTGACGCCGGCCTTGCGGCCTGCGGGTTCCACGGTCTTGACGACCGACAGGCGCGGCGCGACGTCCACGCCGTAATCGGCGGGCGTCTTGGCGGCGAGCGGCTTGGCCTTGGCCTTCATGATGTTCGGCAGCGAGGCGTAGCGCGGTTCGTTCAGGCGCAGGTCCACGGTGACGATGGCCGGCATCTTCACGGCGATGGTCTGCAGGCCGCCATCTACTTCGCGGGTCACTTTCGCGGTGTCGCCTTCGATGGCGAGTTCGGAGGCGAAGGTCGCCTGCGACCAGCCGAGGAGCGCCGACAGCATCTGGCCGGTGGCGTTCATGTCGTTGTCGATGGCCTGCTTGCCGCAGAGGACGAGGCCGGGGGCCTCTTCCTTGACCACGCCTGCGAGCAGTTTCGCCACGGCGAGGGGTTCGATGTCGGTGTGCACATCGGCGGTGGCTTCGATCAGAATGGCGCGGTCAGCGCCCATGGCGAGCGCGGTGCGCAGCGTTTCCTGCGCCTGCTTCACGCCGATGGAGACGACGACGACCTCCGTAGCGATGCCCTTTTCCTTCAGGCGGATCGCCTCTTCCACGGCGATTTCGTCGAAGGGGTTCATCGACATCTTGACGTTGGCGAGATCGACGCCGGAACCGTCCGCCTTGACGCGGACCTTCACGTTGTAGTCGATCACACGTTTGACGGGCACGAGGACCTTCATCGCGTATCTCCTTTTGCCGGTCCGCGGGGGGCGGACCTATCCCAAGCTCTTGCAGCGTAAGTAGACCGTCCGCTGGCGTGGGAACAGACCAAATACGACAGCAAAGCGCGTCGGGACGTCGCGTTTTCTGGTCTGGGCGGTTTTGGGGGCCTCAGCCTTCGCGGGTCAGGCCGGGCACCCAGAGGACGTCATCCTTGCCGTCGTTGTTGGCGATGCGGCCTGCCACGAAGAACCAGTCCGACAGGCGGTTGAGGTATTTCACAGCCTCGGGGTTGACCGATTCCATCGTCGCCAGTTCCACCGTGAGCCGTTCGGCGCGGCGGCAGATGGTGCGGCAGAGGTGCAGTTGCGCGGCAAGGGGCGATCCGCCGGGCAGGATGAAGCTGCGCAGGGGTTGCAGGCGGGTGTTCATCGCGTCGATCTCGCGCTCCAGCCGGAGGACCTGCGCCTCTTGCACGCGGAGGGGGGTGTAGGGGAGCGTGGCGTCAAGGTGCATGTCGGGGGTGCAGAGATCGGCGCCCAGATCGAAGAGATCGTTCGAGATGCGGGCGAGGGCCTTGTCCATCTCGGGGTCGGCATGCAGGCGGGCGAGGCCGACGGTGGCGTTGGTTTCATCCACGGTGCCATAGGCCGAGACGCGGGTGGCGTGCTTGGCCACGCGGGCGCCGTTGCCGAGGGCGGTTTCACCGGCGTCGCCGGTCTTGGTGTAGATTTTCGACAGGACGACCATGTTCAACCCCGTGATTGGAAATAGGCGAAGGCGACGATCAGCGCGACGGCCACGGCCTGCGCGATGATGCGGTAGCGCATGATGCGGTTGGCATGTTTGCGGTTGAAGTCACCGCCCTTGGCAAAGCCGCCGATGCCGACCATCAGGATGGCCAGCACCGCCAGCGCAGCCACGGCGGCGATGATGAAGAGCGGGTCTGACAGCATGGCATGTCCCTTCGTTGCTGGCGCCTGATGTAGCGGGGTTCGGCGGAAAGGCGAAAGGTCAATTTGGCCCGTGGGGGCGAAATGCCGCCCCCCGTCTGCGGCGCTTTCAGCCTTGGGCGATCACGCGGTCAAGAAGGCGCGTGGGCAAGAGGCGGCGGGCAAGGCCTGCGATATAGGTGGGGGTGGTGACGTAGTAGCGCGCCCGGGGGCGGGGGCTTTCCACCGCGTGGATCAGCTTGGCCGTGACGGCGGAGGCGGGCAGTTCGAAGCGGTCTTTCTTGAGTTGCGGTTTGTAGAGCCGGTCGCGCAGGGCTGCGTATTCGTCGCGGCGGGCGGAGTTTTCCCAGTCGATCCACTTTTCGAAATGCGGGATCGCGTTCTGGCGGATGCGGGTGGCGATGGGGCCGGGTTCGATCAGGATGACATCGACCCCGGTTCCTTCCATTTCCAGACGCAGGACATCGGACAGGCCTTCCAGCGCGAATTTGGTGGAGACATAGGCGCCGCGCCATTTTGCCCCGACAAGGCCGAGGACCGAGGAGCAGTTGACGATGCGGCCCTGCCCCTGGGCGCGGAAGGTGGGGATCAGGCGGCGGGTCAGGTCGTGATAGCCGAAGAGGTTTGTTTCGAATATCTCGCGCAGGGCGCCGCGGGGCAGGTCTTCCACCGCGCCGGGGCAGGCGAAGGCGCCGTTGTTGAAGAGCGCGTCAAGTTTGCCGCCGGTGCGGGAGAGGGTTTCGGCGACGGCCGTTTCGAGGCTGGATTCGCTGGCGTGGTCGAGGGGGAAGCTTTCCAGCCCTTCGCCGATCAGGCGGTCGCAATCGCCCTCTTGGCGGCAGGTGGCGAAGACGCGCCAGCCGCGCGCCTTGAGGGCGTGAGCGGCATCGTAGCCGATGCCCGAAGAGCATCCGGTGATGAGGATGGAACGCATGTGCCTGCTGCCCGGTTGATTGTTCTGCCGATTTGTCTGCGATTTAGCGGCAGGGGCGGCGATTTGGCAATGGCGGGCGGGTCAATCCGCGGCGGGAAACAGGGTAAGGGTGGAGAGCGTCGGCGCCTCGGCCGAGATGAGGCGGCGGTGAACATAGCCGTCGATCCCGTCACCTTCGATGCGGATATGCACCCAATCATCCTGTTCCGCGATCACCTGCACGATTTCGCCGCGTTCCAGACGCCCGATCACGGCGCCGTTGCGGCTGCCTGCGTCGCGGACATTTGCGGCATCGGCCGTGATGTATCGCAGGGTGACGGTGGGGTTGTTGAAATCGTTGAAGGCCGGTTCGGGGCTGGGTTCGGGTGTGGCCTCGGTCAGGCTGGCAGGCTGGATGACGGCCTGATCGGGTGCAGGGAGGATGCGCAGCGTGTCGGACGGGGTGGCGGAGGCCTGTGTCAGGGGGGCGGGCGCGTCTGCGGTGGTGGGTTCGGCGGTGGTGTCAGCCGGGGCGAGCGCGATGTCATAGGCGCCGCGCAGACCCATGCGTTCCTGGCCGCGATCTTCGCCGCCGATCAAAAGCACCAGATAGAAAGCGCCGCCGAAGAAAAGCAGATAACGAAACATCAGACACCCCTGATTCACCCACCTAATAACGGCTGCCATAGCATGGCTTTGCCTTGAGTCGGTGTGAAAATTTTGCCGTTTTCCCCCCTTCGGACCAATGTCTGATCGGCGCGGGGCGGGCTGAGGTTTCGGCTGGACCGAAGGCGCGGGGCGAATTACACAACATCCATGTCCGACACGCCCGACACCCCCAAAATCGAGCCCGTATCCTTTTCCGAGCCGCTGAGCCGTGCCATCGGAGAGCGCTATCTGACCTATGCGCTGTCCACCATCATGCACCGCGCCTTGCCCGATGCGCGGGACGGGTTGAAGCCGGTGCATCGGCGTATCCTCTATGCGATGCGGGAGTTGCGGCTGACGGCGACGGGGGGGTTCCGCAAATCGGCCAAGATTTCGGGCGATGTGATGGGGAACTATCACCCGCACGGGGATGCCGCGATATATGACGCGATGGCGCGTCTGGCGCAGGATTTCAACGTCCGTTACCCGCTCGTGGATGGGCAGGGGAATTTTGGCAATATCGACGGGGATAACCCTGCGGCGAGCCGCTATACCGAGGCGCGGCTGACGGCGATTGCCGAGACGCTGATGGAAGGGCTGGCGGAGAACGCCGTGGACTTCCGCCCGAATTACGACGGCACGCTGGAAGAACCCGTGGTGATGCCGGCGGCGTTTCCGAACCTGCTGGCCAACGGGTCGAGCGGGATCGCCGTGGGGATGGCCACGAATATCCCGCCGCACAACCTTGATGAGTTGATCGGGGCCTGCCATGCGATGCTGGGCAATCCCGGCATTTCGGATGATGAACTGGTGGCCTTCGTGCCGGGGCCGGATTTCCCGACGGGCGGGGTTCTGGTGGAACCACGCGCGAATATCCTTGAGGCCTATCGCACGGGGCGCGGGGCGTTCCGGCTGCGCGCCAAGTGGGAGGTGGAGGATCTGGGCCGGGGGACGTGGCAGATCGTGGTCACGGAAATCCCCTATCAGGTGCAGAAATCCAAGCTGATCGAAAAGCTGGCGGAACTGATCCAGACCAAGAAAGTACCGCTTCTGGCCGATGTGCGGGACGAGAGCGCCGATGACGTGCGCATCATTCTGGAACCCCGCGCGCGGACGGTGGAGGCGGATGTGCTGATGGGGGCGCTGTTCAAGAACAGCGATCTGGAGATCCGCTTCAGCCTGAACATGAACGTGCTGATCGACGGGAAGGTGCCGAAGGTCTGTTCGTTGAAAGAGGTGCTTCGGGCCTTTCTGGACCATCGCCGCGAGGTCTTGCAGCGCCGGTCGCTGCACCGGATGGAGAAGATCGACCACCGGCTGGAGGTTCTGGAAGGCTTTATCATCGCCTTCCTGAATCTGGACCGGGTGATCGACATCATCCGTTACGACGACGATCCCAAGCGCGCGCTGATGGCCGAGGACTGGTCAAAGGATCACAAGCGGGCGACGTCGGAGAAGGATTATGTCTCGCCCCCGCCGGGCGAGGGGGAACTGACGGAGCTTCAGGCCGAGTCCATCCTGAACATGCGGCTGCGGTCCTTGCGGCGGCTGGAGGAGATGGAACTGATCCGCGAGCGGGACGCGCTGATGAAGGAGCGGGCCGATCTGGCGGATTTGCTGGAAAGCGACCGGCGCCAGTGGAAGCAGGTGGGCGTGGAGTTGGAGGCGATCCGCAAGCAGTTCGGCAAGGACAGCCCGGGCGGCGCGCGGCGCACCACATTCGCCGAGATGGGCGATGTGGAGGATGTGCCCTTCGAGGCGATGATCGAGCGGGAACCCATCACGGTGATCTGTTCCAGGATGGGATGGATCCGCGCGATGAAGGGCCATGTCGCGCTGGATTCGGAGGTGAAGTTCAAGGACGGCGACGAGGGGCGGTTCATCTTCCACGCCGAGACGACAGACAAGATCCTGCTCGTCGGGTCGAACGGGCGGTTCTACACGCTGCTGGGGGCGAACCTTCCGGGCGGGCGCGGGATGGGGGAACCCGTGCGCCTGATGGTCGATCTGCCGAACGAGGCAGAGATCGTGGATCTGATGATCTTCCGTCCGGGCGAGAAGCTTCTGGTGGCATCCACGGCGGGCGACGGGTTCGTGGTGCCGTCGGATGAGGTGCTGGCCCAGACGCGGGCGGGCAAGCAGGTGCTGACGGTGCGGGACGGGGTGAAGACCGCGCTCTGCCGCCGCGTGACCGGGGATTCGGTCGCGGTGGTGGGGGATAACCGCAAGCTGTTGGTGTTCCCGCTGGCCGAACTGCCCGAGATGGCCAAGGGCAAGGGCGTGCGGCTGCAGAAATACAAGGATGGCGGTCTGTCGGATGCGGCGACATTCACGCTGGCCGATGGGCTTTCTTGGAAAGACCCGGCCGGGCGGACGCGGACCGAGGCCGACCTGACCGAGTGGCAGGGGCCGCGCGCCGGTGCGGGCAAGATGGCGCCGCGCGGATTTCCACGGGACAATAGATTCAACTGACCGTTTTAAAAGGATGATTTCATGCAGCCACCCGCCAGATCCGATTTATGGGCCGAGTATCGGGGGGATGCGGCGAAGCTGTTCCCGCTGGCCTTGGGCGTGGGTGTGCTGGGGCTGATCACGCTGGGGATCTATCGGTTCTGGGGCAAGGCGCGCATCCGGAGGCATGTCTGGGGCAAGCTGCGCGTGGGGGATGATGCGCTGGAATTCACCGGCACGGGGCTGGAGATGTTTCTGGGCTTCCTGATGGCCGTGGTGATGCTGGCGGTCTATCTGGCGGTGGTGCAGCTGATCCTGTTTTCGGTCGGGATCCGTTTCGTGTTTGATCCGCAGAACGAGATGGAGGAGCTGGCGCAGGCGGTGTCGATCCTGCTGTCCTTCGTGGCGGTGCTGCCCTTGATGATCTTTGCCGCCTATCGGTCGCGCCGTTACAAGCTGGCACGGACGCGGTTCCGGGGCATCCGGTTCGGGATGGAGAAGGCGGCATCGGGCTATGTCGTCCGGGCGCTGGGCTATCTTGTGCTGACGGTGCTGACGCTGGGGCTGCTCTGGCCGCTGATGACCTTCCGGCTGGAGGCCTACATGACCGGGCGGACTTGGTATGGCGGGGCGCGGTTCCGGCAGGGCGGAAGCTGGACGGGGCTCTATCCGGCCTATCTGCACGTGATCTGGGGCATGGTGCTGATCGGGCTGGCGGTGCTGGTGGGGATCGGCGGAAGCCCGGGTGTCGCGACGTTTCTGGTGGTGGCCGGCACGATCTGGGGGCTGATCGGGCTGGTGGTCTATCGGGTGCGGGCCTTTGCCTACCTTATGTCGCACAAGGAGATGGAAGGGGGCCTTGGCTTCTGGGCCACGCCGCGGGTGGGGGCGGTCATCTGGACCTATGTCAAGGGGGCGCTGATCGTGGCGCTTCTGGGGGGGATCGCGTCGGGCGTGATCTTTGCGCCGGTGGCTTCGCTGGCGGTGGGGATCGAGGAGGCGTCGGAACTGGTGCAACTTGAATTCGCGGTGCTGGGCGTGGTGGCCTATCTCTTGCTGCTGACGGTGTTCGGGGCCCTGTCGCTGGTGTTCATCAGCCAGCCGATCCTTGCGCATTTCGTGAACAGCGTGATGGTGACGGGCGCCGAGGCGCTGGATTCGGTGCGCCAGCGGGTGGCCGATGGCGGGGCCGATGCGGAAGGTCTGGCCGATGCGCTGGACATGGGCGGGGCGTTCTGATGCTGCCCGCGCCGGAGGACGCCATCTGGTTCGACGGGATCAGCGCGCGGCGGCAGCCGGTGGTGGTGGAGGTGTCGCCCGATCTGGCGGCGCTGCGCTTTGGCGGGCAGGTCTGGCCGGTGGCGCGGCTGCGGCGGATCGACGGCGACGGGCTGGTGCTGGCGCAGCTGGTGGATGGCGGGGACGAGTTGCCGCATGATCCGGCGCGGCTCTTGCTGGCGGAGGGCGCGCTGGCGGCCTGGGTGCGGGCGCGGGCGCCGCAGCTGGAGCGGCGCGACCTGCGGCGTGGCACGGGGGCCAAGATCGCGGGCCGGGTGGCGCTGGCGGCGGCGGCGCTGGGGTTGATCCTGTTTGTGTTCCTGCCGCGAATTTCGGACCTTTTGGCTGATCAGTTGCCGATGGAGCAGGAGGTGGCCTTCGGTCAGGCCGTGATGGGGCAGATCGAGAGCTTCCTCGGGGAGGATCGCGCCCTGACCTGCACCGCGCCCGAGGGGGTGGCGGCACTGGAGAAGATGGAGCGGCGCCTGACCGAGGGGCAGGGGCTGACCTATGACATTGAGTTGCGGGTGTTCGATCATGAGATGCTGAACGCCTTTGCCGCGCCGGGCGGGCAGGTTGTGATCCTGCGCGGGCTGCTGGACGAGGCGCAGAGCGCCGAAGAGGTGGCGGGCGTTCTGGCGCATGAGATCGGCCATGTGGAGGCGCGCGATCCCACCCGGCTGGCCTTTCGTTCGGCAGGATCGGCCGGGATCATCGCGTTGGTTCTGGGCGATGTGACGGGGGGCACGGTGATCGGGCTTTTGGGCGATCACATGCTGAGCGCGTCCTATACCCGCGAGGCAGAGGCTGCGGCGGATGCCTTTGCCTTCGATCTGTTGCAGCGGACGGGGATCGGGACGGAAGGGCTGGCCACGTTTTTTGAGCGGATCGCCGGCATGGGGATGGAGGTGCCCGAGATCCTTGCCACCCATCCCGACAGCGGCAACCGGGCCGAGGCGGCGCGCAGGGCCGCGGGGGCGGCGGCGGCGCCTGTCTTGACCGATGCGGAGTGGCAGGCGCTGCGCCGTATCTGCGGCTGAGAACCGTCCGCGACAAGCAAAACACCGTCGCGGACGCACTCGTTACAGCACACGAACGGAAGGAGGCCGCCAAGGTGCCCGTTCCATTCACAGGGCAATCTATTCCTATCTGCACGAATCGCAACTTATCGTTGTGCGACATTTGTTCATGATTTTCGGCTGTGCCAAAACTATCGCTTTGGTGCGGTAGGACGCATGGACGGCAAGCGGGATGCGGACGGGCCGGAGTTGGCGGGGCGGCTGTGAATTGGGCGGCTGTGGATTGGGCGGGAGTTGGCAGCGGGATGCGCTGCGGCATGGGCAACCGTTGCGTGGCGGCCCTGCAACGGATATCGGAAGGGGAACCGGCCCCCGGGGGCCATGACTGACGGGAGACCCCATGCCGAGCCTTCGTTGCCTTGCCCTGATCCTTGGGGTTGCCGTTCTGGCCTCCTGTGGCCGGAACGATCTGGAAGAGCCGCCGGTGCCGTTGGGCGATTTCGCGCTCGGGCTGAATATCGTGGTGGCGGACAACGTCCAGAAGGTGCCGATTTCGCGCGAGGCTTCGGTCGAGGAGTGGGAGGCGGTCATGAAGAAGGCCGTCGAGGACCGGTTCGGGCGGTATCAGGGGCCGAAGCTGTACAATATCGGCATCTCGGTCGATGGCTATGCGCTGGCGCCGCCGGGTATTCCGGTGGTGGCGGCGCCCAAGTCGGTGCTGGTGATCACGGCCAATGTCTGGGATGACGCGGCAGAACTGAAGCTGAACGAAGAGGGCAAGCAGATCACCGTGTTCGAAAGCCTGTCGGGCGAGACGGTGATCGGCACCGGCCTGACGCGGAACCGCAAGGAGCAGATGGAAGCGCTGTCCTACAACGCGGTGAAGCGGGTGGAGGAATGGTTCCTGCAGAACCCCGAATGGTTCGGCCTGCCGCCGCGCGACCCGCCGCCCGAAGGGACGGCGCGCGCCGCGGGCGACCGCTGAGCGGCGGCTGGCGCATTTGGGCGGGCGCGGTGGCGCTTTGATGCTGCCGTGCGAAAGCTGCCGTTCCCGCTTGATTTTCCCTCGAGGGCGGCTTAATTCGCCGCCCGTGTAGCACAGGGCCGTCTCCGGCCCCCCAATCCGAAGGCCCGAAGACATGGCAAAGGCAAAGTTTGAACGGACGAAACCGCACGTCAACATTGGCACGATCGGCCACGTTGACCACGGCAAGACGACGCTGACGGCGGCGATCACGAAGTATTTCGGCGAATTCCGCGCCTATGACCAGATTGACGGTGCGCCGGAAGAGCGTGCGCGCGGGATCACGATTTCGACCG
>NZ_JAAATW010000005.1 GCF_009908315.1 Paragemmobacter ruber
TCGAGAACGTGAAGATGCGGCGCGTTGCATGGAAGATGCTGCCGGAAGGGGCGCATCCGTGGCCGAGGCTCGAACGTCACTTGGCAGATGTTCTCAGGCCCTATTCTGACAACACGAAGGCGGTGATCTTCGATCGCCAGAAGACGATTCTGAGCCATCACCCGGAAGAATTCTTCGTCGGAACGGGCGGCTTCTCAGACTACATCGCCTACGTCTTTCCGCACCATGGACTGGTGATCCTAGAATGCATCCGCTGGGGCAACGCCATCTACGCCTTCGGACAAAACTGGGAAGCATTCACGAAGCTGACCAAGGCGGAGGTGATCAGCGCGGGTGTGCATGAAGCCCGCATCGTGCACACAGAAGGATGGAAAGAGCGCCTGGCCCGCCTTCTCGATAACCGCAATGCCAAACACCTGGCGGCGGAATAAACCAAAAAATTCATAGGGAAAGGAGGTGAGAAATATGGCGAAAAACAACGAAGTGACGAGCAAGAAAGCGGCATCAGCGGCAGGGAAAGTTCTGAGCGACCCCAAGTCGAGCAAGGCAGCCAAAACTGCGGCGGCATCAGCGCTGACCCAGCGGCCCAGCAAGAAGCGCTGAACCGTGCCCTGCACCACGAAGACCCTTTCCCCTGCCCGACGGCAGGGGAAATCTATCTGTTCATTGAGTGGCTGAATTAAGCTTCTCGGACCAAGTGCAGCTCATCCGAACCGTGGCTTGGCAAACCGAGCGTAGTTGCCGACCTATAGGTTGGCAGACTTGACCTTCAGGACTTCAACCTCGGTCAAACTCCTGTCCGAGCCGCGCCAAATCCGCGAGTGCAGCGTCCTTTTTCTGCATATCATCCTCTTCAGCGATTAGCTTGCGAACCGTGCTGACGGACAGGAACATTCTGAGCGGGTTCGAAGGCAACGGCTCAAACCCGTAGCTCTCGTAAAGCGCCTTGCGGCGCGCAACGCGGTCGGGATCGCCGCAGTCGAGCACATCGAGCATGACGACCGCGACGCCAATTGCGTCGGCCGCAACGGCAATGCGCCGCAGGGCATCGACCAAGAGATCGCCGCCAAACCCGCCGCCGCTGAACCTCCGATCCCGCCCGATCATCGAGATATAGGCGGCAGGAATGTTGCCATGCGAAGGCCGGGTCCGCCCAAACTTCGCAGGAAGATCCGTAAACTGTACGGCATGCGCATTCAGGGCATAGAAGCCGATGACCGTGCTGTCTGGGTCAACCATCACATAGAGGCGGACATTGTCCGCCTTGGCGAGCTTGTTCGCGGTCTTCTGGAAATAGTTGTCGACTTGCTCGACGCCGCAAGAAAAAGCCGCTCGATCATGCCTCGAAGGATCGAACGGCTCGATGGTGTAGGCGACCGGTTGTGACGCGGCCATTTACTTCGACACAACCGTGTCGCTGTGTCGACGGAAGGCCGCGCGCAGGGCATCGGTCGGCGCAGATGGTGCATCGAGCGCCGCGAAGAACGCCTCATGATCGACCGGCTGCAGCACGGTGCGTTCATGCGCAGCGATCGTTGCCAGCGCTGCCTGATAGGCGGCGTTCATCGTGAAGACGGAATCGTCGACGCCGGACAGTGCCGCGGCCTGCTGGATTGCAGTCTTGATGCGCGGCTTCGTCCGGAAATTCATCCGGGCCTCGTTGCGCTCATCGATTGCGCGCGTGGTATCGTGGAAACCGAGCATGGTCGCCTCCTGAAATGTCTTGTCCATATGTACGCCAGATCGACGTACGTTTCAAGCGTGCGGTCGGGAAAGCTCTTCGAAGGGCGCGCCTCACCCGAAGCGGCGCCCTCCTTCGGTGAAGGTGTACTCGTTGACGATGATCCCCTCCTCTATGGCCTCGTCCGAGGTCAGGTGGTCGTATTCCGCCTCCAGCTGGCGGTAGAGCCAGCGGGCCAGATCGCGCAGCGCCTCGGTCACGATCTCCTCCGCATCGTCGGTCGGCGACTGCCAGGTCGGGCTGTCCCGCGTGACGTCTACCGACATCGTGTACTCGTGGTAGTAGCGCCCGCGATGGCTGACCTCGGCGGCAAGCTGGTAGAAGTTGCGGCGCTGGATGGCCTGCAGCCGGTCGGCGATGCTGTGCAAGGTTGCGTCCTGTGGCGCGTAATCCCGGATGCGCGTGGCCCCGCCCTTGGCGTGGGACCAGTAGCCCTCGAAGCATGCGCCGTCCCCCTGGCTGCAGAACCCGGAAAACCAGATGCATGGCTTCGCCCGCGTGCCACCGCCCATCAGGCGGACGGGGGTGGTCTTCAGAAGGATGCCGAGGATGTCGCAGACCCGCTCGAAATCCTCGTAGACCGCGTCCCACCAGTCATCGTGGGGGCCAAGCTCGCGATACCAGTTGCGCGCCGTTTCCTTGGCCGCATCCGAAAGCTCGGGGAACTGGTAGACGGTGGTGCAGATGACCTCAGGCATCGACGTCCTCCCCGTTCAGCGCGGCGGCGAGCCATTCCTGGCTGCTGGTCCAGCCGATGGATTTGCGCGCGCCGAGGTCGATGACATGCGCGCCACCGCCGAAGGCGTCGAGGCGCGGCCGGGAGCAGGTCAGGGCGTACTGGAACCCCCAGAGGCCGACGAGGTCGATCTCTTCCGCAAGGCGCAACACGAAGCGGATGACGGCTTCGACATCGCCGTGGTCGTCGTCATGGATCCAGAGGGTGCTGTCCTCGGGCGCGTCCTGGCGCACGAGGTCGAAGCCTGCGACCTCCGGGTCGTCTGCGTCTTGATCCGCGGCGCGGAGTTCTTCGAACAGCGCGAGCGCGCGGGCGGCCTTGTCGGGGGTGCCGACATCGAGCAGGCACGAGAAATGGGTGAAGTAATCCGCCATGGGGACCTCCTGAATGGGGAAGACCCAGCCGAGAGGCCGGGCGTTGTGTTGGGATGAAGGGGTGGTCGGGGGCGATTAGCCTGTGGAACTGTCGCCCGCCGCCTGTCGCGCGGCATGCGCGCAGAGCATCTGCCGGTAGAAGCGCTTGCGCGCCGCCCGGAATCCGCGAACGGCGCGCGTGTCGGGGTGAAGCGCCCGGACCGCTGCCCGAAGGACGGCGAAGGGCGAAGCCGTCGCTGGCACGCCGAGCCGCTGATAGGCTGGATCGGTCATCTCAGCTGACCTCGACCACGGGCGAGGCGAGATGCGGATCGACCAGCGCCTCGATCCGCGCCGACCGGCCCATCCAGGGCTCGGGCCGGATGGCCTTCACCCAGTCGGCAAAGCTCGGGATGAAGCCGAGGTCCTCCTTCACATGCTGCTCTCCCACCCAGCGGGTCGGAATGATGCGCCCGGTCGAGAGCGTGAGGGTCGGGCCGAAAATCGTCTCAGCCATGAAGATACCCTCCGCATGATGGCGGAGCGCCCGGTGCCGGAAGTCGGCGGTGATCTCCTTGCTCTGGTCGAACCAGGCATGCACCGCCATGAAATCGTCGACCGTCCCGCCCAATTTCTTCACCGAGGACAGGGCGTGGTGATAGGGATGTGCCATCGACGCCCCCTCAGAAATCATGGGTGAAGAGTTCGGACGAGGTGTACCGCTCGTTGAACTCAAGATGGATGCAACGGGCGGACGCGTCGAAGCAGAACTCGCCCCAGGCGCCGTCGTTGTTCTCCCAACCTCCATGGGTGTCGGAAAGGAAGTCGTAGGCGAGTTGCTCGACGACATCTTCCAGCGAGAGCTGCCGCATCTCGACCTCGGGGTCGTCCCAGGTCAGCGCGGCGTATTCGATCTCGGTCGCGGGGAAATCGACGGCGGTCTCACCGGACCATGCGCCGATGCTTTCGATCTGGCCACTGTCCCCGGCACCGTCGAAGGTCACGGTGACATGGGTGATGCCGGCGGCCGTGAGGCCGTCAAAAAGGCGGTCCTTGTTGCCGGGGCGCAGCGCTTCGATCCGCGCCGCGCGCTCGGCATGCGCCGCGAAGATCAGCGCCATGTCGACGGTCGAGGGCGCCATCGGGGGCGCGAGGGTGGGTTCACTCAGGGTCATCGGGTGTCTCCGGTCAGGGGAAGGGATCGAAGCTGGGCCGGGCGATCTCTCTCCCCCGGACAAGCTCCAAATCCCCCCTGCCCTCCTCTGCCTCTCGGGCCTCAGGCAGCGACTTGCAGCGCCCGGGCGGCAAAGGCGCGCCAGAGCGGGTCTACGAGACGCCCATCCAGGAGATCGGCGCGGTGGCGCAGCCGCTCCGCCAGATCGGTCTCGCGCCAATCGGCTGCATGAACCGCCTGCGCTCGCAGCTGGCTCGCCTCGGCCACGACGCCACGTGCCTCAGCTGCGCTCGTCACCGGGTGGCACCAGGCGACGGCGTGGTCACTGGCGGCCCCGGCCAGCACAAGGCGCTCGTCGCGGTCGAGGATCGCCAGAAGCTGGGGCGCGGTATCCGGAGCCATCCCCTCGGCATGGTCGATCGCGCCCTGCATGGCCTCGGCCAACGTCGCGAAGCGTGCGAGAACCAAGGGTGCGGCCCGGCCCGACATCAGATCCGCAGGCGTGCGGCGCGACAGGGTCAGGGCAAAGGGGTGGTTGGGATCAGCATCGCCCACAGCGAAAACCGGCGAGAAGCCTCGCGGGCCGGTGGTCGGGTGGATGGGCAGGGGCAAGTCGAACATAGGAAAATCTCCGACGGCGCGGGAAGCCTCTCTCCCCGCCTCATCCGTCAAAGACAAAACCGCCGCCCTCTTCCTCGAAGGGGCGGCGGCAGGTCTGCTGGGACCATCAGAGCTTGCCGAGGGCCCGCAGGCTCAGCTCCGTTCCGGCACCGACGATGATGTGGTCGTGCAGCGTCAGGCCGAGATACCTACACCCCTTCTGGATCTCCTTGGTCATGCTGAGATCGGCCTCCGACGGCGTCGGATCGCCCGAAGGGTGGTTGTGGATCAGGATCAAGGCGCTGGCGTTCAGCATCAGCGCCCGCTTGATCACCTCGCGCGGATAGACCGGGACATGGTCAACCGTGCCCGTCGAGAGAAGCTCATCGGAAATGATGCGGTTCTTTCGGTCGAGATAGAGCACGTGGAAGCGCTCGATGGGCCCGCGGACGGTCAGCGCGCAATAGTCCATCAGCGCCTGCCAACTGCCGATGACCGGGTTCTGGCTGAGGTAGCGGCCGAGGATGTCGCGGGCCTCGAGGATGACGGTTTCTTCCTGGGGGGTCATGGGAGTTCTCGCTGAAATGCGCAGGCCGAAGCCCCCTACCCTCTCGGGGCGGGGCCAACGGCATGCATTTGAAAGAGGAGTGCGCGACCGCCGCCGATGCAGGCGGTCGCGTTGTCGATCCCGGCGTCAGCCGACCCGGTCGAGCAGCTTCTTGGCGCGCCCTTCCATGTCGAGGCGGGCATCCTGCTGGGTCTTGTCGCGCGCAAGCCGCGTGATGCCCTGCACGAAATCGAAGATGCTCTCGGGCGGGCGGCCCTCTTCCATCAGCACCTTCTCGATGATCTTGCCGGATTCGGCTTTCGAGAAGCCGCGTTTGCGCAGGAAGTCATCCCTGTCCTCGTCCGTACGCGCGACGATCTGCTGCCGCGCCGCCTTGATGCCGTTTACGAACCCCTGCGGCGAGGAATTGGCAAACCGCGTCAGCGCCGGGGCCGCCTCATGGGCGAAGCGCGATGCGGCGTACTTGGAATGACGGATCGTGATCTCCTGAAAATCCTCGACGCCCCAGAGGTTGCGGTTCTGGCACACGGCCCGAAGGTAGAAGCTGGCCATGCCGAGGGTCTTCGCCCCCACCTCGGAGTTCCAGCAGTAGAAGCCCCGGAAGTAGAGATCGGGTGAGCCGTCGGGCAGGCGGCCCGCCTCGATCGGGTTGTGATCATCGACCAGGAACAGGAAGACGTCGCGGTCAGAGGCATAAAGCGTGGTCGTGTCGCGGCTGATTTCGACATCGGGGTTGTAGACCCCGGTCGACCAGTCAAGCACGCCCGGCACCTTCCAGCGCGTGTCGCCCGTGCCATTGCCCGCGATGCGCTGCACGGCCTTGACCAGTTCATGGTCATGGATACGGCCATAGTCGGGGCCGGTCACTGCACGCAGTTCGGTGCGGCCGTCTTCCGTCTCGAAGGTCTTGACCTGCTCGGCGCGATGGTTGGTCAGACCGTATTGCAGGTTGATCCCTGCCAGCGGCGCGGGCAGCTGCCGCAGGTAGGAGGCCGGCGCGCCGACGATGCTGGCAAGCTGGCCGAACGCCCAGTGCGTGGGCACGACCGGTTCATGCGCTTTCGGCAGCATCAGGTGCAGCCGCTCGGGGTTGTCGCGCGCGGCCTCGACCCGGATATCCGCCGTCTGCACGACCCGGCTGCGGCTGCGTTCGGACCGGCCCTTCACCGATGCCCAGAGATCATCAAGCGACAGATACCGCTCGTCATCGGGCCGGTTGAACCATTCGGACGAGACCCGCCCGTTCCGCTCACCCCGGCTCGCATCCACTTTCCATCCACCTGCCCGCGCCGGTGCGACCGGATCCAGAACTTCCACAACGCCCATCGGCTATCTCCCGTGACAGGCGCCGGAAGCCACTCTCCCAGCCCTCAACCCGTCACCGGGAAACCGGCACGTCTCTCACTCTGGTCGACGTGAAGGGCAGATAGCAGACGGCCGCCGCGATGTGCGGTTCCGTGACTGCGTCGCAAAGCAGCCATTCGATGGAGGGAATGGGCCTGATGTCCAACCTTGTTCAGTCTAAATTTTAATTTGAAGAAAGTTCTGCATCGCTTCCCCGGCTGCGGTTCTGGCGCATCCGCGACCGAACTACGTCGCGAAGACGACAATCATCTAGTGGCGCGATCTTCGGCTGTTCCAGCGTGACACTCCGCCTTGACGATCTTCGGTCGAGCGCCTGACTAGCTCCCCATCGCCCTTGGACCGAACAGGATGACCGCCGCGCCGAAGAGGCAGATCGCCCCGCCTGTCAGGTCCCAGGCGTCCGGCCGCTGCTTTTCGACCATCCAGAGCCAGAGGAGCGATGCGGCGATGTAGACCCCGCCGTAGGCCGCATAGGCGCGCCCGGCGAAGTCGGATGGGGCGAGCGCGAGCAGCCATGCGAAGGCGGCGAGGCTCGCCACTCCGGGGACAAGCCAGATGGCGCTCGCCCCCTGCCGCATCCAGGCCCAGACCGCGAAGCAGCCCGCGATCTCGGCCAAGGCGGCACCGGCATAGATGGCGAGTGTGCCGGGCGCGGTCACGGACCGGCCTCGCTCTCCGGATGGCGGTGGTCGGTGGAGCAGAGGGAATGGTCGCCCAGCACCTCGATCACCCGGCAATCGGCAATCTTGCCGCCCGCGCATTGCACGACCATCCGCTCCAGTTCGGCCTTCAGCGCCGTCAGCCGCGCGAGGCGGCGCTCCACCTCCGCAAGCTGCGCGCGCGCGATGGCGTCGGCTGCGACGCAAGGCTGTTCGGGATTGTCCGAGAGGCTGAGAAGGTCACGGATCGCCTCGAGCGTGAAGCCGAGGTCCCGTGCGTGGCGGATGAAGGCAAGCCGTTCCAACGCCTTGCGTCCGTAGAGCCGCTGGTTGCCGGCGCTGCGCCCGGCCTCGGGCAGAAGCCCGATCTGTTCGTAGTAGCGGATGGTCGGAACCTTCACTCCGGCCTGCGCCCCGAGTTTTCCGATGGTCAGCATCAGATTCCCCTTGAAGCTATAGTTGCTAGAGACATTAGCTTCCCGACTCGATGAAGACAATCGCCCCGCGCGGGCCGAGGATTGACGATGGCCGAAGCACGAAACGAAACCGCTTGCGACTGGACCGTGAGGGGCATGGATTGCGGATCCTGCGCCACCAAGATCAAGGATGCGGTGTCGCGCCTGCCGGGAGTGAGCGGTGTCGAGGTCGCCATCATGTCGGAACGTCTCCGTCTGACCCTCGACGAGGCGCAAACCGGGCGGGACAGGATCGAGAGCGCCGTTCGTGCGCTCGGCTATGAGATCGCGCCACGGGCAGCATCGGCGAGGAAGGACTTTGTGCTGCCCGCGACGCCGACGGCAGGGGTGCCCGGCGAGAGGGATGGCGGGGCAGATCCATCGGGCCACGACCATGACGGTCATGACCATGCGACGCACGGGAAGGTTTCGCCGCGTGACGACTCGGGCCATGGCAGCGCGGGCCATGTCCACGATGACCCCGCCGACAGGGGCAAGCCCTGGTACCAGACCGGAAAGGGCAAGCTGGTCATCTTCACGGCAGTCCTGCTCGGCGCGGCCTGGATCGTCGAGTTGATCGCGCCGGACATCGGCCGATGGGCTTTTGTCGCGGCCTGCCTCATCGGGGTTGCTCCGGTCGCGCGGCGCGCCTTCGCCGCGCTGCGGATGGGCCAACCCTTCACCATCGAGAGCCTGATGACGATTGCCGCCGTCGGCGCGCTGTTCATCGACGCGGCGGAAGAGGCGGCGCTGGTCGTGTTCCTCTTCGCGGTCGGCGAGGTGCTTGAAGGTGTGGCGGCGGGCAAGGCGCGCGACGGCATCCGAGCCCTGGCCAAACTGGTGCCCAAGACGGCGCTCCTCGAAGTGAACGGCACCACGCGCGAGGTTCCTGCGGCGAGCCTGGCCATTGGCCAGACCGTCCTGGTACGCCCGGGCGACCGCATCCCGGCGGACGGCGAGATCGTCGAGGGCACCTCGGGTGTGGATGAAAGCCCGGTCACCGGCGAAAGCGTGCCAAGGACGCGCGGACCCGGGGATGCGGTGTTTGCCGGGGCAATCAATACCGAAGCGGCCCTCCGTGTGGCGGTGACAAAAGGGGCCGAGGACAACACCATCGCGCGGATCATCCGGCTGGTCGAGGAAGCGGAGGAGGCGCGCGCGCCGACGGAACGCTTCATCGACAGGTTCAGCCGCTGGTACATGCCGGCCATCGTTGGCGTCGCGGCGCTGGTCGTGCTGGTGCCGCCACTGGCCTTCGGCCAACCCTGGGATACTTGGGTCTATCGTGGCCTGGCGCTGCTTCTGATCGGCTGCCCCTGCGCGCTGGTGATCTCGGTTCCGGCCTCGATCGCCTCGGCGCTGTCCTCCGGTGCGCGACGTGGGCTGCTGATGAAAGGCGGCGCGGTGATCGAGGCGGCGTCCAAGATCGGCTGGGTCGCCTTCGACAAGACCGGTACCCTGACGCATGGCCGGCCGCAGGTGACCGATGTGGTGCCCTTCGGCAAGACGACCGAGGCCGAGCTTCTGGCTGTCGCCGCGGGCGTCGAGACGGGGTCGAGCCACCCGTTGGCGGTCGCCATCCTGAACCGTGCGAAGGACGCGGGCGTCGCGCCGCTCGCCGCCAGCGACGCCAAGGCGCTGATGGGCAAGGGCGTCGTGGCGACGGTCGACGGCGCCCCGGCCTGGGTCGCCTCGCCCCGCTACGCCATGGACAACGGCGGCCTTGACGGGCTTGGACTGCGCCAGGCAACGATCTTCGAAGAGGAGGGCAAGACCGCCGTCGCGGTGTTCCGCGCGAATTCCCCGCTCGGCCTGATCGCGATGCGCGACGAGCCGCGGGCGGATGCGAAGGATGCCGTGCGCCAGCTGACTGCCATGGGCCTGACCCCCGTCATCCTGACCGGCGACAACCCGCGGACGGCGGCGGCGATCGCGGGCGGCCTTGGCCTGAAGTTCGAGGCCGACATGCTTCCCGAGGACAAGCTCGCCTATATTCGCGAGATCGGGGCGAAGGACGGCGTCATGATGATCGGTGACGGCATCAACGATGCGCCCGCCCTGAAGCAGGCGTCGGTCGGCGTCGCCATGGGATCGGGCACCGATGTGGCGCTGGAAACCGCCGATGCGGCGATCCTGCGCGACCGCGTGACCGACATTCCCGCAACCATCCGCCTCTCGCGCGCGGCCATGGCCAACATCCGTCAGAACGTCACCATCGCCCTGGGGCTGAAGGCGGTGTTCCTCGTCACCTCGGTCCTTGGCCTGACGGGCCTCTGGATCGCGATCCTGGCCGATACGGGTGCGACGGTGCTGGTGACGCTGAACGCGCTGCGTCTCTTGCGGTTCAACCCCGAACGCGAGGCGTGAGGCGATGATGTCGGCTTTCGGCTGGGCCGCGCTGGCCCTTCTCTTCGGCTATCTGGCACTGTTCCTCTGGGGGACCACGGCGGCGACGCAGGCGGCGGGCAGGCCGGTCTGGCTGTTCGGGCAGGCAAGGGGACGCGAGCGGCTGGCCGCCTTCGGGTTTCGTGCGGCCTTCGTGCTTGCCTTCTTCGGGCCGCTTCTCTGGCTGGCATGGCCTGTACTCCACAAGGCCGATCCGTTCTGGACCGAAGGCGGGGCGGTTGCCGCCGGGCTGATCGGTGTCTTCATCGCGGGCGTGGGGGCGATGGTCGCCTTTGCGGCGCAGATGTCGATGGGCGCCTCCTGGCGGGTAGGGGTTGTGCCCGGCGCGACGGGCGCCCTCGTCACGGGCGGGCTCTACCGCTACAGCCGGAACCCCACCTTCGTGGGGCAGTTCGCCTTGCTGGCCGGTGTCGCGCTCGCGGCGTCTTCGCTGCCCACTGTCGTCGCGCCGCTCGTCTTCCTGTGGTCGGCTGTCACACAGGTGCGCACGGAGGAGACGGCCCTGCGGGCGGCACTCGGGGCGGACTACGACCGCTACACCGCCGCCGTGCCGCGCTGGATCGGGCTGCGCCAGGGAACCGCTCCATGATCCGACCTGCGAATGTGGTGCTGGCCACGGTTCTGCTCGACCAGACCACCAAGGCGGCCGCGCTGTCCGGCCTGGTGCCCGGCCAGCCCGTTGCCATCCTTCCCGGTCTCGACCTGACGCTCGGTTTCAACGAAGGCGCGAGCTTCGGCCTCCTGTCCGGTCCGATGTCCGGTCGGCCGTTGCTGATGGCCGCCGTGACCGCCGGGCTGACGCTGGTGTTCGCCGTGATGGCCCTGCGCGCGCGCCATCCGGTCGAGCGCACCGGGTTCGCCCTGATCGTCGGCGGGGCGCTTGGCAACATCATCGACCGGCTGCGGCAGGGTGCGGTGACGGACTTCCTCGACGTCTTCTGGAAGGAATGGCACTGGCCGACGTTCAACGTCGCGGACATGGCGATCACCTTGGGAGCGGCCTGCCTCCTCGCGTCGTCCCTGCCACAGCGCCGCCGCAAGGAGCCCGTTCGTGACCAAGGCTGAGGCTGACACCCCGTCCCGGGACGACCTTGCGGTGACGACCGCGTTCGTGATCGCTCTTGCCGCCACCCTCGGGGCTCTCTTCATCGGCGAGGTGCTGGGGCAGATGCCCTGCACCCTGTGCTGGTACCAGCGTATCGCCATGTTCCCGCTGGTCCCGATCCTTGGCCTGTCGATCTGGCGGGGCGACCGCCTGGCGCGGGTCTATGCCCTGCCGTTCGGTATCGCCGGGCTGGCGCTCGCGGCCTGGCATTCCGGACTTTACGCGGGGCTCCTGCCTGCTCCGGTCGTTCCCTGCACCGAGAACGGCCCTTCCTGCTCGGGCCCGGCGCAGGTGATCCTGGGATTGCCCATTCCTTACCTTTCGCTGGCGGCCTTTGCCGCCATCCTTGCCTGTCTGATCCTTCCAAGGGGGACCCGCGCATGAACCGCCGCACTGTCTTGGTCGGGGCCTCAGCCATCGGGCTCGTCGCTTTCGGGGGCGGCGCCTTTGTCGTGAACACCCGGCGTCAGGCAGACGCCGATGCCCGCGCCGCCGCTGCGCCGCCCGTGGACGCAGCACTCCTCGTCCGCCCCTACTCGCCCAGCTTCGGCCCGGCCGATGCGCCCGTCACGCTGGTCGAGTTCTTCGACCCCTCCTGCGAGGCCTGCCGGGCGTACCATCCGGTCATCAAGGAGATCCTCCGGCTGTTCCCGGATCAGGTCCGCGTTGTGCTGCGCTATACCCTGTTCCACGAAGGGTCGGACGAGGCTGCCCGGATCCTCGAGGCGGCGCGGATGCAGGGCAAGTTCGAACCGGTGCTTGACGCCCTGTTCGAAGAGCAGCCGGGCTGGGCGGTCCACGGGGCGCCCGAGATGGACGTGGCCTGGGAGATCGCCGGGAATGCGGGCCTCGATCTGGATCGGGCCGAGACGGACAAGCTCTTTCCCGGCATCACCGGAACGATCAACCAGGACATGGCGGATGTCGAAGCCCTGGACATCCGGCAGACGCCGACCTTTTTCCTGAACGGCAAACGGCTGGAGAACTTCAGCGCGGAAAGCCTGATCGCCGATGTGCGCTTCGCCGTCGAGAACGCCTGACGCCGCCGTCAGGACTTGCTGGCGAAGGCCGCGAAGAGGGCCAGCGTGCGCGCGCTGACGTGATGCTCGATCCCCTCGGCGTCGCGCTCGGCGGTTTCGGGGTCGAGGCCCAGGCTCAGCAGGAACCGCAGCACGATCTCGTGCCGCCGACGGCACTCCCGGGCCAGCGCGCGGCCCTCGTCGGTCAGGAACACGGACCGATACCGCGCCCGGGTGATCAGGCCCTCCCGGGCCAGACGGTCGAGCGTCTTGGTCACCGTCGGGACCCGGACGCCAAGCCGCGCGGCGATATCCACCGGCCGCGCCTCGCCGTGGTCGTGGATCAGTTCGGCGATCAGTTCGACATAGTCCTCGGCCAGCTCGCGGCTGCGCGCCGCGCGCACGCCCTGGAACGCCTCGGCCCGCAGGTCGGCGGCTCGGTCATCGGTGCCCATGCGGTTCTTCGGATCGATCCCTGTCATCGCAGAAGCATCGCACGGGACGGATTGACAAGTAAAGCCGCGGGGAGAATTGTTAGCACCATCTAACATATTGCGCCCGGCCTTTGCGGACGCGTCCTTCTGGGGCTTCCATCCATGCCGATCCATGCCTGGCGTACCGACAGCACCACGCCGTCCCTGTCCGAAGTGTTCCGTTCGATCGCAGTGCCGCGCGGCGCGTCGCCCTTCCGCCGCTTCCTTGCCTTCATCGGACCGGGCTACCTCGTCGCGGTCGGCTACATGGACCCCGGGAACTGGGCCACCTCGCTCGCCGGGGGGGCGGCCTTCGGCTACACGCTGCTCTTCGTTGCGCTGTTGTCGAACATCATGGCGATCCTTCTGCAGTCGCTCTGCGCGCGGCTCGCCATCGCCTCGGGCCGCGACCTGGCGCAGGCTTGCCGGGATGCCTTTCCGCGCTGGGTGTCGGTGCCGCTCTGGCTGTTTGCCGAAGCTGCGATCATCGCCACCGACCTCGCGGAGGTGATCGGCACGGCCATCGGCCTGAACCTTCTGTTCGGCATCCCGCTCGAGATCGGCATCTTCATCACCGCGGCCGACGTGTTCCTGATCCTCTGGCTGCAGAACAAGGGATTTCGGTGGATCGAGGCTTTCATCATCGCACTTCTGGCGGTGATCGCGGCCTGTTTCTTCGTGCAGATCGCGATGGCCGACCCCGACTGGGGCGCGGTGATCGCGGGCTTTGCGCCCTCGACCGAGATCGTGACCAATCCGCAGATGCTTTACATCGCGCTCGGAATCATCGGCGCGACGGTGATGCCGCACAACCTGTATCTCCATTCCGGGATCGTGCAGACCCGGGCCTTCGGACAGGATCCGGGCGGCAAGCGCGATGCGCTGCGGCTTGCGACCTGGGATTCGACCATCGCGCTGATGCTGGCGCTTCTGGTCAACTCGTCGATCCTGATCCTCGCCGCCGCGACGTTCCACGCCAGCGGCACAACCGAAATCGTCGAGATCGATCAGGCGCATGCGTTGCTTTCGCCGCTGCTTGGCAGCGCCATCGCCCCGACCCTGTTCGGCATCGCGCTTCTGTGCTGTGGGCTGAACGCGACCGTGACAGCCACGATGTCAGGGCAGATCGTGATGGAAGGGTTCATCGCCTTCCGCATCAGCCCGGTGTTGCGGCGGCTGATCACCCGGCTGATCGCCATTGTCCCGGCGATGGCCGTGATCCTGCTTTACGGCAGCGAGGAGACCGGCCAGCTCCTGATCCTGAGCCAGGTCGTGCTGTCCTTCCAGCTTCCCTTCGCCATCGTGCCGCTGGTGATGTTCACGGCAAGCCGGGCCAAGATGGGCGATCTGGTGGCCCCCCGCTGGCTTACTGCGCTCTGCGCACTGATCGCGGCCACGATCATCGTGCTGAATGTCAATCTGCTGGCGACGGTTCTGCTCGGCTGACGCCTCATCTTTCCGTGACACCGGGCTTTTTCGCTTGAACCTCAAGCCGCTGGAGGGTTTAGGCACACCGCATCATAGACAGGGGCCGCATGAGACTGACAACATTCCAGAAAGCCCTTTGGGCAGCCGCGGGCCTGGTCTGTCTGGCCTATGGAACCTGGGTTCTGGTGGCCGATCCGGCAACCCCGCCCCGGGCCGAGGCCGCGTTTCGCCCGGTGTTCTCGTTGTCCGACGCCGAGGGCCGGATCCGCACCGAGGCGGACTTCGCGGGAAAGCACCTTCTGGTGTTCTTCGGCTTCACGAGCTGTCCGGACGTGTGCCCCACCACGCTGTCCGAGGTCGCGCAGGTCATGGATGACCTCGGATCGGACGCCGACAAGGTGCAACCGATCTTCATCTCCGTCGATCCCGTCCGCGACCGCCGTCTGGGGCTTGCCGCCTACACATCCGCCTTCCACCCGGCGATCCTGGGCCTCGCCGGAGACGAGGTGCAGACGCGCGCCGCCGCGGAGAGCTTCCACATCTACTTCGAACGCCAGGACGACCCGGCCGCGCCGGATGGCTACACCATGTCGCACAGCCCGGCGCTCTACCTGATCGGGCCCGATGGCGACTGGCTGCGCCAGTTCGCCTACGGCACGCCCGCCAGTGACATCCTGAATGACCTTCGCTCCAGACTGTGAGGCTCCATGAGAACCCCCATCCTTGCCGCCCTTCTGTCCCTTGTCGGCCTGCCTGCCATGGCCTGCGAAACCTTCACCATCGGAAATCTGATGATCGAGCACGCATGGTCCCGCGCGACGATCGGCGCCGAACGCCCCGGCGTGCTCTATGTCGAGATCACCAACACAGGCAGCGCCGATGACGCGCTGGTCGGCATCGCGACGCCCGTCGCGGAAATGCCGATGCTGCACGAAACCGTCGTGACGGACGGCGTCGCCTCGATGCCGCACGCCATGTCGGTTCCGGTTCCGGCGGGACAGACGGTGGCGCTGGCGCCCGGGGGCTATCACGGAATGCTGATGGGCCTGACCACCACCCTGAAGGAAGGCGAGGGCTTCCCCGTGACATTGACCTTCCGCGACGCGGGCGAGGTGACGGTGCCGGTCGAGGTCCTGTCCATGCAGGCGGAGGGGCCGGATTGCGAACACGCAGGGCAGTGATCCTCGGCCTCGGCGGGGTGGCGGGGGCGCTGGCTTTCACGCTCGGCCTCGGGGCATGGCGCAGCCGCGGCACCGCGCCTGCCACAGACCCACGTCTGCCTTTGCCGATCGCCGAAATGGACTTCACGCTGACCGACCAGTGCGGCGCAACCGTCCGGCCGTCCGACTGGATCGGGCGCCCGACCATGATCTTCTTCGGCTTTACCTTCTGTCCCGACGTCTGTCCGACCACGCTCAGCGACATCTCGGGCTGGCTCGAGGATCTCGGTCCCGAGGCTGACCGCCTGAACGTCACCCTGATCTCGGTGGACCCTGAACGTGACACGCCGGCGGTCCTGTCCGACTACCTCGCGAATTTCGATCCGCGCATCACCGGCCTGACGGGCCCGCTGGCCGAGGTCGAACGCGCCGCCGCGGGGTTGCGCGCGTCGTTCGAGAAGGTGCCGCGCGATGGCGATTATACGGTCAACCATACAGCCGGGGTGTTCCTGTTCCACCCGGACGGGCGCTTTGCCAGCATCATTGATTATCACGAGGATCGGCGTTTCGCCGTTCCGAAGATCCGCCGAACCCTCAGCTGAAAGGTCATTCTGCCAGATGATCCGCTCTGCCCTCATCGTCCTCGTCGCCACCACTCTTGTGCCCTTGCGGGCTGTTGCCGACCCGCCGACCGCGCACGGTCCAGCCGTGATCGATGTGACGATCGCCTCAGGCGACACGCTCGACAGCGTGCTTGACCGCGCAGGTGTCCCCGCGGGCATCCGGGCCGAGGCCGCCCTGGCGCTTGCGGGGGTCTACGACCTGACCGACCTGCGACCCAGTCATCGCGTCGAGTGGACGGCCGCATCGGGCGATCCGACCAGCCTGACGCGCCTGTCGCTTTTCGTGGAAGATGGCGTCGAGATTGCATTGACGTTCAATGGCCAGGTGACAGTCGAGCGCCTTCATCCTCCGATCCGTGAAGCAGACCGGCGGGAAACGCTTGTCCTTGACGGCACGCTTTACGAAGCCCTCGTCGCGCGCAACGCGCCGGAGCGCTTCGCCGTGGACCTGACCGCGCTCCTCGCGGGCCAGGTCGATTTCCGGCGCGATCTGCAGGGCGGCGAGACCTTCGCGCTGGTCTGGCAGGAAGACCAGCTTCCTGACGGCAGCATCGCGGGTGAGCCCCGGCTGAACTATGCGCGGCTGGAACTTGCAGACCGGGTGCTTGAGCTTGTCGCCACCGAAGCCGCAGGACCCGTCATCGTGTTCGAGGACGGGGAAGCCGTCCAGCGGTCTGCCGCGCCGATCCTCGGTGCCCGGCTGTCGTCTGTCTTCGGGCGACGCAACCATCCTGTTCTCGGGGGCGTGCGGATGCACACCGGGATCGACTATGCCGCTCCGGTCGGAACCGAGGTCTCGGCCACCGGTGCCGGGCGTGTGGTCTTTGCCGGTACGATCCGAGGTTACGGTCTGACCATCGACATCGATCACGGCGGCGGGGTTGTGACGCGCTATGCCCATCTGTCCGAGATTGCCGAGGATGTTCGGGAAGGCACCCGGGTCAAGGCCGGTGACAGCATCGGTGCCGTTGGCGCGACGGGCCTCGTAAGTGGCCCGAACCTGCACTACGAGGTCCGCGTTGACGGTCGGCCGGTCGATCCGACGGACCGGGACGCCCTGCCGGAACAAGAGATTGCCTCGTCCGAGGATCTTGATGCGCTGACGACATGGCGCCGCGAGACGGGCTTTGAAGCTTTGGTAGTAGGAGATCGGGGATGAGCGGGCAGCACATCCGACGACGCAACCTGCTGCTTGCGGCAGCGGCGAGCGTCGCGGTCCCGGGGCGCGCCGCCTGGTCGCAAGCGGAACCACCGATCCATGTCGTCAAGGGACGCGGCTGTGAATGCTGCGATGCCTGGGTCGACTACCTGCGCGAGCAAGGCTTCACCGTGACGGACGAAGTGTCGATGGGAACGCTGCTGATCCGCTTCAAGATGGACCATGGCGTCCCGGCGAAGGCTTTCTCCTGTCATACCGGCGTGGTCGATGGCTATGCGCTTGAAGGCCACGTTCCTGCCGCCGACATCCGGCGCCTGCTGGCCGAACGCCCCGATGCGGTCGGACTTGCGGTCCCTGGTATGCCCTACGGCTCGCCCGGCATGGGGCCGGAGGACCAGCGCGATGCCTATGACGTCCTGCTGATCCGTCGCGACGGTTCGCTGGATGTGTACTCCCGGAACGCAGCGAGATCCTGAGCCACCCGCGAGCTGCGGCAGGCGAGAAGCCTAGAAGTCGGTTTTCAGGTAGACCCCGGCGCAGTCGCAGGCGACGGCAGCGACCGTCGCGCCGGTGTTCATGAACAGCCGCGGCGAAAGGAACTGCGTCGTGGCGGGCAGGTCGGCGGTGATTTCCTGCTCGAAGACCGCGCCCGAAATCTCGCCGACGACGCGCATCCAGACGGAGCTGCCATTCGGCGGGGCGGCGATGAACAGTGTCAGCACGCCGCCGGTGGCAATGGCGAAACTCGCCCCCATGTCGGTGAGCGTCGGCGCGCCTGTGCGGTTGCTTGCGACAAGCCGTAAGGCAGGCCTAGTCTAAGCATTCGAACGACCGCTTGCTAGGGTGCAGCGCAATGAGCCCGACCGGCAGGTATGGGCCGAAAACGACGGAACCCGGCGGGTTTCCCCGCCGGGCCCTAGGGGGAGACCCCGTTCTTTTCAGAACGGAATCTCGTCGTCGCGATCGACCAACTCTGGGTTTTCGTTCTCGGCCGACTTCGGGCGGCTCAGGAAGTCGACCTTCTCGGCGATGATCTCGCAGCCGTAGCGGTCGTTCCCCATGCTGTCGATCCACTTGGTGTAGTGGATGCGGCCGTGGACGAGGACCTTCATGCCCTTCTCGCAGTGCTCTGCGACGGTCTTGCCGAGACCATTGAAGCAGGTGATGCGGTGCCACTCGGTGTCCATGACCCGGTAGCCGTTCTCGTCGCGCATCACGCGACCTTCCGAGAGGCGGGGCCGCGAGGTGGCCAGGGTGAAGTTGGTGATCTTGGTACCGCTTTGGGTCGAGCGCACTTCGGGCTTTTGACCGATGTTGCCGGCGAGGATGACGATGTTCTGCATTTTGTAGCTCCTGTGTTTCCTGTCCCTGGGACCGTCCCTTCGACAAGACCCGGAAAAAGCCTGTCGGCTGAGGTGTGCACGGGAGACGGAACGTCGACCGGAAACCCCCAGAGGACCGGGGTGGAGCGGGCAGTCCCGAAGGGGCAACACGGCCCGGACTGACGCGGGGTTGCGCGCCAGAGGACGAACAGGCTTAGGGGATTGTCAGTCGAAGGGATGGCACCGGGGATAGGGGCGACCTGGGGCTCTCGCAGAACTCGACCTTCCTGGCCAAGGTAACGGGGTTGAAGCCCTTTCGAGAGCATCGACCCGGCGACTCAAGCCAACCTCATCCCCCTGCCCTATTGCGGTGACCTCCACGGGAGTTGCGATGTTGCAACCTGACGGCTATCCCGGACGCATCAGTCAGGACGCGAGGGGCCCAATGGCTGATTTCAATCTCGAGGCACTGTCGCTCAAGGATCTGCGGCAAATGCAGAAAGACCTCGCCAAGGCGATTTCCACCTATGGGGACCGGCACAAGGCAGAAGCCCGTGCCAAGCTGGAAGCCATCGCCAAGGAGATGGGATACTCCCTCGCCGAACTGATCGGTATTGAGGTGAAAGCCACCCGTGCGCCAGCAGTGGCGAAGTATCGTCACCCTGAGAATGCGGCTCTCACCTGGTCTGGCCGTGGCCGGAAACCGCAATGGTTCGCGGATCATATCAATGCGGGCAGAGACCCGAGCGAGCTCGCTGTCTAGGGACAGCGAAGTGGGAACGGCCAATTCGCCGGCGGCAGACAGCTGATCGCAACTTCCCAAGAGCAGCGGTGATCGCCCATTTGGCGTGCCGACCACCGTCGGCTCATTCTGCCGTTCGGCCCGGGATGGCAGACAGGCGAAAGGCCCGGATCGGAGCCTTCGCTCCGCCTCCGAACCTCAGGAGAATCCGTGGGCCTTACGCCCACGGATCGACCTCGGCGACCACTTGCACCTCGTCTCCGTCGATTTCATCGGCGGGGACAGCGCCGAAGGTTCCATCCCCTGCCTGGAAGACGACGATCGAGACCATGAGCGTGGCGGCGAGGGAGGCGGCGAAGGCGTGAGCATCTTTGCGGGACATCTGTTTGGCTCCTGTCTTGGAGGCGGGGGACCATCCCCCGCGCGACAGGACCCCGCAGGCCCGAAGACTGGCTGACATCACTGGGTGCGTTCGGCTCGCCCGAATCCGCCCGGCGGCACGGGCTTGCCCGTAGTCCGACCCCTTGCGGGTTGATCTCGAAGACGGGATTCAGGGCAAGGAAGGGAATGGCGAGCGGGGGACGGTCCCCCAACGTCAGGAGCCAGTTGTCCCGCTGATGCTTGGAACGCCGCCAGCCTCCCGGGCAGGCTTGTGGTTGAAGACCTCCGTCTTTGGGGATGGATCCTATGGTGCCCCGCGGCATCGCGGGACGAGGGTGCGGTCGGTGAGAGGCCCGCCCTTCGGCAGGCCCCTCACGCAGTATCAGGGCTCAGGCGGCCAAGTCCGCGCCCCCCGCCCTATCGCCGTCCTCGGCACCGACGATTTCTAGCCGCGCGTTTCGGTAGCCTTCGCGTGCGATCCAGAGCTCGGCCGCAGTGATGGACTCCGCCAGATGCAGCAGCTCGGTGTTGCCACCGAAGTCCAGCAGGACGCGCACCTGCCCGGGCTTCGGTTCCTCGGCCACTTCGAAGATCAGCCGGCTGTCGGCGGAATGGCTGCGCATGATGGTGACGAGGATCACCCCGTCCGAGGAAAAGTTCCCTTCATGCAGCGTGAAGGAGGCCGGCGCCGTCCAAGTCTGATATGCCCTGGGCGGTTCCTTCTTCACAAGGCGGCCGACGCCGTTCGAGCGCTCCCAGGCCGCGAGCTTCTTGGTGAAACGTGCCGGCGGCTTGGGACTGCCGTCGGTATAGCGGATCAGCGCCCCGAGGGGGGCTATGTCGATGATGGTTGTTGCAGACATGATTTCCTCGTTTCGAATGCGAGACGTCGCATTCATCATATGGATATTGCTGTACTTTGTGAGACCGGGGGCGAGTTTCCTCGCCCCCGGATGGCTCAGATCACTCTGCGGCCATCATCGACGCGGCGCTGTCCGGCAAATCGGCAGTCAGGAAGGCGGGGAGATCGACATCCTCGGGCTGTTCCGCGTCCTCCCCCTGCCCTTCTGCGATCTCCTCGCCGTCGGACACCACCAGATCGGCCCGGCGCAGGACCTCGGGCAACCAACCGCTGCCCTTCAGAAGCCGCTCGGCCTCGGTCGCCATTTCGCCCTTCTTCAGATGATCGAGCAGCTGCGCGGTCCCCTCGCCCTTCGCCTCGCGCACGGCCTCGAGGATCCGGGCCTTGGGCACGCGGTTGAGATAGCCGTCGACCGTCGGCTCCCAGCCCGCCTCGACCATGTCGAGATCGACCGCGCGCGCCACCAGATCGGCATGGGTCATGCGGCGGGTCAGACCGCTGGCGGAGATGCCAGCCCCATAGGGATTCACCTTCTCATGGAGCGCGTTGATCCCGAAGCTGAGGCAGTGCGCCAGCAGCGCCAGACGGCTGCCGTGGTCGAGGACCGTCAGATAGTCCCAGAGGGCGGCATCATCGCCGAGAGGCAGATCAGCCTCCCAGGCGGCGTGACGCTCGTCGACCAGCTTGGCCACGACGCTGTCCTTCAGATCGGGCGCCTGGGCCGACATGTAGACATGACGCACCGAGGCTTCCAGACAGCTGCCCGAGGCAGAAGAGGTGCGGAAGGTATCCGTCACCAGCTTCAGGAGCAGGAGCGTCAGCGCCACGTCCGGCGACCGCCCGATGGCCTCGCGCAGCGCGAGGGTCCGGTGGGCCGTCAGTTCCATGACCAGTCGCTCGGGCAACGGCTTCAGCGCACCGTCATCTTCCTCATCGGAAGCATCCGCGCCGATCGGCTGACCGCCCGAAGTGATGACGGTGCCTCCGGCGGAGGTCGCCGACGGTTTCCAGGTAGAAACACCGACATCACCCCCCTGCCCCATGGCATCTGCTCCATCACCATCCTGGACCGCGGTCTCCTCGCGCGGCTCATCCTCGGGCCGGACATAACCGCGATAGACCGCAAGGCTGCCGTCCCGATCCAGCGTCACGAAGACACCCGCGCGCGCGATCTCGGCCTCATCGTAAATCAGCGGCCGCTGCTCAAGCGCTTCCATCGCCATCTCGAGCTGACCGAGCCGCGCATCGATCTCCTCGGGGTATTCGTCCTGGCCGGAGTATTCTTCCTCTAGCGCCCGATACTCGGCGAGGAGCGAAGCGTGGGCCGCGCTTTCCTCGTCGGTCATCGGCGCAGGATCACCGGCCAGACGCCGCAGACCGTGGCTGTAGCCATAGGGCAGGTCGGTCGCGACCTCGATCCACTTCCATCCCTCCGAAGCCAGAGCCTCGGCTTCCGCCTGAAGCTTCGCGGCCACCAGCCGGTCGAGCAGGGCAGGGTCTTCGAGCCAGCCACCGTCGTCACCCTGGAAGAGGTCGCGCAGCACGACACCTCCCGCCGCCTCATAGGCATCGACACCCACGAAGACCGCGCGACGATCCGAGGCCCGCACCGAGGTCTCGGTCAGCATGCGCCGGATGGCATAGGGCTCCTTGTTCCAGGAGTTCTTCACCGCTTCCCAGACCTGCACCTGACGCCCGTGGTCAGGGTTCACCGTGAACGCCATTAGCTGCTCGAGCGTCATGCCATCGTCGGCATAGACATCGAGCAGGGCAGGGGCCACGGAGGCCAACTTCAGGCGCTGCTTGACGATCTGCGGCGTAACGAAGAAGGCAGCCGCAATCGCTTCCTCGCCTTGACCCTTCTCGCGCAGAGCCTGGAACGCACGGAACTGGTCGAGCGGATGCAGGGCAACGCGCTGCATGTTTTCTGCCAGCGAGTCGTCCTCGGCGAGGATCTCCGACGCGGCATCCCGCACTATGCAAGGGATCGGCGCCGACTTCGCCAGCCGCTTCTGCTTCACCAGCAGCGACAGCGCCTGGAAGCGCCGCCCACCGGCCGGGATCTCGAACATGCCGGTCTCGACACCCTCGGCATCGAGCATGGGCCGGACGTTCAAGCCCTGCAAAAGCCCGCGCCGGGCGATGTCCTCGGCCAGTTCCTCGACCGAGACGCCTGCCTTGATGCGCCGCACGTTGGACTGGCTCAGCACAAGCTTGTCGAAGGGGATGTCCCGCGAGGGGGACAGGGTAACTTTCTGGGCAAGTTTCGCCATCAGATCTTCTCCGCGACGGGCGCCGGAAGCCACTCTCCCGATCTCACTTCCCGTCACCCCTCAAACCCCCAGCCTTTCCCTCTCTTCGTTCATCGTCTCGCGACCTGTCATGTAGTTCACAGCTGTGAACTCTCGTCCCGCGCGAGCCAGTTCACAGCTGTGAACATTATGCCGCGGTTCGCCGGGACATCAGCGCCATGATCATCGGCCCGCAAGAGAACTCGCCCGCTGCCGCCTTCGATGTCAGCGCGCGGAGGTAGCCACCGGGCGATCGGATATCGGCAAAGCGTTCCAACATGGCAACGACAACGATCGATGCCTGCTCGGGGCCCATGAACCGTTGTGCTTCTTCCCAAGCGGACGCACTGATCCCCATGGCCGGCCGTACATGGCAAGCCGCGTCGAAGAGCTGATGCCAGTGGCGGATATCGCCCTGGTAGAAGGTTTTAAGCGACGGGCAGCCCGCAATCACCAGATGGAGCGGAATCTTTGGCACGCGTCTTGTGTCCGCTTCTTCAACGTCAGCACCAGGTGCATCCGTTTCAACATCTGGCGCGTCGGCTGCCGCCCCGCCTTTTTCTAAGGCAGGTTCAAGATCTATAGATTCTTCATTTGAATTATGATGGTGACGCTCAGTATTGGCACCATTGGTGTTCATTTCTTCTGTTTCAGGCCCATCAATGACGTTGCGTGCGTGATCGAGAAGGGCGTCGAGGTCGGTCCGATATGCGGAGAGCTCCTCAAGCGTGAGCTTGCGGCGCAGGGCGCGCGCAGTAAGGACAGCCTTGTCGCGAAGCTGATCCCAGAGGCCAAGGCCTGGCCGGATCTCCTCTCCAAACTCCGCCACGGCAGCGAGATCGCGCCGCATGAGGCTCACGGCCTCCCGCAGCCGGCGCACACGGTCCTCGGCCTCACGCACGGCCTCTGCGGCCCGTGCCACCTCTTCGGACCGGCAGTAGAGTGGCGAGAGATCAAAGCCGAACGCCACGCGCTCTTCGCCGTGCTTGCGGACATATCGCTTCCCGTTGGGGCTATCGCGCCGCATGAGCAAGCCTGCCTCGACAAGGCGGGCCAGGTGACGGCGCATCGTAGAGCAGGGCATGCCATTCAGCCGCTCGCAGATTGCCTTGTTGGACGGGAAGACGACCATTTCATCGTTCCCACCAAGCGCATCATCCGGAAAGAAGCTGAGAAGCCCCTGCAGAACGGTCAGATCGCGCTCGGAAACGCCAAATGCGGCCTGCGCCTTCGAAAGCTCGCGAAGGAGTTCCCACTTGTTGACGGGCTTGCCCGGAACGGACGCCTCAGGCCGCTCGACCACGCGCAGATGGGCGTGCGAGATCGGCCGCATAAACGGCGAAATCGGTGTGTACTCCATGATGTCAGTTCACGAAGGCATAGAAAGACCGTTCCGCGAATCACATATGACTTGCGGTTTGCGCGCTGGCCCACTACCTTGAAGGTGCTAAGATCAAAGTTGGGGTCTCGTGGAGCGCAAGCTTTGCGGGACCTTTTCTTTAGCCTGTACCGTGCCTCCTTTTTGTTGCTGCTCTGCCTCTCTTCATGTCTCGCGTCTCCAGCGATCATGAAGCTCGTCGAGGACGTCCTGCGCACGGGCGTCGAGCCACTGCGCAAAGGCATCGTCCACATCCGTAAGGTCCAGCCTGACCGCCCGAGCCGACCGCTTTATGGCGCCCGCAGGCGCGCCATCGATCAAAAGAGGCGTCGCTTTGGGTCTCGGCTTCCTGCCAAGAGAAGGACCAGTGGTCTTCTTCACATGGCGGACAACGGCTTCAAATGCCGTGACCGAAGGATCAAGCTGGGGCTCCTCTTCGGCCTGTTCGACTGCAGCCGCTTTGCCTCGGGCATCACTTGCAACACGGCAAAGCTCGTCCATGCCCATGCCGGTATTGGAGAGTTCCTTCGCCAACGATTCCCATCTGGGGCGCCCGATTCCATGAGCCGGTCCAATCGCACGGGCCAAGTCGGTCCCGATCGACTTGGCAACCGAGATCGACATCGACACAGCAGAACGGGTCACATTCAGCACTTCGGCAATCTGAGCCTGCGAACCAAAGCCGTTGGCGAGCAGTTCCTGGGCGAAGAGGGCGCGTTCGATATAGCTCAGATCGCGCCTTCCAGTGTTTTCGGAAACCTGGGCACGCAGCGCGGCCGTGTCGTCCAGGTTCGCGATAAGCGCTCGAACCTTCTTGACCTTGTCGGAGGCACGAATGGCCTCAAGACGGCGGCGTCCATAGACGAGTAGATAGCGATTGGTCTCGGCCGGGTGGCGCCTTACGAGAATGGGGACGGTCTGGCCGTTCTGCTCGATCGACGCACGAAGATCATCCACATCCTTGGGGTCGAGGCGATCCGAATACCTCTCGTCCTCGATCTCGACCGGGTCGAGTTCCCAGACATGATGGGCATCTACGGCATCACGCGCGGAGCGCAGGGCCCGATTGCTTGACATCATGCTGCCCGGGGCAGGGGGCGTCCCCGCTGCTGCCAGACTGTCGAGCATGGACATGCGCTTTTTCTTGCTATCGGTCATCAGCGCCCCCACGTCCTCTGAATGAGCTGGGCAATCTCATCGTTGACGGCATTCAGACTTTCGACTGCCCGGTCATAGGTTGTCCGGGTGAAGGCGCTCCGTTCGACCTCGTACAGAGTCTGCTTTGTCAGGCCGGCATCCGAGATGGCCGTCGACTTGAGCATCGGTGCGTTCAATACCTTGTCTCCGTACATAGTTCGCAGGAAGGCAACGATGCGATTCTGTGGTGCATCCGTCGGCTCGTAGCGGGTCAAGAGATAGCGCATCCAGTCATGCGACATGTCGGCTCCGCTATCGGCGATGACATCCATGAGGTCGGCCGTCATCCTGAGGAACTGGCTCATCGACATCACGTCGAGCATCTCGGGATGGATCGTCACCAGAACGCCCGTCGCGGCAGACAGCGCCGACATGGTCAAGAACCCGAGCTGCGGAGGACAGTCGATAACGACGACATCGTACCGGTCATCGACCTGCGCCAGAGCTTCCTTCACGCGGAAGAAGAACAAGCCCGCGTTGCCGCGAGACAGTGCCCGCGGCGTTTCGTGCTCGAACTCCATGAGTTCGAGGTTTCCGGGAATCAGATCCAAGTTTGGTATGTAGGTCTTGCGGATGACCTGGGCGATCGGAACAGGATCTTCGTAGCGGATCGCATCGTAGAGCGTGCCGCCGTCAAGCAGGTCAAATTCCGGCTGAACCCCGTGCAAGGCCGTGAGCGAGGCCTGCGGATCAAGGTCGATCGCCAAGACACGGTACCCCTTGAGGGCCAACCTTTGAGCAAGATGCGCCGAGGAGGTTGTCTTGCCGCTTCCACCTTTGAAGTTCATTACCCCGATGATCTGAAGATGGTCTCCAGCACGACGACCAGGCAGGTAATCTCCCGGCTTGCGAGCCGTTTTCTCCAGCAGTATCCGTAAGTTATGAATATCTTCGGCCGAGTAGTGCCTCCTGTTCCCCGATGAGACTTCGGGCGACGGCCCCTTGCCATCAAGGTGAAGCTTTCTGAGGTATGAGTCGTTGACGCCCAGCAGAGCAGCAGCTTCACCTGAGGTGAATTTGCGCATGGTCTTAGAAGCATCGGGCGGGAAAAGGCTCTCACGCTGCGAATGTAGTTGCGCCGCCAGCAACTCAGAGTGCTGACGGATCACAGCGTTCAGGTCTTCAGGTGTCTCGGCTCTGCTCATCTGCCCTCTCGCGTCCGTGGCGTGTTCACGGATTTCGGCGTTTAGTCGCCCTTTTCCGTGACTATTGCCGGAGGACTCAGATTCGTGCAAGACCTTTCTAAATCTGGTGTCAGCCGCTGCGGGACGCACAAGAGTAGCCCGGGTACGGGTACAAGCTTGTCGGCGCAACCCATTTGATATACATTACGAAACGTAGATCAACGCAGGAGGTCACGATGCAGGTCGCAAAATGGGGCAACTCGCTCGCCGTCCGCTTGCCCGCGGAGCTTGTCCGGGAACTTGGCCTCAAGGAAGGCGATCAGATCGATCTGGTCAAGGACGACGGCCAGGTCAGAGTCCGTCGTCTGGCGCGCGCGGATGAGGTGCTTACGGGTCTGCGCCGCTTCCGGGGCAAGCTGCCCGCTGCAGAGCGCCTGAGCCGCGATGACGCGCATGAGCGCTGAGTTCGCGGACACGAATGTCGTTCTTTACCTGCTCGACGATGGCCCAAAGGCCGATCGCGCCGAGATTATCCTGGGGCAGGGGCCCCGGATCAGCGTTCAGGTCCTAAACGAGACGCTGGTGAACTGTCGCCGCAAGGCTGGCCTAAGCTGGGAAGAAGCAGGGGCGTTTCTCGAAGGAGTGCGTGCTTTGTGCCCCGTCGAAGACCTGACCCCCCAGACCCATGACGTCGGCCGTGCCTTGGCGGAACGCTACGGCTTCTCGATCTACGACGCGATGATCGTGGCCAGCGCTTTGGTTGCGGGCTGCACCACGCTGTGGAGCGAGGACATGCAAGATGGCCTGCTGGTCGAAGGCCAGCTTCGCATCATCAACCCCTTTGCGTGAGCAGAGAGTTTCTGAGCATGGCGCTGGCCAAAACCTTGTAATCCTTCCATGTCGTGGAGAATTTGCAAGGTATCTCGACTACGCAAGCAGCCCCAGCCTCTCAGCCCTCTCCAGCAGCATCTTCACCGAGGAGGGTTGCCAGCTTGTCCGCCCGCGGGGCGTACGCTCGCGCATCGCTTCCAGTCGAGTGCAGATCGCCTGAAGTGTGATGTCGGGGTCCGCGCCCTTGATGGCGGCGACGATGGCGGGCAGGCGGTCGTTGGTTTCGCGGCGGCCGGCGCGGTCCAGTACCGTCGGCGGTAGGAAGCCGTCCCGAACATAGGCGTTGACCGCGCGCAGAAGCCGACTTTGCGTCCATTGGCGCTCGCGGGGCAGGGGGCCGTTGACGATGCGCAGAACGTCTTCCCAGGCCATGTCGGGCCGCATGCGACGGACATGGGGCACCCAATCCTGCGCCGTCTCGTTCAGGCGTTCGATGTAGCCATCCTCCCGCGCCAGCCGCACCTTGCGCAGTGCGGCCGGATCGCGGGCGCGTAAACCCGGGTTCCCGCCGATCCGCCCCTTGGTGCGCGCCGAGGCCAGCCCCGCCTTGGTGCGTTCCCGGATCAGGGCCCGCTCGAACTCGGCCGCGGCGCCCAGGACCTGCAGTGTGAATTTGCCCTGCGGGGAGGACGTGTCGATCGGGTCCATGAGTGAACGGAAGAAAGCGCCCTTCGCCTCCAGCCGTTCGATCACCTCAAGGAGATGCGAGAGCGACCGCGCCAGCCGGTCTATACGCACGACGACCAGTGTGTCGCCTTTGCTGATCCGCTCCAGCACCCGCGCCAGCACCGGCCGCGCGCGGTTCCCGCCCGAGGCTTGCTCTTCATGGATCTCTGCACAGCCCACGGATTTCAGGGCCTGCGACTGGGGCAGGGGGGTCTGATCCTCGGTCGAGACGCGCGCGTAGCCGATCAGGGGCATCAAAACAGGCCGTTTGCAGTTTCATATAGCGCCAATAAACGACCGTTTGTAAACGGAAGCAAGGGCGCTCTTTGCGGTGCTGTCCATCGAAAAGCCCTTGGTTTCCTGAGGCTGACCACGGTCAGAGAGGTCTCGAAGACCATCGCGCGCGCGTGCTATATACAACTGTGTCGACGCCCCCCAACAAAACCCTATGGTAAAGTGCAAACTGCACGTATTTTGCACATATGAAACCTCAAGCATCCGTCTTGCATGATGATTTCGAGGTACCTCCCATTGCCGTTGGAGAGGTCGATGAGACGTCAGACAACAATCTGTGGTTCCTGCCCGGTCCGATCGAAGAGGAAACCGACGATCTGCCGCCTGGACCACGGGCGGAGCCCCGCGAGATGGCGGTTCTCGACGACTGGCGGAAGGCCGAGGCGGGGCATGCCGCGCGCCTCGCCCGCGTCGCGGGTCGGCTTGGAGCGCTGGATGAACGGCTAAAGCGCGGACCAGAGGGGTGGCGGCACAGACTGGCCCTGATCGAGGCGGCCGACCTGAGTTGGTTCGCCGGGGATCGAGTCGCGCCGGATAGGTTGGCACTGTGGATCTCCATGCGCCTTTCGGGAGTCCAAGACGACACAACAGCGCTGGCGCGGGTGGGGTGGGCGGTGCGGCGCCTGACGGGTGGGCCGGGGCCAGACGTCGACCTGTCTGCCTTCCTGGATCGCCGTGACCCCGAGAACATGGATGATGTGGCAGAACCATTCTCCGATCGAGCCGAGGGGTGGCTGGACCTTATGGCGCAAGCTGACGATCTGCACCCGATCACCCGCGCCTGCATGGGCTTCCACCTTTGGAACCTAGCAGGACTCGGGCAGCACAGTGACCGGATGGAAGCGGCGGTGACCGCCGCACGCATCTCGGCCAGCGAAGGGAGGGGCGCAGTCTTTACGCCGCTGGCGATGGGCGGGGCAGGGGGCCTGCGCGCAGGTGGCTCACAGACTGTCCGTCTGGCGCGCTGGCTCGACGGGATGGAAACAGCAAGCCTGACCGCGATGCGGCACCTCGACGATATCGAAGAATGGTCAGCGCGGGCAGAAATCGAGATGTCACCGCTCTCGGGAAAGACACCGCGGGCGCTGCGCGCTGTACTGACCGAATGGCCCCTCGTCTCGGCCCCCATGGCCGAGACCATGACCGGCGCCAGTCGAGCGGCCGTGCAGCGCAACCTTGCCTGGATGGAAGCGCGGGGTCTGATCCGCGAGATGACAGGCCAGGGGCGATACCGGATGTGGCGCGCGACGAACTAGGGTCGCCGTATCAGGTGTCAGCCATCGGGCAATATGATTGCATCGTCAACGAAGATGGAGCGCGATGAGCGAAGTCCTGTCCTTTCGAAACCGGGCGCCGTCCTATTGAGCCCAACAACGCTCAGCCCACGTCGATGAGCACTGGTCTTCCATCCTCACGCCATTCAGGCAAACCACCTTCCAGCCGCCGCGCGTTTAGACCGTGGCGGCGCAAAGTGGCGACGGCCTGATGGGCATAGACGCAGTATGGGCCGCGGCAATAGGCGACAATCTCGGCGTCATGCGCAAGTGTTGGGAGGATTTGCTCCAACTGCGCCAGGGTGGCGTTCCGCGCACCGGGGATGTGGCCCGCAGCGTATTCGTCGGAGGGCCGGACATCGAGAACAGTGACAGAGCCTTCCGCGAGCCGTGCGGCGAGGACCGCGCGACTGACCGGTTCGGGCGCGTCATAGCCGCCCGAGAGGCCCCGCAGGATGCGCTCGACTTGTGCCAGGTTACGTTCGGCCACGATGCGCAAAAGGTCCATGAGCGCGAGCGTCTTCGCGTCGGTCAGCCGGTAGATCACTGCTTTGCCGTCACGGCGGCTGGTGACGAGAGCGGCCCGTCGCAACTGTTGCAGGTGCTGCGAGCAGTTGGCGATGGTCAGGCCGGTCTTGTCGGCCAGTGCCTCCACCCCGCGCTCGCCTTGCGCCAGTTGTTCCAGCAGCATCAGACGCGCCGGTGCCGACAGGGCGCGCGCGACGAGGGCGTATTCCTCCAACAGGGCCAGCTTCGGGCTGATTGACAAGGACTGTCTCCTGACGCTACATCATTCAAGCGATAACTTGAATAATAGCGATTCCAGCGCGCCCCACAAGCCCCAAGGCCAGCGATCCATGTCCGAGACCATCCTTGCCACCGAGGCTACCATCCGTCTTGCCATCTTTCTGGGTGTTCTGGCGGCAATGGCGCTTTGGGAAGTGGCAGCCCCCCGTCGCAGACGGGAGATCCCGCGGGTGATCCGCTGGACCAATAATCTTGCGCTCGTGGTGGTCGATACGGTCATCCTGCGGCTGTCGTTCCCGATCCTCGCTGTCGGGCTGGCCGTCATGGCCGAGGATCGCGGCTGGGGCCTGTTTAACAATCTCGATGTGCCAGTCTGGGTCGCAATCATCGTCTCGATGCTGCTGCTCGATCTGGCGATCTACCTTCAGCACGTGATGTTCCACGCCGTGCCCGGGCTCTGGCGGCTGCACCGGATGCACCACGCCGATCTCGATTTCGACGCAACCACGGGACTGCGTTTCCATCCCGTGGAAATCCTCATTTCAATGGGGATCAAGCTGGCAGTGGTCGCGGCGCTCGGCCCGCCCGCCGTCGCGGTGCTGCTCTTCGAGGTGGTCCTGAACGCCACCGCGCTGTTCAACCACGCCAATATCGACCTGCCACGCCCGGTGGACCGCGTGCTGCGCCTGTTCGTCGTGACGCCGGACATGCACCGCGTCCACCATTCCAAAGACCCGCGCGAGACCAACTCGAACTACGGCTTCAACTTGCCGTGGTGGGACCGGCTGCTCGGGACCTACATCGCTCAGCCCGCCAAGGGGCACGAAGGGATGGAAATCGGTATCGAACAGTTTCGTACACAGCGTGATTTGTGGCTCGACCAGATGCTGGCTCAACCCCTTCGTGGACCAGCGAGCGGCTACGCCCTCGATCCAAATTCCGGGCTGAAGGATCCCGCAGAATGATTTTACGTCTGTCTTCGTCGGGAGTGCCGCGCTGATTGCGCCAGATCGAACTTACGCCTACAGTGGCGGCGTTTGGTGCCCGCCGCTTTTCGTGGCGGGATAATCGGGAACGCAGTGAAATCCTGCGACGTGCCCAACGCTGTAAGGTGGATGGGGCTGCATTTGCCACTGGTCGAATGACCGGGAAGGCGCAGCACCCGCGGGAAGCCAAGTCAGAAGACCGGCCAGACGAAACAGGACGCGCCGAAGGCCGGCGGCGCGCCCGTTTCGACGAAGGGGGACCGTCATGTCCGTTTCTGCCTCTCCAGTCGCGGCCGGAGCCTTCAGCGAAAGCGAGCGCGCTGCCGTCTATCGCGCTATCTTCTCGCGCCGCGACGTGCGCTCGCAATTTACGGACACACCCGTGGACAAAGATGTTCTGATGCGCATTTTGACGGCTGCCCATCATGCGCCTTCGGTTGGGTTCATGCAGCCGTGGAACTTCATCATTGTCCGGGATGCCGGTGTGAAAGGTCGGGTTCAGGCCGCCTTTGCCGATGCAAACGCTGAAGCCGAAGCGATGTTCGGACCTGACCGCCGTCCGCTCTATTCCAGCCTGAAGCTTGAAGGCATCCTGCAAGCGCCGGTCAGCATCTGTGTCACTTGCGATCGCGCGCGTGGCGGCCCTGTTGTGCTTGGTCGCACCCACGCGCCCGAGATGGACCTTTATTCGACCGTCTGTGCTGTTCAGAACCTCTGGCTGGCGGCTCGGTCGGAAGGGATTGGTGTGGGTTGGGTCAGCATCTTTCGGTCGGGCGCGTTAAGCGAGATCCTTGGCCTGCCCGAAAGCGTTGTTCCCGTGGCCTGGCTTTGCCTCGGCTACGTCGAGGAGCTTTACGACCAGCCCGAATTGGCGGCTAAGGGTTGGGCAAGCCGCCTGCCGCTGGAGCAGTTGATCTATTGCGACGCTTGGGGTCAGTGCGAGGGGGCACGGGATGTCCCGTCAGACGTGACGCCGCCTGCTTGCTAGTATCGCGGCAGGCCGCATGGTGCCCTGTGAAAGGATTGCCTTCCGTCATGCGCGACTGGCATTTTCCCTTGCCGCCACGACGCTGATCACCACCCAGATCGCCAGGCGCAGCGCCATCGCACCCATCGTCCGCGCCTCGTATGCAGTCCCGCGCCAGACCTCCAAGAGAAACACCGCAAAGATCGCTCCGGTCGCAAGGGTGATGGCGATGGCAAGGCCGGGTGCCCAGCCAGTCCTATACCAAAGCCCCAGACCCGCGATGATGTAGGCAAACCCTGCTAGGAAGTTGAACCACAGAACGAACGGGACGACGGCCCCCATGTCGGCGCCACCAAAAAGGGCGCGGCCTCCAGAAACGATGGTCAGGAGACCGAAGACGATTGCGACAACGGCGACGGCCGTCAGGGGCTTTCTGCGGGCGGGCATGGCCTTCTCCTTGGTTCAGCTGTCCACGAGACGACCATCGCGCAGGTGGATCAGGCGGTCGAAACGGTCGAAGATCTTTTCATCATGCGTCACGGCGATGATGCAGGCCTTCTGGTCGCTGGCGAGCTTTCGCAGAAGGTCCATCACAAGCTGCGCCCGACCACTGTCCAACGCAGCCGTGGGTTCATCGGCCAGGATGATCCGGGGGCGGTTCGCCAGCGCGCGGGCAATGGCGACGCGTTGCGCTTCGCCCCCGGAAAGCAGGGCCGGCTTCACCTTGGCCCGATGCCCGACTTCAAGGTAATCAAGCAGTTCGCGTGCCCGTTCGCGGCCTCTTTCGGCAGGCCAGCCCGCAAGGTCCAGCACGACCGAGACGTTCTCTTCGGCGGTCAGAAAGGGCAACAGGTTGTGCGCCTGAAAGATAAAGCCGATCTTGTCCAGGCGCAGCCGTCGCAGATCGCTGCGGAGCCATTTGCCGTCGAACACCGCATCGCCATCCAGTTCGACCCGGCCCGCAGTCGGGGCAAGAATGCAGCCGATCACGTTCAGCAGCGTCGTCTTGCCCGAACCGGACGGGCCCAGCAGCGCGATGACTTCGCCGACATGCACCCGCAGATCCACGGACCGCAAGGCATCGACACGGGTTTCGCCTTCGCCATAATGCTTGGCGACGCCCCGCACATCGACCAGAATGTCGCCCGACGCCATGGGTCAGCCCCCGAGCGCTGTGGCAGGGTCAACCTTCAGCGCCGCGCGGACGCCAAGACCCGAGGCAACAAGGCAGACCATCAGGATGATGCCGGTCAGCACCAGCGCGTTGAACGGCTCAAGCACAACGCGTCGGGGAAAGCTGTCCTTGACCAGAAAGATCAGGGCCAGCCCGATCGCAAGGCCAGAGATGCCAAGGATCAGCGCCTGTTGCACGATCAGGCCCACGATGGTTCGATCCGGGGCGCCGATCAGCTTCAGGGTAGCGATCTGCTTCAGCTTCTCCATGGTCATAGTGTAGATGATAAGGGCGATCACCACGGCGCTGACAGACAGCAGGATCCCCAGGAACAGCCCGATCTGGCGCCGCGCCCGGTCCACCACCGAGGCAAGCAGAAGCTGCTCCTGTTCACCTTGGCTGAGGGCGGAGAGGTGTTTCCATTGCCGAACTGTCGCGGTCAGAAGCGCCACATCTGCACCGGGCTGCAGCCGGGCAACAACGGCGGCCACCGTCGGTGGGCGCAGGCCACCATCGCCCCGGGCCGCCTGCACCCGGGCAGCGGCCGGGTCCATCGCCGTCTGCAACGTCAATGCATCAGCCAAAGTCACATAGACCGCCGGATCGCCGCCTGAGTTCATCGCATCCTCGACCAATCCCACGACGGTAAAGCGGTCGCGTCCCAGCCGGATGGTCTCTCCGGCCACCAGACCCGTCTTGCGATCTGACAGCAGTTCAAAGTGGCTTCTGCCCAGCCCCCGCCCTTCGGCAATGCGCTGCGGTCCGCCGGGACGACCGGGTTCAAAGCCGATGACATAGAGCCGCAAGGTCTTGCCGGCATGGCTGGCCTCGATCGTCTGGTAGGTGATGGCCCCGGCCTCAGCTACTCCGGGCATGCGGGCCACGGCGTCCCGGGTCGTGGCCGGGATGCTTGACGCTTCGGCAAAGGGGCCCTGTGTGCCAGCCTCGACCACCCAGACATCAGCGGCAGGGGCCTTCACGACGGCCAGGGCATCGGCGACAAGGCCGTTGTAGATGCCGATCATCGCGAGCACGACCGTCATCAGAAGCCCAAGTCCCAAACAGGTCAGGACAAAGCGGAAGAGACCGTGGCGGATATCCTTGATGGCAAGGTTCATGGCGCGGCTCCGATGCGGGCAGGCCGACCTTCATCCACGCCTTGCAGCGGGACGGCCACGACCTGCGCAGCATCGGGCAACCCGCCCGTCACTTCCACCCGGCCCCGGTCGTCACGCGCGCCGAATGTCAGGTCGGCGCGCGAAAGCCTCCCGTCCTGGACGATCCAGACCGTGCCGCGATACCCGTCGAAGCCCATAATCGCCACTTCAGGCACCATCAGGGCCGTGGCGCGTGTGGCAGTCAGGATGCGCACCTCGGCTTGTTCGCCCAGAAACATCTGCGGCGGGCAATCCGAGCAGGTCAGCCAGACGCGGCGTTCCTCATTCACCCGGTCGCTTTCCACTCCGATGCGGGTGATCGTGCCCATGAATTCGCTGGCAGGCTGAGACCGCAGACGGATGGTGCCGGGCTGGCCAAGGGCCAGCTGACCAGCGCGTTCTTCGTCAATGTAGGCCTGAATCCAAATCGTATCGGGGTCGATCAGGGTAAAGATCGGATCGCCTGACCGAACCACGGCCCCGGTTTCGGCCAGGCGTGTCACAACCAGCGCATCAAAGGGCGCGGTCAAGCGGTGACGGTCCAGCAGCGTCTGTTCAAGTTGCAGAGCAGCGACTGCATCCTGCCCTTGAGCGCGAATGACGGCGAGTTCCGCTTCGGCAACTTTCACGTCAGCACGAGCGACGTCTTCATCTCGCTGCGCCTCCTCCGCGCGCTGGATGGATGCGGCTTCCTGTCGGGTCAACTCGGCCTGCCGGCGGTTGGCCGCCTCGCGCTGCGCCAGGATTGCCGTGGCGCGGAGGACAGCCGCTTCGGCCTTGGCCTGATTGGCAGCATTCGCCGCCACGGCGGCCTGGGCACGCGCGAGCCGCGCCTCCTGCTCATCCTGATTCAGCGCGGCTAGCGCTTGCCCCTGTGCCACGCGGTCACCTGCATCGACCGTAAGCGACATCAGTGTTCCGCTGGACTCAAATCCTACGCGCGCCAGTACCCTCGCCTCGACGGTTCCGAGCCCGTAGATGCGAAGGGCCACATCGGTTTCGGGCTGCACGACCGCCACCGTCAACGGACGCTCGGTCAGGTACATCGCTCCTGCACCGATGCTCAGGGTCGCCACCACCGCGATGATCCAGATGGTCCGCATCGGTCAGCCTCCTTCCACCCCAAGCAGGTGCAGCTGGACATCCAGAAGGCGCAGCCCTTCGGCCTGCAGGCCAAAGTCGCGCGCGCCCAGTGACCAGCGGATCGCCACCCCCTGCACCAGGGAAGTCAGCAAGACCGCCACATCCGCTGCTGCAACGTCATCGCGCAGGGTATGGGACTGCTGGCCCAGCTCGACTTCGCGCATAAGATGGCCATGGAAAGCGGTCAGCCGCCCGTGGAATGCCGTGCGCAGGGCCGCGTTCTCGACATTCAGTTCGCGGGAAAACAGCAGCATGGGCATCGCGGGTGTTGCTGCGATCTGGTCCAGTTGCGCCCGGATCAGGGCCCTGATCCTGTCAACCGGCAGCTCACTCAGTGCCACAGCCGCATTCCAGGCATGGGTCAGCGTTTCGGCCACCTGGTCGGCCGCGGCACTCCACATTGCAGCCTTTGTTGGAAAATGCCTGAACAGGGCAGCCTGCGTCACGCCGACTTCGTTGGCGACGGCGCCTGTCGTCACCCGGTCCGGGCCGATCTGGTCGGCCAAGGCTAGGATCGTTGCCACGATTTCGGCCTTGCGGAGATCTGACGTCTTGCGCATCGATTCATCCAAGAAAGTAAGTGATTAATCACTTACATAATCGGATGAAGGAGTCAACGTTCCAAGTCAGACGATCGGTCCCGCACCGGAAAGCGAGAACTCGACAGGATCGTTCCTGCCTCGTCGACCGTGAACCGGAGGGCGCGATTAATGTAACGGAACGTCAGGCGCCAGCGTCCCGCGTCCGTCCCCACCCCGGCCTCGCAGATCGATGTCAGGGCGCCGGTGCGCATCGACTCGCGAACGTCGGACTCGGTCAGTCCGAATGCTTCGGCGAGCAAGATTGCCGGGACGACAAAGCCTGCACCGTCACGTTCCACCTGCGTCATTGCGACACCACGAGGTTCTTTGGCAGCGGGGGCAGGGCGATATCGGCCAGTGTCGATCGGTCGAGATCCGTGAGAAAAGCTGCTTCCGCAGAACGCAGACGCGCCTTGAGCCGACAGCGCGTGTCTATCGAACAGGCACCCCCATCGGCCCCGAAACACTCGACCAAGGGCTGCCCTTCTTCCAACAACCGGATGACCTGGCCAAGCCGGATCTCGGACGCCGGTCGGGCCAGCACGGCACCACCGCCGCCGCCGCGCCGGGTTTCGATCAGGCCTGCGCGCGCCAGATGCTGGATGATCTTGGCCAGATGATTGCGGGACAGGCCCAAGGCTTCGGCCAGTTCGGCCGTGGAGATGGCGCGCGACGGATCGGCGGCCATTCGCATCAGCATCCGTAGCCCGAAGTCGGTGAAGGAGGTCAGCCGCATGAGGTCGGTTTCCTTGAATAGGTATTTACAATACCAATTAGCAGGCCTAAGCCAAAGCGCAAGACGGAGACTCAGATGTCCAGCGCAACTGTCAGCTTGTCCATCCCGACAACCAGGCCGGAAGTGACGGCCGCCCTTATGGTAGAGACGGGTCTTAGCCCCGATGTTCTGCGCGATCTGGTACACCGCTTTTACGGCTGTGTCCGTGCCGATGCCGTTCTGGGGCCGATCTTTGCGGCCCGCATCACCGATTGGGCCGTGCATCTTGAGCGGATGGTGACGTTCTGGTCTTCGGTCGCCTTGATGACCGGGCAGTATCATGGCCGGCCGGTGCCCGCGCATACTCCGTTGCCGATCAATGCGGCACATTTTGACCGCTGGCTTGCGCTGTTCCGCGCGACAGCTGTTGATACTTGCACGCCCGCGGGTGCCTTGCACCTGATCGAGCGCGCCGAGCGGATCGCCCATTCCCTGCACATCGCCGTTCAGTCAGCCCAAAGCGACCCCGTCGCCCCACCCAAACTGTTCTTCTGACAGGAGACCTCACATGACCGAAGCTGCAGCGCCGTCCGAGCCGACCGCCCTGACCCGGCACATCGAGGAGCGCTACCATGCCCGCCACAGGGAGCAGCTGCCGCAACTGGTGGCAATGGCCGAGCGTGTCGAGGACGTGCACTTCGGCGACGTGGGCGTGCCGGACGGACTGTCGGCCTTGCTGCACCAGATGCTCGGCGAATTGGAGGTGCATATGAAGAAAGAGGAACTGATCCTGTTTCCCGCGATCCGCAAGGGCGGGATGCCCGGCATCGAGACTCCGATCGCGGTGATGCGCGCCGATCATGCCGGGCATGACCGCGAGCTGGCCGAGATCCTCCGACTGACCGCAAACCTGACCTTGCCCGACGGGGCCTGCGGCACCTGGACCGGGCTTTACCGTGGACTGGATGAGTTCGCCCGTGACCTGACCGAGCACATGCGGCTGGAGAACGACGTGCTGTTCCCGCAGTTCGAGGCGGAGCGGCGCGCCGATGTCTGAGCCGGGCCCATTCGCCTCGTCCCCCTGCATGGCTTGCGAGATCGCCCCGGACTACTTCGATCCGTTGGCTGTGGACCAAGAGCAGGCGCGCGACGTCGCCCGCTGGCGCAAGGCCGAGCGCGCGCGATTGCTCGCAGACCGTCAGGCCCTGTCCGTGTCGCAGCGTCGTGCAGCGGCAGACATGATTGCCGCGCGTGTCGATACCCTCCTTGCTGAACGTTTCCCGAGCGTCGACGGGCTGACGCTCTCGGCTTGGTGGCCGATCAAGGCGGAACTGAACTTGCGGCCCTGGCTGGAAAGCCTGCTCGCACGCGGCGCGCGCGTCACATTGCCCGTGGTCACAGCGCCCTCTGCACCACTGGCGTTCCGCCTATGGACGCCGGATTGCAGGATGGTGCAGGGCTTCTGGAAGATCCCGGTCCCGGCTGACGGGCCAGAGGTGGTGCCTGACCTGACCCTTGCCCCCTTGGTGGGCTGGGACCCAGCAGGGTTTCGGCTGGGCTACGGCGGGGGGTACTTTGACCGCACGCTCGCCGTGCTGTCGCCTCGCCCGATGACAATCGGTATCGGTCTGCAATCTGCCCGGCTTGCCACCATCTTTCCCCAACCCCACGACATCGCACTGGACGTCATCCTGACCGAGGCCGGGGTCCAGTACGAACAGAAGGACGCATGATGACCACCACTGCCGAACAGATGCGCGCCTGGACCGGCCCTGCGATCCTGACCTACGGGTTCCGGCCATTCTTCTTCGGGGCCGCGATCTGGACTGCGCTGGCCATGACGCTATGGGTGCCGATGCTGTCGGGTCATCTGACGCTGCCCACTGCCTTTGACCCAGTCAGCTGGCACGCGCACGAATTCCTGTTCGGCTACCTCGGCGCGGTGATCGCGGGGTTTCTCTTGACCGCTGTGCCAAACTGGACAGGCCGGTTGCCCATCGTGGGCTGGCCGCTTGGCGGGCTGTTCCTTCTGTGGCTGGCCGGGCGCGTGGCAGTTGCCATGTCGGGCACCCTGCCTGCCGGGGTGGCGGCGACGGTCGATCTGTCCTTTCCGCTGGTTCTGGCCGCGGCCATTGGGCGTGAGATCATGGCGGGCAAGAACTGGCGCAATCTGATCGTGCTGGCGATGCTGGCGGTCTTTGCCCTTGGCAACGGACTGTACCACTGGGAGGCGGCGCGGGGGGATTATGCCGCCCAAGGTTATGGCCTGCGTCTGGGGTTGGCGGCGGGTGTCATGATGATCGCGGTCATCGGTGGGCGGATTGTACCGTCCTTTACCCGCAACTGGCTGGTGCGGCGCGGGCCGGGAAAACTGCCCGCCCCGCCGATGCAGGGGTTCGACAAGGTGGCCCTGCTGGCTCTCTTGGCGGCGCTGCTCATGTGGGTCGCGCTGCCGACGTCCTTGGTGACCGCCGTCTTGCTGGGGCTGGCAGGTGCTCTGCATGCTATCCGACTGGCGCGATGGGCGGGCATCCGCACGGCGGCGGAGCCACTCGTCCTGGTGCTGCATGCTGGTTATGCTTTCCTGCCTCTGGGGGCCATCGCGCTCTCGGCCGATATCCTAATGCCGGATGTCTTCGGCATGGCCGCAGCACAGCATCTCTGGATGGGCGGCGCTGTCGGGTTGATGACACTCGCGGTGATGACGCGGGCAACCCTGGGCCATACTGGGCAAGAGTTGCACGCAGGCCCCGGCACAGTGGCGATCTATCTGGCGCTGGTCACCGCTGTCCTGGCGCGCGTGGCCGCGGGAGTCTGGACCGATGAGGCGATGGCGCTGCACAGCCTGGCTGGAGTGGCTTGGACCTGCGCCTTTGGCGGCTTTGCCGTTCTGTACGGGCGGTTTCTGCTGCGCCTGCCGCCTGCGAAACGGCTCTGACCGGGCATGGGCTGGAACGAATTCGCCTTTGCCTTCGGGGCCTTCTTCCTGACCCACTCCATTCCGATCCGCCCGCCGTTGCGGCCCTGGGCGGTGGCAAGGCTGGGGCATGCAGGCTTTGGCATCGCCTATTCGGCTCTCTCACTTGGCGTGCTGGCATGGTTGATCGCGGCAGCGGGTCGAGCGCCCTATGTGCCGCTTTGGGACTGGGCGCCGTGGCAGAACCATGTCGTGCTGGCCGTGATGCTGCCGGTCTGCGTGATCCTGTCGCTGGCAATTGCACGACCGAACCCCTTTTCCTTCGGCGGCGCGCAAAATGACCGGTTCGACCCGGCGAGCCCCGGAATCGTCCGCCTGACGCGGCATCCCCTGCTTCTGGCGCTCGGGATATGGTCGGCGGCGCATATCCTGCCAAACGGCGACTTGGCGCATGTGATCCTGTTCGGCACCTTCGCCGGTTTCGCGATGCTTGGCGCCCGCCTTGTCGACCGGCGGCGACAGCGAGAGATGGGGCAGCGCTGGTACGACCTGCGCGCGGCCATTTCGGAAAGCCCCGCATCGCTATCCCTGACCGCCGGCACCCGTTTGCGCCTACTTGCCGGGCTCATGCTCTATGGGGGGTTGATCTGGCTTCACCCCCTGGTGATCCGAGTGGACCCTCTGGTCTGACGCCTCAGGTGGACCCGTCGTCGATCAGCGGGTTCGGCTTGGCAAACCGCTCGAACTCTGCCTGGTTGGTGACTGTGATACGTGTTCCGTCCACCTCCAGCCCATAGGGCTGCAACCCCTTGAAGGCGCGGCTCAGGTTTTCGGCGGTCATCCCAAGCACTGAAGCGAGGCGGCGCTTCTCGAAATCAAGGTCGAACGATGCTGCCCCACCGGCGCGCCTCTGCTGGCGCAGCAAATAGTTCGCCAGCCGCTCCAACGATGTCCGCAGCTTCAGGTCTTTCTGCGCCTTGATGACCGAGCGGTAGCACTGCGCCAGTTCTGTCACGATGGCGCGGGCAAAGTTGCCGTCAATGTCGAAAACGGCGCGCACATCCTGACTGGGGATCAGCGCGATCCGGCTCTTCTCCAATGTGCGGGCTGACATGAGGTAAGGCGCATCCTTGATCGTAGCGGCTAGGATGAAGGTCGAGATGGGCCGAACGGTCGCAAGGCTGGTCTCACGGTCATTCCAGGCCGAGAAGAGGTCAACCGAACCGGAAAGCACAACATGCAGGAAGTCGCTCGGGTCGCCTTCAGTGATCAGTTCGATCTGCGCCGGGAAGTTCTGGACATAAGCACCGCGCATCAAGGCCGAGAAATTCTCGTCCGCCATCTGTGAAAACAGCGCGAGGTCGCGAATCTCCCTGAATGATGAATCGGGCATCCTGTCGTCCTTAGAAGTGCTTTGGCAGAGTCCAATCCCACGATTGATAATTGTCAAGCCAACAATTGATCATCGCAAGAGGAGCCTTGACTGACCCTGCAAGCGAACCTGACATTTTTCACTAAGCCATTTATTTCAATAAGAAATCCGCAACAGATGATCTAGATCAACCTCTTTGGCCTGCGTGGATCTCAGGACTGGCATCAACCCCACTGGGGAAACTGCCTCCCTCTTGCCGGAGATCCCGCCATGCAGACCGCAACGACAGCCTCACGCGCCGACCAGACCCGCGCCCTGACGCTGAGCACGATCGCCTTCACCGCCTGTTTCGCCGTCTGGACGATCTTTTCGATCATCGGCGTCGCCATCAAGGGCGAGCTGGGGCTGAACGATACGCAGTTTGGCCTCTTGGTCGCCACCCCGATCCTGACCGGTTCGTTGACACGCATCTTCCTTGGGGTCTGGACCGAGAAGTATGGCGGGCGGCTGGTGTTCTCGACGCAAATGCTGCTGGCGGCCTTGGCGACCTGGGCGCTGACCTTTGCCGACAGCTATCCGATGTATCTGTTGGCCGCATTGGGCGTTGGCCTAGCGGGCGGATCTTTCATCATCGGCGTCGCCTATGTCAGCCGCTGGTATGATGCGGGCCATCAGGGCACCGCGCTTGGCATCTTTGGCGCGGGGAATATCGGGGCAGCGGTGACCAAGTTCGTCGCGCCCTTCGTGATGGTGGGCTTTGGCTGGCAAGGGGTAGCGAATGTCTGGGCCGCAGGCCTGGCACTGATGGCGGTGATCTTCTTTGTTTTCGCCAAGGACGATCCCTCGCTCGTTGAACGTCGCCGGACCGGGGCAAAGCCGCCGAGTTTCGCCCAGCAGTTCGCGCCCCTGAAGAACCTGCAGGTCTGGCGCTTCTCGCTCTACTACTTCTTCGTCTTCGGCGCCTTCGTCGCGCTGGCGCTGTGGTTGCCGCACTACCTGATCGACGTCTACGGCGTCGATGTGCGCACAGCCGGCATGGCGGCCGCCTCGTTCAGCCTGTCGGCCAGCCTGTTCCGGGCCTATGGCGGACACCTTTCCGACAAGTTCGGCGCGCGGTCGGTCATGTACTGGACCTTCGGCTTTTCGATGCTGTTCCTGTTCATGCTGTCGTACCCGCCGACCGACTATGTCATCCAGGGCAAGGATGGCGTCATCGCCTTTTCAACCAGCATGGGGCTGTGGCCCTTCATCGCCACGCTCTTCGCGCTTGGCTTCTTCATGAGCCTCGGCAAGGCGGCGGTGTTCAAGCACATCCCGGTCTACTACCCCAACAACGTCGGCGCAGTCGGTGGCCTTGTCGGCATGATCGGCGGGCTTGGCGGGTTCGTCCTCCCCATCGCCTTTGGAGCCCTTTTGGACCTGACGGGCATCTATACCTCGTGCTTTGCGCTGCTGTTCGTGCTGGTCGGGATCGCGCTGACCTGGATGCACCTGTCGATCCGCGCCATGGAGCGCGCCGCGCATGGCGAGGTTCTGGACCGCCTGCCGCAGCTGCCTGAGATGCAGCCGATCCACCACCCCGAACGCACCGCCATGCCGCGTGTGCTCGAGGATTGGCGGCCCGAGGATGCGACCTTCTGGGCCGACAAGGGCCGTGCCGTCGCACGCCGCAACCTATGGCTGTCGATCCCGGCGCTGCTTCTGGCCTTCTCGGTCTGGATGGTCTGGTCGATGGTCGTGGCGAAGCTTCCGCTGATCGGATTTGCCTTCACGCCGGAACAGCTGTTTTGGCTGGCCGCACTGCCTGCGCTTTCCGGGGCAACGCTGCGCATCTTCTACGGCTTCATGGTGCCGATCTTTGGTGGGCGGCTCTGGACGACGCTTTCCACCGCCTCGCTGCTGCTGCCCGCCATCGGCATCGGCTATGCCGTGCAGAACCCGGAAACCCCCTACTTCATCTTCCTGGTTCTGGCGCTTCTTTGCGGGCTTGGCGGGGCCAACTTCGCCTCTTCGATGGCCAACATCGGCTACTTCTTCCCGAAGGCGGAAAAGGGCAATGCGCTCGCTCTGAACGCAGGCCTTGGCAACCTGGGCGTCAGCGTCATGCAGTTCCTGGTGCCGCTGGTCATCACCGCCGGTGTCTTTGGTGCCGTGGGCGGCGAGGGCGTGGCTCTGCAGGATGGCGGCACGCTGTGGCTGCAAAACGCAGGCTTTATCTGGGTGCCGTTCATCCTGGCCTCGACCATCGCGGCGTGGTTGGGGATGAACGACATAGCCGATGCCAAGGCGAGTTTTGCCCAGCAATCAGTGATCTTTGGCCGCACGCAGAATTGGCTGATGTGCGTCCTCTACATCGGCACCTTCGGCAGCTTCATCGGCTATTCGGCAGGCTTCCCGCTGCTGTCCAAGATCGCTTTCCCGGATGTGAACGCGCTGCAATACGTCTTCCTCGGGCCGCTGGTCGGCGCGCTGAGCCGTGCCGGCACGGGCTGGGTTGCGGATCGGTTCGGCGGCGGCCGCGTCACCTTTTGGGTCTTCGCGGGGATGATCGCATCCGTTCTGGCCGTGATCTTCTCGCTGCAGGCCGGCAGTTTCCCTGGGTTCTTCGCAGGCTTCATCGCGCTGTTCTTCTTCACCGGGGTCGGCAATGCGTCCACCTTCCAGATGATCCCGGTCATCATGGGCCGCGAAGTGCCGCGCCTGATGCCGCAGCTGACCGGCGCCGACCGCGCCCGCCAGATCGCGATGGAGTCGAGCGGCATCGTCGCCTTCACCAGCGCCATCGGCGCCTATGGCGGTTTCTTCATCCCCAAGGCCTATGGCTCTTCCATCGCGATGACCGGCTCACCCGTCGGCGCACTGTGGCTGTTCCTTGCCTTCTACGTGATCTGCCTGGTCCTGACCTGGGTCGTCTACACCCGGCCCGGCGGACTTCTTCATGACATCGAGCGTGGTCGCGCTTTTGCGGCCCCCCACCCTGCCGAATAACGAAAGGACGCCAAGATGAGCCACCTGCTCGACAGACTGAACTTCCTCCAGAAGAAGACGCTGGAAACCTTCTCGGACGGCTGGGGTGAAACCACGCGCGAGGATCGGGGGTGGGAGGACACCTATCGGAACCGCTGGCGGCACGACAAGATCGTGCGGTCAACCCACGGGGTGAACTGCACCGGATCGTGCAGCTGGAAGATCTACGTCAAGTCCGGCATCGTGACCTGGGAGACGCAGCAGACCGACTATCCGCGCACCCGGGCGGGCCTGCCGAACCACGAACCGCGCGGCTGTGCACGGGGGGCGTCCTACAGCTGGTATCTGTATTCCGCGAACCGTGTGAAGAATCCGCTGATCCGGGGCAGCCTGATGCGCGCATGGCGCAAGCTTCGGGCGACGATGACGCCCGTGGCTGCCTGGGCCGCGATCCAGAAAGATCCCGCCCTGCGCGCGAGCTATACCAAGACCCGCGGCAAGGGTGGTTTCGTCCGCGCCACCTGGGACGAGGCGACCGAGATCGTCGCCGCCGCCAACGCGCATACCGCAAAGGTCTGGGGACCGGACCGAGTGTTCGGCTTCTCGCCCATCCCCGCGATGTCGATGGTCAGCTATGCGGCGGGGTCACGCTACCTGTCGCTTCTGGGCGGCACCTGCATGTCTTTCTACGACTGGTACTGCGACCTGCCGCCCGCCTCGCCGCAAACCTGGGGCGAACAGACCGACGTGCCGGAATCGGCCGACTGGTACAACGCGGGCTTCCTGATGCTTTGGGGGTCGAACGTGCCGCAGACGCGCACGCCCGACGCGCACTTCTATACCGAGGTCCGCTATCGCGGCACCAAGTCCGCCGTGGTCAGCCCCGACTATTCCGAAGCCGCGAAGTTCGGCGACATCTGGCTGAACCCGCAGGCGGGCACCGATGCGGCGCTGGCGATGGCCATGGGCCATGTGATCCTGCGTGAATTCCACCTCGACCGGCAGGCCGAGTATTTCGAGGATTACGCCCGCAAATACACCGACATGCCGATGCTGGTGGTGCTGGACGAACAGGACGGCCGCCTTGTTCCAGGACGGATGCTGCGGGCCGAGGATTTCGACGACAAGCTGGGCGAGGCGAACAACCCCGACTGGAAGACCGTCGCCTTCGATGAGGCGACGGGTCGCTTCGTTGCCCCCAACGGCTCCATCGGCTTCCGCTGGGGTGAGGAGGGCAAGTGGAATCTGGTCGAAGAAGCTGGCCATGCCGAGACGCGGTTGCGCCTGAGCCAGATCCTTGATGAACACCACGACAGTATCGTCGGTGTGGACTTTCCCTATTTCGGCGGTGCCGCGACGGGCGACTTCGTCAAATGCGACGCGCCGGAGGTGCTGACCCGGAATATCCCCGCACGGAAAGTGAAATTGGCCGATGGGCGTGAGGCGCTGGTTGCCACAGTCTTTGACCTTTTCTGCGCCAACTACGGGCTGGACCGGGGCTTGGGTGGCGAGTGGGTGTCGAAAAACTTCGACGACGACACCCCCTATACCCCCGCCTGGGCGGAGAAGATCACAGGTGTCGCGCGCGAAAAGATCATCGCGGTGGCCCGTGAATTCGCTGGCAACGCAGAAAAGACCCGGGGCAAGTCCATGGTCATCCTAGGGGCCGGTCTGAACCACTGGTACCACATGGACATGAACTACCGCGGCATCATCAACATGCTGGTGATGTGCGGTTGCATCGGCCAGGAAGGCGGCGGCTGGTCGCACTATGTGGGGCAGGAAAAACTGCGGCCACAGACCGGCTGGGCGCCGCTGGCCTTCGCGCTGGACTGGAACCGCCCGCCGCGGCACATGAACTCGACCAGCGCCTGGTACGCCCATACCGACCAGTGGCGGTATGAGACGTTGCGCGCGGGTGAAATCCTGTCGCCCACGGCGCCCAAGGGCGACTGGGACATCAGCCTCATTGACTACAACATCCGGGCGGAACGGATGGGCTGGCTGCCATCGGCCCCGCAGCTGAAGACCAACCCGCTGGAGGTGTCGAAGGCCGCCAAGGCAGCGGGCAAGGACATCAAGGAGTTCGTTGCCGCTGAACTGAAATCCGGCAATCTGGAAATGTCCTGCCAGGACCCGGATGCGCCGGAAAACTGGCCGCGCAACCTGTTCGTGTGGCGGTCCAACCTGCTGGGGTCGTCGGGCAAGGGGCACGAATACTTTCTGAAGCACCTTCTGGGAACCGACCACGGCGTCATGGGCAAGGATCTGGGCGAGGAAGGCCATGCCAAGCCCGTTGAGACCGTCTGGCATGACGAGGCACCGAAGGGCAAGCTGGACCTGCTGGTCTGCATCGACTTCCGCATGTCGACGACGGCGGTCTATTCCGACATCGTGCTGCCCACCGCGTCCTGGTATGAAAAGGACGACTTGAACACGTCTGACATGCACCCCTTCATCCATCCGCTGCAGGCGGCGGTGGACCCGGCCTATGAATCGAAGTCGGATTGGGAAATCTTCAAATCCATCGCGAAGAAGTTCAGCGAAGTGGCCCCTGAAGTGTTGGGGGTCGAAACCGACATCGTTCAGCTGCCGCTCCTCCACGACACCGCCGCCGAACTGGCTCAGGCGCATGTGAAGGACTGGAAAAAGGGCGAATGCGACCTGATCCCCGGCAAGACCGCGCCGAACTACATCGCGGTCGAGCGGGACTATCCCAACCTCTACAAGAAGTTCACCTCGGTCGGTCCACTGCTGGAAAAGCTTGGCAACGGTGGCAAGGGGATCAACTGGGATACCAAGGTCGAGGTCGGGCATCTGCGCGACCTGAACGGGGTGGTGCAGGACGAGGGCGTGTCTAAGGGCCTTGCCAGACTGAACACCGCCATCGACGCGGCAGAAATGATCCTGATGCTGGCGCCTGAGACCAATGGTGAGGTCGCGGTCAAGGCCTGGGAGGAACTGGAGAAGCCTACAGGCCAGCACCACACCCATCTCGCCGAGGGCGCGCATCACACCAAGATCCGCTTCCGCGACATCGCGGCGCAACCGCGCAAGATCATCTCTTCGCCCACCTGGTCCGGGATTGAGTCGGAAACGGTCTGCTACAATGCGGGCTACACCAACGTCCACGAGCTGATCCCGTGGCGGACGCTGACGGGACGGCAGCAGCTCTATCAGGATCACCTCTGGATGCGGGCCTTCGGTGAAGGTTTCGTCAGCTATCGACCGCCGGTGGACCTGAAGACCATCACCAAGGCCGTCAACAACGACGCGGCCGAGGGCAACCCGCATGTCGTGCTGAACTTCATCACGCCCCACCAGAAATGGGGCATCCATTCCACCTATACCGACAACCTCCTGATGCTGACGCTGAACCGCGGCGGGCCTGTCGTCTGGATGTCCGAGGTGGATGCGAAGAAGGCGGGCCTTGTCGATAACGACTGGGTCGAGGCCTACAACGTCAACGGCGCGCTGACGGCGCGGGTGGTGGTGTCCCAGCGGATCAAGCAGGGCACGCTCTTCATGTATCACGCACAGGAAAAGATCGTGAACACACCCGGGTCGGAAAAGACTGGCAACCGGGGCGGCATCCACAATTCGGTCACTCGCGCCACGCTGAAACCCACCCACATGATCGGCGGCTATGCGCAACTGTCCTACGGGTTCAACTACTACGGCACCGTCGGCTCGAACCGGGACGAGTTCGTGATCGTCCGCAAGATGAAGAAGGTCGATTGGCTCGACCGTCCCGCAACCAAAGGTCTGGAGGCAGCGGAATGAAAGTTCGTGCGCAAATCGGCAAGGTCCTGAACCTGGACAAGTGCATCGGCTGTCATACCTGCTCGGTCACCTGCAAGAACGTCTGGACGACGCGGGAAGGCGTTGAATACGCCTGGTTCAACAACGTCGAAACCAAGCCCGGCACCGGCTATCCCACTGACTGGGAGAACCAGAAACGCTGGAATGGCGGATGGGTCCGCAGCGCCTCGGGCAAGCTTCAGCCGAAGCAGGGGGCCAAATGGCGGATTCTGGCGAATATCTTCGCGAACCCCTCGATGCCGGAAATCGACGACTACTACGAGCCGTTCGATTTCGACTATGACCACCTGAAATCTGCCCCCGACATGCAGGCCTTCCCAACCGCGCGCCCCCGGTCGAAAATCACCGGCGAGCGGATGGAGAAGATCGAGAGGGGCCCGAACTGGGAGGAGATCCTGGGTGGCGAATTCGCCAAGCGGTCGGCGGACTACAACTTCGACAAGGTGCAGAAGGACATCTACGGCGAATACGAAAACACCTTCATGATGTATCTGCCGAGGCTGTGCGAGCACTGCCTCAACCCGACCTGCTCGGCCTCCTGCCCCTCGGGTGCGATCTACAAGCGCGAGGAGGATGGCATCGTCCTGATCGACCAGGAAAAATGCCGGGGCTGGCGGATGTGCATCTCGGGCTGCCCCTACAAGAAGGTCTATTACAACTGGGACACCGGCAAGTCCGAGAAATGCACCTTCTGCTATCCGCGCATCGAAAGCGGCCAGCCGACGGTCTGTTCGGAAACCTGCGTGGGGCGCATCCGCTATCTGGGCGTCATCCTTTATGACGCCGACAAGATCGAGGCGGCCGCGAGCGCCGAGCGCGAGACCGACCTTTACGGCGCGCAGCTGGACGTGTTCCTCGACCCGAACGACCCCGAGGTGATCGCCGCCGCCCGCCGCGATGGCGTGCCGGAGGATTGGATCGAGGCCGCCAAGATCAGCCCGGTCTGGAAGATGGCGATGGACTGGAAGGTGGCCTTCCCGCTGCACCCGGAATACCGCACCCTGCCGATGGTCTGGTACATTCCGCCGCTGTCGCCGATCCAGAACGCTGCTCAGGCGGGTCAGATCGCGATGAGTGACCAGATGCCCGACGTGCGGTCCCTGCGCATTCCAGTGAAATACCTCGCCAACATGCTGACGGCGGGAGATGAGGAACCCATTGTTTCGGCGCTGGAACGCATGTCGGCGATGCGCCTCTACATGCGCGCACTGACGGTGGATGGCGTGCGCGACGAGGGCATCGCCGCCCGCGTGGGAATGTCGGGCCGGATGATCGAGGACATGTACAAGATCATGGCGATTGCGGATTACGAGGACCGTTTCGCAATCCCCACCGCGCACCGCGAACAGAACGAGGCCGGCGCAGACATTCGTGGCGGCTGCGGCTTCACCGACGGCAACGGCTGTTCTGACGGCGAGAGCGGCAAGACCAGCCTGTTCGGCGGCAAGAAAAAGTCCTTCGCCCTTCCGCTGGAGTCGTTCTGATGGACCGCACCCTCAAATCCTTGTCGCTGATCCTGAGCTATCCCTCGGCCGAACTGCAAGAAACGATGCCCGCCATCGCCGACGTCTTCGCAGCCGATCCTCGGCTGCCGCTTGCCACCCGCGCTGCGCTCGAGGCCCTCGCCTATCAGCTGGCCCATTCCGACCTCTATGACCTGCAAGAGCGGTATGTGATGCTGTTCGACCGGTCGCGGACACTGTCGCTCAACCTTTTTGAACACGTCCACGGCGAAAGCCGCGAGCGGGGCGGCGCGATGGTCAGTCTGATCGAGACCTACCGCGATGGCGGGTTTGAACCCGCCACTTCGGAACTGCCCGACCACCTTCCGGTGCTTCTGGAATTCCTGGCGACGCGCCCCACACGCGAAGCGCAGGAAACCTTGGCGGACGCGGCGCATATCCTCGACGCCCTCTCGGGTCGCCTCGAGCGGCGCGAGAGCGGGTATGCCGCTGCGTTCGCCGCCCTTTCCGCACTGGCCGGGGGCAATGCAGATTCCGATGCCGTGGCCGGAATGCTGGGCCAGCCCGACGATGACCCGACCGATCTGGCGGCGCTGGATGCGGTCTGGGAGGAAACCGAAGTTACCTTCGGCCCCGACCCCAATGCAGGCTGTCCACAGGTCCGCGACATGCTGGCCCTGATGGACCAACCCGCCCCGCAGCACAGGAGTGCATGACATGTTCGAGAGCTTCGACATCAACTTCGTCATCTTCGGGGTCATGCCCTATGTCGCGCTGACCGTGTTTCTGGTGGGCTCCATCGCCCGCTATGAGCGCGATCCCTTCACCTGGAAATCCTCGTCCAGTCAGCTTTTGCGGCGCAAGCAGCTGATCTGGGGGTCGATCCTGTTCCATGTCGGCATCCTGACGGTGTTCTTCGGCCACCTTGTCGGCCTGTTCACACCTGTCTGGGTGCTGGATGCCTTGGCTGTGCCTTATGGTCTGAAGCAGTGGATGGCAGTTCTGATCGGCGGGCCTGCGGGTCTTGCGGCGCTGATCGGCGGCACCATGCTGATCCATCGGCGACTGACCGATCCGCGCATCCGCGCCACGTCAACCACCCTCGACATCCTGATCATGATCCTGATCTGGCTTCAGCTTGCCATTGGCCTGCTGACCATCACGCAGTCCCTTCAGCACATGGACGGGGCAGAGATGATCCGCTTCATGGAATGGTCGCAAAGCGTGGTGACATGGAACATCAACGCCTGGGTCACAGTGGTGGACGTGCACTGGCTGTTCAAGCTGCACATCTTCCTCGGCCTGATCATCACCATGCTCTTTCCGTTCACGCGGCTGGTGCACATCTGGTCGGGCTTCGCGGCGCCCTTCCGCTATCTTGTGGCCCGCTCCGGCTACCAGATCGTGCGGTCCCGTCGCCGCCGCCCGCTGGAAGAACGCCGCCGCGCCTTTGACAGGCGGCAGGGCGTTGAGGGACCCAAAGCCCATACCCCGGCGGAGTGAGTGCGATGAACATGTCCCTTTTCCCCGATGTCGTGGTGAACGGCGAAACCATCCCCTCGGCGGCAATCGCCGCCGAGGCCCAGAACCACAGCGCACCGAAGGACAAGCCGGGCATCGCCTGGCGCAAGGCGGCGCAGGCCATGGCGATCCGGGCGCTGCTGCTGCAAGAGGCCCGGGCGCGCGGGCTGGCTGCTGAACCGCTCGCACTTGCCCCCGGGCGGTGGGAAACGGAAGACGAAGCCCTGATCCGCGTCTTGCTGGAAGAGGCGGTCTTGCCCGATCCGGTGACCGATGACGCGATCCGTGCCGAATGGGCGCGAGACCCCTCGCGTTATCGCTCGGCCCCTCTTTGGGACGTCTCGCATATCCTGTGCGCATGCGACCCCCGCGATCAGACTGAGACGGCCGCTGCCGAGGCGCGTGCACAGGCACTTCTGGCCCGACTCGGAGAGGGGCCCAAGGACTTCGCCCACGCCGCCCGCAAAAGCGACTGCGGGTCAAAGGCACAAGGGGGCCATCTGGGCCAGATCGGCCCCGGCGATACAGTGCCCGAGTTCGAAGCCGCTCTGCGCTGCTTGTCCGAAGGCCAGACGACCCCGGCCCCGGTCCTGTCGCGGCATGGCTGGCACATCATCCGCTTGAATGCACTCGCCCCAGGGCAGGTACTGCCGTTCGAAACGGTGCGGCCAAGGATCGCCGAGGCACTCGAAAAGGCCGCCTGGGCCCGTGCCTCGCGCGACTTCGTGAACAGGCTTGGCCAGAAGGCTACGATCACCGGCGCAAGCCTGGCCCCGATCTGATCCACGGTCAGGAGCGTCCCATGAAGCGGTCAGAACCAGCGCGACGTGGCAGCGGCCAAGGCCCCACCGATCCGGGCCTTTTGGCCCGGCCGCTGGACTTCATCAGCGAGGACCATCTGCGCGAACGCCAGATCTGCGCTGAGATAGACCGCCTCGTCGCCGCCGAGACCTTCGACCGCCCGGCAGGCGTCACCATCCTGCGTTTTCTGAACGAAGAGCTTGGCGTGCATCTGCGGGATGAGGTGGAAGACCTGTTCCCCACCCTTGCGCGGCGCTGCACCGATGAAGATTCCATCGCCTCCGTCTTGGGCCGCATCCGCCACGATCAGGAGCAGGCCCTGTCCCTGCTGCCTTCAGTGCGTGGGGCCATCGCCAACTGCCTCGACGCTGGGGCCGACCTTTCCAGCGAAGACCGCGAGGTTCTTGCGCGTTTCGCCGCTCATGTCCGCCGCCATCTGGTGGCGGAGAACGCTATCCTCCTGCCCATAGCCCGCGCCCGGTTGACGCGGGGCGACTTGCGCCGTCTGGCCAATCACATGCGGTTGCGGCGCGGGCTTCCCACCAGCCAGGGGGTGACCAGTGCTGAGTGATATCCTTGCCCGCAACCGCGACTGGTCGGCCAAAAGACAGGCGCAGGAACCTGGATACTTTACCCGTCTCGCAGCCCTGCAAGCCCCGGAATTCTTCTGGATCGGATGTTCGGACAGCCGTGTTCCGGCCAACGTCGTGGCGGGGCTCGACCCAGGCGAGGTCTTTGTCCATCGCAACGTGGCGAACATCATTCATTCCTCTGATATGAACATGCTGTCCGCGCTGGAATTCGCGGTCGAAGCGTTGAAGGTGCGCGAGATCATCGTCTGCGGCCACTACGGCTGCGGCGGGGTCAAGGCAGCAACCGAGGATCTTCCTCACGGTCTTGCCGACCACTGGCTGGAGCCGATCCGACGCCTTTCCCGCGCCTATGCGGTCGATCTGAGCCGCCAGCCGGACCTTGAGGCGCAGCGCGACCGGTTGGCCGAGTTCAACGTGGTCGAAGGCGTCCGCCGGGTCTGCGAGACGCCTATCCTGCAGCGAGCCTGGACGCGCGGCGCGAAAGTCCGGGTGCATGGGCTGATCTACGGTTTGAAGGACGGCCTGTTGCGCGACCTCGACTGCAGCGTGGGTCCAGGACATTTCAAGGAAGGAGCAGCACTATGAGTATCCTTCAGCCAGTGACACGGACCGGCTGTGGCTGTGAGGGTCACGATACAAGCAAGAAGCTGATGACGATCGATGCCGCTCACGACCTGATTGGGCATTGCGTGACCATCGTCGACGGAACGGAAGACATCTGTCTTGGCAAGGCTTTGGGCCGCGTGCTTGCCGACCCTGTCAGTTCACGCAGCATGTCTCCTCCGTTCGACAACGCTGCAATGGACGGATTTGCCTTTTCCTCGGCGGCGCTGCGGGGTGATGGACCGTGGGTACTGGACGTAGCAGCGCGTATCCAGGCGGGGCAGTGCTCAGCCATGTCTCTGGTCGACCTGCAAGCCGCGCAAATATTCACTGGAGCAAAAGTTCCTGAAGGCGCGGACGTGGTCATGATGCAAGAAGAAGTCAAGCGGACGGGAAAGACGATCCGGGTAGCCACGCGACCAACGCCCGGGCTCAACATCCGCCGAGCCGGTAGTGAAATGGAGGCAGGGGTCACGGTGCTTGAGACGGGACGCCGGCTTGACGCGCGCGCGATTGCCGCCTGTGCTGCAGCCGGGGCGGGCTCTGTAACGGTGCGCAGGCGATTGCGCGTGGCGCTTCTGGTGACCGGCAACGAAATTCGCACGGCCGGTGCTCTGCGTGCCGAGGCTCAGATCTGGGACGTGAACACTCCCATGCTGACCGGCATTCTGACGCAGCCCCAGATCGATATTGTTGCTGTGGAACAGGGCATTGACAGTCGCGACGGGTTGTTCCTGCAGATTGCGGAACTGGCTGCCAATGCTGATCTTGTCATCACCACCGGCGGAATTTCGGTCGGTGAGGAAGACCACATCAAACCTGCGCTGTTAGCTCTTGGCGGGGACATTCAATTTAGTGGCGTTGCGATCAAGCCGGGCAAGCCGGTATCCTTCGGTCGTATTCGGGGCGCATGGTGGCTGGGTTTGCCAGGCAATCCCTTGTCAGCCTTCGTCACCTGGCAGCTTTTCGGAACGCCGATTGTCGCCCGACTGACCGGTGAAACGGAGCGAGTTACCCGGCGCCATGTCGTTACGGGAGCGGCGATTTCCAGGAAGCCCGGTCGCTGCGAGTTACGACCCGCGAGATGCGTAGGCTTTGACGGCCAAGGCCGTGAGGTCGTGACATTTTATGCCGAAACTCATTCCGGCCATGTCCGCGGGTTACCCGAAGCAGACGGGTTGATCTTTTTGCCAGCCGACTGTGATTTCCTGCCCGAAGGCGCACTCGTCGAATTCCAACCCTTTTGTCCAAACTGAGAAGGCCGAAGATGAACCTCGCTTACACAATGGCGCCGGGCCGCGGCGATACTGATCTCATCCTCTTTAATCTTTCAAGAGCAATGGCTTCGCGTGGTTTTCGGTGCTGCGGTACGGTCCAGATAAACTCCGAGCGCTCCGATGCAGGGCCGTGTGACATGGATGTGCAAGTCTTACCCAACGGTCCAATTCTACGGATCAGCCAGGACCTCGGCCGAGCATCGCGCGGTTGCAGGCTTGACCCGGCGGCTTTGGAGAAAGCAGTTGGCCTTGTATCAGCAAGCATGGTGCAAGGTGCAGACCTGCTGATCATAAACAAGTTTGGCAAACACGAAGCCGAAGGGCGCGGATTCCGAATGGTTGTAGCGGAAGCGCTATCCAACGGGATACCAGTTTTGGTAGGTGTCAACTCGCTCAACCTGTCTGCTTTCGAAGAGTTCGCAGGTGGCCTCGCAGTCCCATTGGCGCCTGAACCGAATGCCTTGGAGAGTTGGGCCATTCAGATGACCGGATCGAACCTTGCCACGGCGTGAGTCGCCGAGGATGTAACATCGGCCATGTTGCCTTCACTCTCTGGGAGGGTCCTATCTGATATCGCCGCAAATTAGGCGCGGCAGTTGACCGTCAAAAATCTTTCACGAAATCACCGATAGACGTTGAGGTGCGCTCCGTCATCAGTTCCGATTGAGCGAACGGATCTGGGTGAGGCACGTAGAATGATGGGCGATACGCAACTGTCTAGGGACAGTCAGACACTGCGCACGCCGGGCGAGGTGTTCACCACGTTCCTGAAGCTTGGCCTGACGTCATTTGGCGGCCCGATCGCCCATCTGGGCTACTTCCGCGAGGAGCTGGTCAACCGGCGCAAGTGGCTGTCCGACCACGCCTATGCAGACCTTGTGGCGCTCTGCCAGTTCCTGCCCGGTCCCGCCTCCAGTCAGGTGGTGTCGCGTAGCCCTTTAATGCGGCATACGAAAGTCAACGAAATCAATGGGGCGGCTTTGCCATTAAATATGGTATCTTGCCTTTAAATCCGACATTCTTGCCATTAAAGCTGACACAGCGTGCGCGGGGTTGGACGGTTGGCAGCGATGGAAGGTACTGACGAAGACTGTGGCGATGCCGGTGCTGAGGCGCTGCGTCGGGCATCGGTCCTTCGACCGCTTGTTCAGGCATATCTCAGCCGCACCGGGAGCTTGGAGAGCGGTATACGTGATGCAGTCTGGGAGCTGGGCGTCAGCAGGACCACTGTCTGGCGTTGGATCCGACGGCTTGCAGAAGAAGGTGGCCGGACAAGCGCTCTTGTTCCCCGCAAACGCGGCCGACCCATGGGGTTGGTCATGGTGCCCGGTGATGTCGAGGACATCATCGAAGAGCATCTTACCCGATACTACCTTCGGCGAGAACGCCCCAGCCTGGCGCGAGTTGTAACAGAAATCCGCAGTGCCTGCCGTGAGCGTGGGTTTCAGCCGCCGACGCGCCGCACCGTTCAGCGTCGCCTCGATGCGATCGATGCGCGCGAAGTCATGAAAGCGCGCGAGGGCGCAAAGGCAGCGCGCCAAAGGTTTGCGCCGGTGACGGGAAGGAATAGATCAGAACGACCGCTGGACGTTGTACAGATCGATCACACACCAGCGGACATCATCCTTGTCGACAGCTTCGAGCGCAAACCCGTCGGCCGGCCTTGGGTGACCTTGGCGATCGACATCGCCACGCGCATGGTGACGGGATACCACGTCAGCTTCGAGGCGCCGTCCCGCCTTTCGGTGGCCTTGTGCCTCACGCGGGCCGTCGCCCCCAAAGCTGAATTTCTGGCAGACCTCGAGTGTAATGCACCGTGGCCCGCGCAGGGCAAGCCGGTCAGCATTCACGTCGACAATGGCCGCGATTTCCGGTCCCAGGCCTTTCAGTCAGCGTGTGCGGAATGGGGGATCAACCTCATCTACCGGCCGCCAGGAAGCCCGCATTTTGGTGGGCATGTCGAGCGGATGATCGGCACGATGATGGGCGCGGTGCATCTCCTGCCGGGAACAACTCAGTCGTCGGTCGCGGCCAAAGGCGGCTACGATGCCGAAGCCATGGCGGCGATGACCTTGCGAGAGTTTGATCGGTGGTTTGCCTTGGAAATCTGTCGCTACAACAACAGCATTCATTCGAGCCTTGGCTGCACTCCTGTCGCCAAGTGGGAAGAGCTCGCCGGGGAAATGTCCGGCGACATCCCCTTCGACATGGAGGCGTTTCGGGTGAGTTTCCTGCCAAGTGAGCAGCGGCAAGTACGTCGTGACGGCATCCATCTGTTCGACCTGCGCTACTGGTCCGACGCCCTTGCTGGTTATGTTGGTCGCCGGGACGGAAAGGTGGTCGTACGCTACGATCCCCGCGATCTCTCGTCGGTCTGGATCGAACTGGACGGCGGCAGATGTGTGGAGGCCCGGTACCGCAACCTTGAAATCCCGCCGGTGTCGCTCTGGGAATACCGCGAGACCATGCAAAAGGCACGGGCCATGGGCAAAGTGGGCACGAATGAATTGGTCCTCGCCGAATTGATCCGGCAGCAACGCCAGATTGAGGGTGAAAGCCGTGCGCTGACCAAGGCAGAGCGCCGATCTCGAGAAAGTAATTCTTCGGGGTCTGGCCGCCGAGGATCGGGCATCCGAGGGGCTGCGACCAGTCGACACCGGTGATACATCGCGCCCCATGTTTAAGGTGGAGCGCTGGTGAATTGAGGGTAGAACCTGAAAAAGACGGCCGTATCGCCCTCATTCAATCGGACATCTGGATCGGTTTTCCGCGCGCAGAACAAGTGCTGGACCGGCTGCAGGGCCTGATTGAGATGCCGCGGCAGACCCGAATGCCGGGCCTCTTGGTGCATGGGGCCTCCGGCATCGGGAAGACGATGATCGCCCGCAACCTGTCGCGCAGGTACGCGCCAGAATACGATCCGAAATCAGGTATCACGCGCACCCCGCTGCTTCTTTTGCAGGCACCACCGGCCCCGGACGAACGGCGGTTCTATATGCACATCCTCGCTGCCGTCGGCGCCCCGTCATCGGCGCTAAGCTTGCGGGCCCAAAGCGTCGCTTCACTTGAGGTCCGCGTTGTTGGCCTTCTTCGCGACCTCGGGCTTCGGATGATCATGATTGACGAAGTCCACAACCTCCTCGCGGGAACCCATCGCGAACAACGCCGCTTCCTGAATGTTCTGCGTTACCTCAGCAATGAACTCGAGGCATCGCTGGTTTGCTTTGGAGTCAGCGAAGCGGTCGATGCCATTCGCGGCGATGTCCAACTCGCCCGACGCCTCGATGAACACCACCTGCCAAACTGGCGCGACGATGCCGAGTTCTCGGACATGATCCAGACCTTGATCGCGGCCATGCCGCTCGCGAAGAAGTCCAATCTGAAGGTCAATCGTTGAAACAGATACTGGCGCTGACCGGCGGGGTAACTTCGCGCATCTTTTCCTTGGTCAAGGACCTCTCCATCGACGCAATCGTCACGGGCGAGGAATGCATCACGGATGAGGCTATTGCCAAATGGACACCGGTCTGGTCGCGCCATGCGAACGCCCAACGGCGGCTCGAGAAGGCCAGAGCGTGAAGCCGCGGCCGTTGCCGAAAACCGTCACGCCTCTTGCAGATGAGCTGCTTTCTGGATGGCTGACGCGACTGGCGGTCACCAACCATTGTGAGGTCGACGAACTCCTGGCGCATATTGGAGTCGATACGCGACAGGTCGCCACGCTGGATTTTGACGTCGAGGTGGCCGCGACCACAGCAGAAAAGATATCGATTGCGGCCCGTGTTGCCGCTGAAACTGTTCAATCCCTTACCTTTGGGACAATGACCCAGACCGATGCCCTGATGACGGCGCAGGTCGCGTTCCAATCTTGTCCCGACTGCTCTCGGCGCGGTATAGCGCTCAAACAGTGGCGGAAGTTATGGGCATTCGACTGCCAGATCTGCGGCACCCGACTTGTGTCGATCCTCATCAAGCCTGATCGCAGCCGACTATCCGAAAAGCTGGTGCGTCGTGCCCGAAGCGGGGCAGGGTTGCTCGAAAGCGCGGTGACGTCCAACTGCGTCAACAAACTTCGACGTGCCATGCGGGCGGCCACCTATGCCAAGGCGCTCAAGTCCGTTCGCGCGGATACAGCCTTTGCCCTTCAAAGTCCCAGACCCGACGTGAGACTCTTCTGCCTTGCCGCCATCTCCGTGGCTCAGTCACGTCCACTGGCCAAGGCTGCTATGTTCAGCACTGGCCTTGATGGGTACGCAAGAGTTGCCTTGCTTCGTGCGTTTGAAAGAGAGCCCCGTCTTCTTGCAGCAGTTGACCGGATTGTACTGCGAAACAGGGAAACGCGCCGCATTGTCGGCGCTTGAATATCACATTTAAGGGCAACAACACCGCTCAACGCGCACTGTGCCGGATTTAATGGCAACGCGACAGTCGCCCTGGCGCGGGTCGGATGGGCGGTTCGGCGCCTGATAGGGGGGCCAAGGCCGGAGGTGGACCTGGCCGCTTTTGTGGATCGTCGTGACCCCGAGAACTTGGCGGATGAGGCGGAGCCCTTTGCGGATCGCGCGGGCGGTTGGCTGGACCTGATGGCGCAAGCTGCCGACCTGCACCCGATCAGCCGTGCCTGCATGGGCTTTCACATTTGGAGTTTGGCGGGTCTCGGGCAGCACGGAGACCGGATGGAAGCGGCTGTCACGGCCGCGCGGATTGCGACCGGAGAGGGCAGGGGAGCGATATTTGCCCCTCTCGCCATGGGCGGGGCAGGCGGGCTGCGCGCCGGTGGCACTGCTGCTGACCGACTGGTGCGATGGCTCGACGGGATGGAGACAGCAAGCCGGACCGCGATGCGGCACCTTGACGACATCGAGGCTTGGTCAGCGCGGTCCGAAACCGAGATGGTCACGCTCTCGGGCAAAACGCCCCCAGCCTTGCGCGCAGTTCTGACCGAATGGCCCCTTGTCTCCGCCCCAATGGCCGAGGCAATCACCGGCGCCAGTCGCGCGGCCGTTCAGCGGAACATGGCCTGGATGCAGGCGCGAGGTTTGATCCGAGAAGTGACCGGGCAGGGAAGATTTCGCATGTGGTGTGCACGCGCAGCCTAGGTTGCCTTCTCTCACCCCGGCTCCGTCAAACCGTCAGCATCGGCCTTCGCGCCTGCTTCCGGCAAAAGCCGCAAGAGTGCGATGGCCAGCACCAGCCAACCGATCAGGTTCACGCTTAGCACGCGCGCCGCATAGAGCGCCGCAAGGTCGGGCGGCACTGCCGGGGCAGAAACGGGTGGCAAGGGCGCTCCGAAAAGGTGGGGTGCCAGGATCAGGGCAAGGCCCGCGAGCCGCCCGGGCCAGGACCGCAACCCCGCAGCAAAGAAAATGCCGGCAGCCGTCATCGCGACAGTCGCAACCCACCAGAGTTGCCGGTCCGCCAGTTCCGCTGCCTCCATTCCGGGCAGTTCGGGCGGAAGGTCGATTGCAGGCGCAAGGGACAGGACGGCAAAGCCGATAAGGCCGAGGGCTGTGGCCGGGATCCTCCCGCCGCCGGGCAGAGCCCGGAACGCGGTCAGGCCGGCTCCGGCCAGCAGGCCAAAGCCCGCCCAGGTGAGGATCAGGGTCAGGACCGTCAAGCCATTGCGCACAAGCAAGTTGTCCGTATTTTCCGCGCCCTGCGCATCATGGCCGGGCGTTTCTAGCGGGTTAGGTGCAGGGTCGGGCTTGTTGCTCTCGATCCCGATCAGAACGAGTTCGCCCGTCTCATACCGTTCAGCCAAGACGATCAGGGGTTGGATGAGAAAGAACTGAAAAACGGCAGCCACGAGGCCCGCGATGGCACCCGCGATTACCCCGCCGGACAGCAAGGTCTTTGTCATGTCGATTATCCAGAAACGTCAGTGGCAGGGAAAACCGGTCGCATGACGTGTGTCATGCGTTGCAGCGTGCAATGCGTCAGGCGAAGCAAAACCAGCGGCAAAGATCAGCACTGCGCCAATAAGCGCGCTGGTCAGGATTGGTCCGAACTGGCTCTTCGATTGCTCCGCTGTGGCGGACAGGATTCTGGTGGACATGAAGGTTCTCCGCCCGTCACACCCGACGGGATTAGGGTTGCGCCATCGCTTGGCCGGTCTCCTGGCTCGCGGATTAACACAGTCCTTCGCCTTCCCGGGCATTGGCCCAGTGGCACGATGAAGGACCGCTACCGCATACAGTCGCGGGGGCGGCTGAGGCCTCGGGCGCCGCAATTGGGTCCGCCCTTCCTCATTCCCGATTGAGTTCCAGGACTCTGCGCCCCTTGAACACCAAACAATGAGAGCTTTGCGCCGAACCCCCGCGAAGTCAACTGACTACCGGGAGTGAAAATGCTGCACCGGTACTGCTTTGCCGCTCTGCTGTGTCGTGCAATCAGATCCATGCTCCACCCCGTGCCCGAGGTCAGCCAGGATTGGGCAGTCGGGCCGGTGATCGCCGCAGCATGCGTCGGCTAGGTGGCGCAGTGTGTCGATCATGGCCTGCATCTCGCGCACCTTCCGTTCGAGGCCGTCGATCTGGTCCGTCGCAAGGCGTTTCACATCCGCGCTTTGACGGGTCCGGTCGCGCCAGAGTGCCAGAAGCTCTTCGATCTTCTCGACCGAAAAGCCAAGGTCGCGGGACCGACGAATGAACCGCAGCATCTGCACTTCAGTCGGAGAGTAGACGCGGTAGCCTGATCCGGTCCGCCCTGCGGTGGGAATAAGGCGAATAGATTCGTAGTAGCGGATCATTTTGGCCGACACGCCCGAGGCCTTTGCCGCTTCACCAATGTTCATGATCATGCCTCCTTCAATGCACAACTGCGGCCTGGAACCGCCGCAGCCGGAGGGCGTTTCCAAGAACAAAGACCGACGACAAGGCCATCGCGGCGGCAGCGAAGATCGGTGACAGAAGAACGCCGAAGCTCGGCCACAGCACGCCCGCGGCAACAGGGATCAAGGCAGCGTTATAGGCAAAGGCCCAGAAGAGGTTCTGCCGGATGTTGCGCATCACGGCCTTGGACAGCGCGATGGCGTCCGATACCGCTGTCAGGCGACCGGTCATGAGCACGACGTCCGCCGCCTCGATTGCTACGTCGGTCCCCGTTCCGACAGCAAGGCCAACGTCAGCCTCGGCCAGGGCCGGGGCATCATTGATGCCGTCGCCGACATAGGCGAGCTGTCCCAACGCCTTCAGTCGCTTGACTGCGGCGACCTTGCCGTCCGGCAGCACTTCGGCCACGATCTCGTCGATGCCGAGTTGGCGGGCGATGGCGCCTGCGGTGCGGGCGTCGTCGCCAGTGATCATCGCAACTTTCAGCCCCATAGTGTGCAGGGCGCGGATTGCCGTTGGCGTGGTCTCCTTGATCGGGTCCGCGACAGCAAGGATGGCAGCGAGTTTGCCGTCGATGGCGGCACAGAGCGGCGACTTGCCTTCGTCTCCCAATCGAGCGGCAGTATTCCCAAAGGGCGATACGTCAATCCCCAGTCGGGCCATGTAGCGATCAGCGCCGATCTCGATCCGCTGCCCGCCCGCCTGTGCAGTGACGCCGAAGCCGGTAACGGAGTCGAAGGCTGTGACGGCGGGCAGGGACAAACCTTCGTCTTCTGCGGCCTTTACGATGGCGCGGGCGATCGGGTGCTCGGACTTCGCTTCGACGGCTGCCAAGAGTGACAGAACGGCGGCGCGATCGAAACCTGGTGCAAGATCGAGGTCGGTGAGGCTCGGCCTGCCCTCGGTTAGCGTGCCGGTCTTGTCGAGTGCCACGACCTTCACCCCCTGAAGAGACTGGAGCGCCTCGCCCTTGCGGAACAGCACCCCCATTTCGGCCCCGCGCCCGGTGCCCACCATGATCGAGGTCGGCGTGGCGAGGCCCATGGCGCAGGGGCAAGCGATGATCAGCACGGCTACGGCATTGACAAGACCGAAGGTCAGCGCGGGGTCGGGGCCGAAGATCAGCCAGACGGCAAAGGTCAGTGCTGCAAGCGCCATCACTACCGGGACGAACCACATCGTGACCTTGTCGACGAGTGCCTGGATCGGCAGCTTGCCGCCCTGTGCCGCCTCGACCATGCGAATGATTTGAGCGAGCATCGTCGCCTCGCCCACCGCGGTGGCGCGGAACGTGAAGGCACCTGTCTGGTTTACAGTCCCGCCGGTTACCGCATTCCCAGCGGTCTTCTCCACCGGCAGCGGCTCGCCCGAAATCATGCTCTCGTCGATCCAGCTTGCGCCAGTCATTACCTCGCCATCGACTGGCACCCGCTCACCGGGACGGACCTCGACGACATCTCCCGGGCGCACCTCGGAAACAGGCACCTCGACCACCCCGCCGCTGCGGATCACCCGGGCTGTCTTGGCCTGTAGGCCGACCAGCCGCTTGATCGCCTCGGACGTGCGTCCTTTGGCGCGCGCTTCGAGATAGCGACCGAGCAGGATCAGCGTGACGATCACCGCCGCCGCCTCGTAGTAGACATATGTTGTCCCGGCAGGCAGGAGCCCTGGAGCGAAGGTGGCGACCAGCGAATAGCCGTAGGCGGCCGAGGTGCCGACGGCGACCAGGCTGTTCATGTCGGGGGTGAGGCGGGCAAGCGCAGGCAGGCCCTTGCGGAAAAAGCGCAAGCCGGGGCCGAAGAGGACTGCCGAGGTCAGGGCGAACTGCAAATACCAACTGTTCTGCATCCCGATCGTGTTCATTACGGCCATGTGGACCGGCATGAACAGGTGCGACCCCATTTCCAGAACGAAGACCGGTAACGAAAGGGCGGCAGCGATTACAACATCTCGCTTCAGCAACGCTTCTTCTGCGGCCTTTTTCGCTGTCGCGCCATCATGCGCAGCCATAGCTGGGGCTGCGGGGCGGGCGTCATATCCCGCGTCTGCTACCGCTCGGGTCAGCGCCGCCACATCGGCCGATCCTCGCACTGTTGCCCGCTCGGTAGCTAGATTGACGGTGGCAGACGCTACCCCCGGCACTGATGCCAACGCCCGTTCGACCCTCGCCACGCAAGAGGCACAGGTCATGCCTTCGATAGCGAGATCGATGGGCTTTACTGGCACATCGTAGCCCGCATCTTCGACGGCCCTCACCAACGCACCGCGATCGAGCGCCACGCCCGTAACCTCGGCTCGCTCGGTGGCAAGGTTAACTGATGCCGTCGTCACCCCCGGCACTGCTTTCAAAGCCCGTTCGACATGTGCGACGCAGGACGCGCAAGTCATCCCGTCGACGTCGATCGTCATAAGATCGGTATCAATTCGAGACGATTGCTTTGCGAGCATGTTCATCACGGAATTCCTTTCAGGGATGCCTCCGCCGTATGAGATACGGCTTCCCATTATGGTAAGGTCAAGGGGCAACCTGAGATTCGTCATCACGGCTTTGTGGGCTTGACCTTACAACCGTGGGAAGCCCTATCAGATGACGCATGAGGCAAAACCCTGAAGGAGGCACTCATGCAGTTCCATATCGAGAACATGACCTGTGGCGGTTGCGCCAACAGTGTGACGAGGGCGATCCAGTCGGTGGATCCGGCCGCCGACGTCAAGGCGGACCCCAGCACGCAGAAGGTCGAAGTCACGTCCGCAGTTGCGCGTGATCGGCTGGTCGCGGCCCTGACCAAGGTTGGCTACGCCCCTGCCTGAAGCATCCAAAACAATACAGGACATCCGAAAATGAAAAAACGCACAGTAGTGCTCTCCGCAGCAGCCATTGCCGTTGTTGGCGGCCTTGCCATCGCCCAGACCATGGAAGGGATGGACCATTCTAACATGGGCGGAATGGGAGACATGGGCATGATGAGCCACACGTCGCTGATCCCGCCGGAACTCGCCGACAATCCGGCCGCACAGGCCTATGCCGCCGCCATGGATAAGATGATGGCCGACATGATGGTCCCATATACAGGCGATGCGGACGTCGACTTTGTGCGAGGCATGATCCCGCACCACGAAGCCGCAGTCGCCATGGCGCAGATCCAGCTGGAACATGGAACCGACCCTGAAATCCGCAAGCTCGCGGAAGAGGTGATCGCGGCTCAGGAAGCCGAGATTGCCGAGATGAAGGCCTGGCTCGCCGCACGCGGCCTGTAAGGCTCTTCAGTGGCGTGCGGGGTGGCTTGCTCCCGGCCATCCCGCCGCCCGACTGGCAGGGGCTCTTGATCCACCCTGGCAACGTGAAAGGAGCGCAGCTATGTCGGATGCACACCGGAACAAGCATCATCAGCATGGACATGGGATCGCAGCGGGCTCTGGGCCCGCCGACGTTCAGTCGGGCGCTTCGGCAGCCACTGATGAGAGACCTGCAACTGCACATGCAGGACACCATGCCGGGCATGGCGACATGGTCGCCGACTATCAGCGCAGGTTCTGGGTCTCGCTGGTACTCACGATCCCTGTTCTGATCCTTTCGCCCATGGTGCGCGACTTTGCGGGGCAGGGGATGACGCCGCTGTTTACCGCCGAGGAGTGGGTCGCACTTGCCCTGTCCTCCATCATCTACTTCTGGGGCGGTTGGCCTTTCCTGACTGGCGCGCTTCCGGAGATCCGGACGGGGCGTCCTGGGATGATGACGCTGGTGGCACTGGCGATCTCGACCGCGTATTTCTATTCCGCCGCCGTCACGCTGGGCCTGCCGGGCGGTGAGCCGTTCTATTGGGAACTGGCCACGCTGGTGACCATCATGCTGCTGGGTCACTGGCTGGAAATGCGGTCGGTTCTCGGTGCATCGCGGGCGCTGGAGGAACTGGTGCGCCTCCTGCCCGACACTGCGTTGCGGGTGAAGGCCGATGGCGGAACCGAGGAGGTGGCAGTGGCGGCGCTGATCGCCGGCGACCGGGTTGTGATCCGCCCGGGCGCGAAGGTGCCAGTCGATGGCGTGATCACCGACGGCGTCTCGTCGTTCAATGAGGCGATGCTGACGGGCGAGTCGAAGCCCGTGACGCGCACGGCCGGCGAGACCGTTATCGGCGGGGCGGTCAACGGCGAGGGCGCGGTCACCATCGAGGTCAAGGCAACTGGGGAGGCGACCTACCTTTCGCAGGTCATCGCCATGGTAAAGGCCGCGCAGAACAGCCGGTCGCGCACCCAGGACCTTGCCACCCGCGCGGCCACAGTTCTGACCTGGGTCGCCATCACCGTCGGCCTGGGTTCGTTCGTCTGGTGGATCTGGGCGGGCGAAAGCGTCACCTTCGCACTGGAGCGGATGGTGACGGTGATGGTCATTGCCTGCCCCCACGCGCTTGGCCTTGCTGTGCCGCTGGTGGTGGCAGTCTCGACGTCGCTGGCGGCCAAAAACGGCCTCCTGATCCGCGACCGCGCAGCCTTTGAGCGGGCGCGCGACCTGAACGCTGTGGTGTTCGACAAGACAGGTACACTGACCGAGGGGCGGTTCGGGGTCAGCGATATCGTCATGCTCGACGGTGGCGCTGCAGCAGTGGCGCTGCGCATGGCAGCTTCGGTCGAAAGCCAGTCGCAGCACCCGATCGCGCAAGGCATCGTGGCCGATGCCAAGGCCAGGGGGATCGACTTCCCTGCCCCGGAGGGGCTGCAAAGCATTACTGGCGCGGGCGTCACCGCTCGGGTGGACGGAGAGGACGTGGCCATCGTCAGCCCCGGCCACCTGCGTCGGCAGAACACCCCTGTGACAGATCCGCGCCTTGCGGCACTGGAGGAGGCGGGCAAGACAGTTGTTGTCCTTGTGAGGGGCGGCAAGCCGCAAGCACTCTTCGCGTTGGCCGACATCGTGCGGTCGGAATCTCGCGATGTTGTGGCGCGCCTCAAAGCCAGGGGTGTGCAGTCGATCATGATGACGGGTGATGCGGAAGGCGTAGCCCGGTCGGTCGCAACCGAGCTGGGGCTGGACGAATACTTCGCTCAGGTCCTGCCCGATCAGAAGGCGGCCCGGGTCAAGGAATTGCGTGCCCGGGGACTGAAGGTTGCTATGGTCGGTGACGGTGTCAACGACGCCCCGGCGCTGGTCGAGGCCGATCTTGGCATCGCCATCGGCGCGGGCACGGATGTGGCGGTAGAATCAGCCGATGTCGTACTCGTCCGCTCCGACCCGCGTGATGTCGAGGCCATTCTCGGCCTGTCGCGGGCCACCTACAACAAGATGGTGCAGAACCTGATCTGGGCCACAGGATACAATGCGTTTGCAATTCCGATGGCCGCGGGGATCACATTCGGCACAGGATTCCTGATGACGCCGGCCGTCGGGGCCGTGTTCATGTCGGCGTCCACCATAATCGTCGCCATCAACGCCCAGCTTTTGCGGCGCTATCGGGGCTGACGCTCCGGTCACATGCCATGCAGCCCGTGCAGGCTGCCGGTGAGCAGGACCGGCGCCAGCAGGGGCGCCGCAACGGCAAGGACCAGTGCACGGTCGCGCCATCTTTCCAGACGCCAGCAAAGAAAGCTGGTCAGCCCCACGACCAGCGCAACTTCGAATATCCCGAAGGCCTCGCCGTAGAACTGCGGATTCCAATAGCTGACCGGACTGCGGAAAACCCAGTCCGAGACAGGCCAGAGCTGGCGGCGGGCATCATCGTGATGTGTCAGAAAGTCCGCAAGGGCATGCAGAAGACCGGCGCCCGCGAAGGCGCGCAGGATCAGACGTCTGCGCCAGAGTGCCAACCCGAGCAGACTTCCCCAGACGAAAAAGCTGTGGTCCACGGCGAAGACAGCCTGCCAGCTCTCCGAAAAGAACAGTGTGCTGAAGACCTCATGTTCCGGAATGCCTGAAACGCGGGTTGACCAAAGGACCATTGCAAACATCGGAAGGTCCGGAGCGAGCCCACCTGCGAGCGCGGCCCCCAGGGTTGCGATGCAGAGGGGTCGTGCGAAGATTGCAGCCCCGATCAGCATGTGGGACGGCGTGTTCATCGGGTCAGCAAACTGGCGCTGCCTGGGCAGCCTCGTCTTCCACAATCCGGCGAAGGAGCGCGTAAGGGATTGCGCCGTTCAGGACGGTCCGCCCGATTACAAGACCTGGCGTTCCGATGAAGCCAAAGACATCGGCGAGCGCTCGTGTTCGGTCCAGCTCTTCCTGCACCTCTGCAGAAGCCATGTCTTTGGCCAGCCGATCGACGTCGAGGCCGATATCCGCCGCCACCCTGAGGACGGAGGCTTCTTCGGCGACCAGAGGTGTTCGCATGAATCGACGCCGAAGTTCTGGTTGTTTGCCTTGCTTCGCGGCAGCGACCGACGCCCGCGCGGCAAGCTCGGAAGCGGGCCCGAAGATCGGAAGTTCATGCTGAACCAGCCGGAAGGATGCAGGATAATCGGCCATCAGCGTGTCGAGGTCTCGCTCCAGTGCCCGGCAGTAGGGACAGCGGAACTCGCTGAAATAGGCAATGGGAACGACCCCCTCAGAACCGCTGTTGCCAAAGAGGGCAGGGCAGGGGTCAGCACGTACCGCTTCGGCACGCGCGCGGCGCTGGTCTGCATCCTGAGGCGGCGCATCGAGTCCGACAAGGGCCAGCGGTGTTCCGGAGGTCTGGCCAACCCCGTCAAGTCGGCGAAACGGCGGCAGATCCGCAATGTCTGCAAAGCGCGGCCCGCGGCCCGGGAGCCGGTCCCAGGGAAGAGCCCGCAGACCATAGATCACGGCAACGATCCCTCCGAAGACCAGAAGGTCGCGGCGTCTCACGGTCACACCACGGTTACAGGTGTTCCGACCGGCACCTGCTCGTAGAGCTGGATCACATGGTCGTTCAACATCCGGATGCAACCGTTCGACACGGACTGGCCGATGGACCACGGCTCGGTCGTACCATGGATTCGGTAGTAGGTATCGCGCCCTTCCCGGTAAAGGTAGAGTGCCCGCGCACCCAAGGGATTGTTTGGTCCCCCGGGCACGCCATCGGCGAATTGGGCGTAGCGGTCAGGATTGCGGCGGATCATGTCGTTCGTCGGGCGCCAGGACGGCCATTCGGCCTTGCGCTCGATGACTGCCGATCCCTTGAATGCGAGGCCTGCCTTGCCCACGCCAACGCCGTAACGGATTGCACGCTCGGAGTCGAAGACATGGTAAAGAAAGAAGCTTCGCGGAAACACAAGGATCTGACCGGGTGCGTGCTGCTCGCGGACACGCACCTCACGCGGCTGGAACTCGTCGGCCAGCACGAACGGTTCTTGGGTATGGGCCCGCAGTATGCCGGGCGAGGACAGCGCCGCGACTGCGACTCCGCCGATAAGGGTGCGTCGGGTAATCATGCTTTCTCCTGAGGGGAACGGAAAGAAGAGGTTCGCTCAGAGGATGTGTCGCGGGGGCGGCGTTCGGGGGGAAAGGCTGTGGCTGGGGGCCGCGAACGGCGTGATCTCGAAGCGAGATGAACCGGCACTTGCCATCAGGCTGAAGAGCTGGGGCTGGTCGGCAATAATAAGCTGACATACCCCGTGCCCAGACCCTTCACCACACAGGCCGTCCGGTATCAGGGGAGCCGCGTGAAGCGCATCCGCATGGGCGCTGTGCGATGACCTGTCTGGGTGCGCCAACCCCATCAGGGAGGCGACCAGAAGGAAACTGCACAACAGGGCCATCATCGTCCGCATGGATCGATATTAGCCTTTTGCACCTCGATAGCGGGTGATCACATGAGAGTGAGCAGCAGATTTCCCTGCATAATTGGCGAAAACGCAACGCATTCACCTGTTTGTGACCCGGCCGCGATGCAAAGCCGTTTGACCTTCCCACGTTGGAAGGAAGCAAGCCTTGTTCAAAAAGGAGCAGAACATGCGATTCACTCGACGGCTTTTTGTTGCCGGAGCACTTGCCGCGCCTTTCGTGACCGGTCGCGCCGCCAGCGCGTCGGAAGACACGCCTGGCCCGGTCCGTAACAACATCTCGGCTTTTCGCACCCACGAGTGGCAGGATCACTTCGATGCTCTGGGCGTCGGGATCATCATCTCTGACACGACGGCCAAGGTCCTCCAGCACTGGACGAGCGACGGTCAAATGTACCTCTACCCGACCTCGGTCCCGCTGTCGGACGAGCTGACCCGCCGGGGCTATACCGAGGTCGTCGAGAAACGGGTGAACCCGAGTTGGGCCCCGACACCGTCGATGCGGGAAAGGAACCCGGAATGGCCGGCCTTCGTGCCTGGCGGCGACCCGACCAACCCGCTCGGCACCCGCGCCCTTTACCTGTCGTGGCAATACTACCGCATCCATGGTACACACGACACGCGCAAGATCGGTCGCCGCTCGTCGAACGGCTGCATCGGGCTCTACAACGAACATATCGAGGAAGTTTTCGACCGGACGCCGGTCGGGACGCAAGTGAAGCTGATCTAGCAAGATGAAACCTTCGTCGACCTCACCGAACCCACTCAAGAACCTGTTTTCGCGCGGGTCGTTTCGGTTCGTGTCGATGTGGCTTCTGTCCGTGGTGCTGACGCTTGGCTTGGTCCTCGGACAGACCGCAGAGGCGGGCCCGGTCGAGGATCATCATCCCGGCACGTCGGTCGAGATCGCGGGCAACGCCGGGCAAGAGACCGCGCCGGCACCTGCTTGCCACCCGGGCCTCGCCTGTTCTGTTTTCGTGCTGCCCGATGGGCCGGTCACAGCACTGTCGTTGTCAATCGTGATCACTCTGCGACCGGACCTGACACAGTCGCAACGCCGCTTTGGCGGCCCGTCCGTCACCCTGCCTCCCCCCCGAACCCGGATCTGACAGTCAGGCCGGACGTGCGTCTGACGGTTCGATAGGCTCTCCGCAGCTCTGTCGACAGTTCAATCTCTGTCAGCCTGACACCAGACAGTTGTGCAAGCCGCACGATCCGCCGGAAGGGCGGGTCGCGGGATCGGTCAACAACAAGAAACCAAGGGCAGTCAGGCAGATGAAACCACAATGGACAGGCGCTTTGGCGCTTGCCGCTTCCGCAGTTGCGGCAGTGGCGCTGGCACATAACGGGGCGACGGGTGTCGTCCTGGAACGGATGAACGGTATGACGGCGATGCGGGACACGGTGGCGGAGCTGGCGCCGATGATGCAAGGCACGATCCCCTACGACACATTTATCGTGTCGGAGGGTGCGAGCGTCATCGCTGGTCACGCGGGCGAGACGATGCTGTCGCTGTTCCCGGAAGGCAGCCTCGAAGGGGTGACCTACGCCAGGCCGGAGATCTGGTCCGACTGGCAGGACTTCGCAGCACTTGCCGAGGAATTGAAGACCTACGCTGACGCGCTCGCCGTGGCAGCCCCGAACGGTCTTGACCCGGCGCTGCCGCCGCCCGGAGATATGGCCGGGATGGATCACTCGGCGATGGCCATGACCCCGGCACCACAGGTAGATGAGGGCTTCACGATAGCGGAGTTGATGGGCTACGGCGAAAGGACCCAAGAGGTCCAGGTTGCGCGTGGCACATCGAACCCGGCGACGCTGGCGTTCGATCTGACGACGCTGGCCGCTGACGACCTCTTCACCCGGATCAGCGCCACCTGTTCGTCCTGCCATTCGCAGTACCGCGCGGGCCGGAACTGACCATGCGGGGTCTGATCCGCGCTTCCGTCATTTTCCCGGCCGTGGCGGCGAGCCTCGGGGCCGGTGTTCTGGCGCTATGGCCCATCGGCGCGCCGGAGCCGGCCGCGTTCCCGCCCGGGGATGCAGAACGCGGCGCCTATCTGGCCCGTGCCAGCGGCTGTGTGTCCTGTCACACCAACGCGGCTGCCAAGGGACTGGCGCTCGCCGGAGGTGCGCCTCTCGACACGCCCTTTGGCACTTTCGTGCCCCCGAACATCACCCCGCACACCACCGCCGGGATCGGTGCCTGGACCATCCAGGATTTCGCCAGGGCTGTTCGACAAGGCATCTCGCCGGAGGGCGACCCCTACTATCCGGTGTTCACATATTCTTTCTATGCAGGCTTCACGGATCAGGAGATCGCCGACCTGTGGGAAGCATTCCGCACCGTTCCGCCGGTTGCGGATGCTGCCCCGGCGCATGATGTCGGGTTTCCGTTCAGCTTTCGCTCGGGGCTGAAGCTCTGGCGCGCTGCCTACCTCGACGCGCCGGAGACGGATGCGCTGATGGGCACATCATCGCCCTGGAACCGCGGGCGTTTGCTCGTCGAAGGGGCGGCGCATTGTGCAGCCTGTCATACCGGCCGAACGCTTGCGGGCGGCCTGGACGCTTCCGCCCGGTTCGCCGGAAACGACAGCCTTCCCGGCGGCAGCAAGGCACCGTCGATCCTGACAGCCGACCTTCTGGAAGGCGGCTGGACGGTCGCGAACCTCGCCTATGCGCTCCAGTCGGGGCTGCTGCCCAATGGGGATGCTTTCGGCGGCAGCATGGCCGAGGTCGTGGCTGAGGGCACCTCGTACCTCACCGACGCCGACCGCGAGGCAATCGCGACCTACCTGCTCGACCCCGACGGCAGCGGGGACATCCCGGAACCCGCGCCTCCTGCCACGGAGACCCCGATGGCGGGGATGGACCACTCGCAAATGGAGATGGGCAATGAGAACTAGAGTGCTCGCAGTGGCGCTTGCTCTGTGCGTCTTTGCCCTTGTTGCCGCGTTCATCTGGGCAACGGTGCGCACACTCGATCCGCGAGACACCGTTGCGGATCAGAGCGTGCCGACAGCCGAAGTGTCGGAAGTCCTTCCGGATGGTCGGATCGACGTCCAGGTCTATGCGCTCGGAAACCGGGATGTCCGCCTCGAGATCCAGTTCACACCGGATGCCGATGCCATCGAATCTGCTGCCATGAGGCCGGACGTGAACTTCGCGATGTTGGAGATGCATATGGACGGCTTTGATCCGCCGCTTCAGTTAGTCGAGGCCGGGGTCTGGCGAGCAAATCTCAAGTTGCCAATGGCTGGACGTTGGGTGGTCAGTGTTGGCTTTGGCGAGGATCGTGCAGAGGTTGAATTTGATGCACAGTGACGGAGCGACACAACAGGCAAAGCAGGACGACACCCTGCGCAGGGGGCTTCGCGGCACCGCCGTCGGTGTCGCGCTGTTCGCCGTCCTCGGGACGGTGACCGCAGTGTGGGCGAACCCCCTCTTTGTCCGCATGACCCCGGTCGGCCCGTGGGAGTTCGGGGCCACCGTCCTGACGGCACTCTTGGCTGGAGTGACAGTCGCGCTCTGGGTTCCCAGATGCAGACTGCGGACGTCCGGGGCAGGCGGTCTTGCGAGTTTCCTCGGCATCGCCTGTCCGACCTGCAACAAGGTCCTGATGCTGATCTTCGGTGGCCCGGCGCTGCTCTCCTGGTTCGATCCGGTCCGGCCCTGGCTCGCGGCAGCCGGGGTCATCGTCATGGGCTTTGCTGCCTTCCGCAACTGGCGGGCGTTTCGCGAGTCCCGATCTGACCTTCAGATTGTCGGCGGCGTTGAAGCTCCCTTGACGGGAGGACCGCAGTGACGGCGTCAACTGGTTTGCGGTCAGTGATGCGCGGGCTGGCCCGGAAGGCGCTGGTTCGGCACGTGCTTGTGGCTCTTCTTGCGGCGGGGCTTGTGCTGGGCTTTGCGGCGGTTCACGCGCAGTTCAACCCGATGCACCGCTGGAACCGCGCCTTCGGGGATGCCTCGCTGGTGCTGATCTCGCTGTCGATGGGGCTGGGGCCGCTGACACGTTTCCTGCGCGCGGCGGTAATGCTGCTGCCGTTCCGCCGCGAGATAGGTATCCAAGGCTGCCTCTTAGTCGTCGTCCACGCGGCGATCGTTCTCGTCGGCTGGGTCGAATGGGATCTGATGCGGCTGTTCGGGTTCGAATGGCATCCCGACCTCTTGGCCTATGTCATGTTCCAGCATGGTTTCGGGCTTGCCAACGCCATCGGGATCGCGGCCCTCGTCCTTGCGGTTCTGCTTGCCGCTACGTCGAGCGATTTCGCGATGCGGCGTCTGGGGCTGTCCGGCTGGAAGTTCCTGCAGATGGGCGTCCTGCCGATGTGGTGGCTGACCGTCGCCCACGTCGCCTACTTCCTCTTCATGCATTTCCTGAGCTTCCATCGGGCGACGCCACCGCCGAACCCGCTTCAGCCCTGGTTCGTCGGACTTGTGGTTCTGGTCCTTGGTCTGCGCGCTGCGGCCTACGTGAAGACCATCCGCGCCAAGGCCCTGTCCGAACTGCCGGGAGAGGAGGCAAGCCATGCGTAGATCGGAACGTGACCTCGTGCAGGCGGCGAAAAAGACAACCCGCCGGGCACTGATCGTTGGTGGTGCGATGACGTCAGTGGTGGGCGTCCTTGGTGTCCGGATGTGGCAACTGAGCGTCCGTGATGCCGAGCAATACTACCTGCTGGCCGAAGAAAACCGGATCAGCCTGCGGCTGGTGCGACCGGACAGGGGGCGCATCCTTGATCGGGCTGGAAAAATCGTTGCGGACAATGAGCAGGCATATCGCATCACGCTGGTGAAGGAAGAAGCCCGCGATGTCGACGACGTTCTGGAAAAGCTGCAGGTGCTGCTCGGCCTGGACGCAGAGACTGTCTCCAAGGTCAAGGAGCAGATCGACCGTGTTCGAGCCTTCGTGCCGGTAACGGTGAAAGACCGCGTCACGTGGGAAGAATTGTCGATCGTGGCACTGAACTCACCTGTCCTTCCCGGTGTGCAGCCCGAGATGGTCCTGTCGCGCGTCTATCCTTTCGGGCCGGATTTCGCGCATCAGGTCGGTTATGTCGGGCCAGTCAGCGACAGCGATCTGGAAAACGAAGCGGCTGACAATGAGCCGTTGCTCCGCCTGCCCGATTTTGAAGTCGGCAAGACAGGAGTTGAACGAAGCCACGAACGCACCTTGCGCGGCTTGCCAGGCAAGCGCCGCGTCGAGGTCAACGTGTCCGGCCGCACAATGCGCGAACTCGCTCTCGATCCGGCCACCCCGGGCCCGGACATGCAGATCACGCTCGACCACCACTTGCAGAACTTCATGCGCGTCCGGCTGGAAGGCCAAAGCGCGGCCGCGATCGTGATGGACGTGACGAACGGCGATTTGCTTGGCTGCACCTCTGCGCCCTCCTTCGATCCGAACCTCTTCGTCCGCGGGATTTCCAGCCGCGACTACGGCGCGCTCCGTGATAGTGAGTTCCGCCCGCTTGCCGACAAGACGGTGCAGGGGGCCTATCCGCCAGGATCGACGATCAAGATGTCGAATGCATTGGCCGCGCTGGAAACCGGGCTGATGGACCCCGAAGAGACTGTCGCCTGCAATGGCTATGTAGAGATCTCCGGCCGAAGGTTCCACTGCTGGAAGCGCGGCGGTCATGGCCGGGTGAACATGGTCGGCGCCCTGCGAGAGTCCTGCGACGTCTATTTTTATGAGGTCGCTCAACGTATCGGCATCGATGGCATCTTCGCGATGAATGACCGGCTTGGACTGGGTCAGAAGTACGATCTGCCGCTGTCCGGAATGGCGCATGGCAACAACCCGTCCCGCGCTTGGAAGCAGGAACGTTACGCAGAGGACTGGCTGATCGGCGACACCATCAATGCCTCGATTGGCCAAGGCTTCACGCTCACCTCGCCGATCCAACTTGCAACCATGACTGCACGACTGGCATCGGGGACCGCCGTGCTTCCCCGGCTGGTGCGGCCGCTTGCCGGGCCGGACCAGGTAATGGTTGCTCCCGCACCGCTTGGTCTCTCTGCCGAAGCACTGGCCATCGTGCAACAGGGCATGTTCGAGGTCTCAAACCATGAGCGCGGGACGGCCTATTCCTCGCGGATCGCCGATCCGACATTGGCGATGGCCGGCAAGACGGGAACGAGCCAGGTCTTCTCGATCACCGCTGCCGAGCGGGCGGCAGGCGTCCGCTCGCAGGACGAGCTGCCGTGGAACCGGCGCGATCACGCGCTGTTCGTGGCCTTTGCACCCTTTGACGCGCCCCGCTTTGCTGTCACGGTCGTGGTGGAACACGGCGGCGGCGGGTCAACGGCAGCGGCGCCAATTGCGCGCGACATCATGCTGTTTGCGCAGCATGGCGGCCTGCCGCCTGAGGACGCCTATCCGACATCGCAGAGGGCGCGCATACGGGAGGACCTGGCCCTGCTGTCCGAACGCATCCTGCCGCCGGACGGCACGACCGCCACGGTGAGCCGGACATGATGCACCGTCTCAGAAGAGCATTGTGCCGAAGCGTTCCTGGGGCTGTCATGGCCGCAGTCACCCTCGTTCTTCCGTTGGTTCCAGCCCAAGCGTTCTTTTACGACACGCCGGACATCGAAGACGGGCGAGTCATTTACGCGGCCAAGTGCGCCTCCTGTCACGGTGCCAACTTGGAAGGGCAGCCGGACTGGCAGTCGGCGAAGGAGGATGGCACCTATCCCGCGCCGCCCCACGACGAGACCGGCCACACCTGGCACCACGGGGATGCGATGTTGCGGGACTACATCCGTCGCGGCGGACAAGCGGTGCTGGACGATATGGGGGTCGACTTCACCTCCGGCATGCCCGGGTTTGGCGGTGAGCTGACCGAGGACGACATCGAGGCCGTCCTCGCTTATATCCGGTCGACCTGGCCCGACCGCATTCGTGCCGCACAGGCTGAACGCAGCCAGATGGAAGCAGGTTCGCCTTGAAGCCGCAAGTAAGGCCACCGACCTCCCAATTCCCGCTTGCCTCTCCAGGGACTAGAGGGTGCAGACCGCCTGAAACTCAAAATCTTCATCCGTCACACAAGGCTCTTCCCATGCGCGTCACGTCAATCCTGTTTGCTATCACGCTCGTTTTCGCTCCCGGCCTCACCCTGGCGCAGGAGATTACGGAAGATCGGATCAAGGAACTGGTCGCCGAAACCTTGCGCGAGAACCCGGAGCTTGTGCTCGAGGCTCTCCAGACGCTGGAGGCGCGCCAGGCAGAGGCCCAAGCTGCCGCCGTTGCCGCGACCCTGGCCGACGAGCGCGCCCTGCTGGAGCGCGACCCCAACGCTCCGGTCCTCGGCAACCCGGAAGGCGACGTGACGGTGGTGGAGTTCTTCGATTACAACTGTCCCTATTGCAAACGCGCGATGCCTGAAATCGACGCCCTGCTGGCCGAGGACGGAAACATCCGTCTTGTTCTGAGAGAATGGCCAATCCTCAGCGAAGGATCAGCGATCGCGGCGCGGGCCGCTTTGGCTGCACGGAAGCAGAACAAGTATGCTGAACTGCACAATGCGCTGATGGGTGCGCGGGCGAAGTTGGACGAGCAGTCGGTGCTGCGGATCGCGGGCGAGGTCGGACTCGATGTCGAGCAGCTCAAGGTCGACATGCAATCGCCCGAAGTCGAGGAACATATCGCCACGTCGCTACGTCTGGCCGAGGCTCTCGGCTTCAACGGCACACCGTCATTCGTGGTGGGTGATCAACTGATTCCGGGCTTTGTCGAGAAGGCTCAGCTTGCCGAGGTGGTAGCCGCCGCGCGGGCCGCCGAATGAGTATCCGTCTTACGCGTCTTCTCGGTTTCCGACTTCAGCGGCCTTTCACGATCACTGAGACGGTCTTGGGCCGGATCAGGCATTCCGTCGTGGCAGCCACTTTGTGGATCGCCTTGACAGGGATTGCTTCGGCGCATTCATTCACCGTCGGCCTTCTGGTCGTCGGCGAGGACGTTGACGCAAGTCTGGCAGAAGCGGTGCGCGGTTTCCTCCTAGCGGCCGACGAACGGGACGGGCACGCCAACGAAACATCGGACGGACATCTCGGTGGGGTTGATGTGCAACTGCTGCCGCTGCCACGAGATGCGGCGGGGCTGGTCGAAGGACTGTTCGGTACGCCCGACGAGCCGACCGATGTCGTCATTGTCATTGGCGCCGAACCCGCGGCCAGCGACGCCGCGCGCGCGTATGCCTCGGCAAGCACGGTCTTGCGGCAGTTCGTACTGCCGGATGGGTGGGACAGCGCAGACGGAACCGACGGTTTTGTGTCGCGTTACCGGCTCGCCTATGGCGCAGCGCCCGGCGTAATGGCGGGGACGGCCTATCATTCGGCTCGCAGGCTCGACGCCGCAGTCAGACCGTTGGACGGTGTGGTACCCAAGGAAGCACTGCTAAACGCCTGGAGGTCAAACGAATCCGGTCTGTCCTGGTGACCCGGGAACCAATGGCGCAAGGCGTCATTGGTTCTGGGCAGTCCTTGCACGACTGAACGGGATCAGGCTGCAGGGTAGCTCGTGAAGACGCTACTGCTGCCGTCCAACCCGACAAGGATGACGTCATAGGCTTCGCGCTCGGTCTCGGGTCCCATGCCGGGTGACCCGTAGGGCATGCCAGGCACGGAGAGACCGACGGCGACGGGTCGTTCAGCCAAAAGACGGCGGATGTCGGCGGCGGGAACGTGCCCCTCGACAGTATAGTCGCCGATGGTGGCGGTGTGGCAGGACGCGAGGTCTTCCGGAATGCCACGCTCGCGCTTGAACGCCGCAAGCTCTTCGATGCTGCGTTCCTCGAAGGATACCCGAAAGCCGCTGTCGCGCAGATGTCCGATCCACCCGTTGCAGCAGGGGCAGCCGGGGTCCTTGACGACGTGGATGGCTTCGTCGCCCTCGGCAAGTGCTGGGGTAGCCGCAATGGCGGCCAGCCAAGGAACGGCGGCGAGAACCTTGCGCCGGGACAGTGTCATGATGTCGGCCTTTCGTTGGAACTTTACGGGAAACATAGCTGCAAGTGCGGGGATCGGCGAGCAAAGTCTGATGAACCCGGCGACAGATCACCGAAATGCTACTCCAGCCTTGGGTCCCCGGCTTGAACCAGCAGAACCCCGTGGTTCTCGTCGGCGTCGTCGTCGGTGATCGTCCGTGTGGAGACGCCCGGCAAGTCGGCAAACCCCTCCATCATCCGTTTCGGAAACCAGGTCATCGGCAGGCCTTCAAATCCGGGCACCCCTTCCAGCACCCGCGACAGCGCGATGGTGCAGTTTGCTTTCGGCACCGCGCCATAGGCCATTGCCCGCTGCATGATCAGTGCCGCAACCTCGGGCGATACCTCGATAGTCTGTTCAACCACGTCGTAGGTCTCGCGGGCATGGTAGTCGATGTAGAAATCCACCATCTTCGGGGTGACCCCGAAGTGCACGTCGTTGCGCTCGGGCAGCCGGGGATGCCGCCAGGTGCCAGCCGGATCGAACAGCACGCGCTGCGATCCGTTGATGAGCAGGCCCGCATGCGCTCCCGCTCCGCTGCGTGTCGAGAGGACCGTGAAGAGCGTGACCGAGGTCGGGCCGGGATGCTCGTAGCGGGCGGCGGCCACGGCCTCCTCGGGTGCCCAGATCGGTTCGGCACCGCAGGATGCCAGGCCAAGGATTGCCGCCATGGCGAACAGAAGTTTCCACATCGATTCACTGTCCCGCGTTTTGCGCAGGTTCTGCGCAATCGCGACGGATTCCAGTAAACTCTGCGATAGTGGGGCAGGGAATTCGGAAACTCGGCATTGATGCCGCAGCTTTAGAGATCAGAGTGCCCCTCAGGGACACCAAACTGTCAGGTGACGGAAGCGGGCCATCCTGATAGATGTCTCAGATATGGCGCTTCTCACGTTTCGCATGCATGTCCTGATCCTCGCCGCCTACGTCCTGGCGGCAATCCTTCCCGTATTGGCTCTGGGCGAACGGCAGCAAGCTCAGGCAGACCATGCGCAGATGATGGCGATGGCCGGCCACCTGGCGCACATGCCCGCGACTGACGGCCCGAAGGAGCTGACGCAGCAGCTGATCTGTCAGCAGCACTGCCTGTTCGCGGCAGCGACCTTTCCTGCGCCGGACCGGGTTGCGGAAACTGTCGCGCGGTCCTCCGATGTGGAGGCTAGTGTCGACATCCTTGCCGCCTCGCTGGCCATTCCGCCCCCAGGTCCGCCTCCGAAGATCGCCGTGATCTGAGCCTGCGGCTGCGGCATTCGCCGGGGACCGCTTGTCCAATTCACGACGCGATACAGGAGAATTCGCATGTCGCCCTTTTCTCGCCGCGGCTTTCTGGCCGCTTCTGCGGCCACGGCCGCTTCACTGATGCTTCCCGCACGGGTCCGGGCCCAGTCCGGCCGAATGTCGCTGACCGCCGCCACCCGCACCATTGACGTGCGGGGCAGAGCCGCAACCGTCTGGGGGCTTCTGGACGGCGCTGGCCGGTCCGGCCTTGTCCTCGATCCGGACCAGGCGTTCGCGGTCGATTTGACAAACGCGCTGGCCGAGCCAACGATTATTCACTGGCATGGTCAGATCCCCGACAACGCGCAGGATGGAGTGCCCGACCTGCCGATGCCGATGCTGCAACCCGGTGAATCCCGCGCCTACGATTTCGCGGCACGGCCCGGAACACACTGGATGCACGCCCATATCCCCGAGCATGAAATGATGCTGCTGGCCGCGCCTCTGGTGGTGCGGCGAGCTGAGGATGTGGCGGCAGACCGGAAGGAAGTGACGCTGTTCCTGCACGACTTTTCCTTCAAGCCACCTGCCGAGGTGCTGGCCGAGATCACCGGCGGCGCTTCGATGGCCGGGATGGATCATGGCCAGATGGGGCAGGGCGGCATGGACCATTCCGGAATGGACATGGGTGGCATGGGTCAGGGGGACATGATGGCGATGCCGGGGATGGATGGCATGGCGATGGACCTGAACGACTACAACTTCGACGCCTATCTCGCCAATGATCGCACGCTGGACGACCCCGAAGTGGTTCCGATCGACAAGGGCGGCCGCGTTCTCGTCCGCGTCATCAACGCTGCGGCCGCCACCGTGTTTTGGATCGACACTGGCGCGCTGCCGGGACGGCTGGTCGCCGTCGATGGCGAGCCGGTGCAGCCCGTGCCCGGCAGCCGCTTTGGCGTCGCAATGGGCCAGCGGCTGGATATCGAACTGGATGTGCCGGGCGAGGGCGGGGCCTTCCCGATCCTTGCCCTGCGCGAAGGTGCCAAGGAAAGGACGGGTGTCATCCTTGCCACGCCGGGCGCGGCGGTGACCAGGATCGCCGAGATGTCGGAGGCCGACCATCCGGCCTTCAGCGGTGATCTGGCGCAGGAGGGTGCTCTGCGCGCCGTCACCCCGCTGCCCGAACGCGCGCCAGCCTCGCAGCCGATGCTGATGCTGGGCGGCACCATGATGCCCTATGTCTGGACGATCAACGGCCAGACTTGGGGGTCCCATGTGCCGGTGACTGCGAAATCCGGCGACCGAGTCGAGATCATGTTCCACAACATGTCGATGATGGCGCATCCGATGCACCTGCACGGCCACGCCTTCCAGGTAGTGGGTGTCGGCATGGACCGGATCGCAGGCGCGGTCCGCGACACCGTGCATGTGCCGCCGATGGGCATGGTGACGGTCGCGGTGGACGCGGGCGAGGCGGCGCGGTGGATGCTGCATTGCCACCACATGCCGCACCTTTCGACCGGCATGATGACCGAGTTCGCGGTGTCGGCCTGACGCACGGCCGGACCCGCAGCCTGCCTGCGGGTCCGGGCCCTTTCCCGGAGAGAGCGGACCTATGCCAACACTCATCGGACGCCGTGCCGTCCTTGGTGCCCTCGCCGCGCCCTTCCTTGCAGGGTCCGCCGAGGCGCGCCCGCCCTTCCGGCTGCGCGAGGACCCGCAACCGCTGCTGTCCCCGCCGATTCTCGACGAGGCGGGCATCACACGGAAACTTGACGATTTCGCCGGCCGGGTGATCCTCTTGAACATCTGGGCGACCTGGTGCCCGCCCTGCCGGGAAGAAATGCCGGCTCTCGAGCAGCTTCAAGGGCGTTTGGGTGGTGCCAACTTCATGGTCTTGCCACTTTGCATCGACGACGCTGGAATCGACCGCTGTCGCCGTTTCTACGACGATATCGGTATCGCTGGCCTCCCACTCTTTTGGGCTGAATCGCTGAGGGTGCAACTTGCTTTTGCCTTCATGGGCTTACCCACAACGTTGCTGATCGACCGAGACGGAAGGGAGATCGGTCGACTTCAGGGGCCGTTCGACTGGAATGGCGACGCTGCGGTCGGCCAGATCGTTGACGTCCTTCGCGAGTAGCCTGCGGCTGCAACAATTCGATACAATCGAGCAACAGTGTCGTAGCGTGCGGCAGTCACTCAGGAAGGGGAGCGAGACCGAAGGATATGTTGCAACAGCTGGGGACCACTCAAGCCACGGAAGGCCGAGTTCTTGTCGTAGATGACGATGGTGAAATCCTTTCGCTGGTTGCCAAGTTCCTGCGCGCCAACGGGTTTGTCGTCGCGACGGCCCGCAACGGTGCCGAGATGAAGGCGCAGATGCAGGCCGCGCAACCCGACCTCGTGGTGCTCGACATCATGCTGCCGGGAACCAACGGGCTGGATCTGTGCCGGTCGCTGCGGGCGGAAAGTCAGGTGCCGGTGGTCATGCTGACCGCCAAGGGCGACGAGATCGACCGCATCGTGGGTCTGGAGGTCGGGGCCGACGACTACCTGCCCAAACCCTTCAACCCGCGCGAGTTGCTGGCACGGATCAAGGCGGTCCTGCGCCGCAGCCGGTTCGCCGACAGCGCCGGCGCGCCGGGATCAGGTCGGCTGATCGAGTTCGATGGCTGGCATCTGGACACGTTGAAGCGCGAACTGACCGACCCCACAGGCGTCGTCGTGGACCTGTCGAGTGGCGAATACGACCTGCTGGTGACGTTTCTTGAAGCCCCCCAGCGGGTCCTCTCTCGCGACTATCTGTTGGACGCGACCAAGAACCGCACGCTCGATGTCTACGACCGATCCATCGATGTGCAGGTCAGCCGCCTGCGCCGCAAGATCGAGGCGCAGGGTGAATTGATCAAGACAATCCGCGGCGCGGGGTACCTGTTCGCTGCGTCGGTACGTCGCAAGTGAGGCGCATAAAGGCGCTGTGGGGCGCTGTCCGGGGACTTCGTTTCGACACGCTGGTCGCCCGGACTACGATCGTGCTGATCCTCGGGATTGCAACGGTCCAGATCGTGGGGCTGCAGACCTATCGCGCCTCGCTCAGTGCGGATTTGTCGGACGCGACCGAGCGGCGGCTGGCGGATCGGTTGCTGACCATCAAGCGGACGCTGACCGGACTGCCGGAGAAATTACGCGAGGATGCCGCGCACGATCTGTCGAGCGGGGCGATCGAGGCGCATTGGAGCCCGGACGAGAGGGCGGTCGAGGCCGACGGGACCAACGCGCTGTGGGCAGACTTGCAGGCGCGCCTAATCGAACTCGCACCCGAACTCGCCGAGGGCGGGCTTATCGTGGGTGCGCAAGGGGGCGAAGCGCCGGACCCCCATGTCGCGCTTATCTCGATGCGCTTGGTCGACGGAACCTGGCTGAACGTCAGCCTGCTCAGCTGGACACCCCGCATTCCGGGCGCACCGCAAACGGTGATGGTCGCCTGGATGATCGCCGCGGTCGCGTTGGCGACGGCGGTGCTCATGGTGCGCTGGATATCGCGTCCGCTTGGTAGGTTTGCCGAGGCGGCGAACGGGTTCTACACCACCGGTCGCGTCGCCGCCGTGCCGGAAACGGGCCCTTATGAGGTCGCCGTTCTGGCACGTGCTTTCAACGATCTTCAGGACCGGCTGGCCCGGTCGATTGAGGACCGGACCCAGGCGCTCGCCGCCGTATCGCATGACCTGAAGACCCCGATCACACGGTTGCGCCTTCGCACCGAGGAAATCGACAACGACCCTTTGGCGCGGTCCATCGCCCATGATCTGGAGGAAATGGAACGGATGATCGACCAGACACTGTCCTATCTCCGTGGTGACCGGTCGGACGAGCCGCTGCGTCCGGTCGATCTGGTCGCGATCCTGGAGACCGTGACCGATGACCTGAGTGATCAGGGCGCGGCGGTGACGTTCCAAGGACCACGCGCAGCAGTGATCGCCGGTCGGCGGCTGGGTTTGAAGCGCGCCTTCGTAAACCTCGTTGGCAACGCGGTGAAGTATGGCGGTACGGCGCGAGTGACCCTTGCGGAAAACGTAGCGCAAGTCACAGTGACCATAGACGATGATGGCGCAGGCATCGCGCCTGGAGATCGCGAGCGCGTGCTGCTGCCCTTTGTGCGGTTGGAATCTTCACGCAACAATGCGACGGGCGGTTTCGGGCTGGGGCTGACCATCGCCCGCGCGGTAGTCGACGGCCATGGGGGGACGTTGGACCTCGAAAGCGCCCCATCAGGTGGGCTGCGCGTCAGCGTGACGCTGCCAAAGACTGCTGCCTGAAACACTTTGTTACAGAGCGGAAATCATTGGGAGATGCGGGTCCCGCACTTGGACATCAAAGCAACGAGACGTCGAGGTGGGATATGCGGTTACTCTGGGGTGTCGTCACGGCCCTGATTTTCGCATTGGCCGGTGCAGCCAATGCGCATGAGGGCCATGACCATGGCGCACCGCCGCCGCCTGTCAGCACGACCATCGCTCCTCGGGTCGAGGCCGCGTCGACGACGTTTGAGGCCGTCGTCGTGGCGCGCGGGACCGAAATGCAGGTCTTCATCGACAGCTTTGCCACCAATGAACCTGTCACCGGTGCCGCGGTCGAGATTGACACGCCCACCGGTATCCTGGCGGGTACCGAGACGGAACCCGGGGTCTACGCGTTTGCAGCACCCTGGGTCGCATCGCCCGGAAGCTATGACCTGGCGATTACCGTCATTGCCGACGCGGGCTTCGATGTCCTTGTGGGGTCGCTGACAATCCCCGCGCCGCCGGCCCCACCGGTCGTAGAGGCCAGCACGGCAGAGGTGCTGGCAGCCAGTGTTCTTGGCGACCTTCGTGCTCGCCTGTCTGCACGCGATGTGTCTCTGGCGGTGGTGGGTGGCCTTGGACTGCTTATCGGCGTTGTTATGATGCTGGTTCTGCGTCGTCCGCGCAGGTCAGGCGGCGCGAAGGTCGCAGCGATTTTCTTTGCCGTAGTAGCTGCAGCACCCGAACCCGGGAAGGCCGAGGTTGCCGTGGCGAATGCAGCCCTTCCGGCCCCTGCCACGGCGACGCGAGACGTGGCGCAACGCTTTCCAGATGGCGGCCTCTTCGTTCCCAAGGGCACTCAGCGTGTTCTTGGTATCCGGACTTTGCTGACGGTTAACGAAAAACACGGGCGGCGGATCGAACTGCCGGGGCGGGTCATTCCCGATCCCAATGCGTCGGGATACATACAAGCTTCACTGGAAGGCAGGCTCGTCGCGCCCGAGGGGGGGTTTCCTCAACTGGGGTCGGTGGTCAAGGCGGGGCAACTGGTTGCCATTGTCGAGCCGACGATTGGAGCTGTGGACCTAGCTGACCGCCAGCAACAGATTCGTGAGATCGAGCAACAGCTGGAACTGGTGACCAAGCGACTGGAACGAGGGAGACAGCTTTCAAACGCCATCGCAAAGACCGAAATCGAAGAACTTGAAATCGAGCAAGAAAGTCTGATTGCACAGCGCGATGCCCTCATGTCGTTGACGGACATCTCCGAGAGCCTGATTGCGCCAGTGGAAGGAGTAATCGCAGCGGGGCAGGCAATCGCAGGTCAGATCGCGTCTCCAGGTGTGACCGTCTATGAGATCGTCGATCCGGACAGGTTCTGGGTAGAGGCGTTGAGCTATCGCTCGGAAACACTTGGCACAGAGGCGGTGGCAGTCTTCGCCGACGGCACAACTGTCGACCTTGCCTATCAAGGCACCGGACTGGCGGATCAGGGGCAGGCTGTTCCCGTGCGCTTTTCTGTCGTGGGTCAGGCCGAGGGGCTGCGAGCAGGCCAACTGCTAAGGGTCATCGCCGCAACCCCCGCCGATCAAGAAGGGATTGTTGTCCCCCGCGATGCCGTGCTGCGCGGGGCGAACGGCCAGCTAGTGGTGTATATCAAGACCAACGCTGAGCGGTTCGTGCAACGCGAGGTTCGGGTCGAGCCTTTGGATGGCGACACCGTACTGGTGGTCGCGGGGCTGGAGCCGGGCCTGCGCGTCGTGGCCGAAGGGGCCGAACTTCTCAACCAAATCCGATAGGCAGCGCGCATGTTCAACTTCCTTGTCACGCAGTCGCTGCGCAACCGCCTGTTCGTGCTGGCAATTGCCGCCGTCATGGTCCTTTACGGCGCCCTGACCGTCACCCGTCTGCCAGTGGACGTGTTCCCCGACCTGAACCGCCCGACAGTCACCATCATGACCGAAGCCGAGGGGCTCGCCCCTCCGGAAGTGGAGCAGCTGGTCACATACCCACTGGAAACCCAGATGAACGGCCTGCCGGGCGTCACCCGGGTGCGGTCGACCTCGGGAGTGGGGCTGTCCATCGTCTATGTCGAGTTCGACTGGAACACTGACATCTATCGCAACCGCCAGCAGATCGCCGAGCGTCTGACCCTTGTGCAGGCACAATTGCCGCAAGGGGTGGTCCCGCAAATGGGACCGATCGCGTCGATCATGGGCCAGATCATGCTGATCGCCGTGACCGGCCCCGACAATGTCACTCCGATGGAATTGCGCGAACTCGCCGATTTCACCATCCGGCCGCGGCTGCTTACAATTCCGGGTGTAGCGAACGTCATCCCGATCGGCGGCGAGGTTCGCCAATACCGCGTTGCACCCAATCCGGCGGCGATGCGCGCTTTTGGCGTGACCTATGAGGATGTCGAGACTGCACTGACCGGGTTCGGGGCAAACACGGGTGGCGGCTTCGCTGATCAGTACGGGCGCGAATTCCTGATCCGAAACATTGGCCGGACGCAAAGCCTCGAGGATCTCGGCAGTCTGGTAGTGGCCTCGGTCGAGGGACAACCGGTTGCCCTGGATCAGGTGGCCGAGGTGAGCTTCGCCCCACGAACCAAGCGGGGCGATGCCGGCTTCATGGGTGACGATGCAGTCATTGTGTCGGTCGAAAAACAGCCTGACGTCGATTCCATCGAGCTGACAATTCAGGTCGAGGCAGCACTTGCCGAGATGACGGCCGCGCTGCCCGACGGGGTGAAAGCAGACAACATCCTGTTCCGGCAGGCAACCTTCATCGAGACATCGATCAGCAACGTTCAGAAGGTGCTTCTGGAGGCCATCGCCGTGGTTGCGGTGGTGCTGTTCCTCTTTCTTCTGAACCTGCGCACCACGATCATTTCGCTGACCGCAATTCCGGTGTCGATCCTGGTCACGGCGATCATTTTCTACTGGATGGGCCTGTCGATCAACACAATGACCTTGGGAGGCTTGGCCATCGCCATTGGTGAACTGGTCGACGATGCCGTGGTGGACGTTGAGAACATTTTCCGCCGCCTGCGCGAGAATCGCGAGAAGGGCAACCCGCGGTCGGTGTTCGACGTGGTCGTGTCGGCCAGCCAAGAGGTGCGGTCTGGCATTGTCTACGCGACGATGACCATTGTTCTAGTGTTCGTGCCGCTCTTCGCTCTCTCCGGCATCGAAGGGCGTCTTTTCGCACCACTGGGGCAGGCCTACATCATCTCGATCCTCGCCAGCCTGGTTGTCTCGATCACCCTGACCCCTGTGATGGCATATTACATGCTGCCGGGGCTGAAGCGGCTGGACGAGCACGAAGGCATGGTCGTCCGCGTCCTGAAACGTGGCAACCGACGGCTGCTGGACTGGTCCTTTGCCCATCCGCGCCTGCTGGTCACCGGAGTCTTTGCTGCGGTCATCACGGCGGGCAGCTTTGCCACGCAATTGCCCCGCGCCTTCCTGCCACCCTTTAACGAGGGCACGCTGACGATCAGCATGCTGTTCAACCCCGGCATCTCGCTTGAGGAATCGCAGCGTATCGGCCTCGTTGCCGAACGCCTTATCCTGGAAGTGCCCGAGGTTGTGCTGGTTGGTCGTCGCACTGGGCGGGCGGAACTGGACGAACATGCCGAAGGCGTCCATTCGTCCGAGGTCGAGGTGGAACTGGCCAAGGACGGCCGCCCGAAGGCAGAGATCGAGGCCGACATCCGCGCGCGCCTGTCGGTGCTGCCAGTGACCACGAACATCGGCCAGCCGATCTCGCACCGATTGGACCACATGCTGTCGGGCGTCCGCGCGCAGATCGCATTGAAAATCTTTGGCGAAGACCTCGATACCATGCGAGCCTTGGCCGAAGAGTTTCGCGTGGCCTTGGCCGAGATTCCCGGGGTTGTCGACCTCCAGGTCGAAAAGCAGGTCCGCATCCCACAGCTTGAGATCATCGTCGACTACGGGCGCGCCGCGCTCTACGGTCTGCAACCTGCGGCCGTCACCGAACAGCTTGAACAACTTTCGAATGGCCGCATCGTGTCGCGCATTGTCGACGGCAATCGCCGCTTCGATGTGGTGTTGCGGCTACAAGACGAGGAGCGCACGACACGCGGGCTCGGCGATCTGTTGATCGAGACTCCCAGTGGCTGGATCCCCGTCAGCCAGATCGCGGACATTGTCGAAACCGACGGCCCGAACCAGATCCTGCGGGAAAACGGCAAGCGGCGTCTGGTTGTGCTGGCGAACTCGGACGGGCAGACCGACATGGCGCAGATCGTGGAGCAGATCCGCGCCGTTATGGCAGCCAAGGATTTGCCGACCGGCTTCTTTGCCACGCTGGAAGGCACGTTCCAGGCGCAGGAAGAATCGATGCGCACGATCGGCCTGTTGTCGATCCTGTCACTCGCGATGATCTTCGCCATTCTCTATAGCCGGTACCGTTCTCCTTTGTTCGTGGGGATCATCATGGCCTCAGTGCCGCTGGCGTTGATCGGCAGCGTGGCGGCCTTGTGGTGGGCGGGGCAGCCTTTGTCGGTGGCGTCCATGGTGGGTTTCATTACCCTGACCGGCATTGCCACGCGCAACGGTATTCTGAAGATCAGCCACTACATCAACCTTGCGATCCACGAAGACATGCCCTTCGGACGCGAACTTGTGATGCGCGGCAGTCTGGAACGTCTGACACCAGTCCTGATGACCGCACTCTCTGCGGGCGTGGCGCTGGTGCCGCTGATGCTGGGGGCGGATGCGCCGGGAAAGGAGATCCTGCACCCCGTCGCCATCACCATCTTCGGCGGCCTGGTCACTGCGACTCTGCTCGACACCGTGCTGACGCCCACCCTGTTCCTGCGCTATGGCCGCGCCCCGCTGGAGCGTCTGGTGGCGCAGGCGCGGGCTGAGGCCGCCAGACAGTCGGACACCACGGGGCGCGCGCCCACCCTTGAAGCCTTCTGATCAACGGAGACGAAACATGAGTTTCCCCAAACTCTCACGCCGGGTAAGCTTGGCTGTCATTGGGTCGCTGTTCGCAGTCGCTGCCCATGCGCATGAACCGCGTCCAGGCCCGAACGGTGGCTGGAAGGTTGATGCCGGTGCCTGGCACGCAGAATTGGTGGCCGATGGCACCACCACCGTGGTCGTTCACCTGTTCGACGCCGGGGATCGGCCGGTGTCGGCCGAAGGTTGGAGCGCAAACGCCATTCTTCTGGTCGACGGTGCCGCGCAACGGTTCGACCTCGCGCCCGACGCGGATGGGCGGCTTACGGGCACCGCTGCAGTTGCCGTACCAAAGGACGTCAAGGGCGCCATCCAATTGGCAGCGCCAGACGGAACTACGGCGCAGGCGAAGTACTAGCGCAAGCAGGTCTTTCTGGGCGTCTTGCGAAGACCGTGATCCGCGGCGGGCGTAGCAGTTTCGGTTGATGGCTACGTTCACGGCAAATCCATTTGTAGAAGCAACGGGTTTGAGTGAGATTGCCCGTATGGGCAGTGTCACACGCGCACTCTTTTCGCTGGTTATCGCCGTCGCGCTTCTTGCGACCGTGATTTCTCAGCCTGCGACTGCCGTGGAGGCGGAAGTGGCCATGGCTTCGATGCCTTGCTGCGATGATGATTGTCCGCAAGATCCAGCTTGTGACATGGCCTGCATGGTGATGATGCGCTGTGCGACCGGAAGCGTGGGATTGTGTCGCGTTGCTCTTAAAGGGGCTCTGCCTCAATCTGTGTGGCGGAGGGGCAGCATTCTTGCCCTCAACAGTTCTGGCCCGGCTCGGCCGTACATGGCGCGTTTGAGGGTCTTCAGACGATTAATCTGACCTTCTGCTTGGCCGTTGCTCCAGGGCATCTCGATAGCGTTTTTTACCGCATCGAAATCCCGGTTCAATGTGCGTGCGAAGCGCACGATGGGCGCCAGGTCGGTTTCGATCGCGTCGTCGATCCATGCAGGGAGCGGGTCTGCCTCGCGGCCACGCAGGATACCGTTGAACCGCATGACGAGGCAGCGCATCGTTGCGAAGGCGGGAGAGCCAGCCTTGAGCGCGTCGACCTTCCGCGCCTGATCCGGGGTGAGTTTTCCGCGGGGTTTGATACACAGCGCTGCTGCGATGACCGGGGAGATCGCGTGCCCCGTTTCCGGGTCCCGGACCGGTTCCAGGATCTGGTGCTCCAAGGCAGGGCCCTTCGCTTGCTTTTCGGCTCTGCGCCACCCCGCCAGCAGCCGCTGCAAATGCGTCGGGCTCCCCTCGTAGCCACGCTCTCGGATCAGACGGAACAGGGCGCTTCCAGTTCGAATTCCGCCCTTCCAGCTTTGGCTCAGGAACTCTTCAAAGTACCACGGCGAAGTCGGCTTCAAAGCTGCCCGCCTGCGGTCCGGCGGCGTCTCGAACTGCAGCCATTTCGCGATGCTGCGACGAGGGAACCCTGTTCGCCGCCCAATCTCGCTGCAGGTAAGCCCCTGATTTCGAAGCGCATGGATGGTGGTGAAAATCTCTTCCCGAGACGTCCTGTGCGCAAGGCGGGACTTCAGAAGGCTTCCCTCTGCGGTGATATTGTCGGCGTCGGACAGCAGCGCCCTGCCGGTCGCACGGCCGTGAAGGTTCATCTGCTCCTCGATAGCCTGCCGCAGGTTCTGCACGATATGAAACCGGTCGGCGACCTGTTCCGCTTGCGGCGCGCCTTGCCGGGCAGCCTGGGCGTAGAGACCGCAGCGATCTCTGCTGATCACTTCCACCTCGGGATGTCGTTTCAGCCAGTCGGTGCAGGTGACCACATCACGATCTTCGAGAACATCGATGACCGCGCGACGCTCCAGATCGACAATGATCGTGCCGTAGGTCTGCGACTTCCGCCAGCTCCAGTCGTCGATCCCGATGACGGTCGGCGGCTCGGCAGTGTCTTGAGCACGGTTCTTCAGCTGCCTAAGCACCGTGTCATCACTGACCCCAAGGCCCAAGCGGTGCAAGAGCCGCTCGGCAGGCCGCCCGCCGGTCGCGTGCCCAAGATGGCTGACAATTTCCCCGACACGCGAAGTGCGCCGCGCAAAAGGACGCGCAATCGAGCCGATCTGGTCCGAGAAAGTCCGGCGCGGGCAGGCGGGTGCCAAACATCGCCAACGGCAAACCCAGAGGGTTACCGTAACCCCGTCACCATGGGCGGGATAATCCTGCAGCCGCCTACGCCGCCAGCCGTGACGACGTCGCGATTGCAATCCACAGTCTGGGCAGATGCCGTTTGGTGTCAGACTGCCGGATACAGTCCACCCGCCGGAATCGCGCCGCTCAACGCTTTGAACGGAAACATCGCTCCCGGGCGACCAGTGCTTCCTTGAAATCACCACTATCCCTCCTGAATCTTCCCGTTCTCAGGATAGTGCGCCACACAGATTGAGGCAGAGCCTATTTAACGGCAACGCGACACATCGACCGTCGAAGATCTTTTTGGGAAGACCTACGGAGACCTGGAATCGGATGAAGAGAAAGCGAGGTACGCGGTCCCCAAGCTTGAGGCGACTCTGCGACAATGGATGGACGGCGCACCACTGAATGAAATTCAGCCGACAATATCACCTAAAGGCGCCGCGGCGGAGTTTTCGCCCGACGCACGTAAGTTTGTCATCCGCATGGTCCCTGACTTGGCACATGTGATGGGTTTGCCGTCACGAATAATGCAGATGTTCACGCGAGGAGGGTCTGAGCCCAATACGGCTGAGGGTGCCGGTGCTCTTCTACTCGCACATGTTTGCGTGCGACGCGGGCTTCGAGACGCAGAGATGGCAGCGTTTTCGATGTTGGGAGGAGCATTAAATCGAAGGGCAGTCCATCGGGCGTTTGAAGAGATACGTCCGCATGTGGCTGAAGGGGAAAGTAGCGAGACCATAGAAGGCCTGAGGGAAAGGGTTCGGGCGGCGAGAGCTCTTAAGGAGGCGATAGATGCATTTTCAGAAATAGACCCGGGTCCATTCGACGCCACTTCGATGTAACAACAAAGCGTGATGGTAGCAAAACGGACGCATCAATTGTCGGCTCTTCCCTCTAACTCCCTCACGCTACTTCCTTTACCAAAGCCATCAAGTCAGCATAGCTAGTGACGACACCATATTTGACGCGATCCTCGTTGATCCTCCGGCCGATTTCATCAAAGAACTTTCTGGCGCACTTGATCTTGGTCTGCTCCAATTCCCGCATCTTCATCGACGGCTGATCGGATTTGGTTTCAGCCACAAAGTAGAGGTGCCTCACGCCCCCTTCTCTGAAGGCAATGGCCCAGTCGGGGTTGTAGTCGCCGACCGGTGTGGGGATGAGGAACCCTCGGGGTAGCTTGGAATAGACCACTACTTCGGTGCTGGTGTCGAGATCACGGACGAAGTCTCGCTCAACCTTCGAGTCAACGATTGCAAAGTCGTAAACGTGATTCTTGAGTTTGTCGGTCGCCTTCTTGAAGTCATTTCCCGTCTCGCCAGCGGTGAACAGTTCGGCATCATATCTGTCTTCCGTGGCGTCGTAGGTCAGCCGTTCAATGACCGCGATGGCCTTTTGTTCTTGGATCAGGTGCGAGGCATCGGCGATGAACTGCTCAGGGTTTTTTGCAAACTCCCCAAACTTGGCGGCCTGAATGCCGGTTAGGATGTCACCCACGGTTTTGCGGGTCAGGTCTGTGTTTTCTGCAATCGCCCCGATGACATCATAGGACACCCGAGAGTGGGCGCTCTTTCCCGTCTCGGTCCGAACCTTGCCTTGGACGAAGGCCTCACCCGTACGCAGGCGGTCATCCGTTACAGCGTCTTCCAACGCCCCTTCGGTAACCAGATACTGCAGTGGCGTCACCCTCAGGTCGCGCTCTAGCCGGTCGATGCAGCTTCGGACCAATGCGGCGCTTTCAAATTCGACCTGGTAGACGGCCTTGCGGTTGATCCGGCGCCAGAGTTCTTGAAACTCCTTGCGGTGGAAATTGTCGTTCAGGGGGTTCTTTTTAGGTTTGCGCCCGTCGCTGAACATTTCTTCGACCGCGCGCCCGTTGAACACCGTGTCGATCAGGGCCAACACAGCCTCACGATGCGGTTCCAGCTCTTCGGGCAGGGCCTCGATGGCATCGGCCTTGCGGGCCTCATGATAGGCCGCTGTGATGTGGCCATCCTCATCCACGAAGTCGTTTTTGATCAGGAAACGTTCCAGTTTTTTGGCCAGAGCCTTGTCCAGCACCAGCTCTTGATCCTCTGTCTTCAGGGTCTTGCCGGCGAAGTATTCGGCGTCCGCCTGCCTCGGGCGGGTAGATAGGTTCTCGACGATCTCTTTCTGGAGCGCAGCAACAAAGCCTTTGTAGCTCTCGGACGCAACCACCGTGAGGACATTGATGTCATGCACCGTCACGGGATGGCCCATCCGCTCGCCATTTCGGTTCACGGCGATGCGCAACCCGCGCCCCACCTCTTGGCGGCGGGAGATCGTGTTCTGGCTGTCATTATGCTTGAGCATGCACATCACGAAAACATTGGGGTTGTCCCAACCTTCGCGTAGGGCGGAGTGTGAAAAGATGAACCGAGTGGGTTCCTCAAACGACAACAGCAGCTCTTTGTGTTTCAGGATCAGGTCGTAGTCGCTAGGCTCAGTGGATTGGCCTGCCATCTCACCCCGTGCCGCAGCCTTGGGGTCGGTCATCCGTCCCTTCTTGTCGATCGAGAAGTAGCCGCGATGGGTTTTGCCCACTTCGATCCCCTCGAGGTACTTTCGGTATTCAACGTTCTCTAGCGGCAACTCGCCCAGCAGCGCCTCGACCGCCTGCGCATATTCCTCTTCGAAAATTCGGGCATATTCGCCTTGCTCATCGGGCGCATCGTAATCGCGATACTTCACCACCTCGTCGATGAAGAACAGCGACAGCACCTTGACCCCACGCGCGAACAGCACCTGTTCGCGCTCCAGATGCGCCGAAATCGTCTCGCGGATCTGTATCCGGCGGATATCCTTCTCGGTTACATCGCCCGAGGCCTCGCCGGCACGTAGGACGTCGCCATTCGTGAAATGCACCGTGTCATCGCGGGCATCGATGTTGGCCACCACGAAGCCCCGATACACCTCCAGCCCCTTGGACAGATCGAAAAGGTTGCGTCCCTGTTCCAGCTTGCGGGTCATGCGTTTGATCCCGTTGTCCGTCTTCACCTCCAGGTCGACAAAGGCCACCGGGGCGGCAGATGTCACATCGACCCGGTGCAGAAACAGATACGGGTTCGTCCCACTCAGCCCCTTGGTTTCCACCCCCCGCACGCGGATTTTCTTGACCAGTTTCTGGTTGAACGCATCCACCGCGTCCAGGCGATGCACCTTGTTATGGACGGTCTTGTGCGTCGCCGAATAGCGCAGGATGAACAGAGGGTTGAACTTGGGTAGGCTTTCCTGGGTCGCGGGCCCTTCCATCTTTTGTGGCTCGTCCAAGATCAGGATCGGGCGGTTTTTGGCGATCACGTCGATCGGGCGTCGGGACTGGAAGTCGTCCAGTTCATCGTAAATCCGCCGGTTATCCGCCCCAGTGGCCGCAAAGGCCTGGACGTTGATCACCATCACGTTGATGCCCGCGTCCGAGGAAAAGCTTTCCAGCTCATGCAGCCGCTTGGAGTTATAGACGAACGCCCGCAGCTTCTTCCCGTACTCTTGCTGGAAATGCTCAGCCGTCATCTGGATCGACTTGGCAACGCCTTCGCGGATGGCGACGCTGGGCACCATGATGATGAACTTCGACCAGCCAAACCGCTTGTGCAGCTCGAACATGGTGCTCAGGTAGACATAGGTCTTGCCCGTGCCGGTCTCCATCTCGATGTCCAAGTTCACCCGTGCGCCGGGGTTATAGCTGCGCGGCTTGGCTTTGCCCTTGTCGTCCACATAGGAGGTCAGGCTTTCGGACAGCGGTAGCAGAGCGCGACGTTGCACCTTGTGGATATTGCCAAGCAGGTCCAGGCTTTGCAGCAGCTCCGCATTGCCGAAGCCTGCGATCTCCATCCGCGCCTGGGGACCAGCGCCGGGGTCGATGGTATAGCGCAGCGCATCTTGCCGGGGCTGGCCGTCGAAGCAATCGACCACGGCATCGACCGCCTGCGCCTGATAGGGCTGCGACTTGAACTTTATCTTCATGGCTGTCGCTTTCTTAAATCGAGCGCTTCTTGCGTAGTTTCTTTCGTACGATGTCCCCGGTTCATTCGCTCAGCTTCCAGGCCGGGGCAGGCTTCGAACCAGCGTTGAAAATTACACCCTTCCGCCGCAAGCCGCTGAGAAGATTGCCAATTTTGTTGGCTTTCTGAGCCTCATCCAAGGCATCGCTCAGCTTGTCCCACAGCAGGTCATCAACGTCCTTTCGTGAGGCAGTGCCGAACTCTCTTAAATACTGCACCAGCATATCGGCATAGTGCTGGTCATCGAAGGCCCGGGTCTTGATGTAGGCCGCCTTCTTGCCCGAGGCGGCAGCGACGGTCGATGACACGCGATACCGCGGCCTGCGCCCCTCGATCAGTCCCTTGCGCTTTAGCACCCGGACCGCCTCGTCCGGCACCTCTAGCCCCTTTTGCACCCGGTCCAGGGCCAGCACATCTGCCAGCTTCAGACCGCCATGCTCCATCAGCACGCGAGTGTAGGCCGGATCGACCACCCCGCCATACAAGGTCATCACGACGGCATCCCCTGCCACTTCGTAGTCCGGCATCGGGAGGTAGCGCCTGCGCTGCATCTCATACATGCGCTGAATGCCGTAACCCATCTGATCGATCATGTTCAGCTCGACCATGGCCTGCACCAGGTAGGGGTTCCGATAGCCCCTTGGTGTCTTGTCGCCTCGCACGTAGTCTTCCGGCGCCCCTTCGTAGAAATGCCCCGCGTTCTCGAAAACCAAGCGATCCGGTCGCTCGGTCACGATGATCCGCTGGTTCTGCCGGTAGTCCTGGTGGGCGATGCAGTTGTGCAGCGCTTCCAACACCACCTTCTGATCGTATTTCGACACTTCATGCGGCAGCAGCTCGTCATCGGGCAACAGCCGCAGCTGGATGTTGCGGATGCGCTGATACAGTTGCGAGGTCGACAGCAGGAACGGTGGCCCGAAGTGTTCGTAGGCCGTTTCCTGCCCGACCAGCTTCCATGTGATCTGGGCGGGGTGGGGTGACAGCAGATAGGCGCTCTCTGCACGCCCCAAGAGCAGCAGCGCGGTGCGCGTCACCTGTCCGCGTTGCGTGACCTTGGCGCGGTCCAGAAGGGTCGCCACCGGCCAGCCGCGCACCTCCTCTGCGTCGATCCTGTTCTGATGCTTCAGCGCAAAGTCACGGCGCGCGCGCTCCACCGCTTGCGGGTCCAGATCGTCCAGCGTGGCGCCGTCCACGACCTGTGCGCTCCAATCGCCCTGCAGGGTCTGGTTGCGGATTTCATCCTGTTTCACAAACCCAAGCGCAGTCACGCTTTCACCCGCCCGCGCATAGGTCTGCCCTTGCCACGCTATGGGAATACCCCTTGGGGCAGGCGGGATTTCCAGCATGACAACGCGCTTGCCGTCCACATCCACCTCGTGGATCTGACGGAACGTCGTGCTGGGGTCAGCCCCATGGGCGATCTGGTGCTTCAACCCGTCCAGCCGCTCCCGCTCGGGCCGATAACTCGTGCCCACGACATCACGGGTCTTGTTGTTCACTCCGAACACCAGCCAGCCCGCATCGGCGTCGCGCAGGTTCGCTTCGTTCGCCAGCGCCGAGAAGTAGCGCCCGATCCTGTCGGTGTCGTAATCGTTCGACGCCTCCTTGAACTCGACCACCTCGTTTTCCCAAGTGGCGATCAAGTCTGTCAGTTTCTGGCGCAGCGCGGTTGGGTCCATCAGATCGCCTTGACGTCGGTGTCGGGCGAAAGGGATTTGAAGATCTGCTTCACATTGATCTTGGTCGCGTCGTCCTTGAAGCCCGTGTCCTTGAACACCACGCGCAGGGGTTTGCGGGTGGCGAGCGTCTTGACCAGCGCCTCGTCCACGCCGTTGTCGAAACAGGCGATCAGGGCCGTGCCTGCGACGGTGAAGACGGTCTTGCCCTCCAGCGTCTCCCGCGTGATGGGCAGGGTCAGGTCAACGCCCCAGTCGAGCAGTACCTGGAACAGCAGGTCTTCGGCCGTGCGGCCCTGTTTGATGTTGTCCACGCGCAACAGCAGGTCGGCCTGTGTGGTGGCGTCGGGGGTGTAATAGACGTCGGCCATGTTCGAGCTGTCGATTTTCAGCACGCGAAAGCCCACATCCCGATTCCAGTCGTCCGAAACGCCGGAAGACAACACAGCCGCGCCAGCGCGGCGGATGCGTTCCTTCGATACTTCAGACAACACCAGTGGCCTATCAAGCTTCTTCATCAGCTTAATCGCAGCCTGAACGGTCTTCTTTGCAGTTCCGGTCGTGTTACGTTCTGCGTCTTCGAGGCTCTCTGGTAGCTGCACCATGATAAATCGGTGATTGCTTCCATAGGTAGCGTTAGCTCTAAGAACAGCCTCAGCGGTGCTGGCTGAACCCGCAAAGAAATCCATGATGATCCCAGAACGATCATTCGGGGTTACGTATTCGATCAATCTTGCAAGCTCGTCATGGTCTTTCGGGTTCGTAAAGACTTTGCCCTCCATTAGCTTTCGCAAGTATTTAACAGACACTTGGGATTGCTTGTAGAAATAGGACCCGCGAACCTGAGTTGCAAATTCAGCGTCTTCGGTTTCGTCTTCTTCGTCCGTTTCCGAATCTTGATCGTCCAGCTGATCCTCTGCTTCACCGGGTGCAGGGCGAATGTGGGCCTTGCGGAAGGGTGGCTCTGTGTGGTCTTCACGAAACTCGACTAAACCAAGTTTGATTTGCCTTTGCATCTCGTCTGGCGAAGCATAGATCCAGCCGCGTTCTGGAACGGCACAAGGCTGCTTAGTTACTGGATGGATTACATCATACCGAGGGCCATCGCCGCCCGGCCATGAGATATCACGATCACGCCAAGGGCCATACTTATCCACACGCTTGTATCGCGCCCACTTCTTTGCAGGGTGACCTTTGGGCAGGTCGGAATACCATTGCGTTAAGCTCGTTTCGATGGTCTTGAAGTCGTCACCGTGTATAGCTCGCAGCCTCGTGAATTCGTCCCAGATATCACGGGCACCGGGCTTCTCTTCACGCCAAGACTCGTTTCTCTCTCTCAGCTTGGTGACGTTCTTTCCGAAAACCAGCATGTATTCGTGGCCAACCGAGAAGAACTTGGCATCGTTCTTCCGACCTTTTTCCCAAGTAAGCTGAGCGACAAAATTGCGCTCGCCAAAGACTTCGTCCAAAAGTTTACGCAGGGCTGCTTGTTCATAGTCGTCGATGCTGACAAGGATGATACCCTCATCCATCAATAGACGTTTTGCCACAGACAAGCGGGAATACATCATCGACATCCAGTCAGAATGATACCGCCCTCTGGTTTCGGGGTTTGATACAAGTTGCCCACCTTGAGCGTCGCGTTCGCCCGCCTTTTCTTCTTGTTCTTTTTGGCTACTCGCGAAGTTGTCTTTATAGATGAAGTCCTTCCCCGTATTGTAGGGCGGGTCGATATAGATCATCTTGACCTTGCCCAAATACGTCTCTTGCAGCAGCTTCAGTGCCTCAAGATTATCGCCTTCGATGAACAGGTTGCGGGTGGTGTCGAAATCTACCGACTCCGGCCGTACGGGCCGCAGGGTTTTCGCTATCGGCGCATTGGCCGTGATCAGCGCCTGCCGCTTGCCCGGCCAGTCCAGATGATACCGCTCTTGCGGACCATCCACGATGCTGTCCGACAGCTCCTGCCGCAGCAGGTCGAAGTCGATCATTCGGCGCAGGGTGCCGTCTGGCCCCTTGGCCTCGGTCACGCAACCGGGGAACAGGGCTGCAATGCGGTCGACATTCTGCGCCGTCAGGTCGGGGCTGTGCATCTTCAGTTTCTCGATGTCGTCGGTCATCCCGCGCCCCCGTTTTTCAAGTACTCGAATTCTGCCTGTGCCTTGGCCAGTTGGCCGTGCAAGGTCAGTTTGATGTTGAACTGTGTCTCGCGCTGCATCTTGGTTTGCAGAGCGTTGATTTCTTTCTCTTTTGCCCTGATTGCGGCCGCGCGCGCAAGGCGCGTTTCCACATCCTCGCCCGCCTGAGCCGTCACGGGGATGAAGGGGGCCAGCATACCGTCGTAAAGCGCCCTCATGTTCACTGCGACAGGCAGGGGTGCGCGGCTGGTGGTACGGGGCGCGCGCAGGGGATCGTGGATCACCCATTTGCCGGCCTCGGCCCCAGACGGGCGCTTGTAGGCGGCGGCGGGCTCCACCTGCGCGCCGTGGTAGATCTCGAAGATCAGCGGAAAGGGAATCGCCCGGTCGATCGCGCGCAGGACATCGTCATGGATGCTATCGCCCTTGGGCGTCAGGTGAATGACCTGAATTTCCGGCACGGCCTTGGTGGCGGGCAGGTTCAGGGTTTCGGGGGCAAGTTTGTGCGCCCAAAGGATCTGGTCCACTTCGCGCGTGAACCGCTCGCGCAGGGCGGTACTGGCGCCAGCTCCGTCATAGATGCGGGTCTTGGGGATGACGCGCTTGAGTGCCGTCTGGGGCGGGTAGTGGTACAGCGTCATGGGTCGCGGACCACGATGAAGGCGATAAGCTCGAAATCCTGCAGCCCCGCGATGGTCTGGGTCAGCGCCGTGGTGTGCCCGCCCGAAAATAGGCTGTCTAGGTCGCGCTCTTCCTTCACCTCGATCATCGAGCGGATGGCGTCGTTCAGCAGGGTTGAATAGGTGTCCATCCTGCGCCCGTCCTGCGTCTCCGCGTTGAAGGCGGCGCAAAGGTCGCGGATGGGCTGCGTGACCCCCTTGCATCCGGTGCGCACCAGATCGAGCAGGCGTTTTACCTGCGTCTGGTCGGCGATGATCTGGCCGCTCTGGCTGATGTAGATCAGGTAATAGGGGTGCAGGCGGTTCATCTGGTTGATGTTCACGCTGTCATGGATATTGCGCAGCGCAAAGATGACGCCCGCGTGCAGGCCACGTGCCGGATCCGACGGGATGACCGTGTGCAACCCATGGGGCATGCGCGGCAGGTCTTCGTGGGTTTTCAGGTAGTTGAGAAGGTCCATCCGGAAATCGTTGAGGCCAAGGTCGGTGATGGAAATGCCGGTCTTGACGTCTTCGAGCTCGATCACCTCGTTCTGGAGGCGCTGAAGCTGGTCCTTGCGATAGGCCACGTCGCTGCTCTTGGCGGTCAGCACGTTGTCCTCACCGGTGCCCGCCATATCGACGATGTGCATGCGGTTTTCGACCCGCTCCTTGAGGTTGATGTACTCGTCCAGGCTGATGTCCGGCCAGTAATTGGACAGCTGGATTTGGGTGTTGGGTGACCCGATGCGGTCGATCCGGCCAAAGCGCTGGACGATGCGGACGGGGTTCCAGTGGATGTCGTAGTTGATCAGGTAGTCACAGTCCTGGAGGTTCTGGCCTTCGGATATGCAGTCGGTCCCGATCAGGATGTCCAGCACGGCGGGATCATCCGGCATGATCTTGTCCTTCTCCTTGGCGCGTGGAGAAAAGAGGGTCAGGACGGACTGGAAGTCGTAGAATTTCTTGAGCGTCGTCTTGGGGTTGCCGGAGCCGGTGACGATACCGGTGTGGACGTTCTGCGCCCTTGCGAAATGCGGGGCGAGTTGGTCGAAGAGGTAATTCGCAGTGTCTGCATAGGCAGTGAATACGATCACCTTGCGATTGCCGGGATTCAGGGGGTTGGCCATCTTGCCCGCGATTTCCGCGATCAGATGCTGCAGTTTCGCATCGTCGCCAGGGGTGACGCGCTCCATCTCGCCTATCAGGCCGTCGATGATGATCTTGTCGACGGACAGCTCCTGTTTCCAGGCCGTGATGTCCATGTCGGCGAGGTCAATCTTGATCTTCTTGCCGACAGAGAAATCGGCGAAATCCTCGTCCTCATCCGCGATGGCCTCGAGGTCAATATCCAAGTCTTCCACCGTCGCCGCCCCGCCCGAGGCTTCAAACCGCGCAATCGCATCGAGTGTGCGACCGATGTTCCCGGACAAGGCCCCAAGGGTCATCCGGAAGGCATGGACAGAGCTTTCCAAGCGCTTGAGCAGGTTGGTGGTCATCAGCGCCTGAAGGCTTTTCTCACGGTCCGCCTGTTTCAGCGTGCCTTTGCCACCCTCTGTCTTGGTGTCGTAGAGATCTTCATACTTCTTCAACCGACTGGGCTGGATATAATTGACCGGCGCATAGACGGCCATTTTCAGATCACTGAGCCTCGAAAAGATCTTGTTGAAGCCTATGACATCTGGCCGCTGGGTGATCGGTAGATGGTGTGACAGGGGCTTTAGTCGAGCCGGGAATTTCCCGATATCGGCTGTGTCATAGAAGGTCTCGATATGCTTGCGTGAACGGGCGATGGTGACCGCATCGAGGAGCTCGAAGAAGTCGAAATCCAATGATCTCAGGATTGCCGCTGGGGTACGTTTTTCGGGCGGTAGGTTGGACCATGCGTTGAACGCGGTCTGCGCACGACGGAAGATTTCCTCGACACTTGTCTTGGTCTTGAGGTTTTTGCTCAGTGCGTCGGAGTGCCCCTCATACGCAAGGGCCAGCTGGTTGCGAAGATCGGTGAACCGGTTGTTCACTGGAGTTGCAGAAAGCATCAGGACTTTGGTTTTCACCCCAGCCTTGATGACCTTGTTCATCAGGCGCTGATACCGGGTCTCGCGGTCCTTGTAGACGTCATTGTTTCGGAAGTTGTGGGACTCATCGATTACCACAAGATCGTAGTTTCCCCAGTTCACCCGGTCCAGGCGCATGCCGAAGGACTCGCCAGATGTGCGCGACAGGTCGGTGTGGCACAACACGTCGTAGCGGAAGCGATCCTTGGCAAAGATGTTGGTTGTCAGATTGGCGTTATAGTTGCGCCAGTTGTCCGCTAGCTTTTTGGGACAAAGAACCAGCACATCCTTGTTGCGCAACTCATAGTATTTGATCACCGCCAAGGCTGTGAACGTCTTCCCCAAGCCGACCGAATCCGCAAGGATGCAGCCGTTGTAGGTCTCAAGCTTGTTGATCACCCCAACGGCAGCGTCGCGCTGGTAATTGAAGAGCTTCTGCCAGACGAGGCTTTCTAGATAACCCGTTTTGTCCTTGGGCAGAACATCCTCGTCGATCTCGCTCAGGAAATCACTGAACAGGTTATAGAGGATCAGGAAGTACACACGTTCGGCTGGATTCTCCTGATAAACTGACTCGATATGCTCCAACACCTCGGCCGTCACATCGCGAAGCTTCTCCTGATCGTGCCAGATCTGATCGAAGAGGTTCAGGTAGGTCTGCGCAAACTGCGGTTCATCCATTACCTGTGTGTAACTGGATACCGCATCTCCACGCTGATACCCAAGATCAACAGCGGTGAAGCCCGAAAGGGGCATGTAGGCTGTCTCGGTTCCTGACTTTTGAATATGGGCGAATTGCTGCATGGGCGCGGCGGTCGCGTTCGATTTGAACCGCGCTTTTTTACGGATCCACTCGGCACACTCGCGCGCGACGGCACGCTGAGTCATCTTGTTGCGGAGCTGGATCTCGAATTCACTGCCGGATAGAGTCCCTTCCGAACGCGCCAGTGGGATAAAAAACTCGCGTCGTTCTTTCTTGAGGCGATCGACCGCGCCGTTTGGGACGAAGGTCGGCGAGGTAAAGATGAATTCGAATTCTTTCAGCCTGCCCAGCTCAGATTTCAGGGCATCAAAGGCATAAATTGAAAAACACGCAGCCGCGATACGGCACTTCGAAGCCCCTGCTAGCTCTCGCTTCATGTCATCGCCCAAAAGGGTCGTGGTGTTATCGACAATCCGCAAGAGTTCCCCCCCTTATGATGCAGAGCTAAAGCCTCAACACCCTACTGTGACAGTCGTGATGTGCAACGCCTTCACAGCATCCCATCGATCGATCTCACAAACCCGTTCCGATTAGAGTTGCGGGGCAAGCAGATTAGTACGCTCCTTGGCCTTTTGGTGATGCGTGACGTTCTCGCGCGCCTTCGACGAGCGGTATGCTTGCCGTCGTGCAGCCCATGTCGGCAAGGAAGCTGACAAGGCCGACAATGGTCTTGAAGTCACGCAGCTTGAGGAGGCTTCGGCTCGTGACCAGCATCTTGTCGGGCCGCCCATCCGATGCAATGGCCCGGATAACCCAAACACCGTACCAGCTGTTGTGGCGCTTCTCTGCACCCTCCTTGCAAACCACTTCGATGACGTAGCCCTCGGTCAAGAGGCCACGTAGCCCGTCTTCTGTGACCACATTCGGTGTTTCGTCCATCGTGGCCATGCGGTGTAGGTTCTTCTTCTGCCAGAGGAACGGATTGAGGCAGACAAGATCACAAGCCAGATGACGATACAACATAAATGAAGACAAAAAGACACCTACGACCTTATATCCCCAATGCGATGGATGACGCCGTCACCAAGCGCTGTGTCCAAGCATCACCACGGACGCCAGTATCATTACCGTTGCGATAGTATATTTTCGTATGTATGCTAGGTGAAGATCGCCGAGGGTCTTTGCCATGCGTGTCCAAGTCAAAAACCTCCTGAAGGTCGCCTTGCCGGCTCTCGCCTTGGCCGGTCCGATATCTCCGACGCAAGCAAGCGCCCAAACCTATCCGATCGACTGCGCCATCCTGTTGTGCCTGTCCGGCGGGTGGCCAGCTTCCGTGCCATGCGCCCGGGCGCGGGCCGAGTTCATCCGGCGCATCACACCTTGGCCGGTGGAGCCGCCGCTCCAGATCTGGCGCTGCCCGATGGGTGCCTCTTTCGATGGACCTGCCAGGTCGCGGCCGACGGACCGGCTCATCGATGTGCTGTTCCACGGCGCTGAGACGCGACCCAACTTTTCTTCCCCAGTCCTTGACCATGCCGCTCTCGGTGATGACAGGCTCGATGTCGAAGGCCTGAACGCCACTTGGGGCAACTTGGTGATGGCTGATTACGCCCTTCATCTCGCCCAAGACCGCGCCGACATCGACATCAGCGGGCCTGAGTTCAACTTCGTGCGCTCTATTCGTGTGTTCGATGTCCGTCACGCATGGCAACGGGAATCCGGCCAAGACGGAGACTGCAACCGGAGCGCGACGGTCGTACTCGGCTCCTACGGCACACAGGGCGACTTTTCGTGGAGCGCATCTTCACCCGCAGCGCTCCCTGCTGCGCATGTCGGTCTCGAGGGATGGGGCGAGCACTGCCCGGGGATCTGGCACAGATCCGTCTTTGTGGAGTGGCGCGATTACAGCGGGACTTACGGCTTCGAGCAGGTCAATTACTGACGCTGCGCTGCTGCGAGGCAGGGCGGGCTCACGAACGAATTGACCCGGTACCACACGCACCAGCGGTGGCATATGGTCTGAGCCCGTGAAGCCCGTTGTCGTCCATGTCAGTCGCCGAGACAGGGCAGCTGCGTGAGAGACGCGAAGTCGATCTCGGCTTTGTCGGCGTCGCAAAGATCCGGGCAAAGCTTCGAAACGCGCTGTGGCCCGTGCGCGTCCCAACGGACTGCAAGCGCGCCTGTGTTCCAGCGATAAACCCAACCGACAATACTGCTCTGATCGGCTGCAATCAAATTGGCGATTGCAACGGCTTCGACCATATCTTCCTTCACTGGCTACCGACCTTCTAGAATTGGGCTGTGCGGATTGCAGCCCCGCCTTCCTTGGGCACGTGCTGCAGCGGCATGCTGGGTTTCCTGGAAATGGGTTGGGTGTTCGGCTTTGCGGCACCGGCACTCACGCCGGGAGGCGTCATATGTTTGGCGCGCGATGCACGGACCGGCTCAAATCCGATGGTCGGACTCCGTGGCGCCTTCAACGATCGCCAAAACCTCGAATGGGTCAAAGCCAATGGCGCGGGCGAGGACGACCAGTTCGACGACGTCGATCCGGCGCTGGCCGCTTTCAATGCGCGCCACGAGGGATTGATGGCACTTGAGCTTTGCCGCCAGCTCTTCTTGACCGAGACCTGCCTTGATGCGGGCCTCGACAAGAGCCTTGCAGAGGGCAACCTGTCCCGTGCTTCTGATTGTTCTCGCCACGCGCCACACACCTTTTGTGACGTCGCTAGCGGAGGAAATCTGTTATCTAAAAAGTAGATAAGTGAGGGTGTTATCGGCGTCGGGGTTCCATGGGGTGCGAGTCTGATGCTCCCCTCGAAGCCCATCAATCCCCTACCATTTGCAGGAACCGACCATACTCCTCGCTGACCTCCCGCGCTTCCTCGAAAGCGCGGGCGCGCTCGCTGTCGAGACAGCGGAAGTAGCGCTGGATGTCCTCGATGTAGGTTTCGAAATCGCCCCGAATGAGGTCGGCATAGTCACGTGCCGCTTGCGAATCGCTGGGGAGGAAGGGACGGGGCGGCGCGAGGCAGGACGCCGCCACACCAGCTCCCGGGAGGCAGGCAAGAATGACCATAGCTTGCAAGCCGATTGGGCCCGTCAACCTTGGGTTTCTCAAACCTGTTATCTCCTTGAACGCGGAGGTGGACCGTGGCTACTGTTTGCGTGCCAAGCTACAGCAAGGGCATGATATTATATCTTGCCGCTGATAATATAGTATCGTAACTCTGGGCTTCAAGTGGGAATGCCTTGGGTTGCGCCATCGAAGAAAGCGTGAGCCGGGCCATGAGCTGGGACATCGAAGCACCAAATGTGGTTACGGAAGCGCGCTTCCGCGAGCTCGTGGAGCGCGGATACAGCGCAGAAATCCTGTGCCAGGAGACGGCACATCAGAAAGGCCCGAGCTATTACGGGGTCTGGATCATGCGCGTTGTCTCCGACGAGGGCGTCGAAAAGCTTCTCGTCACGGCCCGCACCAGAACGACCTACAACGACATCAAGATCCGTGAGTTCAAGACGGTCTCCGGCGTGGTGTCCTTCTTCCTGGGCCTCGGCTTTACGCATGTCGACCTGCCCCTCGTCGCAGGCACAAGCCGGAGCCACAAGCTGGCCCCGTCGGCCACGGCCCCGACAGACAAAGCCGCGTCAGACAAGAGCGCTGACAGCTAACCTCTTCTGCCTCTGGCTGCTGGCCACACCGGCCGCGGCGCAGATGGTCCTGGTGATGGAGAGCGACGGCTCTCTCACCCCCTCCCGCTCACAAGACAGCTTCGCGCGCCATTATCAGGATGGGTTTGCCGTGGGCCCAGGGAACCGGGGCTTGACGATCCTTGGGACGGCAGATGCTTCGGGAGATCCCGACACCGATCCTTCTGCAGGTGTTGAACGGCCCCGCGCTTTGCCAAGCCCCGAGGTGCTGGCGGCTATCGAAGCGACGGGGCTGCGCTATGCCAGCCATCCCGGCCTGCGCCGCGCCACGCTCTCCGTGACCGACTGGCTCCTGCTCTACCGGGCCAACATCGAGGTCGAAAGCGCCTACCGGCAGGAGGCGATCTCGACCGCCGGTGCGATCGGACTGGGTCAGCTCATGCCCGAGACGGCAGAAGAGCTCGGCGTCGACCCGACCGACCCCTTCGAGAACCTCGACGGCTCGGCCCGTTACCTCGCCTTGATGCTGCGGGAATTCGGCAATCCGCAGCTGGCGCTCGCCGCCTACAACGCCGGACCCGCCGCGGTGCGCCGCTATGGCGGCATTCCCCCCTACCCGGAAACCCAGAACCACGTGGCCCGTGTCCTCGCCGTCGTGGCCCGATTGGAAGGATCAGATTCATGAGACCGATTTCCACCCTCCTGACCGTTACCCTTGCGCTCCTCCTAGTCGTGGCAGGACCTGCTCTCGCCCAGAGCATCGACCTCTCCCCGATCCAGAGCTTGTTGCAGGGCATCGTCGATGCGCTGACCGGCCCGCTTGGCGTTGTCATCGCGACGCTGGCCGTGCTCGGGGTCTTTCTCAGCTGGTTTTTCAACATCATCGATCTGCGCCAGGCGCTTTGGGTGCTTGTCGGCATCGCAGGTGTTGCGGCAGCCCCCACCATCGTTGCTGCGGTCTTTGCCGGTGGCTGAACGCTCGCCCCTCTTTCTAGGGCTCGTGCGCCCGCCGAAGCTCCTCGGCCTGCCCATCATGTATGCGATGGTCTGGCTCTTCGGCTCGGTGCTTCTCTTCGTCTGGGTCCAGCATATTGCGGTGCTGGGTGTGGCCGGCCTGCTATATCCCGTGCTTTGGAAAGCGGCCGATTGGGACCCGCGCTTCATCGACGTGATGATGACGTCGCTGCAGGAGACACCGCCCACGCGCAACCGCTCCATCCACGGTGGGGACAGCTATGCCCCGTGATGACGCCCGTGATGCAGCGCTCGACGCCCCGGTTGATCCCCGCACGATGACGCCAGAGTGGTATGCGCGGGAGACCCGCCTCGCGCATATGCTGCCCTATGTGAGCCTCGTCGATGACCAGACCGTGCGCACCCGGGTCAACGAGCTCTTCCGTTGCATCCGGCTCGAGGGGATCAACAGCTACACGACGGACGATGCCTATCTCGACAAGGTGACGGCGCTCTTTGCCCGCATCGTCGCGCAGCTCGGGCCGGAATTCAGCTATTACGTCCACAAGGTCTCCAAGGCCATCAAACCGGATCTCGACCCGATCCGTGAGGACAGCTTCGCAGGTGAGGTCGACCGGCGCTGGCGCGCGAAACTCGCGACCAGCGGGCTGCGCGACAAGACGCTGACGCTCACCGTCATTCACCGCCCACCCCCCAAAAGCCTCCTACCGTTCCTCAGCCGCAGCGCACCGGACCGCCTGAGAGAGGAGACCCGCAAACGCCTGCAGCGCCTGGGCGAGGCTGTGAACGTCTTCCTCTCGGGCCTCACCGAGCTCAAGCCGCGGCTCCTCTCGGCCGCATCGGGGGAGTTGGTGGGGTTTCTGGGCGCGCTGAACACGGGCACCGAGCTGCCGCTCTACCCGGCGAACACCTACGGCTTTTTGTCCTTCAACGTCGCCAATACCCGCGTGACGTTTCATGGCGATCATTTCGAGCTCTCGGAAGGCGTCGTGGGCCATCGCTACGGCAAGAGCTTTACCATCGGCGAATATTCCGAAGGCACCTCCTGCACCATGTTCGACATGCTGAACCTGCCGGTCGACATGATTGTCACCCAGTCCTTCACGCCGATCAATTCGAACCTCATGGCGGGCCGCATCAAGCGGCAAAAGCGGCAGATGCAGGCGAGCCAGGACGCCGCCCTCTCGCTCATGGAAGCCCTCGACATCGCCGCCGATGATCTCGAAGCCAAGCGCCAGAGCTTCGGCGAGCACCATATGGTCGTGACGCTCTTTTGCGACACGCTCGAAGAGCTGCAAACCCTGAGCGCCGAGATCGTGAACGCCGCCGCGACCGAAGGCGTGAAGATGATCGGCGAGCGGATCGCGGCCAAGGCGCATTACCTGAGCCAGCATCCCGGCAACCAGCCCAAGCGCGTCCGCGCGAGTGCCGTCACCAATCGCAACTTCGCGGATTTCGCGGCATTCCACCGGACGCAGCTCGGCAAACCCGCGGGACTTACCCCCTGGGGCCGGGTCATCACCTATCTGCCCACGCCGGAGCAGAGCGCCTACCGATTTTCCTATCACGAGCAGGGCTCGCCCGACAAAGAACCCACGAGCGGGCATACCCTTATCATGGGACGGCCCGGCTCGGGCAAATCGGTGCTCTCGGCATTTCTGATGACCCAGGCCCGTCGTGCGGGCGCCCGGATCTTCGTCTTCGACTACCGCCTCGGCATGGAGATGGCCGTCCGCGCCAATGGCGGGCGCTACGCCTCCCTGAAAGCCGGTCAGCCCACGGGCCTCAACCCCCTCTGGACCGAGACCGATGCGCGCGGCACGGCCTGGCTCTCGGACTGGCTCACAACGCTGCTCTACCGCGCCGACAAGCCCCTGACCCCGGCACAGACCAACCGCATCCAGGAGGTCGTGCGCCAGAACGCGCAGGCGACCAACCCCGCCTTGCGGAACTGGCGGGATTTCGCGTCGCTGTTCGTCTCCACCGATGATGGCGGCGATCTGCACCAGCGCCTCCTCGAATGGACCGAGGACGGCCGCTATGGCTGGATCTTCGGGCAGAGCCTCGAGGACACCTTCTCGCTTAAAGGCGATGTCGTGGGCTTCGATCTCACCGGCATCCTCGACAGCGAGGCCGACAAGGAGCGGATGGCGGTCCTCTCCTATCTCTTCCGCCGGGTCGAGCGGGAGATCGAGGACCGCCGCCCCACCATCATCGTGATCGACGAGGCCTGGAAGGCGCTCGACAACGCGTATTTCGCCGAGCGGCTGTCGAACTGGCTGGTGACCGCGCGCAAACAGAACACCGTCGCGGTGATGATGACGCAATACGCCAGCCAGCTCGAGCGCACCCGGACCGGCAAGACCATCGTCGAGGCGGTGCCAACGCAGATCCTGCTCCCCAATATCCGCGCCAGTGCCTCGGACTACGCCATGCTGAACCTTACGGAGAAGGAGCTCGACGTCCTTCTCAACACGGGCAGCAGCAGCCGCCTGGCGCTGATCCGCGACGATCAGGGCTCGATCGTCGTCGATGCCGATCTGAGCGCGCTTGGTCCCACGCTCACCATCCTCGGCGGCATGGAGAAAGGCGAGGCACTCGTCGGCGCCGATTACCGCGACCGCCCGGACTTCTGGAGACTTTCATGATCCGTATTCTCCTGTCCCTGGCAGCCCTCGGCCTGCTCGCCTCCTGTGCGCAGTACCGCGAGCCGCGGGCCAACTGCTTTTCCTTTCTCGCCTCGACAGGTGCTGCGGGCGCGACAGCCCCGGATTGCAACTTCGCGCCGCTTGGGGCGGCGGAGGGCGGCATTGACGTCTAGGCTCCCCCATCTCCTCGCGTGTTGTCTGCTGCCGGGTCTCGTTGCCGCCCAAGGCGTGCCGACCGATGACAGCGGGCTGACCGCGCGCGATATCGTCCAGACGGGCGACCGCGAGGCCGATCTGGCCTTGCAAGCCGACAAGCTTGCCGTGCGCGAACTCATTGCGGAGATTGAACGGGAGCAACTCGCCACCCTGCAACGCATCCTCAACGCCCAGACCAGCTTCGGGGGTCAGGGCTTGCCTGCCATGGTCTCGGGGCTGGAAGGTGGCAGCGGCGATCCCGACCGCTCCGTCGAGGCGGTTTACGGCACGGGCGAGATCGACCCGAATCCCGGCGGCGCGCAGATGTTCGGCGACGCCGCGGAGAACGTAGAAGAGCTCATCATCCGCGTGGCCCAGGAGACCAGCGGCTTTGCCGGTGTGACCCGCGCACGCCTCTCCCCCGTCCAATGGCGCGCTCTCCTGCAAGCGCTGATCTGGCAGGAAAGCCGCTTCACCATCGACGCCCGTTCCCCCGTTGGCGCCTATGGTCTCACCCAGATCATGCCGGGCACCGCCAGCGATCTCGGCATCAACCCGGAATACTTCTCGAGCCCCTATCTGCAGGTGCATGGCGGCGCGCGCTACCTCGCGGCCCAGCTCGACACCTTCGACGGCAACATCATCTTCGCGCTGGCTGCCTATAACGCTGGGCCCGGGCGGGTCTTCGAATATGGCGGCGTCCCGCCTTTCCGCGAGACCCAGCATTACGTGCAGGTCATCCCGGAGCGCTACAATCTCTATCTGAGCCGGATCGGCGGGATCGATGCGCTCGGCACGATCGACCCAGCCGATCTCGCAAACGCCAATCTCTCCCTCACGGGTCACGGGGCGGCCTTCTACGGCACCAATGCGCCCGTGGCGATCCGCCAGGCCGCGCTGCGCATTGCCGACATCGTCGAGCGGATTTCCGAGACGGAAGACGTGCAGGAGAGCATCGCGCTCAACACCTATGCCCGCGCCGAACTCGTGCGCCTCGTCGCCGCCCGTATCCGGCTTCAAGCAGCCCGCACCCGCGTGCTCTCCGCCGAAGAACTGGCCCAGGCGAGCGCCCGCATGGCGGAAAACACCTTCATGGATTCTTCGATCAGGGAGATTGAGTGATGAAGCCTGTCCTCTGGAACACGTGCCTGGCCGCGCTGCTTGGGCTTGGACTGCACATCGCATCCATGACCCCGGCGGCAGCACAGGGCGTGCCCGTCGTCGACACCCAGAACATCGCGCAGAGCATCCAGCAGTTGCGGCAGATGATCGAAGACGAGATCCTGCAGAACGAGCAGCTGGTCCAGCTTCGCGAACAGCTGGCCACCCTCACGGAACAACTCGCCGAGTTGCAGCGCACCTACGAGGCGCTGACCCGTCTCGCCGAGCTCCCCGAAATCATCCGTACCCAGATGGAAGAGGAGTTGAACGGCCTCCTCGACCAGGAGTTCGGCGACATCCTCGCCACCATCGAGGCCATCAAGACCGGCGACTTCTCCAGCCTCTCGGGCTCCGGCGCCACCGAGATCGAAACCCAGATGGACCGGGTGCTGGCCGATCTCGGTTTCGACGAAGACACGCTCGCGGAAATGGCCCGCAGCGACAATGCGAGTGCCAACCGCGTGGCGACGCAAGCCACGACCGGCGCGCTCGTCTCGGCCGCCGCCCAGAACAGCTATGATGATGCAGGCCAGTCGCTCGAACGGGTCGACCGTCTCGTCGGGCTCATCGACGACATGGACGAGCTCAAGGAAAGCATCGATCTCAACACCCGCGTAACGGCGGAGCTCGCCATTGCGCTCGTGGCCATGTGGCAACTCGAAGCCATCCAGACCGTGGGCGACGGCACCGGCGGCGTGATCGACGCGGCCACCATCGCCGAAGAACAGCGCTTCATGGATTTCACCCTGCCCGAGTTGCGGGCTGAGTGAGTGCGGGGTGTGACGCGTGGCGAGTGAACAGGAAATCATCGAGGAAGAACTGGTCTATGGCGCGCTGCGCCGAGAACGGCTCTGGCAGCGCCTTGGCCTGACCGGCCTTGTCTTCGGCATCATCGGCTGTCTGAGTGCTGCAGCCGTCGCGATCCTCGATGTCGACCCGCCACCCGTCGTTGTTCCCTATGATCCCGCCACCGGCTTTGCGCTCCCCGAGGCCTCGGTCGGCGCAACCTCGGTGACCGCCAACCAGGCGATCATCGAGGCAGAGGTCTTTCGCTACGTGACAGACCGGGAGGTCTACAACCAGCTCGACAACGATCTGCGGATCCGCAGCGTCCTGCGCCGCTCGGACGGGGCCGCCGAAAGCGGGCTCCGCCAGCTCTGGAACAGCGCGACTGCGGACTATCCCCCCACCGTCTATGGGCCGAACGCCAGGCTCGATGTGGAAATCCTCAGCATCACCCAGATCGGTTTGAATCGCGCCACGGTGCGCCTGCGCAAACGCCTGACTTCCATCAACGGCACCCAGACCGGGCTCTTCACCGCGACCCTCCTCTTCGAATTCCGCCCCGAGACCCGCCGCTCCATCGACGAGGTCTGGACCAACCCGTTCGGGTTCACCGTGCTCGAATATTCCATCCGCTCCGACAGATTGGAGAATTAACCCGTGTCTCGTTTTCGCTTGCTCCTTCTCTGGCTTGCCCTCATCCCGGGCCTCGCTTTCGCCGAAGCCATCCCGCGCGGCGGCCCGCATGACAGCCGCGTGCGGGTGGCGACCTTCCAGGAAGGACAGGTCTACCGCATCAGCGTCTCGCTCACCCATGTCACCACCGTCGAGTTCGGCGAGGGGGAGAGCATCCGCTCGGTCATCGCGGGCGACACCGAGGGCTTCGAGATCGATGGCGTGCCGGGCGGACAGGCCTTCGCGATCAAGCCCGTCGCGCGCGGCGTCCACACCAACGTGACGGTCTACACGAACCGGCGCAGCTACTACTTCAACGTCGAGGAAGCCCAGAGCCCGACCTTCTATGTCGTGCAGTTCCGCTATCCGGAGGATGAGGCGCGACCGAGCCGTGTCATCGCGGCGCAAGCCCCCAATGACAATTACGGGGCCAGTGCCCAGACCGAGTTCACCCCGACCCGGGTCTGGGATGACGGCACCTTCACCTACTTCGCCTTCCCACCGAACGCGCCTTTGCCCGCGATCTTCCGCTACGCGAACGGCCGTGAACGCACGGTCAACACGCAGGCCCCCGAGGACGGGGTGATCCGTGTCTCCGGCGTGAACCGCCAATGGGTCCTGCGCCTCGGCGAAGAGTTGGTCTGCATTGAGGCGATCCCGCCCGCGGAGGCCTCATGAGCGATACCGAAAACCCCGAACTGGAAAGGCGCCTTGCTGCCCTGGAGAAAGGCAGTGCCCGTGCGCCCAGGGCGGCGCCGCGCCGATCGCCTCTCCTTGCACTGGTCATGGTCGGCATCATCGGCGCGGGCGGCGCGCTCCTCTATGTGCTCGCGCAGCCCGAGGAAGAGGTGGCCCTGCCCACGGCCACGCCGGATGTCTTCCAAAGCGAGGGGGACGGCTTTGGTGCCATCGAGACCTTGCCCCCGCCTGAGCCCGAGGTCGTGTTCGTCGCGCCGGACCCTCTCGAGCCCAATGCCGAGCTGCTGGCACAGATCAGCGCCTTACGGGCCCAGATCGAGGAATTGCGTAACGCGCCCGAAGCGATCGTCGAGGACAACACTGCCGCGGCCGAGGCCATTGACGCGCTGACTACCCAGATCGCGGCCCTGCAAGCCGCCTCGGAAGCCGCACAGGAGCAGTTCCAGGCCGAACTGACGGCCCGGGATCGCACCCTCGAACAGCTCCGCATGGATCTGGAACTGGCCCAGCTTGAGGCTAACCGCCCGCAACCCGCCCCTTCGGGACCCACGGAGGATGAACTCCGCGCACGCGAAGAGGAGCGGTTGCGCCGCGAAGAGGAAGCCCGGCGGCTGGCCGATCTGGAACGGCGCGCCGCAGAAGAACGCGCCTTTCAGGAACGGCGGATCGCCTCGCCCACCATCGCCTTCGGCGGCCCATCCGGCGCCGCCGAGACAGAGCTTGCAGAGCGCAGCTTTGGCGAAGTGACGGATTTCGTTCTGAACGGCGCACTGCCCTCGACGGTGACGCAGGCCGAGGTGATCGCCAATCCCTCCAACACGATCATCCAGGGCACCATGATCCAGGCCGTCATGGAGACCGCCCTCGACAGTTCGCTGCCCGGCCAGACTCGGGCCGTGGTCTCCGAGGATGTCTACAGCGTCGACGGCACGCGCCTCCTGATCCCTCGCGGATCCCGCCTCATTGGGCGCTACCGCGCCGGCGTCGATATCGCTGAGCGCCGCGTCACCATCGCCTGGGACCGGATCATCCTGCCCGACAACCAGACCGTCCAGATCAGCTCCTTCGGGGGCGACGAACTCGGCCGTTCCGGTGTCACAGGTTTCGTGGACACGCGCTTTGCCGAGCGTTTCGGGTCGGCCGCCCTGATCTCGCTGATTTCCGCCGCACCGAGTGCCGCCGCCTCCGAGGTTTCGAATGAGACGGCCGCCAACGCGCTCGAGGATGTGGGCGATGATCTGGCCGATGCCACGGACAGCGTCCTGGGCGATTACCTCTCGATCGGCCCCGTCATCTACGTCGACCAAGGCGCGCGCGTCACCGTCATGGTCGACCGCGATCTGGAGATCTTCTGACCCCATGTCGCTCAGCTATCTCGAGACATCGCTCGACCGGATCGACGCCGCCGCCCGCGACGATGTCATCGAGATCTGCATCAACCCCGACGGGACCTGTTGGGGCGAATTCCAAGGCGACCATTTCATGCGCGCGCTCGACCAGAGGCTCACGGCCGTGCAGGTCAGGGACCTCGGCAACCAGATCGCCTCCTCCGCTAACACGACGATGAGCAAGGACCGCCCCATCGTCTCGGTCTCTATCACCTACAAGGGCCGCCCGATCCGGGCACAGGTCATAACCCCGCCCGCCGTACTCTCGGCCATGTCGATCAGCTTGCGGTTCTTCTCAAGCCTGCCGCTCGAGGGCATCGCGCTCGACTTTCTCTATGGCAAGGAGCGTAAGCTCGAAGACCTGCGCGTGGAAAAGAAGCGCGCCTTGCGCGCGGTCGTGGCCGCGGGCGCGATCAATGACGCGCTGGCCTTCTGCGTCGAGAACAAGCTCAACATGATCGTCTCGGGCGGCACCTCCACCGGCAAGACCGTGGCCGCGCGCAAGATCCTCGCCCATGTGCCAGCCGAGGAGCGCATCGTCACCATCGAGGAAGCGGCCGAGCTTCTGCCGACCCAGCCCAATGCCGTGACCCTCATCGCCAATCGTGACGCGGAATTCCAATCCGCCGATGTGCTCCTCACCGCCACGCTGCGCATGCGCCCCGACCGGATCATCCTCGGCGAAGTGCGCGGCAAGGAGGCCATGACCTTCCTCGAGGCGATCAACACCGGCCATGGCGGCTCGATGACCACGCTGCACGCTGAAACCCCGCAGCTTGCAGTGCAGCGGCTCGCGATCGCCGCGCTGAAAACGGAGATCCCGATGACCTATGCTGACATGATCCAGTACATCGAGAACTCCATCGACGTGATCATCCAGGCCGGACGTCACGACGGCAGACGCGGCATCACCGAATTCTACCTGCCCGGCGCGGAGCAGAGAGGACAGCCCGATGAAAACCTTTGAATACGACATCCTGTCTTTCCCCATGACCCGAAAGACCAGCCTTGCCGAGATGCGAGCCAGCCTGAACCAGAAAGGCGCGGACGGGTGGGAGGTAGTGTCGGTCAGCACCTCGGAATTCGCCAATGTCGGGCACACGGTCTTCCTGAAGCGCGAATCTACGCCCCGCGGAGCCGCAGCATGAGGCGGTCGCGGCGCACCTTTCCACTGACCGCGCTGGCCCTAAGCCTGGCGGCTGCCCCCGCCCTCGCCGAGCGCAACCTTATGCCGAGCCTCGAGCGCAGCTCTGACGTCTGTCCGGACCGGCCCGAAGAGCCGCTCTGGTTGCAGGAAATCCCGCTCCGCCAAGTCTACCATCGCGTGCTGGTCCAGGACATCTACCGGGCCCAGAACCTCGAGCGGGTCGTCGAGACCGGCAGTTGCGACTGCGCGACCCGGTTCCCCTCCTGGGACGCGGCCGAGGCGGTGTTTCGGGAGAGATACGCCAGCGACGAGCGATGGGAGATGCTGCAAGCCTCAGAGGGCTACAACCGCCGCGCCAATGCGGCCCGCCCGGCAGCCGAGGCCATCTGCGAAGCCGCGGGTAACTGGTAAGGCGGCCCCCCGATGAGCATCGTCACTTACTTCGTCGAGACGTCCCAGAGCTACCTCGACAGCGCGGCCGAGACGCAGTTCGGATCCGTGGCGGCAACGGTAGGCACGCTCCTCGTGGTCGCGACAACGCTCGTGGTGCTCCTCGTCTTCATCAACATGATCTTCCAGTACCGGGCGATGGATGGCCGCACGGCCTTCTGGCTTGCGGTCAAGATCGGGCTCATCGGGATATTCGCGACCAATTGGGTGCAGTTCAACGCCTTCTCCTCTGCCATTCTGTCCGGGATCGACAGCATCGCCGGCGCGCTCGTCGCCTCCGTCGGTGGCGGCAGTCCAGGTCCCTCAGGCACCTTCGCCGAGGAATTCGACCGGCTGATCGCGGAGCTCGGCAACTACCTGAATGCCGCCGGGTCCGAGCTGAACTGGATGGCCGGCGCCATGCTCGACATTGTCGGTGTGCTTCTGCTCTCGATCCTCGGCGGGCTGGCCGCCTTCATCCTCGTGGCATCGCGCCTGATGATCGCGCTCCTGATCGGGATCGCCCCGGTGATGATCTTCCTGACGCTGTTTGAGGTGACGAAGGACTATTTCGCGCGGTGGCTCTCCGCGCTCATTTCCTTCGCGATCTACCCGATCGTGATCGCGGGGGTCTTCGCGACCATCACCGGGGTCTCCTCGGCGCTCATCGCCGAGCTGGGCGACCCGGAAGGGGCCTCCAACATCGGGGCCCTCCTGCCCTTTTTCATGATGGTTCTGATGGCGAAAGGCTTCATCATCGCGACGCCCTTCATCGTCCGGGCGATCTCCGGCAACATCATGATGCCCGCCCTTTCCGGGGGTCTCGGAGGCACCTACAGCTTCGCCCGCGCGGCCCTGGGCAGCCAGCAAGCCTACAATCGCTACCAGGTTGGAGGCGCGAGCGGTGCGGAGTACGCAGCCCTCAGGGCACGGCAGTTCTTAGGGGTCCAGCAGATGCCCACACGGCAAGGTATGGGGCAGTCGGGTTCCGCTGACGGCGCAAGGTCTGGAGACACGGGGTCGAAGATGTTGGCGCAGCTGGAGAGACTGGCGCGACTTGGGCGGCGGTGAAGGCACTTAGCCGTCAGTCACCAGGCCCGGCGTTGCTGCAGCGCAGCTTGCTAAAACCGGTGACCTTAGGTCCGTTGCCCGCTCTAGTTTTTGGCTGGGTCCGCACCTCATTCGCCAGACATTTGCGCCTCAAGTCAAGTCATCGAGAATGTTCTAACGCCGGCCTTTTCCAGCAAACCGTACAGCGTCGCAATCTTGCTTCGTGCGCCTCTGCGAGCGCAGTAGGTAAAGACAACCCGTTGCTTCGAGCGAGTGAAAGCGACGAAGAAACCAGCCGTGGCCTCGATCTGGTCGTTGGCAAAACTCCACCATGCGCCATCGTCAAGACCAACGAAAATGACGCTGTGGTATTCCAGCCCTTTGCTCTTATGGATCGTCATGAGTGGTACTGCGTGAACGCCCTCATAGGCGTCTAGCGCCGTTGACCAGTCGCCTCCGCTGACTGACCACGCGGATAAATGCACGGCAGCGGCATCCAACACTTTCTCCAGCCAGCCTCCCTGACCATAAGCGGGGTGAACTGCAATCAGCCGGTCTTTACCCACGAATGCTATAATGTCGTCAATAATCATTCGCGCCGCCGCCTTCGACTTCGGCGGAGTAGGATGTGTTTTGCAAAGCTTGAGCGTGTAGGTGTCAAGCTCATGGGCGAGTCTGGACCGCGCGGCCTCGTCATCGGGCGTAATGCCGTGCAGAGTCGCAAGCGCCTCTTGGCATTCCGTCCAATACCTACCAGCGCGCTTAGTCATGGCGAGGCGCAAGATAACGACCGCCAGTTCAGACACTTCTTCCGCCAGCAACTCTTGCAGCATGACCGCCCCAACGGCTCCGGCCTCGTTTCGCAGCGGAATACCAGCTGCATTGAAGGCCGGCTCAAGAACGGCCGCATAGTCGGCAGCCTTTTGTCTAACCAGCAAAACGAAATCACGCGGGCCGAGGTCGTGTGTCTTCATCTCGGAGGCAACGAACGCAGCCAAGCGAGCCGCCTCGACCTCCGGTGTAGAGAAATCCCAGATCGCGCAACTATCTCCGGCAATCGTAATCGCGGTCTTTGAGATTGGCTCTACAGCGCGAGCGTCCAGGGCTTGTGCAAGGATATGCTGAATGCGCACCAGCTCTGGCGAAGAGCGATAGTTGTTATAGAGCGGTGTCCGCTTGCCAGCGAAATCGGCATCGAAGGCGGCGAACGGATCGTCCATCGCCATCGCCCAGCGCATGATCTGCTGCTTGTTGTCGCCGACGGCAGTAATGGTCGTATCCGTGCCGAAGAAGATCGTGCGAACCAGATCATATTGAATCTGTGTCGTATCCTGAAACTCATCCATAAACAGATGCGAGTAGGTCAGACGAAGCGCGTCGCGCGCCATCGGATTGACGCGCAACAGCAGTTCAGCGAGCCGGCCGATCATGGGGAATGACAGGACGCTTTTCTTCCTTTCATGGAGTGACGTTTGCCAAAATCGATCCGCCGCCCACTGGCCGACCGTCGGGTTTGGCCAACCGTCCAACGGTAGCGGTGATCCGACCAGATGACGCCGCTCAAATGTTTTCACTGCAATACCTTGGAGGTCAGCATAGGTGCCCACTGATGCTGGGGGTGTGCCGACCTGCTGATACAGGAAATCTCGGTAATCCCGATCGTTGGGAAAGATGATTTCGTAGTCGGGGTGTGGACGCCAGCGATCAGGAAGCGCCTGTCCAAAACGGTCGATCAATCCTTTGGCAAACGCGTCGAAAGTTATTGAGTCGAAGCGTCCGGCATGATTGCGGTGACAGCGTTGCCGGACACGCGCCGCTAGGTTAGTGGCAGCGTCTCGCTTGAAACTGATCGCGAGTATGCGCCTAGGCGCGGGTGCGATTCCCGTCTGAAGGAGATAGGCAGCTCGCTGCGCCAACAATTCCGTCTTGCCTGCGCCCGGGCCGGCTATGACAGACCGGTTGTCCGTCGAGCGGACGACCTTGAGCGCATTCGCTTCGAGTGCGTCCACCCCCACGGGCTTCCAATCATCTGGCCGAACCCGTAGCGAGAGCACCGCCATGGCTAGTCCCGCCGCAATGATTTTGCGACGTGCCTGAGGACCTCGGCCAGTACGGTCGGCATTTTCTCCACCAGGTCCTTTTTCGTGATGTGCGTCAGGGCCGCGAGGTGCGTCGCCGGCTTGCTGTTGGTGAGGAAGTGATAGCGATAGGCTGGCAGCAGTGCCGGATAGTCCTTAAACGGCCCCGTGTAGAGCGTAGTTCCTGGCCCCGCCGTCCCGAGCACGACCTCTGCCGCCTTATCGGCAGCCACTTTAGGCCCTCCGCCCTTGGGAATGGTCGACTTGTATGCGTCGGGGAATGCTCCGAGCATGGCGAGATCGAGATCAAGCGGTGCCGAGAAATAAACGCCATGCTGCTTGAGACTATTGACCCACGCCATGAGGTTCTTGCGGTCCTCCGCGTCTTGCCAAGTATGCATCTGGGCGAAGTCGGCATCAGGGAGAACGCCTTTGTCGATTTTCAGGAGTTCGGCCTTTGGCGCGCCAAACTCGATGAGCTTTTCGATTGCCGTCTTGACCCGCCCAAAGCCGCCGCCTTCGCGACCCAAATCGAGATCCAAGAGCGTTGCGTGCGGAATACCAAGCTGTTTCAAAAGCCGCCAGAAATGTTGAACATGCCGACCGCCCAAGGGGACGATCGCGACGAAGGCGGGGTCGATCAGGAGATCGAGCGCTTCGGCAAGGCGAGGCAAAACGATCCGCTCTGAATCACCTTCGACCAGGAGGACGAACCGCGCGAAGTAGAGTTCGGGATAGGCCAGCATCGCGCCACGGACGAATTTGGCAGTCTCATCGATACCTGCCGGCATCTTGATCTTCTTGACCGTCGAAACACGCGTCTTCGAGTCACAGCGGCAGTAGCGAACCTCACGCGGATCGACGCGGCTTAGAACCGCCGGCGAATGACTTGTGACGATGGCCTGTGCGCCACCTGCGTCGGTCAATGAGCGAACTTGGCGAATGATCCGGGCGAGGAAATAGGGCGACAGGTGGTTTTCCGGCTCTTCCAGCGCAAAGAGCGTAAGCGCAGGAATACGTAGCGTGTCGTCGCGGAAGCCCTCGACCGTTCCGGAGACCACCTCGCGCTCCAGATCGAACACTGCTGCGGCCAGCGCAAAATAGAAGAGCGATTGCTGCCCGTCGCTGAGGGCATCTAGGCCGCGTTCCTGGCCATCCGGTCCCTGCTCGAAGATCACGGCAATCTTGCTGACCACGTCTTCGAAGCGGCGGCTGACCAGGCTGAGCCGCGGTTTCGTATCGACAACATCATCATGGAGGCCGGACCAGCGCTTTTGCAGGGCTCTGCCGATAGCAGCGATTGCTGGCTCGTCCTCGAAGGCTCCCGCCAGATTCTCGGAAGCCTCCTCGACCGTCTCTGTGGTTTCGGATGACCATTCGATAGCCCGAAGCAAACGGGCAGCGAGTGCGCCTGTGGTCGCCTTGATCTGGGCAGCCGCATCCCGGCTGGCGGGCGTATAATAGAGTTGAACCAAACCACGATCCGCTGCCGAGACTGGGTGGCATTTGTCCTCGTCCGGATCGTCGTCGAGCGTATCGACCCAGAATAAGTCTTGGGAAACCTCGCCTTCGACCGTGCCGTCATCTTCCCATCGCGCTTCGAGACGCAGGCGGCAGACCGGAGCATCACCTGCTCTCGCAATCTGCATGTGTCGAAACGACGGTGCTATCGTTTCTGGCGTTGCTGTTCCGTCAGCCAGCTCGGGCAAACCGATCAGCACGTCAATGAACAGATCCTTCGGTTCACGGCCTTCGGGATCGTCATCTGCCCCAAGATGGAAATCAGATCGCTGAACGGTGCGCTGCGCACGGGACACGCCGAACAGCTTCGCCAAGGCATGAAGCAGCGCCGTCTTGCCTGCTGCGTTCGGACCAACGACAGCCGTGATCTCGGATGCGATCGGCACGGTTATGGGGTCGGGACCGAAACAGCGGAAGCCGGACAGGGTTACGGATTCGATACGCACAGGCTTTCTTCCATCAGGCTGCAGTAGGGTTCGGGTCGGTTCCTTCGCTCAAGATGGCGAGATATCGCCGGATGACCAATGCGCCCGGGGCGGAATTTAGGAGACAGCGCTTGCTAGCCAAGCCAACGGTACGAGCTTTTCACCACCGCGCCATTCGTCGACCAAGTGAATGTTATCAATCCCATTCCAGACGTCCTGGGCGGCATGGTCAAGCAAAACCACTTGGAGTCGACCCTTTGCAAGAACCGTCTCCGCGCTGACCGCCGCGAAGACCTTTCTAACTGCTTCGATGTCTTCATCGCGCCACTCGCCCGCGTCAACATCCTCCGAATGAACTCCCTTCGGGAAGTAAACTTGGCTTGGCTGGTCGTAGATCAAGAACCCAGGCACCGGGTGTGCTGGCGTTCTCAGAAAGAACCTCTGAAGAGCAAGGGAAACAGAAACGTGGTAGGCGAGCCAGTTGGCGCCACTACCGATTTCCCAAAGGTAATCATCGCGTGTTCCGTGAACAATCTTAATGGTAAGATCGGGCACCACAATCTTGATAGGCGCGTCGGGCCACTCGGCGTCTAGCTTCGGGATGATCTGACCGGCAATGTTTTCGATCGTCGCGAGTGACGACTGCATTACTTGGCGAATTAGCTGCTCTGAGACTATTGCCCTTAACGGTGTAATCCGGCCCTTCAGGGCGTCTATTTCCCCTCTGAGCTCCGAATCTTCGCCTGACTTCTCGTACAACTTTAGTGCCTGCTCGAGCCGACCGAGATAGCGCTCAACTTGGTCGGCGCGGTAGATTTCCGCTCTGGCCGCCTCGGAACGGCGCTCCAAATCAGCAATCTGGGCTCGTAAGGCACCAAGCCGCGCCAAGCTTTCTTCTGCTTGGGCGCGCAGTCTGTGCTGCTCTTTATCCATCTTGTCGCTGACCGTGGTTCGGGAGCGGATCTCGAGTTCAAGCCCGTCGAGTGCCTCGCAGAGCTTGTCCAAGTGATCCTTGCCTTCCGGCGCGATCGCTTCCAATGGAGCGCGACCTTCCTGACCCAGCTGCCTCAGCCAGTCCGAGATCGCTAACCTGTCGCGTTGGATATGCAGGGCGGACCCATAGCTCTTGCTGCTTTCGAGCAGTCGATTGATTTCCATCAGCCGCTGTCGGAGCCGAGACAGCGTCGCTGACTCGGCGCCCTCGAGTGACCGCAGCTCTTCAAGTTCTGTTATCGTCGCCTCGATCGTCGTCATGGTTGGGCGCGCAGCCCGGTAGTTGCTTTGCGAAAGCGTTCGAAGCGCGCCCAACATCTCCATCCACTCCGAGGGTGAAGGTGTGTCGATTTGGATAAGCCCAAATTCCCGGCCTTGTTGAAGCCAGACTTGAGCCTCGCTCATCCAAACTCGAACCGCGGAGTTCACATCGCTGAGCGCAGCCTCTCTCTGCCGGAGAAGGCGCTCCAGCCGCTCCAATTCCCATCTTGCCGCCAGCGTCTCCTGAGTTACAGCATTGAGAATATAAGGAAAAATTGCCTTTAGCTTTTCCCTGTGCTCTGTGGTGTCAGCCTTAAAGAACAGGACGTCGGGGTTCGCGATGATGTTCTGCGGCTGGAAGGTGAACGCCATAAGATCGCGGAAACTTGTCCGGTCACCTGCATAGCCCTCGGAGTTCGGGTCCATACCTAAATTTGACAGACCGGATAGCCGGTTCAAAAGCGCGCGAATCTGATCCGTATTTGAGTTCTTGGCCTCGATACGGTGCGGAATAACGATGCTCTCGCCTTCTGCGAAGTACATATCGCCGGTCTGCTTCTGGTCGCCCGGCTCTCGGCGAGCAAGCAGCTTCTCACCTTCAACTGTGCTAATAACGACACCGAACCACTCACAGCTCTCGCGTATTGTACCTACCGGGATAGCACATTTATTTGAGCACAGGCAGTAGTCTATGATTGGAATGACTGCTGATTTGCCTGTCTTTGAGGCACCGCTGATTACATTGACCTTTCCAGGTGCAAACTCAATCACCCGGGGATCAAAGTTACCCCGCGGCCAGAGAACAAGTTTGAGAATTTGAAACTGCATTACGCGACCACCTTCAAAGCATGGAAAACTTCAGAAGTCTTCAAAGCCGAAAACCAAATGCCAAGCCTTTCTGCTCCTTTCGCTTGTGCCTTGACTCGCTCACTTAGCGGGGGATCGGCAACTGGGATTGCCCGCATTCTTGCAGTCTCGTATTCAATTGCCAATATCCCGGCGCGTTCTCCAAACGCCAGTGAGTTGAGGCTAAGTCTCTTGAGTGCAACACACCGCTCATGGACCGCAAATAATTCCTCGCGCCTCTCTGATAGCTTTTCGCAAAACTTTCCGAGGCCTGAACGCGCTTGTGTTCCAACGATTATGTCGAGAGTTGGTCGATGAAGGCAGAGCGGGAGTACTAGGAATGCAAGGAGCATGTCGGGAGGCTCAGCTGTAAGTTGCGCCTGGTAGGATCGTCCGTACTTCCAGATGAGCATTGCCCCGAGGGCGGGATTTTGCACTCGCTCAACTTCGCTAAGGTAGTCACTACCGCGTGCCAGCGTCATGTGGCCTCGTCATCCAGCAATTTGTCGAAGTCTGGGTGCCAGCCGATTTCGCGCCGATCAGAAAGAGCGTTGAGACTTCCCGACATGAAGTGCTCCGGTACGACTCTTGCTTCCAGCGCTATCGACGAAGACTGGCAGCATCTTGAGTACAACAGGCGTCCCTGCTCCTTCTCGCTGAGGCTCTTGTTTACCAGCCCGACTTCGGTCTTCAGGTTCTGGTGGCGCCTGAGAAGAGCACTGTCGTACTCATTCATGCTACCCTCGAAAACTAGCCCCTCCTCAGCCCAACGAGTGCGATCCCCTGTGGTGCGAAGAAAATCACTGGCGGCCCGTGTTTTCTCATCGATGTTCGCATCTACGAGATCAAGCTGTCTGATAAAGCAGGGCGATTCCGAGATCGTTGACTCGATAACCTCATCTGTGGGTGCGTCAGCCAGCGAATGCAGAAAACGCTCAGAGTCATGCGCAGAAATAAACGCGCGAAACCGTTTCCTGAACGCTGAAGCACTGATCACAGGAGGCGCGCCGCTTCTCATTGCCTCGTCGATTAACTTCAGAGCATCTCCAATACCGTAGCGAACTGCCGCCTCCTGCATTTCCTTGCGCACTAGAGCGTCTAGATGCGCGAGTATTGGTGAAATGGGATCACTATCACTATTGACGAGAACGAAGTTACGTATGAGAAGCCGCCGCAAAGCTGGGTCTGCACCAAGTACCTTAAGAAGGTACGGTTCGCACTCCGGTGCCGATGAGAGCTTGCCTCTCTTCTTTACGATGTCCGCAATCGCCGCATCTATTTCATTGTCGGTTTTGAGGTCACTTAGCCTCCCGGAAAATCCATGGTTCTTCTGAGGAACGACATACAGCTGGAGGCTCGTGCTCTCAGGACTGATGAATCCAGATTTCGAATTATCTATCCAGTTTGCTATCGTTTTCCAGAAGTCTACCGACCAGTTGGAGGTAGGGTTACCGGTCAGGGCGCTCTTACACTGCTCCGCGAGCAAAACTTTGTCGCCAGCGTGTACCGAAATGTCGTCGGCGTATTCAAGGCCGACATAGGAGTCACTGGGACAAGTCAGCAAATGGAAGAAAAGCCGCACCGGCTGCAGGGCGTATCCGAGATACTGTCCTGCAGCGCTTCCTTTGGCCTTCTTCAAAGTTGCCAGGTCGCTCAAAGCTAGGTCGCTCGCTCCAAAGTGTTCAAGATCATGGTGGATCAAATGCCAGTGTTACATAAACGCGAAGGGCGTGTGAACCGTCTCGTCAAAGTCTCCGCCGTTGGTTTTCGTTGCCGCGGACATCGGCTTTCCGCCCTCAAGCCTGGCAGGCCGCCACCCCGCCGACCGACCACTTTCTTGGTTTGACTATGACGGCCATGCCGCGCCGCGGTATGTCTGCAAACCGCCCATTGCGACGCTCTAACCATGCCTGCCACCCTATCGAGCACCCAGCTTATCGCCATCCCCCTCCCGCAACATCGCTTCCATCTCGTCCAAGCCATCGACGGCTGACCGCATCTGCGCCTCATCAACCACCCTCACGGCCTCAGCATCCGCGACCAAGCCCCCAAAATCCATCACCATTTGGCGCTCTTCCTCGGCGACGACGGCCTGAACGACGGGCGCGGTCTTTTTTGGGGCGACGTGGGCCTGCCCTGACGCACGACCACCAGCAACCTGACGTGCCCTCTCTACATCGGCTTCGGCACCATGGGACCCGCTCGCCGGCGGTGTCATCGGCATGGCGCGCACGCTCAGCGGGAGGTTCCCCTGCAGACCCCCGCTCCCGGGCTTCGGAAACGGCAACTCGCCCGTCTGCGCCGCATGGATCACCTTGAACAGCCGGTCGTCGAAATACTGGATCCGCTTCGCCCGCACCGGCATTTGCGCATCGATCACCATGACGATCTCGTCGAGCGGCAGGCGGCGCGCCTCATCTTCGGGCAGCAGAGAGCTTTCCTCTGTCCGGGTAGATTGGCTGCGGCCCTCGAAGGGGTTTTTGCCGATGGACTGGGACCGCGTGACCACGGTCTTTGTGGTCTTGCCGACCGCCTTGCTCAACTCCTCGACGGTCTTCTCGTCCGAGGGGGTGAGGTAGAGCTTCACGCCCGCGTTACCTTGCAGGGCGCGGCGGGTGTTCTCGCCGTAGATCTCATCGAGGGCGGGAATGGTCTGGGTGACGATGGCCAGGTGACCGCGATAAGTGCGCAGGGTCTCGATGCTCTCGACCACGATGGGCATTTTTCCGAGGCGGTTGAACTCATCGAGCATGATCATCACGGGCCAGGGCTCGTCTGGCCCTGGATCCTTTTCCTGCATGGCCGACAGAAGATCGGAGAAGAAGAGCCGGATCAGCGGTGCAAGCGGCTTCACCATCAAAGGCTGGACGACGAGATAGACAGAAAAGGGCTTCTTGCGGATCGTGCGGAAATCAAAGTCCGAGACCGCTGTCGCCTCATCGATAGCCGGGTTCTGCCACTGGTCCAGCCCCGAGGTCATCAGGAGCGAAACGTAAGACGTCAGCGTGTCGTTGTTGGTCGAGGCCAGCCGCGTGAAGATCAGCTTGGCGGCCCTATTGTCGACCTCATGGCCCCGCGCGAAATATTCCTTCTGCTTGTTCCCGCCCGAGGCCGCGATGCGGTAGATCTCGCCGAGGGTCGGGCGCTTGCGCTGGAAGGCCAAGAGCCCCGCCGCCACGAAGAGATCGATCCCGCCCTTGAGAAGGCCCTGCACCCGGTCGTTGTCGCTTTGCAGAAAGAGCGTCGCAAGGAGCTGCAATTCCATCTGCTGGCGCGCGGCGTCCTTCAGCTCGAAGATGCGCAGGAGCGGGTTGTAGCGATGCGTCCGCATGCCCTCCCAGTCGGTGGGGGCGAAGCGATAGATCTTGTCGCCCTGGGCCGCGCGGTGCCGCGCCGTGGCCTCGAAACACTCCCCCTTCACATCGAGCGTCACGACGGACCCCTGCCAGGTCAGCAGGTTCGGGATCACGAACCCCGAAGTCTTGCCGCGGCCGGTCGGCGCCACGATCAGTGCATGGGGGAAGACCTTGGAGCAGATGTATTGCGCGCGTGACCCCGGCGGCCCCAGCTTGCCGAGGATGAACCCGGTGCCCGGCGCCCCGAAAAACCCGTTGGCCTTCATCTCGCGGGCAGACTGCCAATGGGTCTGGCCAAAGCGCGTGAGCGCCGATCCCGAGAGGGCAAGACTCAGCATAAGGCCTGCGGCCGCAAAGCCGCCGATGATGAGATGGACGAGCTGGGCGTCATCGGGACGCTGATCCAGCAATGAGGCGTAGTTCTGCGCGATGTAGGCAAAGTCGATCTCGGCCCCGAAGCCGAGATCCTGATAGGTCAGCACGGCCGATGCGATGGCATAGCCCATGGCCGCGGTCACCAGCGTCACCAGAACGGCACCCGTGGCGATCCGTGCCTTGCCCATCGCGGCGCTCAATGGACCTGGCCCCGCTCGGTCTCTCCGTCTACGTCCGTCGTGCGGTGCCGTTCGTATTCGGTGTCGGCCAAATCATCGACCACCTGGCGCAAGGCATCGGTATTCGCCGTCGCAGCATCGGACTGCAGATAGACCTTGGCGACATAGAGCCGGTCAAGGCGGTCCTGGACCACCTTGTCGAGCGCATCCGCGTCGCCGGATGTGAGCCGGTCGAGTTGGCGGTCATCAAGCACCCGCTCGATCTCGGCCCGGAAGGCCTGCCGATCGGTGTCGGTCTCGAAGGGCGCGGACAATTCCCCGGCCCTCTCATGCTCGAGCACGCGGCGAAGCTCTTGCCGGAGACCAGCGCTCGACGCGGTCTGCGCCTCTGCCCTGGTTGAATCGACATCGCGGGCGGACGGCGTCGCGGTGGCGAGGCTCTCGCGCGTGTCATTCGCCAACCGGACGGCGTTGATCGCCCGCGTGTCATGTGCCTCGACGACAGAGGCATAGGTCGCGCCAAGTCCGCGGGCGAGGTGATCGGGCATATCGGGATAGCGGCTCCGGAATTCCTCCGCCACGGCCTCCGCGATCTGCACCCTTGAGCCGCGCATCACCATGATCGCGTCCACATCCTTCGTAATGGCAGCGGCGCGCAGGTCATCCGTGATCTCCTCCCGGTAAGGCTGCGTCCGGTCGATCACATCGCCGGGCTTGGCCAGCAGTTCGGGATGCCGCGCGAGATACTCCCGCTGCTCGAGCTCGATCCGGCGTTCCGCCCGATTGGTAACCTCCCAGTCCCGCGCCTCGATCTGATCGAAGCTCAGACCCTCAGACCGCATGTCGGCCCGGATCGTCGCGTCCATCCTGCGGACCGCCTCGGGATGATAGTGGAACCTCTCCGCGGTGGTTTCGTCTTCCATGACACCGTCCTTCACCAGCACGCCTTCACGTTCGAGCAGGGTCCCGAGCTTCACATGCGCATCGTTCAGGATGTCCCGTGCGGTCTCGAGATCGGCGCGGCGCTCGAGGTTGAGATCCCGCGCCTCGGCCACCTTGGAGAGATCGGCGGCGATCCATTGATGCTCCAGCGCCGCGTTCGGGGCGCCCGCCTGGATCCGCGCCACGACCTCGGAGGTGCTGATCCCGGTCCCGCGCAGGGCGGTATCGATCTGCGAGCGCACGCGCGGCTCCGTCAGCCGATCCAGCTCGCTCTTCCGGATGTTGGCCTCCGAATAGACCCCGCCGTCCGAGGGCTGCTCGATCAGCGAATTCGAGCGCAGCCCAAGCGGCTGCATATGCTGGACCTGCCTCTGGATCGCGTTGAGGCTCTTCTCGAAGGCGGGCCGGTCGGCATCGGGTTTCTCGGCGATCATGCCCTGCACCCGCGCGAGCTTCTCGGCATAGAGGCTTCTCAGATCCTCGAACGACTGGTCTTCGGCCATGTAGATGTCTCCTGCTCGCTCCACCTGCCCGCCGCGGGCCAGCACCTCGCCCGCCCGGAAGAGCGCCGCGGCGATGTCCTCGCGGGCCTCGCGTGAAGCCTCGACAGCCAGCGAATGGTAGATGGTCCTCGTGTTGGCGATCTCGGCCAGCGTCCGCGTCAGGTCCTCCCCCACACGCTCACGCTCGCGGGCCGCGCGGCCCTCGTCCTTGGCAGCGTAGACCTCGCTTGTGCGGGCCGGGTAATGCACGACCCCACGATCGACCCGGCGCGTGGCTTCCAGCCGCACACCGTACTTCTCTGCCTCCTCGACCATGGCGAGGCGGAAATCGTCATAGTTGAAGCGATGGTTGCGCCCGAGGAAGAAGAACTCGCCTTCCTGAGACCGACGGTTCAGCACCAGATGGGCATGCGGGTGATCGCGGTCCTCATGCACCGCGATGACGTAATCGAAATGCCCCGCGTCGGTCTGGAAGAACCGCTCGGCCACATCCGTCGCGATGTCGCGCACATCCTCGCCGCGCGTGCCGATAGGGAAGGACATGAGCATATGGGTGGTCTGTCCGAGCTTGGGCTTGAAGCCCGCATCCCATCGCTTGGCAAAGCGCTCGGTCAGGTCCTTGATGTCACCCGCCTCGAGCTTTGCCTTGCCATCCAGGAACCCGCTACTGTCCACGATATGGGTGGATTTGGTGGTGAGGTAGTCGAGCTGGCTCATCAGCTGCGACTTGGTATGCGTACCGCCGCTCCGGATCGCCTTGAAGACCGCCGGCCGGTGCCCCGCTGCCGCGCGCATGAGCTGGGTCTGCTTGGCAACATGCAGCCCCTGCATCGAGCCACGGACGCGGCTCCAGCCATCCCGGAAGACCTCGCCCGTGACGGCATGGACGGCATCATTCAGCCGCATGCGCAAACTCCCTCAGGGCGGCCGTAGCCTCGAGCTGCATCGCAGTGCGACGGCGTCTGATCGCCAAGTCGATCTCGTCGGCGGCGTCGAGGATGAACCGCGCCAGCCCGCGTATCTGTGCAAGACGCAGTTCGGTAAACTCCGGGCCCGCCCCATGCCCTTGCCGATTGGCCAGCGTCATCTGCTTGGCGATCTGCGCGACCCCGTTGCCGACCTCGTGCAGCGAGGCGCGGGTGCGCGCCATCTCGGCCGCCAGCTGCGCGTCCGGAACGAACACCCCACCCGCCGCCTGGATGAGCCGCCTGAGCCCCTCGGCCCGGCTCTCGATCCCGGCAGAGGCCAGCACCGCATCGAGGGCTGCAAGCTCGGCGGTGGTCACCTTCACACTGACCGCAGACACCGGGATGGCGGCATCCGCCTGGCGCTCGGCATCGGCCTTCAGGACGTAGCGCACGGCCCGTGCCGTCACCCCGAACTGGGTCGCCAGATCGGTCGTCGACACACCCTCCGCGGCCTCGCGGACGATCTGCATCTTCTCGATCTCTGTCAGGCGCTTTGCTCGGGACATGCGGAAGAAAGACCCCCTATTTCCTGCCACCTTCCACCAAGGCTGCCCCCACCTTACGTTTGTATATTAAATGGGTCAACAATATACTCGCGTAAGGTGGGGGCAGCCTTGGTGTCCGTTTCCCCCGCGGCCCGCAGGGACGCGGGGCTCTCGCCTCTCTCACAAGAACGGCCCGCTCTGCGGTCCGCGCCCCCTGAGCCATTGAGAGACGAACGCGGTCGCGGCCCGTGTGAGTTATAGAAGGAAGTTCTATCGCTCATGCGCTGGAACTGGGGCCCTACCGGGCTGGCCAAGTTGGAGCCTCGACCGCGCGGCCGGCAGACCTTTGTAGCGGCGGTGGCTCCCGGCATCCGGCGAGATCCTCGGCGCGGTCCGCCATCTGATCGGCGACGAGCGCGACCGCCTGCGCGACGACAAGCGGGGCTCTGCAGAACCTCATCGAGATGGGAGCGCAGAGCAGAACGGGTGAGCGACGGCGTGGCCGGGACTGGCTGCATCTGTCGGCGCGTTGATCCAGGGGCGGGGCCGGTCACTGATATGAAGCCAGCGTGATGATGCGGCTGATCTCAGCCGTTCGTCTTCGGTATAAAGTCTACGCCGGGCAGCCCTTCGAAATGCGCGTCGCACGTCAGAAGCGTCGCGCCCCGGGCCCGCGCAGTGGCAAAGATGATCGCATCGGCGGTCGCGAGCTTGTGCATGCGGCAGGCGTCCGCCGCCGCAAGCGCGATCTCGGTATCCAGCGGGACAACCTGACAGACCTGGGTGAAGGCAATCACCTGATCCGCCTTGTCCTCGCCGACTTCACGGGTCAGCCACTTCGCAAGCTCCAGTTGGACCATGGTTGGCACCAGCCAGTCGGATTGCTGCGGCAAACGCTCAGAGAGCGCTTCCCCGGTTGGCGATCCGATCAGCCATTCGATCCAGGCAGAGGTGTCGACCAGGACCATCAGAAGCGGTCGGCCCGGTCACGATAGTCCGAAGACGCAGCCCCGCGGGCCAGGCCCTTAAGTGCCTCGCGTTTGGGGACCGGAACCAGCAGGACGCCCGTGCCTTTCGGGATGAAGGCAAAGGTAAGCCCTGCCTCCCAGTGCTGGGCCGTACGGATTGCCTTGGGGATCGAGATCTGGAACTTCGACGACAGTGTGGCTGTCTCGGACATTGTCGTACCTTTCCTTGAACGATGCCGAAAACGTAAGAGTACGTACCCTGAGAGTCAAGTTCGCTCTCCCGTCCGAACGCCCTCCTGAAACGGCACGCGGTGGAGATGCCGGGACTATGTTCCCCGCGAGGGGAAAGGGGGCTCACGCCCCCTTCTCGAACTTCATGACCGGGATGCCGAGCTTCTTGGCCTTGTCGGCAAGGTTCTCCTGGATGCCGTTGCCCGGGAAGACGAGGACGCCCACGGGCAGCACATCCAGCATGGCGTCGTTGCGCTTGAAGGGGGCGGCCTTGGCGTACTTGGTCCAGTCGGGCTTGAAGGCCACCTGCGTCACGCCCCGGGCCTCGGCCCATTTGGCGGCGATGAGCTCTGCGCCCTTCGGGCTGCCACCGTGCAAGAGGACCATGTCGGGATACTTGGTCCGGACCTGGTCGAGCTTGCCCCAGATCAGGCGGTGATCGTTGAAGTCGGTCCCGCCGGTGAGGGCTACTTTGCGGCCTGCGGGCAGCATCACCTCGGTCTCCGCGCGGCGCTTGGCGGCCAGAAAGTCGCGGCTGTCGATCAGTGCTGCGGTCATGTGCTGGCGGTTCACCATCGATCCGGTGCGGGGGCGCCAGGTGGACCCCGTGTGATGGAGAAACTCGGTCGCGGCGTGATCGCGCATCATGTCCATGCAGTTCCGACGTTCGATCAGCGTCAAACCTTCGGCCGTCAGGCGCTCGAGCTCGGTGGATTTCACCTCGGAGCCGTCCTGCTCGCGCTGGAGGCGGCGCTGCACCTGCTCGTTCTCGTCGAGCGACCGCTCGATCCGGGCCGTGGCGCGGTGGAAGAGGTTGACCTGGCCCCAGAGCACCTCTTCGAGGTCGGGTTCCATGCGGGTGTCTTCCAGGGTCGCGACGAGGGCATCGAAGATGTCGGCGACGGCGACCGCGAGGCGCTGCCCATCGGGCATCGGGCGCGGATCGGGCTCGTCAAAGGGGCGGTAGCCATAGAGTTGCAGCTCGTCGAGCGCATGGGCGGTCTGGGATGCGGTGTGGGCGGGTTCATACGCTTCGTCGTGGGTTTGGATCGTCATCGGTTCTTGCCTCCGGGCCTGTCTCGTCCGCGCGTCATCCCGCGCGGCCTTCATGGGCTGCGAAAGCCGTCACGGGGGACGCCCCTTCACCCCGCCTTCGGGGCCGGAACGCATGTGGAGGAGGACGGGGGGCGGCTGATTTGCCTCGCGATGCAAAGGCGGCTCTGCCGCCGGCGGAAATCAGTCGCCCCCCCTCCTTGAAGGGGCGGCCCCTTTGACGGCCGCCTGCCCATCTCTTGAAGGCCGCTCGGGGGACGGGTGGATGAGATTGCCCGGGAAGAGGCAAAGCCGACGGTCCACAGCCACGACAGGGATCCGTGACCCCTGCCCCTGCTATCCCCGAACGTCCCTTGCGCGATGCAGTTCAGCCCACCAGGCGATGCCGATCCTCTGGCCCGATCTGACCTGCCAGATGCTGGCGTAGCGCCTCCTTGCCGTATGCCCGGAGATCATCGTTGAAATCCCCGAGCCGCGGTTCCAGCACCCGCACGGCAATCCCGGCATCAAGTGCTCTGGCGCTCAACCTCTCTGCCGCCCCGCGCCCCGCTGGATCGCGGTCGATGGCGATGTAGAGGCGCTGCAGCCCCTCTGGCAGCAGGACCGCCCCGAGGTGACCCGACGAGAGCGCCGCCCAGACGGGAAGCCCAGGCACTGCTTCGATCAGGGACAGCATGGTCTCGATGCCCTCGCCGACCACGAGGATGTCGTCATGCGGGGTCAGCCTGACGGCATTGCCGAGGAGGTGACCCATGGCACGCCGCTGCGTCTCGACAGCCGCCTTTCCCTGACCGTCAGACGCGAGCCAGGTGCGATGCACACCCTGCACCGCCCCTGCCCCATCGGTGACCGCGGCGATCAGCGCCGGTCTGGGGATGCTCCGGGTCTGGCCCTCATCCCGATGCCAACACTTCGGGTGGAAGCGTAGAGCGCCTATTGTGCTGCCTTGGGCCAAGCCCCGGGAGCGGAGGTAGGTGTCGGCAAGCGTGCCTGCGACCGGGACCGAGGCTGCAAACAATCGCGCCGCCGCCGCTGGCGTGCCACCGGGGGCCTTGGCCTTCTTCGGCACTGGCGGATCCGGGAGGACCGGCTGCGGACGGCCCAGATGCGCCCGGGCCTCGGCCAGAAGATCGGGAAAGCGCGAGATCCCGGTCCGCTCGCGGATGATGTCGAGAAGATCGCCATGCTCGCCCGTGGCACCGTCGGTGAACTTGCCGGCCGCGCCCGGCCCTGAGGCGGGACCGGTCAGCCGCACGAAGAGCGACCGGCCGGGATTGTTCTGCAGATCGCCCACGATCCAGTAGGACCCTTCCCGCCGACCGGCGGGAAGGTAAGCGCGACACACGCCTTCTGCGTTTTCCGCAAGAGCGCGGATCAAATCTTCGGTCTCGGAATACATGGCTCAACACCCTCCTCGCGCATGTAGTCCCGTCACAGGACACCGTGCAAGCAGACGATCCAGCACGGCGATGCCGGTAGGATCGGTCGGGCAGAAGAGGCGAAGCTTCCAGCTGATGATCTCTGAGAAGAAGCCATCGGCCTTAAGCCGGTCTTTGGCGGCCTCGGAGAAACCGGACAGCTCGATCCGGTTCACGCCCATGACGCGCGCCCGGTGCAACTCCATTCCTTCGGCCAGCCGCACCACGGATTTGCCCTCAAGAAGGAGGGCATGGACTTGGGCCGCCGTGAGTTGCGGCGCATCCGCAGCCAGCGTGGTCGCGACCCAGGTGGGCGAAACCCGGCGGCCGATGATGCGCTGACCGTCATCGGTCTGCAGCCGATAGACGCGGGTCTCATCCTCGGGGAGCTGCTTCCAGATTGGCAGCAGGAGGCCCGCCACGATGTGCAGCGTAGCTTCCGAAAACTCCGGCACCTCGGCCAGTTCCCCGGTCCAGGCTGCGGAGAAGGCCGAGCGGTCAGCTTCGAGCCAATGGGTGTCCTCCATCATCCGGGCAGGGACAGTGCTGGCCTCCGTTGGGCGGATCAGCCGCAATCGCGGTTCGATGGTGCCGTCATCCAGCATCAAGCTGGTGGCGGGCACCTGCACCGCGGCACGGCCCGAGCGGCTGTTGACCAGCAGGCGTGCTTTTGGGTCGTCGAGCCAGTCGAGCGCATCCGCCAGCGAGGTCGGCGTGTTGCGGCGCTTTTCCGCGATGGTGAGGAGCTGGGTTTCCGCGCCGGAGCCGGGATGGGTGTAGATCACCCGCGCATCCGTGACGCGGAAGCTCTCGGCGCGCAGCGTCTCGAGCCCGAGGTCGTAGACCCCGGCGGCGATTGCGCCCTCGATCCGCTGGTCGAGCAATTCCTCGAAGGCCGAAAAGAGCACGGCCTGCATGTCGATCGTCAACGCCAGCAAGCGATTGAGGAAAGTCGTGATCGGCGGCAACTCGTCCTTCAGCCCGTTGTCATCGGTCAGGCTGAGGCCGGTCGCGTCCTCAAACGCCCCGAGTGAGCAGCCCGCCACATCGCCGCGATAGAGGCGGCGGTAAAGCTGGCGCAGCGCATCGCGGGCGTAAGGAGACTCGAGGTTGTCCTCGGGTCGGAACAGCCCCTGCCCGCCGGTCTGGCGCTGGCCGCGCGTGATGGCACCGAGCGTGTCGAGGCGGCGGGCGATGGTCGAGAGGAACCGCTTTTCCGCTTTCACATCGGTGGCCACCGGCCGGAAGAGCGGCGGCTGCGCCTGATTGGTGCGGTTGGTGCGCCCGAGGCCTTGGATCGCGGCATCGGCTTTCCAGCCGGGCTCCAGAAGGTAATGGACCCGCAAGCGCAGGTTCTTGGCCCCAAGATCGGCGTGGTAGCTGCGCCCCGTGCCCCCGGCATCCGAGAAGATCAGGATGCGCTTCTGGTCATCCATGAAGGCGGCGGTTTCCGCGAGGTTGGCCGAGCCGGCCCGGCTTTCCACGACGAGCCGTGCGGCAGGGCCCTCGCCCTTGCGCACGATGCGGCGCGAGCGGCCCGTGACCTCGGCAACGAGGTCGGTGCCGAACCGCTGGACGATCTGGTCAAGTGCCCCGGGCACGGGCGGCAGCGACGCCAGCTTCTCGATCAGCGCGTCGCGCCGCCGCACGGCTTCGCGGCATTCCACCGGCTGGCCATCGCGCGTGACAGGCCGCGAGGAGAGGTTGCCTTCGCTATCGGTGAAGGGCTCGTAGAGTTGCACCGGGAAGGAGTGCTGCAAATAATCCAGGCAGCTCTCTCTTGGCGTGATGTCCACCCGCACATCGTTCCATTCATCCGGAGGGATGTCCGACAGGCGGCGTTCCATCAGCGCCTCGCCGGTCGAGACGATCTGGATGACAGCCGCATGGCCTGCGGCCAGATCGGCCTCGATGCTGGAGATCAAGGTAGGGGTTTTCATCGAGGTGAGCAGATGGCCGAAGAAACGCTGCTTGGCAGACTCGAAAGCCGAGCGGGCAGCGGATTTGGCCTGCCGGTTCAGAGTGCCAGACTCTCCAGTGATGTTCGCAGCCTCCATCGCCGCTGCCAGGTTGTTGTGGATGATGGCGAAGGCCCCGGCATAGGCATCGTAGATGCCGCGCTGCTCGGGGGTCAGCGCGTGCTCCAGCATCTCGTATTCGACGCCGTCGTAGGAGAGCGACCGGGCGGTATAAAGGCCGAGCGACCGCAGGTCACGGGCGAGGACCTCCATTGCCGCGACACCGCCCGCCTCGATGGCCTCGACGAATTCCGCGCGCGTTGCGAACGGAAAGTCCTCGCCACCCCAGAGGCCGAGCCGTTGCGCATAGGCCAGGTTGTGCACCGTCGTGGCTCCCGTGGCAGAGACGTAGACCACGCGGGCATTGGGCAGTTTGTGCTGGAGGCGCAGGCCTGCCCTGCCCTGCTGCGAGGCCTCGGTATCGCCGCGCTCGCCCTTCGACCCGGCGGCATTCGCCATGGCATGGCTTTCATCGAACAGGATCACCCCGTCGAAATCCGCCCCCAGCCAGTCGACGATCTGGTCGACGCGGGACTTCTTGGCCCCGCGTTCTTCAGAGCGCAGCGTCGCATAGGTGGTGAAGAGAATGCCCTCGGTCAGCGGGATGTCGCGGCCCTGGGCAAAACGCGACAGGGGCGTCACGAGCAGGCGCTCCTGGCCCAGTGCGGACCAGTCGCGCTGCGCATCCTCCAGAAGTTTGTCGCTCTTCGAAATCCAGAGCCCCTTGCGTCGGCCTTGGCACCAGTTGTCGAGCAGAATCCCTGCCGACTGGCGGCCTTTGCCCGCGCCAGTGCCGTCGCCAAGAAAGAAGCCCCGCCGGAAGCGGACTGCATCAGCGGCATCCTCGGGCGCGGCCGAGACCATGTCGCCAGTTTCATCGACGCACCACGACCCGGCGAGATGCGCGCCATGCGCTTCGCCAGCATAGATCACGGTTTCGAGTTGGGCATCTGACAGGAGACCGTCCCGCAATACGGCGGCGGGGAGTTTCGGGCGGTAGGTGGGTTTCGGGGGCGCGACCGAGGCCATGGCCGCCGACTGCACGAGCTTGGTCGGGTGCGGGGCCGCGCCGGGGATGTCGATGGCCTGCAGGCGGAAGGTCTCGTAGATCGCGTCTGAAAGGCGCGCGGCGCCGAGGTCGTCCACCGTCTCGCACAGCGTGTAGGCGAGGTCTTCGGCATCTGGCGCGGAGACATTCGCCGCGACGCTGGCCGACGGCGCTGCACGCGGTTTTCCAGCCGCGTAGCCAGAAGCACGGGCAGGAGCTCCCGGGAAGGGGGCGCGGGTTCGAGCGACATCACCCGAATCCAACGCGAGGCGCGGAGGGACCTCGGCCACGATCCGGGCGAGGAGTTGCGCCACATCCGGCGAGATGGAGCGTGCCAGATCAGCGGTAATGCCACCCCGCTCGCCGCCACGGCACTTGTCGAAGACCGAGATCCGGGTCTCGAAGCTGGTGCCATGCTTGGCGAAGGCTGCCCCCGACACAGCGCCGGTGAAGACCAGATGGGCACTCTCGGTCAGGCGGGCGAAGGTTTCCGCCCAGGCGGGTGCATCGGGCGCGAAGCTAGCCCCTGTGATAGCGACCAGACGCCCGCCGGGGGCCAGCCGGGCAAGGGCCGAGCGCAGATGCCGGGCCGTCGCCTCGGTCGTCCGGCCATCAACATTGGCCACGGCCGAGAAGGGCGGGTTCATCAGGATGACGCTCGGATGCAGGCCCGCGTCCAGATGGTCGTCGATTTGCGCAGCATCGAAGGTGGTGACGACGCGCCCTGGAAAGAGAAGGCGTAGAAGGTCGGCGCGGGTGTCGGCCAACTCGTTCAGCGCGAGACTGCCGCCGGCGATCTCGGCGAGGATCGCCAGAAGCCCGGTCCCGGCCGAAGGCTCGAGGACCAGGTCACGCGGGGTGATCTGCGCCGCCTCCAAGGCCGCGAGCCCCATGGGCAGCGGCGTCGAGAATTGCTGGAACCGCTCCATCTCCTCCGAGCGCCGGGTGTGCGTCGGCAAGAGGTCGGCCACCTTGGCGAGGATCGGCAGCAGGGCAGCTGGCGAGCCCGCACGGGCCAGCAGCGCGCGGCCGAATTTCCGCAGGAAGAGGATGAGCGCCACCTCGCCCGCCTCATAGGCGAGCTTCCAATCCCAGGCGCCATCGGCATCGGAGCCGCCAAAGGCGCGCTCCATCTCCAGCCGCAGACGCAGCGCGTCGATCTGGAAGCCTTGGGCGAGATCGGGCTGAAGTGCTTCGGCGACGGCGAGGATCGCGGGCGCGGGCGCGGGATCGCGAGATGGAACAGGAACGGGAGGCGCAACAGGCGCGAGATAGGTCATCGGGAAACTCCGGAATGAGGGACAGGGACAGGCCCGGGCGCCCTCTCTCGGGCACCCTCAGGCCTGATCTTCCCCGACCCTCCTTTCCCTCTCGAACCGAGGCATTCCGGTTGCTTGGCTTGATTTTGTTCCTGTTATGTTCTATATTGAAAGCCAAGCCAGAAAGGGGGTTCCCGATGGACAGCACCACGCATGCCCTGCCCGCGACAACCAAGCAGATCGCCTATGCGCGCTCGCTCGCCCTCCGCAACAAGACCCTCCTGCCTTGGGAAGTCCAGCAGGATCGCCGGTCGCTCAGCGCCTGGATCGATGCGCAGGCCCAGTTGAAGCCAGTGTCGGACTTGGACCAGCTGCCGACCTCGAAGCAGGTGGCCTTCGCGGAGAAACTCGCCCGGATCAAACGGCGCGCCGTCCCGGACGAATGCTTCCGCGACAAGGGGCTGATGTCGAAGTGGATCGACGGGAACAAGTAACGAGATTGTATGGGGCGCTCAAAGAAAGCTAGCGAAACCTCGGGGTCCAGCTTCTAATAAGGTTTTGCTCTTCGTTCTCTTCTTCCTCTGGATCATCAGCCAGCGCCTCGCTAGACAGAACTGTAAGAGTATAGCCGTAGCTGCCCAGCCCGATAACCTCTTCGTCAAGTGTTATGCCAGCCGGACCGCCAAACCATTCCGCGAGAGTGGACTGGGAGCAAACTGAACGTCCTTGGCGGATGTTATCTACGACCGCATTGAAGTCGCGGGTGCCCGTATGCGGCAATCCATCCCCTTTGCGTAGAAAGCGCAGTCTTCCAAGCTTCTTGAAGCCCTCAGACATGAATCCATACGACACTTGCTCGCGCTCACTGACGATGACCGCCACCGGATAAGGCGCGCATTCGGCGGTTCTGATGGCAGCCGCGGTAAGAGATGCTTCAGCCACAGTTGCGAGATGCTGCACGCCAGCAAGGCCGATCGGGGATCTGTAAAGTGCCTCGCGTGTCAGGCGGGTTGGCATCAACAGGCCGGAAGCGAAGTGATCCGCCTCGATCTCTATCGAGCTGCTTCCTTGAACGAACCCCGCCCGCGAGAAGTGTACGGGTCCGGACTTCAAGATTTCGTCCGGATGTCCTTCGAGGAAATAGTGCCCTAGCTCATGGGCTACGGTGAACCGCCGAAACCCTTCACTACGGATATCGGTCGCATAGATGATGCCGACCCCATCATCATTAAATACGATGCAGCCGCTCATACCCTTGCGGTCAGGGTCTTTGGCCTCGACAAGAATGTCTTCCTTCGCGGCTATCGCAAAGGGGTCAACAGGAAACGTCGTGAAACCATGGTCAGCGGCGATCTTCTCGCCGCATTGGCGCGCCATGAGAAGACGAAACTTGCTCAAGAGCCGTCACCCTGCCGCCGTTTAGCGAGGGTGTCGATCATCATCTGGATCGTGTCACGGTCATCTGCGGTTAAGCTCTCCTCGTTGCGGAAAGCAGTAGTAGCCCCCTGCAGGGACGCCGCTCGCCCGAGCAAAAAATCTGACGACACATCAAGCGCCTTGGCAAGCGCCCGTATATTGGCAAACGAAGGCTTCCGGCGATCAGCCTCGAAGTGTCCAATGGCAGCGGGCTGGAGACCAGATCTCTTCGCTAGCTCGGTTTGATTAAGACCGCGCTGTTCACGCGCCGCACGCAACCGCGCCGCAAAGATACCGTCGCCCTCCTGAGAAGTTGACAAGACGCCTCCGTAAGATATATTATGACGATATCGTAGGAACTGACTGGCGGCCTTTCGGCCTTTTTCTTTGGCGAAGCGCCCTACGACTTCGTCATAGAACCTATGACGAAGGGCCTTGCCGGTCAAGGCAAAATCGAGCGGGCAGACTCAGCCCGAGCGGATCGAGGGAAAAAGGAGCCCATTATGTTGATCCAGAAGGCATATATCCGCAACGTCGCCCCCTACCTGGAAGGGATCGGAGAAGGCGTTGAACTGCGCATGGTCGCAGCGGTGACCGATGCCAACCGGCAGAAGCTGCCGCGCATCGGGTTCAATGACCCACCCGGCAACGGTGATACCATCCTGCCGTTGGGGGTCGGGGCCGTAAGCCGCTTCAACGCGGAAGGTCGTTGGATGGCTCATCGCGATGAACCGAAGGAAGAGCGTTACATCCGCACGGTTCGCTGGCGCTGGACGGAATGGCGAGGCCGTGACCAGGAAGAGATGGAGGATTTCAAGGACATCTATCGTCTTTGCTATCCCCGTAGCTTCATCGAGCCGCCCGCGATTGAACTGACCTACGTCGAGACCGATGCCGGTGCATTCGTTGTCGGACCTGCGCTCTTGAACCAGCCAGACAACCGGGAAGCCATCCGGCATTGCACCAACTTGCTGCTGGAACTTTTCGGCGAGTGCCAGTTCATGCGCCGCGACATAAGCCCCTTCGAGAACGTGAAGATGCGGCGCGTTGCATGGAAGATGCTGCCGGAAGGGGCGCATCCGTGGCCGAGGCTCGAACGTCACTTGGCAGATGTTCTCAGGCCCTATTCTGACAACACGAAGGCGGTGAT
>NZ_JAAATW010000006.1 GCF_009908315.1 Paragemmobacter ruber
GACAGTGAAGCTGACACTCACATCATCGGATGTTACCACCCTAGTGAGCCGATATGCAAACAATCCAAACGCCGATGCGCCCAAACCGCCCGCATATCCCTTCATAAATCCATCAATGTCAAAGAGCGTTCCAGACACAAAACAAGCCGCACGCCGATACCAGCGTCGCTTCCCGCCTTGCCTCCAGAGTTTTTTCGCTACGGCTTCTGCCGCAACTTCCGTCGTCTTCGTTTCGCCGTTCAGCGTCGCGTCGTCTTCGGTGAGCGGTTATCTACGGTTCTCGTCCCGGGGCCGCAAGAGGAAAATGACGGGAAGATGACGATTTTTTCGGCGGCCCAAGAAAACTTGGGGTTTGCAAGGGCCGGATCGCAAGATTTCGCTTGGCCCCCCTGCCGCCAGCCCCGATGATCGCGCCTTCCGGACCGCCAGACCGCCGATTCCGGGCCGAGTCATCCCCGAGTCACCCCCGATTCACCCCGGTTCATCTCCTGTCGCGAGGTGAATCACCCCCCTCTCCCCGCCCCGCGCCTGACCCCGCACCTCCTCCGCCGCCAAACGCAGGCCCCGGCGCATGGCCGGGGCCGGGCACCTTTTGGCCGACCCTCAGGCGAACCCCTCTGCCGCATAGGTCACCCTGCCCCCCGCAACCGTCAGCGCGATTCCCATCGCGCCAATGGTCAGGGGATCGGCCGCCTCGATATCCCCATCGAGCAGCACCATATCCGCGGCCATCCCCACCCGCAGCGTGCCGGTGATGTCGTCCCAATGTCCCGCCCAGGCGCCCCCCGCCGTATAGGCGTGCAGCGTCTCCATCAGGCTCAGCCGCTCATCCCCTGCCCCGTCATAGGGCACGCGGGTCATCGCCGCCTGTATCCCCCGGAGGACCGACACATCCGTCACCGGCCAGTCGCTGGCATAGGCCACCGCGGCGCCGTGATCCTTCAGCGTCTTCCACAGATAGGCGTCGCGCCACCGCGCGCGGTGAAAGACGTGGTCCATGGTGGACATGGGGAAATCCATCACCCCCGGCGGATGCGGCGGCTGCACGCTTGCCGTGATCCCGAGGGATCCCAGACGCGGCACATCGGCCCGGTCGATCAGCTCGATATGTTCGATCCGGTGGCGCATGTCGCGCAGGCCATTGGCCCGCCCCGCCGCCTCATAGCCATCGATCGTCTGGCGCACCGCCGCATCGCCGATGGCATGGACCGCGATCTGCAGACCGCGCCGGTCGATCTCGGTGCAGATCGCGTTGAACCGCTCCGGCGGGAACAGCGGATCGGCCCGATGCCCCGGCGCCCCGGGATAATCGTGCAGCATATAGGCCGTGCGGCTGTCCACCACCCCGTCCATGAACATCTTCACAAAGCCCGACCGCACCCAATCGCCGTCGAATTCCGCCGCCATGGCGCTGGCGCGGTCCAGTTCCGACAGCTCCATGTGGGGCTTCATGTGGAAGGGCACGCGCACCCGCGCCGTCAGCCGCCCCTGTTCCTCCAGCGCGGCCAGCAGCGCGCAGGTGTAGCGGTTGCCATCCATGTTCACCATCGTGGTGATCCCATGCGCCGCACAATGGGCAAGCCCCGCCACCACCTTCTCAAGGTCCGCGGCAAAGGTCGCCGCATCCGGCCAGGGGTCCGGCTCCCCCCCGGTCGCGATGCCCAGCTGCAGATGCGCCTCGCCCCCCAGCGCCAGCACGGGACCAAAGGCCTCGAACTCCCGCAGCTCGCCCGTGGCCGTGCCATCCGGCCCCATCACCACCTCATGCCCATGCGGCATCTGGGCCCCGTGCAACAGCCCCGCCTTCTCCAGCGCCATCGTATTGGCCCAGACGGTGTGATGATCCGGCGCCATCATCGCGATGGGCCGGTCCGCGATCACCCGGTCCAGATCGGCCCGCGTGACCGGTTCCCCCAGAATCTCGTACGCCGCCCCCTGCGCCATCAACAGCGCGCGGTCGGGGTTCTTTGCCGCATAGTCCAGAAACGCCGCACGCAGCGCCTCGAACCCCATCACCCCGCCGATCTGCAACTGCACCAGTTCCGACCCGCCCAGCACCAGATGCAGATGGCTTTCCACGAAACCGGGCAGCAGCGTCCGCCCCCCCGCATCCACCACCCGCGTCCGGGGCCCCGCCAGCGCCGCCACCTCGGCGCCGCCCACCACAGCGATCCGGCCCGCCCGCACCGCCACGGCTTGCGCGAAAGGCCGCCCCGCATCCATCGTGATGACCCGTGCATTCTTCACGATCAGATCAACATCCATCCCTGCCCCCGTCCCTGTCTGGCTGGCTTCATCTTGGTCAAAATACCCTGGGGGAGCGTGGCCGAAGGCGGCGCGGGGGGCAAGGCCCCCCTCACCTCCGCCAGACGCGATCAGCCCCGCGCCGCCACCCGCTCGGCCATCACGCAAAGAAGTTCGAACATCAGCGATATCCCCAGCCAGGCCGTCCCGCCCGACGGATCGAAAGGCGGGCTCACCTCCACCAGATCGGCCCCCACCAGATCCAGCCCCCGCAGACCCCGCACCACCTCCAGCGCCTGCCAGCTGTTCGGTCCGCCCACCTCGGGCGTTCCCGTCCCCGGCGCGAAGGTCGGATCGACGAAATCAATGTCATAGGTCACATAAACCGGCCCCGCCCCCACGATCGCGCGCGCCTCGGCCATCACATCCTCCACCCCGCGGCGGTGGAACTCGCCGATGGGGATGATGCGGATGCCGTTTGCTTCCGCGAAATCCCAATCCTCCCGCCCATAGGCCGTGCCGCGGATGCCGATCAGGACGTATCGCTTGGGGTCGATCAGCCCCTCCTCCACCGCGCGGCGGAAGGGCGTGCCATGGGTATAGCGCCCGGTCCCGAAATAGACGTCGTTCAGGTCGGTATGGCTGTCGAACTGGATCATCCCCACTGGACGCGCCTTCGCCACCGCCCGCAGGATCGGCAGGCTGCACAGATGATCCCCACCCCCGGTCAGCGGCAGCACCCCCGCCGCCACCACGCGGGCGTAGAACGCCTCCATCCGCGCGAGGCTGTCCATCAGATCGCCCGGATTGGGCGGCACATCCCCCAGATCGGCACAGCGCGCCAGCTCAAAAGGCGCCACCCATGTCGCCCCGTTCTGCGCCCGGATCATGGTGGACAGATCGCGCAACTGGCGCGGCCCATGGCGCGGCCCGGGGCGGTTCGTCGTCCCGCCATCCCAAGGCGCGCCGATCAGCCCGATCTGCACCTGCGCCAGTCGCGGATCCTCCAGCCCCACATGCGGCAGCCGCATGAAGGTGGGGATGCCTGCGAATCGCGGCAGGTCAAACCCCGACACCGGCCTGAAAAACGCCTCATCCACCATCGCCCGCATGTCCCCTTGCTGATTCCCGCCGCCATTTCAGCCGCCCCTCCCCCGCTTGTCAGGCCCACAACCGACATCCCCGCCTACAACCAGCGGATAGGATCGCCCGAAATCCCCCTCTCCCCGCCGATCCGCCCCCCTCCCGCCCGCCTGCACTCTTGACCCCTGCGCCCGCTTCCCCCCTTATCGGCCTACATCCGGAGGACCCCATGTTCAGCAAGACCGATCCCCTCGCCCCGACGGCCCCGCCGCAGCGCGCCCCGAACCCAAATGCCGGGAAATCGGTGCTGGCGTCCGATCTGCGCATCACCGGCGAAATCTCCTCCACCGGCGCGGTCGAGGTCTTTGGCGAAGTCGATGGCAACCTCGCCGCCCGCAGCCTGATGATCGGCAGCGAAGGCAGCGTCAAAGGCACCGTCTCGGCCGAAACGATCGAGGTGAAGGGCACGCTCGACGGCCGCGTCAGCACCGAAAGCTTCACCCTGCGCGCCACGGCCCGGGTGCAGGCCGATGTCACCTATGCCGGCCTCATCATCGAAAGCGGCGCCCAGATCGAAGGCCGCTTCACCCGCCCGAAAGGCTGACAGGACAGCGCCGATCCGCCGCCCCGGCGCTCTGGCAACGGCCCCCTCGGGGGCCGTTTTGCTGCGCCACGGTCGCGCCTTTTGGGGTCAACTGCCGTCCCGCAGGTCCTCCGGGGCGCCCGCCGTCAGCGTCACCCGGTCCACCCAGACCTCGCACCCTGCCCCGGTCGGCGACTGCGCGACGATATCCACGGCGACAACACGGCCCGGCAGCGCGAAAAAGCGCAGCAAATCCCACCGCGCCCCATCGACCGAGATGTGAAAGGCATAGGCCGCCCCGGTCCAGCAGGCCCGCAGGAACAGCGCCTCACCTTCGCAATCCGGCCCGTTGGCATCATCTGACACGCCGCGCGTGACCACACTCACCGCCATCGTCCGCCCGTCAGGCGATCGCTCGAAGGCGAGCTTCGCCCAGTCGCCTGCCCCGCCAATCCCTGAATCCGTGCGCAGCATCAACGCCCCCGCATCGAAAGCCGCCGCAAAGCGCGGCGCCACCCGCGCGGTGAGCATCCACGGCCCCTCCGGGCAGGTCAGCCGCAACCCCGGCAACCGATCCACCGCCGCTCCGCCATCGGGGGGCGAAAAGGCATCCGTCCCGCCCCCCGCCGCGATCACCGCCCCGCCAGTCAGATGCCGGACGCTCCCATACTCAGCGCCCACCACCGCCAAGGTGCCAAGGTCAATCTCGGCCATGAAACGCCCCCTCTCGCCTCTCCACGCAACCGCCCGCCATCAGCGCCCTTCCACCGCCCCCGGCGGGATCGAATAGGTCATCGACGCCCGCGCCACCGGCTCGGTCACGCCTTCGGAATACAAAAGCGCATCCCCCACCGCCAGCACCCGGCCCAGCTTCAACAGCCGCGCCTCCGCCCGCACATCCTGCCCCGCCGCAGGCTTGCGCATGAAATCCATGCTCGCATTGGTCGTCACCGCCAGCGCGACAGGCCCCAACCGGCTCAGGATCGCCAGGTACAGCGCCACATCCGCCAGCGCGAACATCGACGGCCCCGACACCGTGCCGCCGGGCCGCAGATGCCGCTCGGCCACCCGCAGCCGCAGCGTCACCCCATCCGCATCGGCCCGCTCCACCGCGAAATCCGCCGCCACCTGCCCGAAATCCCGCAAAAGGAACGCCGTCAGCGCCTCGCGGTCCATCTTCAATTCCATCCGCTTCCCTCTCCCCGCTTCTCCCCCTATCGTCTGGCAAAGCCGATGGGGGGATGCAATGACCGATGACCTGATCCAGCGCGAAGATGCGGGTGGCATCGCCACGCTCACCCTCAATGCGCCCCACAGCCTCAACGCGCTGTCCACCGCCATGATCGCCCGGCTGACGGCAGAGCTTGACCGCCTCGCCGCCGACCGCGCCACCCGCGTGGTCATCCTGCGCGGCGCAGGACGGGCCTTCTGCGCGGGCCACGACCTGAAAGAGATGCAGGCCGCCCGGGCCGGGGCCGACAAGGGCGCCGCCTTCTTCCGCCAGCTCTTCGATGCCTGCGCCGCCATGATGCAGCGCCTGCCCGCCCTGCCCCAGCCCGTCATCGCGCAGGTCCACGGCATCGCCACCGCCGCAGGCTGCCAGCTGGCCGCCTCCTGCGATATGGTCGTGGCCGCCGAGGATGCCCGCTTCGGCGTGAACGGGGTGAATATCGGCCTCTTCTGCTCCACCCCGATGGTGGCCCTCACCCGCAAGGTCCCTCCCGCCGTCGCGTTCGAGATGCTGACCACGGGCGAATTCCTGCCCGCCCCCCGCGCCCGCGAGGTGGGCCTTGTGAACCGCATTGCCGCGCCCGCCGACCTCGATACCGCCACCCGGGCGCTTGCCGAAACGCTGGCCGCCAAGCTCACCGCCGCCGTCCGCATCGGCAAGCGCAGCTTCTATGATCAGATGGGTCTGCCGCTCGATCAGGCCTATGCCCTGACGGGCGACCGCATGACCGAAAACATGCTTTGGCGCGACACCGAAGAGGGCATCAGTGCCTTCCTCGAGAAGCGCGCGCCCGATTGGGCCTGACCGCGCTTCCGCATCCATCCAGAAGTGACCGGCGCTTAGGTCCAGATGCCCCGCAGCGGGCCGACTCACCCCCGCCGACCTTATGGTTAACGCCGTCAAAAGCCACCGCGCGTGCATACACCTGTCTGCACACGGACCTGCACGCGTTACGGCACCGGCCAAAACACGGGCGCCGCCCCAATTAACCCTGCGTTCTCAACGTCTTGCCGCCAGCGCCCCCGCCGCCGCCAGCGCCAGCCCGAACGCCACCCCGATCATCAGCCACACCCCACCCAGCGCCATCAGCCCCGTCCCGATCAACGGCGCCACCGCCAGCGCCGCCAGGCCCGGAATGGCCATCATCCCCGCCACCGCGCCATAGCGCCCCTCGCCGAATGTCTCGGCCACCAGCACGGGCCGCAGGATGGTGATGATCCCCATCGCCGCCCCCTGACAGGCCGCAAACCCCACCGCCGCCACCGGCCAAACCACGGCCAACCCAAGGAAAACCGGCGCCACCACCAACGCGCCCACGGTGATCCCGGCCGCCGCCCCGGTTCCCACCCGCGCCCCCGCCCCCGCCAGCGCCAACCGCCCCAGCACCTGCGCCGGCCCCACCACCGCCGCCGCCAGCACCGCCAGATCCGGCGCCACCGCCAGCGCCTCCAGCATCGGGCGGATCAGGTTCACCAGCATCCAGTGGTTCAGGTTCACCAGCGAAAACAGCACCGCCAGCCCGATGAACCCCGGCATCCGCAGCATGGCCCCCCAGCCCAGCCGCGGCACATCCCGCGCCGCCACCGCCGCCTGCGTCCCGCGCTGCAACACCCGCGCCGCCCAGACCTGCAAGGGCAGCATCACCCCCAGCGCCACGCCCACCGCAACCCAGACCGCGCCCCGCCAGCCCCAGCCCGCCGCCATCCACGCCCCCGCCGGAAAGGCCAGCGTCGAGGCCAGCCCCGCCACCAGCGTCACCCGCGTGATCGCCCCCCGCGCCTCTGGCCCGAAACGCCGGATCATCATCCCGAAACACACGTCATACAGGCACAGCGCCTGCGCCAGCCCCAGCCCGATCCAGCCCGCAAACCAGCCGATCTCGCCCCCGGCCAGCGCCAGACAGGCCAGCGCCGCCGCACCAATCACCGGCCCGGCCGCCATCATGGCCACCGCCTGCCCCCGATCCAGCGCCCGCCCCACCGCTGGCGCCACCGTGGCCGCGACCAGCGTCGCCACCAGCGGCCCCGCCGCGATCACCCCGTCAGACAGCCAGCTTTCCCGCTGCCAATACAGAAGCAGCGCCGCGAAAACATAGAAAAAACAGGCATATCCCAGCGCCTGCGTCAGGGCGAGCGTCCAGACCGCCCGCCCCTCACCCCGTTCAAAGGTCATAGATCACAGCAAACTTCGCCTCGATGTAATCCAGAAGCGGCCCCTCATCCGGGGCAAAGCCGCAGGCATGGGCGATGGTGTCGCGCGGCGACCGCAGCCCGCCATGCCGCTGCACCCGCGCGCGCAGCCATTCCGTCGCAGGCCGGGCATCGCCACGCGCCAGATGGTCGTCCAGATCGGGGATATCGGCCCGCAGCGCACGGTGCAGGCAGCCTGCGTAAACATTCCCCAAGGTATAGGTCGGGAAATAGCCAAACAGGCCCACCGACCAATGCACATCCTGCAACATGCCATGCGACGGCCGATCCACCGCCACCCCGAAATCGGCGGCGAACCGGTCGTTCCACGCCGCTTCCAGATCGCCCACCGCCAGATCGCCCCGGATCAGCGCGCGCTCCAGATCAAAGCGCATCATCACATGCAGGTTGTAATGCACCTCATCGGCCTCGGTGCGGATATATCCCGCCTGCACGCGGTTCACCGCCGCGTGGAAGGCGTCCGCATCCCTTACGCCAAAATCGCCAAAGCGGTCACGCATTTGCCCGAACATCCAGCCGGTGAAGGCGCGGCTGCGGCCAAGCTGGTTTTCGTAGATGCGGCTCTGGCTTTCATGCACACCCATAGACACGCCCGATCCAAGCGGCGTCAGGCGATAATCCGGGTCTATGCCCAGCTCATAGCAGGCATGACCCACCTCATGGATGGTGGAATAGAAACAGTTGAACGGATCCGCCTCCGCCACCCGCGTGGTGATCCGCGCATCATCGCCCGAACCTGACGAAAAGGGATGCACCGCGATATCCAGCCGCCCCCGGTTCCAGTCATAGCCAAAGGCCGTCGCCAGATCGCGGGCCATGCGCAACTGCGCCTCTTCACCGAATTTCCCTGCGATACCAGCAGGTTGCCGCGCAGCACCCAGAATGCGCGCGCGCAAATCCACCAGCCGGGGCCGCATCCGGGCGAACATCGCACCGATGCTTTCCGCCGTCGCACCCGGCTCGTAATCGTCGATCAAGGCGTCGTAAGGGTCGCCCCCCTGAGCCAGCGCGGCCCCCTCTTCCTGCCGCAGGCGGATCACCTCGGCCAGCACCGGCAGGAAGCCCGGCACATCCTCGCGCGCCCGCGCCTCGGCCCAGATGCCCTGCGCCATGGATGTCACCCGCGCGATCTCCTGCGCCAGCCGCGCCGGCACCTTGGTCGCCCGCGCGTAACTCCGCGAAATCAAACGGATTTGCGCCGCCGCCACCGCATCGGCAGGCACCGCCGACGCCAGCCAGTCCGCAATCCGCGGATCGGTGCGCCGCGCATGCAGCACCCCCTCCATCGCGGCCAATTCCTCTGACCGCTGCTCCGCCGCGCCCCGCGGCATCACCGTCTCCTGATCCCAGCCCAGCCGCCCCGCCACCTGCGCCAGCGCCTCGGTCTCGCGCTGGAACGCCATCAGATCGTCATAGGCCGTCATGCCGTCCCCTCCCGGATCGAACCCGCCACCGGATAGCCCGCCAGATGACGCGCCCGGATGATCAGCACCCAAAGGATGACCGCGCCCACCTGATGGGTGATCGCCACATGCACATGCGCCGCCGTCAGCACCGCCGCGATCCCCAGCACCATCTGCGCCACCATCATCGCCATCACGCCATGGAAGGCAGCCCGCGTCGCCGCATGGGCCGACTTGCGCCCCCGCAGCCAGACGACAATGGCAAAGGCGAACAGAAGATAGCCGCTCATCCGGTGCATGAACTGCACAAGCCCCGGATTTTCAAAGAAGGCATGCCAGATGGGCAGGCTGCCCCCCTGCCCGTCCGGCACATAGAAGGCATCCGCCGGGAAGAACTGCCCGTTCATCAGGGGCCAGGTCGGAAAGCCCCGCCCGGCATCAATCCCGGCCACCAGCGCCCCCAGCAGGATCTGCAGAAAGGCGAAATGCATCAGGCCCGTGGACAGCGAAAACAGCTTCGCCTCCCGCCCCCGCCGCGCCTGCATCAACGCGGCCTCTGACCGCCCCAGCAGAAAGACATACCACGCGATCAGCCCAAGGATCACGAAAGCCAGCCCCAGATGCGTGGCCAGGCGGTACGAGGCCACATCCAGCATCGTCCCCGTCAGGCCCGATGACACCATCCACCAACCGATGGCCCCCTGCAGCCCGCCCAGCGCCCCAAGGCCAAGCAGCCGCCCGGTCCAGCCTGCCGGGATCTGCCGCGCCACCAGAAACCACAGGAACCCCACCGCCCAGACCAGCCCGATCACCCGGCCAAGCTGCCGATGCCCCCATTCCCACCAATAGATGACCTTGAATTCCTCAAGGCTCATCCCCTTGTTCTGCAACTGATATTCCGGGATGACGCGGTATTTCTCGAACTCCGCCTCCCAGGTCGCCTGATCCAGCGGCGGGATCGCCCCCGTCACCGGCCGCCATTCGGTGATCGACAGACCCGCATCCGTCAGCCGCGTCATGCCGCCCACGGCGATCATCGTGGCGACCAGCAGGAACAGCGCCACCAGCCACAGCCGGATTCCCCGCCGCGCCCCTTGCGCCCGGGCCGCGATCATGCCCCCCTGCGGCGGCGGGGCGGATGCCACCCCCTGCCCCACCTCTTCAAAGATGCTGCGCTTGCCTGCCATGTCGCCGTCTCCCTCATTCGGCGCGGAGGGTATGCCCACCCCCCGCCCCCTTCAAGGGGCTGCGGCGAAGAGCGCCGGGCAGCACCCCCGCCTGCCCGCCGGATCCGCAGAAAGATTAGGTCCCTGCCGCTTCATCTTGGCGGAAATACCCCGGGGGTCCGGGGGCTGGCCCCCGGTCCGACGCCCGCCAGAGGCGCCTCACTCCCCCTGCTGGCGCAGCTTATAGGCAATCTGCCGCAGCATCCCGTGAAAGGTCTGCACCTCGGCCCGCGTCAGCCCCAGCCGCGCGAACATGTTGCGCAGGTTCAGCTTCATATGCGCCACCTTGTCGGGCGGAAAGAAAAAGCCCGCCGCCTCCAGCCGTTCCTCGAAATGATCCGACAGCCGCTCCACCTCGGCCCGTGTGGCGAAATCGGTCCGCGCCAGCCCCATCACCTCCGGCGCGACCGTCTCGGTCTGCCGCCGCCATTCATACCCCAGAAGCAGCGCGCATTGCGCAAGGTTGAGCGAGGGGAAATCAGGGTTCACCGGCACAGTCACGATGGCATTGGCCGGCGCGATATCCTCATTCTCCAGCCCTGCGCGTTCGGGGCCGAACAGCACGCCCACACGCTTGCCTTGCGCAACCATGGCCCGCGTCATCTCCATCGCGCGCTCGGGCGTGACCACGGGCTTGACCAGTTCCCGCCCCCGCGCGGTGGTCGCAAAGACAAAATCGCAATCCGCAATCGCCGTGGGGATGTCGGGGAATATCCCCGCGTGATCCAGCACCCGCCCCGCGCCCGACGCCATCGCCACCGCCTTGGGATTGGGCCAGCCGTCGCGCGGGTCCACGATCCGCATCCGCTCCAGCCCGAAATTCAGCATGGCCCGCGCCGCCGCCCCGATATTCTCGCCCATCTGCGGGCGGACAAGGATGAAACAGGGCGGGATCGTCTCGGTCACGGGCGCACTCCTTCCGGGTTGTCCCGCGCCAGATACGCGCCCCTGCCCCACCGGACAAGCCCACCCCACCCTCGCCTTCCCCACAAAACTGCGCTATTGCCGCCCAAACCCCTGCCGGAGCGCCCGATGGCCGACCAAGACCGCCCGCAAATCTACCTGATCACGCCCCCCGAACTGGACCTCGACACCTTCCCCGACCAGCTCGCCGCCGTGCTGGACAGCGCCGAGATCGCCTGCCTGCGCCTGTCCCTCGCAACGCGGGACGAAGACCGCATCCTGCGCGCCGCCGATGCCATCCGCCACACCGCGCACCAGCGCGACGTCGCCGTGGTGATCGAACGCCATGTGCTCATGGTCGAGCGGCTGGGTCTCGACGGCGTGCACCTCACCGATGGCGCGCGCTCCGTCCGCAAGGTCCGGAAGGACCTGCCCGATGCCATCATAGGCGCCCATTGCGGCACCACCCGGCACGAAGGGATGACGGCAGGCGAAAACGGGGCCGATTACATCTGCTTCGGCCCCATCGGGGCCACCCCCTTGGGCGACGGGTCCCGCGCCGACTGGGACCTGTTCGAATGGTGGTCCGAGGTGATCGAGGTGCCCGTCGTCGCCGAAGGCGCGCTGACGGCGGAACTCGTTGAAAAATTCGGCCCCGTCACCGATTTCTTCGCCCTGGGTGAAGAAATCTGGTCCAAGCCCGACCCCGCCACAGCCCTCAAGGCGCTGCTTGCCCCCTTGGGTTGACGCCCCCGTAGGATGGGCAATATTGCCCATCCTACCCGCTACAGCCGCCCCTCCAGCCCCTTGCGCACCTCCGCCTCGCAATGCGCAGCCAGCGCCTTGCGATCCGGGAAGGCATCCACCGGCACTGGCTCATGGAAGACCACCTCCACCCAGCCCTGCCGCTTCTCGGCCAGCACCATGATCAGGTGTTCGGCAAATTCCATATCGCCCCACCAGCCGTAGAAACGCGCATCCCGCCCCTCGGGCGCACGGTAGGCGATGGTCACCGGCTGGATCCACATCACCTCCTCCAACCCATGCGACCAGAAGGCCGCAAAGAGCGTGGATTTGAACGGCAGCACACGGATCGCATCCGTGCTGGTGCCTTCGGGAAAGAACATCAGGTGATGCCCCGCCCGCAGCCGTGCCTCGAACACCTGCTGCTGCCGCTTCGCCTCGCTCCCCTTGCGGGCGATGAACACCGTGCCCGTCGCCCGCGCCAGCCAGCCGATGGCGGCCCAGCGCTCCACCTCCGACTTGGCCACGAAATACCCCCGCTGCGCCGCATTCAGCGCAAAGATATCCAGCCATGACGCATGGTTGGCCACCACAGCGCCCCGCTGCCGCATCACCTGCCCCCGCACGACCAGCGGCATCCGCAGGATGACAAAGGCCATCCGGCACACGAATTGCGTGATCCACGGCGTCCATGGCCGTTGCATCCCGAACAGGGGCCGCTCCACCACCCGCAGCAGCAGCAGCAGGACAAGACAGCCATAGGTCACACCGCCCAGGATCATCCCGCGCCAGACCACCCGCAACCATCCCGCCACCGTGATCCGCGGCATCGCCATCCGGCTGTCGCGCCAGTCCTGCGGCCCCTCGGTCAAGCCCGGCCCCGCGTGTAATAGCCGCGATGCCGCTCGCTCATGCGGGCGGTGTCCATCACCAGACAGACATCCGTCGTGTTGAAGGCCCGGTCGATGAAGGCCCCCTCGCCCACGAACCCGCCCAGCCGCAGATAGGCCTTGATCAGCGCGGGCGTCGCCGCCATCGCGGCCCTGCGATCCAGCGCCTCGGGCGGTTGCAGGTCCATCCGTTGAAACCCCGGCGCCCGCGCCCGCACCCGCAGCGCGGGCGGCGCCAGATGGTGATGATGCAAGTAGGCCAGCGACGGCGTCAGCCGCCCCACATCCGTGCCGTGAAAGCTGGCCACCCCGAACAGGATCTCGATCCCCCGCTCCAGCACATAATCGGCCAGCGCGTTCCACAGATGGAACATCGCCGTCCCCCCGCGGTGATCACGATGCACGCAGGACCGGCCCAGTTCCAGAAGCTTGCGCCCGCTGGCCCGCAGCGGACCAAGGTCATACTCCCCTTCGGAATAAAACCGCCCCTCCGGCCCCAGCCGATCTGACGGCAGCAGGCGATAGACCCCCACCACATCCTCCAGCAGGGCCGGATCGCGCCGCGTGTCGATCAGCAGCAGATGATCGAAGATGTCGTCGAACCCGTCCCGCTCCAGCCGCGCCGCATGGTCCACCAGCGGCCCGTCCGCGCCCAGTTCTTCGACAAAGACCGAATAGCGCAGCCGCTGCGCCGCCCGCAGGTCCCGCGCATCCCGCGCCAGACGCAAAGTGAAGACGGTCTCCTCGGCGATCATGTGGCCCGTCCGCCCCTCCGGCACAACACCTGCCCCCCGGCCCATCTATGCTGCGCCCGGCCCTTATGCAACAGCGGCACAGGCCGGCCCCAAATCATCAACCAAGGGTTGCAATCCATGCGCAACGCCCCATCATCCCCGATCAAGCCCCTCCGTCAGAGGCATCAAAGACCAGACGCAGGTCAACCTGCCTGCCATCAATCACCACCTTGCCCCGATGTTCGAAATTCACCGTGATCCGCCCCCCGATGTTCGACTGCACCTGTCCCAGTCCCCAGTCCGGCTCCTGGGGGTGTCGCACCAGCATGCCCGGCTCCAGCAATGAGTTCATCCGTCTCTCCTTACCCAGTATCGGAGCATTCCATGCCCGCCCAGCCCGACCTTTCCGCCCTGCTCGGCTCGCGCCTCTGCCATGATCTTATCGGCCCGATCGGGGCCATCGGCAACGGGGTGGAACTGCTTCTGCTGTCCGGCACCGGGCGCAGCGACGAGGTGGCGCTGATTTCCGAAAGCGTGGCGGCGCTGAATGCGCGCATCCGTTTCTTCCGCGTGGCCTATGGGATCGCGCGCCCCGATCAGACCCTGCCCCGGGGCGAGGTGCTGGATATCCTGTCCAATCTCTTTCCTTCGGGGCGCATCACGGTGCTGTGGGACAGCGCGGCCGATCTGCCGCGGGGCGAGGTGAAGGCGGCCTTTCTGCTGCTGCTGTGCGCCGAACAGGCCCTGCGCAGCGGCGGCCGCATCGTGGTGGCGCAGAACAAGGCCGGATGGTCCATCGACCTTGCCTCGCCGCGCCTGCGCCATGACCCGCGCCTCTGGGCACAGATCGACGCCACGGCCCACCCCGCCGATGCGGCGATCGATCCCTCGGAAGTGCAGTTTCCCCTTGCCGGTCAGGCCTTGGCCCGGATCGCACGGCGGCCACGGATCACGGTGACGCCCGAAACGATCTGCATCAGCTTCTGATCGTGCCGTCACCGGTGACCAGATACTTGAAGCTCGTCAACTGCTCTGCCCCCACCGGCCCGCGCGCGTGCATCTTGCCTGTGGCGATGCCGATCTCGGCCCCCATCCCGAACTCGCCCCCGTCGGCAAATTGCGTGCTGGCATTGCGCATCAGGATCGCGCTGTCCAGCCGCTGAAAGAACCGCGCGGCGGTGGCATCGTTCTCCGTCAGGATGCATTCGGTATGCTGGCTGCCATAACGGCGGATGTGGTCGATCGCGCCGTCCACGCCCTCCACGATCCGCGCCGCGATGATCATGTCGAGGAATTCGCAGCCGAAATCCTCAGGGCGCGCCGGAACCGTGCCGGGGATCGTCAGCAGATCGCCCTCGGCCCGTACCTCGACCCCGCGCGCCACGAGGTCCGCCACCAGCACGCCCCCGTGCCGGTCCCAGAAAGCCCGGTCGATCAGCAGACATTCCGCCGCCCCGCAGATCCCCGTGCGCCGCGTCTTGGCGTTGATGACCACGCGCCGCGCCTTTTCCAGATCCGCGTCGCCATCGGCATAGACGTGGCAGATCCCTTCCAGATGGGCAAAGACCGGCACCCGCGCCTCGCGCTGGACCAGCCCCACCAGCCCCTTGCCCCCGCGCGGCACGATCACGTCAATCCACTCTACCGCCCGCAGCATGGCCTCCACCATGTCCCGGTCCCGCGTCGGCACCAGCTGGATCGCCGCCTCGGGCAACCCCGCCGCGCGCAACCCCTCGACCAGACAGGCATGGATCGCGGCCGAGGAATGAAAGCTTTCCGATCCCCCCCGCAGGATCACTGCATTCCCCGCCTTCAGGCACAGGGCGCCCGCATCCGCCGTCACATTGGGACGGCTTTCATAGATCACGCCCACCACGCCCAACGGCGTGCGCACCCGCTGGATATGCAGCCCCGTGGGCCGATCCCATTCGGCCATCACCTCGCCCACCGGATCCTTCTGCGCGGCTACGGCCCGCAAGCCTGCGACGATCCCGCCGATCCGCCCCTCGTCCAGCCGCAGACGATCCATCATCGCGGGCGACAGTCCCTTCGCCTCGCCAAAGGCCATGTCCTGCGCGTTGGCGGCAAGGATCGCCTCCCGCCGCGCCCATACCGCATCCGCCGCCTCCTCCAGCGCCGCATGTTTGCGTTCGGCCGGCGCATAGGCCAGTTCCGCCGCCGCCGCCCGCGCGGCCGCCCCGATCCGGCCCATCATGCCGACCGCGTCTTCCTGTGCCCCGTCTGCCATCTGCCCAACCTTCCGTTCGTTCCCACCCCGCATCGCGGGGTTGTCCGGCATCCAAATGAACCGTCTACAGCGCGGGCGCTTCGGCCCGATCCGTCATGGAATAATCGCGCGTCACCGAAAAGATGCGCACCTCTTCGGCCCCATCCGCCCGCGCCGCCGCCGCCATCTCCAGCGCGGCGGACCCGTCCGCGACCTCGCCCAGGGTCAGGAACCAACCCGGCCGGGTCACGCTTTCATGGGCCCGCCCCGGCCCGGCCGCCGCCGCGCCATAGGCCGCCACGACAAACCGCCCCACCCCATCAGGCTGCACCTCCGGCCCCACACGGATGCGGTAGCGTTCGAAATGCACCGTCCGCCCCGCCGCCTGGCTGGCGCGATGCGCACCCTCGCAGCGCCAGGCCCGGATCGCATCCTCACCCTGCCAATGCTGATGCGACAGGATGGCGTCCGGCTGATCGAGCGGCCGGAACCGCTCCAGATACAAAAGCCCCGGATGCGCGCCGAGCAAGGGGCGCAAACGATCCACATGGGCAAAGTACTGCGGCATGTGACCCGGCTTCGGCTGCATGTCGAAGAACAGCGCATGCATCTCAGATCACCATGTCATCCCGATGGATCAGCGCCGCCCGCCCAGCATAGCCGAGGATCCCCTCGATCTCACCCGACTTGTGCCCGGCAATGGCCTTGGCCTCGACCGCCGTATAACGGATCAGCCCCTTGCCCAGCACGGCCCCATCCGGCCCGAGGATCGCCACCGGCTCGCCCCGCCCGAAAGCCCCCTTCACCGACCGCACCCCGGCAGGCAACAGCGACTTGCCCGCCCGCAGCGCCGTGACGGCCCCCGCATCCACAAGGATTTCCCCCTTGGGCTTCATCGCGTTGATCCAGCGCTTGCGCGCCACCTGCGGATCGGCCCCCGGCACGAACCACGTCCGATGCGCGCCTTCGGCCAGCGCCTTCAGGGGCCGCAGCACCGACCCTTCCATGATCGCCATGGCACAGCCCCCGGCCACCGCCGTCTTGGCCGCCATCAGCTTGGTCTTCATGCCCCCCTTGGACAGGCCCGAGATCGGATCGCCCGCCATCGCCTCGATCTCGGGCGTGATGGTCTCGACCACATCAAAGCGCACCGCCGACGGGTCCTCTTTCGGATTGGCCGAATAGAACCCGTCCACATCCGACAGAAGGATCAGCTGATCCGCCCCCGCCGTCACCGCGATCTGCGCCGCCAGCCGGTCATTGTCGCCAAAGCGGATCTCATCCGTCGCGACCGTGTCATTCTCGTTCACGATGGGCACCACGCCCAGCCCCAGCAGCGTCTCCATCGTCGCGCGAGAGTTCAGATAACGCCGCCGATCCGTCGTATCCTCCAGCGTTACCAAAACCTGCGCCGTGGTGATCCCATGCGGCGCCAGCACCTCTTCATAGGCCCGCGCGAGGCGGATCTGCCCCACCGCCGCGGCGGCCTGGCTCTGCTCCAGCGTCAATTCGCCCGAGGGCAGGCCCAGCACCTTGCGCCCCAGCGCGATGGACCCTGACGATACCAGCACCACATCCGCGCCACGCACCTTCGCCTCGGCCACATCCAGGGCCAGCGCCGAAAGCCATCCCTGCCGCAGCCCGGTCGCCCGGTCCACAAGCAGGGCCGATCCGATCTTGACCACCAGCCGCCGCGCCGCGCGCACATCCGGCACGGCCACCCGCGCCTCGTTCACGGCTGCCACGGCCCCGTCTCCTTCTCCGGCTCGGCCCCCTGAATCTCGGCATAGATGGCGCGCAGCACATCCTGCAGCCCCATCCCCGCCGCGCCCGAAATCACATGCACCCGCCCCCCCGACGCCTTCTCCAGCGCCTTGCGGCGCGTGGTGATGGTCTTTTGGTCCAGCGCATCGCATTTGTTCAGCGCAAGGATGCGCGGCTTGTCCCCCAGCACATCCGAATAGGCCTCAAGCTCGTGCACGATGGTGCGGTAATCCTTGGTGATGGTGGAGGACGTCCCATCCACCAGATGCAGCAGCACCTTGCAACGCTCCACATGGGCCAGGAACTGCATCCCCAACCCCCGCCCTTCCGACGCCCCTTCGATCAGCCCTGGAATATCGGCCATCACGAATTCCCGCCCGTCCACGCCCACCACCCCGAGGTTCGGGATCAGCGTGGTAAAGGGGTAATCCGCGATCTTCGGCCGGGCATTGGACACGGCGGCAAGGAAGGTGGATTTCCCCGCATTGGGCAGCCCCACCAGCCCCGCATCGGCAATCAGCTTCAGCCGCAGCCAGATGGTGCGCTCCACCCCCTCCTGCCCCGGATTGGCCCGCCCCGGCGCGCGGTTCGTGGATGTCTTGAAATGCAGGTTCCCGAAACCGCCATTGCCCCCCTTGGCCAGCAGCACCCGCTGCCCCACGGTGACAAGATCCGCGATCACCGTCTCCTCGTCTTCGTCGATGACCTCGGTTCCCACGGGCACCTTCAGGATGATGTCCTCGCCCGACTTGCCCGTCCGCTGGCTGCCCATCCCCGGCTGGCCGTTCTTGGCAAAGAAATGCTGCTGATAGCGGAAGTCGATCAGCGTGTTCAGCCCTTCCACCGCCTCGGCCCAGACCGACCCGCCGTTTCCGCCATCCCCGCCATCGGGGCCGCCGAATTCCACGAACTTCTCGCGCCGGAACGACACGCAGCCCGCCCCGCCGCCGCCCGAGCGGATATAGACTTTGGCAAGGTCAAGGAACTTCATGGCATACGGCTTTCATCAGGGGCGCCCGTGGCGACATTGCCCCAAGGCGATAGTGGACAATGCCCAAAGGCTCAAGCCTTCCCTCGGCAGGCCCCTTCATCTTGGCCCAAATACCCAAACCCGCCCACCGCAAACGCAGCGGCCGCGTTTCGGGAACCGGGGGGTGCGGGGGGCCGGACGGCCCCCCGCCACGCCCTCAATCCAGCTTGCGGATATAAGTCCAGGTCGGCACGCGGGCATTGCGCGCCACCGAGAATGTCTCTGCATCGCCCAGATACTGGAAGCCCGCATTGGTCAGCACCCGCGCCGAACCGGGATTGTCCTGGAACACTTCGGCAAAGATCGTGCGGTTCTTCTGCGGATTGGCCGCGATCAGCGCGCGCAGCGCCTCGGATGCGAAGCCCGTATTCCAGAAGGCAGGCGCCACCCAATAGCCGATTTCCGACTGGCCGCGATCCCATTTCGTCTCGTCCATCCGCTTCAGGCTGATCACGCCCAGCACCTCGGCCAGACCGGAGGCCGCGCCATCCATCACCCAGACATCCTCATCCCCGCCCACCTGCATGGCACGGGTGACAAAGGCCTCTGCCGCGCCCGGGGGCAGTGGATGCGGGATCGACCGCGTCGCCTCGGCCACGCGCCGATCGCCGGCATAGAGCGCGAACAGCCCGGCATCCGACCGGCGCACCGGGCGCAGGATGAACCGTCCGGCCGCGATGGCACCCTCGGGCAGAGCGGCAATCTTGTCGAGCATCATGGCTTCCCTCCTGCTGAAGCGCATGTCGGGGGTACAATAGCCCCCTTCAAGTGGTTACGGCACGAAGCGCGGTGAAATGAGCCCGCACTCCGGCTTTTTTGCGACCGGCCCCACGGGATCCTCTCCCCTAGGCCGCGGCGCAGGCTCCTCTCCCGCGCCACCCCGGCGCCGGGCCGGAAAATGACTTGGGGGACCGGCCTGTCAGCCGATCCCCCGTTTACAATCCGATTGTAAAGGTTCGGCTTACTCGGCTGCCTCCGCGACCGGGAGAACCGAAATGAAGGTGCGGCCTTTCAGGCCCTTCTTGAAGGTCACCTTGCCCTCAGTCACAGCAAAGATCGTGTGATCGGTGCCCATGCCGACGCCCTGACCCGGGAAGTAGGTCGTGCCGCGCTGGCGCACGATGATGTTGCCCGGGATGGCGGTCTGGCCGCCATAGAGCTTCACGCCGAGACGGCGACCGGCGCTGTCGCGACCGTTGCGGGACGAACCGCCTGCCTTTTTATGTGCCATGGGGTTTTACTCCTTATTCCGCAGCGGCTTCGGCGGCCTTTTTGGCGCGCTTCGGTTTCGCAGGTGCTTCCGCAGCCGGGGCGGCGGCAGCGTTGTGGGCGGCGCGGCGCGCATCGGCCGTGCCGGTCGCAGCAGCGACGCCCGACTTATCGGCACCCGTGGCCAGCACTTCGGTCACGCGGACCAGCGTCAGTTGCTGACGGTGGCCTTTGGTGCGCTGCGAGCTGTGCTTGCGGCGGCGCTTGACGTAGTGGATGGTCTTTTCGCCCTTGATCTGGTCGATCACCTCGGCCACGACCGCCGCACCCTTCACGGTGGGCACGCCGACGGTGACGGTCTCGCCACCGACCATCAGGATTTCATTGAACTGGATCTTGTCACCAGCGGTGGCAGCAAGCTTTTCCACGCGCAGAACGTCACCCGCCTGCACCTTGTACTGCTTGCCACCGGTCTTCAGGACCGCGAACATGGGTCTTCCTCTTCCTAGCTCCGCGCCCTGTGGCCCCCAGTTACGGGCGTTCCGGGGTATCCCCGCCTCGGGCAGCGCGCCCTGTCGGGCGTCATCAAAAACGATACCCGCCAAGACTCGCGCCTTGCCGGGATGGCGGCTTATCGGGGCAACGTCCCGCGAAGTCAAGCCCGATCGCAACCACCCGACGGATTGTCGGATCAGATATCCTGCCCCTGCAGCTGCCGCGCGACAGCCACGCCCAAGGCGCGGGAGATCGGAGTGAACACGTCGTCAAAAGCCGCGAAAAGGGCCGCGTTCAGCGCCCGCCCGGCATCGCTTTCGGAGAAAGCCAGATACTGTTCCAACTCCTCATCCGTCAGCGGCCCATAGGCCAGCGTCAGATAGGAATACAGCCATTCCGTCGTCTGCTGCCGCACATCGGCTTCCTGCGCCCAGACATCGGTCAGCATCTGCTCTTCCGTCATCTCGCCGCCGAAAGCGCCGCCTTCCTGCATCCCGCTGTAGAAGGCAAGATTTGCGTTCAACGCCCCCATCACGTTTGATTCGATCAGATCATTGGCCGCCGCGAAGCGTTCCAGAAGATCCACCCGCGCTGTCCCGCCCGCTGCCAGATCCTCCCACGCGATCCGGGCCGCTTCCTCGGCAGCGTCGTCCAGAAGGGTGCGCCGCGCCTCTACCTCAAGGCTCAGCACCTTCTGCCCAAGATCGGATCCGAAAAACGCCTGCATCTCGGCAATCGCCTGCGGCGCCTGCGCCAGTTCGCGCGTCACCGTCGCGACCAGCGCCTCTTGCATGCGGGCGGTGTCATAGATCATCGACACCGAAGCCTCCCACCCCTGCCCCCCGGCATCGGGGAACATGTCGGCCTGCAGCGTGCGCCCGTATTCCACCCCCTCTTCACGCAGGATGGCAACGATGTCGGCGATCTTCATCGTCTCCACCAGCGCAGCGACCTGCGCCACCACCGCCGGATCGACGGTCTCAACCCCGGCCGTCGCCGCCTCTGCCGTGTCCGGCGTGGCCTCTTGCGCCCAGGCGGCAGACGGCGGCAGGATGCCTGTGGGGACAGCCCCCACCAGCGCCATGGCCAACAGCCCCGCGCGCGCCACGCGGCACAACGCCGTGCCTGTCCCCGCCGCACCCGGCCGGCCGCGTTCCATCATCCCGGTTTCCATGCTCGCCACCCTTCCCATGCCGCCTCGCCGTCGCAGCACGCCGCACCACCAATAACCGCGGCACCGCTGCCCGACCTTTCCAGAAGAGCTAGAGACTGTCACCTCAAATGCCAACCCGCCCCACCCACATCTGCGCGATCACCCGCCCGGCCCGCGCGAAGTAAGGCTTTCCCGAAAATCCCGGAGAATCGGTCTTGCAACCCCCCACCGGTCCAGCTAGACACCCGTCCCTGACGACCCCCAACGGCACGGAGAGGTGGCGGAGTGGTCGATCGCGCCGGTCTCGAAAACCGGAGTAGGTGCAAGCCTACCGTGGGTTCGAATCCCACCCTCTCCGCCATTGATTCCCTTGAAGACGTGTGCAGGGTTCTGCGCCTGTCGAGTTGATTGTTTTCCGTGGTTTGTTCGGAATGGGATCGGCCACCGGTCTTTCATCCAGCCGTGACCAGGGCCGGTTTAGATTTCCTGCGCTTTGGCGAGGGATGGGCAATCGCCCGGCGCGCGGCACCATGATCGCGTGCGGAGGGACGGGCGATTGCGGTGGTCAGGTGCGGGCCGTGCGCTCATGCAGTCTTGTGCACAAGGCCCGTGACAGATGTGTCAAGGATCGCCGCAATCCGTGCGCGCGTCACATCTTCCACCGCGTTCAGCACATGCAAGCAACCACCCACAGGGCGGACTTCGCCTGCACGAGATCGCGCGCCCAGCGGGCATTGCCCGGTGCTTCGATCAGAACAGGCCCCCCTTGCCCTTGGCCGTGAAACGCGTCTTGCGTCTGCGCGGCGTCCGGGCCGCGTCGCCACTGCGCGAAGGGCCCTCATCCCTGATCTGGGGGATGTCCGCACAGACGACGGTCATCGTGCTGTCTCGATGCGTGCCAGGAAGGACGCGGCCTCCTCTGGGGCCATGCGGACGATATGGCGGTCTTCCGGATAGGCCCCCGATGCCACATCCGAGATGAACTCGCGGAACGCCGCGATGCGCTCTGACTGCAGGCGGTCGAACTCTGCCGCGAAGTTCCGATAGACCTTGGAATGGCGGGGCATATGGCCGCGATTTGTGCCAAGGATGTCCTCGGCAAACAGGTACTGCACATCGCAACCCGGACCCGATCCCATCGACCACAGCAGGATTCCCACCCGCGCGCTGATCGCGCTCGCGACCTCGACAGGCACCACCTCGATCTCCACGGCAAAGGCCCCGGCCTCTTCGTAGGCGCGCACCTCCTCGAACAGGACCATCGCCGCATCCGCCGTCTTGCCCACCGCCTTGAAGCCGCCCGTCCAGGTCGCGCGCGACGGCACCAGCCCGACATGCCCCACCACGGGGATATGCTCTTCGGCCAGATAGCGCACCGTCCCCAGACCGGCCGAGCAGTAGAGCGCATCCGCCCCCGCCATCAGCATCCGGCCCGCAAAGCGCAGATAATCCTCGCGCGTTCCAGCCTCGCGGTGATCCACACCCGTCATGGAAAACAGCGTGGGGGCCACCTGCCGATACTCCGGGTCGGTCGCCAGCGCGGGTGGGATCGACACCACGTCGATCCCTGCCGCCTCGGCGGCTGCCGCCTCTTCCAGGGTGAAGATGCGCAGCATCGTCAGCTGCCCCTTTCCCTTGCGGGCCCGCAGGTCGGCAACGGTCGGTTTCCGGCGGGTCATTGCGTTTCCTCCAGCCCGATTTCCACCCGGTCCCCGGCCACGCGCACGGGGTAGATGCGCAGGTTGACGCAGACCGGCGCCCGCAGCGCCGCCCCCGTCTTGTAGTTGAAGCGCCCGTTATGCTTGGGACATTCGATCTGGTCCCCCATCACAAGCCCGTCGGCCAGATGCACCCGCTCATGCGTGCAAAGCCCGTCCGTGGCAAAGAAGGCCCCTGCAGGATCGCGGTAGATGGCAAAGCTCGCCCCGCCATGATCGAAGCGCAGAACATCCTCAGGTTCAATATCGTCCAGCCCGCAGGCCTCTATCCATTTGGTCATGTCTTACCCCATGCTTGCCCGTTCGGGCACGGTTGTGTGGAATTCCTCGCGATAGGGCCGCGCCGTCGGGGGCAGCTCCCTGCGCAGGTAATAGCCCGGCTCGCGCCGCTGCCGCAGGATCGCCGGCACCATCTCGCGGAAGGCCGACCAGATCGACGGGTTCGCAGGCGGCAGGTCGTGCTTGATCAAGGCATGCAGCCGCGGCAGGGCGTGATAGGGCACCATCGGGAACATGTGATGCTCCACGTGGTAGTTCATGTTCCAATAGATCCAGCGACTGATCGGGTTCATCAGAACCGTCCGGCTGTTCAGGCGGTGATCCACGACATCCTCTGCCAGACCGCCATGCTGGATCAATCCGGTCATGAACATATGCCAGCACCCATAGATCCGCGGCCCCCCGATCAGCATCAGGGGCAGGATTGACCCCATCCAGATCGCCGCAACCACGGCCGCCCCCTGAATGGCCACATGGATGCGCGCCGCCAGGATTGCCTTGGGGATCTCGCGCTCCGGGATATAGTCGCGCTCATCCGCCGTCAGTATCCCCGCCGCGTTCCGCAACAGCACCTTGAAGGATGCCCAGATGTCCAGAATTCCAATGAAATGCAGCAGGTTGGGCAAGATCCCGGTCGGATGCATGAAGGCGATCTCGGGGTCGCGCCCCACGATGATCGTGTCCGTATGATGGCGCGCATGGCTCCAGCGCCAGCTTACCGGGTTGCGCATCACCATGAAGCTGGCGATGTGATAGACGACATCGTTCATCCATTGCGTGCGGAACGCCGTGCCGTGCCCGCATTCGTGCCAGCGGCTGTCGCAGGCCGATCCGTACAGCACGCCATAGACCATGAAGAAGGGCACCGCCGTCCAGCTTCCCCAAAAGGCGATGCCCCCCGCCGCCGACAGGACGAGCAGCCCGATCCAGATCGCCGTATCGCGCAAGGCAGGCCCGTCCCTGCGCTGCATCAGCTCTTTCATCACCTTGCGCGGCACCTCGGAATGATACCACTCCGCCGATGCAAGGCCGAGTTCGACCGCCCGCCGCGCACTTGGCCCGGTCAGGCTATAATCGCGCTTCTGGACAAACGGCAACGTCGTCATGTCGTGATCTCCTTGGTCTTCTGAGCCCGCGTCAGGGGCCGGAAATTGCCCGAAGGTTCGGGAAAATCATCCTCGGGCTGTGGCGCTATGGCGCGGATTTCCGCCTCGGCCTGCGCGATGGCCGCTGCCCCGTCGAGAACCTCGAAGGACAGCGCATAGTCGCAGCCCTCGCCCGGTCCGAGCCAGATCATCTCGCCCCTGTCGCGGGCCGCCTGATCGCCCAATACGTGATGCGTCGAAGGTTCGATCGCCATCGCGTAATTGCCCGATTGAAGATACTGCCACTGAAAGTGGCAGGGCAATTCCGCCTTGCGTGTCACCACCTGCAGGCCAAGCGCGAGGCGGTCATTCACGATTGCGACCGGGACGCGGCCCGCTGCATCGGCGCGCATCTCATGCTGCCAGACCTGTTCGGAAAACTCGTCAACCGGGCCACCCATACGCCTGTATCCGACGCCCTGCGCCCGGTAACCCGCGCCGCCATGCGCCGCCCAGACCACGTCCTCCACCGGCGCGACGAAGCGCGCCCCCTCATCCAGCACCGGATAGCCAAGATTGACGTGGTAAAAGATCATGTGCGGCGTCGGCCTGAAACCTGCATTCTCGACCCGGTCAGTCAGGCGGATCGTGTCCCCGCCCAGATCGGCCTCGATCCTGCGGCGCAGCACCAGATGCTCGCCAAAGACCGCGGCCTGCACCACATCGGCCTCGGCCCAAAGGATGCAGCGCTCCCCCTGCCAGCTTTCGCCATATCCGCGCAGCCGTGCTGGCACCCCTGTCACGCGTCCATGCAGGACATGCGTGATGGTCCTGCGGTGCGGATAGCCATAGTTGGACGCGTCAACCGTTTCGGGACCCAGCGTGTGATCCAGGCCGCAAGTCACCAGAAACCCCGAAAAGGAACGCGCCCAGCCAAGCCCGCCTTCGCCTTCGGCATCATGCAGCGCGGGGTTGCGGAAACCGGTGGGCGAATGCCAGCCGATGGCGCGCCCCTTGTGCTCTACCTCCGCCAGATCCATCGCGCGATCGACCATCACGGTGAAGCGCAGGCCCGTCCCGGTGCGGAATTCCAGCATGCGCTGCCCACGCTCCACCCCGTCGCACAGCGTGACGAGGCGCACCCCTCCAAATTGCGAAAGGCTTCCTGTCCGCCGGGACAGATCAAGGCGTGAGTTTTCCCGACCGTAGAGATGAACCACGGCAACCGCTCCTGCTGCTTTCAGGGACCAGGGGGTGGCGGCTTCCCGCCACCCGATGTGATCACAGACCGTTCGCCTTGAACTTGCCGTCAAGGAAGGCCTTCGCCCGAGGAATGTCGTCCTCGGACAGATGTTCGATGATGACGGGGATGTTCGGATGCTTCTCGGCCAGCCGCTTCAGATACAGATCATAGTTAAGTGAGCCGAGCCCCGGCGCCGGAAGTTCGATCTCTCCCACGCCCCGGAAGGTGTGCGATTCCAGCGCATCCTCGTCGCCGATATCGGCATGCTTTTCCGATTTGTCGTCGCCAGACCGCTTCACGTCCTTGGCATGGGCGATGCGGATATGCTGGGTCAGCGTGTCAAAGACCTGATTCAGGATCTGATCCATGCGGTCGATGTTGTGCGTCTCGAAATAGTTCGTCGGGTCCATCAAGAGGCCAAGCCCGGGATGATCGACCTGTGCAAACATCTTCACCGTCTCCTCGACGCTGCCCACCACGTTGTTCACATAGGTCTCCAGCAGGAAGGTCGCGCCATGGTCATAGGCGGTCTGGGCGAGGTCGGCGATGACCTTGCGGCACTCCTCGAACCCCTCCTCGGTCTTGTTCTTCGGATGGTGGACCCAGTCGGATTCCGTGTTGTAGGTTCCCGTCTCGGAAATCACATAGGGCGTGCCAAAGCTGCGGGCATTGCGGATGATTTCCTTCAGATAGCCGACGCGCCGCGCCCGCTCGTCCTTGTCGGGATGAATGATGTTCGTATAGCCCGAAATGCAGCAGATCGGCAGGTTGTGGTCGCGGAAGGTGTCGCGCACACGCTTTGCCTTGTCCGCGGTGATCTGCCCCGCCGACAGGTCGATATCCTTGAAATGCAGGTCAAGCTGCACGGTAGTAAACCCCTGCGACTGGATCCGTCGCGCAGTCTCCTCAAGGCCATAGGGGTAGTATCCGGTGAAGATGCCCGAATGAAGCATGGTGTAGTCCTCCCTTTGTTTTAGTCTGTCTTGATTTCGGAAAGGCGCACGGTGCGCCCCTCCGCGATCGATCGATATCCCGCCTCGATCAGCGCGACCGTCCGCACGTTGTCCGCCACCGACAGCGCAGGCGAAAGGCCGGTGGTCACGGCGTGCTGCAACTGCTCCATCACCCCGATGAAGGCATGCGGAAACCACATCGTTCCCCAGGTGGGCGTGACCCACTCACCCTTCGTCGTCTTCTGCGACGCATACGTCAGGGTCGATGCCGCCCCGGTGGGCCAGCCGATCGTTCCCTTGGCCACCCCGGCCGTCCCCTCCACCCGGAACGTGATGTGCTGATCATCGCGATACCCCTCGGCGCGCGGGCCGGACCAGACATCCTCGAGCGACAGGGCCAGCACACCCGACGGAAAGCGCAAGGTAGAGACGGTGATCCCGTCGCTATGGTCGAACTTGGTGCGCGGGTCCTTGCGCGTCAGCGTGGTGATTTCCTCCGGGTCACCGAACAGGAACCGCAGCACGTCGAGATGATGCACCGACATATTGGCCAGCGTCAGGCGGTCATATCCTTCAAGGAAGCCCTGCCAATGCGGGATGGCATGCATGTCGATCTGGGCAAAGACAATCTCGCCCAGTTCCCCCCGATCAAGGATCTGCTTGAGCACGCGCATCGACTGGTCATAGCGCATGTTCTGGTTCACGCTCAGGATCTTGCCCGCCGCCGCCGCCTCGTCCCTGAGCGCGATGGCCTCGGCCAATGTCAGCGCGAGCGGCTTCTGCGCGAGGATGCCCTTGATATGCGGCTGCTTCAGCGCAGCCCGGATCAGCGCGGGCTGCTGGTCCGGCGGATAGGCGATGTCGAGGATCGTGATGGATGGATCGGCGATCAGGGCCTCGGGCGTGTCATGCACCTTTCCGATGCCCCAGCGCTCTGCCACCGCCGCCGCCCTTGCCGGCGTGCGGCTGGCGATGGCCACCACGGGAAATCCCGCCTCCTTGTAGGCGGCCAGATGGCATTCTGCCATGATCATGCCTGCGCCGATGCAGCCGATGGGCTGCTCCTTGCTCCTGACCGATGGATCCGGCTGGAAGTCATGCATCGCCATGTTCGGTTTCCCCCCTCTGTCTCATGCGCGGCGCAGGGCCTGACCGCCCGCGCCAAAGAAATGTGCCCGTCCCAGATCGACCGACAAAGTCACCGCTGTCGCGACGCGGATATCGGGCTGACCGCGCATCAGGGCGCGCAGCATCCGGCCGCCCACATCCAGCGTCACCACGGTGGTTCCGCCCAGCGGCTCTACCTCCCAGACCTTCGCCACCGCGCCATGGCCATCATGCGCGCCCACGCGGATGTCCTCTGGCCTGATGCCGATCTCTGCGGTCCCTGCCGGGGCAAGTCCTTCAAGCCGGATCACGCCGCCGCCGCCCTGCACCATCGCGACCGGCAGGATGTTCATCGCCGGCGCCCCGAGGAGCTGCGCCACATAGGCCGAGGCCGGGTGATCATAGATATCCACCGGGCGGCCGATCTGGCGGATCGCGCCCCGTTCCAGAATGGCCATCCGATCCGCAACCGACATCGCCTCTTCCTGATCATGCGTCACATAGATCAGGGTTCGTCCCGCCTCGCGCTGGATGCGCTTCAACTCCACCCGCGTCTCTTCGCGTAGCCTTGCATCCAGGGCCGAGATCGGGTCATCCATCAGGAAGGCAACCGGGTCTCGCACCAGTGCGCGCGCGATGGCCACGCGTTGACGTTCGCCGCCTGAAAGCTGCGCAGGCATCTTGTGCAGCACATGCCCGATATGCAGCTTGGCCGCTGCATCCTTCAACCGCGCACCGATCACGGCTTCGGCCTCGCCCCGCTCCACCAGCGGAAAGCGCACATTCTGCTCGGCCGTCATATGCGGGAAAAGCGCGAGGTTCTGGAACACCATGGCGATGTTGCGCCGCGCGGGCGACACCTCATTCACGCGGCGGCCATCAATCAGGATCTCCCCCTCATCCGGCCGCTCCAACCCCAGGATCAGACGCAGCATCGTCGTCTTGCCAGAAAGCGGCGGCCCGAACAGGCAGAAGAACTCGTTATCGGCCACGGTAAAACTGGCATTGTCCACTGCCACCGTCTGGCCATAGCGTTTGGTGACGTTGTGAAAGCTGATCTCCGCCATCTCAAACCTCCCGCAAGGCTGCGCCAGTGGCGGCGTCAAACAGGCGCAGCGCCCCCGGATGGGGGGCGAGATGGACCAGATCACCCACCAAAACCCGGGTATCGTTGTCGAACACGGCCTTGGCCGTGATCCCGTCACGCTCGAGATGGACGATGGTCCGCGCCCCGATGCGTTCAACGAAACCCACCGTCATGCCAAGCCCCGCCCCCGCTGCGACGAGGTCCACCTGTTCCGGCCGGAAGCCGAACTGCACTCCCCCCTTTGCCCGCCGCGCCGCCGCCGCCAGCGGCGCGTCGAGCACCGCAGACCGGCCCAGCGCACCCAGATCAATGCGCAGCCCCTCCGCCCCCTCGACGGGCACGCCCGCCAGCAGGTTCATCCCCGGTGCGCCGATGAACCGGGCCACGAAGACATTGGCGGGGTTGTTGTACACCTCCAGCGGCGTGCCCACCTGCTGCAGCACGCCATGATCCATCACCGCGATGCGGTCCGCCATCGTCATCGCTTCAAGCTGGTCATGCGTGACATAGACCATGGTCTGGCGGAACTCGCGCTGGATGTGCTTCAGTTCGGTCCGCATCACCGCCCGAAAGGCGGCATCCACATTCGACAGAGGTTCATCCAGCAGGAAGATGGCAGGCTCCATCATGGCCGAACGACCGATGGCCACCCGTTGCAGGATGTTCACCGACAGCCCCGAGGCGGGACGGTCCAACAGATCCCCCAGTTGCAGAAGATCGGCTATGGCAGCAGTTCGGCGCGCGATCTCTGCCTTCGGCGACCGCGCCATGCGCAAACCGTAGTCAAGGTTCTGGCGCACGGTCATGTGGGTGAAGATCGCGTAATTCTGGAACACGAACCCCACGCCGCGCCTGCCCATGGCAACGCCCGCCATGTCACGGTCGCCGAACAATATGCGGCCCTCGCTCGGCTCTTCCATCCCCGCGATCATGTTCATCGTCGTGGACTTGCCGCAGCCCGACGGCCCCAGCAGCGCCATGAACTCCCCGTCGCCTATGCTCAGGTCCATGCTTTTCAGCGCGGTGAACCCGCCGAACCGCTTCACCAGATTCTCCAGACGGATCGCGGTCATGCTGCCCGCTCCTTCCGCGCCATCCGCTTGATCGCCCAGACGCAGGCCACCGACAGAACGAGCAGGATCACAAGGGCGATGGCCGCCACGTAACCCCAGATCAGATCCTGCGTGGTGATCTTGTAGATGTAGACGCTGATGGTTTCCGTCGCGACACCCGGCCCGCCGCCCGTCATGATGAACAGCGTGTCAAAGATCTTGAAACACTCGATCACCCTTATGGCCAAGGCGATGATGATGATCGTCTTCATCCGGGGCAGCACGATGGTCCGGAACTTCTGCCAAGGCGACGCACCAAGCAGCGTGGCGGCTTTCATCTGATCTTCCGGCACCCCGACCAGCCCCGCCAGCAGAATGAGGAACATCAGCGGCGTCCATTGCCAGATGTCCGCCACCATCACGGCCAGCATCGCCAGCATCGGATCGGAAAGCCACGCCACCGTCACCGGCATGCCGAGGAGCGACGACAGGATGTCATTCACCGGACCGCCCGACTGGAACAGCATGTAGAACATGTATCCGGCCACGGCGGGGACAACCATCATCGGCATGATGAGGATGGAATAGAAGACACGCTTTCCCGGAAAGCTGTCGGCAAACAGCGTCGCAAGGGCAAGGCCCAGCAGGAATTCCACAGGAACGCAGACCACCATCACCAGCGCCGTTCGCCCCAGTGCGGACCACAGCCTCCCATCCCCCGCCACATCGACGTAATTGGCAAAGCCGTTCCACAGTTCATATGCGCGCGGCCAGCCCAGCCCCGAGAGCGGCGACCAGTCCGTCAGCGAGATGTAAAGCTGCATCAGCAGCGGAAAGACCGAGATGAACAGCACGAGAAGCTGGGCAGGCAGCGTAAGCCGAAGCCCAAGGCGCGCGCCCTCATCAGCTTCGCGCGCGGCGGGACGGGCGGGCATGTCCTTGCTGATTTCTGCGCTGGTCATTGCTTCAACGCTCCGAAAGTCAGGCCACGGACAAGGTGACGCTGGATCATGATTCCCAGAAACACGGGCGGAACGGCGGCAATCAGTCCAAGCGCGGCCTTCGCCCCGTAAAGTTGCCCCGTCATCGAAGAGGAAAGCGATGCCATGTAGACCGGAATGGTCACCCATTCCCGCGTCGTCAGCAGCAGCGCGATCAGGTAATCGGACCAGTTCAGGATGAAGACGAACAGCGCAGCCGAAGCAAGCGGCGCCCGCATCATCGGCAGGGTGATCCGCCAGAACACCCGCCCCCGCGAACACCCCTCCACCAGGGCCGCCTCTTCGATTTCGCGTGGCATGTCATCGAAGAAGGTTTTCATCAACCAGAAGGCGAATGGCAGCGTGACGATCCCGTAGATCAGCGCCAATCCCCACCATGTGTCCATCAGGTTCAGAAAGGACCACATCATCATCACGGGGATCATCACCGCCATCGGCGGAAACAGCCGCAGCTGGATCAGCGCCAGCGGCAGGTTGCCCCCTGCCCCGAACCGCGACAGCCCATAAGCCGCCGAAGTGCCTGCCGCCATCGCGATCAGCGTGCCGAGGCTGGCCGATAGTAGCGATGACAGGATCGGCTTCGCCGCCGTCCGATCCAGCGCCACGATCAGGTTCGATCCGCTCTCACCAAAGATGTAGCGGAAATTGTCCAGCGTCGGCTCCTTGGGAAACCACGTCAGATCGGCCCCTGTCGCCTGCCATTCGGCAATGGGCTTGAAGGCCATGGACACCATCCACAGGATCGGCACCAGTGTGATCGCGCAGGCAAGCAGGATCGCCGCATATCGAAAGGCCTCGAAGGCCGGGGAACGTCTCATGGGAAGATCAACTTTCGGGATAGGTCGGCCGGGGCACGCTCGGGCGCCCCGGCCCGTCACGATCAAACCGGATCGAGAACCGTGGGCCATGCCGCCTTGTTGGCACGCACGGCCTCGATGATCTTCTCCTCACCTGTGCGGCGGGTGATCTTCTGCCATTCGTCGGCGGCATCGGCCATTGCCTGCTCGGCCGTCTTGGCGCCCGTAAGTGCCGCCATCAGGTTCTCGTCCAGCGCATTGTGGAACGCCGTCGCGCCCGGATAGTTGATCGACGGCACGGTCCGGGCCACGGTCTCGCGCACCACGTCCATGTGATAGCCGTGATAGGTCTCGCGCACCAAGGGATCGCTGAAATCCGACAGGCGGAAGGGATCGAAATACCCGCCCGGATTGGCCGTCATCCACGAATAGATCCGGCTCGATCCCAGCCACTGCAACAGCAGATACGCCACTTCCGGATATTGCGACTGCGCACTGACCATCCCGGTCAGCGAGAACCACAGCACCGAACGGCTGACGATGTTGCCGTCGATCTCACGCCCCGGCGGCAGCATCGACCCGACCTTGCCGGTCACAACCGACCCGCTGTTGCCCGCATTGTCTAGGAACTTTGGCAGGTTCGAGAAGGCGCAGGTGATGGCCGTATTCCCGCTTCCGAAGCTGCCATACTGCTCTGGCCAGCCCCAGCTCACCGCATCCGGCGAATGATAGGACAGTGAGGCGACATATTCCTGCGTCGCCGCAATCCCCTGCTCCCCCGCAATCAGCGGCACACCGTCATCGCCGAACAGGAACTGGTTGGGCGAGGCCATGCTCGCATAGCGCTGATACCAGTTGGTATAGCCCCAGCCCTGATTGCGCAGGTCGGTGCAGCCGAACATCCCCTTGTCAGGGCGATGGAAATGGGTGGCTACATCGTCCAGTTGCTTCCAGGTGCGCGGCGGCGCAAGGTCATAGCCATAGCTCTCCTTGAATGCCGCCTGCTCCGCCGCGTCTCCCAGTAGGTCGCTGCGATAGACCCAAGTCTGGAAATCGCCGTCGAGCGAAACGCCATAGGTCGATCCGCGATACTGATTGAGCAGCGCAACGCCCTGCGCCCCGCCGACATAACCGCGTTCGGCATCGTCCCATTCCGGCCGGTGTTGCGCGACATAGTCATCCAGCTTCGCGATGCCGCCCGACTCCGCCAGATCCCCCAGACGGTTCCAATCCGTCGAATAGATGTCAAATCCGCCCGCCTTGGTGGATATGTCCTGCATCGTCTTGGTGAATTCCTGCCCGTTCGGCAGACCCACGATCTCGATCGCGATGCCGGTTTCCTTCTCCCACAGGTCCTTGATGGAAGGCGCGCCCGCCGGGAATGGCTGGGTCAACTGGCCAATCGACCCGTCGGACAGGCCGACGACGATCTTGGCCGGGGCCTTGCCGGCCCCTTTCAACGCTTTCGCGGCCTCGATGGCACGCCCCTCTGGCGTGTCCGGCCCGTATTGGTAACGCTCGCATCCCGGAAAACCCGTCGGCCCGCCGATCATGCCCGGGGCCAGCGCATCCGCCCCTTCGGCGCGGCTCGGCCGGATATAGCGCGGCGCGATTCCGATGGCCGCGCCATAGATAGCCAGCTTGCCACCGGTCGCAAGCAGTCGGCGCCGCGAAACGCGGTTCTGATTGGTCATTGCATCCCTCCCTATCGGGTTCGCCCCTCCCGACGCCCCGGATCGGAAATATTGATGACATCAATCAGCAGGTCAACTCATTTTTAATCATTTAACCGCAGATATACCCACCCTGATGATGCAATCTCGCCCAAAACAGAAGATGAAGCGCGATTTTCTGATGCAATTTGCTGTTGATATGGTCAGAATCTCCAGGCTCACCGCTTCAAGAGCTTGCCCATCCAAGAGTTAACATCATTTCACATCAATTTTCATCATTTACACATTCCACATTCAGTGGCAGGTAGGGGGATGAACCTGATCGGAGCTTATGGATGAACAGTCGCGTCACCCTGCACGACATCGCCCGCGCGGCGGGCGTGTCCGCTGCGACGGTCGACCGCGTCCTGAACAACCGCGACGGTGTGCGGCGCCGCACGCGTGACGTGGTGATGTCTGTCGCCCATCGCCTTGGCTATGTCAGCGAGGCGGATCTGCCGCCGGACGTGCGCAGCGTCGTTCAGCGTGTCACGCTGGTCTTTCTTCTCCCCGCAGGCACCAACAGCTTTATCAAGCTTCTCGCCCAGCAACTGGAACAGCAGGCCGCCGAACGACCCGACATAGACCTGCGCATCGAAGAGCTTGAGGGGTTCAATCCCACGACCGTCGCCGCACGACTGGCCGAACTTCAGGGCGAGGCCCATGGCATCGGGCTCATCGCGCAGGACCACCCCGTCGTGCGCGAGGCCCTGCGCAGCCTCGACCGCGCCGGGGTTCCGGTGGTCACGCTCGCGTCTGACGTGCAAAGCGTGCCGCGTCTTGCCTATGTGGGCATCGACAACCGTCAGGCCGGGCGGCTGGCGGGGCAACTGATGGGCCGTCTGCTGCCCGCGCGCCAACACCTCAACATTGCCATGTTTGCCGGGTCTCTGTCCTATCGCGGCCACGAGGAACGCGAGATGGGCTTCCGCAGCATTCTGCGTGACGAGTTCCGCAACATTCATATCGTTGAGATGCGCGAAGTCCTCGACGATCGCGAACGCGCCTATCATGAGGCGAAGTCGCTCCTGAAAATGTATCCCGATCTGGCCGGCATCTACAACGTGGGCGGCGGCACGCAAGGCATCGCCCGTTGCCTGACCGAGGCAGGGCGCGCACAGGATGTGATCCTGATCGGCCACGACGCGACCGAAGGCAACAAGCGCCTGCTCCTCGAGGGCACGATGGATGCGGTGATTGACCAGAACGCCCGCGTCGAGGCGCGCGAGGCGCTGAACCTCCTCGTCGCCGCAACCCAGGGAAAGACCTACAACTTCATCCCGCCACGGCTGCATGTCATCTTTCGCGAAAACATCCCATACGATTGACGGCATGCAATCGCCGCAACCATAGCGCGTTCCGACGCTGCCCGTCGGCCGAGCAAGAACGCAGCTTGCACTACGGCATCCTTCAGACCGGCCGTGGATGCGGGTAACGGCCGGAAATCGGAAAGTCCCGCCTTGCAGCCACCGTTGCCGGTCATTTCCTGCGAGGGATGGATCCTTGCGCGGCAAGCCCGGGCATTTCCGGCACCATACAGGCCGCAGGACGGATCGGGGTCATATCCAACCGACGGCCAGGGCAAGGCAAATCAGCCCTCTGCGGCCCCACGCTCGCCACGGCAGACGAACCTCACGTTCAGTGACCAGCCTTTGAGCGTTTGTCTTTCTGTCGTGTCAGAAAATGACAGCACTGCCTCTTTGCAATGGCAATTATCGTATCGGCAGCACAAGTTCCAATCCTTTCAGCCACCAGAAGTCACCCGGCCGAACAGACGCGGCCCACGACTGGACCCTATTCTTAAACCTGATTGAAGCGATATGCTCCACGCGGGGGCCGATCAGAGTGGGATTGACAGGTCGCCGCCGTCTCTGCCATTATTCTGACATTTCAGAAATGGTTCTGCTGATCGAGCCCGGGCCAAGCCGGGCCGCCAAACCGACAGAGAGACCGCAAGGGGCACAGGCGCCCCAAGCCCATGCAATAGACAGCATGCTCCCCCCCCATGGGAAGCGCGCGGTCACCCCGCAATCGAGGACGAAATGACCGATGCCATCATCGTGGGGGGCGGCGCGCTGACCAGCGAACCTTGGGCCAATCCCGCCTGCACGGTGACACCGGGCGAAACCGGCGGACGGGACAGAAGCCCCCTCATGCTCACTTCGGCGGGCCACGCTGAACCGCTGAAGGCACTGAACGCCGACCCGGGCCATTTGACCCGCGCCGCACAGATGCCTGCGCAACCGTTGCGCCCCCTTCACCCTGCCCGCGATCTTGGCCGCACGGCCTATCGCGCCGCCGTCATGGCGCTGCGCGACGCCGCCGTCGGAACGCCGTGGCGCAAGACGATACATCAAGGAGACATGTGATGACGACAAAACCCAAGGTCGCGCTGATCGGCGCGGGCCAGATCGGCCGCAGCTGGGCGCTGCTTTTCGCCCGTGCGGGGCACCCGGTGGCGGTGCAGGACATCGACCCGGCGCAACTGGACGGTGCCGGGAATTGGCTGACCGAGAAAGGGGTCACGGTGACCCTGACAACCGACCTCGGGCGCGCGCTGGCGGGTGCCGCTTACGTTCAGGAAAACACGCCAGAGCGGCTGGAGATCAAGCAGGCGACGTTCGCCGCCCTCGCCCCGCATCTTGCCTCCGACGCGATCCTAGGCAGTTCGACCTCTGCGCTGGAGCCTGATGTGCTGTTCGCAGATGCCCCGTTCCGCGACCGGGCCCTCGTGGTGCATCCGACCAACCCGCCCCATGTGCTGCCCGCGGTCGAACTCGCCCGCTCGCAATGGACGACAGACGCGGCGCTGACCGAAACACGCCGCCTGATGCAATCCATCGGTCAGGATCCCCTTGTCCTGAAACGCGTCCTGCCGGGCTTTGTCGTCAACCGCCTGCAAGCCGCCCTCGTCAACGAAGCCATGGCGCTGGTCGCCCAAGGCGTTGCCGACCCGGATGAGATCGACATTGCCGTCCGCTCGGCCCTTGGCCTTCGCTGGGCCTTCATCGGCCCGTTCGAGACGATGGATCTGAACTCTGCAGGCGGCTTCGAGCTTTACGCCCAAACCTTTGGCGCCATGTTCAACACCCTGCGCAACGACCTTCGGGCCCGCGACCCCGAGGCCTGGTCCACCGACACCCCCGCGCGTATCGGCGCCGCCCGGCGCGCGATCCTTCCCTTGGACAGCCTTCCCGCCCGGCAGGCCTGGCGCGACGCGCAGGTCCTGCGCCTGCGCGCCCTCAAAGACACCCAATAAGGAGCCTTCCAATGCCGAAACCGAAAAGCCGCAAGGTCATCATCACCTGCGCCGTGACCGGCTCGATCCACACGCCCACCATGTCGCCCCACCTGCCGATCACGCCCGCGGAGATCGCCACCAGCGCCATCGCCGCCGCCGAAGCCGGGGCCTCGATCTTGCACCTCCACGCCCGCGATCCCAAGGACGGTCGCCCGACCCCCGATCCAGAGGTCTTCCGCGCCTTCCTGCCCCAGATCCACGCGGCCACCGACGCCGTCATCAACATCACCACTGGCGGCGGCCACAACATGACCGTGCAGGACCGCCTGGCCGCCCCCCTCGCCTTCAAGCCCGAGATGTGCTCGCTGAACATGGGCTCGATGAACTTTGGCCTCTTTCCCCTGAAAGACCGATACCCGTCCTGGAAACACGAATGGGAGCCCGCCTATCTGGAAAACTCGCGTGATTTCATTTTCCGGAACACTTTCAAGGACATCGAATACATCCTGAAGCATCTGGGCGAGGACTGCGGAACACGGTTCGAGTTCGAATGCTACGACGTCGGCCACCTTTACACGCTTGCGCATTTCCTCGATCGCGGGTTGGTCCAGGCGCCACTCTTCATCCAGACGATCTTTGGCATCCTTGGCGGAATTGGCGCCGATCCGCGCCACCTGATCCACATGCGCGAAACCGCCGATCGTCTGTTTGGCGATGCCTATGAATGGTCGATCCTTGCAGCCGGGCGCCACCAGATGGGGCTTGCGACCATGGGCGCCGTCATGGGCGGGAATGTGCGGGTGGGGTTGGAGGACAGCCTCTATCTGGGCAAAGGGACGCTGGCGGAAAGCAACGCGGCTCAGGTCAGCCGCATCCGCACCATCCTGACCGAACTGTCACTTGACATCGCGACCCCCTCCGAAGCGCGGGCGATGCTTGACCTCAAGGGCGCGGCGGCGACCGCGCTGTGACGGCGTGGCGCTGGTCATGCGGCAGACCGTCCGAAGCACCCGCCTGATCCGGCCGCCCAGCGTAGGCCAGCCAAGGCCATCCCTGGGCACCGGGCGGCAGCGGCGCGGGCACGCAGGACCGCCCATCTCGCGCGGGCCGCGCAGGGCGCGCGCGGGGGATACCCCCCGCGCGCCCTGCCAGACTGCCCCGCCAAACCCGGGTGCCTGCCATGGGCTTGATCGGGGTTTCTGCGCGTGCCCTGCACGGGAAAGGGGCAGCATCGGACAGCATCCGCACCGACACAGCGTCGGTCAAAGGCATGGATGCCAACGCCGATACTGTGGACTTCGGCGGCTTGCGGCGATCAGGGATTGCGCGCGACCCGTCGCTGCGTGCCTTTCAGGGAACCTTGCCATCGCCACGATCAAGGTCTGGCCAATCACGGTGCGGGCGCCCATCCTTGCTTGCGCCCGTCCGCGACTTGGCCGAAATTGCAGGGGGCGGCCAAATACTGCCCGTCCCGGCCCAGTTCGCGGTGATGACATGAACCATTCTCCTCCGCCCGACTCCGCGCCGCGCTCTCCCCAAGGCCGTCGTCCGACCGCCGCGCCCGATCTGCAACTGCCCGAGGGTGACGCCCCGATCGAGCGCAAGGTCTATGACGCGCTACGCTATGCGCTGATGTCGGGGCGGATGATGCCGGGGCAGATGCTGACGTCGCGCTCGCTATCGGACATGCTGGGAGTAAGCCACACACCCATCATGGCCGCGCTGAAGCGGCTTGAGGCTGACAAGGTGCTTGCGGGCCGCAACCGCAGCGCCTTCTACGTCAGCGAACCCGACCGCGACGAGTTTCACGAAATCCTCGACATCCGCCTTGTGCTAGAGGTCATGGCGCTGCGCCGCGCTGTACGGAACATCACCCCCGAAACACTCGCCAGGCTGCGCATCATCAACCAGTCATGGCTTTCCGTCGGCACGATTGCAGAAGGCCCCGCCACCCTGACCGCCGATGTGCTGGTTGAGCGGAAGCGCGCCGCCCTCGCCGCCAACTTCCGCTTCCATTTCGAAATCTACCGGCATTGTGGCTCAGCCACGCTGGTCGATCTGATCGAACGCTTCTGGCTGCGGATTGGCCCGATGCTGCATCGGTATTTCGCCGCCGATACCGTCGCCTCGATGACCGACGCCCACGAAGATATCTTGCGGGCGCTTGAGAACCGCGATGCCGAAGGGGCCGAACTCGCGCTGCGCTATGACCTGAGCACCGCCTTCGCGGTGATCGTCCCGCAGTTGCGCCGAAGCGGCGGCTGACCACGCGCCGCGACCGTGCCAAGGGAACGCTGGTCGGGGTTCTGTTGACCTTTCGTCTTTCGCAGCCCGCCCCATTTCGATCAGTCAAGACCGGTCGCGCGATCATCCCCCGCGCTGGGATGCCCCGCATCCGCGTCCCGCTTTCGGTTTGGAAGCTGGCCGATATCCGTCACCAACGCGGTATCCAGACCGGCAACGAAACTGCGCTGCATCGTCGGACCACCCGTTCTGTCGGCCAAGCGGGCGGTTGCCCGCGATCGGCGGTTCTCACCCCTGCGCGTTGGCCCTATAGTGCCGTTCCCAAGGCGGGACGCGACAAGGCAGGGCATGGCAGTCACACTCAAGGACGTGGCAGAACGCGCGGGGGTCTCGCGCTCCGCGGTGTCGCGCGCCTTCACCGAAGGCGCCTCGGTTTCGGCCCGGACCCGCGCCAAGGTGGCGCGCGCGGCCGAAGAGCTGGGCTATGCGCCCAACGCCCTGGCCTCCAGCCTCACGACGGGGCGGACGAAACTCATCGGCCTGATCGCGAACAATTTCCACAATCCCCTGATCCTCGAGGTGTTCGATCTCTTTACCCGGGGGTTGCAGGATCGCGGCCTGCGCCCCCTTCTTGTCAACCTCAGCGGGGCGACCGACCCCGCCGCCTCGGTCCGCATGCTGCGGCAATATTCGGTGGATGGCGTCATCGTCGCCTCCTCCACCCTGCCCCCCAGCTTTGCCGCCGCCTTCCGGCAGGCAGGCCTGCCCGTCGTCCACGCCTTCGGTCGGCCTGTCCCCGCGCCCGAGGTGCCCGTGGTGGGCATCGACAACTTTGCCTGCGGGCAGTTGGCCGCAGAAACCCTCATCCGGCGGGGCTATGCGCGTGTTGCCTTTCTCGGCGGCCCGCAAAGCGCCACCTCGACCCAGGACCGCGCGGCGGGTTTCCTCGCCGTCCTGCGGGATCATCCGCAGATCACGGTCAGCGCAAGCTATGCCTGCGACTACACCTTTGATGCCGGGCGTGCCGAAATGCAGCGCCTGCTCGCCGCCTCGCCCGCCGAGGCGTATTTTTGCGGCGATGACCTGCTGGCTGTCGGCGCGCTCAGCGCCATCACGGGATCAGGCCGGTCGGTGCCCGGCGATATCGGCCTGATCGGCCTGAACGACATGGAGATGTCGCGCTGGCAGAACATCGCCCTGACGACCATCCGCCAGCCCGTCGCCGACATCATCGCCGCCGCGATCGACCTTGTGGTGGCCACGATCGAACAGCCCGACCGCCCCCCCGAAGTCCGCCTCTTTCCCTGCACGCTGGTCGAACGCGCCAGCTTGCGCTAGCGGAACATAGGGGGGCGCGCGTCCAACCATGCCCCGCCCGCCTTGGCCGATGCTACGGCACCATGCACCGCCGCCATCGACCGAACACCGCTTGCCGCCAAGGGCAATCCGTCGCGCAGCTGCCCCCGGATCGCATCCGCCAGATCGCAATAGATGTTCGCCACCGCCATGGGAAAGCCCTCGGGATGGGCAATCGCCACCCGGCTCAATCGCTTGGCGTCCGCATAAAGCCCCGCCTCACCCTTTTCCATGATCTGGGTCCGTCCGCCCACCGGGGTATAGATCAACTGGTTGGGCTGCTCGGACGCCCATCGCAGCCCCCCCGTCTCGCCAAACACCTGAATATCGAACCCATGCTGGCGCCCGATGGCGACCGAGGATGTCCACAGCCGCCCGACCGTCCCGCGCGACAGCCGAAAGTTCACCATCGCATCATCCTCCAGCACGCGGCTGGGAATGGTCGATGCGAAGTCCGCCGAAAGCGTCTCCACTTCATCATCGCAGATGAAACTTGCCATATGCAACGCGTGGATGCCGCAATCGGCAAACTGCCCCGAAACCCCCGCCATCGCCGGATCATAACGCCAGCGGACGCGCGGATTGTCGGCATCCGTCGCATCGCCATGATGCCCGTGGCTGAAATTCGTCACCACCAGCCGCACGCGCCCGATATCCCCTGTCCGCACCATGGCGCGCGCCTGCCGCACCATCGGATAGGCAGAATAGCAATAGTTCACCGCGCAGAGGCGCCCCGTGCGCGCGGCCACCCGGACGATCTCTTCGCCCTCTTCCACCGTCATGGTCATGGGCTTTTCGCATAGAACGTGAAACCCCGCCTCAAGGAAGGCCTTGGTGATCTCGAAATGCGTGGCATTGGGCGTGGCGACCGTCACCAGATCCACCCGATCCTCGCGCCCCCGCTCGCCCGCCAGCATCTCGGCCCAGTCGCCATAGGCCCGGTCCGCCGCGATGCCCAAGCGCTGCGCGTAGTCCCGGCCCACCTCTGGCCGGTGATCCAGCGCCCCGGCGACAAAGGCGAAATGCCCATCCGCCTGCGCCCCCAAGCGATGCGCCGGTCCGATCTGGCTGCCCTCACCGCCGCCGATCATGCCCCAGTTCAGCTTTTTCATGTCCACCCCCCCTCAGAACCCGATCGAGGAAAGATAGCCCCGGTTCCTGCGCGCATCTTCCGCGGGGCGCACATCCAGCGTCGGGTCGCAATCCTGCTCTACCGTGCACCACCCCTGAAATCCTGCCTCCAACAGGATCTGCCGCACCGCGGGAAAATCCACATCCCCCGTGCCAAGATTGCAGAAGATCCCCTGCCCGCAGGCATCATAGAACCCCGTGCTGTTGGCAATCGCACGGGCCTTCACGACCGGGTCGATATCCTTGAAATGCATATAGGAAATCCGCCCGATATGCCGCCGCATGAAGGCCACGGGATCGAACCCCGCATAGGAATGATGCCCGGTGTCGAAACAGATCTTCAGGATGCCTTCATCCACCTCATCCAGCAGCCGCTCCAACTCGGGCTCAAAGTCGATGAACCCCGCCGCATGGGCGTGGATGCCCACGATCAGGCCGTAATCCTCGGCCCCCATCCGCGCCACCGTGGCGATGCGGTCGCGGAACGCGGCCCATTCCGCCGCATCCATCTGCTCGGCCGCCGCCGCCCGGCCCGCCGTCGGCGCCCGGCGCGGCGAGATGGAATCGATCAGCACAAGATGCCGCGCCCCATGCGCCAAAAGCGCCCGGCACGTCCGCCGCGCGGCATCCATCACCTCATCCCATTTCGCCGGGTCGTGAAAGGGCCGGAACACCACCCCCCCGATCAGTTCCATCCCGTGATCATCCAGCGCCGCACCCAAGACATCCGGATCTTCCGGCATGAACCCGACAGGACCCAGCTCGATGCCCCGATATCCCGCCGCCGCGCATTCTGCCAGCACCTGCCGCCACGGCGGGTTGCGCGGATCCCCTGCAAACTCCACACCCCAGGAACAGGGCGCATTTCCGATGCGAATGGTCATGTTATCCTCACCCTTGCGCGACAGCGTGCCATTGCCCGTCTTCCGCCGCCTTGAACGCCGTCTCGATGATCGCCGATACGGCAAGCCCGTCACGGAAGGTGGGCCAGACCGGGCGCCCCGTGGCGATCGCCTGCAGAAAATCCCGCGCCTCGATGATGATCTGGTCCTGATAGCCGGTGCCATGACCGGGACCCTGGCAGAAGGCGAGGTAATCGGGATGCCGGGGGCCGGTCAGGATACGCGTGAACCCCCGCGTCGCCTCGGGCCCGTCAGCGCGGTACAGCCAGACCGCGTTCTGATCTTCCTGATCGAAGCGGATCGCGCCCTTCGTGCCGTGAATTTCATAGGCATAGCCCATCTTCCGCCCCGTCGCCACGCGGCTGACAAACAGATGCCCCATCACACCGGACGCAAAGCGCAACATCATCTGCGCCTGATCGTCGTTGTCCACAGCAACCGGCCCCGCCGGCCCGGGCCGCACCGCGTGCACCGTCTCGATCCGCGCCGAAAGCGCCTCCACCGGCCCCATCAGCGCCAGCAGGCAATTGATCGGATGCGGCGCCAGATCGCCCATCGTGCCATTCGCCCGCCCTGTCGTGCGCCAGGTCGCAGGCAATGCGGGATCGGCCAGAAAATCCTCTGTATGCTCGCCGCGAAACCATGTCACGCGGCCGATCGCGCCCTCGGCCAACAGCTGCCGCACGAATTGCGTGGCAGGCGTGCGCACATAGTTGAACCCGATCATGTTGGGCAACCCGGAGGTCTCTGCCGCCGCCACCATCGCCCGGGCATCCGCCAGCGACGCCCCGAGCGGCTTTTCGCAGAACACCGGCTTTCCCGCCGCAAACGCCGCCTCGGCGATCGCGCGGTGCGTCTCTTGCGGCGATGCGATCACCACCGCCCCCACGCGCGGATCACCCACCACATCACGCCAGCTTTCGGCGGCCCGGGCAAAGCCATAGGAACGCGCGTGGCGCTCTGCCGAGGCAAGGCTTGTGGCCGCGATCACCTCGAGCCGGGGCCGCAGGGCGGTGTCGAACACCGCCCCCACAGCAGAATAGGCCACGGCATGGGCCTTGCCCATATATCCGCCGCCGATCAGTCCGATGCCGATCTCTGCCACAGAAAGCCTCCCCGCTTTCAGCACCGACCGCGACGCTTGTTGCAACCGGTTGCAAAAGCTGTATCCTCAGGTCCCAGCACAGGCAAGCCCCGTTTCACGACGCACAGGCAAAAGGGGGAAACCATGACCCACCCGAAAGGCCACGTCCCCCTGCCCGCCCACCCGGGCCGCGCGCGCGGCCTTTGGCCTGTATCGGCGCGGTACGTTCCATGATGCCCATCCTCGACCGCCTGTCAGGGCGCAACTTCCTTGTCATCGGGCGGGCGGGCCTTGATCTTTATGCCGATCCGCCCGGAACCCGCACCGAAGATGCCACCCGCTTTACCGCGGCCCTCGGCGGATCATCGGCCAACATCGCCGTGGGTCTGGTCAAGCTGGGCTGCCGCGCCGCCCTTGTGACCTGCGTCTCTGACGATGCCATCGGCCGCTTCTGCCGCAACGCGCTGTCGCGCTACGGCGTCGATCAAGGCCATGTCCGCAGCGTGGCGGGCGAGGCGCGCAATTCGCTGGCCGTCGTCGAAACCCGGCTCGAGGATTGCCAATCCGTCATCTACCGCAACAACGCCGCCGATTTCGCGATGACCTCGGCAGATGTCCAAGGGATCGACTTCACCGCCTATTCCGCCCTGATCACCACCGGCACCGTCCTCGCGGCCGAGCCGTCGCGCAGCGCGGCCTTTCACGCCTTCACCCGCGCCCGCGCCGCAGGACTGCCCCTCATCTTCGATCTGGACTACCGCCCCTACTCGTGGCGCTCCCGCACGGAGGCGGCCGATGTCTATTCGAAAGCCGCAGCAAACTGCGACGTGATCATCGGCAATGAAGAAGAGTTCGCCGTCATGGCGGGCGATCCCGACCAGGGCCTTGCCGCAGCCCGCAGCCTCGCCCGGCAGACCGCCCAGATCGTCATCTTCAAGATGGGCGAAGCGGGCGCGATCACCCTCACCCCCGATAGTGAATTCGGCACCGGCATCTACCGCACCGCTGCCCTCAAGCCCACCGGAGCGGGCGACAGCTTCCTCGCCGGTCTTATCGCCAGCCTCGCCAGCGGCCACCCCCTTCGCTCGGCCGTTTTGCGCGGGTCCGCCGCGGCCGCCATGGTCGTCGCCCGTGTCGGCTGCGCCCCCGCCCTGCCCGACACGGCAGAGCTTGATGCCTTCCTCGCAACCCACCCCGGCCCGACCGCAGGCAGACAGGACCCCCATGCACATCGCCCCGCATGACAACGCCAACCGCCCCATCGTGGACTGCAACGATCCGCGGGTGCCGTTGGTCTATTTCAACATCCTCAACCTGAAAGCGGGCGAAACCTTTCACTACCGCACGCCCGGCTATGAAACCTGCATCGTCCCCGCCACCGGCACCGTGACGGTCGAAACACTGGGTGAAACCTATGCCGACATCGGTCAGCGCGGCGTCGATGTCTGGGATGGCGAACCCGAAGCGGTCTATATCCCCGCTGATGCGCCCGCCCGCATCACCGCCCGGACGGACACGGAAACCTTCATCGCGGGCGCGCGCTTTTCCGAAACCCTCCGCCCCTTCGCCATCCGTGCCGCCGATATCGACCCGGTCCAATACGGCTCGGACGACACGAAAACCCACCGCAAGATCAAGCACATCCTCGGGACCAAATACCATGACCGCGTCGGTCGCCTGCTGGTGTCGGAACTCTATACCGTCGGCGCGGGGGGCTGGTCCGGCTTTCCCAGCCACAAGCACGACACCGACCGCCACGATCCAGCCACGGGCGAGCTGATCGAAACCCGCCATGATGAATGTTACAACTTCCGCTTCCGCCCCGATGTCGGATCTGGCCTGCAGATGATGCAACGCAGCGAAGATGAACCCGGCGATGCCTACCACATCATGAACCGATCCACCGTCCTCATCGACAAGGGCTATCATCCCTGCTGCGTCCTGCCGGGTTATGAGATGTATTACTTCACCATCCTCGGCGGGCAGAGCCAGCGCAGCCTGAAACAGTATTTCCAACCCACCCACGCGGGTCAGCTGCACACGATCCCAGGCATCATGGACATGGTGGCCAAGTTCAAATGACCCTTGCCACGCTCGCGCAGGTTCTGCAGCCCGCGCTTCGACACGGATATGCCGTCCCCGGCCTGGTCTGTCTGGGGTGGGAGGATATGCGCGCCTACACCGACGCCGCGCAGGCCGAACAGGCCCCCCTGATCCTGCAGGCTGGCCCCGGCTGCCGCGCCCATACGCCGCTGCCCATCCTTGCCGCGATGTTCCGCCACCTCGCCGCCAGTGTGGATGTTCCGATCGTGGCCCATCTCGATCACGCCGAAAGCCTCGACGAATGCAAAGCCGCCCTTGATGCGGGTTTCACCTCCGTCATGTTCGATGGCTCTCGCCTGCCGCTGGAGGACAACATCGCCCGCACCGCCGATGTCGCCGCCCTCGCCCATGCGGCGGCCGCGTCCTGTGAAGGGGAGATCGGCTTCGTGGGCTATGCCGCAGGGGCCGCGTCCCTCGGCACCGATGCGGCAGAGGCCGCCCGTTTCGCCCGTGAAACCCGGATCGACGCGATGGCCGTCTCCATCGGCAATGTCCATCTTCAGACACAGCCCGGCACCGGGCTTGACCTTGACCGCCTTGCCGCGATCGAAAGGCGAACCGCCACCCCGCTCGTCATACATGGCGGCTCTGGCGTACCGCCCGACCAGCGCGCCCACCTCGCCGCCCGCAGCCATATCTGCAAGTTCAACATCGGCACAGAGCTTCGGCAGGTCTTCGGCCGGTCCCTGCGCGACATCCTCGCCGCCCATCCCGATCGCTTCGACCGGATCGAGATCTTGCGCGAAACCGAACCGCCCCTCACCTCTGCCGCCCGCGCCGTGATCCAAAGCTTGGGCGCCTCGCATCGCGCCGCCCTCTCGGCTGGCCCGACGCGCCCAGCGTGATCGCAGCATCGTCAGGCGCGTACGATGCTTTGACTGGCGGCCCGCAAAAGGCAATCGTTTCCGGCGCCTGTAAGCCACATCGCAACATCGGGCCACCCATCCGCCGAGGGCATTCTGCCCAATCGCCCCTCCGCCCTGTCACGCCAGCGCCCAATTGCGCCTTCGCCCTCTTTCGCATGGACGGCCAATTTACGCCCTTCCCCAACCCGCCCAATCATGCCTCCGCCCGGCCATGACTGCGCGCAGTCGCCCCCCCGCCCAGTTTCACCGCCATTACTCCGCCGCCCCATCACTCCGCCGCCCCAATACACAGCCACCCGATCACGCCGCCACCCAGCTAGGCCTCTGGCCAGATTGGCCGTCGTGGTCAGCGCGCGCCGCCACGTTGCAGCATCAAGAAATGATCGCGGCCCCGTCCCTCCTTTGCGGGGGACAGGTTCCCACCGGGGCCAGCAGCCGCCGCTGCAGCGCAGAAACCGGGGTACAAGCACGCACCTGCGCCGCCGATAGACAGCCATCGCTATCCCCCCGCCCGGCGAGCAGGGCCAACACCTTGGCTAAACCTTCGGCCTCCTGCCGGATCTGATCCGCCAACTGCAAGTCTGCCACAAGCGCCGGCACCAGCGCCGCCGCCTCCGGCGCCCCCCCATCCGTGGCGCGCCCTGACGACTTCGCCCCCTCTTCGCCGCCTGGTTCGTCGGCGGTCCAATCCGGCGGCCATTTTCCGCCCCCTGCCCCGGATTGACGCCGCGCCGCGATCAAGGCCGCACCCAGCGCGGCGTCGAGCTTGCGCAGATCGGCGGCCTGCCGTTCCGCCTCTGCCGCACAAGCCGCCAGCAGGACCGCAGGCGCAATCTCCTGCGGCGCGTCGAACGGCTCTTCCGTCGGGCCGGCGCCATCCTCCACAAACATCACAGCGCCCCGACAACCTTTTCGATACAGGACTTCAACCCAAGCGTCGTGAACGGCTTCGAGATGAAGTTGTTCATCCCCAGCTTGTGACCGCGCGAGATGATCTCGCGGTCGGGTCGGCCCGTCATCAGGATGAAACCGATCCGCTGCGTCGATGTGTTAAGCCGCAGCGCCTCAAGCAGCGACAGCCCGTCCATGCCGGGCATGTTGTAATCAGACAGCACCAGATGCACCGGATTCGCCACCAGACGGCGCAATGCGGTTGCCCCGTCCTTCTCAAAGGCGATCTTCTGGATTCCCATCTCTTCCAGCGCCTGTTCGACAAGGCCGCGGCTGACGGTCATGTCATCCACCACCATGAGTGTCAGGGTGTTTCTTAACGGCATCGGGGTTCCTCTCTAGGTTTCACCGACAGGAAATGAGGGGCCGTCCTCGGCAAGGTTACGGTCCGTTCGGCGATAGCGCGTGATCCCGCAAGGTTCGAAGTAAGGATCAAGCCGGGGATCCATCCGCTCGGAATGGCCAAGGAAAAGCTGCCCCTGCGGCAGGATCCGGCTGGAAAATCGCCGCCAAAGGCTGTGGCGTGTTTCGGCGTCGAAATAGATCACCACGTTGCGGCAGAAGACGATGTCGAACTGGCCGGTGAAGGGCCAGATGCCCAACAGATTCAACGGCTCAAACCGAATTAGGCTCCGCAAGTCGGACGATACGGCAAGCCGACCGTCAGGTGTTTCTTGCAGATGTCGCCGCAGCGACACGGGCACATCCTGACCAAGGCTCGCCTGGTCGTAGATGCCCCGTCGCGCCGTCTCGATCACCTTCGCGTCGATATCCGTGGCGAGAATGCGCAGGTCCAGCTGCGTGATTTCGGGCGCACGGTCAACCAGCGTTGCCGCGATGCTATAGGGTTCTTGCCCTGTAGAGCATCCGGCCGACCATATCCGCACCCGCCCGCCCGCCCGCGCCCGCGCGACCAGCGCAAGTGCCATCTCCGAAAGCGCATCAAAATGATGCGGCTCGCGGAAAAAGCGCGTGACATTTGTCGTGATGGCCGAGATCAGCGCATGCCGCTCCTCCTCGCCTTCCACGCTGTCAAGCACACGGATATAGGCCGCAAAATCCGTTAGCCCCAGATGACGCAACCGATGCGCCAGTCGCGAGATCAGCATGCTGCGTTTCGCCGCGCCGATCACAATCCCCGTTTCACGGTGGATGCGCTGGGTGATCGCCGCAAACTGTGCATCCGTCAAATCAGGGGGCGCGTCCACGCCCCGCAAAGGCCTGTCAGGAAGCGCGATCGTCATGGGGCGGAACACTGGGCACTCATCCATGGTGGAGAAACGAAACGCGGCATCACGGCCTCTCTCCGGCGCGGGGGGGCAAGACCGCGGAAAGTTCCAGTTTGCGCAGCATGCGGCCATCTTCCAATGTGATGACATTGCTGATGAAGGCCCGGGTCGTATCGCAGCCGATATCCGGAACCGGCTTCAGCTCGGCCTCGCCGACCCCGAGGATGTCAGACACAACATCAGCCATAAGCCCGACGGTCTGATGGCCGAAGGTCACAATCACCACAACGTGGCGCGGGGTTGGCTGGGTGTTTCCGAGGCCCAATCGCGCGGCAAGGTCGATCACAGCAACAACGTTGCCGCGCAGATTGATCACCCCCATCACATAAGGGGGCGCATGGGGCAGAACGGTGGTGGGCGTCCAGCCGCGAATTTCGCGGACCACGTTGATATCAATACAATAGTCCTGTTCGCCGATCCGAAAGGCTACGACGTCACTTTGGTCAGCGGTGGCTTGCAGAATGGTTTGGCGCATATGTCATCCATGTGCAGAGAGGGGGCGGGCAGTCGGATCGCAGGAGGCGCTTTCAACAATCTCGCGCGGATCGATGATCAGCGCGATGCGCCCATCACCCAGGATCGTTGCCGCCGAAATGCCATGAACGGCGCCATAATTGTTCTCGAGGCTCTTTATCACGACCTGCCTCTGGTCATGGATTGCATGAGCGGCCAGAGCAGCGTGCCGACCCTCATCCGTTTCCACCATGATCAGGACCGCGGCCTCAAGATCCGTGATCGGCGGATACCCAAAGCTTTCCGCCAGATCGACGATCGGCACCAAAGTGCCACGATTGGCGACCACGCGACCGGTGCGACCCAGGGCATGGAGCTGCGAAGGGGTCGGCCGGATCGTTTCGGTGATGGAAGCGAGCGGCAGCACCATGATCTCATGCCCGACGCTGATCAACATCCCCTCCAGCACGGCAAGTGTCAGGGGCAAGGCAATCGTGAATGTTGTGCCTTCGCCCGGCGCCGACTGAATGGTGACACGCCCCCCGAGAGACTGGATTTCGCGCCGCACGACATCGAGACCGACGCCGCGCCCCGACAAGGCCGAGACTTCCTGTTTGGACGAAAAGCCCGGAAGAAAGAGCAGGTTGTCGATATCGGCAGGGGCAAGTTGCGTTCCCGCCGGGATCAGGCCACGCTCCTCTGCCACGTCGCGCACGCGTGCGCGGTCAATCCCGCCCCCGTCATCAGAAACCTCGATCACCACCCGGCCCGATCGATGCGCGGCCGAAAGTGTGATCACGCCTTGCGGCGCTTTTCCCGCAGCCGCGCGAACCGAAGGCGCTTCGATCCCGTGATCCACAGAGTTGCGCAGCATATGCGTCAGCGGATCAACCAGCCGCTCGATCACCGTTTTGTCGACTTCGGTCGCCTCGCCCAGCATGATGAGACGCACTTGCTTTCCCGTTGCGTCACCGGCCTCGCGGACGATCCGCTCCATGCGCTGGAAAACCGGCCGCAAAGGCTGGGCGCGGATCGACATGACGCTTTCCTGAATACTGGCGGCAAGCTGCTTTATCCCGTCTAGGCTTGTGGACACATCGCTATGGTCGCGCAGCCCCGCACTGGCAACGGCCTGCGCCAACATCGCCTCCATGATCACCAGTTCTCCGATCTGATTGATCAGCCGATCCACCCGGTCGAGGTTGACGCGAATCGTCGTCGTCATCGGAAGCGCAGTCGCGCCGTTTTCGCCGGGTGGCGCTGGGACGGCGGCAGGTGCGGCAAACGGTTTGGGTTGAACGGAAGACGCAGCCTTTGGCGCAGAAACCTCGACCGCACGCAACGAAACCGCTTGGTCGGCGGGACCGGCAATCGTGACATCCCCTTCCGCCTTGGCCGGTGACGGGTTCGCCGCGATCTTCACCTCTGCCAGATTTCCGACAAATTCGAAGATCGCCCCGATTTCCTCATGCGAGGCAAACGTCGAAAGCGTCACAGTCCATCGCAACCGCGGCCGCCCAAGATCCATGTCTGACAGAAGAGGCACCCCGGCAAGATCGGCCATGACCTGCACCTCACCCAGTTCCGCCAGCGCCCGCAGCAGGGCCGCAGGTTCATGACCGCAGGCGAAAAGATCTGCCGTAGGCACAAGCGTAACAGAATAAACAGCGGGGCTCGAGCTTCCGCCACCCTCCGGCGCAGCCACGTCCGGCAATTCCAGCGGCAAGGGCTGGAAGTCAAATACGTCGTCTTCCGTGCCACCGCCCGGTCCGGCTTCGGCCATGAGGTCGAGTTCCATCAGAACGGCTGCCATCTGCGGTGGCTCGGCCCCGCCGTCGCGCGCAACGTCGATGAGATCTGACAACACGTCGTAGGCGCGCAGCAACGCCTGGACTGCCACAACCTCCATCGCCAGCTTGCCCGACCGCATCAAGTCGAGCACTGTTTCGAAAACATGGGCGAATTCGACCAGTGACGTCAGTCCGAAAGCCCCGCTCCCGCCCTTGATCGAATGAACCGCCCGAAAAACCTCGTGCACCGTTTCCATGTCCGGCGGCGCATCGGGACGCGCCATCCTTCCCAGCCCCTCACCCATTTTGGACAGAAGGTCCTCGCACTCTTCAAAGAACGTCGCGCGCAACGAAGCGATGCTCATGTCACAGGCCCAGCACGCGATTGATGGTGGAGACGAGGCGCGCATCTTCAAAGGGTTTTACGATCCACCCTGTCGCGCCGGCCGAGCGCGCGCGCTCCTTCAAGTCAGAGCCGCTTTCCGTCGTCAGAACGAGGATCGGGACATGCGGATGCGTCGCGCTGGCGCGGACGCCTTCGATCACCCCAAACCCATCCAGCCGCGGCATGTTGATATCGGTGATCACAAGATGCGGATCGGCATCAGCCAGGCGCGCAAGGCCCTCCAAACCGTCTGCCGCCAGATGGATCTGGAAACCCTCCCCCGCGAGGGCGGAAGCCACCAGTCCCCGCATCGTCGGGCTGTCGTCGATGGCAAGGATGCGGATCGTCATGCCGCATCTCCCGTCTTTGCCGCCACACCAATCCACGGCGCATCCGGCGCAAGGCCCATCGCCTCACAGGCAGCGGCGTACCGCAACGAGGGGGCCTGAATTGCCAGCGTTTGCCCATCAGCTGACCACTGCCGCCCTGCCGCAATAAGCACTTCCATGGCGAGTGCGCCCATGACCTCAACTTCCGACGCGTCCAGATCCAGCCCATGACCACGACGTTCAAGCAGCGCCGCGGCCAAGGCAGCTGCAGCCGAACTGTCGAGCCTGTTTGGCAAAATGAAGCGTTCCGTCATTCGCACCTCCCGCTGGCCAGCACATCAAGGCAATCAGGATCACAGCGACCGGTCCCGACACTGCTGATCCGATCCGTAAGGTGCACCGCCGTCCCTTAACGGTTGGTTTCCGGCCATCGGCGCGACAGAGAAAATTTTCCGGATCAGGGCAAAGGACGGAAACCTTTCATTCATCGGGGCATGTGATCGTCTGCGGCAAATTCGGTCATGGGCGGTGTAACTTGGCGGTGAAGCGAAACGATCTTCAGAATGTGCAAACGGTGCTGGTGGCAGACCCCGTCGCCAACCGACGCAGGAAGCTCGCCCAAACGAAGGGTCCCGTCAGGGCGATCGAAGCGGCCTCACTTCTCGAAGCCTATCCCATCGCAGAAGAGATGGTGCCCGCGATGATCGCCATATCCACGGATTTTCTGGCCGAGCCAGAGCTTGAAGGTTTCTTGCGCCTCGCCAAGATGCTGGAAAGCCGCGCTTTTCTGTTCGGCACGGATGGACGCGGCCCTGCGACAGGGCTTGTCGGCGCAAACTTGCCCTGCCTCGCCGTACGTTCCGGGGACACCATCCACGATCTGATCGTCCGAATGGCGGATCCACGCCTGCATCTGTCGGCGGCGGAGGGCGATCTGCGGATCCCGGAACTGATCCTCATCGGCGCGTCCACTGGGGGTGTGGCCGCGATCGAGACGGTTCTGAAGTCGTTCCCCGCGGATTGTCCGCCCACGCTCGTCGTCCAGCATATCCGAGATGGTTTCGTGCCCGGCCTCGTGCGACGGCTCGACAATGCCTGCCGACCGCACGTCGTCGCGGCCGTCGATGGCGCGCGGCTGACGCGCGGCACGGTCTACTTTGCGGCTGAGCCGACACATCACCTGACCGTCGCCGGCCGACCCGGCGCGCTTCGCTGCGCGCTGGTTGCCGCCCCCCCCTGCCACGGCCATCGCCCGGCCGTCGATCCGCTGTTTGATTCAGCCGTCGCCTGCGGGGATCGCGTCGCAGCGGCGTTGCTGACCGGGATGGGAACGGACGGCGCACTCGGTTTGGGCAGCTTGCACCAGGCAGGGGCCCATACCATCGCGCAGGATCGCGACAGCAGCGTCGTCTGGGGCATGCCGCGCGCGGCAATCGAGTCGGGCGCCGCCGGGGACGTTCTTCCCATCGACAGGATCGGCGGCGCGCTTCTCGCCGCGCGGCCCCGCCGCACGGCGGATCTCCATCTTCGAAGGGTGGTCCAATGACATTTCCAGCCGCGGCTGACAGCCGTCTCGTTCACGTCATTCAGGGCGACCACCATGTTTCTGACGACGCGGCTGTCATTCAGACGACGGTGCTTGGCTCCTGCATCGCTGCCTGCCTCTTCGATCCTGTCCGCAGGATCGGCGGAATGAATCATTTTCTTCTGCCGGATCAAGCAGGGGCAGGCGATATCCGACATGCCGGCGCCGCGATGGAACGCCTGGTCAACAGCCTGATCAAGCAGGGCGCGCAGCGCGGCCGCATGGAGGCCAAGCTGTTCGGCGGGGCGCGGATGCTGGCCGGTCTGCCGGATATCGGCCATCGCAACGGCGAAGCCGCCCTCTCCTTTCTGGCCAGCGAAGGGATCGCCCTCCGCGCCCAAAGCATCGGCGGCACTCAGGCCCGCCGCATCCGCTATTGGCCCGCCTCGGGCAAGGCCCTGCAGCTGTTGCTCGACAGGGCAGACGACATCCCGCTTCCCCCGCGTCCGGCGATCGCGGCGCATGGGTCTATCGAATTGTTCTGACAGCGGCCTCGCCCCTGTCCATGGAGGATCAACATGCCCACCGTCTTTTCCCGTCTGTCCTTAGCGGCCCGTTTGTCCGTCTTTGTCGGATTGAGCCTTCTCGTGCTGGGAACGATCAGCGCGTCGATCGGCCTTTACCTGAAGGTCGGCACCAACCGCGACATCGCAGATCAGCAGGTCCACATGGCGCTTGAAATCTTTTCCGACGCGCTCGCATCCCAGACCGGCGCACTGGAAAGTGCAGCGCAGCCAAGCGGCGGCGAGGTGAATCTTCTGCACACGGGCGATCCCCTGCAGATCCCACCGGATTTGATCCGAAAAATTTCTGAACTGACGGACACCAAACTCACCTATTTCGAACGGGATGCCGCCACCGGCGCGTTCCGCCGCATCGCCTCCACCCTCACCGGGTCGGACGGCGAAAACGTCGTCGGCAGCGTGCTCGATCCGAACAGCCCGGCGCATGCCGCCCTGTCCCAAGGCGCCGATTTCGCGGGGGATATCGTCGTTCGCGACGTGCATTATTACGCGATCTATGAACCTGTCCGCAACGCGTCGGGCACGGTCGTCGGCGCCGTGGCTGCCGTGATCGACTGGAATGTCCTGCGCGATCAGATCATCGGTTTCGCCAGCGAGTTGATTCTGTTGACCCTGATTTGCGTCAGCCTCGGCTGTGCGGGAATCTATCTTGCGATCAAGCGTGAACTCGGCCCGCTGGCAAGCCTTGTGGTGGTGCTCAATCGTCTGGCAAGGCGGGACTATCTGGCAGAGGTCCCACCCACGACCGCAAAGAACGAGATCGGCGCACTGACCGATGCCTGCATCGCCTTGCGCACCGATCTGCTCGAGGGCGCACGCCTCGCGGAAGAGGCCGCATCGCAGCAGGCCGAGCGTGAAGGACTGCGCAAGGATCTGGCGCGCGTTGTCGATGACCTTCGCGCGGGCCTGTCGCGGCTGACGGAGGGTGACCTGACGACACCGATCCCCAGCACGGCCGACAACCCCTTCCCGGCCGAATACGATCCCCTGCGCCAGAGCTATAACAGCGTGATCGAGCGCATCAGTCTCGTCATCGAGCAGGTCAACGCGATGGCGCAGGGCGTGCGGGACAGCGCGGCGGAAATCGCCGAGGCCAGCCGGGAATTGTCCAGCCGCGCCGAAACGCAGGCCGCGACGCTGGAGGAGTCCGCGGCAGCCCTGACGGAGCTGACGCAATCGGTAGGCTCCACCGCCGAGCGCGCGAACATGGCGCAAGAGGCGAGTTTCGGCAATCGAACCGGCGCAGAACGCGGATCGGATATCGTGCGAGAGGCGGTCACGGCGATGCAGGGGATCGAGCGTGGATCAGAGCAGATCACGCGCATCATCGGCGTGATCGACGACATCGCCTTCCAAACCAACCTGCTTGCCCTGAATGCCGGCGTCGAGGCCGCCCGGGCAGGCGAGGCGGGGCGCGGCTTTGCCGTCGTCGCCTCGGAGGTGCGGCTTCTTGCCCAGCGCGCCTCGGAATCCGCGCGCGAAATCAAGGCCCTGATCACTGACAGCACCGAACAGGTGGATCGCGGGTCGGCGCTTGTGCGAAAGGCGGGGGATAGCCTTGCCGAAATCCTCGTCCGCGCGAATGAAGCCGCCAGCCTCGTGTCCGATATCGCGCTGGCTGCAGCCGAACAGGCCCGCGGTCTGACCGAAATCAACTCGGGCGTGAATCAGCTCGACACGGTGACACAGCAAAACAGCGCCGTGGCCGAAGAAACCTCGGCCGCCGCGGCAACGCTGAAGCTACGCTCTGAAGAGTTGATCACGGCCCTTTCCGGCTTCCGCTTCAACGCGACCCAGAAGTCGGACGATCAGGCCTCAGCGTCCGGGCGCGCGCGTGCCGCTGAACCGACGATCGAGGCGAAGGTGGTGGATTGGGCGCCCGCCGTCGCCGCATCGGCAAACCGCCCGCGAGCCAATCGCGCCAAGGCGACGGGAACATGGGCAGAGTTCTGACCGCGCCCCTGCCCCCTGCCTCTGCGCTGGGCGATGGGCACCGGGTTCATCCCCGTCGCATGGCCAGTTGCGCCACAGCCCAACGTCCGCGGCGGCCGTGATCCCCGGCCGTCAAGGGCGGCCGGGGACCCTTTGTTCGCGTCAACATCACCCCGCACGGAACCCTGCGGTCCCGGCGCGGGGGGGACGTTCCTTCCGCTAACCTGCGCAACCGGGCCCGTCTTGCTGGACGATGCAGTTTGTCCCTCATGCCGGACCTTCGGTCTGCAGGAGCCGCAAGCCGCCTCCGCCAGACAGCGCGCAACCTGAATTGAAACGCACCGCGCCGGGGCGCGGTCACGATCAAATCACCGCAGGCGCAAGGTCACCTAGCCCACGGACACGCGACCTATATGGACCCACGAAGGTAAGAGGATGATCGAAGAACCTGGTGCCCAGGGTCTGTTGTTATGTTCCCGTTACGGGCACCTCTGCCGTTGATGGCCTCAGTAAAACAAGGGGTAGCAAAGGGCTGGAGTCACGGTCAACAGGCACGTTTTGTCCTACGGGGCCTG
>NZ_JAAATW010000007.1 GCF_009908315.1 Paragemmobacter ruber
GGCGGGCTTTTGGCGTTGATGGGGGGCGTGTGGGGGCGTGTGGGGGCGAGAGTGTGGGGTCAGGGATAGGGGCCGGAAAGGGCGTGGGGGGTGGATCGGGGGGCGGGGCAGGATGCGGGGGGCGAGATGGGCGAGCCTTTATTCTGGGCGGGGGCGAGTGCGAGGCAGACGGGACAGGGGCCAGAATAGGGGTCAGGATAGGGGCGTTTTGGCGGGTCGGCAGGCGGGGTGGCAGGCTGGAGTAATGATGGGCGGGTCTTTTGCGCGGGCGGGGGCGGCGGCTTGCGCGCGCCGCCCCGGTTCGGTGCGTTTGGGCGGTTACTGGAAGACCGCGTCGGGATTGTCGAGGCTGTCGGAGCCTTCGATGGCGATGCCATCGAGACCGAGCGCAGCGATGACGCGTTCGATGGAGCGGGTCTGGGCGATCAGGCCGTCCACCCCGCCCATGATCAGCGCCTCGCCCCCGGCATTGCCGGGTGCCAGCATCTCGTCATAGGCGAAGCCCGCTTCGGCGGCGGTCTTGATGCGTCCGAGCGCGAGGACGGCATCGGTGAGGCGGGCGCGCATCTCGGCATCCAGCGCGGGGTCCTTGGCGGCCACCAGATCCGAAAGCGAGGGGCCGGAAACGGTGGTGCCATCGGTGCGGGTGTAGCTGCCCAGATAGACCGAGCGGATGCCCACGCCGTTGTAGAAGTGATCGTTGTGGGTGTTGTCGGCGAAGCAGGAATGTTCTTCCTCGGGGTCGTTCAGCATAAGGCCGAGGCGCATGCGTTCGCCCGCCGTCTCGCCATAGGAGAGGCTGCCCATGCCGGTGAGGATGGCGGCGAGGCCTGCGGTTTCGTCGGCCATGAGGGCGGCGCGGGCGGCGCCGTCATCGCCCCATTGCGCGACCATCCAGTCCAGATCGCTGACCAGCAGGTCGGTCGCTGCCGCGAGATAGGCGGCGCGGCGGTCGCAATGGCCGCCGGTGCAGGCGGCGCCGCGGGCGAAATCGGTGGCGGGGCGCGCGCCCGCGCCATCGCCATGGCCGTTCAGATCCTGCCCCCAGAGCAGGAATTCGATGGCGTGATAGCCAGTGGCGACGTTCGCCTCTACCCCGCCTGCCTCGTGCAGGGTGTCGCGCAGGAGGGCGGGGGTGATGGCGGTGGCGTCGATCTCTGTGCCCGAGAGGGGGAAGGTGGGGTTGGCGATCACGTTCAGGGCGGCAAGCTGGTTTTCGTCGGTCGGGCCGCCATAGCCGCCATCGACATAGTCGATCAGGCCTTCGTCGAGCGGCCAGGCGTTCACGCCGCCTTCCCAGTCATCCACGATGGGATTGCCGAAGCGAAACACCTCGGTCTGCTGATAGGGGACGCGGGCGGCAAGCCATGCGTTGCGGGCGGCGGCGAGGGTGGCATCCGACGGGGCGGCGATCAGCGCGGCGGTGGCCTGTTGCAGGGCCTGCGCGGCGGCGAGGCTGTCGGCGTAGTTGGCGGCGGCGATGTCGGCATAGGTGTCGAGCACGGCGGAGGCCTCTTGCGCGGGGGCGGCCCCGGCGAAGGCGGCGGTGAGCGCCGTGCCGGCGAGAAGCGTGCGGATCATGGTCTGTCCCTTTGTCTGATGTCCGGCCGTGGGGGCCTTTGGATGTTGCGGGAAACTTACTGATTTACTCGGAATATGCAATGTCTGAGTTTTTTGATCGGTAAATCGTGGGGCGGGTAGGGTGGGTGGTTCGGGGGGCGGTTGGGGGGCGGTGCTTTCGGCCTTTGTCTTTTGGCGGGAATGGGTAACGCTGTGGGCGAGTTGGGGGGCGTGGAGAGGGAGATGGGGATGCGCCGCGTTCTGGCCGGGCTGATCGGACCTGCGTCGCTGCCGGGGGTTGCGCTGGGGCTTTTGTTCTTTGCCGCGTCGCTGACGCCATCGCTGATCCCGCGGGGGCCGGAGGTGCAGGGGGTGCTGGGCGGCGTGGTGATGGCGCTGGGCTATCTGGGCTGGCAGGTGGTGGCGCTGATCTGGCGGGCGGCGGACATGCCCTGTCTGCGGGGGCGGGCGGCGGCGGTGGTGTCGGGCGTGGCGGTGGTGGCGTCGGGCGGGCTGTTCCTGTGGGTGCTGGGGGCGAGCCTTGGCTGGCAGAACGCGCTGCGGGCGAAGATGGGCATGGCGCCGGAAGAGGCGCTGGGGCTGGCCACGATCCTTGGGCTGGCGGCGGGGGTGTTTGCGCTGTTCTTTCTGATGGGGCGGGCGGTGGCGGGGATGTTCCGCGTGATCCGGGGGCGGCTGTACCGGGTGATGCCGCCGCGGCGGGCCAATCTGTTTGGCGTGATTGCGGTGGTGGTGATCCTGTTCGTGGTGACGCGGGACGGGATCGTGGATCGGGTCGTGCTGGCGCTGGACGAGAGTTACGAGGCGGCGCAGGCGCTGTTTGACCGCGCGCCGCCGCCGCCTGCGGAGGCGCGCAAGACGGGAAGCGCGGCCTCGCTGGTGGATTGGGCGGCGATGGGGGCGCCGGGGCGGGATTATGTGACGGGCGGCCCGGATGCGGCGGCGATCGCGGCCTTTACCGGGCGGCCCGCGCTGGAGCCGATCCGCGTCTATGTGGGGCGCGCCAATGCCGAGACACCGCGCGCGCGGGCAGAACTGGCGCTGGCCGAATTGCAGCGGCAGGGGGCGTTTGCGCGCCAGGTGCTGATCGTGGCAAGCCCGACGGGGACGGGATGGATGGACCCGGGCGCGATGGACCCGGTGGAATACATGCATGGGGGCGATATCGCCACGGTGACGGTGCAGTATTCCTATCTGCAATCGCCGCTTGCGCTGATCCTTGAGACGGATGCGGGGCTGGCGCAGGCGACCGCCCTGCAGGAAGTGGTGCATGGCTATTGGAAGACGCTGCCGCCCGAGGCGCGGCCACGGCTTTATGTGCATGGCTTGAGCCTTGGGGCGTGGTCGTCGATGTATGCGACGAACCTGTTCCGGCTGCTGGATGATCCGATCCACGGGGCGTTCTGGGCGGGGCCGCCCTTTCCGTCGGCCTTCTGGAATTACGTGCAGAACCAGCGCAATCCGGGCAGCCCTTGGGTGTTGCCGGTGATCGGGGACGGATCGCTGGTGCGCTATGCGTCGGCAACCGCCGATGGTTCCGGGGCTGGCGGTGCGGGTGCCGGGGGGTCATGGGGGCGGATGCGGATCATGTTCCTGCAATATTCCAGCGATCCGGTGGTGTTCTATGATCCGGCATCGCTGTGGCGGGCGCCGCCCTGGATGCGCGAGGCGCCGGCGGCGGACATGTCGGATCATTTCACCTTCATGCCGGTGGTGACGCAGTTCCAGTTGGCGCTGGACATGACGCTGTCCTTCGGGGCGCCGCCGGGCCATGGGCATGCCTATTTCGCACGCGACTATATCGGCCCCTGGGTGCAGGTGACCGATCCCGAGGGTTGGACCGCCGCCGATACCGCGCGGCTGATCGCGCGCTGCGGGAAGGCCATGGGAGAGGGATGTCAGGGCGTGGCCGAGTGATCGGGGGGGTGATCCGGGGCGCGGGGTGGCGGCGCGGATGCCCAATTCCTGATCGCGGGGGGCCTTTCTGCCGTGCGATGACACCATCGTGAGGTTATATCAGGTGCCCGAGGGTTGCGCGCCGCGCAAACTGCGGCACTTCTTCGCGCAATCTTTTGGCTTTCGGTGATCCGACCCCGATTTGAGGATTTGCAGCATGGCGATGTGGAAGCAACTCAGCCTGAGTGTTGTCGTTCTGATCGCGGCACTGATCGGATCGGCGGCGCTGCTGCCTGCGGCGAATCTGGCGTTGCGGGGGGTCGGGCTGGGGCCGGTGCTGGATCTGGTGGGGCTGGCTGCGCCCGAGGCGGAGAGCGCGGAGGGTGGCGGGCGCGCGGCGGGCGCGGCGCCCATGGTGGTGGCGCGGGCGCCGGGCGAGGCGCGCATCGCGGACCGGGTGGCGGCGATCGGCGACGGGCAGGCCATCCGCGCGGTGACCGTGCTGCCCGAGACGCCGGGCCGGGTGACAGAGGTGCTGGTGCAATCGGGGCAGCGTGTGCAGGAGGGCGATGTCCTGTTGCGGCTGGACAGCGAGGCCGAGACCATCGCGCTGGAGCGCGCGCGGCTGATGCAGGACGATGCGCGGGCGGCGCTGGAGCGGTTGCAGCAGTTGCAGGGATCGGGCGCCAGCACGGCGGTGCAGTTGCGAGAGGCGGAGCTTGCGCTGCGGCAGGCCGAGCTTGAGGTGCGGCAAGCGGAGTTCGATCTGTCCTTGCGCGAGATCCGGGCGCCGGTCGCGGGCTGGATCGGCATCCTGAACGCTGAGGTGGGGGCGCAGGTGACCACGACGACCGAGATCGCCGATATCGACGACCGTTCGGTGCTGCTTGTCGATTTCCGTCTGCCAGAGCGGATGGTGGGGCGGATCGCGCCCGGCGATCCGGTGACGGCAGAGGCGCTTGCGGGTGGGCTTGGGTCGATCACGGGCGTGGTGAGCGCGGTCGACAACCGGGTGGATCTGACGAGCCGGACGCTGCGGGTGCAGGCGCGGCTGGAGAACGGGGATGATCGGCTGCGGGCGGGGATGTCGTTTGCGATCTCGGTCGATCTGCCGGGGGAACCGGCGCCGGCGGTGGACCCGCTGTCGGTGCAGTGGAGCCGGGACGGCGCCTTTGTCTGGGTGGTGCGCGACGGGGCGGCGGAGCGGCTGTCGGTGCGCATCCTGCAGCGGTCGGAGACGGCGGTGATGGTGGAGGCCGATTTCCTGCCCGGCGATCTGGTGATCGTGGAGGGCGTGCAGGCGGTGCGCCCGGGCGCGCCGGTGGAGGTGCGGGGCGAGGCGGCGACGGCCGGGGCAAGCGAGGGCGCGGTGACGCCTGCCAAGCTGTGACGGGGGGCGGGATGAACCGGACCGAACGCAACGCACATCTTTCCGGGACGGCGCTGTTCATCCGCCGGCCGATCCTTGCCTTCGTGCTGAACGCGCTGATCGTGATCGCGGGGGTGGCGGGTTATCTGGGTGGCGAGGTGCGGGAACTGCCCGAGGTGGACCGCCCGGTCATCACGGTGAGCACGGATTATCCCGGCGCCGCGCCCGAGACGATCGACCGCGAGATCACGTCGGCGATCGAGGGTGCGGCGGGGCGCGTGGCGGGGGTGAGCGACATCTCGTCCAGTTCGCGGTTCGGGCGCAGCCGGGTGACGGTGGAATTCTCGACCTCGACCGATCTGGATGTGGCGGCGACCGACATGCGCGATGCCATCGCGCGCATCCAGAACGACCTGCCCGAAGAGGCCGATCCGCCCCGGATCGTGAAGGCCGATGCCAATGCCGAGGCGGTGATGCGGCTGTCGCTGACATCGCCGCAGCGCAGCCCCGAGGAGCTGACGCAACTGGCGGAGGATCTGGTGGAGGAGCGGCTGTTGTCGGTGGAGGGGGTGGCCGATCTGCAGATCTTCGGCGACCGGGCCGAGGTGTTCCGCATCGACATCAACATGCAGCAACTGGCGGCGCGGGGCCTGTCGCTGGCCGATATGCGCGAGGCGGTGGCGACGGTGTCCTTTGACGCCCCGGCGGGATCGCTGGCGTCGGAGTCGCAGTCGCTGGTGGTGCGGACGACGGCGGCGATCAATTCGCCCGAGCAGTTCGAGGCTATCATTCTGGGCGACGGGGTGCGGCTGGGCGATGTGGCGCAGGTGAGCCTTGGCCCGGCGCTGGGCGAATCCATCCTGCGGTCGAATGGCGAGGCGGGGGTGGGTTTGGGCATCCTGCGGGCGGCGGCGTCCAACACGCTGAGCATTTCGGCCGATGTGAACGCGGCGGTGGCCGAGTTGCAGCCCCTGCTGCCCGAGGATGTGACGCTGCGGGTCACGTCGGATGATGCCACTTTCGTGGCGGGGGCGCTGAACGAGGTGGTGCTGACGCTGATCATGTCCACGGTGATCGTGGTGGCGGTGATCTATGCGTTCCTGTTTGACCTGCGGGCGACGCTGGTGCCTGCCGTCGCGATGCCGGTCGCGCTGATCGGGACGCTGGCCACGATCTATATGGCGGGGTTCAGTATCAACATCCTGACGCTGCTGGCGCTGGTGCTGGCGACGGGGATGGTGGTCGATGATGCCATCGTGGTGCTGGAAAACATCGTGCGGCGCCGGTCGGAAGGGATGGGCGCGCGGGCGGCGGCGGTGCTGGGGACGCAGCAGGTGTTCTTTGCCGTGGTGACGACGACGGCCACGCTGGCGGCGGTCTTCGTGCCGCTGTCCTTTCTGCCCGGCGAGGCGGGCGGGCTGTTCCGCGAGTTCGGCTTTACGCTGGCGATGGCGGTGCTTCTGTCTTCGGTCGTGGCGTTGACGCTGTGCCCGGTGCTGGCGAGCCGTGTGTTGAAGGAAGAGGCGGCGGGGGCAAAGGCCGCGGGGGATGCGGCGCAGGGGCCGTTCGTGAAGGCCGGGGCGGCGCTGTCGGGAATGTATCGGCGCAGTCTGGAGGCGGCGCTGGCGGTGCCGGTGGTGGTGGTCGTGGGATCGGCGCTGTTTGCCGGGGCGGCGGTGCTGGCGGTGGGGACGATCCGGCAGGAACTGACCCCACCCGAGGACCGGGCGACCGTGCTGATGCGGGTCGAGGCGCCGCAGGGCGTGTCGCTGGACTATACATTTGGCAAGATGCGCGAGGTGGAGGATGCCATCGCGCCCCTGGTCGAGGCGGGCGAGGTGCGCAATGTCTTTGCCATCGCCGGATCGGGCGGGGCGGCCAATGCGGGCTTCATGGTGCTGACGCTGGCGCCGTGGGGCGAGAGGGAGCGCAGCCAGCAGGAGATCGCGGGCGAGATCAACCGCAATGTGGGGCAGGTGATCGGGGTGCGGGCCTTTGCGATCCAGCCCAACAGCCTGCGCATCCGGGGCGCGGGGCAGGGGTTGAGCTTTGCGCTTGTGGGGCCGAGCTATGAAGAGCTGTCCGATCAGGCGGGCGCGCTGGTGGAGGCGATGGAGCAGAACCCGGCCTTCGGGCAGGTGCGGCTGGGCTATGACACGACGCAGCCGCAGCTGTTCATCGAGGTGGACCGGGAGCGGGCGTCGGATCTTGGGATCAGCATTGATGGCTTGGGCGAGGCGCTGCAGGCGGTGCTGGACGGGCGCACGGTGGGGACGGTGTTCATCGGCGACCGGAGCCATGACATCCAGATGATATCGACCGCCGATCCGGTGAACGACCCCAGCGATCTGGAGCGCATCTTCATGCGGTCGGCCTCGGGCGAGAATGTGCCGGTCTCGGCCTTCGTGCGGCTGGAGGAGCGGGCGGTGGCGCCGGAACTGGGGCGCGAGGCGCAGCAGCGTTCGGTGCCGATCACGGCGGGGCTGACGCCGGAGCTTTCCCTGGGGCCTGCGCTGGCGGAGGTGGAGCGGCTGGCGGCGGATATCCTACCGCCCGGAAGCCGGATCGTGCCCCTGGCCGAGGCGGCGGCGCTGAACGAGACGGGATCGGGGCTGTTGATCACCTTCGGTTTTGCGATCCTGATCGTGTTTCTTGTGCTGGCGGCGCAGTTCGAAAGCTTCATCTCGGCCATCATCGTGATGTCCACGGTGCCGCTGGGGCTGGCCTGTGCGGTGTTCGCGCTGATCCTGAGCGGGGGGAGCCTGAATGTGTATTCGCAGATCGGGCTGGTGCTTCTGGTGGGGATCATGGCGAAGAACGGCATCCTGATCGTGGAGTTCGCCAACCAGCTGCGCGATGCCGGCAAGGGCGTGCGCGAGGCGATCCTTGAAGGATCGGTGATCCGGCTGCGCCCGGTGATGATGACCATGGTTTCCACCGTGCTGGGTGGGGTGCCGCTGATCCTGTCCACCGGGCCGGGGGCGGAGGCGCGCGAGGCGCTGGGCTGGGTGATCGTGGGGGGGCTGGGTCTGGCGACGGTGGTGACGCTGTATCTGACGCCGGTGGTCTATCTGCTGCTGGCGGGGTGGTCGGTGCCGAAGGCGGCAGAGGAGGCGCGGCTGCGGCGCGAGTTGGACGCGGCCACGGGGGAGGGGTCGGTTCCGGCGGAATAGCGCCGGAACCGGGGTCATGGATCAGGCCAGAGCCAGAACCGGGCCGTCGATGAGGCGCATGAGGGCGCCGAAATAGCCCTCGGACCGGGCGGGTTGTGTCGGGTCCGAGGTGATGGCGAGGGCGAGGCCGCGGTCGGGATGGGCGGCAATGACCTGCCCGCCATAGCCGCGGGCGATGATCCAGCCTGTATCGCTGAGAAACCAGCCGAGCCCGTAGCCGAGGCCCGAAAAGGGCGAGCGGGTCTGCACCTGCCGCGAGGCGGTCACCCAGTCGGGGGCGATGACCTGTGCGTCCCCGTAGCGGCCGTTGTCGCGCATCAGTAGCGCCACGCTCAGCATGGCCTGCGGGGTCAGCGCCATTTCGTTGCCGCCGAAATGGAAGCCCTGCGGATCGCGGGTCCAGTCGGGGATGTCGATGCCCAAGGGTGCGCCCAGCCGTTCGCGCGCCAGATCGCGCAGCGTGGTGCCGGTGGCGGTGACCAGTGCCGCGCCCAGCACATGGGTGGTGCCGGTGGAATAGATCATGCGCCCGCCATTGGGCGCGATGCGCGGCTGGCGCAGGGCATAGGCGACCCAGTTGGGCGATGAGACCCAGGCCCCATAATTGCCGCCCGAGGTGCCCTGCAACCCGCCGCGCAGGGTGACGAGATCGTTCATCGTCAGATCGGCCACGCCTTGGGTGGCGTCGGCGGGGATCAGATCCGGGGCGACATCGCCGAGACGGGCGGAAAGCGACGGCACCTCGCCCCGCGCGATGGCGGTGCCGAGGAGCAGGGCGAGCAGGCTTTTGGAACAGGATTTGATGTTGGCCGCGCGGTCAAGGCCGCGCCCGCGCGGGGCTTCGGCGAGGATCACCTCATCGCCGCGCTGCACGAGGATGGCATGGAGTTGCGGCAGGTCGAGCGCCGCGCGGCGCAGGTCGGCCACGGCATCGGTTTGGGCGCGCAGGGGGTGGGCGCGCAGGAGCAGGGGCGCGGCGAGGCCGCCCATCAGGGCGAGGGTGAAACTGCGGCGGGCGAGGGTGGGCATGGGCGCGACCTGTGTTTGGGATCCGCGCCGAGAATGACCGCCCGAAGGCGCGCGGCAAGGGGGGCGCCGGGGGCAAGCCGGTCACACCCTGTCACATCCGGGTCACGTTCCTGTCAATGCGCGGTGGCGGGGGTCTTTGGCGCGGTTTGCAGGGGAGCGCGCACCTCGTCGTGCACGGGGCTGGCGCAGATGCCGATGCCTTCGATTTCCACCTCCACCACCTCGCCGGGGCGGAGCCAGCGGGGCGGCGTGCGGGCATGGCCCACGCCGGGGGGCGTGCCCATGGCGATCATGTCGCCGGGTTCCAGCGTGGTGTATTCCGACAGGGTGGCGATGGTGCGGGCGACGGACCACATCATGTCGGCGGTGTTGGCGTCTTGCAGGATTTCCGCACCCACGCGGGTCTGGATGCGCAGGCCGGTGGCGCCGGGGGGCAGTTCGTCTGGCGTCACGACGACGGGGCCGATGGCACCGGTGGCATCGAAGTTCTTGCCGGGCGTCCATTGATGGGTCTTGCGCTGATAGTCGCGGATGGAGCCGTCGTTGAAGACGGTGTAGCCGAAAACGTGGTCGAGTGCGCGGGCTTCGTCGATATGCCGCCCGCCGCGCCCGATCAGGACCATGAGTTCCGCCTCGTAATCCAGCCGTTCGGAACAGGCGGGGCGGATCATCGGCGCGCCTGCGGGCATGAGCGAGGACAGCGTGCGGATGAAGAGGGCGGGGTAGGTGGGGATTTCGTAGCCGCCTTCCTTGACGTGATCGACATAGTTCAGGCCAAGGCAGATCACCTTGCCGGGATGGGCCACGGGCAGGGCGGGCTGGATGGCGGTGACGGGCAGGGTGGGCTGGCCCATACCTTCGGCGCGGATGCGGGCAAGAAGCGCGGGATCGGTGATCAGGCGCATCAGATCATGGCCGATGCCGGGATGGGCCTGCGTCAGGTTGAAGGCGCGGTCACCCTGCACAAGGAAGATGGCGTTCGGTTTGCCCGGTTCGGGGGTGCCGACGATGAAACGCATGGGGTGCTCCTTCCATGTGGCGGCTTTGCGCCGCCGGTCGTTCAGTAAAGCCCGGCCACCCGCGCGCGCAGGGTGACGAGGGCGAGGACGGTGTCCACGGTGGGGGTGGGGGTGTCGGTGAGGCTACCGAGTTCCTGCACCGCGCGCACCAGCGCGTCGATCTCCATCGGGCGGTTGGCGGTCAGGTCCTGCAGCATGGAGGTGCGGTGCGCGCCCACGGCGGCGCCGCCGTCGATGCGGCGTTCCACGTCGATGGGGAAGGTGATGCCGAGCTTTTCAGCGATGGTCTGCGCCTCGATCATCATGTGGCGGGCGACGTCGCGGGTGCCGGGATCGGTGCAGAGCACATCGAGCGTGGCATGGGTCAGCGCGGAGATGGGGTTGAAGGAGAGGTTGCCCCAGAGCTTGATCCAGATTTCATCGCGCAGGCGGGGGCGGACGGGGGCCTTGAGGCCTGCCGCCTGCAGGGCCTGCGACAGGGCGGTGGCGCGGTCGGATTTCGAGCCGTCGGGTTCGCCCAGCGAGAAGCGGTTGCCTTCGATGTGGTGGATGGTGCCGGGTTCGCTGACCTCCGCCGCCGGGTAGACGACGCAACCCAAGACGCGGTCGGGGCCGAAGCCGTTCCATTGCACATCGCCGGGATCGACGCTGGCAAGGCGGGTGCCGTCGAGCGGGCCGCCATGTTTGTGGAAATACCACCACGGCACGCCGTTCACGCCATGGACCAGCGTGGTGGCGGGGCCGAAGAGGGGCTGCATCGCGCCGACAACGGGCGGGACGGAATGCGCCTTGAGCGTGAGGATGACGTAATCCTGCGGGCCGAGATCGGCGGCATTGGCGCTGGCGCGGACGGGCAGGGTGACGGGATCGTGGCCTTCCTCGATCAGGGTGAGGCCCTTGTCCTGCATGGCGGCAAGGTGGGGGCCGCGGGCGACGATGCTGACATCGGCCCCCGCCTGAACCAGCTTTGCGGCCATGTAGCCGCCGATGGCGCCCGCGCCGAAGATGCAGATTTTCATGGGTCTTTTCCTATCGCGGGATCAGGTGGCGGGTGCGAGCCCCAGTTTTTCGGCCAGCCCGATGCGTTGCAGCTTGCCCGTCGCGCCCTTGGGGATTTCATCCAGGATCACCACGCGGCGGGGCACCTTGAAATCGGCCATGCGGGTGGCGCAGAAATCGCGGATTTCGCGTTCGGTGGCGGTCTGGCCTTCGCGCAGGACGACGGCGGCGGCGACCTCTTCGCCGAGTTTCGGGTGGGGCATGGCGAAGGCCACCACCTGCTGGATCGCGGGATGGTCGAGCAGGATGCCGTCCACCTCGAGCGGGCTGATCTTTTCGCCGCCGCGATTGATGATTTCCTTCAGCCGTCCGGTGAGGCGCAGATAGCCTTCGTCATCGAGCGCGCCCTGATCGCCGGTGCGGAACCAGCGCAGGCCGTCGGCCATGAAGAAGTTCTTGCGGTTGGCCTCGGGGTTGCCCTCGTAGCCGGGGGTGACGTTCGGGCCGGAGATGACGACCTCGCCCGTGCCGTCGATCAGTTTGTCTTCTACCTCATGCGCGATGCGAAGAAGCGGGCCTGCGGCGATGCCGACAGAGCCGGGTTTCTGGGCGCGGGGCGGCAGGGGGTTGCAGGCCATCTGATGGGTGGCTTCGGTCATGCCATAGGCTTCGATGACCGGCGCATTGAAGGTGGCGGCCAGTTCCAGCATCACCTGCGCGGGCAGCGAGGCGGAGGAGGAGCGCAGGAAGCGCAGGGGGTTGGCGGCGATCACCTCGGCGTTGCGGGCGGCGCGCGACAGGATCGCCTGATGCATGGTGGGAACGGCGGTGTACCAGGTGGGTTTTACCTCGGCCATCTGGGAGAAGAATTTCAGCGCGTCAAAGCCCGGCGCGCAGGCGACCGAGGCGCCTGCGGCGAGCGAGGCAGAGACGGCGGCGATCAGGCCGTGGATGTGGAAGAGCGGCATCACGTTCAGGCAGCGGTCGGTGGGCGTGAGCGCGAGCGAGGTGAGGATGTTCTGGGCAGAGGCCGCGATATTGGCCTGCGTGAGCGGCACGATTTTTGGCCGCGAGGTGGTGCCCGAGGTGTGCAGGATCAGCGCGGTGTCATCCGGCCCGGGCAGGGTGGCAGGAGCCGGGGTGGCCGCGGCGGGGCCGGTCAGGCGGAAGGTGCCTGCGGGGGCGGCGGGATCGGCGTGCAGGCGCAGGATGGCCATGTTCAGGGGGGTGGCGGCGGCGAGTGCGGGGCCGTCATAGCCGTCCAGCACCACCAGCGCGCGGGCGCGCAGGTCTTCGAGGTAGAAGCTGTATTCGGCCTGCTGGTAGGCGGGGTTCAAGGGGGCGGTGACGGCGGCCTGTGCGATGGTGACGAAGGTGGCCGCCATGTCCGGCCCGTTGGGCAGCACGATGGCGACGCGGTCGGTCGCCCCGATGCCGAAGCCGCGCAACTGGGCGGCCACATCGGCGGAGAGCTGGCGCAGCCCCCCGAAGGTGAGCCAGTCCCGGCCCGGCGCGCCGATGGCGGGGGTATCCTCCCCGTGGGATGCAATCAGCGCGGCAAGGGTTCGGGTCATGTCAAGCCTCCGGAGGGCGGGGGCGCGGCTGGGGATCAGCCGCGCGAGGATGCGTAGTAGGATACCTTTCCTTCGAGATAGGCCAGAAACTCCGACAGGGCAAAGGCGAGGCCGAAGAGCACGATCAGCACGGCCCAGAATTCCGCCATCAGGAACTTGCTGGAGTAAAGCTCGAACAAGGCCCCGAAGCCCACGATCGAGATCAGGAGCTGGCCGATGATCACGCCCTTGACCGCGCGGATCACCCCGATGCGGACACCGCCCAGGATTTCGGGCAGGGCGGCCCAGAAATAGACCTTGAAGAAGGCATCGAGCGGCGAGGCGCCGAAGCTGCGGGCCATTTCGACCAGCGAGCGGTTGATCTGGCGCACCCCGGCGCGGGCGTTCAGGATGATGATCCAGATGGCAAAGAGCGAGGTGGTGATGATCACCGTGCGCGCGCCGAAGCCGAAGAGCACCATCAGCACCGGCACCAGTGCGGTGAGCGGGGCCGAAAGGAAGATGTTGACCCAAGGCAGCAGCAGTTCATCGAGGATGCGGCTTTTGCCCATCAGGATGCCCACCGGGATGCCGATTACGATGGCGAAGAACACGCCCGTGCCGAAGGCGGCTGCCGTGACGCTGAGCGCCTGCAGGAAGGCGGGCGTCGGCAGGAGCGAGACGAGGGTGGTCATCACCTCGGAGAACGGGGGGACGAAGAAGGTCAGCTGCAGCTGTCCCACCAGTTCCCACACCATCGCCCAGAGCAGGAGCGAGGACAGCGCGGGGAGTTTGTAGCCGAAGAGCGTCATGGCTTACTCCACATAGCTGCGCAGCGAGGCCCAGATCCCATCGACGATGTCGAGATATTCGGGATCGCGGCGGATGTTGTCCACGCCCTTGTCGCGGAAGCTGGAGGGGCGGATGATTTCCGACACGCGGCTGGGGCGGGGCAGGAGGATGGCGATCTGGTCGGAGACGTAGACCGCTTCTTCGATGGAATGGGTGACGAAGATGAAGGTCTTCTTTTCCTTCTGCACCAGTTCCAGCATGTCTTCCTGGAACTTGCGGCGGGTCTGTTCATCCACCGCGGAGAAGGGTTCATCCAGAAGCAGCACCTCGGCATTGACGGACAGGGCGCGGGCGAGACCCACGCGCTGGCGCATGCCGCCCGAAAGCTGATGCGGGAATTTCTGTTCGAACCCGGCAAGGCCCACGGCGGCGATGTATTTCTCGGCCACGGCTTCGCGTTCCGATTTGGCCACGCCGCGCAGTTCGAGCCCGAAGGCCACGTTGCGGATGACCGAGGCCCAGGGCATCAGCGCGAAGTCCTGGAACACGAAGGACCGGTCGGGGCCGGGGCCGGAGACGGCCTTGCCGTTGATGAGCACCTCGCCCGAGGTGGCGGGAAGGAGGCCTGCGATGATCTTGAGCAGCGTGGTCTTGCCGCAGCCCGAGGGGCCGAGGAGCGAAGTCAGTTCGCCGCGCGGGAAATCCAGCGTCAGATCCTTGAGCGCCTGAACGTCGCCATAGACCTTGGATACGTTGCGGACGGAGACGGCGCTGTCGGTGGCGGATGTGACGTGCCGGGCGTCTGGCTTAATCTGAGACATATCCACGGTTGTTCCCTTCAAAGAGCATGTTTTCGAGAGCTTCGAGCAGGTTCAGGAAGAGAACCGCGAGAAGGATGATGGAGAAGATCGCCGCATACATGCTGGGGTAGTCAGCGATGGAGCGGCTGTAGGTGATGATGTCGCCCACGCCCGTGGGCGTGATCTTGAGTTCTGACAGGATCGCGCCGATGAAGCCTGCCGAGACTCCGAGGCGCAGCCCCGAGAAGATGACGGGCGAGGCGGCGGGAAGGATGATCTTGAGCAGGACGTCGCGGTCGGCGGCCATGAAGGAGGTCGCCATCTCTTTCAGCGAGGCGGGCGTGTTGCGCACCGCGCTGGCGGTGTTCAGCACGATCACCGGCATGGCCATGATGCAGACGACAAAGACCTTGGAGGTGAGCCCGATGCCGTAGATCATCACGAGGATTGGGATGAGCGCGGCCAAGGGCGCGGCCTGCATGACGATGAAGATCGGCGCAAACAGCCATTCGAAACCCTTGGACAGGCCGATCCAGAGACCGAGCCCGATGCCGAGGACGGCCGAGATCGCCACCCCCACGACCAGCGGGCGCAGGGTTTCGGCATAGGCCACGAAGATCGTGCCATCGAATGTCATGCGCGCCAGCGCGGCCATGGATTCAAGGAAGGTGGGGAAGGCGTAGGAGATGGGGATATGGCCTGCAATCTCCCAGGCGCCGAAGACGATCAGGGCCGAGAGAAGCTTGAGCATGAGGGAGCGGTTCTTCATCGAGGACCCTTTGCAGCATCGGATGAAACGGAGGGTCTGGCCGCCACGCCGGATGCGGGCGGCGGCCAGAAGGGCGGGTTACTTCATCGCGGCGTCGAGCGGCGCGAAGTACCAGAAGTCATCGGGGTTGAGCGATGCGGGATCGCCTTCAAGCTGGCCCGCCATCGTGTACCATTCGAGATCGGCCATCGCCGCCTCGCGCCCGCCGCCGTTGGGATCATAGAGGCCACCGGCCACGGCTTCGCTGTAGAATTTGTCGATGCCTGCCAGAACCTCGGCCGGAAGCTGGCCGATGGGGCCGTTCGGATCGGTTTCGCGGCTGATGATCGAGGGGTCCTTGGACATGTCCGTCCAGACGCTGTGGAGGGCATCGACGAAGATGTTCACGGCTTCTTCGTTTTCCTGCATCCAGTCGAGATTGGCAAACAGCGCCTCGTCGCTGGCCTTCACCTCGAACATGGGCAGCGAGTTGAAGCGGTCGCCCGCCTCGGCGATGATCTTGTTGCGGTTGGACAGATCGAGGATCGTCGCCTCGGCCTGACCGGCGAGCATGGCCACGACGCGGTTGTCGGAACCCGGCACATAGGACCGTTCGCCGAAGGTGATGCCTTCGCGATCCTCGATCACGTTGGCGATGGAGTCGGTGCCGCCCGCGCGCGAGTGCAGCATGATCGGCACGCCGTCGAGATCCTTGAGCGTGGCGTAATCCTTGGTCGCGACCGGGAAGAAGACAAGGCGCGACAGTTGGAAGATGATGCGGACGGGCGCCTTGGAGCGCTGCATCACGGCGTAGGGGGTGCCGAAGGCGATGTCCATGTCGCCGCTGAGCACGGCCTGGATGGCCAGTTCTTCTTCGGCGAAGGCGGTCCATTCGTAATCGAGGCCCGCCTTCTTGGCGCGGTCGAGTGCGACGAAGAAGGCCGCCATTTCATCGGACGGCTGTTCGGCCAGCGCGATGCGGATGGTTTCGGCCTGCGCGGCGGTTGCGCCGAAGCAAGCGGCCATGGCGAGGGCTGCCAGGCTGGTGCGTAGGGTCTTCATGATTTCTCCTCCCTGAGAACTCAGTCCTATTTGGTCCGGCGCTGCGATCTTGGTGTCGCGTGGGTGGCCGGGGTGGTTCTTTCTGCTCTTACACCTCTCCGAAAAGGCGGCGCGCGACGGAGCCGATATGTTTGCGCATGGCGTCATGCGCGGCGGCGGGGTCGCGGTTGGCGATGGCTTCGGCGATCTGGTCGTGTTCGGCGAAGCTGGTGTGGTCGGGCGAGGGGTGGGCGGTGTCGCGCGACACGCTGCCCCAAGCGACGGCGCGGCGCACCTCGTTCAGGTGATCGAAGAGCGACAAGAGAAGCAGGTTGTCGGCGGCTTCGGCCACGGCGCGGTGGAAATTGTCGTCCTGGATTTCGTATTCGTTCCAGGTCGTGGCGGCCTTGGCCCGGTCGATGGCGCGCTGCATCCGGGTGAGGGTTTCGCCGGAGGCGTTGATCGCGGCTTCGCGGGCGATGGCGGGTTCGATGGCGAGGCGCGCGCGGATCATGCGGAAGGGCGTAAGCTGACGGCCCAGTTCGACGGCGGCGTTGGTGGGTTTGAGGGCAGTGTCTTCCGAGACGAAGGTGCCCTTGCCCACATGCCGCCAGATCAGACCGTCGCGTTCCAGCACATCGAGCGCCTTGCGGATGGTGGCGCGCGAGAGGCCGAGTTCTTCGGACAGCTGGCGTTCGGGCGGCAGTTTGCCGCCGCTGCCGAAGCCACCGTCGAGGATGTAGCTGCGCAGGCGCGTCACCGGGTCTGTCGTGGGAACATCCATGGACCATTCCTTGCGATTGGTTGACCAATCAGGCTCAGTTTCGAGTTATACATCAAAAAATCGCGATATCAATCCGAAATTGGTCTGATTGGCCGGGAATCTTTGGCGTAATGCGGGATTGATTTGAACCAATCCATGAGCTATGCAGCGACCAGTCCCTGCTCTGGAAGAGGTGAGAAATGGCTGATTTTGTGATCCCCGCGCCGGCGGTGCCGACGATTCCCGTCGAAGGTGGCGGCGCGTTCCCGGTGCGCCGGGTCTATTGCATTGGGCGCAATTACGCCGCCCATGCGGTGGAGATGGGCCATGACCCCGACCGCGAGCCGCCGTTCTTTTTCCAGAAAAACCCCAACAACCTGGATGCTTCGGGGCGTTTCCCCTATCCGCCGCACACCAAGGATGTGCACCACGAGGTGGAGTTGCTGGTGGCGCTGAAATCGGGCGGGACGAACATCAAGCTGGAGGATGCGTTGTCGCATGTCTACGGCTATGGCGTGTGCCTGGACATGACGCGGCGCGATCTGCAGGGCGAGGCCAAGAAGATGGGCCGCCCGTGGGAGATTGGGAAGGCGTTCGAGCTGTCCGGCCCGGTCGGGCCGGTGCAGCCGGTGGCGAAGGTCGGCCATCCCGACAAGGGCCGCATCGCGGTGACGGTGAACGGCCAGCCGCGGCAGGAGGGCGACCTGAACCAGATGATCTGGAAGGTGCCGGAGATGATTTCCTATCTGTCGGAGTATTTCGAGCTGCAGGCGGGCGATGTGATCATGGCAGGCACGCCGTCGGGTGTGGGTGCCGTGGAGCGGGGCGACGTGATGGATTGCGTGATCGACGGTGTCGGCACGCTGCGCGTGACCGTCGTCTGACGCGGCGCGCGGTCTGTGCTGCGGCGGGCGCGGCAAATGCGCGGCGCGGCACAGAGGCGCTTTCGTTTCCCGCTTAGTCTGACTAGGTTGCAAATCAAGGGGCGGCGCGCGGCAGGGCCGTGCGTCGCCCTTTTGCTTGGCCACGGGCCGTAACTGCAAGAGAACACAGGCTTTCCCATGACCGATCGACCGATTCCCGACATCATCTACACCAAGGTGGACGAGGCGCCGCAGCTTGCCTCGGCCTCGCTTCTGCCGATCATCCGGTCTTTTGCCGCGGCGGCGGGCGTGTCGGTGGGGGTGCGCGACATCTCGTTGGCGGGCCGGATCATCGCGGCCTTCCCCGAGCGGCTGACCGAGGCGCAGCGCCAGCCGGACGATCTGGCGGAACTGGGGGCGCTGGTGACGACGCCCACGGCCAATGTGGTGAAGCTGCCCAACATCTCGGCCTCGGTGCCGCAATTGCTGGCGGCGGTGAAGGAATTGCAGGGGCAGGGCTATGATCTGCCGGATTACCCCGAGGATCCGAAGACCGAGGCCGAGCGCGAGGCGCGCCGCCGTTATGACGCGATCAAGGGATCGGCGGTGAACCCGGTGCTGCGCGAGGGGAATTCGGACCGCCGCGCGGCGGTGGCGGTGAAGAACTATGCCAAGGCCAACCCCCATTCGATGGGGGAGTGGCGGCCCGACAGCAAGACGCGCGTGTCCACGATGTCGGGCGGGGATTTCCGGTCGAACGAGACTTCGGTCACGCTGAGCGCGGCGCAGGCGGGGGCGGCGCGGATCGAGCATGTCGCGCCCGATGGCACGGTGACGGTGCTGAAGGACAAGGTGACCTATCACGAGGGCACGGTGGTGGATGCCACCTTCATGTCGGTCGCGGCGCTGCGGACGTTCCTCGCTGAACAGATCGCGCTGTCGAAGCGCGAGGGGGTGCTGTTCTCGGTCCATCTGAAGGCCACGATGATGAAGGTGTCGGACCCGATCATCTTTGGCCATGCCGTGCGGGCCTTCCTTGCGCCGGTCTTCGAGGCGCATGGGCCGGCGCTGGCGGCGGCGGGGGCCGATCCCAATGCTGGGCTTGGCGTGATGCTTGAGCGGATCGCCGAGATGCCCGAGGGCAAGGCGATCCTTGCCGAGATCGAGGCGGTGATGGCCGAGCGGCCGCCGCTTTACATGGTGAATTCCGACAAGGGGATCACCAACCTGCATGTGCCGTCGGATGTGATCATCGACGCGTCGATCCCGGCGCTGATCCGGGCGGGCGGCAAGGGCTGGGGGCCGGATGGCAAGGCGCAGGACACCAATTGCGTGGTCCCGGACAGTTCCTATGCGGCGGTCTATGACGAGACGGTGGCCTATTTCAAGCAGACCGGCGCGCTGGACCCGGCGACGGCAGGCACGGTGCAGAATATCGGCCTGATGGCGCAGAAGGCCGAGGAATACGGATCGCACCCGACGACCTTTGAAATCCCGGCGGATGGCACGGTGCGGCTGATCGCGGCGAATGGGGATGTGCTGCATCAGCACAAGGTGCAGAAGGGCGACATCTGGCGCGCGGCGGCCACGCGAAAGGCACCCATCGAGGATTGGGTGCGGCTGGCGATTTCGCGGCAGAAGGCCGAGGGCTGCCAGGCGATCTTCTGGCTGGATGCGACGCGGGCGCATGATGCGCAGCTGATCAACTATGTGCGCCCGATTCTGGATGCGGCAGGGGTGGCGGACAAGTTCCAGATCCTTGCCCCGCGTGAAGCGACGCGGCTGTCGCTGGAGACGATCCGCAAGGGCGAAACCTCGATCGCGATCACGGGCAACGTGCTGCGCGACTATCTTACGGACCTGTTCCCGATCCTGGAGCTTGGCACGTCGGCCAAGATGCTGTCGATCGTCAAGCTGATGCAGGGCGGCGGGCTGTTCGAGACGGGCGCGGGCGGTTCGGCGCCCAAGCATGTGCAGCAGTTGATGGAAGAGGGCCATCTGCGCTGGGATTCGCTGGGCGAGTTCTGCGCGCTGGGCGAGAGCCTGAAGTTTCAGGCCGATCTGAGCGGGAACGAGAAGGCGCGCGTGCTGGGCCGGGCGGTGGATGTGGCCACGCAGGGCGTGCTGGATCATGACAAGTCGCCCAAAGGGCGGGTGGGCCAGACCGACAACCGCGACAGCCATTTCTATTTCGCGCTGTACTGGGCGCAGGCCTTGGCCGCGCAGAGCGAGGATGCCGCGCTGGCCGCGCATTTCGCGCCGATAGCCAAGGCCTTGGCCGAGAACGAGGCGAAGATCGTGGCCGAACTGGCGGCAGATCAGGGGAAGGCGGCCGATCTGGGCGGGTATTACCACACCGATCCGGCCAAGACGGCGGCGGTGATGCGGCCGTCGCCCACGTTCAACGCGATCATCGGCTGACCGTGAGCGCGGGATGAGGTGAGGCGGGGCCCTGCGCTGCGGGGCCCTGCCTTTGTTTTGCGGAAGGATGCGCGATGGCCTTTCAGACGATGGAATGGATCGGGGCGACGGCGACGCTGCGCCTTCTGGACCAGCGGTTCCTGCCGGAGGTGGTGCAGTATCGCGACCTTGCCACGCCCGAGGCGGTGGCGGGCGCGATCCGTGACATGACGGTGCGGGGCGCGCCGGCCATCGGCGTGTCTGCCGCCTTCGGTATCGCGCAGGCGGCGCTGCTGGCCGAGGCGGCGGGGCGGCCCCTGATCCCGGCGCTGGAGGCGGCGGATGGGGTGCTGCGGGCATCGCGGCCCACGGCGGTGAACCTGTTCTGGGCGCTGGACCGCATGGCCGGGCTGTGGCGGGCGGGCGCGGGGGCGGCGCAGCTCTTGGCTGAGGCGCAGGTGATGGAGCGCGAGGATATCGCCGTGAACGAGGCCATCGCCGCCCATGCGCTGGCCATCCTGCCGCAGGAGGTGACGTTCTTTCACCATTGCAACACGGGCGCCTTGGCGGCGGTGGGGGTTGGCACCGCGCTGGGCATCATCCGGCGGGCGCATGAGGCGGGGCGGAAGGTCTTTGCCTATCTGGATGAGACGCGGCCCCGGTTGCAGGGGGCGAAGCTGTCATCCTTCGAACTGATGGAATATGGCGTGCCCCATGCCATCGTGGTGGATGGGGCATCGGCCCATATCATGCGGCGGCGGCGGGTGGATATGGCCGTGGTGGGCTGTGACCGCGTTGCCGCGAATGGCGATACGGCGAACAAGATCGGCACCTATAACCTTGCGCTGGCTGCGCAGGATAACGGGGTGCCGTTCTATGTGGCCTGCCCATCCTCTACCATTGATCTGGCCACGCCGGATGGCGACGGGATCGAGATCGAGGAGCGCGAGGCGGACGAGGTGCTGCGGATCGGGGGGCAGAGGGTTGCGCCCGAGGGCGCGCCGGCCTTCAACCCGGCGTTCGACGTGACGCCGAACCGCCTGATCGCGGGGCTGATCACGGAGTTCGGGATCGTGCGGCCGCCGTTTGATGTGAACCTGCGGGCGCTGTTGGCGGGGCGGGATGGGCGCGTTGTTTCTTGTGGGAAATAACGCTTGCCTTGTCTGGCGGGGCCGGGTGATATGTTTTGTAGAACATATCGCCGAGGGAGGCCCCCATGATCCGATCGCCTGTCACCCCCCGCGCGGCCCTCTTGGCCTGCGCCCTTTCCCTGCCGCTGCCGGCGATGGCCGATGAGGTGGTGGTCTTTGCCGCCGCGTCCTTGAAGACGGCGCTGGATCAGGTGGCGGCAGAATTTCAGGCGGCGACGGGGCATCAGGTGGTGATCAGCTATGCCGGGTCTAATGCGCTGGCCAAGCAGATCATCGAAGGGGCGCCTGCGGATATCTTCATCTCGGCCGCCGTGAACTGGATGGATGAGGTGGAGAAGGCGGGACTGGTGGTGCCCGGCACGCGGGCAGATATCCTTGGCAATACGCTGGTGCTGATCGCGCATGGCAAGGGGGCGGCGCCGGTGGAGATCGGGGCCGGGACGGATCTGGCCGGGATGCTGGGCGGGGGGCGGTTGTCGATGGCGATGGTGGATGCCGTGCCGGCGGGGCAATACGGCAAGGCGGCGCTGGAGAGCCTTGGGCTTTGGCCTTCGGTCGAGGGGGCGGTGGCGCAGTCTGAAAATGTGCGCGCGGCGCTGGCCTTGGTAGCGTCGGGCGAGGCGCCCTATGGGATCGTCTATGGCAGCGATGCGGTGGCCGAGGATAATGTGACCGTGGTGGCGACCTTTCCCGCCGACAGCCATCCGCCCATCATCTATCCGGCCGCACTGCTGACCGGGGCGGCGGATGACGGGGACCGGGAATTTCTGGAGGCGCTGACGGCAGGGCCTGCGGATGCCGCCTTTGCCGCGCAGGGGTTTGTCGTGCCGGAGTGAGGGCGCGCGGCTGCCTCAGGCGTGGGTGCCGCGCAGCAGGACGGGGCGACCCTCGACCTCGGCTACGAGGCGGGATTCGGGCCAGAAGCGGAAGAAGACCGTCGGTCCGAAGGCCGGTTGCGGGCGCTGCACGGGCGTGACGATGCGGGCGGAGGCGAGGGCGAGATAGCCATGGCCCACGGCTGTTTCCACGGGCATGGCGCGCAGGCCCATGTCATCGAGAAGATGCGGCACCAGCGTGGCGCAGGCCATGCCGTCGACGTCGATCAGGCGGCTTGTGGCCAGATCCCAGATCGGATCGCCGATGGAGATGTCTTCCACGGCGCAAAGGTCGCCGGGCAGGGGGCCGACCCGCAGGCGAAGCCCTTGCGACAGCATCGTCGCCTCGACCGCCGGGGCGGCGGATACGGGCATGGCCGAGGCCAATGGTGCGGACAGGGAGGATTGAGGGATCAGGATGCCCATCACAGCGCCCCGCCGTGCTGGGCCTGCGGGGATCGGCAGACCAGGGCAGAGCCGCGCGCGGCGGCCTTGTTCAAACAGACACTCATTACACACCCCGGCAGCTTGGGTTCGGTCACAGGCTGGCTTTCCGTCGGGCGATCATGCGGCCCCCACCGCATGCCCACCCTTTGATTGGGAAGGGCCATACCTTTAGTCAAATTGTTACCACATTTCTGCCACCAAGCAAGGAAATCGGAATGGCGCCGCTGGGGTTGGGCGTCAATCCTGGGCCGTGTCGCGCGGCTTTTCACGGATTGGAAACGATGCGCGCGGCGGGGGTGGAAAAATCAATAATTGTTAATGATTTTGGCCCTATCGCCATCCGGGCGCGGCCTGTTTCCGCCCCGGATGCGATGTGATTCGGCGGCAGGACGGCCGCTTGGGATCATTCCGTCGGGGTTTCGGGGCCGACGATATGGACGGCGAGGAGGCAGCCGTCGGGGGTGTAGGAATTGTGTTCGGTCCCGTCGGCGTAGAAGACCAGATCGCCGGGGTTGAACACGGTGCCGTCATCTTCGATCAGCTGGCCTTCGAGGATCAGGAACTGTTCATGCCCGTTGTGGATGTGGCGGCGGGTGCGCATCCCGGCGGGCATGCGATAGACGTGGAAGCCCTCGCCCAAGGGTTTGTCGGCATCAAGCTGCAGGATGGCATCCCCGAGCGCCACGCCATCGGGATAGACGAAGGGGGTGAAGGGCGCCTTGTGGATGTTGGCGATGCGGCGGGTCGGGGCGGTGTCGGTCATGGGATGGCCTTTCTGTCAGGTGAAGGGGGCGGCGCGGTGGACGGCGCGGCCTTGGAAGAGGGTGAGCAGGACCTGCGTTTCAGCGATGGCATAGGGGTCGCAGGTGAGGATGTCGCGGTCGAGCACGATCAGATCGGCGGAAAAGCCGGGGCGCAGGGTGCCGGTGTGGTGGCTGCGCCAGCAGGCGGCGGCGGCCTGGGTGGTGTAGCCCTGGATCGCCTCGGCCCTTGTGATGCGTTCGGCCGGAAAGAAGGGCGCTGCGCGGCCCCGGTGGCGGGGCGGTTCGCGGGTGATGGCGGTGCCGATGATTTCGAACGGGTTGAGCGTGGTCACCGCCCAGTCGGAATTGATGCACCACGGGGCGCCCGCGTCGATCAGGCTGCGGAAGGGGTAGGTCCAGGCCGCGCGGGCGGGGCCGATCATGGCCATGGTGTCATCGGGAATGACGGGATCGTGGCAGGCCCAGAGCGGCTGAAGGTTCGCCATCACGCCCAGGGCGGCAAAGCGGGGGCGGTCATCGGGGTGGACCAGCTGGCAATGGGCGATCTGGTGCAGGGCGGGCCATGGGCCGTTGGCGGCGCGGGCGGCGGCGAAACCGTCGAGCGCGGCGCGGGTGGCGCGGTCGCCGATGCAATGGACATGGATCTGGAAGCGCGCGGCATCGAGCGCGGTGAAGAGCGCGGCGATCTGGTCGGGCGCGAACATCAGGGGGGCATTGCCCCCGGGGGCATCGGCGTAATCGTCGATAAGGGCGGCGGTGCGGTTCTCCAGCCCGCCGTCGAGGAAGAACTTGGCGGAGTGGAGGTGGAAGCCGTCGCCGCGATGGGCATCGCGCAGCGCGGTTAGGCGGGACAGCGCGCTGTCCACCGTGTCGGCGGCGGTGACCGACATGGCGCCCGCCACGCGCAGGGTCAGGGCATCGGTGGCGGCGGCATGGGCGTAGATGCCCACATGGTGGGACTGGATGAAGGGGTCCAGCACGCCGGTGATGCCGTGGCGGTTGGCATGGGCCTGACCGGCGCGCAGGCCCGCGCGGAAGGTGGCCTCGGTCGTCTTTGGCAGGCGGTCGAGCGCCCAGTAGATCGCGTCTTCGTGCAGCATCCCGGTGGCGCGGCCTGCGGCATCGCGGACGAAATGGCCATTGGGCGGATCGGGGGTGTCGTCGGTCAGCCCGATCATGCGGATCGCGCGGGCGTTGAGGCAGGCATTGTGGAAGTTGCCGTCATAGATCAGGCAGGGGCGATCCGGGGTGACCGGATCAAGCACCGCATGGGTGAGGTTCTCATCGCCGAAAAAGCCGCATTGCCAGCCCGCACCCCAGAGCATGGGGCCATCATGGCGGGCGGCATGGGCGGCCATGGCGGCGGAAATCTCGGCCGTGGTGGTGCAGTCGTAGAGGGGCGCGGTTTCCACCAGATCCGTGCCGCCGTTCAAGAGGTGGATATGGGCATCCTGAAAGCCCGGCAGGACGAGGTGGCCTTGGGCGTCGATCACCTTGGCGCCGGATCCGGCAAGGGCGGCCATGGCGGGGTGGTCCCCCAGCGCGAGGATGCGCGCGTCTTCGATCACCAGCGCCTGCGCCACGGGCTGGGCGGGGTTCATCGTCTGGATGCGGGCATGGGTGAGCAGGGTGCGGGTCATGGCGTGGCCGTCAGGCGCAGGGACTCGAGCGCGGGCCAATCGGGCGCGGGCAGGATGCGGGCGGGGGCGGCGCTGTCGCGCGTCCGGAAGACGAAGGCGAGGAAGGGGGTGGGGCCGACCTTGATGAGATGGGGGCGGTGCGCGTCGTGCCAGACGGAGCGATGGGCGGGTTTCGTGATCAGCGGGCGCGCGGGGCCGAAGCGCCAGCCATGCGGGCCGGTGAGGGGAAGGTAAAGCTCGGGCGCGGGATGGCTGTGGTCGCGGCAGAGGATGTGCGGCGCCATCAGGACGAGGCCGAATTCGGCGTCTCTGCGGCCAAGGCCCGTGTCGGGCGTGATCAGGGGGCAGAAGGCGTGGCCGCCGGCGCAGGCGGGGCCGGTGTGATCGGGCGGGGCGGGGTCATGGCTGGCCCATGGCAGATGCGGGGCCGCCGCGCCGATGGCTTTGGCAAGGGCGGGATGCGTGGGGGCGAGCGCGGCGAGGGCCGCGGGAAGGTGGGTGGCGACCACGGGCTGCGGCTGGGGTGCGGGCGGGGTGGCGGTTGCATCGGATTGCGCGATGAGGCGGCGCAGTTCGGCGGCGCCGGGGCAGGTGAGGGGGGCGAGGTAGGCCCGCACCTCATCCATCAGGCGCTGCCCTGCGGTGGTGGCGGAGGTTGGAGCCAGCGAGTGGGGCGGCAGGCCGTGGGCGGCCAGCACCTCGTCCACCGGGCGGGTGTCGGAGGCGGAGGCGATGCGGAAGGCCTCGAGCGTGGCGGCGGACAGCTTGCCCTGCTGATAGAGCGCCATGGCCGCGCCATAGCGGATGCGCCCGGCGCCGGGGGTGCCGGGGGGCAGGTGAAGCAGGGTGTCGGGCGTGTCAGTCATGGGAGCGGTAGGCCATGCGTTCATCGCGGATGCGCCGCGCCTCGGCCCGGTTCAAGAGGATGCCCGCGATCACCACGCCGGTGCCCACGACAAGCACGGTCAGGGTGGCCAGCGCGTTGATATCGGGGGTGACGCCGAGTTTCACCTTGGACCAGATCAGCAACGGCAAGGTGGTGTTGCCGGGGCCGGTGGTGAAGGAGGTGATCACCACATCGTCGAGCGAGATGGTGAAGGCCAAGAGCCAGCCCGACAGGATGGCAGGGAAGATGGTGGGAAGGGTGATGTCCCAGAGCACCTGCCACGGCCGCGAGCCGAGATCCATCGCCGCCTCTTCGATGGCGCGATCGGCCTGCATCATGCGGGCCTGCACGATGGTCGTGACAAAGACCATGGAGAAGGTGATATGCGCCAGCGTAATGGTGGTGAAGCCGCGCTGGCCGGGCCAGCCGATCCAATCGGCCATCAGGATGAAGAGCATGAGCGCGGAGATGCCGGTGATCACCTCGGGCATCACAAGGGGCGCGGTGACGAGGCCGGAGAAGAGGAGCCGCCCCTTGAAACGGGTGTAGCGCGCGAGCGCGATGCCCGCCATGGTGCCGAGGATGGTGGCCACGCTGGCCGAGATGACGGCGATCTGCAGCGACAGCATCAGCGCGGCGCCAACCTGACGGTTGGACAGGAGCGAGACATACCATTTCGTCGAGAACCCGCCCCAGACCGTGGCGAGGCGGCTTTCGTTGAAGGAGTAGACGATCATCGACAGGATCGGCACGTAGAAGAAGGCAAAGCCGAAGACGAGGGTGGTGAAGAGGAACCAAGGGCGGCGCTTCATGGCTGTGTCTGCCCCCCCGGTTTCGCCTCGGCCCCGTCGGCGCGGGCCTGAGCGCGGCTGTAGAGCATGGTGGGCACCACCATCAGCAGAAGGAGCGCCACGGCGACGGAAGAGGCCATGGGCCAATCGCGGGCGGAGAAGAACTCGTCCGAGATCACGCGGCCGATCATCGGGCTGGCGGCATCGCCCACCAGCGTGGGGATGACCAGTTCGCCCGCCGCCGGGATGAAGACCAGAAGCGCGCCCGCCACGATGCCGGGGATGGATTGCGGCAGGGTCACATCGAGGAACACCCGGAAGGGGCGGGAGCCGAGATCCATCGCCGCCTCGTCCAGCGCGGGGTCGAGCCGTTCGAGGCTGGCGTAAAGCGGCAGGATCATGAAGGGGAGGTAGGTGTAGACCATCACCAGCACGACCGCGAAGTTCGAATGCATGAGCGGCAGCGAGGTGACGGCCCAGCCTTCCGGGGTGAGCCAGTTCCATGCATCGGTGAGCATCTGGTTGAACCAGCTGTTGCGGCCCATCATCCCCATCCAAGCGTAGACGCGCAGCAGGAAGGACGTCCAGAACGGCAGGATGACGAGCATCAGCAGGATGTTGCGCCACCCCTTGGAGACCCGCGTCAGCCCAAGCGCCATGGGATAGCCGAGCAGGAGGCACAAAAGCGTGGCGACCCCGGCGTTCAGAAGCGATGTGGTGAAGGCGCGGATGTAGAGATCATCTGTGAAGAGCCGCGCGTAACCATCGAGATTCACGAGCGGATTTTCACCGCCAAAGCCGAAGGGCGGGGCGGTGGGGGTGCGGGTGGCCACGCTCATGGCGACGACGATCAGGAAGGGCAGCAGGAAGAGGATCAGGAGCCAGAGATAGGGCAACCCGATCAGGATGCCTGCAAAGCCCCTGCCGTTCAGCCAGTGCGTCAGGCGGGCGCGCATCCGGTCAATCCCGCAGGAGGATGGCGGAGGCCGGCTCGAAGCTGAGCCAGACGCGATCATACCAGTCGGGGCGGGCCTCGCCATCGCGGCGGGCGTTGACGGCATGCACGGCCATCAAGCTGCCGCCGGGCAGGGTGATGCGATAGAGGCTGTCCTTGCCGAAATAGGCCAGATCCTTCACCTCGCCCGAGATCACGTTGGGGCCGTCGGGGCGGTCGCGGTGGAGTGCCACCTTTTCGGGGCGCAGGCCGAGGGTGAGGCTTTCGCCGGGGGCAAGGCCGGGCAGGGCGATGGTCTCGACCTCGGTGCCGAAGGCGGGCACGGTGAGGCGCGCGCGGGGGCCGGAGACGGCGGTGACGGTGGCCGGAAACTGGGTGATGGAGCCCAGGAAATTGGCGACGAAGCGGGTGGCGGGGTGTTCGTAGACCTCGGCCGGGGGGCCGATCTGCTGCACCTGGCCCCGATCCATCACGGCGATGCGGTCGGCCAGTGTCATCGCCTCTTCCTGATCATGGGTGACGACGATGAAGGTGACGCCGGTGCGTTCCTGGATCGACATCAGTTCGAACTGCGTCTGTTCGCGCAGCTTCTTGTCCAGCGCGGCGAGCGGTTCGTCGAGCAGGAGGAGTTTCGGCTGCCGGGCCAGGGCGCGGGCCAGCGCCACGCGCTGGCGCTGGCCGCCCGAGATCTGATGCGGCTTGCGCTGGGCGAAGGGGGCAAGCTGGACCAGATCGAGCATGGCGCGGACGCGGTCGGCCCGTTCGGCCGCCGACATGGCGTCGTGTTTCAGGCCGTAGCCCACGTTCTTTTCCACCGTCATATGGGGAAAGAGCGCATAGCTTTGGAACATCATATGGACGGGCCGTTCCCAAGGCGGGACGCCGGTCATGTCCTGCCCATCGAGGAAGATGCGGCCTGCGGAGGGGTCTTCGAACCCTGCCAGCATGCGCAGGAGCGTGGTCTTGCCGCAGCCGGAGCCGCCGAGCAGGGCGAAGATTTCGCCCCGGTCGATGGTGAGAGAGACGTCACGCACGGCCTGAAAGGTGCCGAAATTCTTGGAAACGCCTTCGATCCGCAGGAACGGCGCCGGAGATGCGGGCATGATCAGCCGCCGGATTTGATGGTGGTCCAGATCCGCGTGATCTCGCGGTCCTGTTCTTCGGTCTGGGGGGTGGGGGTGTACATCCGCGCCAGCGTTTCGGCATCGGGATAGACGGCGGGATCGGCGGCGATGGCGGGATCGACGAAGGGCGTCGCCGCCTTGTTGGCATTGGCATAGCCCGTGAAGTTGGTGCAGGCGGCGATCACCTCGGGGCGCAGGAGGTAATCGACGAAGGCATAGGCATTGTCCAGGTTCGGCGCGTCGGAGGGCAGGCACAGCAGATCGAACCAGGCCGGCGCCCCGGTCTTTGGGACGTGGTAGGAGAGGTTCATCTCGATCCCCGCCTCGGCGGCGCGGGCCTTGGCCACGCCGTAATCGCCCGACCAGTTGTTTATGGCGCAAAGCTCGCCATTCGGGATGGCGGGGAGGTAGTTGGAATTGTCGAAGGTGGCGATGTAGTCGCGGATCGGGGCGAAGGCCTCGGCCATCTTGGCGTATTCGGCGGGGCCTGCGGTGTTGGGGTCTATTCCCAGATAGCTGAGGACCATGAAGCCGATGTCGGTGGGGCTGTCGAGGATGGAGATCCCGCAATCGGCGAGCGCGGCGGCGTTTTCGGGTTTGAACAGCGTGTCGAGCGAGTCGAGATCGGCATCGGGCAGGCGTTCGCGCACCATGTCGAGATTGTAGGTGATGCCGACAGAGCCCCACATGTAAGGCACACTGTAGGCGTTGCCGGGGTCGAAACCTTCAACGATTTTCAGTATTTGCGGATCGAGATTGGACCAGCCCGACAAGCGCGCGCGGTCAAGTTTCTGATAGACGCCTGCGGCCACGAATTGCGGCAGGCTGAGGCCTGCCATCACCACCACGTCATAGCCGGTGGAGCCGGTCAGCATCTTGGCCTGCATTTCCTCGGCGCTGGCGTAGAGGTCGTAGACCACGCCGATGCCGGTTTCGGCCTCGAAATCCGCGAGCGTGGTTTCGCCGATGTAATCGGACCAGTTGTAGACATTCACCGTGCCGGCCTGCGCCCAGGAGGGGCGGACATAGGGGATCGCCAAGGTGCTGCCGAGGGTGAGAAGGGCGTTCCGGCGGGTCAGTTTCATGGCGGTCTCCCTGTGGTGTCTGGCCGGTTGATCCGGTCTGTGGGATTCAGGCTATGCCTGCTTGTCCTTGGGCGACAAGCATTTCCTGATTGAGGGCGGCGATGCGGTCTTCGGGCGGGGCTGTATCGAGGGTGAGGACAGGCAGAAGGGCGCGCAGGTCGTCGTGATGGCGGCGCAGGCCCCATTCGAGATCGGACAGGTGGAAGCCGTCAAAGGCCGAGGAGCGCATGGATTCGTTTGACCAGATGGAAAGCTGCTGGTCTTCGGCCGAGGTGTCGCGGTCGATCCGCATGGCGAGGTAGCGGGCGAGCCGTTCGCGGCGCGTCTCTTCCGGGTTGCGGTAGAGGCGTCCGGTGAGGCACGTGCGGCCGGGGGCGAGCGGGATTTCGTGATAGAATTGAATGCTTTCCGGGGTGAAGGAGAAGACGATTTGGGGAAAGACGCCGTAGTACGTCCATGCCCCGGCAAGGTGCGGTGGCAGGTGGTCGCGCGCCTGTGACAGGCGGTTGTACTGGCGCACCGACCAGAGCCGACCCGGGGTGTCCCCGTAGCGGCCGACCGAGATGTTCAGGCCGTTTGGAAGGAAGATGTCGCGGTAGTCGCGGCCGTAGAGATCCTGCAGGCCAGGATGGGCGAGGGGGACGTGATAGCCTTCGTTGTCAACGTCGCGGACGGATTTCCAGTTCACCGGCAGGTCAGTGGACCAGTAGGGGGTGGCGACAGGCAGGATGTCGGCCGTGCGATAGGCGGCGAAGTCGGCATCATAGGGGGCCAGAAGATCGGCGATATCGGGCTGCGGGCCGGGCTGGAAGCGGATGAAGAGAAAGCCGTGGAAGGATTGCAGTTCAATGGGTTTCAGGCCGAACTTCGTGCGGTCCATATCGCCGAAGCTGCCCGGTTGGGCAGGCCCGCGCAGCGTGCCGTCGAGGTTGTAGACCCAGCCATGGAAGGGGCAGATGATGGCGCCCCGGCATTGGCCGCGCGCGCCATCGACGACGCGCGCGCCCCGGTGGCGGCACAGGTTGTGGAAGGCGCGCACGATGCCATCGGCGCCGCGCATGAGGACGGCGCGTTCGCCCAGCATGTCGAAGGTGATCCAGTCGCCAGGGGCGGGCAGGTCACATTCATGCCCCGCGACCTGCCAATGGGTCAGGAAGACATGGGTCTTTTCCAGATCGAACAGGGCGGGGGAGTGGTACGTCCAACCCGGCAGGCCACGGCGATCCCAGTCGTTCGGGATCGGGAGTGAGGACAGCGGATGGGTGGTCATGCGACATGCCTTCGTGCTGGGGCGGTGGGGCGGATGGTCGCAAGATTCTGATTGAACTGTCAATCAAAATGATGAAGCTGGGGGAAAGGCCTTGTTTTCCAGATGGGATCGGCTATCGACCGGGCCGACGACGCCCCCTGCAGGGAGTTCCGATGGACGATATCACCGATCCGGCAAACCTGCCGCGCCGCAAGCTGAGCCGCGAGGAGCGGCGTTTGCAACTGATCGAGGCGACGATTTCGGTGATTGCCGAGAACGGGTTTGCGCGCACCACGCTGGGCGAGGTGGCGCGGCGGGCGGGGCTGTCGCATGGGTTGGCGAATTTCCATTTCGAGTCGAAGGAAAAGCTGCTGGCGGCGACACTGGATCATCTGTCGGACGAGTACCGCGCCAATTGGCAGGCGGCGCTGGCCGTGGCGGGGCCGCATCCGGCAGACCGGATTGCCGCGCTGATTGCAGCGGATTTCGCCCCGGTGATCTGCACGCCGGACCGGCTGGCGGCGTGGTGCGCGTTTTGGGGCGAGGCGCAGAGCCGTCCGCTTTATCAGGCGCATTGCGGATCGAATGACGCGGAGTATCAGCGGCTTCTGGATGGGCTGTGTCGGGAGTTGCTGGCCCTTGGGGGGTATCCCGGCGATGCGGTGCGGATGGCGCGGGTGCTGCGGGTGACGACCGAGGGTGTTTGGCTCGATCTGATGACGATGCAGGCGCCCTATGACCGGGACGAGGCGCTGGCCACCGTCTGGGCGGTGGCGGCGGCGTTCTTTCCGCGCCATTTTGGCCCCGAGGGGCGGCTGACTGTCTGATGCGCGGTTGGTTAGGCCATGCCTAATCAGGGCCGAGCGAAATGCGTGTTTCTGCCGGGGGGTGTTGTCGCCTAGACCAAGGGGGCGGGGCTGGCCCGCAGGCGGCAGGCGGCAGGGGGCGGTGATGGCGGTGGAGACGGTCGAGACGCTGGTGATCGGGGGCGGGCAGGCGGGGCTTGCCATGAGCGCGCATCTGGGGCGGCTGGGCCTGCCGCATCTGGTGCTGGAACGCCACCGCATCGCCGAGCGCTGGCGCACGGAGCGGTGGGATTCGCTGGTGGCCAATGGCCCGGCCTGGCATGACCGTTTCCCCGATCTGACCTTTGATGACATCGACGGCGATGCCTTTGCGCCGAAGGATCGGATCGTGCGGTATTTCGAGACCTATGCCGCGCAGAACGGATCACCCATCCGCTGCGGGGTGGACGTGCGGCGGCTGGAGCGGATGCCGGACGGGCAGTTCCGGGCCGAAACATCGGCGGGCGGGGTGATCGTGGCGCGCAACGTGGTGTCGGCCACGGGGCCGTTCCAGAAGCCGGTATTCCCCTGGATGATCCCCGCGGATGCGGGGGTGATGCAGATCCATTCCAGCGCCTATCGCAACCCGGGCCAATTGCCCGAGGGGGCGGTTCTGGTGGTGGGGGCGGGGTCATCGGGCGCGCAGATCGCGGATGAGCTGCTGCGGGCGGGGCGGAAGGTGTTTTTGTCCGTCGGGCCGCATGACCGGCCGCCGCGCGCCTATCGGGGGCGGGATTTCGTCTGGTGGCTGGGGGCCCTGGGCAAGTGGGATGCCCGCGCCATCACGCCGGGGATGGAGCATGTGACGATTGCCGTTAGCGGGGCCGAGGGCGGGCAGACGGTGGATTTCCGGCGCATGGCGGCGCGGGGGATGGTGCTGGTGGGGCGGACGGAGGGGTTCGCGGCAGGGCGTCTGCGCTTTGCCCCCGATCTGGCGGCGAACATCGCGCGGGGGGATGCGAATTACCTTTCTGTGCTGGATGAGGCCGATGCCTTTGTGGCGCGCGAAGGGCTGACGTTGCCCGAAGAGCCGGAGGCGCGTGTGATCGGGCCGGATCCCGCCTGCATGACCGATCCTGTCCTGTCGCTGGATCTGGCGGCAGAGGGCGTGGCGGCGGTGATCTGGGCCACGGGCTATGTGCTGGATTACGGCTGGATGAAGATCGACGTCTTCGACGCGCAAGGGCGCCCGCGCCATCAGCGGGGGGTGTCGGCGGTGCCGGGGCTGTATTTCCTGGGCCTGCCGTGGCTGTCGCGCCGCGCGTCAGCCTTCATCTGGGGGGTTTGGACGGACGCGCAGCATCTGGCCGGGCAGATCGCCCGCCGTCGGGAGGATGCGCTGGCCGAAGCTCAGTTCGGGGAGAGCAGGCCGGGCTTGTAGCCGTTCTGGCCGAACTGGGCGATCACGCGGGGGCCGATGATGCGCCACATCATCCCGAGGGTGATCACGGCCGCGCCGAGCGTGCCGGTCAGGGCGGCGAGGATGAGGTCGCCGGTTTCAGAGACGCCGCCGAGGAAATGGGCAAGGCCGATCGTGAGAAGCGGCAGGTGGAGGCCGAGGAAGGCCACGCCAAGCAGGCGGCCGAAGGTTTCGCAATCACATTTCTGATCGTTCATCGCGCTATCCTCCTGTTGTCTGGGTACTGGAGAAAACGACGGGGGCGAGGATGGATTTATCCATCCTTAGGGATGGCAGGGGGTGGCGAAGGTCTGAGCCATACCGCCCCCTCCGGCATTTCGCGTCAGGCGCCGCCCGGTCCGTAGGCGCGCACCGCCGCGGCAAGGGCGGGGCTGTCTTTGGCGGCAAGGTCGAGGGGGATGCCAGACATGGCCGCGGCCCACGCATCCTGCAGGGCGCGGACCCCGGCGGCGGGGCCGTCGGGATGGGCCATGATGCCGCCGCCTGCGGCGAAGATGAGGTCGGGCGTGTGCAGCGCGGCCCATGTGCCATGGACCTGCAGCGCCGTCTGGCCCGACGAGAAGACCGGCATCGCGGTGGCGGGGCGGCCGGGCGAAAGCGGTGTGGCCAGCGCGCGGGCCGAGGCGATCACGCTGCCGTCGGCTTCGCAGAACTTGTTGGCGAGCCCGTTGACATGCAGATGATCGGCCCCCGCCAGCCGCCAGAGCGCCGACCATGCGGCATAGTCGAAGCCAAGACCGGGATGGCGGGACAGGTAACCCCAGCCATTGCGATGGGTGTGGATGGGAAGCTGGGCGTGGCGGCGCAGGGCCAGCATGCCCGTCAGGCCGATGGAATTGGCGCTGGCCATGATGCAGGTCCCGCCCAGGGACAGGATCAGATCGTGGCGGGCGCGCATCTCATCGACCTCGCCCGTCAGGTTGAAGGCATACATCACCTTTTTTCCGGTGCGGTCGGCATGGGCGTTGATGACGGCCATCACGGCGCGGGCGCGGGCGTCGAAGGGGCAGACGGCGCCGTCGGCCTGCAATTCATCATCCTTTATGAAGTCGATGCCCGCTTGGCAGAGGGTGGCCACCATGGCGGCGGTCTCATCGGGTGAGAGGCCGATGGAGGGTTTGATGATGGTGCCGATCAGGGGGCGGCCCTGCACGCCGGCCAGCGTGCGGGTGCCTGTCGTGCCGAAGGCGGGGCCGGGGCAGGCGGCGACGAGTTCGGGCGGAAAGCGCAGCGCGGTGAGGCGGAGGGCGGCGACGCAGTTCAGTTCGAACAGGTTGCCCGCGACGGTGGCGAGGATGTTGGGCAGGCTGGGGCCGGTATTGGCCAGCGGCCAGGACAGGGTGAGGCGGGCGCGGCGGTGGGGGGCGTGGGGCGTGGCGGCGCCGGGCAGGGCGGGGCCGGGGATGGGGCCAAGATCGGTGATCGCCTCGATGCGGGCGGCGGAGCGCGCCTTGAGTTCCGCGGTCTCGCCCGGGACGGGGCGGAAGGTGCCGGATGACTGTTCCCCCGCGATGGTGGCTGCCGCCTTTTCCAGCGCGACGGGGGTTTCGAGGATGTAGTCGGCCTCAAGGCGCGGGGACATGGGGTTCCTTTCCGGGGGCGGGGCGGTCAGCGCAGCCAGACGAGGGCGCTGTCTGGGGCGGGGCTGGGCTGGCCGCGTTTTGGAGGCGGGGCTGGGTCTGGCGTGAGGTTGGCGGCCAGACCGCCGTGATCGGTGGTGATCAGGATATGGCCGGCCTGCGCGGTGATCGTCGCCTCGGCCCCGGCCAGCGCATGGGCCACGCGGAGGACATCGCTCAGCGGCCCGGTGGGGCCGAGGGGGCCGTCGGTCATGGCGAGTGCAAGGCTGGCGACACCGGCGCAGGCCGCTTCGGCGAGGATGGCCACGGCATAGGCGGCGGCAAAGGCGGTGGGCTGGCGCGGATCGGCCATGGCCATGGGCAGGCGCAGGCCGTCCGGGTTGGGGGCCGTGGCATCGCCATAGGGGTTGGAGCGCATGCCTATGGAGAAGAGGCCCAGGTGCAGGGGCCTGCCCGCCGCGATGGTGCGGGCGGTGGCGAAGATGTCGGGCAGCGCCTCGATCGTCTGGCGGACAGAGAGATCATCGGCGGCATGGACGATGGCCGTGTTGCCGAAGGTGATGAAATCCACCTCTGCGGGATCGGGGCGGTGGCGGTTCAATTCGGTGAAGTTGGTCAGGCTGCCCCCGCCGATCAGGGCGGCGGGAAAGGCCCTGCGGAGATGGGGGGGAATGTCGGCGGGTTGCAGGCCGGTCGGCCATGGACCATCGGGCTGATGGCTTTTCAGGAAGGGGCGGGGCAGGGCGGTGACGCGGGCGGGTTGGATGCCCGCGCGCTGGATGCGGGCGATCTGGCGGTGAAGGTCGGGCAGGTCGTCGCAGACGATCTCGATCGCCGGGGGGGCGTGCCGGGCCATGGCGGTGAGGGTGACGTCGGGTGTTTCCGGGGTGAGGCGGAAAAGGAGCGGCAGGGCGGCGGGGTGCGCGGGGCTGGCGGGGGTGCAGGGCCCGTGTTCATGGGCCAGCAGGACCTGCGGCAGGCGGGCGCGTGTGGTTGTGGCGGCGGACGGGGCGGCGGCGCTGGCCGTGCCGGGGGTGAGCTTCAGGGTGACGTGCTGGCGGATGACCTCGCCTTCCGCCACGGCGAAGGGGAAGGGCAGCGCAAGGGGGCGGCAGTAGGTCTTGAACGAAGCGTCGGACCAGTTGCGCTGATCCTCCATCTCGAACACGTCGCCCGAGAGGGTGATGTGCAGGGCGAGGCCGTCGATGCTGTGGGCAAGGCCTGCAAGGGTGCGGGCAGGCTGGGCGGGGCTGATGCGCGCGGGAAATGTGGTGGCGGTCGTGCTGCCATCGGGGTGGTGCAGGGTGAGGGGTTGGCCTGCCACACCCCGGATCGGGTGGAGCAGGGTGAAGCCCGCGCGATTGATCTGGGCAGCGCGGCGGAAGGTGAAGGTGACCTCGGCCGCGAGCGTTGCGGGGGTGGTGAGGCGGGCCTCGAAGGTGCCGTGGAAGGCGTCGCCCGGATCGCGGAACTGGCGGCGATAGGTGGTGGGGGTGGTTTCCTCGGCCAGCGTTTGGGTGAGGAAGGTGCCCCAGTCGCGGTTGCGGACGGGATAGGTGAGGGCGCGCAGCACCTCGACCCCCTGACAGGTGACGGCGCCGAGACCGCCATCGCGCAGGGCAGCGGTGAGGGGGCCGAGGGTGAGGATGTGACCGTCAGGCATGGCGGGTGCCGGGGGGTGTGGCCGCGATGGCCGGGCGGGGATGGGCGCGGGTAAGGGGCGCGGTCGGGGGCGCAGTCGGGGGCGCGGTCGGCCTGCCGGACGCGTGGGGATGGCTGACGGCGCGGAAAGAGCCGTGGTTGATCATCGGTCGTCCCCCTTCCCCTGCCGCCCCCGGATCAGGTGATGCGCTTGATGGAGGCGGTGATTTCGTCCCAGTCGAAGACGCGCTTCCAGTCATCCTTCATCAGCACGGGGATGCCATACTGGATGGCCTTGTTGCAGGCATCCGAAAAGACGCCGACGCGTTCCTCGAAGATGACCGCGCCGAGGATGTTCATATGGCCCAGAAGGAAGTCGCGGGCGCAGTCGTGGCTGACGCCCGAGCGGCGGACACATTCATCCATCGCCTCGCGCATCACTGTCATCAGCGAGGCGGCGACGGTTTCGGACAGGCCCGGTTCCAGCATGGCCATCTGGGCGACCGTCACCTCGTGGCTGCGCATGACGGGGGCGTAGATGGCGCGGGCGATCTGTTCGCCCGTGGCGTAATGGTCGCGTGGCCCCTGCATCAGGGCGCAGACGATGGCCTGTTTGGCGGCGATGCCGCCGAAATGGTCGGCCTTTGCCTCGGGTGTCACCTCATCGTTGTAGATGGGCGGGTGGCAGGGATGGGTGATGAAATAGGTGATGTCGGCGCGTTCGGGCAGGTGGCCCGCATAGGGGGCGGCGGCGTCGAGGATCACGATGATGGTGCCGGGGGCGACCTTGGGGACGACCTCGGCGGCGACGCGGCCGATATGGGTATCGGGCACGGCAAGGATGACGGCGGTGGCGCCGTCCAGCGCCTGTTCGGCGGGGAGGCAATCCAGACCTGTCGCCTCTTTCAGGCGGGTGCGGCCGGCTTCGCTCACCTCGACCGGGGCGGTGATGAAGTCGGTGCGCAGAAGATTGGTGGCGCAGCGGACGCCCATCTTTCCGCCAGCACCGAAGAGGGCGATCTTGGTCATGGGGCCGTCCTTTCCTGGGAAGTGGGTGGTAACTGGTATGACATGTTGATAAGATGGGCGTCAAGCAGTGACGGGAGCGGCAGGGATGGCGGGTGACGGCCCTTGGTTGACGTGGATCGGGGATGATTTCACCGGGTCGGCGGCGGTGATGGAGGTGCTGGCCTTCGCGGGCCTGCCCTCGGTGCTGTTCACGGGCCTGCCGGATGCGGCGCTGGCGCAGCGCTTTGCTGGCCTGCGCGGGGTGGGGATCGCCACGACGCTGCGCAGTCAGGCACCTGCAGAGATGCGCGCGGCGCTGCCGCCTTTGGTGGCATGGCTGGAGGCGCTGGGGGCGGGTTTGCTGCATTACAAGATCTGCTCGACCTTCGATTCCGCGCCGGAGATGGGCAGCATCGGCTGTGCGGCGGAGGTGCTGTTGGAGGCGCGGGCGGCGCGGGCGGCGCTGATGCTGACGGCGGCGCCGGTGATGCGGCGCTATCAGGTGTTCGGGCATCTGTTTGCGGGGATGGCGGAGGGCGTGTTCCGGCTGGACCGGCATCCGGTGATGGCGCGCCACCCGGTGACGCCGATGGCGGAGGCCGATCTGCTGCGGCATCTGGCGGGGCAGACGAATCTGCCTGGGGGGTTGATCTCGCTGGAGCATCTGGCGGGGGACGGGCAGGCGCGGCTGGCGGCGCTGGTGGCGGGGGGCGCGCGGGTGCTGTCGGTGGATAGCATGGATGCGGTGACCGAGGCGGCGGCGGGGCGGCTGATCTGGCAGAACCGGGGGGAGATGCCGGTCGTTCTGGGCAGCCAGGGTGTGGAATATGCGCTGGTGCGCCATTGGCGGGAGACGGGCCTGATCGGGCCTGCGCCGGAGGTGGGGTCGGCCGGGGCGGTGGCGCAGATCGCGGCTGTGTCGGGATCGGTATCGCCCGTGACGGCGGGGCAGTTGGGGTGGGCGGGCGCGCACGGCTTTGCGCGGATCGGTTTTGACGCGGCGGCGGTCTGCGGGCCCGAGGATGGGTTGGCGGCAGAGGAGGCGCGGGTGGTGGACCTTGCCCTGCGGGCGGCGTCAGCGGGGATGAGCCCGCTTGTCCATTCGGCGGCGGGGCCGGATGATCCGGGCGTGGCGCGGTTTCGCGCGGCGCTGTCGGGCTGCGGGCTGGAGGCGGGCGCGGCGAACCGGCGGATCGGCGCGGCGCTGGGGCGGGTGCTGGACCGGGTTCTGGCGGCGACGGGGCTGCGGCGGGCGGTGATATCGGGGGGCGATACATCCGGCCACGGGATGGAGGCGCTGGGTTTGCAGGCGCTGGTGGCGCTGGCGCCCACCGTGCCGGGGGCGGCGCTGTGCCGCGCCCATGGCGCGGTGCAGCATGACGGGTTGGAGATCGCGCTGAAGGGCGGGCAGATGGGGACGGAGGACTATTTTGGCTGGATCCGCGCGGGGGGCGGGCCGCGCCCGGCCGCCTGAGGCGCGGCTGTCAGGGCCGGGCGTAAAGATCGCGGGCGCGGTCGAGATGGGCGCGCATCCGCGCCACGGCGGCGGGGGCATCATGCGCGGCGATGGCATCGACGATGGCCGCGTGTTCGGCGAGCGTCACATCCTCGTGCCCGGACCAGTGCAAAAGCGCGGTGTGATATTCGAACAGCCAGCGCAGCATGGCCTGTGACGCGGCGATGATGATGGGATTGCCCGAGATCGCCGCAAGGCGGGTGTGAAAGGCCATGTCGGCCTGGATGAAGGGCAGGGGATCGCCGCCGCGCTGGGCGGCCTGATGGGCCACGGCGGCGCGCAGATCGGCGATGTCGGCATCGGTCGCGCGGTCGGCGGCGATGCGGGTGAGGCCAAGTTCGAACATCTGGCGCACCTCTTTGAGGTGCTGCAGGTTGGCGGGCGCGATGTTGAGGACGAGGCGGGCGATGTCGTCGCTCTGGTCAAAGAAGGTGCCGGCATCCACGGCATTCACGCGGCTGCGTTCACCCTGTGCGATGGAGATGAGGCCGGTCTGATGCAGGGCCTGCAGCGCTTCGCGCACGGCGGGGCGGCCCACGCCGAAGCGATCCATCAGGGCACGTTCCGAGGGCAGGGCGTCACCGGGGCGGAATTCGCCCGCGCGGATCATGTCGCGCAGCCGGTCAAGCACCTGATCGGAAAGCTTTCGCCGGATGATGCGATCGGGGTTCTGCTGTCGTGAGTGCCGGACGTCCACCTTTGCCCCCGTGGCCCCCCGTCGTGCGGGACCGTTGCACGGCACGCTATAGCACGGGCAGGGCGCGGCAACTAGGTGCTGTGGCTGTCACATTCCGTTCCGCTACGGGCGGGGTGATTTTACCGAAATGTTTCAAGACCTTCAAACAGGCGTCACCGCGCGGCGGCAGAGTATGCGCGACGCGGCGCGGCTTGCGCGCGGCACAGGTCTGGGCGGCGCAGGAGGCGAAGCATGCAGGCAGAGGCGGGACAGGCAGCGCCGGAGGTGCATCGCACGATGTTCCTGTCGGATCTGCATCTGGGTGCCCATGGGTGCCGGGCAGAGGCGATCCTGGGCTTTCTGGAGCGCAACGATGCCGAGACGATCTATCTGGTGGGCGATATCTTCGACATCTGGGATCCGTTGATCCTGCATTGGGGGGCGCGGCAGGAGCGGGTGGTCGAGATCCTGCGCGCGCGGGCCGCGGCGGGGCGGCGGCTGGTCTATCTGGTGGGCAATCACGACCGGGCGCTGATGCGTCTGCCGGCCGCGAATTGGCCCGCGCGGGTGCGCCTGCCGGTGGAGCCGCTGCGGCAGGCGGTGCATCGGGCGGCGGACGGGATGCGCTATCTGGTGCTGCATGGCGATGTCTGCGATGCGCGGCTGTTGCGGTTCCACATCTGCACGCGGGTGGGCAGCCGGATCGACGGGATCCTGCGGCTGATCGACAGCGGGCTGCGGGCGCTGCGCCTGCGCTTTGGCCGCGAGGCGCGGGGGCCGATCGAAATGCTTCTGCGCGGGTTGAACGGCGTGTTTTACCGCAGCCATGCCCATGAGCGGCGGCTGGTGGCGCTGGCCGAGGCGGCGGAGTGCGATGGCATCGTCTGCGGGCATTTCCATCTGGCGGCGCTGCATGACGATCTGCGGCGGCGCTATGTGAATTGCGGTGATTGGACGGACAGTTGCACCGCCGTGGTGGAAGGCCATGACGGGCGGTTGCGCCTGTTGTCTTGGGGCGGGGAAGGGGTGGCTGCGGCCCCGGAGATGCAGCCGGCGCGTCCGCCCGCCATTGCGGAGGTTTTGTGATGGAACTGGCGCTGATCGGGCTGGCCGGGGTTCTTTTGGGCCTGCATCTTCTGTCCTGTGCGGTGGTGGGATGGCGCCTGCGCCGCCCCTTGCCGCCGCGCGTGGACGCGGCGCCGTTCGTGACCCTGCTGCGCCCGGTCTGCGGGTTGGACCCGCTGGATGCCGAAACGCTGGGATCGAGCTTTGCGCTGGATTATCCGGCCTTCGAGGTGATCTTCTGCGTGGCCGATGCCGATGATCCGGTGGTGCCTCTGGTGGAGGGGCTGATCGCGGCCCATCCCGGCGTGGCGGCGCGGCTTTTGATCGGGGAGGCGCGGGTGAGCGCGAACCCCAAGCTGAACAATCTGGAAAAGGGCTGGCAGGCGGCGCGGGGCGCGTGGGTGGTGATGGCCGATAGCAACCTGTTGTTGCGGCGCGATTATCTGTGGCAGTTGCTGGCCGCCCGCGGGCCGGAGGTGGGGCTGGTCTCTTCGCCCCCGGTGGGCGTGCGGCCCGAGGGCGCCTGGGCCGAACTGGAATGTGCCTTCCTGAACAGCAATCAGGCGCGATTGCAACTTTTGGCCGACAGTCTGGGCTTTGGCTTTGCGCAGGGCAAGACGCTGATGTGGGAGCGGGCGTTTCTCGCCGCGCGGGGCGGGCTGGCGCCGCTGGGGCAGAGGCTGGCCGAGGATGTGGCGTCCACGCGGCTGGTGCGGGGGGCGGGCAAGCGGGTGGCGCTGACGCAGCGGCCCTTTGCCCAGCCCATCGGGCGGCGGACATTGCGGCAGGTCTGGGCGCGGCAGCTGCGCTGGGCCAAGGTGCGGCGCGAGGGGTTTCCGCTGCTGTTTCCGGGCGAGGTGCTGAACGGGTCGCTGGTGGCGCTGGTGGCGGCGCTGGCCGGGGGCGGCGCGGGGGTTGCGGCGGGTGTGGCGGTGGTCTGGTACGGGGCCGAGATGGCGCTGGCGCTGGCCTGCGGCTGGGTGCGGCCGGGGCGAGCGTTGGTGATGCTGCCCCTGCGCGATCTGATGCTGCCCGCGCTGTGGGTGGCGAGCTATGGCAACACCACCTTTGAATGGCGGGGCAATGCGATGGCGCCCGGTGCCCTGCGCAAGATGGCGGGCTGATCCGGATGGAGACGGAAGCGATCCGCGCGCTGTTGCAGGAGCAGGGATTGGCCGTGCTGTTCGTGCTGGCCGTGATCGAGGGGCCGGTTGCGACCGTGGTCGCGGGGGCGCTGGCGGCGGCGGGGCTGTTTGATCCGCTGGCCGTGCTGGCGGTGGCGCTGGCGGGCGATCTGGTGGGGGATATCCTGCTTTATGCGCTTGGCCGGTTCTGCCCCGGTCTGGCGCAGCGGCTGTTTCCGGGGCGGATGCCGCTGCAACCCGCGGGGTTGCAGGCCATGTTCGCCCGGCGTGGCGGATGGCTGCTGCTGATCGGCAAGCTGACCCATGTCGCGGGCTTTGCGGTGATCCTGACGGCGGGCTTTGCGCGGATGGCGGTGGGGCGGTTCGTCCTGTTCTCGGTCATGGCGAGCCTGCCCAAGGTGGCCGCGCTGGCGGCACTGGGCTGGGTGTTCGGGATGTCGGTCGGGGCGGGGGATCTGGGGCTGATCCTGATGGGCGTGATCGCGGCGGCGGGGATCGCGGCGCTGGGTCTGACGATGTGGAGGCGAAGATGCGCGTGAGCGTGAGTTGCATCATCCCGGCCTGGAACGAGGCGGCACGTCTCCCCGTGGTCCTGCGGGCGGTGCTGGGCCATCCGGCCATCGACGAGGTGATCGTGGTGGATGACGGATCGACCGATGACACCGCCGCGGTGGCGCGGTCGCTGGGGGCTGCGGTGCTGCGGCAGGAGCGCAATCGCGGGAAATCGGCGGCGGTGGCGGCGGGCGTCGCGGCGGCGCGGGGCGATCTGGTGCTGCTTCTGGATGCCGATCTGATCGGGCTGACGCCAATGGCGGTGATGGACCTGCTGCTGCCGGTCCGGTCGGGGCGGGCGGATGCGGCGATCAGCCTGCGCCAGAATGCGCCATGGCTGTGGCGGTGGATCGGGCTTGACTACATCTCGGGCGAGCGGGTGATGCCGCGCGCGATGCTTCTGCCCTATCTGGACCGGATGGCCGGGCTGAAGGGATTTGGTCTGGAAGTGTTCCTCAACCGCCTCTGGCTGGCACAGCGTGTGCGGCTGGCGGTGGTCGGGCTGGCTGCGGCGAGCCCGTCGAAGGCGGCCAAGCAGGGGCTTTGGCGGGGCTTGCGTGCGGATGTCGGGATGCTGCGCGATATCGGGGCGACGGTCGGCGGGATGCAGGTGCTGCGCCAGATCATCGGCCTGCGGCGGCTGCGCCTGCACGAACGCGCAGGGCGGCCGGTGGCCGCATGGGCCGAGGGCGAGTGACGCTGGCGGATGGGTAAGGGGCGCGGTTTGGAACCGCGCCCCTTGCCGTGATGCATTTGCGATGCGACAGGATCAGCTGTTGGCCTGGCCTTCGCCACCGTCGGCGCCGCCATCGGCGCCATCGCCCTGTCCGTCCTGGCCCCCGGCATCGCTTTCGCTGCCTGCGTCGCCTGCCGCTTCGGCGGATTGATCTCCATCGGCGCTTTCACCTTCGGAGGTGCCGTCGGTGTCGGCAGCGGACGTGTCGGTGTGGCCATCGGCGGCCAGCGCGTCGTGCAGATCACCGCCCGCGTTCCAGTTTTCGTTCAGCGCCTCGCCCGCCGCATGCAGGCTTTCATCGGTGCCAGCGGCGGCGGTTTCCGCCGCATCGGCCGCATCGGACATGTCGTCGGCGGCGTCTTGCACCTCGGCGGGAACGTCGGGCAGGGCGGCCACTTCTTCGGCCAGGGCGTCGGCCTCTTCCTGCGCCACGCCGAGCGCCGCGAGCGCCTTTTGCAGTTCGACCTTGGCATCGTTCACGGCTTCGACCGCCGCCCATTCCTCGGGGCTGCCGGCGAGGGCGGCCTTGGCATCGGCAAGGGCCTTTTCCAGCGCAAGGCTTGCAGCGGCGACCTCGGCCTCTTCGGCGGCGGTGGCGGCCTTGGCCTCATCCGATGCGGCCTGCGCCTCGGCCAGCGCCTTGGCGGCTGAGGACAGCAGATCCGCCAGTTCCTGCGACTGGCGCGAGGTGGCATCGGCCAGTTCGCGGGCGATGGCCTCGGCCGCCTGTGCTGCGGCGAGTGCGGCGGCCTGCGTGGTGTAGTCCTCGTTCAGCTTTGCAAGGCCGAGCGCCTTTTCGATCTTGGCCAGATCCTTTTGCGCGTCTTCCAGATCGTCGGTCTGCTGTTCCATTTCGTGCTTTGCGGCGGCGAGTTGACCGCCGGCGCGGAAGGCGTCGAGCTTGGCGTTGCGGCAATCGCTGCCCTTGCACTTGTCATCCTTGGCGAGCTGTTCCTTGAAACGCGCTTCGGCGGCGGCGAACTTCTCTTCGGCCTCGCTGAGGTTCTTGGCGGCGCGGGCGTAGTCTTTGGTCTCTTCCTCGACTTCCCGTGCGGCGCGTTTGTAACGCTTGTCGTCCATCGCGGAGTTGAGCGCCTTCGTCGCGGCGTCGAAGGCGGCCTCGGCCGCGGCGATGCGGCCCTCGAGTTCGGCCAGCGACGCCTTAGCATCGTTGAGCGCCTTGTCGAGCAGGGCCTGCTTTTCATCCTTGGTCAGCCCACCCAGCGCGGCGCCGAGTTCGGCTTCGGCGATGTCGGCCTTGCCGGCCAGTTCCAGCGCGCGCTCCACCAGCGGTTTGGCCTTTTCGTTGGCCTGATCAAGCTTTTCCTCGGCTTCGGCCAGACGGTCGCGGGCTTCGACATAGGATTCGAGGGCCTTGCGCTTGGCGGTGTTGAAGTCGGGCAGCAGCGTTTCGGCGGTGTCCGGCTCCATCGCGTAGAGCGCCTGCAGTTCGGCCTCGGAAAGGCCGGTGCGCGTGGCCCGGCGGATGCTGCGATCCAGCGCAACCTGTGCCTTTTGCACATTTGCGGTGGCCACGCCGAGATTGCGCGTTGCCGTGTGCAGCCGGTCGATCAGATCGCTGAAATCGGCGGTGGGTCTTTCCTTGCTTTTCTTGTCGGTGCCCGTTGTGGCGACGACGGAGTTCGTGGCGGTGTTGGTCAAGGCCAGCGCCAGTTCCGGGCAGCGGGTGGACATGCGCAGGATGCGATCGGCGAAGTTCGGCGCCGCGATGAAGGCGAGGGGATCCCGCTCTGCATCAGCGCAGAGCCCTCCCGCACCAGTGGCAGCTTGGGCGCCAACGGGAAGGAGACAGGCGAGGAGAAGGGCCGAAAGGGGGGCAGCGGAACGGGACATGGCTAGCCTTTTGGATGTGGCGGGGGTGCCTTTGTGTTGCCGCTTTCGGATATTAACCAGCCTTAATGCTGTCAAATTTTCGCCCAAATTACGGATGTTTAGGCGTGTTCTGGAACCTATGCTTCCCAGCGTTAACGATTGTTTACGTTTGCGTGATGATCGTGCCGGATGCCGGTGCGAAAGGGGCGCGCGGATCGAATCACTGTGGCAACTTTGAGGCGAGCGCGGCCTGACCAGCAGGGCCCTTCCCCGGGCAGGTAGGCGACAGCCGACCGCGCGTGCGGCGCGTGGCATCGGGTGGAGGGCGTTTGTGGCGAGACCGGTCAAGCGGCACGAAATCCCGCGCGCGGACTGTTGTCGCTTCAGGTTTGGGGATTTTTGGCTCCGGCGGTAGGGATCGAACCTACGACCAATTGATTAACAGTCAACTGCTCTACCGCTGAGCTACGCCGGAACACGGGGGCCGTATAGCAAGGGTGTTTGGGGGCGGCAAGGGGATAGTCGCAGAAAAGTTGCGGTAGGGTCAGATCTGGTGAAAGCGGGCTTGGGCAGAGACAGGACCCTGAGTGCTGACTTCCTTTTTTTCAAGAAGATCAAGGAGGTGGGCAAGCACGTTCTGCCGTGCTGCAGGGAGAAGCGGCGGGGCGAGGTCTGGATAGAGCCGCTGGGCAAGGGTGGCCGCGTCGGCGGGGCCTTGGGCCAGTGCGGCGCGGATCTGATCGGCGCGCGCTTCGCGATGGGTGATCAGCGCCCGGACGCGGGTTTGCGGGTCTGGGATCGGGTCACCGTGGCCGGGCAGGAAAAGCGACCAGTCGGGGCGGTCGAGCCGGGCGAGGGAGGCCATGTAGGCCTGCATGTCCCCGTCGGGGGGAGAGATGACGGAGGTGCTCCATCCCATCACGTGATCGCCCGAGAACAGCCAATCCCCCGCGGAGAGGCAGAGATGGCCCCCCAGATGGCCGGGGGTGTGCAGGGCCGTGATCTGCCAGTCCGGGCCGGACAGGCTTTCGCCATCTGCCAGTCGCAGGTCTGGGGTGAAGGCGCGGTCAAGCCCGTCGCCCCCGGCGGTGAGGCCATCATCCGCGAGCCTTTGCATCATGGGTGAGCGTCCGTCGTCGGCCAGACCGTAGGCGAGGATGGGGGCGCCCGTCGCGGCGCCAAGGGTTGGCGCCAAAGCGGAATGGTCGCGATGGGCGTGGGTCACGATGATGTGGCTGATGCGCTCGTCCGGGTCGAGTGCGGCGCGGATTGCCGCCAGATGGGCAGCATCGTCGGGGCCGGGATCAATGACGGCGACATTGCCGCTGCCCAGAAGGTAGGTGTTCGTCCCGCGAAAGGTGAGGGGGGAGGGGTTCGGGGCCAGAAGGCTGCGCAGGCGCGGCGGGTTGGATGGGAGGCGGGCGGGGTGGGGCGGGGGCATGGCGACGTCCTCTTTCCTCCGGGGCGGGGGCAGGCTAGGCTCTGGCCCCATGGCCCGCAAGTCCTTCCTCCCCCGTGGTCTTTTCGGCCGCGCCGCGCTGATCCTGATCGTGCCGATCGTCACGATCCAGCTGGTGGTGTCGGTCACCTTCATCCAGCGGCATTTCGAGCGGGTGACGCAGCAATTGACGGGTGGGGTGGCGGCCGAGGTTCGGCTGCTGCTGGAAGAGGCCGAGGCGGCGGCGACGGTGGGGGCGGCGGCGGCGCGGCTGGCCCAGATCGCGGGGCCGCTGGAGGTGGAGGTGGTGCTGCCTGCGCGCAGCGCGGCGCCTGCGGCGGATCGCACCGAATGGCTGGATCTTTCGGGGCGTGTGGTGATCCGCACCTTGCGGGAGGAGTTTCCCGCGCTGGAGCCGGTCGATCTGGTGGAGGGCGACGGGATGGTGCGCCTGCATCACCCGACGCGCTGGGGCGAGATGGTGGTGACGATCAACCGGGCGAGGATGTCGGCGACCAATCCGCATCAGCTTTTGGTGCTGATGATCGTGACCTCCGTGCTGATGACGGTGATTGCCTATCTGTTCCTGTCCAATCAGCTGCGGCCCATCGCGCGGCTGGCGCGGGTGGCCGAGGCGTTCGGCAAGGGTCAGGTGATCCCCTACCATCCGCGTGGGGCGACAGAGGTGCGGGCGGCGGGGCATGCCTTTCTGGACATGCGGGCGCGGATCGAGCGGCAGATCGAACAGCGCACGCTGATGCTGTCAGGCGTCAGCCACGACCTGCGCACGCCGCTGACGCGGTTGCGGCTGGGCCTGGCGATGCTGCCCGAAGATGAGGAGACGCGCGCCCTGCTGGGCGATGTGGCCGAAATGGAGCGGCTGGTGGACGAGTTTCTGTCCTTTGCGCGGGGCGATGCGACCGAGGCAGTGGAGCCTGTGGACCCGGCCGCGCTGGCGCGGCGGGTGGTGGAGAATGCGCAGCGCGTGGGGGGGCGTGTGGCCTTTCATGCGCCCGATCGCGTGCCTGCCGTGCCTCTGCGCCCGCAGGCGGTGACGCGGGCGCTGGAGAATCTGGTGAACAATGGCCTGCGCTATGGGCGGCGGGCGGAGGTGGCGCTGGAAATGGGGGCCAACTGGCTGCGCTATACGGTCGAGGATGACGGTCCGGGCATCCCCGAGGCGCGGCGGGCCGAGGCGGTGGTGCCGTTCAGCCGTCTGGATGCGGCCCGCGATCCGAACCGGGGCGGGGGCGTGGGGCTGGGCTTGTCGATCGCTGCCGATATCGCGCGCAGCCATGGCGGCGAATTGCGGCTGGGGCGCAGCGAAACGTTGGGCGGGCTTAAGGCGGAACTGCTGCTGGCGCGGTGACGCGGACAGCTTCTGGGGACGGGTTCTGGGGGTGCGGCACTGCTGCGGGCCGGTACCCGCCTCAGTGCCGCGACGGGGCTATTCGTAGGTGAAGGTCGCGGTTTCGCAGACATTCACCCCGCCGCGTTCAAGCACATCGCCATCCTCGAACTCGGCGCGGAAGTCGAACATGCAGTAACCGGTGGCATCATCGAAGTTGATGACGACAGAGGAGCCGGAGGGAAGGACATCCTGGCCGAGGATGTCTTCCTGCCAACTGTCGGAGCCGGTGTTGGACCCGTAGAAGCGGACGATGGTGAAACCGGTATTGTTGATGATCGTCACCCGGCGGTCGAGCGACAGGGCTGGGGCGGCGCTGGCCAAGGCCAACGCGGCGGAAAGGCTGAGGGCGGGGAAGAGGCGCATGGCAACATCCTTGGCAGCGGTTGAGACCGACAGGGAGGCTAGGCGCAGGCCGGGCAGGAGCCTAGAAAGATCAGCGAAATGGAATGTGTTATGTTCGACCTGTGGTCTGCAGGCATCACGGATGCGTGATCGGGGCGTGGTCAGGCGGCCAGTTCCACCCAGACAGGGACATGGTCAGAGGGTTTTTCGCCGGCCCGCGTATCCTTGTCGATCCCGGCCTCGCGCAAGAGGTCGGCGCATTGCGGCGAGAGAAGCAGGTGGTCGATACGGATGCCGTTGTTCCGCTCCCAAGCACCCGCCTGATAATCCCAGAAGGAGTATTGGCCGGGGCGCGGATCGCGGGCGCGGAAGGCATCGGTCAGGCCGAGATTGACGATGCGGCGGAAGGCAGCGCGGGTTTCGGGCAAAAAGAGCGCGTCCGTCATCCAGGCGTCGGGCTTGGCGGCGTCCTGCGCCATGGGGATGACGTTGTAATCCCCGCAGAAGGCGAGCGGCTCTTCGGTGGCCAGGAGCGCCTTCACCCGCGCCTCCATCCGCGCCATCCAGGCGAGTTTGTAATCGTATTTCGGGCCCGGCGCGGGGTTGCCGTTGGGCAGGTAGAGGCCGCAGACGCGGATGGCGCGCTGCTCTCCGATCACGGTCGCCTCGATCCAGCGGGCCTGTTCGTCGGCCTCGTCCCCCGGCAGGCCGCGCGAGACGTCCTCCAGCGGCAGGCGGGACAGGATCGCCACGCCGTTGAAGGATTTCTGGCCATGGGTTTCGACGCGGTAGCCCATGTCTTCGAAGACTTCGCGCGGGAAGGCCTCATCGACCGACTTGATTTCCTGCAGGCAGACGACATCGGGCTTTGCCTGCGCCAGCCATGCGGGCAGGGCCTCGATCCGGGCCTTGATGCCGTTGATGTTGAAGGTGGCAAGTTTCATGCGCGTCTCCCTGTCCGGTTCCGTTCTAGGCCGGAGGGGCGGGGGGAAACAAGTCGCGGCGTCAAGGATCAGGCTGTGGCGGCGAGGCCGCTGCGGGCGGCAGTGAGCCACAGCATGTCAAGCCGGCGAAGTTCGGCGGGATCGAAGCGATGGACCTCTTCCCAGTAGCGGCCTGTGGGGACGTGATAGCCGAGCGCGTCTTCGCGTTTCATCGCTTCATCGGCAAGGCGCAGATCGAAGGGGGCCGGGCGGGCATGGGCGGCGCGGTCGCGGGTGACGCGGGGGAAGATCAGGCGCGAGGGGCCGAAGGAGAGGTTGACCATCGCGCAACCCTCCATCGCGGCGAGGATCATCAGGCGGGCGGACTTCGCCTCGAGCGACTGGAGCGTGATGTCGGGGCGCAAGGGATCGGCCGTGCCTGCGCCGTAGAAATGGGTCTGGCCCTTGGGGTAGTGCATGTCGCAGCCGAAGGCCGCAAGGACGCGCGGTTTCAGGGCATGAAGCGCCCAATAGGCGGCGGTGAAGGCCATGGTGCCGCCGGCATAGACGAACCCGCCAAAGGCATTCTGCGCGGGGACGAAATCCGTCTCTGTCACGGCCGTCTGGCCCGGCCCCGGCTGTGGGCGGCGGTCTTGGGGAAAATCCCACGGGTAGATGTGATGCGTCCAGTCCGGCCGCACGGCATGGGCGTTGTTGATGGCGACCACATGGTCAAAGGGGGCGCGGGGCCATTGGGCGGCCTCGGTGACCGATGGGCCGGAGCCCAGCATAAGGACGCAGGTCATTCAAATCTCTCCACCATCGCTGACGGGGAGGGTAGGGCGGTGCGTCCGCAGGACGAGGGAAAAATGCAAATATGCAGATCAGATCGAGAATGACGTGCCGCAACCGCACGAAGAAGTGGCGTTCGGGTTCTGGATGACGAAACGCGCGCCGATCAGTTCCTCGGTATAGTCGATGACGGCGTTCTGCAGGAAGGGCAACGACACCGCATCCACCAGCACCTGCGCCCCGTCCTGTTCGAGGATCAGGTCATCGCCCGCCGGATCATCGAGCCGGATGTCATACTGAAAGCCCGAGCAACCGCCGCCCTCCACCGCCACGCGCAGGGCCTTTTGTTCACCCGTCGCCTCGCAGATTTCTTTCAGCCGGGCGAAGGCGCGGTCGGTGACTTTGGGGGGAAGGGTCAGGTCCATGACGGAATCCGGTTTCCTTGGCAGACGTGCAGCATATAGGATGGCGGCAAAGGTTCAACAAGAACAGGCAGAACCGCGTGACCCTTGCCCCCTATGCCTGCCAGCCCGATGCGTCGCGCGGGCGGCTGCACCCGGAACGCATGTCGTCCTTCCGGTCGCCCTTCCAGCGCGACCGGGACAGGATCATCCATTCCAGCGCCTTCCGTCGGCTGAAGCACAAAACGCAGGTCTTTGTCGAACATGAGGGCGATTACTATCGCACGCGGCTTACCCATTCCATCGAGGTGGCACAGGTGGCGCGCACGATTTCGGGCGTGCTTGGCCTGAACACCGATCTGGCAGAGGCCATAGCCCTGGCGCATGACCTTGGGCATACCCCATTCGGCCACACCGGGGAGGATGCGCTGGGCCTGCTGATGGAGCCCTATGGCGGGTTCGACCACAATGCCCAGGCACTGCGGATCGTAACGCGGCTGGAGCGGCACTATGCCGATTTCGACGGGCTGAACCTGACATGGGAGGCGCTGGAAGGGATCGCCAAGCATAATGGGCCTGTTATCGGCCCCAACGCCGACAAGAAGCACGAGGGGCCGCTGCCCTATGCGCTGGCCGAGGTGAATGCGGCGTGGGATCTGGAACTGGCCACCCATGCCAGCGCCGAGGCGCAAGTGGCGGCGATTGCCGACGACGTGGCCTATTCGCATCATGACCTGCATGACGGGTTGCGGTCCGGGCTGTTTTCCGAAGAGGACCTGATGGGCCTGCCCGTGACGGGGCCTGCCTTTGAAGAGGTTGACCGCCTTTATCCGGGGCTGGACAAGATGCGGCGGCGGCATGAGGCGCTGCGGCGGGTGTTCGGACGGATGGTGGAGGATGTGATCGCGGTCGCGCAGAACCGGCTGACGGCGGCGCAACCGAAATCGGTGGATGACATCCGCCACATGGGCACGACGATCATCCGCTTTTCCAAGCCGCTGTATCAGGAGTTGAAGGCGATCCGGTCCTTCCTGTTCCACCGCATGTATCGCGCGCCATCGGTGATGGCCGAACGGGCGAAGGTCACCCGGGTGATCAATGACCTGTTCCCGCTGTTTCTGGCGCGGCCGGAATTGCTGCCCGCCGAATGGCGCGCGGATATCGAGGCGGCGCGGGATGAGGTGACGCTGGCGCGGATCGTGGCCGATTACGTGGCCGGGATGACCGACCGTTTCGCCATTCAGGAACATGCGCGCCTGTGCGGGGGCGGGGCCTGACCTTTCGGGCGCAGCGGTGCGGTCAGGACGCGCGGCGATAGGCCGTGATCCAGACCAGGGCAAGCAGGGCCGAGAGGACGACGTTCCAACCTGCCATGGACAGGCCGAACATGGACCAGGCGATCTCGTCGCAGCGCACGACGGCGCCGACATCGACATCCGGGTTCAGCAGATCGGCGGTGGAGATGCCGCTGATGGATCCTGCGGTGCAGGAGGCCAGTCCTTCCCACCATTTCTGTTCGACGCCGACATGGAAGGCGCCGATCCCGGCGCTGGCCAGTGCGGCCAGCGCGCCCGCCAGTGGGAGAAGGCGCCCAAGTACACCGCGGGCAAACATGAGGGCGGGCAGGCCGATCGCAACGGCGATGGCATGGGGCCAGCGCTGCCAGAGGCAAAGCTGGCACGGTGCAAGCCCGCCCAGATACTGAAAGGCGAAGGCCGCGGCCAGAACGGACGCAGAGCCGCCCGCCGCGATCAGGACGGCAAGGGTGCGGCGGTCGGTGGTCATGGCGGTCTCCCTTCTTGGCCGCGGGCAGGATGACCATCGCGGCGCGGAAGGCAAGCCGCCGTTACGGGATCGTGAAGCGGGGCGGTGCGGTTTGGGTGCTGCGCGATGCGAAGGGAAGAATGGGCTTTGGCCGCAGGGTTTGCGGGTGTTAAGCTTCCGCTGTGGAACAGGGAGGAGGCACGGATGGAATGGCGCGGTCGCCGGGGCAGCCGGAACATCGAGGATCGTCGTGGCATGGGCGGCGGTGGCCGCGGGGCGGGGATCGGCGGCGCGGGCGTGATCGTGGTGCTGCTTCTGGGGTGGTTCCTCGGCGTGGACGTGACGCCGCTGTTGCAGGGTCAGCCGGGCGGGTCGGCGGTTGCGCCGACCGAAATGACGGCCGAGGATCGCGCGATGGGCGAGTTCGTTTCCGTCACTCTGGCCGACACGGAAGAGGTGTGGGCGGCGCTGTTTCGCACGCAGCTGGGCCGGGAATACCGGCCCGCAACACTCGTTCTGTTCAAAGGCTATACCCAGTCCGGTTGCGGCGGCGCGTCCGAGGCGACAGGGCCGTTCTACTGCCCCGCGGATCGCAAGGTCTATCTCGATACCGGGTTTTTCACGGTGCTTGAAGAGCGGCTTGGGGCAGGCGGCGATTTTGCCGCTGCCTATGTGGTGGCCCATGAGATCGGTCATCATGTGCAGAATGAACTTGGCATCCTTGGAGAAACCACGCGGCTGCGCCAGCAAGTGGGGGAGGTCGAGTCGAACGAAATCTCCGTCCGGGTGGAGTTGATGGCGGATTGCCTTGCCGGTGTCTGGGCGCATGAGGCGGCGGCGCGGTTCGGGTCGATCGAGAGGGGCGATATCGAAGAGGCGATGAATGCCGCCGCCCAGATCGGCGATGATACGCTGCAGCGCGAGGCCGGGCGCCGCCCGATGCCCGACAGCTTTACCCACGGGTCCAGCGAGCAGCGGATGCGTTGGTTCCTGGCGGGGCAGAACAGCGGTCAGATCGAAAACTGCGATACCTTCGCGGCCGCCCGCCTGTAGCGGGCGGAGCGCGTGGTCTTGCCGCCGCGCGGCGGTGCCTTTTCGGCGGGGCGTCTGCTGCGCGGGTCTGGCCGGGGGGGGGCGCAGGAACGGGGTCTGGCGGATCCGGGCGGCTTCCCGATCTGGGAGCGGTGCGGCACTGGCCCGATGTAAGGATGGCCCGGGGCAGGGTTATGCGGGTCCGGGGGATCTTCGGCACGGGCCGTGCGTGGGCGATGCGCCGTCGGGCACGGATCTATGGGACATCCGCCTGTCCGCCCGCCGTTGACGCGGCAGCGCACAGCGGATAGACCGCAGGCAGGTGGCCCGAGTGGCGGAATGGTAGACGCAGCGGATTCAAAATCCGTCGCCGCAAGGCATGTCGGTTCGAGTCCGACCTTGGGCACCAGCTTAGCCGATATCCCATTGATACGCCTCGGTTTCTTGACGAAACTACGCGGGCGTAGGACATGGCGTATGACCAATCGGTCCCCTTTTCGTTCCTTAAAGACGGCGTCTTTTACTTCGAACGCAGAATCCCTCGGGACGTTCAGCATCACTACGACACCCAGAAGATCGCCTACTCGTTGAGAACGCGGTCTGCGACGGTGGCTGCGTCACGAGCTCGTCGGGCGGCAGATCAACTGGACGAGTACCGGTACCACTTGCGGATCAAAGACACGGCCCTGCCAGGGAAGCATCGGCTGCGGATTGCCGCCAGCAACCAATCACACCCGCCGACTAAGCCTTTGCAGGAGACCGTGAAGCTCTCCGAGGCAGTTGGGATCTATCTGAAGCTCAAGGGCAAGGGACGTCCCGCAACCTTCAAGAGGGCCGCTGAGCGTTCCTGCGGCTACGTGATCGATATCTGCGGTGACAAGGATCTTCAGGCCTACTCGAAGGCCGATGCAAACCGTTTCCGGGACTCCCTTATCGAGCGTGGTCTGTCGGGGAGCAGTATAACGCGCGTTTTCGGCACTGTTCGATCTGTAGTGAACTTCGGTGCAAGTGAGCTGGAGGTCACCATGGCGAACCCATTTGGGAACGTCTACTTTGACCGGCTAGCTGGCGTTAAGGATCGTGTGCCGCTGCCTGACGATGTGCTTCGCAAAGTTCAGGCCGAATGCAAGCGCATCGATGATGACCTAAGATGGCTGGTAGCCCTCGTTTCGGATACCGGACTGCGTCTCGCTGAAGCTGCCGGACTTCTACGGGAGGACATTGTCCTGGATGATCAGATGCCCCGAATTGTAGTCAAAGAGCACCCTTGGCGGCGACTGAAGACGCCGACCAGTGCTTGGGAGGTTCCGCTTGTTGGAGCGGCTCTGTGGGCTGCGAAACGGATCCTCGCACAGACAGACGCAAGCCCATTTGCGTTTCCGCGTTACAACAAGTCAGACGAGACGAATTCCAACTCCGCCAGTGCGGCGCTGAACAAATGGATGAAGCCCATGGTGCCAGAACGCTGTTCGATGCATAGCTTCCGGCACTCCATGCGGGACCGCCTTCGTGCGGTTGAATGCCCATCTGACATTGTGGATCAGATCGGCGGTTGGCAGACAGAGGGTGTAGGCCAAGGTTATGGCAGGGGATACCCTCTGTCCGTTAAGGCTAATTGGATGCGCCGGATCGCCTAGCTGCAAAGCTAGGCGCTTCGTTCGAATACTGTCACCGGCTTGAGACCCAGCAGTTCGACCTGATCAGCGGTTTGAATGTCGAGATAGGGTGACCTTTTCCGTAGCTTCATTTCGATCTGAAGCCTGGGATACATCCCTGCGTCAAGCCAATGGCGAAACTGCCGACCGCTTCTTCTAGCATGTTCTTCGGTAACTTCCCACTGGTCGCCGAGGTCGCTCTTGAAGCTGTCTTCAACGATCAGGTCGATATCGCCCTATTCCGAAGCCTCGGAGAGGTAGCTGCCGAAAACAGATACTCGGTCGACGAAATGAATGAAGGCTGGGCTGCTGTTTATCTCTGCCACACGCTCAAGCACCCCTTTAAGCAGGACCTCCGCCGTTGCCCTAGAAACTGGCTTTATGAACTTGGCTTTAGCGAGCGCATTGCCTGTTGTCGTGCGGCTAAAGAGTTCTCTGCCGTCCGGTAGCGTGCGGTCGAACTCGATTTATCCCGCCATGGCCAGTTCGTTCAGTTTCTCCTTTGCTGCCATAGGTGACAGCGAGAATGCTGAAGCAAGGTCTTCGGCTAGCAGTCCCCTGCGTCTCTTCATGAAATTGCGAAGTTCCGTGGCTCCTATTCCGCAGATAACGTCGGTCTTCTTTAGTCTAATCGTCGTCTTTAGTCGTCTTGTCTCGGGGACGGCGGCTGGCAAGCCTCGATAGAACCCGCCATGTCCTACGCCCGCGTAGTTTCGTCAAGAAACCGAGGCGTATCAATGGGATATCGGCTAAGCTGGTGCCCAGGGTCTGTTGTTATGTTCCCGTTACGGGCACCTCTGCCGTTGATGGCCTCAGTAAAACAAGGGGTAGCAAAGGGCTGGAGTCACGGTCAACAGGCACGTTTTGTCCTACGGGGCCTG
>NZ_JAAATW010000008.1 GCF_009908315.1 Paragemmobacter ruber
GCAATCGCCCGTCCCGCTGCACGCGATGAAAGTTCCGCGCGCCGGGTGATTGCTCAACCCGCGCCGAAGGGCGTAGATCAGCTACCGGCTCCGGTCGCAACTGGATGATAGACCAGTGGCAGGTCAAGAGGAAGGCGATCAAGCGCAAGCTGGAAGGCCTCTACGACGCCATTGCCGACGGCCTGCGCTCGCCAGGCCTCAAGGAGAAGCTTCTTGAGCTGGAGGGACGGATAGCCGCCATCGACGCCGAGCTTGGGCGCCCTGCCCCGGCGCCCGTCCGGCTCAACCCGAACCTGTCGGAACTGTATCGGCGCAGGGTAACAGAACTGGCGATCACGCTGGCCGATCCGGCAATTTCCCGACCGGCACGCGAAGTCGTTCGCGGTTTGATCGAGCGTGTTTCGGTGACGTGGGAAGACGGCCAAGCGGTTGTTGCGCTGGACGGTGCTTTGACGGCGTTGATCGGGTTGGCCCAGAACGCCAAAGGCCCCGCTGTTGCGGGGCCTTATGGGAGTTCGGTAAAGGTGGTTGCGGGGGCAGGATTTGAACCTGCGGCCTTCAGGTTATGAGCCGGAATTGGAAGAATCCAGAAGTCCAAGGAAATCAATGATGGATGCCTCATAGCCCGGATAGTATGCACTACATTCGTCCGCAAACATCCATTCTGATCGTATTTGAACGGCTGCCACTGGATTGGAAGCGCAAACAACGGTTGAGGTGGCGTTGAGGTAAAGCATCGATGATCCTCATCATCAATCGTTCGACTCACCTCATCATTTCTGTTTGCCCATGTCCGTGCGAGATGCCACCACGGAGAGCAAAGCCCGCGCAAATGGTGGGCTGACACTGTTGCCTATCATCCTATGGCTATGCCACTTGGTTGCATGAAAATCGTACCAGTCCGGAAACCCCTGAATTCTAGCAGCTTCTCGGACCGTGATGACTCTATGATCACTAGGATGGATAGGTCTTGCCGCTTGGAAGGAACCACGATCAGCACCAGTGCCAGCTCTCAGAACATTCGCCGGCCGTTCCCAAGACAGTCTAACATAACGGCTCACGGGATCCTTACCGCCAGGTAGAACCTTTGCAAAACGATCAACCACTTCTTGGGTATGACGCGTTAACTGGAAACCAGATGTCGTTTCCCTTTGAGCATCTATATATTCCGGTCGACCCAGAAAGTCCGGCCGAACATAAGCGTTCAGCATCTGAACGTATGGATTATCCAATCCACTCTGATCAATCCGCAACACGTCAGAAACTGCTGGACCGGGTAGTCCCGCTATTGCATCGCGGACCGTATAGTGCACGGCCGACTTCGCTGCGAGGAGATCGGCAACCTGAATACAATCAATTTCGCTTGGGTCATAACCTAGGACCACCAACCTCTTCCTAGTTGTTGCAGCACCGTAATCTGCCGCATCCAGAACAATCGGATCCAAAATCACATAAGGATACTTTAGCGCAGAGATGGCCGTGTTTAATACTCGGGTGCCATCATCGAGTAAAAGTCCTGGTACATTCTCCATCAAGAAGAACTTCGGCTTGAGCTCCTCGACCAAATGGAAAAAACGATGCAGAAGCATGTTCCTCGGGTCATCACTGCGGCGCTTTCCGATCGAGCTAAAGCCCTGACACGGGGGACCTCCGATCACGCCCGATAGCCGACCCTGCGCTCCAGACAGCTCCTTCAGTTCCGATGCCTCACGCTGCGCAAGGTCGCCGATCAGCAACTTACATGCAGGATGGTTACGTCGGTGCCCGTCCCCAAGCACGGGGTCGACATCAACGGCAAGCCGCGGGGTGAAGCCCGCCTGCACCGCCCCCAACGACAAACCGCCGACTCCGCAAAAAAGATCAATTATATCAGTCATTTAGCGGTCATTTCACCGACCATCCGTTGTTCGCCGGTGCAGAAACGCACGTACCACCGCCCACGATCACCTTGAAAGGCGTCTTGTGCAAGACCACCAACGCGGCCAATGTAACAAGAGTGATCGAGTCGGAGAGTTTCATGACGTCACCTAATAGATTCTTTGGGGGTCCGACGAAAGACTTCTTCGTGTCGATGCTCACCCGCGACATCGCGCTGGATGATGCGATCCTCGACCTTGTCGACAACTCTGTCGACGGCGCGATGCGCACTAGGCAAGATCAACGGGGAACCGAGCAAATGTACGCCGGTTGTCAGTGCCGCCTTACCATAAGTGGAACCACTTTCGAAATATCCGACAACTGCGGGGGCATACCAAAGGCTTACTTAGAGAACGCTTTCCGGCTGGGCCGCCCCAAAATCGATCTCGACAAGGGTATCCCGACGATCGGTGTTTACGGCATTGGCATGAAGCGGGCTATCTTTAAGATTGCGTCTGAAGCAACTGTGGAGTCCCACTCGGCCGACGCTGCAGTACGTGTCACCTATACCGGCGACTGGATGGCATCAGAAGACGATTGGTACGTACCTTTCACTGAGCTAGGCAAAGATGCAACTCTCGGTGTAAAGATAACTGCCGTCACCATTAGACCAGAAATTTCATCGAAGTTCACCGATCCTGGGTTCCTGGATGGCCTGGAAACTCAGATTGCCGAGCATTTCGCATATCTGATGAAAATGGGCTTCGAGATATTTCTGAACGAAAAGAAAATCAACCCTAGGATCGTTCAAGTCGTCGACGGAGGCGCTGGAAGCGTTCGCCCATACGACTACGAAGGCGTAACCGATGGCGTAAAGATGAAGGTTACGATCGGTTTCTATCGCAAGCTTACAAGGGAAGCCGAACTAGAAGAAGCTACCCAGGAAGGTGATCAACCCGTCGACAAGGCTGGCATCACGCTGATCTGCAATGAGCGCGTTATCTTGCACTCGGACAAAACGAACCAGACAGGTTGGGGAGTCGCGAGCACACCCAGATATCACCCACAGTTTCGTGCGATTTCTGGAATTGTTTCCTTTGAGAGTGATGATGCGTCGAAGCTACCTGTTTCAACGACCAAGCGAGATATCGAGCATTCATCAGCCTTGTATATCAAGGCACTAAATCGTTGCATGGATGGGATTCAGATATTCACGTCATTCACGAACAAGTGGAAGGGGCGCGAAGCAGAGACGGACCAGTATCTTCAAGAAGAGAAGTTCACCTCCGCTAGGACAGTTGCCCTCGCAAATAGTGAAGGTACTGTTGTTAGGGGCTCTGGCGGAGCCGAGAAGGTTTTCACTCCGGAGCTGCCCAAACCGCCCACAAAAACCACGCTCCGGCGAATTGCGTTCTCCCGCGAAACCTCTGAAATCGAGCAATTGGGGCTAGCACTTCTTGACAACGCCCGGGCACTTCCGGGTGATGTTGGGTTGGCGGCCTGGACGCGTGCATTGAAAGAGGTTGGCAAGCCTTGAGTGGTAGCGGTTTACCTTATCGACTCCGGCCGAGAAAGCATGTGGATCGCGAACTGTTTTCAGAGTTTGTGGCATGCCTCCTTTCGGGTCGCGATCCGACGAAGTACGTCTACGCCTCTATGGGAGGCCAGCACCTTGCAGACCATCGCTCGATTTATCGTAGATCTGGTCTCAAGGCACTTTATTCTTTTGATGCCGAAGGGAACGTAGTCGGTCGTCAGCGATTTAACCGCCCGTTCAACTCTGTGGTATGCGAACAGCACTATAGCGGAGAACTCCCCGGAAAAATCGATGCTATTCTTTCGCGATTCAACGCGGATAATCTCATAGTTTGGCTTGATTACACCGACCCGCACACGAGGTTCGCTCAACTTGGTGAAGTGGAGTTGCTTTCGTCGCGCTTTGATGCTGGAGATGTGCTGCGTGTCACCTTCTGCGCTGATATAACTCGGATTGAGAAGCACAAATCGCAACTTCCTAAAGCTGAGCGAACCGCGGAAGAGGAAAGAGCGGCTGTGCTTAAGCTGCATCTTGGAGAATACTTTCCGAATTCAATACAGTCAGTTCTGCCCTCTGAAGTCCCAGGAGCTTTCTCGATGTGTGTTAAACGCGCTATCGAGAAGGGTGTGGCGGCTGGAAGTCGGAAGTTGGTTCCGCTGCCTGTGCTGAATACCAGCTATATCGACAGCACCGCAATGTGTGTGGTCACAGTTCTATTTCAAGATAAGGATGAAACAGTAAAAGTACCAACAGGATGGGGATATGCTCCTGCGAGCTGGACTGATTTCATGATTATCGACATTCCAGACATTACGCCAAGCGAGAAAGCGATATTCGACCAGCTCATGCATCAGGATCTTGAAGCGCTCCATCAGACGCTGGGCTTCCGTCTCGACGACTCCGATCAACGCGCCGAGGTTCTTCTGGCCAACTATCGCAAGTTTCATCGGTATTATCCTACCTTTGAAAGTATCGCGAGCTAGACGGACTTTAGGCGAATCTACGTTGTAGGCGAGCGTTTCGCCAATGTGCTCCTGCTGGCTTAGCCTCTCCTGATCGGCCGATCTAGGCTTAGACAATGAATCTGGAGCTCTTTTCCCCGGAACGCCCCTCCCCACCCCACTTCCGGTCTCCGCCTCCTTTCCGGTCCCACCGCCATGCTTGCCTTGATCCAGGCGCGAATTCACGCCTCATGTCAGGACGAGCAAGACGGAGCGATGCATGGTCAAGAGACTGAAACTGAATGAGAAAACCGTCCGGGAGGCGGCGAACCTGGGGCGGGACTACCAGATCTTCGACACGGATGTGCGGGGGTTTTCGGTCACCATCTACCCTTCCGGAAACCGGGCCTTCACGCTGGACTACCGGGTCGCGGGGCGCCAGAGGCGGATGACCATCGGGCGCTGGCCGGAGTGGACCGCGACGGCCGCCCGGGAGCGGGCCAAGCAGCTGCGGCGCGAGATCGACGAGGGCGGCGATCCCCTCAGCCAGCGCCAGGCGGCGCGCGAGGCGCCGCGGATCAGTGATCTGATCGAACGGTATCTGGCGGAACACACGCCCAACCTCGCGCCCCGCAGCGCGGCCGACCATCACACCATCATGCACAAGCTGGTTGGCCCCGACTGGAACAAGAAGCTGGTGACAGAGATCACCAAGGCCGATGTTGAGAAGCTCCTGAACAAGATCGCCGCAGGCCGGGCCCGGCCGTCGAAGGCGAAGCCCAACAACCGGGCGCGCAAGCTGCAGGGGCCGAAGCCCACGCCGGTGCGCGCCAACCGGGTGGGCGAGGTACTGCGCAAGATGTTCTCGCTCTCCATCGAATGGGGGATGCGCACCGACAACCCAGCCAGCGGCTTTCGCCGCCGGATCGAGACGGAACGCGAACGCTTCCTCTCGCCCGAGGAGATCGCCCGTCTGGCCAAAGTGCTGGACGCGGCCGAGGACCAGCGTGCGGCCGGGATCATCCGGCTCTGCATGCTGACTGGCGCCCGGGTGGGCGAGGTGCGGCAAGCACGGTTCGAACAGTTCAACCTCGACCTGCTCAGCTGGTCGAAACCTGCCTCGACGACCAAGCAGCGCAAGATCCACCGCATCCCGGTTTCCGACGATGTCGCCGCCATCGTCCGCCAGCGCAGCCTGCTGGTGCCGCGGGGCAATCCGTGGCTGTTCCCCGGCGACACGCCCGGCCAGCCAGTCAAGGAAATCCGCCGGTTCTGGGTCGGGATCCAGAAGCAGGCCAACCTGCCTGGTGTCCGGATCCACGACCTGCGCCACACCTTTGCATCGCTCCTTGTCAGTGGCGGGGCCTCGCTCGAGATGATCGGCAAGCTTCTGGGCCATTCGCAGATGACGACGACCCAGCGGTATGCACATCTGATGGACTCGCCCCTCCGCCATGGGGTGAATGTCGTCGCCAGCATCTTCCGGCCGCGGCCGCAGCTGGTCCATGACGCCGACCAGGAACAGAAAAGCGCCTGACCGCGGCGCTGGGCCGGTCAATCCCGCTCGCGCAGCACCCGCCAGATCGGCGCGATCTTCTTCCTGGTGGTGCTTTCCTCGGGGATGTCGCCGTTGGGCGAATTCTGGGCGAACCAGTCCTGCACTTCGTTGATCAGTTCGCCCTGCGTCGCGGGCAGGCCCCGTTCGTTGATGCGGCGGAACAGCATCAGGTTCACCCCGTCCCAATCGTAGCGCGGAGCGGATCCCGGCGGCGATGCCGGGCGCCGCAGCAGATCGCGCTCGTCCTCGAACTTGTGGACCTCGTCGGCCAGCAGCAGCAGGTCGGTGATCTTCACCAGCACCCCATCGGTCGGGTCGGTGATGAACTGCCACTCGGTGGTTCCTGCAAGCCGGATCCGGTAGACCCGGCATTCCTCGTCGCTCGGCCCATGGCGACGAAACATCCGCATCATGTCGGCCGCGCTGACCTGCACGATTCCTGCCACGGGCTGCCTGCCGCAGATGACCGAGGCGATGCTGGTGTTCAGCGAAAGAAGGCCGGTCGCGGACCACCCGGCGACATCGGCAGCAGCGCAACCCCAGCGAGCAGATATCTCGGTCAGGGAATAGAATGGGCGGGGCGGCAGGTTCATCGCGGCGGTCTCCTTTCTGCAATCGATAAAACCCAGGTCAGAAAGGCATGCGGCAGGGATGCTGTTTGCAAACAGAGACTTGTCGGCGCGTGTTTGGATGTCGGCACCATTTCCCCGCCCCTCCCACAGGCGTGCGTTATTGTTCGGGCTGATTGCCCGTCATTGGCCGTCGGGGATCATGGGAATCGCCTTGATCTGACAGGTTCAGGCTACTCGCCTTTCGCGCGAATTTGCACTATCTCACCCTGACAGGTTCGGTCAGGGATCAAGAAGTGTGAACAAGCGTCTGGGCAAGGCAATCGACATCATGCGGCTGGCAGAAGTGGCCGCCGCGCAGGCGGACGGGATCAGCCTGGTGCAGATCACCGAGACCTTCGGCGTGAACCTTCGAACCGCGCAGCGCATGTCGAAGGCGCTGGAGGCGGCCTTCCCCATGGTCGAGATCCGCATCGACAAGGACCGGCGCAAATGGTGGAAACTGAACGAACAGAAACTGCTCCATGGGCAGGGCATTCGGGACAGCGAATTGTCGGCGTTGGAGATGGGCATTCGCCGCGCCGAGCGGGACGGAGCCCTGACCGAAGTTTCGGCGCTGACCTCGCTGCGGGACCGACTTCTGGCCACCATGCCGTCCTCCCACGCACGCCGCGCCGAGGCGGATGCTGAGGCGGTGCTGGAAGCCCGTGGCCATGCCTGCCGCCCCGGCCCCCGGGCCAAATATGACCCTCTGATCCTCGGGACCATCGAGGCGGCGCTGAAAGGGCCGTTCACGATGCAGATCGAATATGCCGGGGCACAGGACGCCAGCCCGCGGACGCGGCAGATCGAACCCTATGGCGTCCTGTTCGGCATGCGTGGCTACCTGATCGCCCGAGAGATCGGGAACGGAACGACCTATAGGCATTTCCGCCTCGACAGGGTCCGCAAGGCTCAGCTGCTGCCATCGTCCTTCAAGCGCGATCTCGATTTCGACCTGCGCGCCCATGCCGCCCGCGCCTTCGGGTCGTTCCATTCGGAGGCAGAGTTGGCCCCGGTCGAATGGCGGTTCTCGCCTGCGGCGGCGCCTGTTGCGCGCGACTTCCTGTTTCATCCCGACCAGGAGGTGACGACCGAGGGCGACGGCAGCCTGACCGTCCGCTTCACAGCCGGAGGGTGGCTCGAGATGGCCTGGCACCTCTACCAGTGGGGCGACACCGTCGAGGTGATCTCGCCGCCCGAACTGCGCGCCATGGTCGAGGCGCACCGTCGACCGGACTTCCCCGCCCTACCCTGACACCGCACCGCAGGAACGGCAGCGTCCCGTTCCGGCCCACCGTCGCAGCCATGTGTCGATGATTGCGGATCGGCGCGGCGATCCGCGCCAATCCGCAGAATCAACGCGCGCGCAATCACCGGAAATGGCGGAATGGCGCTGGGCGCATCTGCAATTCCGGTTTCCGGGCAGGCCAGCAATCCCCAATGAAACTTGGGCCGGAATGGCCCTTGGCCTGTCCGTTCCGGTCTCCGCCTAGGTTCCGGTCCCACCGCTCTGCTTGCCTCGCCCCGTCTCCGGCATCGACCGGGATCTGGATGGGAGTACGAGATGCAGACCACGACCGCTGCCCCCGAGGGCCAGCCCCTGAACCTTTTGGCGGATTGGATCAGCCGCGACCAGCTTGCGGGTGAGCTGGGCGTTGCCAGCGACACCCTCGCCCGGTGGGAAGCCCGTCACGAAGGCCCGCCCTGCACCCGGATCGGGCGCAAGGTGTTCTATCGGCGCACCTCGGTCGAGGCGTGGATCCGCGCGCAGGAACAGGTCTGCCCTGCGCCGAAAACCCGGGGGCGGCGCTGATGGCCGCCCCGCATCGCCCCGCCCGGCGCCCTGCGGTCGATCCCGCCTGGCGCGCGCAGCGCTTGGCTGAGGCGCGCACCGTCGTCGCCAATGTCGCGCGCCATTCCGACCACCTCGTCCGCCTCGCCTGTCAGGTGCTGACCACCCACGGACAGTCGGAACGGGAACGCCGCGATGCGCGCGCCCTGCTCTTCGCGATCGAGGCTCGATGCCCGGCCCGCCATCGCCGCGCGCAGGCCCTCGATCCTGAGGTCCGCCGATGAAGCGCCGTGGCACCCCCGAGGCCGATCTTCAGCGCGCGGTCGTGCAGGCGCTGCGCATCGCCCTGCCCCGCTCCGCCATCATCCATCACTGCGCCAACGAGGTCACCGAGGCCGGGCCCCGCGGGGCCAAGCGCCAGGCGATCCTCGTCGGCATGGGCGTCCATGCCGGGTTCGCCGATCTGATGGTCCTGTGCGAGGGCCGTGTCCTGTTCCTCGAACTGAAGGCGCCGAACGGGCGATTGCGGCCGGAGCAGGAGGCGTTTCGCGATGCCGTGCAGGCGCAGGGGTTCGGCTGGGCGCTGGTGCGCAGCCTCGACGACGCCCTGGGCGCGCTCGCCGATTGCGGTTTCACAACGCGCATCGCCCCTGCCCCGCGGAGGCCCGCGCCATGAGCCACGAGGCCACCAACTGGGCCATCAAGCAGCGCGGGCTGAAGCCCACGACCAAGATCGTGCTCTGGCACCTCTGCGACCGGTTCAACCCGGATTACGGTTGCTTTCCCTCGCAGGACCGGCTGGCGCATGACTGCGAGATCAGCCGCTCGACGCTGAACGATCACCTTGGGCAGCTGGAGGCCGTGGGCCTGTTGCGGCGCGTGCCGCGACTCGATCCCGTGACCAAGCGCCAGCTGCCGACCCGCTACATCCTGGGGTTCGAACCGGGCTTCACACCCGTGGCTGTGGTGCCGTGTCCGGAAATCGGACACGGAGAAACCGCGGATGCAGAAAGCCCCGACATGGCAGAGGGTTCGCCCATGAATGCCGCGGCCGTCGCCCTGCCGTGTCCGGATTTCGGACACGGGGTTGACGCCGGAGCCGTGTCCGATTTTCCGGCCGAGCCGTGTCCGGAAAGTGCCGAAAGCCGTGTCCGGAATTCGGACACTAACCCTGTAAGGGAACCTCTAAGGGAACCAGTAAAGGAGGAGGAGGGCGCGCAAGCGCGAGCGGCGATTTCCGATGAGGTTTTCGGGAAACTGCTCACAGCGCTGGGCCTCGATCCCACCGCGCTGCCCGGCTGGTGGCAAGGCTGGCCGCCCCGGCTGCATGTCCAGCGCTGGCGAGACGAACTTGGCCTGACCGAGGCGGAGATCATCGCCGCGGCCGAGGCCAGCCGCCAGGAACACCCCGAACCACCCGATGGGCCGAAGGCGCTGGACCGCGCCATGCAACGCGCCGCCCAACGCAAGGTCGAGGATGCCGGGCGCAAACGGCGCAAGCCCAAGACACCCCCTGCCCCGGCTGCGAAGCCGATCACCGACCTCCCCGCCTTCTATGCCGATCTGGTCAACTCCGACCGCTACCTGCCGGTCAGCGCGATCAGCAACACGATGCGCGATGCCATGCTGGCCCGGGGGCTGGTCACGGCCGAACGCCTGCGCGAGCGCGGGGTGCGGTGAATGGCATGGTGTCACGTCCCCGGCACGGACTCTCCCTCTGCGCAGGCGGCGGAGGCCTTGATCTGGGCCTCATGCTCGCCGAACCCGGCTATCACACCCGCGCCTTCGTCGAGTGGGAGGACTGGCCAAGGGCGGTCCTCATCGCCGCGCAAGCAGCCGGATACTTCGCCCCGGCCCCGATCTGGACCGATCTGCGCAGCTTCGACGCCCGCCCCTTCCGCGGCGCGTTCGGTGCGGTCCTCGCAGGCTATCCCTGCCAGCCTTTCAGCGCGGCCGGAAAGCGCGGCGGCGTCGATGATCCCCGCCACCTCTGGCCCGACGTTGCCCGCGTCATCGGCGAATGCCGCCCGGAATGGGTCTTCCTGGAAAACGTCGCCGGTCACGTTACCCTCGGCCTCGAGACCGTCCTGCGAGAGCTTTGGGGATTGGGCTACACGCCTGCGGCGGGCCTGTTCTCGTCGGCAGAGGTCGGCGCGCCGCATGAGCGGCTGCGGATCTTCATCCTGGCCCACACCGATGAGCCTGCATCCCGGCACCGGCAGCTACAACCCGGCCGGGAACAGCGACTTCACGAGGAAGGCCGAGGCGCTGGCGCTGGGCATCGCGAAGGCCCTGCCAAACCACTGGCCGACTCCGGCGGCGCAGAACTGGAAGGGCAGCAGCGAGGCCAGCATCACCCGCACCGATGGCAAGTCCCGGATGGACCTGCTGCACTACCGGGCGGAGCAGGGCTTCATCCGCCCGGCCCCAGTGATTTCGCCGGATGGGCCGCGGTCCTCGCCACACGCCCCGATCTCGCGCCCGCTCTGGGCTTCGATGATTGCCTCGCATGGGCGCGTCGCCTCGCGGCGGATCCTGAAGGGCCGGTCGCGGCGGCGGCTGAACCCGCTCTTCGTCGGATGGCTGATGGGCTGGCCCATCGGGCACGCGCTCTGCGCCTGCTCGGCAACGGAGTTCACCCTCTGGCAGCGGCACATGCGTGGCGCTCTCTCGCAGCTGCCCACGGCATCGGGCCCGTGGATCTGGCGGCCGACGGATGCCGCCCAGCGCCCGGCCCAGATGGATTTTCTTGAAGGATTGCAGCCATGAGTTTCCACGGCCGCGTCAGCGGCACCAAGGTCAAACGCGCGCTGGGCGTGCAGGCGGCGCTGGAATGGGCGTTCCGGATCGAACAGGCGCAGCTGGAACTGCCGCTGCCCCCGGACGTCACCGAGGAAGGCTTCGGCTTCGGCCTGGAATACGTCCTGCTGCAGCGCGCCGTGCTTGGCTGCAAGATCGATGGCGGCCAGCACAAGATCGGCGGCTACACCCACGAGGATGCCGAAGTTATCGCCGCCACCGTCGCCGGGATCCCCGACAGCCTCGGCGGCAAGCGCATGGCGATCCGCATCGCCGAACTTGCTCGCGCCGGGCTGACCCCGGACTGGATGCCTGGTGCCGTCCCGCGCTGCGTGCCGACCATCGTCAAGCAGAACCAGCACGGCACGCATGCGGGGGCCATCGTCGTCGGCACTGAGCGCATCCGCGTGCGTGGCGCGGGTGCGCGCGCCACATGGAAGACCATCGACATCTTGGCATGTCCGGTCACGTTCTCGCCCCATCCACAACAGATCGAGGCCGCCCGGCGCGGCTATGACGACTGGTGGCAGGCGCTGGGCTGGGTCCGCGAGGGACTGATCGCGGGCGGGATGCTGCGGGAGGTCGAGGTGACGGCGGCGATGCCGAGGGCGCGGCCTTGGCTGCCTTCGCAGCCCGAACCAGTGTCACCGCCTATGCAAACTTGATGAAGAGCTCCTCTTCCATCCCCAATTCAGATAAGGCCAGCTTCATTCGTTCAAACTTGTTGGTGGAGTCGATGTTGCCCTCGACGAAATATCCTTCCGCCACCCGAACGGCTTGCCGCAGCGTATCAGGCTCAGACGTCAGCTGTATGCGTTCACCAAGCTTGGTGCCCTGAAACGCCTCGGGCTGAAGCACCAAAAGCTGTTCAAGTACCTCGACGTACAGCTTGGCTACTTGCGTCACATTCAAGCGGGCACCAAGGAACACGGCATACTCCAGGCGCTTGAAACGGGGCTCCTCTGCATCGAAAATGTTGATCTCATCTCCGTTCGTCTCTGCGACGACTTCGATGGCTGGCGCAGGCCAGACCTCCAGAAAGCGCTTTGCGATACGATCTGCCCGGGCTTCGACCTGCTTGACGCCCCACCCGTCGAGGGCCTGAAGGTCGCGGTTGAGCCAAAGGCGACTGAACCGGTAACCCTGTTCGCCACCGTCTTCATTCATGTCCCGCTTGTCGACGAAGAGCTTGTTCCCCAAACGGCCGTTGTTCCCAGACAGCGTGAGGTTTCCAATCGTGTTGAGGTACTTCTCGCCGAGCAAGGCGTATTCGTCAGCGGCCAGAGTACTTCGCCATGCAGGCTCTGGGTTCTGCGGGAAGATATGCTCGACGGTGATTCCAGGAACCGTGACGTCCACCAGTTCCCTGTTGTTGTGGTTTTCCAAGCGGTCGAAGAAGTATGTCCTCGTCCGGCTTTTCGTGCTGTAGATGTCCTTCTCCCGCAACATCGCGATTACCTCGGCGTCCCGCGGGAAGCGCTGGCTGCCGCCGCGTTGCATCAAGGAACGTTCGATCGATATCAGATACTCTGCGGGGTCCACCCGGTCGTACAAACTCATGAAAATTTTGTTCAAGGCGTTTGTCGGCAAGCTTAGGATGAACCGGCGCCAGACGTAGCTCTGAACCAGCCGCAGGACGGCCGCGAACACGTCGCGGGAGATGATCCCGGCGGTGAAATCCCGATAGACTGGCATCAGAAACGGGAAGGCCACGTTGACCTCCAGCGTCCGGATGTAGCCCAGCTCGCGTCGGATCTCGGGGTCGCTTTCAAGGTCAGGGTTCAGCAGGCGCGCGTAGACATGGGAGAATTCGCGCAGCTCTTCGAGGGCATCCATAAGGTCGGCCGAGTTCGGCACTGGGTAGCGTTCCTTGAACTTGGCATAGACTGCCCCCTTGTTCGGAATATCCTTCTGCTTCAGCGTCAGAAAATCACGGATGAAATCTGACACTCGGCTCTCGTTCACCTCTCGATTCCGGGCGTTCGCCTCAATGGGCTCCCAGAACTTCCGGAAAACCTGCTCCTGCTCCTTCCGGGGCAATCCCATCAAAATGTAATTTCTGATCAGATCAGCCTGCGACAGCTCAAGGCCCGTCGAATTCAGGCTTTCGAAGATCCGCTGCGGATTGTCCTTCTGTCGATCGAGTGCGATGTCGACAAAGATCAGCTTCGACACGCCGCGCAGAACGACATCGAAATTGGGATCAGTTATGCGCGCTTGGAAGAAGCGGAAGTTTTCGATGAGCCGGGAATAGCCGCTCGCCTTGATCGCTTCTTTCGGATCCATGATCTGCGCCAGGGCCACCTTGTTGTTGTCAGTGGGCTTCAGCTTCAGTTTCTCGGCGTCTTCGGCGAATTCGTTGATCAAATAGGTCTTGTAAATGCGCTGGGCTTGCTGGTCCTTCCCCGTCGCCATAGCGTGCCGGTAAAGCGCTATGAAAATCAACGTCAGGGTGGTGAGGCGCTGCTGCCCGTCGATGATCGTCAGTTCGCGAAGACCCGAAGCCGTGTAAACGTCGTCATGGACATAGACGATGCTGCCGATGAAATGCCCTGACTGGGTGTCGTCTGCGCCGATAGCCAGGATATCGTTGAACAGCTGCTGGCACTGCACCCGGGTCCAGTCGTAGTTCCGTTGGTAGACGGGGATGGCGAAAGCTGTCTCGCTGCTGGCCAAGAATCGGTCGATGCGGGTTTCGGCAGCTTTCATGCAGTGGCTCCAGATTGCTCATGTTTTCTGGACCCTACGTGATTGATGGCATCGAGTCACCAGCTCGGCCGCCTGTTGGATCACGGTAAAGGTCGTCGGCGGCAATGCCGCCGCCGTCTCGAGGAAATCGAGGCTTGCCAAATGACACCCGTCGACCATGCTGGCGGCAGAAGAAGGGAGCGTCATGCGCCGCGCATCGGTTCCATCAGTTTCGAAGCAACCCGACTTCCCCGTCATCACGGACGAGGAAGCAGCGGCCCTCGCGCGCACCACCGTCAACCTGTTCCACGCCTGGGTCCTGACGGATGGCGAGGCGCGCGTGCTGCTCGGCGACATGGACGAGCATACATGGGAGCGCTGGAAGACTGGCGACATCGGTCCGATCGACCGTGACCTTCGAGCGAGGATGGCAATCCTGATGGGCATCCACAAGGCGTTAAGGTACCTCTTCACCGAGCCTGGCCGCGGCTACACATGGGTCTGCAAGCCAAACGCGGCCTTCGGAGGGCACAGCGCGCTGGACATCATGATGCGCGGCGAGGCCACCGACCTGATAAACCTTCGCAACTATTTGGATAGGGAACTGCTGAGTTTCTGAGGGCTCCTACGATACCATCAGCCCATCATGACAGCGACGTCTCGGCCGGTTGCAGCCCTCTGCAGGCATGGAGAGAAGTCTCTCCCTCGCTGCCAGTCAGCAGCCGTACGACACTTGTCGGTGTTGAAAGTTTCGACTAGGAAAGGAAGGCTACCCTTAGTGCATCGCACGCCATTGGCCACATTCTGTTGCTTGGACGCGGACGGTTGACGCAAGTAGAATTAACTGAATTGTGAGCCAACCATGACACGATGGAACAGTTCGCCCAGACCCGAGAAGGTAAGAAACTTTGGTTGACTGCATCAGTATCTTCTCTGGCGCCGGGGGCTTGGATGCAGGTGCACAGCAAGCTGGTGCGCGGATTGTTGCAGCGATCGAGATCGATCATGATTCTGCAGAAACGCTCCGGCAAAATGGTATTGGCCTCGAACAGAACGTCCTAGAAATCGACATTCGTCAGGTTGACTTCACTCAATGGCGTCAACAAGCCCCAAGTATTCTGATCGGCGGCCCGCCTTGCCAGCCGTTCTCGAAGAACGGTTACTGGGTGCGCAATGACAATCGTCTGATCGCCGATGATCCACGAAACATGCTGGGTCAATTCCTTCGTGCTGTCAGCGAAATGCAACCGTCAGGCTTTCTCTTCGAAAACGTTGACAGCATACTTCACCCTACGAACAAGTCATCACTCGACGGCTTCTTGGCCGTGGCAGAAGAACTTGGTTACACTTGTACATTGTTCAGGGCCAATGCATTGGACTTTGGCATCCCACAGCGCCGACGGAGGGTCTTTGTGTTCGGTATTCGTGGGAAGCACGCACAACTGCCTGATCCGCGGCCGACCCACACCGATCCAGTCGACCACAAGCGCAACGCCGATTTACCCCACTATGAGGGCGTTGGCAGGTTCATATTGCCGTTTGCCGGAGAAGCTTTCCGCGAACCGCAAGAGGACGCTTCTGCGGGAACGTATTTCGAGGAACTGCTCAACGTCCCTCCTGGAAAGAACTATATCGCACTCTCATCACTAGAACACTATTCCGGGCGAACTTTTCGTTCTGGCGGTCGCTTCTGGAACTTCTTGTTCAAACTGCACCCCGAGATGCCTTCGATTACCATCGCTGCCCAACCTGGACCATGGGTGGGTCCTTTCCACTGGGAAAACCGTCGGCTGCGAGTCCCAGAGATTGCCGCGATACAGACATTCCCGGAGGGCTATCGCTTCTTTGGCAGTCGACGCTCGGTGCAACGTCAGATCGGCAACGCAGTGCCGACGCTGTTGGGTCGCAGGATGATCGAACATCTCTTGAACCACCTTTCCTAACGAACGTGGGAGTTTCGTGAATGCTGGATCAAGGAGGAGTCACTACATCTCGTCAACGCGACCTCCCGTGCGCGTCAACGGACAGAAACAACCTGCTTCGCTCTTCCCTAATCCGCGCAATGCAAGCCTCGGAAAAGGCAGAGATGGAACTGTCCTATGTCGGGGCTGATAACAATAGTGGGACCGAAGATCATCGCCTTTCAACAGGATCCTACTACACGCCCTTTGACGCCACAAAGTTCTTCTGGAACAAATTCTTTGCTCAGAGTTACGAAGCACGCGGCGACAATCTCGACGAATGGATACATCGCACCCATTTCATTGAGCCCGCAGTGGGAGCGGGTGCCTTGGTCTTTGGATTGCTACTCAAACTTTGTGAACTAGGCGCTTCCGAAAATGTGCTTTCTCAGATTCGGATGGACCTTTGCGATATCAACTCATCGGCCCTTGATTTCGTGCGTGACCAGATCGACCAGATCGAAAGAGTCGCGCAATTCACGCTTCCAAATGTTAAACTGCACCACTCAGACTTTCTGCACTGGGAGCCAAAACTCGAAGAAGCGAGTGAACCTTTTGTCTTCGCGAATCCACCCTTCGTAAAGAATCCGCCAAACGCCTATTGGAAGAACTCGTTTGCAGACTTTTCGGAGAAAGCACTGCATATCACGCACCCACGTGGCTATGTAGCATTTATTGTGCCATTGTCCTTGTGCTTTTCCAGAGAATACTCCAATCTTCGCCGTCAAATCCGCGATGATGGGCGGGCGTTCGCGTTCAGTAATTTTGACAATATTCCTGACACGCTATTCAAGTCAGGTAAGCCGAAAAGTAAGAACAGCAACAAGTCGAATAGCCAGCGCTGCACTATCTTCACAGGCGTCCCATCCAAACATCCATCCCTTCAAGCAACTCGCTTGCTTCGTTGGCAAGCGGCTGAACGAGAAAATTTACTTTCTAGTCAGCCTGAACTCGTCGATATTTCTGGCTATGAAAGAGACGATCAATTTCCAAGGCCGGTTAGACAGGATCAAGTCCTAAGCTACAGCCGCGCACGTCCGTCGGGAACTCTAAGTGACCTAGTGACACCAACAGGTGAGTTTCTGGTCGCAGTTTCCACTGTTGCCCGAAATTTCATAGGCGTTCGGGAAGCCTACAGTCCGGGAACAAATCTGTTCAGTTTCCCCAAGGACCAAGACAGACTGCGATTCCTCGCTGCTATTTCCACTGACGAGTTCATGAACCACTGGCTGATGCTTGGGGATGGATTTCATGTCACTAGAGATAACGTGCTTAGCTTCCCGATGAATGCTTCTCTGGCAGCAGTCATTGATAGCAAGCTAGAGTGCATGGCGAGAGCGTGGGCGAATCGTGCGTTGTACCGTTCCGAAAAGCTGAACTCTGGTAGAGTTGTAACGTCGTACAATTTCCGGCCTGTCATGTCGTTGATGGCCTGAGGTCATTCCTGGAGACAATCCATGCCTTTGCAGACTAACGCCACAGGAGAAATCTTCCAAGGAAACGACCCCGCTCACCCAAATCCTGAGCAGGTACTTGAATTTCTCCGTCAATCCTTGATTTCAAACGGCTGGACTGGACAAGTATCGCCTGCTGAGCGCGCAGTGGGAAGCCGCGGGGTGAAATTCCTTGCGAACATTTCCAAGGCGGGGACGGCGTACACTTTGGAAATCTTCGTTTTTCGAAATCTTGCTTGGGCGCACCGGCGCGACAGTGAAAAGAGAATACAGCTTACGGAGGATTACGATCATCACGCAGATGAATTTCAGCGCGCGTATGACGGTAATCGATATTGCCTATTGCTTGGCATTTACGCACCAAGTCCGGATGAAGTAGTTTTTTGCGCGTGGAAGCCTTCCGGGTATCTTGAACATGCTAATCCAACTTCGTGCTATACAACAGTTGAAGTAATTCGCGATGCGTATCTGTTTGGATTCGGCAGCACACTCGATAAGAAACAGCGCCGAACCTATGCCTTTCGGCCGAACTTCTTTCATTACTACATAAGCAATATTTCACGTTTGCACTCTGAAGGTGCGATCGGCGATCCGCCGGATGAGCCAGAGGAAGATGCAGATCAGGCGCCCAGACTGTCTGGCGGATCCAACATCATCCGATATGGTGCGCCAGGCACTGGCAAGAGTTATGCGATTGACCAAGAGATCGAAGGGCATCGAAACTTTCGAACGGTTTTCCATCCCACCTTAGAACAGTCCGATTTTTTTGGATCGCTCAAGCCCGTAGTTGTTGATGAGAAGGTGCTGTATCGGTTTACTCCAGGCCCCTTCTGTTTGGCACTTGCTGACGCAGTTAACAATCCGACCCAGAGAGTTAACCTGATAATTGAGGAGTTGAATCGCGGTCCAGCTGCCGCGATCTTTGGCGACATCTTTCTATTGCTGGATCGCCAATCAAACGGCTCGGGCGTGTACGACATTGCGTCGCCGAGCCCTGAATTTACGCAGTGGTTCGAGACCACGACAGGAAGTATCGACGGACGGGTTCGGATGCCCTCCAATCTTTGGTTGCTTGCTACGATGAACAGTGCAGATCAGGGTGTTTTCCCTTTGGACACGGCATTCCGTAGGCGTTGGGCACAAGTCTATGAGCCTCTGAATTTCGACCAGGCCCCTGAAATAAGTTTCAACGTGGCTATACAAGGCGGAGGCAGTAACGAAGTGCCTTGGCGCGTGCTTGCCGTCGAGATAAATGCAATACTGACGCAGCGCCTTATGATCGCAGAAGACCGGCTGCTTGGACCTTGGTTTGTCAAGGCCGAGGACCGGAATGCTGATGGTTCCATTCCAGGTAAGGTACTCCTGTATCTGTGGGATGACGTGCTACGGCACCATGGTCGCGAAGAGATCTTCAGTTCCGATGTTCATACATACGGTGAACTAGTCTTGTTTATGTTGGAGGGTCGTCCAATTCTATCCAACGGCCTTTTGCTACGGCTTGCAGAGAGAGTTGTGGATGCTGGCCCAGCTGCATTGGGCGCTGATATCGCTGGGCGCCGGATAGGTGCTGATCCGGCCGAGGCTCAAAAAGATCCTGTGGCGCCTCCGCCCGAGGCGCAATGACTCAAGTAAATATTCTCGAGGATCGCTCTCCCTTGAGATGGCTCTCGAGCCAGCACCCTAGCGTGTTTCGTAACCTCTCTGAATTGGGCAGGGGTAGGATTGAGGACCGGGATAAACTCCATTTCTGCGGCCTTGTTCACCCGCCTGGTGAAGTACCAACTGTCTTCTTGCCGCGTGCTGCGTTACGGAACGTCTTTGCAGAAGATCTTGTTACAGCTCAACTGACAATGCGGACGCTGGCAAAGTTCAGTTACAGCAGTCGCATGCGGACGGATATGTCGTCCCGCGGCGTCCTTGGGGTTAGCCAGCTAGGCGTGGTGTTGGATCTTGCTGCCGACTACCGGGACTACGGTATCTATTACGAAACAGAGCGATACCCGACGATAGGAGCCGGAAAGCCAAACTGGTCAAAGACGCTTCGAAGAGAGTTTGGCTTTTGCGACGAGAATGGGGAATTGTGCCCGCCGCTCCGTATCCGAGGCCAGCGATCGCTGGATAGTCACGGCAGTGTCCTCTCCCAAGTTCAAGTCGCTGTTCTTCGCGAAATCCTTAACAGCCATGGTTGGTGGCTCACTCAGTTCGGCATGCAGAGTCTTTTGCGAAGTCGACAGGGTACCATGGTTCTGCCCCGCAACCGCTGGGCCACACTACTAAAGCAAGTTCGTCAATCACTCTACTCAGTGCGAGCACTGCGACTGTGCGGGCTTTTGATAGAGTATCTCGAAGAGCAGGCAAAGGCACAGGAGTCGAGTCTTCTCATCGGAGTTGAAGACTTCCACATTGTTTGGGAGGAGGCTCTTAGGCAGGTAATTCCAGGCGTGGAGCGTAGTTGGAACAGCCTACTGCCTGTACCTTTCTATATTTCTCGCGAAAGTCAGCTTGCAAATGAGGCCCGCGCGGGTCTGCGTACCGATATTGTTTTTAGAATCTTCGGAAAACTAATGTTGGCTGACGCAAAGTACTACGCTGCGGAAAATGCTAGTGATAGTCCCGGCATTTCAGATATTGTAAAACAACAAGCCTATCAGCGCGCCATCGAGTTTATCGACGGGAAGCCACTCGCCGGAAGCATGTTCATTTTCCCCGCGTCACAGTCGAGATCTGGAAAATTCACTCACATTGAGTTTAGAAATCAGAGCGGTGCGCGGGCGGATAATTTTCCAATAGTATCATGTCTGTATTTGTCGGTTTACGATGTCCTTCAGAACTACGTCAACAACAAGACTTTGCCTGCTGACTTGTTTGACAGCCAGATCCAAGCGATGCCCGTTTGATCCAAGTGGATTGGCGCTTTTTCTACCCGTTTGGCCACAGGTCTCGCTTAAAGATAACTCTCTCGGGTGACCTCCCCCCCTCCTCTGGTTCCTCCCCGGCCTTGATCGTATGCGGGGGGGCGCAGCGCGGTGGTTCGCTAGCGTGAGGCAGTTTCACCGGGGAAGCCAGGCGGAAGCCACCTTGGGTGCTGATGCCGGAATTCGTGAGTCAGATCAGCGGCTTGCGGAATCACGATCTGGCTAGGGTGGATTCCCGGCGGGAAGCCAGGGAAGCCACCTTTGGGGAAGCCAGGTGGCCAGAAGCCACCACAGAAAGCCAATTCATTAGAAGCCGTTGAATTCGCTTCACTTTTCGGCTTGACAGACCTGCCCCCATTGACCTACCCCTTGATCATCGAAGAATTGCGCCCGGAGGAACCCCCTCGCGGGCGCTTTTCATTTTCCGTCCCCCACATCCCGAGCCCGCCCCATGGACCTCGTCTTCGCGCCGAGCCAGGTAGAGTCCTGGCCGATTGCCCGGCTGCGCCCCTATGCCCGCAATGCCAAGATGCACGGCGACGACCAGGTGGCGAAGATCGCGGCCAGCATGGCCAAGTTCGGCTGGACCGTGCCCTGCATGGTGGCCGACGACGGCGAGCTGATCGCGGGCCATGGCCGGGTGCTGGCCGCGACCATGCTCGGGCTGACCGAGGTGCCGGTGATCCGGCTCAGCCATCTCGACGAGGCGGAACGCCGGGCCTATCGGATCGCCGACAACAAGCTGACCGAACTGGGCGAATGGGACGAGGCCCTGCTGCGCGACGAGATCGCCGGGCTGCTGGCCGAGGATTTCGACCTGACGCTCTTGGGCATCAGCGACGATGACCTCGACGCGCTTTTGCGGGATCCCGAGGCGCTGGGCGAGGATGGTCCGGTCGAAGGCGAGGACGAGGTTCCGGAGCTTCCGGTCACGCCGGTGTCGGTGCCGGGCGACATCTGGCAGCTCGGGTCGCACCGTCTGATCTGCGGCGACAGCACCGCGGCTTATGTGGTGGGGCGGCTGCTGGGCGATGTGCGCCCCCTGTTGATGGTCACCGACCCGCCCTACGGCGTGGAGTACGATCCCTCCTGGCGCAATCAGGCGGGTGCGGCAAAGACCAAGCGCACCGGCAAGGTGCTGAACGACGACCGCGCCGACTGGCGCGAAGCCTGGGCGCTGTTCCCCGGTGATGTCGCATATGTCTGGCACGGCGCGCTGCACGCGGCGACTGTGGCGGACAGCCTGGTGGCGGCGGGTTTCGCCATCCGGTCCCAGATCATCTGGGCGAAGGACCGGCTGGTCCTCAGCCGCGGCGACTATCACTGGCAGCACGAACCCTGCTGGTATGCGGTGCGCGCCAAGGGCAAGGGTCACTGGGCGGGGGACCGCAAGCAGACGACGCTGTGGCAGATCGCCAACCGGGATCAGGATGCCGACACGGTGCACGGCACGCAGAAACCGGTCGAATGCATGCGCCGCCCGATCCTGAACAACTCGTCCCCGGGTCAGGCGGTCTATGAACCCTTCATGGGTTCCGGCACCACGCTGATCGCGGCCGAAACCACCGGCCGGGTCTGCCTCGGCGTGGAACTGAACCCGGCCTATGTCGATGTCGCCATCGAGCGCTGGCAGTCCTTCACCGGTCAGGAGGCTGTTCTGGCGGAAACTGGCGAAACCTTCGCCGCCATCAAGGCCAAGCGGCTCCCGGCATGAACGCGCGCCTCCTGCCCGGCCGGATCGAACACTGGCCGCTGTCCCGCCTCCGTCCCTATGCCCGCAACGCCAAGACCCACGATGCCGATCAAGTGGCAAAGATTGCCGCCAGCATGGCCGAATTCGGCTGGACCGTCCCTTGCCTCGTCGCAGGCGACGGCGAGCTGATCGCAGGCCATGGCCGGGTCCTGGCCGCGGCCCAGCTAGGGCTGGCCGAGGCGCCGGTGATCGTGCTCGGCCACCTGACCGAGGCACAGCGGCGCGCCTATCGCATCGCCGACAACAAACTGACCGAACTGGGCGGGTGGGACGAGTCGCTCCTCCTCGAGGAACTGCGCGGGCTGCTGGCCGAGGATTTCGACCTCGGGCTGATCGGGATCCCCGAGGACGAACTGGACGCGCTGCTGCACGATACCGACGACCGTACGTCCATCGACGATGACACCGCCGACACCATCCCTGACGCTCCGGCTGACCCGATCACCCGCCCCGGCGATATCTGGGCGCTGGGCGACCATCGTCTGGTCTGCGGCGATGCCACCGACCCGGCCGTGGTGGCGCAGTTGATGGACGGTGCGCAGGCCGCGCTGCTGTTCACCTCCCCGCCCTACGCCCAGCAGCGCGACTATGGCGCGGCGAAAGAGAAGGTCGGCGATTGGGATGCGCTGATGCAAGGCGTCTTTACCGCGGCGCCTGTCACCGCCGGTGCCCAGCTGCTGGTGAACCTCGGCCTTGTTCACCGTGACGGTGAGTGGATCCCCTATTGGCAGGGCTGGCTCGACTGGATGCGCGCGCAGGGCTGGCGGCGCTTCGGCTGGTATGTCTGGGACCAGGGGCCCGGCTTGCCCGGTGACTGGAACGGCCGCCTCGCGCCCTCGCACGAGTTCATCTTCCACTTCAACCGCCAGCCCCGAAAGCCGAATAAGACCGTGGAAAGCAAGCACGCGGGCGAAACCCTCGGTGGCGGCGGCCTGCGCGGGGCCGACGGCACGGTCCATCGCAAGACCGGCACCGGCAACGCGATCCAGAGCCACCGGATCCCGGACAGCGTGTTCCGCATCATGCGGCACAAGGGCGGGCTGGGTGCCGCCGGATCGCACCCGGCCGTGTTCCCGGTGGCGCTGGTCGAGGCTGTGCTGGAAGCCTTCACCGACCCCGGCGACCTGGTGTTCGAACCCTTCTGCGGCTCCGGCAGCCAGCTGATCGCCGCTGAACGCACCGGGCGGCGCTGCTGCGCGGTGGAACTGGACCCAGTCTACTGCGACGTCGCCGTGCGGCGGTGGGAGATGGCGACGGGACGCAAAGCGAACCTCATAGGAGGCGATTAGCTTTCAACTTTCGAGGGCTTGGCCCATAAAGCACTTGGTGCAAACGGAATTCGAAGCTGACCTGCAAATGGAAGATGACCCCGCCATCAGTCCCGTCTCCTTCGTGGAAATGAAGGCGAGCGTCGGCTCTCTCCTTTTTCTATGGTCGTCCATCGAACGAGAGATCACCAAGCGCATCGAACAACTGGACGACGGGAAAAGCCGGATCGCGCCGCATACGCTGGCGCAGAAGATCGCGCGTTGGGAAAGCTTGCAAGCCGTCGTCTGTGACGAACGCCCCGAACATCGCGAACTGCTCACCGAGGTTCGCGCCCGACTCGTGATGGCGCTGGAACTCAGGAACCGCATCACCCACGGCCTGGTCGGTATCACGGCCGATCCGTTCGGCAATCGCAGGGACGCGCATCTTGAGACGGAATTGAACGGCGAGAAACGCCAGCATGCGCATTCCGACCTTGAGCACGTGATGCGCATCCTCTCCCATATGGTCTCGGCGATTGGCGCGTTGAGCGATGCGGCCAAGCAAAAGGATCCCCGAAAGGCTGAAAACGCCTATATCGGGATCCGGTTGAACCATCTGCCTTGACCGCCTAGCCTTGTCTCATGTCCGACGGCTGGCAGCACATCGAAATCAACGATCACGGGACCATCGTGGTCCTGCGTCCGATCTCGGACGAGGGTCGGGCGTGGTTCGAGGACAATGTGGGCGAGCCGGAACCGGGCGGGATCTACACCTGCGAGCCACGGATGGCGCAGGACATCCTTCAGGCCGCGGCCCGCGATCTGCTGTCGTGGCAATAAAGTACCGCCGCCCGGGCGGGGCGGCGGGGTAACGCGGCTGGCAGGGAATGATCAGGCGGGCAGCTTGTAGACCGTCCCCCTGCCCTCGACCTTCTCCGCGGCGATGGGCAGGCCCAGATTCTTCTTCAACGCTCCCGAGATCGAGCCACGGACAGTGTGCGCGAGCCATCCAGTCGCGTCGACCATCTCGGCAACCGTCGCGCCCTCGGGGCGCTGGAGCATGGCGATGATCTGGGCCTGCTTGGTGCCAGCGCGGATGGCGACCGGTTTCGCGGTGTCGGTATCGTAGGGCGTTTGAGCTGGTTGCGTTTTCGGCCTCGCCTTCCGCGCGTTGGCAACGGCGCTTGCCACCAGCGGTTCGATCCCGATGGCTTCCAGCCCGGCCTCGGTGGCAATCAGCGTGGTGCCGTGGCCGTCGCCGGTCTCGCGCCACATCGGCTCGCCGCGCCGCAGGTTTGCCTCGACCTCCTCGAGCCAGCCGCGGGCGATCATCTTGCCGACGACCATCTTGGCGGCGGCGCCGACCAGCCCCTCGGGCAGCGGCAAGGCAAGGTTGCCCGGCCGGGTCGCGGCGCGGGAGAGGATCAGGGATTGGGTGTCGGACGGGGTTGTCATGGGGGCCTCCGGGCGTTGCGGCGCGCGATGTGCACGCCTTCTACGGAGGCAAGCCCCGTCGTCGGACGGGGCGTCCGTTGCGCCACGCGGACGCGTCAGGCGGCGTGTTCGCCTTCCTTGAAGGCGCTGTCGGTGATCTGGCGCAGCAGGCCCGCGTAGTGCTCCAGCGTGCCGACATGGCCCCAGTGGATCTCGTCGGGGTGGGTCTCGAAATGGTCGTCGCTGAGGGCCTTCAGACGCTCGAGCATCGTGTCGATTTCGGCCTTGGCTGCGATGAAGGCGTCGAGGGCTTTGGAGTTGTCGTTGGCGCGGCGGGTCGTCATGGCGGGGCATCCTTCGGTGAGTTGCATCGTTCTGGTGCCAACACCATCGCTCTGACGGGCGAATGATCGTAGGCAAATCGGAGCAATATCTGTGCTTTCTGATCGTTCCGGTCAGATCAGGCGCATCTCGGCCAGCGCACGGCTGGCGGCACCCAGCTGGGCGGTGGGCAGTTCGATCTTCAGGTGCGACAGGACGTCGGACGCCTCGGCCGGGATCCCGCTCTCGCGCAGCGCCTGCTCAATGACCTCGGCGATGGCGTCCGGGCGGCTCAGATCGAACCCCTCGGGAAGGGCGGAATAATCGATGCGGATGGTGGTGATGGCCATGGTCATGTGTTTGGCTCCCTCAGCGCTTGGCCGCGGCGAGGCCCGCGACATAGGCCTCGATCAGCGCGGCGCGGATCGACCAGATGGCAACGTCGTGGAAATCCAGCCCGTCGCTGTTCCGGGTATCCAGCGTCTCGACGAAGAAGTGGCGCTTAGCGATGTCGAGCATCAGCGCATCGGGCGCGGTGGTGGCGGGTTTGGCGGTTTTGGTCATGGTCTGATCTCCGATCCGGGGGTGAGTTCCTGATCGCAGAATCGCTCTGACGGCGGAGACAATCAACGGGGATGATTGTCTTTTCCTGTTTATTTTCAATATCTTGATAGGCATCACAGCGCCATGAAAGGCATGAGCGAACGCGAGTACGCGGCGCATTCCGGCCTGTCCCGCGGCGGGGTGCAAAAGGCGCGCAAGAACGGGCGGCTGGTGGTCCATGACGACGGGTCGATCAACGCCGCAGCCTCGGATGTGCGTCGGGCCGAGATGACGGATCCCGACCAGCAACGCCGGTCTCTTGGTGGCGATGGGCTGGCCAGCGGCCCCGGGGACACGACTTCGTATATCAAGGCGCGCACGGCGCTGACGGTTTACGCGGCGCAGGAACGCCAGCTGGCCGTCCAGAAGAAGAAGGGCACGCTGGTCGACCGTGCGCGGGCGGAGACCCTCGTCTTCCGGCTCGCGCGGCAGGAACGGGATGTCTGGGTCACTTGGCCCGGACGGGTGGCCGCGCTGATGGCGGCGCAGATCATGGCGGAGGTGGAACGGCAATCCGGGGCATCGGTGACGATCGAGACCGCGATCATGCAGAGGGTGCTGGAAGCCCATGTCCGCGAACAGCTCGACGCCCTCGCCGACCTCCGGGTCTCCCTCGGATGACGACAACGATCTGACCGCGGGTCTCGACCTCGGCTTCGACGGCGCCGAGGACCTGCTCCGGGTCTGGCGGCAGGGGATGCGCCCCGATCCGAACCTGACGGTGTCGGAATGGGCGGATCAGCATCGCTGGCTGTCGTCGCGCGGCGCGGCCGAGCCGGGGCGGTATCGCACCGCCCGCGCGCCCTACCTGCGCGAGATCATGGATGCGCTGTCGCCCGGCCATCCCGCCCAGCGCATCACCTTCATGAAGGCCGCGCAGGTCGGGGCCACGGAGGCGGGCAACAACTGGATCGGCTTCGTCATCCACCACGCGCCGGGGCCGATGCTGGCGGTGCTGCCGAGCCTGGAACTGGCGAAGCGCACCTCACGGGGCCGTTTGGACCCGTTGATCGCGGATAGCCCGGCGCTGCGCGAGCGGGTGAGCCCGTCGCGATCGCGCGACGCGGGCAATTCGATGCTCTCAAAAGAGTTCCCCGGCGGCATCCTGGTGCTGACCGGCGCGAATTCCGCCACTGGCCTTCGGTCGATGCCCGCGCGCTATGTGTTTCTGGACGAGGTCGACGCCTATCCCGCCTCGGCCGACGAGGAAGGCGATCCGGTCACGCTGGCTGAGGCGCGCACCACCACCTTCTCGCACCGGCGCAAGGTGTTCATGGTCTCGACGCCCACGATCCGGGGGCTGTCGCGGATCGAGCGGGAATTCGAGGCGTCTGACCAGCGGCGTTACTTCGTGCCCTGCCCGCATTGCGGGACGATGCAATGGCTGCAGTTCGACCGCCTGCGCTGGGCGAAAGGAAAGCCCGAAACCGCCGCCTATCACTGCGAGGGCTGCGAACGCCCCATCGCCGAGCACCACAAGACCGACATGTTGGCCAAAGGCGAATGGCGGGCGACAGCGGTTTCCAAGGATCCGAAGGCCATCGGCTTCCATCTCTCGGCGCTCTATTCGCCCTTGGGCTGGAAAAGCTGGTCCGACGTCGCGCGGGAGTGGCTGGCGGCCCAAGGGTCTGACGAGACGCTGCGCGTCGCGCGCAACACGCTTCTGGGCGAGACTTGGGTCGAAAGCGGCGACGCGCCGGAATGGCAGCGGCTGGCGGATCGGCGGGAGGCGTGGAAGCCGGGCACCGTGCCTATGGCCGGGCTGTTCCTGACGGCCGGGGCAGACGTGCAGAGGGACCGGATCGAGGTCGATATCTGGGCCTGGGGTCGGGGCATGGAAAGCTGGCTCGTCGATCACATCGTCATCCCGGGCGGCCCCGACGACCCCGCCGCGTGGGACAGGCTGTCAGCCCTCCTCGGCCGGTCTTGGCAGCATGCCAACGGCGCCTTCATGACCGTGGCAAGGCTCGGGATCGACACTGGATACGAAGCGGCAGCCGTCTATGCCTGGTCGCGCAAGGTCGGCTTCGAACAGGTGGCGCCCCTGAAGGGCCTCGAAGGGTTCAACCGGTCGGCACCCGTGTCTGGCCCGACCTATGTCGATGCCACCATCGGCGGGAAAAGGCTCCGCCGCGGGGCGAGGCTCTGGTCTGTGGCCACGGCGACGTTCAAGGCGGAAACCTACCGGTTCCTGCGGATCGAACGCCCCTCGGACGAAGACCGGGCGCTGGGCGTTCTCGATGCGCCAGGGACCGTGCACATCCCCGGCTGGGCTGACACCGAATGGCTGAAGCAGCTGGTGGCCGAGCAGCTGGTCACGATCCGCAACAAGCGCGGCTATGCCCACCAGGAATGGCAGAAGATGCGCGAACGGAACGAGGCGCTGGACTGCCGGGTCTATGCCCGCGCTGCAGCGTGGATCCTCGGCGCCGACCGATGGGACGAAGCCACTTGGCGGCGACTCGAGGCGCAGGCGGGCGTCGAAACGCGCATGCCCTCGGCCACCGCGACCGACATCGCGACACAAGACCCGGCCCAGCCCAAGGCCGGAACCCTGACCACGCCACGTCGGAAACGGCGGGCCTACACCCCGAACTTCATGAGGGACTGATGGACCTGGAACGCATGCAGGCCCTGCTGACCGCGCTGCAGGAAGCCCGCTTCGCCGGGCTGCGCAGCGTCAGCTACGACGGCAAGACGGTGACCTATGGCTCGGATGCCGAACTGGCGGCGGCCGTTCGCGATCTCGAGGCACGGGTTGCAGCGGCTTCGGCCACGCCACGCCGCCGCCGCTGGGGCACGGTCGCCACGAAGGGTCTGTGACCATGGTGCTGGATGCCTTCCGCGCGCGGCTCGGGTCCATCATCGGTGGCTTCGACGCCGCGCAGTCCCACCGCCGGATGCGCGGGTTCCGTGCCACGCGGGCGCATGTGAACACGCTGATCGCCGCCTCGGGCGAGACGATCACCGCCCGGGCGCGCTGGCTGGTCAGGAACAATGGCTACGCCGCGAACGCTGTCGACGCCTTCGCGAACCATGTCGTCGGCGACGGCATCAAGCCCTCGTCGAAGATCGCGGATCAGGGGAAGAAGGAAGAGTTGCAGAAGCTCTGGCTTGCCTGGACTGACGAGGCGGATGCGGAAGGCTTGACCGACTTCTTTGGGCTTCAGCGCCGGGCCGCGCGGGAGGTGTTCCTGGCAGGTGAGGTGTTCCTGCGCATCCGGACGCGACGGCCGGAGGACGGGCTGACCGTGCCGATGCAGCTGCAGATGCTGCCCTCAGAAATGCTGCCCCAGGACATGACGCGCATCCTGCCCGGCGCGGGTTCAATTCGACAGGGGATCGAGTTCGACGGGATCGGCCGCCGCGTGGCCTATCACTTCCTCCGCCGCCATCCGGGCGACAGTACCGATCCGGGACTGGTGGGCGATACGGTGCGCGTGCCCGCGTCCGAGGTCATCCACATCCTCGACCCGGTCGAGGCGGGCCAGCTGCGCGGGGTGTCGCGCTTCGCCGCGGCGGTGGTGAAGCTCTTCACCCTCGATCTCTACGACGATGCGGAGTTGGAGCGAAAGAAGACCGCGGCGATGTTCGCCATGTTCATCACGTCGCCCGCCCCGGAAACCGCCCTCGATCCCGCCGAGGATGATCTGGAGGTGGAACCGGGCCAGGTGGTGCGCCTTGATCCGGGCGAGGATGTCACCACCCCTGCGACGCCGGATTCCGGGTCCACCTATGAACCCTTCCAGTACCGCACGCTTCTGCAGATCGGCGCGGCGCTGGGCGTGCCCTATGGCTATCTCACGGGCGACACGGCCAAGGGGAACTTCTCCAACACCAGGATCGCCCTCGTCGACTTCCGCCGCCGGATCTCGGCCTTCCAGCATTCGGTGATGGTCTATCAGCTCTGCCGCGCCGTCTGGACCCGCTGGATGGACATGGCCGTACTGGCAAGCGCCATCGATCTGCCGGGCTATGCGACGGAGCGGCGCGTCTGGCTCGCTTGCGACTGGCTCCCCACCAAATGGGACTGGATCGACCCGGCCAAGGATGCCGCGGCCGAGATCCTGCAGATCGAAGCGGGCCTGAAATCCCGCACGCAGGCCATCGCCGAACGCGGCTACGACGCAGAGCAGGTCGACAGGGAAATCGCGGCAGAACGGAAACGCGAGGCGGACCTAGGGCTCGACTTCCGGCGGCCGGGATCACCGGCGCAGGCGGCCGGTGGCAGTAGCGCGGATCAGGGCGGCGCAACGGACCCTGACAAGCAGGACCAGGGACAGAATGACGAGGGTGAGGACCGGGAAACCCGGCCCGCGGGGGACGAATGATGCACCACACCCAGATCGCCCAGCGCGTCTTCAACACGCCCTTGATGGTCGATCCCGCCAAGGCACTGGCCTTCCTGACCGGGCTTGGTCCCCGGATCACCGGCAGGGAAATCAGAGTCGAGGGGGTCGAAATCGCCTCCGAAGCGCAGGAGGCCGCCAGCCTGCCCGTCCGGGCGTCGTTGTTTGGTGATGACCTGACCAGCCGCCAAGCGCGGAACGGAAGCCAACCCTTCGGGGTCGTGGACGGGATTGCCGTGATCGAGATTGCAGGCACGCTGGTCCATCGCGGAGCATGGATCGGGCAATCCTCCGGTCTGACCTCCTATGAGGGCATCGCCGCCCAGCTGCAGGCGGCAATCTCCGACCCCGCCATTCGTGGCATTGCCCTCGACATCGACAGCTTCGGCGGCGAAGTCGCGGGTGCCTTCGACCTCGCCGACCGCATCCGGGCCGTGCGTCAGGTCAAACCCGTACAGGCTTTCGTCGCGGATCACGCGCTGTCCGCAGCCTATGCGCTGGCCTCCCAGGCCGACCGGATCATCCTGCCCCGCACCGGCGCTGTCGGCAGCATCGGTGTCGTGGCCATGCACAGCGACATGAGCGAGGCGCTCGACCAGAAGGGCATCGCCGTCACGCTGATCCATGCCGGGGCCCGCAAGGTCGATGCGAACCCTTACCAGCCGCTTCCCGAGGCCGTCCGCGCCCGGATCGCGGGCGAGTTGGAGGACCTGCGCCAGCTCTTCGCCGAAACCGTCGCTGAAGGGCGCGGCCGACGCCTGGACACCCTACGGGCGCTGGGCACCGAAGCCGCCGTCTTCCGCGGCGAGGCGGCGGTCTTCGCCGGTCTCGCCGACGAGGTGGCCGATCCGGTCACCGCCTTCCGCGCTTTCGCCGCCGCACCCCGCGGCACATCCACCCCCAGAGGAAAGGGCCCGATGATGACCACTGCCCCCGAAGATCATGCGCAGCCTCCGGTCGCGCCTGCTGCCAGCACGCCGCCGGAACCGGCCCCGCCCGCGGCAATCGCACCGCCGCAGACCGCGGCGGCCGCGATGTCGCCCGAAGCGATCCGCGCCGAGGCGGCCGAGGTCGCGCAAGTCTGCGCGCAGGCCGCGCGCCTCGGCATCCAGATCGATGCCGCCGATGCCGTGGCCAAGGGCGTGAAGCCCGAAGCGCTGCGCGCCAAGGTGCTCGCCGATCTCGCAGCCCGCAGCGATGCTGCGGGCATCATCGCCACCGCCCCGGCCGCGGGCGCGAAGGAAAGCCCCATCGTGGCGGCCGCCAAGAAATCGGCCGCCGCTTCGCGCTGACGCGCACCGCCCAGATCGGGCGCCCCCATCCCCCAACATCCTGGAGACTGAACCATGCCCGTCCTGACGGAACCGCCCAGCATGGGCGATGTCCTCAAATACGAGGTCAACCCGAACTACACCCGCGAGGTGGTGACGCTGCTGATCGGCACCAACTACCCCTCCGGTGCCGTCCTCGGCCGCGTCACCGCGAGCGGCAAGTACACCCTCTCGCCCGCGACCGGCGCCGACGGTTCGCAAACCGCAGTCGCCGTCCTGCTCTATCCGGTCAACGCCACGCTGGCAGACGCGGTGGGCATCATCGTCACGCGTGGCCCCGCCATCGTGTCGCGCGCCGCCCTCGCCTACGAGGCCACCGTCAACGACGCGGCCAAGATCGCCGCCAAGATCACCCAGCTGGCCGCGGTCGGCATCATCGCCCGCGACGGTGTCTGACGCTGCCCAACTGGCCGCACCAATCCCCTCATTCCCCCGGAGCCCCATCATGACCCTCGTCCGCAATCCCTTTGACGCTGGCGGCTATTCGCTGGCCGAGATGACGCAGGCCATCAACATCCTGCCCAACCTCTACACCCGCCTCGCCCAGATCGGCCTCTTCCGCTTCGAAGGCGTCAGCCAGCGGTCCGTCATCATCGAGCAATACGAGGGCGTCCTGAGCCTTCTGCCCTCCGTCCCCCTCGGCGGCCCCGCCACCGTCGGCACGCGCGAGGGTCGCTCGATGCGCAGCTTCGCCCTGCCGTGGATCCCGCATGATGACGTGATCCTGCCCGCCGACATCCAGGGACAGCCCGGCCTCGGGGCCTTCGACGCGGCCGATCCCCTCGTCGAAGTGATGAACCGCAAGCTGCTGCTGATGCGGCGCAAGCACGCCCAGACCCGGGAATACATGGAGATGAACGCACTGCGCGGCATCGTGAAGGACGGCGCCGGGACGACCCTCTACAACTACTTCACGGAATTCGGCCTGGCGCAGATCTCGGTCGACTTCGTTCTCGGCACCGCAGGCACCAACGTGCAGGGCAAGGTCCGCGAGGTGCTGCGCGCCATCGAGGATAACCTTCTGGGCGAGGCCATGACCTCCGTCCATGCGCTGGTCAGCCGCGAGTTCTTCGACAAGCTGATCGCGCATCCGAAGACCGAGGAAGCCTACAAGTTCTACGCCTCGACCGGCGCCCAGCCGCTGCGCGAGGATGTCCGCCGCAACTTCCCCTTCGGCGGCATCCTCTTCGAGGAATACTCCGGCACCGTCACCCTCTCGACCAAGGCCACCGAACGGCTGGTCCCGGCGAGCGAGGGGATCGCCTTCCCCTTGGGCACGATGGACACCTTCACCACCTATGGCGGCCCCGCGAACCTCCTGGAAACCGCCAACACCATCGGTCTGCCCCTCTATGCCCGACAACATCTCGACGAAAAGGGCCGCTGGATCGACGTCATGACCGAGGCCTCGATCCTGCCGGTGAACAAGCGACCCCGGCTGGCGATCCGGCTGCACACGTCGAACTGACGGATCAACCCATGTCCGTCTTTGCCGCCGCCATGGACCGCATCTTCACCCATGCCTCCATGGCGGCCCCGGCCCTCTGGATATCGGCCACGACGTCCGAGGAACGCCCGATCCGCATCATTCGCCGCGCCCCGGATCGCGTGACCGACTTCGGCGCAGGCCGGTTCGTCAGCGACACGATGGTGGTCGATGTGCGCGTGGCCGACCTGCCCGCCCCGCGGCCGGGCGACGTGATCGTCATCGGTGCCGACAGCCATGTCATTCAGGGCGAACCGCTGCGCGACCGGGAACGGCTGATCTGGACCCTCGATCTGAGGCCAGCATGAGGTTGAAGCTGGAAATCAGCCCCGACCTGGCCGCCCTGATGCAAGCGGAAATCGCTGCTGGCGAAAAGGCCGTGACCACCGCCATGCGCGAGGCGGGCGCGGGCCTGAAATCCGCCTGGAGCGGCCAGATCACCGGCGCTGGCCTTGGGACCCGGCTTGGAAACTCGATCCGGCTCGCCACATATCCGAAGGGCGGCGAAAGCCTGAACGCCGCGGCGCTGGTCTGGTCGAACGCCCCGGTGATCGTCGGCGCACATGACATGGGGCCGCTGATCCGGTCGCGCAACGGGTTCTGGTTGGCAATCCCCACCCCGGCCGCAGGTAAATCCACGCGAGGCGGTCGCATCACACCCGTCGAATGGGAACGCCGCACGGGGCTGCGGTTGCGGTTCATCTACCGCCGCAGGGGGCCGAGCCTGCTGGTGGCTGAGGGACGGCTGAACAGCAAGGGACGCGCGGTGGCGTCACGGTCGAAAACCGGCCGGGGCGTCGTCACCGCGCCGATCTTCCTCCTCGTACCGCAGGTCAAGCTGCGCAAGCGGCTGGACCTGGCGCGGGATGCCGAGCGGGCCATCGACGGCGTGCCGGGGCGGATCGTGGCGGGGTGGGTGGAGAGCAGGTTCTGAAAGAGACCGTCGACACATGAGCCGGATCGGCAAATATTGCCCATGATCCACACGGAGATTCCCATGGCCACCCGGAACGTCGTCCTGACAGAAGCGGAGTCCAACCTCGTCGACCGTCTGGTCTCGACTGGCCGGTATCAGAACGCGTCCGAGGCCTTGCGCGCGGGACTTCTTCTCCTCGAACGCGAAGAGGCCGAGATGACCGATATGCGTGCTCGCCTGACGGCGGGTCTGGACGAGGCCCGGCGCGGGGATCTGGCCGAGGGACGTGGCGAGGATGCCATCCGTCGGGCTTTTGCCACGGCGCGTGCCGGGACTTGATGCCGAAACGCTGACACCGAGCAGGTGGGCTTAAACCGCGTTGATCGACAACAACCCGCCCAAGGATCTGCGCTTCGCGCGGCCAGCCCAGCATTTTGTGGTGTTCGTTGATGACATCAAGCAGGTGATCATCATCGATTTCCTGCACTGCCGCGCTGAGCTGCCGCGACGACTGACCAGCCTGCCCCTCCCGAAAAGCGGCGGTGAACACTGACCCGGGCCTGAATCTGGCTAGGGGATGCACCAAGAGGAGATGGGTGACAAATTCGGACAGGGACTTATTTCGGACCTGCCATGTTCGCTTGATGGTTGAAATCTCCGTCGTTAGCCTGACGACGGACCGGTAAAGGAAGAGTCACTATAGCGATGCGCAAGTTCATGCTTTCCCTGCCTGCGATGGCGCTTCTAGCGTTTCCTGTCAGCGCAGATCCTTCTCAAGAAGATGTCGATGCTGCCCGCTCAGAGTGCCGCGACGCGTTTCTGGCTCGGGATGCTGAAGCCTATATGGACGCGGCAGCAGTCATGATTGCTTGGGGCTCTTTGCAAAACCCTGAGTGGACGAGAGAAGTCGAACTGTGCCTCGCTTTTGCCGACGCAATTGAAGGAGCGAACCTCGAAACGGCTCGTGAACGCGCCGCCGCTCTGGCCCGTGAGGGCGACCCGATGGTCGCGACAGAGGCGCCTGCATCACCTGCAGAATTGCCTGAGGCCGATACCCGGCTTGCAGATTACCTAACTCGGCTTCAGGCAGATGGGGCAGACATCGATGCGGTTGTGCGCGAGATCGCGGCGGATCAGACTTTCGCCCCATCCCCAAGTCCTGAACGCGACGCACTTGAGGCAGCCGTCACCGCTTACGTCCGGCCCATTCCCGCCGCTCAGGCCGAGCGAAATTTGATCGCCTATCAGGCGCTGGCAAGGATCGATCCAGAAGACCAGACGTACCGAGACAGAGTTGCTCGTTACGAGCAGGCCATCGAAGCCGAACGCGAGCAGTTGCAAAGAACCGCCAGAGCGCTGGAGGGGCGCTTGGTCAGGACAACTGCCGAGTTCGATGGATCCTCCTGGGCTCGGCATCCGTCTTCGCCGCGCTATCAGGATATCCGAAACTACGTGACCCTGTACCTGATTGAATCCGGCACCGGTCAGCAGACCATGGAACTGTTCTTCAACTACACCTCCCGGAGTGGTTGGCTGTTTGTGGAGAGCGCATCGATCAATATCGATGGCGAGACAACCCGGGTACCGGTCGGTCAGTGGTTTCGCGACAACGATACCGAGATTTGGGAGTTCGCGAGCTTGCGTGGTGATGCGGCCGTGTCCCTTGCGCGCCGAATTGCCGAAGCTGACCGCGCCGTGGTGCGCTTCAATGGGCAGCAATTCTACGATGATTACGTTGTGTCCGATGCGGACAAGCGCGTAATGCGTGAAATGCTGGCTATGTGGGACGTGATTTCTTCGAACTAGATTCAGTACCTTCAGCGTCTAGCCAGGTCGGCAATTCTTCGACTTGGTGGGATGAAGCGTCACTTCTGCTCGATCAAAGCGGCAAGCTGACCGGAGGCTGACCGAACGCTGGCGAGCAGTGCTTTCCAATCGCTGGGCGGGTCGCCGTCCTCCAGCATGCCCTTGAACACCCGATAGGCATCCGTGCGGCTGTCATGGGCGCGCAGCGTGGTGTCGTCGTTCACCCAGGCGAAGATGATGATGCGGCTCTCGGCGTGAAAGCGGAAGAAAAGCCGGTACTGCTGAAAGAACTTCGCCCGAAACCAGTGGCGGTGCTCGTCGCCAAGCGTATTGCCCTGCCGAAACTTCGGGTCGGCCGGATCAGAAGGGATTTCTTCGAAGATCAGCTTGTTGATCGCAGCAAGGCGCTTGGTTGCGTTCTTGCTGCGATAGCCAGCCAGGTTTGCAGCCTTCAGGGCCGAGACCTTTTCGGCAAGTTCCGACACCTGATCAAGAAACAACGGGTGCGCGAACAGGGTCCAGCCGTTCACGACCAACGGCACGTTGGAGGCATCCGTCATTCATCTTCGGGCGACAGCGCCGCATCAAGATCCACTTCGACACCGTCAACGAGTTCGGCCAGCTTGGCCCGCAGCGGCGCGTCCAGGCCACGGACATGGCCGGGATTCTGGCGAATGTCCTCTACCAGAAACGCGAGAAATGCGCCGATGGCAGGGTCTTCCGCGGTATCCGAGGCGCGGCGGAGGAGGACGTCACCCTCAGGCAGGATGGTGTAGGAGATGCGATCGCGCTTTTTCAGGCCAAGCGCCTTGCGCACGACGCCGGGCATCGTGGTCTGATACTTGTCCGTCAGCGTGGACTCGACCTTGAGTTCAGCCAGCATGTGATTCTCCTTCACCTCGCTGACACAAGGTAAGGCAAACGCATTACCCATTCAAGAACTCAGCGGCTGTATGGCCCGGATCGCGCTTCAGGCCACCCGCAACATTGGTGCACCCATGCCCGCCACCCGCGAAACAGTCCTCGCCGCGTTGCACGCGCGGCTGCTGCCGCTTTCTGCCCTCATCCTGCGTGACGAGGTCCTGCCCGAGCGGATCCCGGCGGCCGGTCTGATCATCCTGCGCGACGGACAGCCGGGCGAACCGGAAGTGACGCTGTCGCCGCTGCGCTATCACTACCAGCATCGGGCCGAGCTGGAGGTCGTCGTCCAGGCAGGCATCGGCCGGGCCAGCGCCTTCGATAACCTGATCGCCGCCATCGGCGCGGCTCTGGAGACCGACCGGACACTTGGCGGCCTCTGCGACTGGGTCGAACCCGAAGCCCCGGCCTCAGTCGACGTGCCCGTCGAGGGCGCCGCTGCCCTGAAGGCGGCGGTGATCACCGTCGTCCTGCATTACACCACGACCGGCCCTCTGGCCTGACATCCCACTCACAAGGAGACTCCCATGGCACGCGCACACGGCGCGCGGGCGCAAATGGCGCTTGCGTTCGAGACGGTTTACGGCACCCCGCCCGCCTCTGGCTATCGGACGGTGCCCTTCGCCAGCACCACGCTCGGCTCCGAGCAGCCGCTGATCGCCTCGGAACTGCTCGGCCAGGGGCGCGATCCGCTTGCCCCGATCAAGGACGCGGTCACCGCCGACGGCGATGTCGTGGTGCCGATCGATGTCGAGAACTTCGGCCTCTGGCTGAAGGCGGCCTTCGGTCAGCCGACGACCACCGGCACGACGCCCAAGACGCACACCTTCCAGTCTGGCAACTGGACACTGCCGAGCATGGCCATCGAGACGGCGATGCCCGAGGTGCCGCGCTATGCAATGTACACCGGCTGCGTCTGCGATCAGCTGTCCTGGCAGATGGTGCGGTCTGGTCTGCTGACGGCCACTGCCCGACTGGTGGCGCAGGGCGAGAGCGTCGCGGCCACCACGGCCGCTGGCACGCCCACCGCATTGGCGCTGCAGCGCTTCGGGCACTTCAACGGGGCGATCACTCGCAATGGCACGCCGCTCGGCAATGTCATCTCGGCCGAGGTCACCTATTCCAACGGCCTCGATCGGATCGAGACCATCCGATCGGACGGGCGCATCGAGGGGGCCGACCCCGGCATGGCCGCGCTGACCGGCCGGGTGGAGGTGCGTTTCGCAGACACCACGCTGATCACGCAGGCCATCGACGGCACGCCGTGCGAGCTGGTCTTCGCCTGGAGCCTCGGGGCCAACGCCAGCTTCACCTTCACCGCGCACGCCGTTTACCTTCCGCGTCCCCGGATCGAGATCCCGGGCCCGCAGGGCATCCAGGCCACCTTCGACTGGCAAGCGGCCAAGGCCACCAGCCCGGCCCGCATGTGCACTGCCGTCCTCGTCAACACCGTCGCAACCTATTGAGAAGGCCCGCCATGCTGACCCTCGACCTCACCAACGCGCCGCAGTGGTGCGAACTCATTCCCGGCGTGCGTGTCAAGCTGCGCCCACTTACCACAGCACTGATGGTCTCGGCGCGGGGCGATCCTGCGATTGCCGACCTGCCCGAGGGGGCGGCGACCGAGGAAGCTGCACTCTTGATGGCCAAGGCGCTGGCGCGGCGCGCGATCCTCGAATGGGAGGGGATTGGCGACGCCGATGGCAGTCCCATCGATCCGAGCCCCGAGGCCATCGATGCGCTCCTCGACCTCTGGCCTGCCTTCGAGGCGTTCCAGACCCTGTACGTCGCCAAGGCTCTCCTGCTGGACGCGGAAAAAAACGCCTCATCGCCCTTGCCGACTGGTCCTTCGGCGGGGGCGAAAGCTACTGCGCGGCCTGCGCCGGACCCTGTCCTGACTGCCCCGCACGACTGAACCGGCCGCTGACGCTGGAGGGCGCGCAGGTCTGGGACCTGGCGCAGCGCCTTGGCGGGCAGATGCGGGTCATCCCCGGCGCGGTTATCGGCTGGGACATGGGCGCGGCGCTGGCCTTGGGAGCGGCCCTCGGCATCTCCCCGCCTGCTATCGCCGAACTGCTGCCCGCCCTCGAGGCGGTGATGGTCCGCCGCGTGAACGAGCAGATCGCAGCCAACCGCGACTGACCCCATCTGGAGCTCTGATCCCATGGCCGAGAAACGCGTCTCCGTCCGGCTCGCCGCCGTGGGCGGCCGCCAGGTGCGCGCCGAACTGGAAGGCGTGGGTGAGGCCGGGGCCAAGGGCTTCGGCCGCCTGTCGCGCGAGATGGAATTGGCCAACACCCGTCTGGCCAGCTTCGCCCGCCGGGCGGGCCTCGCACTCGGGGCCGCAGCAGCGGCAGCCACAGCCTCGCTTGGGCTGATCGTCCGTTCCACGGCCGAGAGCGCCGCCCAGATCCGGCAGTTCGCGCAGGTCGCCAATGCGACGCCCGAGGCCCTGCAGCGCTGGTCGGCCGGGGCGCGTACGGTGGGGATCGAGCAGGAGAAACTGGCGGACATCCTGAAGGACGTGAACGACCGGGTGGGCGACTTCCTCCAGACCGGCGGCGGGCCGATGGCGGATTTCTTCGAGAATGTCGCGCCCCGCGTGGGCGTGACGGCCGACCAATTCGCACGTCTGTCAGGGCCGGAGGCTTTGCAGCTCTACGTCGACACGCTGGAACGCGCCGGTCTCAGCCAGCAGGAGATGACCTTCTATCTGGAGGCGATGGCCTCGGACGCCACGCGTCTGCTGCCGCTCTTGCGCAACGGCGGGGCCGAGATGGCCCGTCTGGGTGACCAAGCCTCGGACCTCGGGGCGATTCTGGACAGCGATGCGCTGGAAGCCTTGCGCCGCACGCAAATGGCGCTGGGTACCGTATCCCTCGTGTTCGATGGTCTCCGGAACCGCATCGCCGTGGCTGTCGCTCCGACCATCGAGGCGCTCGCCAATGCCTTCGTTGCCCTGGCCTCCGATGGCGGCATCCTCCGTTCGGCCATCGACGGGCTGATCGGCAATCTCCGCCGTCTCGCCTCCTATGCCGCGACCTTTGCGGCCGTCATGGCCGGGCGCTGGGTGGCAGGACTGGCGGCGGCGGCCCTGTCGGTGCGTGGTCTTGCGACGGCACTCGTATTCCTGCGCGGTGCCCTGATCCGGACCGGCATCGGCGCGGTGATCGTCGGGGCGGGCGAGCTGGTCTACCAGTTCTCGCAGCTGGTGACGCGTGTCGGCGGTGTGGGCGAAGCCTTCCGGCTGCTCGGCGATCTGGCCCGCGAGGTCTGGTCGCGGATCGGTCTGTCGCTCGACGCGGCGCTGGCGCGGATGGCGGCCGGATGGGAGGGGCTGAAGGCGGCGGGGCTATCGGCCCTCGAGGGCACCATCGCGGGCGTCGTCAGCTTCGGCGACCGGACAGCCGCGATCTTCCAGGGGGCCTATGACGCGGCGGTCGCAATCTGGGGCAGTCTGCCGGGGGCCATCGGCGACTTCGCCTTCCAGGCCGCGAACGGGCTGATCTCCGGTGTCGAGGCAATGCTGAACGGCGTCGTCACGCGCATCAACAGCTTCATCGAGACCCTGAACGCGGCGCTGGCCCTGCTGCCAGAGTGGGCCACCGGTGAAGGTGGCGTGAGGATCGGTATCCTCGATCCGGTGGAACTCGGCCGCATCAGCAACCCCTTCGAGGGCGCGGCAACGGCTGCAGGCGCTGCCGCTGCAGACGCCTTTTCGGCCGCGCTGTCGCGGACCTATCTCCAACCGCCCGATCTCGGGCTTGGCGCGATGGCCGACGATGCCCGCGCCCGTGCCGATGGCTATCGCGAGGCGGCCGGGATGCTGGCTGATGCCGCCAGTCGGCCGCTCGCCAGCTGGCAGGCGCTGAAAGATGCGGTGACCGGCACGGGGACGGAAGCCGAGACCGCGCTTGCGGATGCGGCTGGTGCAGCCGACGCGCTGACCACGGGGCTGAACGACACGGCGGCCGCCGCCGATGGCGCTGGCAGCGCTACACGCGACGCCGGGGCGGCTGCGGCCGAGGGTGCCGACGCGGCCCTCACTGGCTGGCAAGCCGTCACGGCGGCCCTCTCCGACTATGCCGCCAAGGCGCGCGACATCGGCGGGGACATCGGCAGCGCGCTGGTGGGCGCGTTCCAGAGCGCCGAGAATGCCATCGGCGATTTCGTGAAGACCGGCAAACTCGACTTCCGCGATCTGGTCACCTCAATGATCGCCGATCTCGCCAAGCTCGCGGCCCGTCGCTTCATCCTCGGTCCGATCGCCAATGCCCTTTCCGGCGCCATGGGTGGGGCGGGCGGGATCTTCGCCAACATCCTGCATGCGGGCGGCATTGTCGGTGCCGCTGGCCCCGGCCGGATGGTCCCGGCGCTGGCCTTCGCCCATGCGCCGCGCATGCACAGCGGCGGTTGGGCCGGGCTGCGGCCCGATGAGGTGCCCGCGATCCTGCAACGTGGGGAGCGGGTTCTCTCCCGGCGCGAGGCGGCGGGGTACGGCCAGGCGGGCGTCTCGACCGTCAATGTCACGTTCAACGCCCGCGACGCCGAGAGCTTCCGCCAGTCCCGGACACAGGTCGCCAGCGACATCGCCCGCGCCGTGTCGCTGGGGCGGCGCGGCATGTGAGGATCAGCCATGGCGTTTCACGAGGTCCGCTTTCCGGACAACATCAGCCGAGGCGCGCGCGGTGGCCCGGAACGGCGCACGCAGATCGTCGAACTGGCAAGCGGTGCCGAGGAGCGCAACGCGAGCTGGGCCAACTCGCGCCGCCGCTACGACGTCGCCTATGGTATCCGCCGCGCCGACGATCTGGCGGCAGTCGTCGCCTTCTTCGAGGCCCGCAACGGCCGCCTCCACGGTTTCCGCTTCAAGGACTGGGCCGATTTCAAGTCCTGCCTGCCGTCGCAGACCCCGGCGTCAACCGATCACCCCATCGGCACCGGCAACGGCAGTACGAACACCTTTCAGCTGGCCAAACGCTACACCTCCGGCGCGCAGTCCTGGACGCGCGCCATCAGCAAGCCCGTCGCCGGGACCGTGACCATCGCCCTGAACGGCACGCCGCAGGCTTCCGGCTGGTCGGTCTCCACCGCAACCGGCCTCGTCACCTTCACCACCGCCCCGGCCCTGGGCGTGGCCATCACCGCGGGCTTCGAGTTCGACGTCCCCGTCCGCTTCGACACCGACGCCCTCGACGTCACCCTCGACCTCGAACGTCTCGGGTCAATCACCTCGATCCCCCTCATCGAACTCCGCCTCTGAAGGACCGATCCCATGTCCGAACCCACGACCGTGCGCATGGGCGCACTGGCCGCCTACCTGAGCCTTGCCCTTGCGCTCTCGGCACAAGCCGGGGCCGCGATCTGGTGGGCCGGCACGCAGAACACCCGCCTGACCTCGCTCGAGGCACGGGTGGCCGAACTGCTCTCCGCCTCACCGCTCTACCACCGCCAGATCGTCGAGGCCGACCGCCGCATCGCCGTCATCGACGAGCGGATTGCCAACATCCTCGCCCGGATCGAAGCGCTGACCGCCGCGCTCGAGCGCCGCCACGACGCCCCCTGATTTCCCCAAAAGGACCACCGCTATGCAGACCACCGACCGGGGGCTTCTCGCCCTGATCCGGCACGAAGGGGTCGTGCCCGGACCCTATCTTGACGTGAAGGACGTCTGGACCTTTGGCATCGGCCACACCGCCGCCGCTGGTCCGCCCGATCCGGCGCGCATGCCACGTGGCATGCCCGCCGACACGCAAGCCGGGATCCGTGAAGCCTTCCGGCTCTTCCGCGCCGACCTTGCGGCCTACGAGGCCGAGGTGTTGCGCGCCGTGAAGGTGTCGCTTCAACCCCACGAGTTCGATGCGCTGGTCTCCTTCCATTACAACACCGGCGGCATCGCCAAGGCCGCGCTGACGCGCCACCTGAACGCGGGCAACCGCGGCGCGGCCGCAGCGGCCTTCATGGGCTGGCTCAAGCCCGCCGCGATCCGGTCCCGGCGCGAGGCGGAACGCGACCTCTTCGGGAAAGGTATCTACCCGACCGGCACCATCCCGGTCTGGTCGGTCGACAGCAATGGTAGGGTCGATTTCTCGCGACCGATCCGTCGGCTCAGCGAGGCCGAGGCGCTGTCCTTGCTACGCCCGGCGAGCCCGCCGGTGCCGCCGCCCCTGCCAATATCGGTGCCAAACCAATCGTCTGGCACCCGGCCGTGGTGGCAGCGGCTGATGGAATTTTTCACAGGAAAGGCAAGATCATGAACTGGACCTTCGCCCGCGGCCTCGTCTATCTCGCTTGCCTTGTCGCCTCCGGCCTCGCCATGGCGGGGCTGGCGGATTTCGACCTGGCGACCGGGACCTTCGACCTCAGACCCTTCAACCTCTACGCCCTGATCGGTGCGGCAGGCGGTGTCGTGTCCTCGGCGCTGGCCTCGATCGCGCTCTGGCGGGGTTGGGGGCGCAGATGAAGGCCCTTTCATCCGCGCTGCAGGCCCATCTCGACGAGCGCACGACAACGCTCGCCTGGTGCTGGAGGATCACCCGTTCCGATGGCGTGACCTTCGGTTTCACCGACCATGACCGAACGCTCACCTTCGACGGGACCGAGTTCGAGCCGGAAAGCGGGCTGACGGCGTCAGAGGTGCGGTCTGGCTCTGACCTGTCCGTGGATGCACAGGATGCGCACGGCGTGCTCTCCTCCGACCGGATCACCGAGACCGATATCCTCGACGGCCGGTGGGACAATGCGGCGGTCGAGGTCTGGCGCGTCAACTGGACGGAGCCTGCCGAGCGGGTACTCCTTCGCGCCGGGGCGATCGGCGAGATCCGCAGGGGACGCGTGGCCTTCACGGCAGAGATGCGATCCCTCGCACATCTCCTTGGCCAGACGGTCGGTCGGACGTTTCAGGCGAGTTGCGACGCGGCGCTGGGCGATGCGCGCTGCGGGGTGAACCTGGCTACACCCTCGAACCGGGCGACCGGCACCGTGCTCGTGCCGCTCCGGGATCGGACCTTCACGACCGCAGGGCTTGGGGGTTTTGCGGCGGGCTGGTTCACCTTCGGCATTATCGAATGGACCTCGGGCGCGAATGCCGGGCGACGGGTCGAAGTCTCAGGCCACGAGGTGACGGGCGGGGCGGCGATCATCACCCTGCTGGAAGCCCCCGTCCGCGCCGTCGCCGCCGCGGATGCCTTCACCATCCTCGCAGGCTGCGACAAGAGTGCTGCGACCTGCCGGACCAAGTTCGCCAATATCCTGAACTTCCGCGGCTTCCCGCATATTCCGGGGCAGGACACGGTCCTGCGCTACGCGACGAAGTCGGGCGGGAACACCGGGGGTGTGTTGTGACCGGCGCCGACCCTATGGCGGTAGTTGCGGCGGCGCGGCGCTGGCTCGGCACGCCCTATCATGATCAGGCAAGCCTCTGCGGCGTGGGCTGCGACTGCCTCGGCCTTGCCCGCGGCGTCTGGCGCGAGATTGTCGGGGATGAACCCTTCCCGATCCCGCCCTATTCCCGCGACTGGGGCGAGATCGGCCAGCGCGAGGTTCTGGCTGATGGCGCGCGCCGCATGATGCCCGAGATTGCCCCGGGCGATGCCACGACGGGCGCGCTTCTTCTTTTCCGCATGCGCCCGCGCGCCATCGCCAAACATGTGGGCATCCTCACCGGCCCTTCCGACTTCATCCACAGCTACGAGCGGCTGGGCGTGATCGAACAGCCCTTCACCGAGGCCTGGCAGCGGCGCCTGGCCTTCGCCTTCCTTTTTCCCGCATCAGGGGCCTGACATGGCAACACTCGTCCTGGGCGCGGTCGGCGCTGGCATCGGCGCAGGGTTCGGCGGGGCCGTCCTCGGTCTTTCCGGGCAGGTGATCGGCGGGCTGATCGGCTCGGCGGTGGGTTCGGTCGTCGACAGCTATATCCTTGGCGGGCTGATGCCCGATCAGACCCAGCAGATCACCGGCCAGCGGCTTGAGAGCCTGAAGGTCACAAGCTCCACCGAAGGTGTGGCCATCCCGCGCCTCTTCGGCCGCATGCGCCTTGGCGGGAACATCATCTGGGCCACGGATTTCCGGGAAGAGACCCGCGTGACCACCGAGACCCAAGGCGGCGGTGGCAAGGGTGGCGGGGGCGGCGCGAACGTCACCACCACCACGACCGAATATCTCTACTACGCCTCTTTCGCCGTGGCCCTCTGCGAAGGGCCAATTGCCGGGATCGGGCGCGTCTGGGCGGATGGCGACCTGCTCGATATGTCGGGGATCACCTGGCGCTGGTATCCGGGCAACGAAAGCCAGGGCGCGGACCCGCTCATCGCCGCCCGGATGGGCGCCGGTGCCGCGCCCGCCTATCGCGGTGTCGCCTATGTCCTCTTCGAAGACATGCTGCTCACCGCCTTCGGGAACCGCATCCCGCAGATCACCTTCGAGGTCTTCCGCCCCCTCGTCGATCCGCAGACAGTCGAGGGCATCCTGCCCGCCGTCACACTGATCCCGGCCTCGGGCGAGTTCGCCTACGCAACCGAGCCGGTCCGGCGGCAGGTCGGATCGGGTTTCGCCGTCCGGTCGGGCGTGGCAGAGAACTTGAACGCCGACCCCGATGTGCCGGATATCCTGCTCGCGCTCGACCAGCTGCAGGCGATGCTGCCCGCGGTGAAGAGCGTCACGCTGGTCGTGTCCTGGTTCGGAACCGACCTGCGCCTCGGGTCCTGCCAGCTGAAGCCGGGGGTGGAGACCGCCTCGAAGGAGACCACACCGGTCTCATGGTCGGTGAACGGGCTGTCGCGTGCCGAGGCGCATCTTGTGTCGCAGGATGCCGAAGGCCGCCCGGTCTATGGCGGCACGCCTTCGGACCTTTCGGTGGTACAGGCCATTCAGGCGATCAAGGCGCGCGGGCTGCGCGTGACCTTCTACCCCTTCATCCTGATGGACGTCCCCCCCGGCAACAGCCTGCCCGATCCCTACAGCGCCAATGCCGCAAGCATCGGCCAGCCCGCCTTTCCGTGGCGCGGCCGGATCACCTGTTCTCCGGCCGCAGGCTTTGCCGGGACCGTGGACAAGACGGCGGCGGCTGGCGCGCAGGTTGCGGCCTTCATGGGTTCTGCCACGGCGGCGCAGTATTCCGTCTCAGGCACGACCGTCGCCTTCACCGGGCCGCCCGGTGAATGGTCCTTCCGGCGCATGATCCTGCATTACGCCCATCTCTGTGAAGCGGCGGGCGGGGTCGATGCCTTCGTGATCGGCACCGAGATGCGCGGCCTCACACGGGTGCGGAGCAGCGCGACGGGGTTTCCGGCGGTGGCGGGGCTCGTCTCGCTTCTCGGGCAGGTGCGCACAGTCATCGGGGCCGGGACGAAGCTTGGCTATGCCGCGGATTGGTCGGAATACTTCGGCTACCATGCCGGGGACGGTACGGGCGATGTGTTCTTCAACCTCGACCCGCTCTGGTCGAACGGCAATCTCGATTTCATCGGGATCGACAATTACATGCCCCTTTCGGACTGGCGCGACGGTTCGGGCCATCTCGATGCGCTGGCTGGCTGGTCCTCGATCTACGACCGCAACTACCTCAAGTCCAACATCGCCGGTGGCGAGGGGTTCGACTGGTTCTACGCCTCGGACGCGGCACGGGCCGCGCAGATCCGAACGCCGATCACGGACGGGGCGGCGGGGAAGCCGTGGGTGTTTCGCTACAAGGATCTGATCTCCTGGTGGTCGAACCCGCATGTCAACCGCCCCGGCGGCGTTGAAAGCGGCGCACCGACCGCCTGGGTGCCACAGTCCAAGCCCATCTGGTTCACCGAACTGGGCTGCCCCGCGATCGACCGCGGCACGAACCAGCCCAATGTCTTCGTCGACCCCAAATCGGCCGAGAGCCAGCGCCCCTACTTCTCGCGGGGGTTCCGCGACGACGCGATCCAGCGCGCCTATCTCGAGGCGACCTATCAGCATTGGATGGACCCGTCGAAGAACCCCGTCTCCTCCGTCTATGGCGGGCGGATGGTGCATGTGTCGAACTGCGCGGCCTGGACCTGGGACGCGCGCCCCTATCCCTTCTTCCCCGAACGGTCGAACATCTGGTCGGATGGCGAGAACTGGCGCCTTGGCCACTGGTTGCCCGGCCGCATCGGCTCTGGCCTCGGCGCGCTGGTGCGCGCGCTCTGCCTGCGCGCGGGGCTGCAAGAGGCGCAGATCGACGTCGGCAACCTCACCGGCTCGGTCGATGGCTATGTGATCGGCAACCTTGAGAGCGCCCGCGCCTCGCTTTCCATGCTGGGCAGGCATTTCGGGTTCGATGCGGTGGAAAGCGAAGGCGTCATGCGCTTCCTGATGCGCGGGCGACCCGCCCTTGTGACGCTCAGCGTGGATGACCTCGTCGCCGCCCGTGATGGCGAGCCCTTCGAACTGACGCGCGGGCAGGAGACCGAGCTTCCCCAGGCCCTCAAATGGTCCGTCGCCCGCGCCGACGAGGATTATGACACCGCACAGGTCGAGGCGCGGCGGATCACGGTCGCCTCCGCACGGATCGCCTCGGAGTCCTTCCCCCTCGCCGTCGCACCAGACCTCGCTGAACAGCGCTGCCGCCGCGCCTTGATGGAGGCTTGGGTGGGGCGCGAACGCGCTGCCTTCCGCCTTCCGCCATCCCGCCTCGCGCTCGATCCGCTCGATGTGGTGAGCCTCGACCATGACGGCCGTCTGATGGAATTCCGGCTGACCGGCATTGCGGACGGCACGTCCCGCACGGTCGAGGCGACACGGCAGGATCAGGGGTCCTACGATCCCGTGCCCGGCAATCGCCGCGGGTCCGTGCCTGCAACGCCCGCGCTGGTCGGATCGGCGGCCATAGCGCTTCTGGACCTGCCGCAACTGCGCCCCGATCAGGCGCCCCACCAGCCGCTGGTTGCGGCCTTTGCCGATCCATGGCCCGGAAGCCTCGCCGTTTATCGCAGCGCGACGCTCGATGCTTTTGAACTTGCCACGATCATCGGCGCGCGCGCCCGGATCGGCACGCTTGCCGCCGACCTCTTTGCCGGTCCGACGTCACGCTTCGATCTTGGCAATACGATGGTCCTCGACCTCGAAGGCGGGACGCTCGATTCCGTGACGGACCAGCTCCTCTTCTCCGGCGCGAATGCCTTCGCCCTCCAGAGTTCGGAGGGACGTTGGGAAGTCCTTCAGGCGGGCGCGGCGCAACTGGTGCAGCCGGGCCGCTATCACCTGACGCGGCTTCTGCGTGGCCAGCGCGGAACGGAGGCCGCCATCCGCAATCCCGCGCCCGCAGGCACGCCTGTGGTGGTGCTTGACGGGGCGCTTGTGCCCTTGGGCGTCGCGGAGACCGAAATCGGCATGCCCTGGAACTGGCGCATCGGCCCGGCATACCGGGCCGTGAGCGACACCTCCTATGTCGCGCAGACCTTCACGCCCACCGGTCAGGGCCTGATGCCCTTCGCCCCCGTCCATGTCGAACAGCCCTGGCGACGGGCGCGCCTCCCCGGTGATCTGACCATCCGCTGGACCCGCCGATCCCGCGCACTGGTCGCCGATGCCTGGGAACAGGTCGAGGTGCCGCTGGCCGAGGACATCGAGAGCTACGACATCCAGATCCTAGACGGGGCCGCCGTCAAGCGCACGCTGACCAGCAGCACGAGTTCCGTCCTCTACACCGCTGCTCAGCAGATCACAGACTGGGGCGCACCGCTCGGGCCCGGCCAGACGCTGGCCATCCGCATCTACCAGCTCTCGAACCGCCTCGGCCGCGGCACGCCTGCGTCCGTGACGCTGCAATTCTGATCCCAACCCACGGGAACCTCCATGTCCGACACCACGACCCATCTGGGCCTGCCCTACCTCTTGGCGGCCCAAGCCCAGAAGCATGTCACCCACAACGAAGCTCTGCGCTTGCTGGACGCCATGGTGCAGCTCTCGGTCCTTGACCGGACGCGCACCGTGCCCCCGGCCGGTGCGGCCGACGGCAACCGCCATCTGGTGGCCTCCGGCGCGACCGGCCTCTGGTCCGGGTGGGACCTGAACATCGCCTTCTGGGTCGATGGCGGATGGATCAGGCTGGTGCCACGCACCGGCTGGCTGGTCTGGGTCGCGGCCGAGGGGCTGTTCCTCGTCTGGACCGGCGGCGCCTGGGAGGTCGTGGGCGAGCCGCGCGACGTCTCGGACGCGGTCTTCAGCCTGGTGAACGATGCGGACCCGACGAAGAAGGCGACCTTTTCGCTGGCAGGGATCAGCGCCGGGACCACGCGGAGTTTCACGCTGCCCAACACATCGTCCGAACTGGCGATCCTCGCGGGGACGCAGACCTTCACCGGGAACAAGACGTTTTCCGGGACGCTGACTGCATCCGGAACCGTGACGGTGTCGGCGGCAAGCGCCACCATCGGCACGGCAACGACGACCGCCACCTACGGCATGGGCACCGGGGCCACAACGACCGGCGTCACGAAGACGGTGAACCTCGGCACCGGCGGCGCAGCCGGATCGACGACGGTGATCAACCTCGGTTCAACCACGGCCGGGGCGCTGGGAAGCACGATCATCAACACGCCAACCGTCACCTTCGCCGCCAGCGTCACAGCGATCGGCGCGGCCGCCGCGAATGTCACTGCGCTGGGCTTGGGCCTCGGTGGGGCGTCGGCTGACAGCTTCAACCGTCTGTCGATCAACACACCCGCCGTGCTGATGAACAATGCGGGCGCAGGGATCGAGGCGACGGTTAACAAGGCCGCTGCCGGGAACGATGCCGCCTTCGCCTTCAAGACCGGGTTTTCGGCGCGGGCGCTGATCGGGTTGCTCGGGAATGACGATTTCAGCTTCAAGGTCAGCCCGGATGGCTCGGCCTTCTTCGACGCGATCCGCATCGACCGGACCAACGGCCAGGTGGAACTGCCGCAGCCCACCGTCTTGCCAGGTCTGGCCGCAGCGCCATCGCCGCCGCCCGCAGGCAAGGCCGCCCTCTATGCGCGCAACCGCGCCGGGGCGCCGTGGATCGACGTGATGCGCCCCTCTGGCCGGGACTTTCCGCTCCAGCCGCATTTCGGGGTGAACCGCATCGCCAACTGGTCCCCCTCCGTCAGCACCACGATCACGACCGAGGGCCTACCCATCACTTCGGTTGGCACCGTGTCGCACCCAACGCTGGCTGCCACGAACCTGGCCGCCTCGATGCGACGCTGGCGCCTGACCTCGGCGGCCGTCGTGGATTCGGTCGCCGACCAGCGATCCGCAGGCTGGGCGTGCTGGCGCGGCAATGCGGCGGGCTTAGGCGGCTGGACCTTCGTCACGCGGATTTCGCTGACGACGCTGCAGGCGACCGGGATGGGGTTCTTCGGCCTCTATGGATCGACCGCCGCGCTGGCCACAACCCTGACGCTCGCCGCGGCCATCAACTGCATCGGCATCGGCTTCCAGCGCGGGACGCACACCCGTTGGCAACTGGTCGCAAACGACGGGACCGGCGCGCCCACCCTGACGGACATGGGGACGAGTTTCGGTATCGCCACAGGCGGGGTGCTGACCCTGTTCATCGCCGCGCCGCCGAACGGAAGCTCCGTCTGGGTGCGCGTCGTCGACGAAGTGTCCGGCGCGGTCTTCGAGCAGGAGATCACCGCCGATCTGCCCGCCAACACGCAGTTCCTGTCGCCGCGGCTGTTCCTGAACACCGGCGCGACGGCCGCCGCCGTCGCCTACGACTGCGCCGGGGTATACGTCGAGACAGACTTCTAAAGGCGGCGATCTGCATGATCGAGCCGCTCTCCTGCAGGCGACGAGGTAGAGGCTTTTCCGGCAGGCGCGGTCATGGTCCAGATGCTGAGCGATTACGCTCTCTTGCTTGATCAACCGCGAGCGTGCCAATGATGACAAAGCGTGGGCCTAGGCACCAATTTCTCAGCCGAGGCGCGTTTTTCTCGATCAGCGGTATTGTCTCATGATTGAATGGCCCTTTGAGTTCCAGCGTGTTCAAGACGCCCTCGACAAGCGGACCATGACGGGCCAGGAAGCTGCGCGCGAAATCTTCGTCGCAAGACGGAAGCATGGCCCGCCTTGGCACTGGAAAAACTGGAAGCGCACCAGGGTTCAATTCCTTGGCTCGGAATGCGCAACATGCGGCGCCGACCATGAAGCTGTACTTGTTCTGCAGCACACGGTGAGAATACCCCGCGTTCAGCCCTATTTGGACAAGGCCAAGGCTGAATATGAGTCACGGGAACCTGCCCACGACTATCGCGCTGAGTTGCGGGAAGAATGCTACGCGATCCGAGACGCCGTAGTTCCGGAAATTCGGGACTGCTGCCCTCTATGCTTTAGCCTTTCGATTCAGTTTCGCAAAAAGGCGGCGACGTGGATATGCAACAGCCCGGTCGGTCGGGGCTACTGCGGTCACGTTTTCGAAGTTCCGGGAAAGAAGGAGGCCCTCACAGCAGCGCAGAAACGCGGTATCCGCGCGCGAAAGTATATGGCTTGGCGTGAGAAGGCGACAAACTGGGACGGCGATTGGAAGCGCGGAGCGATTCTCGCATGGCTTGCGGATTTCCGGGAGTATCTGTCGCTGAAGCACACAAAGACGCTGTGTAAGCGTTGTGCTTTCCTGGAGGACATGACTGATCTGAAGCCATGCCTCGAGTGCGGATTTGCGTTTTCAAGGACAGAGACTGCGTGTCCCGACTGCGGCCGTGAGGTCGCCGAGGCTCAAGCTGACAGCGCGGAGGGAGAGACCAATGGCGGCCCAACCCAGAACGATGACGCTGGAAATCGATGATGAGCTGCACGAGTTCCTGGCGTTGATGGTAAGCGACGCAGGGCCCTATCAATCCGTCAGCGCCTATGTTGAAGACCTGATCCGGCGCGACATGGCAAGCCAGGAGGCCGCGGCCTTTACGCAGCTGCAGGTGGAACTTCTCACTGCGTTCAGCGCCCCAGAAGCCACCTACCACCCGTCCTCGGCCGCGGAGGTGATCGCGCGCAACCGCATTTGACGGATCAGCCGTTTCTCGTGATCCGGGTGCCATCCGCTCCAAGGGTCATGGAACGGAGAAATCCGCCTACGGAGCGGTCGTGCGGAGAATAGCGGGTCTAATCTCCGCAATATTTGCGGTGATTGATCATGATGACGCCGTAGAATGGGGATCTGCGCAGGTTGCTTGAAGCCGAGCAGAATGTTACAAAACCCAGGACAGGATGCACTTGTGTCCGAGGTTTTGTAACCATGCTTGCGACGGATCAGGGCCAGCGCGCCCGCATGATCGACTACATGGAAGTTCATACGCCAGCCCGTTCAAGGGATCTGGCCTCCATCGGCGTGAGCAGAACCACCATCGCCAGAGCGGTGGCAGACGGCGTGGTGCTGCGGATCGGGCGGGGACTGTATCAGCTGCCCGACAGTGAGCCAGACCTGCATGCTGGGCTGATCGAGATCGCCAAGCTCGCACCCAAGGCCGTCATCTGCCTGACCTCGGCTCTATCCTTTCATCAGCTGACCGACCAACTTCCACGCCGGGTATGGATCGCGATCGGCGCCAAGGACTGGGCACCAAAGATCGAATACCCGCGCATCCGCATCGTGCGCTTCCGTGAGCCCTACCTGACCAATGGCACTGAGGTCCATCGGATCGGGGAGGCGGAGGTTCGGGTCTATTCCATCGCCAAGACGATTGCAGACGCATTCCGGAACCCGAAGCTTGTTGACCGATCTGTAGCCGTTGAAGCGATCAAGGCCGCCCTGAGTGCCAGGAAGGCAACAGCAGGCCAGCTTGCTGCAGCCGCTCGCGAGAACGGCGCGTGGAACCAGATGCGCCCCTATCTGGAGGCCCTGACATCCAATGGCTAAGCAGCCAAAAGATATCGCGGCGTCTGTGCGTCAGCGTCTGCTGAACTTTGCCCGTGCTGAAGGTCAGCTGTTCGATGTGGTGCTGGTGGCCTTCGGCCTCGAACGACTGGTGTACCGGCTGTCGGTCTCCGAATATCGCGACCGCTTTGTCCTGAAGGGTGGCATGCTCGTCACCTTGTGGACGGCCGACACTGGCCGCTTTACCCGGGACATCGACTTCCTGGCGTTCGGCTCGGATGAGGAGGCCGAGCTCAAGATCGCTTTCTCTCGGATCCTCGCCATCGATGGAGGCGATGGGCTGGTCTACGACGTGGCCAGCCTGACGGCCGTCGCCATTCGGGAAGACCAGATCTATGGAGGGATGCGGCTTAGGACTGATGCATATCTCGGGAGCACGCGCATACCGATCACCGTGGACCTCGGCTTCGGCGATGCCCTGGCGGATCCGCAATTCGAGATTGAGTATGGATCCCTGCTCGACTTCCCTGCCGCATCAATCCGTGCCTACTCCCCGGCAACAGTCATCGCCGAGAAGTTTCAGGCCGTGGTGGCGCTGGGCTTGGCGAACAGCCGGATGAAGGATCTATATGATCTGTGGACGCTGCCGAAGTCCGTCAACATCGACATGGGCGACCTCACTGCCGCGATCAGAGGAACCTTCGCTCGACGCGATACCATTGTTCCAGCCGCCTGCCCTATCGGTCTGTCGGTGGAGTTCTCGACCGACCTAGCGAAGATGACGCAGTGGCGGGCCTACTCTGGGGGCACGGCTCTCGACGGGCGGCCGCTCGCGGAGGTCACTGCGGAGATCTGGGCTTGGCTTGAACCGGCATGCAGGGCGGCGGCATGATTGCCGCGTTCTGCGCGATCATCTGGCCCGTCGATGGGGGCCTCGTGTAACGTTGAGTTGTTGTTGAGGTAAACGCGTTTGCTTATACACAAGCGAAACGCTCAACATTGAAGTCTTTGGTTTTATTGAAGATTTTGGTTGCGGGGGCAGGATTTGAACCTGCGGCCTTCAGGTTATGAGCCTGACGAGCTACCGGGCTGCTCCACCCCGCGACAGGTGGTGTCTGACTTGACTGTTTTGTTATCGCTTAGGGAGAGGA
>NZ_JAAATW010000009.1 GCF_009908315.1 Paragemmobacter ruber
CGGTCGAAATCGTGATCCCGCGCGCACGCTCTTCCGGCGCACCGTCAATCTGGTCATAGGCGCGGAATTCGCCGAAATACTTCGTGATCGCCGCCGTCAGCGTCGTCTTGCCGTGGTCAACGTGGCCAATCGTGCCAATGTTGACGTGCGGTTTCGTCCGTTCAAACTTTGCCTTTGCCATGATGGCCTCCTGATATCTTCGGTGGTGCCGGGGGGACCCCCGGCCTACGGTTTGGTAGGGCGGGGTTCACCCCGCCACACCGGTTAAGCGTACTTCTTCTGGATCTCGTCCGAGATGTTCTGCGGCACGGCCTCGTAATGGTCAAACTCCATCGAGAACACGGCCCGGCCAGACGTCATCGACCGCAGCTGGTTGATGTAGCCGAACATGTTGGCCAGCGGGACCATCGCGGCGATGACATTCGCGTTGCCGCGGCTGTCCTGCCCGTTGATCATGCCCCGACGCGAGGTCAGGTCGCCGATCACGCCGCCGGTATATTCTTCCGGCGTGACCACCTCGACCTTCATGATCGGCTCAAGCAGTTTCGCCCCGGCCTTCTTCAGGCCTTCGCGCATCGCCGCACGGGACGCGATCTCGAACGCCAGCACCGAGGAGTCGACGTCGTGGAAGGCACCGTCGATCAGCGCCACCTTGAAGTCGATCACCGGGAAGCCGGCCAAAGGACCGGAGTCCATCACCGACTTGATGCCCTTTTCAACGCCGGGGATGTATTCCTTCGGCACCGCACCGCCCACGATCCGGGACTCGAACGAATAGCCTTCGCCCGGCTCGGTCGGCGAGATGATCAGCTTCACGCGCGCGAACTGACCCGTACCCCCGGTCTGCTTCTTGTGCGTGTAGTCGATCTCATGCTCGCGCGAGATGGTCTCGCGATAGGCCACCTGCGGGGCACCGATATTCGCCTCGACCTTGAATTCGCGGCGCATCCGGTCAACCAGGATGTCGAGGTGAAGTTCCCCCATCCCCTTCATGATGGTCTGACCCGATTCCAGATCGGTTTCCACCCGGAAGGACGGGTCTTCCGCCGCCAGACGTGCCAGCGCGATGCCCATCTTTTCCTGGTCGGCCTTGGTCTTGGGTTCCACGGCGATCTCGATCACGGGGACCGGGAAGGTCATGGTTTCCAGAACCACCGGCGCGTTCGGATCGCACAGCGTATCCCCCGTGGTGGTTTCCTTCAGACCGCCCAGCGCGATGATGTCGCCCGCGAAGGCTTCGGTGATTTCCTCACGCTCGATGGCGTGCATCATCATCATCCGGCCAACGCGCTCACGGCGCTGCTTGGTCGAGTTCATCATCGCGTCGCCCTTGGCCAGCTTGCCCGAATAGATCCGGGTAAAGGTCAGGGAGCCTACGAAGGGGTCGTTCATGATCTTGAACGCAAGGCCCGAGAAGGGCTGCTCGTCATCGGCCGACCGCGCGATGTTGCGGGTTTCCGTCTCGTCGCCCGGAGCGAAGCCCTCGTAAGGCGGCACGTCCAGCGGCGAGGGCAGATAGTCGATCACGGCGTTCAGCAGCGGCTGCACGCCCTTGTTCTTGAACGACGAGCCGGCCAGAACCGGGATGAAGTCGATGGCCAGCGTCGCCTTGCGGATCAGCGCGCGCAGCTCTTCCGGCGTCGGCTCATTGCCTTCCAGATAGGATTCCATCGCGGCGTCATCCTGACCCACGGCGGTTTCCACCAGATTGGTGCGCCACTCATCGGCCTCTGCCTTGAGCGATTCACGGATCGGCTTGCGCTTCCACGATGCGCCCAGATCTTCGCCCTCATAGACCCATTCTTCCATGGTCACGAGGTCGATGATCCCTTCCAGCTTGTCTTCGGCACCGATCGGCAGAACCACGGGCACGGCATTCGCGCCGGTCCGGTCCTTGATCATGCGCACGCATTTCATGAAGTCCGCGCCGGTCTTGTCCATCTTGTTGACGAACACGATCCGCGGCACCTTGTAGCGGTCAGCCTGACGCCACACGGTTTCTGTCTGCGGCTCCACGCCGGCGTTGCCGTCCAGCAGCACCACAGCGCCATCCAGAACGGCCAGCGAACGTTCCACCTCAATGGTGAAATCCACGTGGCCGGGGGTGTCGATGATGTTGAAGCGGAACTTCTTCGACTTGTCCGAAGTGTCCTGACCGGGATCGACCTGACGGTTCCAGAAGGTCGTGGTCGCAGCCGAGGTGATGGTGATCCCCCGCTCCTGCTCCTGCTCCATCCAGTCCATCGTCGCGGCGCCGTCATGTACTTCGCCGATCTTGTGCGACTTGCCGGTGTAGTAAAGGATACGTTCGGACGTCGTGGTCTTGCCCGCGTCGATATGGGCGATGATCCCGAAGTTGCGATAGCGTTCCAGCGGATATTCGCGTGCCATGATAAGCCCTTACCAGCGGTAGTGGCTGAACGCTTTGTTCGCGTCGGCCATCTTGTGGGTGTCTTCACGCTTCTTCACGGCGGTGCCGCGGTTCTGCACAGCATCGGCCAGTTCGGCGGCCAGACGCTCTTCCATCGTGTTCTCGTTGCGCTTGCGGGCAGCGATGATCAGCCAGCGGATGGCCAGTGCCTCGCGGCGTTCGCTGCGCACTTCGACGGGCACCTGATAGGTCGCACCACCGACGCGGCGCGACCGCACTTCGACGGAGGGCTTCACGTTTTCCAGCGCCTCGTGGAAGGCCTGGATCGGCTCGCGCTTCAGGCGGGTCTGCACGCGCTCCAGCGCGCCGTAGACGATCGATTCTGCGACGGATTTCTTCCCGTCCAGCATCAGGTTGTTCATGAACTTGGTCAGAACCCGATCGCCATACTTGGCATCGGGCAGGATTTCGCGCTTTTCGGCGGCGTGACGACGGGACATGCTCTATCTCCTCACTTCGGACGCTTGGCGCCGTATTTCGAACGACGCTGACGACGGTCTTTCACGCCCTGGGTATCCAGAACGCCGCGGAGGATGTGGTAGCGCACACCGGGAAGGTCTTTCACCCGGCCGCCACGGATCAGAACCACCGAGTGCTCCTGAAGGTTGTGCTTTTCGCCGGGAATGTAGCTGATCACCTCGAAACCGTTGGTCAGGCGCACCTTGGCGACCTTCCGCATAGCAGAGTTCGGCTTCTTCGGCGTCGTGGTGTACACGCGGGTGCACACGCCACGCTTCTGCGGGCAGGATTCCAAGTGCTGCGACTTGGACCTTCTTACTTTCGCTTCCCGCGGCTTGCGGATCAGCTGTTGGATCGTCGGCATTCACGTACCCCGATTTGCCCTTACAGGCGTTGTCAATACTCGCGCCAATCTCCCGGCGCGCTGCTTCTCGACTGACGCCCTGCGCGGATCGCAAAACGCCAAAACCGCATGCGCCCCCTTCGCGGGGACGACGCGGTGGAATTCCAGAGGATCGGGGCCTGCGCCCGGATCATGACCACTCACTTTTCGATATCAAATGGCCGACTCCAACAGGGGCCAGCACATCAGGTGACGGGCGTATAGGGGGAGTCGCAGGCGATGTCAACAAGCGCCCCGCCGCGCCTTAGGCACCTTGGGCGGCCTTCACCTTCCGCTCCCGCCACAGGGTGAATATCCCCGATCCCACCACCAGCGCCGCCCCGACCAATGTCAGCCCATCCGGCAACGTGCCAAAGACCAGCCAGCCCAGAAAGATCGCCCAGAGCAGCGCCGTATACCGGAACGGCGCGATGAAACCGATATCGCCCACCCGCATCACCATGACCACGAAGTTATAGCCGACCACCAGCGCCGCCGCCGCCCCCGCGATCAGCAAACCCTCGCGCAGGCTCACCGCCTGCCACCCCGCGGGCAGCGACAGGACCAGCGCCGTCACCGTCACCGCCGTCGAGGCAAGCACCGCCACCGTCGCCGAAGGCACCGCCCGCGACAACTGCCGCGTAGACAAGTCCCGCACCACCACAAAGCCGACCGAGGCCAGCCCCATCAGCGACCAGATGTCAAACCCGTCCGGCCCCGGGCGGATGATGATCAGAACGCCCGCGAAACCCACAACGATCGCCGTGATCCGCCGCCAGCCGATCGGATCGCCGAACACCGCCCAAGCCGCCAGCGCCACGGCAAGCGGCAGCGACTGCAGGATCGCCGACAGGTTGGCCAAGGGCATATGCACCAGCGCCGCAAGGAACAGCAGGGTAGAGGCAACCTCTGCCACCGACCGGATCGCCACGATCCCCCGGTCCCGCCGGGGCATGGCCAGCCGCAGCCCGCCCATCGCCATGCCGATCAAGACCAGCGGCCCCAGCGTCAGCAAGCCCCGCATCGCAATCGCCTGCCAAAGTGGCAGGGTCTGCGTCGCGGCCTTCATCATACTGTCATTCACCGTGAAGGCAGCCATCGCCACCATCATGTAGATCGCGCCGCGCAGGTTGTCGGATATCGGCATGCTCTCCCCTTGGCGCGCATCGCTATCAGCCGGACCGACAAAGGAAAAGGGCCGCCGCATCGCTGCGACGGCCCTTTTCAGATCTGTCCTGGATCAATCCCGGCTGTCGATCGTGTCGGCGAAGGCCGCATCCGCATCGCTGCCCGGCATCTCGACCGGCGCGGCCAGCGCGGCGGCGGTTTCCGCCTCCGACCGGCGCGCTTCGATCACATGCTGGTCGCGATCCGATGCGATCTTCTTCACGCGGCTCGTGGCGCCACCCGTCCCTGCCGGGATCAGACGGCCCACGATGACGTTCTCCTTCAGACCCACCAGCTTGTCGCGCTTGCCCTGAACCGAAGCTTCGGTCAGTACGCGGGTGGTTTCCTGGAAGGACGCCGCCGAGATGAAGCTGCGGGTCTGCAGGCTGGCCTTGGTGATGCCCAACAGAACCGGCTCGGCCTTCGCCTCGCGCAGGCCACGGGCCCGTGCCTTGGCGTTCTCCTCGTCCAGTTCGATGCGCTCCACCTGTTCGCCCTTCAGAAGCGTGGTGTCGCCCCCGTCAAGGACTTCAAGCTTCTGCAGCATCTGGCGCACGATCACTTCGATATGCTTGTCGTTGATCTTCACGCCCTGCAGACGATAGACGTCCTGCACCTCGTCGATCATGTAGTTCGCCAGCGCCTCGACACCCATGATGCGCAGGATGTCATGCGGCGCGGGGTTGCCATCCATGATGTAGTCGCCCTTCTGCACGAAGTCGCCTTCCTGCACAGGGATGTGCTTGCCCTTCGGGATCATGTATTCGATCGCCTGCAGGGTTTCGTCCACCGGCTCCACCGTGATGCGGCGCTTGTTCTTGTAGTCCTTGCCGAACCGCACATAGCCATCGGTTTCCGCGATGATCGCATGGTCCTTCGGACGGCGTGCCTCGAACAGTTCCGCCACGCGGGGAAGACCCCCGGTGATGTCCTTGGTCTTGGCCCCTTCGCGCGGGATACGCGCCACCACGTCACCGGGGCGCACGTCCTGCTGGTCTTCGACCGAAAGGATCGCGTCCACCGACATCGGATAGGTGATCGGGTTGCCGTTTTCCGCCCGCACCGGTTCCCCGGTGGCAGGATCCATGATGATGATCTCGGGCTTCAGGTCATTGCCCTTGGGCGCCGACCGCCAGTCCGACACGATCTTCTGCGTCATGCCCGTGGCATCGTCGGTCTCTTCGCGCACCGAAATGCCCGAAACCAGATCGACGAACTTCGCCACACCGCCCTTTTCGGCGATGATCGGCAGCGTGTAGGGGTCCCACTCGAACAGCTTGGTGCCGCGCTTCACCGCCATGCCGTCCTTGGCATGGATCTTGGCGCCATAGCTCACCTTGTGGACCGCGCGCTCCTGCCCGGCCTCGTCCATGATGGCGATCGACATGTTCCGCCCCACCACGATCTGCTCGCCATTGGCGTTGGACAGAAGGTTCGCGTTGCGGAACTCGATCTTGCCTTCCTGCGACGCTTCAAGGAACGACTGCTGGCCACCCTGCGCGATGCCGCCGATGTGGAAGGTCCGCATCGTCAGCTGCGTGCCGGGTTCCCCGATGGACTGGGCGGCGATGATGCCGACCGCTTCCCCGATGTTCACCAGCGTGCCGCGGGCAAGGTCACGGCCATAGCAGGCCGCGCAGACACCCTCTTCCGCCTCGCAGGTCAGCGGGCTGCGGATCCGGCACGACGCGACACCCGCCTGATCAATCAGGTCGGCCTTGCGTTCGTCGATCAGCTCGCCGCGCGCGACGATCACCTCGTCGGAACCCGGAACAAGGATGTCATCCGCCGCCACCCGGCCCAGCACCCGCTCGGCCAGCGACTGCACCACTTCGCCGTCGTTCACCGCGGTTTCCGCCGTGATCGCCCGCTCGGTGCCGCAATCCTGCACGCGCACGATGCAATCCTGCGCCACGTCCACCAGACGCCGCGTCAGATAGCCCGAGTTCGCGGTCTTCAGCGCCGTATCCGCAAGGCCCTTCCGCGCCCCGTGGGTGGAGTTGAAGTATTCAAGAACGGTCAGACCTTCCTTGAAGTTCGAGATGATCGGCGTCTCGATGATCTCGCCCGACGGCTTGGCCATCAGGCCGCGCATCCCGCCAAGCTGCTTCATCTGCGCAGGCGAACCCCGCGCACCCGAGTGCGACATCATGTAGACCGAGTTCGGCTCTTTCTCGGCCCCCGCGTCATCGACGCGCACGGCAGAGATTTCGGCCATCATCTCGGCCGCCACCTTGTCGGAGCACTTCGACCAGGCATCGACCACCTTGTTGTACTTTTCGCCCTGCGTGATCAGGCCGTCCATGTACTGCTGTTCGAATTCCTTCACCTGATCGCGAACCTCGTTCACGATGGTCCACTTGGAATCCGGGATCAGCATGTCGTCCTTGCCGAACGAGATCCCCGCGCGGAACGCCTCGCGGAAGCCCAGCGCCATGATCTGGTCGCAGAAGATGACCGACTCTTTCTGCCCGCAATAGCGGTAGACGGTGTCGATGACGTTCTGCACGTCCTTCTTCCGCAGCAGGCGGTTCACCAGTTCGAACGGCGCCTTGGCGTTCAGCGGCAGAAGATTGCCCAGCCGCAACCGGCCCGGCGTCGTCTTGAACCGCTTCCAGACCTCGTTGCCTTCGTCATCCACCTGCTTGATGCGCGCGGTGATCGAGGCATGCAGATGCACCACGCCGGCAGCCAGCGCATGTTCCACTTCCTCGATATCGGCAAAGGCCATGCCTTCGCCGACCATGCCCTTGCGTTCCATGGTGACGTAGTACAGCCCCAGCACCATGTCCTGCGACGGCACGATGATCGGCGCGCCGTTCGCAGGCGACAGCACGTTGTTCGTGGACATCATCAGAACGCGCGCTTCCAGCTGCGCTTCCAGCGACAGCGGAACGTGCACGGCCATTTGGTCGCCGTCAAAGTCGGCGTTGAACGCCGAACAGACCAGCGGGTGCAGCTGGATCGCCTTCCCTTCAATCAGGATCGGCTCGAATGCCTGGATGCCCAGACGGTGCAGCGTCGGCGCACGGTTCAGCAGCACAGGGTGTTCGCGGATGACCTCATCGAGGATATCCCAGACCTCCGGCCGCTCCTTCTCCACCAGCTTCTTCGCCTGCTTGACGGTGGAGGACAGCCCCTTCGCCTCAAGCCGCGAATAGATGAACGGCTTGAACAGCTCCAGCGCCATCTTCTTCGGCAGGCCGCACTGATGCAGCTTCAGTTCCGGCCCGGTCACGATGACCGAACGGCCCGAAAAGTCCACGCGCTTGCCCAGCAGGTTCTGGCGGAACCGGCCCTGCTTGCCCTTCAGCATGTCGGACAGCGATTTCAGCGGGCGCTTGTTGGTGCCCGTGATCACGCGGCCGCGGCGGCCGTTGTCGAACAGCGCATCCACCGCCTCTTGCAGCATCCGCTTTTCGTTGCGCACGATGATATCGGGCGCACGCAGCTCGATCAGCCGCTTCAGACGGTTGTTCCGGTTGATCACCCGACGGTACAGGTCGTTCAGGTCGGACGTCGCGAAGCGGCCCCCGTCCAGCGGCACCAGCGGGCGCAGTTCCGGCGGGATCACCGGCAGCACGGTCAGAACCATCCATTCCGGCCGGTTGCCCGACTCGAGGAAGCTCTCCACGATCTTCAGCCGCTTGATGATCTTCTTCGGCTTCAGCTCGCCCGTCGCCTCTTTCAGATCCTCGCGCAGCTGCTCGGCGGTCTGCTCAAGGTCGATCGCGGCCAGCATCTCGCGGATCGCTTCGGCGCCGATATTGGCGGTGAAGGCATCCGCGCCATACTGATCCTGCGCGTCCAGATACTCTTCTTCCGTCATCAGCTGACCATAGGTCAGATCCGTCAGACCGGGTTCGATGACGACATAGTTTTCAAAGTACAGGATGCGTTCCAGATCCCGCAGCGTCATGTCCAGCATCAGGCCGATGCGGCTGGGCAGCGATTTCAGGAACCAGATGTGGGCGACGGGCGCGGCCAGTTCGATATGGCCCATCCGCTCGCGCCGCACCTTCTGCAGCGTCACTTCCACACCGCATTTCTCGCAGACAACGCCGCGATACTTCATGCGCTTGTACTTGCCGCACAGGCATTCGTAATCCTTGATCGGCCCGAAGATACGGGCGCAGAACAGGCCGTCACGCTCTGGCTTGAACGTGCGATAGTTGATGGTTTCCGGCTTCTTGATCTCGCCGAACGACCACGACAGGATCCGCTCCGGGCTGGCCAGAGAGATCTTGATCTCGTCGAAGGTCTTGATCGGCGCAACCGGGTTGAACGGGTTGGTGCTGAGTTCCTGGTTCATTTCCAAATCCTTGAAAGAGGGCGCTTTGTAGGATGGGCAATATTGCCCATCCTACAGGGGTGACCGGCGATACCGCTCACTCCTCCTCCGCATCCAGGAGTTCCATATTCAGGCCGAGGCCGCGAACTTCCTTGACGAGCACGTTGAAGCTCTCGGGAACGCCCGCCTCGAAGTTGTCCTCGCCCTTGACGATCGACTCGTAAACCTTGGTCCGGCCTGCCACGTCGTCCGACTTCACCGTCAGCATCTCTTGCAGGGTATAGGCGGCGCCATAGGCTTCCAGAGCCCAGACCTCCATCTCCCCCAGACGCTGACCACCGAACTGCGCCTTACCACCCAGCGGCTGCTGGGTCACAAGCGAGTACGGCCCCGTCGAACGGGCGTGCAGCTTGTCGTCCACCAGGTGGTGCAGCTTGAGCATGTATTTCACGCCCACCGTGACCTTCCGCGCGAATTGCTCGCCCGTCCGGCCATCGAACACCACCGACTGGCCCGACTGGTCGAACCCGGCCCGGCGCAGCGCGTCGTTCACGTCCAACTCCTTCGCTCCGTCAAAGACGGGCGTCGCAATCGGAACGCCGCGCGTCACGTTGCCCGCCAGTTCCAGCAACTCATCCTCGTCGCGGCCCGCAAAGACCTCGTCATAGGTGTCGTCGCCATAAGCGATGCGCATCGCTTCACGCACCGGGGTCAGGTCGCCCGACCGACGATACTCCTTCAAGGCCTCGTCGATCTTCAGGCCAAGGCCGCGCGCGGCCCAGCCCATATGGGTTTCCAGAATCTGCCCAACGTTCATCCGCGACGGCACCCCCAGCGGGTTCAGCACAAGGTCAACCGGCGTGCCATCGGCCAGGAACGGCATATCCTCCATCGGCACGACCTTGGAGATAACACCCTTGTTCCCGTGACGACCGGCCATCTTGTCGCCCGGCTGCAGCTTGCGCTTCACCGCAACGAACACCTTGACCATCTTCATCACGCCCGGAGGCAGATCATCGCCCCGACGCACCTTTTCGACCTTGTCTTCGAACCGGTGATCCAGCGCGCGCTTCTGCGCCTCGAACTGATCGTGCAGCGCCTCAACTTCCTTCGCCTCGGCCTCTTCACCCAGCGCAAGCTGCCACCACTGGCCGCGCGACAGCGTGCCCAGCAGTTCGTCGTCGATGGTGGACCCGGCCTTGATGCCCTTCGGTCCCTTCACCGCCGTCTTGCCCATGATCAGCGCTTTCAGGCGCGCATAGATGTTGCGCTCAAGGATCGCCAATTCGTCGTCGCGGTCGCGCGCCAGACGTTCGACTTCCTCGCGCTCGATCTGCAGCGCACGCTCGTCCTTGTCCACGCCATGGCGGTTGAACACACGCACTTCCACGATCGTGCCATAGGCCCCCGGCGGCAGGCGCAGCGACGTGTCGCGCACATCGCTTGCCTTTTCACCAAAGATGGCGCGCAAGAGCTTTTCTTCCGGCGTCATCGGGCTTTCGCCCTTGGGTGTGATCTTGCCCACCAGAATGTCGCCCGGCTGCACTTCGGCCCCGATATAGACAATCCCGGCCTCGTCGAGGTTGCGCAGCGCTTCCTCGCCCACGTTCGGGATGTCGCGGGTGATTTCTTCCGGCCCCAGCTTCGTGTCGCGCGCCGCGACTTCGTATTCCTCGATATGGATCGAGGTGAACACGTCATCGCGCAGGATGCGCTCCGAAATCAGGATCGAGTCTTCATAGTTATAGCCGTTCCACGGCATGAACGCGACGACCACGTTCCGACCCAGCGCCAGTTCCCCCAGATCGGTGCAGGGGCCATCCGCGATCACCTCGCCACGCCCGACCGTATCGCCCACCTTCACCAGCGGGCGCTGGTTGATGCAGGACGACTGGTTCGAACGCTTGAACTTGCGCAGGCGATAGATGTCCACGCCTGGCTCGCCGGGTTCCAGCATCTCGGTCGCGCGCACAACGATACGGGTCGCATCGACCTGGTCGATGATCCCCGCCCGCCGCGCCATGATCGCCGCCCCGGAATCGCGGGCCACAACGGCCTCGATCCCCGTGCCCACGAAAGGCGCGTCCGATTGCAGCAGCGGCACCGCCTGACGCTGCATGTTCGACCCCATCAGCGCGCGGTTCGCGTCGTCATTCTCAAGGAACGGGATCAGCGACGCCGCTACCGAAACAAGCTGCTTCGGCGACACGTCGATCAGGTCGATCGCATCCGGCGGGTTCAGCATGAATTCCCCGGCCTTCCGGCTGGAGATCAGGTCATCCTTGAACCGCCCCTCGGTATCCTGGTTCGCGTTGGCCTGCGCCACGGTGTGGCGCATTTCTTCCGTGGCCGACATGTAGACGACCTCGTCGGTCACCTTGCCGTCCATCACCTTGCGGTAAGGCGTCTCGATGAAGCCGTACTTGTTCACGCGGGCGAAGGTCGCAAGGCTGTTGATCAGGCCGATGTTCTGGCCTTCCGGCGTCTCGATCGGGCACATCCGGCCATAATGCGTCGGGTGCACGTCGCGCACTTCGAACCCTGCACGCTCGCGGGTCAGACCGCCCGGCCCCAGTGCTGACAGGCGGCGCTTGTGGGTGACTTCCGACAGCGGGTTGGTCTGGTCCATGAACTGCGACAGCTGGCTGGAGCCAAAGAACTCACGCACCGCCGCCGCGGCAGGCTTCGCGTTGATCAGGTCCTGCGGCATGATCGTGTCGATTTCCACCGACGACATCCGCTCCTTGATCGCGCGCTCCATCCGCAGCAGGCCCACGCGATACTGGTTCTCCATCAGCTCGCCCACCGAACGCACCCGGCGGTTGCCGAGGTGGTCGATATCGTCGATCTCGCCCTTGCCGTCGCGCAGTTCCGTCAGCGCCTTGATGCAGGCGATGATGTCCTCGCGGTCCAGCGTGCGCTGGGTATCGGGCTTGGCCAGATCCAGACGCATGTTCATCTTCACCCGGCCCACGGCCGACAGGTCATAACGCTCGCTGTCAAAGAACAGCGTGTCGAACAGCGCGCTGGCCGCTTCCACGGTAGGCGGCTCGCCCGGGCGCATCACGCGGTAGATATCCATAAGCGCGGTATCCCGGCCCATGTTCTTGTCCGCCGCCATGGTGTTGCGCATGTAGGGGCCGACATTGACGTTGTCGATGTCCAGCACCGGAATGTCGGTGATGCCCTGATCGAGCAGAACCTTCAGGCTGCCGCCCTTCACCGCGCCGTCGCGGTCATATTCCATCGTCAGCTCGTCACCGGCCTCGACCCAGATCTCGCCGGTTTCCTCGTTGATGATGTCCTTGGCGACATAGCGGCCCACGATGTGATCGAACGGAACCAGCAGTTCCGTGATCGCGCCATCATCCTTCCACTTCTTCACCATCCGCGGCGTGGCCTTTTCGCCCGCCTTCAGGATCACCTCGCCCGTCGCCGCATCGACCAGATCATAGGTCGGGCGCGTGCCCGACACGCGGTTCGGGAAGAACTTGGTCACCCAGCCCTTGTTCTTCACATGCTTGAACCACACCGTGTCGTAATAGGCATCCATGATGCCTTCCTGATCCATGCCCAGCGCATAGAGCAGCGTCGTCACCGGCAGCTTGCGGCGGCGGTCGATCCGCGCAAAGACGATGTCCTTGGCGTCAAACTCGAAATCCAGCCACGACCCGCGATAGGGAATGATCCGGCAGGTGAACAGAAGCTTGCCCGAAGAATGGGTCTTGCCCTTGTCATGGTCAAAGAACACGCCGGGCGAACGGTGCATCTGGGAAACGATGACCCGCTCCGTCCCGTTCACGATGAACGTGCCGTTCGACGTCATCAGGGGCATGTCGCCCATATAGACGTCCTGCTCCTTGATGTCCTTCACCGACCGCGCGCCGGTCGTCTCGTCAACATCGAACACGATAAGGCGCAGCGTCACCTTCAGCGGCGCCGCATAGGTCATGTCGCGCTGCTGGCACTCGTCCACGTCATACTTGGGCTTCTCAAGCTCGTATTTCACGAACTCCAGCACCGCCGTCTCGTTGAAATCCTTGATCGGAAAGACCGACTGGAAGGTTCCCTGAATCCCCTCGCCATCGGCAGGCTTGTCGCCATCGCCCGATTTCAGGAACAGGTCATAAGAGGATTTCTGAACCTCGATGAGGTTCGGCATCTCGAGGACTTCACGGATCTTGCCATAATAGCGGCGGATGCGTTTCTGGCCAACGTAAGCTTGCGCCATGTGCGTCGTCACCTTTTTCTCGTGTCGCTGGCGCGGGTCCGTCGGGGCCACGGGCGCGCGCCGTTTGCGATAAGGGGGTACTCAGGTTCCATTCATGCCCCCCGTCCCACCGGAAAGCTCCCGAACCTCGAACCGCGCCTTGAAAGGGGCACCCACGCCACCGGGCGATCGAATGCCCCTTTCAAGACAGGTTCGGCTGGGCCGGGGAAATCCCCGACCCAGCCTGAAAACCGATGTCAGGATGCGCGTCGCATCCTGCCCGATTACTTCAGTTCGACCTTGGCGCCAGCCTCTTCGAACTTCTTCTTCATCGCCTCGGCGTCAGCCTTGGAGATGCCTTCCTTGACCTTGCCACCGGCTTCGGTCAGGTCCTTGGCTTCCTTCAGGCCCAGACCTGTGATTTCGCGCACGACCTTGATCACGTTGATCTTGTTCGCGCCGGCGTCCGTCAGGACGACGTCGAATTCGGTCTGCTCTTCGGCCGGGGCCGCAGCAGCGCCAGCAGCCGGACCAGCGGCCATCATGACGGCGCCACCGGCGGCCGGCTCGATGCCGTACTTGTCCTTCAGGATGGTTTTCAGTTCCTGAGCCTGCAGCAGGGTCAGGCCGACGATGTCTTCGGCGAGTTTGTTCAGATCAGCCATTTTGCTCATTCCGTTCTATTAAGATGGGGTCCAACGCTGTGGGGTCAACCACGCGGGTATGTCTCGGATCAGGCCGCGGCCTTTTCCTCGATGGTGGACAGGATGCTTGCGATGTTCGAAGCAGGCGCGCCAATCGCACCAGCGATGCCCGAGGCAGGCGCCCCGATGCACGACACGATCTGAGCGATAAGCTCTTCGCGCGACGGCATGGAAGCCACAGCCTTGACACCGGCCTGGTCGAGAACCGCATTGCCCATGGCCCCGCCAAGGATCACGAACTTGTCGTTCGTCTTGGCATAGGCCTCGGTGACCTTCGCCGCAGCGACAGGGTCTTCCGAATAGGCAAGCACGGTCATGCCCGTAAGCAGGTCACCCATCTGTGCGCCGGGTTTCCCTTCAAGGGCGATCTTGGCGAGCTTGTTCTTGGCAACGCGGACGGACCCGCCAACAGCGCGCATCTGCGCGCGCAGGTCCTGCATCTGTGCAACCGTCATACCCGTGTAGTGGGCAACCACCACAACGCCAGAGCTTTCGAAGATCTGGCCGAGTTCATCGACCACTTTCTCTTTCTGGGCTCTATCCACAGTTTCACTCCAAGTGTGGGGGTCTCCCCCCGGCTCATGTAGGCCCCCGCAAGCAGGGGCATTCGGGTCCGAATGATGTCCCGAGGTCCTGATCGCCCGAGGAAAACCCCCGGAAATCCGTCTCGTTCACTCATCTCAGGAGGGAAATTAAGCCAGGCCTAAGCCCTGCACCCACCGTCTCGGACAAAGTATGCCGAACCAGCGTGACGAATCACGCAGGCACAGCACCAGCGGTGAATATCCATTCCACCCGCCCTTTCCAAGCCCTTCCTTCTGCGCGCCGCATCGCCCCTCAGGCCCGCGCCCGAAAGATCGCCGTGCGGATCGGGTGCTGCTTGTGCGCCCCGCCGTCGATCACCTCGGCCACCTCGCCCGTGGCCGCGCCCAGACGGTTCAGCATCTTCACCAGCCCCGCCTCGGAAATCCCGAACGGATCCATAGCCGAAACCCGGTCAGGCAGATAGTTCCACCCATGATCCAGCATCAGGAACCCGCCCGGCTTCAGGCAGCTGATCCATCCGGCAAAGGCGCGTTCGGGGTCATGCGCATGATCCCATGAATTGGAATAAACCATGTCCATCGCCCCCACCCAGGCCGGGTCCACCTCGTGGAAATCCCACTGGATCGTGTGCGGAAACTGCGTCGCCGTGTCCGAAATCTCCGTCCCGAAAATCTCGGCCTGCGGGCCAAGGTATTGGCGGAACCACATCTGTTCATTGCCCCGCCGCGTGCCGTGGCAGATGCCCGACACCGGCAGCGCCCCCTTGTCCAGCATGTAGCGCGACAGGATGGCGATGTGATCCTCGGGCACGAACTGGTTCTTGATCTTCATCTTGTTCGCCTCGGTCTGCACCTTGCGATACAGCTCCAGATCGACGTCACCCTCCGCGCCATAGCGGAAAAGCTTCATGTCGTCCTCGCCGACGATCACATGCCCTTCGGCCAGACGCCGCGCCTCTTCCTCGGCCAGACGGTTCTCGAGCTTCTGCTTCCGCTTGAAATCCTGCACCTGCATCTCCTGTCGCTGCCCCGCACCGGCCCCCCGGTCGGCTTTCATTTCGCCCTGCACCGCCTTGGGCGGCGGATCGTCCCATCCATCCGGCAAGGCCATTCCCTTGCGGAACCGGTTGCGCACCTGAAACCCGAAGATGGGCCAGCGCACAAAGGCCTCGAGCGGCATCCCCAGGTCCTGCTGCGGCAGATCATGGATCCGCATCAGGTTCGGCAACAGCACCTGATCCCGCCCCGCAATCTCCACAAAGGCGCGGAACCACGCCTCATTCAGGCGCGCTGTCGCCTCCGATCCCATCTTCTGCACCAGCGCCGTATTCACGAACAGCCCTGCCTCGCGCGGCAGGCCCGTCTCGGCGAACCACGCCCGCAGGCGGGCATATTCCGCATCCTCCAGTTTCTCGCGCCGGTGGCACACCTCTGCCTCGCGCCACGAACAGCCGCGCCCCTGATGGCGCACCAGATACCGCCCCGCCGGTGCCACCCCACCCTGCGCCGCCTCCAGCCGCGCGATCAGATCGGCGGGCGACACATCCAGCCGCGCCCGGTTGTCCACATAGATCACCCAGTCATAGGCCGCCAGAAACCGCTCGGGCCACAGCTTGGGCAGGCGCGACAGATGCTTTGGCGTCAGCCCCTCAAACCCCGCAAGCCCGGCCTCCAGCCGCACCACCCGGCACCCCGGCGCCGCCAGATCGGCATGATCGGTAAAGATGATGCGGTCCCACGCGCCTTCGGCCCCCGTGGCGCGGGCGTGAAACGGCTCATACTGCCCGAAATAGCAGGAATAGACGGCGATCCGCCCGCGCTCCGGCACCAACCCAGCCTTCGCCAAACCGTCCTTCACCCGCACCCTCCGCCCCTCGGGGCCAAACGCGCACCAACACGCAAAACGAAGCGGGCACCCGTCACCGGATGCCCGCCCCTACTTAATCAACTTACCGACCCTGCGGTCAATCAGTTCGCGGTGGCCGAGGCCAGATCGACCGAAACGCCCGGCCCCATGGTGGAGGACAGCGACACCTTCTTCAGATAGGCGCCCTTTGCCCCCGACGGCTTGGCCTTGTTCACGGCATCGACAAAGGCGCGCACGTTCTGCGCCAGCTTCTCGGCGTCAAACGACACCTTGCCGATCCCGCCATGCACCACACCGGCCTTCTCGACCTTGAACTGCACTTCGCCGCCTTTCGCCGCTTCGACAGCCGTCTTCACGTCCATCGTCACGGTGCCGACCTTCGGGTTCGGCATCAGGTTGCGCGGGCCCAGGATCTTGCCCAGACGGCCCACCAGCGGCATCAGGTCCGGCGTCGCGATGCAACGGTCAAACTCGATCTTGCCCGACTGGATGGTTTCCATCAGGTCTTCCGCACCCACGATATCCGCGCCAGCCGCCTTGGCCTCATCGGCCTTGGCGCCCCGGGCGAACACCGCCACGCGCACGGTCTTGCCCGTGCCGTTCGGCAGTTGCACCACGCCGCGCACCATCTGGTCCGCATGGCGGGGGTCCACACCCAGGTTCATCGCGATTTCAACCGTCTCGTCGAACTTGGCCGAAGCCGCCTTCTTGATCAGGGCGACCGCCTCCTCGACCGACAGGTTCGAGGCAGTGCCGAAAATCTCCTGCGCGGCACGCGCGCGCTTACCCAGCTTTGCCATGATCTCAGCCCTTCACTTCGATGCCGCAGGACTTCGCCGAACCCAGGATGATCTGCATCGCAGCTTCCACCGAATTCGCGTTCAGGTCCTTCATCTTCGTCTCGGCGATCTGGCGCACCTGCGCCACGGTCACCGTGCCCGCAACCTCGCGGCCCGGCTTCGAAGAGCCCTTCGCCCGGTTGCGCTTGCCGACCGGCGGCAGACCGGCAGCCTGCTTAAGCAGGAAGGACGCAGGCGCCGTCTTCAGCTCAAGGCTGAACGACTTGTCCTGATAGTAGGTGATGATCACCGGCGTCGGCGTGCCCGGCGCGATGTCAGCGGTCTTCGCGTTGAATTCCTTCACGAAGGCCATGATGTTCAGCCCGCGCTGACCCAACGCCGGACCAACCGGGGGCGACGGGTTGGCCTGCTGGGCCTTCACTTGCAGCTTGAGGCTGCCGATTACTTTCTTGGCCATGGGCCATCTCCTTTGTCACAGCATCCGAAGATGCGGTTTAGTGGTCCGGTCCGTCACCCCGAAAAGGGGCGCTCGCCTCCCACGCGATGCACTCAGGCCCCTTTCGAGACCTGCGTGAATTCCAATTCGACCGGGGTCGCCCGGCCAAAGATCGACACGGACACTTTCAGGCGGCTGTGGTCTTCGTCCACCTCTTCCACCATCCCGTCAAAGCCCTCGAACGGGCCATCCGTGACCTTCACCTTCTCGCCGATCTCGAACCGGATCAGGTTGCGCGGCTGCGCCTCGCCCTCTTCCACGCGGTTCAAGATCGCGTTCACTTCCGCGTCCCGCATCGGCATCGGCTTGCCCTGCGGACCAAGGAACCCGGTCACCCGGTTGATCGACGAAATCAGGTGATAGCCCTTGTTCGACATCTCCATCCGCACCAGCACATAGCCGGGCATGAATCGCCGCTCGCTCGTCACCTTCTTGCCGCGCCGCACCTCAAGGACTTCCTCGGTCGGCACCAGCACCTCGTCGATCTCGTCCTGCAGCCCGGCTTCCACCACGGCCGTCCGGATCTGCTCGGCAACCTTCTTCTCGAAGTTCGAGAGAACGCTCACCGAATACCAGCGCTTCGCCATGCCTCATCCACCTTGCGTCAACGGGGGATCAACCCCCTGAAATTTCAGTGCTTTCAGGAACACAACAAAGCGCGCCGCTCGAATCGCTGCGCGCCCGTGTTCCTTGATCAGGGGCGCAGATACAAGCGCGCCCCAATGAATTCAAGGCAAATCCGGGCCACCCTCCGCAGTCGCGCGGCCCAGAAGCGGCGCGATCAGCCCAGAATCGCGCGCAGACCGGTGCGGATCCCCAGATCCACAAGGCTGAAGAACGTCGCCATCAGCGCGGCCATGATGAACACCATGATCGTGGTCAGCACCACCTCACGCCGGGTCGGCCACACGACCTTGCCGACTTCGGTGCGCACCTGCTGCAGAAAGGTCAGGGGGTTCGTCTTGGCCATGGCTCACGTCCGCGGAAATAAGGTTGCACGGCAAATACGCCGCCTCGCCCCGGAATTCAAGGCATCAGCGCAGGCGGTCCGACAGCCGGTCCCACGGATCGCGGCGCGCCTGTCCCCCACCGACCAGCCCCGTCCCCCGCCGCGACAGCAGCAGCCGCATCGCCATGATCATTAAAAGCAGCCCCGCCGCCCCCGCCGCGACCACCGCAACCAGCAGCGGAAGGGGCAAGGGCAGGTCCGGCCCCGCGCTCTCAGATGCCTGCGCCGACCCGGCCTCCGGCAGCGGGATGATCCGGCCCAAACCCTGCGGGATCAGATCGCGCAACCTCTGCCCCAGTCCGGCCTCTGCGACAGGCGCCTCCCCGCCCGGGGTCAGGAACACCGGCCCGGTCTCCTCCTCTGGAAACTCGGCCACAATGGCCCTGCGGACGGCTTCCGCAGGCGGGACTCCCGCCGCAATATCCTCCTGCACCTGATCCTTGGGCGCCGGGGTGTCCCCGACCTGCGGCAAGGGCTGCGCCATGCCCGCAATCCCCTGCGGCATCGGCGCCGAAGGGGCCGCCTCCGTCGGCACTGGCGTCACAGGGGTGGGCGGCAATGCCTCATCCATGACAGGCGTCGGGCCCGTGCCAAAGTTGGCCTCAACCTCCGACATGTCAAAGCCAAGAATTCCCCCCATCAGCTTATCCGCGATCCCGCCCTCCGGGATGCCGTTCAGCGTGCTGGTCGGTGTCAGGCCCCCAAAGACCAGATAGATCACGAAGTAAAGCCCAAGCGCCCCGACCAACGCCACCGGCGCCCGCATCCCGCGCGTCCGCCCGCTCGGACGTTCTGCCCGATCCTCGCGGACCGGGTGGTCGCCACCGGCCCCAAAGCCGACCGGCGCAGGGGCCACACCATCGCGCGCGGCCTGCCTTGCGCGCACGGCCTCAAGCGGCGACCATGTCCCATCCACCGGCGGCGGCGGGGGCGCCACGGCCCCCTTCGCCTGCGGCACCGCATAATGGGAGATGGGCGCCCCGACCGGCGGGATTTCCACCTCGGCCAGCGACCGCTTCCGCTCTGGCAGCTTGCGCCGCACCAGTGCATTGCGCACCGCCACCAGCAGAAGCACCCCACCCAGCACACCGAAAACCTGCAGGCTTGTCGCTCCGGCATCCGGATCGGGGGCAAGCGCGGCCTCGCGCCCCTTGAAATAGGGCTCGACCACAACGAAATCCGCCGCCTTCATCAGCCCCTGCTCATCCAGCGCGTCCTCCACCATGTCACCGATGCCGGCCGTGTCGCCCCGCGCGCCGTTCAGGTTGAACAGAAGCCGCCCATCGAACTCGCCCGTCACCTGCGCGATCATCAGCTCAAGGAACGCATCCACCTGTTGGGGGCGGATCAGGACGATCCCCCGCGCCACCCGGCTGTCCAGCGCATCGCCCGGGCCGAACAGCACGAACATGCGCCGCACCGTATCGGTGCCCCGCTTCTGCTTGGTCAATTCATAGTTATAGGCCGGGTTCACCCAGGCGGTCACATGCACCTCGCCCGCCGGATGCCGCACCTCGGCATCATATTCGTCCAGCGGCACCGCCACCGGCTGCCCATCCGCCAGCGCCTGCACCTTTTCCGCCTCGACGGCCACGGCCTTCTGCTTGGCGTCATGCCCCATCCAGAACAGGCCGCCCGCCAGCAGCACCAGCACGGGCCACGGCAGGGAAAAGATCAGCGCGATCAAACGGAACATGGGGCACCCCCGATCAGAAACACACCCCAGACTGAGGCGCGAATAAGCCCGCCGCATGGTGCCAACCCGCCGCCTATCGGAAGATTCTATGGTGATTTCGTGGCGCGCCCCGCGCGCTGCGGTGGCCTGCCCGTACGGCCCGATCCTGCCGCCTCAGCGCACCCGGATCGGCCTGGCAGGGGCAGCAGGACTTGAACCCGCGACCCTCGGTTTTGGAGACCGATGCTCTACCAACTGAGCTATACCCCTAGGCCTGCGGCGGGGTTACGGCATGGGCGGCGGGAAATCAAGGGGGGCCTCGCAGCCATATGACCCGCCGCGCCAGTTTTTCCGCCACGCCCCCGGATCAGCACCGCTCAAGCGCCGCCACATCCCCCGCCAGCAGCGCAGGCAGTGCCGCGCGGATGCGCGCAGGCGGCCAATCCCACCACGCGATCTGCAACAGCCGCGCCACCTCCTCCGCCCTGAAACGGTGCCGGATCACCCGCGCCGGATTGCCCGCCGCGATGGCATAGGGCGGCACGTCCCCCGCCACCACCGCACTCGCGCCGATGATCGCCCCGCTCCCGATCTGCGCCCCGGGCAGGATCAACGCGCCATGGCCGATCCAGACATCATGCCCGATCACGGTATCGGGCAATGCCTCGAACCCCGCCTTGAACGCCTCCAGCGTGTCAGGGTCAAAGACCCCGAAGGGATAGGTCGTAATCCCCCCCATCGCGTGATTGGCCGAAGCCGTGATGAACCGCACGCCATGCGCGATCTGGCAGAACCGCCCGAGGATCAGCCGCTCCGGCGCTCCGGGATAAAGATAGGGGGCCAGGCGTGCGGCCCAGCCATCCGGCGCGGGCGGGTCAAAGTCATTGGCATAGCTGTAATCGCCCACCGTGATGTTGGGATGAACGATCACGCGCGACAGGTGCACCATGTCGCGGTGCACGGTGCCATCGGGAAAAGTCAGGGGATGCACGGCATCCGCGTCAAGGAATGGCATGGGATGAGCCTTTCTGATCTTCGTTTCAATTGAAACCGCAGGTCAGATCGTCAGGTCCATCGGTGCCTCCCTCGCAGAACAAGGCCTGTCTAATGAAAAACGCGCGGGGTCACCCCCGCGCGTCCAACCCGTAGGATGGGCATTACTGCCCATCCTACCTGTCCCATCACTTGATGATCTTCGACACGACGCCGGCGCCGACGGTGCGGCCGCCTTCACGGATGGCGAAGCGCAGCTTCTCTTCCATCGCGATC
>NZ_JAAATW010000010.1 GCF_009908315.1 Paragemmobacter ruber
GCGGCGCGGGCGATGACACGCTCGACGGTGGCGGCGGCAATGACACGCTGGCGGGCGAGGGCGACAACGACCTGCTGCGCGGCGACGGCGGCAATGACAGCCTGATCGGCGGCAGCGGCAACGACACACTGCAGGGCGGCACCGGGAATGACACGCTCGATGCAGGCGATGGTGCCGATGTCCTGGATGCCGGTACCGGCGATGACAGCCTGAACGGCGGCACGGGCGACGACACCCTCACCTCCGGCGACGGCAACGACACCGTGACCACCGGCGACGGGGCCGATGTCCTGATCCTGACGGCATCGGGCGGGGCGGATCGCATCACCGATTTCAACATGACCCGCGTCAACGGGCGGACGGTTGATCAGATCGACGTCTCCGATCTAACCAATGCCAATGGCGATCCGATCCGCTGGCGTGATGTCACCGTCACCGATACCGTCGGTGATGGATCAGGCGATGCCGTGCTCACTTTCGCCAATGGCGAAAGCATCATCCTCGAAGGCGTCACCGTGGCCGAGGCGCAGGGTCGCGCGAATCTCATCGCCATCGGCATCCCGTGCTTTGTCACCGGCACCCCGATCCGCACCCCACAGGGCTGGACCGCTGTCGAACAGCTTGCGCCCGGCGATCTCGTGGTCACGACCGAAGGGTTGCAAAGCGTGCGCTGGGCCGGACGGCGCCGCCTGTCGCGCGCCGATCTCTCCCGCCAGCCCGACCGCAAGCCGATACACTTTCCCGCAGGGGCCATCGGCAACACGGTTCCGCTGCGCCTGTCGCCCCAACATGCCGTTCTGATGCGCGACCGGGACGGGATGCCGGTCTTGGTGCGTGCCAAGCATCTTGCAGAGATCGGCTTTGGTGGGGCGCGCGTGGCGCTGGGCGTGCACGCGCTGTGCTATCACCATATCCTGCTGGACAGGCACGCGGTTGTCTGTGCCGCCGGGGCGGCGACCGAAAGCTTCTACCCGGGTCCGCTCGCCTTGCAGATGCTGGACTGGCCGTCTCGACTGTCCTTGCTGGCGGCCATCGGCGCGGGCGAAAACGGCGCCGGGGCTCTGCAGGTGGATGACCTCGCCCGTCGCTACGGTCCCCGCATCCACCCTCTGGCCAAACGGAAGGGGCTCTCGGGTCTGTCGGTCCTGCCCTTCGCGGAACCCGCAAGCCGCGATCGGCAAAGCTGCGCCTGATCCGTCGGCCGGGCCGCAGAAACGATTCGTCGCGGCATGGTTAACGCCGTTGGAACGCGACGCGCGTATGCACGCCCGTCTGCACGCGTTCCTGCACCACTTCCGGCACGTCTCGAAACGCCGATCCGTGCTGATTAATGCAGCGTTCCCAAAGACTTGACCGCGCAAAAGGAAAGGGCCGCCCCGGGGGGCGGCCCTTCCATCCGGCACGGCCGGAAGATCAGCCCTGACGGGCCTTGTACCGCTTCTGCGTCTTGTTGATCACATAGACGCGGCCCTTGCGGCGCACGATCTGGCAATCGCGATGACGCGTCTTGAGCGAGCGGAGCGAATTCGCCACCTTCATCGTTCTTCTCCCATTCGCGGCGCGCAGCGCCTTGAAATCCTTGATGTTTCCCCTTGCGGGCAAACGGTGAAATGGTGGGCGGTACTGGGATCGAACCAGTGGCCACTACGATGTCAACGTAGTGCTCTACCGCTGAGCTAACCGCCCACGCTCCTTCACTTTTCCGCCCGGCATCAATAAAAATGACGCGGGCGGATCCGCGTCGGTCGTGGGGTCTATAAAAGGAGTCGTCCCCGGGTTCAAGGGGTTTTGGCATCCGCAAAATCCCGGCTATATCTGGCGCATGACGCATGACGCCTTCACCCTGCACCTGCCCGACCTGCGCTCCACCCCGGTGGTGTTCTCTTCACCCCATAGCGGCGCCGATTATCCGCAAAGCTTTGTTTCGCAAAGCCTTCTTGACGCGCGCGCGATCCGGTCGTCTGAAGATGCCTTCGTGGATCGCCTGTTCTCCGCCGCCCCCCGTTTCGGCGCGCCCCTGATCGCCGCCCGCATCCCGCGCGCCTATATCGACCTGAACCGCGCCGCTGATGAACTGGATCCGGCGGTGATCGAAGGCATCGACCGCGCCCCGCACAACCCCCGTGTCTCCTCCGGCCTCGGTGTGATCCCCCGCGTGGTGGCAGGCGGGCGGGCGATCTATCGCGGCAAACTTTCGCGGGCCGAGGCGGAAACCCGCATCCTGCGCTATTGGCACCCCTATCATGCTGCGCTGAAAACCCTTCTGGATGAAAGCCTTGCCCAGTTTGGCGAGGCGGTTCTCATCGACTGTCACTCGATGCCGCATGAGGCGATCGAGGCGCATGCCCGCCCCGGCCATCCCCGCCCCGATGTGGTGCTGGGCGATCGTTTCGGGGCCGCCGCCGCCCGCGATGTCGTGGACAGGGTCGAAGCCGCCTTCGCCGCCGCGGGCCTGCGTACGGCGCGCAATGCCCCCTTTGCCGGGGCCTATATCGCGCAGGCCCACGGTCGCCCCTCGCGCCGCCAGCATGTGGTGCAGATCGAGATCGACCGCGCGCTGTACATGGATGAGGCGCGCATCCAGCCGCGGGCGGATTTCGCGCAGTTTCAGGCACTTGTGACCGGCATCATCGCCGAGATCACCGCCGTTTCCCGCCCCGATGCGCGGCCGCTCGCGGCGGAGTAGCACTCAGCGCAGGGCGCGGCCCTTGATGATCGCGTCATGGCCGAACCGCGCGCGGATCGCATCCGCCGCCCGCTCCGCCTTGGCGCGGCGCCCGGCATTGGGGTCCAGCAGATCGCCCGAAAGATCGGCCTGCTCTTCGCCTACCAGATCGGCGATCCCCACACCGATCAGGCGGAACGGCCCTTTCTTGCCGGCGCTGTCGAACAACTCACGCGCCACCCGATAGATGCGATCGGCCATCTGGGTGGCATCGCCCACACCCTGCCGCCGCGTAACCGTCTGAAAATCCTTGTGCTTCAGCTTCAGCGTCACCGTCCGCCCTGCCAATCCGTTGGCTTTCGCGCGATCCGCCACCTGTTCCGCCAGCCGCCACAGATGCCCATCCAGAACATCGGAATCGCCCGTGTCTTCGTGAAACGTCGTCTCTTTGCTGATCGACTTCGGCCGTTCGTCCCGGCTGACCCGCCGCTGATCCTGCCCGCGCGCCAGATGCCACAGCCGATCGCCCATGCTGCCGAACCGCGCCACCAGATCAGCCCGCTCCCAGCGCAGAAGATCGGCAATCGTCCGGATTCCCGCCGCCTCCAGCGCCGTCTGCGTGGCGGTGCCGACGCCCCAGATGATCCGCACCGGCTTTGGCGTAAGGAAACCCTGCGTCTCGTCCCGCCCGATCACCGAAAACCCCTTGGGCTTGTCGAGGTCGGATGCGATCTTGGCCAGAAACTTGTTGTGGCTCAACCCGATAGAGCCTGTCAGACCCAACTCCACCTCCATCCGCCGCACCAGCCGGGCCAGCATCACGGCGGGCGGGGCACCGTGCAGGCGCGCGGTTCCCGACAGGTCCATGAACGCCTCGTCCAGGGACAGGGGTTCGATATCGGGCGTCAATTCCTCCATCATGGCGCGGATCTTCCGGCTTTCGGCCACATAGGCCCCCATGCGCGGCTTCACCACCACCGCCTGCGGACAGAGCTTGAGCGCTTGAAACATCGGCATCGCCGACCGAACCCCGGAAATCCGCGCGATGTAACAGCAGGTGGATACCACCCCGCGCGTTCCGCCCCCCACGATCACCGGCTTGTCGCGCAACGCGGGATTGTCGCGCTTTTCCAAGCTGGCATAGAAGGCATCGCAATCCATATGCGCGATGGACAGATCGAACAGCTCGGGATGCGCCAACACGCGCGGGCTGCGGCAGGCGGGGCAGCGCGGGCCGGCATCGAAGGTCGTCAGGCAATCGCGGCACAGGGCGGGCATGGCCGCCATCATGCACCCGCGCCATGCGCCCGTCCATGCCCCGCCTCTTGCGCCAAAGGGGCCGAAGCGCCATGATTCCGGCAAAGGGTTTTCAGGAGGTCGCGGACATGCTGTCCGAAATTCTTGGCGGCAATGCCGTCTTCCTTGCCATCGCCATCTTCATCATTCTGTGCATCTTCCTCGGCGTGCGGATCGTTCCGCAATCCGAAAAGCATGTCGTCGAACGCTTTGGCCGCTTGCGCGCCGTGCTTGGGCCGGGGATCAACTTCGTCGTCCCCTTCCTTGACCGCGTGCCGCACAAGATTTCCATCCTCGAACGGCAGCTTCCCAACGCGTCGCAGGATGCCATCACCGCCGACAACGTGCTGGTGAAGGTGGAAACCAGCGTCTTCTATCGGATCACCGAACCGGAAAAGACCGTCTACCGCATCCGCGATGTGGATGCCGCCATCGCCACCACCGTGGCGGGGATCGTGCGGTCGGAAATCGGCAAGCTGGAACTGGATCAGGTGCAATCCAACCGCGCGCAACTGATCGAACGGGTGCGCGAACAGGTGCGCATGATGGTGGATGACTGGGGGGTCGAGGTGACGCGGGCCGAAATCCTAGACGTCAATCTGGATGAGGCGACCCGCGCCGCGATGCTGCAGCAACTCAACGCCGAACGCGCCCGCCGCGCGCAGGTGATGGAGGCCGAAGGCAAGAAGCGCGCGGTCGAACTTGCCGCCGATGCCGATCTCTATGCCGCCGAGCAGGCCGCGAAAGCCAAGCGCATCACGGCGGATGCCGAAGCCTATGCCACGGGCGTGATCGCGGGGGCCATTACGGCCAACGGGTTGGAGGCCGCGCAATACCAGATCGCCATGAAACAGGTCGAGGCGCTGGCGCAGGTCGCCGTGGGCGAGGGCAAGCAGACGATCCTTCTGCCCGCCAATGCGCTTGAAGCCTTTTCCGATGCCTTCCGTCTGATCCGGGGCAAAGCGTGATGGGGTGGAATGTCTGGTGGGTCTGGATCGTTGCGGGCTTTCTGATCGGCGCGCTCGAGATCGTGGTGCCAGGCTACATCTTCCTCGGCTTTGCGATCGGGGCGGTGGTCACGGGCATTCTTGTGGGGATCGGGATCGCACCCGCAAGCCCGGCGCTGCTGGTGCTGATCTTTGCGGTCTGTTCGCTGGTGGCATGGTTCGCCCTGCGGCGGACGATGGGTGTGCGCGAGGGACAGGTGAAGGTCTGGGATCGCGACATCAATGACAATTGAGGGCGGCTTTGTCGGGGCCAAGGCCGCGCTGTTCTGCGGCCACGCCGTCCTGACCCTGCTGCGTGATACCCATCCCGGGCTGCCTTGGCCGGGGATGTGGGACCTGCCCGGTGGCGGCAGGGAAGGGGACGAATCGCCCGAGGATTGCCTCTTGCGCGAACTGGACGAGGAATTCGGTCTGCGGCTTCCGCCGTCCCGGCTGACGGGGCGCTGGGTTCTGCCGTCCCTGTCCGATGCGTCCCGGCAGGCGGTGTTCTTTTCGGGCGTGGTCACACGGGCCGAGGTGGCGGCCATCCGGTTCGGGACGGAAGGGCAGGGCTGGGCGCTCATGCCCTGCGCCGAATTCCTGGCGCATCCCAAGGCCGTGCCGGGATTGCAGGACCGCCTTCGCCTTGCCCTCAGCGCGCAGGCAATTCCGCAATGACCGCGCGCGCCGCGGCGGCCGGGTCATCGGCCTGCCAGATCGGGCGCCCCACGACGATATGATCCGCGCCGTCGGCCACCGCCTGATGCGGCGTGGCGATGCGCTTCTGATCCCCCAGCGCCGCGCCGGCCGGGCGCACACCCGGCGTCACGATCAGCCGCCCCCTGGCCTGCGGCAGCGCGCGGATCATCGCGGCCTCTTGCGGGCTGGCGATCACGCCATCGGCCCCGGCCTCCAACGCCCGCGCCGCGCGTTCCAGCGTGATGTCGTGGATGTCGCCGGGTTTGATCAGGTTCGCATCCAGATCGGCACGGTCCAGCGATGTCAGGACCGTGACGGCAAGGATCTTCAGGTCGGTTCCCGCCTTGCCTTCGCAGGCCGCGCGCACCACCTGCGGGTCGCCATGCACGGTCAGGAAATCCAGGTCATAGCGCGCGATCCCGCGCGCCGCGGCCTCGATGGTGGCGCCGATATCGAACAGCTTCAGGTCCAGAAAGACGCGCTTGCCCAGCTCGCCCTTCAGCTCGTTTGCCAGTGCAAGGCCGCCCCCAGTCAGCATGCCCAGCCCGATCTTGTAAAAGCTGGCCGCGTCCCCGATCCGCTGCACGAGGTCAAGCCCGTGCACCACGTTCGGCACATCCAGCGCCACGATCAGACGGTCGTCAGACATGGGGTTCCCCTTCGCATGCGGTCGCGGCCAGATGCGCCGCAAGCACGGGGCTGTCAAGCCGCGCGATCCCCGCTAGGATCGCGCCGCAGGGCAACGGGGCGGACATGATCCTTTGTTTCGACATTGGGGGAAGCCGGATCAAGGCAGCGCGCGCGCGAGCCGGAAGGCTGGAGCCTTTGGGCGACACGCCCACCCCGCGCGATGATTTCGCCGCCTTCACCGCCGCTCTGGCCGCGTTCCTGCGCGGCCACCGCCCGGTGGGCATTGCCATTTCCATCGCCGGCGTGGTGGATCCAGAAAGCCAGGTGATGCGTGTGGCCAATATCCCCTGCGCCGATGGCCGCCGCCTTGCCCCCGATTTGCGGGCCGCGCTGGGCCTGCCCGTGCTGGTCTTGAACGATGCTGACTGCTTCGCCATGGCCGAGGCGCGGCAGGGCGCGGGGCAGGGACATCGCACCGTGTTTGGCGTGATCCTTGGCACCGGGGTGGGCGGTGGGTTGGTGATCGACGGGCGGCTGGTCACCGGCCCCGGCGGCTATGCCGGGGAATGGGGCCATGGCCCGCTGGCAAAGATACAGGTCGAGGGGCTGACCTTGCCGGAATTTCCCTGCGGTTGCGGTCTGACGGGCTGTCTTGATGCCGTGGGTGGCGCGCGGGGGATCGAGCGGTTGCATCAGGCGGTTCATGGCACGGATGCCACCTCGCATGCCATTCTGTCCGCGTGGCAGGCGGGCGATGCCTCGGCCACGCGGACGGTTGCCGTTTGGCGCGCGCTGCTCGCCCCGCCACTGGCCATGATCCTGAATACGGTCGGGGCCTCCATCGTGCCGGTGGGCGGTGGCCTGTCGAACGTGCCCGCGTTGATCGCCGCGCTGGATGCCGCCGTGCGCGGGATGATCCTGCGCCGGACGACCGCGCCCCTTATCGTGCCGGCCCAGTGCCGCATCGAACCCGGCCTGATCGGGGCCGCAACTGCGGGCGAGGCCGCCTTTGGCTGATATCCTGTTGGAGGTTTGTGTCGAGGATGCCGCCGGTCTGGGTGCTGCCCTGCGCGGCGGTGCGGGGCGGATCGAGCTGTGTTCCGCCCTCGCGCTGGGTGGTCTGACGCCCTCGCCCGGCCTGATGCAGGCTGCCGCACAGGCGGGGCGCCCGGTGCTGGCGATGATCCGCCCCCGCGCGGGCGATTTCGTCTGGTCGAGTGAAGATTTGCGCCAGATGCGTGGCGACATCGCCGCCGCGCGCGCGGCAGGTTTGGCGGGCGTGGTCCTTGGGGCATCGCGCCCGGACGGGCGGTTGGATGAATGGCTGCTTTCCACCCTGATCGCCGAGGCGGCGGGAATGGATCTGACGCTGCATCGCTGTTTTGATCTGACCCCCGACAAGGAGGCCGCGCTGGAAACGGCCGTCGCCTTGGGCTTTTCGCGCATCCTCACCTCGGGCGGGGCGGCCACCGCGCCGGAAGGGGCCGAAACGCTGGCCCGCCTGTTCGCGCGGGCCGGAGCGCGCATCTCCATCCTGCCCGGCGCGGGGATTTCTCCGGCCACGTTGGCCGCGCTGGCCCATCTGCCCTTGCGCGAGGTGCACGCCTCCTGTTCCATGGCCGAACCGGCGGCCCCCGGCATCGCGGCGCTTGGCTTTGGTACCCCTGAACGCAGGGTCACGTCCGAGGCGGCGACACGCGCGCTTGTGGCCGCACTGAAAAAGATGTGAGGCGAACCAGTGCAGATCAGTATCACCTATGACCGCCCCGACGATGGCCCCCGATCGGGCCCCGTGCAGGTGGGTTGGTTCCTTGCCTCGGACAAGGGGGCGGTGCTTTACGACCCGCCGGAACGGCTGGTGTCGCGGCAGGTCAGCCGGACGCATGCCAAAAGCGCCAGCCGCTGCCCGGCGGTGATCCAGATGGAAAGCCGCTATTTCGTGGTGAAATGCCCGTTCGATCTGCACATCGGCTTTACCCGCGACGACAAGGGCAAGGCGGTGCTGGTGAACCGCGCGGGGGCCTCTTCCCCGATCCGAAGCAACAAGCTGAACGAGGTGCTCACGCTGGTGAGCGAGGCAGAGTGGCGCTATCCCGACCGCCCGACCGTTCAGTTGCACCTGCCCTATACCTTTATCGCCGACGAACCCGTGTGGATGACGCAGGTCGGCACCTTCGCCCATTACCGCAAGGATCCGCTGCCCGGCACGATCTTTGGCGGGCGGTTCCAGTTGAACCTCTGGCCGCGCCCGCTGATGTGGGCGTTCGAATGGCACGAGCCGGAGAAGGACCTTGTCCTGAAGCGCGGCGAGCCGCTGTTCTACTGCCAGTTCGAACATGAAGGCCCCGACCGCCCGGTGCAGATGGTCGAGGCGGACAAGACGCCCGAACTCATGGCCTATATGGAAAAGATCTCGGGCGTGGTGAATTACGTCAACCAGACCTTCAGCCTGATGAAATCGGCCGAACAGATGCGCCCGCCCCGGCTGCTGAAGCCCAAGGATCGGGCGTGAAATCCCATCTGGCGATCTGGGATCTGGCGCAGGGTCAAATGCGCCCGGTTCTGACGGTCGATCACAGGATCGAAGCGCCGAATTGGCACCCGGCGGGCGATCATCTTCTCGTCAATGGTGATGGCGGGCTGTTCCGTGTGCCATTGGATGACCCACGGCTCACGTCGGTCGAGACGGGCGTCGAAGGTCGCTGCAACAACGATCATGGCTACAGCCCCGATGGCGCGCTGCTGGCCTTCTGCTGCCATCGGGGGCAGGGGTCCGAGATGTTCGTGATGCCCGCCCGCGGTGGTGCGGCGCGGCCCGTGGCGCCCGCCCCGCGCAGCTGGTTCCATGGCTGGTCGCCCGATGGCGCGCGGCTGGTCTATGCCGCCGCGCGTGGTGACAGCCGCGAGGTGGACATCTACACCCTGCCCCTATCGGGTGGGGCGGAAACCCGCCTGACGCAGGGCGGTGGTCATTCCGATGGTCCCGATTACGGCCATGACGGGCGGCACATCTTTTGGAACTGTGACCGCGATGGTCATGCCCAGATCTGGATCATGGCGGCGGATGGGTCTGGCGCGCGCGTGCTGTTCCGCGATGATCATGTGAACTGGTTTCCCCATCCGTCGCCCTGCGGCCGCCATCTGATCTACCTTGCCTATCCGCCGGGGACAGAGGGGCATCCGCCTGATCTGCCCGTGGCCATCGTGCTGTGCCGCCCGGATGGCAGCGACCGGCGGCGGATCGTGGAAATCACCGGCGGCCAAGGCACGATGAACGTGCCGAACTGGGCGCCGGATGGCAGCGCCTTCGCCTTTGTCCATTACACCCCCTGACCGCCGGGCCAGACGGCGCAGAAATCTTTGCGCCCCACCCGCGCGGCAATCTTGCAACAGCCCCGCATCCCGCCCATCTTTGCCCTGAGGCCGGTGCGGGCGTGCCTTTTCAGGGCGGCTGCAGGACGGTGCTATGAAAAGGAGATACGCCGATGAACCTTGAAAAGTTCACGGAACGCTCGCGCGGGTTCCTGCAGGCCGCGCAGACGATTGCCATGCGGGAAAGCCATCAGCGGCTGGCGCCCGAACATCTGCTGAAAGCCATCATGGATGACGATCAGGGGTTGGCTGCCAACCTCATCCGCCGTGCCGGGGGCGAACCCGCGCGTGTGGCAGAGGCCGTCAATCTGGCGCTGTCCAAGCTGCCGAAAGTGTCGGGTGACGCCCAGCCTTTCACCGATCCGGGCCTTGTGAAGGTCTTGGATGAGGCGGAGAAGGTTGCCAAGAAGGCGGGTGACAGCTTCGTTCCCGTCGAGCGCATCCTGATGGCGTTGGCCATGGTGCCCGGCAATGCCAAACAGGCACTGGATGCCGGTGCCGTTACGGCGCAAAAGCTGAACGCCGCGATCAACGACATCCGCAAGGGCCGCACCGCCGATACGGCAAGCGCCGAGGAAGGCTATGACGCGCTGAAGAAATACGCCCGCGACCTGACCGAGGCGGCCGAACAAGGCAAGATCGACCCGATCATCGGCCGCGATGAAGAGATTCGCCGCGCCATGCAGGTGCTTTCGCGCCGCACCAAGAACAACCCCGTCCTGATCGGCGAACCCGGCGTCGGCAAGACGGCCATCGCCGAAGGCCTTGCCCTGCGCATCGTCAACGGCGACGTGCCCGAATCCCTGCGCAACAAGAAGCTCATGGCGCTGGACATGGGCGCCTTGATCGCAGGCGCGAAGTATCGCGGCGAATTCGAGGAACGGCTGAAGGCCGTGCTGAACGAGGTGACCTCTGCCGATGGCGAGATCATCCTGTTCATCGACGAGATGCACACCCTTGTGGGCGCGGGCAAATCCGACGGCGCGATGGATGCGGCCAATCTGATCAAGCCTGCGCTGGCGCGGGGAGAACTGCACTGCGTCGGCGCCACCACGCTGGATGAATACCGCAAATATGTGGAAAAGGACGCGGCCCTCGCCCGCCGCTTCCAGCCGGTGATGGTGAACGAACCCACGGTGGAAGACACCATCTCCATCCTGCGCGGGATCAAGGAGAAGTATGAACTGCACCACGGTGTCCGCATCAGCGACTCTGCGCTGGTGGCGGCGGCGACCCTGTCGCATCGCTATATCACCGACCGCTTCCTTCCCGACAAGGCGATCGACCTTGTGGATGAGGCGGCCAGCCGCCTGCGGATGGAAGTGGACAGCAAGCCCGAGGAACTGGACGCGCTGGATCGTCAGATCCTGCAATTCCAGATCGAATCCGAGGCGTTGAAGAAAGAGGATGACGCCGCCTCCCGCGACCGGCTGGAAAAGCTGGAAAAGGAACTGTCCGACCTGCAACAGCAGTCGGCGGCGATGACCGCAAAATGGCAGGCAGAACGCGACAGTCTGGAACAGGCACGCGAGTTGAAGGAACAGCTCGACCGCGCCCGCGCCGAACTGGAACAGGCCAAGCGCGAGGGGGACTTCGCCAAGGCGGGTGAACTGCAGTACGGCCGCATCCCGGGGCTGGAAAAATCCCTGGCCGAAGCGGAGGCCCGCGAAGGCGAGGCGCTGGTGTCCGAAGCGGTGCGTCCCGAACAGATCGCCGAGGTTGTGGAACGCTGGACCGGCATTCCCACCAGCAAGATGCTGGAAGGCGAGAAGGAAAAGCTGTTGCGGATGGAAGAGGAACTCGGTCGCCGGGTCGTCGGCCAGCGGCAGGCGGTGGAGGCGGTATCGAAAGCCGTCCGCCGCGCCCGCGCGGGGCTGAACGACGAAGGCCGCCCGCTTGGATCGTTCCTCTTCCTTGGGCCAACCGGCGTGGGCAAGACGGAACTGACGAAGGCACTGGCCGAGTACCTGTTCGACGACGATTCCGCGATGGTCCGCATCGACATGTCGGAGTTCATGGAAAAACACGCCGTCGCCCGCCTGATCGGCGCGCCCCCCGGCTATGTCGGCTATGACGAAGGCGGGGTGCTGACCGAAGCGGTGCGTCGCAAGCCCTATCAGGTCGTCCTGTTCGACGAGGTGGAAAAGGCCCATCCGGACGTGTTCAACGTCCTGCTGCAGGTCCTCGATGATGGCATCCTGACCGATGGTCAGGGCCGGACCGTGGACTTCAAGCAGACGATCATCGTCTTGACCTCGAACCTCGGGTCGCAGGCGCTGTCGATGCTGCCGGATGGCACGGATGCCGCGCAGGCCAAGCGCGAGGTGATGGAAGCGGTGCGCGCGCATTTCCGCCCCGAATTCCTGAACCGTCTGGATGAGACGATCATCTTTGATCGTCTGGGCCGCGCCGACATGACCGGGATCGTGGACATCCAGCTGCGCCGCCTTGAAAAGCGGCTGGCACAGCGGAAGATCACGCTGGACCTCGATGCCGATGCCCGCGCCTGGCTGGCCGAGGAAGGCTATGATCCCGTTTATGGCGCCCGGCCGCTAAAGCGCGTCATCCAGCGTCAGTTGCAGGACCCGCTGGCCGAGATGCTGCTGGCGGGCGACATCCTCGACGGGTCCACCGTCCATGTCACGGCGGGGGCAGAGGGGTTGATCGTGGGCGACCGTGTGATCGCATCCCGGCGCGACCGTCCGGCACAGGCGGTGGTGCACTGAAACGAAAAGGGGGCGCAGCCAGCGCTGCGCCCCCCGGTCCGGTCCCTGGTCCGACAGGGAGATGCCGGATCAGCCTTCCGGCGGCAGGATGACCGAGTCGATCACGTGGATCACGCCGTTCGACGCGGCCACATCGGGCGTCGAGATGACGGCGCCGTTGACCTTCGGCCCGCCTTCCAGCGTGATCGTGATGTCCTTGCCGTTCACGGTGGTGGCGGTCATGCCTTCCGTCAGGTCCGACGACATCACGGCGCCGGGGACGACGTGATAGGTCAGGATCGCGGTCAGCTGGTCCTTGTTTTCGGGCTTCAGCAGCTCTTCGACGGTGCCGGCAGGCAGCGCGGCAAAGGCGGCGTCGGTCGGCGCAAAGACGGTGAACGGACCTTCGCCCTTCAGCGTTTCCACAAGGCCTGCCGCTTCCAGCGCGGCGGCCAGCGTGGTGAAGTTCCCGTTGGCAACGGCGGTGTCCACGATATCGGCGTCCTGAGCGTAGGACGGCATGGCAAACGCGACCGCGGTGGTCAGGGCGAGAAAGGTTCTGCGGATCATAGGTGTCACTCCCGTTTGATCTGACTGCCGTGATTGGCACAGTGGTATATGGGGCGGGACTGCGACCAGATGACCCCTAACACATCCGTTTACAGGTCTTGCCATGGCGCGCGCGCGGCCTAAGCCGGGCCGGATTTGCGCTTCAACTCAAAATGGTGTGACGGGGTTTTATCAGCCGTTACTGAAACGGAACATCTTTCCGCTACGTAGTGAGAACGTGAAGGGCGCACGTTTGCCTTTCCGTGACGGCCCGCCAACATTGGCCTAACAGGATGAAGAAGGGAAACGCGAATGACGGCATCGAAACTTGGCTGGTCCGATGTGACCCCAAAGTCACTTTTCCTGAATCGCCGCACGCTGATCGCCGGGGCGGGCGCGATGCTGGCCGCTGGCCCCGCCCTTGCCCGGATCGACGCCGCGCCGAGCGTATTCTCCACCGACGAAACGCCGAACACATTCGAAGAGATCACCACCTACAACAACTTCTATGAATTCGGCACAGGCAAGGAGGACCCGGCCCGCAACGCCGGCGCCTTGACGACCGATCCGTGGTCCATCGTCATTGACGGCCTTGTGGATCGCCCTGGCACCTATGACCTTGCCGATGTCATGAAGGACCAGCCGCTGGAAGAACGCATCTACCGCTTCCGCTGCGTCGAGGCGTGGTCGATGGTCATTCCCTGGATCGGGTTTGAACTGGCGGGGCTCTTGAATCGCGTGGGGGTGCAGCCGTCGGCCAAGTATGTGGCCTTCGAAACGCTCGTCCGGCCCGAAGAGATGCCGGGTCAGCGCCAGCCCATCCTCGAATGGCCCTATCGCGAGGGCTTGCGGCTGGATGAGGCGATGAACCCCCTTACCATCCTTGCCACCGGGCTTTATGGCGAAGAGATGCCAAAGCAGAACGGCGCGCCGATCCGTCTGGTCGTTCCGTGGAAATACGGCTTCAAGTCGATCAAGAGCGTCGTGCGGATCAGCCTTGTCGCGGATCAGCCGCAGACGACGTGGAACATGCTGCAGCCATCGGAATACGGGTTCTTTTCGAACGTGAACCCGCAAGTCGATCATCCGCGCTGGTCGCAGGCCTCCGAACGGCGCATCGGCGCGGGCCTTTTCGCGGGCCGTCAGGACACGCTGATGTTCAACGGCTATGAAGAACAGGTGGCCTCGCTCTACGCCGGTATGGATCTGGTGGCGAACTACTGATGGACCGGTTGAATCAGATCGCCCGACGGGTTCCGGTGAATGCCGTCTATCTGGCGGGGGTGCTGCCCTTTCTCTGGATCGTCTGGCTTGCCTTTTCCGGCGGGCTGGGCGTGGACCCGGTCAAGGCGATCGAGTTGCGGCTGGGCGAGCTGGGGCTGCAATTCCTTGTGGCGGGGCTGTTCATCACGCCCCTTCGCTGGGCGGGGCTGAACCTGATGCGGTTCCGCCGGGCGATCGGTCTTCTGGCGTTCTTCTATGTCGGCATGCACCTGCTGACATGGGTCATCCTCGACATGGGCCTGCGCTGGGAGGAGATGGCGGCCGATCTGGTCAAGCGGTGGTATATCATCATCGGCATGATCGGTTTTCTCGCGATGGTTCCGCTGGCCATCACCTCGAACAACGCCGCGATTCGCAGGCTGGGCGCTGCCGCCTGGCAGCGGCTGCACCGTCTGACCTATGTCGCGGCCCTGGCTGGGGCGATTCATTATGTGGTGTTGGTGAAGGCATGGCCGGTAGAGCCGCTGATCTATCTTGGCGTGATCTGCCTCTTGATCGGCGCAAGGCTGTGGCGCAACCGGCGCCACAGTGCGCCACAGGTGGTTTGACCCTGCGGCAAGGGATAGCCCGGCATCATTTTCTTGCTGCAATGCAGCGGTCGCTGTGCCGAAAGTTTCCCCAAGCCCAAGATATTGTGGATAAATCCGGCATAAGGAAAAAAATCGCGGGTTTCTCATTTTTCCCTCTTGCGGCCCCCGGCGCACCTCCGTAAATAGCCCCTCACCGAAGCGGAACAGCAACGGTGGCGGACGGAAGCGACGACGAAGCGAAAGCGGAAACGAAGCAGAAAGCCGGAACATCTGAAGACAAGGCGGACGGGGATACGCTAGGAAGCTGGCGCCCTGATCTTTTTTGTCCTTGGATAGCTCTTTGACATTGATGGATTTATGAAGGGATATGCGGGCGGTTTGGGCGCATCGGCGTTTGGATTGTTTGCATATCGGCTCACTAGGGTGGTAACATCCGATGATGTGAGTGTCAGCTTCACTGTC
>NZ_JAAATW010000011.1:0-2500 GCF_009908315.1 Paragemmobacter ruber
TTTTGGTTGCGGGGGCAGGATTTGAACCTGCGGCCTTCAGGTTATGAGCCTGACGAGCTACCGGGCTGCTCCACCCCGCGACAGGTGGTGTCTGACTTGACTGTTTTGTTATCGCTTAGGGAGAGGATGTTTCGTGTTTCTTTCTAGGTTTGGCGGTGACCTACTCTCCCACGTCTTGAGACGGAGTACCATTGGCGCGACGGCACTTAACGGCCGGGTTCGGGATGGGACCGGGTGTTTTGCTCGTGCTATGACCACCAAACCGAGGAAGAAACACGGGGAAGGAATGATCTTCCCCATTTCATCAGTGTTTTATTGTTCCAAGCGCATTTGCTTTTGATCAGACAGCCTTGCTGTTTCTGGATCAAATCAAGCCTATCGGGCAATTAGTACCGGTCAGCTGAATGCATTGCTGCACTTACACCTCCGGCCTATCGACGTGGTGGTCTTCCACGGCCCTCAAGGGAGACCTTGTTTTGAAGGGGGCTTCCCGCTTAGATGCCTTCAGCGGTTATCCTGTCCGTTCATAGCTACCCAGCACTGCCGTTGGCACGACAACTGGTCCACCAGTGGAACGTTCACCCCGGTCCTCTCGTACTAGGGGCAACTCTTCTCAAGTCTCCTACACCCACGGCAGATAGGGACCGAACTGTCTCACGACGTTCTAAACCCAGCTCACGTACCTCTTTAAATGGCGAACAGCCATACCCTTGGGACCTGCTCCAGCCCCAGGATGAGATGAGCCGACATCGAGGTGCCAAACGATGCCGTCGATATGGACTCTTGGGCATCATCAGCCTGTTATCCCCAGAGTACCTTTTATCCGTTGAGCGATGGCCCTCCCACTTGGGACCACCGGATCACTATGGCCGACTTTCGTCTCTGCTCGTCTTGTCAGACTTGCAGTCAGGCTGGCTTCTGCCATTGCACTCAACGACCGATTTCCGACCGGTCTGAGCCAACCTTCGCGCGCCTCCGTTACTGTTTGGGAGGCGACCGCCCCAGTCAAACTCCCCACCATGCAGGGTCCCGGACCCGGATAACGGGCCGCGGTTAGACATCAAGAGTGCGAAGGGTGGTATCTCAAGGGAGGCTCCACAGAGACTGGCGTCCCTGCTTCGATGCCTACCACCTATCCTGCACATCACAATCCTGATGCCAGTGCAAAGCTGGAGTAAAGGTTCATGGGGTCTTTCCGTCTAACCGCGGGTAGTGTGCATCTTGACACACAGTTCAATTTCGCTGAGTCCACGTTAGAGACAGCGGGGAGATCGTTACGCCATTCGTGCAGGTCGGAACTTACCCGACAAGGAATTTCGCTACCTTAGGACCGTTATAGTTACGGCCGCCGTTTACTGGGGCTTCAATTCGGAGCTTGCACCCCTCCTTTTAACCTTCCAGCACCGGGCAGGCGTCAGACTGTATACGTCGCCTTACGGCTTCGCACAGCCCTGTGTTTTAAGTAAACAGTCGCCACCCCCTAGTTTGTGCCCCCCACACATGCTTGCGCACATATGGGGCCTCCTTCTCGCGAACTTACGGAGGCATTTTGCCGAGTTCCTTTAACGTGGTTCTCTCAAGCGCCTTGGTATACTCTACCAGTCCACCTGTGTCGGTTTAGGGTACGGTCTGATGGAGGGCTATTTCCAGGAACCTCTCAGCAGCCCAGACAATCCGATAAGCCTGAACTACCCTTGAGATCCGTCACATCCTCCTGGCCCAGGAATATTAACCTGGTTCCCATCGACTACGCCTTTCGGCCTCGCCTTAGGGGCCGGCTTACCCTGCTCAGATTAGCTTTAAGCAGGAACCCTTGGACTTTCGGCGACAGGGTCTCTCACCCTGTTTGTCGCTACTCATGTCAACATTCTCGCTTCTGATCTCTCCACCGGTTGCCTCACGGCCCGGCTTCACAGAAAGCTCTCCATGTCCACACCACCCCGAAGGATGGATAAGACATGATGAGCTATATCACAGAACGCTCCGCTACCACGCACATTGCTGTGCATCCTGAGCTTCGGCTCGTGGCTTGAGCCCCGTTACATCTTCGCCGCAGGACAGCTTATCTAGACCAGTGAGCTGTTACGCTATCTTTAAAGGATGGCTGCTTCTAAGCCAACCTCCTGGTTGTTTTGGCCGTCCCACATGCTTTCCCACTTAGCCACGAATTAGGGGCCTTAGCTGCAGGTCAGGGTTGTTTCCCTCTTCACGACGGACGTTAGCACCCGCCGTGTGTCTCCCGGATAGTACTCTTGGGTATTCGGAGTTTACTTAGACTCAGTAAGGCTGTGGGCCCCCATCATCCATGTAGTGCTCTACCCCCCAAGGTATTCGTCCGAGGCGCTACCTAAATAGCTTTCGCGGAGAACCAGCTATCTCCAGATTTGATTGGCCTTTCACCCCTAGCCACACCTCATCCAGACCCTTTTCAACGGGTGTTGGTTCGGACCTCCAGTTGGTGTTACCCAACCTTCATCCTGGACATGGCTAGATCATCTGG
>NZ_JAAATW010000012.1 GCF_009908315.1 Paragemmobacter ruber
CAGGCTGCGCTGCACCATCGATGGGGAACCGGTCTGCGAGATCGACCTGAAGGCGTCTCATGTGGCCATCCTGGCCGCGCTCTACCGGCACCCCCACAGGTTGCCTCAAGACCCCTATACGGCCATCAGCTGGGTCCAGACGCCGGATCTCCGCAAGGCAGCGAAGAACCTGGTGCAGTGCATGATCCATGCGCCTGGTGGACGCCCCAGCAGATTCCCGAAGCAGCAAGACGGTACCAAGTTCAGAACCAAGTACCGCCTGGGCAACGTCAGTGTGTCCGATCTGCTTCCAGCGATCTTCGAGGTCATGCCATTCTTGGATGGGTCGCCCTGTCTGACCCTTCCCCTTCAGTTCATCGAGGCGGAGATCCTGATCACCGTCCTGGAGCGTTGTCTTCGCGAAGGCCTTGCAGCCTATCCGATACACGACAGCCTTCTGGTGCGACGGTCAGATGAGGGTCGGGTCCTACGGATACTTCAAGGCACCCTGAAGGAGTTCCTCGGGCCTCATGCGCCCTGGCTAGACGTCTCGGTCGCAGGACAGGCTCCACGGCTGATCGAGCCACTTCCCTGCCCAATGGGCGCGGAGTATCGTCTCCAAGACGCACTCGGAAGCCTGACGGCTGGTCCCGTCGAATACGTCGAGGAATTCGAGGTGATCGATACTCAGGAGCATTGGGACAACTGAAAGGGTCTTACGTCTACTTGAGGGGGAGGGGATCATTTGTCTCCCTCCCCGATAGGGCTACCACAAGGTGAATAGAATACGCGAGGATGGGCAGATCGAGATTTAGCACTGCCTGCTCAAGCACAGAGAAATGAGAAGTGCGCATCAGAAGGCCGAACAAAGAGGGCATGAACACATAGCTACATATCGTTACCAATGCGAAGGGGCAGTCCATCGGGATCTTAATGTCGACCGGCCCGGTCAGCGACTAAACCGGGACATCCACTCAGTTCGAAAGCCCGCCGAAAGCGGGCTTGCTTCTGACCAGCCGGTCAAACGACACGGGCTAGCGTTGAGATGCCTTGAAAGGCGCGGGCAAGGTCTGCATCCCCAGAAGGAAACCCGTAAGAAAACGTTGAGAAACGACAAGCGGAGAGACAAGTGCTGCAACCGCACCGAAATCAATTTCGGTCGCATCAAGGACTGGAGGCGCTTCGCCGCCCGATACGACCGATAACCTTCTTCTTTGCTATTATAGTCGCAGCCAAAGCATTCGTCTGAATCTGAAACTCAATGTATCTGACCAAAAAGGAAGCAAGCATCACATGATAACCTCACACGCTCAATATCACGGGGTTTCTCATAAGTATGTCGCTCGACATCACCAGCACTTGCGTTCATCAAGTTCCTTGCTAAGCTATCACAAAGCTTGAGGGTGAGAATGGCATTTGCATCGATTTCCGCAAACCAGGAAAAGTCATTGGTGGACGCAGTCATAGCCGGTAGCTACACTCTGCTGCTCGGTGCGGGAGCAAGCCACGACTCGTCCAATGCTTTGGGTAGGCTGCCGCTGGGTTCCACCTTATTGAAGGAGCTGGCGCAGTTAACGGGCGCACCGGAAGATTCTTCACTTCAACGCGTATTCAAGCTACTGTCTCCAGACCAAATCGAAGAGCACGTTACAAGGAGACTGTCGAATTCCAAACCAGGAGCAACCGCTCTTGGAATCAGCTCCTTTAACTGGCGGCAAATATTTACATTTAACATTGATGACTCTCTTGAAGCAGCATATATTGAAAATAAAAGGCAGAAGCTGCATCCAATTCACTTCGCCGATCCCTTTGAGAGCTTTCAGACCTCGGCAGACTTACCGCTCATCTATCTGCATGGGACTGTAAAAAATCCCGAGAAGGGGTATGTCTTCAGCAGAGATCAGTATATTAAGATAATTAAAGCGCAAAATCCTTGGATGGTGTTTCTTTCTGCCGCACTAAGGTCTGAACCCGTGATTATTTCTGGAGCCTCCATGGATGAGGTCGATCTTGAGTATTACCTTGCGTTCCGAGACGAGGTATCCGTTCGCGACGATGTGCCTCCCTCAGTCTATGTTAGTAGTGATGATGGCGTGATTACTAGGTCACTCTGCAAAGAGCACGGCCTCATTCATTTTAAGGGATACTCTGCCGATTTTATCCAGTATCTGAAGACAAAAATACCGGCGCCACCTCTGATAGAAGACCGAATACCCGCTGGCATAAGGGAAATACTTCCAGCGGTCGTGGATAGGACTGCGGCCATGCAGTTTGATGCTGATTTTGAGTTGGTGCCTAGGCTTCCAAGTTTGGAGACGGGGTCAAATAAATTCTACTACGGAAGTCCGCCGACTTGGCCTGACTTGGCGGCGCAATTGGATATACCTCGACACGAAGTTGCCCCAATTGTAGCGGAGGTCTCTGGCGCACCACAGGGTCGTGAAATAATTGTCATACTGGGTGGAACCGGTACAGGGAAAACTGCAATACTACGAAGAGTGGCCTATAGCCTAGCATCCTTCGGACAAGCTCATGTGCTCTGGGCGAGTGAACTAGGCCGGATGTCTAAGTCAACTGCGAGTACTCTCGATGCGATTGACGGTTCCGTGGTTCTTGTTGTGGACAACTTCGCTGATCACGCTCAGTCAATAGCAGATCTTCTTAGCCGAGCCGAGAGGGATGATTTAACAATCATCGGCGGAGAGCGCAGCTACCGCAGACATTACATCGATCGAACTTTTGGATCGAAGGGTTACACAACGGTAGAAATCGACCCACTAAGAAATATAGACGTCGAAAGGTTAGTTCAGAAGCTTTCCGATCGTATGTTAGTAGGTTCTCACCTAGCGTTGAAAGGTGACCGATCATTCTTTGGGTCTTTGAGAAGTGACCCCGTAGCGGTTGCCACTTGTAGAATTTTGAATGATTTCAGGCCCTTGTCGAAGATCATTACAGGCCTCATCAACTCAGCCACATCTGAGCAATTGGAAGCCTTCCTATCGGTTGCAGTGTGTGCGCATTGTTTCAAGGGTGGGGTTCGTCTTTCAATTCTGTCTACGACTGCGGATTCTGAGACGTTAAGGACACTTTTGAGCTCAGCAGCAGGTCTCTCTCTTCGGTATGTTGATCCCGGCAAGAACTACGTAACGGTTGAGAACTCCACAATTGCCGATGAGATCCTTTTTGCATTGACCCGCACAAATCCAAGTGCCTTGCTGCGCGCCTTTGTAGGTATTGCAAATGCAGTCGCACCGTTTGTAAATCGAAGCGCCATACGTGCTCGATCACCTGAAGCTCGTTTAGCTGGGCGACTTTTCGACTTTGATGATGTAGTGGAGAAGTTTCTGGGTGACTTGGCTCCGGACTTCTATGAGAGCACTAAGGAGGCGTGGCGTTGGAATTCGAGATATTGGGAGCAGACAGCTCTACTGCGACTATCTCAATCAGAGCGCGTCTCGGGTGAGTCTCAGTCTGAGTTACTTGGAGAGTCCCTTCAGAATGCCCGATACTCAGTCGCGATCGAGGAGCATCCCTTTGGCCTAACGACCTTAGGTAAGGTTCTCATGTATTTGCAGAGCATTTACAGTGGTGATCGGGTTTACTTTGAAGAAGGATACGAGTGCCTTCTTAAGGCGATCTCGCTGGAGGACAAGCTTGGCAGAGTTACAATTCATCCTTATGTAACGCTAATCATAGGCTGTAACTCGTTTCTTGATCGGGGCGGGAGACTCACTGCCGTCGAAGCTCACAATGTGCGAAGGATTTGTGATCAGGCTATGCGGAGGTGGCCAGCAGAAATAGAATTGTCTGATGCTTGCAAGCGCATCATGGGCGCTACGTAGTATATTCATGTTGTCCAGGCGATATCTCTTTTTCGATTGCTGCACGGACGCTACTGTGGTCCCCGACAACTGCTTCATCTGATGCTAGGTTTTTGCCCAAGGAGAGGACCAGACTTGATGGTATCGATGTCCACTAAGTAGCAGATCGTCGCAATCCAGCGAAACTAGTAGGCGGGAGTGAAAATGACGGAGGTCTGCTGCGAGCACGCGATCACGTGTGCCACGTTCGATGTCTGGAGGGCGGGGTCTGGGAGCATAGTACAGAAAGAGGCCAAACTGCTTAAGGCGCTCGAAAACAAGAATGCAACGCTGAAGCCACTGCTGGCGGAGGCGATGGTGGACAGCACCGCGCCGAAGGATTGGCCGTTAAAAGTGGTAGCGCTCGACGCGAGGCTGCCGCTCATCTCGAACCTA
>NZ_JAAATW010000013.1 GCF_009908315.1 Paragemmobacter ruber
TGACCTGCCACTGGTCTATCATCCAGTTGCGACCGGAGCCGGTAGCTGATCTACGCCCTTCGGCGCGGGTTGAGCAATCACCCGGCGCGCGGAACTTTCATCGCGTGCAGCGGGACGGGCGATTGCGGTGGTCAGGTTCAGTGCGAAGCCTGCGGGGGTCTGGTAGCCGAGGGCCGAGTGGGGTCGCGCGGTGTTGTAGTCGGCGACCCAAGCCGCGATCAGATCGCGGGCATGGGCAAGGTTGCGGAACAGCGTCTCGTTCAAGAACTCGTCCCGCATCCTGCCGTTGAAGCTCTCGACAAAACCGTTCTGCATCGGCTTTCCGGGTGCGATGTAGTGCCATTCGACCTTGTGTTCGGCGCACCACTTCAGGATCGCGTTCGAGGTCAGTTCGGTGCCATTGTCCGACACGATCATCCCGGGCTTGCCGCGGCGTTCGATCAGCGCGGTCAACTCCCGCGCCACGCGGCGGCCCGAGATGGAAGTGTCGGGGATCGCTGCGAGGCATTCCCGCGTGACGTCATCGACCACATTCAGCACCCGGAAGCGCCGCCCGCAAGCGAACTGGTCATGCACGAAATCCAGTGACCAACGGGCATTGGCCCGCGCCTCCATCAGGATCGGGGCCCTTGTGCCAAGGGCTTTGCGGCGTGCTTTGCGTTTACGCACCGTTAACCCTTCCTCGCGGTAGAGCCGGTAAATGCGGTTGACCCCCGATGCCTCTCCCTCGCGCCGCAAGAGCACGAACAGCCGCCGGTAGCCGAACCTGCGCCTCTCATTGGCCAGATCCCGCAGCCGCCCGCGCAAGGCCGTGTCGGGCGCGCGCTGCGAGCGGTAGCGCACCATTTTGCGGTCCGCCCCTGCTATCTGGCACGCCCGCCGTTCCGATAGCCCGAGATGGGCCTTCAGATGCGCGACAGCCTCGCGCTTCACGGCGGGCGTCACCATTTTTTTGACAAGAGTTCCTTCATCGCCGCCATGTCGAGCATCTGCTCGGCCAGCAACTTCTTCAGCTTGGCGTTCTCGTCCTCCAGCGCCTTCAGCCGCTTGGCCTCGGACACCGTCATCCCGGAATACTTCGCCTTCCAGGCATAGAACGTGCCTTCCGACATACCGTGCTTGCGGCAGAGATCGGCGCACTTCGCACCCGCCTCATGCTCCTGCAAGATGCCAATGATCTGCTCTTCCGTCAGTCGTGCCTTCTTCATCGTCCGTCCTCTCCATGGGCCGGACTCTAATCGCAGATGGAGGAAAAATCCCGTGGCAGGTCA
>NZ_JAAATW010000014.1 GCF_009908315.1 Paragemmobacter ruber
CTGGTGCCCAGGGTCTGTTGTTATGTTCCCGTTACGGGCACCTCTGCCGTTGATGGCCTCAGTAAAACAAGGGGTAGCAAAGGGCTGGAGTCACGGTCAACAGGCACGTTTTGTCCTACGGGGCCTGATGGCGGCGGACGGCCACCTGGAGGTTCAGCCGCCGTGATTGCACCTAGTCTCCGACGCACGGAGATTTCCTGCGCTGATGTGATGGGGGGGCTTTCGGGTGCCCCCCACGGGGGAACTGCCGCATTCGCGCGCGGTGACATGCTGTCCTGGATCGCCAGCAAGTTTTTGGGTTCAGGGGTAGCGTAGTTTGTCGGCTTCCGCGCTGTTTCCGAAGACGAACGCGCACCCCTGTTTTTTCGCCAATCAGGGCAGATGTGCCTCTGCCACCTGTACGGGACGATTTTCTGTGCGTCTCTGACCCAGAGCGACGACCGAGCAGCTTTAGCAGGGCGTCCTTCAGAGGGTCCGATCCACAGGAGATCCCCCCATGTTCCACTTCCCCCTTAGCACTACCCAGCCGCTTCCTTCGGCGTCCCCCACACGCTCGATCAAGGCAGACCTCTTCGTCAACGGAGAGCATACTGCGGCGGACGACCTGACCCGCACGATCATTCTCGAACTACTCGACGAGATCGGCATTCTGGCCAAGCCCAGATCGTCCCGTCGCGATCCTCCAGGAACCCTCAAGACAAACCGGCGGGTTGCACAGGAGACCGAGAAGCAGATCTGCTTCATGGCATCGTTCCTCCGGACCGTCAGCCAGGTCGAGCGGTTCGGGATCCTCATGGACCGCCATCGCTGGACCGATACGCCCTGCGGATACAAAGCCGCCCGCACGATCACCCAGG
>NZ_JAAATW010000015.1 GCF_009908315.1 Paragemmobacter ruber
GGCCACGTTGACCACGGCAAGACGACGCTGACGGCGGCGATCACGAAGTATTTCGGCGAATTCCGCGCCTATGACCAGATTGACGGTGCGCCGGAAGAGCGTGCGCGCGGGATCACGATTTCGACCGCGCATGTGGAGTATGAGACGGAGAACCGTCACTACGCGCATGTCGACTGCCCCGGCCACGCGGACTATGTGAAGAACATGATCACGGGTGCGGCGCAGATGGACGGCGCGATCCTGGTTTGCGCGGCCTCCGACGGCCCGATGCCGCAGACGCGCGAGCACATCCTGCTGGGCCGTCAGGTCGGCATTCCTTACATGGTCTGCTACATGAACAAGGTGGACCTCGTGGATGACGAGGAGCTGATCGAGCTGGTGGAGATGGAGATCCGCGAGCTGTTCTCCAGCTACGAGTATCCGGGCGACGACATTCCGATCATCAAGGGTTCGGCGCATCAGGCGATGATCGGCGAGCGTCCGGACATCGGCGAGCAGTCGATCCGCGCGCTGATGGCGGCTGTGGACAGCTACATCCCGACCCCGGCCCGCGCGATTGACCAGCCGTTCCTGATGCCGATCGAGGACGTGTTCTCGATCTCGGGCCGCGGGACGGTTGTGACGGGTCGTGTGGAGCGTGGCGTGATCAACGTCGGCGACGAAGTGGAGATCGTGGGGATCCGCGAGACCAAGAA
>NZ_JAAATW010000016.1 GCF_009908315.1 Paragemmobacter ruber
ACGCCCAGCATCATCATCGCCCATGACGGCAATGACTGGGGCGGCGGCCATGCCACCAGCGATGCGGTCTTCGGCGGCGCGGGCGATGACACGCTCGACGGTGGCGGCGGCAATGACACGCTGGCGGGCGAGGGCGACAACGACCTGCTGCGCGGCGACGGCGGCAATGACAGCCTGATCGGCGGCAGCGGCAACGACACGCTGCAGGGCGGCACCGGGAACGACACGCTCGACGGCGGCGCAGGCAGCGACCGCGCGGTCTTCACCGGCCCGGTCACGGAGTACAGCTTCGACTACGGCCCCGGTGGGGCGCTGATCGTCACCGATACCGTTGCCGCCCGCGACGGCACCGACACGCTGACGGGGGTGGAGTTCGCTACCTTCAACGGCGTCACCTACCGCGTGATCAGCGGCGATGACGGGTCCAACACCACGCTGCAAGGCCCCGATGACGGGACGCCCAGCATCATCATCGCCCATGACGGCAATGACTGGGGCGGCGGCCATGCCACCAGCGATGCGGTCTTCGGCGGCGCGGGCGATGACACGCTCGACGGTGGCGGCGGCAATGACACGCTGGCGGGCGAGGGCGACAATGACCTGCTGCGCGGCGACGGCGGCAATGACAGCCTGATCGGCGGCAGCGGCAACGACAC
>NZ_JAAATW010000017.1 GCF_009908315.1 Paragemmobacter ruber
TCCTGATGCCGATCGAGGACGTGTTCTCGATCTCGGGCCGCGGGACGGTTGTGACGGGTCGTGTGGAGCGTGGCGTGATCAACGTCGGCGACGAAGTGGAGATCGTGGGGATCCGCGAGACCAAGAAGTCGGTCTGCACGGGCGTTGAGATGTTCCGCAAGCTGCTGGATCGCGGGGAAGCCGGTGACAACGTGGGCGTTCTGCTGCGCGGGATCGACCGTGACGGCGTGGAGCGTGGTCAGGTGCTGTGCAAGCCGAAATCGGTGAATCCGCACACGCATTTTGAAGCCGAGGCCTACATCCTGACGAAGGAAGAGGGCGGCCGCCACACGCCGTTCTTCGCGAACTACCGTCCGCAGTTCTACTTCCGCACGACGGACGTGACGGGGACGGTGAAGCTGCCGGAAGGCACCGAGATGGTGATGCCGGGCGACAACCTGAAGTTCGAGGTCGAGCTGATCGCGCCGATCGCGATGGAAGAGAAGCTGCGCTTCGCCATCCGTGAAGGCGGCCGCACCGTCGGCGCCGGCGTCGTGTCGAAGATCATCAAGTGATGGGACAGGTAGGATGGGCAGTAATGCCCATCCTACG
>NZ_JAAATW010000018.1 GCF_009908315.1 Paragemmobacter ruber
TCAGGCTGTCATTGCCGCCGTCGCCGCGCAGCAGGTCGTTGTCGCCCTCGCCCGCCAGCGTGTCATTGCCGCCGCCACCGTCGAGCGTGTCATCGCCCGCGCCGCCGAAGACCGCATCGCTGGTGGCGTGGCCGCCGCCCCAGTCGTTGCCGTCATGGGCGATGATGATGCTGGGCGTCCCGTCATCGGGGCCTTGCAGCGTGGTGTTGGACCCGTCATCGCCGCTGATCACGCGATAGGTGACGCCGTTGAAAATGGCAAACTCCACCCCCGTCAGCGTGTCGGTGCCGTCGCGGGCGGCCACGGTATCGGTGACGATCAGCGCCCCGCCGGGGCCGTAGTCGAAGCTGTACTCCGTGACCGGGCCGGTGAAGACCGCGCGGTCGGTGCCTGCGCCGCCGTCGAGCGTGTCGTTCCCGGTGCCGCCCTGCAGCGTGTCGTTGCCGCTGCCGCCGATCAGGCTGTCATTGCCGCCGTCGCCGCGCAGCAGGTCATTGTCGCCCTCGCCCGCCAGCGTGTCATTGCCGCCGCCACCGTCGAGCGTGTCATCGCCCGCGCCGC
>NZ_JAAATW010000019.1 GCF_009908315.1 Paragemmobacter ruber
CAGATCTGCTTCATGGCATCGTTCCTCCGGACCGTCAGCCAGGTCGAGCGGTTCGGGATCCTCATGGACCGCCATCGCTGGACCGATACGCCCTGCGGATACAAAGCCGCCCGCACGATCACCCAGGCTCTGCTAAGCAGAGGAAACGTGCTGAAGGTGGCACGACCCCGCAGGGGAATGGTACCGTCTACAGGTGCTCGGACGCATTCCAGGAGCGTCTAGAGGGCTGGAAAGGGCAACTGCGCTTCAAACGCGCGCGGCCCCATCCGATAGAGGTGCGGGAGCCAAAGAGAGACCATTGGGGGTCGTTCAAGAAGAAGCGTCTGCCACTTAGCGACTTTCCATCGGAGATCGTTCGGCACCATCAGCAGATCGTCCTGCGCCTTAATGATCGGCTGTCCGGGCACACGCTTGCCGATGCGCTGGGGACACCTCTGGAGACAACGCTGCGCCGCATCTTCACTGGGGATCTGATGAATGGTGGGGGTCTCTTCGCCAACTACCAGAACCTCCCCGAGGCAGA
>NZ_JAAATW010000020.1 GCF_009908315.1 Paragemmobacter ruber
CGCCCGCGCCGCCGAAGACCGCATCGCTGGTGGCATGGCCGCCGCCCCAGTCATTGCCGTCATGGGCGATGATGATGCTGGGCGTCCCGTCATCGGGGCCTTGCAGCGTGGTGTTGGACCCGTCATCCCCGCTGATCACGCGGTAGGTGACGCCGTTGAAGGTGGCGAACTCCACCCCCGTCAGCGTGTCGGTGCCGTCGCGGGCGGCAACGGTATCGGTGACGATCAGCGCCCCGCCGGGGCCGTAGTCGAAGCTGTACTCCGTGACCGGGCCGGTGAAGACCGCACGGTCGGTGCCTGCGCCGCCGTCGAGCGTGTCGTTCCCGGTGCCGCCCTGCAGTGTGTCGTTGCCGCTGCCGCCGATCAGGCTGTCATTGCCGCCGTCGCCGCGCAGCAGGTCATTGTCGCCCTCGCCCGCCAGCGTGTCATTGCCGCCGCCACCGTCGAGCGTGTCATCGCCCGCGCCGC
>NZ_JAAATW010000021.1 GCF_009908315.1 Paragemmobacter ruber
TCCTCTCCCTAAGCGATAACAAAACAGTCAAGTCAGACACCACCTGTCGCGGGGTGGAGCAGCCCGGTAGCTCGTCAGGCTCATAACCTGAAGGCCGCAGGTTCAAATCCTGCCCCCGCAACCAAAAAACTACAACGATATCAATGACCTGCGCCCCGCCAAACAGCGGGGCTTTCTGCTGTCCGAACCGCGGGTCAACTCGAAGGGATGGGGCAGAGGCGGGGCGGTGGGGCCACACACTCTGACCTGCCACGGGATTTTTCCTCCATCTGCGATTAGAGTCCGGCCCATGGAGAGGACGGACGATGAAGAAGGCACGACTGACGGAAGAGCAGATCATTGGCATCTTGCAGGAGCATGAGGCGGGTG
>NZ_JAAATW010000022.1 GCF_009908315.1 Paragemmobacter ruber
TTGAAGCGCAGTTGCCCTTTCCAGCCCTCTAGACGCTCCTGGAATGCGTCCGAGCACCTGTAGACGGTACCATTCCCCTGCGGGGTCGTGCCACCTTCAGCACGTTTCCTCTGCTTAGCAGAGCCTGTGACCTGCCACTGGTCTATCATCCAGTTGCGACCGGAGCCGGTAGCTGATCTACGCCCTTCGGCGCGGGTTGAGCAATCACCCGGCGCGCGGAACTTTCATCGCGTGCAGCGGGACGGGCGATTGCG
>NZ_JAAATW010000023.1 GCF_009908315.1 Paragemmobacter ruber
ACCCGCCTCATGCTCCTGCAAGATGCCAATGATCTGCTCTTCCGTCAGTCGTGCCTTCTTCATCGTCCGTCCTCTCCATGGGCCGGACTCTAATCGCAGATGGAGGAAAAATCCCGTGGCAGGTCACCTGGGTGATCGTGCGGGCGGCTTTGTATCCGCAGGGCGTATCGGTCCAGCGATGGCGGTCCATGAGGATCCCGAACCGCTCGACCTGGCTGACGGTCCGGAGGAACGATGCCATGAAGCAGATCTG